>OZ244922.1:0-3520010 GCA_965221905.1 Chloroflexota bacterium
CCAGATACCCTACCCAGTCACTAGACAGGTCGATCCTGTACAATTCCCTTGTCCAGGTCGCTCTCGTGATTGCGGTAATTGTCGCGCTGTTAGCGGTAACGCTGCCAGTGCGCATAGCTTCAGCGGCACAGTCCAGCGCCTCTGCATCGCAGATGGAAGTTGTGATCGTGCCGCCTCGTATTACCATCGCCCTTGGTGACGATGGTTCGCTGCAGTCGGTAACGACTAGCGTATTCATTGGCGGCTCGGCTACGCCGGTGAGTATTTCAGCGAAAGACCTAGCCGCGCTGGGCGCGTTCGGTATTCCTGTGCCGGCGCTTGGCCTTGATGCCGCAACGACCGGAATGCTTACGGGCGCCGGTGTCGAGCATCTTCAGATCATGAAGGGCGCTGACGGCATGATCGACATCTACGTCAACGGCGCGTACACCATTGGCATAAGCCTCGGTGAGGATCAGGCGAACTACGAGCGGGTACTCAATCTGGTGGAAGGTTTCACCGGCTTTGCTATCCCCTTGAAGGACGTGCTTGTTCCCGTGGTGATTGCTTCCGGTGGCGACGTGGTGCTGACGATTGGTGAGTCGACCATTCCGGTACGTGAAGAAGGCGCACCTTCCGGCTACGTGGGGACCGAACAGCAAGAGGTCGTGCTGATGGCCAAGGCGAGCCTCAGCTACGATGCCGATGGCAAACTTTCGGTGTTGGGTATGTCTGTAGACGAGCTTGGTGTGGTTGGTACCGACCTGGCTCCGAGCATCATTGCCCTCATGACGGCCAATGGCATTAGCGAGTTGAACGTCAAGATCAACAATGACGGCCTTTCGCTGGGCAGCAATGGTGAGATGCTTGCTGACGTCCGCTTGGGCGGCGCCGATGCACTCGGCATCCTCAGTGTGCTGGCACCGCAAGCCAGTATGGTTCTGCCATACTTGCATCTGCGTGACCGCATCGACGTTGACCTGACGGTGAGCCTGCCGTAAGAAGGGGTTTCTGTAGTGTTGTAAATCAGGAAAAGCACTACGCTCCCCCGTCGTACGCAGGTGATATGAGGGATACCCTACGCGCCCCAAGGGTATCCCTCATTGCTTAGAGAGACAGACAGAAACTTTGCATGATTGTTAGACACGAAACCATGAATACATGCAAGCACAGAGAGGGAAGGCTATGACCACCTGGAGACATTGGTGGGTGCCCGTACCAATTCTGTGGTTGGTCCTTGTCATCATCGCTCTGATTGTGCTGGTAGCGGTCGGTGGGGGACTCACTAAGTTCGCAGCAATTCTGTTCTTGGTGAGTTTTGGCTTGATCTTCTCACTGCTCTATCTCGGCGCGGGGCTTGGCTACAAGGCAGGGCACCAACTAGGTGGAGGTACTGGAACCGGTCAGGCCGTGGGCATTGTCGGCCTGATCATCGGAGCAGTAGTGGGCCTGTTGGCTTCGCTGTTGATCGTTTCAACCGGCTTTGTGAGCCACGGGCTTTCCACACCATTCGCACCAGCGCGTTTAACGACCGCCGAGCCTGTTTCTGGGCCCGGTGCACCGCCTGAGCGCGCTGAAAATTCAATCGAAGTGTATGGCTTGCCCCAGGCAGCCGTACAGTTCGGCGAGAACGGCGGCATCAGTGGCATAGAGGTTGGCGTAAACCTTGCCGGACAGCAGTTCAACCTTGCTCTTTCCGAAGGTGAACTAAACCAGCTCGGTATCGGTGAAGTCCTATCGGCCTCAGCCATCGAATCGCTGCGAGCGGCCAATCTTCAACACATCCAACTCATTAAGGGGCCGGGCGGCGATATCGACGTTTACGTAAATGGCGGCTTCGCTTTGCGCATTTCCGTGAACTATGATCAGGCCGCATTGGATAAAATTATTGCGCTAGTCAAAGGGCTCGGCTATGACGTGGCAGTGCCTGATCTTGCCGTACCCCTCGCGCTGGCGATGATTGGCACGGTCGGGGTGAATTTTCCCACGGCGGATGGCGCGGCGGCCATTGAAATGTTCACCGGCGAAACGTCGCAGCCGCCTGACGTACCCGATGCTACAGATCCACAGTACCCGCTTCTGATCGGCACGGTCCTGGATGCCAACGGCAATCTGCTTGTACCTGACGTTGTCATTCTGGAAAATGCCGCGCCTCTGCTCGAAGCCATCGGCTTGAACCTGAGCATGGGCGGCATGCTTCCGGCAGATACCGTGGGAGGCTTGAAGGAAGCCGGACTAGCCATGATTACCATCAAGCTAGTGCCGCAAGGCCTTGATATCTACCTTGACGACGTGCATGCTATGACCGTCTTCTTGGGGGACGAAGAGACCCTGCAAAATCTGACCACGGTTGTAGCCGCGTTTGCCGGTGACGAGGCAGGCGATATGTTGGACACCGTGGCGCCTTTCCTCGTGCGGCGAAACGAGGTGGCAGTTGACATCGTTGTGAATATCGAATAGCGCTTGCTCTCGACCTTGCCTGGCAAGCCTTGCTCTGTGCAGGGGTGAGAAATAGCAGCGTAGGGATGGCTGTGGGTATTCTGCCCACAGCCATCTTTCATTTCGCCGAGCGCACTATTCTTCGTCGCGGGCAGTTGCCGCGGGCTTGCACGTGAGGCGCGGGATTTGCTATGCTGGGTGCTACGTGTGCGGAAGCACCGGAGATAATTCAAGAGCCGTTGACTGTAGGCACTCCAGGTATGGGAGTATAATCCTCGGTTTGCGAGGTAAGCCTATCGAGGCATCATTGCAGGTTCTGCGTCTAAGCGCGGCCGCTCAATAGAATGCGGCATGACCGCGACGCAGTGGCTGCAAGTAAGCCTTGGTCAACGCCAAGGTTTTTTGATTCTAGGCAGGAGGAAACGCGTTTTGGGAACTCGTGAGGAAAAGGCTGTAATCATCGAGGAATTGCGCGAGCGGCTGCGCGGCACGGATTTGGTCATTGTCACCGATTTCCGAGGCCTCACAGTAGGGCAGATGCAAACGCTCCGCAGGGAACTCAGGGCCGCTGGCGGCCAGTTCAAGGTAGCAAAGAACACGCTCCTGCGGCTGGCTGCGGAACGGGAAGATCAGGGAGATCTCGCCACACTGCTCGATGGCCCGAGCGGCATTGCATTCTCTGACGGTGACATGGTCACCGTGGCAAAGGCGGTAACGGACTTCGCCAAGCGTGTGAATGCGCTCGAGGTGCGCGGCGGGCTTATGAGCGGAAAGGCCATTGGGCCGGATGGGGTTGCGGCACTGGCCGCGCTGCCGTCTCGCGAGGAGTTGCTCGCCAAGTTGCTGGGGAGCATGCAAGCCCCCGCAACGCAGTTGGTAAGCGTACTGAATGGCGTCGCGCGCAGCCTGGCATACGTGCTGCAAGCACGCGCCGATCAGCTACAACAAGCGGATTCCGCGTAGGGCGCAATGCGGGACCAGCCTTGCACCCGGCGTTTTGTTACTTTCGCCGCCGGCACGGCATCCGTCCCGGCAATACACGTTAGCGGCGCTGCCACGCCGCTTGGTATGTGGAGCGCGCGTTCTCATAGAAAGGACGGTATCGCAGTTTGAGTATGGAATACAGGAAATTGCCGCAGACTTCGGCTAAGCCGCAGACTTCGGCAATGGCGCAGACCCCGGCATTGCCGCAGAGGTCGCAAGTATGGAACTACGCTGCCATGTCTTGCCGGATGCTGAATCGGTCTGCGCGGGCATCGCTTTCCTATGCGCTCCCTGAGGAGAGAACCAAGTGAGAAGCAAGAGTTTCTGGTGCTTTGGTCTGTTGCTTATGTTCTCGTTGACGCTGGCCGCCTGCCAGACTGCTGAAGGCCCGGCGGGTGAGAGCAAAGCTCCGGCTACCGCTTTGCCTATGGTCAAGGAAACACCCGTCATTTCCACTGCGTTTGACGCGTCAAAGTATGAAAATGTCTTCGTCTTTACGCTTGAGGAGATTGAGAATGAAGGCCGTTCGCTGCTCCACATCTCCTATCCTGTAACGGAGCAGGACACGATCAACGCGCGGATGGAAGCAGTTTCGCAGGAATTCATTGACAAGTATCGGACCATCGCAGCCGAGACTGAAGAGTCCTATCAGGAGTACAAGAAAGAGACGGGGAAAGAGGCGGCCACCTTTATCACCCACTATCGTCAACACTTCGACGTTGCCGTCGCCAACGAAAACATAATCTTCTTCGACGTAGTGCGGTCGATACATACCGGCGGTACGGGCAACGCGTACGTTGTCGGGTATATCTTCGATCGCCGCAATGGCGCCGAGTTATCTATGCTCGATCTCTTTGTCGATGACGGGTACCTGGAGCGACTTTCCACCCTGACCAGGGAGGCGCTAAGAGAACGCGCCCGCAGCCGGATAGCTGAGCTGGAATTTGATTCTGACGCTGCCCGCAAGGAGGCGTTAGAGTGGGTATTGCAGTGGATAGAGAACGGCACGGCGCCAACCGCAGAGAATTTCGACAATATCCTATTCCAGGAGAATGGCACGATTCTGGTCAGGTTTGACAAGTATCAGGTAGCGCCAGGTGTAGATGGCGTGGTGGAAGTCGAACTGCCTGTGACTGCCATCGCCAATCTGCTCAAGCCGGAAATTCGGGATCTTTTGGGCGTTCAACTAGAGGCGGCAACACCTCAACCTGAGAGGAGTGCCAAGGCTTCGGAGCAAGCCGAAGCAGAGACGACGCAAGATGCGCCGGCAGCGGCACAAGCAGGTTCGCCGGCACAGGATGAGATCAACTGCTATGAGGTCCCTTGCGTGGCGCTCACCTTCGATGATGGCCCTTCAGTCTTCACTGAGGGCTTGCTGGATATGCTCAAAGAGCACAATGTCCGGGCAACGTTCTTCATCCTGGGGAGTAGGGCCCGCATTCAATCTGAAACCGTATACCGCACGTTTCAGGAAGGACATGAGATCGGCAGTCATACCTGGGACCACCCCCTTCTGACCGATCTATCCGATGAGCAGATTCGGCAGCAGCTTCAGCAGACGGACGAGATCATCACCCGGATCATCGGCGAACCGTCGCGGCATCTTCGTCCCCCGTATGGCGGATACGATGACCGTGTCCTGGAAGTGTCAGGTGTGCCCTTCATATTCTGGAGCATCGATCCATTGGACTGGAGGGATCGCGATGCGGAGATCGTGGCTGCGAGAATCATCGATTCGCCGCCCGGGGCGATAATCCTGGCCCATGACATTCATGAGACTACCGTGGACGCGGTACCGGCGATTATTGTGGCGCTAAAGAACCGTGGGATTCACTTTGTAACCGTCACCAAGCTGTTCGAGCCGCAAGAGTTGCTCCCGGGGTATGTTTATTCACAACAACCTGATGCACCCAACTAAGTGAATACCTAGAGAACCGGATTGTGGTCAACACTCAGGATAAAGTACGTGACCGGAAAGATGAGATATCCAATTTCAGTTTCTGCAGCGGAAGCATTCTTGCTCTTCCGTTGGCGCTTGAGCACTGCTCTGCGCGCCGTTGCTATTCTCATCGTTTCAAACATTCGGACGAACCAATGCATACCTTGAAGGAGGTACAACGAGAGATGACTGTTTAGGGTTTCTGTCTCAGGGCGCATCTCAAACTAGGAGCGCACCCCTGATTCACCTCCAAAATGACAGAGCCGCGGCATCGTGCGAATCCAATAGAAGCGGCTCTGCTTTCTCGCCGGGCGACCAATTTAGATTCGGCAACAGCCGTTCGGGCTGCCCCAAACCCGGGCATCCCAAGACAAGCACCTAAGAAAGAGGAAAGTAGACAATGGCACAGACGATTTCGACTGAGGACATTATTGCGGCGATCGAAAACATGACGCTGCTTGAGGTTTCGGAACTTGTGAAGGCGTTGGAAGAGAAATTCGGCGTATCCGCCGCCGCCGCCGTCGCGGTAGTGGCAGGACCGGCTGATGGCGATGGCGCTGCGGCTGAGGAAGAGAAGGACTCCTTCGACGTCGTGCTTACTGAGATTGGCGACAAGAAGATCCAGGTTATCAAAGCGGTGCGCGAGATCACCGGACTTGGTCTGCGCGAGGCCAAGGCCGCCGTTGAGGCAGCGCCGAACCCCATTAAAGAAGCCGTCACCAAGGAAGAGGCCGAAGAGGTTAAGGGCAAGCTGGAAGAGGCGGGGGCCACCGCCGAGCTCAAGTAGCGTTCGCGGTCGTCGAACTCAAGTAGCGCTTGTGACCGAAGCACTCAGGTAGAGATTGCGGGCGGTGAGTTCAAGTAAGCGCTCGCAGCCGTCCAACTCAAGTAGGGGCGACTTCACTCTCACCAAAACAGAGCGGTCTGCGCCGGTCTTTCGACCCAAGCTCCTAAGCGCAAACAGCGCGGTCCGGCGTTTTGCCGGGCCGCGCCGCATTTAATCTGCCTGCAATGTGATGGCGTGTGCCTCTCGCCTCGGGTGCGCTTAGTGCACTGCTCGTTGCGCAAGCGACGCCCTGAGTCAAGCTATCGCGGGGTAACAAGCGCAAATGCTCACGAGGAATCGTTCGTCGAGCCCCTCTCCTCCTCGTGGCGCAATTCCAAACCGTCCTCTGTCAACTGATACAGTTGCACCACACGTAGCGTCGGACAACACATCCCGTCGCCCTCCCCGTGGGTCACCATTTGCACCTTAATATAGCGATCTGCGATGGTAAGCTCTTCAAGGTGCACGCGGTCACCCAGCAGAGCGGAGGCCACGTGCACCGGCGCGCCGTCCTCGTTGATGACGGCTTCCAGGGAACGGAACGTGCCGCTGCCGCCGCCGTTAGCCTCCAGCACCACCACGGCATCCCATATGCCGTCGCCATCTAGATCACCGAAGGCGACCATATCCATCATTGCGATGTGAATCTTACTCGCTGAACCCTCAATTGCCTCTTCGTACTTACCGTCCTGCAACTGCGCGTGGCCTTCCTTGGGAAACTCATGCTGATAGGTGGCGTTTCGCAGCGCCTCTTCCGTCAGTTTGCCTGCCGGCGTAATACGTTCAAGCAACCTGAGCACGCCAAAACCCAAATTATACCGGCGCACTTCCGCTTGCGTGGGACAACACATGGCATCTCCCTCACCATGCGCCAGCATCCGCACCGTAATGACGGCATCCTCTATCTCGACTGAGTCGACACGAATGCGGTCCCCCAGATTGGCGGAGTGAAAGTGAAACGGATTGCCGACACTATTGATGACGATAGCCAGAGTATAAAACGTGCCACTGCCACCCCCACTTGCCACCAGCACGACAGCAGCATCGTCTAGCGTATCGGCGTTTACATCGCCAAAAGTGATGTGTTCGCTCAACGCAAGAGTGACCTTGCTCGCGGAGTCAGGATCGATCTTCTCCTCGTACATTCCGTCTTGCAACTGCGCCTGCCCCGCCTTCACAAACTCAGAGTTATACGTGGCATTCTTCAGTACATCGACTGTGAGCGGCGCTGGTTCCCCATCTATCAGATTGGGTTCTTGCTGGTTTGGGCCTTGACCTGCACAGCCACTCAGCAAGAACGCCATCACCAGCAGACACAAAGAAAGTACGCCGGACGCACCTGACCTCATCATGATCCTCGTTCCTTGCTCGGTTCCACCGATCACACTATTCCACTTCAGGGTCTCGGTTCAGTCTCTACTGTATTCCTTTCCACACCCGCTTATCCGCACCTGCACATATGAACCCAGTATACGCGATGATACCTCGTACAGCCCTAACCGGCAGCGCGGCGAGTCATACGGTAGAGCTGAGCCCCAACCAGAACGACCAAACTCACAACTGCCAAACCGTACATCGGCCAGGCAGCTCCGCTCGCGCGTCCTATGAGCGCGCTCGCAACAATGACGAGCGCTACGGCGAACAAGGCCGCGTCATTACGCCAGAGAAGAACAGGTGGATTCCGGCTTCCGCCGGATTGACGGGGAGGAGTCTCCTTGCTGGGCGCGGCAACCATGTGACCGGAATACCCGCGCAGCCGCATGACCATGTAGAGGCGCTGCAGGTAGTCCATGCTGTGCACAAGGACCAGTCCTAAACCGATGCTCAGGTTCTTGACCCGTTGCCACGGAGAACCGCCGCCCAGACCGCCCCGCAAACGCAGTGTGAGCAGGAGGCGCCGGGTGAGTTCCAGCAGGACGAAGATCGCTCGATACGCCATCAGCAGACTCTCGGCTACAAGCGCGGGGAGAAACCGACTAAAGAGCGCGAAGATGCGCGGATAGGGCGTGGTCGTGACAACCAGCAGGATAACCAACGCCATGGTGGGAGCCTTGGCAACGATCGTGAGCGGCGTCAACCACGTCCCGTCCCAGCGCGAGACGGCAAAGACGGCCACGAAGAGCACAGTATAGAGCGAAGTTGCGCTGAGCGTCACCACCGGGAGGGGCGTTGTAAGGAGCAAGGCCAGCACGAACGCGTAAGTGGCGAGCAACAACAGAAAGTGGTCCGCGAGCATTACGGTGCATAGCACCGCCACGACCAGCACCACCTTGGCCGCGAGCGTCGCACTATGGAGCCAACTGCGGTAGTGCGTGGCCCATAGATCAACCGTTCCAATGTCCATCCGCGTCCGGTCCTCTTGTCGCTGTCAATACGCGCACGCTCGAGACCCACGTAGCTTGTTCGCTCTCACCGTAGGGGCACGACATGTCGTGCCCCTACGCAATCTATCGTTGCACCGTGGGCACACGTTGGATCGCGTCCCTTCACGCCACCGTTGCACTTACAAGCGTCCCTCTATCCGGAGGCAGACGGAATTCGCGGCGGTAGCACCAGGTCGCGGCGCACGCGCACCAGAAAGCCGACGATCAGCCCCACCAAGACACTTTCCAAAACCCACCCGATAAAGCCCAGGATCAGCACTGCACGCATGAATATCGTGAACGGTGACTCCCCCCCGATGGTAGGTGGTTCCTCGTGCTCTTCATCATCTCCCTCTAACACGTGCAAGGCCACCACGCCCTCGGCAAAGGGGTTTTGAATTGTGCCTGTCTCTACATTGTAGGCGCCGAGTTCCCCCATTTCGCCCTGAAAGGGATCCACATTGGCTGCCGCCACCACGCCAAGAAACAGCAGAGTTGTGAGCGCAAGCGCTATGAATGCGCTCACACCTGCGGCAAGCGCAGCCCGCTCGGATAGCGTTCTGAGAATCCCTCGGAAGAGTAGATACCCCACGGTAATCTCCGCGCCCATGAGCAGGGCGTTGATTCCTATGAGCGTAACGGCGCCATCGCCCATGAGCCAGCGGAGGATTATAAAGATGAGTCCCGCAATAAAGCCGTAAACAGGACCAAGCAAGATACCCGCCAAGACGGTTAGGTGCGGTTCATAGGCAATGGGGACAAGCGCAAACGACATGGCAACCGTCATCAGCGCAGCCATCACCCCGATTAGGGGGACCTTTCGCACCATGTCTTCACGGCCCGCGCGCAGCCCAATCAAGACGACCAGGACCGCCGTTCCTCCCCAGCCAAGTCCCCACAGCCAGAGTGGAAAGACTCCGTCCGGCACCATTATGTGCGTCATGCGCTGCGACTCTCCTCACTACCAGCGCGGGTTGCAATTACAGTACACACCTACGCGTGGATTATACACAACCCACCGTTGCCTATGTTTTGGGGCGAATCTGCGCTTCCCCCTTAAGGACACTCTTGCACAGCCCTGGCCGGCAGGCGAAGAGACCCCATCTCCCAAGGAGACCGTTGCATAGCCCTCATTCGTCGCCTCTGAATCCCCTCTCCATCGAGGGAGAGGGCTAGGGTGAGGGGGTAATCCCCGTCAATCATATCCAGCCCCGCCCGGTTGCTCGTGCTTCACAATGGAGAGAGCTGAGGTGAGGGGCCATCATCACCGTCCCAGGCCAATTCCGCGTGTTCATCAGAGTTGCGCAGAACTCTGCAGAAAAGTGTAACGGCAGGCGTAACCTAAGCCCTACCTGCTACAATCAAGCGCAGGGGCGAGTGGCGCTACTACCGGCCCTGGCTGTGTCTGTGTCTACGAACCAACGGCATTAGCGGCTTCGTATTTTCAAGCCGCTGCAGCCAAGCCCTAACCCAATCCGGTCACACATTTGCGAGAATGGACGAGACTTATCGAGCCGTGTTAGGGATGACTCCCGGTAGAGTCCAATGGTTGGCGGAGCCTCGGCAGAGAGTGTAATATACCTGGCGATACTGACGACAGCGCACGAATGATGCAACTGCGTAGAGGGGAAAGGGACAAGAAACATGGCTGAACAACAAACCGGGACCTGTGACATCGGTGTCATCGGCATGGCAGTGATGGGGCAAAACCTCGCATTGAATATAGAGAGCAAAGGCTTTACTGTCGCCGTATTCAACCGCACGACTTCACGAACCGAGGCATTTGTCAGGGAACGTGGACAGGGCAAGAACGTAGTGGGCGCCCTGACGCTGGAAGAGTTCGTAAGCGCGCTGAAGCGTCCACGCAAAGCAATAGTCCTGGTACAAGCCGGCGCGGCCGTGGATGCCGTGATCGACGCGCTGCTGCCATTGTTCGAGCCCGGCGATCTCATCATCGATGGCGGCAATTCATTCTACGACGATACCGAGCAGCGCGCCACCCGCGTAGAGGCAGAGGGTCGCGGCTATATCGGGACCGGAGTGAGCGGCGGCGAGTACGGCGCGCTGCACGGCCCTTCTATCATGCCCGGCGGCACCGAGGCGGCATATGCCGCAGTGGAACCGATCTTCACCAAGATCGCAGCGCAAGTGGACGACGGCCCCTGCTGCGCCTACCTGGGTCCGGGGTCGGCCGGACATTACGTCAAGATGGTGCACAACGGCATTGAGTACGGCATCATGCAGGTGCTCGCCGAAGCTTATGACGTAATGTATCGCGGCCTCGGCATGACGGTACCCGAAATCCAAGGGGTCGTCGCCGGTTGGAATGCCGGCGAACTGCAGTCATTCCTCGTAGAGATCACGGCCGACATCCTCACCCGCGAAGACCCCGAAACCGACAAGTTCGTGGTCGAGATCATCACGGATAGCGCGGCGCAGAAGGGCACGGGCAAGTGGACGTCCCAGAGCGCGTTGGACCACGGTGTCCCCATTCCCACTATCACCGCCGCCACGGAAGCGCGGATTCTCTCCAGCTTCAAAGAAGTCCGCGAGCAGACCGCCGGCATCCTGCACGGCGCGTCGCCTCAGTTCGACGGTACACGGGATGAGTTGCTGCCCGCGCTGCAAGACGCCGTCTACCTCGCGGCGGTCTCCGCTTATGCCCAGGGCATGCATCTGCTGACGGCAGCCTCAGCCGAACGAAATTACAACCTGAATCTGGCCACCGTTGCGCGCATTTGGAAGGGCGGCTGCATCATCCGATCTTTGATGCTCGAACCGATCAAGCAGGCGTTCGCGGCCGATCCGACGCTACCCAACCTCATGCTGGCGGAACCGTTTGCGAGCGACGTAAGGCAGCGGACGCCAAACCTGCGCCGCATTGTGGCGGAAGCTGTCTCGCAAGGCCTGCCTACACCGGCGCTGAGCGCCGCGCTCAACTACATCGAAGGCTACCGTACGGCGCGGCTGCCCGCGAACCTCGTCCAAGCCCAGCGCGACTACTTTGGCGCGCATACCTACCAGCGCGTAGACATGGAGGGCGCATTCCACACCGAGTGGCAGGATATTCATAATATATAAACGGCATTCGCCGTAGGAGACTTTTCCTGCGTGAAGTGTAGGGGCACGACATGTCGTGCCCCTTCTATTTGTAACTGCGCGGTAAGTCTGTCCTGCAGATCGCAATTGGGCAAGAGGCCCTATCCCTCAGCAACGGGTAGGCTGCCAAAGATGTTCAGTAGCCGTTGCTGGCGGTAGGCAAAGATACGATCTAGGTCGCGGCCAATGAGCAACGCATTGGTGAGCGCGCCGCCCGGCAGCGCATACTCCACCTGCTCCACGACTAGAGTCCCGCCGTCCCGCTCCAGAAACACGTGCTCGTGCACCCATCTGCGATAGGGGCCCTTGATCTGGCTGTCCACAAACCGGTGCGGCGGTTCCCACGCCAGAAATTCCGTGCGCCAGCGCAGCGACAAGCCGCGATACCGCAGCCGATAATCAATGCGGGTACCGACCGCCATTTCAATCGGCAGGGGCGTAAGAATCTTGAACCGGAGCCATGGCGGGGTGAGGCCCTCCAGGTTCGCCGCTTCGGCGAAGAATGAAAACACGTGCTCTATTGGTTGCGGCAGCCAGAGTCTCATTTCCAGGGTGAACAGTCGCATAGGTCGTGTCAAGTTTTTGAGAAAAGTAGGTACAGGTAGAAGGCAGCGCTGCAAGCCTGCCTGGCGGCGACTATACGCCAAAACAATGGTCGCCGCACGCCATGCCAAACCGCATACCTGGGATAAGGCACGGTGGTTGTGCAGTATTGCATGAATCGCAGGGGCACGGCATGCCGTGCCCCCACCCTCTCGCCGACGCTGCCTGACGTCACGGTCTCAGTATGAGCAGCCAGATAGCGTACTCCTTAGCAGAGACGAACGCAAGGTGTCGGCCGTCGGGGGCAAGCGCCCAGTCGCCATTGGCAATGAAGAGCGGCGTCAGTTTGGGATCGATTAGTTGAGACCGTTCGCCTGAAGCTACGTCGAGCTTCCACACGGCGAAACCCTCGTCCGCTGATTCACGCAGAGGAACATAGACGAGCGACGCGTTTTCGCTGGTAATCCAATGGTAGCGCCCGGCGAACGCAAGCCGCCGCTGCTCGCCCGTCTGCACGTTCATGGCCCAGGTGGTGTTCCAATACGGGTCTTCTTCAAATAACGTAAGAAAAACGACCCACGCGCCGTCGGGCGAGAGCGAGACATTGCGTATGCGCGCAGCCTCATCGAGTTTCTCGATTGTGCCGGTTGTCACGTCGACGTGCCACAGGGCAGGGCGCTCAGTATCAGGGTTCTGGGTACCTTGCACCAGCAAACGTAACGCATCCGGGAACCAACCTACAATGCCGGCGCCATAGATCGTGGTCAAATGTCGCGGGTTGCTGCCGTCCAGCGCCGCTACGAAAATCGGCGCCAGGCGACGGTTGAAGTTTGTCGGCTGCAGGGCGCTGCCCCCATCATAGGCAATAAGGGAGCCGTCCGGCGAAATGAGCGGAACACTGCCGACGCCATATAGGTCCCAGCTCTCTGCGGTCTCCCGATCATGCACGGTGACGCTTTGCATGGTATAGGATTGTCGCACAATCACGTACCGGTCATTGTAATGCAGCGTCCCGACCACCGTGCTAAACGGCGCTTTTGCTCCTGTGCCAATGTCAACTCCCCATATGGCAGCCGGGCGCTCATCCGGCCTGTCAACGTACAGCACCTTCGTCCCGTCAGCAGACCACCAGATGCCGCTGCAGCAACCAGGCTCGGACAGGCGTCTCAGCACTAGCTTGGGCGTTGGCGTCAGGGTCGGCAAAGGCGTAGGTGTAAGCTGCGGGGTTGCAATGGGTGGCAGTGCGGTTGGTGTGGGTAGCGGCGTAGCGGTAGGCGGGAGCGCAGTCGGCGTGGGCAGGGGCGTGGCAGTGGGCGGCAGTGCAGTCGGCGTGGGCAGGGGCGTGGCAGTGGGCGGCAGTGCAGTCGGCGTGGGCAGGGGCGTGGCAGTGGGCGGGAGCGCGGTCGGCGTGGGCAAGGGCGTGGCAGTGGGCGGGAGCGCGGTCGGCGACGGTATCGGCGTGGCAGTGGGCGGGAGCGCAGCCCGCGTCGGTTGTGGCGTCGCAGTTACCGCGAGCGCGGTCGGCGACGGTATCGGCGTGGCGGTGCCCGGCATCTCAGTTGGCGCAGACGGTGCCCTTGTAGGAGTTGGAATCACTAAGACGGGTCTTGGCGTGCCTTGCGCATCCGGAACGACCTCAATTGCGCACGCACTGCCCAGCAAGAGCCAAAGAGCGAAGAGACAGCTTACGCCAAGCCGATGCCGCATGTGTGCCACCATGGCGCCTTAACGCATCCAAAGGCGAGCGTAGTTGTTCAGGATACGCCCTCCGAACGTTGTTTCCGGCTGATCTTCCAGCGTCTGCCAGCGGCGCGGATCGTCGAGGTCTTTGACAAACCCAAGGAAGCGGCCAAGGGTTGCATTGTGCCAGTCGGCCTTGATCAAGTGCACCGGATTGACCGCATGGTTGCGGTCCGGCCGCCGAATCTCAAGGTGGAGGTGGGGCGATGACGCACAGCCCCAATTGTCCAGCCAGTCGCCGGAATACCCGATAATCTGGCCAGCCTTTACGGAACTTCCCCACTGAACCGCCGGATAGCGATGCAGATGTCCGTACAGAGAGAGATCGCCGTTGGCATGACGCACAATCGCGTTGTGAGGTCCCGCGCCAAACGAGAGGTCATCGGCCCCTACCACCACGCCGTCACCGATCGCCCTGATCTCGGTCTCGCAGGGACAGGCAAAATCAATGCCGAAGTGTATTCCTTGTCCTTCCCGATAAACTGTATTGCGAAAATGGTATGCCAAGTTCGTATTGCCGTACCACTGCTCCACGTACCAGGTGCTGGGGCCTGGCGGCGTATTGAAGGGAAGTTGATAGATCGGTTCCTGCTGCTCGGCAGAGAGCGATAGCGCAGTTGGCATCAGCTTAGGAGCCGGCACGAATAGCCCCACGTACTTTAGGAACTGACGCCGATTCAACCGTATCACCAGTGCTACCCTCAGCTATGACGAATACAAGAACTAGGGTGCCAGTAAGACTAGTTCACCACTGACACGAGAGCCTTTCCGGCAGGTATCTCGTCCCATGGCCCAAATGTGCCATCTGAGCCTACATATCCTACCAAAGAGTTTCTCCTGTGCCAACTCTTTCTTAATCCGTTTCAAGCAGACGAACGCTTGCGCACCGCTTGACGCTCGCCGATACGCATGGTAGCGTGTGTGCAGAAAAGCCGATCTACCGGTATTATGGACAAAACCCAATTACACACACTTTGTGGAAAGATTGAACGGAAGAGAGGGCGCTCATGGCTATCAACATGGAAAAGCAAATTCAGGTTAACGATCTCATCACGAAGGTGCGTGAAATGTACGCGCGCGACCTGGGCGACCAGCATATAGAAATTCTCTATCAGTCCGCGCGGCGCACGATGAAAGGGCAGGAGTTTAGCCCCACGCGCGTGCAAGAAGAGAGCTTGGGGCGGCTTACGCAGCTAGGATTCGGAACCAAACACGAAAGCCGCACCCGCGGCACGACTTTCGACGTGACTCCAGACTATATACCCCCTTCGCTCATGCTCCCCGGCTATCACGACATATTCCGCTATCAGGCGGGACGCAACGCTGAGCGTACACGCGAAGAATTCGCCAACACGGTAGCGGCCATTCTGGACCCGACCGTGGTTGAACTGCTCGACCGGCGCGGCATTGACGCCTTGAGCAAGTTCCAGACTATCGTGACAGACCGCGACATTGCCCGAACTCCTGCCCCCGAATTGGAAGTGAAGGCCGTCCAGTCACTCGTCGATAACGATTGTCTATCCGACGAATTGAAGACCCTCTTGTTCGGCCTTCTCGGGCAGCGTCATGAGTACACTCTCACCACCAAGGGAAATAGTCTGCTGAGACTTGCGGAAGCGTTCAAAGAGCTCATGGATTTAGGCGTGAATTTCATCATGGAAGACGAAGAGGAAGCGGCGGACGAATCCTAGGGGCTGCAAGGCAGGATCAGCTAGTGTCCTTGTATATTTGCTTGGTCCGCACTCATGAACTGTGCGTTACTAAGGCACTGTTACTTGACTGCGTCAAGTAAATTCGACTATCCTAGTTTTATACACCCCCTGGATGCTTCGGCGAAAGGGCGCAAGGCTGCCTTACGGCAGCCTTGGCATTTTCCTTGGGAGTTTTCTTTCCCTTCTATCGTCTGCATTGGTAATTCAGTCTCTGTTTCCGCACTTTATGGGACATTCCCTACTGTTGGATGACTCTGGCGAAAATATAGTACACGGGGGCTTGCCCACGGCATTGCCGTGCCACCGCGAGGCGGGATAATCCGCGCCGGAGCAAACGCGAGCATGCAGGACTGCCTTTGCCCAAGCCATGACGTCATGCGATCCTGTGCGAATAAACCGCTCAATGGTCGCAATTCCTATGGTACAATGTGAGCACGAACCCGTATGCAGAGGTATGGCATTTGCTTGAATTCAAACAGCACGGCATCGGTACAAAGCGCGGGGCGGAGCGCGCCGTACTGGTCTGCGTGAAGCTCGGTGGCGATCCCGATCAGTGGCCGGTGCAGGAGTCGCTGCAAGAGCTCGCGAGCCTTGCGCGCACCGCCGGCGCCATCGTGGTCGGCACGCTTTACCAGCAACGGCACAAGCCCGATACGGCGACCTTTATCGGCAAGGGCAAGGTGGAGGAGATAAAAGCGCTGCGGCACGAGCAGACCTACGACCTTGTCATCTTCGACAATGATCTCACGCCCAGCCAGCAGCGCAACCTGGAAGAGCAACTCGACGTTAAGGTGCTCGACCGCACGGCGCTCATCCTCGACATCTTCGCCACGCGCGCACGGACTTCTGAGGGCAAGTTACAGGTCGAGATGGCGCAACTCACGTATCTTCTGCCTCGACTCTCCACGCTCTGGGTACAATTCTCACGTCTCGGCGCCGGCATTGGTACCCGCGGCCCGGGCGAGACGCAGATCGAGTCGGACCGGCGGCTCATCCGCCAGCGCCTCTCGCATTTGGAGGCACGCCTCGAAACAGTGCGCGCCCGGCGCGCGCGCCAACGGGCGCGGCGCACGGGTAATGACGTGCCGGTGGCTTCGCTCGTGGGCTACACGAACTCCGGTAAGAGCACGCTGCTCAACGCAGTTACGCAGGCTGAGGTCCTCGCTGAGGATAAGCTCTTTGCCACGCTGGACCCCACCACACGCCGCGTGAAGCTGCCCACCGGGCTGGAGGTTGTTCTTAGCGATACCGTGGGTTTTATCCGCCATCTGCCGCCAGCGCTCATAGCGGCGTTTCGCGCTACGCTCGAGGAACTTCTCGCCGCCGACATTCTGTTGCACGTGGTTGACGTCAGCCATCCGCAATGTGCACGCCAGGTAGCAGTGGTGAATGAGACCTTGGCAGACCTCGGCATCGAGGACAAGCCCACCATCACGGTGCTCAACAAGATCGACCAGCTTGAGGGTCTCGCGCCAAATCCGGGAGACTACCCCAATCCTGTATTCATATCTGCTCGCGAAGGCGATGGACTGGACACGCTCTTGGAAACGGTTGCCGGCACGCTCGACGCGCAGCTCTCGTTTGACGTTCAAGTGCGCATTCCCTACCATGAGGGACGCTTGGTGAGTCTCTTCCATCAGCGAGGCAGTATTCGCCGCGAGCAGCACCATCCCGACGGCACTGAAATCGAAGGCACCCTCCCGCGTAAGTATTGGCCGGTGCTGCGGCCCTACGTCATCGGTTCCAGCTAGCCCGCACAGAGAGTGCGCCCACTATGACCCGCACGCATAGCCGCACGCTGCCCATCATTTACACGCCGCGTCATCAGTCACACGTGCCGCGCATCGAGCTTTCCCAAAACTTCGTGGTCGATCATCCCGAGGTGCCGGAACGCGTCGAAGTGATGGCGAGAGCCCTGCGGCAGGCCGGACACGCCGACAGCTTCGTGGAACCGCTTGAGTATTCGTTCGATTCCGCCGCCAAGGTACACGATGAGAGCCTCATAGCGTTCTTGGAGCAGACCACGACCCGCCTTGCCAAGTCTCACGAAAGCTCGGTGCTGGAAACGCCGTACACCATAAGTCCCGACACGCCGTTGGCGGCGAATACGCTGACGCAAGCGTGGCTGGCGTCGTGTGTGGTGCTCACCGGCGCCGACATGCTGCTAAGTGGACATCCATGCGTCTACGCCTTAGAGCGCCCGCCGGGGCATCACGCGGGGCGTTACAAGTACGGAGGTTATTGCTATATCAACCACGCGGCAGTGGCTGCCCACACGCTCAAACCGCACGGTCGTGTCGCCGTGCTCGATATCGACTTCCACCACGGCAACGGCACGCAGGAAATCTTCTACGACACCGACGAGGTGCTCTACGTCAGCCTGCACGGCCATCCCGCCTGGGCGTACCCGCGCTTCAGCGGCTGGCCGGAAGAGACGGGTTCCGGCGCGGGCGAGAATTTTAACCTCAATCTGCCGCTGCCTATGTTCACTGAGAATGGCGCCTTTCTGGAAGCCTTCTCTCAGGCTTTAGAGAAGATTGCTTGGTATGCCCCTGCTTACCTGATCCTCTCAAGCGGGTTCGATACCCGCGCCGGCGACCCCGTCGGCGCCTTCTCGCTCACCGACGAGTGCTACCAGGCCATTGGCGAGCAACTGTCGGCGCTCTCGGTGCCGATACTCGCGGTACAAGAAGGCGGTTACGATCTCGAAGGCCTGGGCAAGGCGGTGGTAGCGCTGGTGGATGGGCTCGTGTCGTCCTAAGCGAACAGAATCAACTCATTGCTCGTGCCTATCTCCCGTTCCTGCATTACATCTCCCTCTACCGGTAACTTCGTGCCGTGACCCGTCCGATAGACCTTACACTTTTGCATTCTGCGACCCGATCAGGCCTCGCGATATCCCCTCCCGGGGGTTTGGCGCATGTCTAAAGACTGTCCTAATGGGTAGTAGGGGCGGTTCGCGAACCGCCCCTACAGTTTGCGCCTCAAGAGGAGACTAGTCTCCCTCGCTGCATTCCGGCTGTGCTTCTCTAAGCACAGCAGCGCTCTCTGCACAGCCCCCCATCGCACCATCTCGCCACGGCCTATGAACGCCATGTAATCGCTATGTGAACATTAGATGAACTCTCGCTGCCTCGCGCCTCTCGCCCAACAAGCCGCATGATGCCTTATGCTGCGCCGGTTCGAGGGGATTGAGAGGAGAGTGAGCTTTGTTTGCCAAAGCGGCTTGTTCCCTGTCATAGAGCCGATTTCCGCATCTTTATCTGATTGTTAACACGCGCCGCAATCGCGTTGACCGCGTTTAAGGGCCCATGGTACTTTTGCTCACGGTTGAAAATAAGACTTTGTTCCCTGCCTGGCTTTTTTGGCAGAGGGCTGCACGGGCTGGCTAAACGGGGGCCCATGGCAATGACACAAACGGGGGCGTGCACCACAACCGGCACGCCGGGCGCGAAAGGACAGAGTGCTGTCGCACCAAGCATTAGGGGAGGTAATAAATGACAGCACCGCTACGGTTGAGCAGACGACGGTTCACCATTGCTTCAGCAAGCTTGGCGAGCTTTGCCATTTTGGCCGCCTGCGGGAAGCAAGAGTCCGATTCCGGCCTCAAGGGCAACATCATCATCGACGGCTCCAGCACGGTCTTTCCCATCACCGTGGCCGCTGCCGAAGAGTTCATGATCATGCATAACAGCGTGCGCGTGAGCGTTGGAGTCTCCGGCACGGGCGGTGGATTCAGTAAATTTGCCGCCGGTGAGACCGATATATCCGATGCCTCTCGGCCCATCAAGCCTTCCGAGCTTGAGGCCCTGGCAAGCGCCGGTATAGAATTCATCGAGCTGCCGGTTGCCTACGACGGTCTGACCGTGGTCGTGAACCCAGAGAACGATTGGGTGGACTGCCTGACGATTGACGAACTTAAGAAGATGTGGGAGCCGGCAGCACAGCGCACCATCACGAACTGGAATCAAATTCGCGCTGGTTTTCCGGACATGCCGTTGGATATCTTCGGCCCCGGTGTTGATAGCGGAACATTCGACTACTTCACCGAGGCCATCGTCGGCGAGGCACAGTCCAGCCGCGGCGACTTCCAGGCCAGCGAGGATGACAACGTGCTTGTGACCGGCGTCTCCGGTAGCAAGAGCGCCATTGGCTACTTCGGTCTCTCCTATTATGTGGAGAATACCGACAAGGTGAAGGCCGTGCCGATTGACTCCGGCAACGGCACATGCGTTGAGCCAACCTTCGACACGGTTCGCAACGGCAGCTATCAGCCGTTGAGCCGACCAATCTTCATCTACGTAAGGAAGAGCGCGGCAGAGCGGCCTGAAGTAGACGCATTCGTGAAGTATTACCTCAGCAAAGAGTTCACGCCGCTGATTTCCAGCCCCGAAGTTGGCTACGTCCAGCTCGGCGACGAAATCTACGAGGCGCTCACGCAGCGCTTCGCCAACCGTGTAACGGGCACGTTGTTCCCCAACGGCGCGGAGGTCGGCGCCTCGCTCGATCGCTACATGCAGTAGAGGATGCCCAAGGCTTGAGACAGATTGCACCTCCTTGCTGTGTAGCCAGCATAGTTGAAGAACTGCTGCCGACACTCTCCTTGTTGGAGCGTGTCGGAGCAGTATTTCTTGTCGGAATTAGAAGATTTAGGCTTACATGGGTCACATGCAAGACGCGTGGCCGTACCCAGGCCAAAGCCAGATTCTCAAACTGTCATTCCGAGGAGCGCAGCGACGAGGAATCTAGAGTCAGGAGCTTTCTAAATTCCTCGAACTCTGGTTCGCCACTACGCTCGGAATGACAAGAACCGCTGCCTCGCAAGAGCTTCAAGCCTACATCTACTACTTCCGTTTCTTGTAGAGGTTGGTACCTAAGACGGAAGTTGGCCCCCAAAGGGGTGGAATGAAAAGATAGTCGACGCGTAGCGCTGCTACAGGGCCAAAGCAGTAGCAGTGAAGAGAGGAACTTTGATGGCAGAGGACGTATCACCGTTCTCACACTATCCGCCGCGCAATGACATGAGTAGCCGGACGAGCCGACGCCTCAAAGAAGAGGCCATACGCTTCACGCTGTTGGCTACGGCAACGCTTTCCATCGTTACCACCCTCGGCATTCTCCTCTCCCTCACGGGAGAAACGTTGCTCTTCTTCAGGGAAGTATCAATCCTCGAGTTTCTCACCGAGACCGAATGGACCCCGCTCTTCTCAATTAAGAAGTTTGGCATCTGGCCGCTGGTAACTGCCACGGCCCTTGTTGCCTTCATTGCCCTTGCGGTGGCTATCCCTACAGGGCTGTTGATTGCCATCTACCTGAGCGAATTTGCTAAGCCCCGGGTACGCGACGTTGTGAAGCCCGTGCTCGAGGTGCTTGCCGGCGTCCCGACCGTAGTCTACGGCTACTTTGCTCTTACGTTGGTCACGCCCATACTGCAGGATCTCATTCCCGGCTTGCGCATTTTCAATGGATTGAGCGCAGGCCTGGTGATGGGCATCATGATCATACCCATGGTAGCCTCGCTGAGCGAAGATGCCATCGGCGCGGTGCCCCAAGCATTGCGCGAGGCAGCGTATGGCTTGGGTGCGACCCGCTTCGAGGTAGCGACACAGGTCGTGGTGCCGGCGGCGCTCTCCGGGATTGTGGCCTCGGCAGTGCTCGCGCTCTCACGCGCCGTTGGCGAGACCATGATCGTCTCGATTGCGGCGGGCCAGAACCCCACTTTCACGCTTGACCCCCGAGTACCCATCGAGACGATGACAGCGTATATCGTGCAGGTAAGCCTTGGAGACACGCCCTTCGCTTCCCTTGAATACCGCACGATCTTCGCCGTGGGCACGATGCTCTTCTTCTTGACCTTTGCAATGAATATATTCGCCCACTGGTTTGTCCGCCGCTTCCGCGAGGAGTACGACTAATGGCTGAAGAGACCGGAACGGAAAGCCGCGGCGCGCCAGTGTTTGGCGCGAGCATGAAGTGGCGCCGATTCAAGGCCCACTTCTTCGTGGCGCTGGGCCTGCTGAGCGTCTTGCTCGGTGTTCTGACGCTCGTCGTGCTCTTAGTGGACGTTATCGGACAGAGCGCCGGGTGGATCGACTGGCAGTTTTTCACTAGCTTCGACTCCCGTTTTCCAGAGCGGGCCGGTATCAAAGCCGCGTTTTTCGGCACGCTCTACATGATGTTCTTTACCATGCTGATTGCTGTGCCCACCGGCGTCATGTCGGCGGTCTACCTGGAAGAGTATGCCGGCGACAACTGGTTCACCCAGTTCATCCAGGTGAACATTGCCAACCTCGCCGGTGTGCCCTCAATTGTGTACGGATTGCTGGGCCTGCAGGTGTTCGTGCGCTATATGGACATGGGGCGCAGCGTGTTAGCCGGCTCGTGCACGATGGCGCTGCTCATCCTGCCCATCATCATCGTCGCTTCCCGTGAGGCCATTCGCGCGGTGCCGCCGAGCATGCGGGATGCCTCTTTCGCCTTGGGCGCTTCCAAGTGGGAAACCGTACGCCACCACGTGCTACCGTACGCCCTGCCCGGCATGCTTACCGGCGCCATTTTGGCCGCGGCGCGCGCAATTGGCGAAACTGCGCCGCTCATCACCATCGGCGCTCTCACCTTCGTGCCGTTTCTCCCTGAGC
The DNA here is from genome assembly GCA_965221905.1 of Chloroflexota bacterium. GTDB lineage: Bacteria > Chloroflexota > UBA11872 > VXOZ01 > VXOZ01 > VXOZ01. The sequence continues at coordinate 22,263 of OZ244922.1, forward strand.
ATCCGCTGGACCGCTTTACCGTGCTGCCGATTCAGATTTTCAACTGGGTTTCACGTGCTCAGTCGGATTTCCATGATCTCGCGGCAGCAGCTATCATTGTCCTGCTCGTAGTCCTAATTGTGCTAAATTCAGCAGCAATCTATCTCCGCCAACGCCTACGCACGCGGTACTAGCCTGCGAAAAGGAAAGAACTGTATGACAAAAGTGCCGTTCATTAGAGCCAAGGAAGAGAGTACGGCAGAGGCCGTCACGAAGCGGCTTGCGCCTGTGGAGAAGCCGAAGGACACGCCCGTGGAAATAGCCGATCCCGCAGTAGAAGTGAATAACTTCAGTCTGTGGTATGGAGACTTCCGGGCGGTTACCGATGTCTCCATCAAGTTTCCGCGCAAGAAGATAACGGCCGTCATCGGCCCTTCCGGCTGCGGTAAGAGCACGTTGCTGCGCGCAGTCAACCGCATGAACGAACTCATCGGCGGCGTGCGCTCGGCAGGCAACGTGATGCTGGAAGGCGACAACATCTACGCGGATAAGGTGGACCCCGTCGAAGTGCGGCGGCGCATCGGTATGGTCTTTCAGAAGCCGAACCCGTTTCCGCGCTCTATTCGCGACAACATCCTCTTTGGCGCGCGCGTTAACGGCTATCAGGCGGATGAAGAAGAGCTAGTGGAAGCAGCCCTGCGCGGCGCAGCCCTGTGGGACGAGGTAAATCAAGATCTCAAACAGAGCGGCCTCGCGCTTTCCGGCGGACAGCAACAGCGCCTCTGCATCGCCCGCGCCATCGCGGTCTCACCGGAAGTGCTGCTGATGGACGAGCCATGCTCCGCGCTTGACCCCATCGCCACCCTGAAAATCGAAGACCTCATGCGCGAGCTGGCCAAAGACTTCACCATTATCATCGTGACCCACAACATGCAGCAGGCCGCCCGCGTCTCGGACTTCACCGCCTTCATGCTGTCAGACGAAGAGGCGCGCGGGAAGCTGATCGAGTTTGGCCCCACCGCAGACCTCTTCACGAACCCCACGGACGGGCGCACCGAGGCCTACATCACCGGCCGCTTTGGCTAAGACGCCGCTAAACTCGTACGAGTCATCTCTACGATTGTTGATATGGAACTCCCTCTCCCAGGGGAAACCTTTCCGTCACTCCAGCCAGCCGCGCGAGAATTACTCCCTCTCCCGGCGGGAGAGGGGACTTTCTCGCCTCGGCAAGGGTTATGCAAAGGTCTCCCGCCGGGAGAGGGCTAGATGGGGCAGAAGGCCATCAACTCTGCCTACGGCTGCCACTTGGCAGCCATAGGCTCCTTTGCTCAGGCGTGTGCGTACTACCGCTTCAACTTCCTTAATCCCTGTCCCTCTCGCAAATGCGGCGCAGATGCTCTACCGCGGAGAGTAGCCGCAGTACCCAAACCGCAGCAAACTTTTCCCTAAGCCTTTCGCTTCAATTGGTACTGCGGAATGGCGACCGGCTTGCCGCCATTGGCGGCGGATTCGGCGGCGCAGACGCCGGGAAGACTGTACATGATGCCTTCGTAGACATCGATGGGCGCTGGACTGCCCTCGCGGATCGCCTTCATGAAGGCCTTTAGCATGAACCACTCGGCGGTGCCATGGCCGCCCAGGGCAGCCGCTTCCGGCACGTTGGGGAAGTTCGTGCCCAAGGGCAGGTTGTCGGGAATGGTGAAATCTCCTCCCGCATACCGGAATTTCGGCTCGTCTTTGCCGATCCACCCGGAGTCGAACGTGGCCTTGGTACCCATGAAGACCTGCCGGTGGTTGCCCCAATGGGAGTTGGCAAATGAGCAGGAGATGCGCACGATACTATCATCGGTCATGCGAAAAATCGCCACCTGGATGTCGTCGAGGTCCGGTTCGTAGTGCTCCTTTGTACCCAGACAGACCACCTCCACCGCATACTGGCCGGTGACCCACATGATCGGGCCCAGACTATGCGTGAGATACGTGATTGGGGGCATCGGCGACCGCCACGTGCGGTTTCCGTGCTCGTCGCGCCGCAGGCTGGGAATGTTGTGAATATACTCGGCTTCCGCGGCAAAGATTTCGCCAAAGTCACCCCGCTGGTTGAGATGCTTTAGGGAGTGTACATACGCCCAGTAGCTGCAGTTTTCACCGCACATGTAAAGGGCTTCGCTCTTTTCTGCCGCTGCCACGAGCTGATCGGCCTCTTCCCGCGTGGCGAGATTGGGTATCTCGGAGATTACGTTCACCCCCGCCTCGAGCACCTGTATAGAGTGCTCCGCGTGCTGGGGCACCGGCGTCGCCACCACCACGAGGTCCAAGTCCTCTTCGAGCATCTCCTCCAGCGACGCATAGCCGTGGGGCACGTTGTGCTCTTCACATATCGTTTGCCGCCGTTCGGCGTTCATGTCCGCCACCGCTACCACGCTCACGCCATCCATGGCCTGCATGACGCGCACAAAGCTCCGCCCGCGCCGCACTCCAAATACGCCCGCACGCAATTCGCTGCTCATAGCACTCCTCGCTCTGCTATACCGAAGAACCTGTTCGATTCCAATATCGGAGCCGCCTATTCCTACGTGCTCATCCCCTCCCGGAGGTTTCTCATGCCGGTGTTCACAAAGACCGCGTCGTTGCCGAACCGGAGCATTCGAGACCCCTCAGCGACGCGCAAACTTCCCTTTCACTTACAATGGCTCGCTCTGCTGGGGACCTGCTACGCCCGCGGCTTGGCTTGTATTCCCTCTCCTGGGGGAGAGGGTTAGAGCCTGCCCCGTACGTGATACGGGGGTGAGGGCGACGAATCAGGCTGCGCCCTACGCTACCCGCCGCGCTGCAGTTGGTACTGCGGAATTGCAACCGGCCGGCCGCCGTTGGCGGCTGATTCTGCCGCACAGATACCCGGCAGGCTGTACATAATGCCTTCGTAGACGTCGATGGGCACCGGCCCGCCCGTGCGGATCGCCGTGAAAAAGTCCTCCAGCATGTACCATTCAGCGGTGCCGTGACCGCCAAGAGCAGCGGCTTCCGGCGCATCGGAAAAGTTCGTGCCCAAGGGCAGGTTGTCGGGCACGACAAACTCGCGTTCTCCGGCGTAGCGGAACTTCGGCTCATCCTTGCCGATCCAGCCGGAATCAAACGTCGCCTTGGTGCCCATGAAGACCTGACGGTGGTTGCCCCAATGGCAGTTGGCGAATGAACACGTAATGCGCACGACGCTGTCATCAGTCATGCGGAAGACGGCCATTTGTATGTCGGTGAGGCCCCGCTCGAAGTGCTCCTTTGTACCCAGACAGACCACCTCCACCGGATACTGGCCGGTGACCCACATCACCGGGCCGAGACTGTGCGTAAGATATATGATTGGCAGCATCGACGCCCGCCACGTGGGATTGCCGTGCTCGTCGCGCCGCAGACCGGGGATAGCGTGAATATACTCCGCTTCCGCGGCAAAAATCTGTCCGAAGTCACCCCGCTCGTTAAGGTGCCTGAGGGAGTGCACATACGCCCAGTAATTACAGTTCTCGCTGCTCATGTAGAGAGCATCGCTCTTTTCCACTGCGGCTATTAGTCGATCGGCCTCCTCCCGCGTGGCGAGTACGGGGATTTCAGAGAGCACGTTCACACCCGCCTCGAGCACCTGTATTGAATGCTCGACGTGCTGGGCTATCGGTGTTGCTACCACCACGAGGTCCAAATCTTCTGCCAACATCTCCTCAAGCGTGGCAAAGCCCTTGGGCACGTTGTGCTCGGCACAGACCGTCTTCACGCGCTCAGAGTGCATATCCGCCACGGCCGTCACGTTCACACCGTCCATGGCCTGCATCACGCGGACAAAGCTCAGCCCCCGCCCTACGCCCAAGACGCCCGCCCGCAAATCACTGCTCATGGCACTCCTCGCTCTGCTATGCTTACGAATTTACATCTGCTCCGAGAATAACGCCGCCTATCCGAGTGTTTCAATTTCCTTCCGGAGATTTAGCATGCCGGTATTCACAAATACACTATCGTTGCCGAACCAGAGGAAGCGGAAGCCCTCAGCGACGCGCTGCTGCGCCTGCTCGTAACTCTGGCAGACGTAGCCCGCTGCCGTGCCGGTGCGCTTGCCGGCAGCGGCGACTTGCTGCACCAGCACCTCATGGTGCGCCTCGTCATGGCCGTGGGCCCGCACGTTGATCATGAGGTCGCCGGGGCCGATGAGTACCACGTTCACGCCGTCCACCTGCATGATGCTTTCAACATTGGCAATCGCCTCTTCGCTCTCGACCATGACGATGACCATAACTTCGTCGTTGGCATGGGCGAAGTAGTCCTGGGCCGTGCCGCCACCGATGAGGCCAAGCCTCATGCCACCGCCGGAACGGTTGCCTTGCGGCGGAAAGCGTGCCGGGCTCGCCATGGCGGCAGCCTGCTCGGCATTCTCGATCATGGGAACGATCACACCCATTGCGCCCATATCGAGCACGCGGTTAATGGTGCCGGGTTCGTGGCCCTTTACGCGCACAATCGGCACCGTATCCGTATGGAGAAACCGCGCCAGCGCGTTGTTTAGCGAAAGTTCGGTCCACTGCCCGTGCTGCCAATCAAAGCTCACATAGTCGAAACCCACGTGGGCGACCTGCTCCGCCAGGTCCGGCGAGTCAATGCCAAGTGCCGGCCCGGCGGTGACTCCTCCGGCGCGGATCTTGGCCAGTGCCCGATTCTTCTGCATCGTCTGTATGCTCCTTGCTAATTCCGAGATTGAATTCAGTTCTGACTTGCCTACTTGCGCATTCCTTGGTGTTGTTTCAGCCATTTGCGTTCTGTAGCGGAGTCTGGCGCTTTCAACTGCTCGTGATTGCGCCGCCGTTCACCCTTCGACTTTGCTCAGGGCGAACGGCTAGGGGTCTCCTCCATTGGTGCTGACGGCAACCAGGCCGCTCCCCGCTCCGTTGCTTGTGACTGTACCGCCGTTTACCCTTCGACTTTGCTCAGGGCGAACGGCTAGGGGCCTCATCCGTTAGTGCTGACGGCAACCAGGCCGCTCCCCGCTCCGTTGCTTGTGACTGTACCGCCGTTTACCCTTCGACTTTGCTCAGGGCGAACGGCTAGGGGCCTCATCCGTTAAGTGCTGACGGCAACCAGGCCGCTCCCCGCTCCGTTGCTTGTGATTGTGCCGCCGTCTACCCTTCGACTATGCTCAGGGCGAACGGCTAGGGGCCTCATCCGTTAGTGCTGACTACAACCAGGCCGCTCCCCGCTCCGTTGCTTGTGACTGTACCGCCGTTTACCCTTCGACTATGCTCAAGGAGAACGGCTAGGGGCCTCATCCATTGGTGCTGACTGCAACCAGTCCGCACGCCGCTCCGTTCGTGCTGAGCCTGTCGAAGCACTCTTTTGTGGCACTTTGCAAGCGTTCGCGTGAGCGCCGTTCTTGCTCTCGGTCTCACCTATCCGTGCGCGAGGCCTTGCAACAGTGCGCGCACGTAGCCCACCGAGTAAGCAATGTACTGCCGTCCATTTGCAGTATCGCCGGTCAACTGCATCACGTGGTCGAAGTCAATCGCACCCAGGTAGTGTACCGCATGCAGCGCCTCCACGACGTCCTGCATGTGCATATCGCCTTCGTCTAGGAACACCTCGTCATAGCCGCCGTCCGCGGACAGCTTGCCGCGCACATTGCGAAAGTGCACGTGCACGATCTTGCCTTGTCCGCCAAAGTGGCGAATGCCCGCTAGAATGTCCTCTCCCGATTCGTAGCGGGTGCCGACGCAGAACGTCATGGTATTCTTCGGGCTTGGCACCGTACTGAAGAGGCGGTCGAAATCGGCAAAGCGACAGAGGATTTGCGGATTGCCGTAGACCTGCCGCAGCGGGGGGTCGTTGCCATGCATGGCAACATTGATGTCCGCCCGCTCCGCCACGGGAATGACTTGCTTGTAGGTGAGGATCAGGTTCTCCCAGAGCTGGTCGCTGGTGACCGTGAACCGCGGCGTATCCTCAATCGCTTCTTCCGCTGCTAGATCGAAGTGGTAGTAGCGGTACCCGCCGCGCCCCTCCGGCCACGACCGACCGGTTGCCGAACCGCTCCTGGCGTTGTCGGCTTGGAAGCACTGTACCCCAAATACCGGCACGCCAACTTCTGCCAGTAGTTCAGCCATGGTGCAGAGGTGATCGCGCTGCTGAGCCGCGTTGGGCCCGCCGATGAGGGCATCGAGGTGCTGCGAGTTGCGCGCGTTGGCGCGCTCGATCTGCAAGCCTGCCGCGGCAAACCGCTCTACCAACGCGGCTAATGCCTCGCGCGTAAAACAGCCGGTCTCATCGTAGCCCGCTACCATCCCAAGCTCGATGTCTACGTAGTCCACGCCGATCTGCTTGAGAAACCGGAAGTCATCATCACCCCCGTTTTCCAACCACTGCCGGGAAGTGCGTACACCGATGCGCATGGCGTTTACTCCTTTGCTATGTCGTAAGCTCGCGTTGCTGCCTCTTTGTCCTAATGAGCCCTTCTCACTTCTTACCGTGTATGCTACACGGTAATGCATGCGCCGATACGGCACGGCCGGTACGCGAGGCCCGTGTATTTCTCAAAGAAGTCCATCTTGAACGTGCTATGCCGCCGCCTGCGCCGGCTTTTTCTTGATGAGCGCAAGCGCGGCGAGCGCCGCAAAGACCGAGACACATCCGGAAAGTATGAATGCGCCCCCAAGCCCGAGGAGGTCGGCAACGGCCCCTGCCGTCATGGGGCCGAGAAACATGCCGATGGCGTAGACGGCCTGGAAGACTCCCATTGCCGTGGCGCGGTCTTCGCTTGAAATCTCTCGAATGCTGAGCCCCATGAGCAAAGGATAGACAATACCGCGCCCGATCCCGTTAATGCCTTGGGATGCGGCGAGAAGCGGCACGTCATGGATGAGCGGCACTACAAACGTGGTGGCGGCCATTATCATCATGCCGGCAAAGACCGCCCAGTTGTCGCCAAGGCGTTGCGCGAAGCGGTGATTGACTAGTGACGCAAGCGTATACGGCACCAGCGATACCACGCCGATTATGCCCAACGTAAACTTGCTTGCGCCGAGGTCGTCGGCGTAGACCGGAATGAAGCTGAAGGTCGTTGCCCAAAAAGCGTAGTGGTTGAGCGCCGTGACCGAAGCGGCGATCAACAGCGCCGGATGGGTCATCACGCGCCAAATCTGTCGGACCGTCGGCGGCGTTCGCGTTACGCGCTTCTCCTTGATCGGCACGGTCGAAATCAGACCGATGACTGCCAGGCCTGCACCCGCGTAGAAGGTGGCCACCATGCCCCACGACTCGGCAATTTGACCACCGGCAAGGTTGACTACGATCAGGGAGACGCCGTTGATCGCCGACATGATGCCCATGGCCTTGGGCGTCTCGTCGGCAGGAAAGTAGCTGGCATAGAGCACCGTGAAGGCCACCCAGGTGGCGGCGCTGATACCCAACACGCCCCGAAAGACCGCCAAGTACGTAGCAGTGGGCGCGAGCGCCAACCCTAAGCAACCGACAAAGTTGAAGAAGTGCCCCGCGTAGAGGAACGGCAGACGCCTGCCCCACCGGTCCGACCACAACCCTAATGGAATTCGGAGCACCATCTGCACCAGGCCGTACGTCCCAACCACGATACCGATGAGCGTGAACGTGGCTCCCAGCGATTCCGCATAGACCGAGAGGATCGGCGAGTAAACATAGAGCGCGCCCCAATAGAAGAACGTGCCCACATAGAACGCCCAGATCGTCAGCCGATCAGGCCGGTGGTGAGAACCGGAAGTGGTCGCTTGCTGGGTCTTGGCCACAGGGCAGTTTGCTGCTTTCTCTTGTCAAAGTGTTGCGAAGTGATCTGCTAATGCCAATACTTACACTTTGGTATACTGAATCCGAGAGAACTTGACACACAAAGGTTAGGGGGGACTGATGGGTTCATCACAGGATACAAGAAGCCAAGAACCCGAGCGCCCCAAGATATACGTAACGGATAAGGGTGCCCGGTACGTCGACGTGAACGAATTGATGCGCAGCAAGAGCGGCCGTGCCGCAGTCAAAGCCGCAGCAAAGATTCCTGTCAACAGACCGAACCACAAACCTTCCAAAGATAGCTCGTCGAAAGCGTAGCTGTGTTGGAGCTTGGCGAGGCGCTAATTCCCATACTTAGGGCTTACTCACAGTTGCAGTCGAGACGTATTCTTGGCAATTGGCCGCGATAGACCGGCCACGGACCTATACGAGTGTTTTATGCCAGTCTTTCTTTCTTGAGGTATAGACGACACACATTGTTGGGGGAAACACGAAACTTCGTACCGTGGTTTCGGAGGGCTTCGCTGCCAGGGCTCTTCTCTCTTGCATCGAAGTCCACGGCGATGGTACCCATCACCATCTCAACTACAAATAGGGTTAGGTGTAACTCCTCAAAGCAGTCTGCTAGGGTAAAGCGAACTCTTCTCTTATCCCGCTCACCACTAACCAGAAGTAGACGACGAAGCTTGTTTCCTGCAACGTTCAGCAGTGTGTCGTGAGTCCATGTGGGAATGATTCCATTGCCCTTCAGTGGTCTTACAACCACATTACCTGCGTCGTCCGCTACGACAAAGCGATCAGAACGGCCGGCAATGGTATGTCGAAAACTTAGGCGGCCTTGTGCGTCTTCCCAGCCATACTTACTCACCATGTATCGCATGACGCCTTTGGGGGTAGGTTCTTTGTGAAACAGAGTGATATAGGAAGTCTTTGGGGTATTAAACTTAACCTCCCAGCCAAGTATATCGGCGATATCTTGATTGCCAGTCTTGAGACCGAGCAGGTCTTCTAGGAAGTTCCCAGGGCCACCTGTCCCGTTGTAGCGCTTTGCTGGCGGCATTTTCTGCCATCCTAAAGCAATTATCTCTCTAACGCGCTCGAAGAGTTCCTTTTTGGTCTGGGGAGCCGGTGTGTCAAGCAGTCGTCGCACCGTCACAGCAATTTCCTGTACAAATGGCTTGCCGCTCTAATGCGCTCGTTCGCAAGCTCGCAGTATCTCTGAGATATCTCAATTCCAATCCAGTCCCTCCCTTGAGCTTGCGCCGCAATTGCCGTTTGTCCTGAACCCATGAAGGGATCGCACACCAGTTCGGCGTTCGTTGAGGCAATGCATCTTTGAGCTAGTTCTACCGGAAATGGCGCAGGGTGAGGGTTTTCGGTCTCTTGCGGGATTCGCCAAACGTCACCCTGGGCATTGGCTTTGGGCGCCAATCTGAATTCGGGCTTACAGATGAGATATACGACCTCATAAGTGGGTAGAAAGTAACCGGGATTGAAGTTGATTCCACCATCGCGCTGCCAGATGATGACTTGTCTCACCGGGAAGCCCTCAAGAATGTCGCTTCTGTCTTGTAGTAAGCCGCCCTGTACCCGCCACTTGTGGTTGTAGAAGATGGCTCCATCCGACTTCAACAACCGCATCATGGCTGTGAGACAATCACGTTGCCATTCAACATATTCTTGGTGCGGCATGGCGTCATCATGGCCGTCATAGCCATAGACGAGAGCAGCCTTTTCCCACTTTCCACCCCGTCCATCTTTCATTCCGTTACCAGTACTGTTTCGCAGATTGTAGGGAGGTGAGGTAACAAACAAATCTACAGACTCAGGCGGCAGCCTCTTCATGAAGTCTAGGCAGTCTGCTTGATGGACTCTGTTAATCCACTCACGGGGAATTTGGCTTAGATGATGCCGGGGCACATTCGAATGTGTAAGGATTGAGTTGCTCATATCACTAGGCCTTGCTACCAGATCCGTCTCCCGTTCATGGTTTTCAAGACTAGAGTCTTCTAGTCAAGGAAATCGTCAGCATCGCTAGTTTTGGAGTATTTTCGATTCCATTCTACTCCAACCGGATACACGCGTGCTCCACGCCGAAGCGCACGAAGGTGTAGTCATCGGTCCAGTTAAGCCAGTCAGAAAAGGTGGCCGGGGAGACGGCCAGGACTTCGCCATCGCGGTGATGGTGGGGGCCGAGCAGGTTATGGAGCGTGCCCACAAGCTCCAATTCCAGCGTATTCTCGCCCTCAACCAATAGGGATGAAATATCGAGCTCATGGGGCCGCCAGACCAGCGTGCCGGCCTCTTTGCCGTTCACGCGCGCAATGGTGACGGTAGCATCGAGCCCGTCGAGCGCCAATGCGGCAGCGCCACCGTGGCGAGAGACCTGCACCTCCTGCGTGAGCCTGACACGACCGGCATAGAAGGGCAAACCCTGATGCGTGAGATCGCCTGACTGCGCTTGCGTCGGAGCTGAGACGAGCCTAAAGCCATCCTCCGCTTGCTCAACGCCAAATTCGCCAATTATGTAGCAGGCTTCGATCTCCATGTCGAGACTTGTCACGCCCTCCAACGTAATCGAGTTCGTGCCGGGCCGGGCGAGCGTGCCAATCGGAATGCGCCGGAAAGTGGTATCGAGCCAATAGCCGTCGCCGTCATCATGCTCGACCGCCGTGCCGTTCACCGAGATGCAAAATTCATCCGGACGCTCCACCACCAACGTGAGATCGTGCCCCGTCGCTAGACCGGATTCAAAAGTGTACTGCACGGCAAACGGTACGCCAGTGCCGGTAATCCGGAAGTGTTCCAGGGTACCGGCTCTCCGTGAGATTTCCAGGGCCTTCAGATGGGGCACCGGGTCCTGCCACCCGCCGTCGGCAATGCGATAGGCGCAATAGTCAAGCGTGAGCGCGTTGGGGTCCAGCAATTCCAAGTTCCAGGTAGCACCCGCATCCACTGAGTCGGTATAATTCGGTGCTGTCGCCGCCTCGCCGGCTTGGCCGCTGGGATCACTGACCAGCAAGTACGAGCCGACCGGGGCAAACGGCAGTGTGATGGCGCCATTACCCGCGTGATCCTGTGCGGGCAGCGGTTGTACCTCGCCGGTGGCCGCGTCCCACACCTGCCAGTTCCCGGCATCGGGCAAGTGCACGGTGTAGTTGCCGCCCTCGTCTTGGCTCGTGTTTGCCAAGAAGAGAGTTTGCGCGACGCCGTTGCGCCGCAGGTTGTACCAGACGTGCGGCACCTCGCTGCCATCCCCATTGGTCACCCGGACCGGCCGCGCCAGGTGCGGCTCCAGCGTCGCCGCCAGGGGTTCGTCTCCAAGTGGCAGCGTCTCACACGCGGCAATCAACGCATCCACGGTGTCGTCGCGATCGCCTTCAATCAATGTTGGCTTTTCGTCGCAGAAGAACACTACCCCGCCGGCGGCCCTGAACGCCTGAAGTATCTCGACCGTAGTACTCGCCAGAGTTATGCTCGGCGGTACGATAACCACACGGTAGCGCATCCGGCCGACGACCAAGCAATCGTTTTCCACGCGGGCATGACGCGCCATGATCGACTCATCGCCAAAGTGGTAGTCGAAGTGCTCTTCCAAGAGCCGTGTTGAAAGCGCAACCCAAGGATCGTTTATTGCCCGTGCTGCCTGGGGGTTCTGCGGACGAAACACCGACCACGCACTGCTAATTGGATGCACGACGAGGAGGTCTACCACGCGCTCGCCCTGACTGAGCGCATAGGAGAGTCGGGCGTAGTAGTCGTCGATCAAGGCATTGTGCGGCCACCACGGTTGCTGGTAGAAGATATCCGGCGGGTAGTCCCGCTTGCGCGCGCCACGGAGCGTATACGACGACAGGTGCGGATTGAGGAAGTTTATTCCCAGCACGCACTGCCAGTCGCCAATCCACTTGCGCCCTTCAAACGAGAGGTTCTGCCCTGAGCAGCCATAGGTCTCAGAAAGAGCCCTTTCTTTGCCAAGCTGGCAAACGACGCTATCCAACTGCTTGGGCGTCACGAGATCGGCAATGTTGCGGCGCAGGTGGTCGATACCCGGATAGTGCATGTACTCATAGTGGGGCATCACCGCGCCAGACACCGGAATCTGCTGCTGGAGCGAATCCTCGTAGAGGTAGTGTCCGGTGAGCTTGAGGTTGTGGGCGTCGCACCACTCGTAAATCTGCTTTGAGTACGCCTCGACGAATTGCTCCGTGATGGCGCGCCAATAGTGATACCGCACCTTTCGGTAGTCACCGGTGTCAAAAAAGAGCAACGGCAGGTGCGGAATTAGGTCATAGCCAAATTTCTCCTCGAAAATCCGGGCAAACCCTTTCGTCCATGGAACGGACATCTCCGGGTACTCCTGATGAAAGGAGCAAAAATTCGGCTCGTCGGTGAACATGCCGGGAACCACCGTACCGAAGTCGTCGCCTAAGACTTCATGATAAGCGGCATACGTGTTGGTGATGAATTCACGCACGCCCTCTACGCTAAGCTGGTCGCTATAGGCCGCCCCGTTGAACCAATCGCTGCCGAGCGGCGCGATCCATTCGTGAAACTGCAGGTAGGTGAGATGGGCATCGTCTTGCTGGCCATCTACCAGCCGCACGTCGGTGAGTTTGTCACCATTCAGACGGCCCGCAAATTCCGCCACGCTTTCCGCATAGGTGTCGTAACGATTGAACACCCTGCAGGCAAGCACGCGCATGCGAAAATCGGGGTCCTTGAGTGCGGTCATGCCGCCTGCGAAGCCGCTCGGCCACTTGTCTTCATCGTAGAGCCAGGCGTGCATGCCGCGCCGCCGGGCCTCCTCCACACACGTGCGAATGCGGTCCATCCATTCCGGCGTCATGTAAGGCGTCTTTAAACCCAACCGGGAGTGCATGAAGAAGCCGCCCCACCCGGCTTTCTCCATCTCGTCGATCTGCCGCACCAACTCGCCGTCTTCCAGCCAGTCATTCCACGACCAGAACGGCACAGCCCGATATTCGACGCCAGGGTCGCGAAAGGTCTCTCTATCCATTACAAGAGCCTCCAAAGGCATTGCATATGAAGCGTTTTGGCAAGTCTATTGGCTGCATTGTACTCACGCAAGATAGCGAGAGACAAGCAGAAAACACTTCGCAATAGAATCATCAGAACTAGTGTGCTTCTTGAATGAACATGCCAAGATACCAGACGAATGGACAGCGCCACTTGAGTCGTTGAAGACCTCTACTAGAATCGAGGTTCAGTCGGACACGCTACTGGCGGTTGTGTTCAAACCAACCTGCTTTAATCTTTCGGGCCAACTTCCTGAAGTCCATTTGTGCATCTTGGGCAGCGGCGGCGTGACCACCAATAGCACCGTCTGCGGGAGTGAGCTTGAAGATGGGCTTCCGTACTTCCTGAGCCATAGGGACAAGACTCCGGTAATGCTTGACTGTAGCAAGAGAATGTTCATCTTCTTCAGGCGTTCGAGGGTAAGGTCCTGTCTTATTCATTAGCAGGTTTTCCGCATACTCTCTTGGCATACGATTAACCCACTTATCGTACGCCTTAACAGGCCGAGAAAGACGAATGCTGTGCTGCTGCACCACATAACCAATGGGCTGCATGTTGCCTCTGGGAAGTGGGAATGCGGGTGCAGTCCAATTATCTCTTCGCTTTTGCCAGTCTTGCCGCCATGAGCGCAGGGAAGGGCCCAGGTTTCGCAAGCCTTGCAGGGAAAGCAAGTCGGCCCCCAGAGGGACGACTACATAGTCGGTAGCTATTAAGGCTGAACGGTTGATGGCGCCAAGGTTTGGGCCAACATCAGCTAGAATTATCGAAGCATTCATTGCTTCTGCCCCTGCCTGCATAATGGTCGAAAACGCAGTCAAAATCCGAAATGGTCTAAAAAGATCACTGGACCCAAGCGCGTTCGGCCATTCAGCAGATAAGGTGTCCTCAAAGCCAGCCAACGCCAAGTCTCCCGGAAGCAAGCTGAGTTGCTCTGTAATCTGTTGAAGATCAGGCTGTTGCAGATCGCCAACTCGCATTAGCGGTTCTACACATTGGAATATAGTGCTTGCGGCTGAAGAAGCACTGTGATTTCCATTCCAAAGGGTCTCGACACGCTCATCTTCAAGAAACATGCTCGTAAGGTTCGCTTGCGGATCTAGGTCTGCGGCAACAACTCTAATCCCTAAGTCGGCGTACATCCACGCCAAGTGATAGACGAGAGAGGTCTTGCCAACCCCGCCCTTGTTATTGAAAAAGGTGAGAACGGGTACACTCACTGCTATTGCCTCTCCTCTTTGGACTTCGCCCTAATCGTCACAAAGACATGGTTTTCAGGGAAAGCGAATTCCGGTTCAGGATGACCGGCCTCTTCCAGGAGTTGGCGGGCCCTTGGTATACCGTAGCCAAAGCGCTGCACGAAGCCAAGGGTTTTCATAGCATCCGCCACGTTCGGATTGCGGTAATCAACAATACCAAACGAACCGAGATTGTCGGCAGTAACCGCCCCGAATAGGCCGCCGGGACTGATTACTTCGAGGCGATCGTTATACCAGTAGACCCTCACCGGCGCGTTTGTTTCCTCATACGTACGATGCATAATGGCGTTTAGGATGATCTGCTGAATAGCTGCGTTGGGATAGAGACTAGTCCGCCGTTCGACCAGGCCGGAGATGATGTCAACTGCAGTCCGATTGTGAGCGATCAGCTTCTCATCCAAGCGTCGGACAATGTCCGGGATAGTGCCACGAAACTCCTGGCTGTCAATGATGTCGCTTGTTATGTCCGGGCCATTCAGCCGAAGGAATTGAACATAAGCTCCCGGCAAGAAATCCTGCGGGTTCTTCCCAATCATCAATATCCCCAACACGGTGGGCAAAGGTTCTCTAGCGGTCGCGGTCATCTTCGTCGCGGCCAATTGCTCTTGAGTGCTGCGCTCATTGGCTTCGAGGATGTCTGGCGAAAAAGCCTGTGTCAGATACTCATGCTCAAACTGAGGCAGGTTTAGATCGCTCAACGTGGCAGAAGGAATAGGTTGTATGTCGAACGGAATGTCTCTATAGCGGCGTTTCTCATTGAGAATGCGTTCATCCTGCGCAGTTGCAGTCCCTCTCCGAGAGCCAATGCGGACATGCACGCGGCCGTCATAACGGACTGGCGGCGAATCGGACGGCTGCACCGCAATCACAGCAACTTCGTTTCCACTAACAGAACGTCGCTCTACTGTCAGCGAGGGCGGCGGCACAATGTTGCCATCGGTTTTCATATCCGCCAGTTGCCGGAGTAGCTCATCTGTGACCGACAAGCCGGCAACAGTGCCATCATCCCGCACGCCCACGAATACAAACCCCTGCTTGCGGTGGTCGGGTAGATCATTAGCAAAAGCGCATATGGCTTCACGAATCTTCTTGGGCGCATCGCCGCGCAAGGACTCCTTGAACTCGACGCGGTCCGATTCACCTTCACGCAATTGCTGAATCACGTCGTCATTATCAAGGTCTGTCATCGTGAATGCTTCGCTCTTGGCACCGGCACAGCCGACGTTTTGCTCGCCGTTGAGGCGCAAACTGCATAGTAGAGGCACGACATGTCGTGCCCCTACACATCCTAAATCGTTCACAACAAACAGCGCCCGCAGCGGCCCAGAACGCTAAACTAGGCAGGCTATTTGCCCGTGATGCGGTAGATCGTGCCGTTGCGGATGATCACGTACACCTCACCCTGGGCATCCTCGCCGAATGAGGTAATTTCCGACGGCGCGATCAGAAGCACCGTGCGCAGCCAGGCGCCGTCGGCCTGGGGTGTGAGCGTCCAGACGATGCCGGAACAGTAGTCGCCAAAGATGTAATTGCCGACGAGCGCCGGGAGGTTTTTGCCGCGATAGACATAGCCGCCGGTCACGGAGCAGCCCTCGTCGCGGCCGTACTCCGCAATCGGGAAGACCATCTCCCTACGGACCATTCCCGCTCTATTGCCTTCGCTACCGAAGGGCTGACTACCCTCAAACCCATTCCAGCCGTAGTTCTCGCCGCCCGGACTGGAAGCCGGCTGGAAATTCACCTCTTCCAGTTTATTCTGACCCACGTCGGCGATAAAGAGATCGCCCGTAACGCGGTCGAACGAGAAGCGCCAGGCGTTGCGCAGCCCCCACGCCCAGATCTCCGGCAGCGGTCCTTCATGTCCGACGAACGGGTTGTCCGCGGGGACGGCGTAGCCGCCGCCTGTGCGCACGTCGATGCGGAGCAGCGTGCCAAGCAGCGTTCCCCGATTCTGCCCGTGGCCCTGCGGATCGCCGCCGGAGCCGCCGTCACCGAGCCCGATATACAGGTAGCCGTCGGGGCCGAATTTGATCTGACCGCCGTTGTGGTTTCCATACGGTTGATCCGCCTGCAGCAGCACCTCTTCGCTATTGGGATCAGCCGCATCGGGGTTGTCGGCTGAGACGCGGTAGCGGGCAACCGCAGTATCCCCGCCTTTGTCCGTGTAGTAAACGTAGAAGATGCCGTTCGCCCCGTAATCGGGATCGAATGCCATGCTCAACAGGCCCTGCTCGTTGGCGTTGGAACCCACGCGCGACCGAATCTCGAGGAAGAGCGGTTCTTGGCGTCGACCGTCTTTGAGGATGGCGATAGTACCGTACTGCTCCACTACGAAGAGCCGACCGCTGGCATCGCCGGGCGCATACGTAAGGTAGAGAGGACGATTGAACCCGGCGCCGACCTCTTCTAGACCATACGCGCTTTCTGCCGGCGGTTGTGGGGTGCTTTCGGCGGCCGCTGGCGCTGCGGTGGGCACGCTCGTTGCCTCTGGCTCAGGCAGTGCGGTCGGCACAGTCTGCGTGGGAATGGCCGTGCTGATCACCGGTGTTGGGGTGGACGGATCAGGCTCCTCACCACCACACCCGTTCAAGAGAAAGCCGGTCAATACGACCAGCAGCGAAAGTACTCCCAGCCTGAAAACTGTCAGCCCACGACTCGATGCGTGCACACTTGCCATTCTGTTCATAGAGCTACCCTATCCTGCGCGTTAGTTGACCAAGAACACCGAGATTATTCCTATTTCGCATCAGCCGCAGCACGAACCGTGTTGAACGCACCGCCCTAGCGGCCTCTCCTCATTTCCATGATACACTGGGTAGCGCCGCATCGGCAGCAGATCGAATCTCCGGATTGATCTCATATTAAGAGGCGCAGTCAATTGAATCGCGAGGCCGAGCCGATCACATCCGATTTCTTCCCTCCTGCCTACGTTCGGCGGTGCCGCGCGGCGCGCAGAGAGATGTCTTCAATCTGGACGCCGACGGTCGGCGATTGGGTGATGCAGGATGACGCTCTGCGCCTTCTCGATGAGAAAGAGGCGACACGCGGGAGCGAGCTCTTAACCGACCGCGCCGTGTGCTGGCTGCCACGCCTCGACCAACTGCTGGCGTTGCTGAACGCGGTCTCGCCGCACACTGTCTTGGACTGCTATAAGGGCGACTTTGCCTGCATCTGCTTTGACGAGGTGAGCCGCCGCATCGCGGACGTGGTATCGGAAACGCCTGAGCTCGCCTGCTTGCAAGCCTACCTGTTCATCCGGGCAGAGATAGCCGCGCATGAGAGCCAGCAGCAATAGCAGCCGGAACACATGCGCCATGCAGGCAACCTACCTCGCCGACCTTCACCTGCACTCATCGTTTGCAATTGCTACAGCGAATGACATCACTGTTCCCGCACTGGCCCATTGGGCGCGGCGCAAGGGCATCCAACTCCTGGCCTCCGCTGACTTCACGCACCCAGTCTGGCGCGCCCATCTGCAGGAGACTCTGCAACCCGCTGCGGGCGACCTCTTTATCTACGAGGACACCCACTTCATCCTCGGTACCGAACTCTCCTGCGTCTTCAAACATGCGGGCAAGGGCCGCCGCATGCACTTGCTGGTGTACGTTCCGAGCTTTACTACTATCGAGAAGATCTGCCGGTTCCTGGAGCGCGTTGGAGCGAAGCTCGCCGGGGATGGCCGTCCGCTCATTTCCCTGCACGCGCGTGAACTGACGGCGGCAATCCTGGAGATCGACCCCCGCAGTATCATCGTACCCGCCCACGCCTGGACGCCTTGGTACGCGCTCTTTGGTTCCAAGTCCGGTTTCGATTCCCTTGAAGAGTGCTTTGGTGAATTGACGTCAGCGATTCCCGCGCTGGAAACGGGCCTTTCGAGCGATCCCGCCATGAATTGGCGCGTGCCGGACGCCGACGGCCGCAGCATCGTTTCGTTTTCCGATGCGCACTCCCTGCGGAATTTAGGGCGCGAAGCGACCGCGTTTCAGGGACCACTGACGTTTGACGGCCTCGCCGCGGCTCTTAGAGAAGAACGCATTGCCTACACGGTGGAATACTACCCGGAAGAGGGCAAATACCACGCGACCGGCCACCGCGCCTGCAACGTGCGCTACCTACCGGCGGATACGCAAGCCAGGGGCACGTCGTGTCCCGTCTGCGGTCGTCCCCTCACGGTGGGCGTGCTCGAGCGCGTGGAGGCGCTGGCCGCCCGGCCGGAATTTTCTATGATAGCTGATGAGCGAGGTTTTCTGCATGGACCGGACGGCCGCCCACCCTTCAAGCGCGTGGTCCCGCTTATGCAGATCCTAGCCGAATGCCTTGGCGTCGGCGAGCGCACCAAGACGGTTGCACGCGCCTATACGGAGTTTACTGACGAACTCGGTTCAGAGTTCGCCGTGCTGCTGGATGCCCCTTTGGAAGCGATAGCTGGCGTGGCCGGAGAGCGGATAGCTGAAGGCATTGCGCGCATGCGGACCGGCGACGTGGCGGTCGAACCAGGCTATGACGGAGTCTACGGCACCGTGCGCATCTGGCCGGATAGGTAACGCACGAGGCATTGCATCGTATTACGCCCTCCCTTGCAGGAGTCTACGCACCGCGTCGAGCGAATGCTAGTTTCCCATTGGAAGGCTGTAGGGGCGGTTCGCGAACCGCCCCTACGCAATCACAATCTTCACCGCGGCATGGCGGCCATGATGGCGATGGCGCGTTCGATCTCTTCCTCGCTATTCATGAAGGCGGTGCAGAGGCGCACGCCTTGCATGCCGTCGTGCATGAGCGAGCGGCACCAGACCTTATGCTCATGCAGGTAGGCGGCGAGGTCATCGCCCGTAACCCCTTCGACACCGTACGCCACGATGCCCGTGTAGGCATCGGGGTGCTCAGGATCGTAGCAGACCACTTTCGGGTGCTTTAGCAGCTCGCCGCGCAGCCAACGCGAGAGGTGTTTACTGCGCTCCTCGATCACGCTGATGCCGAAGCTTTCCAGGTACTCCACGGCAACGCCCAGCCCCGCCATAGTGGGAAAGTTCACCGAACCCCATTCCAGCCGCTGGGGATAGGGCTGCCAATCAACTTCGCCGGTCTCGAAATCTATGTGGCGGGCCACGTGACTGCCGGACCAGGAGAGCTGCAGCACGTCACGCATGCGTTCGGCCACGTAGAAACAGCCCGTACCATAGGGACCGAGCATCCACTTGTAGCCGAGCACGGCGTAGAAGTCGGGATCGATGGCGGCAATGTCCACGTCGAGTTGGCCGACGGCCTGCCCGCCGTCAAAGTAGACAAACGCGCCCTGTTCCCGGGCCAGGCGGCACATCTCCGCCACGGGCAACTCCGTGCCGCGGTCCTGCATCACGTGGCTCATCGCGACGAGCTTGGTACGCGGGGAGAGCAGCGCCTCGAAATTGGCGAGATTCTCTTCCGGTGTCGCGCCAACCGGCATATGGTGGACCACCGCCCCGTACCGTTTGCGGCCGATGTTATAGAGCGGCAGCCAGAGCGCATCGTCTTCCTCATTGCTGGTAATGATTTCGTCACCCGGTACAAGCGGCAGGCCGGAGACCACCATACTGATGCTGTTGGAGACGTTGTTCACCATCGAGATCGTATCGGCAGGCACGTTAAATAACCGCGCCAGCGCCTCCCGCGTGTGTTGCTTGTGCAGAAAGCGCTCGTCACGACGGCTCTGCAGCCACGGGCCGTTCTCGAAGAAGAACTGCCACCGGTCTGTCACTTCTTCCAGCACCGGCCGGGCGTTCATCCCGATGCCGGCCGTGTGGAGGTAGATGCCGTGTTGCAGCGCCGGAAAGTCTTCGCGAATGCGCGGAATGTCCAACATGCCTATTCCTCTTATCCTTGTCTGCCTAAATGCTCTTGTGCCGCCGTGTCCCGTCGGCCCGCGTTTACCCAGACCCGCCAGGCCGGTCGTACGATGTTCTTTCGGCCACTATCTTGGTCTTGCTCAGCGCAGCTTGCATCTCATCCACCGTAAGCAGCGGCGTCGTCTTAACCGTCTTGACGTGACCCGGCGCAATGGCGGCAATGACCGCAGCCGCCGCGGTGGCGCCGTCGGGCGCTTCGAAGATGACAACCCCATCATAGTCGCCAAAGGCATAGTACACCGCGATCAGCCGGCCGCCGAGACTCTCCAGCAGCGGCTCGATGGCGTCCCTCCGGTCTTCCGGATCGTCGGCCAGTTGCTTCCAGGTTTCCGTTGCGTATGAAAACTGAGACATGAACACAGGCATCGCGCACCTCTCCTATCTGTTGTGCTGTCTAAGCGCTGAGCGCGCTTGAAAACTCGCACACGGGCTCACTCTCCCCTGCAGGTTACCCCGAAACTACGTATTTGGGAACCGATGCATCCTACGGCCCATAGACAGCAATGATGTAGGAAACCAAGACTCCCCGACCCGCCCTGCTAACGGTTCGCCTTAAGTATATCCATTCGGCTCCGCCATGTACCGCTTTTGGCGGCAACAGGGGAGGAACCACGTTCGATTGGTCTGCAGGACCCCGCTACGGCGACTTCTGCCCTGGCTGAATTCAGTTGTCGTGCTGGTTACTTGAAAGGCCGGTTGGAAGATCCGCCCCATCCGTCATTCCCGCGCAGACGGGAATCCATCTTCTCTTGATTCCATGGTTCCGATCCAGCGGGAGACAAGCCCCCGCGCTACGGGCAAGCTCCGATTCGGAGGAACCCAGCGGCGAAGCATTGAGGGACACACGTACTAGATTCCTCGCTGCGCTCGGAATTGTAAGTGTCAGGTAATTCGCTGATAGAAGTGGTACATCAAACAACAGGAGATGATGTCCTAGTATTGGCTGTCTTACGCGATAAGTTGCTCCAAGCACGAGACGTGGTTGCACATGCATCAGAGACGACCATGGCAGGCGGCAGAAGAACCGTCACTCCGGCGAAAGCCGGAGTCCAGGGGGTGCAGCGAAGATGGATTCCGGCTTGCGCCGGAATGACGGAGTTGCACGTCTTCTGCCAGCCATGATTTAAATTGTAATGATTGAACTGTCAACGAATTATTCAACACTTACAGGAATGACGTGAATTATCAAGGCCGCCCATTCCACAGGATTGACGGCGCGCGTTCAAGACAGCCTTTGCACTGCCCGTTGCAGCGCATCAGCATTGCGGCGGTGGAAGTCCTGGTCACGGGCGCTGATGCCGGTGAGCATTAGGTGCGGCATCAGGGACTCCGCCACCGGGCACCAGCCCCGGCGATACGGGAGCGGCTGCGACTGCGGCGCGCGGCTCACGCCATACGAGCCACCCAAACTGAAGACGGGATGCAAGTAGGCCGGTACGCCGACGTAGCCGAAACTGAAGGCTGCATTCTCCTCCGCGCACGCTGCCTTGAATTCCTCTAAGGAAGGACCGCCCGGCTGGGGCGCAAAGGCTGCCACCCAAAGATGGTAGGAATGGACGCTGTCCGCGCTCGCCTTCTGCGGACGCAGCCAGGCGCAGCCTTCCACCGCAGCCGCGTAGAGTTGGGCGCTGGCGCGATCTTCTGCCACGTAGCCGCGAGCGCGGCGCATCTGCACGCGCGCCACGGCGGCGGTGAGTTCGGTCATGCGGTAGTTGTTGGCCACGCGTACGGGCGCCGCGCCAAACGTGATGATGGCGCGCATTTGCTCGTTGAGATAGGCGTCATTGGTCACGGCCATGCCGCCGTCGCCGGTGCTTACGTGCTTCGAGGAATTGAAGCTGAAGACGCCGACTGCGCCGAGCGTGCCCGTGCTGCGCCCGCGCCACTCGCCAAAGAGGGCGTGCGCGCAATCTTCGATCACCGGCAGCTTTTGGGTGTTTGCTACTGCCAGGATGCCCTCCATGTCTGCCGGTTCGCCCCAGTGGTGGGTTACGACGATTGCTTTCGTGCGCGGCGTGATGCGTTCCGCCAGCGAGGCGGGATCCATGTTGTGGGTATGCTCATCTACGTCGGCAAACACGGGCATGGCGCCCGTGTACAGCACCGCCAGGCCGCCAAACAGCACCATCGGATCGCATACCACCTCATCGCCGCCCCCCACGCCAACCGCCAGCAGCGACGCGTGCAGCCCACCCATGGCCGCATTGCAAGCGATCCCATGATTCGCTCCCAGCGCCGCCGCAAACTCCTGCTCCAGCGCCGCTACCTCCGTGCCGGCGCCGAGCACGCCGGACTCCAGCACCCGCGTAACCGCTGCGATATCTTCGGCGTCGAAAACCTTCTTGCTCATCTTATTTGCCCTCTCACGTGCCTCGCCGCAGTTTTTCGTCCTGGTTTCTTGATGATACTGCATTGAGTGCAGTGCGGTTCAAACCTCACCGCCTTGAGCTTCATCCGCTTGCCTACGTCGTTCCTCTGCATATCGGTTATCACGTAGGGGCACGACATGTCGTGCCTTACCCTCTCATCGCTGGGGCACATCCAAGAGTGCAGGTAAGCTGGACCTCGGCTCTTTCCTTTACTAGAGCATCGAGAGTTCTCGAACACTGCCAGCAAGGACGGAGAATAAAGTTGTGGCTGCAACAAAGAGCACCAAACGAGAAATGCGTCACTCCGGCGGAAGCCGGAGTCCAGAGAGCGGCGGAGTGGAACGCTCCGGTGTCCTAGTATTGGAGTGCATTTGCTGAGTGGCCTCGGCGAGAAGTTCCCAAGTAAAGGCATCTGCACTCGCTGACAAGGATTCACCCTCACCCCCGTTTCAAGTACGGGGCAGGCTCTAGCCCTCTCCCTCAATGAGACCTTTGCGTAACTCCGGCCAGCGGGGCAAGAATTACTCCCTCTCCATGGGAAGAGGGCTGGGGTGAGGGGATTCCTGCTTATCCTGTCTTTTCTACCTCTAATATCTATACGTAAGTGGGCAAAATCGGTGAAAATGGCCCGGATTGCGGGGATTCCCCCTCACCCTAACCCTCTCCCGCCGGGAGAGGGGACTTTCTCGCCTCGGCAAGGGTTACGCAAAGGTCTCCTCAATGGGACCCTTGAATAGGAACTTATGTAGGAAAGTGCCGAAAAGTGCTTGACTCACTTTCGGCACTATGCTGTGTTATCCTTCAAGTTCAGGAGTATATGACATGTCCCGCAAGGCTTCCGGCAAGTCCAACCGTACCTGCATCAGCGTGGTAGAACAGTCCCGCCGATTCCCGGACGACATGACCGCTGAAGCGTGGTACCTTGCGCACCGGCTTCGAGTCGCGCTGACCGAGCGACAGAACGCGTTTGCCGGCCCGTTGGAAGCCGATGAGACCTACATGGGCGGAAAGCGGCTGCGTAACCGAGAGCTTATCGCGGACAATGGGCCGGCGTCCGGGGCGTGCGCATGACACCCTACGAGTTCATCGACAAGTGGCGAGCCTCCACGCTGACGGAGCGCTCAGCATCGCAGCAACATTTCCTCGACCTCTGCGAGTTGCTTGGCGAACCCAAACCCGCTGACGTCGACCCGACCGGCGAGACGTACTGCTTCGAGCGGGGAGCTCGCAAGGACACCGGCGGGGACGGCTGGGCCGATGTCTGGAAGCGCCATCACTTCGCTTGGGAGTACAAGGGGAAGCGGAAGAACCTCGACGCGGCCTTCGACCAGCTCCGTCAGTACTCGCTGGCGCTGGAGAACCCGCCGCTGCTGATCGTCTCCGACATGCTGCGGTTCCGCATCCGCACCAACTGGACGAACAGCGTCAGCAGAACCTACGAGTTCGGCCTGGACGACCTGGCTGACGCCGCGACACGCGACAGGCTCAAGTGGGCGTTCTCGGACCCGGAGCGGCTGCGGCCGGGCGTGACGCGGCAAGCGCTCACCGAACAGGCGGCGCAGTCCTTCGCCGCGGTCGCGCAGGCGCTACGGGAGCGCGGACACGACCCGCGCGCAGTTGCGCATTTCGTCAACCGGCTCGTCTTCTGCATGTTCGCCGACGATGTGGGTCTGCTGCCCGGCCACATGTTCACGCGGATGCTGGAGCAGGCGCGGCGCACACCGCCGCAATTCGCCGAACTTGCCGGCGAACTCTTCCGGGAGATGGCCTCTGGCGGACGCGTCGGCTTCGAGACGGTCGAGTGGTTCAACGGTGGGCTGTTCGACGACGACACGGCGTTGCCTCTGGAGAAGTCCGACATCGACACCGTGCTGGCGGCGTCGCGCCTCGATTGGTCGGAGATCGACCCGTCGATCCTCGGCACGCTCTTTGAGCGCGGGCTGGACCCCAACAAGCGCGCCCAGCTTGGGGCGCACTACACCGACCGCGACAAGATCATGCTGATCGTCGAGCCGGTGGTGAACCGCCCGTGGCTTGCCGAATGGGACGCGGAGAAGGCCGAGATCGCCGCCGAGCTGGAACGTGCGGATGCCGCCAAGTCACCCGCCACTCGCACGAGACGCCGTAACCAAGCCGAGCAGCGGTATCGGACGTTCCTCGACCGGCTGCGGGCGTTCACGGTGCTCGACCCGGCATGCGGCTCCGGCAACTTCCTATATCTGGCCCTGCAGGCGCTCAAGGACCTGGAGCACCGGGTACAGCTTGAGGCGGAGGCGTTCGATTTACAGCGCGCGTTCCCGGAAATCGGCCCGGCCAACGTCAAGGGAATCGAGATCAACCCGTACGCGGCGGAGTTGGCGCGTGTATCGGTTTGGATCGGCGAGATCCAGTGGATGCGTCGTAACGGATTCTCGGAGGTACGAAATCCGATCCTCAAGCCGCTCGATACCATCGAGTGCCGCGACGCGATCGTGACGCCAGAAGGCACAGAACCGGACTGGCCGGAGGCGGATGTGGTAATCGGCAATCCGCCGTTCCTGGGCGACAAGCTACTGCTCCGCAATCTCGGAAACGACTACGTGTCACGCCTGCGGAGGACCTACGCCGGTCGATTGCCCGCACAAGCCGATCTAGTCTGCTACTGGTTCGAGAAGGCTGCCAAGCAGATCCAGGCTGGCAAGGCGACACGAGCCGGTCTCGTTGCAACAAACTCGATCCGCGGTGGACCCAATCGAGACGTGCTGGACCGAATCGTCCGGGACGCTGCGATCTTCGAGGCCTGGGCCGACGAACCCTGGGTGGTCGACGGTGCCGCCGTTCGAGTCTCGCTCGTCTGCTTCGCGTCACAAGACTCAGGCTTGCCCATTCACCTTAACGGAGAGAACACCGACCGGATCGGTCCTGACTTGACCTCCCGCGTTGCAGATCTAACAACGGCGGTGAGATTGGTTCAGAATAGCGACACGGCTTTCGTCGGCGACCAGAAGGCGGGACTATTCGACATTCACGGTGACTTGGCAAGAGAGTGGCTGCAGCTTCCAGCCAACCCCAACGGTCGGTCGAACACGGACGTTCTCAAGCCCTGGGTAAACGGGATGGACCTGACCCGCCGGCCGGCAGGCAAGTGGATCATCGACTTCGGATGGCAGATGTCTGAGGCTGACGCGGCCCTGTACGAGGAGCCATTCCGATGGGTGCAGGAGCACGTCTACCCTTCGCGTCGCCACAACAACCGCGCGGCCTACCGCAAGCACTGGTGGCGACACGGCGAGCCGAGACAGGGCATGTGGCGGGCGCTAAAGGAGCGTCGAAGGTACATTGCAACGCCTCGCGTTGCCAAGCACCGCCTATTCGTTTGGCTCGATGCTCGCGTCTGTCCCGACTCAGCAACGATCGCCATCGCCCGCGACGACGACACGACGTTTGGGATCCTGCACAGCCGGTTCCACGAAGCCTGGTCGCTCCGGCTCGGGACGAGTCTGGAAAATCGGCCCCGCTATACGCCGACTACCACCTTCGAGACGTTCCCGTTCCCGCCCGGCCTGACGCCGGACGTGCCCGCGACCGAGTACGCCTCCGACCCGCGTGCGCTTGCCATTGCGGCCGCCGCCCGGCGGCTCGTAAAGCTGCGCAACCGCTGGCTCAACCCGCCCGAGTGGGTCGAGTGGGTTGACGAGCCGGTTTCCGGTTTTCCGAAGCGGCCCGTTTCGCGCGACGAGGCGGCGGCGAATGCGCTCAAGAAACGCACGCTGACGAACCTCTACAACGACCGCCCGCAGTGGCTCGCCGATGCTCACGAAGCCCTTGACGCCGCTGTGGCTGCCGCATACGGTTGGCCGGCGGACATTTCGAAAGACGACGTTCTCCACGAGTTGCTGGCGCTCAACGGCGGCGCGGCCAGCCACGTTTAGTAGTCACCGTAAAATCCCCCCCCGGTCTATACATCTATACAATACGGGGTTGAGGGTGAATCCTCGTCAATCCAACCCAATCCCGCTTGCTTGGCTGAGTTATTCAAAGGTCTCCTATGGTCGTACGCGGTCTTTTGTGCAAGCATGTGGTCGACCCTTTAACCCCTTCCTATAGCCCAATCCGGGCTAGAGTAAGAGAATGGACTCACCGCTGTTTACACACTTCCGGCGAGCAGAAATACTTGCTGTTCTGGCGTACCGCAACTTCCGCTACCTATTCTTGGCGCAGGTTGTTAGTGGCGTTGGCGATGCGATCTACTGGGTTGCCCTTCCCTGGCTCGTTCTCCAAGAAGTGGGAACTGCGATGGCCGTGGGCATAACCAGCGCCGCTGCTGTGATACCGTTCATCATTCTGTCACCGCTTGCCGGCGTGCTCGCGGACCGGGTGGACCGCAAGTTGCTCATGATACTTTCACATGTAGCGCGGGTGGCAGTATTGGCGGCGCTACTAGTAGCGGGGCGCATGACGTCTTTGGACACGTTGCACTTTGCCATTGCCGGGTTCTTCCTCACCGCGGCAGGTCTGCTCATCTATCCCGCCCGTGCGGCGATCCTGCCCAACCTGCTGCCGAAAGAGAAGCTGGTTGCGGGAAATGCCGCCTTAGCGGCGGGTATGCAGGCAGTCAGGGTCGGCGGTACAGCCGCAGCAGGGTTCCTCTTTGCAACTATCGGCGGCCTGAATGCACTTGGCGGCGTTCTCATTACGTATGGCATCGCGGCAATGCTGATTAGCAGAGTTAAGGCCCCCGCGCAGACCGGAATTCGGAGCACGGTCAGCACAGGAGGCAAGCCTCACGTGAGGCTGGCGAGCATGCTGAGAGACACCAAGTCAGACTTAGTACTTTCGGTGTCTTTCATTCTCAAGCACCCCTTGATACGCGCCATGGCCGTTGCAGGAGTGGTACTCAACGCGTTCCACTATCCGGCAATGGGACTATTGCTTCCCGTGTATTTCCGCCAAGCGCTAGAGGCGGGTCCGGAATCGTTCGGCCTGTTCAGCGCCATTGAATCCGCTGCCATTCTCATCGCTCTGCCGGCGGCGCCGTGGCTGGCAAGACAACTCGGCGACGGCAAGCTCAGCTCGCTCGCGCTTGCCGCCATGGGCATTCTGGTAGCGGGGTTAGCGATTACGGGGCAGCTCTGGCACGTGTTTGCCATTGCTGTCCTGATGGGATTCCTGACTGCCGGTGTGCTGCCGATGCAGAGCCTCGTGCAAGCGGAGACCCCCGATCACTTGCGCGGGAAAGTGGTGGCAAATCTCGTAGTGATCAACGCCGCGTTCACGCCTTTCACCGCGCTGTTGGGTGGATTCTTTATCGATGCGACGGGGGCTAGACCTATCTACTTGGTCACCGGAATTGTCGTGGTTCTCTCCGGAGTCGGCCTCCTGCTGGTGAAAGAAGTCCGACAGGCACGGCTCACGCTGCCTTAGAGCACATGCGGCTGAAGGTAGCCCAAGCAGACCGGCTGTAAACAACGGCGAGTGCACATGAGGAAAAACAGGAATTCGTCAAAATCGAGCCGGTAGAGCGGGGCGTGGCTGAGGCTACACTGCACCTGATGCTCGCCTAGCCGGCGTATCGGCAGCTCTGCTAGAGCAAGCGGCGGCGGGTTTGCAAACGAATCTGCTGGGGATCGGCCGCGGGGTCGTCGGCAGGGCGCAACTCTAGAAAGATGCCGCCGGACTGTCCGATCACGGTGCCGGCAAGCTGCTGCGCCGCGTCGTCTTCACCGGTCAGTTCCCAGATGACAACGGTATCGTCTATCTCCATCGGCACCGACTTCCTGCCGCCGGGCGGAATGCGATGCACCACCGTATCACCGTTCACTGTGATACGCTGTGGGGAACTCCCCGTATTCGTATAGTCCAGGCGATACACCGCCACCGGTTCTGCCGCTCCTTATTGCGCGTTGCGTGCGCCGCTCAATGGCATGTCTGCACTCCATGATACCAAGTCTCTCACTAAGCAACACAAGGCCCGCTTCGCAGCACCGTGGTTGCGCGCACATCACACCAAGTTGCCAAACATGTAATCGCAGGTGGTAGCAATCCTCTTGCAGTGGTAAGTATAATGGGCGAAAAGGAACGCTCCTCGCTTTGCAGAGGGTGGTCGCGATGCCGACCCTAGTCACACCACAACACTACGATTCAGCCCTGTCCACGGACCAGACTCCTGCCGTGCGGGCATTTGCCGCAGCGCTTGCAGAGGGAGAGCATTGGTATGGCGCGATCCTAAGCGCCGTGCACCTCTGGAGTGGTGATGAGGAATGTTACGGCGGGCGCCACTTTCGCTTCATGATTGCCGGTGAAGCGCTTGACTTATTGCTCGTCTTGGAACGCATTAGCTGGGACTGCCGGCATCTCCTGCCGCAAGAAGAACGCGATGCGCTCTTCTTCTATGCACGACCGCCCTATACCTATTCGGATACAGAGTTCGCGCACCTGCTGGGAGAAGAGAAGTACTGCTCGTACCTCAACTATTTTTATGGCGTAACCCTGGAAGAGGTGCTCCTGCACGCGGTGGAAGACGAGATACTAAAGGCCACGAATTACGGCCTTACGCGCGACCGGCGCGATCCGGAAAGCCCCTATACGCGCTTGTACGGCAAGAAGGAACATGAACTCCTGCAGGAATTCAGCGCAGAACGTGATCGTCCCGTGAATGGAGCCATTACGCTCACCGAGTGGAAAGAGTTTCTCTACTGGCTCTTCAAGCAGCGGGTTGCCAAATCCCTGCCGGAGCGCCTCGCCAGCGACACGCAGAAGGGCTTGGACACGCTGCGCAGGCTGCGCGGCACATACCCGGCGGGACCCTTTGACACGCTGCGGGGGTACCGCGAGTAATGCGCCAACTGTTTTTGCTCCTCACGGCGCTCGTCCTGGCGCTGGTGCTCTGGGTGGAGTTCCGCACGCGCCTCTCACGCAGCCTCAAGATTGTGGCCTGGCTCATTCCCTCCATGCTTGTCATACGTCTTTTCTTCAACTGGTCGTGGGAGGACGCCATTTACCTGGGGCTCATAGTTGGAATTGGCGGCCTGGTGTGGCTGGCAGTTTGGTATGTCACGGGCCGTATTGTCCGCGATCAGACCGGGAAATAGCGCCATTTGAATTGACGCAACCGGCTCGTTGCCGAATAATAGATACAGAACTCTCAAGGGATGCTCACTATGCCGGATAAAATGTCCAAACGCGAAGAGCAAGAGGTGCGGCGGCTGCTCGACGGCATTGAAGTCTACGTGCCTGAAGAGAAGCAGCACATTCGCCGTACGCCGCCGTCAATGCAGCGTGTGCTTTTTGCCATTTTCGACCGCTTCGGCTCTAGCGGCACGCTGCTGCTGCTGGGTTTCGGTGGTCTGGTCTTAGGCAATGTATTGCGTCTCACGTTTCCGCTGGCGGCCCCACTGCTTGGTACCGCTGCTGCGTGCTGTTTTGGCGCCGCTTTGTTCCTCGCCTTCCGTGGCAAGCGAAAAGGGCCGACAAAGATGTGGCGCGGTCGCGAAATGACCGACTCATCCCCGAGTATGCTCGAGCGCCTGCAACGCAGATTGCAGTCGCGCCGCCGCTTTTAGCTTGTCAACGAGCACGGCACAGTTTTTACAGCCAATAAAGACGTTGGCTAGATTTCGCCCCTCAGTCGCTTAAGGAGAACAACGATGTTTCAGCGGCTCCTCCCGAATCCTGCACACGCACTTAGCCTAATCGGTCGACACATGTCTTTGGGCCGCTGGGTCGGACTGCTTTGCCTGAGTGGTGTCTTTTTACTGACCGCGGCTACCAATCAGTCGCCGTGCACAGAAGCTATTGACGGCGCAGATTGCGAAGCCCTTATATTTGGCGAGCTTGGTGACGTGCTGCGCGGCGAAGGCGGAGGAACCCTAAATTGGAGCCTTGAGACTCCTGTCAGCGAGTGGACCGGCGTTACCATCGACCCCGATACCAAGCGCGTCACTCGCATCGACCTCCGAAATCTGGATCTACGGGGAACCATTCCCGCCAGCCTGGGCCTCCTCACCGGCCTGGAGCGGCTGTGGCTTTCCGGCAACCAATTGACCGGTGACATTCCAACGGAGTTGGGCAACCTTTTCAATCTGGAGTGGATCGCACTGCGCGGCAACCAATTGACCGGCTGTGTCCCGGACGAATTCCACGACGTCCCGTATGGCGACGTGAGCCAGCTTGGCCTGCCGTATTGTGCCGAGAACGAACACGCGACGCTCTTGGCAGTCCGAGACGCGCTCGTCGGCGACGGCACAGCCCTGAATTGGGCTGAAGACCTCGACGTCAGCGAGTGGGACGGGGTTGGCATCAATTTCCTGAAGCGCGTGACCTTCTTAAGCCTTTCGGAACACGGTTTGCGGGGCATCCTGCCGGCGGAGTTGGGTAGCCTTTCCCATTTGGCATCGCTCAATCTCTCGCGTAACCTCCTGAGCGGCGCGCTACCCGCGGCGTTGGGTCGTCTCACCAACTTAAGGACGCTGAATCTCTCACGCAACGGCCTGACCGGCGAGATACCGGTGGAACTCAGTTATCTCTCCAACCTGAGATCGCTTTCCCTCCATTACAACCGCTTGTCCGGCGAAATACCGGCGGAGTTCGGCAACCTTTCCAACCTGAGCTCCCTGGTGCTCTCCTTCAACCAACTAAGTGGCGAGATTCCGGTAGAGCTGACCACCCTCCCCGAATTGTCGACATTGCACATCTCGTTCAACCGGCTGACCGGCGCGATTCCGGCGGAGATTGGCAACCTCTCCAACCTGAGGACGCTGGTGCTCTGGAACAATCAGCTCACCGGTCCCATCCCGCTGGAGTTGGGCAATCTCACCGAACTGAGCAGTATTGACCTCGACAATAACTTCCTTTCCGGTGAGATACCGGTGGAGTTGGGCAACCTTACCGAACTGCAAGACTTGTGGCTGGACAATAACCGCCTGACCGGCGAAATTCCGGTGGAACTGGGCAACCTCCCCAACCTGTGGGCACTGGGCCTCGCCGGCAACCAACTGACCGGTACCATCCCGGCTGAACTGGGCAACATCCCGTTCATAGCCTATTTGGTCCTCAGCGGGAACCAACTGACCGGCAGCATACCGCCCGAACTGGGTAACCTTGTTCATCTGCGAGACTTCAATCTCTCCGACAATCGACTCACCGGTGAGATACCCGTGGAAATAGCGAATCTTGCCTTTGTGCGGACCTTTAGGCTCTCTAACAACAGGCTCACGGGTACGATACCGGTGGTGTTGGGCGATCTTCTCTACCTGGAGGAGTTGTCCCTGGCTTCCAACCAGCTGACGGGCAGCATACCGGCGAGCTTGAGTAACCCCGGCAAACTCGAGGTGTTAGACCTCAGCGATAACAAACTAAGCGGCTCTATACCCGCCTCGCTGGGCAGTCTCTCAAGCCTGGGCGAAATTGACCTCTCCCACAACCACCTCACCGGCGAGATACCGGTGGAATTGGGCGACCTTGCCAGTTTGACTATATTGGACTTGGGCCATAACCGGCTGACGGGAACCATACCGATTGAGTTGAGCAAGCTCCGCAACTTGCAGTCGCTCGGCCTTTGGAACAACCAGCTTACTGGCAGCATTCCGGCTGAACTCGGCGATCTGGCGAACTTGCGGGCCATGGACATGCGCCACAATCAGCTCTCGGGCGAGCTTCCGGCAACGTTGGGTAATCTCTCCAATCTGCGTGAGTTGGACATCGACGAGAACCAGTTTTCCGGCAGCATTCCGGCGGAACTGGGCAACTTGATCAGCTTGCGCGAGTTGGACCTCAACGAGAACCAGCTTACGGGCAGCATTCCGGCCACCCTGGGCAACCTGACGAACCTGGAATGGCTGGACCTGGACGAGAACCAGCTTTCCGGCAGCATTCCGGCTGAACTCGGTAACCTGGTTAACCTGCAGACGTTAGACCTGGGTGAAAATCAATTGAGCGGCAGTATTCCCGCCGCGCTGGGCAACCTCGCTACCTTGAGCAAGTTGGATCTCAGCGGGAACCAGCTTAGCGGGTGCATTCCGACTGCGCTGCGTAACGTCGAGTACAGCGACCTCGATCAACTCGATTTGGCGTTCTGCAGCAACTGAGCGGCATTGCTACGTTTTCACATAGCGATGCTTCCAAGGGCGGAGAAGAGGTGATCAGACTGGCGGCATAGCCGCCAGTCTGATCACAGTTTCCGCAGGAGTTACTGAAGCGGCGTTACCGTCAATGCGCATCGGCATCCTGGGCGGCACCTTCGACCCAATCCACTGCGGTCACTTGATTGCGGCAGAGCATGCACGCACGGTGCAACAGCTTGACCGCGTGCTCTTCGTGCCGGCCAATCGTTCGCCGCTTAAGCCTGCCACGCAGGCCGCTACCGCGCACCGGGTAGCCATGGTACGCCTGGCCATTGCAGGCAATGCGGCCTTTGCGCTCTCCACGGTAGACATCGACCGTCCTCCACCCAGCTATGCCGTTGATACTGTATCGATGCTCCAGCGCAACTGGCCCGGAGCCGAATTCGTCTTTCTCATCGGCGCCGACCAACTCGCGGAGTTACCGCAATGGCGCGCCCCCGAGCAACTCTTAGAAACAGTACCCATCGTCGCCCTCACTCGCCCTGGGGCAGCGCGCGCGGCCGCGGCCGGCCTGAAGGCACTCTCACCCGCGGCGCGCACACGCATCACCGTGCAAGAGATTCCAGCGATAGACATCTCCGCAAGCGCGATTCGGCAGCGTGTTGCCTGCGGTGAAACAGTCCGCCACCTCGCCCCGGCTTCCGTAGTCGAATACATCGAGACGCACAAGCTCTACCACCCCCCCGAATGATGAGGACAAGACGTAACGGCAACGGCAGCAGTCACTCTCCCTTCCCATGTGAGTGACGTGCGGACAGCGTACAATAGTGGCGCAGGTGCGATAGATTTTTCGCTGCAGTCGCAATGACGATGAGAGCCCGCGCCCACAATTGGACAAGCCTATCCTCTCAGAAGGATAGTTGAAGAACCCGAAAAATGAGGGCCGCGGAGTCACCGAACACTAGGGGGGGTGTGCTATAATTATACCGATGGATGGCTTAGAGAAAGCGAAGCTTGCAGTCGATATTATGGCCGAACACGGTGGCGCCGACATTGCGCTGCTGGATATTCGACGTCAGACTGTTGTGGCCGATTTCTTCGTACTGTGTTCAGCGGATTCTACGCCGCAACTACGTGCGATAGTGGAGCACATCGAAGGAGAATTGAAGACGCGCGGCGAGTCGCCGCTTCGCAGCGAAGGCAAAGGTGACGGTGGCTGGGTTGTGCTTGATTACGGTGAAGTGATGGTGCACGTGTTCTCAAGCGATATGCGCGAGTACTACCGTCTTGAGCGCCTGTGGTCGCAAGCAACCACCATACTGCGTGTGCAGTGACCCGCGATCCCGCTACGCGCCGCGCTAATGGATAGAGCCAGCGGCTCGATGGCGACGTAAGCTACGGCGATAATGGGAAGAGACACCCCGCCTCATGGCTTTCTTCGCCGCAGCAAGGGGGAATGATACTGTGCAAAGTTTGAAACTTGCGGAAGAAGGCCACTTCGTTTGGGGTGTTGCTCTCGGTGCTGTGTGCGGTTTGCTTCTCGGTTCAGTCATTGGTACGCTCCTCGGCCACGACAGTGTCTCGTACCTGCGTCGCATGACGCAACGCTTGCTCGGCCGCGACGAGGACGTGAATTTCGAAATCTTCGTGCAGTAGCGCACGTACCCAGTCCCTCTTCCTCTCCTTCGACCGCCGCCTGCCGTGAATCGGTTAGTTGCGGCGGCATCTCTACAACGCGCATTGCTTACCGCAGTCCCTTAGTCCTTCCCATGGTGATCGACAGTTCTCTTAGTGGGATACCACGGCACGGGCACTCGCTAAGCGCGCCGCGCCTCTCGACATGGAAAACGACAAGCTAGCGGTACGGCATTGTACGCCTTTGCTTTATAGCGGTCTTGGAAGGGCCTTTAGCCAACCCCAAACGATGGTTGGCGTGCTCACAACAAGATGAGCTCACTGCAAGTGTGCTTACTACAAACGGAAGTAGCGGGTGTCCGCCAAAACGCCAGTATCCGTTCGTCCTGAGCCTGTCGAAGGATGAACGGATTGCGATTTTCACAGCCGTTACGCAGGGCACAGCAAAATCGGGCTTCTGCGAACCAGCCCCTATTGCGCGAGTTCCACCACGGTAGCGCCGTCGCCGCCTTCCCGTGCCGGGGCGGTGTGAAAGCGGCGTACGAGGGGATGGCCGCGCAGCATCTCGTGCACGGCGGCGCGCAGCGCGCCGGTACCCTTGCCGTGGATGATGCGCACGCTCTTCAGGCCGCTGTGGAGCGCCTGATCGAGGTAGCGGTCCACGGTACCCATGCTCTCTTCCGCGCGATTGCCCCGGATATCGAGTTCACTCGGCACTGTCGGCGCGGTCGGCGTAATATCCCGCTGCCTCGATTCCTGTTCAGCGCTCCGCTCCTGCATCTCAACCAAGGTAATTTCATCGAGCGGCACGCGAGTCTTGATCTGCCCGAGTTGCAGCGCCACCAGACCACGCGCATCCGGGGTCGCGACCACCTGTCCCGCCATCTCCCAGCCGCGCACCCGCACGGTATCGCCCACGGCGAGGGAGGGTGGTTCCCCCACTTGTCGTGTCGCCCGTTCCCGCGACCGCATCTCCCGCTGCCGCTCGCGGGCCTGCGAGGCAGCATGCTCTAGCAGCTTGCGGTTGGCTTGCATCGGAGCGGAAAAAACTTTCGCCTGACGCACCAGCGCTTCGATCTGCTGCAGCAATTCTGCCGCTTCCTGGGTCGCATGATTCCACGCCGCGGTCTTTTGGTCGGCTATTGCCTCCTCCATATCCCGCACTCGCGCCGCCAGTTCGTCGCGCTGCGCTTCCACCGCAGTGCGGTCGTAGGCCAGGTGCTCCCGCTCCGCCTTGAGCTGTTCCGTCTCCTCCCGCAGGGAGATCAGCAACGCATCCACCGCCTGTTCGGTAGGGCTAAACCGCGCCTCCGCCTCCGCCGCGATAGCGGGGTTGAGACCCAGACGCCCGGCAATTTGCAGCGCATGGCTCGTGCCGGGCATGCCGATGGAGAGCACGTACGTCGGCGCCAGCCGTTCCACGTCAAATTCGACGCTGGCGTTCTGCATGGACTCCTCCACGTGGGCCAGCGCTTTCACCGCCGAGAAGTGGCTCGTCGCCACCGTTGGCACACGCTTGTCGCGTAGATTGAGGAGAATCGCCTGCGCCAACGCCGACCCTTCCTGGGGATCGGTGCCCGCGCCAAGCTCGTCGAACAGCACCAATGATCGCTCATCGGCTTCATCGAGTATGGGAATGATCTTGGAGAGGTGCGACGAGAAGGTGGAAAGACTCTGCTCGATGCTCTGCTCGTCGCCAATGTCGGCGTGCACCTGCCGGAACACCGCCAGCCGCGAGCCTATCGCCACCGGCAAGTGCAGTCCGCACTGCCCCATGAGCGTGAGCAAGCCGACGGTCTTGAGCGCCACGGTCTTGCCGCCGGTATTCGGTCCAGTGATTACGAGTACGTAGAAAGGTTGCGCCCGCTCGCGATGGGGGTCCTGCCCCAAGTAGACGTCAATGGGCACTACCGTACCGGTGAGGAGCGGATGCTTGGCCTGCCGAAACGAGAAACGGTAACCGGCAACGACGGTTGGCTGTTCGGCGTCAATTTTATCGGCGTAGCGCGCTTTGGCAAGAATGATGTCGATTGCGGCCAAGGTGCCCACGTTTTCGTTGAGCTCCTGCTGGTATACGCCCACCTCAGCCGAAAGGGCCCGCAGAATGCGGTCTACTTCGCGTTTCTCTTCGCGCTGGACGCTGCGCCAGCGGTTATTGATCTCCACCACGTCCAGCGGTTCCACGAATACTGTCGCACCGCTGGAGGACTCATCATGCACGATGCCTTTCACACGACCGCGAAACTCGGATTTCACCGGCAGGACGTAGCGGTCCGACCGCAGCGTGACAATCGGGTCTTGCAGGTAGGTGAGATACTCAGGCGCCC
This sequence comes from Chloroflexota bacterium, assembly GCA_965221905.1. GTDB lineage: Bacteria > Chloroflexota > UBA11872 > VXOZ01 > VXOZ01 > VXOZ01. Next base: position 58,579 of record OZ244922.1, read on the forward strand.
GCACCAGGGCCTGCATGCGGTCGAGCAGTTGGTTATGCACCGCGCGCACATCGAGGCGCAGCGAACGCAGCAGCGGACTGGCGCTATCCAGCACGTCGGCATCCTGTCCAATCGCCTGCTCGATGGCGCCCTGCAGGGGATCGCACCGCATGATCTCCCGCGCCAGCAGGCTGAGGTGCGGGAACGACTCTGCGCGCCGCACGAGCATCTCACGCGTCATGCGCCCGCTCCGCACGGTGTCCGACACCTCCAGCAAAGCCGCCGGGTCCAGCACGCCGCCCCGGGCGGCATAGTCCACGAGACCGCGCACGTCATGGGCCGGGCCGATGGTGAAGTTCGGATGCAGGCGCAACAAATCCCGCGCTTCGGCGGTCTCCGCCAAGAGACGCTCCACCGCTTCCGGCTCCGTCGCCGGCATAAGCTCTTCCGCCAACGCCTTGCTGGCAGAAAAGTGCGCCTGCTCCGTCAGGAGCGCCCGAATCTTGGGGAATTCGAGAAGTTCGAGGGTCTTAGGATTCATGGGCCTGGTTTATTGCTTATTCCGGTTTGACTGTCAATTCAATCCGTCATTTCCGCGAACGTGTGAATATAACCGAAAATCCGTCATTCCGCGAAAGCGGGAATCCATCTTCCACGCGGGATTCGACCATGTGTCGGCTGCAGTGCCACCTTTCTAGTGTAGCCTGCGCGGGCAGCCGAGGGTAGAGCTTTGTGTCGGTGCAATAGCATTAGCTAATGCGATAAGTTACGTAGCGCCCACTGTCCGGTAGCGCAGGTTTGAAACCTGCGCCCATCGAGTCAGAGCAGTCTGCATCATATTGCAAACAGAGTCCTGTACTGGAGGGTTGGAGACAGCCAAGGGGGGATGCGCGAACGGAAATCTGCTGGATCTTTATTGCTTCCCACCCACATCCGCCAGCAGGCCGTCGCGCAACTCCCGTTTCAGCACCTTGCCCATGGCGTTGCGGGGGAGTTCGTTCACGAAGTGGACCTCGCTGGGCACCTGGTAGTCCACGCTGCGCTCGCGGCAGAAGTCGCGGACAGCACGGGGTGTGGCTTCGGTGGCGGTGTCGGGGTCTTTCACCACCACAGCCACCACTTTTTCGCCGCGCAGGTCGTCGGGCAGGCCGAACACGGCGGATTCCTTCACGCCCGGGCAATCGTTGAGCACGCGCTCGACCATGGGCGGGTACACGTTGAAGCCCTTGGTGATGATGAGGTCGACTTTCCTGCCGATAAGAGTCAAATACCCTTGGTGACTTAAAAAACCTAGGTCGCCGGTGGCAAAGTAGCCCTCGTGGGCAAACGCCTCGGCGGTGGCTTCCGGCCTGTTCAGGTAGTGAGTGAAGATAACCGGGCCTTTCACGTGCACCTCACCCACCGCGTGTCCTTCCTTGGTCTTGGAGCCGTCCTCGACCATGGTCATCTCGACCCCGTCCAGCGGCAGTCCCACCGAGCCCTGTACGCTGGGGCGATCGATAGGCAGGCTGGCAATCACGTGGCTCTCCGTCATGCCGTAACGGTTGATGAGCGGATTCCTTAGAATACCTTCCAGTTCCGGCAGGACTTCGGGGCGAATCGGCGCGGAACCGCACGTGAAGAGCCGCACGTGCGACCACTGCTTGGCGTGCTCGCGAAACTCAGGGCGGTTCAAGAACTGATAATACATGGGCGGAATCGCCATGAAGACCGTGGCGCGGTCGATGAGGTCCAGGGTGCGCACCGGGTGAAATTGGTCGCCCATGAGCATATGGGCGCCCGTGAGGAAATTCACGTGGCTGGCGAACGAGAGTCCATGAATATGGAAGAACGGCAGCACGTTCACGAGCACATCGTCCGGCGTGAACGCCCAGCAGTCGGCCAACGAGCGCACGGCCGCGCCGAGATTGGCATGCGTGTGCACCACGCCCTTGGGCTGGCCGGTGGTGCCGGAAGAATAAAGCAGCAGCGCCCAATCGTCAGCCGTAGAAGCGGGCAGCGGGGCCGTGGGCTGCGGCGCCAGCGCGAGAAACTCGTCGGCGTGTAGGATACCCCTCAGCGAATTCTCCTGATCCTCTACCAACGCCTGCAACACCGGCAGTTCGGCAGACCCGCCTATCGCCAGCACTGAACCGCTGTCTGCAGCGTAGTAGCGCATCTCGCTGGGCGTGAACTTGAAGTTGAGCGGCAACGAGACGCCGCCGGCGCGTATCGCCCCCAGATGCGCCAGCAGCAGCGCGCGCTTGTCCGCCGTGTAGAGAATCACCCGCTCGCCGGGACGCAAGCCCTGCCGCTGCAAGTGCGCCGCCGCCGCGCGGGTCCGTGCATCCAACTCGGCATAGGTCCAGGTCTCGCCCCGATACGTCAGCGCCGGCCGCGCCGAAAACTGCACAAACGCCGCTTCAAGCTGGTCGCGAAACGGTTGAAATGTCATCGCCGAGGTTGCATTCATAGCTAGCGGTTTCCGTTCCCAGCAGGACTCTTTTGCCATTCTACTGTCTTCCGTAGACTTTCGAATGAACTTGGTTAGGAGCAGAAGTCCACTCTCTGCGCCCAACAGTCCCCTCTCCCTATGAAAAACCTTACATGAACCCGGCCAGATGTGAAAAATCCCCTCTCACTGAGGGAGAGGGCTAGGGTGAGGGTGGATCCTCGTCAATTTGACCCAATTTCGCTTGCTTATACGAGTTAAGCAAAGTCTTCCTCCGGGACGGAAGAGTTTGCATCGCCAAGTCCGTCCTCATCAATTCAGAAGCTGTGCTATTACCTTTTCACGTTCTTCCGGGGTAATCTGTTGCGGCGGCGCGTCGTAGCGGATTACTTGGTACCAGCCGGAGCCGAAGATCAAGCCATCGTGATTTATCACCCACGCGTGCTTGGTTTCCAGAAAGTTGCCTCTGGTCGGATTCTCGTAGACGTAGCTCACCCAGCCTCCCTGCTCGGTCGCGGCCAGCAACGCCGCGCCAAAGTCGTAGCCGTTCGCGTCAATTCCCAGCGGTTCTTTCACAGTCTAACCGACGTTTTCCGGTATGGCGGAATGTGCCAGCACCAGGCCCTCCTCATCGATGATGAAGAGGTACCACTCGCCGTCCATGCTCTCGGGAGAATTGAAGAAGGCGAGGGCGGCGTCACGCCCGTCGGCGTCGTAGACCCGTATTGCCTCCGCCACGAAAGCCTTAGTGTAGAGACCCTGCTCGGCTTCCCTGGAAATGGCGTCCAGACCGGGCGGTGACGGTTCCGACGGCTGTGGCGGCTGCGCGGTCGGCACGGTGCTGCACGCGACAAGTGCAAACATCGCCGCGATGACTGCGACACGAGTGACTATCCGACCGAACATCCGGCGACTCCTTTGTCCCGTGGTAGGCTGGATCACAAAATCCTGCCTTCATTCATTACAGTATAGCACCGTAAACTGCGTGATCATTGCGGTTCGCGGAACCTTTCGCAGGGAAGCCTCCAGGGCGCCTAGCGGTCGCTCATACCTGCCTCTTGTGCGACGACCCGCAATTCTCCCACACCAATACCATCTGCACGGGATGTCATTTGAGAAAAAGCGATGTAGTCATGCAGCCTACCGGCCCCGTTTTGGGATTGGCAGGAATAGCCCCCCTTGATTCACCCTCTAGGAGACTACTGCGCTATTCGATCAAGCGTGCGGGATTGGACACTACTGACGAAGATTCACCCGCGCCCCGGCCCTCTCCCTCAATGAGACCTTAGAGATACCCCTTCCCCCTCGACGGGGGAAGGTCGGGATTGGGGTGAAAAGGGCTTCACGGCAAGGATCCACACACTTCCCGCCCCCTGGATTCCGGCTTTCGCCGGAATGACGGAGTTATTCAAAGGTCTCCTCGATGGAGCGGGGGACTCTGCGCTTCCACCCAAATTGCGTTAAGGCCTCTTATGGCACGTCCAGCACGAAGGTGAATTGGGCCTCTTTGCCGTTCGCCGCATCGGCTAACGTCACGAGCAGTGCGGGGTTGAAGATGCTGTCGCCCTGGTTGCCGGGCTCTGACGGAAAGTAGAGTTGGGTAGTGAGGATTGGCTGGTTCGGCGCCTGCACGCGCACGTGGATGTGGCGCGTGCGGCCGGGATAGATACCCGGCACGATGGTCTCCAGCACGAAGCGCCCCGCGTCGTCGGCAAACTGATGGCCGCGAAAGTTGTAGCCCTCGTTGTCGTAGACGCCCACGTGGTCAGTGTGCCAGAAATCAAGGAGCGCGCCTGCAATTGGCGTACACCGGGTCGAGAGCACCTGACCCGCTAGGAGCAAACGCGTACCAGCGATTCCAGGCTCGAGCAAAGAGGTCCGCAACGGCGTGTTCGGCGTATAGAACGGCCCTGCCGTCTGCGGCGGTGTGGGATCATCGTCATCCTCGCACGCCGGTGTAGCCGGTAATTCAAGCTGCATGGCAGCCTTTGAATCCTCCGCAGGTTGCGTTGCCTGGGCCGGCGCAGCGGTCGGTTGGGCTGTGTCCGTCCCTTTAGAAACGGCGACCTGCTGGCTTTCCGCTCTCCGTCCCAGTGCACCACAGGCCGCGAGCGCGGCTGCCAGTGGAATAAGGAGCGCTCTCCGCCAGATAAAGCGCCGCGAAAACCGCAACACCGTTCGCGTATTCACACGTATCCCTCCATACTTGCTCCGCTTGCCCCTCTATTAACTGTAGAACGAATAGGGGATTCGTTCCAGTCTTGGCCGGAGCGTAACCGCTGCAAGAGCCTTCCACATTCTCCCGATACGAAACTCCGTTGTCGCTCTGGCGTTCGGAGAAGATGGATTCCCGCTTTCGCGGGAATGACAGCGGATTGTCAACATTGACTATGCAAAGCGCGAGTACTTCCCGCAAGGCGTAAATGCTCGCCGCAAAGCGCGAATACTCGCCCTAGCGTTGCTAGGGTTCAAGGAACCGTTCGCCCTGAGCATGTCGAAGGGTCGAAGGGCGGTTCGTGTTTCGCAGTCTTCTCTAAATCAGACCTCCCTGTCCCAGTAGTCAACCGCATCCTCCTTGCGGAAGAGTTGGCGCACACCGCGCATGTTTACCTTGTTGGAGTTGGGGTATTCGCTCACGTCGGCCGGCGCCACGTTGCTCAGGAGCAGCAGCGTACACGGCTCCGTGCCTTCATTGACGTACTGGTGATCGCTGTTCGGCCCGGGCGGAAAAGCGATGAAGTCACCCTGGCGCAGAGCGAAATCCCCCCGTGATGTCCGCATGGTGCACGTACCCTCCAGCACCACGCCGAGTTCTTCCTCGAAGTGATGGAAATGGAGCGGAAACCCCTTCCTGCCCGGGTCCAGGCGGACAACCTGATATCCCAAGTGCCGCGCGCCGATCAGCGGATCGATGTTCTTGAACACGTAGCCATAGTCGCCCGGTGCCTGCCGTGTCTCCCACGCCATTTCATCCAGGTTGATGCGATTGATATAGATGTCCGTGCGGGCCTCCAGCATTGCCAGCAACGCATCGCGCGCGCCGTGACAGATCGAGTGGCCGTCGCCGAGTAGCAGCGCGTCGAGTTGCGGCACGGCCAGCAGCTTGCGGAGTTGCAGCGCCGCCTGCGCCGGGTCCGCTACCGCCGGTTCGGCGCCAAGCACCAGCGATCCCACAGGATGGCCCCAAACATAATCGCCGATGAAGGCCACGCTCCCGCCCCGCCACAGCAGCGCGATCTCGCCCGGACTCTTGCCGTGCGCCAGATGCAGCACCCGCAGATCGGGCACGATCTCCTCGCCGTCGGCTACGGTGCGGTCTACCGCGAGCGCGAAGAGCGGCGCATCGGCCTCGTGCGCCACGATCTGCGCGCCGGTGCGCTCCTTGAACGCCACTGCGTCCCGCTCGTGGTCGCGATTTGTCAGGACGATGAGGGCAGCGCCGCCGAGGGCGTCCAATTGCGCCGCGTCACCGGCGCTCATGGGTACCGGATCGATCAGGATATTGCCCTCTGCCCGCACCCAGAGGAAGCCGTTGAAATCGAACTGCTTTTCCTCGTTGAATACCGACCAAGAATAGAGATCGTCGAACATCACCCGCTTCATTTTAGTCACCCCTTACTCACGCTTAGACTGCCAGAGTACATGGTATACTGAAAAACCGTTGCGGTGAGCGCACCCGGAAGTGCACCATCTGGTTGGCCAGCCAGCATTAAACTTGACATTAAGCCCCTGCACCTAGAAAAAGCATCTACGGCACCAAGGTGAGAAGCCCGTTCATACTTCGACAGGCTCAGCACGAACGGACTTCTCGCAAAACTAGACCGACACATGGGTACTGCCATGGAAGCCCTCACGTGAATTTGCTTACCCCCACTCCCCTCCCTTTACAGATTGCCGATGAAGACTCACTGGAAGAGTTGCTGTCGCGGCCCAGCCGGGCGCTGATTGACGATCTGCAGCGACTCCATGGCGATATCCTCATTCTCGGTGTCGGCGGCAAAGTAGGCCCGACTTTGGCGCGTCTGGCTAAGCGCGCGGCTCCCAAAAAACGGATCGTCGGCGTGGCGCGGTTTAGCGATCCGGCGATACGCGCGCGCCTCGAGGCATGGGGTGTCGAGACCATCGCGTGCGACCTCTTGGACCGCGCGGCAGTGGCCGCCCTACCGCAGTTTTCTAACGTCATCTTCATGGCGGGCAAGAAGTTCGGCACAGCGGCGGATCCGGCTTTCACTTGGGCTATGAACACGCATGTGCCGGCAATCGTGGCCGAAACCTTTGCCCAATCCCGCATCGTGGCATTCTCCACGCTCTGCGTCTATCCCTACGCGCCGGTTGATGGGGAAGGCTGGGATGAGTCGGTTGCGCCGGAGCCAGTGGGCGAATACGCCAACTCTTGCGTCGGACGCGAGCGTATCTTCCAGTACTTTTCGCAGCAACACGCGACGCCGGGCCGCCTGCTCCGCCTCAATTACGCTATCGACATGCGCTACGGTGTGCTGTACGACGTGGCGCGCTGGGTACTGGCCGGTGAACCGGTGCCACTGACGATGGGTCACGTCAATATCATATGGCAAGGAGACGCCAGCGCTCAGGCACTGCGCGCGCTGCTGCACTGCACCACGCCGACACGTCCGTTGAACATCGGCGGGCCTGAAGCTACCGGCATTCGCGCCCTGGCGCACGCCTTCGGCAAGCGGCTCAACCGGAATCCGCAGTTTGACGGTACAGAGGCCGAGACCGCCTGGATCAACAGCACGGCCCAAGCGCAGCAGCTCTTCGGCCGCCCCATCGTGCCTTTGGAGACAATGATCGATTGGACTGCCGACTGGATCGAGCGCGCCATGCCGACCTATGCGAAACCGACCCACTATGAGGTCCGCGACGGTAAGTTCTAGGCTGTTCTCGTTGGTACTACCAGTAAACTGTTTCGACGAGACACAATGCTTGCTGCGAGATGTCAAGCGCACCGCACGGCCCCGCCAAGCGCCCACCCAGAGAGTTTCGCAAATCCAAGACTATAAGCAAAGAACTCCCTCTCCCCGGTCTATACAAGAGGGCGGGGTGAGGGTGATCCATCTTTGTGCATGGGCACAGGATGTAGGGGCACGACATGTCGTGCCCCTACGGGAGATACATTACGGAGGGGGTTTGTCTGAGCAATATGATACGCAGGAGCTTCAGTAAGCTCTTTCGCGTAAGATAAATTGTAGAGGAGCTGCAGGTAGTCGGTGGATTCCGCAGCCCAGGCAGCAGTGAGCGACGGCACACCAAGACAAGCGCTAGCGACAAGTCACACCGCGCACACCAAGAACGGAGAACATCGATGGCAGACCAGAATCCCCCAAAACGAATCCTGGTGGTTGGCGGGCCTAACCTCAACCTCTTCGGACGCCGCCAGCCGGAAATCTACGGCACGGTGACGCTGAATCAGATTCACCAACAGGTGACGAAAGAGGCCGAAAAGCTGGGCTTCGAAGCGATTTGTTTCCAGTCCAACCACGAAGGCGCCGTGCTCGACTTCCTGCACGAGAACATCGACAACGCCCAAGGCGCTTTGTTGAACCCGGCCGGCTTAACCCAGTACAGCCCTTCGCTCTTCGATGCGCTGAAGGCCATGCCGTTTCCCGTGATCGAGGTGCACCTTTCCAACCTGTACGCGCGGGAAGCCTGGCGCGGCCACTCCATCATCTCGGCAGCGGCGCGCGGCGTGGTGCAGGGCTTTGGCTGGTACGGCTACATCGTGGCGCTTTACGGCCTGGTGGGCTTGATTAATGAGGTCCAGCCCGACGCCTGAACGACGCCCCACTGTTCCAATCGTCACTCCCCGGTAGCGCAGGTTTGTAACCTGCGTCCGTTGGCCGGAGCCTAGGTTTACACAGAGAAGCTGGATCCACGCTTGCGCGGGAATGACACCTTTACGAGGCTCTCGTTCCCAATGGTAGGGGCACGACATGTCGTGCCCCTACGTAATTTCAAAAGAGACTCACCGCCACACGGGGCCTTTCTCGAACATGCCGGGTTGTTGCTGGGCGCCGTCTACGGAGACATTGGTGCCGTTGATCCAGCTTCCGGCGGGTGAAGCAACGAAGACAATCGCGCGCGCCACCTCCTCGGGTTTTCCCAAGCGGCCCAGCGGATACTCCTCGGTCTCGAATTTCCCAAAACCTTCCGGGTCGTCCTGTTGGCGCTTTCCCCAGCCGCCGCCGGGAAAGAGAATCGAACCGGGACTAACGGTATTCACGCGGATATTGTCCGGCCCTAGTTCCATGGCCAGTGCGCCGCTCACGAAGACTTCCGCCGCCTTCGCCGCGCCGTACTGGCTGCCGGGCGCCGGTTTCAGACCCGAGATGGAGGAAATCGTCACGATGGAGCCGCCGCCCCGCTGCCGCATGTGGGGCACCGCCGCCCGCGAGGTGCGCACGGCGTGAAAGAGATTGAGATCGAACGTATCGACCCACTCTTCGTCGGTAGAGCCCATCAGGCCTTTGCCCACAGAGCCGCCGACGTTATTGATGAGAATGTCAATGCCACCCAAGGCGTCGGCGCTCGCAGCGACGAACGACTCTACCGCCTCACGTTGCGTCACGTCCACGGCCATGCCGAAGGCGTTAGCACCGTGCGCGCGAATCTCCGACAGTGTCTTTTCCAGTGTTTCGCTGCCGCGCGCGCAGATAGCAACGGCGGCCCCTTCTTCCGCAAACGTGAGCGCCGTCGACCGGCCGATACCACGACTGCCGCCGGTGACGACGGCGACTTTTCCGGCTAAACCAAGATCCATGGGTGTGTGGTCCTTTCTGCAATTGCTACAAGTCCGCGCGGAATCCAAGGCTTCAATTCGCACACATCCTGCACCGATTCAGATACGTGGCAGGAATTTGAAATCTCCCCGACCTTCTGGACTCCGGCTTTCGCCGGAGTGACGGATTGGGCACCTGCGACCGCCTTCTTGGCTACCAGCCAGCGGGGGACAAGCCCCCGCGCTACGGCGATTCGATGTCGCGGACTTCTCAGCGTGGGGCTGCCGCGCCGTGCCACCGCGAAAGCCACCCTAGCCGATCCGCTCCAGCACGGCTGCGCCCACTTCTTGTGTGCCCACTGCGCGTTCGCCGGCCGCGCCGCGCGCCAAGTCCGGCGTGCGGTAGCCCGCCGCCAGCACATCTTCCACGGCCTTTTCGACTGCCGCCGCTTCCTGCTCCAAACCCAGTGAATGGCGCAAGAGCATGCCCACGGAGAGGATCGCCGCCAAGGGGTTCGCCTTGTCCTGGCCGACGATATCGGGCGCGGTACCATGCACGGGCTCGTAGAGGCCGCGCCGTCCCCGACCCAGGCTGGCGCTCGGCAGCATGCCCAGACTGCCCGCCAGCACTGAGGCCTCATCGGAGAGAATGTCGCCAAACATGTTCTCGGTCACTAGCACGTCGAAGCGCCGCGGCACGTTGATCAGGTGCATGGCGCAGGCATCCACCAGGAGATGCTCGACCGTTACGTCGGGGTACTCCTCCGCTACCTGCACGGCGATTTCGCGCCACAAGCCGCTGCTTGCCAGCACGTTTGCCTTATCCACCGAGGCGAGTTGCTTCCGCCGCTGCCGAGCGAGATCAAAGCCCAAGCGGATGATGCGCTCCATCTCGCCGCTCGTGTAGGTAAGCGTGTCTTTGACTCGAATGCCCTGCTTGTTGGCGGTCCGTCCGCGCGGACGGCCGAAATAGAGCCCGCCGGTGAGCTCTCGCAGCACCAGCAGATCGGTGCCTTCCACGATCTCTCGCTTCAACGGCGAGGAGTCCACCAGCGCGGGGAACAGTTTCACCGGACGCAGGTTGGCGTAGAGGCGCAACTCCTTGCGCAAACGCAGCAGGCCGTATTCCGGCCGTGCTTCCGGCGGCCCTACGTCCCACTTGGGGCCGCCCACCGCGCCCACGAGGATGGCGTCGGCTTGCTTGCAGATTGCAAGCGATTCGTCAGGCAAGGGCGAGCCGGTCGCGTCGATGGCGTTGCCGCCGATACTCCCTTCGGTTATCTGAAAAGTGTGGCCGTTAGATGCCGCAACGTGCTGGAGCACCCGCGCCCCCCAGGCCACCACCTCCACACCAATTCCGTCACCGGGCAATACCGCGATTTTCGCTCTCATGAACTACTCCACACTGTGATTACTGCGGGACGACACACCCCACACTGCTTGTTGAACCTGCAACGGTTTTCTGTCTGTCTTCTCTGCTAAGTAGATATAATCTCCTGCGGGGGACGAGCCCTCGCGCTACGGTTCACTGTAGTGACATTTCAAGACCAGTCCGTCACTCCCGCGCACGCGGGAATCCATCTTCACACCTGCCACGCTGTCGTCGCTTGCGGTGGTCATAATGCAATGCGACCCCAACAATTGCCGAGGAAGAGCAAGGGCAACTATCTCCGGTAGCGCAGGTTTGCAACCTGCGTCCACCCGGTGGAAGACGATCCCATTCACAGTTCAACTGCGATAGCGACTACAAACTTGGGAATCGCCCTCACCCCCGTATCAAGTACGGGGCAGGCTCTAGCCCTCTCCTCCGGGAGAGGGAATAACAATACCAGTCGGTGGTGGATAGGAGTAGTGCGTCACATCCACTTTGCGAAAGCCCCAAAGGACCGGCCCCGCGCAATGTCACTCCGCTTTGCCGTTCCCCAGAACCTTCACCATCATGCCACGTTCCTCATAGTACCGAGCGCGCAGAAAGAACGCCAGAGCAGCGTGGTTACCCTCGGCAACGTTGGTCGCAAGCCTCATCATGCCCTGTTCCCGTGTCCATGCCTCTGCTTCCTGCAGCAGCCGCATAGCGATGCCCCGGCGGCGGTAGGGCGCGGACACTGCCAACGCGCGGACGTGGGCGTACGGTGGCTGGGTAGGACTCCCGGTACGCACCGAGAGCGCGATCATACCGATAACGCACCCCTCTCGGTGCTCCACTTCGCCGTCCGCCACTGCCACGAGCCGCAGTGCATCCTTGACCGACGCGCCAACGGCATCTTTGGACGACATGCGGGAGCGCAATTCACGCACAATCGGGAGCGATGCCTCCACGATCGTGCGCTCAAGATCGCGGATGAGCGGCGCATCTTCTGCGCGTGCCGGGCGAATCGTCACTGCCGTCATGCGTGTGCGGGTCTCTTCCTGCGCGCTAGCAACGCGTTCTTCGCCACGCGAAGCTCCGCTATGCCATTGCCCGTACCGAGATTCTTCTTATCCACTCCAATAGTATATGAACGTCAGCGCCGCATTCAGGCGCTGCCCTTTCCTTGACGCCCTGCACGCGCAAGTCCATCATGATGGTAGGCTTCTAGCTAAGAGGCACAAGAGAATCTCGACCCTCAATCTCGCGGAAGAATCCGCAGCGGAAATACCCCCTACCCTATGGCAGAAGAAAAAACGCTTCGCATTATCCCCCTGGGCGGCTTAGGCGAAATCGCCAAGAACTGTATGGTGCTTGAATACGGCGACGATATCGTCCTCATCGACGCCGGTGTGATGTTTCCCGAAGACGACATGCTGGGCATCGACCTGGTAATTCCCGATATCTCCTATCTAGAAGACAAGCGGGACCGGCTCCGCGGCATCATCATTACGCACGGGCACGAAGACCACACCGGCTCGCTGCCCTATTTTCTACGCAAGATCAATGCTCCCATCTATGGCACGCGGCTCACCCTCGGATTGGTGGAGGTCAAGCTCAAAGAGCACGGCCTGGAAGAGCGGGTTAAGATGCAGGAGATCGCCCCCGGCGATCAGATTACTCTGGGACCCTTCCGCTTCGAGTTCTTCCACATGTGCCACAGCATTCCCGACGGCGTGGGCATGGCAATCCATACCCCCGTCGGCCTGGTGGTGCACTCCGGTGACTTCAAGTTCGACTACACGCCCGTAGACGGCGAGCTCTCCGATATCTGGCGGCTGGCGAAATACGCGCAGGAAGGCGTGCGGCTGCTGCTTTCCGATAGCACCCGGGCCGACAGACCCGGCTACACGCCGTCCGAACGTGTGATCTACGACTGCTTTGCCGAGGTTTTCTCTGAAGCGCCCGGCCGCATCATCGTGACCACGTTCGCCTCTCTGATTTCCCGCGTCCAGCAGGTGGTAGATACCGCCCATGAATTCGACCGTCACATCTGTGTGACCGGGCGCAACATGGTGCAGAACGTGAACATGGCGATGCAGCTAGGGTATTTGGACGTTCCGGCAAACATGCTCGTACGCCCCGACCGCCTGCATGCGTACAAGAAGGAAGACGTTGTCATTATCACCACGGGCAGCCAGGGCGAGCCAACCTCTGCCTTGGGCCGCATCGCGAACCGCGACCATCGCCAGATCAACGTAGAGACCGACGATACGGTCGTAATTTCCGCCAGCCCCATTCCCGGCAACGAGGCGCTCGTGGCAAAGACGATCGATAAGCTCTTTCGCCAAGGAGCCAACGTGCTCTACGACAAAGTGGCCAACGTCCACGTATCCGGTCACGGCGCGCAGGAAGAGCTCAAGACTCTCATTAGCATCTTGCGTCCGGAAGCGTTCATTCCCATTCACGGCGGGTACCAGCACCTCATGCACCACGCGCGCTTGGCGGGCGAACTCGGGGTGGATACCGAGAATATAATAGTGGCGGAAGACGGCGACATCATCGAGCTGTCCGCAGACGAGATTCGCAAAGTAGACCGGGTGCAGGCCGGCTACGTGTTCGTTGACGGCTTGGGCGTGGGCGACGTAAGCCAAAGCGTCCTGCGCGACCGCCAGCACCTCTCCCAGGACGGTATCTTCATCGTAGTCGTAACCATTGACCGCGAAACCGGCCATGTGCTTTCCGGCCCCGATATCATTTCGCGCGGGTTCACGCAGGTGGGTCTGGAGATGCTGATTGAAAAAGCCCGGCAACGCCTATATAATAGTTTGGAGGCAGATCTTGGCCCCCGCGCCGAGATTCGCCAGGTTCAGGAACGTATTCGCGATGTAGTGTCAAAGTTCCTCTTCGCTGAGACCCGCCGCAGACCGATGATCCTCCCCGTGGTAACTGAAGTCTAATACGGGCGTTAGCCCGTCCACCATTGGCCCGTCCGACATTCGACTGTCGCGCTATTCTCAATTGTCGATACGGGCCTACACCCATGCTGATTCTCATCTTTCGTCTCTCACCGTACCCGCCTTCTTCTGCACGCTATGAGGAGTCTACCAATGGCAACCCGTCGTAGCACCGCAAGTCAAAAGCCGTCTTCGCGTCAGTCCGGCCTGCCTCTTCCCTCGCTGCGCCTGCCTTCGCCGCTGCGGCGCGAAGTGTTTGGGGTAATGAGTATCGTCATCGGCTTGCTTTCGGTCATTGCGCTTCTCTCGCCCAGCGGCACGGTGAGCGGCTGGTGGAACGGTCTGCTCGTCGACCTCTTCGGCTGGATGGCGCCGCTGCCCGCGCTCGCCTTTATCGCGCTCGGCATTCAACTCATCCGCGACGGCATCACCCAGGAACGCTATGTCCGCTGGGAAACCCTGACCGCGCTGGCAGTACTCGTGCTCGCCTCCACGGCCTTTGCGCAGTCGGTAGCCGGTCGGCCGGAGATGGCAGAAGCGTATCCTGTCGGCGGCGCGATCGGCTTGCAAATCCTAGAGCCGCTCACGACCGCACTGGGGTTTGCGGGAGCAGTGATCGTCCTCTTTGCCATGATGCTTATAACGACAATCATCACCTTTTCGATCTCTCTCGGCCGCATACGCAGCGTGTTGGGCGGATGCTGGACGTTGCTGCGGCTGGCGGGTAAGGGTGTGGCTGCGCTCTTCGGGGCGGCCAGCGGCGCGTATCGCTCCATTGGGGAGCGCGCGGCGGAGCCCGAGCAGGAAGAGGCGCCGCAGCCGCGTACGCTCAACGTACGCGTCGCCACCAACGTCAACGCTACCAATGGCAGCGCAGCGCCTGCATTGTCCCCAATGGAGGCCATTGTACCGAGTCCGGCCGATGCCGCCGACTCCACAGAAACGCTAGACGATGACGTGGACGCGGATTCTGAATTGGCTATGGGAATGGAAGCGAATGAGCCCAACGCGCCGCCGCGCTGGCAATTGCCGCCGCCTGAATTGCTCACACCTGCCAATCCCACGCACGATGCGGAAGAAGCAACCCAGGAGATCGAGCAGCGGGCGCTCATCATCGAGGAAGCCTTGCGCAGTTTTAAGGTCGTGGCAGAAGTTGCCGAAGCCATCCGAGGCCCGGCCGTTACCCAATACCGCCTGACTCTCGGTCAGGGCATCAAGGTGAGCCGGGTGGTGAACCTCGCCAATGACCTGGCGCTCGCCCTCGCCGCGACGAGTGTGCGCATCGAAGCGCCGGTGCCCGGCTTCCCGTACGTCGGCATCGAGATTCCCAACCAGAACACCACCATCGTCACGATGCGGGAATTCATGACCGATCCCGCCTTCGCGGAGCACAAGGGCGAGCTGCTGCTGGCGCTGGGGCGCGACGTCGCTAACGACGTCCGGGTCACGGACCTCTCCTCCATGCCGCACCTGCTGATTGCCGGTGCCACAGGTTCGGGCAAGTCGGCGTGCGTGAACGCTATAATCTGCTCGCTGCTCATGCAGCACACGCCGGAGATGCTGCGCTTCCTGGTGGTCGACCCCAAGATGGTGGAGATGATCGGCTATAGCGACATTCCGCACCTACTGCGCCCCGTTATCACAGACCTGGACGAGGTGGTGCCGACGCTCATGTGGGCCGCCGACGAGATGACGCGGCGCTACAAAGTGTTAGCCCAGGAAGGCTTCCGCAACATTCAGACCTACAACACCGCCAAGCGCGAGGCCGGCGAAGAGCCCATGTACTACCTCGTCATTCTGATTGACGAGCTCGCCGACCTCATGATGACGGCGGCCGGTGACGTGGAGAAGTACCTCTGCCGCCTGGCGCAGATGGCGCGCGCCGTGGGCATCCACCTGGTGGTTTCGACACAGCGCCCGTCGGTGGACGTGCTTACCGGTCTCATCAAGGCCAACTTCCCCTGCCGCATCGCTTTTGCCGTCAGTTCACAGGCCGATTCGCGCACTATTCTCGACCGCGCGGGCGCGGAAAAGCTCATCGGCCAGGGCGACATGCTCTTTGCGCCGAAAGAAGCCACCCGCCTCACCCGCATTCAGGGCACCTTCCTCGCCGACGACGAGATTAACCGCATTGTGGCATTCTGGCGCGAGCAGGGAGCGCCGGAGTACATTCCGGAGAAGACCTTCGAGGAAGCCGTGGCCAACCACGCTGACAATAAGGACGACGATCTGGTGCGGCAGGCCATCCGGCTGGTCTCCCAATACGATAACGCTTCGGCATCCTTCCTCCAACGGCAGCTTGGCATCGGCGCCACCAAGGCAAACCGCATCCTGGATACGCTCGAGGAACGCGGTGTCGTCACCCCACCGGAAGGCTTGGGCCGTGTGCGCCATGTGCTCGTTACCGCCGGCGACTTGCTGGAAGACGACAGCGAACCTCCACCCTTCGACTTGGACGACGAAGAGACCGCCGACGAGAAGGACGAGGAGTTCTCCCGCTTCCCGGCGTAGGAAGAATCTCTGCGCGAGCGGAGCGCAGGGAAGTTATAATCTAGGTAGCATTCAATTAGCTGGACGTGCTTGATTGTCGGCACGTGATGAATTTTCGCTGCCAAGGGTGTTTAGCAGTTCTTGGCTGCGGAACCTACGGGTGAGAATCCGGTGAAGTACTCACGCATTGCGGTGACAGGATTTGGGGCGGTGACCCCGTTGGGGACGAGCGTCGCGGAGTCGTGGGACAACCTCTGCGCGGGAGTTTCCGGCGCCGGTCACACTAAAACCTACGATGCGACGGACTTCCCGGTAAAGATATCCTGCGAGTTAGACGGGTTTGATCCGAATGTGGTCTTCAAAGGCCTGCCGCGCCGTATCTACAACGACGCGCGCCGCCAGGACCGGACGCACCAGTATGCGTTAGCTGCTTCCCTGGAAGCAATCTCGGATTCCGGTTTGCCGCTGCCCTTGCCCGAAGAGTTGCAATTCCGCTGCGGCGTAGTCTCCGGTAATTGCCTTGGCGGCGCTCGCACAGTGGAGCAGGCCTCCCAGCGTACTGGTCGCGGCGAATTCGCGTCGTTCCTGCCCAGCGAGGTGCTGCGCATCATGCCCAACGCCGCCACCGCGCTCATCGCGGCGGCTTTTCGCGCGCGCGGCCCAAACTTCACGCCCGCCGTCGCCTGCGCCACCGGCACAATCGCCGTGGGCGAGGCCATGTGGATGCTGCAAACCGAACGCGCCGACATCATGGTGGCCTGCGGTTCCGATGGCGTAATTGTGCCCACGATTACGGCGATTTTTGCGGCACGCGGCGGGCCCATCAGCCGCCGGAACGACGATCCCCAGCACGCCAGCCGCCCGGCCGACGTGGACCGGGACGGTTTTGTGATGGGTGAAGGGGGCGCCGCGTTGATTTTGGAGCGGGAAGCCGATGCCAAGGCCCGCGGCGCGCACATCCTTGCGTACATTGTTGGCTACGGCTGCACGAACGGCACCGGCGGACGCACAGAGCCGGACGGCGACGCCCAGGTGCAGACCATGAAGATCGCGTTGGAAATGGCAGGCCTGGCGGCTGCAGACATCGACGCCATCAACCCGCACATGACCTCAACCGTGGTCGGCGATCGCGTTGAAGCGGCCGCCCTGCAAGAGATGTTTGGCGATAAGCCGTACGTCTCGGCGACGAAGTCCAGCACCGGGCACATGCTCGCTGCCGCAGGCGCGTTCGAGGCGGTCGCCTGCGTTAAGATGCTGCAGGAGCAGAAGGTGCCCGCGGCTATCAATACCGAGACCATCGACCCGGATTGCACCGGCATCAACTACGTGCTCGGCGAGACTATCGACGCCCCCCTGCAATTCGTGCTCTCCAACTCCTTCGGCTTCGGCGACCACAACGCCACGCTCATCTTCCAACGGGCAGGCTGAGGGGCATGAAGGGACCTCATGTCATTTGGATGTTGCTCCTGATTGTCATTCCGAGCGAAGCGAGGAATCTAGAATGTCACGTTTAGTTGTCTACGCCGCTTCGCTCCCGATAATGGCAGAACTAGCAGCGCGACTTCTTTCCACCTTTCTCGTGACTCGAGCGCCAAGGCCGCCTAAGCTGGCCGGACTTCATGCTGCCAAGCAGATCACTGCGTCCCTCATGCCATTCCCCGCTCTATTTGACAACAAGCCCCACCAAGAATCATGAAGGTCGTTCAAGTTTCACCGGCGTTCTTTGGCGCCGACGGCGTGGTGGGTGGCGGCGAGCGCTACCCGCTGGAGTTAGCCAAAGCGCTGGCGGCGCTGACGCCGACCACGCTGATCTCTTTCGCGCGGCAGCCCCGGCGTTTTCGCGACGGCGAACTCGACGTGCGGCTCTTTCGTCCATGGGGGTACGTGCGGGGCAAGGAGACCAATCCCTTCAGTCTCGCCTGGCTGCCGACGCTACTAAACGCTAACGTGGTGCACGTGCACCAGTACCGTACTGCCGCCGCCAATCTCGGCATCGGCGTGGGCAGCCTCCTCGGCAAGCGCAACTACGTGACCGATGAGGGTGGCGGCGGGCATCACTGGGGCAACCGTCTGCGCTTAGGCCGTCGGGTTGATGCACATCTGGCGATTTCGCAGTTTTCGGCCACTACCTTGCCCGAGGTGGGCCAAGAGAAGATCGTCATTTACGGCGGCGTGGACACAAGCCGCTACGTGCCTGCCGAAACCACCGTGGCGAATCGGGTAGTCTCCGTGGGGCGTATTCTGCCGCACAAGGGGTTCGACGTGCTTTTGCAGGCTGCGCGCCCGCATTGGAACGTCCACGTCGTGGGTACCGTATACCACGACGCCTACTTCGCCCATCTTCAGCAAATTGCGGCGGCACGGAACCTGGATGTAACGTTCCACACGAGTGCCAACGACGCCAGTGTGCTCAGCCTCTACCAGAGTGCAGCCGTGGTAGCAACGCCCTCTGTGTATAAAGACATGTACGGCAAGGAACAACCCTACACCGAATTGCTCGGCCTCACCTCGCTGGAAGCAATGGCCTGCGGCGTCCCTGTCGTTGTCTCAAACGCGGGCAGCCTGCCTGAAATCGTGAGTGCCGGGGAAACCGGCTACATCGTCCCTCCCGGCGACACGGCGGCATTGAGGGAGATGATCGACCGGCTTCTCGCCGACCCGGCGGAGCGCAACCGGCTCGGTGCGAACGCGCGCGCCGTCGTTGAGGAGCGCTTTACCTGGCACAAAACCGCGCTCCGCTGCCTTGAAGTCTATTGTCGATAGGCACAAGGTCCAGTTACGAGGAAGACAGGTGCAGGTTGCAGTCCTGTCCCTGCGGGCAATCCGATCGGATAATCTGCCGTTGAATGGGCGTGGGCTATTGCGCCGAGACTGCCTCAAGCCTTTTCCCACATCAGGTCAAGATGCTTCCGTAGTATCGATGCAGTTCAAGAAAACGATACGCAGGCCGTGCGTACGACTCGCAGCACGGACTCTTGGCCGAAGCGCGTTTCGTATTCTTGTGAGATTTCGTCGGTCAGGCGCATCCCTTCCTCGCCGGGCGATGTCAGGATGATCAAGACCTTGGAGCGCTCGCGCAGGATGGCTCCGGCAGAGTCCCGCCACTGTCCCGCGCCGTCAACTACGGTCAACCCGTCGGGGAATCTGGGTGTAACCGTATCCGCCAGGAAGGCGGCCCACGCTTCGTCACTTACCACCTCGCCGCCGGCGTTACTGCGGCCAAAGAAGAGCTGATATTCAGCAAAGGCGTCCGTGCCTTCCGGGCAGGACGACACGGCATAGCCACCGCAGCCTGCTAGGATGAAGCCCGCGACCAATAGGACAATAACAGCCGGCAATCGGCGCACCGGCATTCCTCCAGTAGCTGCATTTCTCGCTCAACCTGCACCCGCGCGAAACATTCTACGCCGCGGCAAACGCTGATTCCCTTGGATTCTTGTAGGACGATGGTGCAATTCACGCGGGGCGTGCCCTACGCATGCGAACCACAAAAGAATACGCCCATGGGCCGCGATTAGCGCTTGTATGGCGTGTGTGCGGATACACAGCGCTCATTTTGGACAGTATACTGCACGCAGGCATGCCTAACATGGTCGGCAGCATGTTGATGGTATTAGGAAGGAAGGCCACGCCTAAACCACCGGCCATCGCCGCGGTAACCGCTTGTGCATTGTCTGCAATCTATCAAGGCGATGCTCCGTGGAGACCTTCCACGTGATCGAGCACACGTTAACCGAGTGGAGCGAACGCACGAAGAGAGGAACGACTACGCTCATGTCACCCCAAACCAGTGAGAACACCGCAATGCCTACAGCGCGAATCTTCGAGGATTCCAGTGCCTGGATCAGGGGCATCACCCGCGCCTGGCAGCTCTTGCCGCCGGTTGACATGGAGGCCGTGATCACGCCGAACGAGGTCGAGGCGGCCAGCGGCCACACCTTTGTCATAACGCTCACGATGGGTGCCGGACTCCTCCTGCCCGCAGGCGCTCACATCACCGTCGAAGTGCCGGAATGCTGGGATTGCCACCTGGGCAACTGCTTTCGCCGGGGCGTTCACACCCTCGGCAACCGCGACCAAGTCCGCGCGGGCTACGGCGCATACGTGGACGTCGAGTGTTCGAACCCCGTTGTGCAACTCGCCCACGCTGCCTCCTGGGGCCGCCATCTGGACCTCTTGGACATTGCGGTGCAGGCCGGCACGCTGCAGCCGGGAGACGAGGTGCGCGTAATCATCGGGCCGCCTGACGGCAATCTCTTGCAGGCGCAGAAGTTCGCTCAAACGGCGGTCTTTAGTATCGGAGTAGATGCGGACGGCAGCGGGGAGTACCGCCAGATTGCTGCGTTCCCCACAGTGAACGTGGTGGGCGCGCATGAAGCCGACCGTTTTCGCGTCTTTGCTCCTGCCGTGGTGCAGCCGGGCGAGGCGTTTAACGTGCGCGTGCTGCCGGTAGATATCTACAGCTTCAACCCCGCTACAAACTACGCCGGTGAGGCGCAGGTGTTTGCATCGGACGGATTAGAGAGTGCAGAACGTCTACGGTTCGATGGCGCTGGTGAACAACCCGCCGGTGAGTGTCTGACGGCCACCGCCAAAACTAGCGGCGTGCACACGCTCAGCGTCTTCGATCCCAAGACCGGGATTTCCGGTAAGAGCAATCCTATCGGCGTCGGCTTCCTGCCCGAAGGCGGTATCTACTTTGGCGAGATGCACAGTCAAATGTGGCTGAGCATGGGCACGGGCACCACGGCGGAGTTCTTTGCTTGGGGCCGCGACGTTGCCGGCCTCGACTTCTGCGCGCCTGCGAATCACTACAACTGGCGTTATGAGGTCACGCCGGAGATTTGGCAGGATCTCGTGGACGACTGCAACCGCTTCAACGCGCCCGGTAGCTTTGTCGCTCTGGTCAGCTTCGAATGGGGCGGCAGCGGCGGCAGCGGACACAAGAATATCTACTACCGAGGCGATAGCG
Organism: Chloroflexota bacterium; assembly: GCA_965221905.1. Taxonomy (GTDB): domain Bacteria; phylum Chloroflexota; class UBA11872; order VXOZ01; family VXOZ01; genus VXOZ01. The sequence goes on from OZ244922.1 coordinate 79,492, forward strand.
GTCCGTTCCACTATTGGTACCGGGGCCAGCACCGAAATCCCACGGCGCTCTGGCAAGACATGGCCGACAGAGGTCTGGAGGCGCTCACCGTGCCCCACCACCCCAAGGCCGCCGGCGGCGTGGACTGGAGTTTTCGCAACGACCGCTACCAGCGCTTGGTGGAGATTTGCTCCAAGTGGGATATTGCGGAAGAGGCCGGACCGCTCAGCGTGCAAGCGGCGCTGGCGATGGGTCACCGTCTGGGGTTCGTCGGCGGCACGGACAGCCACTACGGCCTGGCAAACCAGGGCAGTTACCACGTGAACGACGGCAACGGCCTGGCCTGCGTGGTGGCGCCGGAACTGACGCGCGAGGCTATCTGGCAGGCGCTCTACGACCGCCGCTGTTACGCCACTACCGGCGACCGCATCCTGCTCGACTTCACCATCGACGGCAAGCCCATGGGAAGCGACAACCCCGCCGACCTGCGTAGCGTGGGGCCGCGGCACGTGCGCATGCGCGCGGCGGGCACGGCCTCCTTTACACGCGTCGAAGTAATCCGCAACAACCAGGTGGTCTTCAGCGCAGACCCGCAGCACGACGTCTGGGAGGACGAGTGGACCGACACCGCCAACCTAGCCGACGCGGCCTTTGCGCCCACGTACCCCGACGACCGACCGTTCGTCTACTACTACCTGCGCGTCATCCAAGCCAACCGCCAACGAGCATGGAGCAGCCCGATCTGGTTCACGCAAGCGGAGTGAGACCCATAGCAGGCTCGAAGGTGGAGTGACCTGAGGAAATCCAAAGAGACCCAGAGAGAACGTAGCAATTGTGCAAAGGTCACCAAAGTGAGCGGACTGTCAACAGATCCTTCCGCAAGGTCCACTGCTTATTCGGGTGTGCGCTGTAGTGCTTCTTCCACGCGGCGGAGGGATTGTTGGGTTGTGCGCAGTTCCTGGAGCAGTTCTTCCCTGGATGCGGGCATTTCCGGCGTGCGCAGGCGTTCTCGCTTGACTTCGTCAAAGCTGCCCATCACAACGGCAATGAACAGATTGGCCCCGATGAACGTGGAGATTATTACAAAGCTGACGAAATAGACCCAGGCGAACGGCGCAAACTTGAGGGCGGTTTGCATGATTTCGGACCAGCCATCCATCGTCAGCACCTGAAAGAGCGATAGGATGGCATTGCCCAGCGTTCCCCAGTGTTCCGGGTCGTGCTCCTTGAGGAGACTATGCCCGTAAACGGCATACAGATAGATTACGATGCACAACAAGATTAGAATGTGCGCCATTTCCGGAATGGCGCGAAACATAGTCGTGATAATTAGGCGCATCGCCTTGATGGTCGTCAAGCCCTGGAGCAGCCGCAGCAGGCGCACGACGATGATGAGTAGCGCGAATTCGGCGGCAAACTCAAAGACTGCAATACCGCCTATGATTGCAGTGATTACGAGGAAGTCAAAGACGTTCCAGGGCTCCCTAAAATACCGGTCTATCCTTGGCGCGACCGCGAGTATTTTGAGAAACACTTCCAGCACGAGCACGAGCAGCATGAGAATGACGAACAGGCCTATCCAGACTTCATACTGTTCAAGTAGGACGTCAGAAGTAGCCACCCCGTGCAAAATCGAGGTGCCGACAATGAGCAAGACGAGGAAATATTCGAACTTCCGAGCGTGTACGATACGGTGCGCTAACTTTCGCATGCCTTCGTTCCTCCTTGTGGCAAGATAAACGCTATCGGGCTAGTCGTTTGTCACCATTATAGTGATGACTACACCGATTTCAATTTGATGGGTGCGTCTTAGCAATAGAAGCGCCGGTCGGCTCGTTCGAGGAAATCCACCAGGGTCACCGTTGGTGTGGTGAAGAGCGTCAAGTAAACGCAAGATAAGGTAACGAGAGCGCATGGTATGAGTCGACGAGCGTTGCGCAAGCAGCTTATCGAGGCGATCGAGCTGGGGGACATGACCCGCGTCGCCGAGATTGCGGCAACTGACTCTACGATTGTCAACGCGGCGAACTCGCACGGTCACGTGCCTCTTGGCGCTGCGATTGGCACCGGCTGCCTCGATCGCGTCAAGCTGCTGGTTGCCCTGGGCGCGGATCCGCATTACAGCCATCATGGAAGGACCCTGCTGGATGCGGCGGCCTATGCCGGCCATGTGGGGATATTTCGCTATCTCGTTTCGTTCGACATGCAACCGACCGTACACCATGCCGCAGCCATCGGCGACATTCCCCTGCTGGAGCGGATGCTAGCGGTAAGTCCGGCCTTGCGCGGACCCACGGCGGCGGGAGGCCGCTGGCGCATTACGCCGCTGCACGCGGCGGTAATTGCGGGCAACGGCAAATCCGTCGCCTTCCTGCTTGGGCAAGACGTGCCCGTGGACGCACAGAACCACAACGGCCACACCGCGCTGGCACTGATCGCAGAGTATCCCGCAATGGAAGTCCGCGCACCTATTGCCAATCTGCTGCTGTCCCACGGTGCGAACGTCAATGCGGCCGCGGGGCATCATGGCGGTACCGTGCTCCACCGGGCCGTAATACACGGCGACATCGCATTGGCGGGATTGCTGCTGGAACATAGTGCTGATCCGGACCGTCAGGATTGGTCGGGCAAGACGCCCCTCCATCATGCGGTGACAAAGAATCGGAAGCTCGTCGAGTTACTGCTGGCGCATGCGCCAAATCTTGCAGCCACATCACGCGACGGAGAAACCCCCTTGGAGTATGCCCGGCGCTTGAAGAAACGGACAATCGTACGCCTGCTTGAAGGAACGCCGTAACTGCGCGGGCAACATATTCATCCTTGTTCCACCCGATTGGCAAGGTAGCCTACGCTGAGTCGACAAACTAGAGGAGTTGCCTGCAGTCGCTTTGAAAACAAGCATCACTCTAACCGTCATTCCATTAAGTGTTGAATAGTTCGTTGACAGAATTCGCTTTCCACTGGGCGGTGTTGACCGGTTATGTCATTCCGAGCGAAGCGGCCCCGTGCGAAACACGGGGAGGAATCTGGAGTCCATGTCGCGCCTAGTCCAATAGGCTCACCATCTTAGATTCCTCTCTGCGCTGCGCTCCGATCGGAATGACATGTGCATAAGGCTTGCACACCATTACGGAAAACGTGACATGTGTATAAGGTATGCACGCCGCTCCGCCTATCTTCTCTGCGTGCGCGGGAATGACGGCTACGGCTTCGCCACTCGTGGGGGATAAACGCCCGCGCCATGGGCTACCGGGCAATCGCAGGATCGCCGAGGCGCCGAGTGGAGAATAGGCGCTTTAGAAACCTCTGCCGAGCAGGACCATCCCCGTGTTAGAGGTGGAGCCCCGGCTTTCGCCCCGTGGGATGGTATGGTAAAATGCTCATAGTTCTTTAGACACTAGTCCGCTTTGACTGATTCCCACTACCCCTGGAGTGCAGATTGGCGTGGAGATTTCCTGGTACGGCAACGGATGTTTCCGCTTGCGCAGCCAGCTTGGGACGGTAATCACCGACCCATACCCGCCCACCCCCGCACTTCGTTTGCCAAAGCTCAACGCCACCGTAGTCACCACAAGCGATCCGACTCTCTGCGACGAATCGGTCGTTGCGCGTGATGACCATAATCTGCTCGTAACCGGCGCGGGCGAGTATGAAATCGGCGGTATCTTCATCCAGGGTGTGCCCTTGCAAAGCCGCGGGCAACCCCCGGTGACGGCCTTTGTTTTCGAAATGGAAGGATTGGCGGTCTGCCATCTTGGGCTGCCGTGGCAGGCGCCCTCCGCCGCCCAAGTCGAGAATCTAGGCAGTGTTGACGTACTGCTTTTGCCCGTAGGAGGACCGGGTCGCATCGGCGTGCAAGCGGTATCGGACCTGGCAAGCGAGCTCGAACCGAAAGTGCTGATACCCATGTACTACAGCATGCCGGACGCGCCCGATGACCGCTTCTACACCTTGGATCGATTGGCGCATGAGCTTGGCACCAAACTCCCGGAACCTGAAACAACACTCAACACACGGCGGAGAGGTGGCATCGGCCAGAATACGTTCGCTGTCTTAGAATGCCGGGCGCAAAGCCGTGAGAGCGTCGCGCAAAGCAGCGAGAACGTCGCGCAAAGCAGCGAAAAAGTCTCTCAAAAGTGAGTGCTTAGATGTCAGATTCAAGGCGCATTGTCAAGCATATATTTGTTACCGGCGGGGTTGTTTCCTCTGTCGGCAAAGGAGTGACGGTAGCCGCAATCGGGCGGCTGCTCAAGAGCCGGGGAATTCGCGTCTCCATTCAAAAACTCGACCCCTACTTCAACGTAGACCCCGGCACCATGAGTCCCTACCAGCACGGCGAGGTGTTTGTGACGGAAGACGGCGCGGAGACGGACCTGGATCTCGGCCACTACGAGCGCTTCATCGACGAGCACCTCACGCGCGAGAGCAACGTGACATCAGGCCAAGTGTTCGAGCACGTGATCGAGAAAGAGCGGCGCGGCGACTACCTGGGCGGCACGGTGCAGATGATCCCTCACGTTACGGATGAGATTCGCGAGCGCATCCTGCGCGTGGGAGAGGCAGCTAATGCCGACGTGGTGATCGTTGAGGTGGGCGGCACGGTCGGCGACATCGAGGGCTTGCCCTTCATCGAGAGCATTCGTCAGTTGCGGCGCAACCTGGGTCGAGAAAATGTCTTTTACATCCACGTGACGCTGCTCCCATACATTGGGTCGACCGGTGAGCTGAAGACGAAACCCACGCAGCACAGCGTGCATGAATTGCGCCGGCTTGGCATCCAGCCGGAGATGATAATCTGTCGCTCCGACTTTGAAATGCCGCCGGAACTGCGGGAGAAGATCGCGCTTTTCTGCGACGTGGACGAACCGGCCGTAATCCCCCTGGTTACCTTTGCTTCTATCTACGAAGTGCCGATGTACCTCGAGAACATCGGTCTCGGCAATTTGCTGGTAGAAGCACTCCGCTTGCCGGAACGGCAGCCGGACCTAGCCGTCTGGGAAGAGATTGTGGAGCAGGTCACGTATAGCCATGCGCCGCTGGAGATTGCCATCGTCGGCAAGTATACGCAGTTACCGGACGCCTACCTGAGCGTGACTGAGTCGCTGCGGCATGCCTGTGCGGCCAATGAGGTTAGCCTTAACCTCAAGTGGGTGAATGCCGAGGATGTGGAAGCCGATGGGCCTGAAGCGCATCTCGCCGGCGTGCGCGGCATTGTGGTGCCGGGCGGCTTCGGCCCGCGCGGAATCGAGGGTAAGATCATGGCGGCGCGCTTTGCGCGCGAAAATAGGATACCCTATCTTGGGCTTTGCCTCGGCTTGCAGGTTGCCGTTATAGAATTCGCGCGCGTCGTGCTGGGCGAGCAGGCCAACAGCACCGAATTCGATCCACAGACGCCCATACCGGTGATCGACCAAATGGAAAGTCAGCGGGGAGTAACGAACAAAGGCGGTACCATGCGGCTGGGCGCGTACCCGTGCGCGCTTGAACCGGGCACGATTGCTGCCGAGGCTTACGGGAAGTCTCTCGTGCATGAGCGGCACCGCCACCGCTGGGAGGTCAACGATCGCTACAAGCACGTGCTGGCCGCCCACGGCTTCCGGGTGAGCGGCGTCTGGCCGGAGGGCGGCTTGGCGGAGATCATGGAGCGCACCGACCATCCGTTTTTCTTGGGCAGCCAGTTCCATCCGGAATTCAAGTCGCGCCCCAATCGCCCCCACCCACTCTTTGTGAAGTTTGTGCAGGCCGGCAAGCAGGTCCACCTGGAAGGCGACCAGGAATCACTGCCCATCGGCGGGGCTGACGTTGCGCTGCACGCGGCTCCAGTGCTTGAGCCCGAGAACGAGGAGTTTCCGGTACCGAGCGGCCAACTGCATCGTTAGGGCGGGGAGCATCCAATGAGCATTGGAGCCCATGGCAGGCTAGGTGGTATTGAGAGTTTGCGTCACTTTTGTGTTGCCCCTAGGTGTCATTCCGAGCGCAGCGAGGAATCTAAGGCGATTGGTCCAGCTCTTTCCCCAGGTTTCCTCTCAGAATCAGAGTGAAAGTGTAGCACCTGGGCTTGTTCCTGCACAGGGCGGCGAGCATTTCATCTAATATGGATGGATTCCCGCGCAAGCGGGAATGACGGACTGGGATGCTGTAATTCCCAGCGTATTGAATGACAAATTCCTGGAAACCCTGGCGGACCTCGTCGATGTGGGTCGGAAATAGAAGTCAGCAGATCCCCGTATCCAGTCCTTGAAGTAGCCTTAGCGAGTGCAACAATGAATGAACTTGGCGTAGCAGTAATTGGCTTTGGCGTGGGGCGCAGCCACTTGCGCGCGTACCGGGAGATACCCGGTGTGCGGCTTGTCATTCTCTGCGATACCGATGAGGAACGCTTGGCGCAGGCGCGGCAGGAGTTCGACGGCATTGCCACGACCCGCGATGTGGAGGAAGCCGTGAGCCGTGACGACGTGCACGTTGTTTCCGTGTGCACGCCTGATCACCTACACTACGAGCACTGTCTGGCCGCGCTCGCCCACGGCAAGCACATCCTGTGCGAGAAGCCGATGACTACCAGCGAGGCCCACGCGTGGGACTTGGTGCAGCGGGTACAGGCTGCCGACGTGCGGTTTGCCGTGGGTAATGTGAACCGCTTCGTGCCGCAGTTCGCGGCTTTGCACCAATTTGTGCAAGAGGGACGGCTGGGCGATCTCTTCTTCGTCGAAAGCGACTACATCCACGATATGCGCGGGGTCTACCGGCGCACGCCCTGGCGCAAAGATCCGGCGCAGCCTCAGAATGCGTGGTTCGGGGGCGGCGTACACCCGATGGACCTCGTCCGCTGGGTGGCTGGCGACGTGGCGGAAATCACGCTTTATGCGAACAAGTGCGCCAGCGTGCCGGAGTTTCCCCTGCCGGATACCTACATCAGCATCCTCAAGTTCGCGAGCGGTTGCCTGGGCAAGGTGTGGGAGACGTCCGCCATCCGCCGCGTGCCGGGGCACGTGGTGAACTTCAACGCCTACGGCGCGGAAGGCACCATGCTCACGAACACGCTCGAAATGGAAGCAAAACTCTGGTTGAACTGGGGCGTAGAAGGCCTGGCCGGCGCGCAGACGTTACCCTTCAAGCGCACCATCGGTCATCCGGTACTGGACGAGTTGACGCACCTGGTTGATTGCATCCGCACCGGCGCAACTCCGCTCGTTGACGCGACCGAAGGCGCAAAGACTATCGCTACCCTGGCGGCGGGCTTGCGCTCAGCGGAAAGCGGCAAACCGGAGCAGGTGAATTCAGGTCCGTGAGCGTGATCAGCGTTCAGTGACTGGTGGACGGTGATGAAACCTAGAGCAATTACTGTTATCCAGTCGTACAAGCGAAAACTCTGACCCGTAGGGGCACGACATGTCGTGCCCCTACACGTGTGTGGGGCTAGAAGAAGAGATTTGACCCTCACCCTAACCCTCTCCCGCCGGGAGAGGAGACTTTCTCGCCTCGGCAAGGGTTTCGCAAAGGTCTCCAGCGGGAGAGGGAACTCTTGCGCGCGGTTTTGAACGCGCTAGGGACTGTTTGAACGCGATAAACCAGGGGCCGCGCAGACCGAATACGCGCTGATCTCAGGCGAGGACCTGTGTTGCAACCTTCCACAGCCCTTGCACCACGTCGGCGCAATCGGCTTCGGTGTAACTCGGCGCGATGGCAATATTCACGGCGCGGGCCATGATCGCTTCCGTGCGCGGGCAAAGGCCGGGGGCGTAGTTTTGGGAGAGCGCGCCGACTGCCGGACGGTAGTTCTGCAGCGCCTCGATGTTGTAGACCGGCTTGCCGCCATAAACGTGCCGTGCGGGGATACCCTCCGCGCGGAGCGCCTTCACGAAGCGCGCCGTTTGCGCAGGATCTTCCACAAGCAGACCGAGCGATACACCGGCGATGCCGCTGGGATCGGGTAAATGGCGCGGGGTTACGCCGGGCAGGCCCTGTATCTCTTGCTTGATGGTGTCGTGGGCGTTTCTCATCCGGTTTATAATGCCAGGCAGTTTGCGGATCTGCGCCAATGCCAGTGCACCCGCGAGTTCGCCCATGCGGTAGACCTCACCTGGGAAGGCATCGAGCTGTCCGGGCGGATACGTGGTCAAATCGCCCATGGTGTCGTCCGGCGCGCTGGTTTCCACAGACATGCGCCCAAAGCGGTAGTTGCCGTGGTCGTGATAGCGCACGGCGCGCTCGAACATCACCGGATCGCTGGTGGTAACGATGCCGCCCTCTCCCGCGGTAATAATCTTGTTCACCTGCAGGCTAAAGGCGCCCACGTCGCCCCACGCGCCGATGGACTTTCCCTTGTAGGCCGCGCCGGCCGACTGCGCGCAGTCCTCGATCACACGGAGGTCATGCCGCCGCGCGATGTCCATGATGGTATCCATATCCGCAGACACGCCGCTGGTGTGCACCGGCATGATGGCGCGGGTGCGGGGCGTGATGCGGTTCTCAATGTCGTTGGGATCAAGCGTGAGCGACTCGTTGACGTCGGCAAATACCGGGATCGCGTGATGGGCGGCTACGGTACCGGGTGAGGCGATGAAGGTGAGCGCCGGGACGATGACTTCGTCGCCGGGCGCGATGTCCAGCGCCTTGAGGCCAACTTTTAACGCAGCAGTACCGGACGTTACGCCCAGCGCGTACGACGTGCCCATCATCCGGGCCGCTTCGCGCTCCAACTGCGCGACTTTGTCCGGCTCATTGACGCCGTAGAAGCGGAACGGCGCTTGCCGGTCCAGCACTTCCAGGACGAGTTCTCTTTCCTCATCGCCAATCAGCCGCGCGCCGGGATAACCGGTCTCCAGGGGCGTTGCGCGTACCGGTTCACCGCCGTCCACTGCTAAACGCTCGATTTTCGTTGCCATGCTCTATTTCTCCTAATTGTCGGCTACCGGCGTCACTACGCGTTCACTGTAGGGCACGACATGTCGTGCCCCTACGCATCTTCAAATCGCTACTATGCAAGCCGCCAGTCCACTGTATCCACTGATGTCATCGCTCGAGAGTTTCCTGTGTTTATGAAGTCCCATTGCCCCGTCATTCCGGCGAAAAGCCTGCCCCGTACTTGATACGGGGCCGGAATCCATCTTGTCCGTGCGCACCGATTGTTGAGCCGTTTCAAGTCCAGCGCGAAACTTCATTCTTGCCCCCCACCTGGACTCCGGCCTCCGCCGGAGTGACGGGCCTGAGTACCAAGTTGGTGGCTGTAGGGATAGAATCACCGCTTCTTTGTATGCAGATGCTTATCCTTCAATATAACTTTCTCAGCAGTGCCGCCCATGATCGCCTCGCGTTGCTCGTCACTCATGGGAAAGTTGCGCAGAAACTCAACCTGCGGCAGCGGCTGCCAGGGATGAAGGTAGTCGGTCCCGAGCATGAGCTTCTGCCAGTTCCGCTCGATGAATCCGGGCGTAAAGTCGAGATCGCGCGAAATGGCGTTGAAGCCGGAGCCGGCCGAGAGATCGCCGTACATGTTGGGGTATTCCTGTAAGAGGCGCTCGGTGCTGCCGCCGGGCGTGACCTTGCCCGGGGGATAGCCGATCCTGCTGGCGCGCCGGAAGTCGGCGGATATCTCCGCCCACCACGCTGGGCCGTGTCCCATAAAGACCGTATTGGGGCACTCCTTGAGCACGCGCTCCATCCCGGGTTGGCCGTCCTCGTCAGTGCAGAGATTCAGGTCCAGGTGCAGCATTACGGGCAAGTCAAACTCACCGGCGAGGGAAAAGAGCTCAATGGCGCGGGGATCATCAATCGCCAGGCCGTTCTTGTGCTCGCCGAAGCCCATGATGCCCCTGGCGACCATTCTCTCCAGCAGCATGCGTTTGTTCACGGAGTTGCGCGGATCAATGACGCCAAACGGGATGAACCGCTCTGGATACCGCTTCCAGTCCTCCAGTGCCTCCGCCGTCAGAAAGTACTCCGGAAACGATTCCGGACTTTCCAACGGCAGCAGCACGGACATATCCACGCCCATCTTATCCATGCGGTTCACCATCTGGTCCGCCGACATGGTGAGGGCGTTGCCCATACTCCACCGCCCACGACACGTGTGCGTGTGGACATCAATAACCATGATTTACTCTTACCTCCGCGTAGTCTGACTGGAATTCTTGCGTCTGAGATAGATGACGTTGTTAGGAGTATACCCTATCCGGTAGACTCGCTTGGGAATTCGGTCCTTGTGGTAGATTCTCGTCCTAATCTCAGCCGACGCGTTCAAATGAACGCCCCTGTTTCAATCGAACACGGGCGAATATATACTTGAAGCGTCGCATTGTAACGGTTAGGCAAGCAGTGGCGATTCCACGCTAGATACGCGTTGGCTTGCGCCAAGAGTCCGAATTTCAAGGTAGAGGTGAAGCATAGTTTGAGAAAGTGCTGCAGAGCTGTTAAGAGCAACTCGCGGCGAGCTTCCCTTCATCCGTCCACACTTCGACAAGCTCAGCACGAACGGATTTCATCACACTCTTCTTATTCCAATATGCAACCTTGGACGTACGCATGATTTAACATTCGTATCGCAAGCATTACTAAGTTTTTTGGCCGCAGGTATGGCTAGGAGTACGCACATCGTGAACAAATTCGATCTTCCGACCCCGGCGCTTTGTATCGATATGGAGGCGGTCGGCCACAACTTGCGGACGATGCAGGACTTCGCCGATCGGGCCGGGGTGGACCTGCGCCCCCACGCCAAGACCCACAAGAATCCCTTCTTTGCGCACATGCAAATTGCCCTAGGAGCGGTGGGCGTCTGCGTGGCGAAACTCAGCGAAGCGGCGGTCATGGTGGAAGGCGGCGTAAAGGATATTCTCGTCACGAATGAGATCGCCGACCCGCGCAAACTGCGCCAACTGGCCGGACTGGCGCACTACGCCAAGATTACGCTCGCGGTGGACAATTTGCCCTGCGCCGCGGCGGCAGCGCGCGCGGCGATGGACATGGGCAGCACGCTGCAGCTTCTCATCGAGGTTGATAGCGGCTCGCTACGCTGCGGCACGGCCCCCGGCCAACCGACGCTGGAACTGGCGCGCGGCGTCATGGAGTTGGAAAGCGTGGTGTTTGCGGGTGTGATGGGTTATGAGGGCCACTGTATGTTCATCGAGGATCCCGCTGAACGCAAGCAGAAGGCGCACGCCGCCCAAGAGAGCCTGGTGGGGACCGCCGAGCTACTCCGCGCCCACGGCATTCCCGTGCAAACGGTCTCTGCCGCTGGCACCGGCACCTACGACCTAACCGGCAGCTATCCCGGCATTACCGAGTTGCAACCGGGTTCTTACATCTTCATGGACGGTCGCTACCGACCCCTACGCCCTGAATTTCGCTGCGCGCTCACCGTGACTTGCACAGTGATCAGCCGCCCCGTACCGGAGCGCGTGGTGGTGGACGTGGGCATGAAGTCCCTTACCAACGAATTCGGCATGCCGCTGGTGCTCAGCATCCCTAACTGCGAATTCTACCGCGAAGGCGAGGAGAACGCCTGCATCCGCCTGGAAGACACCAGCCACCCCATCCGTCCCGGCGACCCGGTGGAACTGCTGCCCATGCACGGCGATACGACAATCGCCGCCCACGACGTCTACCACCTCTGCCACGGCGAAGAGGTGGTGATGACCATTCCGATCTTGGGACGCGGGAAGTTTCACTAATGCCCACTAGACGTTTTCTCTCCCTTTGGAGACCCTTGCATGTCTTACGTGGGGCTATAGAAGCCACTCTCAATAGAAGCAGAATACCTCTATTTAAGGAAGTAGAGTCTCCCTCGCCAAGGAAGCAAAGTCCCCCTCTCCATTGAGGGAGAGGGTCGGGGTGAGGGTGATTCTTCGCAAGAATAGGGCAATCCTGCTCGCCTGATAGAGCTACGCAATGGTCGCCTTAAGAGAGTGCGTAGCCAGCCTTGCGTTCATCTGCGGAGAACACCTGCAAGCAACCAACCGTATGTGCTACGCTGCGTGCAACACACCTACGACTGCACCCAGTATTGTTTACGCGAGTACGACACGTAGACGGATCAAGCTGCGAAAGGGTACGTGAGCCATGGGCCAAGATCGGCATCTGCCTGTCGTCGTAGGTATCACGGCAGCGAGCGGCGCGGCGTTGACGGAACGCTGCATTACGTGGCTGGCAGCGCATGGTGTGCCGCTCTACGTGACGTGCAGCAGCAACGGCCGGCTGGTATGGCAGCAAGAGCTGGATGAGTCGCTTGAGGAAGCCGCTGCTCGCTGGTCGCAGGCGGGCGACGTAACGCTGGTAGACGTGGGCGACGAGGCCGCCCTGATTGCCAGCGGCAGTCTGCTCACGGCGGGGATGATCATCGTTCCTTGCAGCACGGGCTCGGCGGCGGCCATCGCCAACGGTATCTGCACGAACGTGCTCCACCGCGCGGCGGAAGTGACCATAAAAGAGGGTCGGCCGCTCGTGCTCATGCCCCGCGAAACACCCCTTTCGGCCATTCACCTCGAATCGTGGCTCAAGCTCGCGCGGCTGGGGGTCACCATCGTGCCGCCAATGCTCACGTTCTACAACCATCCCAAGAACATTCAGGACATGGTGGACTTCAGCGTTGGCCGCGCGCTCACGCTGCTGGGATTCCCGGAAGCCCTTCCCGAACACTTGCGCTACCACCGGTAAGCCTGCGGCGTGAAGCTCTTGCGAACGAGGGTAAACTCATCGCATTTGCACTTCTTCTCCTCATAGCGACGTGACCTGCTCCGGCCGTTAGGGTATTTGTGCTTATATTCACAAATGCGGTATCCTGCACGCATATCAACGCAGTTAAGGAGGATAGAATACTTGGCTCTCACACGACGGACATTACTCCGTGGCGCGGTCGCCGGCGCGCTGGCGCTTCCCATGCTTGCAGCTTGCGGTCAGGTGACGGTAACGACAAGCGAGACCGCAGGGCAAGAGGCTGCGGCGGAACCGACGAAGCTCCGCATCGGCGATCTGCCGCTCATCGACATGCTGCCGGTCTACGTGGCGGAACAGGAAGGCCTTTTCCCCGATAACCTGGAAGTTGAATTGGTGCCGTTTTCCAGTGCTTTGGAGCGCGATACCGCCTACACCTCGAAGCAGGTTGACGGCGTGCTCAACGATTTTGTCTCCGCGACGGCATTGAACCGGGAGCAAGACTTCACCCGAAACGTGCGCGTAATTCTGCGCTCAACGCAGGAACTGTCGCTCTTTGCTCTTTTGGCGAGCAAGGATTCCGACATTGAGAAGATTGAGGATGTGAAGGGCAAGCAGATCGCAATCTCCCCGAATACCATTATCGAGTATGTGCTCGACCGGATGCTCGGAACGGTAGGACTGGGACACGACGATGTCGAGAAGGTGGCCGTGCCTAGCATTCCGCTGCGTTTGGAGATGCTCGGCCAGGGCAACGTGACCGCTGCCGTGCTGCCGGAACCGCTCGTCAGCCTTAGCATTACGACGGCTGGCTCGCGCCTTATCAGGGATGATGCCGAGACCCAATTCGGCGCCTCGCTCCTCTCGTTCCGTAGCGATGTCATTGCGAGCCAAGAAGATATCGTGCGCGGCTTTATGGATGGTTTCGAGGCCGGCGTAAACCGCATCAACAGCAATCCGGGAAGTTATCAGGACTTGATGGAAGCGCGCGGGCGCATTCCACCCCCTCTGTTTGGCAAGTTTTCCGTACCTCAGTTCCCCGCAGCCGCAGTGGTGCCGCAGGAGGAGTTTGAGGCGGTAGGCGAGTGGGCGGTCGAGCGTGGTCTGCTGCAAGAGGCGATCCCTTACGAAGACCTTATAGACACACGATTCTTGCCTGGGTAGGTCTAGGCCAACGCGCACGCTGCAGAGCGGGTCTCTTCAAATGCGGCAGAAGTCGCCTTGGCCGTTGGTGTGGCGAGTCTTGAAGCGTGTGGGGAGGGGCTCGTCCTCAACTGCGGCGTGTGCGTGCTGCAATGCCATGTCCGCGCAATGCGTTGTGACCGGAGCAGGTAAATGAGTGTGCAACGCCAGGATTTGCTGCAGGGCACGGCTACTGCTGACGCCGTCACTGAATCGCTCCGCGCGGAACTTCGCGACGTTTCTTTTGGCTACCGCGAAGACCAACCGATCTTCAGCGGGTTTTCCTGGCAGATCACGCCCGGCGATGCTTGGGCGGTGATCGGCCCCTCAGGCTGCGGCAAGTCAACGCTGCTCTATCTCCTCACGGGGCTGCGCCAGCCCCAGGCAGGAAGTGTGCGTGTGGACGGCGGGGCAGTGGGTAAACCGCACCCGGGCAGTATGACGGGACTGATCCTGCAGGACTACGGCCTGCTGCCGTGGGCGACGGTGTGGGACAATGTGCGCCTCGGCCTGCAGTTGCGCGGCGTGGCTCGCGCACAGCAGGAAGAGCAGGTCGCCTACTGGCTGGAGCGACTCGACATTGCCGCCCTCAGGGACCACTACCCCGCGCAAATCTCCGGCGGCCAACGCCAGCGCGCGGCTATCGCCCGCACCCTTGTCTTCCAGCCGAATCTGCTGCTTATGGATGAACCGTTTAACTCGCTTGACGCCCTCACCCGCGAGCGCCTGCAGAACGTCGTCTTGGAATTGATCCAGGAACACGGCCTGACCACGGTGCTCGTGACGCACAATATCGAGGAAGCGGTCTTTCTGGGCCAGCGCGTGCTCGTGCTCGCGCAGCCGCCCACCGCCGCGACGGTGGTCTTCGAGAACCTCCACGACGAACCCCATGCCTATCGCTCCGCACCGGCTTTCTTAACCCAATGCACGGTGCTCCGCACGCAACTGGCCGGCTGGGATGAATGAGCTCTGCCCAGATTCCTCAAGGCAGTGCGCGGTATACTAAGCTGGGTGAAGACGCATTTGTCGTCTCCGCACCATCGTCATTTTTCCCGCTCTGCACCTGACGCGTACTGATCTGGAGCGGGGGACAAGCCCCCATGCTACGCTTTGGCGGCAGTGGCTCCCAGGGGCGAGTAGTGAAATATCGCGGATACAAGCTTTGTCACTCCGGCGGATGCCGGAGCCTAGGCAGGCGGCGAGGATGGAATTCGTCCCCGCATTAAGTACGGGGTAGGCACTGCGCCAGACGTACGGAGCCGGGTGTACTCCGGTTCCAACCAAAATGACTGGATTGCATGAACGTTCAACCTATACGCCGAAACTTACCAGAAAGTTGGTGCAGATCGATCACTCTCTTCCACGCCAATGACTGAACCTTCTAATTGGCCATGATATTTGCCGGCGCGTTAGAGCTTAGCCTATAGTCGCCAATCCCAGTTGCAATTGGATATACCATGAAATCTATTCCGCACTACATAATGAGCAAGGACAACCCGCAGATCAAGCGGGTGCGGGCGCTGCTGCAATCGTCGCGGCAGCGGCGGGAAGAGCGGGCGTTTGTCGTTGAGGGGGTGCGTCTGGTTGAGGAGGCGCTCGCTGCCGAACGGGTGTCCACGCTCTTCGTCTGCCCCGATTTGCTTGCCTCTCACGCGCGCAGCCGCGCATTCCTCGACAGTCTCCAAGACCATAGCAGCCGCCTCACCATCCATGTTGAGCCAAGCGTTTTTGCGCCGCTGGCGGATACAGCCACGCCCCAGGGAGTGGTGGCGGTTTGCACAATGCCGCAGGAGACCACATTGGAGCCTCCGGTTGCGCTGGCGGTTTTGCTGGATGGTGTCCAGGATCCGGGAAATGCCGGGATGATTTTGCGCGCCGCCGCAGCCGCCAATGCCGACGCTGTGGTCTTTGGGCCCGGCAGCGTTGATCCGTATAATCCGAAGGTGCTGCGCGGGGCGATGGGCGGCCATTTTCGTACGGCGCTGCACGACGTTCGGGGCGAAGCCGCCGTACGCGCGTGCGCCGGCCTGTTTGCGCAACGCGTCGTGGCTTCGGCCCGGGACGGCGCGCGCTACGACACGATTGATTGGACCGAGCCGACCTTGCTGATCGTGGGCGCGGAGGCCCATGGAGCCAGCGAGCTGGGCAGCAGCCTGCAAACCGCCGCCGCATCGATTCCGCTGGCGAGGGGCATTGAGTCCCTCAACGTGGCGATGGCTGCGGGCGTCTTGCTCTTCGAGGCGGTGCGGCAAAGGCAGAGCGAATCATAGCCTAAAGGCGAACGCAGGCTAATTAGGAGTGAAGGCCGTGGTGGGGAGACAAGCGTTCGGACAGCAGAGTCGCGTGCCGCACGAAGCAATAGATGCTAGCAAAATGGATATTCGCGTATGAACCAGGACTCTGTTTTCATCGAAGGCATGCGCTTAGCCGCGCACATTGGCGTATCGACAGAGGAGCGCGACACGCCGCAAGTGTTGCGCTTTGACATAACGCTCCTCTGCGACCTGCGCCGCGCGGGCGCGAGCGACGACGTTAACGACTCAATCGACTACGGGGCAGTCTACCGGCAGGTTGTAGACGTGGTGGAGAGTACGCCATGTAAGCTCTTGGAATTCTTGGCTGCCCGCATCGCTGCCGCGCTGCTTGCGAAGTTTCCCGCGTGTAATGAGGTGCGCGTCCGCGTCGGCAAGCCAGCGCTCTTTCCTACCACGGGACGTTCGGGCATGCCGGGTGTGGAAATCGTCCGCCGCCGCGCCGAGATGAATTCCAGTTAGCCAACTAAAGCGGGCGAGCGCAGACTTGTGCCCGTTGCAGGCGAAGTGCTCTGCCACGCCTTACGTATAGTAAGGTGCAATTGACTATGCCAACAAGGATAGACAGCGATAGCTTGACAGTTACAGATCAGCTATCTATGCTGGGAGTGGATCATGCTCGGCCACGCTGGCAAAAGGGAGCCTAGATACACGACAGGCTGACGGCAAGGCAATACCCAAGGGAGAGAAGGCAATGACTCAACTACCATCTGAAGGCACACCTCCGTCGAGCGTCGGGGCGACGACACCATCCGACCAATTCTTCCACAACGCCACGCTTGGCCTGAACCATTGGTGGCGGTGGGTTCTGGGCTTCATCGCCATCGTCCTCATATGGATAGGTGTTGGGAGTATTGTTCTGATTCTCGCAGGATGCGCATTCTTGGAAAGCGCCAACCCCTTTGGGCTGTCGTGTTCGGCCGAAACGGGAGTCACAGGTGAGGGATCGCTTCTAGCCCAGCTCGCCCTGGGTGGGACAGGGTTCGTAATAGGGCTCATCGGTCTTTGGGCCGTGGTTAAGCTGATCCACAAGAAAAACTTGATGCAGGTGGTCACCGGAAGAGCATCATTCGGCTACAGCCGCTACCTAAGCGGCATGTTAGCAGCGCTGTTCATTTCTATCGTGATACTCCTTGCCAATATATTCATCCTTCAAACGGAGGTCACGTTTCAGGCGCCCAACTGGGGGTATCTGCACTTTCTGCTGTTCGCAGTCGTCTTCGTTCCTATTCAAACCGGCTTTGAGGAGTTATTCTTCCGCGGGTACATACTGCATGGCTTAATCCAGTTAGTGAAGAACAAGCTCGTGCTCGCCATCTTAACTGGGATTATCTTTGCGCTTCCCCACCTTACCAATCCGGAAGCGTCGGAGTTCGGGATTGCGACTTTCGTAATTGCGTTGACGTCTTCAGGCATATTCTTTGCGCTAATAACCATGCTCGATGGTGGCATAGAGTTAGCGATGGGCTACCATGCGATGAGCAATCTCTTCATGGGTCTGGTAGCGAACACTGAAGTCGCGGTGATTGAAACACCTTCGCTGTTGGTAATCCACACAGAGGGATACGCGCTGTTCCCCAATGTCTTCATGGAAGTCCTCGGTCTTGCGCTGGCAGTGGTAATCCTTAACTACAAGTACAAGTGGTTCAAGCTAGGGAATAGGTAACTAACCCGAGGCTATATAGTTCGAGAACTGTCGTCGGCAGTCGCAGATGGCGCCTCGGGATGCAGAGCAGATGATTTGGGCGCCGGTCACAGAGCGTTGAGATCTGAAGCCTGCCGGAGACTCCTGACTTAATGTCCCTACTCCACTGACTTTGGAGCGGTGATCGCCTTGCGCGGTATTGTTTGTAAGTTTCTCAACCCGGCGGCTCGCCCTGCTAGCCTTGGGGTCTTGGAAGGCAAAGTACAAGAACTCGGTGCTCTGACTGCGCCTCCGCGCTGCAGCGCTTGCAGGGACAGCGAAGAGTTAAGGAGCGACAATGAGAGTGTTACTCTGCTCCAAGTATCCCATCCAGCACACGCTGGAACTCGGCCACCGGTTTCCCGCCTTCGAAGACCTCCACGATGCGGTGCTCTGCATCGAGCAGATAGGTCGTGGGGAACGACCTAATCTGATAGGCAGTGCCGACCTGAATGCTGGGGTCGAAGAGCAGCGGGTAGGTGACGTTGTACTCCTCTTGGAACCACTTGAGGTCGTCCATGGTGATGCGGGGTTCCGGGACAAGTTTACTCTTGGCCGGATAATCCTTGCCGAATGGCGTCGCGCTAATTGAAACGATGTGCACCCGGTCGCCGTACTGGGCATGGATTTGATTGAGGCGCGGCGCTTCTTCCTGGCAGTGCGGGCACCACGGGGCAAAGAAAGACACGACCACCGGCTTGCCCTTCAAGGACTCGAGGCTTATCGTCTCACCCTCAGTGTCTTCCAGCGAAAAACCGGGAGCAGTCGCGCCGACTTCCAGGGCCTTAGGTTGTTGAGATTCGCCCATGTCCTCCGTAGGCAGCGGGCTGCCGGCCGGCTGGGGCTGCCCAACCAAGCCGGGCAAGACCGTGGGTACCACAAGCGCCAGGACGCCAAGCACTACCACCACCGGAATGATCCACTTCCGCCATGCGCGTGCTATAGGCCTTCGGCTCTGTGGATTGCGTTTCTTCCCCTTCGCTCGCGCCATAGTACTTTCCTCTCAAACTGCGGCCTTTGAGAATTCCATTTGTGCGCTACGGGAACCACTTCAGGATTGCCACCACCACACCGCCTGCCGCGATCGCTAACCCTGCCAGTTGTATCGTCTGACGATTCAGCCGTTGTTCAAGCCGTAACTCCAGGTCTTTCAGCTCGGTCTTGAAGTCGGCACGCACGGCGGCGATGTCTGCCGCAGTCGCGCGTGCTAGCTCTTGAATATCGTCCTTGGTCGCGCGTGCCAGGTCTTGGATATCGGCTTTGATCGTGCGTGCTAAGTCTTGAATATCGGCCGAGGTCGTTTGTGCCAGTTCTTGAACGTCGGCTTTGGTTGCCAGCGCGTCACGCGAATCACCCATCGTCTCAATCAAGGCTTCTGCTTGGGTCTCGCTGAAACCTGCACCCGTGAGCGTCTTTACCGCCTTGTGGGTGTCTACACTCATTTGCTTGCTCTCTCAGCTTGCAATGTAATTGGCTTCGTCGGCCAACTATCCGGATGTGTCCCACACGCCCCTGGATACGTCTTCACGCGCTGCCGGCTTTCTTGCCAAAGGAAAATCCACCCTTATCCGCATACTGCCGCAGAAGGCGCGACTCTGTCAATCCAAACGAGCGCAACTCGATACCTGGCGGCCCTAAGAGATAGTGGAAATGCAGCGGCAAATTGAATTGCCGCACGGCAGCCTTGGGGAACGGTATTGAGAATGGCGCTAAGTAAAGAGAGCGCGTTGCCGATTGCCGGGCTTGGGGATCAGGGTCACGCCGGCTACGGTGTCTTCCTCAGCGCGCATGCGCATGACGATAACGCCCCGGGCCGTCCGGCCGACCTTTTTTATCTCGGTCAGCGGCACGCGCGTAATCTGACCCTTGCGCGTAATCAGGCAGATTTCGTCGTCATCGGGCGTGACAATGCGACCGCCAATCACCGGCCCGCTCTTCTCATCTACCTTCAGGGCGATGATGCCTTTGCCGCCCCGGGATTGCACGCGAAACTCCTCGATGTCCACCTGCTTACCGTACCCATGCTCGGTGATGAGGAGCGCGCGGCTCTCCGGATCGACCAGCGCCATGCCGACGACACGATCGCCATCGCGGAGCGAGATTCCGTTCACGCCGCCAGCGGTACGCGAATGGGCCGTAATGTTCGCTTCAGGGAAGCGGATACTTTGCCCTTGCGCTGTAAAGAGGATGACTTCTTGCTTGCCGTCTGTGAGAATTGCCGTGAACAACGCATCGTCGTCAGCCACGTTCATCGCGATCACGCCGTTTGTGCGGGCGTTCGCGAAGTCGCTGAGGCGCGTGCGCTTTATTTGACCTTGCAGCGACACCATCGTAATGTAGGCGCCGTCGGCTGCTTCGAATGAAGGTACCGGCACAATGGCGGTGATGTGCTCTCCGCGCGTGATTCCTTGGAGGAGATTTACCATGTTCTGACCGCGCGAGGTGCGGCTGCCCTCGGGTATCCCATAGGCGCGCAGGGTGAAAGCGCGCCCGCGGTCGCTGACAATGAGCATCCAATCGTGGGAATCGACCAATAGGAATTCTTGCACGGCATCGGACGCGCGGGTCGAAACGCCGATGATGCCCTTGCCGCCGCGCCGCTGGGCCTGAAAGTCGCCCGCGGGCTGGCGCTTCACGTAGCCGCGCTCGGTGAGGGTGATCAGCACGTCCTCTTTGGGCACCAAGTCTTCCTGCGAGAAGCTGGAATCGGCATATTCGGAAATGACCGTGCGGCGCTTGTCGCCGAATTTGTCCTTGAGGGCGGCAAGTTCCTGCTTGATGATGATGAAGACTTCACCAACGTCGCCGAGGATGGTCTCCAGGCGCGCAATTGTTTGCTTGACTTGCTCATACTCGTCCAGGATAGCCTGGCGCTCCATGGCGGCCAGCCGGCGCAACTCCATTGCCAATACCGCATTGGCCTGTCTTTCACTGAGGTCGAAGCCCCGCTGCAAGTTGTTGCGTGCCGTCTGGGCGTTGCGGGACTTGCGGATGGTTGCGATGACCTCGTCCAGGTTATCCAGCGCAATGCGTAGGCCGATCAAGATGTGGGCGCGGTCGCGGGCGCGCTCAAGCTCGTATTGCGTGCGCCGCGTGACGACATTCTGACGAAAGCGGATGTATTCGCGCAGCAGGGCCTTAAGGCTGAGCACGCGCGGTTGCTGGTCCACCAGTGCCAGCATGTTGCAGTAGAATGACGACTGCATTGCCGTGTGCTGGTAGAGGTGGTTGAGTACCTGTTGCGGGAAGGCGTCACGACGCAATTCGATTACCATGCGCATGCCGGAGCGGTCGGACTCATCCCGCAGTTCGCTAATGCCCTCGAGTTTCTTTTCACGCACTAACTGCGCCATGCGTTCCAGCAGGGTCGCTTTGTTGACCTGGTACGGCAGTTCTGTGACGATGATCTGGAACCGGTTGCCGCGCATCTCCTCGATGCGCGCCTTCGCTCGCACGATGACGCGGCCGCGTCCCGTGGCGTAGGCTTCCCGTATGCCTTCGGTGCCGATAATCGTGCCTGCGGTGGGGAAGTCCGGTCCGTGGACGAACTGCATCAGGTCTTCCACGCCAACGTCGTCCTCATGCCCCACGGCTATCTTGTCCGTGAGGAAAGTGAGCGCGTCTATCACCTCGACCAAGTTATGCGGCGGGATGTTGGTAGCCATGCCCACGGCGATGCCCGTTGCGCCGTTGACGAGCAGATTCGGCACTTTGCTGGGCAAAACCGTTGGTTCTTTCAGCGTATCGTCGAAGTTGCTGCTGAAGTCTACCGTTTCTTTATCGATGTCGGCCAGCATTTCCATCGCCAGGGAATGCAGGCGCGCCTCGGTGTAGCGCATGGCGGCGGGCGGATCGCCGTCCACGGACCCGTAGTTCCCCTGGCCGTCAATCAAGGGGTAGCGCATGCTAAACGTCTGCGCCATGCGCACCATGGCGTCGTAGATGGGCTCATTGCTGTGAGGATGGAAGCGCCCCATGGTGTCACCGACGATACGCGCGCTCTTCTTGTATGCCGTGCCCGGGCGGGCATTGAGCTCTTGCATGGAGTAGAGAATGCGCCGCTGCACGGGCTTAAGGCCGTCGCGCACGTCCGGCAACGCCCGGGAGACGATGACACTCATGGCGTAGTCCAAGTACGCCGACTGCATCTGGTCTTCGATATTGACCGGACTTACAGCTTCGATGTTGGGGTCAAGGGCATCTGCCATACTCTCTCCTTGCGGTCAGGAAGGGCAATCGCGGTTCTACTTTCCTGTAGTCCTGAAACTGCTCTGACATTGCTGTGAAAGCAGGTATTTTCGGCTGCCTTCGTCAAAGGTCCGATGTCGCTCTGGTAGCGTAGGTTTGAAACCTGCGCCCGCTGCCTTCGTCAGAGGCCCGGTTTCGCTCCGGTAGCGTAGGTTTGAAACCTGCGCCCGCTACCTTCGTCAGAGGCCCGGTTTCGTTCCGGTAGCGTAGGTTTGAAATCTGCGCCCGCTGCCGTCTCTCCGGCGCAAGCGGGACTTCACCTGCTCTGTGCCACTCGGCTCCGTCCCAAGCGGGGGACAAGCCCCGCGCTATTCTGTCTATCTGAAATTGCACGTGGTCTGCGACCCACGACCTTAACCTCCGCACAAGCGAGCGCGGCGATTAGGAGATCGCCGATTTCATCTTTCGTATGCGGTCTGCCAAGACCAGGGGGTGCTTCCGGTACTTCTAGGAAACCAGGGTCCTCGTCTCTTCGCAGATTGCTCCGGTCGCAGCCACTGCCGGTATGCCTGCGCTGCGTTGTCCCAAGGCTGCACTGAATAAATAAAGGCCGGAAAGACGGAGTCGGTACGCTACGTGTCGTGGTGCTTGCCAGACTAGAAGCTATCTCATAAATCGGTTCGATAGCCAATTTGTGCTTCGACAAGGGCTTCGCGCAGCACTCAGCACGAACGGATTCTTGCCTTTTCCGTTCGCCCCCGTATCGTGTCGATACGCTGTATCGAGTACGGGGCAGGCTCTGAGCCTGCCTGTCCTGAGCTTGTCGAAGGGTCGAAGGGCAGGTCTACACCCAGCGATGTATTTGTGAGGCAAGTTCTAGAAACCCTTAGCCGCCGTTCGTGGCCCCAGCGGTATCCGCCGCAACGTAGTCGCCGGTCCGGCCGCCGCTCTTGTGCCGCAGATGCACGTTTTCAATGCGCATACCTTTGTCCACGGCTTTGCACATGTCGTAGATCGTTAGGGCGGCGACGCTGACGGCGGTCAGCGCTTCCATCTCCACGCCGGTCTTGCCGGTGGTGCGCACGGTGGCCTCAATTCGCACACAGCTCTGTTCGGCGTCCACGCTGAAGTCCATGTCCACGCCGCTCAGCGGCAAGGGATGGCACATTGGCACCAGTTGCCAGGTGGACTTGGCTGCCATGATGCCCGCCACTTGCGCGACCGCCAGCACGTTGCCCTTCTTGAGCGGGCCGGTCTCGTCTGCCGGCGCTGCTTGCTGTTGCCGGATCAACCCCAGTGTCTCCGGCAGCATAGCTACCGTACCCTGTGCCGTTGCCTCGCGTGCTGTGTCCGGCTTCTGCCCCACGTCTACCATGCGGGGTAAACCGGACTTATTGAAATGCGTAAATGCCACGGCAAGAATCGCCTTGTTGCCTTATGTGGTGGGCTAATTCCATTATACCATTGCCTTGTGATTCCTGCCCTGACTCTTGATTCTGGAAGCGGCATACGGCGCGAGCTTTTTGCGCGTTGATCATTGTCTGTACGGCGCCGAATTGCATGGGCGGAAGTGATGCAGTGATTCAGAATTTCAGGCCGTGAGGATGGCATTACGCTTGTACGACAGCCGCGAAGGACGAGCGGCGACTTTCGCATTACTGCTCTCGTAACACAGCTCTTGCTCGTGTAGACGCGTATGCGGCAGGTGGGGCTATACTAGGCGTGAGAGCGGTATGGGATATCGCAACTGAGGGAATGGGAATCTGGGAGCGGCGAGTTGTGCGTGCCGGCTCCCAGTAGAAGCAATGCTAGCGCATAGAGGATAAGAACCATGATCATCGACGCGCATGTCCATATCAAAGGCGGCGACACGTACCGCCGTGAACTGGACCCTGACGACACCATCCGGTACATGGACCAGGCCGGTGTGGATAAGTCGTGCGTGTTCAGCATCTGCCTGCCTAGCCGCGAATCGAACGAGATGACGCGCAAGGCCGTGAGCGGCCGCGAGGATCGGCTAATACCGTTTGCGCACATGGTGCCGGAAGAAAGGTCGGTGGGTCTGGACGCCGTGCGCCGTGCAGTGGAAGACTGGGGGTTTCCCGGCCTCAAGCTGCACTTTGGCGAGGTGAAAGGCGAGATAACGGACAACCTCTTCCTGCCT
The DNA here is from genome assembly GCA_965221905.1 of Chloroflexota bacterium. GTDB lineage: Bacteria > Chloroflexota > UBA11872 > VXOZ01 > VXOZ01 > VXOZ01. The sequence goes on from OZ244922.1 coordinate 103,646, forward strand.
ATTCTGGAACTTGGCGCAAGCTACGATCTGCCGATCCTGCTCTGCTGCGCTCATCGGCCGGAGTTCCCGGACCGTTGGGCAGACGCCGTGCCGGAGGCCAAGATCATCATTCCTCACTTGGGCTCCAGCCGCGACCAGGACATGAACTGGCGCTTCTTCGACGTAGCGAAACGTCATGACAACATCTGGCTCGATACGTCGTTTACCAGCGGCCCGTGGATGATTCGCGAGGCCTACCACGCCCTTGGCCCAGACAAGCTTATTTGGGGCTCGGACGGCGGCGGCGACTACAATCCGCCCCTGCCCGAAATGGCCAAGGTAAAGGTCTGGGAGTTTCCGGAGCAGGATTACGCGAGAATTATGGGCGGCAATATCCTGGAACTGCTGGGTGGAAAGGCGTAGTAACGGGGGGCATTGCCGCTGCAATGAACGACAGATACTTTGCATCTCGAAGTCGTTGATATAGGAAATGTCGGTTAGAACTGGTGAGGGATAATCATGAATGTTGATACGGCAGACTCCAATCAACCAACCGATTCACCGCCGATAGCAAGAGCTCGCAGTTTTCGCGTGCGGCATGAAACGTTGGCACGCATCCGGGCGGGACACAGGGTAATACTCGACGAACTCAAACCCACCAGGGCGCAAATCAACCGAGGCTTGGAACTGCATTACAACAGCTTCGTCGCTGACGTCCAGGGGTCGGTTCAGATGAGCTCAACGCATGGCATTAGTGGAGACCGGCTGCAGGCAGACCTTGAACCATATCGCAAAGAACTTTCCAAGCAAGACCTGTACCCCGATGAGTTCCGGCGCAGCCTGGGCGCAATCCATTTCAAACGGAAGACCTTCGAATCGGCTTTCGATCAGCAGTGGCTCGTGGAGTCGAAAGCGCTCTACAAGATCGCCGGGGTGCACCTGGGCACCTCAGATGTTGCCGGTCCCGAAGAGAATACCTTTGCAGCGGCCTTGGATCGCGTGAGTCGAATCAACTTCGTCTATGATCGGCGTGACGACCTCATGCGTGTCTCCGGGGTCGAAGACATCGAAAAGGGACTTCGCTGCGGGAAGCCGAGTGTGATGTTTCACCTGGCCGGCGTCGGCTGCTTCGCGGAAGCAGAAGATCCCCTGACAAACCTCGACCTATTCTACGCTCTCGGCGTGCGCATGTCCCAATTGACCTACATCCAAAACAATGCCCTCTGCTGTTCGTACTTGCAGGAGCACGATACCGGCCTGACGCCGCTTGGTAAGAAGGTTGTCCGGCGCATGAACGAATTGGGCATCATGGTGGACCTCGCCCATAGTGGCGACCAATCGTCATTCGACATCATAGAAGCCTCGACCGAACCGGTAATGATCAGCCACACCGGGTCCCGGACTGTGTACGACGACGCTTCGAACAGAGGGTATCTTGAAAGAGTGTTTGCGCAGCCCTATGCCCGTGGTCTGACCGCTCCTGAGAGATGGTGCAGCCGCAACGCGAGCGACGAGACTCTCCAGGCTGTGGCCGGGAAAGGCGGGCTTGTCGCGCTGTATTCTATCGACTACATGCTCGGTACAGGCCCGGAATCCTTTCACACCTGGTATCGCCATCTGGAGCACGCGATCAGTGTTGCCGGCATCGATCACGTTGCCATCGGCACGGATAGGACATTCTTTCCCGGCTGGCAACCCGGACCGCTGGACTGGACGAACTGGCCCTATTGGACCGTCGGCTTAGTCTGCAAGGGGCATTCGGACGCAGAAATCCAAAAGATAATCGGCGGCAACTACCTGCGCTACGCCCGTAAGGTTCTCAACAAACGCCCTTGGGGAGCGTTCATGTAAGTCTCATCAATGGAGAGGATTTGCAATTGCGTGGGATAATAGACCCACAGTTGACATCGATGTGTAGACGGAGGCCACCCGACAGGAGAAGGCATGGCAGACGTAGAATTACAGGTCAAGACGCGAGGTGGCGCGACTATACACAAGGCCGCAGTGCTGGCAGCGTATCCTGATGGAAGATACCTTACAGGCCAGACTGACGCCGACGGCAAGTGCCGACTAAACCTGTACCGCGTCGATCAGGAAATGAAGATACTTATAGCCGCAGACGGCCACCTTCCTTTCCATGAAGCCCTCGTCCCGGGGAATTCAGAAACCGTCTCCTTGGAGTTAGAGCCGTCCAAGGATGACAGAAGGGCGCTCCTATTCACCCGGAGCACAGGATACATCCCAGGGATTACGGGACGCCTCAATCCACACAAAGATGGCTATGTTTACGGTGACAATATTGCCATAAACGGGCAACTTGCAACGCCTGCCGCACATTTCGAGATAGAGGAGTACCTCCATCTGATCGACGTGTACGGCGTCGAGACAACAATCCGATTCTTAGTGGTTGAAGGACAGTTTTCGCTTATTGAGTACACTGAGCCCAAGGCTTATGCAGGGGAATGAATATGGCCACGGCGGAGCAGCATCGAGAGATTAGCATTCAATTCTTGGATCATGCGGAGGACGAATTACGTAAGGGTGATTTCCTTCAGGCCTCCGAGAAAGCAGGGGGAGCGGTTTCCCATTATGTGAACTCTGTTGCCCGCCAGCGGCCAGTTCCGCTGGGGTCGCACAAGCGACTGATCGAAAATGCCAACAAGCTGATCGAGAAGGGCCCTGCTAATGCGAGCCATAAGCGGAGGTTGCTACTATCAATCGAGGTGCTTCATGCCAACTTCTATCATGCGCATTTGGACGAAGTTTTGGTTGGGGAGGGTATTGAGGACGCCAAGGAACTTATCAAAACCTTTGATGACCTTAACTCAGACATATAGAAGGTGACCGGGACGGCTAAAGAGGGCACTCGCTTTCTCGATCCGCTTGGCCTAGCCGGTAGAGTCCAAGTCGGTCAACTTATCGCAGACGCCCTGCATGTGCTCCGCTGAGAATATCGGTTGGAACACGAAGGATCGTGTACTGCATCAGTGGGGAATTCGAGGAGGAATCATGGCTAACAGAATCCAACTTCCACATGAGGGCGAGGTTATAGACCGCCTAATACGTCAAATCAAGGAAGCCGTCCGAGAGACACGAACGACAGTGGTCACCGGTGTTGAGATCACGTATTCGATCTGCGCTCCATGGCCTCGTGGCATGGATCCTGCGATGTACGATCATGATGGCAATATATACCTGCCAGTGGAGCATGTCCGGTCAAACCCTATCCATGCCGACCTGGCGGCCTTCCACGAACACACCGAAATCCGCCACAAGCTGGCCGGCAAGTCACACGGGTACGCACACCACAGGGCACTGCTTGAGGAGTTGCTGGCGGCCAAGCAGATATTCGATAACGACGCGCTGACAGCGTTCGTGCATCAGAGAGTATTCGGCTATCCGGACTGGAAGTTGCCTGACAAGGAATCCATTGAGAAGAGACTTTGCGAATTTCTCTCAGTCGATCGCCCGTTGAGAGGTAAGCTCCTAGAAGTATTCAAAGAGGCGCGGATGTAGGATGATGGACATGGTGTTACTGTCGGCACTGTTGATTTTGCCGCTCCTAAGTTCAGAATCCGCCGAATCTGTCTTGGCTGGTCAGTGTTGCCGGCTTGGCCCCAGTTGTATTTCCCCGCCAAGAATCGCGTGATTTCGGGAGGATAGCCGCTTTTCGGCATCTGTTACCCGCCGTGCTCGCAGCTGTAGACGGCTACCTGGACGTTGCTCCATCGGACCGGTCGCTCAGGCGGGGATTCTAACATTGTTTCTCCAAGTTTAGTGCAGTACCGCCCGGCACCGAGCGCTCCTCGCCGTGAAAGTGGTTGCAACAGCGGGCGCCGACCTCCCATGACCGCCTCGCTCTGTCCGAAGTACCCTCAGTCCGCCGTTATCTTGAAGCCGTTGCCAGCCATACTGCCTCCACCGCGCTGAACTTGAACCCGTCTTACTTTCCGCCTTGTGGGCCTCGTGCGCTTGGCAGAGCGCGCTGAAGCCGGGGGTGCTGGCGAGTGCGCCGCGTAGCATACACCGGTCGGTTTGCTCTTCTGTCCCAGCCAGACGAGCGCGAGCTTGCTGGCGTACGGCCGGATTCTCTATGAGGTCGATGGCTTGGCGCAGGCGACGCTCGCGGTTGCTTGCCTTCAAGGCGTTTTTCACCCCCATCCCGCGACCTTCCCCGTCAAGGGGGGAAGGGGTATCGCAGAGGTCTCCCACGGGAAGCAAGCGTCCAGGCATGGGGAACCGGTGAGCGTACCCTGGCGCCGGAGCGATACAGCCGCGCGGCGTGAGGTCCGCTCCAGGAGCAAGGAGAAGACGAGCGCATCTGTCGATAGGCAGGTGAATTGGTGGAGAACCGGTGTCCACATTCTTGACATAGCGCGTAGAGGGAATTAAACTTCTAACATTGACGAGCAAGAGATACTTTAAATCTCGAACTCGTTGCTATGGGAAATGTCGGGTGGAGTCGCTGCCGGTTTGCGGGAAGCTTACGGCTTGCAGCATGTTTCCGGCTTGCAACAATAGGTAGCGTACGCCCGGTAGAGTAATGTCACACATAGGAGATTGCAACATGTTGCGGATGAGTAGACGGCAGATGCTGGCGGGAGTTGGTGTAGGCATTGGCGCAAGCGTGCTTGCCGCCTGTGGGCAGGTACAGACGGTGGCAGCACCGGAGGCGCCGGAGGGTGATGCGGCTGCGGCGCCAAAGGAACCGGAAGGGATCACCGGAGTCTTTCACGTGTGGGGCTATCGCTCCCAATACCTGCCGGGAGCGGTGCTCAACGAGTTTGAACAGATGCATCCAGGAGCCGTGGTCGTGCAATCCCAGCCGGCCGGCAATTTCCGTGGTGAGAAATTCCCGGCTGCGGTGGCGGCCGGCGCGCCGCCGGCGCTCATGCAAGGCTTTCTCGACTTTGTCGCCATGTACGTTGACCGTGGTTTCCTAGCGGATCTTGGCCCCGCAGCCAAAGCGGGTGACTTTGGCGATCTGGGCGCTTACCTCCCCGGTATCGTCGAGGCCGGCACGTTTAGCGGCGTCCTGCACTTCCTCCCCCACCGGCAGAGCGTCAATATTCCCCTCTACAACATGGATATGTTCGAGAACGCCGGCATCAACGAACCGCCCACCCAGTGGGATGACGTGGCGGAGATCGCGCGACAATTGACCAAGAAGAATGCGGACGGCTCCGACCAGTTCGGCCTAACCGTTACGACCAGTAAGAACACCCTCAACTCGTGGTTCAATCCGGTGCTCTGGCAGGCCGGCGGCGAGTTCTTTGCGGAAGACGGTCGCAGTGTCACGTTTGATTCAGATGCCGGTCTGGAGGCGCTGCTCTTTTTGACTGATCTCTTCAACAAAAAGATCGCCTCTGAGGGCACAAAGCCGTACTTCGAAGGATACGGCGCCATGATCAATGCCCGTACGCCCACCCACGTGAAGCGCCCCTTTGACAACGGCAACATCCCCTGGCTCGCGGCCAGTCCCGCCTGGCAGAAGGAAAAGCAACTCGGCTTTGGCTCGCTCTCAGGCTGGGTGGTGCCGGAAAGCCCGCAGTCCGATGCGGCGATACAACTGCTGGCGCATACCCTAAAGCCCGAGAACGTGAAGGCCTTCCTCAAGCTCGTGTTCCTGCTGCCGGTGCGCAGCGACATTGAAGTGGACTTCGTTGACGAGAAGTACAACGGCTGGATGCCGACGTTCATCGAGCAGAGCCAGAATATGCACTATGACATCCCGCACCCGCACATCCGGGCTATCATGCCGCTCGTCTCAGGAGAGATGTATAAGGCGATTGCGGGGGAGGTTACGCCGCAGGAAGCTATTAGGACTGCAGGTCAGATAGCAAACCAATTCCTGGCAGACAACATGGGCTAGTAGCTGGCTCTCGTCTCCGGCCAACCGGACAAGAGCGAGAACCTTCACGCTGAGGATCGTTCTGTACCTGTCACGGGGCCGCGATCCCCCGTTGTACGGAAGCGTACAACGGGGGATCGATGGGTCGACAATGTATGCCGCAGCCATAGGGCCTCTGATATACTCCGACTGAGGGACAGTCATTGGCTATCCCAAAGCCTAAGCATCTTGGCACGGAATACGCCGATCAATTCAAGGATCGGAGCGTGGCTGACGCTTACGTCAACTATCCGCCATACGCTGCCGAGGTCTTCCAGGTGCTCGACGGGCTGATACAGGATGAACCGGGCATTGTGCTGGACGTTGGGTGCGGGACCGGGGACGTGGCGCGGCCTCTGGCAACCTTTGTGGAGCGAGTCGACGCCGTGGATCCTTCGGCGGCCATGATCGAGGTGGGCCGCTCTCGCGACGGCGGCGACCGACCGAGCATCAGGTGGGTCTGCCAAAGCGCGGAGGAATTCGACTACGATAGCCGCTACAGCCTCATTGTGGCCGGCGCAAGCCTCCATTGGATGGACTGGTACACGGTCATCCCTCGCATGGCCGGTGCCCTATCCGGACGTGGCTACCTGGCGATTGTTGGCGGTCGTGGGATTGATACCGCCCCTTGGGTAAACGATCTCAACACAATCATCCCGAAATACTCGACGAACAAGGACTTCGCGCCATACAACCTGCTCGACGAGCTTGAACGCCGGCAGCTCTTTGCGGTCGTCGGCAGGAATCGTACAGCGCCTCAGGAGTATTGTATGAACGTCGATCAGTATGTGGAGCTGTTTCACGCGCGCAACGGCTTTTCGAGACAGCGTATGGACGCGCATGCCGCCAAGGCGTTCGATGCTGCCGTCCGAGAACTCGTGACGCCCTTTGCGGACGAGCATTTCCTCACTTTCAACGTGACGACCGACATCGCTTGGGGACACCCATTGGCCGGCACTCGCATGGACCGTCACTAGAACTCATTTCATAAATACATTGCTCCGCGCATGTCTGCCCCTCGACAGGCTCAGGGCGAACGGAAGAGCCAAGAAATCCGTACTTGCTGAGCACTTCGGCAAGCAGAGCACGGACGGTTTTTGGGGGCTTCTCAAACAACCGCTAAGAAGATCATGAATAGGCTGTAAGGTGCTGCAAGGAGATATATACCGTGGTAGCAACAGCGCTTATTAACGGCAGGATCATTGACGGTAATGGCGGACCGCCGGTTGAGGACGGCGCCATTCTCATTGTGGATAACCTCATCGAGGCTGTGGGTACTGATGTGGATATCCCGCCGGATGCCCAGGTCATCGACGTTAAGGGTAAGAGTCTCCTGCCCGGCATGATGGACCTGCACGTGCACCTTAGAGGTCCGTACCATTCACTGCAGAAGTTGAGAAAGTCGCTGCTGGCGGGTTTCACTACTATCGCTCACGTTGCCGGTACTATGCCGCCCGCATCGACAGATTGTCGTCAGGCTATTGAAGACGGCTGGTTCCCGGAATGTGCCCGACTGCTTGTGGGCGCCGTGGTGGACTGCACCAACGGGCACGTCCGCGGTCGGATAGCGGATGGACCGTGGGAAGTGCGGAAGGCCGTGCGCGAGATGGTGCAGGCCAAGGCAGACTTCATCAAGACGGCCGCCAGCGGCGGATTCTGGGCGGAGGACGAAGAAACCTGGTGGCGGGACTACACCCAAGAAGAGCTTGATGCCCTGGCTGACGAAGCCCACAGTGTCGGGAGGCTCGTGGTGGTGCATTGCCACACACAACCGGGTCTCGACATGGCCATTCAGGCCGGCTGCGATCAGATTCACCACGGCGCGCTCATCGACGAGAAAGCCTTGAAAGGAATTCTAGAGAATGACCTTTTCTTTGTGCCGACTCTCCGTGTCACTTCCCGGCAGAACATGGCGATAAAGTTCGGTGCGGGACGCCCGTGGGAAACGCGCAAGATGGGTGAGGCTCACTACGTCCACCGGGAAGGTGTGCGCTTGGCCCACAAGATGGGCGTGAAGATGGGTCTTGGCACGGACTGTCCGAGCACACCGCCCTGGGATATCTGGGATAGCGGCTTTGAACTCCAGGAATTCGTGGGCTGCGGTCTCAGCCCGTTGGAAGCAATCGGCGTGGCCACCAAGGGTTCTGCTGAAGCAATGAAGATCGACGACAGGCTCGGCACGTTAGAAAAGGGGAAGATTGCCGATGTGGTAGTGGTGGATGGCGATCCTGCCGGCGACATTCAGGTGGTTGTGAACTATGCGAACATCCGCTACGTCTTCAAGGATGGCAGGCTCGCGGTGAGTAGAGACCCGGAAAGGCCGGCAACCGCCCATCTGGAAACGTATCCGCCTGACTTTACCCCAATTGACGAGCGCTTTACGGCAGACCCGGCATGGGAAGCTGCGGCCGGCCTGGCATAGGTCGTCTTCGACGCAGTCGCAGTCCTCGACGCAGTCGCAGTCTTCGACGCAGTCAGCGAGCACGCCGCCGCCTTACTCTTACCCCGTATGCTCCCATTCCTCTTGACTATCTAGCGGCTGCTGTGTGCGCGTAACGTGATCGTCTGCTTTGTAGAGAGCGAGCGATCCTCTGTAAGAGGGTGTGTGAAAAGGGCGTCCCTTCATCCTTCGACAGGCTCAGGACGAACGGATCAGAAACTAAACCCATTGGATAATCAGTAGCCGTTCGTGGTGAGCACATCGACAGGCTCAGGACGAACGGGGTAGAAACTAAATTCGTCGGAAAAGCCACTATCCGTTCGTGGTGAGCACATCGACAAGCTCAGCACAGGCTTGTCGAACCATGAACGGATACTGTTGCTGCGAGCTTCTCACACACCCTCTAAGATATTGAGATCACAAACAGGGGTAGTAAAGGAGACGGAATGTCGATCTCAGTGCAGAAAACCGGTCTGCACGTGCTCAATATGAAGACGCGCATGCCATTTCGCTACGGCATTGCGTCCCTGGTCTCTGTTCCCCATCTCTTTGTGCGCTTGGAGGCGGACATTAACGGCTCACGGGAAGTGGGCATTTCCGCGGAAGGCCTGCCCCCCAAGTGGTTCACCAAGTATGCCGATACCTCCTTCAGCGACGACCTGTACGAGATGCTAGCGGTAATACGACAGGCCTGCGCCCTGGCGGAGGAGGCTCCACCTGCCAACAGCGCCTTCGCTTTTTGGGTCTGGCTTCACGATCAACAATTGGCATGGGCGGCTGAGACCAGCTATCCCCCTTTGCTCTGGGGTTTCGGTGTGAGTTTGGTGGAAAGAGCGCTGATCGATGCCTTCTGCCGGAGCACCGGCACGCCCTTCGCCCGTGCTCTACGTGACAATACGCTTGGCATTCAGTTAGGTGCGATTCACAGTGAGCTTGATGGGTTCAGTCCGGCAGAGTTGCTGCCTGTGGAGCCACAGCGCAGTGTCATCGTGCGCCACACGGTCGGACTGACCGATCCCTTGAGTGACGAGGAGATACCGGCAGAGGAGCGTCTCGACGATGGGTTGCCGCAGTCGCTCGCGGCCAGCATTCGCTTCTATGGGCTGACCCACTTCAAAATCCTGCTCAGTGGCGATGCTGCTGCGGATCTCAGACGGCTCCGGCAAGTTGCCGACTTGTTGGAAGAGCACGTAGCCGGCGACTACGCCTTTACACTGGATGGCAGCGAGCACTACACAGAGTTGGAGCCCTTTCGGCGAGACTGGAATGCAATTCTCGCGGAGCCATCACTTCATGAATTCTTGGGGCATCTGCTCTTTGTAGAGCAGCCGCTGCGGCGTGACGTGGCTTTGAGCCCGCAGGCCAAGTCTGAGTTGCTCGCCTGGTCTGACCGTCCGCCTCTGATCATCGATGAGTCCGATGGCGCCCTGTCCAGCGTGGTGGAGGCGTTGGACTGTGGCTACGTGGGAGCCAGCTTCAAGAATTGTAAGGGCGTATTTGGCGGCATTGCGAACGCTTGTCTGCTGGCACAGCGCCGCCGCAGAGATCCGGGCGGATACTATGTGCAGAGCAGTGAAGACCTGGCCAGTGTCGGGCCGGTGGCAATGTTGCAAGACCTGGCGGTGCTGGCAAGTCTCGGGATCGGGCATTCCCAGCGCAACGGCCACCACTACTTCGCCGGTTTGAGCATGTTCCCAGCAGACGTGCAAGAGGACGTGCTTGCCAAGCACGCTACGCTCTACCGGCGCCATGCCCGGGGCTATCCGGTCTTGGACGTCCGTCAGGGCCGGCTGGATACCAGCAGTGTCGTGGCCGCCCCTCTTGGCTATGGTGTCGAACTGGATACGCGGCGTTTTACGCCGCTGGAGCAGTGGTCAGTCGATTCGCTATGAATGATTGAAAGATATCCATGTCCCACTTATAATTCGACTGTACGAGGGTTGGTATGCATGTCTTAGGAGGATTAGCATGCGAAAGCTAGTATCTCGACGAACGTTCCTTGGTGGCAGCGCCGTTGCCGGCGCGGGCATATTGCTGGCAGCCTGCGGCACTGCTGCGCCCGCTGCTATGGAAGAGGCGCCCGCGGCTCCGGAGAAGAAGGAGGCAGCAGCGCCCAAGATGGAGGAGGCAACGGAGATCAAGTATCTCCACTTCTCAACGCAGAGCGATGTGTGGGACAACGCCTACGACGGTATGTTCGCAGCGTTCGAGGAGATGCACCCCGGCCTCAAGCTCAAGGTTGATATTGCGGCCGGCAGTTTTCCTACTTCGCTGACCGAGAAGGCGGTAGCGGCGTTTGCCAGCGGTGTTCCCTATGATGTCTACTACGGCTGGTTTGGTTATCTCAGTCAGTTTTACACTGCGGAGATGCTGGTGCCGCTCGACCCGTTCCTGGCCGCGGACCCGGACGTCAACCTGGATGACTTCCATGAATATGCCCTCGAGCGTATCGGCGGGCAGGCCTACGGCATTGCCTGGTTCACGAATGGCAAGGAATACTGGTACAATGCCGATCTCATTGCGGAAGCGGGCCTGAAGTCTCCGCGCGAGCTGGAGGCGGAAGGCAATTGGACTTGGGATGCGGTGCTGGAGATGGCGACGAAGCTGACGAAGACCGAGGGGAATCGAATCACCCGCTTTGGCACGCAGCCATATCGCTTCAATCGTACCGGCTGGTTCTGGATTCATCTCTTTGCCTGGGGTGGGGCGTGGTGGAACGATGACTTCTCGGCGCCCACGATCGATACGCAGCAGGCGGCCGAAGCCGCTCAAGATGCGCTGGATATGGTGATAAAGCATCGGGTGGCGTATGGCCTGACCCTGGGGAAAGAGCCGAATGTGGAGCCGGACTTCACGCAACAGACGGTTGCGGGTGTCATTACCGGCTCTTACTTTACCCGCACCATCAAAGCAAGGATCGAGACCCAGGAGGAGCCCTTCAAGGTAGAGCACACGCTGCTGCCGAAGGGCCCGGCAGGCCGCATGGCGGCGCAGTCCATCAACGCCAAGTGGATCAGCTCGTCAGCCACCGAGCCGGATGCCGGCTGGGAGTTCTATAAATTCGCCATCGGGGAGGATGCCATACCGTTCATCGCACAGCTCGGTGGCAGCCGCTATGCGGCCAACAAGTCCATTCCGCCGTTCACCCAATACGAGTATGAAGACCCCGAGGTCTATGCGCAGACGGCGGCGATGAGCGTGGCCCACCGGCAAATGGTCCGCCAGTCTGAGCTGGACAAGCAGTGGGCGGAAGGCTGGATCAGTCTGGAAGAAGGTAAGACCACCATTCAAGAACTGCTGGAAGAAACGCAGAAAGTGGCGGAGGTCCACCTGGAGGAAGGTGGCTGCGTCTGCTAAATACCTCTAGACCGTAATCGTTGGGGCCGGACATGCCAGTCCGGCCCCACTTTTATATGTAATCTCCCCTGACCTGCGGACTCTACCGCCTCTGACGAGGAGCTTGCCGACCGCTTGGCCGGGGTCTCAGCATGACCACTGCTCTGCGCCCATTCACACCGGCGAGTCGAACGCCGGTATAATGACGTTTTAGTGGTGAATCCGAGCACAGATTGAGGAGTGATGGATGGCGAACACATTAATGGCCGGCGCGGCAAAGGTGGCGATCACGCCGCCGCTGGGGAGCGCCTTTCAATCGAGCCGAGCGGATCTGCGTGTTGAGAGCGTCCTGCACGATCTCTACGCTACCGCCGTGGTACTCAGCGACGGCGAGCGGAAGGTGGCGATTGTTGGGCTTGACGTGCTCGGCTTGGATGCGCCGTTGGTCAATGCCGTGCGCGAGCGCGTGCAGCAGCAGACGTCCATTCCCGGGGCCAACGTGCTGATCAATGCCGCGCACAACCACTTCGGCCCGGCCATTCTGCAGGCCCTTCCCGATGAAATCGACGAGGCGTACTGGCAGGGGTTGGTGCAGTCGCTTGCCGATGCCGTGACCCGCGCCGCTACGAGCCTGGAGCCGGTCGCGCTCCGCGTGGGCGCTGCCGAAGGGAACTTTGCCATTAACCGGCGAAGGCTGGAAAACGGCGAAGCCCAACTAGCGCCGAACTATGGCGGCATCGTAGACCAGCGCATCCGCGCATTGCGTTTCGAGCGGCTGGATGGTTCAATGGTCGCCGTGCTCTTCTCAGCAGCATTCCACCCGACCGGCTTTGCCTACCGGGCGCCGGTGGTAAACGGCGACTACGTGGCCGCTGCCCGGCAGGAAGTGGAGCGGCAGTTTGCGGACCAGGGAGCGCCCGTCGTCGGCTTCCTGCAGGGGTGTGCGGGCAATATGCGCGTGCGCGTCATCGCGCCGGGTGGCACCCGCTTTCATCCCTGCACGGTGGAAGAGATCGACACCCACGGGCGCGGCGTTGGCGCGCTCGCCGCCCGTGCCGCCCGGGAAGCAACCATGGTGGTTGGGTATCCCATTGGCGCGGCGGACGAGATGGTGTCGCTGCCGTTGCAGGAGCCGCCCGATGAGGCAGAGCTTGAAAGCATGCGGCAAGGGGCCGCCGGCGACCACTTTTCGCGCCTCTGGACAGACTCAATGCTTGCGCCCCTCCGGCGCGGCGAAGCACTGCCGACGAGCGTCGACTTTCCTGTGCAGGTATTCCGCATCGGCGGCCTGTGGATGGTGGGTATGGGCGCTGAGGTGTTTTTGGAAATCGGTCAACAGATCGAGGCGGCGCTCATGGCCGATCACGTGGGACAGGCAGCTTGGACGCTCGGCTACACGAACGCTACCCTCGGCTACGTCTGCACCGAGCAGTCATATGAAGATGGCGGCTACGAACCCACGCGTTCCCACAGGTTCTACCACCTGCCGGCGGCCTACCAGCCCCAGACCGAACACCTGCTCGTGGCCGAAGCCCTCCGCATTGCGCGCACGCTCGCATAGTACAGACCAAGAGACGTATACTCCACTGAGCAAACTCAATTAAAACCCTCTCCTGGGGGAGAGGGTTTGGGTGAGGGCGAACAAAATGGCACCACAAGGCGCTGCAAGGGCCCGACATCTCCGGCAGAGTTCAACAGAAGCCGAGAAGACCCTTTGGCGTCACTTGCGCAGCCGTCAGTTGGCGGGTTGCAAATTCCGCAGACAAGCACCTCTTGGCAGGTACATCGTTGACTTCTTGTGCTATGAGCGAAACCTGGTGATCGAAGTCGATGGTGGTCAGCACCAGCTACGTTCAGAAGAAGATTCAATACGCACGAACTGGCTGGAGGCCTGCGGCTTTCGCGTGGCTCGCTTCTGGAACAATCAGGTGTTAGAAGAGACTGAAGCAGTCTTGGATGCCATCCTACGGCAGTTGCAGGGCGAAGAGTCGCCCTCACCCTAGCCCTCTCCCCCAGGAGAGGGAACTAGAGGGGCTCCGCGAGACGGATAGTGCCAGCGCAAGCGGGAATCCATCTACGAGAGTAGTCAAAGGGTATGGTAAAAGTGGCAAACATTGCCGCGCTCCTGGACTCCGGCGGAGGCCGGAGCGACTGACCCGGAACCAGGAAGCATTATAGCAGTTGCTAGGGCGCGGCGCACATTTGAAGGGCAAGCGAGGCGGCGTTACACTCTCGGGCAGCCCTAGAGGATTTGTGCCCCCTTAGCCTGCCTCTTGGAGCGGCATGGGGGAGGCGCCGCTGAAGTGGACGCCAATGTCGCTGGCCATGGTCTCGTGGTACTGCCATTCGGGGACCAGACAGCGGTAAGGCCGCCGGAGCAGCACACGCGGCTCGCCCTGCCACTGCGTGACCGTCATGGAGCGTTGCAGGTTAACCTTCTGGTACTCCTCGGCATCTTCCAAAGACTTGTGCAGCGAATAGCCGTCTGGATAGTTCCGTCCCTCGGTGGCGCGCTTGCCCCACTCCACGCACCACAACGCCTGTTCATCCCGCATCGGCATGTGGAAGTAGTCTCCTAACTGCGAATAATCAGCCGGGTAGTCCGTCATTCCCGCTTGCGCGGGAATCCATCTTCATACGAGCACTGTCTCACGCATCACGCAGAGATTATACCGTCAAGAGGGAGCGTTTTCAACGTTGACAGGAGATGGATCGCTTCTCCTCTGAAACAAGCGCGCGGCGAACGCTTGCTGAATGCGCCCTTCATACTCCAGCCTATTTCCAAAACACAGCTGGTGACACCCTATCTCCAAGCCATGGTAAGACCGAATCTCTAAACCAATCTAGTACGTGCTCTGGCACCCCGGTTACGTCCACAGCAGTACCGTCACCCGTAACCGTTACCCACTCCCAAGCGCCCTTCGTTGTCTCCGTTGTTACCTGCACGGCAATTTGGGTAGCACTGCCTGCGCCCTGCCAGGCTCCCGCAGAGAAATCACCTATACCTTCTAAGGTGCCGTCAGGTAAGCCCTCTACTCCTTGCCAGGTTTGCACTGCGATACCTCGCGTACCTAGTATTGCGCTCCTGGGGGCACCTCCTAGTCCTTGCCAAGCACCGTCCGAGTAATTCCCAATTCCATGCAAGGCATCCTCAGAGAAACCCCCAATGCCCTGCCAGGCCCTTTCGGAGGCATCGCCTGCGCTCTTCAAGGCTTTTTCAGAAGCATATTCAACAGCTTTCTGAAAGCTCTCAAATGAACTGGCAGCTTGTGCCCAGGCCTGCTTTGGTATTTCCTTTGAGTTGTTCCAGGCTGTCATTACCGGTTCAAAACCGATGCGTTCTACCCACTCACTACTAAGACTGTAGAATTCACGTCCGTAAAGCAAGAATGTCATCACCACCATTACCGGAGCTAAGGAAGTCAACAGTGATCCCAAAGCCGGCACTACCATAACCAAACCAAGCACGATGCCAAGGACACCCACAGCAAACAATGAATCTTTGCCAACTCTCGCAGCCACACTCGAAAAGAGTTCAGATAGACTTATCTCGCCATCGTTATAACGTAGTCCTTCCTCCAAAGCTACAACTGCCACTTCGACCACCGCAATGGCTGCAGCCCCAGGCAGGATAGGCCGAGCCGCCAGTCTTAATGCCTGATTGAATGCCGGCGAGCTCAACTCTCTACGAATCGAAGTGATCTGATTAGCCGCCAACTTCCTTTCGCCGCGGCTTAAATTTTGAAGTCGAATCTGCTCAGCTTCTTCAATTAACGCCCGCTGCGCTTGCTCAAACTCAATTTCCGTCATGGGCCTGTCGCCACGTAAGAGGTTCTTTATTCTATCTTCGAAGATGCCATTGCTGGCGAGGTCGCTCCCTCCATGGCTTTTTGGGACTATGTGACTCCAATGTTTATCGGAGCGAAACTTGCTCAATGCTTCCTCTTCGCCTAACACAATTCCCAAAGGAATGGTCTTGTACACCTTATACGCTTCCTGGAGGGTCCGATATGGGACACCACCCGCGGTATGGTAATACTGCCGGTGACTTGGAGGCAGTTTCTCCCAGACTTGCCTGTATATCCACTCTTCCACAATCTCATTCGGTCCAGCATGGAGTATCGGTTCAGGAAGCCGCCCCCATATGCTCTGGGTTCCGACCGTAGGGTTCCTACCGAAATCTGCAAAGAGGGAAGGAAGGTTGGGAATGCGGGACAAGCTTGCGGCAAAGGTGCTAGCGATCCAGAGGGACAAAGTACCAGTGCGAGCATATTGCTCTACGTCGGAGTCCTCGGTTCTTTCGATCAAGTCAGCAATCGTATATGAATCGGGACTTTCACCAGCGGGGTCGGTGATTTCAGCGTGAGCAGGCCGTTTAAGGGCAAAGTGTAGACCGCAAGCTGCGAGGCTTGCGCCTGAGAACTGCAAGAAGGCTCTCCGGTCAAGAACTATTCGCTGTCTCTTTCCCACTCGTTACTCCCCAGCCTCTTTTTCCAATCCCTTTGACATTCTACCGAGAACTCTAGATTCCTCGCTGCGCTCGGAATGACAATAATTGAAGGAACGAAGCCATAAGTAGATGCGAGGCCTCAGAACCACCTAGTTATCACCACTTTCCGTTCGGTGAAGAAGTCTATGGCGTCGCGGCCTTGGCCGTGGAGGGTGCCGAAGAAGGACTCTTTAGCGCCGCTGAAGGGGAAGTAGGCCATGGGCGCGGCCACGCCTACGTTGATGCCGATATTGCCGGTGGGCGCGCGGTAGCGAAATTCGCGGGCCGCCGCGCCGTCTTGGGTAAAGATCGATGCGGCGTTGCCGTAGCGTTGGTTCTCGATCAGGGTGATGGCATCATCGAGCGTATCCACGTGGAGCATGCTGAGCACCGGGCCGAATATTTCGTCGGTGAAGAGCGCCATATCGGGCTGCACCCGGTCGAAGATGGTCGCGCCGACGAACGCGCCGTTTTCATTCTGCTCCGCCGCTGCCCCGCGGCCGTCCAGGAGCAGCGCCGCGCCTTCGTCCACGCCGCGCTCGATGCAGCCGAGAATGCGCTCCTTGGCGGTGTGGGAGATCACCGGGCCGAGCTCGACGCCGTCATCCGCGCCGTTGCCTACAGTAAGCGATCCGGCAGCTTCCACAATGGCGTCGCGCACGCGGTCGTGTCCCTCGCCCACCGTCACCACCACCGAACCGGCCAGGCAGCGTTGTCCGGCGGAGCCAAATGCCGAGTTGATCACGTTGCTCACCGTCTCATTCAGCGCGGCGTCGGGCATGACCACGAGCACATTCTTCGCGCCGCCCTGGGCCTGCACGCGCTTGCCCTGCTCGCCCGCGCGGGCGTAAAGATACCGGGCCGTTGGCGTGGAGCCGACGAACGAGATGCCGCGCACCTGCGGATTATCGAGCAGGGCGTCCACGGCCTCCTTGGAACCGTTCACCACGTTAATGACGCCGGGCGGAAAGCCGCAGGCGTCCAGCTCCTCGAAAATGAGCTGCATGCTGGTCGGCACCTGCTCCGAGGGCTTGATGATGTAGGTATTGCCGCAGGCGACGGCGTAGGGCCAGAACCAGAACGGCACCATGAGCGGGAAGTTGAACGGACACACCGCCGCGAAGACTCCCAGCGGCTGGCGCACCACGTCTTCATCGATGCCTTTGGCGGCGCCGTCCTCCAGGCCGTAACCCATGAGCAGCGACGGAATACCGCACGCTACTTCGACGTTTTCGATAGCGCGGCGCACGGAGCCGCGCGCGTCCTCCAGGGTCTTGCCGTGTTCCTGCGTGACGGCGTTGGCAAGGTCTTCGAAACGCTCTTCCATGCGCGCTTTGACCGCGAATAGCAGACGCGCACGCTCCAAAGGCGGCGTGGCGCGCCAGGCGGGAAAGGCCGCGTGCGCCGCTGCCACCGCCGCGTCGGTATCTTCTTTGGACGAGATGGGAACCTGAGCAATCACGTCACCGTTTGCCGGGTTCGTCACGTCCAGATACGTCTCTGTTTGCGGCGTCACCCAACCGCCGTCCACGTAGTTGCGGAGCTTTGGAGGGGCGATCTCCGTGCCGGTGTCGGATTGCTTGATTTGGGTTTGCATGGGTCGATCCTTAAAGTACTCTACGCTTTCACAAGTGTTGCTCATTCTGACTAAAGACTAGATGGTGGTCATTATAGTGTATGCGAGACACTTCGTACGGGGGCAAACCCAAGACTTTAGTGCAACGGCCTATGCGCACTGGCTCATTCGCTGGGTTACTCAAGGAGGTAGTGATGCGACGCTCTTTTGGTGTCCAAGAGAAGAAGCCATTCATCCTTCGGCCCTTCGACATGCTCAGGACAGGCACGCTCAGGATGAACGGTACGAACATCTCCAACGGAAAGTCGCCGCTTGTGGCTGGCAAAGTGAGGTATAAACGGCAATGAGGCAAGTGTTTCTGACTCACTCCCTCTATGGTGGGGGGGAATTAGTTACAGGAGTCTTGCACTAAAGAGCGGGGGACAAGCCCCCGCTCTACGGTTTCGGAGTCGCATTTAGGAGGATGGGGGGGGGGGGGGTGATCGTTGGGATGAAGACCGAATAATCCTGTACGTACGCCAAGACGGCAAGTGATGGGGCCGTCGGTTCCTTAACGACCGTAGGGGCACGGCATGCCGTGCCCCTACGGTCTCACGCTTATGCGCCCTCACCCTAACCCTCTCCCACGGGGAGAGGGAACAGTCGAGGAAGTTATCGCCCTCGCCTTAGCCCCCTTTACGCAGCGGGAGAGGGGACTTCAGGCTCAGTGAAAGACTTCTGTCTTGTCCAACGTGGTAGTGCACGTGTTTCTCACTTGCAGGGCGTTGTGCGGGCTACTGGTTACTCTCCCATTCGTCCACTGCGGCCTGCATCTGCTTGATTGCCAGTTCAATGGTCTCCTCGGCGGTGAGCGCCCCTTCCTCCACGAACGCGCGGATCGGGCCGGTTCCCGCAGAGGCGATAGCGCTCGAGGCCGGGTGCGGGAAGTAGCTGGTGGCGTAACCAATGGCCTTGACGAACGCGCTCTGGTCGGCGGGTCGCGGATCGTCCGCCGGTGGTGCGAACGTGTCCGCCGCCGAATTTAGCGCAGGCACGGACCAGCCCTCGCTGCCCATCCAGCGCTGGTGCTTCTCCCCCATTGTCCAGATAGCGAACGCTTGCGCGTCCGGATTCTCGGCACCGCCCTCCAACAGGCCCATCTGCTCGTGCCCGTTGAACGCGCCGCGAATTCTGGTGCCAGAGATTTCAGTATAAGGCACTTCCACCGTGGAAAACTCGAACGGGTCCGCTTCGCGGAAGGGCTTCATGATGAATGTGCCGCCCAGCACCATGGCGACCTTGCCGGTGGGAAAGACCCCGGTGCCGTAATAATCCTCTGCAGCGGCCAGGTCTTCCCGATTGGGCGAGGCGCGGAATTTCTCAACCGAATCCTTCAGTATTAACTGAGTGAGGTGCACGGCAATTTCGCGGTCCACCACGACGTTGCCGTCCGAATCCAACATACCCGAGTAGAGGAGCGGATAGTACGACCAGGCGTAGCTCAAGGCAGAGATACCCCAGCGCGTGCGCTCCTCGCCTTGGTTCAGGCGGCTGGCAATGTCGGCGGAAACCGCGATGGTCTCTTCCCACGACATGTCATTTGTCGGCGGATTCTGGCCCGCTTCATCGAACATGTCACCTCTGTAGAAGAGCGCGGTGGTATTCGAGCCGGTGGGCACGCCCATAGTCTTGCCGCGCCAGGTGACGGCTTCGAAGAGCCGCCCGGCGAAATCAGCCTGATTTATGCCGGCGGCGGCCATGATGGGACCGGCATCCAGCCAATTGTCCGCCAGAATGTGGGGCGCTGATGAGGTATTTGCGATATCCGGGATTTCACCGGCAGCCAGCAACGGCGGCAGGCTGCGTTTCCAGTGCTCCCACGTGATCCTCCACGTGACCTCGGGATACTCTTCCCCGAAGAGTTCCATGGCGGTATTCCAGCGCAATTGGCTGGTCTCGTCGCCCATCCACACGGCCCAAACCGGCGTGTGCTCCACCATGGGCGCTTCTTTGGCCTCGGCCTTCGGCGCCTCCTCTACTTTTTCCATTTCCGGAGCAGCCGTCGTCTGCACCTGACCGCACGCGGCGAGTAACGCGACGCCCGAAATGCCGAGCGTGCCGCCTAGTACCGTTCTTCTGGATAGATTCGTTGTAGACATTAGAAGTGTCTCCTATTATGTTGCACCAGTGGAATCCTCGGTCTGCCACAGGCCGATGCTTTGCGCCCATTGCCACGTGCGCGTCGGATATCGAGGATTAGCGAAATATTAGCAAGCGGAGCATTGACCCGTAAGTGGGTTGCCACCTCCTTTTCTCCGCGTTGCACATGCTTACACAATACGCCTTACGGCATATAGTTGTCAAGGTATATCCTGACCACCGGCTCGCGCCAGGAGCTCCGCTGATCGTCTCTGACAGGTGATTTCAACAGGCTCTACGCTGCCGGTAAAAGGAAGAAAGGCATGATCTCTACCGAACGACCAGCCTTGTCGCCGGGTTAGCTCCCCTCTTCCTTTTGGGCGCTATGCAGCGCTATGGCATCCTCCAGCAACTTTGAGTTTGATTTCGCCAGTGTCTGAATGTCCGTCAGGAGGATGGTATCGGACTCACTGACCTTATTCTCAGCCCGCTGTTTCATCCTCCTCAGCAGGAAAAGCGACAACACCACAATTACGACTGCTACTGCCGCGAGGCCATATGCGAGCCGGGCCGCTAGTTCGCTATCTGTGAGCGAAGCATCCGTGATGGAGGCCACAAATACCAGAGCGCATATCCAGGCCAGGCTAGATATTCCGCCATAAGAGCGCCAAAACTTCATTCTTGATCCTCCTTGTGGAAAACACTAGGTTTGTTTCGTCAGTCCTTGCACCGGCGAAACGCGGGATACTTCCTTTGTCAACCATTTCTTGACAATACGCCTATAGACTATCACATACAAACCGTCGTCAATACCGTTAAGTGCCAAATAGCCGCTCTGCGTTGCCCCTGAAGAGCGCTTGCTTTGTGTCATCCGCTACGTCAGCGTATTCGATGCTGAGCTTGGCTGATTCGGCGTAGTTGATCGGCAGGTTCGTGCCGAAGAGCAAGTGGTCCGCGCCCATGAGCGCGCAGAGGTCGTCCACGTCGCCGATGGGTCCCTGCACCCGCGAGTTTTCGAAGTAGAGGTTGTCCTGGTGGTAGGCGGAGGACCAGAGGCTGCGCACCTCGGAAAAGGTAGCCCCGCAAACCAAGAAGCGCACACCCGGAAAGCCATTAATCGCCTCCGCCGCGTCGATCATCGTCACCGAGGGCACTTTCATCAGCCAGTGAGCAAAGCGGGGGTCCTCCACGCCGATTGAGATGAGCACGACCAGGCCATGCTCCTCGGCCTTGCCCAAGAGTGCCTGCGCCTGGTCGTCGAGAAAGTGGTACTGCTGGTAGTTGGGATAGCCTCGCGCTTCGACTATACGCGGCACGTTGCCTTTGAGGCGGCTGTATTGATGGTAATTCGGGTGTAGGCGCAGGTTCCGCATGCCGAAGTCGTTGAGGCATATCTCCAGGTCGTGTTCCCAGCCGGGAAAGCCGGGGTTAATGGTGTAGGCCGGGATAAAACGGTCGGGGTACCGCTGCGCGATGGCGTGCAGCTCTTCGTTCCCTACCAAGAGGTCCTTATAGAAGACGTTCTCCAAGCGCGAGACGACCGCCTTCTCGATGCCGAGGTCGTCCATCTTGCGTAGACGGTCTTCCGGCTGGGCGTAGGGCAAGCGGCGAAACGGCCACTCGCCGAGAAAGGCGTTCACATCGATCATGAGGCGACTATCCTATTGGAATTTATTGATATTTTCCGTCATTCCGGCGAAAGCCGGAATCTAGTCTCTTGATTAGAGACGAGCGTCCTGGGTTATTCTCCGTATCACGTGCGGGGCCAGAAACCATCTTCGCTGCATCCCTGGACTCCGGCGGAAGCCGGAATGACGAGCCGACCGCCTCTCTTGTTACCGCCCTTGACCTGGAGCGTCCGATTTGGCTGCATTCTTTACGCATCGCTGATTTCATGCTGGGTTCTTGCAGCTTTTTCACACTAGAACCAATTTGCCAACGATGTTTCTGACAGTTACAAGCGGGACAGGCACGAAAACTCGTTCATAGCAAACGGACTTGTATCTCAAAGATCAATACGTTCTAACTCCTGCTGCCGGTCGAAGATGCGCTGCACGTTGGAGCAGAGGATCTTCTCTTTCTCCGCAGCAGTGAGGTCGGCGCCCCATATCTTAGACAGTTGCGACGTGAACGACCGGCCGGAAGCGTCGCTGCCGTAGACGACGTGATCGGCGCCGACGTGCCTGACGAGGATTTCTGTGTAGCCGTTGTTCGCCTCGTTGCCGCCCACGTCCATCAGGACGTTAGGGAGACCGAGAGCGCACTTAGCGCCGACTTCGATATCACCGGCGGCATGGCCGAAGAAGAACGTAACGTCCGGGTGGCGCAGCGCCATTTCGCGCATGTCCGGGCCGCTGGTCTCGGTAGGCAAGTTGCCCGTAACCTCCGCGAACGTGTGCTGCAGCACGGGCAGGCGATACTCGGCGCAGATCTGCATGATGCCGTCCACAATTGGGTTATTGCCCCGGACCGCTTCCCAAAGCTTGACCCCTTGGCGTCCCCGGAACCCTTTTACGCGGCGCTCCAATTCGTCGCAGGCGAACTGCCCGTGCACGGGATTGAGGTACCAGAACGGTATCACCCGCTGTGGGTGCTGCCGGGCGAGGCCCAAGGTGCGGCCGTTGCAGGCAGTCACGAATTCGCGTGACGGGAAGTTAGGCGAAGCGCTGCCTTCCAGGTTGATGCTGTTCGTGCAGAGCACCATGTCGAGGCGCTCCGCTTGCGCGAGCGCTCTCTGCATCATTTGCACGCTGCGGAAGTGTACGTGCACGTCGTAGATCATCGCTTGACCTCCGCAAGGGGCGCTTGGACTAAGCAGTCAGATTCGGCCAATGTATTCTGGTTCGCGGAAGAACGGGCTCTATCAACGCCCCGTAGCGCGGGGGCTTGTCCCCCGCCTCTTAGTGCCAAGAGTCACCACCATCTCGTGCAAGGCGCCTCGCACCACGCCTCCTTTGGCGATACTCCCTCCCGCTGCCACTTCATGATACCTCTACCTGGCAAAGAGTGCCGCGGCATTCCCGTAAAGAATCTTGTCGCGCTCGATTTCTGCAATGTCCGCGCCGTAAACCTTTGCCAACTGCGACGTGAACGACCTGCCCGTCGCATCGCTCCCAAAAACAACACGCCCGGCTCCCAGGTAGCGGACGAGCATTTCAGTATAGCCGTTCGTCGCCTCGTTGCCGCCGATATCCATCAGCACGTTGTTAAGGCCGAGGGCGCACTTCACGCCGTACTCGAGGTCGCTGCCCGCGTGACCCCAAAGAAACGTGACGTCAGGATGCCGCAACGCCATCTGCCGCATCTCTTGCGGCGTGGTCTCGGTGGGGAGGGTGCCTGCCACCTCGATATTGGTGTGCTGCAGCACCGGCAGGCAATGCTGCGCGCAGAGGTCTAGCACGGGATCGAGCCGCGAATCATCCCCCTTTACCGCCATCCAGAGCTTAACGCCCTGGGAACCCTCGTGGCGCGCGAGCCGCTGCCTCAGTTCCGCGCAAGCCGTTTCGCCGTGCGCCGGATTGAGGTACCAGAAGGGAATGACGCGCTGCGGATTCGCCTGCGCCGCCGCCTGTGTGCGGTCGTTGCAGGCTGTCACGAACTTTGCCGACGGGAAATGCGGCGAGGCGGTGCCTTCAAGATTGATCGTGTTCAGGCAGAGTACCATGTCAAGCTGCTCAGCCTGGCGCAGCGCCTGCGCAAGTTGCGCTTCGGAGCGATAGTGCACGTGTACGTCAATGACCATGGGCAAGAATTTATCTAGATCCAGTGACCCGAACGGCCCTGTGGCTCATAATCTATGGTAGCGGCAATTGCCGAACGTTGCGGGTAGAGTGCGCCGCAGGATATTACAATAGAAATTAGACGGATGTGCTGTGCCGTTGCGAGAGATTACGTGAAGGAGATGCCGGTGGCTGATTCGCTCGACGACATCAAGGAACGCTATGAGGCGCTCGACTTGCGGCTGGAAGCTGCCGATCCGGACGACATAGACCCCGCGTGCCTACTAACTTTTCCGTACGACTATGCCGACAATCCCGCCGAGGTGATGATCGAGACCAACGAGTTTACGGCGGTCTGTCCGTGGACCGGCTTGCCGGACACCGGCAACTTGACCGTTACGTACGTACCGCGCGGGCAATGCATCGAGCTCAAGTCGCTCAAATACTATCTGCTGTCCTACCGGCAGGTCGGCATTGTGCAGGAACATGCCGCCAGCCGCATTCTCAATGATCTCGTGCAGGCGTGCGGTCCGCGCGCAATGACCGTGTGCTTGGATTATACGCCCCGGGGCGGACTGCACACGGTGGTGACGGTGCGGTATCCGCCTGAGACCTCTGGCGCGGATTAGTCTTCGAGGGACTTCTC
Source organism: Chloroflexota bacterium (assembly GCA_965221905.1). GTDB lineage: Bacteria > Chloroflexota > UBA11872 > VXOZ01 > VXOZ01 > VXOZ01. Next base: position 127,839 of record OZ244922.1, read on the forward strand.
GCTTGGCGTACTCGCCACCCTCCGCAACCAAACTATGTGATCAGGCGTCTGCAGTTTCAGCCGCGTTGACGCTTGTCTCCGGGTCGCCGCCGAAGATGCCAAACGGATTCATAGAGCGTGGCACATCGTATACGTCCATGCGTTCGGTGCGCTTGAGCCAGCCCACCACCAGGTAGGTCAGCGGCGTGGCGAGGATTTCGTAGAGTGTCTTTGCGATCCAAGCGAGTATCATCGCGCGGAAGACGTCCATCGCAGGCCAGAGTCCGGAGATGCCGAAGGCAATGCCGTAGAACATCACCGAGTCGACGCCTTGGCCGACAAATGTCGACGATATGGTGCGCAGCCAAAGATGCCGACCCGCCGTACGGTTCTTGAGGACCACCATCACCATGGCATTGGCGAATTCACCCACCAAGTACGCCGCGAACGAGCCCATCAAGACCCAGGTGGTGGTGCCCAGTATGGCCTGGTAGGCGTCCTGGTTCTCCCAGAAGACGGCGCCGGGGATGATGCCGCCAAGCCAAAAGAAGATGACCATAACCAGGTTGCATGCAAAACCAAGCCAGATGATGCCGCGAGCGACCCGAAAACCGTACACTTCGGTCAGAATGTCACTGATGATGTAGCTTAGAGGGAAGCAGATGACGGCAACGGATACCACGAAACCGGTGCTGCCGAGGAATTCGAAGGGCAGATCGAAGAGCGAGAGGGGCTTGGCGGCGATCACGTTGCTCACAAGCAGCACGGTGACTGCCAGGGCGGCGATGATGACGAGCTTGCCGGAAAACCGCATTGACCCTTAGACCTCCTTGTTGTTGGCGAATTAAGTTTGCCTGACGTATCGCAGGCAGTATAGTGCAAAATGCGCTGTCGGTTCAAGGCACGGGGTGTGACCGGGAGTTCGCGTGGCACCTGGGAGGCGCGACGTAGTGTTGGAATAAAAAAAGGCTATCGCCTGTGGGAGGTTTTTCAACGTGGTAATAGATTCAGGCTTGGTCGGACATTGGATGTTAGACGGTAATTTTGACGATCGCTCGGGCAATGGCAATCACGGTCAAAGCAACGGAGCGGTTGCACTTACGCCGCCAAATCCGATTGCCAGCCTGCCGGGAACGGCCCAATTCGACGGTCGCAGTGCGTGCATCACGGTGCCCCATAGCGAGACCCTGGCGCTAGGCACGGCGGACTTCTCCATGGCGGCGTGGGTGAACACGAACCGGATCACGACCGACGTGCCCGGCGATATCCTCAGCAAGTTCTGCGGCGGCACGCGGCGCGGCTTCAACTTCGGCATTCAGACCGCTGCCGGCGTGGCCTCCTCCCAAAGCAACTGGCGCAACGTCTTCTTCGGCATAGACGACGGCAAGGTGGAGCCGGGATGGACCAACAACGGCAGGCCAGGTAACGCGCAGTGCGTCATGGGCATGGCCGTGCACGAGGGCGCGCTCTACGCCGGCACCTATGAGGGCGGCGCGGGCGAGACCGGGCACGTCTACCGCTTCGCGGGCGGAACTGCTTGGGAGGACTGCGGTGCACCCGCCGACTGCAATGCCGTGAGCACGCTGGCAGTATACGACGGCGATCTTTACGCGGGGGTGAGTTGCTACCGCGCGCAGGGCTCCAGTCTGCCGGAGTCGCCGAACCGACGACCGGGCGGCAGCGTCTATCGCTATGCCGGGGGCAAGGAGTGGGTGGACTACGGCCAACTCGGTGACGCCGAGGACGTGTTCGGCTTGGCGGTCTACAACGGCGAACTCTACGGCTCGGCCATGTACTCTGCGGGCATGTTCAAATACGCGGGCGGCAAGACCTGGCTGCCCTGCGGCGACCCGGGCACGCGAGTCGCGGTGCTGGGCGTCTTCCAAGGCGGTCTCTATGCCACGGGCTACGACGTGGGCGGCGTCTTCCGCTACGAGGGCGCACAACACTGGTCCTTCTGCGGGAATGCGAGCGCTTCAACCCAGCTCTATTCGTTTGCGTCGTATCAGGGCCTACTCCATACCGGTGTGTGGCCCAGCGGGTCCGTATACCGCCAGGAAGACGGCCTGCCTTGGCTCGATTGCGGACGCTTGGGCGAGGAGCTGGAAGTCATGGGCATGATGGTCTACAACGGGAAGCTCTACGCCGGCACGCTGCCTACAGGTTCCGTATATCGCTACGACGGTGAGGGCGAGTGGGTGTCCACGGGTCAACTCGACACCACGCCGGACGTCAAATACCGTCGCGCCTGGACCATGGCGGTCTACCAGGGCCGCCTCTTCTGCGGCACGCTGCCGTCAGGGAACGTGCTCTCGCTGGAGGGCGGCAAAAATGTGACCCACGACCATGCGCTGCCAGGCGGCTGGCATCACTTGGCGGCCGTCCGCGCCGACGACGTGTTGCGGCTGTACGTTGACGGCGCGCTGGTAGCAACGTCCGCGCCGTTCAACGCCGCCGATTACGACCTTTCAACCGAGGAGCCGCTGCACATCGGCTTCGGCGCCATCGGCCACTTCAGCGGCAGTCTGGGTGATGTGCGGCTCTACAACCGGGCGCTGAGCGATGCGGAGGTTGAGCAAGTCTTCGAGAGACCACGTCTATGAATAAGTTGCCACATGTTCGCAAGAACGCCTCCTGCGGATGGCCTTGACCGAAGAAATATCCCGAAGCCTTACGACATGGTTTGCAAGCTAAGCCAACGAAGACTTGTCGTCACCTCGTACGGCCAGGGCCAGCTTAGCACCTAGCCAGAGAGCGAAACTACGTGGCGGCGGTGGTGCTAATCTTCGATTCTCGCCTCCGCATCCGCTCTCGTTGGACTCGCTTGTTTGCACCGGTTGCGTTGATACGCCACCTAAGCATCGCTTCACTCGCGCCAAGGCGTTCCCGAGCTTCTTGCTCTGTGAATTTGCCTCGCGCGACAGCGAGTGCCATGTCAGAGGTGACCAGCAACTCGCCACCAAGCCAATTTGCTTCCTCTTCCCTACCATCATTCCAATTCCTGCATCCCGTCGACGGGTCAAGAGCGGGTTCAGGTTCGTGGAGTAGGAGGGCGTGGGCCAGTTCATGTGCCAAATCACTATTCTGCCGAACCTTGGAGTGAGAATCGTTGTGGACGATTATCCTGCGATGACCGTCAAAGACGGTGAGAGCGGAGAATGCCTCCTGCTCTTCTGAAAGGAAATACTGAATTCTGGCCGAATCGGGTACGAGGCGGCTCAGCGGCTCAACAGGAATCTCTAAGTGTTGGGCAAGGCCGAGAGGGTCGAGGCCATCGAGCGGCCCAAGCCCAAGTTCAGCCCTGACTTCCAAAGCCAATTTGGTTGCTTCAGACTTGAATCCCCTTCGAAGTTTCACCAGCTACTCCTGTTTTCTCAGTCGCTGATAGGTCAGCTTTACTACCTCATCAAGTGTTGCCGCTGCTTCCGGCGTCAGGTTCTTGTCGCTTCTGAGGTAGGTCGAAATCATCGCCAGGGGCTCGGGCTCGCCTTGCTTGTTCTCAGAACGTACAAAGTCGTCTGCCTTGAGCCCAGACCAAGACACCAGCGCGGCTAGTCCATCGACATCCGGCCTCTTTCCTTGGGCCATTCTCGTCAGAGTCGAAGCGCTGACCCCCGACTGGGCGGCGACTTCCTTCCAGTTGAGGTTCCTTGACCTGCGCGTTGCGTCCAGTGCCTCGTAAAATCCCTTGCTGTCGAATTTCCCGTGCTTCTGGTCCATCTGGGCCTCCCTATGGGTTGCAATTCTCAAAACGACCACCTATAATAGAATTATTGGTTAGCAACCGAACACCGCAATAGCAATCGAAAGGATTGTACCACATGAATGGCGATACGCAAATCTACGTGAGCGGCCGAGAGCATAAAGTCTCAGGTAATGTCGTGAGCTACGAGCAGATCGTGAAGATCTGGAACGAGCTGCACAAGACTGAGAACAAGCACATCATTGGCACGCCCGGCATCGACTACGAAGACGACCTGAAAGGTGAGGACGGTGTCCTCCAGCAAGGCAAAGACGTTAGAGTCAAGGACGGCACGAGTTTCTCTGTCGACCCGGAACATGTCTCGTAAGGACCGCCTCACTGCGTTCGGCGAGCAGGCCGGGTTTGGCGTCAAAGTCGAATCCGATTTAGTGCGGGCCGTACAGGTTCCGTGTCTCCTTTCAGACTGCTCTGTCGGCACTTGCACTATTGAGACGTCTTACAATCCCGCCAGCGGGAAACCGGACAGAAAGATCGGCGGGGACGTACATGCAGTGCGGATCACAATCAACGAAGAGTGCGACGGGCGCGTGTACCACGCAGATGGAACACCAATCGGGAACTACGTCGACGGTGACGACAAGACCTGGTCGAACATTTCAATCAAGAAAGGGTGGCAAGGAAGTCCCGAGGAAGACGCGACGGCAAGCGACTTGATCCACCGCTATGCGAAGCACATCGTAGGGGCAGTGTCGGCTGCCGGATACTCTGGGACCAATTTTCTTGCAAAGCCCGGTCCGTTCAAGATCCCCAACACTTTTGAGGCGCGGGCAGCGATAGGTCCAGTGCAAGACCGCATCCGTGATCAACGTATTGCGATCATCGGACTGGGTGGTACGGGTGCTTACGTCCTAGACCTCATGGCGAAGACGCCGGTGTCGGAAATCCATCTTCTGGATGCCGACTTTGTTGATTGGCACACCTTCATGCGGGCCCCCGGCGCACCTACTACCGAGGAGATTGAATCGCGGCGAAAAGAACGTTCGCGAAAAGTAGCTTACTACTATTCCAAGTACGAGTCACTCCGCGAAGGCATATTCGTGCACGAAATTCGAGTGGACAGCGCCACAGTTTTCAATGAGTTTCTGTCGGACCATCCCATCGACTATGCCTTTGTGTGTATCGACCAACTGACCGAAGGTGATTCGCCGCGTCAGGATGTAGTGTACTGTGCGCTCTCTGAGGCGTGGGTTCCGTTCATAGATTCGGGCGTGAGCATTACGGTGGAGAACTCCGCCGTTAGCGGCGCGGTGACGACAAACTCCTTTGACGCGGGCTCTGTGGCGTGGAAGAAAAACATACCGAATGCTAGAGTCGAGGGCAACATGCCGGGCTATCGCAACATTCAACTGCCGGAAGTGAACGCGCTTGCGGCGGCACTCGCTGTGATGGAGTGGCGGCGGCGCACTGGGCAGTATGTTTCGGAGTCAGAATCGTCTCTCCATAAGTTGCGATTTAAGAAGCCGGACATTTTATGTGTGAAATGACCTGCGAGGGTAAATGCCTTGAAGCTCCATCCCATCTTTGTGGAGATTATGCCCGATTTCGACGCAATCAAAGATGGCGAGCTTTGGATCAGCCACAAGCATCGGACAATAAATCTGCGCTGTCCATATGGCTGTGGCGAATTGACGGTGCTGTCCCTCCACCCCAGTCGATGGCACGTTTACTTCGATGGGAAGTCGGTCTCCCTTGACGGTCCAACGGGTGGGTCCGTGTGGGCTAGATCCTGCTGTGGTAGCCACTACAAAATTCTAAACAACATTGTGATTTGGTTGGAAGGGATCGATCCAGGTCGCCATTCGGAGTATGCGGATGGCGAGCGGACCCGCATGCTTGGCTCAACCTCGAATGGTCAGACTCTTCGTTCATGGCTCAGACGCATATGGCATGTTATGTCGTTGGGCAGTTGGCCTAAGTAGTATTGCTCTATTCCGCTAGGTCGAGTGGGGCTATCTGATGCTCTGATCAGGCTAACCGTCCAATGGTCGCAAGACTAGCACACGTCTTATTGGGTCGCTGTAAAGGCGACGGGCCACACCGTCTCATCGAATCAAGTAAGGACTGATGACCTTAACCTCCCAGTTTGGATCGTATACCTTCCTCGAACTCAGTCAAAGTAACGGGAGAGCCACCCGTCAGTCCCTCGGTGGCCCTCTCAAGTGTCGTGATGTGGACACTATCCCTAACAAGCTTAAAGCGTCTGCCGTCGTCGACTTCTTGGAAGTCTACAGTAAACCACGCTATGTCCCCGTTGGACAGGTCGCCAACCTCCTCCATATGCCCAAGGGATTCGAAGAAGTGCTTGTCAACCACTACTGCCATCTTCTTGCCCCATCGACGGAGCGTAGGCACTTTGATCTGCAACTGGGGCATTAGACGCTTCGGGCCGCTACTCCGATAGTCAGGTCGCCGTATCTGTCTCGGAAAGGGCGGGTGTTCTCCATCATAATCCCTGATGTACCGGAACTCTTCACTCATGCTCCTGCCGGAAAAGTAGACAGCTTGAATCTCCAAGGCGCACCAATTGAGCGCTGCCGAACAGGTCTCCTGATCTGCCAGAACCATGTCTATTCGCCCTACGTCGGTGTTTCCATCCTCTGCCCTCAGGAAGCCAATCTCGGTGGCTATGTCGGGTGCGGAAGTGCCCAAGACAGTTTCACCCACCCATTGAAAGATCGTCTTGTCCTCTTCAAATCGCCGTGGACAGAGCACCCTCAGTCCGGCCTCCGCACCCGATTCAGGTATTGCTACACCGTCGGAATCTTCGTACGATCTGAATGAACAAACACCTCCCCTCTTTGTGCATTGTCCTCCACCCATGCGAAAGGGGCATGGGTGGGAACCGGTTCCAGCGGAGTATGCGCGCCGTTCGTCTTGCGTCAAACCGACGAATGAATGTCCGTACCACTCCCCTATGCCAAAGCGTCGAGGCCGAGTCATGGTGTTAGCTCGCGGGATGTGATGAGTAACTCGTACATCACCGCGTGGTGCGTATTCTTCATTGGAATCTTGGCCAGGTGGAATCCTCGCCTGAGCGCCATGTCAACTACGTCGGGACTCTCGTCGTAGGTCATCATGAAAACGCCTCGTACCCGCGACATACGCTCGAACAGGTTCTCGTGGTCGATCTCGTTGTACGTATACAGACGCCTTCCCGCCCGCTTGCCCGCGGCGGTGTAGGGAGGGTCGATGAAGAACGCGGCTGCCACGTTGTCCTTGCACAATTCTACGAGGCCCACACCATCTCCCTGGAAGAAGTCGAATCGCTCGGCATAGTTCCCTATGGCGCGAATGCGGGCTGCTAGAGTGTCGGCGTACCAGCGGGAGGAGATTCCATGGCCGTTCTCTCCCTGCTTCATCACCGAGGCGCCCTTGGCCATGATGCCACCCCGACTGACCCTATTCCGCAACAGGGTCTGAAAGGCGGCGTCCATTCCGGATGCCCCGGCATCCTCGAACACAGTGCTCACGTTCTCTGAAGTCGCTACGAAACCTTCGACGCGCCGAGCAAGTTCCTCGGCGTCATCGAGCATGCACTGCCAGAGATTGGATATGTCCGGGTCCCTCTCGCATAGCACTGCACGATCCACATAACTGTCCATGACAGCCGTTAGGGATGCGATTCCGCCACCAGCAAACGGTTCAACGAAAACTTCTGGGCGGAAGTCGAGCCCTGCCAGAAACCTCCGTATTTCGGGCACAAGCCATGTCTTGCCGCCTGGATAGCGCAAAGGGCTTCGCTGCGGAACCGACGAGACGTTTACGGCCGTGTCGGATAGCACCGGAATCGCTTGCGCGACTTTCAGTTCGGCGGCGCCTTTGGCCCGCTCCTCCGTAAGAGAGGTCGCGTCGCTTTGGTTGAATGTGAATAAGTCTGTTCGAGGTTCCGTCATTGGCGGTCTATGTACTCTTCAGAATAGCCAAGAGCACTGTCCTAAGTTCTTTTCGGTCTGTGCTGTAACTCTCTTCTGATCATGTCTCGTATCATCCCCAACAGTTGTGTTGAAGTCAAGGTGTCGTGTAGCCACTTGCTGGTGGTAACCAAGCTACGCACATAAGCCCTCTTCACGGGGTGACGGAATGTCGGGACCGCTGGTGGTGGTTTGTCCGTGCACAGGAGAAGTGTGCGGCCGCAAGTTGCGTTTTGCGTTAGCGACTTGCAGAGAGCAATTACTCTTGTGACAGCAGCCAGGCTATCAAAGCTTCCACGAAGGCGTCGCCGTAGCCGGGGGCATGGCTGCTGCCCGCGTCCAGCCAAACGGCATTCGTGCTTGGCCCCGAATCTTGGGACTAAGACAGGGCCGCGGCGAGCGAGGCTCGAAGTCGGCGATCAAGACGGTACACAGCGAGTAAGACTCGAGCTCTGCGACTAAGACAGGTACGCGGTGAGTAGGACAGAAGAACCCAAACGAGAAGGCAGAGTCCGGTGTGTGGGCTACGCTTGGGCTCGGGCCATGCGCAACCGGGCCAGAGGTCGGTCATTGATCGGCAGGTGAACTAGGGCGGCGAATATGCCGAAGCCGACTCCCGCCCACCACATGGCGTCATAGGAACCTGTGCGGTCGTAGAGCAATCCGCCCAACCACACGCCAAGAAAGCCACCGACCTGATGGCTCAGAAAGACGATGCCGAACAGGGTGGCCATGAACTTGAGCCCGAACATCTGCGCCACTATGCCCGTGGTCAAAGGCACCGTTGAGAGCCAGAGCAGTCCCATAGACGCGGCAAATAGGTAGATTGTCAGTTCGTTGGTCGGGGCGAGCAGCAGTCCCAATATGATCAGCGCCCGGCCGGAATAGATGGCGGAAAGACCGAGTTTCTTGGAGTATCGTTGCCCGAACGCGCCTGAAAGCAGTGAACCGATGATGTTGAACAGGCCTACTATGGAGAGCGCGTATGCGCCTGCGCGCGCCGAGAGACCGAGATCGGTCACGAACGTGGGGAAATGTGCGGTGATAAACGCAACATGGAACCCGCACACGAAGAAACCCGCCGTTAGGAGCAAGAAGCTCCGATGACGCAGCGCCTCGCCCAAGGCATCGGTCAGGCCCTGGTCCGACGCCGGTTCTCCTCTTGATTCCGAGCCGCCTGGAAGGGTGAACGCCAGGGGGACCAAAACCAAGGCCACGACAGACATTACCAATAGGGAGTCGTACCAGCCGTAACGGGATATCAGGGTCTGATTGATCGGAGAAAAGAGCACTTGGCCCAGGGATCCTGCGGCGGTGCCAAGCCCCAATGCCATGGACCGCCGTTCCGGCCCGATAATACGGGCAACGGCCGCCAACACGAGGGAGTAGGAGCAGAAGGCCACTCCCAAACCAACGAGAACTCCTCCGGTCAGGAATAGTGCGAGCCCGCTGTCAGACATCGCCATTCCGGCAACGCCAATAGCGTACACCACCGCCCCCAGGGCGACTACCCTGGCCGTACCGAACCGGTCCGCAATCGCTCCGGCTACCGGAACGCCAATGCCCCACAATAGATTCTGGATCGCCAGCGCCAGCGAAAAGGTCTCCCGCGACCAGCCGTTCTCACTTGTCATCGGCGCCAGATAGAGGCCGAAGCTGGACCGGATTCCGAACCCGATGAGAGAGATCAGACATGCCGCCGCGATCACCGCTGGCACGGTAAGGCGTCCGGAAAAAACGTTTGTGGAGGTAAGGCTCAAGAGAGTTTGCTCCGCAGCAACGGAACGTGGTGGCAGGCGCGAAGTTCAAGCGTTCGCTGCCGGCGATTCGAACTGATGGAGGACTGAACCTCTCAGCCGAAAGACGTTCAACGCTGCCGTTCCTCGGCGACGAGTCGATCCTAGGAGCAGCCTGCCCGCCGGCCCAAATGATCAACTTTCTATCTGTCTGTTTTCACTGCAAACGCAGTTCTAGAGTGCGACGTGAAAATCATCGGGCTCACTTGAATCGGCTAAGACCTGACTGGTCGACCAAAAGGCCAAAGAGCTTTCGTTCTCCACTGCTACCAGGGACGTATTCTTCCGAAGTGAATTTGCCGTCTTCTAGCTCAATCTTCTCAAATACGTCGCAAAACACCTCACGCAACACAATCTCTCCCCTTCTTTCCTGAGAATTGTACGCTATCCTCATAAAGCGCATTAGTGCTCCAAATCCCGTCGTGCGATTGAGAATGTTACCTCTAAATACATGGTCCCAGGAATTGGGCCACTTTGCTTGAACTGCCAAGAAATAGTTCCAAAGTATAAGTGCTATATTGACATCCACTTCATTTATGAACCAATTTCTGAAAATCTGCCAATCAGTGTCCTTGCCGGAAATCCGGCTTAACTTTCTTCCGCGTCGCAGAGTATCACGATCGCCCATCGGATCTCTCGAAATGTACCTCAGCAAACGATCCACAAAAGTAGCCTGAGTTATAGTCTCTTGATCCTTTCCACTGCCCGTGCCCAGCATCTTCACTTTGGAGAAAAACGGACTTCCTCGCCTGTAGTTCAAGAATCGCACTATGTCGTGAGCCGTTCGCTGAGGACTACGGGTCTTAGTGAATTCGTACAAGTCATATGCCAAGGACTTGTTGACCTTGGTCTGTTTCAGATTGATCGTAGCAAACACCATAGCTTGATCCTGCAAATCCATATCAATAAACACCGACACATTCACATCAAACTGGGGGCCTTCATACCCCTTCAGACCAGCAATGCGATGCTGTCCATCGATAATCTTTGCAGCCTTGCAATGACGGTCAATCGATATCGTAGAAGTCTCCTCATCATAGGAGGCTTGGTTGGACGACACTGCGATCAAGACCGAAGTGGGGAACGCGGCATCCTGGGTTCCAACATATTGTCGGATCTCCTTAACTCTTCTTTGGCTCAGCTCTCTTTGTATTCCCAAGAATTCTTCAAAGTCTTGTTCATCAGCATTGAGGAATGCCTTGTCCATTTCTTCGATCACTGAGTCGTCAACTTGGGAGGAGTCAATACTCGGCAGCAGGGGGACTTCTCCTTGGGGAGAAGCGGAATCTCCGATATCGCCTGCAATCCTACGAATGTCTGCCCAAGCAATGTCTACAAGATCAGATGCACACATGGTGCCAATGTAGAAAGTCCCTATCGGTTGGGTTACTGGCAAACACGGGAACTTGACTTTCGAATGGTCCTCAGTCATTGTAGGGCCTCTAGAATTCTCAACTAGTGATTTTAGGTCTGAGAGCATGTCTGGCTATGTAGGGTCGTCTTCCAGTGACCGCTGCTCGCGATTGAACTCCTCTTCGAGCTTTCCTTGTCGGTTAGACCGTTCTTCCGCAACATTGAGTTCGTTGTATGCATTCTCGTGAACGTCCACGAAGAATGTCGCCGTCAGCGCGACAAGATAGATTGTGATGCTTAAAGTACGAAGAAAGGGAACGTTAATGTGTAAGTCACCTATTCTCAATGAATCTACCACTGTCAGCCCGCTAAAAATTCCTGCAGCCACTATCAAACAGATTAGTATCAGCCACAGGTATAGTATCTTCTCTTGCCCCGATTCCCTTTTAAACAATGGATACAGGATTGGCGATAGCGCCGCAGCAGCGTAGATAGCAAATTGGCCATTGTCGAGAAAGGTACCAAAAGCGATTGGCTGGCTGATCAAGAGTAGCAGCAAGACACTAAGCCAGACAGGCATTAGAGCTCCCATGGCGTAAAAGCCAATCGATAGCAGGGCATGCAGATAGTGCTCTTTCCGAGCCTGAGTGAGGATGATCTTGAGCATCTTCAGGCTTTCTCCTGTGTAGGCCATTTGAGAATGTATAGGTACTCATGGGCCAATAGGAATCCATCGGAGGACCAAAAATAGAACTCGCTTGATCGATCACGGTGTTGAGTCTTGACTACTATGTCTTCAAGTTGAAATCCGGCCTTTGTGAAGGCGTCAAGGGTCCTAGCGCCTAGTGGAATGATCTGCCCATTTCGCCTCACGTCACCGATCAATACTGCGCAAACGTTATTGGAGGCCAAGTAAGGAGTAGCGCCTTCAGCAAAGGTGGTGATACGTTCAAGGAAATCCCCAGGTTCTTTAATCTGCGACAAGTCTTCAGGAAGCCCGTTGGTGTAGGTCAATGCATCAAGATATGGAGGATGTACGCACAGCAAGTTGACAGTGCCGGGTCGAATGTCATTGTAAGTAGCGCTGTCTTTTGCAAAGGTGGAATCTCCAAAAATGAGCTGAGGCCTATAGTGTGATTCAATCCTTGCACGGCTGTCCTGCTTAGATAATAATTCCATGCGCTCCAAGCGGGCGGAGGCGGTTTGGTGAGCTAGCTTGCTAACGTCGATGCCAACGCTGTGTCTGTTCAAGAGCCATGCCTCGATAAGAGTCGTTCCACCACCCATGAAGGCGTCCAAGACTAATTCTCCAGGCTTCGTGTACTTCAGTATGATGTTCCTTACCAATTGTGGTGGCCAGTTGCCTCGGTAGTCTCCAATGTGCACAGCCCAGCTTCCACGATTAGGAAAATCCCATAAAGTGGTTGTCTCTAACTTGAAATCAGGAGGTTCCCAAGTTCTGACGGACAAAATGGGCGGAGGGGCATACTTGTTGTCTCCTCGCTCTACTGAGGACCTGATTGCACGATCGATGACAGTCCATGAAAACAACAACTGGCCATTCCCGGATTGAAACAGTTGCATGATCTTCTTTAGCGAAAGGCCATGGCGACGGAAATCAATAAAGAGCCCAACCCAGGTTGTCCACTCTTCGATATGGCTCTTTTTCATGTGGGGAACAATAGATCTCTTGAGGTGCTCTCCACAGAAACAGACAACGACTCGTTTACTTCCTACTTTTATAACACGGACCGAGTCAAGGAGTTTTGGACGGAGGCTGTTAGGGTCGAAGGAACAATCGGTATGATCCGGCTTAACCATGAGACACTCCTTGCAGCCTCGTGTATCTCTGTCTGTGCCAAGTGAGTACTTGCAGTAATATAGCCCAACAAGGCGGTGTCTACAAGCTGTGAGCTAGTCCCAGACCTTCATTGATTAGTCCCCTATAAGACGGCGGCCTGAGAGGATTATGCAGACGGCCTAGAGAATCCGTTTCCGGTACCACTTGCCCCAATGGAATGGCGAAGGACTGGGGAAAGCTTGGCCCACCGGCGATATGTTTTAGCCCTTTAATGGGAGCCGACACATGCGCTCCCTTACAGAGTACCCTCCAGCGTTCGAGGAACAGAACAGTACGCATAGCCCCCTTAAGGCCAGCGTAAAGCGCAGCCGCAAGCCTGGGGGCAAAGCGCATGGCGTCGGCAACGTCACTTGCAACTGCTGAGATAGTATAGAGCGCGTCGCCTAATCCAGCGCTGCTACCGCGTCGATTTCTACCAGCCAGTCTGTAGACGCCAGGGAGCCGATCTGGACCATGGTGGCGGCCGGGAAGGGTGCTTCCAGGATTTCGTTGCGCACCATGGTGATGGTCTCGCGGAAGCGAATATCGGTGACGTACATATTCATGAAGACGACGTTATTGAACGTCGCGCCGGCGGCCTCCAAGAGGGCCTGGATGTTGTCAAAGACCTGGCGCACCTGCGCTTCGATATCGCCCGCGCCGACAATACTGCCGTCGCCGGCCGTCGGCCCTTGACCGGCAATGTAAAGCATCTCGTTGGCTTGCACGCGCAGGGCCATCGAGTATGGCGCGGAAGGCTGCGACATGCCTGCGCCAAGTAGGGGTTCTTTTTTCATTGTGGGAGTTCCCTTCTCTTGTGGAATTGCGATCACATTTCATACAACGGGCATTATAGCCGCTGAATAGGCAATCTCCAAGACGATTGAGGCCTCCCCGTGCCTGGATGGTGGGATTCGTGAGGGTTGAGATTGGCGCAAGCGTTAGCGATGATGTTCCTGTCACGTGCGATGCTGCCGCGATACACTCCGCAATGCAGTGCCCCGCCTGTACATGCTGCCCAGGGTCTTCACGTTGCTCTATGCTCGTATGGCATATAGGCAATAAGGGTGTGGATGCGCCATCGCGGGAGGTGGTGTGGTACATTTGTGGCTAATGAAGGATGATGCCTCAATTGGAGTGACCCGCCAATTGAGGCATTTGTGGACGAAGGATGGGTAAGGAGTTGCTGCTATGGCAGAATCGACCGCCACCGAGCCAGTCTTGAGCGATGCACAAATGGCGTCCTACCATGAAAACGGCTACCTGGTGCTCCCAAACGTGCTGTCGGCGCAGGAACTCGCGGCGCTGCGGGCAGCCGCCGACGCGCTGAACGAGGAGCGACTTCGTCGCGGCGGCGCGGAGCGCACCGTTGCCATACACGACGTAATCTTCTTGCAGGAAGCATTCATGGAAGCCGCCCACCACCCGGCGCTCGTGGGAGCTGCCGTGCAGCTTATCGGCGAGAACTTGCATCTGCTCCAGGCGCGGGTTCACTGGAAGCCCATCGCGAAAGGCGAAGGCGCCGTGGACTGGCATCAGGACTACCCTTTTCTGCCGCTGACCAATTACGACCTGCTGGCCGTGACCTTCCTGCTCGACGATACGACGGTGCAGAACGGTGCGTTGCAGGCTATCCCCGGCAGCCATGTGCGCGGCCCGCTGAATCACCACGACGCAGGCGGTACTTTTGTGGGGCGCTGCACGACAGCCGGCGATTACGCCCCGGACGTTGCCAACGGCAACCTATACGATTTGGTAGGCCCTGCAGGCAGCATGACAATCCACCACGGAAACCTGCTGCATTACACACACCCGAATAACGGCGACACCCCGCGCCGGGCGTTGGTCTACCAAATTGCGGCAGGCGATGCGAGGCTGCTCGGCGGCAACTTCTACAAAGTCTGGCCGGTCTATCTTCACGGAAGCGACCCTTTGGTAGCGCGCTTTTTGGACGGTTCGACGCAGCGCTTGCCCCTGTCCTTTTGCAACCTGGGAGGGTTGGACCGGTGAGACGTTGACTTTAACGGAAACTGGACTCTATGATAAAAGTGCGAACAGATTTGGTGGGCACGTTCTGGGGGAACTGCTAAGGAATAAACATGTCTGGCGAACGCTATCTTCAGATCGGCGAGGTAGCAGAGCAACTCGGACTTACACCACGCACGCTCCGCTATTACGAAGAGATCGGCTTGCTCGCGCCGCCTTCCCGCATGGAGGGGGGCTTTCGGCTCTACTCTGCAGCGGATATCGTCCGCCTGGAAAATATCGTGCAACTCAAGCGGCTGCTGGGATTCTCGCTGGCCGAGATCAAGCAAGTGGTGGAGGCGATGGAGTCGCTCAAGCTCCTGAGACAGGAGAGCAAGCTAGCATCCGATCTGGAAACAAAGCGCGACACGCTGCAGAAGGCGCTGGTTATTCTGGAGCAACAGGTAGACGTGTTGGATGGCCGCTTGCGCCAGGTGGCTGAGATGCGCGACAGATTCAATGAGCGCTCACTGCGCGTGCGGGAACGGCTGGAGCAAATCGAAGCCGAACTCCAAGTAGTGTTAGTGAACACCTCTTCCTAGCATTAAGAATCTGATTAGGCAGCTACGCTAGGGCTTTCAAGCGAAGAATGCGCCGGGGGTGCCGTCATTCCTGTAAGTGTTGACTAATTCGTTGACAGTTTCATCAGTCCAATTGAAACCATGAGAAGTAGAAGACGTTCAACTCCGTCATTCCGGCGCAAGCCGGAATCCATCTTCGCCGCACCCTCTGGACTCCGGCTTTCGCCGGAGTGACGATTCTCGTGCCGCCTGCGATATTAGTCTTTGATGCATGAGCTGTCATTGCTCGTGATGCAGCAACCCAATGTGTTTGCAGCCGATACGAGGACACTATCTCTTTTTGTTTCATGTTCCCATTTGTCAACGAAATACCTAACACTTACATTTTCCGGCGGAAGCCGGAATCCAGGTCTCCCGCGATACGATGTCCTCACCAGAGTATTGGCCCTGAGTTTGCCAAGAGCACGCCGTTATGGGGCCGTATGCGATGCTGTGATAGCGTGTCGTTCGCACCATCCTACTTCTCTTGGCGTACCGTGATCCCTCACCAACTCTCCGGTCGGTGCGATCGCCTTGCGTTGGCATGTGTACTCCCCGACTATTGTTTCGGTACTGTGTAAGCGCGGCCCTTACAAGGGGCCGTACCGTCATGCGGGGATTGACTGAGTGAGAGTACATGAAATCAAATCGGTTGCACACTGCCCATGAAGGGAACAGCGCATGGCAATTCAAGACCAGACGACGATTGCAGTAAAGACCTTTCAACAGGCCCTTGATGCCCTGCCGCGAGCGCAATTGGCAAATCTCCCCACGCCGCTGGACTATTGTCCGCGCCTCACGGCGCATTTGGGCGGCTCCGACGTCTATATCAAACGCGATGACCTTACCGGGCTGGCGCTCGGCGGCAACAAGACCCGCAACCTGGAGTTTCTCTTTGGGGAAGCCATTGCGCAGGGAGCGGACTGCATCATTACCGGCGCCTATCCGCAATCGAACCAATGCCGGCAGACGGCGGCGGCTGCGGCGAAACTGGGGCTGGAATGCTATCTGGTGTTGGGTGCGTTGCGCCACCGGGCGGACGTGCAGGGCAACCTGCTCCTCGACCACCTTTTTGGCGCGCACGTGGAAGTGGCGGCGGACGCTGACGACATGGGCGTGCAGACCATCATCGACGAGCGCGTGGAGTCGCTCGAAGCCCAGGGTAGACGGCCTTACCGCTTCACGAATAAGTACCCCGAACTGGCCGTAAAGTCAGTGGCGGGCTACCTGAGCGGCATGCTGGAGTTGCACGGGCAATTGGAGCGCCTGCCTGAACAGCCGACAACCATCGTCGTGACCTCCGGCTCCGGCTCTACGCACACCGGCATTGCGGCCACGGTGAAGGCGCTGGGCCTGCCGTACCACGTCATCGGAATCTCCATCCGACCGCAGAATCCGCCGCAACGCGAACGCATTGCCGCCCTCTCCCAAAGCGCCGCGCAATACTATGGTATCCCCTGCGCCTTGACTCCGGCTGAAGTTGACGTGCGTGAGGAGTACTTCGGCGCCGGACATGGCGTAACCACCGCTGCGGGTAGGGAAGCCGTGCGCACTGTGGCGCGCACGGAAGGCATCCTGCTCGACCTTACGTACACGGGCAAGTCAATGTCCGGTCTCATAGACCTGGTGCGCAACGGCACGCTCAGCCGCGACGAACGCGTAGTATTCGTGCACACCGGCGGCATCCCGTCGCTCTTCGCCCACGCGGGCGAGGTGCTGGCGTAGCTATAGAGAGTACGCTGGGGAGGACGCTCTCTGTTGCGCGCACACCTAGCTCACCAAGAGTGCAGGAGGAGATTCCCATGAGCAACCGCGTAGACGTCGAAATCTTGCGTTCCCTGAAGGGGCTGAGTATATACTCGCCGGTCGCCCTTTCCCCGGATGGCACCTTGGCCGCCTACGGTATCAGGGAGATGCATCGCGAAACACCGCAGACTCCCTCAGGGATGCTCGCAATGGGAGCATTAACCGGCGTGCTAGGCGTCGAACTCTGGATTGCAGACCTTGCCGACGGTACGGCAAGAGCCCTTACCCCTGGCTGGGGGAGTAGCTGGGGGCCGCGCTGGTCTCCCGACGGGCAATGGCTGGCGTTCTACTCTGATCGCAATGGCGTGGCACACGTTTGGCTCTGGAACCGCTGGACCGAAGAAACCCGCGCGGCGTGCGAGGATCCTGTGTGCATGGCGGCTGAGTTCGAACAACTGCACTGGCTTTCGGACAGCACGCATCTGGTAGCAAAGATGCGCGCGCCCGGTTGGGACCCGCCCCAAGAGAGTGAAGTGGAAGAAGCGGTGAGCGGCCGGGAAATCTGGGAATCTCCCGTGCTTGGGGCATCGGATCGAACCGAGGAAGAAGGTTGGCGCTGGTTCGATAGTGCACGGGGCGACATCGGCGTAATCAACATTGACACCGGCACAGCACGACGCCTGGGAACGGAGATATTTCCTTGTGGCTTCGCGCCATCGCCCGATGGGCGCCATGTCGCTGCGACGTGCGTGGCAGAGTTAGACCACTTTGACTTGCATGTATTCGCAGTTGACGGCTCTCACAGCGAGGTACTTGTGGAGGGCATTCCCTCAAATTGGGGGGCGTTTGCGTGGTCGCCGGCGGGAGAGGCGATTGCCTACACGACCTATGGCGATGAACCGGGGCAGCTTATCGTCGTGTCGCTGGATGGCGACCAACGCGTGCTCCACGACGGCAGCGAGGTCGACTTTGCCAACGAGGAGCCGTATCCGCCACCACTTTGGTCTCCGGACGGAGAGAAGGTCTACTGCTGGGCCAACCGGTCAATCTACGCAGTGTCCCTCTCCACCGGCGCTATGGAAATCATCACCCGCGAACTGGAACACCATACCGTGTGGGGGTTCATTAACACGCTGGGCAACAATACCGTGAATGACGGCGGACGCCCCGGCGACGTTCTCGTGTTAGCGCAACACCGCCAGAGCAAGCGACAGGGCATCTACAGAGTCGGTAACGGTCCGCCGGAAGTAGTGCTGCCAGAACAACAGCGCCACCTAATTAATCTGATGCTCTATGGTGACAGCAACGGGAATCACATTGTAGGCCCGATTGAATCCGCCTCGCATCCCGCCGATCTCTTTCGCATTGCAGTTGCAACCGGTGAGGAAGAGCGGATTACGCGGCTCAACCCATCACTTGAAGGTGTGTCTTGGGGTACCGCTCGGCTGCTCGACCATGCAGGCGCGGACGGTGAAGCATTGCAGGGTGCGGTGTTGCTCCCTGCCGGGTATCAAGAGGGCGTGCGCTATCCGACGATAGTCAATGTGGGCCTTGGCACGGGGGGCTCCGGTTTCGTCAATTACTTTGAGTGGGATAGCCTCAGCTTCATCGAGCTGCACGCCTTAACGACCCGTGGCTATGTGGTGATTGTACCGTCAAACCCACGTCGTGGGCCGGACGTGGCCGATGAAGTAACCGCTCAGGTGCTGAATGCCCTTGATGCGTCGGTCGCGGCAGGGTACTCCGATCCGGAGCGGGCAGGTGTGATGGGGCATAGTCGCGGCGGTTACAGCGCCTGCTGTGTGGTAACGCGCACTGATCGCTTCCGCGCGGCTGTCGCCGGCGCCCCTATCACGAATTTTGTCAGTTTTGGCTTGTCCGTTTCCGGGAATGAGATGTCGGCTTGGGAGAAGACGACCGGGTATGTCTTCCACCTGCGCAATACCTTGTGGGAAGCACGGGAACAGTGGCTGGAGAACTCACCAGTACTCTTCTGCGATCGTGTTACCACTCCAATGCTCCTCATATGCGGTACCGCCGACGAAGACTGCATGGCGCAGGCTGAAGAGATGTATGGCGGCCTGCGTCAGCTTGGCAAGAAGGCAACCCTCGTGCGGTACCATGGCGAAGGTCATGCGGTTGGTTGGTGGTCGACAGAGAATGCGCAAGATTGCTGGGACCGCATCATCGGCTGGTTCGATCGCTACGTAAAGGGTGATGCGGCGGAGTAGTCCAATATTCTTGTATTGATCAAGAGGAGCTCGGGTAGCGCAGGTTCGCAACCTGCGGCCATAGTAGGATCCTGCGCTTTCGCTCCGTGTTGTTGGGCAATTCGCCTCAATCGGAGTGACTCCGCAAGAGAAAGCTGTTCGACGAGGAGATGACAGCGGGCTGGGACTCTTCAGAAGGAAGAAGCGGCCAAAGCTCCCCTAAGTTCCGCACAGTGATAGTATACGGACAGTGCCGTGGCGCGACCGGCAAAGGTATCCAATCGGGCTGAACACTTAAGCAACCTTCACTCTAGGCCAACAAACACCTGAACATGAGGGATGAGAGCGCATGAAGTCTGTGTCTGAGGCGAGCATGTTGCAGCAGGAACTCTTAGCGACCAGCCGGCAGGTTTTTCCGGGAGGGTCGTCGGGCTTGTGGCGTCTGCCGGACGAGTATCATATCGTGGTCAACCACGGGCTCGGCAGCCACGTGTGGGACATGACCGGCAGGGAGTACATCGACTGCATCCTGGGTTCGGGGCCGGTAATCGTCGGTCATGCCCATCCGGCGGTGGTGGCGGCGGTGCAAGCCCAGGTGGCACAGGGCGCGACCTACTTTCTCCTCAATGAACCGGCAATTCGGCTGGCGGAAATGGTGGTTGATGCCGTGCCGTGCGCCGAACAGATTCGCTTCGTCAGCACCGGCACAGAGGCGACGTTCTACGCTATTCGCATTGCCCGCGCCTTTACCGGACGCAACAAGGTGCTCAAGTTCGAAGGCGCGCTCCACGGCGGGAACGACTACGCCACCATGAGCACCGTGCCGCCGCGCACCAGCGACTACCCCCACGGCATACCGGATAGCAGCGGCATTCCGCCGCAGGTGCAGGAACAGGTGCTGGTCTCCGAATTCAACAATCTCGCGCTCACCCGCGAGTTGGTGCTCCGTCACGGCGACGACTTGGCGGCGATCATCATGGAGCCGCTGCAGCGCGCGCTCAATCCGGACCCGGGTTTCCTGGCTGCCATGCGCGACCTGGCCCACGAGGTCGGGGCGCTGCTTATCTTCGATGAGATCGTCACCGGCTTCCGCTTGGCATGGGGAGGCGCGCAGGAATACTACGGCGTGGAGCCGGATCTGGCGGTGCTGGGCAAAGCGTTGGGCGGCGGCTACTCAGTGGGCGCGGTGGCGGGACCCGCCGAGATTATGGAAGTGGTCTCGTCGGCCATCAGAGGCACGCCGCGTTACGTCTGGATGGGCGGTACGTTTAGCGGCAACCCGCTGAGCTCGGTAGCAGGCCTGGCGACCCTGGGCGTGCTCCAAGAAGAGGGGAGCTTTGCGCGGCTGCACGAGATTGGCGACCAGGTGCGCACCGGACTTGAGGCGCTGGGTAGAGAGTGCGGCGAGCCGCTGCAGGCGATTGGCGCCGGGCCGTTGCTCCAGGTCTTCTTCGGCGAAGGCACCCTGCGCAGCTACCGCGATTGCCTGCAAACGGACAACACCAAACGCATCGCCTTCGCCCGCGAACTGCTTCGCTCCGGCATCCTCACCAACCCCGGCGAGAAGCTCTACTTCTCCCTGGCCCACACCGATGAGGACGTGGGAGAAATCCTCGACCGCGCTCGGGCGGCACTGAAGACGGTGCAGGAGGGGGCGTCCGCTTGAATGACAATGCTAATGAGCTGCCTCTTCGGAAGGTGTCTTTTGCTGCGTCTCACGAGTGTTCGTGACTGGGTGGAGATGCTGGAATAGTAGTGGATTCTCAACTTTACGACCAGCCGATAACGGGAGTGACAATCCAGGGGTGAAGCAATGGGTCTGATGAGAACCGCGGAAAGCTGTCTGGCCAAGGCAACTCAATGAGGTGGTTCTTGCTTGCCGCGTCAATCAGGTCCTGACTGTGTCCTACACCAAGCAAGTAGACCCTCACGCCGCGACTCTTGAGTTCGTTGATCATTTCCGCGTATCCGCCATCTCTCGTGATAAGTACGAGAATGGTGCGTGACGGGTCCTGGCCGCAGTAGGTACTACAGTGATGGATTATCTTCTCGTCCAAGTCATCGCTTTCTTCCCACACGTCCCAGTCATGGTTTTCTAACGTCTCCGTAGGGTCGAAGAAACTGTAACCCGGGGTGGAGCGGACGAATGCCTTGAATTTTCGTTGGGCCGTAGTCGAAAATCGCTCTTCAAGCTCTGCCCTCAGCCAGGCATCCAAATGGGGCAAGTGTTGAATTTGTGCAGCTAGATTCGGAAAATCCCATACAACCAGCATGCGAGTGGGTTTCATAATCTGCTTCTTCCTCTTCTTAAAGAAACTGGGGGTAATACCTCTTTCCATCGCAATCGAATGGATTGCAGCGAGTGACGTGGCATCTGGCGTAGTGGCCCCAGTCTCCCAACGTGATACCGTGTTTTGCGGTATACCGAGAGAGGTTGCGAGCTTAGCTTGTGACAGGCTAAGTCTCTTTCGCAACTCTACGATGCTCTCTGGGCTAAAGCTATACCGTTGCTGCTTTACGGGTGCCATCATTGTCTCCGTTGTTCGAAAAGCGAAAGCAAAACATCAAAGTCACAGTACCATAGATATAGGGAGAAGTCTACAGATCTGTAGAATGTTGTGTGACTTCCGTGACAGTCTTGCCTTATGAAGTCTGGGCTAGCTGAGGAGGTCAAGTTACTTTAGGCTCTCGCAGGCGGTGCCGTCTTCATCTCTATCGAGCTGGTTTGGGTCTGAACTATCGGCATCCAATACCGCTTGAGCCTGCCACTGGAACTCAAAGTCTCCGCAATTATACTCGTCCCCTTGGCCAAGGTACTGTTGCGGGTCGAAGTCACTCTGCGGCGGTGCGGTAGGTATTGGGATTGGCGATGGGATGGCGGTCGGTGCGGGAGAAGGAGTTGGTATTGGTGACGGAATAGCAGTAGGCATGGAAGTTGGAGAGGGCTTGGGTGCTGGGACAGCCGTTGGCACAGGAGAAGGAGTAGCCAGCGGCGTAAGGACAGGTGTAGCTGTTGGCTCAGGTGTAGCAGCAATAGTAGCAAGCAGCAAAGGTGTGGCGGTTGCTTTAACACGGGCGGTGGGAGGCGCCGCGGCAGAGTTCGAATCGCTCTCTTCGTCTCCTCCACAGGCGAGCACACTGATGCAGGAGCCTATCAGCAGGATATAAATAAGACTAGCGGCAATCTGATTCCCGCGCGTGGCCGAACGGAAACCGGGAATTCTGCGTAGAACACCCATGTATTCTTACTGCTCAAGTGTCAGGAATTGCATTCCCACCTCGCAACGAGTGCGGAACATGAATTGTGGGGGAAGGGTGGTAAGAGGCCTACACATCCAAGTTGCCATGCTAATACACTGCTACCGCCTCCTCGTGCACAGCGATTCCTAGCGAAACCCACGTCAGGAGACATCAGACTGTGCTAAAAAGGCGCTGGCAAGGACTGTCTTGACTAGCGCAGCGTCTTGCGCATGGCACGACCGGCCCTTGCCTGCCACGCGGCGCACGATGCGCTGTCCGACACGCCCCTTGCGCACGGCGTTCACGTCACCGAGAAGCCGCGCCAACCAGTAGAGAAGTGACCGTATCTTCATCCGAGCTCCACAGTGCCATTCCAATCTGGTGGGGAGTGTACCACAGACCTCCGCGCAGCAGCTGACCGGCAATGCGTAGACAAGACTGGTAACGACCTGCTTCCAACGCACGCTCGAGCGAAATCCGGTGATCTTGCGTATGAGACCCACTCGACGGTGAGACTACAACGTCACCATCGGCTCCAGGCCTATCGGCAACTAACTGATGTGCGCACATGTGAGGAAGGGCAACTGTAAATGTACTACTTTGACCTTCCCAATTGCACAGATGGTACTGTTTAATGGTACCATCTCTTTATATGAGGAGGAAGCATCAGCGCACCTTAGAACGAGTCTTCACAAGGCCCACGCCATCCGATATCAGGTGGGCTGATATCGAGAGTATGTTAGAGGCGGTCGGCGTGGAGGTCTCAGAGGGGTCAGGGTCGCGGGTGCGCCTGGTTGCTACTGACAGGGTGATGGTTGTTCATCGCCCACACCCGCGGCCAGAGACAGGAAAAGCAACCGTAAGGGATGTTGTCGCGTTTCTTGCGTCTGTAGGAGTTGAGCCATGATGGAGTACAAGGGCTACGTTGCCACAGTCGAATTCGATGATTCTGTCGGCTTGCTGCACGGCAGAGTTGTGAATAGCGGCGACTATCCCGTCGCTACCTTCGAGGCAGCGGATGTGGCAGGGCTGCGTGCCGAGTTCCGCCTATCTGTGGACGAATACCTTAGTGCGTGTCAAGAAGCAGGAATCGAGCCCCGGCCGCCGTTCTCCGGCAAGCTCAATCTGCGGCTCGGATCGGACCTGCATCAGCGCGTGGCGGTCACAGCGCTGCAGAGCGGCATGAGCATCAACGAGTGGATCAAGCACGTGCTTACAGAGAACGTGCAGGGCCGGTGAGGGCGCATTCAAGTCTGCGGGTGGAGTAACTTTTGGCGAGTTTACAGCACGCTTGCGAAAGAGTCCCGCCTCTGCAGTGGCAACTAGCAGATATTCGCCTATTAATGTCAATCCGAGAGGTGTGGAATTTCAGAGGCTTGCGGGCGGTTTCCGATTGCTTGCCGGCAAGCCTCTGGTCACCCTCATCCCAACCTTCTCCCGTCAAGGGAGAAGGGGTGCCGGAAAGGACTTCCTATGAAGCGGCTGGGAGGGCGCCTTTCGCCACGTTGGCGAGCTCGGCAAACGCTGCGCTGTCTTGGACGGCGAGGTCTGCCAGCATCTTGCGGTCCAGGGTAACGTTAGCTTCGCTGAGGCCGTGTATGAAGGCGCTGTAGGAGAGTCCGTTTTGGCGCGCGGCGGCGTTGATACGGACGATCCACAGGCGGCGCATTTCGCGCTTGCGGGTACGGCGGTGGCGGTAGGCAAACGCCATGCCGCGCATCACGGCTTCATTGGCGGTCTTGAAGAGGCGATGTCGGCCGCCCCAGTAACCTGAAGCGCGCTTGAGGACTTTCTTGTGGCGTTTGTGCGATGTTACGCCGCGTTTTACTCGGGGCATGGTCTCTCTACTCTTTGGTGTTCGCTACGTTTCTTCCAATGATTCACGTGCCCGGTAAAATAGCCGCGGGACAAGCCCCACGCGCTACAGTAACTCCAGGCTCTCTGTCGAATTCAGCTTCCTCAGCCTCAATCCGTTCGTCGGCCTCAATTTGATTGTCAGCCTCAGTCCGTTCGTCCTGAGCTTGTCGAAGGATGAACCGAGGGCACTGAGAACTCTTGAACTAATCTAATTGCCCGATCGCTGGAAGCTACACCGGCTCTTGGCACTTACTTGATACCAGCGCCGGGTAGGAGTTTCTTGACGCGCTTCCTTTCGCCGTCGGGAGATTCGAAATAGTGCGCCGTAGTACGCAGCGTGCGCGGCTTCTTCTTGCGGCGCAAGTGGTTCATGCTCCCTTTAGGCCGCATCAGCTTGCCGGTGCCGCTGACCTTGAACCGCTTGCGCGTGCTCTTATGTGTCTTCATCTTAGGCACGAGTCTATCGCCTCTCTTCATTTAGAGGAATCGAGTGCTATGGTATCATACACGGAGCGGTGCGCACAACCTGCCAGCCGTCCAGATGTACCCCGTGTTTTGCCTCACTCGCGCTTCGCATCCGTTCTTGGGAGACAGGGCATGCCTCCGTTTCAAATGGTAACAGACCTAGCGCCGCGCGGCGATCAGCCCCAGGCGATTGACCAACTGGTCAGCGGGTGCCATGCCGAATACCCGTTCCAGACCCTTCTCGGCGTAACCGGTTCCGGTAAGACTCTCACCATGGCCCGGGTCATCCAAGCGATTCAGAAGCCGGCGCTTGTTCTTGCCCCCAACAAAACCCTGGCCGCGCAGCTTTTTTCCGAGTTTCGCGACTTCTTTCCGGAGAATGCGGTCGAGTACTTCGTCTCCTACTACGACTACTACCAGCCCGAGGCGTACCTCCCGCGCACGGATACGTACATAGAAAAGGACTCGGACATCAACGAGGAGGTAGAGAAGCTCCGGCTCTCGGCCACACGGTCTCTCATGGAGCGGCCGGATGTCGTTATCGTCGCGAGCGTCTCCTGCATCTACGGCATGGGCTCGCCCCACGACTACGGGCAAGTGGTCGTACCGCTGAACGTTGGCGAGCAGTACCGCCGCCAGAACGTGTTGCGGCATCTGAACGATATTCAGTACGAGAGGAACAACGTAGATTTTAAGCGGGGCACATATCGGGTGAAGGGCGATGTGCTCGACATCTTTCCGGCCTATGGCGATACCGCAATCCGCATAGACTTCTTTGGCGACGAAATAGACCGCATCATCGAGATCGATCCGCTTACCGGTGAGATTCTGGATACGCGGCAAGCGATCAATATCTATCCGGCGAGCCACTTCGTGACGCCGGTGGAGCGCATTGACGAGGCCGTCAAGAGCATCGAGACGGAGCTCGACGAGCACGTCGCCGTGCTGCAAAGCGAGGGTAAGCTGCTCGAAACGCAGCGCCTGCTGCAACGCACCCGGTTCGATCTGGAGATGCTGCGCGAGACCGGCCACTGCAAGGGCATCGAGAACTATAGCCGCCATCTCGACGGGCGTAACGCCGGCGATCCCTCGTGGACGCTGCTGGACTATTTCCCCAAGGACTTCCTCATGTTCATCGATGAGTCTCACGTCGCCGTGCCGCAACTGCGCGGCATGCATGCCGGGGACCGCTCGCGTAAGCAAGTGCTGGTGGATTACGGCTTTCGCTTGCCGAGTGCGCTCGATAACCGCCCGCTCATGTTTCAGGAGCTAGAGCAGCGTCTCAATCAGGTGATCTTCGTTTCCGCGACGCCCAATATGTACGAACGCGAACGGAGCAGCCAGGTGGTGGAGCAGATTATCCGCCCCACCGGTCTGGTGGACCCTTCTATCGAAATACAGCCCACTACCGGTCAGATCGACCATCTCGTCAGTCATATTCGTCAGCGGGTGGCGCAGCACGAGCGTGTGCTGGTGACAACGCTGACAAAGCGCATGGCGGAGCAACTCGCCGATTACCTCAACGAAATCGGTATCAAGGTGCACTACCTGCACTCGGAGATCGATACCCTGGAGCGTGTGGAAATTCTGCGCGACCTCCGGCTGGGCGTGTACGACGTGGTAGTGGGCATCAACCTGCTGCGTGAAGGTCTAGACTTGCCGGAAGTATCGCTGGTGGCGATTCTGGATGCGGATAAGGAAGGCTACCTGCGCAGCGAGACCTCGCTGGTGCAGACCATCGGCCGCGCGGCGCGTCACATCAACGGCCACGTGGTCCTCTACGCCGATGTGGTGACCAATTCTATGCGCCGCGCCATCGACGAAACCTACCGCCGCCGCGATAGGCAGCTTGCCCACAACGATCAACACGGCATTAAGCCGGAGAGCGTGCACAAGGCGATTCGCGATATTACCGATACCATTCGCGCCGTAGCGGAAGAGGAATCAAGCTACCAGGCGGAAAATAAGCCGCTCTCGGCCAAAGAGGCGCTGAAGCTCATCAAGGAGCTTGAGAAGCAGATGCGCAAGGCGGCGAGAGATCTGGACTTCGAGCGCGCCGCGCTCGTCCGCGATCAAATCCGCGAAATCCGCGCCGGCCAGCAGGAAGTGATAACAGTCGAGTAGGCGGGCCCGGGGTTAGGCGACTGGCGTCGGCTGACCGGGGTTGCCCGACGCTTTGCATAAGTCTCCCTCTCCCAAGAGTGGGAGAGGGTCGGGGTGAGGGTTGAACTGCTAACTTCAAGAGCACGGGCGGTGAACGGGCGCGTCAAGTTGCACGCCCACGTCTGACCAACTTGCTAACTGCATGCTCCAGGACTCCCACTCCGCTTTGCTCGGCTGGTAGTCGGGATGCACGATCTCTACTTCGCGCGGCGCCGGCTTGTCCGTCATGGCTTCCCTCCGAGGTGTTCTTGTATAGACCGGGGACATAGGTTACACATGTTCGGGGACATAGGTAACAGATGTTCGGGGACATAGGTTACACCATAAGGCATGGAGAATCTTTTAGATGGAGGAGGACCATGCCTTGGAAAGTGGGTACACCCATGTCTTTGCGCAAAGAGTTTATTGCTCTGGCACAATCTGACGGAGTGAACATGAGCGAGTTGTGTCGTCGCATGGAAATCAGCCGCAAGACCGGCTACAAGTGGCTGCGGCGGTACGCGCAGGCCGGAGGGCAGAGCCTTCACGATCTGCCCAGGCGCCCGCACTCCAGTCCGCAGCAGACGAGCCGGGAGATGGAGGAACGCATCATAGCGTTGCGCCAGGCGCATCCCACCAAGGGTGCGCATGTGCTGGCCAGGATGTTGCAGGATCGCGGCTATACGGGCGTGCCTGCCAAGAGTACGATCACTGCCATTCTCAGACGACATGGGCTCATCGATGAATCCGAGGCTGCCAAGCACACACCCTATGTACGCTTTGAGCGTGCCGAACCCAACGAGCTGTGGCAGATGGACTTCAAGGGACACATTGCCGTGCAACACCACCGCTGCCATCCGTTCACCCTCCTGGACGATCACTCTCGCTTCAACCTGGCGCTGCGGGCCTGTGCCAACGAGCAGGGAAACACGGTCCAAGACCGCCTCACCCACGTCTTTCGGCGTTACGGCTTGCCTCAGGCCATGCTGATAGAAAACGGCTCCCCCTGGGGTAGCGACAGCGCTCATCCCTTTACTCCCCTCACCGTCTGGCTCATGCAACTGGGTATCAGCGTGCACCACAGCAGACCGTACCATCCCCAAACACTCGGCAAGCTGGAACGCTTCCACCGCTCGCTCAAGAGCGAGTTGCTTACAGGCCGCACCTTCACCGACCTCCCCCACTGCCAACGTGCCTTCGACACCTGGCGTGACTTCTACAACTTGGAGCGCCCACACTATGCCCTCGACCTCGACACCCCGGTCAGCCGATACACACCCAGTGGTAAAACTTTCCCCGAGACCCTACCCGCCATCGACTACGCCCCCGACGACCACGTGCGTTCTGTGGATGTCTCCGGTCGCATCTCTTTCCAGGGCAGACCACTGCGTGTGGGGAAGGCCTTCACGCATAAGCGGGTCGCGCTCAGACCCACCCAAACCGACGGCGTATGGGACGTTTACTTCTCCGTCCAACGCATAAAAACCCTAGACCTCAATGAACAAAATGTGTAACCTATGTCCCCGAACATCTGTTACCTATCTCCCCAGTCTGTACACGTATCAAGTACGGGGCAGGCTCTAGCCCTCTGCCTCAGTAAGAGAGGACTTTTGGCCCCCAGGTGAGGGGATTCTTGCTCCCGCCAAGGTTTTGCAAAGGTCTCCATAGGGACAAACGCAGCTCATTAGAGGTATGAATGGGCTTCGGCTTTTTCTCGCCAATTGGGAGAAGTGCGCGCGGAATACAGGCCGGATTGCAGATGCAGCAAAGGAAATGCGGGCGTATTAGCAGGCGACTGCGTCCGGTAGCTCGGCGACGCTTGCAATGACGCTCTGGCAGGCGTGGGCGTTGAATGCTGCCTGTGTGGTGACACCGGAGAGCACGGCGAGGAACGGCACGTCTGCCCGCTGCGCGGCCTTGGCATCGGTCACGCTGTCACCCACGTAGCAGGTGTTCGCCGGTACTCCCCCCAGCGCCGACATGGCCGTGAGCAGGCCCTCGGGGTCCGGTTTGGAGGCAATGACGTCTTCTCTCCCCACAATCACGTCGAAGTCCGCACGTAAGTCCTCCCGTTCCAGCACGTGCTCGATGCGGTAGCGGAACTTAGAGGAGACGATGCCCAGCGCAAGACCTCTACGCTTTAGGGCGTGAGCCGCTCCTGCCACGTACGGAAATATCACCGTGTGGTCAGCCATGATGGCGTCCGCCTGCCGGATGAAGAGACGGTCGAATTCCTTACTCGCAGCCGGAAACCGGTCTGCCGGGACGCTGGTCCCGACAATGTATGCAAACGCGTCCTCAAGCGAGAGGCCGATGGTCTGCCGAATGACGTCCGGCGGCGCGACAGGCAACCCCAGCGCTTCCAAGGCGAAATTCGTACAGGCGATCACGCCGGTAGATGAGTCCGCCAGCGTGTAGTCGAAGTCGAATAGGATTGTGCGCAGATGAGAAGGCATAGCAATACAGAAGGAGCTAATGGGGTTAGAGGCAGGTTACACGTAGCCTGCTTAGGTTCTTTTACCGGTAAGGTGAAGAATTTCAAGCTTGCTAACCGACGCGCCCTCCGCTCGCTTAAAGTCTGAGTCAGCAGTTACGAAAGTTCCCGCGTGTTTCTCTGCGAGGGCGAGGTGAAGGGCATCATCAGGGGTAAAATCAAGGTCGCGCATGTAGCGGATTGCCGCTGAGGTCATTGCTGGAGCGAAGGTCTTGCTATCCGGAACAACGTCTACCGGATGACCGGCTTCCTGCCAATCGTGAATCGCTTGCGCGACGCCTTCAATCCAGTCGCCGTGCTTTTCGAAGGCCGCTGCCCTATGCCTGCGAAATGCGCTCCTTGAAAAGCGAGAATCGGGCCGTTGCCTATTGAGCGTACGGTAAGATTCCCTGAACATCCCCCACCACGCTTCTTGCACAGTGATCATAGACACAAGGATTGGAGCTCCAGCGACAAGCAACTCTCCAATGACATCCTTACAACTCTTGTAGAGGTCGTGGTTACTTACTACATAACCAACAAGCACGTTCGCATCTAGGAAAACTCTGAACAAGTCCCTGGCATAGTATCATAGCAAGAAAGCAGGATACGGTGAGGAGCTGGGTAATGGAGCAACCGACGTTTGCCGACTTGGAGTACGCGCAGAAGAAGCGCAAGACGCGCCGGGAGAAGTTCTTGGAGCGGATGGACGCGCTGCTCCCGTGGGCGGAGATGGAGGCGCGCATTGCGCCGTACTATCCCAAGCCAGGGCGGGGGCGGCGGCCGTATCCCTTGTCGGTAATGCTGCGGATACACTGCGTGCAGTTGTTCTACAACCTGAGCGATCCTGGGATGGAGGACATGCTGTACGAGGTAGAACCGGTGCGGCGGTTCGTGGGGCTGCGGCTGTCAGAGGCGCTGCCGGACGAGACGACTATTCTGCACTTTCGGCATTTGCTGGAGAAGCACCGGTTAGGAGAGGGGTTGTTGGCGGAGATCAACGCGCATTTGGCAGGTCGGGGCTTGCGGCTGCGAGCGGGGACGGTAGTGGACGCGACCATCATCGCGGCGCCGACATCGACGAAGAACCGAGAGGGGGAGCGAGACCCGGCGATGCGGCAGGTGAAGAAGGGGAACCAGTATTACTTTGGGATGAAGCTGCACATCGGCGTCGACGCACAGACGGGGCTCGTGCATAGCTTCACCACCACATCGGCCAACGTGCACGACGTAACGCAAGCGGCGGCGTTGCTGCACGGCGCAGAGCAGCAGGTGTGGGGAGACGCCGGGTACGTGGGGGTGCAGAAGCGACCGGAGCATCAGGGGCGCGCCGTAGCGTGGCAGGTGGCGCTCAAGCCGGGGCTGCGGCGGAAACTGGCGCCTGAGAGCGCGGCGGCGCTGGCAGAGCAGCGCAAAGCATCGGTTAGGGCCAAAGTAGAGCATCCGTTCCTGTGGGTGAAGCGGCACTTCGGCTACGCCACGGTGCGCTACCGGGGTCTGTCCAAGAACAGGCAACGGCTGGCGTTGCTGCTGGGGCTGACCAATGTGATGACGGCCGCACGCCAGTTGGCAACATGACACGGGAGCAGTGCGCCCAAAACACGGCCAGGAGCGTATTGCGCTTCCAACGGGACCGCATCAAAGCCAAAACAGCCCCTCCCACATGCCAAGACACACCTCAAACCACCCCACAATCCCGCACATACCCATAAACCGATGCATATCCCGACTTGCTCAGACCTTTCCTAGATAGACAGGTGACTGAAACGAATGACCGGGCTGCCACCTCTTCACGAGCATGCTAAAGGTCCGGTAGCGTGGTAAGTTCTACAACATCGAGTCCAGGTGAGCCGGGAACCATACCCATGTGCCGCACAAATGCCGTGAACAGTTTCGGAGTCATTCGCTGACGGTAGTAATCGAGGTCGACCTCGGCAAACCGCCGCTGGTATTCGGATTTCTTCACATAGAAGTCTGGAGCAACCTTGATCCATGGTTCTTCATGGGCCGATGGCTTCTCTTGCACAGCACTTCTCTGCGGGGCCCCACTTAACCACTGGAATTTTTCAGTGTCTGGATTCTTGGGAGAAAAGACATTTACTAGTGCGCCGCTTTGATCGGTGACTTCTCTATCAAGTGCTATGCTGAAATCTGTAGACATCACCCACCTGCAGTCTTACTGAGATCCGATTGCACGAGTTGAATGGCGGACTCTTGCCACGAACGAGCGTCCGCAAGGACATTTCCTAGTTCCTGAGAGGTGTATTCCATCTCAACATTCCACTGAAACCCTAAACTCATGAATAGAAATCGCTCTGGCATAGTGTCCCTTTCCCACCGGAGAAACGTTTCCTGCAGTTGCTTAGGTTCCATTGGGCCAAGTTGGACGTGCTTAAACACATGGCCTTCGTCCCGGTCAATTGTAACGCCAAGATCAGTTGCCCGCTGAATTAGCGCCGTATCTTGGAGATATGTCCGCTCAAATAGCGAACAGAGTTCGCGAAACGATAGTGCATAGGGTTCTATGAATATAGAGTCAATGCGCACTTTTGTCAGACTGGGA
This sequence comes from Chloroflexota bacterium, assembly GCA_965221905.1. Classification (GTDB taxonomy): domain Bacteria; phylum Chloroflexota; class UBA11872; order VXOZ01; family VXOZ01; genus VXOZ01. The sequence continues at coordinate 159,762 of OZ244922.1, forward strand.
AAGGAAGAAACGTCATTAAGCTCAGAGAATGCCTGCAAGGCATTCTGTACAACCATTTCGGTTGTTCTGTCTCCTTCCTGCTCGAAAGAGAACCCGCGCATTTGGAATCCGATGCGCTGCTTATTTTCCTCATTCTCGAAGTACGTAGTTTCGCCCTTTAGTTCAGAATTCTCATCACCGCTGGCTACGCGAAACAAACCACGTACTTCCAGCCAAGGCCGCAAAGCCTCTGTGAACTCTAGCCGGATAATTGTTCTTACAAGCTCTACAGCCATTTTCTACTCGTCAACTGGCATGCCAATTCCCAAGACAATAGTTCACTAACGTCTACCAGGCCATAAGCCAACTATACTAAACCGTTGCGGATCGCATTACAATCGAGGCAAAGCAACTAACGGCAAGCCGAAGTCTAAAACGAATGAACGAGCCGGCAATGTAGGATTCTTGGCTAAGTCTGCCCCGCTCGCATGTTGTCGAGATCTTGAAGAGCCACGCTTGGGTCATTTGAATATGTAGTGACCCGTCTGGGGAACGGTGATTACTTAAGTGCCGTAACTACGAACACTAGGCCCTTCTCATAGCAAATCGCGAATGCAGTGAGACTTCGCAAGCGGGGAAGGGCAGTCCTAGGAAGACGAAGGCGTGGGGGTGGCTTGCGCGGACTGAATCTGCATTTGGATGGCGTTGTGGGTGTCGGCGGCGGCTTGCTGCGCGGTGGCTTGACCGGTGAGGACGGGGAAGACGAGCGAGGCGAAGATGAGGAACGCAAGCCATTCCGGCGCATCGGCGTCGATGTATTGACTTTGCTCCATGCTTTCCAAGAGCACCAGCGAGTCATTGACCGTAAGCGTCTGGTGCACGGAACGCAGCGTCTCCGCGCTAACGCGTATGGCGGGCATGCTCAGGATCAGAGAGGCTGCTTGCAGGAGTGGGTCCAGCACCTCGTAGGCAGCATCCGGTTGGTTGCTCTCCTGCGCCACGCCTGCCATGTGCTCCGTCATCCCCCACGTCGCCGCATCGTTGCCGCGAGGAACCTCGACGAGCTCAAGGGAAGCACGTCCGGCGCCGCGCCAAAAAACCTCTGCCTTGACCATACTACCCACCATGGCGATCTGGCCGGAAAGCATCATGTCCCGCGCCTTGCCGGTAAGGTTAATAGTGAGATTGTCCGTGCGGTAATCTACGACGTTGAGGGGCGGCGCAACCTCATGGTGCAGGATCAAATTTGCTTGGAATTGTAACGCATCGATGACCCCGGGGTGCGTGACGTCCCAGTTGCGGTCTTGAAAGAGGGTGCTGCCATCTTGCCAAGCCATGGCAAAGAACGGCGGGACTAACGGTGCTTGTAACGTGCCCCAGACACGCGGCGTGGCAGTTTCGTCGTTGAGCGATTGAGCCAGCGTTAAGAAGTCCTGCCAGCTCCAGTTATCCTCCGGCAGAGGGGTATTCGATTGAGAAAAAAGCGCCGGGTTGTACAGCAGGGCACAAACCGACGCCGCAAGAGGGAGAGCATGCAGCGTACCGCGGTAGGCGCCGCTACTTAGGATGTGCGGCCAGAAGTTATCAGTAGAGAAATCAATATCACGACGCGTATACTCGGTGAGCTCGCGCGTCACGCCTTGTTGTGCCAGAGTAGGCAACGCGAACTGGTCCATCCAAACAAGATCGGGGCGGGTGCCGGCTGCCGCCAATTGCGTAACAGCTTCAGAATACGTCTGACCGCCCGTAGGCCGCAGCGCCACCGGCTCGACTGTATACTGCTCGGCGAAGGTCGCTTCCTCGAGCACCGTCCCCATTTCACCAGTCTGGTCGCCGGAGGCATCGGGCATGAGCAGCGTAAGAGCCGTGGCGGGCGTGACGGTTGCTGATGTCCCAAGGGACTCTTCCGTCTCCGAATCATCCGACGAGAAAGGCCCACAAGCACCAACAATTGCAGGCACAAAGGGCGCCAAAAATAGCAGCTTTCGTCGCGTCACTGCGGACTTGCCTCCAAGCAGCCGGGGATAGCTCGCGGTAATATCAGTCTCGCCTCGCCCTGCGTGGGCAATACGCGGAAGGACACCCACGCGCCACCGCTCGTACACATCGTTGTGCTTTGCTCCCGTGTCACTTTGCGCTGTCTCGAATTCTCTGCCGAACTAGAGATCAGTACTACTCCTAAGCATGCTTGAGAAAGCTGGGAATTTCCTGAGATTCACACGTAGCCGTGCAAATTAACCGCCGTTTGCCCTTTACCAAGCTATTTGTTGCTGCAAACACCTGACCGCCCGCGAGGGCAACAAAGCGTCTTCTATCGTTCATCGTATCACGTGGACACGGCTGGTATACGTTGGCTCCGCGGTCAGACCTCGCGGGCGGCGATATCCCTGCGATAGTAAGCATTCTCAAACGAAATGCGTTCGATGTTGGCGTAGGCGCGTGCACGCGCTTTAGGAACGTTGGCAGCTTGTCCTACCGTTATGAGCACCCGGCCCCCGGCAGTGACGACCGTGTCGTTTGCCAAAGCGGTGCCGGCATGGAAGAGCAGCACGTCGTCATGGATGGTATCCAGTCCTGATATGGGGTAGCCGGTGGTATAGGAGGCGGGGTAACCGCCGGAGGCGACCACCACACCGCAGGTGGCGGCGGGATCCCAGGTGACATCGGCTTCCGGCAGCCGTCCTTCTACTGCCGCCTGAAACACGGTTACCAGGTCGGCCTGCAAGCGCGGCAAAATGAGTTGCGCTTCGGGGTCGCCGAATCGCACGTTGAACTCTACGATGCGGGGTCCGTCGTTGGTAAGCATTAGTTGACCGTAGAGGACGCCGACGTATGGGTGCCCTTCCTGTGCCATAAGCGTGATGGTGCGCTCCATGATCTCGTGATGGATGTAGTCCAGAGTCTCCGGGTCCACGAACGGGGCCGGTGAATAGCCGCCCATGCCGCCGGTGTTGGGACCGGTGTCGCCGTCGAAGGCGCGCTTGTAGTCGCAAGCGGTCGCGAGCGGAGTAATGTGCGTGCCGTCGGCAAAGGCGAAGACCGAAATCTCGGTGCCGCGTAAGCACTCCTCGATCACGATGCGGTCGCCGGATTCGCCAAAATCGCGGCTCTCCATAATGGAGTGCAACGCTTGCTCGGTCTCGGTGGAGGAGGTGCACACGAACACGCCTTTGCCGGCAGTCAAGCCATCGGGCTTGATCACGATCGGCAGGGGCGCTTGCTCCAGGTAGGCTGCCGCCGCTTCCCGCTGATCGAAAACGGCGAAATCGGCCGTAGGCAGTCCGTGCCGTTGCATGAACTCCTTCGACCAGACTTTGCTCCACTCCAGTTTCGCCGCTTCCCGCGTGGGGCCGAATGCTGCCTGATTACAGGCTTGCAACGCGTCCACCGCGCCGAGCGCCAGCGGATCGTCTTGGGCAACCACCGTGAGGTCTATGGCGTTGGCCTGCACCCACTTGACGAGAGATTCAATGTCAGTTGCCGCAATGGGCACGTTCTCCGCCAGAGCGGCCGTGCCGGCATTGCCGGGCGCAACGAAGAGCGTCGGCTTTAGCGGACTCTGCGCACACTTCCACGCAATCGCGTGCTCTCTTCCACCCCCGCCGACAATTAGGATGCGCATAGGCCGGTTACTCCAACGCTAGCAGTCCTTCACGGAAGTCGACGACCAAGCGCTCGCCGCGCAAGAAATCCAATCCCAACACGCCGTCTATCCCGGCGCGGGATGGCAGCGTGTGGCAAACAACGCGCATGTTGGTTGCCGCTTTCCCCAACGCCTCGATCCTTTCGACGCTTAGCAATGGCACGGACACGGCGCCGCTGCCAGTGATGATGCATACGTCTTCTCCCATTGCATAGAGATCAAACCCAAGAGATTGAGCAACTTCCTTACTAATGACCGTTCGCGTTGCGCCGGTATCGAGAGCTAATCGAGCGGTTTCAGGACTATTCCCACGTTAGAGCCGGGTAGGAACAATAATGAGATTACTGCGTGGATCGAAACGGAAGCTCATATAAGTATTTCTACATCATCCGGAATGTCGCCAAAAAACCAGACCGCCCAATGACTAGGAGCGTTGCCCTCCTCTTGCAGCCGCCACAGCGCCTGATAGACGACTACCCGGTCTTCGTCGTGAACGAGAACGGCACCGCGTATCACCTCATTCATCGCCGTGAGATCGGGTTCGCCAATCAGCACCCATTCTCCGTCGAATGCCGCTTCCATCTCCGCATAGGTCATTGTTTCAGCTTGAGTCTTCATGTTGCATGCGCCTCCTTGACTTTGACACCTAAATGCTACCAGATAGGCAGCGCCATGCGCGACGACTAACAAGATGGAAAACCAATTTGATCGCCGCAAAAGGCACAGCAGTGTCTGCGCAAGTTCTAGGCATCGATCGCCCTGTACGCCGTCGCGCGGAGAGCGCGAAGGGAAGCGATTGGAAGTGCATACTCCCCCAATCTCTGTTCATGCTTACACAAGCTCAGCGCGAACGGTCGAGGAGTCCAGTCTGTCTTGATGCAACGGCTTGTGCCTGCGAGGATTTGTGCCTGCGAGGACAAGAGTAGTCCACTTGGTTTTGCGGTTGACAAAGTTTATCCATGCTCGCTATAAATGGTGGCAGAATGTGTCACTGGCGAGTAATGGAGGCTTCGTTATGAACGAGTACATCACTCGAAGGACGTTCTTAGCCGGCACGACCGTGCTCGGAGCGGGCGTGCTGGCGGCGGCGTGCGGACAGCCTGCGCCAGCCATGGAAGAGCAAGAGATGGCGCCGGAGAAGAAGGAAGAGGCTCAGGCGGAAGCGGAAGCTCCTTCCGGGCCGCAGGGCGAGGCGCTCTACTGGCACCGCGGCTTCTTTGATTTCGAGCCGTTTGCCGCCGAGTTCGCGGACCTGAATCCCGGCCTAACCTTTAACGCCGTGGGCGAAGCCGACCGCTTGAACAAATTCGTTGCGGCAGTGGCGGCGGGCAGTCCGCCCGATGCCGTGGACGTGGGCGACTGGCAGACGGTAGAGCTCGGCCTCACGGATATTTCCCAGCCGTTGAACAATTACTACAAAGCATCAGGGGTGCTCAATATTGCGGAATTCTGGCCCAGCGTGCTGAGCTATCTCACCGATGCGCCGACGGGCAATTTGTACGGCGCGCCCTATGCGCCCGACTTGCGCGTGATGTATATCCATGGGGATACCTATCTCGAAGTTGGCCTGGATCCCGAGAATCCGCCGTCGAGCTGGTCCGATTTCGACACCGCCATCCTCCAAACCACGAAGTTCGATGGCGACACCTTGGTACGCGCCGGGTGCCCGCCTTTCTGGGGCAGTGGCGGCACCGCGCTCTGGCTCCTGCTGCTCTGGCAGTTAGGCGGCGACGTAATGGCCGACGACTGGTCTGCCGTAACGATTAACAGCCCCGAAGCCGTCAGGTCGTTGGACTGGCTGAAGAACATCCACGACGTGCAGGGCGGCTGGGACGCCATCGCCCAACTGCGGGGCGACGGACTGCACCGCAATAGCCACCTGGCCGAAGCGCGTGCGGTGCACTATTACGCGACCTTCGCCGAGCGCGGGCAGTGGTTCAAGGAAAACGCGCCGGACCTGAACTTCGGCTTCACGCCCTGGCCCAAGCCGGAGGGCGGACTGGACGCGAACCTGGGCGGCAATCACACCGCCACGTTTGCCGTCAACGCGCCAAATCCGGACGCGATGTTCAGTTGGGTTGAGTACTTCTTAAGCGCGGAGACGAACCTGCGCTTTGCCAAGCAGTTCGACCGTGTGCCGGTGCGCGAGGCCACTACCTCCTCACCGGAGTACACGGAGAACGATCCGTTCCGCGAACTGATCGCCCAACAGATGCCATTCCGCCACTTTTACTACTCCGGGCCGGGCGCTACGGAAGCGCGCAACCACTCGAGGGACTTCGTGCCGGACGTGATGGCGGGCAATATCACCGCGCCGGAGGCGCTCGAAAACGCCGAGAAGCAAATCACGGAGCTCCTGGCGGGCTGGAACGAGCGCCTGGGACGGTAACAAGCCGGCTAGGACGAGACGCTATTGCGGATGAGGAAAGGAACTCCGTGCCCCTTCCTCATCTCGCCGTGCGCATCTTCCCCTCTCCTCTTAAAGACCAATGGGCACCCATTGCAAACCAATGGGCACCCACTGGGGCTGAGACGCGAGAGGCTTCGGGGGAATCGGCCCTTGTTCCGGCACTGTATGGGGCTCCGGCTGCAGTACGACACGCCGGACCGCTTGAGGATACGTCGATTTCGAGCGGAGTCTGCGCAGCGGCGGTTAAGCGAGCGACTTTCCAGAGAGTCGCTGAGGCAGTTTGAACCCAAATACCCTAAGAGAGGCGTATGAATACACAACCTGACACACCATACGATCTGGTAATCCACGCGGGTCGGGTTATCTGCCCGGCAACCGGACTGGACGGGGCCGGCGCAGTGGCACTGCGCGGCGACCGCATTGCCGCAGTGCTGGATTCCGTGGAAAGTGCCGCGCTGACGCAAGATTCCGCGCGGCAGACTCTCTCTTTTCCCGATGGCATCCTGCTCCCCGGCCTGGTGGACGCGCATGCGCATCCGGCGCTGTCGGGTTCCAAGTACGGCATTGATCCCGATGCGCACATCCTGCCGTTTGGCTCTACCACGGTGCTATCGCAAGGCGATGCCGGAGCAAGGAATTGGGCGCGCTACAAGGAAGAAACAATTGCGGGCAGCCGCACCCGCATTCTCATGGCCCTCAACCTATCGGCCTCCGGCGAATCCAATGAAGAAGGCTGCTTTGCCGATCTGGCCGACGCCGATGTGAACGCCTGCGTGGGGACCGTCATGCAGGAACCCGGACTCATCTGGGGCATTGCCCTGAATGTTGGCCCTACTAACTGCCGCGAGAACGACCCCCGCAAGGTCGTGGCCCACGGGTTGGCGGCCGCCGAGCGCACGAAAAAACCCTTGCTCATCGGCCAGCGCCGCCACGACGACTGGGCGCTGGCGGAGCAATTCAACCTGCTGCGTCCCGGGGACGTGGTAACGTACTGCTACCATGCGCGAGCGGGGAGCATTGTGGCTGACGGGCGCGTGCTCGACTGCGTGTGGGCCGCCCGCGACCGCGGCATCCTCTTCGATCTCGGCCACGGCATGGATTCGTTCAACTTTGAGATCGCTACGATCGCTATTGCCGAGGGATTCCTGCCGGATACCATCTCCGGCGACGTCTACGCCCGCCACAGCGGCGCGACGCCGCGCCACCACCTCCCGCTGGTGATGTCGAAGCTCCGTGCCGCCGGCATGCGGGAGGCCGACATCTGGCCCCGCGTGACATCGCGTCCCGCCGCGCTCCTCGGCCAAGAAAACGAGCTTGGCGTGCTGACGCCGGGAGCATGCGCCGACCTGGCCGTACTGCGTTGGCACGACGAACCGCAGGCGCTCCGCGACGCCGCCGGCAACGAATACTACGGCGGGGTGTGGGATCCGGTGCTCACCGTCCGCGGCGGCGAAGTTGTCAGCAGCCCGTAGTGCCCCTGCGGCAACCGGCCTGCTGCACTGCGCCTATCTTCAACGCGACAACTTTATAGAATTACGCTACCTTGCTAATTCGCCGATTTCTTAGCACGGTCCGCGCATTGCAGTGCGGAATCTGAGAAGGGATTTTTGCGGTAGTGCTTGACACTTCTGATTACACTCCGGTGGCGCCGCATTATGACGCCAGTCGCAACATGCCTGAGGGCCTCCTGCTGACGTGCTTTCAACGCATCTTCGCAAAGGCAGCTTTCCCTGAGAAGAGCCGCATTCTCGACGCGGGCTGCGGCACGGCCCAGTTGTCCCTACCGTTGATTAAGAGCGGCCATAGCGTTGTTGGGGTAGACGTATCACACGCTATGCTGGAAATTGCCCGTCAAAAACTGGCGCCGGGCGATGCCGCAGAATTCAGGCTGGGCGATGTTCGATCTCTGGAAGATCCGGACGATTCCTATGATGCGGTGGTCGTTTCTAAGCTCTTTCAGCATGTTGGGAATTGGCGGTCAGCAGTCGACGAGCTCTTGCGGGTGACGAAGGACAGCGGCCTTTTCATGCACATCAATGAAAGAGGCGCTTTCAAGCATGCGGTACGAAGGCAGTTCTCCGCTGATTGTGCGCAACGCGGCTACACGGACCTCTACGTTGGCATCAAAGACCGCAGCCAACTTGGCGCGCATCTCATTGAAAAGGGAGCAACGCCGCTTGCAATCGACACGCGCGGTCTGGCATGGGAGAAGACCATCACGTACAAGACCGCGCTTGAACACCTTAGGCAAAAGCTCCATTCGGAGTTCTGGGCGATCCCTGACAAAGTGTATGACCAAGTCTTGGCAGAGGTGCAGGAATGGGTGCGCGCGCAGCCGGAGGGCGAGGATACCGTCGAAACAGTGCGCCCTTATCTGGCGGCTGAAGTGTTCACTATCAGAAAGTAGCCCGTGGGAACAGGCGCAGGGCACTGCTAGAGAAGCTTGGAACCGGTACCAACCAGAAAGATAGCCTTCGTAGCGCTGCTTGCTCCTGCAGAGCCTGCCCACCCTGCGGGGACATCGCGCTTCCGCCAATAAGATGATTGCCGTTCCGCGAACACATGCCCCAAGCGCAATGCGTCTCCCGCAAGCTATATCCCTGCTTGCACCCAGGCGCAGAAGCGGCGGTCGAGGAACTCGATAAAGGCATAGAGGCTGAGGCCCAGCGCGGCCATGGCAACGATGCCCGCATACATGGCAGGATAGTCCACCCGTCCCCACGACTGCACGACGATGAAATAGCCCAGGCCGCTGCGCGTGGCAAAGGTCTCCGTGAAGAAGAGCACCGCAATGGCTGTTCCGCTGGTGATGCGCAGCGCACTAAGGATCGAGGGCAGCACGGCTGGAAAGTAGACGTGCCGCAGCAAATGGCGGCGGCGCGCGCCCAGCGAGCGCACCGAGAGGATGAGTTCCGGCCGCACCGCATAGGCGGCATCGCGGGTGAGCACGAGAATCTGAAAGTATAGGATGAGGCTGATGATGAAGATCTTCGAGGCCTCGCCGATCCCCAGAAAGAGCATGATGATGGGCAGCAGCACGATCTTGGGCACCGGGTAGATGAGGTAGATGAGCGGGCTGGCAATGCGGTCGATCAGCGGCGCCTGGCCCACTGCCATCCCAGCAGGCGCAGCGAGAATCACGGCAATGATGATGCTCAGCACCACGCGGTAGCCGCTGAAGAGCAGGTGCTCCCAGAGACCGGCAGACCACTCGCGTATGAAGGCTTGCGCCACCACCCACGGCAGCGGCAGAATCGGATTCCCGATCAACAGCGCCGCTAGCGCCCATACCCCCACCAGCGCCACAACAGCGGCGAGCACAAACGGCGGCGTGATGCGGGCACGCGGAGCGAGCATTTTGGTTGAGGCTTCCCTCTCATGTTTGCCCCGCAACACTTGTATTTTGGCATCGGGACGGGGGCTGCTTCCCGAAAGACGTTCTACTCCGAATGCTCCAAGTCTGTCTGTACTCGCACCAGATGCTTCTTCACAGCAGGCAGATCTACAGTGAGTATCCTCCATACCTGTTCTACGATAATCCCGTAATACCTGTGAATCAGCACGTCGCGCAAGCCAGCGACCTTTTGCCAAGGAATGTCAGTGCCTTTCGCGGACCGCTGGGGGAATGTGCTTTGCGGCCTCACCAATTATCTCTAAACGACGGAACACCGCATCTTGCAGAAGAGAGTCTTCTTCAAATCCATCTGTGTCCATCCTGGCAAGGTAATTCTCTATCTTCTCAATGCTCTCCAGCATGTCCTGCACGAATAGGCCGACGCCCCGCTCCTCACTCATAAGAGAGGAACCTCTTCGCTAAGTATGCGGTCGCGCAGGAGTGGCTTTATGGCAGCGTATTGCACCAGATCAACACGCCGTTCCAAAACCTCTTCGAGTTCAAGCTTAATCCCGATAAAGTCGAATAAGCTTGCCTGCCCGTCAAGCTCTACTAGGATATCGACATCACTCTCCGGCGTCGCCTCACCGCGCACGAACGACCCAAACATGCCCGCACGCTTAATACCATGCCGCCGCAAAACGGGGAGAATACGCTCCCGGATGTCTAGTGCGTCTGCAGCCTGATTGCTACTCGAATTCGTCGCCACGATGTTCCTCCGCTCCATGTCGCTGAAGCTGCCCGCCTGCCAAAGACCGTTTCTCTCGCCGTACCTCTGCGATTGCATGGGCCACCACGCGTTCGATCTCCTCTTACAACACACCCGCGAACGGCTCTCGCATCTCCGCCAGTACCTTGAGCTGCGCTCGACGTTCTTGTTCCACACAATCTCCGTGTTATAGTCCTTCGCCTTCGGTCAATTCACTTAAGCCCTTGTAATTCTTAGTTTTCGTACAATTTCGTACACTATACTATGTGGGTGAGTGGCGAGCTACAGCTCTTCCTGGAATGATTGTTGCTGCAAGTATGAGACCCTCTCAAATGCCTGTTGACCCATCGAAAGAGGATGCGAAGAAGAAAGTCGCAGACTTCGCTGCAAACCTTGAGAGAAGGCTCAAGAACCTCCGTCCAAGGGATTACCTACCCTTTGCCGCGGCAACTCTTAGGAAAGTATTGGAGAGGCAGGAGATTTGGGACACTTATCCCCCGCACTTCATCCTTCACTCAATGGAGGCGAATTGTGCGTTCAATCGCAGAGGGCTTCATGCAAAAGTTGGGCGTCGAATATTCGACAAGGTTATGAAGCTTTATACGAGCTACGACCCTCCCGCTGACCTACACGCCCTAGAGAAAAATACCGATGTGGAAACTGACCTATTCATGCTGGCCAAGGCTAGACAACAGTTCCCAATTCAGAGTACTTGGGGAACAAATGACCTTGCTGCTGGAATCATGATATTCCAGGAGAAACACTTCCCCAACGTACATCGTCTCTTCCAAAGTAAATTCGGCATAGGATTCGCCGAGTGGATAAGGCTTTGTTTCATCGTGTTCACCGCTAGCAAACAAAACGACGTAGTTCTCGCTGAGCGTGTTGTACAAGCAATTAGGGAAATGGTTTCGGACCGTGTATGTGAGGCAGGATTCGACCTACTCTCACTCACAATAGATGAGCTGCGGCTCAATTACACTAGATCACGCTGTGAGCTACCCTCAATCCTACTGGAGTATCAACTCCAACCTATGTTTGCAGAAAAACCACTTGTACATCTTGATGAAGATACCTACTTAGTCTCTCACCCTGAGTTTCTGGTCTTTCGCGGTGGCGAAGGGATATATGACTTGTGCCACGAGCACTTCGAAGATGAGTTTGGCTCAGAGATGGGGGATGCCTTTGAAGACTACGTTGGCAAACTCTTAGCCGAAGCTCCCGGCGACAAGACCCTGATGACGGAAGCGGAATTGAGCCAAGTCATACAGGGGAAGATATGTGACTATCTCTTGGCGATGAAGGACCTTGTTCTCTTGATTGAATGCAAGGCCACTTCCTACTCTTCCAAGTATGTTACTGACTGTGCAGTTAAAAACGATAACTCGACAACCAAGATCGTTGATGGCATGCACCAATTGTCTAATGTCGCACAACAACTAGAGTGTCCAGAATTGAAAACCCACATTGGCGAAATTGGGGACCGAATGGTCATCGGCCTTGTCGTTACCTTCAAGCATATCTGGTTTACCCATAGCATGCTTTACCGTTCGATTATTGATTCTCGGGTCGATTTGGCCAAGGAATTCACTTCACGTCCTCAGGCATTTCACATTCGAGCGCTCCAATTGCTCATTCTAAACGCCTGCGGAGGGGGAAGGCTCTCTTCTTTGTTCCGGCGAATGCTGGACTCAGAAGTACATTATCCTTACGACTGGGACAACTACCTCCTCGATGTCAATCGCGAGCAGCAAGAGAGGGGATTGAAGCCAAGTATCCCTCTGTTGGAGACTGCGTGGGAACGCTTTGTACAAGATGCAATTCAAGTACATACCGACTTAGGATAGTGCTCTCCGAAATTTTGCATCTGACCAGACGATTCCTCATTCGTGAGGTTTCGCCGGTTGGCGCTCCGCAAAATCCCGCGCCAGTCTTGCCGCCTTCTCTCTATCGTCCTCCCCCAGTTCGCCGTCTATAACAAGCTCAAGCAGGTGGTCCTTGATCGGCTTGATCCAGGGGCCTGGGCCGCGGTCGAACATGGTCATCAGGTCGTTGCCGTCGAGCGGGCTTTGCAGCTTGGCCACGTCCTCTTGCGCTTGGAGTGCGCGGCAGCGGGCCTCCAGATGATTCACGCGGGCCACACCCGCCTCCACGCGGGAACGGCGGTAGCTAGTAATGTCGGCGCGAGAGAGGGCAAAGAGATCGTCCGTAATTCCCTCGGTCTCGCGCAGGAAGCGGCGCACCGCGCCGTCAGTCCAGTCCGGCGTGTAGAGATTAGGGCGCAGGTGCTCGGCCACTAAACGCTGAATCTGCTCCATGCTCTCCCGGTCGAACCGCAAGCGCCGCAGAATGCGCCGCGCCATGCGCGCGCCCACGGTCTCGTGACGGAAGAAGTGCACCTTGCCGTCCTGCTCCGTCTTCGTTTTCGGCTTCCCAATGTCGTGGAGCAGCGCCGCCCAGCGCAGCACCGGCGTAGCGGTCACGTTCTCCACCACCTTGAGCGTGTGGCCGAATACATCCTTGTGCCGCCGGTCATCCTGGCTGGTGCCGCGCAACGGCAGGAGCTCTGGGAGGAAATGCGCCGCCAACCCGGTATCGCAGAGAATTTCTAGACTCTCCATCGGCCGGTCGGCCAGCAACAAGCGGGTCATCTCGGCAGCGATGCGTTCCTCGCTCACGTGCTCTAGTGCGCTCGCCTGCTGTTGCAGCGCTTCATGCGTGGCCAGATCGATGCGAAAACCAAGCTCAGCCGCAAACCGCACGGCGCGCAACATGCGCAGCGGGTCTTCGCGAAAGCGCTCCACAGGATCGCCCACGGCGCGGATGAGACCCTTCTGCAAGTCTTGCAGCCCATGAAAGGGATCGAGTACACCGCCTGTAGACGGCTCTTGCGCGATAGCGTTGATCGTGAAGTCGCGGCGCGACAGGTCGTCTTCTAAGTTCGTACCGAAAGTAACCGCGGGCTTGCGGTTGGCGAAGGCATACTGCTCGCTGCGGTAGGTCGTAATTTCCACTACCCAGTCGCCAAAGATGGCGCCTATTGTGCCGAATTTCTCCCCCACGTCATAGCGAGAATCCGGATTTGCTTGCGCCAGTAAGCGTTTGATGACCGGTGGGTGGGCATCGGTAGCCAGGTCCAGGTCGTGGGTCGGGCGGTGGAGGAGCGCATCGCGGACCGAGCCCCCCACGAGGTACAGCTCGTAACCCGCCTCCGCGAAATGCGACGCCAAGGCTCGCAAAGTCGGCGCTGCTACGAGATTTTCCACGACGCTGGTACCGCGCACAGCCACTCCCACATTCTTGCTTATCTTCTGCTTCGTGTTCTTTCACGCCGGACGGCATCCCGCCCGCAGGCGACTAGACTAGCAGTCCCACCATCTTGGCCGCTTGCCGAGGCAACCAACGGCTGCGCGGAAGACGGGTTCGCGGGTACGATACGGGGTGCCGTTGCTATTCCGTCCGGCCTCTTCTCGCGCCGGCCCACGCACTGCAGGGAGACGCTACACAATCCCATGATAGCACGGTGAAAGGTGATTTCGGCTGCAGGTCGCATGGAGGCGAGCCCTGGGTTGCGTATGGTGTACCGGTCTGTACAATGGGAGTCGTTGCGTTGCGGGCTTTGCGGCAAGGTTTGCAGTGACTGGAGTGTATCGGTTCCCAGCCGGCGCAGGCACATTCGTCCGGCGGAGCCTGCCGGCACGACCGGGATTGGGCGCGGTCACACTCCTGAAATTTCTGAATCATTGCCTCCACGCCACCATCAAGAGCTAAGGCTGTAAGCGATGCCACGTGATTTGCCGGTGGGCAACGGTCGTCTGCTTGTTTGCTTCGACAGCGACTACCGCATCAGAGACGTCTACTACCCCCACGTCGGGCAAGAGGACCACGCACAGGGTCAGCCTTTCCAATTCGGCGTCTGGGTGGATGGACACTTCGCCTGGATCCACGACCGGTCGTGGCAAAAGTCGCTGCGCTACAAGGACGACACGCTTGTCACCCACGTCACGGCGCAGAATGACCGCCTCCAATTGCACCTTACGCTCAACGATGCGGTTGACTATAGCCACAACGTCTTCCTGCGTCGTATTGTCGTGGAAAACCAGACAGACACTGAGCGAGAGGTGCGCCTCTTCTTCCACCACAACTTCTCACTGGGCGGTATCAGCATTGGGGACACGGCCTATTACGATCCCCGGCACCGAGCGCTCATTCACTACAAGGGCAAGACCTACTTCTGGATGAACGTTATGAGCGGCCCTGAGATTGGGCTGGATTCGTATGCCACGGGCACGAAGAACGTCGGCGGGCTGGAAGGCACCTGGCGCGATGCCGAAGACGGCCGGCTGGAAGGGAATCCGATCGCGCAAGGCTCCGTGGACAGCACCGGTTCCGTCAGCGTCACGATTGCCGGCGGCGAAACCGCTACTGTGTACTACTGGATGGCTGTCGGTTCTGACGCCATGGAAGTGGAAGGCATAGAGCGCCATATTCGCAAGGTCGGCCCCGCAGCGGTGCTTTACCGCATTCAGGAGTACTGGCGGCATTGGGTACGGAAAGAGGGATTCTCCTTAGCCGACCTGCCAAAGGAGATAGGCGCCCTCTTCAATCGGAGTCTGCTTACCATCCAGACCCAAACCGACCATGAGGGAGCGATCTTAGCGGCCAACGACAATGATATTGCCCAGTTCGGCCGCGACACCTACTCCTACATGTGGCCGCGCGACGGGGCACTGGTCGCGTACGCGCTGAGCAGCGCCGGCTACGGTGAGATTTCACGCCGCTTCTTTAATTTCTGTTTGCGCACGATCACGCCCCAGGGTTACATGATGCACAAGTACAACCCTGACGGTTCGGTCGGTTCTTCGTGGCATCCCTGGGCCGCGCCGGACGGTTCCCGCCAACACCCGATTCAAGAGGACGAGACCGCCCTCGTCATCTGGGCCTTGTGGCAGCACTTTGAAAAATACTGGGACGTAGAGTTCATGAAGCCCTTCTACGCCTCTTTCATAAAGCCCGCGGCCCAGTTCATGAGCCTCTACCGCGACCTCACCACCGGCTTGCCGGTGCCCTCTTACGACCTGTGGGAGGAGCGGCACGGCGTGCATGCCCACACGGTGGCAACCGTGTACGGCGGCCTGCAGGCCGCGGCCAACTTCACGGAAGCCTTTGGGGAGAAAACCTATACCGACAGTTACCGCCGCACAGCGGCAGAACTCAAGCAAGCCGCCCTCACGCATATGATCAACCCGGATACCGGGCTGTTCTCGCGCATGGTCACCCCTCTCCCCGACGGTACAGTGCGGCACGACCCTACTATCGATAGCGCCACGTACGCCCTCTGGTACTTCGGTATGCTAGAGCCCGATGATCCGCTGGTGATTAAGATGATGGAGACCGTGCGGGAGCGGCTCTGGGTGAAGACCGATGTTGGCGGGATCGCCCGCTATGAAAACGATTACTACCACCAGATAAGCAATAACATCGCCGTTGTTCCGGGTAACCCGTGGTTCATTTGCACGCTTTGGCTGGCAGAATGGTACATTGCCAAAGCTACGTCTCTTGAAGACCTGCAACCGGCCAAGGATATCTTACTTTGGGTGGAGCAACGTCGCCTGGAGAGCGGTTGTCTCGCAGAGCAGGTTCACCCCTTCACCAACGCGCCCTTGAGCGTCTCTCCGCTCACGTGGAGCCACGCTACAGTTGTAATGACCGTCAATGCGTATGTCGCCAAGTATCACCAGCTCCAGCAAGCAGAAAACGCCGAAATCCCCACTCCCGCCCCAATCCATCACTAGCCTCTACCCCCTCCCCCAGGTGCTCTGCCTCAACATAAACTTTCCGTTCGTGTCCTTCCTTGCCGTCTCACTCGGAGGTAGCGCCATATGTGGATAACTATGACTTTTCCCGTGGATAAAATACCCGAAATGGGGATATCCTAGGCCTAGAGCGGAAAATTCGCCTTTTTTTCAACTTGACCGAATATCTAAATGCGGAACCAAAATGACTGCCTTCTAGGGAAAACCGCGGACGTTAACGGGGAGGGAGGTATGATTTGACTGACTTTTCCCCACTCCACTTCATCAACGCTACATACCCCCCGACTTGCTCTCTGTTTGCGCCGTTTTGCGGTATTCCATCCAGAGAGATATCCTCACACCAAAGGCGCACGGGTGCTGGGGAATCAATACTTTTCCCAAATACTCACAGCCCTTATTAAGATGAAGATGAGACTTAGAGACTTAAAGTCAGCTTCTATTTAACAGAGTGGTCGTGTAGCCGTTACAATGCGTAACTGTAGCGCGTTTGCCGTTGGACGATAGCCGTTGCTCCCAAGAGCCAACTGCTTTGAGCTATCGCCCAGCTGAGTTCAGGCCCCCATTGGTGCAGGCTTCGAAAGGTGTCCCCTTCCGGTAGCCGGAGATTGTCTGGTTTAGCCTGCGACCGTCATCTTAAAGTAAGAGAAAAGGGCCGGGGCCGGTGGTACCTGAGCTCACTTAAGGAAATCCAGCATGGATAGTGACATCACGAGTACGCGAGAAGGTAACCGCGTCAAGCTAGAGCTTAGCGATGGCGGGGAAGCCGTAGCGCGGTTGACGATCGTGGACTGCGAGATGCGTCTGGTGAAAACCTGGTTGCGCATGGGAGGGTTGGCTAGTGTTAGAACTAACCCGGTGCACCGCGGCAAAGGCTACGGGCGTCGCCTCTTGCTGGGGACCCTAGACTACATGCGTGAGGAGGGATACATTGTTTCTACCCTCTTTGGGATCCCAGATTTCTACAGTAACTTTGGGTATGCCACGGTGCTGCCGAGGAAGAGTGTCGTTAGCGTTAGAACAGGGGCGGCGGAATTGTTGCCGGGGGCGGTGGCGGTGCGTGAAGCTGAGCCAGCGGATTTGACGGCGTTGCTGGATATCTATCACGAGGCGAACGCAGAGCGCAACGGTCCTCTGAAGCGCAGCAAATCTTCATTCTCGCGATGGCCGGATAAAGCGGATGATTGGTTTCAAGAGCCACGGCGCATCCTAGTGGCGGAGGAAAATGGAGTGCCGGTCGCGTATGTTGTGGGCGAGCAAGGGTGGCAGGCGGAATCTAAATGGGGAGTGCAACAGCATGAGATTGCTGTTGCACGCGCCGGCGCTGCCAGAGCAGCATCCAGTCTGATCCGGGCGCTTGCGCAAGAAGCTGCACAGCAACGCTGTGAGTGGCTGAAATTCGAGATGTTGCCGGATTCGCTGTTGGCGCCGGCGCTGCGGCAAGTGGGCTATAGCCACGAAATCGAATACTCACACGACCAAGGCGGCATGGGCCGCATCATCGACCTTGCCGGTCTTGCGAAGGCGCTCACTGAAACGTTAGTGACGCGGAATTTGGCGCTGCACGAGAGCTTGCGCCTCGGTAAGCTCATGTTTCTCTGCGAGGACGAGCAAGCGGCAGTGGTGCTCGGAGTCGGTCGCACGGTCGCCATAGCCCTGCCCCAACACGCTCTGCTGCAGCTCTTGATGGGCTACCGTGGAATCCATGAACTGCGCTTGGAGCACCCAACGTGTGTTGAGCAGCAGGATGTCGCCCCAGTAGATGCCCTGTTTCCACAAGGCTACCCGTACATGTGGAACAACGACCACTTCTAGGCTGCTAATGGACATCGGCGGAGTCATTTTCGACGTAGACGGCCTCATGGCGGATAGCGAGCCACTGCACCGCGCGGCTTGGCACGAGCTTGGCCGCCAGTGCGATTTTCCTACGTATCCCACCGATGCGGCGGAGAGCCTGGGCCAGCGCGTGATCGAAAATCTTCGTATGCGACACGCGCAAGGGCGATTCACCCAAGAACCACGGGAGATGCTTGACCATTACCATGCGATTCTCATAGAGCTCATCAGGCTTCGCTTGCGGCCGAAGCCAGGATTGCGGGAAGCGCTGAATTTTGTGCGCGAGCAGGAGTGGCGGTGCGGCACGGCCTCATCCGGCGATAGAGTCTATATTGACGTAGTGCTTGAGGTGCTTGGGATACACTCCTGTTTTCAGGCTGTGGCAACCGGCGAAGAGGTGGTTGAGGGCAAGCCCCATCCGGCGCTCTATCTGCTGGCAGCAGAACGGCTCGGCGTGCCGCCGGCAGAGTGTGTCGCTTTGGAAGATAGCCCCCGTGGGGTCAGAGCCGCGAAAGCTGCGGGGATGCGCTGCATTGCGGTGCCTGAGGGGCCTGCGGACGTGGCTGAGGCTGACGCAGTTTGCGAGTCGCTGCTCACGACGGTAGACGTGATGCGCCTGTGGGGTGCACGGCAGGAATGAACAAGACGTACAGCGATGCCGTTAGTGAAGGTGTGTAGAAGCTATCTCATAAATCGGTTCGATAGCAGATTTGTGCTTTGACAAGGGCTTCGCGCAGCACTCAGCACGAACGGATTCTCGCCTTTTCCGTTCGCCCTGAGCCTGTCGAAGGGCAGGTCTACACAGAGCGATGTATTTGTGAGACAAGCTCTAGTGTAGCCTCTTGGTGCACGGGTTCTGCTACACTGCTTCTAAAGTAAAGGCAAGCCGAGCTTCTAGAAATGTTGGACTTTGCACCGGCGGGCAGGGAAGAGCTAATGGACAGAGCAGCGTTACCGAAAGAACCACGCCAATTGCGGGCGCGCATACGCGCCGGAGAGTGGCAGACCACCACGGAAGGGCTTGCGCCGGGGTTTGTGCAGGCGAATCTAGCAATTGTGCCGAAAGACTTGGCATTTGACTTCCTCCTATTCTGCCAGCGCAACGCCCAGCCGTGTCCGGTGCTGGAGGTGCTGGAACCGGGGTCGCCCGAACCGCGCGAGACAGCCCCCGGCGCGGATATTCGAACGGACTTACCACGCTACCGGATCTATGAGAATGGCAGCTTGGTGGATGAAGTCACGGAGATCACTGGCCGCTGGCAGGATGATTTTGTCTCATTCCTGCTGGGCTGCAGCTTTAGTTTTGAATCAGCCATGCTGGCAGCCGGGATTCCCCTGCGTCACTTGCAGGAGGGGAACGACGTCCCGGTGTACGTAACGAATCGGGCTACAGCGGCTGCCGGAGCTTTTTCAGGTCCGCTCGTCGTCAGTATGCGCCCAATTCACCATACTCAAGTAGTGCGCGCAGTGCAGACGACCTCGCGCTTTCCCGGCGTCCACGGCGCGCCCGTGCATATCGGTGATCCGCTGGAGATAGGCATTTCGGACCTCGATAGCCCGCAGTGGGGGGCGCGCACCGAAGTGCAGGACGGGGAAGTGCCCGTCTTCTGGGCCTGCGGCGTTACACCGCAAGCAGTGGCATTGGCGAGCAAGCCGCCGCTGATGATCACCCACGCGGCGGGCCACATGTTCCTGACAGACCTGCAGGATGCGCATCTGGCAGTACTGTAGGAAACACGGAGCCACCGGGCGCGGCCCCTTCCGTTCATACTTCGACAGGCTCAGCACGAACGGAATGGGAAGCTCAGTTCCTGTGCAACTGGCGCGGTACGAGCGGAAAGGGAGGCTCCGTGCCAATGGAACAGGCTCAGCACGCACTTAATGGGCAAAGGTCTCTCTAATCGCTGGCTGAGACATGTCCTTCAACGAATGAGAGGATTCGCTCAGCACGCTGCTCCCACGTGTAGGCTTGCACCTCTTCTTGCGCTTGCGCGGCCAGGCGTGCCGCCAGCGCGGGCTCCGCCAATAGGTGTTGGATGCCCTGAGAAAGCGCGGCGGGATCATCGGGCGTCGTCAGCCAGGCGTTCTCGCCGTGACGCAACACCTCCCGCAACGAAGGCAGGTCCGAAGCCACAATGGGCCGACCGGCGGCCATGTACTCGAAGAGCTTCAACGGCGAGGTGTGTTCGCGGGAGATCGCCGTCTGCGCCGTATTGGGCAACACGAGCACGTCGGCCGCCGCCTGATAGAGAGGCACCCGTTCCGGCGCAACGTGGCCCGTGATGACCACATTATCAAGCCCTAGCTCACCCACCAGCGCCCGCGCCTCCGCCAGTTCACGGGGAGCGCCGCCGACGAGGCAAAGCGCGGCCTCCGGCAGCGCCGCCATGGCCGCGATGAGCGTGTGCACGCCCTTCCAGCGATAGAGTTGTCCGGTGTAGCAAATGAGCGGACGTTCGGTCGGCAGCTCCAAGCGCAAGCGTGCTGTCCTCTTGTCCGGGAGCTGTCCGTAGCGGGCAAGGTCTACCCCGTCCGGCGCCGTAAGCACCTTTTCCGCCGGGACGCCGAGCTGCCGATAGTAGCGGCGGATTGACTCCGTGATGGTAACGATTCCGTCGAGGCGGGCTGCGAGCCGGCGTGCCAGGCGCCGCGACCACGGCGTTTCCGGCGTGGTGTGGGCCTCATAGAACAGCCGCCAGCGACGCTGGGGGTCCGCCGCTCGCAGCAGAGCTAGCGCGAAGAGATCGCGCGAATAGCAGATGCCGGCGCGGTGCGAGCGCAACCGCTGCAGCGCTCGTATGAGAAACGTGCCGGTCTGCACGTAGTGACTGAGCTGCGCCAACGGCGTCTCGTTGAACCGGGGATGGTCTATCGTGGTCGCTTTGATATAGTCAACGCAAGGCACCGGCTGCATGGAGAAGGATGCAGGCACGCCGTAATAGGCGAATACGTCGCCGGTGGCGGCCCATGGCCCGTATGTCTGGCGTTGCGGATAGAAAAGGTCTACCTGCACGCTTTGGGATGCCAGCGCCGCGCACATCTGCATCACCTGGTAGGCGCTGGCGCGTTCGCTGGGAATGCGGGTGTTGGTGATGTAGAACAATCTCATGGGCGTAAACTTCGTTCAACAAGCAACGCGTCAGTGTAGCAATTCCGTTCGGCCTGAGCCAGTCGAAGGCCGAGTACAGTCGCTTCTGTGCGGCTACAAGTCGTCAAAGAGCAAGGGCCCAGTACATCATTGCCGTTCGGCCAGAGCGTGTCGAAGGCTGATCACAGGCACTCGCGTGCGACAACAATGCGCAAGAAGCAACAGCGCAAGGCATCATTGCCGTTCGGCCAGAGCGTGTCGAAGGCTGAGCACAGGCGCTCGCGTGCGACAACAATGCGCAAGAAGCAACAGCGCAAGGCATCATTCCCGTTCGGCCTGAGCGTGTCGAGGGCCGATTACAGGCACTCGCGTGCGACAACAATGCGCAAGAGGCAACGGCGGAAGGCATCATTGCCGTTCGGCCTGAGCGTGTCGAAGGGCCCTCCGCAGCCAAGCGTCCGCTCGCCTTGGCGCCACTAACGCCCTTCGGTCGGCGAAAGCCGGAGTGTGAGCCGCGAGTCGCTGCGCGCCTTCCTAACTGGTAGGCAGACCGCAAGCAGCCACTCATGCCGGCGCATACCTGTGGTGTCGCCAACTTTACCGTATCACATCGATGAGTCTCTGATTGCCGTCTCTTGCCGGAGCAGCGCAAGTTCGACATAATACTATGCAGTTTGTCAATTAGCAAAGTGAGGCAGCAATGGCACGGCGAGTAAGGATTGCCACCGTTTCTTTCCTAATGGGCGGCGGGCCGGTGACGCAGGCCGCGCGCTACGACCAGGCGTTTCGCTACCTGGAGGCGGCGCTGGCGGACCACCCCGATCTCATCCTGCTGCCGGAGCTCTTTGAGACGATGGGTTGCGTGGAGTGGCAGCAGATTGCCCGAATGGATGATGCGGAAGCGCGCTTTGCGGCTGCGCTGGAATGCGCCATGACGGAAGAAGGCCCGGTTGCCGCGCGCTTCCGGCAGTTCGCCGCGCGGCACAACGTGACCGTGGTCTCGAATAACCTGACCCGGGACGGCGATGCGCTGTATAACCAAGCGACATTCTACGGCAGGCAGGGCGACATCGTCGGGCGCTACCGCAAGGTGCAGCCCACGGAGAACGAGTACGAGGTGAAGGGGACCACCCCCGGTGACGAAATTGCGCCGATCGAGGTGGACGGCATCCGCTACGGGGTCTTCATCTGCAACGATCAGGCGTTTCCTGAGATTTGCCAGCTATTCGGCTTACAAGGCACGGACGTACTCCTGCACCCTACCCAGGCCGCGGGGCCGACTGAGACCATTCGCTCGGAGATGCTGCGCACCCGCGCCCACGACGCTTCCTGCTTTCTGGCGACGTCAACCTTCATCCAGGATAAGCCCCTCGGCTGGCAGTACCGGCAGAGCCACGCAACAATTTATGATTTCAACGGCTTTACGCTAGCTGAAACCGGCCACCGCGACGGCCACGCGACTGCTACGTTCGACTTGGATGAAGAGCGCTGGACAAGCTGGTGCACGAAGTACGACCACCGCCGCACGATGCTGCGCCAACACCGCACCGACCTCTACGCCCGTGCCTACGCAAGGCTCGCGCCGGAGAAGGAAAACATGATTCCGGTGGAAGAATCAAGCGCAGTGAAGTCGTAGTGCCCGCCAAATAGGCCGTCGCTCTTGGAGGGCTAAGCACAGCAGTTGGGGGGACGAGAGGCTGAATCAGCAGCCCGGTGGGCGAGTGAGAAGTCTCAGCGAGAGTAACCGTTCGTGGTGAGCTTGCCTGTCCTGAGTTCGTCGAAGGGTCGAACTATAAACGGTTACGTGGCAGTGAGGCGCGTGAAGACCTCCACGAACCGGTCTGTCAGGCCTGCCACGCTGTGATCGTCCACCACGATTTGCCGCAAGGCGCGGCCCAATTCGCTGCGGCGGCTTTCCTCTAAGGCAAGTACTGACGTGAGCCGCTCGGCAAGTTCCGCCGGATTGCTGGGGGCGAACATGAGCATGCCCTCGTGATTTGCCAGTACGGGCGCGAACGACTCATTGCAGGTGAGCGCCGGCTTTTCGCACGCCATTGCTTCCAACACGACCTTGTCGATGGAGCCGGTGTGACTGGCGTTGATGAGCACGTCGCAGCGCCGGTACTCGTCTACCATGAGACGATTGGGTACCTTGCCGACAAACGTAACGTGCGCTTCCAACGCGAGCTCTCGCACCAACCCTTCTAGTTCGGTCAAGTAGGCGCGGTCGTCGGCGTAAAAGGGCGTGCCGATGATGCGCAGGCACACGTCGAGATCAGGCGACTGCGATCGCAGCAGGTCGAGGGCTTGGATGATCGTGCCGTAGTCCTTAGAGCGCGATAGCCGCCCCACAGTAAGCAAGACCTTGGTGCCCGCAGACGCAAGCGCAATATCGCCGTCCGTTGCCGCACCGGTAGCGCAGGTTTGCAACCTGCGGCTGTGTGTCGCCGGGTCGGTAGCGCAGGTTTGCAACCTGCGTCCCTCTGCGGTAGCCGTGGGTTCCTGCTCAGCCGCAGTGAAGTAATCGGCGTCTATGCCGTGGCCGGTGACGATCCGCTTCGGACTGTTGATGCGGAACGATGCGGGAGAGGCCGTAACAACCGCCGCGACCAGGTTGTGCGCGATACGCAAATAGCGGCTCACGGTACCGTGGGCGTTCCAAAGCACTATCGGCACTCCGAAGAGACGGGCAAGCGGCGCGGCGAGAATGGCGTAGCGCGGCACCATGTGCACGAAGACTACGTCTACTTCGCGCCGTCGCAGCAAGCGCCAGAGGTGGCTATAGAAGTTCCTTAGCAGAAAGAGCTTGTTCGCGCTGCGCTCTTTGCCCATGGAGTAGAGCGAGACGTTTGCTGGCAGGTTGGCCGCGCCGACGCTGAGCGCCAAGACCGCCACGTAGTCCACCTTGGGGGCCAGGTGCCGAATCCAGGTCAGCGTAACGCCGAGCAGGGCACTATTCTCATCGATCTCCTGGGTAATCAGAAGGACGCGCATACGCTCTAGATTCCTCACTGCGATCGGAATGACGTGGAGTCGCACGGCGCAGCGCCTATCAGGCGGAGATAGCCCTCCGCATACCGTCGAATGCCCTCCTCATACGCGAACGGTGTCACGGCTGCGCGGGCCGCCGCGCCGAGGCGCTGCTGGAGAGATTCACTTTCAAGCACGGCGAGGAGCGCTTCGCTCAGGCTCTCAGGAGTCCAGTCTACCAAATAACCGTTCTCCCCCTGCGCAATAACCTCCGGCATTGCGCCGACCGGCGTGCTGATCGCGGGCAGGCCGCATGCCATTCCTTCCAAGGTGGTGCGCGGCCCGCCTTCGTTGAACGAAGCGCAGACCACGACCCGAGCGGCGTTGTAAGCGCGGGCGACGGCCGCCTGATCGGGCAGCCAACCCAAGAGCCGCACATTGTGCTGGAGGCCGTGCTGTGCGAGGTGGTGGGTCAGCGCATCCTTGAGGGGGCCTTCCCCAACAATGTGCAGGCTGATGTCCGGCTTGTGCCGTTTGGCAAGGGCAATGGCGTCCAGCAGCAGAAAGAGCCCCTTGTTCTTCACCAGGCGGCAAACAATTATGACGTCGGCCTCTTTGGCGACGGGTTGCGGTGCAAACGCGTCGAGGTCCAAGTAATGAGAAGGCAGCGCGAGGATCTTAGCTTGCGGCACGCCCCACGCGCGGTAGAGCTCCGGTATCTCACGTTCGTTCCCCGCGCGGAAGGCCGCGGCGCGGCGCTTCGCCCACTGGACGTAGAGCCAATAGAGTCTCTTTTCCAGTCGCTCAGTGGCGTCCGCGGCGCGCGGATGTCCCGGTACGTGGAAGATCTCCGAAACATACGGTATCTCCGCGCTGTCCGCTAAACGGGCCGCGGCGCGTCCGTTGTGGAAGAGGCCGTAGTCGTGGCTGACGGTGAGGCCGTAGGCGCGTTCCTGCAGCAAAGTATCGGCACGCTGCTCAATAAAATGCGTCCGGCTGAGCTTGCCGCCGCCGCTCGGGTGAATGAAGACGTTGGGAAAAGGCTGCTGCGGCGCGGCATCGGGCTGGGGCGGCACGATCACGTCTATGCGCTGCCAGTAGCGACGCAACGCCGCCAGCGTGTAGTAGAAAGGGCCTTTGCGACCGCGAGAAACGTCCCGGTCGCCGCTGAGCATGAGAAGATTCGGCGCACTCTGCTGTGTCATCGAGTCCATACGTATTGCTGAAGAGAAGCCGGTGTGTCTCCTGTCGAGACAAGCAATGCCTACCGGCGCACGAGACGTGCCGCCATTTGCGCTTTACGCGGAACCTTCTCTCTCTTGGGGCATCTCCGGTAGCGGTCGCTCTCCGGCGAGACGCTGCAAGACCGATTCGGTCTCACCGACCAGGCGCGACCATACGTAGTAGTCCAGCCCGTGCCGTGCCGCCGCGCTGAGCCGCTCGCCCTTCTCAGGAGCAGCCAGCAGTTCGTTGATCGCTGCCGCCATGGCGGCAAGGTCGTCCAAAGGAGTGAGAATGCCCGTCTTATCGTGTTCGATCACCTCGAAATTGCCGCCCACGGCGGTCGTGACGATGGGCACGCCCAAGGAGCGCACCTCCAGCAGCGTGTGCGATAGCCCTTCATATTGCGTGTTGAGCACGAATACGTCGGCAGCGCGCAGATAGAGCGGCACCTGCGCGTGCGGTACGCGCCCCACGAAAACGACCCGCTCGGCAACGCCTTGATCGCGCGCGCGTTGTTCGAGCGCGTCCTGTTCGGGGCCATCGCCAACGATCACCAGCTTGGCCGCCGCGTGAATCTGCGGGACAAGGTCGATGAGCTGGTCTATATTCTTCCACGCGTAGAGGCGCGCCACCGTCATGGCAGTGGGAAAGTCGAACCCAAGCTGCGCTTTGGCGGCTTCCTGGGTTGCGTCCACGCGCACTGCCTCGGTGAGTGCGTTGTAGATCACCTGCACGCGCTCGTCCGGTACGCCCCACCCAACTACCAGCGACTTCACGTAGTTGCTCGGCGTGATGACGACGTGGGCGTTGCGGGCGTAGAAGCGCTGCAGGCTGCGAATAATCTCCACGCGCCAGG
Organism: Chloroflexota bacterium; assembly: GCA_965221905.1. GTDB lineage: Bacteria > Chloroflexota > UBA11872 > VXOZ01 > VXOZ01 > VXOZ01. Next base: position 185,684 of record OZ244922.1, read on the forward strand.
CGTGCCGCTCCGTCTGAAAGGCGTCGATGTGCGCCACGTCCCAGTTGTGGCGGATGGCGTATTCCCAGGCAAAGTCCCCGACCACTTTCAAGGCGCGCGGCTTGCGCAGTAGCTTGCTCGCGATAATGGCAGGCAGGTCGGCGCCGTTGACATACACCACGTCGGCATGGCGCGCGACGCGCAAGGCCGTGCGAATGAGCGCCAAGTAGCGCCGCCACACCGGCAATTGTCGTGAAACTTTGTAAACGGGGAAGGGAAACAGGGCCGACGTGTCAGCAGGATCGTCAGCGGTGGCAATGACTGCTACCGTGTGACCCCGCTCGTGCAGCTCCTCGGCAAGATGCGAGACGTACGTGGCCGGACCGCCAATGTCAGGCGGAAATATGTTGGTGATAAAGCAAATGTTCAAGGCGTTGCCATTCCCTGCCCCTGTGCGCAGGCAGGGCGCGTAGCGCTAGTTTGCGTGGACGCTTCAAGAACTCGCTCATTCCTCCTGTGCCAGGGCTCATCGTTGCTGTGCCGGTAAGGACAATTCCATTCCGTCATTCCCGCGAAAGCGGGAATCCATCTTTCCTTGACCAGCAGCGCGCCTTCCCAATCAACAGAGCGGTTCTGCCCCGGATGGACTCTCGTGAAAGCGGGAGTGACGAATAGCGCGGCTACTTGGAAGCTATCTCTTCGTTCAAGCATGGAGTGTCCGACACTCGGTTCCGTCTGAGCACATAAACCTCGCATCTTGTACGCCAAGTTAGAGTTGAAGAGGTTTTGTCCCTGGGCATTTAGCGGTGCTAACGAGAATTCCCGCTCGCGCCCTCAGCGGTTGGCGACACTCCTTCTACCCATACCTCCCCGTCGTCGTAGGCCTCTTTCTTCCAGATGGGTACCGTCTCTTTCAGCCGATTGATAGCAAACTCACAGGCCTCGAACGACGCTTTGCGGTGCGGAGTTGCCACCGCAATCGCCACCGAGACCTCGCCGATCTCCAGTTTGCCGATGCGATGGAGCATGGCAACCCGGCACTCCGGCCATTGGGCATAGACCTCTGCCGCGATCTTGCGCATCTCCGCCTCTGCCATCTCCGGGTAGGCCTCGTACGAGAGGGCGGTGACGTGCTTGCCGCGCGCATTGTTTCGCACCGTGCCGGAGAAGGTTGCCACGGCGCCGTAAGCGTCGGTGAGCACGTGGGGGATCAGTTCGTCGGCCGTAATCGGGCGCTCGAGAATGCGAAAGAATCCGGTCTCGATCTTCTCCGCTGCGGTCATGGCAATTGTCATCGGTTTGCTGCTCCAAAGAGTGAAATCACGCCGCCGCTCACCGGCGGGATGAACGCCACCTCGTCACCGGCCTGGAGGACGGTTTCCGCCGTCGCATACGTGCGGTTTACAGAGAACGAGACGGCCGCTTCCGCGCCTGCCAAAGCCGGAAACCGGTCGATGAGTTGGGCGAGCACCTGCTCCACTGTCGTTCCCTCCGGGGCCTCTTGCGTAAGCGTGCTCGTGCCCAGTGCTTCCCGAAAGACTGCGAAGAGTCGCAGTGTAACCAATATGGTCTCAGCCATAGCGCACATTCTTGATGCGACGACCAATGTAGGGGCAATCCTTGTGGTTGCCCTCTTTCCTCCTCAGTATACCAAAGCCGCTCCCGCGCACCGAAGCGGCTACCGGGGCAAATACACCGGCACAGCGGGGTAGAAGAAAAGAGCGCAGCGTGCGGGATATTTTCAGGTACCTATGTGCTTAACGGAGCCTCGCTGCCGGTTCGTCTAAGGTGCTTGCCGGGATAGAGAAGTGAACAACGAAAATGAGTCCAACTTGGTACTATGCGGATAACAGACGCAGTACCATGTGCGAATCAAGAGTGCGGCAGACAACTATGCCGCAATAGGACTGAATCAGGCCGGTTACAGGAAGGGGCTTGGGCAATGGAACAGGATATAGCCTTTGAGATGGCAGCTTCCAGCATCCGTTTCGGCTGGGGAGTCACCCGCGAGGTAGGTATGGACCTGGTGGACTGCGGGGCGAAACGCGTGATGGTGGTCACGGATCCAGTGCTGCGGGAATTGCCGCCGGTAGCAACGGTACGCACTGCGCTTGAAGAGGCCGGCGTGCCCCACGTGCTCTTCGATCGCGTGCAGATCGAGCCGACGGATGCCTCGTTCAAAGAGGCGATTGCGTTTGCAGTGGGCGAGCAAGTGGACGCCTTCGTGGCGGTGGGCGGCGGCTCGACGATTGACACGGCCAAGGCTGCCAACCTCTATGCGACCTATCCGGCTGACTTTCTCGACTACGTCAACGCTCCTATCGGCAAGGGGCTGCCCGTACCGGGGCCGCTCAAGCCGTTGATCGCGATCCCGACCACTGCCGGTACCGGCAGCGAGACCACTGGCACTGCCATCTTCGATCTGGTGTCGATGCACGCCAAAACGGGCATCTCCCACCGCAACCTCAAGCCTACCCTCGGCATCATCGACCCCGAAAACACCGCCACCCTCTCGCCAACGGCAGTGGCGTCTACCGGCTGCGACGTGCTGAGTCATGCCCTGGAGTCCTATACCGCAATATCGTATACCATGCGACCGTACCCGGAACGTCCTATCTTACGGCCGGCGTATCAGGGCGCGAATCCAGTGAGCGACTTATGGGCGCGGGAGACGCTCGCGATGGTGGCGCAGTATCTCCCGCGGGCTATGGCGGACCCCGAAGATAGGGAAGCCCGGGAGAAGATGCTGCTGGCGGCATCGTTTGCCGGCATTGGTTTCGGCAATGCGGGCGTGCATCTGCCGCACGGTATGTCCTATCCCGTCGCCGGCATGGTGCGCGACTACCACCCGGCAGGATATGCCGGCGACCACCCTATGGTGCCCCACGGCATGGCTGTAATCCTCAATGCACCGGCTGTGTTCCGCTTTACTGGAGCGGCGGGGCCGACGCGCCATATTCAGGCAGCCGGGTTGCTCGGCGCGGACATCAGCCGGGCGAAACCCGGCGACGCGGGAACAATCCTCTCCGACCGCCTTATCGCTCTTATGCAAGAATTACAGGTCCCGAATGGTCTCAGCGCCATTGGCTACACCTCAGCCGACATTCCGGCGCTCGTGGAAGGCACGCTGCCGCAGCATCGCGTCACCAAGCTCTCGCCGCGTCAGGCCGCGGCGGAAGATCTGACGCGCCTCTTCGAGGATGCAATGCGCTACTGGTAGTGCGCTTGTACCGTGGCAAGATGCAAGGACAGCTTTCTTGCCACAGCAACGAGAACGTAGGGGCACGGCATGCCGTGCCCCTACGTGTCACGCAGGAAATACACGACCGCCGTGCCCCTTCATGTCTTGCGAGAATACGCGACTGCTCACCCTCATCCCCGATATGCGGCCCGGCACGGTTTGTAATGGGTTGTAGCTCTCGCGCAGTTGCCGCCGGTTCGGGTTAACGCACGTTTTCTCTTCGGCGTCCAAGCTGTCGGCGAATTGTCCGACACGAATATCCGACACGAATAAGAGTGACGTGAGCTATCACCCAACGGAGAGATCAAGTCAAAATTCGCAGTTTCCGCAAGAATGAGTAGATTTGCACTAAATCCCCCTTGACATACCAATATATTGTGTTTTAGACTCTCATCTACACAAGATATAGTGTGCGGTGACTATCATGCAGGGAATGTGTGGCTACGGCATAATGGGAAGAGAAACTGACGTATGCAGTACATGTCTCCCTGTAGCTCAGATGGATAGAGCAGCAGTTTCCTAAACTGCAGGTCGGGCGTTCGAGTCGCCCCAGGGAGGCCAACCGAATCGGAACCGGTGTGGCGCCGGTTCTTACGGTCGATCCGACCATGCGCTCATCCCGGCACTGTGGCAGTCCCGCTTCGCTGCAACACCCACGTGGAAGGATGGGACCCTATGGATTCGCTAAAGCGAACACGACGCTCGTTATTCTGTTTATTGCTCGCCTTGGCGGCGCTGCTGGCCGGATGCTCGATGCAACCGGCGGCTGGCCCGCAGACCGAGGCAGCGGCCCCTGCTGCGGTGGAAGAACCCGCGGACAGCCAGGGCTTTCCGCGCACGATTACGGATGGCTTGGGAAGCGAGGTTACGATCCCCCAAAAGCCCCAACGGATCGTTTCGCTCACCTTGGCCACGGACGAAATCCTGCTCTCGCTGGTCGCTACGGAGCGCGTGCGCGCTGTTACGTACTTGGCGGGAGACTCAATTTGGACAAATGTGAGCGAGATCGCTCGGCAGGTCGAACACACCGTGCAGTCTGATCCGGAGCAGATCATCGCCCTGGAGCCGGACCTCGTCTTGGCCGCTACCTATAACAATCCCGACCATATAAAGCTGCTTAGAGACGCCGGCATACCGGTGGTTGTGGTGTCGCTTTTCGATTCGGTGGATCGAGTAGCGGATAACATTCGCTATGTGGCGCAGCTAACCGGCGATGAGGCACGGGCGGAAGAGTTGATCGCCGCCATGGAGGAACGGCTCGCTGCCATTGAAGCTATGGCGGCCAAGGCGGAGACGAAACCCCGTGTATTGTTCTACACTGCCTTTGGCAGCTCTGCCGGTAAGGGCTCCACCTTTAGCGACATTGTGCAGCGCGCCGGTGGCATCAACCTCGGCGATGAGGCGCTGGACGGTCCCTTTGGCGAAATCTCGCTGGAGAAGATCGTGGAACTCAACCCCGACGTGATCGTTACCGATGAGTTTTCGCCGGAAGACAATGCCGAGTGGCAGGAAAACTTCAGCAACCATCCCGCTTTGGCGAATGTGAACGCCAAGAAGAACGGCCGGATATACACCGTGCCTGCCCGCCACATATCCACGCTTTCGCACTACATCGTTGAGGGTGTTTACGACGTGGCGAAGCTGCTCCATCCCGATTTGGTGAAGTGAGAGACCGGTGCCGGTGGTGGACAGGCGGTTACAATGCCCAACGTCGGCGCATTATGGTAGGGGCAACCCTTGTGGTTGCCCCTGTAGCCCCAAGGCTGTCGCAGGAAATTAAGAGGGCAACCGCGAGGATTTCCCTACGTCGGGCGAACGTGGTCGCAACAGATAAGAGGGCAACCACGAGGGTTGCCCCTACGCCGGGGGGAACGTGTTCGCATGAAACAAGAGGGTCACCACGAGGGTTGGCCCACAACAACGGGCGTATGTTGTTGCAACAGATAAGAGGGCCACCACGAGGGTTGCCCCTACATTGGGCGAACGTGGTCGTAACAAAGAAGAGGGCAATCACGGGGAATGCCCCTACGGCGGGTGGGCGCAGGTTTCAAACCTGCGCTACCGTGAGTCGAAGAGGAGGGCAACCCTCGTGGTTGCCCCTACGTCAAGAAACCTCGCTTAGGAAGGCTCCTAGTTACGTGCTGAGACGGACGTTGGATGTTGAAGCGCCGCTGGCATTGCGGCTGGCGCTGGCGGTGGGTGTGCTCGTGCTGCTGCTGTTCCTGTCGTTTGTGGTGACCATGGCGTTTGGCGCTGTGGACGTGCCGGTGGGCGTTACCGCTTCGATTGTCCTGCAGCAGATGGGCATTCCTCTCGGCGCGACGGCTACCGACGTGCAATGGAGCATCATCAGCCACGTGCGTCTGCCGCGTGTGCTGACGGCGGCGCTGGTGGGCGCGGCGCTCGCGGTGGCAGGCGCTACTATGCAAGGTATCTTTCGCAATCCGCTTGCCGACCCCGGTATCATTGGAGTTTCCGCGGGTGGAGCGCTGGGCGCGGTGATTGCTATTCACTTTGGTTTCCGCAGCCTGCACTATTTGGCGACCCCGGCACTGGCCTTTCTGGGCGCGCTGGGCGCCGTGATGCTGGTGTACGTGCTGGCTGCCACGCGGGGCGTTGACCCGCTGACAACGATGATCCTCGCAGGCGTAGCAGTGCAAGCCTTTATCGGCTCTGTTATCTCGGCAGTGCTCACGCTCACGGCCAATGTCAACTCCATGCGCGAGATCGTGTTCTGGCTCACGGGCAGTCTCGGCGCCCGCAGTTGGACCCACGTACAGCTTATCTTGCCGTTCATCGTGGTTGGGAGCCTGCTCTTGCTCTTCTTTGCACGCGACCTTAATCTAATGGCGTTAGGAGAAGACTCTGCGCGGAGCATGGGGGTCAACGTGCGGAGAGTCCGGTTGATCATGCTGGCGCTGGCGGCACTCATCACGGCGGTTGCCGTGGCGGTGAGCGGGATCATTGGCTTTGTCGGCCTGGTCGTACCCCACATGGTGCGCTTGGTGGTAGGCCCCGACCATCGCATTGTGCTCCCCACAAGTCTCTTGACGGGGGCGGTATTGCTTACGTGGGCCGACTTTGGGTCGCGGCTGCTCTTGCGGCCGCAGGAGTTGCGGGTGGGACTAATCACCGCCTTCTTCGGCGCGCCCTTCTTCCTCTACCTGCTGTATCGCAGCAAGCGACAGGGCAATATTCTATGAGTATCCTGCCTGATTCCGATCGCATCGAAGGCGCCGCGCTCTCCGCAAATGACGTCTCCTTTGCAGTGGGCATGGCGCAATTACTGGAAGCAGTTTCCCTAGAGGTGCGGAGCGGGAGCCTGTTGGGGCTTATCGGCCCAAATGGGGCGGGAAAGTCTACGCTCCTTAAGTGCATCAGCCAGTTGTTGTCGCCCGCTGCCGGGCAGGTGTGTTTGGATGGCGACGACCTGCGAGGCCGGTCGCCCCAGGAGATCGCACGGCACATAGCGCTGCTACCCCAGAGCACTACGCTAAATTTTGCCTTCACGTGCCTGGAAGTGGTCTTGATGGGGCGCAATCCTCATCTGGGACGTTTCCAAGCCGAGGGCGCGCGGGACCACGCTATCGCCCGGCAAAGTATGAAGAACACCGGAACCGAGGAATTCGTCACGCGCCTTATCACCCAGGTCTCCGCCGGAGAACGCCAGCGTGTGCTTTTGGCGCGGGCGCTCACCCAGCAGCCGCGGTTGCTCTTGCTCGACGAACCGACCGCGGGACTGGACGTGCAGCACCAACTCCAGGTGTTTACACTGATCCGCAATCTGGTGCGCCAAGGACTAACGGCCATTGCCGTGGTGCACGATCTCAACCTCGCGGCGCGCTACTGCGACCGCCTTGTGCTGCTAGACCGCGGCACGGTGCACGCGCGCGGGCTTGTGGGCGACGTGCTTACTCCGAAAAACCTGGCGGACGTTTTCAAGGTGGAGGCGACGGTTGAGGAAGACCAGGCGCTCGGGGTGCCTCGGGTCACTGTACTTGCCCCGCTTGACGAAGGGCAGAGTCCTGCCGCGGCGACAGCCGACCATGCGATTGACCGGGCTGCCGCGACTCTCCCTCGAAAATAGGCCGGCCCTGCCGGTTCGTCCTGCAATTGCCCTCCTATGCAGTGGGGGCACATGACGGAGGGTTGCGGCATTTCAAAGGACTGGCGGTAATTTGTCGGGTTTAATCTGTCGTTCATGCCGGCATAACGTGCTCCTAACATGGCACACGTAGTATCGTAGATGCCACCTAAGGCCCACTGTTGCGTGGCCTTACCCTTCGTCATAGGGTGGTTTCCATAATCGCCCTATGACGAATCCCCCTACCGCGCCCGTAAGAATCTGCGAAGTCTCGTAACGTGAATTGTGCCACGGCTGCAAGAATCCAGTTCACTCGAGAGAGGGGCATGGAGCGTCAAGGAGGAACTTCGCTCAGGCTGACCGCTGATCAAAATAGGGAGCTACGGAATGGCGGCGCATGGCAGCCACCTGCTTAGCGTTGTGTGCGTATGACATAATAGAAGCGAAGTGCGCGGGCATGCCCGCTTTTGAATGCACGAAAGCGCTACAGAATGAGCGACTGCTAAGGAGCCGCAATTGCCACGTGAGAAAGTGCTCATAATCGAGGACGACGACAATCTGCAAGAGGCGCTACGCTATCGCCTCGAGCAGGACGGTTATGTAGTGCATAGCGCAATGGACGGCGAGGAAGGGCTGGACCTGGCACGGGAGGTCCTGCCCGATTTGATTATCCTCGATATCATGCTGCCGGTGTTGGACGGCCTGGAGGTCTGCCGCATCATTCGCCAGGAGACCGCAGCGCCGATCATCATGCTCACGGCGAAAGGTGAAGAGGTGGATCGCGTGGTCGGTCTCGAATTGGGCGCGGATGACTACGTTGTAAAGCCCTTCAGCACACGCGAATTGCTGGCCCGCATGCGTGCCGTGCGACGACGCGCACGGTCGCGTGGGGAGGCTCTCCCTGCCGCTGACACGGCAACTGTGCTCAGTGCCGGAGATCTCCAAGTCAACCTTTCCAGCCACACCGCGAGGCTTGGAGATCAGGCGCTAGCGCTCAAACCCAAGGAATTCAGTCTATTGGCGTTGCTGATGTCCGGCCGTAACCGCGTCTTTACCCGCGACCAGATTCTCGAGCGCATATGGGGATTCGATTGGGTCGGCGACAATCGCACAGTAGACGTTCACGTACGGCGACTGCGGGAGAAGATCGAAAAGGATCCCAGTGATCCCGCCCACATTGTGACCGTGCGCGGCGTAGGCTACCGGTTTGAGGGATGAAATTTCCGCGAACGCTGCAATGGCGCATAACGCTTGCCTTCACCGCGTTGATCATACTCACGCTGGGTGTAGCGAGTTTCTATCTCGTCACGGTCGTGCGCAGCAGCTATCTGACCAACCTCGAAACGCGACTGGAGCACGAAGCGCGCCTCGTCGCCGAAGCCGGTGCCCGCTACTTCTCCGAGCAACCGGATACTAGTGCGCTCCAAGCGGCCGGTGAGCGCATGAGCGCTAACATTGCGGCGCGGGTTACCCTCATCGCACGCGACGGCACAGTGCTCGCCGACAGTGCGGAAGACCCGGCACGCATGGCGAATCAGGCCGTCCAACCCGAGGTAGCGCGTGCACTAAACGCCGGAGTGGGAATCAGTACGCGACGCAGCGGCACTGCGGGCGAGGAACTGATTTACGTTGCCGTGCCCGTGATTGCCGGGGAGAGCGTGCAAGGAGTGGCGCGGGTAGCGGCGCCTGCGGCACAGGCGCAGGATAGCGTAAATCGCAGCATCACCGTTATCGCCCTGATAGGCATTGCCGGAGCGGTCTTCGCGGTGCTGCTTGGGTACGGCGTGGCGTCGCGCACCTCTCGTTCCATCGGGGCGCTCACGGAAGGCGCCCGCCAGCTTACGGCCGGCGAGCTCGACTACCGGGTGCAGGCGCAAGGGAGAGACGAAACGCAGGAACTTGCGCAAGCGTTCAACCGCATGGCGTTGTCCCTGCGCAATCTCGTACGCGATCTCTCGGTGGAACGAGGCAAATTGACGGCTGTGCTCAATACGATGGCCGATGGCGTCGTTGTAATCGACGGCAGCGGTAGGATCGTGCTGGTGAATCACGCGGCGGAAGAGATTCTCAACCTCACCGGCGGTGACGTCTTAGACCGCCGCTTTACTGAGATCATCCGCGACCACAACCTGCAACAGCTTGTCGCCCGCTGCATGGAGCAGCGCGAGGTACAGCACGAGGAGGTGGAGATTCCGCAGTGGCAGCGGTATCTGAGTGTCATAACCACGCCCTTGGCCGAGCACGGCGATTCAAGCGTTTTGCTGACGATGCACGACCTGACGCGCATTCGCCAGGTGGAAACGACCAGAAAAGAATTCGTGAGCAACGTCTCCCATGAGTTGCGGGGTCCGCTGGCGGCCGTGAAGATTCTGGCTGAGTCGCTGGCGAGCGGCGCTCTCAAGGAGAAAAAGCGGGCTAAGGACTTCCTGCGTCGTATCAACGGTGAGATCGACCGCATGGCTGCCATGGTGAATGAGCTGATGGAGCTCTCACGTATAGAAAGCGAACAGTCCGGTCTCCAGCATGCGCCGCTCGATCTGCACCCATTCATCGACGCACTGCGCGAAGAGCATTACGAGCGGACGGAAAAGCGCAAGATCGCACTCGAAGTCGCGATTCCCGAATACTTGCCGCAGGTCCGCGGCGATGAAGAGAAGCTGCGCCAGGTTTTCGACAATTTGCTAAGTAACGCTTTGAAGTTCACGCCCGAAGACGGCCGGATATCTCTCTCTGCACAGCAGGAGAACGGCAAGGTCTGCTTGCGCGTGGCCGACACGGGTGTTGGCATACCGCGGAAGCACCTCCCCCACATCTTCGAGCGCTTCTATAAGGTGGACCGCTCGCGCCACAGCGAGGGGTTTGGCTTAGGACTGGCCATCGTGAAGCACATCGTGCAAGCCCACGGCGGAGAGATTCACGCGGAGAGCGCTGAAGGACAGGGCACGACCTTTACGGTGATCCTGCCTGCTGTGGCTGACGACCCTGCCGACTAAGGCGGCACGTGTCCGGTCTCGATATTGTCGCGCGCATGTCCCTGAACGCGCTACTAGCGTAGAGGCTCGACATGTCGTGCCCCTACGTGTCACGCAAAGAGTACCTACCCACCCGCCGGGCTCCTTCCCCGGTGGGCGGCAAAACACCGCCTTTGGCGCCCGGCACGCTCACGTACAGTTGTCGCCGGTTCGGCCTAGCGTTCGTACTCTCTTTTACATCCTATCTGTCACGAAGGATCGGGTGATAGATTGTTTCATCGATCATCCCACGATTATCGTGCGCAAAACGCAGTACTGGCGCTGCCCCGTGTGCAATGCGGTTGCCGGTCAAGAGTCTCTGCGCTGCGCGGAGGCAATTGAGTACATCTCGAGCAGCGCCTAGTTTTCGGTTGTTTGTGCGCTACGGCAAACAACGCATAACTGGCGCGGGCACAAGCAGTGCGGGCGTTTAGGCGGAAGTTTGCGAGAAGATGAGGCCTTGTTCAACAGGGACCCGGCAGGTGTACCCTTCCAGGTTCGAAAGAGAGCAGCAGCAAAGAGGGTTTCGACGGGCCGGACTCTCTAAGTCTGTGCTGCACGGGTAGGCAAATGCCCGTCAAGAGTGCAAAATAGAAAAGGATACGGCCCGGGTCTGCGGCATGCGTAAGTCCTAAAGCGGAAGGCGGAGCGCAGTGCGGCGATGCCGGCGCCCGGCATGTTTGTGCCGGTAATGTGCGCCGAGGGTTTTACCGTCCGTGGAAAGTGAAGTCCGCCCGCGTAGGCGCATAGAAGTGGTTGTCGAGAGAGTAGCCGGGGAGCGGTGGAAAGGGGCAGTGCCATGGTACGCACGAATATCGAGAATCGACTGGACGAGATCCAGGATGAAGTCCTTGCGCTGGCGAGCATGGTGGAGAAGGCCATTACTCATGCCATAGATGCCTTGCGGGAGCGCGACCTGGAGGCATCTATGGCCGTCGTCGCGTTCGATGACGTGATCGACGAAAAGCGCTTTGCCATCGAGGAAAGCTGCGTTGACCTGCTCGCTACCCAGCAACCGGCTGCCGGTGACCTGCGTTGGGTCATAGCTTTGCTCCACATAGCGGTCGAGTTGGAGCGCATGGGCGACTATGCGGAAGGCATCGGCAAGATCAGCCTGATGATGGGCGACGAGCCGCCGCTCAAGCCGCTCATCGATATTCCGCGCATGGCGGAAATGTCCATCAGCATGCTCCATCGGAGCATCGACGCGCTGGTGACCCGGGACATAGATTTGGCCAGAAAGGTGTGCGAGGCCGATGATGACGTCGATGCGCTCCATGAGCAAATCTATAACGAACTGCTCCTATTTATGATCAAAGACCCGAGGAGCATCCAGCGCGCAACATACTTGCTCTGGGTAACACACGACCTAGAGCGCACGGCCGACCGCGCGACGAATGTCGCTGAACGCGTGATCTACATGGTGACCGGCAAGATGCTGGACCTGAACCTCTCGAAGCAGGTGATTTGATCGCCAAGGAGGCGGTGTTAGGGCGTGTGCACTATGGCAAGCGGAGAGATTTAGAAGATTGAGAGAAGAGCGGCAATGTAGCGTTAGCGCAGTAGTGTTACGTGCTGTGATACGTCAAGCAGACCTTGCTAAAGGAGAAATCTCGATTGAAACGGGTACTCTTCGTCTGCGTGCACAATGCGGGGCGCAGTCAGATGGCGGAGGCGTTTCTCCGTCAGCTTGCCGACGGCAAGGCGGAGGCGCGTTCCGCGGGCACGGCGCCGGGCGAGCGGGTGAATCCAGTTGCCGTGCAGGTCATGGCCGAGCGCGGGATTAGTCTCGATGCCCATCGGCCCAAGTTACTGACGCAAGCGTTGGCGGATTGGGCGGACAGAATTTTCACCATGGGCTGTGGCATCGACGAGTCATGTCCGACATTGCGAACAGAAGTAGAAGACTGGGAACTCCCCAATCCCAGCGGACAGCCGTTGGCCGTGGTGCGCGGCATCCGCGACCAAATCGAGAAGCGGGTCAACCTTCTTCTACGCGAACTCGACGATTCATAGCACCGCCACTCTGGGTCTCGGGCTGCTGTACAGTTGATGATCTCTGTACATAGTCTTCCAAGTACTGGGATACCACCTTACTGATCTCCCGGTGGATTTTCTTCGGGCTGGGCGTCGCGTCGATCATTTTGAAGCCGTACTCGTCTGCGAGCCTATGGAAGTTCTTGCGCAGCGAGGCCTGGTATTTCAGAAAGCTCTCGAACATGCTGCTGCCCATCTGCAGATCCATGCCGGACTCCCAGTAGTTGAGCTCGCCGTACTTCTCCAACGTGCGGTGGAAGAGCACTTCCGGCTCCGCGTCGAGGAAGACGATCAAGTCCGGTTCCAGCGCAATGCCGAACAAGCGTTTCAGCCACTTCAGTTCGGCGCCGCGCGCCAAGTCGCGCGCCATGAGCGTGTAGATGTAGCGGTCGGCAATAATTACAAATCCGGCTTGCATCGCGGGTACAATGCGGCTTTCTAACTGATCGGCAAGGTCGGTTGCGTAGAGCAGACTCAAGGTCGTCTTTCCCAGCAGATTGCCTTGCTTCGCGGAGGAGATGGCCTTGGCCAACAGGTCCGACCGCCGGATGCCCATCTCCAGCACGGCGTGTCCCGCCGACTCCAGCGATTCCTTGAGCATTTGGGCCTGCGTGGAGCGCCCGGAACAGTCAGAGCCTTCAATGACGATCAGTGGGCCGCCGAGTTCGAGGTCGTCGAGGTACGGCAGGCCGCAGCCATAGAACCGTGCGCGTGTGGGTACTACAGTAGAAATTTGCTCATCCCCTTGTTGCTGCTTGTCGTCCATGCGGTCTCGTGGGCCTACTACGAGTAATGCGCAAGGCTATTGCCCGGCGGTGAATGAGGCGGCGCGGCCGCTCCTTCAGTCAAGTTTCTTCCTCTAGGCTGGCGGCACATAGTCCGCCAGCTTCTCCTGCACCACTTTTTGCACTTCTCCCCAGGTCTCATGTATCGTGCGCGTTGCATCGATGACGGCGAACTGCTCGCTGCGCGCCATCTTGTCGTATTGGTCCTTTATCCTGCCCTGGAACAGCTTGAAGCTCTCCACCGGATCGAGAGAGAGACCGGTGTCCATGCCGGCTTCGTAGTACTTTAGCGAGGGCCGGCCGAAGAGGATCCGGGAGATCGATACTTCCAACGGCGCGTGGAAATAGAAGGCTATGGTCGGCTGCACGGCAAAGTTGTAGGTGTTACGCACCCACTGCAGATCGCAGCCCCGCGCCACGTCACGCGCGTAAGCGGTGTAGACATACCTATCGGCCAGCACGATACACCCGGCGTGGAGCGGCGGGAGGATGACTTTCTCGTAGCGGTCGGCAAAGTCGCAGGCGTGGATGAGGCTAAACGTGGTGGGTGTGAGCTGCTCCTTCCGCTTTGCCCGACGTGTTGCCTGCTTGACGATGGCCGAGGAGTTCCACTCGGTAAAGACAACCGGGTACCCTTGCGACTGCAACCAGACGCGCAGGAGGTGGAGTTGGGTGCTCTTGCCGGAACCGTCGCAACCTTCTACGACGATCAAGCGGCCGGGGTACTGCTTGTTGAGGCCTAAGCCGCGGACCTTTTTCATTGCCATTTGTGGTTTCTCCCAACTCTTGGATTACCGGACGAATCACCAAAGGGGTAGAGTTTGCCGCTATTGGCGTACCGCCGGCAGAGACTGCTGTGTTTCACCGCTTTGAGCGTCAGCCAATCTGGTGACGGAAACTTGCTGTTCAGCACTGTCCGTAGAGTGTGGAAAACACTCAATACCGACATGCCGGCACGGAAGCTTGCCACCGTATCAAGTACTGGGCCTGAGTACATTGCTGACACGTTCCCAGAACCGGTCTCCGCCGAAATGACGCGTGGCAGGCCGCCTACGCGATACGCGATCCGTGGCCCGGCACCGCCCATGACGGCTTTCTCGGCGAACTCATGAGAAGACCATCTTGTGCCCGTCAATGTAAGACAGTCTACCCAATAACCCCAGAGTTAGCCCGCTTCAAGCGTCCGTGTGAGTCATCAAGAATAAAGTGTACACCAAATGCGGTTGCAATGTCATTGAGCGTCGCCTCCGTTTCGCGGAATTCGCAAACTGCATCGGGATCAGCAGCGAGGCTCAACGTTATTCCTCTGGGATCGCCTGAAATCGCACACGTGACGGCTTCCACAAGGCACGACTCGCTGCGATCGAGCGCCTCGCTGAGTTGTAGGACCGCGCCGAGCTTGGTCACGGTGTCAAGATCGTGCTTTTCCAAGAGCGAACGGTACTCCGGCTGGCGTTTCAATGGGCCGCCGCTGCCGTTGTGCGCGGCCACGAGGCCTGCAACCATGAGTAACTCGCGGTGGGTCAGGCCGTCGATGCCCGTACGCGTGAGCAGGTAGAAGCCGTGCTCGTCGTGGTTGTAGAAATTTACGGCAATGCCCACGTCGTGAAGGAGCGCCGCGATTTGCAGCAGCCTGCGCGCTTCGGCATCCAGACCGTGCACCGGTGCGAGTTGATCGAAAATTGACAGTGCCAGGTCGGCCACGTGGTTGGCGTGGGTCTCGTCAACGTTGTAGTACCGCATGAGGTTAGTGGTGGCAAAGAGCGCCGGATCGGGCACGCGCGGCTCCACCATGTCGCCGCCCAGCACGTGGTTCAGGAACAAGCCTTCCCGCAGGCCTCTGCCGCTAATGGCAAGCGCAGTGGCGCCAATAGTCTTCGCCAGCCCGCACACCACCGCCGCACCCGCGACGATGATGTCTGCCCGCTTAGTGGAAAGTCCGGGAACCTTGCGCCGCTCTTCGAGAGTTAACTTGCGGAGCATGGCGTAGATCTCTTCTACGGCGCCGATTGGGAGAATCATGCCGTGGAGGAGGTCCAGCGGATAGCCTGTCTGCCGCCGGTAGATTTTTGCCAAGTTGCGCACGGTGCCGCCGATGCCAATCAAAACCGGCTTGCCGTTGTGCGAGAATGTCCCATTGCGGCGCCCAGCGCTCCCGGACGCCGGTTTTTCATCAAGCGAGTGTGCGGCTGCTTCGCCCTGCCCATTGAGCCAGGAGAGCGCCCCAAGATTGGCCGCGATGTGTTGCTCCAGAGTGCGGATCTGCTTGTTCGTCGGTCTATCGCGATTGAGAAAATCGGTGGTGAGTGTGATGGCGCCAAGGGGCAGGCTTGTCTTGTGGGTAGCGGCGCGTTGATGGGCGCGCACGATTTGCACGCTGCCGCCGCCGACGTCTACCATCACGCCGTTCGCCGCTGCAGTGCTGTTGACCGCTGCCACATAGTCGTAGTAGGCCTCCTCATCGCCGGATATGATGTTGACGCGCAGACCGGTTTCGGCTTTGATGCGGTCAACCACCTCCGGCCCGTTGCGGGCGCGCCGCAGGGCGCTGGTGGCGACGCCGATGACGTGCGTGACGCGATGGGCTGTGCAGAAGCGCGCTAAAACGCGCGATATCTCCAACGTACGCTCAATCGCTTCCGCCGTGAGGTCGCCGTTTGCATCGAGCTGCTCGCCCAGCCGCAGCGTCTCGCGCAGCTCGTCTACGAGCTTGAACGCGCGGTCTGCATACACCTCAAGAAGCGCCAAACGCGCTGAATTCGAGCCAATATCAATGACAGCCACGCGTTCTCCGGTCATATACTCTCCTTGTTAGACTTCCTTTACGGGAGCCCAACCCGCGTTAGGTCGATGTTGATACGCATTCTCGCAGGCGTTGACGGAACTCGCAGCCGGTGAGGTGCTCCCAGATGGCCGGGAACGTATGGGCGTTCGTCCGCACGCGGTCATCGCAATACGCGAGGTATCCGGCAAGCGCTTCCCCGGCTGCGGCCGGGTAACGCGCGTCGTCCGTTGCGCACTGCCACTTTTTCATGAGCTTACGCAGGTCTTCACCGGCTACGTACGCGTCGTTTATTTCGCCCAGGTGGTCTTGAGCATGCTTGAAGTCTTCGATGGCGGCTTCTGCCTGCGGGGAAAGGGTCTCGCGCAGGAATTCTAAGGCGTACCGCAGGCGCTTACAGTCGATACGCAGGGTGTGCAGCGTTTCAATCGACGCTCCGTGCAACGAAGGCCCATAGGCGAGGAGTTTTTCATAGCGCTTTGCGATGAGGCGCGGTGTCACGGCGGCAACGAGCGGTTCTTGCGGAGCAGCCGCCTGGCCGTTCAGCGTTCCTGAAGCCGCTACCGGCGGGCCCACCAACTCAAGGAGTGGGCCAATCCGTTGCTTCAGCAGGCAATAACGCTTGCCTGCCAGATACCTCACCATTGCGTTGCGGGCTCGTTCTCGCTGTCTCTGCCACCGCTGCACCAGCGGCGCGAACGTATCCTGTGTGGGCGCCGGCAATTCCGCCCGGTACGCTTCTAGATTCGCAAGCATGACGTCGCAGTCGCGTGCCGGACCGAGGGCGCGCCCCAAACGCCGTAGGTCTTTGCGCAGGTAGGCTGCGTGTTTCTTAGGGAGGTAGGGTCGAAACAACCTCACTGCCGCGCGCATCCGGCGCACGGCAACACGCATATCGTGCAATGCTTCGATGTCACTGCCGTCGATAGAGCCGGCTTCGTGTCTCAGCATGCGGTTGAAGTGAAAGCGCAGGGTCTTGCGTGCGGCATCTGATACAGTGTCGTGCCGCTCTATACCCGGACGTTTGGGCGACCGCTTGAGGTCGGGTGGCGTGGTGATGGCTCTCTCTTCAATGGTGGTAGAAGGCTGCGGTAGTGTTTAGTTTGGCTCTGATTCGCGTGATTTGGCGGTGCCTGGCCAGTGCTGGGCTAACGAGCCAGGGTGGGATTAACCGCGTGACCGGCGCAGTGGCGCCCACTCCATTTGGCGTGTATTCACCTACCAGATCCTGACGCGAAACGGGCCTTCGCACAACATTAATCTACCAAGACTAGCAAGAGATTGCCAGACTTTGATCGCTGCATTGTAGCTGGAGGTGTTATGGGCATTGCGGCATTGCGCTGAGCGCGCCTCAACGCGCGGGCATGCTCCCCAGCGTGTCATATTCCTGGTGCATGCTTTTGTGTGTGGTCAAAAGGCAAAGGATAGGGGGCGGTGTACCTGTTTTTTGGTTGCCTACCTGCCTAATAGTGTCGTTGCTTCACGCCTAAACCCTATCCCCAGGGCAATCGCGTCTAAATGAGATTTATGTAATGCCATCCGGCGACGTTACCTCTAAGCGTGCGCTTCTTTGCCCTGTCTACGGTGCGACTGCGCCAACCAGAGCACCTAAATCTATTGACAGTCGGCTTATATCACGGTATTTTGTGATAAAGGTGCCGCGAAACCAACCAAAAATAAGACGCGATTGCCCTGCCCTATTCCAGCGTCCTATACGGCCAAACCTGTGATACTCTCAGAACAGAGGGCATGCTTGGTACGGAGTGAGAGAGTGGCTATGGTCTGGCGCAAGGGGGTCATACGGCGCGAAACCGGCACGGGTGAACCGGTCACGGTAAGCGGCGTGACGGTCGTGCCGCAATCCCAGGCATTCGCTGTGTGGTTGCCCTTCGGCGGTATCCTGTGGAACCGGCCGGTCGGCGTCCTCATCAAGCGTGGCGCGGAGACACGCCGCATACCGATTACGGATGTGAGCGCGACGATATGCCGGGTACTTTTCGGGATCGGTGTGCTATGTGTCAGTATCGCTATCATTCGGTTAATCCGAGAGAGGGGAGCACGCCCATGAGCAAAGAAAAGGACAGTGTACTACGCGGCGCGATGAGCTCGCAGGAGCAGAGTCAGCGCGTTCTCCAAGACTTGATCGCCGCCGCGCAGGCACGCTCAGTGTTCGGTGAGCCGGTAACGCACGGTGAGTACGCGGTAATCACTGCTTCTGAAGTGACGGTGGGGCTCGGCTTCGGCTTTGGTATGGGCAGCGGCTCTTCAAGCGCCGCGGTGGATGAAGAATCCGAAGCGAGTGGCGGCGGTGGCGGGGGTGGTGGCGGTGGTGGGGCGAGCGGCCGCCCGGTCGCCGTCATCAGCATCGGGCCCCACGGTGTGAGCGTTGCGCCGGTCATAGACCGCACGAAAATCGGTCTTGCCTTGATTACCATGCTGGGCGGTATACTCTTGGTGCTGCGCGGCATGCGGCGGCGCCGGTAGCGTCCACCCGGAGACCAGGACATTTCGACTATGCGGCTGGCGTCAGGTTCAGCGTTCGCTCTGAGTTTGGCCTGTCCTGAGCTTGACGAAGGGTCGAAGAGAAGTCCGTTCATGCTGAGGTGGCCACGCTGACTTCGTCAAAGACGCCAAGCCCCTGTCGAACCATGAACGGACTTCCCAGCAGACTGTGAAAAGCGAAAGACCCTGCCTGGCGTAGGGGCAATCCTCGTGATTGCCCTTTTTCTTTCCAGCGACAACGTTTAGGTAGGTAAGCGCCCCTTTAACCGCTATCAGCGGCAACCGCTGCTGCCAACGCCGCTTGACAGGACTCTACATCCGCGCTACCCAGCAGACTGTAATAAGCGAAAGACCCTGCCTGGCGTAGGGGCAATTCTCGTGATTGCCCACTTATCCTGCGCCAACGTTGGGGTAGGCGAGCGCCCCTTTAGCCGATATCGGCGGCAGCCGCTTACGCCAACGCCGTGTGGCAGGCCGCCACGTCCGCGCTACCCAGCAGACTGTAATAAGCGAAAGACCCTGCCTGGCGTAGGGGCAATTCTCGTGATTGCCCACTTATCCTGCGCCAACGTTGGGGTAGGCGAGCGCCCCTTTAGCCGCTATTAGCGGCAACCGCTGCTGCCAACGCCGCTTGACAGGACTCTACATCCGCGCTCGTGTTGTAGAAGTGCGGTGAAATACGCACCCGCCCCTCTTTGTACCAGACTTGCACGCCGGCGTCATGCAGGGCATCTCCGATTTCCCGGAAATGCGGCGTTTCAAACGAGACGATGCCTGCGCGCTGCGTGGGGTCGCGCGGAGTCAGCGGCGTGATTCCCAGCCGCTCCAAACCGTCGTGCACCTGGCCCGAAAGCTCAAGCACACGCTCCGCGATGTATGGCATCCCAACTTGATTCAAGAAACCCAGCGCCGCGTGCAGTGTGTAGACCGCGGTGTAATCGAGCAGCCCGGTCTCGAAACGGCGGGCATCATCATGGAAGGTATAGTCGAGGGTGTTCACCACAGAAGGAGGATCCACAGTGCCGCGCCACCCGGCGTAGAAGGGCTGCACGGCGTCGAGACTCTCTTGTCGGCAGTAGAGGAAGGCCAGCCCGTGGGTTGCGAGCAGCCACTTGCGGGTGCAGGCGGCGATGAAGTCAACGGCGCCAACCTCCACCGGCACTGCCCCCACCGACTGTGAGGCGTCTACGAGCAGCAGCGCCCCGTGATCGTGAGCGCAGTCAGCTACGGCCTCGAGGTCTGCTCGGTAGCCCGAACGATAGCTAACGTGGCTGATCACCACCAGACGCGTACGGTCATCCACATACTCGGCAATGGCCGCCGGAGTAACCGCGCCGCCGGTATGCCGCACCAAGCGTACGTCGACGCCGAAGCGCCGGCCAAGGTGCAGGCACGCAATGATCGAGCTAGGAAACTCCAGGTCAGTTACGACCAGGTTGTCACCGGCTTCCCAGGGCAGACCGAACAGGATGGCGTTCACGCACTCGGTGGTGCTCGACAGCAGGGCAATTTCCGCAGCGCTGCACGCCAGGAAATCCGCCACGCGCTGACGGCAGTCGGCCTCGACCACCTGCATTTCCGTGGGCGTGATCGCGCCCTGCAGCTTCTCCTCGGTGTACTGCTGTAAGGCAGCGGCTACCGTGCGCCCCATGCACGACCCCGCCGCGGTGTTGAGATACACCCGGTCCCGCAGCCCCGGAAATTCGTCGCGCCAGTCTGTCATGGTTGGAAGACTCCGCAATGCTGTAATCTGCAGTGAGTGGTGAGAGAGGAAAGAGCTTCTAGGAGCTAATCGGGAGAGCTGTACGCCGCAATGATCTTATCTATCCCTTCTGCGGCTTCTCTAGCAATGCCCATAGGGATGTGCGGCTTTAGCTCATTAACTCTTTGTGCTACTTGCTCTATGGATCTTGAATCGTCTTCCTTATTCACGTATAAAGCAGTTCCGAGTTGCTCCAATTCTTTCACCGATTTGGAACCAAGATGAGCAACAGTAAAGTCGATCTCTTTCCGATGTTTCTCTACGGCGGCGGAAAAACGCTCTTGGAGCTTCTTGCCTGTCCGGGTGGTTACAAGAGTGGGCCCGTAAGGAATGGGATTTGCGCGAATCTGCAATTGATAGTCTGCTCGCATCGCTGTAAGAGCGTCTCGCAAGTCAAATGAGAAGGGCCCATGTTTGTAGAGGATGAAGTCAAAATCAAGCGGCACATGAGTGAGCTCTTGAAGAAGATAGACGGCTTTCTGCAAGTGAGTCTCGCCACACCAGCTTCCAGCGGTTTTCAGTTCGTCTGTAAGTGAAAGCACTATTGCGTTTCTTCCAAGTCTATTCAATTGACCCACGGTCCTCCTCCTTTGCTCTTTCTATAATATCCTCCCTATTCTCATTGAGCCACTTGGTAGCCCTTTCCCGGTTGCTTGGTTCAACAAAGACGTAGTCAATTGCAGCCTCTGGAAGATTCCCCGAGACCTGAGACTGTGTTAATGACGAGACAATTCTGCCATCTTTGCTCAATACGGGAAACTCGGGAGTTCCTCCCCCCTTCCTGTCCTGGTCTAGGCGGATATTTTCGGAGCCGGACTCTGCGCATTTGGTGCCGAGGTCAACGAAAACCCTAGTGATGTGGGAACTTCATATCTGTGACATAGTCCCGCACATGAATTGCTTGGTCATTTGCCAAGTGTTAGTCTCCTTGTGTGGTTACCCCCTCCCACGTGTGCCCTCTTGCTGATTGGCGCACCTTATTTGAAATCGACAAGCTAATACCTTGCGTGTGCTGTCCCAGGAGCGATCACATTGACCAGAGAACAGCGGCTGAGTTCTATTGGCATTGCTTTGGCGCTCTTCCTGGGGGCGCTCGATCAGACGATCGTCACCACGGCGTTGCCGCGCATTACGGAAGAACTCGGCGGGCTAAACTACTACGCCTGGGTGGTGACGGCGTACCTCCTTGCCTCGGTGATTGGGTTGCCGCTCTTCGGGCGTCTTGTGGAGCTATTCCCCGCAAAATGGGTGCTGCTTGCCGCTGTGAGCGTCTTTCTCGCCGGCTCCGCGCTTTCCGGTCTGGCACCGGGTATCGAGGCGCTGATTGCCTTTCGCGCCCTGCAGGGCCTTGGCGGCGGCGGCATATTCGCCCTGGCTTTTTCGTTGATTGGCCTGCTCTTTTCGCCTCGAGAGCGGGGACGGATGCAAGGCATGCTGGGCGGCGTATTCGGAATCTCCAGTGTGGTGGGGCCCTGGCTCGGCGGTTTCCTGACCGACTTGCTCTCCTGGCGCTGGATTTTCTATATCAATCTGCCGCTTGGTGTCGTTGCCATCATCTTTCTCGTGGGCTTCATGCCCCGGCTCCAGTCCGAACAGCGCGGCCGCTTCGACCTGCTGGGAGTGATCATGCTTGCCCTTTGGGTCGTGCCGCTTGTGCTTGCGCTCTCCCTTGGCGGCTCAACCTACCCCTGGCTCTCCGGACAGGTTCTCGGCCTGGTTGCATTTTCGCTCGTTGGCTTGCTTCTCTTCCTGTGGTGGCAACGGCGCAGCGTTGACCCATTGATTCAACTGAAGCTCTTCCAGATCAAGGTCTTTCGCTGGGCGGTGGTGGGAAGTTTCTTCTTTGGCGGTGCGTTTCTCGGCTCTGTCGTTTTTCTGCCGCTCTATCTGGTGCACGTGAAGGGATTTTCGGCGACGAATTCCGGCCTTTCAATTACTCCCCTCGTATTGGGCGTGGTGGCGGGCAGCATGCTGGGCGGCCAGTTGGCCAGCCGCTTCGGCCGCTACAAGCGGCCGCTCTTAGTGTCGATCTGCTTCGGCATCATCGCCTTTGCGGCCTTTGCCTTCAATCTGCGTGTCGATACGCCGTTGTGGCAGGTGCTCCCGCTCATGGTAGTGATCGGCCTCAGCCTGGGACCGTCGCTGCCGCTCTATACGCTTGCCGTGCAGAATGCCGTGCCCCGCAACCGCCTCGGCACTGCCACGAGCACGCTGCAGTTCGTGCGCCAGGTTGGCTCCACAGCTTCCGTCGCCCTCATGGGCACCGTGCTCGCCGCGACCGTCACTGCATCGGCTACCGAGAATGTGCCGTTTGAAATGCGCGAGCAAATGGGAGGACTGGCAGTGGATGATGGGAGAAGCATTGGCAACCTAACCGCGGCGGTAGAGGCGCGCTTTGCGGCTCTGGAGCAACAGGTGGTCGCGGCGCTAATCGGAGATGAGAGCGCTCGGCAAGCGCTGCTGGCAGACCCGGCTTTGCCGCCGGAGTTCGAGTCTCGGCTACAGGCAGGCAGCATTGGCGATCAGGTACGGATGGGGCTGGCGCAGTCGCTTGCGCAAATCGAGGCCGCGCTCGCCGGTGATGCAACTGCCCGCGACGCGGCACTGCAGAATCCGCTCATCCCGCAAGAGGTAAAGACTGTGCTCGCAAACCCGCCTGCCGCCGATTCTGCCCGAGAGGAGCTTCTGAAGACGATCCAAGCGCGCCTTCTGGCGCAGGAAGAGGCAATTGTCAGCGATGCGCAGACTCAGATAGTCTCCCAGGCCCAGACAGAGCTACGCAGTCGGGCGGCAGAGGTTGCGGCAGTGGTCACGCGCGCAATTCAATCCGGCATCACCGCTGCCTTGCAACGCGTCTACATCTTCGCTACAGCTTATATGTTCTTTTGCCTCCTTGCGGCCCTGCTTCTGCCGGACCTCGAGTTGGGAGGCCCGCCGCAAGCGAGGCGCGAAGATGGGCCGGCGCCTGCAGAAGCGTCGCCATAATTTGCGTTGGGATGAGGGTTGGCGTGAGACGGCAGGGCACTGAGGGAAGAGGGTTCGCCCAAGGATCGCGCCTGCGAGCGGCAGGTACAGGTTTGTAACCTGCGCTACGAGGATGGACGCAGGCTGCGAACCCGCGCAACAGAGGATGTTGGTTGCAGAGATACCCTACGAAGAACGGACGCAGGTTACAAACCTGCGCTACCAAGAGATGCATGGTTGCGGGGCTCAGCACGAACGGAGTCTCTAGTCACACACGTCTGATAATGTGCAACTATGCGACTGACAGTGCCTCCCAGAGAGACCCAGACTCGAATCTGCGCCAGCCGCTCAATCGAGAGGCCATAGCCGCCGCGCATAGCGGCCGGACAGTTGCGTATGGTGTGTATGCTACAATTGAAAAGGCATCTCCCTGCCGACGTAGCTCAGTGGTAGAGCAATGGTTTCGTAAACCATAGGCCGCCGGTTCGAATCCGGCCGTCGGCTCCATTGGATACCGGCGATGGTCGGGGAGGCGGCGTGAATTCACCCGGATAGCGACTACGCCGTTGCAACGGAGGCGATTGCAGGGGTGTTTCCGTCTCGGCTTTAATGTGAGAAACTCTAGAAAGTACCATGGCGTAACGCGTGTTCGAGACCATGTGCGCTGCGCGGGGAGTGGATAGTTTCCGCTCCTCCCTTTCCGCTTGATCCGCCGCTATGGAGTCTACTCAAGGATCGAACCGCAATCCCGATGCCAGCATAGTAGCGCTTGTGCTTCTCTTGGCGTTGTTGTGGGGCGGCAACTCCGTTGCCATCAAGATCGGATTGCAGGACATTCCGCCGTTGGCGCTGGCAGGCTTCCGTTTCATCATCGGACTGGCGGCGGTTACGGGCTGGGCGTGGTGGCAGCGGGTCCGAATCCGACTGGAACCGGGCGAACTGGCACCCCTCATCTATCTATCGCTGATTTTTCTGCTCCAGATCATTGCCCTCAACGTGGGTACGCACTTCACTACCTCATCTCGGTCTGTCGTGCTCAACAGCACCTATCCGCTCTTTACCACTCTCTTCGCACACTACCTGATTCAGGGTGACCGGCTGACCGTCCTGAAAACTACGGGCATCCTGCTTGCCTTTGGCGGTGTCACCGTGACGTTTATGGAGAATTTGAATCTTGGCACACGTGAACTCTTGATTGGCGATGCTATCGTATTGGCAAGCGGCGCTCTCCTGGGTTTGCGGGTAGTCGCAACCAAGCGGCTGGTGCAGAGCATCCACCCGTATCGACTCTTGATCTGGACCATGCTCTTCACCCTGCCTTGGTTCTTTCTGTTGAGCCTGATCTTCGAGCAGGGCTGGGAGTATCAGCTAACACTTTCCAGTGTCGCTGCCATTTTGTACCAGGGTCTTGTGGTGGCCGGTTTCTGCTTTGTGGCATGGACGTCAGTGCTGCGGCATTACCGCGCGAGTAGACTGGTAGTGCTATTCTTTGTGACGCCGCTCTTTGGCGTCGTGCTGAGCAACCTGCTGTTGGACGAGCCGCTGGGCCTTGAGCTAATTTCGGGCGCGGTGCTTGTAGCAGCCGGAATCTATCTCGTCAATCGTACGAAGGAGTAAGGCAAGGCATCACGCTTGCCGCTCCGCCCTTACTTTGCGCTTTGACACGGCGCCTGCAGGTGCCGTGCGGCCGTATCGCATTGATGCCCCTGCTTATGCTTGCAAGCTATTGGTGGGAACCTATGCGTTAGACACGTACGGACGCTTGGGGGTGATGACAAAGGGGGTTTTCACTGCTATACTGATTTTTAGGAAAGCAAATACCTGCTTGCTGCCTGATTTATGGGTCGGTGGGCGAGCGGTCAAAACCACCAGACTGTAAATCTGGCGCTGTAATGGCTACGGAGGTTCGAATCCTCCCCGGCCCACCGCGACGGTTCTCCGCGTATGTGAGAACGTATTGGTCCCGTGGTGTAGTTGGCCCAACACACGGCCCTGTCAAGGCTGAGATCGCCGGTTCGAATCCGGTCGGGACCGCCCCTAAGCACAATATCCGGGCAGCGGCTTTCACTATACGCAACAACGTGTGAGGATCGTGATTTCACGGTCCTCCTCTTTATTTGTCTGCGTAAGGCACCTGCTACTACTGCACTTTCACGGGTAGAGTATGGTGTTCCTGCCAGGCCAATCCTTAAGACAGAAGAAGCCGCGAGCAGTTGGGCTCGCGGCTTCTTCAATTCCGTGCTCTGTTTCGGTGCGTGACCGAAGACAGGGCTTGCTACGCGCTTCTAGCGACCTACCGGCTGGGCTGCAGTCTCGGTAGAATCGATCATCTTGCGCACGCGTGCTTCCTCGCGCTTCTTCTGGGCCCAGCGCTTGGTCGTGATGAGGCGCTTGCGGCGATATTCGGCGTCGGTGTGGTACTTGTTGCGCACGTAGCACTTGCGACAGCGCAGCGCACGCTGGACAACGGTACCGCAATCGGTGCAGAATTGTGGTTCCTTGGGCTTCTTGGGCTGCTTGCTCAAGCGGATGCGGCGCAACTCCGCCACGCGCTCTTTATTCTCCCGCGCCCACCTGCGATTCTTTTCAAGAATCTTGTCTTTGTTGCGCTGGTAGTAACGCTTGAAATAGGTAGAGAGCCGCTCCGCGCGGCCACAGCGCGCACACAGGCCGGCACGCTTGGACTTGCCGTCACGCTGACCGGAAATGTCAGTGTCACAGCGCGCACACGTTAGAACTTGAACTGTTGCCTCCATCAGATCCTCCAGCGAAAACTGAACACTAGTACCCGAATACCAAATGCATGCTGCACACGGACGCGGTACGTAGGCGTATCTACTAAGGCAGTAATTTCCTTCTTCTAAAATACCTCGTACTACTACTTTGTGTGCACTTTCACATGCATTTCCAGGATATCTAAGAATGGCTGCTGCTGTCAAGCTTATGGAAAAACGATTGATGCGCGCTATTGCAGGGAAAAGTGCCCTTCCGGCCAAATCTCCTCCGCGAAGTTTCCTAAGAGCTTGATAAGAAACTGCTCTTGGGCGGCAGTGTAGCTCGTTGCTGGGTTACACCATATAGAGCACCGATAGACCGCATCGCTCAATTGTCGCATACTACAATGTGGGCGAAATTGACAATTTAATGATTGCTCTCCAGAATGGGCGGTAGATACGGCCAAATCGCCCTTCTTATCTGTATGCGCGGTTTAGGCGGTACGTGGCATTGACATGCTCTCTGCTGATTGCTACGGCTGTTACAACTATCACAAGCTGGTTTCTAAGCAGCTTGAGTGTTTGTTCAACACAAGGTAATAGACCTGCATTGACCGGTTTAGGCACGGCAATGCTCGCGCTCTCTGACCTGAAAATTCTGTGCAACCAAACGTAAAGGCCTCGCAAGTGGTGCTATCCTCAGCAGTCCAATCTCCCGCTTGGCCGGCTCTGCCGCCCAACGGGTGGAGTTGGCCCGCGTTTGCGCTCGGCGCGATCTGGTATCTGCGGCAGGGAATAAGTGAAAAGGGGCGTGTGCTGCTTGTGCCCCAAGTCGCCGTGACGGTACTCGCGATTATCAACACGCTGTTCCTCATCCGCCAGCTCTCATTTCCGGCGGCCGTGCCTCCCGCGATCGTCGGTTCGCTCATACTATGGTCGTTCTTCGGTTGCTATTGTGCCGCGGCGTTTCGGGGTGATGCTTACCGCCACTGGTGCGAGGCAAACGGACAAACGCCGCTTGTGCCGACGCAGTGGCAGTGGGGGGCATTCTTGCTTACCGGTGGCTGGTATGTGGCCCAAGGTATGCGCGTGAAGGGTCTTTGGCTCTGGCTCGCCTTCTTTACGTCGGTGGGCAGTGTGGTCGGCATACCGATTGGGTACGCTATTATGTGTTACTGTGGCGCGAACTCCCGGGCGGACCGGTTTCTGGAGAATCCACCGGCGCACATCGGCCCCACGCCGCAAGAACACTGGATTCACCAGGATGTGCTGAAGGCGCTGACACCGGTTGCGAAGACTCCCCAGGCATCGTTACGTGCCTCGCTGCTGGAAGCTGCGGTGCGCGGGCTGCGCCGACAGGGATATGCGGTGGCCCTGGCCGACAGCCAGGATGAAGGGGCCGCCTCTCTTACTCTGGAGAGAGGCGCACGCTTCCTGGCCGTGCGTGTGGTGCCGGAACTGCCGGTGCCCGCAAGCGAAGTCGTGCAGCTTGTGGCGGCATTGGAGGGAGATGCGCACAAGGTAGGCGTGCTGGTGGTGAACGGGCCGCTTTCCGGTCCGGCGCAGTCGGCAGCAGAGCAGGCGCACGTGCGTGTCCTAAACGTGCAGGCAGTGGAATCATAGTGTTACGTGCTGCCCGCCATCGCGCCGCATTGCGGCAGCACCACGTGTCCGGGGTCCGCCACGCAAGCCGCAGGGCTATGGCGACGGTAGGGCTGTCACTGTTTGAAACTGAGGAGCGACTCTTGTGAACGCACGGCGTCTCGGGGCAATTGCGCTCCTTGCCGGGGCCGGCATCCTGCTCCTGCGTTGGTTGCGGCAGTGGGCTGGCGATCCGCCCCTGCAACGCACCTCGCATAAGGAGGCAATCGAGCGGCCGGAAAACGTAGCGAGTTACAGCCGCTTCATGGGGCTGCTGCCGTTGCGGCTGATTCGCGGCTTCCTGGCGCGTTACGCTGCCGCCGGTTCAGTGCAGTGGCGTGTCCTCGACGTGGGGTGTGGGCCGGGGTGGTTTCCGCTCGAGTTGGCGGACCAGGCCCCCGACGCCGTGGTCATTGGCGTAGACCTTTCGTATCCGATGATTGCGGAGGCGGTTGGCCACGCCGCATCAAGCCAAGAGAAGCAGCGCGTGCTCTTTGCGCAGGCGCGAGGTGAGACCTTGCCGTTTGCAGACGGCGCGTTCGACCTCATCGTCAGCACGCTGGCGCTCCATCATTGGCAAGACCCGGTAGCGGTCCTAGAGGAGTTGCGGCGTGTTGCGCAGCCCGCGGGCCGGATCGTTGTCTTCGATACGCGCCGCGATGTTCATCCCTGGCTTTGGACGGTGCTCAAGGCGGGCCAATCGGTCAGCGATCAGATACAGCTATGCGAGGACGGCGAGCCGTCGGCGTCCGTTGCCGCTTCCTATACTGCTTCTGAAACCCACCGCCTTGCGCTCCAAGCCGGTTGGGAACGGGCGCACGTGAAGGCAGGCTTCGGCTGGATCATGCTGGAGCGTCCCGCTGCGCGGAGGGTGACATTCGCGCCGCCGCCTGTGCCAATTCGCAAGCGGGACGATGTGTCATAGGTTATTGGGATCGCGACTGATTATGGTCGCGGCAAAGTGTGCAGGGAGAGGGAGGGGCGGCCCGCCGCAGCGTTGCGTTACCTCCTCGTATCCTTCTAATGCGGTTCTATATCGTTAGATAGTTCATCCGGCTGCGTGAGGGATGCTGGACATTGCATTGGCTTGTCGCAATAGGCAGATTACCACACGCAGGCTTCTGCTTAGATTGTGGGCAGTGATCCGGCTGGCAGCCGTCCCAAACGCAACAATCCCACGAATTTAGTAGACTTGAACGTGATCATTTCGCTGGGTTGCGTTTCCTGTAAATCCGGGCGCAGCGGCGAACCAGAGTTCGGCGAACCGGAGTTTGAGGAATCGAGAACCAGTGCACACGAGATTCTTCGTCGCCGGAGCTTATCCTGAGCTTGCCGAAGAGCTTCCTCACAATGACAGATTGAGGAGCCCGTCAAAGTGCGGATACGCATGCTGTCTCGTATATCCGGACGGCCTAAGTCCAAACCTGCGATCTCCGTAGTCTCTTATACACATGAGTGATTCTCGCTGCCAAAATTCCGAGTTCTTGCAGCCCCAAGCCTTCCTACGAGGTCGAGAAGGTATTCTCGTGCTCGTGCGCGGAGTCTGCGCAGGCCCTTTTCTCGCAATGCTCTTCGTGGATCGCGCCTGGCCGTGGCAAGCGTCGCTGCCGTGGTTGTTGGCGATTGCGCTTGCGCCGGTTGGCGTTATCTGCTGGCAGTGGGCCTATTGGTGGGTGCTCCGACGCATGGGAGCGCAGGGCCCGGCGCTTGGGCGCGCCTTCAACTGGTCGCTAGCGCCCTTTTGGCTGGGAGCACCGGGTCTGGCGCTGTTCTATCTCAACGACTTCACCCACCACCTGCTCTGGCATGTTGCGTTGGCAAAAATACTTGCAGCGTACGTGATTGTGGGAATTACGCTCGCTCTGCAGGTGTGGGTGCTCGATACGGCGCCTGCGCTCGACCGCTGGCCGCTCTTGCGACTGGCAATGCTCTTCCGCCAAGCAACGCCTTTTCGCCTGGCGACGCTTTTCCGCCGGACAACGCCATTCCGTCATTCCCGCGAAAGCGGGAATCCACTCTTGGAGAGCTGGTCCCAGGTGTGGCAGTTACTCCGCGTGCATGCCGCGCTCGTAATACTGCTTGTGGCCGGCCTGGCGCTGCGCCTGCGCGATCTTCTCCTCGAGGGCGGCGACGTGGAGCACTTCTATTTCTACGCCAGCACGGTCTTCACCAAGATCCACTTCCTCTACTACCACCTGACCCGCGACCTACCCTGGCCGCTGGACCAACTGGCAACGTTCAATCTCATCATGGCGCCACTTTGGCGCGCGGCGTACCACTTCGATTGGCCGCAGATTCTCTCCATCAAGATTCCTACCTACGCCGCAGATGTGCTGAGCACGATTGTCGTCTATACGCTGGTCTTGCAGGCGCAAAGGTATTTTTTGGGAGGGGTTGCCGGTGGCGGGGATAGCGAATCCGATGGTGAAGCTTCACTGTCTGCGCCCCGGCTGGGCCTGCTTGTAGCACTGGTCGCCGCGTCTGTTTGGTACCTGCACCCCTGGCTGCTGACCGCCACAATCGATAACGCGCAAAGCCACGCCGTCGCCCTGCTCTTCTTTGTGCTGGCCGTGGCGCGGTGGGAGAAGCCCTGGCTGGCCGGCATCTTCCTGGCGCTCGCCGCATCCACGCGCCTGGAGTTCGGCATTGCCGGCATTGTGGCGTTCTTCTGGTACCTGCGCTGGCGCGGCGTGCAGAGTGCCGGCCTTTACGCGCTGACCTCGCTCGGTCTGTTGGGACTGATCGCAGTACCGTACGCCGCCGTTGACTTGTCGGCTTTCCGCTGGGCGCTCGGCGGACACCTGCTGGACCGCGGCGAGCCGCTGCTACTCGTGCAGGAGATTTACGAATCATTCGGCGGGTCTGCCCCCGCGTGGCTAAACGCGCTCGACAACCGCTACGTGGGCCTGGCGAACGCGCTCTTCGCCATTCTTGTGATGTTCGATCCCAGCCACCGCCGCGCGCTGGCCAAAGCCGGGCTCTTCTACATCCTCACACTGCCGGTTATCCACGTCCGCTACCTCCTGTTCGGCTGGGCAGCGCTCTTCCTCTTCGCGCTACCCCACCACCGCCGCCTGCTCTACCTCGTCCCCGGCCTGCTCTGGGTAAATTCGGACATCCCCCGCCTCTGGCTCCTCGGCACCTTCTTAGCTGTGTTCGTGGCGCTGTTCTTTACCAAAGAGCCTCGCATGGAAACCGAGACGGAAAGTGCACCCGCTGCCGTGCCAAGGTGATTGCAGCCATCATGATCTTGGTCGCTACGCACGGGCGCTTGTTGGTCTGAGAAGCTCAATCAAAGGATATGCGGCGCAACAGGCGCTTAATTGGCGTCGATACGTGGATTGCGTCAGCTAGAGAGATGGTGCCCACATGATGGGACTTCGTGTTGTGGTCTCCAGCGACGAGGCGATATGATACGGAAGTAGGAGGTCGAATACTGGATAGAAACACCTAACATGATTGCGATTATTGACTACGGTGCCGGGAATTTGCGGAGTGTGAGCCGGGCGGTGGCGTTGTATACGCAGGACTACGTGGTGACGCAGGACCCGGCGGCGGTGGAGCGCGCCGCGGCGGTGATCTTGCCCGGCGTGGGGGCGGCGGGAGATACCATTCGCGGGCTGGCGCGGCACGGCATGACCGATCTGGTGAAGGCGACGATTGCGTCCGGCAAGCCCTATTTCGGCATTTGCATGGGGTTGCAGGTCTTGCTGACGGCGAGTGAGGAAGACGGCGGCACGCCTTGCCTGGATATCTATCCCGGCGTGGTGCGGCGCTTCTCTAAAGGGCTTACCGTGCCGCATATGGGCTGGAACCAGGTGCGCCAAGCGCAGGAGCATCCCATGTTCGCCGGTATCCCGGATGACGCCTATTTCTACTTCGTGCACTCGTACTACACCGATCCGGACGCCGCCGCGCTTACGGCCGGTACGACCGACTATGGCGTGACCTTTCCCAGCGTGCTGGCGCGCGAGAACGTCTTTGCTACCCAGTTCCATCCGGAAAAGAGCGCAGCATTGGGCCTGCGGCTCTATGCGAATTTCGTGGCCTGGGCGACGGGCACGACGGCATGTGCATCGAGTGGTCTGCACGCTAGACCTTGAGGTCAAATGGGGTTAGGGTCAGCGAGTGCATGGCCGGGCATGGTAGCTATCTAAGTGCCAAGAAGCGGGGACAAGTGCCGTTCATTCTTCGACCCTTCGGCATGCTCAGGACAGGCATGCTCAGGACGAACGGATACTGTTCCGTCGCCATGACGCAATGCCGGAGAGGCGGGGGACAAGCCCCTGTTCATCCTTCGACCCTTCGGCATGCTCAGGACAGGCAGGCTCAGGACGAACGGATACTATTTCGCTGCCATGACACGGTGCTGAGGAGCGGGGGACAAGCCCCGTTCAACCTTCGACAAGCTCAGGACGAACGGATACTATTTCGCTGCCATGACACGGTGCTGAGGAGCGGGGGATAAGCCCCTGTTCATCCTTCGACAAGCTCAGGACGAACGGATACTGTTCCGCCATGACGCAATGGCGGGGAGGTGGGGGACAAGCCTCCCGTTCATCCTTCGACAGGCTCAGAAACTGTCTTGGGTGTCAAGGTGCGGTGGTTGGTTTCCAGGGCGACTGTGTATTGAGCATGCGGTTGAGGATGGTGAGCAGCTTGCGCATGCAGGCGGTAAGGGCCACTTTCTTGGGTTTGCCTGCGGCGCACAGTCGGTCATAGAAGATTTTGATCACCGGATTGAAGCGGGTTGCGACCAAGGTAGCCATGTAGAGACTGGCGCGCACCGGGGCTCTGCCGCCCCAGACGCTGCGCTTGCCCCGGTAGGTGCCGCTATCCCGGTTGTGGGGAGCGACCCCCACCAGCGCGGCAATCTGCTTGCGATTGAGCCTGCCCAGTTCCGGGAGTTCTGCCAGCAAGCAGGTAGCCGTAACCGGGCCAATTCCCGGTACGCTGGACAGCAGGTTCTCACGGGCACGCCACAGCGGGCTGGTTTGGACGAGCGCCGCCAGTTCCTGGTCCAGGCTATCGAGTTGCCGCCGCAGCCAGGCAATGTGGGACTTGATCTGGGGACGAACCCGCTTGGTGGCCCGGGGCAGACGGTTGCACTCGGCAGTCAGCATCGCGACCACCTGCCGCCGCCGCGCTACCAAGCCCCGCAACTCCTGCGTCTGCGCGTCCGGCAGTGCGCGCGCCTCCGGTTGCACCGCTTCTCCAAAGCGCGCCAGCATGCCTGCATCTATCGCGTCCGTCTTCGCCAACCGTCCCGTGGCGCGCGCAAAGTCCCGCACCTGCCGCGGGTTCACGACCGTCACCTCCAGCCCCGCTGCCACTAACTCTCCTGCCACCGCGCTCTCCAGCCCACCCGTCGCTTCCAACACCACGCCCTGCGGCGCCAATGCAAGCAGACGCTCCCGCAGCTCCTCTATCCCTGCCGCATCGTTCCCAACCCACCACGACTGCGCTTCGTCAGCTACTCCCACGTCAAGCCGGTCTTGCGATACATCGATCCCCACGTACACTGCCATTGCCTCCCTCCTGCTATACTATGGCTGGCGCTCCCATGCAGTCCCTGCCTTACGGATACGGACTTCGTGTCCCGGTAACTGTTCGGGCTCTGGGGGAGCTCGGCAGGTGTGGCGACCACTCTGAGCCACGGTC
Organism: Chloroflexota bacterium; assembly: GCA_965221905.1. GTDB lineage: Bacteria > Chloroflexota > UBA11872 > VXOZ01 > VXOZ01 > VXOZ01. The sequence continues at coordinate 218,847 of OZ244922.1, forward strand.
TGCCAGACCTAGGACGAACCGGTCTGCCACGCCTGCTCCCATTCTATCTCCCTTTTCCAAGATATAAGGACGAACGGATACTATTTCGCTGCCATGACACGGTGCTGAGGAGCGGGGGACAAGCCTTCCGTTCAACCTTCGACAAGCTCAGGACGAACGGATACTATTTCGCTGCCATGACACGGTGCTGAGGAGCGGGGGACAAGCCTCCCGTTCAACCTTCGACAAGCTCAGGACGAACGGATACTATTTCGCTGCCATGACATGGTGCTGAGGAGCGGGGGACAAGCCTTCCGTTCAACCTTCGACAAGCTTAGGACGAACGGATACTATTTCGCTGCCATGACACAATGCCGGAGAGGCGAGGGACAAGCCCCCGCGCTACGAGATGCTAATGAAGATTGAGCTTGCGCAGCCAAGGGAACATAAATTTAATTCAGGTGATAAGATTCGTGGAATGCTAACGGGCAAGCGGCAATCAGGCTAGTTACAAGGTTATGCAAGTTATTCCCGCAATCGACATCAAAGACGGCGCGGTCGTGCGCCTCTATAAAGGCGATTTTGCCCGGCGGACGGTCTTTTCCCACGATCCCGTGGAGACCGCCCGCGGCTGGGAGACCCAGGGCGCGGCGCTGCTCCACGTGGTAGACCTGGACGGCACCGAGAAGGGCAGCAGCCGGAATCTGCCGGTGGTGGCTGCCGTGGCGAAGGCGCTGACGATACCCGTGCAGATGGGCGGCGGCTTGCGCGACCTGACGGCCATCGAAGAGGTGATCGCAGCGGGTGTGGCGCGGGTGGTCTTGGGTACGGTGGCGTTGGAGGAGCCCGCGCTGGTGGCCGAAACGTGCGCGCGCTACGCCGATCGGGTGGTGGTGGCGCTGGACGCCCGCAACGGCAAGGTGATGACCCACGGCTGGCAGCAGGAAAGCACCGTTGACATGTTCGACCTGGCGCAGCAGATGGTCGCCAACGGTGTGAGCCGCTTCCTCTACACCGACGTAGAGCGCGACGGCACGCTCTCCCAACCCAACTTCGAGGCAACAGCGGCACTGGCGCGGGCCGTGAGCGTGCCGGTGATTGCTTCCGGCGGGGTCGCGACTCTCGAACACCTCACGCGGCTGGCAACCCTCGGCGTTGAGGGTTCAATCGTCGGCTCCGCGCTCTATCGCGGCGCATTCACGCTGTCCGAGGCCCTGGCAGTGGTGGGCTATCCGGGACTATAGGTGACGATTCGGGCACACCTCACTAAGTTCTTGTTGTGTTAGGAAGGATGATCAGGACGTATTGCCGCTGCTGGCTGTTTCTGCCCGGGTGATTGATAGAGGCACACGAGGGGACTTGGATTGCTGCCTATTGCACCTTGACACCTTTTGTGCTGTTTGCTAACATTTGAATACAACCCCTATCCGCTTCGCCGGTAGGGTGGAGACCGCTCCCAGAGCGGTCTCTGTCTTTAAGTGGTCAGATGGAGTGTCGAGTGAAGACCAACGTCTACGTAGATGGTTTCAATCTCTACTACCGTGCATTACGTGACACGCCATTCAGATGGCTCGACCTCTGCAAACTGGCGGAGGTGCTCTTTCCGCAAGACACGATCAATCAAGTCTGTTACTTTACCGCATTGCTTAGTGCGCGTCCGAATGACCCCGGTCAACCGCGGCGGCAGTTGGTGTACTTGAGAGCGCTAGCAACTTTGCCGAATCTTGAGGTCTACTACGGTACGTTCCGTTCCCGAACCAAATTTCGTCCGCTGGCTAACCCAATAGCAGGAATGCCGGGCGTAGTTCAAGTAAGAGATTCGGAGGAGAAGGGCTCTGACGTGAACCTCGTAACCAGGCTGTTGGTTGATGGGTTCAATGGCCGGTATGAACAGGCTGTTGTGGTATCCAACGACTCAGACTTTACAAGCGCCATACGCTACGTGCGAGAGGGATTGCGCCTTCGCGCAACGGTTGTTAATCCAGATCGCAAGATTAAGACGCACAAGGACCTAAGAGCCGCGGCAACATATGTCAAAAGGCTCTGGAAGAGTCATCTACGTCAAAGTCAGTTTCCTGATACGCTGGTCGACGTCCATGGCACAATCAATAAACCACATAGTTGGTGATAGGTGTAACCTGGGAGAGACCTTTGTAGAACGAGGCCGCACTGAATTGAAGTGCGCTAACAGCCCTTCAGCAATTCGCTGTAGGCCGATGTGATGCCTTGAAAGATGTCCTCTATCATGGTAATTGTGGGGGGTACGTTCAATTCATTTTTAGCTCCGGCTAAGCGCTAACAGAGGTTTATGCAGTTCTTCCCGTTCTATGTGACGAATCGCTTTGATAGGAATGCTTACAACACGCATCATCCCCTGTCTCGACGTGCATGGCGGCCGCGTGGTGCGCGGCGTGCAATTTTCGGCTGATAAGGACGCTGGCGACCCCATCGAGCTGGCTCTGCGCTACAACGAGCAGAGCGCCGACGAACTGGTCTACTACGACATCACCGCCTCGGCGGAAGAGCGCGGCATCTTTCAAGACCTCGTGGAGCGCACCGCCGACCAGCTTTTCATTCCGCTCACTGTCGGCGGCGGCATTCGCACGGCGCCGGACATGCGCCGCATGCTCATGGCGGGCGCGGACAAGGTCTCCATCAATACGGCGGCGGTGGAGAATCCCGACCTCATCAACGCCGGGGCCGAGGGCTTCGGCAGCCAGTGCACCGTGCTCTCCATGGACGTCAAGCGCGTGCCCCAAGCCGACGGTACGCTGAAATGGCACGTCTTTACCCACGGCGGCCGCCGCCAAACGGCGGGCGAGGCGGTGCCGTGGGCGGTCGAGGGCGTGGAGCGCGGCGCGGGCGAGATCGTGGTCAACAGCATCGATGCCGACGGCACGTTGGCCGGCTACGATCTGGAACTCCTCGCTGCCGTGTGCGCCGCCGTGGACGTGCCGGTGATCGCCAGTGGTGGCGGCGGCACCCTGGAGCATCTCTTCGAGGCCCTCGATCAAGGCCACGCCCACGCCGTGCTCGCTGCTTCGATCTTCCACTACGAGCACTTCACGGTGCGTGAAGTGAAGGAGTACTTGGCCGCGAAGGGCATCCCCATGCGGCTGGCGTAGGTCGTTGTAATCCACGTCGATATTAGCGCTTACTTTCTAAATTCAAATCTGTGGAGAAGAGTATGTCGGCGAAGCTGCAAATTCGACCGTACAACCCTAATCTCGACTCGGTGGCCCTGCTTCCCCTCTGGCAGGTTGCGCTCGGTGACACCTGGCCGATGCGCGATGATCTCTTGCGGCGACTATTGACCGATCATCGCTTCTATCGTGGGGACGATCACTTCGTGGCGGTCGCGGACGAGCGGATCGTTGGCTTCGTGGGCACGCAGATTGACCGGAGCGAGGCAGACGTGCAGGAACGCAGCGGCGGCATCTCCGTCGTGCTCGTGCATCCCGAAAGGCAGCGGCGGGGTATCGGCACGCGATTGCATGAGGCGGCGCTTGAACATCTACGGCAGGCGGGCGTGGGTGCGTTGCGTCTCGGCGGTGGGGGAGCGTATCGCTTCTGGCCGGGAATCCCCACCGACTTGCCCGGCGCGTACCCGTTCTTCGCCTCCTGTGGCTGGCCTTTGGACCCGGAGCAGCGGTCGTGCGACCTCGTGCGCGATCTTAGCGACTATCAGATGCCTGCGGCGATGCGCGCGCGCTTGGCGCAGGAGCAGGTGACAATACGCCCGGCCCGGGATGACGAGGTAGCGGACGTGCTCGCCTTTGAAGCGGAGCACTTTCCCGGTTGGGCCACAGCATTCTTCTACACGGCCGAACTCGGCGACTTCCAGAATATGCTAGTCGCAATCGACCAACGGAAGAGCATCGTGGGCACGCTTATGTTGCACACCCCGACGTCCCGCTGGCTGGGGGCGAATGTGGTCTGGAAAACGCTGCTGGGGGACAACCTCGGCGGCATCAGCGCCGTGGGCGTGGCGGCGAGCGAGCGGGGGCGCGGCATTGGCATCGGCATGGTGGCAGTGGGCTCAGAGGTGCTGCGGGACCGTGGCATCGGCAATTGCCACATCGACTGGACGCGCATCGTCGACTTCTACGGCAAGCTGGGCTATACGGTCTGGCGCGAATACTGGATGAGCGGCAGGGCGCTCGTGTGAGCTGCCGTGGGCCTGACCACAGGTTGCGCAAGGCGCTAACGCGGGTCTCGCGGTTAGCAGCGCGCCTGATACGAGGTGCCTCGTTTCTCCCCAAGACCGCGCTGTGATTCGCGGACGGCTGCCAGTCAGAACAGCTACTTACGAAGGTCCCCGCGGTTGCTCCTTTCTGTCGCCGGAATCGTAGCCTGAGCTTTCTGCTGGGGCCACTCGGCGTGCACAGATCCACTCCGGCAAAATCCTTAGCTCGTCCAGGCCGTGAACGCGTGTTCCCTATCCTTTTCGAGTCTCCCGATCCAGGGCGGGTCGGCCAGAGTCATTTACTGGATGGCTCGTCTACCAGCGGGTTGCGTCCTCCCTCTAGAATCTCCATATTCACTCAACCAGACCCCACGGCGTGTTGCTGACAACTATTCCCAAAAAACGCACAGAAATCGCGCTTGAGGGTCTTGCAATCGCCATCTGCCGCGTGTATAATAATTTTCACACGGTATTGCTAATCATTCGCATTAGCTAAAGGCCCTAGGTTTCTTGGCGAAGGGGGTACGCAATGTCCGCTATTGTCACGCCTTCCAAGACGAAGCAGCGCGTGGCTATGATTGTAGTGGCCGGGCTGTTGCTGGCATTCGGCACAGTGCGGTCAGCGCACGCCATGCACATCTCAGAAGGGTTCCTGCCTCCCACGTGGGCGATACTATGGTTCATTGCCGTGATTCCGTTCTTTCTCTGGGGACTGCGCTCTATAGCTAAGCAGGTCAATCGCTCCCCGCAGAGCAAGATCACACTTGGCATGTCGGGGGCCTATTCGTTTGTACTATCGGGATTGAAGCTGCCGTCCGTTACCGGTAGTTGCTCACATCCGACCGGCATCGCCCTGGGCGCAATTCTCTTCGGCCCCACCACCATGGTGGTGCTTGGCACCATCGTGCTCTTGTTCCAGGCCATTGTCTTGGCGCACGGGGGTCTGACCACCCTCGGTGCAAACGTGTTCTCCATGGCCGTGATCGGTCCGTTCGTTGCCTATGGCGTCTTCCGGGCTTGTCGTGGCTTGGGGTTGGCCTGGGCCGTCTTCCTGGCAGCCGCTTTAGCGGACTGGGCTACCTACATCGTCACGGCCGGGCAATTGGCGCTGGCGTGGCCGGCGACGACTGGCGGCGTGCTTGAGTCGTTCATCAAATTCCTCGGCATCTTTTCCATTACGCAGATTCCATTGGCTATCGCGGAGGGCATCCTTACGGTAATCGTCTTCAACCTGCTCTTGCAGCATAGCCGCGAGGTGCTCGTCGAACAGGGCATTGTCTCTGAGGAGGCACCGGAGCCTGCTCCCGGTCCCACCGCTGCCACGAACTGACGGGTTCACTCTATGGCAACGTCGCACTGGAAGGGAACTAGCAGGAGTCAGCATATGTCACAAGCAAGACGCAATTGGCTATTGGTGGTTGCCCTCATCCTCTTGGTCGTCGTGCCCTTGGCCTACCGGGGTTGGGTAGCGGAAGGCACGGAATGGGGCGGAGCGGACATGCAAGGCGTTGCGGCCGTGGAAGAGTTGGCCGGCGAAGACTTCGAGCCATGGTTTGAGCCAATCTTTTCCCCTAATGACCTAGAACGCTACTTCTTTGGATTACAGGCGTTGCTGGGCACGCTCCTTGTGGCCGGCATAGTCGGCTGGATACTGGGCCGCTCCCGTGCCCGGCATGGAATAGAAAGCGGGGCCGATATGGCGATTGCAGGTGTGCTCTGCGCCATTGGCGTGGTTTTGGCTATCGCGCTGTTCTTCGTGGAGACGGACTTTGGCGAGCTTCAGGCGACGATTTCCGCCTCGCAAGGCATTGGTCTCGGGCTCTTGGCGTTCTTCATCGGTTATCCCTTGGGCCGGCGCGCCGGGGGCGAAATGAGCACACAGTAGTCAGCGGCCGCCATCGTTCCGCTCGCGCTTGGACGTGACCGACCGGCGGCGGTTGAGGAGCAAGCGATGCATCCTTTCCCCATTGATTTGTACGCCTATCACAATAGGCTGCGGGACGCACACCCGGCGGAGAAGATGCTATTTTCCGGCCTCACCATGCTCGTCTGCCTCATCGCGAGCTCGCCATTGGTAGCGCTCCTGGCCCTCGCCTTCGTGACGGTCGCCGTAGTACGCGTAGCCGGCATTCCCCTGCGGGCTTTCTGGTACTTTATACGCCTGCCGGCGGGCTTCATCCTGCTCGGCGTGCTCACCTTGGCGATTACGTCGGTAGACCCGGCCAACCCGGAGACACTGGTGGCGCTGCCTCTCGGCCCGTGGCACGTCGGCGTGATGGAAAGCAGTTTGGCGCGCGCCGTGCAGGTCACGTCGGTGTCCTTTGCGTGCGTTGGAAGTATGTTGGCGTTGGCGCTGACGACGCCGATGGTGGACATCACCGATCAACTGCGGAAGTGGCGCGTACCCCAGTTGTTCATCGAACTAATGGTGCTGATGTATCGGTTCATCTTCGTGTTCATCGAGACCGCGCAGGCGATGTATATCGCTCAGAATGCCCGCCTCGGCTACAGCAACTGGCGGCGTTCGCTGCATTCGGTGGGCATGCTCGCCGCCAATCTCTACTTGCGTTCGCAGACGCGGGCAGCGGCGCTATTCACCGCGCTGACGGCCCGGGGCTATACCGGTGAGTTGCGCGTGCTCACGGCGCAGCCCATGTGGTCGCGCCGCAACCTCGCATTAATCGCCGGTGTCGAGAGCGTGCTGCTCTTGGCAACTATCGCAACCTGGTAAAGGGTATTGCATGAGTCTCGTTGATACTGGCGATACGCATTCACCCAACGTTGCGCTCCCCACCGGCTTGCAGGAACCGGAGGAGTTGATTGCGGCCGGACGCAACGACGGCGAACTCGCGGCGCACCAGACCGCGGCAACTGCGGCAAGTGCCGCGCCTCCCGTGCTGGCGGCTGAGGGCGTTACGTTTGCATATCCCGACGGCACCGTGGCGCTGCACGATCTTTCTCTAACACTGCCGCAAGGCCGCCGCGTTGCCATCCTGGGCGCCAACGGCTGTGGCAAAACGACATTGTTCCTGCAATTCAACGGCATATTGCGGCCCTCCGCCGGCACGATCTTGCACAACGGCGAACCGATTCGATACGACCGGGAAGCAATGCGCGAATTGCGCCGCCGCGTGGGTCTGGTGTTCCAGGACCCGGATTCGCAACTCTTTGCCTCCAGTGTCCGGCAAGACGTCTCCTTTGGGCCGCTGAACTTGGGGTGGTCTGAAGAGCACGTGCGCGCCAAGGTAGAACAGGTAATTGCGGATACTAATTTGGCCGAACTGGCGGAACGCCCCACGCACATGCTGAGCTACGGTCAAAAGAAGCGGGTTGCGATTGCCGGCGTGCTCGTGATGGAGCCGGAGGTCGTTATTGCCGACGAACCTACCGCCGGCCTCGATCCGGAAACTACCGGTCGGGTTCTCAACTTACTCGATACTATGCACCATGCCGGCCGGAGCATCGTCATCTCTACGCACGACGTAGAGTTGGCGCTGGCTTGGGCAGACCATGTGATCGTACTGGATAAAGGCCGGCTCCTTGCGGAAGGCCCTCCTGATTCCGTGCTTGCGGATGACCCGCTGCTACGCGAGGCCGGACTGCTGCAGCCCCTCGTGGTTGAGGCCTATCGCCAATTGTGTACTGCAGGACTGCTCCCGTCTTCAGCCGCCGTGCCTCGCACAGTGAATGACTTGACTGGGCTGGTGGTCAGGCACGCACAGAGGCGCACCTCCACCGACGGCCCGCCCGACTGATCCTCAAGATGACGCCCAGGGCTTCCTATCGGCCGGATCGCAGTCCGGCGGAGAGCGTGTGCGGTCACGAAGCGGTGCGCCTATCACACTCGCCATTACACGCTCTATAAAGAGCGCTCAGCCAACGATGCATTATAGAAAAGAGCACTGCACTATAGAAAAAAGCACTCTCCGTTCGCCCTGAGCTTGTCGAAGGGTGAACGGAGAGTGCCTCTCATTCGGCGCTCTTATGCCATGCGATCGTAGGTTTCGAGGGTGATGGGGTAGAGCAGCGGCTCGTTGCTAAGGAAGCGTTCCAACTCATCCACCATGGCCGCGCCCTGGCGCATACGCGTATCGTCGGAGAGACCGGCCATGTGCGGCGTCAGGAAGACGTTTTCCATCCCACGCAGCGGGCTATCTTGGGCTAACGGCTCCGGGTTGAACACGTCGAGCACGGCGCGGATGCGGCCGGTAGCCAGCTCGGCAATCATGGCATGCTGGTCAACCGCCCGCGCCCGCGCATTGTTGATGAATACAGCCCCGTCTTGCAATGCCTTGAAGTGCGCGGCCTTCACCATGCCGTCCGTCTCCGGGGTCGTGGGCGCATGATTCGCGATGACGCGGCACGTGCTGAAGAGCTCTTCCAGCGAGACGCGGGTTACGTTGAGCGCGGCGGCGCGTTCGTCAGGAAGATAGGGATCGTAGACCGCGATCGGCATACCAAAGCCCTGCAGCTTCTTGATCACGCGCTGCGCCACGTAACCGCAGCCGATAAGGCCGACGCGCTGTGCTTCCAAGAGATTGCCGCCGGTAGCGCGCGACTCCGACCAGGACTTGCCCTCATGAATCAACGCATTTTGCCGGTGGGGCCAGCGCAGACCCAGCAGCATGCCCAGCACCGTAAACTCGGCGACGGCTTCCGCAATCATCGGCGCGGCGTGGGTTAACGCAATCCCTTGCGTGAGCGCCGCTTTGGGAATGAGTCGCCGGATGCTCCCGGCGCTGTGGGCGATGATGCGCAAATCGGTCGCGGCAGTCAAGACCTCCGATGTAATCTCCGGCGACCCCCAGCCCGTGATTAAGGCTGTGCATCCGGTGATTTGCTCTGTCAAGTCCGCGCTCGATAGCTTTCCGTCATGGTCGCCGCCGCGCACGGTGAAGAGTGCGGCGAGGCGTTCCTCACTTGCGGCCGAAAAGAGACTTGTCCGCAGCGTCTTGGTGATGGCGATGAATGCTTCCGGTTTTGGCACTGGAATGCTCCCTGTGGTGCAGCGAGGTACGAATCTCGTGAACTCTACCGTATGCTACCAGAAAGGAAATGTGCGAGGGATGCCCACAGCTCTCCCGATTTTGTGCCGGGTTGCCTGCCGGACAGGAAGTGGAGCGTTCGGCTTAATCGTGTATCATCGGTAGGAGCACGGCATGCTGTGCCCCTAATCGTCGCCGCGGCGCTGGATCTGCCGTGCATGACTACGCTCTACAATTGCCCGCAAACCCCTTGACTATACCAATGACCTCTTATATGCTACTGCCAAATAGGTGTCTACACGGAAGCGAGGAGGAATTCGCAATGTCGCGGTTCTTGCGAGTGTTGATTCTATCCATAACAGCAGTCGTGCTGATGCTGTTTACGGCTGCGTGCGCTTCTACGCCGGACGCAGAGCCGGAAATGGCCGAGAAGGAAGAAATGGCGGCCGCGCCAACCGTAAAGATTGGCGTGCTGCTTCCCTTTACCGGGCCGCTGGGCGAGTTTGGCGCGGCGTTCCAGAAGGCAGCAGCCCTCGCCGAGGAGCACCTGTCGCAGGGTGGCTATCCGGTCGAGATTGTGTACGGCGATACTGAGACGAACCCGACGGCTGCCGTCGGGGCGGCCCGCAAACTGGTAGACGTAGACCAGGTGCACGTGGTGGTTGGCGCTGCGGCCAGTAGCTCCAGTTTGGCCGTCGCTGAATCTGTGACGATTCCAAAGGGCGTACCCCAGATTTCTTACGCCTCTACCTCGCCGCTGCTCACGATATTGCCGGCTGATGAGGGCCAGGACTTCCTCTTCCGCACCGTGCCGTCGGATGCGCTCCAAGGGGTGGTGCTTGCCGGCGTGGCGGTCGAGCAAGGATACAATAACGTTGCGATCATCTACGTCAACAACCCGTACGGCCAGGGCTTGAAGGATAACTTCCAGGTCGCGTTCGAGGCTGCAGGAGGAACGGTGAGCGCCGCCGTGCCCCACGATGAAGCGGTAGCTACCACCTATGTTGCGGAGCTGCGCAAAGCAATCGAGGGTGAGCCCGAAGTGCTGCTGGCGCTGAGTTACGCCGGCCACGCCACTATTTACCTGCGGGAAGCCATTGAGAACGACTTCATCACGAAGTTTCTCTTTGTGGACGGCACCAGATCGGAGCAGATCATCGAGGCCGTTGGGGCGGCAAACCTTGAAGGCATGTTGGGTACGGCGCCGGGCTCTGCCGAAACTCAGTCGCTTGAGTTCTTCACGGCAGACTACCAGGCGAAGTACGGCGAGTTGCCTCCGCTGCCGTTCATGACCAACGTCTACGACTCCATTGTGATTGCGGCCTTGGCGGCACTAGCAGCAGAGGTTTCCGGTGCAGAGGTTACGCCCGCTGCAGTGCGCGACATGCTGCGTACGGTTTCCAATCCTGACGGAGACGTAGTAGCAGCAGGCGCGGCCGGAGTAAAGGCAGCCATCGATACCCTCCGCGCGGGCGGCAGTATCAACTACGAGGGCGCGGCGGGCGCACATGACTTCGATGCGAGTGGTGACGTGGTCACGCCAATCGAAGTCTGGCGCTATGCCGGCGGCACCATCGAGAGTGTGCGCACGGAGGAGGTCACATTAGAGTAGTCTTCTACATAGACTTTGCTAGAGGATGTTTGCAGAAGGCTGGCGCTACGCCAGCCTTCTGTGTTTTTGCGGCGCATCAAACCAGCGCAATTGGCCCTATGGTTCGGCAGGTTTCTTTTGATGGACTAGAGCACCGGTAGCGCAGGTTTGTAACCTGCGGCTTCTTCCCGTGAAAATGGGCGATCGCGCCAATCCGAAGGGTTGAACACAGGTTACAAACCTGTGCTTCCGTTTACGCCATTGAACAATACAAAGAGCTGAAATTGCAGTTTCTGCGACGCATTGAATCTGTGCAAGTGGTCCTTACGGTTCGGCAAGTTTGTCTTGATGGACTAGAGCACCGGTAGCGCAGGTTTGTAACCTGCGGCTTCTTCCCGTGAAAATGGGCGATCACGCCAATCAGAAGGGTTGAGCACAGGTTTGTAACCTGTGCTACCGTTTACGCTATTCATCAATGAAAAGTAGCTCAACTACTATTGAACTCCTGCTGCGAAACCGTACGTGCTGAGCTTGCCTGTCCTGAGCCTGTCGAAGGGTCGAAGCATGAACGGTTTCATTTGTGTCCATTCCCTTGAATCCTTTTGTCGCCAAACCGTAGCGCGGGGGCTTGTCCCCCGCTCCGTTTCGCGTGTGGGGCAGGCCGTGTGGTACAGCACCTAACACCCCGCAGAGTCTATAATCAAGGGAGAAATACGTGCCCTTAACTATTTCACCAAGCACGGCAGCGCATAGAGGAGAAACCACCGCATGACGACGAAGTACCTATACGGCAAGATGACGTGGCCGGAGATCAAAGAAGCGGCGGCGCAAAAGCGAGTAGCCCTGTTGCCTACGGGATGCATCGAAGATCACGGCCCGCACTTGCCCTTGGACGTGGACGTGCTCCTGCCCACTACCATCTGCGAACGCGCGGCGGCGCTTGTCCCGGACCAGTGCGTCGTAGTTCCGGCGGTTGCCCACGGCTACGATCCGCACCACCTGGACTTTCCCGGAGTAATCCACGTGGACGGCCACGTCTTCGTGCGCTACCTCGTGGACATTTGCAAGTCGCTTATTCATCATGGCTTTACGCGCATCATCATGCTCAACGGCCACGGCAGCAATACCGCCTTTACCGAGGTGGCCGCCCGGTTGGCGGTGATCGAGACCGAGGGCGTGGGGCTGGTCTATGCACTCAACCACTGGGGCATCGCCGAGGTGCGCCGTGTGGTGGCCGAACTGCGCGACTCACCTCATGGCGGCATGTCCCACGGCGGCGAGTTGGAAACAAGCCTCTATCTGGCCATCGATCCGGATAACGTCTACATGGACCTGGCGGCAGAGGAGATTCCGGACGATGTGCCGATGAGCTTGGGTGGGTGGAACGACCTGGTCGCAGGCCGCCATCCCGATGCCAACCACGTGGCAGCGATGCCGTATTGGAGCACGTTTTCTAAGACCGGCGTGCGCGGCGATCCCACGGTAGCGACTGCTGAGAAAGGTCGCAAGTTTCTGGATGCCGGCGCGCGTGGCTTGGCCCAGATGGTACGCGATTTGCGGGAACTCGAAATCAACCCGCGCGTCGACCACCACTAGAAACGGCCTGTGCCGTATCCGATCGTAAGCCCGTGTTTGCGGTGCGAGTCGGGTTAGAACTGTAGCGCGGGGGTTAGTCCCATGGGATGTCTGCTTGAAGAATGTAGCGCGGGGGCTTGTCCCCCGCTGGGATGTCTGCCGAATTTGATAGTAGTAGCCCGTGCCTCCGACGCGCTTTCGGTGCCGCGGGCATAGGTCTGGTGCCTACGCAAGTAAACTGCATTGATACAAGGAGTACCGCCATTTGAAGACCTCCGATTCCTCTGCAACCCCGGCAGAGCCCTTTTCCCCTGAATCCAGCGAAAAGCCCCAGTCCCGCCACGCTGGCGAAGAGCTTCAATCTCGTCAATCCGACGAAGAGCCCGTACTCCGTCATTCCGGCGAAAGCCGGAATCCATCTTCTCCGGCCTCCAAGACCCGCGAATGCGTGGTCGTGCTCGACTTCGGCTCCCAGTACAGCCCGCTGATCGTGCGCCGCATCCGCGAATGCGGCGTCTACGCGGAACTCATGCCCTACGACGCCGACGAGGAGACGGTGCGTGCCCTCAATCCGCGGGCCTTGGTGCTCTCCGGGGGGCCGGCGAGCGCCTACGCGCCGGGCGCGCCGCGCCCGCAACCCTACGTCTGGCAGGGCAAGCTGCCGGTCTTGGGTATCTGCTATGGCATGCAGCTCATGGCCCAGGCGTTGGGCGGCAGCGTGGCCCCCGCCGACAGGCGCGAATACGGGCACGCCATGATCCATGCGCAGCAGTCAGCCGGTGTCTTTGCCGACATCGCGCCTGACCAGGACGTGTGGATGAGTCACGGCGACCACATTACGGCACTGCCGCCGGGCTTCCAGGTGCTGGCCTCGTCGGCCAATTCGCCTATTGCCGCCATGGGCAACGCACAAGGCATGATCGGCTTTCAGTTTCATCCCGAAGTGGCGCACACGCCCCAGGGGACGGCGATCCTGCGCAACTTCCTCTTTAAAGTCTGCGGCCTGCGCGGCGATTGGACGCCCGCCGCCTTCATCGATGAAGCCGTGGCGCAGATTCAGCGGCAGGTGGGCGCGCAGCGGGTCATTCTGGCGCTTTCCGGTGGCGTCGATTCCACCGTGGCGGCGGCGCTCCTGCATCGCGCCATTGGCGACCGGCTCATTAGCGTATTCGTGGACAACGGCCTGTTGCGTCTCAACGAACCGGCGCAGGTGGAGGAAAGCCTCACACAACTCGGCATTCCGGTCCGGCGGGTGGACGCCCGCGAACTTTTTTTAGAAGCGTTAGCGGATGTCGCCGATCCGGAAGCAAAGAGGCGCATCATCGGCGAGACGTTCATTGACGTGTTCGAGGACGAGGCTACGCGCCACGCGCCGGTGGACTTCCTAGCGCAGGGAACCATTTATTCCGACGTGATCGAGAGCCGCGCGCCGGATTCGAAAGCCGCCTCGCGCATCAAGAGCCACCACAACGTGGGCGGCCTGCCGGACACCATGCGCCTCACCCTCGTCGAGCCGCTGCGCAAGCTCTTCAAAGACGAGGTGCGCACCGTGGGCGAGGAGTTGGGGCTGCCCCACGAGCTTGTCTGTCGGCACCCGTTCCCGGGGCCGGGTCTGGCCGTGCGCGTGCTCGGCGCGGTGAACGACGCGAAACTGCACATTGTGCGCCTGACGGACGCAATTCTCACCGAGGAACTGCGCGCCGCCGGGCTCTATGAAAAACTGTGGCAGGTCCTTGCCGTGCTGCCCAACGTGCAGAGCGTCGGCGTGATGGGCGACGAGCGCACCTACGACCACCTGGTTGCCCTGCGCGCCATCGAGAGCCAGGACGCCATGACCGCCAACTGGGCCCACATCCCCCACGACGTGCTGGCCCGCATCTCCAGCCGCATCGTCAACGAAGTCCCCCACGTCAACCGCGTGGTCTACGACATCACCAACAAACCCCCGGCGACCATCGAATGGGAATAAGCGGCATTGTCTGCCACCGCTAGAGTGGTGGGGCCCGCCCTCGCCCTCGATGTTCCCGCATGAGTGAGATAATTCACCCGTAGGGGCACGACATGTCGTGTCCCTACGCCGTTGTGCCCGCGGTTGAGGCGATTTCAACCCTCACCCCGGCCCTCCTCCCAGTCATGGGAGAGGGGGTCGTTGGAGCGGGACGAGGGAGTGCCAGGGTCTTCTGTGGTGTTCGGCCGCAGGAGAGAAGTGCTTGGCCCGTGTTGGCGAACTGCGAGCAAGTATGCAGGTTCTGCTCAGGCTGACTTAAGTCGCAGCCAGAGTGGCTTCCATGCGGCGGGCGAGGGTGTAGACGCCGGGGAGGAGCACGGCGCAGATGGCGAAGCCTATGGTGAGTTCTACCCACACGTCGGCGAGGCCCGCGCCGCGGATGGCGATGTCGAACAATGGCGAGAGGAAATAGTAGGTCGGGAAGATTTTTGCGATCCACTGGGGCAAGTTCGGCCAGATGAAGAAGACGACGGGGGCCACAAGCACGATGGCCCCGGACTTCCAGATGGTATAGAGCGCCTTGGTATCTTTGGCGAATGAGCCCAGCATCAGGCCGACCTCCGCCGCCATGAGGGTTGCCAGCACGAGCACGAGTATCAGGGCGGCAGGGTTCGCGCCGAGCGCGCCGTTCAGCGCCAGGGTCACGACGCCGGTGGCCATTGCCAGGATGAAGCCCAACGCACCTTTTCCAATCAGTACGTCGCTCAAGCGGGTCGGTGTCACCAGCAGCGCCGTGAGTGTGCGCTTTTCTTTCTCCTCCACGAGGCTCGTGGCCGGGGTCAGCGCGCCCGCGATGAGCACCGCCATGAGCACGATCAACGGCAGCAAGCGGGAGACGATGGGCACCGTGTCGCCTTCGCCCACCGTGATGGTCTCAACATCGATAGGCGCCGGGGAGCCTGCCACTTGGCGAATGAGGTCTACCATCGTCACCCCCAGCACAACCCGGTTGGAGGCCAGGCTCTGGCCGCCGAAGAAGAACTGCACGTTGGGCATCTGGCCGGTCTGCAGGGCACCGTCGAAACCCGCCGGCAGCACCAAACCTGCGTCCAGATCGTTGTTCTCTACCAGCGATTTCAAGGCAGCGGCGGACTCCGGAAACGTCACCTGGATACCCTCGACTTCGCGGACGTTCTGAACGACCTGCGATTCGCCTTCGTCAACGATGCCGAGCCGGGGGACGGGATCAAAGAGGCTGCCGAACACCACGCGAATCAGGAGCGTGAGGATCACCGGCAGGACAATGGCGTACAGAAAGATTGGCGAGCGCGGTCCGACGCCCAAGTCCTTGCGCAACAGGTGCCACGCGTGTATTCCGGTCATAACGTCTCTACCTTTTTCTCAAATGTCTTGTAGCGCGGGGGCTCGTCCTTCGCGCTTTTCCGCGCAAATGCTATGGTAATTGTCTAGACTGCTTCTTCCCTGGTTGTGCGCAGGTTACAAACCTGCGCTACCGGAAGAGCGGTGTGCATAACACGATCAGAACCTTCTTCCGCGGGTTCAATGCAGGATGCTTGAGTTCATACCCGTCCTGCCCACCTTATTGCGCCTCTACTTCTCTTTCTGGAGTAATTGGCCCGTGGCGCGGGGGCTTGTCCCCCACTTCTGCGCTCTTGTGTTCGTGGGATCTCTGTGGCTCCATTGGCTTCTAGCTCTGCGACACTTCCAAAGTGCTCTCCGTACGTACTTCGACAGGCTCAGCACGAACGGAGAGTAGAGCCCAGCTCATAGAATTCAGCCTCCCCACCGTTCGCCCTGAGCTTGTCGAAGGGTGAACGGTTCGAGTCAATGTCTTGGCAATAGTCTTGCGGCCTCTTACTGCTCCATGCCTAGAGCGTTTCCACTTTTCGCTTCAATATGACCCATCCCGCCGCGAATGCGAGCAGGCACCATACCAGCAGCATGCCGAGATACGGCAAGACCTCCAGCCAACCGGCGTTGTAAGCGCTGGCCTGCACCACGGCTTGTATCAAGCCATAGGAAGGCAAGACCTTCACCCACACCGCGGCGGTACCGGGGAAGAGCACCGCAATCGCCGGAATCATGAGCGGGATCATGAAGGCCATGCCGTAGAAGAGCGTTTCGATGAAGTCCTTGCCGGCGGCGCCCGCAATTAGACCGAAGCCGGTCACCAGCACCGCGCCCAACAAGAGCGCGCATAGCAGGATGAGCGGTTGGTTGGCGAATGAGCCGATGATCAGCAATAGGAGCACGGCTTGGGCGAAGGCCATCGCCGTGCCCAAGATGCCTTTGGCAGCCAGAAAGTCCGAGACGAGGGTCGGCGAGACGAGCACGGCGGTCACCGTGCGGGCTTGAATCTCGGTGGCAATCAGCGAACTGAGCGCAAAGGTCTCGATGACGAGCGCCAGAATTGCGAAGAGGGGGCGGATTTTCTCGCGAAACGGTACTTGATCGCCCACCCGGTCTTCACCGAGGATGATCACCTCGCGGTCCGGTTCTGCTACCGGCAGGGGATTGCCCGACAAGGAGTAGGCAATCTCGCGTACAAAGCTCGTCATGGCGCGGCGCATCTCCACCGGCACATTGGCGTCCACGTACACGCGGACTGTGGTTTGCTGTCCGGCGGCGACGCGCTGGAGGAAGTCATCGGGGAAGGCCAGCCCAATCGCAAGCGGCTCCTCCGGCTCCGCATCGCCCATGCCCAGCGCCGCCTCCAGCGCCTCTATCGACTCAAACTGCACGATCTCGATGCCTGCGCTCTGGTCGCCCATGGCCTCCGTGAAGATTGCGTCCATGCCCGTTTGGCGTACGCCCACCGCAAACGACTCATTCACGCTGCTCGGCAGCAGCCAGAAGGCGATGGCATAGAATAAGATGCCAATTACGGTTATCACCACAAAGAACCGCTCGCGGCTGTATTCCAGCATATCCTTGCGCACAATCGCCCAGAGGATCGCGGCGCGTGACACTTGGGTGCTCATTCTTGCAGTCCTCTGCCCGTCAGCGTAATGAAGACAGCTTCCAGAGTCGCCTCTTCAGTGTGGATAGTCAGCAAGCCCTCCGCGCCCACCACGTCTTTCAGGCGGTCGCCGGTGTCGCTGGCGTCGAGCGGCACCACCTGCTCGCGTACCTCATCATTCTCGCGGGTACGCACCCGCACCGACCGCTGGCCGTGAGCGAGCTTGAGGTTTTCCGGTGTGTCCAGCGCCGCGATTTTGCCGTCATTGATGAATGCCACGCGGTCGGAGAGTTTATCCGCCTCATCCATGTCGTGGGTGGTGAGCAAGATCGCTGCGCCGCGCTCTGCTTCTTCCTCTATCACGCGGCGAATGGCCTGCGAAGATACCGGATCGAGCCCGTCGGTGGGCTCATCGAGGAAGAGGATATCGGGAGTGTTCATCAGGCACCGGGCGACCATAAGACGCTGCTGCATGCCTTTGGAATAGCCTTTTACGCGGTCGTCGGCCCGATCGGCCAGACCCACCCGCTGCAGCAGAGGCGCAGCATCGAAGTCGCGTATGCCAAATAGCCTGGCGAAGAAGTGCAGGTTCTCCTTGGCGGAGAGATTGAGATAGAGGTTCTTTTCCTCAAAGCAGACGCCGATGCGCCCCTGAATTTTGTCACGATCTTTGGCAACGTTCATACCCAGAATTGAGATTTCGCCGCTTTGGGGTCGCATTTGGCCGGTAAGCAGCTTGATCGTGGTGGACTTGCCCGCGCCGTTTGGACCCAGGAAGCCCAAGACCTCACCCTGCGCGACGGAAAAGCTGACATCATCCACCGCCTTTACGTCGCCATAGGCATAACTGACGCCATCTACACGAATGGCTTCCACACTCATGTGTTACCTCTCTTTTGCCCTCGGTGGATGTTACCTGCCGCAATGCAGAACGTCGTTGCCCCTCGCCGGTCGAGCATTGTCCCGTCACTCCCGCGAAAGCGGGAATCCATCCTTTGGCTTCTATTGCGTGCGTCGTGTGGTATAGATCGTTGCCAAGACCCCTGTGCTATGCATTGCTCGTTTACCGCGTGCAAAGCGTTCTAGGAGGCGGGGGACAAGCCCCCGCGCTACGAGGAGTTTGTGACTCCTAACCCTCTCCCTCAGGAGAGGGAACAGCCATGCAGAGCGGGACATCCTATCGCGTTGACTCTATCACGAAATCCGCAGTTGTACGGCGACGATATGCCAAATTTCAGCGGCCACGTCGTCAACGGCTCGCTGTGCGTCTACAATGCCCCAGCGGCCCGGTTCTGCTTGGGCCAATTTGTGGTAGCCAGCGGCCACTTCCTGATGGAAGGCAGTGTCAAAGAGGTCCATGCGATTGGTCGGCTTGCCACTGCTGGCGGCGCGAAATCGACGTTGCAGCCCAGACTCTGCGGGCAAATCGAGGAGAAGCGTGAGGTGCGGCACGAGGCCGCCGGTAGCGAAGTCATTGAGCTCACGCAGCGTCGCTGAGTCCTGCCCGCGGGCGTAGCCCTGGTACGCAAAGGTCGAATCGCTGTAGCGGTCGCAAATGACCACGTGCCCAGAGTCGAGCGCCGGCCGGATGACCTCGTGGACGAGCTGCGCGCGGGCGGCGCACATGAGCAGCGCCTCGGTGTGCGGATGAATCTCTACCCGTGATTGATCGAGCACCACGGCGCGAATGCGGTCGCTTATGGGCGTGCCGCCCGGTTCACGCGTCGTAACCACCGGATACCCCGCTTGTTGCAGACGGTCGGCAAGCAATGCTACCTGGGTGGTCTTGCCGGAACCCTCCACACCTTCGAATGTAATGAAGATTCCGTGGTTCATTCTTGCCACGTGTTCGTTTACCCACTTAACTGTATGCATGTCATTCCGAGCGCAGCGAGGAATCTATAAGTCTAGCACTTCAGATTCCTCGTCGCTCTGCTCCTCGGCATGACATGAATCGGACGCCCTACTCTACACTCCCGCCAGCGCACGGGCGACCTGGATGAGGGACTGAACGCGTGCAGGACTATTCGCCTCGGCGTAGATGCGCATGATGGGCTCCGTGCCGGAGAAGCGGACACACACCCAAGCGTCGTCTTGCAGTGTGTAGTGGAAGCCGTTCTGGGCGCGGCATCGGACCACTTCACTATCGGCGAGTGTTGTCGGCACGTGCGCCTGCATGCGCGCCGTGATATTTTCACGTTCCTCCGGTGGGAAGTCCAGGTCAAGTCGGTCGTAGTGGTGCGGACCTACCAGGCTAAAGAGGTGCTCCACGAGTTGAGTCGGCGTACGGCCGGACTGCACCACGTAGTCCAGCAGAAAGAGCCCCGCCAGTATACCGTCGCGTTCCGGCACGTGCCCGCGAAAGGCGTAGCCGCCGCTTTCCTCGCCGCCCAGCAGCGCATCGGTTTCCAGCATCTTGGGGGCCACGAACTTAAAGCCCACCGGCGTTTCGTGCACCGGTACGTTGAATTGCTCGCCGAGGCGGTTGAGCATGGTGCTGGAGGTAAATGTCTTCACAATCGGTCCGCGCTGACCGCGCACCTCAAGGAGATAGAGTGCCAGCAGCGACATGACCGTAAGCTGGTTGAGGAACTCTCCACTCTCGTCGCACGCGCCGAGGCGGTCGGCGTCACCGTCGGTTGCCAGGCCCAACTGTGCTCCCATCTGGCGCACGATACTGAAGAGGTCATGCAAATTACCCGGTATCGGCTCCGGGTTATGCATGTTGGGGAACATTGGATTGCGCTCGTTGTGGAGATCGTATACCTCCAAAGAGCCGCCCTGGAGAATATTGCTGAACCAATCCAATCCGGCTCCATACATTGCGTCTACCACCAGCGTGCCTTCCCAAGCCCGCAGAGCTTCGAGATCGAGCATCCGGCCGATGTGCGCCAGGTACGCAGACGCGGGGTCGAACCGCTCGCACAGTCCTGCTTTCTCGGCTTGAGCAATGGGAGTAGCGCGCACGTCTCGCGGATGCAGCGCGTTGACGATTTTCTCTATCTTCGCCAATTCCTCCGGCGGCGTGGCGCCGCCATACGCGGACCGCACCTTATATCCCTGGTAGTCGAAGGGGTTATGGCTCGCCGTGAGCGTAATACCGCCGCCGGCCTGGCGGTTGACGATTGCATGGGCGAAGACCGGTGTTGGTGTCGGCGCAACGGTGAGGGCCACGGGAATGTTGTTGCCGGCCAGCACCTCGGCCGCCGCCTCGGCAAACATTTCGGCGTTGAAGCGGGTATCGTAAGCCACGACAAAGCCTCTCGCGGCTTCTTCCGGATGCTCATTTTGCCAGAACTGGGCTACAGCCTGCGTGAGCAGGCGGACGTTGGCGACGGTGTAGTCGGCGCCAATGATCGCGCGCCAGCCATCGGTGCCAAACGTTATCGGTGAAGACTCCATCCTGGTTCAGGTGCTCCTTTTGAATAAAGGCAATGCGTTTCTAGAATTTAGTTGCGTGAAGCCTTGCATTGGCAATGAACTCATGTAGTAGCGCGCAGGCGGTCCCGCCAGTAGTCGAGTGTGTCCTCCAAGGTCTGTTCCAGGGGAATCTCGGCCCGCCAGCCGGTCTGCTCCTGGATCGCGCGCGGGTCCGCCTGGAGTATCGGCAGGTCGCCCGGCCGGAAGAGCGCCGGATCCGTTTCCACCGCTACGTTTACCTGCGTTAGCCCCAGCATTATCTGCAGCATCTCATCGATCGAGCGCGCGGCACCGGAACCGATAGTATAGACCGCGCCGGGCGTGCCTTTATACAGCGCCAGCCAGTAGGCGCGGGCCACGTCGCGCACGTCGGTGAAGTCACGCTTGGCGCTCATGTTGCCCACTTTCAACGTCGGCGGAATTGCTCCTGCCTCCATCTGCGCCAGTTGCTGCGCAAAGCGGGCGATGACGAAGTCCGGCGCTTGGCGCGGCCCGATGTGGTTGAACGGGCGCACACGCACGATGGGCAACCCGTGGCTCTGCCAATACTGCAACGCCAGCATGTCCTGCCCCACCTTGCTCACCGCGTACGGATCGGCGGGACGAAACGGCGCTGTTTCGCTCACGGGCAGGTCTTGCTCGTCCACCATGCCGTAGACGTTGCTCGAACTCACCACGAGCAGTCGCGCCTCCGGCACGTGCTGCTGCATTGCCAGAATCACGTTCAGTTGCCCGAGAATGTTGGTGGTGAGGGTCGCGGCCGGATCGCTCCACGCTGTCGGCACGTGGGCTTGGGCTGCAAGATGGAAGATCCTATCCGGCTTGATCGCGGCAAGCGCGGCATGCATGCCGGCTTCGTCGGTGATGTTCGCAACGTGGAGTTGCACGCGATCGCCGAGGTGTACAAGGTTTGGATGCGGCCCCGGCGTTTGAGTCAGACCCCACACCTCGGCGCCCCGCGCCACGCACATATCCGCTAAATGACTGCCCGCAAACCCGGTGATGCCGGTAATGAGTACGCGCATGGGGAGCGGCTTCTCGAATGGTGTGAAGGGGTGGGTTCCTGTGGCGATTATACGCGGCTCTGATTGGCTGCGGCAACCGCGAAATAGGCCAGATTCAATTGGCCCTGACAGGCTACGGCACATTGAAGGCACTATGGCTTGCGGCGAATAGTCAGGCAGAGCGCTTTCATTGCCTTAAAAGGCTGCTGACACAAAGTATCGTTCTTCTCAGGCGGCACACGCAGCCCTTCAAAAGAGCCGTAATCTGCATAATGGAAAGGCACGCTGCGTGGTCTAAAAGCTCACTGGCAAGGTGGTACCCCATCCATCTGTCAGAGCTACTTCCGTGATGTCATTGCGCACCCTTACAAGCATCTCTCGATTGGCGGCATACCCAATTTCGCCTTTGTGCTGAAGTTGGCCCACTACGATGCTTGGATGAACACCTATCGAATCAGCGAACTCTCTGATCCTGAGTTTTGAGTAGCGGGGCCTAATTCGCCCTATGAACTCTTCAAGTTCGCTCTGTGGCACCAACCAGTTCACAGCCAATGAGTCTGCTGCTACTTCGTGCTTAGG
The DNA here is from genome assembly GCA_965221905.1 of Chloroflexota bacterium. Lineage (GTDB taxonomy): Bacteria > Chloroflexota > UBA11872 > VXOZ01 > VXOZ01 > VXOZ01. The sequence goes on from OZ244922.1 coordinate 241,094, forward strand.
CTTGTCTTCAGCCGGGAAAGGCTTGTTGCCAACTAAGTCCACGTCGAGAGCAGTGAGTTGGTTTCTAATGCCGTCCCCTCTCTTAATGTGTCCAATTTCGTGCATGATAGTGTGCCAAAAGTAATCTATGCGGTCGTATCGCAGAGACAGCGCTACCACAGGAGAATCCTGATCCAACCAAAAGCAAGCACCATCAATTCGTGTCCCAGGCAAGGCCTCTATTACAAGGAACCGAATGCCGGCGTCACTTAGAACGTTCGGAACATGTCGGACCTCTTCACTACTGCGTGCGAGACTACGCACACTATTGATTACCTTGCTCACCTGGCTACGATTGAAGGGACTTGCATCCATGGCTTTTGCGATGTGCTTTGCCCGAAAGAGCCATGCCAGTTGCCCCGATGCAATTTCACTGTATGAACTGGACTTCCGTGCTGCATGGTCTTGAAAAACGGGAGCATGTTCTATCGATGGGATTTCGAGAAATTCGCAGACATTTCCTTCGAGTACGTCGAGATTGCTGGAGTTCTCAATCCAGTTACGTTTCACCATCTGACCTATGGGAGCCATGGAGTACAGCCTGGCACGGCGGGAAACATTGCCGTCGTCGTCTCTTGACTGCGAAAGCCTATGGAGTCGATAGGATGCTTCTAGGTTCAGCCAAAACTGCGGGTCTGTACCGAATGCTTCCCCAAGCTCATTCGCTGTCTGTGGTGAAACGCTTCGCTTTCCGGCGACGACTTCACTAACTACCCGAGGAGGACGCCCCATGATGTACGCCAAGTCAGCCTGCGTCCAACCGCGAGCCTCCAGCTCTTCTTGTATAAACTCCCCGGGGGGAAATGCCTCGGCTACTATTCTCTTAGGCATCTCGCTCTCCTCCTGCTTCTCAATGCACGCTCAGTGATAGTCTTCTATTGAAATAACCACGATGGTCTTATTTGGCGACTTGCCCTCGTACTGCACTATGAGCCTGAATTGGTCATTCAACCTCATCGAGTGTTGGTGTCTGCGTGCACCTGCTAGTTTCTCATAGTGAAATGACTTCATCCGATAGAATATGCGCTCGTCAGTTGCTGCTCTAATGGCTTGCATTCGCTTTCGGAACGCCTTAACGATAGCCTGCGACCACCTTCCTCTGTAGGAAGGGTCAGTCTCCAGTCTTTCCAATTCGCTGTCTTCATAGCGCACATCCATTTCTCACCAATTATAGCTTGGAAGTGCAATATCTGTCTATACATTATTACACTTAGTGTAATAATGTATAGACTCTACTTGCAGAATTGAAAGCATGCATCAGCAGTTTGCTTGTGGCAACCAAGAAACTGCTCTATGGTTACTGGCTTACAGTGCGCACGCAAGATCAATGGAGACCGGGACTTACAAAATTCTCTCGCGCTCGAATTGTTATATTGTCCTCTAGTAGTTAGTAGAAGTTAGAAGAGGCAGGGGTGGCTTTCGGCGTTTACAGCTTCTGTGCCTGGTAGAGGTCTTGAAAGAGGCCCGGCTGTGCGAGCAGCTCCTGAGGCGAACCTTCTTGGACCAATCTCCCTTCATCGAGCACGAGAATCCTGTCCGCGTGCATCACGGTGACCAGCCGATGCGCCACCACCATAGTAGTCCGCCCCTGCCGTGCCGTCTCGAGGGCGTCTCTTACTTTCCGGTCGGTGAGCGCATCCAGGGCGGACGTCGCTTCGTCCAGCAAGAGAATGCGCGGCTGTTCGAGAATAGCCCGGCAGAGCGCTAGGCGCTGGCGTTCGCCACCCGAAAGCGCCAGGCCGCGCTCGCCGACTTGCGTATCATAGCCTTCCGGCAGCGTCTCAACGAAATCATGGAGTTGTGCCGCTTTGGCGGCTGCGATGACGCGCTCCCGCGACACCTCACGGGCAGGATACACGAGATTCGCGTAGATGCTGTCGTTCCAGAGGAAGACGTCCTGCGGCACGAGCCCGATCATCCCGCGCAGGTCTGTAAGCGGTAACGTGTCGATGGCCGTGCCGTCTACGCGAATTGCGCCCGAGCGAGGTTCGTAGAAGCGCAACAGGAGATCGATAATGGTGCTCTTGCCGCCGCCGCTCGGCCCAACGACACCGACAAAGCTACCGGGTTCGATCCGAAAAGACACGTCTTCCAGACCGAATCCGTCGCGTCCGTAATCGAAAGAGACATCGGCGAATTCTATGGCAACGCCGCTCGGATTGGCTGGGATCTTAGCTGTTGCCGCTGGCCTAGTATCCGTTCGTGCTGAGCCTGTCGAAGTATGAACGGATGCTCCTGCGTCTCTCTCCAAGTGATGCTCCGTTTGGCCAATGGCTCTGGGGCTTTCTGGCGTTGCTTGCCCGGCCATTTCCTTGGCGAGAGGCAAACCGCGAACGGCGTCTTGCAAAATGGGTGGAGAAGTTTCAAATGGCAGAGCGAGAAGAGAGTCAATGCGCCCTGCGGCGGCTTTGGCCTGGCCGGTGCTGATGTGGCCGTCCAAAATTCCTTCCAAAGCGAAATAGGCGCGCGGTACGTAGATGATGAAGGCCACCAGGCCGCCGATGCTCAGACGACCGTTAATTACCTCGTACGCGCCGTAGCCGTACACCAGTCCAACCGCGACGCTCTGGATTAGGTCCAGCGGGAGCGTCCGCGCTAGATTATGGAAGGTAATGCTCTTTGCCTTGATGCGCGAGTCTGCCTTGACCCAGTCCAGCCACCGCGCTTTTTCATACGGTTCCGCAGTGTAGGCGCGGATTGTACGTATCCCGGGAATCACGTCTTGTAGATAGCTCATGGCATATTCTCTGCTCTGGTGAAGTTCCCCATCCAGAGTTTCCGCATGGCGCTGCATCCTTCGCGCAAAAAGGTAAGAGAGTGGAAAGGCTACCAGACTCACCAGCAGCAGGCGACCGTTGAGAAAGGACATTACGCCCAACGTGCCGAGCAAGAGCACGGCGTTCGTGAACATGGGCAACAATTCATTGCTCACGTATACCTCGCCAATCTCGCCGCAGACTTTCGTAATCGTCCGAATGATGCGTCCGCTTGCAACGCGCTCCAGGTCTTGCATGCGCACGTACATGATGTGATTGAAGAGCGCCTGCCGGAGCGATTGGGAGACCGCTTCGCCAATGCTGGCGCGCAGATAGTTCTGCACTGCCCCCAGCGCCATGGCGATCAGCGGAAAGGCAATGATGCCGACAAGCAGCAGCACGATCAGCGCGACATCCTGTGCCGAAATCGCGTCGTCGATCAGACGCTTGACGAGCAGCGGCGAGACCAGGCTCACGCCGGTGCTCACGATGACGAGCGCAATGATGCCCGCGATGAGGTGCATGTGCGCGCGCAGTTGCCGCGTAACAACGTGGTAGGTCGTGCGGTTTGGTCCGGTCATTCTACCTCCAGCTTATGGATGCAAAGCCCCACCTGGATCCGACTTCCCCGGCAGCAAAGCAGCGCTCGCATTGGTAGCAAGAGCGAAGCACTGGGCAGCTGGGTGCGGCAGGCGGGTGCGTAGTTTACCAAACCGCAAGTATACCTTCTTGGCAAATTCAGTAAAGAAGCCCACCCAAATACACCGTTCTTGCGGCAAATGTGTACGCTAACCGTCAAGATGGTATACTGTTAACACGAATGAGATAGGCTGTAGTGCAGCACGAATCCGAGTCTGATAAATGCCGAGACACCCAGGTTACAGACCTGGGTGTCTCTTTGTTTGTGCAAAGAGGCATGCTCTCAAGATTCACTTCAAAAACTAGAACCGTAGCGCGGGGGCTTGTCCCCCGCCTCTTAACAATAGGAGAAAGATGCCGGCACAGGGGGATGCCCTTGAAGCGAGCGTCTATTCAGTCTACTTGCGTCGTGCGGTTGCCCTAGCCCTGCGCTCTATTCAGGCGTTCATTCATTGCGTGGGCACGCAAGATGGGGCGGTCATTGCGGTGGCACACTGTTCGCTTAGGGGGGAGTGAGTGAATAGAGTTTCCGTTCGTCCTGAGCTTGTCGAAGGGTCAAAGGATGAACGGAAACTGGGCTTTGAGGTGATTAATTGCAGACTGGTTCTTTGGGTGTGTTCGCTTCCGCCATTTGTGTGAGCTTTGCCTGTGCTAGGATTGTCGAATGGCCGAACCACGAAAGCAGATTGGCCATAAGCTCTTCACACACGCTCTTAAGTATCGGAAGCTGATGCTGCTGATACTTCGTTCGGCGTTTCAGGATACACCGCATCGGCCAGCACATAGTCTCTCCAGTGCGGCTTGAGGCTGCGGAACGTTGTGACGTCCACGCGCCTCCCAAAGAGCTCCTCTAAGAAGAAGCACAGGTCCATGTATCCCTCTAGCGTCAGCTTCTCGTCGGCCAGTTCGACCAGCACGTCCACGTCGCTCTCTGCAGTCGCCTCGTTGCGAGCGACCGACCCATAGAGCGCTATCTTCTGTACGCCAAGACGCTTAAGCTGCTCGTGATTTGCTTCGAGCATGCGCAGAGCTTGTGATCTTGTTAGTGGAATTGGCGGCGGCATCGCCGTGACCGATCCTCACTTGGTTTGATGTAGGTTGCCAAATTGCCCTTCAAAAGGGCGCCAAACAGTCGGTCATTCCTGTAAGTGTCAGGTAATTCGTTGACAGAATGGGAACATGAAACAACAAGAGATGATGCCCTCGAATCGGCTGCCATACACATTAGGTTGTACTGTCACGAGAAGTGATAGCTCATGCATCAAAGACCAACATGGTAGGCGGCACGAGAATCGTCACTCCGGCGAAAAGCCTGCCCCGTACTTGATACGGGGCCGGAGTCCAGGGGGTGCGGTGAAGATGGATTCCGGCTTGCGCCGGAATGACGGAGTTGAACGCCATCTACCTGCCATGGTTTCAATTGGACTTATGAAACTGTCAACGAATTAGTCAACACACTTACAATTCCCGCGCAAGCGGGATTCCATCTTCACCGCATAAGATAGACTCCCGCTTTCGCGGGCGTGACGGATTGACAAGCTTCTGTGATTTCCCTGTGGATATCTGTAAGAGTGGCAGCAGGCTCCGTAGACATTACCCATTACCTCTGCGATCCCACGAGCACCTTGGATTCCAGCAGCACTTCTAAGAGCGTTTCCAATCCGTCGCGCCATTTCTCTTCCTGGCGGCCCACGTGCCAGCGCACCACGTTGCGGGTCAGGCGCACGTCGGAGCCGAACTCCTTGAATATGCGCATGCGGTCGAAGACGCGTTCATCCCGGAAGCGGATGACGAGCACATCATCTTCGAAGGCCAGCGAGAGAATGCCGTTCTCCGCCGCCCGCGCGCGCAGCCGCAGCAGCGCCAAAAGATTCTTTACCGCCGGTGGCGGCGGGCCAAACCGGTCGCGGAGCTCTTCGGCGAAAGACTCGGTCTCTTCACGTCCCTTCAGCGCTGCCGCCCGTTGGTAGAGCTTCATCTTGGCGCCGACACCGCCCACGTATTCGTCGGGTATGTAAGCGGCAAGCGGAAGGTCCACCACGGTCTCCAACGCCTGCTCCGGCGGTAGATCCACCTCGGGTTGCCGGCCGAGCATGGACTGCACCGTTTGCTGGAGCATTTTGGTGTAGAGGTTGAGGCCCACGGCGTTTACGAAGCCATGCTGTTCGGAACCCAGCAAGTTACCCGCGCCGCGAATCTCCAGGTCACGCAGCGCAATCTTGAAGCCCGCACCCAACTCCGTAGCTTCCATGATGGCATCCAGGCGTTTCTCAGCCTCTTCCGTGAGCTGCTTCAACGGGTTATAGAGAAAATAGGAATAGGCTTGCACGTCGGCGCGGCCAACTCGCCCACGCAATTGGTAGAGTTGCGCCAGCCCAAAGCGCCAGGCGTCGTTCACGATGAGCGTATTCACACGGGGAATGTCCAGACCGTTTTCGATAATGGTCGTGCTGACCAGGATGTCGAACTCGCCCTGCACGAAGGCGTGCATCACCTTCTCCAGGCGGTCCGATTCCATCTGGCCGTGGCCGACGGTAACACGCGCCGTCGGCACCAGTTCGCGCACGTGGTACGCCAGCGAATAAATCGTCTCGATGTCGTTGTGCACCATGAAGACCTGTCCGCCGCGATTGAGTTCACGTTGGATGGCGTCTTTGACCAGATCGTCGTTGAACGTGGTGACGTAGGTCTTGACTGCTAGGCGGTTGGGTGGCGGCGTCTCGATGACGCTGAGGTCGCGAATGCCTGCCAGCGCCATGTGCAGGGTGCGCGGAATGGGCGTGGCGGAGAGCGCAATCACGTCCACCTGCTTGCGCAGTTGCTTGAAGTGCTCTTTCTGAGCCACGCCGAACCGTTGCTCCTCGTCGACGATGACGAGCCCGAGGTCTTTGAATTGTACGTCCTTGGAGAGCAAGCGGTGGGTGCCGACGGCAATATCAAGCGTGCCTGCGCTGAGGTCCGCCAGATGTTTCTGGATCTCTTTCGGCGTGCGAAAGCGACTCACCAGACCAACGCGCACCGGAAACGGCCGCAGGCGGCTGCTCAACGTCTCGTAGTGCTGGAGTGCGAGCACGGTGGTGGGCACTAGCACGGCGACTTGCTTGCCGTCCGCGACCGCTTTGAAAGCGGCCCGAATTGCCACCTCGGTCTTGCCGAAGCCCACGTCGCCGCAGATGAGCCGGTCCGTGGGACGCGGCTGCTCCATGTCGTCCTTCACGTCGGCAATTGCTTTCTCCTGGTCCGGTGTCTCGGCGTAGGGGAAGGCCTGTTCGAGCTGTCTCTGCCAGTCGGTGTCGGCGGCAAAGGCATGCCCCGGTTCGGACTCGCGGGCGACGGCGATGTCAACGAGGTCTTGCGCCATGTCCACGACCGATTGCTGCGCGCGTTGCTTGGCGCGTTGCCACTCCTGGGTGCCCAAGCGTGAGAGTGTCGGCACGCGTTCGCCCATGCCGACATACTTTTCCACCCGGTCCATGTGGTCGGTGGGAACGTAGATGCGGTCGTCGCGGGCGAATTCCAGCACCAGGTACTCGCGCTCGCCGGAGGGGCCGGGCATGCGACTTATGCCTGAGAAACGTCCAATGCCGTGGTCGACGTGGACAACGTGATCGCCAACCTGGAGTTCATCCAAGAGCCGCTGGCCGCGCACGGAGGGCCGCAGGCGTGCGGCAGTTGGCGGCCGCTTCCAACCGAAGATTTCAGCATCCGAGAGCACGAGCAGTCCCGCTTGCTCGCAGTGCAGACCTTCCGCCAAGGCGAGCGGCAGGACGCTAGTACTGCCCGCGGGCGGTGGCGCTGGAAGCGCGGAGTGCACGGTGGGTCTGAGATCGTATTCCAGGAGAATCTCTGTCACGCGCTCCACCTGGGTCGTTGCCAAGACGACGCGCATCCCCTGCTCGCTGAAGCGCTCAATGCCTTTGGCAAGCCGCCCCGGACGGCCGGCATATGTGGGCAGCAAGTCAAGTCCGTCACTTTCGCCGTCAGCCTGGTTGCGCATATCCAGCACGGCGTACGCGCTCGTCTGCTCCTGAACTGTAGCGGCGGCATGGTAGGACTCCGGCCAGTCGGCGGAGAGTTCGCCGCCCGCAACCAGTCGACTCTTTCGTTCAGCGGTCTGCGTTTCCAGGGCGTGGGCAACGTCCTGCAAGTGCTCTGTGTCTTCCGCGAGCACCAGGCCGTGCGGCAGGAAGTGGAGCAGGTTGTGATTGAGAAAGGGCATGGCGTAGAACGAGGCGTGCTCGAAGTATACGCCCTCTTCCAGGAGGCGAAGATGGCGCTGCCACTGTTCGCGCACTTCCCGCCGCAGGCCGCTGTGGTCGAGCCCGCGGACTGCGGCAGCGAATTCGGTGCTGCGCCAAGTGGGTACTTCATTGGCGGGGAGGATAGCGAGCGAAGTATGTTGGGCCGTGCTGCGCTGGGTAGACACGTTGAAGGGGCGTACCGAATCGATCTCGTCGCCAAAGAATTCGATGCGAATGGGCTGGTCTTCCGAGGGTGGGAAAATGTCCACGATGCCACCGCGGCCGGTGAAAGTACCGGGCTCTTCTACTTGCGGCATGGGTTCATAGCCGAATCGGAGAAGACGGTTCTTGAGCGCCGCCGGATCGGTGCGCTGGCCCGGCGCGAGCACGAGCACGTGTTCACTTAACTCCGCTGGGGACGGCAGCCGCTCGAACAACGCCCGCACAGAGGTAACGACTACCGGGTAGTCTCCAGACGGCAACGTTGCGTTCTGCCCCGCCAGCAAAGCGCCGAGCACCGCAATGCGCGCGCTGAGCGTAGTGGAAAAGTGAGGCAGGTTTTCGTACGGCAGGTAGTCAAGCTCCGGGTAGAAGAGCACATTTGCCGCTTGCGGCGACCACGAGCAGAGCTCCTGGTGGAAGCGGTACGCGCGGTCGCGGTCGGCACAGAGAATGAGCAGCGGCTGCGTCGCCTGTTGCTGGGCCACGGCAGCCAGCACGGGACGCGCCCCCGCGCGTGCGGCTACCTGCTGCGATTGTTGCGCACTCGTCCAGCGCTGTGCCGCCTCCGCCCATGGCAGAGGGGCGAGGAGCGCCCGAATGCCGTCAAGATTCATTTGCAATGTTTCCTGCATTCATGCGTTGTTCCTATGCAAGCCTCGAAAGCCTGTCGGAATTGAAGAGGATTCGTAGAGGCACTTAAATGTCATTTCGAGTGCAGCGAGAAATCTAGGAATGTTCGATCTCAACTCAATGTTCTTGCGTTCCATAGGGTGGAGGGGCAAAGGGACATTCGATTATAGGTGATTTACCGCTTAAGTGCCACTGCCATCTCGTCGTTACCGGGGCGGCAGACTACGCCTCCGGCGGCGCTACTGGCTGCGGCTCATTACTAATGCATGGCTCAGCGGCTGCCTTCGCGCGGCTGTTGAAGCGCGTCATGGTCCTTTCTAACCCCTCGGAAACAAGGCTCAACGCAGCATCAACGCCCTGTTCAATCGTCTTTTCTATCGCAGGCTGCTCATCCGGCAAGAAGTCGCTGAGCACGTAGTCAATTGGGTCCATGCCGCCCGGCGGACGACCCACGCCGATGCGCAGGCGCGGAAATGTGCGGGTACCGAGCGCTTCTATCACCGATTCCACTCCGCGATGTCCGCCGTGGCTGCCGCCGGCGCGGATGCGCAGCCGGGCGAATTCCAGGTCTATGTCGTCGTAGACCACTGCAACGTTTTCAGAAGGAATCTTGTAGTAGTTTGCGGCCTTGGCTACGGCCGCGCCGCTGGCATTCATGAACGTGGTCGGTTTCAGCAGGAGCATTGCTCGCTGCCCGACGACTGCCCGCCCAAACCGCCCATTAAAACGCTGGTCCGTGATGGACACGCCGGTTTTCGCCGCGAGCCGGTCGAGCACGTGAAAGCCGACATTGTGGCGGTTTGCGGTGTATTTCTTCTCTGGATTGCCCAGCCCGACGATGAGCCAGCGGGTGGGATCTTCCGGTGTACGATTCATTTGAGTACCTGGATCAATGGTTCATCATCCTTGTTTTGACGAGTCCCTCACCCCCGTATCGAGTACGGGGCAGGCTCTAATCCTCTCCCTTGGGAGAGGGAACCGGAAGCCGTAGCGCGGGGGCTTGTCCACCGCTGTTTTGCCCCACCAATACACACCATCTCGAGCACGAAATTCAGCTTCCAATGAGCAGGCCGTCGGCGCGCACGGCCTGATAGAGAGCAAACCATTCGTCGAGCGAAAGTTCCTGCGGTCGGCACTGCGGGGCAATGTCGGCTTCTGTGAGAAGCTCGCGCATGTGGTCGTCCTCGATGCGCAGAATTGACCGCACGGAATTGTGCACCTGCTTGCGTCGCTGGGAGAAGCCTGCGCGCGCCAGCCGCAATACGCCCTCTATCGCCTCTGCCGGGAAGTACGGCTGCTGGCGTTTGACCAATTCCACCACGGTGGAGTCCACCTTCGGCGGCGGAAAGAACGCTTGCGCAGGAACGGCGAGCAAGTGCCTAGCCTCCGCATAGGTCTGCATGAGCAGGGAGAGGTAGCTCATCTCGCCCGGCGCCGCGCAGACCCGCGCCGCGACTTCGCGTTGCAGCATCACGACCATGCGCTGCGGGCCGAACGGATGCGCCGCCAGACGCCGCATCACGGGGGTTGCAACGCTGTACGGCAAGTTCGCCGCCAGCATGTACGGCGTCTCTCCAAAGTATGGATACGGATCGAACGCGACGGCATCCTGGTGCACCGTTTCGACATTCGTATGAAACGCGAGGGTGGAATCCAGGACCTCCAGCATGCGCGCGTCGATCTCCACGGTCACCACACGTTGCGCCACCGCCGCCAGGCAGACGGTCAGGCTGCCGAGACCGGGCCCAATCTCCAAGATCCGGTCGTGGTCCGTACACTGCACGTGGTGCATGATACTGCGCAGCACTGCGGGGTCGGCCAGCATATGTTGGCCCAGTTTGCGGCTTAGGCGCAAGTCCACGCGCCGCAGCAACGCCCGCATCGTGCTCGGTTTGCACAAGTCACGCGCCTGTGCAGGGAAGGATTCAACTTTGGAGTCAAGCATCTCTCGGCCCTAAGTGGTAAGTAGCACCCGGTAGCGCAGGTTTGTAACCTGCGTCGTGCTGGTTATGATGTGGTGCATGGTGCCTATAGTGCAGAACGCCCCTAGTTCTTATAATACCGTAGAGAGCTTAAGGGCATGACTAACGACTAAGGAGTGAAACCATGCGGGTGATGGCAATTGGCGCACATCCTGACGACATCGAGCTGCTCTGCGCGGGTACGCTGGCCAAATACGCGCAGCAGGGACATCAGGTGACAATGTGCTACGTGTGCAACGGCGGTTTGGGTCACGTGGAGATCATGCCGCCCGAACTGAAAGAGGTGCGCAAGCAAGAGTCGATAGACAGCGCCAACGTGATCGGCGCAGACTTTCAATGGCTCGACATCGATGACGCCGACGTGCGCCAGAGCACGAACGAGGCGATTGCGCGCTTGATCGATGCGGTGCGCGAGGCCCAGCCGGACGTAATCATCACTCACTCGCCTAACGACTATATGGACGATCATCGTCTGGTGGGCGAGTTGGTGCTGAAAGCGAGCTTCGACGCCACGATTCCCCATCTGGTCTCGAATCAGGACAAACCGGCGCAGCTCGTGCCCATGTTCTACATGGATACCCTGATGGGCGTCGACTTTCTGCCGGAAATGTGGGTGGATATCAGCGATACCATCGAAACCAAGCGACAGATGCTGGCTTGCCACGAGAGCCAGTACGCGTGGCTGAAGGAGCACGACAACATCGACTACATCGATTCTATGGTCACGGTGGCAAAGTATCGCGGCCTGCAGGTCGGCACGCCCTACGCCGAAGGGTTCCGCCAAGTGCGCGTCTGGGGCCGCACAACCACCGTGCCCCTACTGCCGACAGACATCGCCCGGGGGTAGTGATGTGTTAGGTCTTGAGCCATCAATGAGGTAGCTGAGGGTATTTGAGAACTTGATTCGCAGTTCCCAACACAATCGAAACTGAAGTGTCGAGTGCTACTGGTGATTGGTAGTCAGGGCGAGATGTCGCGTATGGTGTCCGGATTATTGCGCTGACAGCACTGCTGCAGTTGTAGCCGGGGCAAACATCACGGTTTGACAGAACTAGCCAAGGCTTCCACCCTGTTTGCAATGTCGCAACCGGAGGTGGGTGGTGGGAGCGGCTTGCCGTCGATCCGATAGAGATGAATTACCTCGTCTACGATCTGGCAAAGCTCTGCGAACACTTGCCGCTCGTCCCCTCCATGACACCCACCGTATAGCAGGCCCGGAGCGCTGCCCACGTAACACTGATCGTCCTCGGACCATTCGACGACTTTGGCGTACCGAGCACTATCTTTCACTCCCGGCCTCCTTGAGCGCGGCCCTTACAGCGCGAACCTGGTAGCTCTTGGCATCGCTACCCGGATTGCCCGATAATGTAACGGGTCTTACCACCCTTCGATGCACAAAGTTTCGATGGCTCCCACGTCCACCTCGATTTACAAACCCTGCTCGTTCCAAGTCAGCGATCAACTCGCGAACTTTGGGCGGCAAAGCTAATCCTCTTTTGCAGAAGTCACGAGGCGATCAGGGAAATGGCTGGGGAACCAGGATTCGAACCTGGACTTATGGATCCAGAATCCACTGTCCTACCATTAGACGATTCCCCAAGGCGGTCGCCGCATGCGCGACCAATTTCATGGTACTAAGCGGCTCTGACTCGCGTCAACCGTTGGCGGGGCGCCGTGCTCTGCAGTTGTCCGTCCCACGAGAGCCCTCAGTACCTTGCCATCAAGAGCGACAGGCAGAGCGGCATGCTAGTTCCCTCACATTGTCCGCGGCGACAAGGAACCGAACACTGCGATGCCCGCTCTTTCCGGTAGCGCAGGTTTGAAACCTGCGGCCATGACATGCAGTCACGTACGACGGCTCGTACGTCGGCCATGCGGTGTACGCTGGTTGCAAGTTTGGTGCCGCGTTATACGTTACTCGAATGCGACGAGTGGACAAGCCGTCCGTACATGCTTCGACAGGCTCAGCACGAACGGACTAGCGGAAGCCTAGCGCAGCGGCCTCAGCGCGAACGGTCCAGTGGTAACTTGGTGAAGTGGTTTCAGCACGAACGGGCTAGCGGGAACTTGGTGAAGCAGTTTCAGCACGAACGGACTAGCGGAATCTTGGCGTAGCGGCCTCGGCACGAGCGGTCCAGTGGGAACTTGGTGAAGCGGTGTCAGCATGAACGGACGTTTCGGCACACCGTGTCTTGTGAATTTCCCCGCTTGGTGAAGAGACGCCCTATTGACTAATTATGCCTTTGAGTCAAAGACATTGGTGGGAATGGGAATGCCGTGCTCGCCTTCGCTACAATATTGAACGGGGAGACGACACAGAAGGGGTGTGGCGAATCGGGCGGACTGTGGCGAGGTCAAGGTAGGGGATTACAGGAAGGAATAAGCACGTGGGGCGATTTGAAGATCAAGTAGCGATTGTGACCGGCGCCGGCAGCGGCATTGGCTTGGGCATTGCGGAGCGGCTTGGGAGCGAAGGGGCAAAGGTGCTCATCACTGACATTGACGGTGCCACAGCGGATGAGGCGGTTGCTGCGCTCACCATGCAGGGAATAACCGCGCTGGCTGTTTGCGGCGACACGGCAGAGGAGTCGACGAGTCAGCGCGCCGTGGCGCAGGCTATGGCGGCGTGGGGCCGCATCGACATACTCGTAAACAACACCGGCATCATCGGCCAAACGGCGCCGCTGTGGGAACTGCCGGTGAGCGAGTTGGACCGCGTCTATGGGGTGAATCTGCGCGGTACGTATCTCTTCTGCCAGCAGGCGATTCCCCACATGCTCGCCCGGGACTACGGCCGCATCGTGAACATGGCGTCGATTGCGGGTAAAGAGGGCAACCCCAACATGGTGCCCTACTCCGCAACCAAAGCCGCCGTTATCGGCCTTACAAAATCACTCGGCAAGGAACTGGCGGAGACCGGCATCCGCGTAAACTGTATTACCCCGGCGGTCGTCCGTACCCCGATTTGGGAGCAGACCACGGCGGCGCAGATGGACATGCTGCTGGCGCGCATTCCCATGAAGCGCAGCGGCGAGATTGCCGAGGTAGCGGCGCTGGCGGCCTGGCTGGCGTCGGCTGAGTGCTCGTTTAGCACCGGCGCCGTCTTCGATCTCAGCGGCGGCCGCGCGACGTATTAATGGATGGTCCTCCCCCAAAACTGTGCGCCCGGCCTAGATGAACGCCGTGGAACCGTCGGGATTCACGTCGAACGGGCGGTGCCAGGAGCGGATGGGCCGGTCGCGTACGAAGTCCTCATTCAGGGTGATGCCCCAGCCGGGAGTTTCGGGAATCTCTAGGTAGCCATCCGTGAGTTTGACCGGCTCCTCTAGCATGTCGCGGCGCGGCGACTCGTCGTCGGCGTGGTACTCCAGGATGATGAAGTTGTGGGTGGCCGCGGCAAAGTGGACGTTTACCGCAGTCGCTACCGGACCCAGCGGGTTGTGCGGCGCAACTTTGACGTAGTGCGCTTCGGCGAGCGCGGCGATCTTGCGCATCTCGGTCAGGCCGCCGCAGACGCAGATATCCGGCTGGATGATGGTCGCGGCTTGCTTTTCCAATAGCTCCCGAAAGCCGAAAGACGTGTAGAGCATCTCGCCCGTGGCAACGGGCACCGGCGACTTCTGCGCGAACCAGGCGAGGGCATCGATGTTCTCAGGGCGCAGCGGCTCCTCGAAGAAGAACGGCTGGGAAGGCGCGACTGCTGCCGCCATCTCCAGGGCGCGGGCCGGCTCGAAAATGCGGGCGTGGGGATCGAGCCCGATGTCCACGTCCGGGCCCACGGCTTCCCGCACTGCCGCGATGCGATCACCGGCCGCAGCCACCACGGCATTCCAAGACATCTGGCTCGCGTTCGGCGGATGCGGCGCCATCTTGAGCGCCGTATAGCCGTATTTTTCTACGAGCGCTTTTGCACTTTCCGCGCAGGCTTCCGGCGTCGCCCCGCCGCAACCCTGGTACACGCGAATGCGGTCGCGGCACTTGCCGCCGAGCATGCGGTACACCGGCTGCCCGGCCGCCTTGCCGCTGATGTCCCATAGGGCATGGTCGATGCCGCTAATAGCGGCGTTGATCACCGAGCCGCCCGGAAAGCGCGAGTGCAGGTACATGTGGTACCAAATGCCGTTGATGTCGCGGGGATCTTTGCCCACGATCCAGTCGGCGAAATCACTAATCGCGGCCGCCACTGCCTGGTTCGGCCCCACCGGATACGCTTCGCCAATGCCGCTGATGCCTTCGGAGGTGTTTATTTTCACTATAAGTACGTCGCGCGATGCGATCGGCGCGGCAAAGGTCTCGACGGACGTGATCTTCATTGCGTATTACTCCCGTAGCGTGGTGTACATGGAGGAAGAGGACACGGAAAGCTGTTGTTGCCCTCACCCTAGCCCTCTCTCACGGGGAGAGGGGATGATTCTGCTACCCAAAGTGTATACTATGGCTTCCCAGACCCGGAATCCAAAGTCTTTGGCCGCATGAGGATTTCGCAGAGCCGGGGACGAGGCACCGGGAAACGCACGGCGTATGCGCTTGCGGAGTGCGCGCTAATAATGGTGATGAGATCCGACAGACGGATGCGCCCGATGCCATCATTCCTAACCGTGTGCACAAGCCCGTCACTTCCGCGAAAGCGGAAATCCATCTTCTATGCGCCGCGTGATTTGCGTCCGGGTCCGGAGCGGGGGAGAAGCCCCCGCGCTACAGATGCGGAGTAGGCATTTTGGGGTGGCGTGAATGCCAAGAATCACGTGTATCCAATGCCGTCATTCCCGCACAAGCGGGAATCCATCTTCGTGCGCAGCGTCGGTCGCGCCCAGAGCGGGGGACAAGCCCCCGCGCTACAGTGAGAAGAGAACGACTACCCGCGCCGCCAATTATAGCGGTTTCAAGTCTACCGAATTGTTGTGCTTGTTACGCGCACACCGGATGATCGGCGGACCAGCGGTTGAAGTTCTCGGTAGAGGAGGCGGCCAGTTTAGGGCGGGCATCATCCCACATTTGGGTCCACGTTGTGGAATCGCGGAGTTCCGACTCAGGATTGGCGCGGCTGCGGGCCGCGAACCCGGGGAAGACTGGGCGACCGGTGGGTTGACCGATCGGCTGGTAGCGCAGGTCGAAGCTCCAGCGCACCTCGTCCTGGGTCTTATTGTCGTAAGAGCAGTGCATGGTCTTGCTGTGCATGAGCAGAATGCTTCCCGCCTGCATGGGCAGCGGCACGGCGTTCGCAATGTCCACAAGCTTTTCCGGTATCCAGACGCCGCCGACGCCCGGGCAGTGTACTGCGAGTTCATCCTCCCGGTGCGAGTAGGGCACGACGTACATGCAGCTATTCTCGATGGTGGCATCGTTCAAGGGCAGCCACACCGTCAGCATCTCGGTCTCGTCCGCCTCTTCCACCACCACGCCGTTGTCTTGGTGCCAGGGCACGGCTACGGCGAGGTTAGAAGGATTCTTCACGTGGACGACGTGACGCGGCAGCTTCATGCGGACGTGCTGTACGGGGTTGGAGAGAATCTCAGGCCCGATAATGCTCTCCGCACAGTCTAGCAGACGAGAGTTCACGAGCAGATTGAAGACGGCCTCGCCCGTGTGCATTGGCGCATCGGCTCCCTCGGCTTTCTGCGGCAGTGAGATGTCGAATGCCTGGGTGAAGATTTGGCCGCTCTCATCACATACTTGAATCAGGCGCTGCGCAAACGACAGGTCGGCATACGTCGAGGAAAGGACACCCTCCGCGAAGAGATCGTGGGCGATGCCATCCAACACGTCGCCGTACTCCGCCATCACCGGCGCCAGGTCTTCCTCCGGGTCGAGAACGTCGTCTACGACCACGTACCCTTGGTCATCAAGATGATCGAGTTGCGCTTGCGTCAAGCCGGCCATTTCTTGCTGCTCCTAGTCTTGCACAGTGAACCGTATGAACTTGCGGTAGGTGCCAAATCCGTTGCTCTTCGCACTCTTCTATCTGTCTTGTACCAAAATAATACATCCAGAGCACTTTAGGCAAGCCCCCAAGTAACTGTTGGGAGCGGGGAACAAGCCCCCCGCGCCACGGGAAGTGAAGAAGCCTAGGCTCCAGCCACTCGGGGCGGCTTCGAGTCTCCCAAATCGTCAGGTCCGTTACGCGCAGACCGGATGGTCGGCAGACCAACGGTTGAAGTTCTTTCTTGAGGAATCGGCCAGTCTAGGGCGCACATCTTCCCAAAGCTGAGCCCACGTGTCGGCATCGCGCAGTTCCGAATCAGCATTGGCGCGGCTGCGGGCCACAAAATCAGGAAACAGCGGGCGACCGGTGGGTTGACCGATAGGCTGGTAGCGTAGATCGAAACTCCAGCGCACCTCGTCCTGGGTTGTATTGTCGTAGGAGCAGTGCATGGTCCTGCGGTGCATGAAAAGCACGCTGCCGGCCTGCATGGGCAGCGGCACGGCATGCGCCAGGTCCACAAGCTTTTCCGGAATACTGAGGCCACCAACGCCCGGGCAATGTACGGCCATGTCGTCCCGGTGCGAGTAGGGCACCACGTTCATGCAGCTATTCTCGACGGTGGCGTCGTTCAAAGCCAGCCACACCGTGAGCATCTCGGTCTCGTCCGCCTCTTCCACCACCACGCCGTTGTCCTGGTGCCAGGGCGTTGGTTGGGCGAGGCCGTTCCTCCCCTCCGTGTGCACCGCGCGGCGCGGTAACTTCATCCGCACGTGCTGTATCGGGTTGGAAAGGATTTCCGGGCCCATTATGCTCTCGACGCAATTGAGCAGGCGTGCGTTGATGAGCAGATTGAAGACGGCCGGGCCCGTGTGCATGGGCGCGTCGGCGCGCTCGGCACTCTGCGGCAGCGAGATGTCGAAAGGCTGGGTGAAGAGCTGGCGGCTTTCGTCGCAGACTTGGATGAGCCGCTTGTCGAACGGCAGGTCGGCGTACGTCGAGGCGAGCACCCCTTCGGCGTAGAGATCGCGGGCGATGCCATCTAACACCTCGCCGTATTCCGCCATTACCGGCGCCAGGTCTTGTTGCGGATCGAGGACGTCTTTCACGACCACGTATCCTTGTTCATCAAGTTGATCGAGTTGCGCTTGCGTCAGGCTGGCCATTGCCTAATTCCCCCTGCCTTCAAGATCGAACCGCTTGTATAAATGACTTCAATTGCTACCAAGACCGTGAGCCTTGGCACCTTCTGCCTATTTGCTCCCAAAGTAATACAACCGGAGTACTTTAGGCAAGCCCCCAGTTGTCCGCGAAGACTGGGGTGCGCTCTCAGAACGCCCAAGACGCGGAGCCCCACACCCAACACGTTCTCTCTGCGTCCATTGGCTGCTCATTCCTATTCAGTGTGCTAGGACTTGTGATGCTATGCTCAAACTCTCTGCCGACCAGTGTCATGTCAAGTCATACGGAGTTTTGTCCTGTGCTTTGGCAAGGGGCTAAGCGCTGCCAATATATCCTGCCGGCTTTGCTGTGTAAGGAAGCCGCTGGCGCCGGTAATCCGGCGCAAGATACGAGAACTGTAGAGCTCGGAACTGTATCGCTTGGCTGAGGAAGCAAGCATTGGCTGACTGTCCCTGGCCCGGGTGGACGCAGGTTCCAAACCTGCGCTACCAGGATGCGGTTGCCGCTAGACGCTCCCTCTGGTCCTAGCCCTAATGGCAAAGCGGCCGCCAGCGAAAGTACGAGACCCCCCCCCAGCCCAATGCCGTATTACAATATTAGAAGAAGGGGAGGCACCGGAGAGTTGCCATGCATTACTTGATCCAGCACCATACTCGCGCACTTTGCGGTCTGTTGATTATCTGGCTTCTCGTTGCGTGCGGCGGTGTTGGGGATACCCCGGCGGCCGAAGTGGAGCGTCAAGCTGGTATGGGTGCCGCAGCCGGCAAACCGGTCGACACCGAAGAGGCAGCGGTCGCCGCGGTGCATGCGCATCTGTTCCAGATCACTTCTTGTCGGACAGCGAGTGATCGCTTGGAGGCAGACTTTGCTGGAGGCAGCTTCGATGCGCGCTTGACCTCGGCGTATTCGATCCGGTCGCAGAATCCGGTATGGGAGGTGGGTTTTGCGGGAGACCTCCACATTCCGTACGTCATCTGGTTTGTGGAACAGAGCGACGGCACGGTGCTGGCAAGTATCAGCGCGGCGACCTACTACGAATCACCGCTCATTCACATGTGCCATCAAATCTGAGCGCCAATTGGCATGCTAGCCTCGTACTCCTGGGTCCACGGGGAGAATCCCCCAATCGGGACAAAGCGCCCTTCGCCTGTACATGGGTTGGTGCGCTGCAACTGCGCAACTAACTTGGCAATCATGAAAGAGTACACTTCTGCGATTGCCAGGACATCTTGGGCATAGGGAGCAATGCTTGGCAGCGCGATCAATCTATGTGCTGAGGGCAGACGAATACCGGGTAGGGTATGGTGAAAACACTCCGACCCAAGAGTAAGCACACGAGGTACCTATTTCATGGAGAAACCGGCCAATACAGACCATCCAATTCATGATCTGATCCGGCGGCGCTGGAGTCCGCGGGCCTTTGCGGCGCGTCCGGTGGAGGCAGAGAAGCTCGCGAGCCTCTTCGAGGCTGCGCGCTGGGCGCCGTCATCCTTCAATGGACAGCCCTGGCACTACATCGTTGCCACCAAAGACGATGAGGCGGCGTTCGCGCGGCTCCTGAATTGCTTGCGCCCCCAGAATATCCGGTGGGCGCAGCACGCGCCGGTGCTGATCATTGCGGTAGCGCAGCTATCCATGTCGCCGGAGCGCGGGCCCAACCGCCACGCTTTTCACGACGTGGGTCTGGCCAATGAGAATCTCGTTCTCCAAGCGGTGGCGTTAGGGCTGGTTGCACACCAAATGGCCGGATTCTTTCCGGAGAAAGCACGCGAGACTTTCGGTATTCCGGCGGGCTACGAAGCGCTCACCGCAATTGCGGTGGGTTATCCGGGTGATCCGGAGGAATTGAAGGAAGAGACGAAGGCACGGAACGCCAACCCCGCGAACGCAAGCCGCTTAGTGCCTTCGTGTTTTCCGATAGCTGGGGCCTGGGGTGGACGCCAGCGGGAGGCGAATAGAATCCACACTTCAACCATCGAGGTGAAGAATGCGGTCCACATCATATGCTGCAATCTCCGGTAGCGCAGGTTTGTAACCTGCGTAAATCGGATGAGTTCAGGGATAATTGCTTAGCCGCTGAGGCTAGATTCAACGTTTCAGCCTGAGCCTTGCTGGCACCAAGCACAATGGCTGTCCGCCCGTTCGTGTTGAGCACTTCGGCAGGCGCAGCGCAGGCTCTGTCGAACCACGTACGGCATCGGCCGGACAGCACCGCATGTTTAAAAACCCTTGCGTTGACCAATCAATGGTGGAACAGCCGCAGGTTGGCAAACGCCATGACCATACCGTAGTCGTTCGCTGCGTCGATCACCTCATCATCGCGATTGGAGCCGCCGGTCTGCACCACGTAGCGCACGCCGCTGCGCGAGGCGCGGTCGATGTTGTCGCGGAACGGGAAGAATGCATCCGAGCTCAGCGCAACGTCCTGCAACGTATCCAGCCACCGGCGCTTCTCCTTTGCCGCAAGACGGTCGGGCGGTGTAGTGAACGCCTGGAGCCAAGCCTGCGTTTCGGCTGGAGTGAGTTCCTCCAAGAGAAAGCGGTCGATAGCGTTGTTCCTCTCGGCGCGCGACAGTTTCGGTTGGAGGGCAAGCCCCAGCACGGTCGGATGCTGGCGGAGATACCAGAGGTCTGCCTTGGCAGCGGCGAGCCGCGTGCAGTGAATGCGCGACTGCTGTCCCGCGCCCAAGCCGATGACCTGTCCGTCGCGAGCGAGGCAGACGGAGTTCGATTGGGTGTACTTCACTGCGAGTGTGGCCAACAGCAGGTCGCGTACCGCCGCAGCCGGCAACGCCGTCTCAGCGGTTACGATCTCTTGAAACAGTTCCGGGCCCGGTATGCGGTCATTGCGGCGCTGCTCGAACGTGATGCCGAAGACCTCGCGCCGTTCGAGCATGGGCGGCGCGTAGTCCGGATCGATTTGGAGCACCAGGTAGCCGCCGCCCTTCTTGCGTCGGAGTATTTTGAGGGCCTCCGGTTCGTAGCCGGGAGCGATCACGCCGTCGGATACCTCACGGCGGAGCAACTGCGCGGTCGGCACGTCCACCACGTCGCTGAGCGCGGCCATGTCGCCAAACGAAGAGATGCTATCGACGCCGCGCGCGCGCGCATAGGCCGTTGCAAGCGGCGTAAGCGCAATCTTGCCCACTGCATAGGCTTGGCGCAGGGGCTCACTGAGCGGTACACCCACGGCGGCGCCGGCCGGGCTGACGTGCTTGAACGAGGCAGCCGCCGGCAACTCCAGAGTGTCGCGGAGTTCTTTGACCAGTTGCCAAGCGTTGAGCGCATCCAGCAGGTTGATGTACCCGGGCGCGCCATTGAGCACGGTGAAGGGCAGGGGGTTGCTGCCTTCACCGCGCAATGCACGCGCCGGGGTCTGATGCGGGTTCACGCCGTACCGTAGGGGTAGATCGTTGCTGCTCATTGCGCTTTCGGTCCTTCCTCGGGAGCACTAGTCTTGGTTAATGCGCGCCTCAGGCTGGCGCGTTTTCCATCGTCCTCGCATGGCTATGCCAAGCTACTTTTTTCGTACACCGTTGCAGTTGATTGCCGCGTTTTCCTTCTTCGCGTCCCGGCTTGATTGAATTATTGTAGGGTCAGGTTCAGTTGTTGTGTTGTAGTTTGGTTGCCCGCCTTGTCGAAAGCAACGACGAAAAGGGTGTGGTTGCCTGCGGCCCCACGTGGGTCCCACGAAACCTCGAACGGTGGGCTGCGGCGCTGAGCAATCGGTTCGCCGTCGATGAAGAAGGCTACGGCGTCAAGCGCCCGGTCGTCGGTTGCGTTGGCTCTGATGAGTATAGGACCGAGCGGGAACGTGCCGTCTTCCCGCGGCGAGATTAATTCTACGTGTGGGTCCACGTTATCGATCGTGACCGGCACGGTCACTGTCTGCTCCTGGCCGCTGGTATCTCTGGCAATCACGCGGATCGTGTAAATGCCATTGAAAGGCAGGGTGTCCCATGCCATCAGCACTTCGTTGACTACCGGGCTTGTCTGTGGCTCATTGATCTTCACCCAGCGCGTCGGTTCGAGACCTTCACCATACTCCACGCGGTACCAGGTGAGATTCGGAATGTTGACATTGCCTCTAATCTCCAAGAGGCGCCTCACGGGGCGATCCGGTTGCGGCCAGGAAATTGCCAGCGGCGCCACGGGTGCAGGTATATGCACCTCGGTCGGCGGTTGCGGTATTCCTTCCTGCTGGGCCCAGTCCTGTACATCCAGCGGCACCTCAAAGAATACTCTCTCTTCCACTTGGTCGCTTGGCGTTTGCGGTGAGGCGAGTTGTCCTGTTTCTCTATGAATCAACTTCGGTACGAAGAATGTGTCTTCTTCAGTCGGTTCTGTGCCGGAGATGAAGTACTCCAAGTACGTGCCGCCACAGTATGGAATAGCTTGGTAGCCGGATACCAGGGAGCAGAGGGTCGCCAGCGCTTCCTGATCGCGTGTTTCGTCGCAGTAGGGTGTTGCCACCATGCCGGTGGCGCGGCATATTTCTACCTGGACCAAGCCGGCCGGTCGCTCAAACTCCTCTTCCGGTAAGGACTTTAGGGCTTCCTTCATGAAGGCGTTCCATATCGGAGCCGCGCCGGAAAGACCGGTCGTCTCCTTCATAGGGCGACCGTCTGAGTTCCCAACCCACACCCCGGTGACAAGGTTTGGCGTGTAGCCGAATGTCCAATTGTCTTTCGAATTGTCCGTGGTGCCGGTCTTGGCGGCTGCCGTTCTCTCGAGCCGTAGGTAACTTTCTTCGCCGAACAACGGAATGCGGGCTTCGTTATCCGAGAGGATGCTGGTGATCAGGAAAGATATTTGCGGGCTCAGTCGTTGGATGCCGTCTGGGATGTTATATTCGTACAGCATGTTGCCTGCGGAATCGGTCACTTTCAGGATGGCTTCAGGCGGGCGGTAGAGTCCGTTGGTGGCAAAAACACTATATGCGCTAGCTAATTCCAGAAGTTGCACTTCGGCGCCGCCGAGCACGACCGCCGGGCCGTAATAGGTCTCATCGGCAAATGATGTAATACCAAACCGCCGCGCCATGGCAATGCCGTTGTTCACTCCCACGTCCAGTACCACTTTCACCGCCGGAATATTGTAGGAGTTTGCCAACGCCGCGCGCACCGGCGCCGGACCGTGAAACTTTTTGTCGTAGTTCTTGGGCGCGTAGACTGGGGATCCTGGAATTTCGAGAGTGAACGGCACGTCCCAGATCAAGGTTGCAGGCGTCCAGCCTTTTTCGAATGCCGCCGCGTAGAAGAGCGGTTTAATTGCCGATCCGGGCTGCCGCAGCGACGTTGTGACGTTCACCTCGCCGTCGATGGACTGGTCGCCGTAGTCCACGCTGCCAAGCATGGCCAAGATTACGCCGGTCTTGGGGTCAAGGGCGATGAGGGCGGCATTGCTGGCATCGTGCGCGACGAGCCTTGTGATCTGCTCCCGCGCGACGCGTTCAGCCAAGCCCTGCAAGTCGAGATCGAGTGTCGTAGTGACGTGCAGGCCGCCACTGTAGAGTCGTTCGGCGCCGTACCGTTCCTCCAGCAGCTTGCGCACGTAGTGGACGAAGTGGGGCGCGAGCAGAGGTTGGCTGCGCTGACTATATGCGGGCTCGTTAGCGTAGGTCTCCGCGGCTTGTGCCTCCGTAATGAAGCCGTTCTCGACCATTTGGTTCAGCACGTAGAGCTGTCGTTCGCGGGCGCCTTCCTTGTTTACGAACGGGTTTAGGGCGCTGGGAGCCTGCACGATGCCGGCGAGCATTGCGGCCTCCGCCAACGTTAGTTCTTGCGCCGGTTTATCGAAGTAGACGTTGGCTGCGGCCTCGATACCGTATGCCAGGTTGCCAAAGGCGATTAGGTTTAAATAGAGAGCGAGGGTCTCATCTTTACTGTATCGCTGCGAGATCCTGTAAGCCAGGATGATCTCCTTCAGCTTGCGCTCCACGTTGAAATCAGGTGTAAGAAAAACGGCACGTGCAAGTTGCTGCGTGATCGTGCTGCCGCCACCCGCGTAGCGGCCCGTCACCACGCCGAGCACGGCGCGGGCGATACCGCGCAGATCGAACCCCGGATTGGAGTAAAAGCCACGGTCTTCGGCGGCGATGATGGCCAGCTTCATTACGCTCGGAATCTCGTCGAAGGAGAGTATGGTGCGCTGCCCCTCCGTCGGATTGTTTATGGTGTAGAGCAGGACACCATTCCGATCGTAGATTTTGCTGCTCTCAGAAACAGGAAAGTCAAAGAGATCTTCTATATCGGGCAAGTCACTCGTGAGATACGTGTAGACGCCCCCGGTTACGGCGCCAACGGAAAGGGTGACGAAGAGTATAAGGCCAAGTAAGACCCCCGCTACAATGAGCAGGAATCTCGACGCGGAGGGCGCTTGTGTGCGCCGCCGGAGGCGCCTGCGCCGTCGTGCCGAATTCAGTGATGCCAAGGCAACGAATCCTTAACGTGCGACTGCTCTACCAGTCTTTTGACTTTACCACCGAGCCCGCGCGCGCGTGATCGGAAAGGGGCGCAAAAATACGCGGAGCCTGTTAGCATCCGCGCATCTATGCACTTAGTTAGCGGCTTGAGGAGATTGGGTCTACGGGTGCGAGCACACCCACCGCACTACTGCCGTTCTGTCAGCCTTTGTGGTGGGTTCTATGCGACTTCAGCGTCAACTAGCGCAACCAATAGTTCGGGTCTTTCGGGACTTTATCCAACCGAATCTCGAAGTGGAGGTGAGGGCCGCTAGTGAAGCCGGTCATGCCGATGAAGCCGATGGTTTGACCTTTATACACGGAATCGCCCACCTTCACCGGCAACGCTCGCGAATCGTCGAGGTGCGCGTAGACCGACGCTTCGCGCCAGCTATGTTGGACGATGACCATCATACCGTAGGAACTCCAGGGGTTGCCCGTAATGGCGTATTCAGCCTTGATGACCTGACCTGCCTGACTGGCGAGGACGGGCGACAGGCGACTGACCGCGTAATCTATGCCCGTGTGGAAGCTCTGCAACCACGTGCGCACGCCATAGGCGGCGCTGATGTACCCGCCTGCCGGGCGGAGCCAATCGTCCGGCGCCTCTTCCGGAAGCACTAATAACCCTGATTGCAGACGTTTCTCCGTCGCTTCGATTTCGGCCTGAATGGCTAAATTCTCTGCTTCTCTGCGATTAATCTCTTCTTGCAGCGACGCGTTTTGCCAAGATGCGTTCGCCGCGCGCTGCTCGGCGCTCGCGAGCAGATTCTCTCGCTCGGACTTGAGATTCACGAGCTGCAATTGTTGGTTTTCGCGCTGCACCCGCAACAGATCTATTTCCGCATGCTTTTGCACGAGTGCGGCGCGCTTGGTGTCCAACTCCGCTTTACGCTCCTGCGTGGCGCGAATGTGGCGGACGTCGTCACCCAAGATGCGCTGGAAGATGGTGATACGATTGAGCGCGTCCGAAAAGCTGGACGCAGTGAAAATGTACTCGAGAGGGGAGACACGGCTTAGCTTGTAGAGCGCCTGCAACCGGCCGCGGGCAATCTCCTGCTCATCCGTGAGAATGGCCTCTTGCAGGGTAATATCCTGTGTTAGGCTGTGGATTTCAACTTGGAGCCGGTCGATCTGGAATTGTGTCGCATTGACTTCCTCTACCTTGGCATACAGCCTGTTTTCAACTTGCTGTAGATCGGCGGCGGCGGCGGAGTGCACCCGCTGAGTGCGCACCACTTCCTGCTGGGACTGCTCCTGCCTGCTCTTTAGCTGCTGCAGATTCTGTTCATTCTGCTGCAGCTCTTCTTCCAGATGTTCCAGGAAATCGCTGCCAAGGGAATTACCCGAATCCTCCGCGGCGAATATAGCTTTAGGGGCCGCTGCCAGCAAAGCAAGCAATGACCCAAGTACAGTCCGCCGTCGCATTAATTCAGTTCTCCTGGAACTTGCCGATCTGCACGTCACGCACGATGCGACCGTTATCCAAAGCTACCACACGACGTGAGAATCCATCAACTACGTCGCGATCGTGCGTTGCCACGATTGTCGTGATGCCGAGCTGGTTGATTTCCATCAGGAGGGAGGTGATTTCCCATGCCACATCGGGTGAAAGGCTGGCCGTTGGCTCATCGGCGATGAAGATATCGGGACGATGCACAATGGCGCGCGCTATCGCGGCTTTGCGCTGCTCTCCGCCGGAAATCTGACCGGGGAGGAAGGAAGCTCTGTGCTGGAGTCCCACCAATTCAAGCGCATCTGCCGCGCTGGTTCGGGCGCGCTTTCCCGCGCAACCCTGAATTTGCAGAGCCAGCGCCACGTTTTCCGCCACGGTTTTACCTGGAAAAAGCTTGAGGTCTTGAAAGACAATGCCAAATCGCCGCCGCAATAAGGGTATCTCAGATTCCTTCATCAGCGCAAGGTCTTGGCCGCCGACGAGCACCACGCCCGATGAGGCCTGATCGGCACGCACCAACAAGCTAAGCAAAGTGGTCTTCCCGGCACCGTTATGGCCGACGAGAAAGACGAAGTCACCTTTCGGAACGCTCAGTGTAACATCGTCGAGCGCGGTGACGCGAAAGTCGTAGACTTTGGAGACGTTGCGCAAAACAATCATGAGAATCCGGTTAGTGTTGGTGAACGAGGCGTGGGTTTATTAGGTTACAGGGACGCGGCAGGCTGCGCACTTAGATGGTGAGGAACCGGCGAACAGCGAGGTAACTCCCAAAGCCACCAATAAGGATACCAAAGAGAGTCAAGGTTAAGAATAGACGAAGAAGGTACGTAGTGTCAAGTGACACCGGAAAGAAGCTAATCAACTGCTGGAGCAGCTCGTGTACCCATAGGTACGCCACTCCGACCACTAAAGAAGAGAACAGAGCGCCAACCAGCCCGAAAAACACGCCCTCCAACAAGAACGGCCAGCGAATGAAGTGGTCGGAAGCGCCCATGAGCCGTAGCACTTCGATCTCCCCTCGCCGCGCATAGACCGTCAGCCGGATAGTGCTCCCAATTACAAACAAGGCAACCAAGGCCAAGCCGGCTCCGAGCGTATAGCCGAGGAAGCGTATAACTTGCACAATCCGAATGACATTATCGAGCACGTCTTTAGGAATTGTCACTTCTTTCACAATTGGATTGACCGCAAGCAAACTGGCAAGAGACAGGAGGTGGTTAGGATCGTCTGAGCGCACTTCGAGGCTGGCGGGTAAGGGATTGCGATTGCTTATCAGCGGTAGCAAGAGGTCCGGTTCGTCCTTAAAGTGCGCCCGCAGGCGTTCCAATGCCTCTTCCGGGGTAATGTACCCCACGTCTATGACACGAGGATCGTCGAGCAATTGCTGCCGCAATGCGAGTACGTCCGACGGTGGAGCGTCGTCCACGAGGTCAATGATGAGGTTCACCCGCTCCTCCATACTGGCAATCATGACCGATAGCGCGTTCTCCACGATGAGGAACATGCCAAGTGTCGTGATCATGAGCGAGACGATCAGCACCGTGATCACCGTCATGGTGCGATGGCGCCAGGCGTTCACGATCGCACTGCCGGACATTGTGGTAAGGTAGCTAGGTCCGGCCATATTGATAGGTGCCCCTTAATTCGTCTCGCGCTATCTCCCCCCGGACCAGCTCGACTACCCGGCGGCGCGCGCGATTGACCATCTCTTTGTCGTGGGTGGCCATGACTACGGTAGTCCCCAGCCCGTTAATGCGCACCAGTAGATCCACGATTTCGGCTGAGGTCACGGGGTCCAGGTTGCCGGTAGGTTCATCGGCAATGAGCAAATCGGGTTTGCGAATTACCGCGCGGGCAATGGCAACCCGCTGCTGCTCGCCACCCGACAGAGTAAGAGGGAATGTCTCGGCAAACTGCGTTAAGCCGACCAAGGCCAGAGTCTCCGGCACGAGTCTCTCAATGTCTCCGCGCGAACGATTGGCCACGCGGAGCGCCATCGCCACGTTCTCGGCCACAGTCTTATTCGGTAGCAAGCGGAAGTCTTGGAAGATCATGCTCACCTTACGGCGAAAAAGGGGAAGGTGACGCTTGGACAATTGGAGCACGTTGTGTCCGGCGACAATAATCTGTCCCGAAGTGGGAAGCTCTTCACGGATGAGCAATCGCACGAGCGTAGACTTGCCAGCGCCACTTACGCCAACGAGGAAGACAAACTCTTGCTGCGCAATCTCTAGATCGATGTTCTTAAGCGCGTGGATACCGTTTGCATAGATCTTGGAAACATCGTGCAGGAGAATCATGGTGGGTCTTGTGCGCTAACAGTGAGCAAGAACGCTAGCGCCTGTGTGGTGTGCGATGGACGCTTTCGTGGTTGCAGGAGTTAGTTCTCATTATACGAGGATGAGGGCACGTCGTCACTAGGCACGGCGGCCGTAAGCGCGAATCTGAGTGGCGATTCAATCACCCGGCATGGGGTTTCGGGACTTGCTGCGCGGCCTACGCAGTCGGCGATGAACGGACCGCCATGCGCGCGCGGTACTTGCCGCCCTGCCGCATGAGCCTGAGGTAGAGGATGGACAGGGCAACTGGCAGCACCGGTGACAGCATGAGTACGGTGAACGCGGCGGGCAGCCCGAAGCTATCCGCGAAGAGCCCGACAAACGGTGTGCCCATGCCGCTGATTCCCCAAGCGAAACCTACCATCATGCCCGATGCCATCGCTCGCTGCTTCGGCAGGAGCTCATGGCTCATGACCACGGTGACGGCGAATGTGGAAACGGTAAAACCGCCAATGAAAACCAGCATGAGGGGCAGCCAAAATCCGCTGGTGTGCAAGAATATGTAAACGAACAGCGGTACCGGCGCGAGCGACCAGAGGAGCAGGCCCTCTTTGCTCGTGCGGTCGGCCACGTAACCCCCCACGAGCGTGCCGATTGCGCCGCTGAAGAGTAGAAAGGGCAGTAGTCCCGCTGCCGCTTCCGGTACGGTCATTCCCAGTTCTGCTACGGCATAGAGCGGAATGAAGGTACTGAGACTTACCCAGAAGAAGGAGCGGAGAATGACGATGACCAGCAGGAGGACAAAGGGTGTCAGTACCGGCCGTATATCGAGAAGGGCTGCTTTGAGGTCCGGCGGCGCTACCTCTGCGCCAGTCTCGATTCGCGGCAGGAGCCGCCAAAGCACGAGCGCCATTATGACGCCCGGTACCACCAACAGTATGAGTCCGCGTTGCGCCTGCCAGGCGTAGAGCACGGCGACCACCACGGGTCCCGCGGCGACGCCTAAGTTGCCGCCGACCGAGAAGATAGAGGTCCCGGTGCTTTGCCGGTCCCCGCTGTAGTAGCCGGCTGCTTTATACCCTTCGGGGTGGTAGGCAGCGATGCCCAAGCCGCCGATGGCGACCGCGATAAGCACAAGCCCGTAAAGCGGCGCCTGCGTGGCGATAGTGACGCCCAAGGCGGCAACAAGCGGTGAGAGGGGCAGCACCAGCTTTCCATTGAAGCGGTCACTCACATAGCCCAAGATCGGCTGGATTGCGCTAGCGGAAAAGCTGTGCGACGCCGATACGAGCGCCACGGCGAAATAGGAGAGGCCGAACGTGCTAACAAAGATAGGGAGCATGGCGGGCAGCATACCGCCATAGATATCGGCCATCACGTGCCCCAGGCTCAGCGTGAGAAGCATGGGCGTGTTCATGCGACGCTTGGTCTTCAACGTGGCACACGCTTCTTTAGGCCATATGCTTTGATTGCCGACTCTTTCTCCTCTTGTTGAAGTAACCCGATAGCTGCGGTAATTGCTATGAAAATAGATGGTCTAGGCGGTTTCGCTCCGGTAGCGCAGGTTTGCAACCTGCGTCTACGCCCCGTCATTACCATGAAAATAGCCCGCGCCTGCTTCCGTCATTCCCGCGAAAGCGGGAATCCATCTGCGTCGCGCACACCCTGGATTCCGGCGCAAGCCGGAATGACGATCAGGAAGCCGGCCGCCATTTTCGTCCCTCTTATGTGGCCTGCGCCAAGCCATGGTAATACCGGAATCCACTAGCTTTAGGTAGGTAAGTTTCAGCAAGAGGCATACAGCGCTCACTCTAATTGGATGCTTGCTATCAAACGAAAAGCCACACCGTCCTGCTGGTGTGGCTCGGGACGCGCCCGCAGGTTGCAAACCTGCGCTACCGACGCTTTGGCAAGGCCAAAGGACGCGCCTACTCGCGGTAGTCCGTTTCCGTCAGTTCATCCACCAAGACGATCTTGTCCACCTTGGCATTCACCGCGTCGCGCGCCTCGAGCACAGCCTCTTCGCTCTCCGCTTCGTACAGGCAGTAGCATTTGCTCATGTCGTCAGAAAGGTAGGTGCTGATCCACTCGCAGTTGGGCAACTGTGCATATATGTCCAACGACTTCTTCTTGTTATTGTCATACTTGTCGCGGGTTAGCTCCGGCGGAAGGTTCCACTCGACGAGAAACTTGGGCATCCTCACCTCTCCGTGTTTATTGTTGACTTTCCAACTAGACTCTTTTTTAGCAGGGGAGAAGTGTGTTTGTCAAACGAAATCTCTCCTGCGGCGCGGCAAAAGGCGCTGCTTGCCTTTAGGCGGCGGCCAGCAATTGCTGCATCTGAGCGGGATCGAGCTTGATGGAAGGTCCCATCGTTGCGCACAGATGCAGGGAGCGGACATACGTGCCTTTGGTGCTCTCCGGTTTGGCTTGCATGACTCCTGAGTAGAGCGCGGTCAGGTTTGCAAGCAGATTCTCCACGGTGAAGGAAGCCTTGCCGATGGGGACGTGCAAATTGGCCGTGCGGTCGACGCGAAACTCAACGCGACCGGCTTTGGCCTCACCCACAGCGCGGCCGATGTCGAATGTCACGGTGCCGGCACGATTGTTGGGCATCAGGCCGCGGGGGCCCAGGATACGTCCCAGCCGGCCCACTGCGCTCATCATGTCCGGCGCGGAGATTGCCACGTCGAAATCCAGCCAGCCGCCTTCGATCTTCTTGGCAAGCTCCGCGCCGCCGACGAAGTCGGCGCCGGCCTCTTCCGCTTCGCCCACCTTTTCCCCTTGCGCAAAGACGAGCACGCGTTGCGCCTTGCCGAGCCCGGCCGGTAGCACCACAGTGCCGCGCACCGCTTGTTCCGCTTGGCGTGGGTCGACACCCAGGAGGGCGTGCATCTCAATCGTGGCGTCGAAGTTGGTGGTTGCGGTCTCTTTGGCTATTTCGAATGCAGTTTGGGGATCGTAGAGTCGTCCCTCTTCAATGCGTTCCAGTGCCTGCCGATATTTCTTGCTGCGCTGTGCCATTTTAGGTGACTACCTCCAAACCCATGCTACGGGCGGTGCCCGCAACAATCTTCATTGCCGCCTCGACGTCGTTGGCGTTGAGGTCCGGCATTTTCATCTCTGCAATCTCGCGCACTTGCCCCTGGGTAACCCGCCCGACTTTCTCGGTGTTGGGCGTACCGGAGCCCTTATCCACCTTGGCCGCGCGGCGCAGCAGGTCGGCTGCCGGCGGTGTCTTGGTGATGAATGTGAACGACCGATCTTCAAAGATCGTCATGTCTACCGGCACGATGTAGCCGGCTTGGCTGCCCGTGCGCTCGTTGAATTCCTTGACGAAGGCCATGATGTTCACACCGTGCTGACCCAATGCGGGGCCAACCGGCGGGGCCGGTGTCGCCTTCCCTCCCGGCACCTGAAGTTTGATTACTGCCCGTACTTTCTTTGCCACGCTAGTTTCTCATTCCTTGCACAAAATGAACTACAAAACGGTCACAGAATGCTAGATTCGTTCCACCTGCAGGAAATCCAGTTCCACCGGTGTTTCGCGTCCGAAGAACGAGACCATCACGCGCACGCGGCCGCGCTCTTGGTTGGCGTCGTCCACGGTACCGTAGAACTCGGCAAACGGCCCATCGACAATCTTGACGCGGTCGCCCTTACGCAGCACCACGTGCGTTTGCGGCGTCTCTTCCTCACCGCGCTTGAGTACCTTATCTACTTCCTCATCGGCAAGCGGCACCGGTTGGTGGTCGTCCCGGCCGGAGCTTACGAAGCCGGTTACTCCCGGCGTGTTGCGTACGATAAACCAGGATTGATCGGTCTGCTGCATGCGCACCAGCACATAGCCGGGAAAGAGCTTGCGTTCCACGTCGCGGCGCTGGCCCTGCTTGATCTCTACCTCTTTCTGCGTAGGCACCACCACGTCGAAGATCATGTCCTTGGCGTCCATGGATTCGATGCGCTTGAGCAGGTTTTCGCGCACTTTGTTCTCGTATCCGGAGTAGGTGTGTACCACGTACCAGCGGGGGGGTTGCTCTGCCTGCTGTTGGGTGTCTTCTATTTCCAATGCCATGGTGTTGAAGTCCTTTAGGTCCCCTGTTGGACGAGTAGTGCGAATAGTTTGGCAAAGATATAGTCTACACCGCTCAGGAAGACGCCGGTAACCAAGCTCACCGCAATGACGACGAGTGTAAGGTTGAGTGCGGTCTCGCGGGTGGGCCAGTGCGCCTTCTTCAATTCGCCGTACGCTTCATGCAGAAACGTTACCGAAGGCCGAAGGAAGCGCGGCAACCGGCTGCTCGGCGGCACTACCTTGCGGCTGCGAGAATGCTGCCGCGAAGCCTGCCCTCGGCTTGGTGTGGACCAGGGTACTCTCATCGTGTTTCTCGATGTGCGAGATGCTTCTGGCAGTAGCGGCAGTACTTGCGCAACTCCAAGCGGTCAGTGACTGTCCGCCGGTTCTTGCTCGTGGCGTAGTTGCGCCGCCGGCATTCCACACATGCCAGTGCTATCACACTACGGTCTTCTCGTCCTTTGCGTGCCATGAACGTGCACTTCTCCTAATCGCGTAGCGAAAGCCTACTCCAGGATTTTAGTCACGACACCGGCGCCGACAGTACGGCCGCCCTCGCGGATAGCGAAGCGGACGCCTTCTTCGAGGGCGACGGGGTTGATGAGGTGGATAGTCATGGTGATATTATCGCCGGGCATGGTCATTTCTACGCCGTCGGGGAGGGCGATAGAGCCGGTGACGTCGGTAGTACGGACGTAGAATTGGGGACGATAGCCAGGGAAGAAGGGAGTATGCCTGCCGCCCTCATCGCGGCTGAGGACATAGACCTCGGCCTCGAAGAGGGTGTGCGGGGTGATGGACTTCGGAGCGGCGAGTACCTGGCCGCGTTGGACATTATCTCTTTCGACGCCGCGCAGGAGGCAGCCGACGTTATCGCCCGCCTGGCCGGAGTCCAAGATTTTACGGAACATTTCGACGCCGGTAACGACGGAGGATTGGATATCGCGCTGGATGCCGATGATTTCGACGACCTCGCCGGTATTGACCTGGCCGCGTTCGATACGGCCGGTGACGACGGTACCGCGGCCCTTGATGTTGAAGACATCTTCGATAGGCATCAGGAAGGGCTGGTCGATAGCGCGGGCAGGAGTAGGGATATAGTCGTCTACAGCTTCCATGAGTTCGAGGATGGAGGCGTAGGCGTCATCGGAGGCGTCGTCGCTGCCGCTTTCGAGCGCTTGGAGAGCGCTGCCGCGGATGACGGGGACATCGTCGCCAGGGAAGTCGTACTTAGAGAGGAGTTCACGGACCTCGAGTTCGACGAGTTCGAGGAGTTCCTCATCGTCGAGCATATCGCATTTATTGAGATAGACGACCATGGCGGGGACTTCGACCTGGCGAGCGAGAAGGACGTGTTCGCGAGTTTGCGGCATGGGGCCGTCGGGAGCGGACACGACGAGGACAGCGCCGTCCATTTGCGCAGCGCCGGTGATCATATTCTTGATGTAATCGGCGTGGCCGGGGCAGTCGACGTGAGCGTAATGGCGGTTAACGGTCTCGTACTCGACGTGAGCGATAGCGATAGTGATACCGCGCTCGCGTTCTTCGGGAGCGTTATCGATGCTGTCAAAGGGGGCAAAGTCGGCGCCGCCCTGCAGCGCAAGCACCTTAGTGATCGCTGCGGTGAGCGTGGTCTTGCCGTGATCGATATGCCCAATCGTGCCGATATTTACGTGCGGCTTGGTTCGTTCAAATCGCTCCTTCGCCATCGTTTCCTTCCTCTAACCTTATGAAACTTCACTCAATGTTCTACAGTGCGCGCAAGACATCGGGGGCTGCGCCCGTCGCTGCCTCTAATGAATGCATGAACGGTAGGTGCTGCTCGAGAAACCTCCGAGTTCCCTCATTTGCGCGCTGCACTCTAACCGCCGGAGCCCACAACCGGAATTGAACCGGTGACCTCGATCTTACCAAGATCGCGCTCTACCGACTGAGCTATGTGGGCAACCCTCTACATGCCAACCGTGAATTGCTATTCGCTCTTGTCATCGGTCGAGACTCACCGGTATGCCTTTGGACAGGCCACTGGGTCTTCCGTGAGCTTCTCCATTCGTTCGGTATCGCGAATACAGGTTTGGAGATAGAGAAGGCACGGTAACAGTCATCCGTGCCGTTTACCGCAAACCCCAGCCTGCTTGCCGGCCCACCGTGTCCTTGGTTCGTTCCCGCTTGCTTGCTTCTACCATCCCGAATGTGCCGGCCGATAGGTGTTCGGCAAGCGATGCAGCGGGAAGCAACCTGCCGCACGAATGGGACTTTACCGTGAATCCCACACCTCACTAGGCCTATGCCATGAGGCACAGGCAGACTCAATCATAGCAGAACTACCTAGGCCTGTCACGCATTTGATTGTTAAGAACCGTCGCCAAGATTGCGGAAATAGCGATAAGGCATAGAGGAACAAGAGGTGCGTCACGCGCCGTCATTCCCGCGCAAGCGGGAATCCATCCTCTCGCCCTACGGAGAAATTCGCCCTTGCGGGAGTGCAGATTGGTATTTGATCTTTGACTTCCTCAATTGCCGGACTTAATGACCAAAGTAGAGCCGACTACGTCGCTCAAAGAATGGCTCGTTAGGTGCGGAGCTCTCCTCGCGCCATGGTAGCGCAGCACGAGGAGAGCTCCAACTCAATCCAAGAAAACTTCGTGGACCGAGGCACTAGCCCAGTTCGCCGTCTACGATGGTGTCCATGGCGGCTGTAGCCTCTTCGACGCTCGTCTCGCCGGACCAGATCTGGCCGAGATACGTGCCGTACGCTGGGCCGTAGATGGCGATCATGTTCGGGTTCTTCGGCAAGGCGCGCAGGTAGGTGAGGAAGTTTAGCACATTGTCAATGCCATCCGGCTGGCCGTCGGCATTGCGATACTCGTTCTCCGCCACCGGCGTGAACACGGGCACCGAGAGCGATACACTCAGCATGGCGAGGGCCCCCGGACGACCTGTAACGTGCTTGAGCAGTTCCCAGGCGGCGTCCTTCGCGCTGCTATCGCTATAGACCGCTTGCGCGTAACTGCCGGCAAAGGTCGTTCTGCCGGTCGGCCCTGCGGGAATGCCGATCACGTCCCACGCGAACGCCACGCGATCGCCGCGATAGCGGGACATGGCCGCGCCGGTGGTGACGATGAGCGGAGCGATGCCGCCTTTGAATAGGTCGCCATCTACTTCGCCGGGTCTGGGGACAACCTGATGCTTGTGATAGAGGTCGGCCCTCCATTGCAGCCCGGCCCGCGTCTCTATGGACGACATGGTGGACTTGGTCGGATTCTCTTCGTCGTCGTAGGTGCTGCCACCCGCCATCCAGATCCACGGCGTGTTGGGGTTGAAGCCCCGCGGCACCGTGGCGACCCCAAACTGCTTCTGGGAGCCCGCGCCCGTCGTCAGCCTACGCGCGAGCGTAAGGAAGTCGTCCCACGTCCACGAATCTTGCGGGTACTCTTCGCCGAGCTTGTTCATCAAGTCTTTGTTGTAGACGACGATGAGACTATTGACGTAGTGGGGCATTGCCATGAGGTTGCCTTGCAAGCGGTGGGCGTTGATTGCCCGTTCGGCATACTCAGTAATGTCCACCTGGTCGCGTGCAATCAGACTGTCAAGCTCCGCCGCCAGTCCGGCTGTGCCGATGTTCGCCAGCCAAATGGGACTGCAGTTGAAGATGCCGATGTCCCTTTCACCGGCGGCGAGGCCGGTGCGCACTTTTTCAATGCAGGCCTGTTGGTTGCCGGGCACAATGACGTACTCGGCCTGGAACGCATCGTTCTGCTTGTTGAAGTCATCAACGAGTCCCTCTTGCACGGGGTCAAAGCTGCCGCCGCCGTAGGATGCGGAGAACCACTTTGCCACCTGAACTTCGGGCTCTTTGGGTTCTTCCACTGCCGGAGCTGCCTTTTCTTCCATCTTTGCTTCCGTCTCTGCGGCGGGTGTTGCGACTGTGCCACACGCAGCAAGCGGCAGCAGGGCGCTTGCGCCGGCCAGCCCCGCCAGTATGCGCCGACGGCTGAGGGTAAGCGATGTTGCTTTCATTCGAAGACTCCCTTTTGTGAAACAACAGATGCCAAGTGTACGTGCCAGGAGCATTCACTTGTCCTGCGTGTGCGAGAGATGCGTGGCCGCGCGGATTCTCTAGGGACGTCTGGTGGATTGGGCAGAAGGGCTTGCGGCAGAGCAACCGAGCAGACGAGGCCATCTCCCTCTCACGCTGCACGAGCGATGATGCAGAAGCCTATGGAGCTATGCCTCCTTTCTGCGAGCATGCCGGCTCGTTTCCGCTGTACTCACTAACACTGAGAGGCAATACGATTGACTTGTAGTCTAGCGTACGCTTGAAGTCTTGTCTAGATGCGTAGTGCGAATTGGCAAAGGATTCGCTTTGGGCTGCCCGGCTATTCACTTTGCGCGGCTTGGAGAGCAATTCACCACGTGGGTAGTGCTATCATTGCACCGAGGTGTCTGAAGGCGGCAGGTAGAATTTTTGACTCGACGCCGGATGGGCATGAGTCGCAGCGAATTCAGCTCTCCGGCGGGGCTGCTACGGAGTGGTAGGCACGATACTGTGAGCAACGCGACTCTCAAAAAGCATACGCAAAGCGGGGCCGATTTCTCAGAGTGTGGGCGCTACCGCTACAAGCTCTGGCGGTTGTGGGACGATGTCCGCCCGGTCGTCATGTTTATCATGCTCAACCCGTCAACGGCCGATGCCACGGCTGATGACCCGACCATACGACGCTGCATCGGCTTTGCCCACGCTTGGGGCTACGGCGGCGTGCGCGTGGGTAACCTGTTTGCCTGGCGCACGCCCTACCCGCAGGCGTTGCGGTCTGCGCTCGATCCCATCGGGCGGCACAACGACAGCGCCCTATGCGAACTTGCCGAGGGCGCCGCGCTGGTGGTTGCGGCGTGGGGCGTACATGGGATGTGGCTTGCACGAGCGCAGACCGTCCGCCAACGGTTCACCCGTCCTCTCCACGCGCTCGGTGTCACGAAGTCCGGTGAGCCGGCCCATCCGCTCCGTCTGCGGCGCACGTGCACGCCCTTTCTGCTGGAGAGTTGAGGTCAGTTTGTTCGGTCGCTACTGCGGTTCGTTGTGCTTCCGACTCCCCATTTTCCGACTGCCCAGGCAGTGCAGGGCAGTGCTCCGGCGCCACTACGCTAGAATTACTAAGATGACAGATAGAATAATGAGCGCTGACAGCGATAGTCCGTTCGTGCTGAGCGCGCCTGTCCTGAGCTTGACGAAGGGGTCGAAGCGCGGAAAAGTGAGCGCCCATGAACGGTGCCAGCGATAGTCCGTTCGTGCTGAGCCTGTCGAAGCACAAGAGCCATCCCAATTCATGTGGATCTACGTGAATGCAACTCTCTGAAATTCTCGCCGCTGTGCCGGAAGCGCAGGTGCTCACCGGCACGCCGGATATCCCCATAACCCAGCTCTGTTACGACTCGCGTGAGGCGCAGGCTGGTGCGCTGTTCGTCGCGCTACAGGGACTGCAGCGCGATGGGCACGACTACGCCGCGGCCGCCGTGGACAACGGTGCCGTGGCTGCGCTCGTTACACGGCCGTTGGCACTGCCGGAGCATGTGACACAAGTCCTCGTGCCTGATACCTGGGTGGCGATTGGACAGGTGGCGGCAGCATTCTACGAGAATCCCTCAAGAGAGCTTTGCGTCATCGGCGTTACCGGCACCGATGGGAAGAGCACCACAGCGACCTTGATCGGTCACATCCTGCGCGCGTGCGGACACCCCACCGGCGTGATCACCACGGTTGCCTTTCACGACAGCCGGCGGGAGTTTCCCAACGAGACGCGCCTCACCACCCAGCACGCGTCCGACCTGCAGCGCATGCTGCGGACAATCCGGGAGCAGGGCGGTACTCATGCGGTGGTGGAAGCGAGTTCCCACGGCCTGGCGCTCCACAAGCTCGACGCGGTCCAGATCGACGCCGCCGTGCTGACAAACCTCACCCACGAGCACCTGGACTTCCATAAGACGCTGGCAGCGTACCGGGAAGCAAAGGGACGGCTCTTCGAGCGCGTGAATGCGCGTGAGCCAAAGCCGTTTCCCCGTGTGAGTGTGCTCAACGCCGACGACGAGCACTTACCGTATTACGCTGGGCTCCAACCGCCGGGACTGCGCACGTATGGCTTTGCGGAGCAGGCGGATGTGCGTGCTGCGGACGTGGCGCTCGGCGCGGACCACACCGGGTTTACGGCGGTCACGCCTGAGGGTCAAGCGCATGTGTGCTCGCCGCTGGTCTGCCGCTTCAACGTAGCGAACACGCTTGCCGCGCTAGCCGTGGTTACGGGGTTGGGCGTGCCGCTCGACGCGGCTGCGGCTGCGGTAAGCACGTTCCCAGGAGTGGCCGGCCGCATGCAGGTGATCAGTGCCGGTCAACCGTTTGCCGTAATCGTAGACTACGCCCACACGCCCAACAGCCTGCGCCTCGTGCTCGATGCCCTGCGCAGCGTGACACCGGGGCGGCTGGTGGTGGTCTTTGGCAGCGCGGGCGAGCGCGACGTGGAGAAACGGGCGCTCATGGGCGCAATCGCGGCGGAACACGCCGACTACTTCGTGATCACCAGCGAAGACCCGCGCAGCGAGGACCCCGGCGAAATCTGCCGCGCCATCGAGGAAGGCGCTTTGCAGGCCGGCTGCGTGTTCGGCCGCGACTACAGCATGAGCGTGGACCGTACCCAGGCCTTCCGTATCGCGTTCAAGCAGGCGCGACCGGGCGATACCGTGCTCCTGGCAGGCAAAGGCCACGAGCATTCGATCATATGGGGCGAGAAATCGCTGCCCTGGGACGAGGCGCGCATCGCTGCGGAGACGTTGGTGGATATGTTCGCCTAGGGCCTTGCATATCCTATCTTGCTCACTGCCGCATCCACCGGACCACTGGTCAACTCTACGATCAGACTCACTTACCAGAACTCGACAGGGCCTGGATCGGTTCGGC
Organism: Chloroflexota bacterium; assembly: GCA_965221905.1. GTDB lineage: Bacteria > Chloroflexota > UBA11872 > VXOZ01 > VXOZ01 > VXOZ01. The sequence goes on from OZ244922.1 coordinate 279,927, forward strand.
GCTCCGTGGCTCCACCTGCCTGGATGTGCACGATATCGTTGGTCACGTCATAGCGGATATCGGAGTTCATAATTTCGCCCTTGAGCGCAGAGTATCCGGTGCGACCCCAGTGCGCTGTCACGCCGTCGCCCACCGGCCGCTTGATAGAGACGTGCCAGGTCGGAATGTCGATCGGCCTGATCCGCAACGCAGACTCTATCGTGCTGAACCCGTAAATCTCCATGGTGCTGTACACGAGTGCTTGAATTACACTCTTGCCGCCCTGCAGCGGGAATTTGAGCGAGCCGATCCAGGTGGTGTCATCGGTGCTGAGGTCCGTAATCCAGAGCCCGAACCACATGCCATCAGGGTCCTGGGGCACAGATTCATCGGGCGCTAGCCGCACGCGATAGTCTCCCGCTCCCCAGACGTAGGAGCGCCTCACGCCGATGAAGTCTCCCTCGTGGCCGGACGATTCAGTCCAGCCGTCCTCTTGCGCGTAGCGTGCGTTCGCGAGGTCGCGGGTGCTCCAGCGGGAGAAGATCAGACCCTTGCCGCGCGAAAGCGAAGTTTCAGGATCTTTCATGTCAGTCTGCAATCCAAAGTAGAAATACACACCCGAGATATTGCTATAGGCAAGCATCAAGTAGAGGCCGTTGCCGCCTCCCAACGGCTCAACGTCGTTTTGGATCGTGAACTCTATCACCAACTCTTCAAACTCATCGAGCCTATTCCCCTCTGAATCACTGCGTTGAATCCACCCCCACCAGATATGTGCCATATGCTCAGGTAGATCTCGCATCTGGTAGAGATCGGCGCGCCCTGGAATCTGCGTCGGCTTGGGCGCGGGAGTGGCGGCTGCCGGCACGGAAGCAGGCGCGGCCTGGGCGCACGACACGACCAGCAAGAGTGCGAGATTGCGGCAGAGGAGCCATAAGCGCTTCATCGGGGACACTTTCGCGGTGAGGAGCTTGGGCACACTCTACCACGAGTTGTCACAGCGCCCTGAGCGCGTGGTAGACAGCGCGCGCGCCTGTATTGTATGATGTTTTGCAAGAGAAAGGAGGTGATGCCCATGGATGTAAGTTGTAAATCCAGGGCCGCCTCCGTTAGGTCTCGGTAACGAGACTACGGAGCGGCCGTTGGGAAATGAAGGAGCGCTATCGGTGCACGTGCACCGGGCGCTCCTTCTGTTTATCTGTGCCGTTGTGGTGACGAATTTGGAAGCAAGCCTATGCATCCATCATTCCTACACACGATGGGGGCTAGGTAGTCCAACAACAATGGAATGACGTGCATTTGCCCTTGGCGTTACTGCCCGGCAACGCGGCGAAGAGGCGCAGGTTGCGCGCACGTCCCGTACGAACCTACGCTACCGGCGCTCCCGCCCATTGAGACAATCGTGTCGAACCACTAGGCGTGTATGGCGATGACTCTCGTTAGCAGGGGGAAGTCATGCGTCATTCGGCAAGCAACTTGGCGAGTTGGCGGTTCTTCTCAACGCTTGCTTGGAAATGCGCCATGACAGCCGCGCGGGGTTTCTCTTGCGTGCGCGATTCTATGTAATCGCGCATGGCATCTTCCAACACTGCCTGGAAGTGCCTTCCGTCCTGCTTGGCAAGTGCCCGCAGGCTAGCCAAGAGATCGGGATCAGCCTGGCTGGAGAATTTCTCCCGTGGCTTAGCCAAAATTCACTTCCTACCTAGATTACAGTAGGGGCGGTTCGCGAACCGCCCCTACAATGTTTATTCACTAACTGACGGACAGATCAACCAGGCATTTCGCGAGATGCAGAAGGCCCCCGGTCCTTATCCAAGTCTCTGCAGAAGCATGGAGGTAATGTAAGCCTGAGGCATCAGTTCAGGGATATTGGACTTCCATGCGCCTCGTGTTAGGTGTGCTGCCCATGCAAGTGACTAATACTGTAAACATGGTAATTGCATCGAAAAGCAAGAATAGTCTGCGCATGGCGCACCTCCCTTTCCTGAAAAGGTGCCCGCCCACAAGAGCTAAAACCTCTACGAAACAAATCGCCAGGGTAGCACCGGAACACCCGTATTGGCAAATTTGGTCCGATTATACCATTACATCGCTAATTTGTCAAGCCCCTGACTGTGGCTAGCGAAGGTTATTGCTCCCTTTCAGGAGGGCGCTACCTCGATGGGGGCGGATAGGTCGGTTTGCTTTCGTAGGGTTCGCCGCCGGTGCGGGTGAAGAAGCCGGTGGTTTGGGCGAAGCCGGAGTCTTTGGCGTAGATTTCCATCTCCGGCGCGCGCAGGTTGCCCAGGTTATCGCGGACTGCCGCGATGCTCGGATACGTGGCGGCGACGGTCTGTTCGTCGATGCGAAAAGCGTTTGCCACCGCGCTCATGGCGTCGGTCGCGCGCTCGGCGAAGGTGTACTTGACCTTGAGCGTCACCGGGCCTTCCATCTTTAGGGGTTCAACCACGCCGATCTTGCCCAGCGCCCGCACCGCGCCCTCTGCCGCCGCCTCAGCCGCGGCTTGGGGCGTCATTGAGATGGCGCTGAAGTGGCTGGTGCCCTTCTTCACCGCCACCGTCTCAATGCCAGGCACCAGGTCTTCCGCCTCAAGGCAGGCCCAGTAGTCGCCGGTGTTGAGCACCGCGGGCACGTTGTGGATGCCCGCAAACGCCACGAAGATGCCGATTTCGCCAACCAGCAGATCGTTAAGCCAGATGCCTTCCACCGCGCTATAGGCGCGCGTAATGGGGTGGGGAAGAATAGAGTGCCGCCAGCAGCCCTTCTCGCGGTTGCCGGCCATCTCATGGAAGCCGACAAGCATGCCGGCGTCGAAGCTCTCATCGAGGAGTTCCGTGAATATGTCGTGCCGGGGCAGGCCGTGAATGATCTGCACCGGTTTCGGCAGCTTGTGGTACTCCATGATATGGATGGTATTCAGCACGATCTCGGTGACGTCGTTATCCAAGAGCGCTTCGCAGATCGCCGCGAGCTCCATAGTGGCGTACTCGCTGGCGTTCAGGTAGCTTTCGCGGCGATTGAAGACCCCCGCCACGCCCTCTTGGTCGGCAAAGATGTAGATTTTCACGTTGTTTTACTCTTCCCAGTCAAGCTGAGCCCTTCCGCATGGTAGGACATGTTGATGTCGTACATTGTCGAGGGGGTTAAGTTATTTGCCATGCTCCCTATGTATCCGGTGGCCGCAGGTTTCAAACCTGCGCTACCGGTCGGGGGACAAGCCTCCGCGCTGTTCGGCGGGAAAGATTCCCCCTGCCACCGGGCGGGGACGAGCCCCCGATTTGTGTTTCGACATAACCGACGTGTTACGACGCCTGCCGACCTAGGCTACTTTGCGTAGTGGGTAAACACCTTGCGGATGGCTTTCGCCATGTCGTGGACCATTTCCTCGGTGCACTTCTCATTGATGTGCCGCACGAGCATGCGTTTCAGGATGCCCTCCGCGTTCGGGCACATGCCGGTGTAGTAGCGCACGTCGCGGCCGCTCGCGGGGTCAAGCAGCGGGAAGGCCGACTCGCCAAAGAAACGGCGGTTCTTCAGCACGTCGTACTCGTAGATCGGCGTGCGGGTATAGCCTGCCCCGAAGCCGACGCCCTCATGCGCGAAAGCCTTTGATAGGTCATCCAAACCGACAGTCAGTTCTTCCAGCTTGGCCAGCGGGCACCAATTCCAAAAGACGTGAGTGCTCTCGGGCGTGGGCGGACGGGGTGGGATGATGCCGGGCACGTCTTCCACTAGATCGCTCAGCAGCATGCCCCACTTGGTGCGGAGGCCCGTAATGGTCGGCAGCTTGCGCAACTGGGCAAGCCCGACGGCGCCTTGCAGTTCCGTCATGCGGTAGTTGGGCGCCAGGAAGGGCGGTTGTTGCTCGCGGCCGCCGCGCCCGCGGCCTTTGTTGTGCGCCAGCATGATGCGCTCGCCCAGGTAGTCGTTGTTCGTTACGGTCATGCCGCCGTCGCCGGTAGTCATGTGCTTGCTCTGCTGGAAGGAGTAGCAACCAATGTCGCCGATGGTGCCGGCGTAGCGGCCGTTGTACGCCGCCATATGCGCCTGGGAGCAGTCCTCGATCACGAGCAGGTTGTGCTTGCGGGCCAGCTCCACGATCGGGTCCATGACCGCCGCGTTGCCCTGGAGGTGCACCACCATGATGGCGACAGTGCGCTCGGTGATGCACGCCTCAATGGTCTCGGCAGTGATGATGCCCGTGAGCGGGTCCACGTCGGCGAAAATCGGCACGGCAAGCTGGTAGAGAATGGCGATAATGCTGCCGATGTCCGTGATCGGCGCGACGATGATTTCGTCCCCCGGGTTGGGACCCACCGCCAACACGCCCACGTGCAGCGCGGCGGTGCCGGAGGTGCTGGTGACCGCATGCTTGACACCGAAGGTCTTCTTCCACTCTTCTTCGAATTGCTGTACCTTGGGGCCGCCGAGCACGTTCAGATTACCCGATCGGATCACGTCGGTCAGTTCGGCAATCTCTTCATCGCCGAACATGCGTCCGCTGATGTCGCTGTTGGTCGGAAATTTGTAGTCTACAGTCCTAGGGCCGCCCTCAATGGCAAGTTGCTCTTGCTCTACGGTCTGCATGGGGTGTTTCTCCTCCGGTGGCTGCGTAGGCTTTACTGAAAAGAATCCGTGCGGTTCGTACGATCCCTATGTCGCTTTCATTGTGGACAAACACTAGAGGGAGCGCAAGTAGTGCTATAAACGCGCTGTCTGACGGGATTTTCAGCGGAATGAATGGCGAGATCCCACGCGATGATCTGCGGGCTAGCGGGTCGTTTCCAATCCAGAACGTAGGAGGGACGCACAATACAAGTGCGTCCCTCCTGAATTGACCGGTCTTGCTGGTGTCGTAGCGCCTACGGGTTTGAACCGGTATTTATCTCTGTGTCCTCGCGGTTGCCCCACTCCGCCCACGCGCCGTCGTAATTTTGGACGTTGTTGTAGCCCAGGAGCCGCGCCACGAAGTAAGCCACCGCTGAACGAACCGCGGTCTGGCAGTGGGCATAAACCACAGAGTCCTCTGTAATCCCGGCAGAATTGAAGAGCTCCGTGAGCTCCGCAGCGGACTTTAGGGTGCGCGCGTCTGTGCCGTTGAGGTAGATGACCCAATCCTGGTTGATGGCACCCGGAATGTGACCGCCGCGGTCGGCGCGCACGTCGCGCCCAGAATACTCGCCAGCAGAGCGGTTGTCCAAGATTACGGCATTGCTGTCTCCACTCTCGATTGCCGCGCGCACTTCTTCGATTGTGCCCACCAGGAACGGATCGAAGTCAGGCGTAAACGTGACGCTCGGGAACGAGGTCACGTCCGTCGTCAGCTCTCGTTCTTCCTGATTCCACTTGGCAAAGCCGCCGTTGAGCACCTTGGCATTCTTATTGCCGTAGAGCTCCAGCGCCCAGAAGATGCGGGTAGCCCCAAGGATATTGCCCCTGCCGTAGACCACAACTTCGGTATCATTGCCGATGCCAAAGCCGCCTACCAATTCCGCAAATTTGTCTGCCGGCAGGACCATGCCGCTTACTTCATGTTCGGCATCTCGGAAGCTGGAGGACGGAATGTTGATGGCATTGGGAACGTGACCTGCGGCGTAGTCGTCGGCAGAACGAATGTCAATGATGCGCAAGCCCTCTTTGCCCAGGTTGGCTTCCAACCAGTCGGACTCAACTAAGAGTTGTGGGTTGGCGTAGGCCAACGGCCCTTCTTGCGAGTCTTCCTGCTGTACCGTAACTTGACTGCAGGCGCTTGCCAGCAGCGCGCCCCCGGCAGTGAGGCCGGTAAGTTGTAGGAACGTCCGGCGTGATAGTCCTTTTCGCATTGGTGCATACCTCCTATGATGGCTTTGTCCATGGATAATAGCATAGACGATGTACAATAATGGCAATAGTAACGTCACTCGTCGATTAAGTCAACTAAATTGATAGAGTTTAATGACTAAAATCACTCTAACACGGAAACTATAAGCCTGATTGCTTGGTAAAGACCGGACTCTGCGACTATGACGATTGCCAAGGCGACTCTCAGGTGGATAGGCGGCGAACCGATTATCCACCTGACCAGTGAAAGGAAGCACGTCAGCGCGGTTTGTCGGCGCGGATGGTGCCGGCGTTCTTGAGAGCTTCGCGCTTGGAGAGGGCGCTAAGGCGGTCGGCGTTGCGGGCCACGTAGTCTTCAACGGTTTGCAGATCGGTCCAGGCTAGGTCGCGCAGGGCCCAGCCGATGGCTTTGCGGATGAAGAAGTCGGGATCGGCCAGGTTGGGTTCGATGCAGTCGCAGAGCAGCGCCAGGTCGGTCGCCTCCTTGCGCTTCACCTGGCAGATGATGGACGAGCGGCGCTTCCACAGAACGGCGTCGCGGCTCCATGCCCGCATGTGGGCGGCCATCTCCTCCGGATAGCGGTCCACGAGCTCGCGGAGTTTGCGCGTGGCGACGTCGTCAACAAAGTCCCACCACGCGCCGCTGACGACCATCTCTTCATAGAGCGGCAGGGTGTCTAGTGTGCGAAAGGCGTGGAACTGCGTCTCTCCGGTAATATCCTGGGCGGCGTAACGTTCCTCGCGATAGGCGGCGTTACGCCAGAGCTCCAGGATGGCGGCGAGCCAATCGTCCCTGGAGGCAAGGGGGCGCGCACGCAGAGCGGCGCGGACGAGCTTGCGGCGGATAGGAGTCTGCACGCCGCGATAGGGCATCGCCGACTTCATGTACGCCCGCATGCCCGCGGCCTTTTCGGGGTTGGCATTGTCAGCCAGTGCTTGACGGATTGCAGTTATGAGTTCAATGCTCATGGCAAAGTTTTGGTTCGGTAAACGGCAGATTCGGACCCGAATTGGCGGCCGTCCGGCTTGAAGGAAATCTATCCAGGTTCCTTCAGCCTGCGAAAAAACTATACCAGACTAGGTCGCGAATAGGTGACTTCGATGGTCAATTTGCGCCTCAGCTTGATCCTCTGGCAGAGACCTTAGCTAAAGCACACGTTTTACGCGAGCTGCTCATGTGACCCCGCCGGGCGGAGTATGCAGAATGCTGTCCCGCAAACCCAATGGCAGTGCGAATTCAAGCGGTGCTTCAATTAGATGGTAACCCTGCAATCGCTGCCGCCCCATGGTGAGGGGATGCATTTCAAGACTGTCGGTCGGCTTTGCTACGGAAAACCGAATGCATGCTAGAGTCGGCCATGCCGCAGGGCACGGGCGTATGGTTGAAACAGCAGAGTCTCTGGTACGTGTCTCATGATCCCGGGTTGCATCTGCAAAACCAAAATGTGGTGAGGTCCGGCAATACTTGGCTACTTGTCTATTTCTCTACATGAATACATTTTCTGGTATTATGCAATCGTAATGGAACAATGATGTTCAAAGAATAGGGTGGTGAATCCGTGCAATACGATTGCAAGGAGCAACTGACTGGTAGATTTATTGCGGCAGTTGACTACCTAAACCGTCAGATGCACACGTGCGGCCTTGACGACTGGGAAGGTCTGGACATGACCATTCCCCAGATCAAGACGTTAGTCTTACTGGAGCGATCGGGTCCCTTGCGCATGGGCAACATCGCTGCTTTTCTGGACCGGGCGCTCTCCGCCACGACGACGGTCATAGACCGCTTGGTAGAAAAAGAGCTGGTTGATCGGGCCTGGGACCCAGGCGATCGAAGAGTCGTGATCTGCAGACTCACCGACAAAGGACAGCACGCGATGGAACGCTTCTGGAAGATTCGTCGGGAGCGACTGCAGTTGATGGCGGACATTTTGGAAGTGGAAGAGTTGGAAGTCGTGGTGCATGGCTTGGAAATGATGCGCTCGGCGGATAAGAAGATTCAGAATTCATCCGCTTCAATTCAATCTGCAGGGTAAGATTCACGTATCCGTCTCCTTCCGTCGTGCATAATAGGTGTCAACCCGTCTAATTGAGCCGCCAATGAAGCTTAGCCCTTAGCCACATGTGTCCGCGCGGAACGCGGGGCTTGACTACTGTGACGGACCTCTTGGCCGCAGCGCGCGTAGAGGTGGGCACACTTGAGCCCTGTCGCCGTTCTAAACGGGCAGACGAAGTGCCCCTGCCAGATCGCCGTGTCTCCTAAAGTGATCCACCTCGTTCTCACTCTGTATGCGGCGCAAGAAGGGCACAGAGAATAGCAAGCGCGCTGAACCGGGCAGGAGTTCTGCCACGCAGCCAACAGCCGCCTCCCCAGGCCTAGGTGTACATGTAGTCGCCGAGAGTATAGACTCGTTCCAATCATGGAAAGACTCTGAACGGTAGCCACTATAATGGTCGAATCGCCGCTGCGGTAGTGTATAATGCAATGAAAGCTGCGGTAAGCGTCTTCACTTATGAGCAGTGGGGCGCTGTTGCAGAGGGGGAGAAGGGGATAGGCACGCATGGCAGCCACGGCAGACGCGCTAACGCCGCGCGAATACCGGCGTATACATCGGCTTCTGTTGCGCAGCCGGCGCACTGCCGGCAGAGAGCACGAGCCGATTCCAAAGCACTACCTGCAGTTGCCCGCTGAGGAATTGGACCAACGCATCGATGCCGTGCGGCGAAAACTCGGCGAGCGCGTGCTCATCCTCGGGCACCACTACCAGCGTGACGAGGTCATCAAGTACGCCGACCTGCGCGGCGACTCTTTCAAGCTAGCCACTTTTGCTGCTAACCAGCGTGATTCCGAATACATCATCTTCTGCGGCGTGCATTTCATGGCGGAAAGCGCCGATATTCTCACCGCCCCGCACCAGTCGGTGATATTGCCCAACCCTACGGCCGGTTGTTCCATGGCCGATATGGCCGATATCGACGATATCGTGGAGTGCTGGGAGCAACTTACCGAGGCGGTGGGTGAATCGATCGTGCCGGTTACGTATATGAACTCCACCGCGGTGCTCAAAGCTTTTTGCGGCGCGCACGGCGGCATTGTTTGCACCTCTTCCAACGCTGCCGCTGTTTACGAGTGGGCGATGGAGCGGGGCGAGAAGATACTCTTCTTCCCAGACCAGCATCTGGGTCGCAACACTGGTCTGAAGTTCGGTATTCCCCAGGATGAGATGGTGGTCTGGGACCCGGTGCAGCCTGTGCTGGGCGGCAACACAGAAGCGGACGTGCGCAAAGCCCAGGTGATCCTGTGGAAGGGCTGGTGCTCGGTGCACACGCGATTCACGGTTAAGCAGGTGGAGTTTGCCCGCAGGCAGCACCCGGACGTAAACGTCATCGTCCATCCGGAGTGCCCCATGGAAGTGGTGCAGGCTGCCGACTACAACGGCTCCACGGAGTTTATTCTCAAGACCATTACTGAAGCGCCTGCAGGTTCGGTCTGGTCGGTCGGTACCGAAATCAACATGGTCAATCGCATGGCCGACGAAAATCCCGCTAAGAAGATCTTCAGCCTCGACCCCATTGTCTGCCCTTGCTCCACGATGTACCGCATTCACCCTGCCTATATCGCCTGGGTGATGGAAGACCTCCTGGAGGGCAAGGTCACGAACCAGGTGAGCGTTGACTCCGATGTGGCGCACTGGGCGGTGGTTTCCCTCAATCGCATGCTCACCGTGCACTAGAAGCTCTTCGAGAATCCTCGTACTCTTACATTAGATAAGCTTTGGCAGTCCCGCGTTTGTGCAGTATACTGACACGAGCGCGGGATGTTTTCGTGTTGCCTGCGCATACTTCTACCCTGGAGGATGATGCCCATGCAACCGAATACGATTCGCGAGAAACTGAACGCCGGTGAGCCCACATTGGCGACGCACGTGCATACCACGTGGCCCGGGATGATCGAGGTCATCGGCTTGACCGGAATCTATGACTACGTCGAATTCGTCGCCGAGTATGCGCCGTTCAACCTGCACGACCTGGAGAACTTCTGCCGGGCGGCGGAGTTGCATAACCTCTCGACCATGATCAAGGTCGACCAAGCGCCCCGCAGCTTCCTGGCCCAGCGGGCAATCGGCGCCGGTTTTCAAAGCGTGCTCTTTGCCGACAGCCGCACCGTGGCGGACGCCGAGGAGTGTGTACGCGCGGTGCGGGCGGATACGCCGGAGGCCCGCGGGATTCACGGGGTGGCCATGCGACGCGCCTGGTATATGTCGTACGGCGCCGGGCCGGATTACCCCCAAGCGCTGGATGACATCGTGGTGGCGCTCATGATCGAAAGGCAGTCCGCCGTGGACCATCTGGACGAGTTTCTGGCGGTCAAGGGCGTCGACATGGTGCAGTGGGGTCCCGCTGACTACGCCATGAACATCGGCCGGGCCGGTGAATTCCAGCACCCGGACGTGAAAGCCGCCGAGAAGAAGGTATTCGAGACGTGCTTGGCGAAAGGTATTCCGCCCCGCGCCGAGATCAACTCTGTAGAGCAGGCCCAGCGATTTCTCGACATGGGCGTGCGCCACTTCTGTATGGGCACCGACATCAACATCATCCATGACTGGCTGAAGGAACAAGGCGACACACTGCGCAATTTGCTGAGCTAGGCCTGAGCACTCCATTGGCCCGTCGGCAGTCGCTGGCGCAGGGCCGGGTTGCATGCCGGGGACACAGCCTGGCTAACAGGTGAACTATTGTGGGACAGGTAGGACACGACATGCCGTGCCCCTACGTCTGTTAAGTAAGGTAGCAGCACACAAGTTGACTGGCTCTCGATAAGTGTGTCGATACTGAGAATAATGACATCTCACGCTATTGCCAATACACTCTATTTAGGATAGGATTATTGGCAAGACCAGTATTTCATAGGAAAGGGGGGTGTTCACAAGCTCAGGTAGCAACGTAGTGTTGCCTATACTGAATGTGGTATACGTGCAGTCTCTAATTGAGGTGGTGTGGCGAAATACCGCACCGCAAGGGAGTGAGAAGCATGAGTTTCCAGACGAGCAGACGTGCGTTTCTAGCCGGAACGGCCACGACTATCGGGGGAGTTGTCCTAGCAGCGTGCGGTCAGGTAGCGACGACGACCGAGATGATGGAAGAAAAACCGGCTGAGCCCAAGGAAGAGGCAAAGGCCGTCGAGGAGCCCGTAGCCGAGCAAGTGACCATCCAGTTCCTGTGGCCGCCCTATTCGCCGGCCAAGGAGCGCTGGCACGACCGCTTGGTCGACGCATACATGGAGAAGAACCCCAATATAACTATCTCCACGATTCTCGATACGGCGCTCGACGATCGCATTGGCACGAATGCCGCTGCCGGAGGCGGCTTGCTAGACGTGGCCTGGCACGGCTGGGGCTGGGCGCGCTGGGGAGAAACAGGTGTCTTCCTGCCGCTCGAGCCGTACGTCAAGGCGTCGAGTCTAGACCTGAACGAATACTATAAGTCCGCCATCGACGGTGTCACCTGGAACGGCACGTTGCATGCGCTGCCCCTGGGCATTCTAACGCCGGTAATGGCGCTTAACCTCGATTCGCTCGCGGCGGCGGGCATTGAGGTGCCGTCCGACGACTGGACCTTCGATGACATGATTGATATTGGCGCCAAGCTCACCGATGCCGCCAACGGCAAATGGGGCGTGTCGACGCGCTTCTGGTATTGGTCAACCTGGTACGTCTCCTATGGTCGCGATCAGGGTTCCGTGAACAATGAGTGGCAGACAATGAGCTGGGACGCGCCGGTGCGCACCGAACTGATTAGGACGCGGGCAGACCTGTTCCACAAGCACCAAGTCGAAGCCTACGGCGACGATGCCAAAGAAGAAACGATCTTCGATCACTTCAAGAACCAGAATGTTACCATCTACTCGGGCTACAACTGGCTGGTGCCCAGCTTCCGTACAGACGTGCAGTTCAATTGGACGTTGCATCCCATCCCGTTCATCGATTTCGAAGGTGAGCCGACGCGCAACGGCGCGCTCTACACCGAGGAGATCGCCTTGGTGGAAGGCAGCAAGGTGCTGGACGACGGGTGGGACTTCGCCTCGTGGATCTGCGGTCCGGAGCAATTGGATACGGCCGCCCGTAACGGCGACACGACGCCGACGATCAAGTCAATTGCTGAGAGCGAAGCTTTCATCAATCTGGACTTGCCGCCCGGTGAGAGAATCGTCGAGTACCTGCGGGCCATGGAAACCGCCATTCCGTTCTTGCTCCATCCCATCGGACGCGATCTCGCCACTCCCCTGTGGAAGAACGCCCAACAGGCGACGCAAGCCAATCCGACCTTGACGCCGGAGGAAGTTACGCGCACGGCCCAAGGAGAAGCCCAAGCTATCTTGGACGAGTACAACGCGAGCAGGAAGGAAGCTGGGCGGTAGGAGGTAGGTAAGCGGGGGTACGGCAGGACCGTGCCCTTGCTTGTATTGCTTTGGAAGTAGGTGCGAAGTATGAGCACGTCCGGTGTAGCGCCTGACGATGCGGAAGCCATTCGCCAGGAACAGGTAGCGGAAATTGACCGCTACTACTCCGCCTTGGTTTACGCGGCGGCAGAAACGCGCGAACGCGCTTGGCAGCGCGACACGAGATCGCCTGCTGCCTATCGGCAATCGGTGACGCCTAACCGCCAACGGTTTCTTCAACTGTTGGGAGGCGTGCCGCGCGATGCGGTTCCTCTGGAGCCGCGATGGGAGGACCTGCCTGAGCATACGGGGATTACGTCGCGGCGCGTCTGGATTCCGGTGGATGAAGGCGTCCACGTTTACGGCGTGCTGCTCGTGCCGGCAGAACCAGAAGGCCCGAAACCGGCAGTGATCGCCCAGCATGGCTTCTCCGGTTCGCCGGAGGCGACGTGCGGCTACTACGAATTGGAAGATACCGCCTACCTGCGCTCTTTTGGTTTGCGCTTGGCTGAGAAAGGCTACGTGGTCTTTGCCCCGCTGGTCATGAACAATACGCCGGACCGGTCGCGAACCAACCGCAAGGCCGCGCTTATCGCGCAGCAGCTCTTGGGGCTGGAAGTGGGCAAGATGATGCGCGTGGTGGACTACCTACAGACCTTCCCGGATGTAGACAACAACCGCATCGGCTACATGGGCATTTCGCAGGGCGGCATGATGGCGCTCTGGGCAGCCGCCGCCGACGAGCGCATCGCGGCCTGCGTCTGCTCCGGCTACTTTACCAACCGCGCGCCGAAGATGATCGAGCCGTCCCCACACTATAGGTCTTTCATCGAGACCGGCGATGACGATAAGTTCTTCTGGGGCCAGTTGAACGAGTTCTCCGATAGCGACATAGCTTCGCTCATTTGCCCGCGACCCTTCTTCGTGGAGGCGGGAACGGAAGACCGCGTATTCTGGCTGGAACACGTGAAGGAGGAGTTTTCACAACTCCAATCAATCTATGCAGAGCTTGGAATTGAGGAACGAGTCGAGCTTGGGATCTTTGAAGGGCCGCACTTGATTCACGGTATTGAGTCTTTTGCCTTCTTGGATCGCTGGCTGCAAGGGTGACGGTAGCCTATCTCACGCGTAGTGCTTTAGGGAGCGTGGTTGCAACGATGCCTGCGAGCGATACTAACCGTGCGACTTGAGCCCGTCGAAGGGCGAAGCCGAGGTTGGCAAGTCTCGGTGCGTGCACAATCCCGTTCGTGCTGAGCCTGTCGAAGTACGAACGGAAGGGGAATGCTATGTGCAAAAATCCCAAACGTTCGCTCTTTCCCTGCCAAGACCCATTCTAAACATACCGAAGTTCGATACGGTGGTTCGGCAAGTTCACCACGAACGGTTCAGACGGACTCTACAAATGTCCTCTTTGGAAGAGAATCGAAATGAGGATATCGGAAACTCTTGGCCGGCAGCATTCCGCGACATTTCAGTGCAACTGACTTGAAGGACTAAGCCATGACGGCCTCTGCCGAGACGCAGCACAAGGTACTCAGCGAAGAACAGGTCGCCTTCTATCAGCGGCATGGCTATCTGATTCTTGAAAACGTGCTGTCGGCGGCAGAGCTACAGGAATTACGGGCAGTGACGGAGGGATTGCGCGAGGAGCGCGCCCGCATCGCCGGCGACGACCGGATCGCCGCTATCATGGACTTTGCGCTGCTCGATGACGCCTTTATGCAAGCCGCGCACCAGCCGACAATGCTGGCCGCAGTCACGCAACTCATTGGCGAGAACTTGCGCTTGCAACACTGCAAGCTGAACTGGAAGCCCCCAACCAAGGGCACCGGGGAAGTGGACTGGCACCAGGACTTTCCCTTCTTGCCCCACACCAACTACGATCTGCTGGCGTGCATGATCCTCTTGGACGATTCCGTGCCGGAGAACGGCTGTATGCGCGTGATTCCCGGCAGCCACCTGCGCGGCCCGGTCGACCATTTCGATGCAAATGGGATCTTTGCGAGAGTATGCACCGATCCTGCAGATTACGAAGATGATCTAGCACGCGGCAACGTAGTCGACCTCATCGCGCCTGCCGGATCGATAACGATCCACCACTGCTGCATCGTCCACGCTTCGTATCCGAACAACAGTGATACTCCCCGGCGGGGCCTGATCTACCAAATCGCCGCCGGTGATAGCATCCAACTCGGCGGCCACCTGTATAAAGTCTGGCCGATTTGGCTCCAAGGCCAGGACCCATTGCGCGCCCGCATGGGCGACGGCACGGTGTTTCGTCTCAGCAGACCGCTGACCAACGCCGGCGGTCTCGAACCGAGCGAAGACTAGGCCGAGTTATGGGTTTGCGGCATTCCGAGCGGAGCGAGGACTCTAGAACGTCTATCCTGCTTGTTCGCCAAATTGCGCAACGCAGAACGACAGCGAGAGCGTAGCGCGGGAGCTTGTGCCCCACTCGGGACCGTGTGCACGCGGTTTGGGACGGCTGAATTCCTGCCCCGAACCAAGAAAGAGATGCGCTCTGCGCGCAAGTGACAGGCTAGGGTTCGGCCGATTTCCACTTTTTACACGAAAGAGCCAGAAGTCTACGTGATACAGTATCAACACAACCTAGCCAAGTAAGTGTATACGCGCCGAATGTACCTGCTATTAGGAATAGAGGAGCAGAAGACCCATGGCGACGTCTCTCGCAACCCAGGAAAAAGTCCTTAGCGACGACCAGGTCGCCTTTTACCAGCGACATGGCTACCTCATCCTGAAGAACGTGCTGTCGGCGAGCGAGCTGCAGGAGTTGCAAGCTGCTTCGGGGCGGCTACGCGACGAACGCGCCCGCCTGGCCGGAGACGATCGCCTGGCCGTCATTCAAAACGTGGCGCTCTTCGATGACGCCTTCATGATGGCCGCGAAGCATCCGGTGATGCTGGGTGCGGTCACGCAGCTTATTGGCGAGAACCTGCGCCTGCAACACTGCAAGCTGAACTGGAAACCGCCGGCCAAGGGCAAAGGCGAGGTGGGCTGGCATCAGGACTTCCCTTTCTTCCCGCACACCAACTACGATCTGCTGGCGTGCATGTTCCTGCTGGATGATGCCGTGCCCGAGAACGGCTGTATGCGCATGATTCCCGGCAGCCACCTGCGCGGGCCTGCCGACCACTACGACGCTGACGGTAAGTTCACCGGTCGCTGCACCGATCCGCGCGAATACGAGAACGACGTGGCCCGAGAAAACATAGTGGACTTGGTCGTTCCGGCCGGCTCCATGACCATCCACCACTGCTGCATGCTGCACGCCTCCTATCCAAACCATAGCGACACGCCGCGGCGGGGTCTGGTCTACCAAATTGCCGCCGGTGACAGCATCCAACTCGGCGGCAACCTGCACAAAGTGTGGCCGATCTGGCTTCAGGGCGAAAACCCATTGCAGGCCCGCATCGGCAACCACACGGTGTACCGGCTCAGCCAGCAGATCACAAACGTCGGCGGCCTGGAACCCAGCGCGGACTGGCAGAAGGTAACGCAGGACTAGACTCGTGTTCCCAGTAGTGCTCCGTGCGTGCTTGCTGGGAACTGGAAAATTCTACTAAGGCTGGTACAGCACTTGGAAAGCCGCAAACGACGACCTCGCCGAGATGGGCCGCCTTAATGCTGAGTGTAAATGCTCCGCATCTGCCAGGCGTCGAGGGAGCGGAGTTGGGCGGGGCTGCCCTGGGTGCGCAGGGAGACGCCGGTGCTGTCACCCCGTCCGGGGTAGACACGGACTGCGACGCATTGCTTGCCGTTCGCGAAGACCTCTACCACGCTGCGGTCGACGAATACCCGGAGCCTGAGCGGCTCGTCCGGGTCGAGCCGGATAGGGGCCGTCTCGGGAGCGCGGGAGAGTGCGCCTGGCAGGGCTGACGAGTAGGAAGAGTCGAGGGTCAGGAGGCTTTCGAAGCGGTCGACGGTCCTCGGGCTCTTGTAGCCGCGGATGGCGACTTGGCCGGTGTGGTGGACCGCGCCGGGCTGGACGGAGAGGTTCTGTACCTTGAAGCCGCGGTCCTTGTAGAAGGCGATGCGTGTGTACTCCTCTCTGCCCGGGGACCGGAGGACGTTCAGCTCGACCATAGGCGCCGCGCCGGGGTCGAGCTCGATCGCCAGCTCCATCGCGCTGCCCTCGATGCCTTCCAGCACCACTTCCTCGTTGGCGGGGAGCTCCGTCGGCCCGACGTGCCTGTGGTCATGCCTGAGGGACTCGATGTCGCCGGCGGGCTCGACACGCACGTCGTCGTCTCCCGCTAGGGTGAGACGCCGGGGGAGGGTCATGATCTGGTTCCAGCCCTCGGTGGGGAACCCGGGGTTCATGTTGAACAGGACGATGATGCCTCCCTGTCCGTCGGGCGTAGCGGATGGGGCATGGACGCCTGACGGGACAGCCGGACCGAAGTTGAAGAGGCCATGGGAGGTGACGACCAGCTTGTCGCGGTCCTCGTCGTAGTCGCCGAGCAGGTACTGGCCGCCGCTCATGTGGCTGAAGAAGAGGAGCATATAGCGGTCGCCGATGGGCCAGAAGTAGGGGCATGCGCCGTCGTCGCCCACCAGCGTGTACATGTCATCCTCGGTGAGGGGGTGCAGGTACTCCCAGGTCTCCAGGTCCTTCGAGCGGAATACGAAGTCGGCGGCAATTCGCTGGCCGCCGGGGCCGTCGGTCAGCGTGCCTCCGGAGAGGGAGTGGTAGACGCCGTCGCGCTTCCAGATACAGGGGTCGAAGACCGTGTACTTCCTGGGCGAGCCGTCGTGTTCCGGAATGGGGATGATCGGCTGGCCCGTGACCTTCTCCCAGTTGAGGAGGAGCTGGTCGCTGGAGACGGCGACCATGTTGCCAACCTGTGTCCCGTGGTAGATGGCTATGACCCGGTCGTCCTCGACGAGGGCCCCGCCGGAGAAGCAGCTCTCCTCCGGGTCGGGGTAGATGGCATACGGCAGGTCGCGCCAGCGGATGAGGTCGTCGCTGACGGCGTGCCCCCAGTGGGGCCGGGGGTCTTCCGGTGGGTAGCCCTGGTAGAAGAGGTGCCAGCGTCCCTGCCAGAAGCAGAGACCGTTGGGGTCGTTCAGTCTGTTCTCGGGACTGACGAAGTGGTACAGCGGGCGGTGGGGGTCGCCCTCCATCGCCTTTCGGGATGCGGCCATCCGCCGCACCATCGGGTTGTCGCGAAGCTGGGCTTCCTGCTCGTCGAGGGTGTCTGCGAAGGTGTACCTGGGAGCGCGGGATGCACGGTCGGAAGTGGTCATTGTGTCTCCTTGTGCTCAATTGGTGGCTGGGGCGGCTCCAAGAACCCAGAGTCAGCCGGATCAGAATCAGCAGCCCGGCGGAGCACTGTGCTTCGACCCTTCGACAAGCCTGTGCTGAGCTTGTCGAAGTGCTCAGGGCAGGCGGGCTCGGAACCGGCTTGCCCTTTGACAGATGTTGCAGTCTGTTCCCCCAACAGAGAGATGCAGGGTTTCTGCAAAAGTCATTCCGGCGAAAGCTCGCCCCCAGCACGGGGGCGCGGAATCCATCTTCTTCGCGTGCCCTGGACTCCGGCTTCCGCCGGAGTGACGGATCGAAAGGCCGGTAAATCGCTCGTACATAGCCAATGCCATCTGGCGCCATTACACACTCAGAAGAATCCAAGCTAGCCTCCACTGCTCACTAAAGTGCCGGATCGGCTAGCGGCTTCCTCAACTCACCCGGGAATGACACTCTTCCACTTCTCCGGCGTGGTCACTTAGACGAGCACTCTCCTGCCGTGCTTCGCTGATTCGTACGCCGCTTCCACCAATTCTAAGGCGCGTACGCCGTCTTCCCAGTCGGGCTTTACCGGCGCGCCGGTGACTATGGCCTCCAAGTAAGCGCGCAGTTGGATTTCAAATGGGTCGCCGCCTGCGAGGGCTATAGACTCCCACCCGGTCATGGGGTCTGCCTGGAGTTGGGTGGGGTCGTAGCGGAAGCCGGGGGTGCCGGACTGTAGCTGCCGGTGCATCGCGTTGAAGCTGAAGATCAGGCTGCCGTCCTCACCGTCGATCTCGAAATACGGCACCTCTTCATGCTTGCGCCGCGCCCAGGACACGAACACGTCGCCCAGCGCGCCATTCTGAAAACGCAACTGCACCGTTGCCGCGTCTTCCAACTCCGCGCGAAAGCGCTCGCCGTCAGGCGTTTCGCGTTCCGGAAACACGGTTGTCATGTCACACGATACACGCGCGATGGGGCCGATCATCCACCCCAGCAGGTCGAAGAAGTGCGCCATCATGTCGTGCACGATGCCGCCGCCCGCCTCGGCTTTCTGGTAGAACCAGGCCGGACGGTTCTCCACTCGCTGTGGCACAAAGTAGCCGAAGACCCCCCGCACGTGGAGGATGCGGCCAAGCGCGCCCGATGCGATGATCTCTTTGGCTTTCGCCGGACCCGCTTGGAAGCGCATATTCTGCACAATGCCGTGGTGCACGCCGGCCTGCCGCGCCGCGCGTAGGAGATACCGGCCTTCTGAGGCCGTATTTGTCAAGGGCTTATCGGTGTACACGTGCTTGCCATTTTGAATCGCTTGCAGCAGCGGCGTAAAGTGCAGGCGGTTGACAAGGCAGTTATCAATCACGGCAAGCTCAGGGTCGTCGATGAAGCTCTCCAGATCGTTACTCGTCTTTGCCGCGCCGCATGCCGCCGCCAGCGGTGCGACTTTCGCTGGATCTCGCCCATAGAGAGCGATAGAAACATCGTGGTTTTCGCCGTTTACGACCAGTCCTTGCTCTTGGATTGCGCGCAGCGCCGTGCTGTGCAGTTGCGCCATGCGTCCGGTGCCCAATACGCCGACGGTGAGGTCCATAGGTGCGATTTCCTCCGGTTTCGGGTAGTGCTTGCCGTAGTGTGCTGCACGCCTTGGCCGCCATGGCGTGCTTTTAGTATAGCGAAGAAGGCCGACGACCTGCGATGCTTGCCGCGCGGCTGTTTCCGCAGTGTGCAAGCAGGTTTGCTATAGTTGCAGGAGTGAGTCGGGCAATCGCTTTCTGCCGCAGCCGAGAGCGGCGGGCGTTGCTCAAGGCGAGAGTACAGACGATTGAAGCAGATAACGTAGGAGCGGCTATGGGGCTGTGGTTTTGGATTGGCGTTGCCTTTGTTTCGTGGGGCCTGGCATCATTCTTCGGCAAGATGGTCGCGCCCTACTTTGCACCCACGTACCTCCTTTGGATACGCAGCATTGTAACGATTGTGCTTCTCTTGCCAATTGTCTGGGCCCAGCGTGCCAACTCGATCTCGATTACGCCTACGTGGCAGACGTGGGTACTTGTGTTGCTGGTGACGTCATTTACGGCCAGCGCCGTGATTGGCTTCTACAATGCCTTGCGCCTGGGCGACGCCTCTCTGGTCACGCCCGCAAGCGGCACCTACCCCGTGCTGACGGCGATACTGGCAGTGCTCTTTCTCGGCGAACAAATGTCGGTCACGCGGGGGCTGGGCATCTTCTTTGCGGTGGTGGGTATTGTGTTCCTGACGCGTTGAGCGCGTTAAAGCGCTGGCTGCTTGCTGCCGGATTGCATGATTTGGAGGGCGGGTACGCCAGCGGGTGTATCAACGAGTGGGAAACTTGGCGAAGATTGTCGTCGTGGTCACGAATCTGAAGAATGGGTAAGGGGAACCGTGGGCTATGAAGCTGGAAGATAAAGTAGCGGTCATTACCGGCGCCGGGTCCGGCATCGGGTACGAGATGGCGACGCTCTTCGCGCGGGAAGGCGCGCGCATCATGGGCGCGGACGTGGATGCGGACGGTCTCGCCAATACGGCGGCGGCTGTGGAAGCAATTGGTCGTCCGATGCGGACGTTCGTGGCCGACGTTACCGATCCGACCGCCGTGGAACATCTGATGGCCGAGACGGTAGAAGCCTTCGGCAGTATCGACATCCTCTGCAACAATGCCGGCATCGGGCACGTGGGCAGCGTGCTGGACGTCACCCCCGAAGAGTGGGACCGGGTGATGGCTGTGAACGTGCGCGGCGTCTACCTGGGCTGCAAATACGCGGTCCCGTACATGCTGGCGCAGGGCGGGGGCATTATCGTCAATACGGCGTCGGTAGCCGGGCAGGTCGGCCTGCCCAAGCGCGCGGTCTACAGCGCGTCGAAAGGCGCGGTCATCGCGCTCACGAAGCAAGTCGCTATCGAATACGTTGATAAGAACATCCGCGTGAACTGCGTCTGTCCCGGCACGGTGGAAACGCCCTGGGTGCAGCGGCTCCTCGCCGTCGAGGACGATCCGGTAGCAGCGCTCGAAAACCTCCGCCTGCGCCAGCCCATGGGCCGCCTCGGCCAACCCGACGAGGTGGCCAAAGCCGCCCTCTACCTCGCCTCCGACGCCGCCGATTTCATCACCGGCATAGAACTGGTCTTAGACGGCGGCCTAACTGCACGGTGACAAGCGCAGTCTATCACTCCAGTGAGCATAGTACCCCGCTTCTCCTACTGAGCGGTTGGTCCCACCTAACGTTGCAGAATCAGCGAAGAGTCTGGGGTGCTAGCTTTAGACAGGGCCGCCTAAAAGGGGGAACTTAGCGATACGTGGAACATTATGATCCTGAATATACCGCCGGAGTGACCAAATCGGAAAACTCCCGCATTGCGATCTTAGATAGCGTGTCGGTCATGTTTTGAACGGAATCTGAAGGAAACGCCGGTCTGGGAACAAATATTGATTGAGCTGGCTAGCTTTGGAGAATTGACTTTGGGAGCATGGCGCGCGTTTGGGAACGCAGCTGCACTGTCATCACGCGTGAGACACGCCATCCCGATACTGTTCTTCGGCGATCTCCCCTCCTACTCTTCATCAAGAACGCGGATTCTGACCGTCGGGCTAAACCCATCTTTGCATGAGTTCCCCGTGGAATGTGCGTTCCGTCGATTCCCACTTGCTGAAGGAGTCTCAGGAAGGGAGCCGGACCGCTATCTCGAAGCGCTCTCGGCTTACTTCCACACCTGTCCATATTCTGAATGGTTTAGCGCTTTCGAGCCGCTGCTTGGAGGCCTGGAGGCTAGCTACTATGAGGGGCAACCATCGACAGCGCTCCATACTGACATCTGCTCACCCATCGCCACCGACCCGACATGGAACTGCCTTGACCGGGATGTGCAGAAGACCCTGGAGATGGATGGCGGTCCTCTCTGGCATGACCTGTTGAAGGTGCTCCGGCCGCAAATCGTGGTGCTGTCTGTCGCATGCCGACATCTATCGTGCATCAAGTTTAGATCCATAACTGAGTGGAAGCTCGTTCATGTGTTTGAGCGAACCAAGGACGGCTGCATGCGTAAGCAGCCTGTAAAGGTTTACGCGCGTTGGAGCGAGATAAGTGACGAGCCGGCACTTCTCTTCTTCGTCCCTGCAGCGCAGAAGCCGCTTGGTCTGCTAGGCACCGTTCAGAAGCGAAAAGCAGGCGTGATCGCGTTGGAGGAACTAAAAGGCAGCTTATAACCGGCGATTGGTCCAATTCTCTTATCGGGGCCGCTAGTATAAGGTTTACGCCTCTAGAGGTAGTGGTTGGAACTCACTCAATGTGGTCGATGGCTTGGGACAATTCCTCTACCCAGTTGCATCCTCGCCGGTAGCACTCTCGCAAGTGAGACTCCCGAATTCACTTAAATGCTTATGGCTAAAGTGCTACACTGAGCTCTTGGCTCGCCCCCCTCAAGATTTCACCCTGACAGCTTAGGCAAGGACGATTTGGCAGTTGGTATGGCTGACGAATTACCCGAGGAAATATTAGAGGCACCCAGGAATGGGGACGCTTCTGCCTCTGACATCGTAACGGATCTTGCAGCCGATGCAGCCTTCTCAGG
Organism: Chloroflexota bacterium; assembly: GCA_965221905.1. Taxonomy (GTDB): domain Bacteria; phylum Chloroflexota; class UBA11872; order VXOZ01; family VXOZ01; genus VXOZ01. Next base: position 302,000 of record OZ244922.1, read on the forward strand.
CATCCCAATTCCTTATAGGCGAAACTTCTTCAAGGCAATGGGCCAATTGTGTTCGGCGGCAATAGATATTCCCGTGGCATACCTTACCGGGAAAGCAGATGAACTACGGGCAGAGACAGCGGCGCGAATTAAGCTGACTAACGTATCAACCGAGCAGATTGCTCAACAAATGCAGACCGATCCTGAGTATGCACGGGTAGCGGCTCAGAAGTTTGGTCAGCGTGTGATTCGTGAGCAAGTTAACTTAGATTTGATCAGTCAAAGAGCCGCCAATGAATTAACGAACAATGGTGATTCAGTCGATGAATTAGAGTCGGAGGAGTCTGGCGATACGATTAACGACGATTGGTTAAATGCATTTGAGACGGAGGCTAGGCTAAAGAATTCCGAAGAAATGCAGGCCTACTTTGGTAAGGTCTTGGCTGGAGAAATCAGAAAGCCAGGCACCTATTCGACAAGGACGGTCAGAATCCTGGGCAGTCTCGATCAGAATGTAGCTACCCTATTCTTGAGATTGTGCTCAATCTGCATCTCGCAATTCCAAGACATGCGAGTGCCCTCTTTAGGTGGAAGTGCTGGCAACAATGCGCTTGAAGAATATGGACTGAATTTCAGTGCTTTGAACCTACTGAATGAACATGGGCTTGTGATCTCTGACTACAATTCTTGGCGAGAATATAAAACTACCTTGCCTGTTCAAGCAACGGGAAAGCATACGGTGTTCTTACCATTTGGCTTTCAAGGAAAGCACTGGATACTGATGCCTGCGTCCAGTGGCAAGACTGGCAAGAATCTCAGAATTCATGGTGTTGCACTCACACGCTCTGGCATGGAGCTATCGAGAATAGTTGAAATCGAACCGTTGGAAGAGTTTTCCAAGGCACTTTCACGATATTTGGAGAAAGAGGGATTTCGGAAGGTCAAAGTCGGCCATGGAGGACCACAAGTCGTAGATTTAAACGCTGACACGGGGTTAGACTCTAAATGAGCATGCACGGTGTTGTGTAGCGTGCGGCTATACGTATAGTTGTGAAGATTCGCTCCTCCTCGTAGATCTGCTTTGCATGTGGTCGCTTTGCGGGTGCCACGCTGAGAGCCTCAACTGGTCAAAGCAATTCCCTTTGGAACGACTCCACCCAACGGCGTTGGTGGTGGGGGAGGCCGTTGATGCGGACGTTGAGGTCGATGGAGACGTGGATGGCGTCCTGGGTGCTGCGGACGTTGGCGGACGTATCCACGTTGATCACGCTGTCCGTGCGGGTGGATGGTGCGGAAGTGTTGGCCGATGGCCGTAGTGTCTGCGGGATTGCGGTTGTTGGCCCACACCTCCAGCCGGGACTCCATTCTGTCTGAGAGGTTACCCCTTCCATCCATTTCCAGCAAAGCAAAAAACCCAACCTCTTTGCCTTAGAGGCAAGTCATAGGTGAAGAGTAATGGGTGAGCGCCACTGCACTCGCTAAGTTTTCCAGACGTTGCAGACAGACTCACGGTCTGATAGCCACTCGACGTTGTGGAACAGACATTCTGCGCTAGTTCTTGCGGCTTGCACCAGAGTCGAGGTCAAGTCCTGAGCGCATGCTACGCTTGCTAGCGACACTAAAGCTTAGAAAGTCACGCTCGACTCGCTTGCTTCGGACAAATACACCGCTAGTCTTCTCTCCACGGAAGACGCCAGAGCCCCAAAGATATGCTTACTATCGCGAATCCTGCCAGTACAGCTAGTTCGACTAAGACATCGGACCGACCAGACAACGATTTCGTGATCCCATCAGCGGCATAACGTAGAGGCGAAATGTAGCCCAGTGCCTTCAGCAGTAGGGGCGCTTGATCCATCGTGAAGTAAACTGGCGACACGGTTGCAAGAACGATTGCCAACAGAGAGGTGCTGATGTTACCAACCTGAGGCGTGGGGGCGAAGCTGACGACGAACATGGTTAAGCCAGCCATCGTAAGAACCGTTAGGACAAGAGATGGTACCAGACCCCAAGAGATGTTTAAATCCACTCCGGCCGCGAACCCGAAGCCGAGCAGCATCACAACCGTTATGACGCCGGATATGGACGAATAGGCCAGTGTGCCGAGGATGTAAGCGCCTTTAGATACCGGCATAGTAATGAGTAGCTTGAGGGTACCCATAAACCGTTGCCCGTTGATGTTTTGTCCGACGAGCATGCCGATGGACATGGACACACCAAATACCAAGGTGCCCGCGAGTAGGCGGCGGACCACAGCCGGATCGTCAGGCGCAATAGCTTTGGTTACGTAGAACCACGGGATTGGGAAGGCAGCGGCCAACAGCACCATCAAATACCACTGCCTCATGGCAGGTATGAAATTAAGCTCGAAGACCGAGACGACATCGGACATGAACTTCGTGACGCCTCCAGTCCGATATACGCCCCTAGAGGCGTTCAGATTCTGGTTTAGCTGGTCTCCGGTTTGCCGCGGAGAATCATCCATTAGCTTGCACCATCTTCGTCTAGTGGACGTTTATTACGTGTGAGACCGAGATAGACGTCTTCTAACGTTGTCCTTGAGACGGAGTACTGACGAATGCCCTTGGTTTGCACCTGTTTGACGAGCTCTTTGTCGGTGGAGCCGTAAATCGTTTCGGTTTTTTCGCCCACCTCAAACGCAATCTTGTATTCGAACCCATGCGCGGCCTTTAGATTGTCCACGGTATCGAGAGCCAACAGCCTACCGTCTTGGATTATGCCAACCCTGTCACACAAGACTTCGGCCTCCTCCATGTTGTGGCTCGTGAGCAGGACGGTCGAGCCTTTGCGCCGGTGACCAAGCAGAAGGTCCCACAGCTCGTGGCGAGACTCGGGGTCGAGGCCTGCACTGGGCTCATCCAGGACTATTAGCGGTGGGTCGACCAGCGCGGCTATGCCGACAAATAGGCGACGCTTAAGGCCTCCAGACAACTCGTGGGCGGGCTTATCCCTGTGCTCCTCCAGTCGAAGGTCGGCTATCAATTCCTCGGCCCGGCGTGATGCCATACTGGCAGATAGGCCGCGCAATTTACCGAAGATACGCAGGTGGTGGCGTACAGATAGCCCGAAGAAGAGTTGGGCCTCTTGTGGCATGACGCCCATATGGCCCTTAACCTCGTTGTAATGGGACACCGCATCGATCCCGAATACACGGACTTCTCCTGAGGTCGGTAGCAGCTCAGTGGTGATCTGCCGTACTAGGGTGGTCTTGCCCGCGCCGTTCGGCCCTAGAATGCCCAGCATCTCTCCAGGTTCAACGGTTAGCGAAATTTCTCGATTCGCCCAGGTGCCGTTCTTGTACTGCTTGCTGAGCTTCTTGACTTCAACGGGTGGTGCTTTCACAAAGAGTAATGTCCCAATGCCACTTCAGTGATTGGTTCTACAGTAGTCCCATAGACTGCAGATGTCAGTCTTAGGCCGTCAAATGATCGAGCCATCCTAAGTAAGTCTTCTCCCACGCGGTCTCTGCGGGTCAACAATCTCAACAAGTGAGGGGGGGGGTAGACGATCTATAATTCCGTCAATATGCAAATGACCCCCTCGCGAACAACGCATTGAGGGAGCTGCCGCCGATCAAAGCAGCTCTCTATTGAACGACTCGACCCAATGGCGCTGGTGGTGGGGGAGGCCGTTGATGCGGACGTCCAGGTCTATGGAGACGTGGATGGCGTCGTGGGTGCTGCGGACGTTGGCGGACGTATCGATGTTGATTACGCTGTCGGTGCGGGTGATGGTCCTGAAGTGTTGGCCTATGGCCGTAGTCTCTGCGGGATTGCGGTTGTTGGCCCACACCTCCAGCCGAGACTCCATTTTGACGGTCATATCGGCGCTGGCCCGGCTCTCGCCAACGAGATGTAACCGTAGGCCGGTGCGGTCTCGCATCATGTCCTGGGTAATCTCCCAGGGGATTTCGCGGGGCGATGCCTCCGGGTATGTGCGCGGCGCGGCGGAAGGCTCGTACGCCATCTCGTCGGGCGGCAGCTCTCCGGCGGGGGCGTCCCGCGTGGGCACAACCGGCAGCTCCAGGTACGACTCACGTCCACTGTCCCGGTAGATGCGGTTCGTGCCGTTATAGGGAGTCGGCCACAGGTTTGGAAAGTCCGCGCTGCTTATAGAGAGCCGGATCCTGTGCCCTCGCTCAAACCTCCATGCCGTAGCGTCCAGGTCCACGTGCAGCTCGTAGATCTCGCCCGGTTCCATAGGCTCCGGGTCTGTGAGCGAGTCGCGCCGCGTCCCGTTCAGCACGCCAATTGTGACCTGCGCGCTGGTACCGTCCGGCGCGACGTCTGAGAGCCGGGCCACGAACGCCATAACGGGTGCCGTGGAACTGACGTGGAGCACGGCCTTGCCCATGCCGATGATTTCCAGCGGTTCGTCCAATGGCGCGGAGGTGTAGTTCGCCGCGTAGACTTCGTCCACGCGCTGGTCGCTCGGTAGTCCAAAGGGGACGCCCGCGCTCCACAGGCCGCTCGCTATCCCCACGGACGGCCGGTATGCGTACTCCTCGTAGCCGCGGTGGGTCATGTCCGGGTTTTCCGGCGTAAGCTCGCTGCCGAGATTGAGCCGCTGTGAACGCCCACCGGGAATGGGGAAATTCGGCTCGCAGCGCCAGTAGCCGGAAGTGTGGGTGCGGTAGGGTTCCGGCACGTCGAACGTCTGCACGTAGACGTTGACGGCCGGCTCGTCCATGATGCCGTTGTCTATCCCCTTGAGCCAGTAGTCGCACCACCGCACGGTGAGATGCTCGCGCGCCAGCGACGGTCCGGGTGTTTCGCAGTCCGGGCTGGAGTGATTCCAGGGGCCGATGAGCACTTTGCTCGGCGCGGTCATGTGCTGCGCCGTCCTGAGCGGGGCGTTACAGTAGCCGTCACGCCAGCCGCCGATAAGCAGCGCCGAGGCCTTGATCTCGTGGTAGCGGCCCCGAATGCTGCCGTGCCGCCAGTATTCCCCGTCTGTCTGATTCGCGAGCCACGTGAGCAGATATGGATTGTTCTGCTCCAGGCGCTGCTCCCAAAGCTCGGCCCAACGGTCGCCGCTGTATTCGGGGTAGGGCGGCATTGCGTTCATGCCGACCATGGAGCTGCCGTATGCGCCTATGTCGTAGTAACAGCGTAGAGCCCCGCCACGGTAGTGACAGTCGTCTGTGTACCGGTCGTCGGTGTAGTTCCAGGGGATGATCGTTTCCAGATGAGGCGGCGCCAAGGCAGCGACCTGCACGCTGGTAAACCCGCCGTAGGAGCCGCCGGTCATTGCCACTTTGCCGTCGCACCAGTCCTGCGCGGCGATCCATTCGACCACGTCGTAACCGTCGCGGATTTCCACGGGGCGGTACTCGTCGTCGTTTGAGCCTTCGCTGGAGCCGGTGCCCCGGCAGTCGACGCGGGCGCCGACGTAGCCGTGCTGCGCCCAGTGGTGTTGCATCCCAACTAGGGGCTCCTGGTCGTCCTTGCGGTACGGAATGTAGGTGAGGATCACGGGCCACGGGCCTTCCCCGGCCGGCACGTGAATGTCCAGCGCGAGCTTGGTACCGTCGCGGGTGGGCGCCATGATGTTCTTCACGAAGCTGATGCCTTCCCCACTGACTGCCATAGGCCTTACGCCTGAGTAGGTCTCATCTGCCATTTACATGTCTCCCATCCAACTGAGTCCGTCTAGCGGAATACCGGCTTGAGGCCCGGGTGATAGATTTCGAGTATTCATACCGCCAGCGTCACCCCGCTGTCTGCGAACTCGTCTTACTCTTCGCTTTCCTGACCCTCGTGCGCTTGGCAGAGCGGGCAGTGGCCGGGGGTGCTGACGTGGACGCCGCACAGAGTGCAGCGGTCCGACTCTTGCGCTTCTTCGCCAGCCAGGCGAGCGAGGGCTTGCTGGCGAACGGCCGGATTCTCGATGAGATCGATGGCTTGGCGCAGCCGCCTTTCGCGGTCGGCATCGTCGACTGTGGCGGTCGCCTGGGGCGAAGCCTTCTGTGAGGGTGGGAGTTGTGTTCCCGTTGGTGTGCGGGTTGGCGGCCGCTGACCGCGAACGCGGAGATCGAGTTTGGTGACGAGCGGACGCCCTAATTTCGTATTTAGTTCGCGCGTAAGTTGCGGCACGCGCATGTGCAGCTCGTGTACGGCGGCGGAAGAGGGGGTCTGGATCGTCAATGTGCCCTGCTGGAAGCGGAGCGGACGAGCGTCACGGGCATGGGCCGGGAGGCTGGCAGCGATGGTACGCCACGCGGCAAACACCGCCGACCGCATGAGCGGTTCGGAGATGCCAAGCTCGTCGATCATGCCCGGCAGCACGTCTTTAAGCGCCTTGAACATGCCGTATCCCTCCCTCCTCACAGCCTAGCACAGCCCAGCAAGAGTGCGCTCTATTGTGTTAATCTAATCAGGTTGAAAGTGATGCGCGGCATAGGGGATAGTGCACAAAACCACAATGGCGGCGAGAGAGACTAATGAGAGTGGCGATACGCAGGCATTGCCGTTGCTCGCGGCTGTAGGTCAAGAGTTCCGCCGAAGCTTCTCATGCCCTTGTAATTCGGAGCTGAAAGGATTGGACTTAGATTGGGCAAGAGTGAGCTAACGGTCTTGCCCATGCCTAGGCGGTCACTCAAACTGTCACACTGAGGAACCATTCGGCAGGCTCAGGATAGTCTCCGCGACGAAGAATCTAGAGTGGTAAGTTTTCTTGAATCCTCGCTTGGCTCGGAATTGTAGGTGTTGACTAATTCGTTGACAGATTTTTCAATCCAGTTAACGCCCTGGAAAGTTGAAGACGGTCAGTTCCGTCATTCCGGCGAAAGCCGGAATCCATCTTCAATGCACCCCTTAGACTCCGGCCCCGATTCTACCAGGGGGCAGGCTTTGCGCCGGAGTAGCGGATTTCGTGACGCTTACCATGTTCGTTCTTGTTGCATGCGCTGTCACTGCTCGTGACAGAACCACCTACTGGGTAAGGCAGCCGATTGGTAGTCATTGCTTCCTGCCGTTTCATGCTCCCATTCTGCCAACGAATTACCTGGCAATTACAGGAATGACAAGAAGCGCAACTTTATGAACGATCAAGTCTAAATCTACTGATCCCGTTGTGATTTCGATTTGCACACCTGGTGAGCAATTGCTTATAATGGTTCAGACCAAGGGTAACTATACCCATGGTCATCCTTTTCAGTTCTCTTGTCACGTTAGGTTCCCGTCCTAAATTCCAGATTTCCGTTTTACGAGCCGATTAATTCTACTACCTAAGGCGGGCTGTTTAGGCCGGTCTTGGAAATCAACTCTCTCTTCATCTCATCGTTCTACTATGCGCTCTACAACGGAGACCCTTTGTGCGGCTCCTCCTCGCGTCTCTCTTTCTGCTGCTTCTTGTTGCTTTCTCTGCCACATCGGTACACGCCACAGACTGTCAGTTCGTGCTCGGCTTCGAGACTCTGCGCGAACTGATCGGTCACGACGTAGTTGGCGAGTGCCTGGAGAACGAGCACTACGAAGCCAACGGTGATGGACTGCAACAGACCGCGGGCGGCCTTCTTGTCTGGCGCAAAGCAGATAACTGGACCGCTTTCACCGACGGCTACCGCACGTGGATAAACGGTCCCAACGGTCTTGAACAGCGTCTCAACACCGAGCGCTTCGAGTGGGAGTATGACTACGCGCCGGGCGGCGGTATCGCCACGCCAACGCCTACTCCCATGGAACTCAATCCCGAGCACATCCTCGTTCCCGTGCTAGAAGTGATGCGATCGACGCCAAGTGGAGAGGGCGCCTACCAGGACTTACTCCGATTGGGAGTGGGTATAACCTTTGGCGGCAATCCGCCCTGGGGAAAGTACATATTTGATGTGCCAAGCAATCGGATAGTGCTTTACGGAAACTATGTACACGAGGCACCGGACACAATTGCTCATCTTGTCGCTGAGGCGGCTGAGCTTGCAAAGTGGTTCCATGTACACGGCGAGCCGACGACTCCCGAGGAATGCATCGAACGTAAGTACCTAGCCTTGACGTCACGGGAAATATGGTTGACAGAGTTTAACGGTTACTCTCCGGTGTCGGATGTGGAGAGGCGTTTGCGAGCGGAACAATACGTGCATCACCGCATTCATCGCGATTCGGAATTCTGCCCTGCCGTGCCAAGAGCGTCTGCGCGAGATGCGCATATTGCGCAAACGCTTGAGACCATGCGCCAGACGGCGACCGGTAGGCGCGTACATGATTGGTTCGTAGAATCCGGTGTGAGTGCGTACTTTGATCAGATAGAATACCGTGGCGGTGTCTACTCTCCAAGGAATAACTACATTGCAATCCACGAAGCCCACCGCAATAGCCCGGTGAACGCCGCCGCCTGGTTCGTGCACGAGACCATTCATGCGATGACACACGACGAACCAGAGTCTCAGGAAGAGTGCTATAGGCAAGAAGAGCGTGCGTTTAGCTGGCAAGCCCAATGGTGGATGGAGTACTTTGGCAATGGCGGGAGCGGGTTGCAGGATGAAGACTCTAAGTCACAGGACTCTATCTTGAGGGACTACCTCGGTGGAATACTGCTCAACGCTATCCGGGGAACACGGGCCTACCAGGACTATTGTGGCGCTTACCACGCCGGCGACATACCCTTGCAAATGCATTGACTGCAGCGGAAGACACATTCTTAGTGGCTGTACTGGGCACTATTTCGCTGCAAGCTAGTTGTTTCGTGTAGCTTCTTACGGCGCACTTTTCCTGGGAGGGGGCCGCGGGAAAAGATGGTTGTATGAACTTGCTTCCGAGGGAGCCAGTTGACACGTTCAACAAGCTTTGGGAGGATGAAGCAGAGGGAGTATTGTATGGATGGCCTATCGGACTGGGTTCAAGTGATTGTCGCTATCGTGGCGCTCTTGGGTCTACTTTGGCGATTGAAACCTGCATCTCAGGATTAGAATCACGCTTAGGTGAGCGCATTGCCCATCTTGAAGCAAGTTCCGCTGGCTTGTTGAGTCGGCTTTCGCGGATTGAAAACGTGCTGGACCAGTTCTTGATGCGGACTGGCAGGGGGGAGCAATGAAAGTGCCCAGTGGGGATAGCATGCTGGAAGAGGTCACCGGAAATATCATAGAGCTTTGCCAGCATAATGATGTTCCTCATACAACTGGTATCATTCACAGCGATGGCAAGAACATTGACTTCGAGATATATGGGGTGCCTGAGAATCCTAAGCACCAGAATGCTCGTGATGCATACGCTGCGAAGCGTGCCGTTACCTTAGCAGGTTTATTGCTGAGTTATTTGAAAGAGCATGAATTTGTGCGCACATACGTAACAGCCGGGAGAAATCTGGCTGAAGTTTCCGGGGAGCCGACGACTTACCTGGATGTCTCAGAAGTGCGTGTACTGTAGTCCCTGCACAGACTCCTAGTCTGGAGTAGCATAGTGGGCGCAGAAAATCTGGATTTGGTTGTCCTTGCGGCAACGCCGTCTTGGTGGTCGACATTGCCGAGTTGTTGCTAGGCCGGTAACATTGTGGATCTCTGGCAGGAACAGGTTGTTTCTGTCGCAAGTCTTTGGCAGCGCCATATTCTTCCTTTCCCTCTCAGATTCAGGCTGTCTTTTCTTGCCTACTCTTAGGCGCATTGTTCCGCAGATAAGCTAACCGCTTTATTTGGTGGCTCTAGCCAGACCTACTCAGTCTTGAACTACTGATTGCGCGGAAGTTCTACGAAACTATGTGCTCATTGCGAGACAAAGCGGTCGCAGTGCGCCCCGCTAAGAAGAAGAACTTTGGATGATGTTCCACCCGAAGCGCCAGGAAATGTGTCGAATTTCATCATATCTTCGAGGTCCAGAACGCGTATTAGCGGGTCGCCTAGGCGTAGAATGCTTGGGCGGGTTCTCTTGAGAGCGGGGGTAGTCCCAGGTAGAGTTGCTCATTAAGGGAGAGTCACCGTATCGTCCGCGACACGCAGGATTTGTGCCGAATCCAGGACGGTCTGCGAGAATTGCCGGAGGTCGGAGGTGGTGGCGAACACTTGGACGTTGGGAGCAAGGGACGCGAGGACGTGTTGGCGGCGCTGGGCATCTAGTTCGGAGAGAAAATCATCTAGAAGAATGACCGGCCACTCGCCGGACTCCGCGTGGAGCAGGGAAACCTCGGTGAGCTTGAGGGTGAGGGCTGCGAGCCGTTGTTCGCCGCGGGAACCGAAGGTAGCCAGAGGGTGTTCGCTGCGCAGGAAGGTAAGATCGTCACGATGCGGGCCCACGACCGTGACCGCTTGTGCGCGCTCGCGGGGCGCCTGCTCCTCGAGGGCGGCGGCAAACGCTGCCTGAATCTCTGCCAGCCAGGCTTGCGGTAAAGCGCTGCTGCGAAGCTCGGCGGGGAGGTGCGGTGTTTCTGGGAGCGGCACGGTCGATTCGTAGCGTAGGCGCAGGTCGGTAGCAGTTCCTATGAGCGTGTCGTAGCGGGTGGAGAGTGGTTCTGCTACGTGTTCAACGAAGACCACGCGGAGGGCAGTAATCAATGCTCCCAAAGTCGTAAGCTCACGGTTCCATGCTGCAAGCTGCCGCTGGTCGCGGGTCGATCCGTCGCGCAGGGCGCGCAACAGTGCGTTCCGCTCCGCCATCACGTGCTCGTAGTTTTGCAGCATGCGTAAGTATTGCGAATCAATGCGGCTGAGCAGGTAATCGAGATAGCGCCGCCGGCTACTGGGTGGACCGTCCACCAACGCGATATCATGGGGCGTAAACAGGACCACGTGCAGGTGTTGCAGGAGGCTCGAAGCGCGACGGGGCACGCCGCCAATGCGGATGCGCTTGCTAAACGCGGAGTCTGGTTGTTCGGCGGCCCAGATCACCTCTAGCGAGGTTTCATGATCCCCGGCCCCTACTTCTCCGGCCACCCGTGTGTAGGGGCGATCTGGATCCGGCGCGAAGCTGCGCATTTCCACATCGGAACGGGCCCGGAAGGAACGGCCTGTGGCTAGGCAGTGCATGGCTTCAAGGATATTCGACTTCCCAGCGCCGTTCGGACCCGTAAAGATCGTCAACCCCTGCGCGAGCGAGAGCACGGCGGAGCGATAGTTACGGAAGTTGGTGAGAGAAAGCGCGCTGAGATACACGGTGCGTCCTTCTGACTGCTGCAGAGTGAACTGGGGAATGTTTCACGTGAAACAAACCGGGTTGCCGGTGCGGCAAAGCCGGCGCAGACCGGCTAACCCTCGCGCCAGGGCGGCACGTCCCAGGTATTCACCCACTCCCATTCCCACTCTATGCGCTTCTCCGGCAGCTTGAGCGCATATTCGATGCCGGCCGTAAAGGGGAGCACCTGGGTCCGCGGGCCGACTTTCTCGCGATAGTACTCTATGAACGCACCGACGTCACTTGCGTTTGGCGGCCAGTGTCCCTCCGGCACCGGATCCGACTTGCGGTCGGTGCGGTAGTGCACGGGGATCACAGCGTAGGGCCGTATGTAGTCCACAAAGTCCTCGAGTTCGGTCGATTGGTGTTCCGCACTCGTCGGCGAGAGACCGAGCTTCATGTGAATGGCAAAGTCCACCCGCCCGCGCAACGCCTGCATCGCCGGATAGGCAGCCCACGCGTCGCCAATGTGCAGAAAAGAGAGATTCAAGGCTTTGTGGGTCACCAAGAAGCCTAGGTTTGGCAGATCGGGGCGCTGGTTCTCGCCGCTCTCGATGGTTTCCACGTGAAGCGCGCCAAGATCAACGTCGGTCGGACCGGGAAACTCCCGCGGTTGCGCCGGCCCCGCCCAGGGTCTGCCCCGCTGCTGCTCGTTTTGATGCTGCGGATACATCACCTGTATCTTCTCCGCCGGCACGTGCTTCGTAATAGGCAGGTCGCGGGAAAACGCCGCGTCGCCATACTTCTCATCAATCGGCTCGTCCGGCCAAAGGCAGCCCGGCGGCACGAACAACCGCTTGAACCGCTCGCCCTGACAGAGCTTGCGGAGAGTCTTGGGATGGCAGTGGTCGAAGTGCTCGTGACTGATGAAGATGTAATCGTAGATGGGCTGCGCGTTGTCGAGGTTTTCGCCAAAGAGATACGGATCGAAGGCAATATTCACATCGCCAAAGCGCACGTCAAAAGCCCCACACCCCCACCACCGCAGCCAAATGCGTTCCATGGGCTTTCATCTACCTTCGTATGTTTACAACTCGACGGATTCAAACCGATTCGAACCCAACGAATGAGGGCAACCCGATAGGCTCCAACCTCAGGATGCGGCTATCGCTTTGGTGCGCCTGTACCTTCAGATCGAGATCAGTTTGCGTTCACAGCATAGCACATTGATTGGGACGCTTTGGCCCAGCAGCGCGGAGGGCTGATGTAACCGGCCAGACGCGCGGCAGCACGCACGATGTGAATGGAACTGACTCACCGAGAATCAGAACAATCCACTGAGGGCCTCCTGGGGAGCCACTGCACGAATTGGAGAACGTGCGTAGTCCCTGCCGTTCCGCGTGACAATGTGCCTAGCCCCGCAGGCACGAGCGGCAGCCACCTGCATGGCGTCTTCGAAGTCAGGCATTGGTAGCTCGGCGGCATAGCGGATGCTTTCGGTGTCGGTCGTAGCTACCGCCACGAAGCGCGTAAGCTCGACAATGAAGTCGCGCGCGCTCACGCCTCCAAGCGCTGGAGACACGATGTAATAGAAGTTGGATATGGAGTGCCACGCGATGAAAGCCGCCTCCGCGCCGTGCTCAATCCGGTCCAGCAGTTCCGACGCTGGTGCGGAATGCGGATGCCTGTCGAGTGCAACGTCTATGAGTACGTCGGTGTCGAGAAGTATCATCGGAGGTACTTATCGGCCAGTGCATCATAGCGCGGATCATCATCGCGCTCCGCCGCCCGAAACTTGCCTCGCCACCGCTCGGAAAAGGACGGCTCGTATTCCCCCGCCATTTCCCTGAGAGACTGCTCAACCAGTGACGAAAGGGACACGCCCCGAGAACGGGCGTAGCGTTTGGCCACCGGCAGTAGGTCGGCGTCCACCGTAATCGTGAGCTTCTGTTTCATCGTAGCTTGGCACCTCCGAAATTAGTATACTTATGCTCTATACAAGTATACGTGCTTCGGTAGTGATATACAAGAGGGCCAATGCCAGTGACCATCTGTTTCGGGGGTGCTGATGGTGTTTTTAGGTCGCCAAGTACTATTTCTGGCAAGAGGAGGCAAGGAAATTGACTGGTTTAGAGCTAGGCGAATTGCTAGTTTCTCTGGTTGATGCTGCGGCTTTGCCATTGTTCGCGCTTGTTGTCATTCTCATGCTTCGGTCACCTCTGACAGAAGGGACCTCTTTCACGGATAGATTCACATGCAAGTACTGGCAGGTGGATGTCAGAGGGATCTCTAGGGAACCCACCAAGAAAGAGAGGTCACCGGAGGCGTTTGACGAGGAGTCTTCTTGGGACCCCACCTTCCCACGACGGCTGGATGATCAAGAAGGAGCAGGCACCGTCAGGCGCAGGAGGATGGTGTTGTCTATTTCCAGGTTGCTGCCCCAGATGAGTCGGGCGGATTCGTCCCATTCAATCCGGTTGTAGCCGTCCTTGGGCCGCACAGCGGCCTCCGACCACTCGGTGGCGGTCTCCCACTGGCTGGCGTCAAAGTCGGCACCGGCCCAGCCTGGAGGGGCCTCCGTGCTCTCGAACCGGCAGGCGGTGTTCGGATCCGCGGCCTTCTCGCACTCGGGATTCAGCGGCGCGCGATGGATCACCATCACCATCCAGTCCCCGTTCGTCACCGCTACAATCTTCCCGGTGCCGACATCTGTGATTTGCGCGATGATGCCGCCGTCGCCCATCTGTTGGTTGCGCTCTCCGATGTACTCGAGTCCCGAATCAGTTTCCTTGAAGTCTTTGGCTTCAATGCCGATGGTCAGGGGATAGGCGGCGGTGAACGTGATGGTCTCGGCGTTGAAAGAGCGCTCTGTCGTGATGGGTGTCGAATCCTTGCCGACCAACTGTCCATTAACGTAGAGGGCGAACCAATTGTCGGCCCACACCTCAGCCACGAATTGGGACGTTGCGCTTTGGACGGAAGGTGGTTCCGTTGCATCGGGTACCGGGGAGGCGACCCCGGCTGTGGCGTCACCGTTGCCGGAACCACAGCCAACGGCCAACCACGTTATTACCAGCAGCGCTAGAATGCTATTTGCAAGGGATTTGGACATGCATCTTTCTCCTCTTCCACTCCGTTTTGGTTGGGTCATGGTCATCCGGCTCCACTTGCTATGGCGCCAAACCATGGCTCTATAGTCCGATTGGAACGAGCAACATCGCCGCATGGATTCTGCGGACGTAAGGAAGCCCGAGACACACTTCCCGCACTACGTACACTGCTAGTGTAAACGGCATGGTTCAAGAAAGTATGAATATCACTCCCCCCTTAGTTTTGAGCTGCAAACTCGCTGGGGCTTTAGGATATGGACTAGAGTACAATGGAATTCGTGTGACTGGGGACGAAATTCGGTTATGGGCCCCGATTGTTCGTGCTATGTTGAGCGAGCTGGGGGTCTTTGCATCGTGCGCAAGACTCCGCTGGCGCGTGTCCTGAATTCCCGGCCACCCATTGACGAGGATTGCACGAGTTTGTTGCTCGGAGGCTTTTCTTACTTGATTGGAATAGGGGCCCGGCGTTCACAGTAGAGGGGCTTCTCGCTGGTGAAGTGACCTTCGTAACGCTAAACGGCCAACCTTCCATTCATCATTCGTCACAACCGACACACGTTACTGTCCTAAGAAGACACTTTAAAGAGGTAGTACATCTATGTTCGAGAAGACCGCACTGGCAAACGGAATGCGCGTGGTCACCTCCACACTGCCGCATACGCGCTCGGTATCGGTAATTGTATTGGTCCGTGCCGGTTCACGCTACGAAAACGAGCCCGAGGCCGGCATTGCCCATGTCTTTGAGCACATGCTCTTCAAAGGCAGTAAGAATTGGCCGACGGCGCAGATCGTGAGTGAGTCCATCGAGGGTGTTGGCGGATCGATGAACGCCAGCACCGACAAGGAAGTGGTGGACTACTGGTGCCGGGTGGCCCAGCCGCACTATACGCTGGCGATGGAATTGCTCGCCGATATTTTCCTCCATCCGCTGCTCGAAGATGAAGAGCTAAAGCGCGAGCAGGGCGTGATCTTGGAAGAGTTGCGGATGTATCATGACGATCCTCGTAGCTGGGTGAGTATTTTGAGCGACGAAATCTGCTGGCCGGGACATCCGCTGGGCCGAGACATCGGCGGCAGCCCCGAGACTGTGCTGGGCATTACATCGGACATGATCCATGATTACCGCGGTCGCATGTACAGTCCGCAAAACACCGTGTTGTCGGTAGCAGGCAACGTCACACACGAGCAAGTTGTGGCTGATGCCGAGCGTCTCTACGGCGCTTGGACGAACGGAGCGCCGGGGGATTTCTTACCCTGGGAGGGTAACGGACAGGAGCCGGCCGCAATCGGCGAAGGGCGAGAATCGGTGGAACAGATGACTATGCTGCTTTCGTTCCCGGGCCTTTCGTTGTTCGATGAAGACCGCTATGCTCTGGGCCTCCTGAATACCGTGCTTGGCGAGGGCATGAGTTCTCGGCTCTTCCTGGAAGTCCGCGAGAAACGCGGTTTGGCATACAGTGTTGGCTCGTATCCGCGTCACCAGCTCGACACCGGTATCTTCACGGTGTATGGCGGCGTTGATCCGGACAACGCGCCGGATGCCCTGCGCTGCATCATGGACGAAATCAGAGGCCTGCAAAATCCGGTGCCGGAGACGGAACTGCGCAAGGCGAAGGAGTTTACCAAGGGGCATCTCCTGCTTGGCTTGGAGAGTACGCAAAGCGTGGGCGGATGGGGCGGCGTGCGCGAGCTCATTCACGGGGAACTCATCACGGCTGATGAGGCAGTGGCCCGCGTCGAAGCGGTGACCGTGGACGAGATTCAGCAAGTTGCCGAACGGCTCTTTACTTCCAATGCCGTCAAGCTCGCCGTTATGGGCCCGCGCGATCTCAGCCAGGAACTGCTACCGATTGTGACACAGTGATCTGCTGACACCAGATGCGGCGCCAAAAGAATCATGTATTTCGACGGAAAGGCACGTCCATTTCGCCAAGGGCACTGCTTCAAGGTCTCGGCTGCCTTGCTGGGTATCTTCGCGCTCGCGTGCTTCCTCTTGGCGGGATGTACGCTCGGTGGCGATGAGGGCCTACGCTTGGAATTCGGGAGCAGCGTGCGTCTTAACGGCGGCGGCAATACGGCGATTACAGTTGTGGTGCGGAACGTCAGTGATAGGCTCTACACCGATGAGGAGGACATTGACGGGCGCGGCGAAGTGTTCAATGGCTCAGAACAGTTGCTGGCGCGGTTTGCGCAAGTACCGGTCGAGCGACTCGCGGCGGGCGAGGAGACGACACTCGCCACCTGGCAGGGCGTCCTCGAAGAGGGCACCTATCTCATGCGCTGGACCACACCCCGCCACGGCGGCGTGGAACTGGAATTCACTTTGCTGAAGCGCTTTGGGGTGCTGGAAGTCGGCGCCTATCGTGAACGGCAGATCGCCCCTGATGTTGCTGCTTCGTCTGCGCCGTGATTCTAGGCGAGGTCGCACTCTTCTACACTGCTCGCTTTGGAGGAAAGTCACAGAGAGCGCGTCACCTTAGTAGGAACAGCCAGGATTTCGCTGAGTCATCAGTCTATGCAATGGGCGGTCAATCCTGAACAATCTTGGCGGCGCATCCTTGCTTACGGGCTTTGAGGACGATACCCACCGAGGAGGTTTCGCCGGTACGCGCCTTTGGCGGATCATCAAACGCAAAGAGCAGACTTCGTGCCCACCGAAGCAGGCGAGAGTCGCCTTGCTCTTGATCAAACCGGTTGCACGAGGGCAAGAATCCTCGTTCGATGATGTTCTTGCCGATCCCATAGAGCAAGAAGTGGGCGAACGGCAGGCAGCGCGGGGTCGTGAACCACAGGTTTTTGAGCGCAAATCCGGCAGCGCGCACACGGCCGGTTAGCTCTGCGGACGTATAGAGGCGCACGTGATCCGCCCAGATGCCGGCAAGCCACCAGATGTGTGCCGGCACGTGCGTGCCGAAAACACGCTCTAACACCCAATTGAGCGGGTCCCACATGAATGGATACTGCCGGTTGGGGACCGAGATGAGTAGCAACCCTCCATCGCGGAGCACGCGGTTCAGTTCCATGAGCACAGCACCGTCTTCGACGATGTGCTCCAGGACTTCGGAGCATACAATCGCGTCGAACTCGCCTGACGCAAAGGGGAGAGATTGAGCGTCTGCACGCGCGATCTGTACGGCCATGCCGCGTGTGTGCTCTGCGGCTGCGGTGAGGTAGTCACGGCTATAGTCCACCACGACCACGGCTGCCTGGGGATAGAGTGCGGCAATTGCTCTGGCGTAGAACCCGCGACCGCAGCCCACGTCGAGAATGCGGCCGGCGCCGGCAGGCTGAACGTGGCGCAGGATCAGGGCGGCTCTTGCGGCAAACGCCGGATCGAGTTCATGCGCCAAGAGAGCGGCTATGTTGCTGTCAAATGTAGTATTCAAGCTCTGCTAGCTTCAGACGGTGGCTTGCCAGTGACTGTTTTGGCATGAGCTATGCATCGAGTGAGCGATTGTCTGCAGCGAATGCGCTGAGTTCAAGCATAGAGTAGGTATCCGTCTTGCGGCATCCTTAGCTCCGGCTGGTTTACAGCGTAGCGTCGCGCCTACAATAGTAGTAGCAAACGTGCAGCCTGCCGGTAACAGTCTACCTTACGTCGTTCTTGATCTCTCCCTATGTTGCCGAACGCCAAACGAGCACGCGCACCCTGGCGTCGATTGACAACAATTCATGCCGTGAGTCGGTGCCGTTCCCTCTAGAACACGTTCTGGAAGATACGCACGTAGATAGAACACCATGCGAATACTCTATCTCACAACCTACTATCTGCCGCACAGCAGCGGGATTACCGCTTACATGCACCGCGTTGCGCGGGGGCTGGTTCAGCGCGGCCATGCGGTCACGGTGCTGACGTCCCGCCACAATCCCGCATTGAGTGAGGAAGAGTGGCTGGAGGGAGTTAAAATCATCCGTATGCCGGTACTTTTTTCCGTTAGCAAAGGGCCGGTGATGCCCGCGTTCTTCAGGGTGTTGCGTCAGTACCTAGAGGCACACGACGTTGTGCACGTGCACCTCCCCTTCTTTGAAGCAGCCTATGCGGCCATGATGAATCGTGGCCGCAGACCGCTGATTCTCACAGTGCATACCGACCTCCACTTGCCTGCAGGATTCGTAAATCGTCTGGCGGGCACGGCGGTTAATCTCATGCAGCGTTTTGCGGCGGGCCGCGCGGATTGGCTGTGTTCCTATACCTGGGACTTTGCCCAACACTCCTACCTCCTGTCCGGATTCCTCGAAAGAGCGGTAGTCATTCACCCGCCGGTGGAAGTTGCCGCCGCGTCGCCCTCAGATGTGGCTACCTTCCGCAGGGAGCATGGCTTCGAGGGCGCGCTCATCGGGTTTGCGGGACGATTCGCCGAGCAGAAGGGGCTCCACGTGCTATTCGATGCTTTGGATGCCATACAGCGCCGCATGCCTCACGTGCGCCTGGCGCTTGCGGGAGAATACCGCAACGTTGTTGGCGAGAACTACTATGCGCGGCTGCGCCCGCGACTAGACGCATTTGGGAATCACGCCGTGCTCCTCGGTCACCTGGAGGGGAAGGCGCTGGCGTGTTTCTATGCGGCGTGTGACGTCCTTGCGTTGCCGAGTATCAACCCAATGGAGTCGTTCGGCATCGTGCAAGTCGAATCCATGCTCTGCG
The DNA here is from genome assembly GCA_965221905.1 of Chloroflexota bacterium. Classification (GTDB taxonomy): domain Bacteria; phylum Chloroflexota; class UBA11872; order VXOZ01; family VXOZ01; genus VXOZ01. The sequence goes on from OZ244922.1 coordinate 320,788, forward strand.
GCACTCCCGTCGTTGCCTCTGACATCCCCGGCTGTCGTCAAGCGGTGCGCCTCACCGGCATGGGCCGTATTGTGCCGCCTGGTGATGGCGCTCTGCTGGCGGAGTCTCTACTTTCAGTGCTGGAAGATCCCACCCGGCATGCAAGATCCCGCGAAGAGATAACCCGGGTTTTCAACTACGAGCGTACCGTAGACTTACACGAGGAGCTCTATCGCACGAACCGGATCGTCCAAGATGATCGTGTTTTCGAGCTTGACGCCGCAGCCCCGTAGTTTACGCCGAGAGTCAATAGTGTAATGAATCGCCCGGACACTTCAGAGGCAACGCCCAGGCGCGAGCGCCCTTCAGTTCGGACGCTGGCTCGATACGCATTTGCGTTGGGACTATACGTGGTCTGGCAGCACGGCGCGTGGCTGCTTCTCGCCTTGGCGTTGCTGGTGGGGGCATGGTTTCGGTTCACCGGCCTGGACTGGGATGCCGGCACGCACCTACACCCGGATGAACGCCACATCACCATCACGACGGCGCAAATCCAGTGGCCGGAATCCATCGCGCAGTACTTCGACACGGAAACCTCACCGCTCAATCCCTACAACCAGGGCATCGGTTCATTCGTCTACGGCACGCTGCCAATGTTCGTCACGAAGGCCGCAGCCGGCATAGTGGACAAGGATGCCTACGACGGGATTCACCTCGTCGGCCGCTTCATAACGGCCCTGCTGGACACTCTTACTATACTGCTTGTCTTTCTCATAGCACGCCGACTCGGCGGGCTTTGGGCCGGTGCATTGGCCGCCGCGCTCTATGCGTGTGCTGTGCAAGCGATCCAGCAGGCGCACTTCTACACCATGGATGCCTGGGTTACGTTTTTTGCTACGTTTGCGCTCTGGTGGGCACTCCGATGGCAGGAAGAAGGCCGCTGGTACAACCTTGCCGGCGTTAGCGTCATTGCCGGCATGGCTTTGGCAAGCAAGCTCGGCGTGGCGACGCTGGCAGTACCCATCGGAGTTGCATTCTTGCTGCGAGCCTGGCGGGAGACGCGACCGCCGAGCCTGGCGATCACCTTGCGCCTGCTCGTGCGTCTTGCCGGCCACGCGCTTCTCGGAGGAGCGATTGTATATGCCGCCCTCCGCCTCTTCTTGCCGTATGTCTTTGCATCCGGGTCCATATGGGATCCACGGCTCAATCCCCGGTATACGCAGGACATCGAAACCCTGCGCTATCTGGCCGGGGGCACTGCGGACTTTCCGCCGTCGTATAGCTGGTCTGCCACCAATTACGCGTTGTTTCCTATCGAACAGATGTTTCGCTGGGAGATGGGGTGGGCGCTAGCGACAATTGCGTGGCTGGGGCTGTTCTGGGGCCTCTGGCGCATCGTGCGGCACGGCAACCTGGTTTTCGTGCCTGTCGTAGTGTGGGTGATAGTGCATTTCGGGTACCAAGCGGCCCAATTCGCCAGGCCCGGTCGCTACTTCCTGCCAATCTACCCGGCTTTTGCCGTACTAGGCGGGGTGTTTCTGTGTTGGTTCGTTTACCAACTTTCCCAGGGGAATGTCCACGCCTGGCTGCGGCGCATTGGACAACAGTCACGTTATTCTGGCGGAAAGCCTGCCCCGTATCAAGTACGGAGCGGGAATAGACCTCGCTCACGCTGGCTGCCGTATGCCGGACTGGGCTTTGCAGCCGTCGTCCTGCTAGGCACGTTTGCATGGGCCTTGGCGTATTCGCGCATCTACGCCGAGCCGGTGGCGCGGGTGCGGGCTAGTGAATGGATATACCAGGAGGTACCGGCGGGCGCGGTGCTCGCGGAGGAACACTGGGATGATGCGCTTCCGCTGCGGCTTCCCGATCAAGACCGCGCTCCGGAGCGCTTCCAATACGTCCAACTCCCCGTTTTCGCCCCGGATACGCGCGAGAAACTGGAGCAGATGATACAGGGGCTGATTCAGGCCGACTACATCGTCGTTAGCAGTAACCGTACCCACGGCGTCATTCGGCAGCTTCCCGCGCGCTATCCCATGACAGCGGAGTACTATCGTCACCTCTTTGCGGGCACACTCGGCTTCTCCCCCGTAAGGACGTTCACCCACTTCCCTCGCCTGTTCGGCTGGGAGATCGACGATAGCGCGGCGGAGGAGCAATTCATCGTATTCGACCACCCCACGGTCCACTTATTCGTGAAGACCGATGGCTTTGATCCGGCACGTGTGCGCACAATGCTTGCGCCGCACCTCACGACGCTGCCCCAAGCGCTCACACCGGGGCAACTGACCTATAACGGACTCTTGCTTACCGCAGCGCAGCGCGAGGGTCTTAGAGAGGCCGGCACGTGGTCGGACTACTTCAACCGCAACAGCATCGTGAACGCCGTGCCGTGGCTTGTGTGGTGGCTGGCTATTCTGCTCCTGGGCTGGACAACGTGGCCGCTGCTGTGGCGCATTCTGCCCATGACTCCCGACCGCGGCTATCTGCTGGCGAAGAGTATCGGGCTACTCTTGCTCGCGTATATACCCTGGCTGTTGGGTAGCAGCGGCGTGCTCACGGCCGGCCGCGCCAGCACCTGGCTTGCCATCGCGCTAATTGGATTCGCAAGCGCCTGGATTCTCAGCCGCACGTGGCAGCGATTTGTGCATTTCTTGAAAGAGCAGCGGACGGAAATCATCATCGGCGAAGTAGTCTTTACCGGCGTCTTTGCATTCTTCCTCTGGGTGCGCCTGACAAATCCCGACCTCTGGCATCAATGGTATGGCGGCGAGAAGCCCATGGACTTCGCCCACATGAACGCTCTCGTCAAAGCTGGCGGGTACCCACCGTATGACCCGTGGTTTGTGGGCGGCTACGTCAACTACTACTACATGGGGCACCAGGTGTTCAGCACGTTGATTCGCTGGCTCGGCATCGTGCCGTCGGTGGCCTACAATCTGGTGGTGCCGCTGGTGGCCGCCTTGCTCGCGGCGAATGTCTATACGTTCGGGAGTACGGTGTGGCGAAAAGCAAACCGCAATATGCGGCTTCTCGCGGGGCTTGGCGGTGTCGTCTTCGTTACGCTCCTCGGCAACTTGGATGCCGCGATGCAATGGTTCTTGCGGCTAACGGCGAATGCGGCACCCGGCCGCTTGCCCGCCGGCGGCGCGTGGCTCGGGCAAACTTTGGGCAACATCCTGCGCGGTGAGCCGCCGCCCGGCTTCGACTACTGGCATAGCACGCGCCTGATCGAGGGCGCCATTCATGAATTCCCCTTCTTCAGCTTCTTGTACGGCGATCTGCACCCCCACGTGCTGGCGCTGCCGTTCACCATGGTATTGCCGGTGCTTGCCTTAACGTTTGTCTTGAGCTACCGCAATAACGACGCTGACGAAACTCAAGCATCCGGAGCCGCCGTGCTCATGTGGCTGCGTCCGCTCCTGCGGTTTCCCACGTTGCCGCTCTTGCTTCTTGCCGGTTTTGTGCTGGGCTTTCTGCGCACCGCCAACACGTGGGACTACCCTACCTACGCCTTGCTCCTCGGCGGCGCGGTGGTGCTGGTCGAGCGCCGCGGCCTTTTCCGCCTGGAGATTCCGGCGTGGGTGCGCGTCGGCACGGCGGCTATCGGGCTCTTTCTTATCGGACGCATAGCCTTTGCCCCATACCTCGACCATTACCAGTCGTTCTTCCCCGGCGTGCACACTACCGACTTCCAGACTCCGCTTTGGCAGTATCTTGTAATTCACGGCGTGCTGCTCTTCTTTGTCGCGCTGTTCCTGCTGCGTGAGCTATTCCGCCGGCGCGCCGCGTTCGATATCCGGCTTGTGGGCATTTTGATCGTGCTGCAGATTGCGGTAGCCAGTATACTCTGGCAGCGGCCCATCGTGCTCTTGCTTCAGATCAGCCTCGTGCTGGCACTGCTGGTGGCGCTGTGTCCCCAAGCGAAGCGTCCCACCCGCCTGATGGCCGGCATGGTCGCATTGGCGGCGCTGCTGGGAATCTTCCCCGAATTCCTCGCCATCGACGGGGACGTTGGACGCATGAACACCGTCTTCAAGTTCTATCTGCAGTCTTGGAACCTGCTGGCGTTAGTAGCCGCCGCGACCTTGCCGTTCCTCTGGCAGCAGACACACATGCGGCGTTTCATCCTGCCTTTCGGCGCGCTGCTCGTCCTGTTGGCGCTTATCTACCCCCTTTCGGCCATACCCAGCCGCGCCCAGCACCGGTTGGTGCCGGACCTCGTGACGCTGGATGGCGCGGCATTCATGAAAGAAGGCGTGATTGTCGATCAGGACCGCGAAATCCCGCTCAAGTGGGACCTGGAGGCGATTCACTGGCTGCAGGACAATGTGGAGGGCACGCCCACGCTGCTGGAAGCGACTATCCCGTACTTCCGGTGGGGCGCGCGCGTATCCATCCACACCGGCCTGCCCACGGTGCTGGGTTGGGACTCCCACGAGTGGCTCCAGCGCTGGGAGTACCGCCCCATGATCGAACAGCGAAGAGCAGACGTCCAAACCATCTATGAGACCGCGGACTTCGACCTGGCCCTAAGGCTCCTACGGCAGTATGGCGTGGACTACATTTATCTGGGGGACTTGGAACGCGTTTACTATCTGGGACCCGGCCTGGGGAAATTCGAGCTGATGGGCGACCTAGGGATCACACCCGTCTACCGCAACGAACGGGTAACAATCTACCGAGTGAATTAGAGGTAGGCGTGGCACGGCGGGTCACATAGAAAGTGCGCTGGTTTTTGTCCGTTGACCGCTAGAGACGTAGGCTCTATTTAGCCCCTCATTCCCTTGCAAGCTGAAATCCATCTGGTGTGCGCCAAAGCGACAAAAGTAGGGGCACGACATGTCGTGCCCCTACGTATTATGCAGTGTGTACAACCTGACTGGCACGCTTCAAAACTTCCTGTGCTTGAAGCAGCCACCAGGTTGTTAGCTAAGTGACTACGGCATTACGCCTGAGCGGCGACCATCTCCCGCAACCCGATCTTGGCAATTGCCGCGTGCACGGCGGCCTTGTCTTCCTGCGTAAGTTCGGCGAGCGGCGGGCGGACGGGGCCGCCGGCCAGGCCGATGGCCATCATCACCTCTTTCATCACGGTGACCTCGTAGCCGCGCACCTTGTAGCGGATGTTGTAGATCGGCAGGGTTTCGCGTTCGATTTTCTCCTGGAGTTCGCTGAACCGGCCCGCGCGCGCCAGTTCGAGTGCCTCGATTGCGGATTTTGGATTGTAGTTGGCATTGCTGGAGGTATAGCCCTCAGCGCCGGCGGCAAAGTAGGCGTGCAGCAGGTCGTCGCCAACCCCAGCGAGCCAGAGCAGCTTATCGCCCACGTGGGAGCGGATGCGCTGGAACATGCGCACGTCGCCCTGGCCGTCCTTGAAGGCCACGAGATTGGGAATATCCGCGAGACGGTCGACCAGCTCAGGGCTAAGTTTGGCTTGATCGCGCGCGTAGGGGAAGACGCCCAGGTTGGTGGAGTCCGCAATTGCCTTGTAATACTCGTAGAAGCCGTCATCGCTCGCCTGCCCGTAGTAGGGCGGCATAATGAGGAGGCCGTCCACGCCGGCGCTCTCGGCAAACTGCGCCATCTCCGCGCCCACCGCCGGACTGACGCCCACACCCGCCAGCATGAGACAGCGGCCGTCTGCCGCCTCGACGGTCGCGGCGACCACGTCCTGCCACTCGGTAAACGTCAGCGAGAAGAACTCACCGGTGCCGCCCGCCGCCAACACGGCCGGAGAACCTTCACGCGCCAGGAAGTCTATGTTGCGGCGCAGGCCGTCGAGATCTAGGGAATAATCATCATTAAACGGGGTTACGGGAAACGGGATCACGGTGCGCAAGCGTTCGCGCAGTTCCACTGGACTCATCACTGGTCAATGCTCCTTCTTTAGCTATGTGAGCGCTTTCATGCCGTTACAATCACAAGAATGCTACGTAATATCGTACCAATGCCCGCCGGCAAATACCACCTGTACCGAGTGCTTCCCTGCTTCTGTAAAGCGATGCAAAAAGACATGCACATCGGACGATTTCTCAGGTAGTCCTAAGTCTGAGCGCTTATAATTAAGGGGGATCATGACATCAGGTAATGAGAGAAGCGTAAGGAGACAGGCATGCGGAGATTCTTTGTACTCGTATTCGTAATTGCTCTAATACTCGGCTTGACGGCGTGCGGCGGGGACGAGCCGGAGGCGGAACCCACTGCAGCGCCGGCGGCGACCGAAGCCCCGGCAGCGACGGCGGAGCCAGCAGCAACTCAAGCACCGGAGCAAAAAGATAGCAGCACTCCAGCCAATGTTGTCTTCACCATCGATCCGGCGCGCTCCACCGCCCGCTACCTGATTCGCGAGCAACTCGCGAGTGTGACCTCGCCTAATGACGCCATCGGCGAGACCATGGACGTTACCGGCACAATCGCGCTGGATGGAGAAGGTAACGTGGTGAGCGAGGAATCGCAGATCGTCGTCGGTCTGGCCGGTCTGACCAGCGACTCGTCGAGGCGCGACAGCTATGTCAAGCGAAATACCCTGCAGACGGACCAGTATCCCAATGCTACGTTCGTGTTGAAAGAGATTCGGGGGCTGCCCTGGCCGCTGCCGACGTCCGGCGAAGTGACGGTGCAGATGGTGGGCGACTTCACGATCCAAGAGCAGACCAGCGAGGTGATCTGGGAGACGGTCATTCAGGTCGGAGCCGGCGAGTCAACTGGCACCGCCAAGACGATGATTACCTTCGAGCAGTTCGGGCTGACCAAGCCCCGCGTGGCCGTGGTGGTGAGCGTGACCGATGAGATTCGTCTGGAGATTGACTTCACCGTCGTGCGAGAGAAATAGATGTCTACCGCTGGGGTGCGCCCGAATGACCAGGTTCAGTCGTAGAAAGTGTCTGTCCTGAGAGCAAGGGGCGCGGTATACCGCGCCCCTTGCCATTAGATATGTCTACGAAGAGATCTTGATGTGCCGCACACAAATGAGCATCAACATTGAGATCGCTCGCGCTACGCTAACGTCTACGCTATCCCACTTCATTTAAGGAATTTGCGATCCTTATCTGTCATGCAGCTATACTCTATAATCGAAAGCATGACTGGCAGGGAGTTCATCGAGAAGGTGTCCGAAATTGGGCGCAAGAATGGTAAACGTGTGCGAATTGACGCCAAGCGAGGCAAAGGTAGTCACATCACTCTCTATTACGGAAGTCAGAAGACCGTGATGAAAGATCGCCGCAAAGAAATCGGTGCAGGCTTGCTATCCAGTATGATTCGCCAATTGGGGCTTAGACGGGAAGACTTTCAATAGGGAGGAAGGGAAAACTACATGAGGTTTATCTATCCCGCACTCCTGCAACGTGTAAGCGAGGACGAGATTGTTGTCTCTTTCCGTGATTTACCGGAATGTCGGACAGCCGGTAGTGACGAAGCCGAGGCGTTCGTTGAGGCCCAAGATGCGCTTGCTGAAGCGATCGCCGGACGGATCGATGATGACGAAGTGATTCCGGAACCTAGCGCACAGGTCGGCGACGAGCACTACGTCGCTGTTCCTGCCGAAGTTGCTGCTAAGGCTGCGCTCACAATCGCGTGCCGGCAAAGCGGTCTCCCCCTAGATGCGCTCACGGGAGTCCTTGGTGTGGATCAGGAAGCGGTCTGCCGATTGCTCGACCCGCGACAGAGCACTGACCCAGACAGCATAAACCGGGCACTGCGAATCCTTGGCAGCGAACTCGTGCTCGAGGTGCGCGCACTCGCCCACCTTTCCGGCGAGCGGAGCGCATAGCAGCACAGAAGCATCGACCAGCCTACGCGACAGACCCAATTCTCATTGCCTAAAGTCCCAGCACGCGCTCGGCGTTGCCTTGGGTGATCGCGTGGTACTTCTCTTCTGAGTCGCAATACTCTTTGAGTAAGGGCAGCGTCTGTGAGGCAAAGCATGGGCGTGGCCCCACGCTTTCCCAGTTGCCTTTGCCGTCCAGGCAGTGGCAATCGGTGGCCCAGAGGAGCTGATTCCAGTGGCGATTCACGAACTCTGCGCCGAACTCCGGATCGCGGGAGATCGCATTGAGGCCGGAACCGGCTGACATGTCCCCATAGAGATTCGGGTACTTAGACAGCCATTGGTCTGATAAACCGCCGCGCACCACCGGACCCGGCGGATAGCTCGTATAGCCCTCGGCGCGCCAGTCGCGGGGCACCTCGGCGCTCACATTCGCCCACCACGCCTGCGCGTGGGCCACGAAGACCGTATCGGGAAAGGACTCGAGCACCTGGTCGAACACCTCGAAGTTGTAGTTGTAGTTACGGTACTCGAAGTGAAGGAGCACCACCCAGCCCAGCTTGCCGCAGAGCTCGTAGATATCCAGGCTGTCCGGGTGGTCTACCGGTAGCCGCACCTTATGTTCGCCAAAACCCATGCAGCCCGCTTCGTGGTAACGGTGAATCTCATCCAGAGCGTCGGGGCTCAGGGGGTCTACGTGGCAAAAGGGAATGATGGTATCGGGAAAGCGGTCATACGCTTGCAGCGCGTAATCCGTGCGCATGGCAGTCTGGTCCTTACCCCACTTCTCCTTTGCCATGGCCGTGCTGTTGCCTTTGGCGAGGGGCAGCACAACCGCCTTGCCGCCGCCGTGGGCATTGATGTGCGCCACCACGTGCTCGCCAATGCGTGGATTCCCGGCGTCATACTCCGTCGGCACCATCACGTGTTGATGAAAGTCAATCGGCATAGTCCCCATTCCTTTCTACAGTTGCATTTGATCTCATTCGCTTAATCAACTCATCAAGAGGACCTACGACGCTCTAAACACACTTGTCCAGCGCAAAGCGCGCCGCACTTCCACATGGGTGCTCAGCCTACTCCCTGTGGGAACCCATGCATAACCAGGATCGGAGATATATTGTCCCCTCTCCCTCGATGGAGAGGGCTAGGGTGAGGGTGAACTTTCGTCATTGCACCCAATCCCGCTCGCTTTTATAAGCTACGCAATGATCATCAATGGCAGGTTCCGACACTCATTTGCTATTACTCACAGACTTCACAGCGCAAGTTCCTGCGGCCGTCCGGTCTCTATGGACTTGAAGAAGGCGTGCGCCAGGGCGGTGGCGCGGCGTCCGGCGTGGTGGTCGGCGCCAATGCGCCAGGGCGCGCCGGTCTGCAAGCAGTCGGCGAACTCAGCAAGCTCCTGGTGGAGTCCTTCCGGGTCTTCGTTGTCCGGCGCCTGGAGCGCCTCGATGCCGCCGGACTGCGGACCGGAGACCGTCGCGCGGTGGAGGCGGTCGTAGAGTTGCACGCTGATGCCGTCGGCCAAGACCTGGAAGAAGAACTTGGAAACCAGGCTCGTATCCGCCGCGTCGCCCTGGGTGACATTGGCCGCAGCACCGTTCGCAAAGCGTATTACGCCGGCCATGTTGTCAGGATAGGTCTTGTTCGCGTGGGTATAGTTGCCCCCAACGGCGAAGACCTCCACCGGTTCCGCACCGGCCAGGTAGCAAATGAGGTCGAAGGTATGGCAACCCTGAGAGAGGATATTGCCGCCGCCCTTAATCGGATCAACCGCCCAAAGCGTATCGGGCCAGCGGTTGCACATCATCTGCCCTACGAGCAGAAAAGGCTCCGGCACCAGCCGCCTGGCCTCCTGGACGAGGGGCGCAAAGCGCAGCTTGAAGCCCGACATCAGGCGCACCCCGGCCTTTTCCACGGCTTCCACCACCGCGTCGCACTGGGGTACCGTCATGGACATGGGCTTTTCCATGAGGATGTGCTTGCCCGCCTCAGCCGCCGCCACGCCGAAAGTGACGTGGGTATCGTGATTCGTGGCAATCAGGACGGCATCGATGGCGTCGTCGTGCAGCACCCGGTTTGGGTCCGTCGTGGCGTAGGCCCCGCCGAACTCGTTGAGAAACGCGGTAGCGGCATCCACGCGAACGTCAGCGAAGCCGTGCAAACGAATGCCGTCCAGCACAACCGCGTTGCGCATGTGGCTCCGCGCCATACCGCCGCACCCAATCACACCCAGCGTAATCATGGCCTTACTGCACTCCTCTAGGGTTCGCACCCCAATAAACGCCCCGGCGCCGTACCTGGCGTGACATGCATTGCCAACTCGCCGTTATTGTTCAATGTGAGCATATCATAGCCGCGACACGGGCAGTTAGGACAAGAGAAGGTAGTTTTTGGGGTAGGGTGGGACATAGAGTGATATCTGCACTGCAGATTGTGTGAGTGACAACAGCCGTATTCATGAATATGCAGGTTACGACCCAACCGCAAGGCAGGATGACTGATAGACACAGGTTTTTGCTCTCTTGAGAAAGGGCTCGTGAAAAAGATGGAATTAACATCTTGACATTCCCAATTCCATACATTGTATGGTATACTGGACGCAGTATGCCTCCCGAGCGTGACTTTCGGCCTAGGCGTTTGCAGGCGCGAACAAAGGGTGGTTCTAGAGACGCCGATAGGCTGGCGGGCTTCCGCAATACTAGGATTTGCGCAGCACGCGGACGGCAATGCAAGAGGTGCAGTATTCTCAGGATCGGGGTGGTGTTGCCCATGGTTCGATCCTGAGCCCCCGCATAGGGAATGTGAGGAAGGTAACCACACTCGTATGGCATTGCCTGTCGAGGATGTAAAAGCGCAAGTTCCCTTGGTGGATGTGGTGAGCGCGGCAGTGCGGCTGCAGCCCAGCGGTCGCTACCTTAAGGGACTGTGCCCTTTTCACGAGGAAAAGACGCCCTCGTTCTTCGTTTTTCCCGAGCGCGGCACGTGGCGTTGCTTTGGCTGCGGTCGGGGCGGCGACGTGATCTCATTCGTCATGGAGCGCGAGAAAGCTACTTTCGTCCAGGCAGTGGAATCGCTTGCGCGTGAGGCCGGCATAGCCCTTTCACGCCAAGATGAAGTCAAGCGGAGCCGCAATCAGGTACTCGCACAGATCAACATGGAAGCAGCGGAGCTCTTTCAACGCCTGCTCAACGAGTCGCCGGAAGCGGCGCGAGCGCGAGAATACCTGGCAGCGCGCGGCCTAGAGAGAGATACTATCGCACGCTTCATGTTGGGGTATGCTCCTAACCGCTTCGATACCGTGCGCTCGCACTTGGGCCAGCTTGGCTATTCACCTGAGGACCTAATGCAAGCCGGACTGCTCACTCAGGGCAATCGCGGGCCGTACGACCGGTTTCGCGGGCGGATCATGTTTCCCATTCGGGACGCGCGCGGCCGCTTTTGTGGCTTTGGTGCGCGCACGCTGAGCGCCGAGATTCAACCGAAGTACCTCAATACGGCCCAGACGCCGATCTTCGATAAGAGTGGTCTACTCTACGGTCTGGACCTCGCACAGCAGTCCATCCGCGAACGGAAGCAGTGCATCATCGTGGAGGGCTACACGGACGTCATGATGGCGCATCAGCACGGCGAGACGAACGTCGTCGCGAGCATGGGTACCGCCCTGACGGAGAAGCACGTGCAAGCCGTCAAGAGCCTTACCACGAACCTCGTCTTGGCGCTCGATCCCGACGCCGCCGGTAGTGCCGCCACAATGCGGGGACTAGAGGTAGCGCGCCGGACCTTCGATCGGGTGGACACGCAAGTTTCCGTTGGCGACGTCATGCGCCTTGAAAGCACGCTGGAAGCGGACATTCGCATTGCCGTGTTGCCGGAGGGAAGAGATCCGGACGATTTGTTGCGCGAGGATAGGGCCGCGTGGCAGAACTGTGTCAACAATGCGGTGCCTTTCGTGGACTATGCGTTTCGGCTCATCGCGCAAGAGCATGACCTCAGCAGCACGCAGGGCAAGCGCGCGGCCGTGCAAGCTTTGGCCCCGCTCATCAACGATATTGGCGATCCTGTGGCACGGCAGCAGTATCTCAAGCGCCTGACGCAGGTACTCGACTTGGGCATTCAGAGCGAAGTCTTGATGAACCTCATGCACACGCGCCGTCCGGCGCGACGTTCGCCGGCGCCTGCGCGGCAAAATGGGGAGAACCGGACTGCTACCAACGGGCAAGAGCCGCCGGCAGACAAATTCGAGCAATATCTGCTAGGATTGCTGTCTATGCATCCCGAGGCGCACGGACTTGCAGCGGAAGTCATCGATGCGGAAGACTTTCGTCATTTGCTCCACCGGCAAGCGTATGAGCATTTGGTAGCTGGGGAAGAATCTAGGTCTAAATCGCTAGATTTTTCGGCGAAAGAGGAAGTGCTACACTTGCTCGGCTGGTTGCGCCAAGAGCGGTCCAAAGAACCGCAAATCGATGAAGAGCATTTGCGTCCAACCGTGGTGGCGGCCGCCTTGCGGCTGAAGCGACGCAACGTACAGGAGGGGTATGAAGACCTGCAGCTTCTTCTAGCGGATGAACACGCCGACGAAAATAAGGCGCTTGGATCGCAGATTCGGCAGGAAATTCGCAGGATCGGCGAACAACTGCGCCAAATCAACCGCGCGCTAAAGCAAACGAGCTTCATCCGAACATCGTAGACGTCATGCTTTAGCGAAGACTCAGAGAATAGAAGCCGGCACACTTTGCACAGGGAGACCTGTGAAGGAGGAAAGATGGCAGCGAATACAACCGAAACCGTTGTCCGGAACAAGACCGCAGTCAAGGGCAAAGTAAAGAAGGTTACGGCCAAGGCCGTGGTAACACCGGCTGAGGCTGCCGAGCCGATCGAGCTGGAAATCACCGAGGAAGACATCCGCAAACTCGTGAATCGCGGCAAGCGGCGCGGTCACCTGACGCAGGAAGAGTTGCTGGAGGCGTTCCCGGATATCGAGGCGGGCAGTGAGGAAGCAGAAGAACTCTTTTCGCAATTTTCCGACCTCGGACTGAAAATACTTCCAGCCAATGAGGTTGACGATGACGACGATGAGGAGGATGATCGTTCTTCACCGAGCATGCCTGAGATCGTGGCCTTAGAGCGGGCGGCGCTCAAGGCAGCAAAAGGCACAGATGATGAAGCCGGAACGCTCGATGATCCGGTGCGGACCTATTTGCGCGAGATTGGGCGCGTCCCGCTACTCAACGCTGCGCAGGAAGTAATGTTGGCCAAGCAGATGGAGAAGCGACTCTTCGCCGAGGAGAGGCTGGAAAACCGCGACGGCATGCCCCTGGAGACAATTCAGCGTCTTGAGCGCGAGGTTGTTGTTGGCATAGAGGCGCGCAAACGCTTGACTGAAGCGAACCTGCGTCTCGTGGTGAGCATGGCCAAGAAATATGTGGGTCGCGGGATGTCGCTGCTGGACTTGATCCAGGAAGGCAACATTGGCCTCATTCGCGCAGTGGAGAAATTCGACTTCCGCAAGGGCTTTAAGTTCAGCACCTATGCGACCTGGTGGATTCGGCAAGCGATTACACGCTCCATCGCCGACCAGGCGCGCACAATTCGCATTCCCGTGCATATGGTGGAGACGATCAACAAATTGGTGCGCATCTCCCGACGCCTTGTCCAAGAGAAGGGCCGCGAGCCGACCTCGGATGAGATCGGCGGTGAGATGGGTATTCCGTCGCTTAAGGTGCGCGAGATCATCAAGGTGTCCCAGGAGCCGGTGAGTTTGGAAACACCCATCGGTGAGGAAGAAGACAGCCACTTGGGAGAGTTCATCCCCGATGAGGCGACGATGTCTCCGGCGGATGCGGCGTCATACCAGATGTTGCGGGAACAAGTGGAAGCAGTCCTCAACTCGCTCTCCGATCGCGAGCGCAAGGTGCTGCGGCTGCGGTTCGGTCTGGAAGACGGCCGCACCCGCACCCTGGAAGAAGTGGGACGCGAATTCAGCGTCACGCGCGAACGCATTCGCCAGATCGAGGCCAAGGCCCTGCGCAAACTGCGCCACCCGGCCCGCAGCCAAAAACTCAAGGACTACCTGGACCTGTAGCAGTTGTGCCTTTTCCCTGCTCCGCAAGCTGTTATGACGCCGGAGCGAATTCGTCCAGCGAAGTCTGATTCGTCATTCCGGCGCAAGCCGGAATCTAGGGCGGGTCGGCAACAGAGCCAATTCTCGAACCGAACGGCCCGTCTATGCGAATAGGCGGGCCTTGCGCTTTCCTGCCACAGAGTTTTAGTTGGATCTTGGAGCATAGACTAGCTAAGGAGGCGCTACAGTTGGGATCCTCGGAATTGATGGCACTGGCAATGCACCGCCTACAACTCCGCCGGCCTCACGAGACTCGATCCCCAAGTCGTTGACAAGCAACCACAGAGATTCCCGGTTGCGGGCCTCGAGGGTCGCGCCCTGCGGCCGCGTCAGCGTGCGGCTCTGCCACCGGCAGCCCTGGATTCAGCGTGGCCAGCGCATCCCGCAGCCGCCACGCCAACACCGCCTGGCCGTAATCCTCACCTTCGGCGCCGGGCGTATCGAAACCAATGTCCGGCCCATGCGACACCCGCCAACCCAGAGCGGTAAGCCATTCAAGGGCGGCTTGTTCAACGTCGGCTTCTGTGAGGACGGCCATCGTCACTCCCTTATGCGCACCCGCGATTCCTCCACTATCCAAAGCTGGCCTTCGGGGGATGATGTAGCAAGCATCTGAACCAAGTCAGCGCCGACCGCCAAGATAGCGTCCCTTGCTTGGTCGGACAGCCGCAATATCACGATGCCAGGGTATCTCCCAGGCGGATACATTCTGATATCGGCGAAGTCTCCGTCTTCCGTTACCAGCACGCGTTCCTCTAGCAGGCAGACTGACGCTAATTCTGCATCTGCCGCGCCGCCAAGCCCCTCGTCGAGGACTGTGGCCACATCATGGCCGGCTTCCGTAAACAGACGCTTTAGCTGGATCGGCAGGTTTTCGTCTAGCTTGAATCGCATTTCGAATGTCTATGCGCCAAAGGGCACTACCCGCTCCTTGGCTAATTCCGCGGCGTAGTGTAAGGCAGCCTTGACCGCCTGGGGGGTGACGGACGGATAGCTCTCGACAATCTCCGCCACGGTCAATCCCGCGGCAAGGTTGTCCAGGATGACCGTGACCATCACGCGTGTGCCGGCGATACAGGCTTGCCCGTGACAGACAGCCGGATCGACCGAGATGTGCTCATGCCAGTCCATCGTCATTTTGTCTCCCCGATGCGGCTACTCTCTCCTATAGAATATAGGCCGGTATTTGGCACGCTACTTGCTCTGATTAAACTTTACACCGTCCGCCGCCCGCGTGCGGCATGCCAAGCGAGGGCGGACAGTTCAACATCGGCTTCGGAAAGTGTGGCTATGTGCACTGTCTCGACATCAAAGCTTCTAGTGAGTGAAGTCGAAGGGATATGCTCGATCCTTGCTAACCAGGAACACCAGGTCGAGCGGGTGTACATCGGTGCGTTCGAGCTCAGTGAGCGCATCATAGAAATAGCTAAGTGGCACTTCCCACTGCTGTTCACCCGCGTGAAGAGCGACTGCCAAGCGCCCGCCCCGTGTCCACGCTTTGAACTTACGTTTGCCCATCTCAATCTCTTTTACGACGCTCTCTATAGCCGCCGACTCTGGGAAGTCGGCATTGAATAAACCTACAACCGATACTAGACTTTCGTGGTTGGGCAAGTCTCTCAGCTTCTTCAGCTCCCATTCCTCGGTCCACTCCACTTGCAATGGACCATCCAGTAGACTCTTCTCACAGGCATGCTTCAGCCTGCGTTGAAAGGCTTCACGACAGGCAATAGTAATGAACTTGTGGTTCGGTCCGTCGTCATTCAAGAAATACCTGCCGCTGACACCTTGTAGATAGATTGGCATAAACTCACCATGCGTGTGCGAGCATTTAACGTATCCTTCGTTCGCCTTTCCACAGTATTCAATTGTCGCTTGCCTCGAGAACGAGATCACAGTTGTCTGTCCAGTTTCGAGGTGAGGGCATGTATCTGCGATGTTGTTTCTGAGTTGTGAGATTAACTTGCGGTCGAGACCCAACCTAGCAATTGGCGGTGTAAACAAAACAAATTCCCCGCCTGATTCGGGTGCCAGCCGCTCGCAAAGTGATTTGTAGTTCCAACTATTCGTATGGAATGTTTCACCATCGGTAAGCTGTTTAATCTCAACGGCTATGCAGTTAACACCATTTGTTAGGACAACATCCGGAGTTGGCTCTGAAGTGTTCAAATCGTCGAGCCATACATCCACTCGCCATTTGCCGCCTGCGTTCCCACTGAGGTACTTACAGAGGAGTGCCGCACATCGTTCCTCTTGTTTTGTAGGAGCCATCTCAATGAACTTTCAAACCAAATCGCCGCCTTCAAGCGGGCTCAATCGCACCTCCCCCGAAACCAGACGCGGAAGCGGTACGTCTCGCTGGTCGTCGAGTGTGCGAGATTCTCATTCGAGATTGTGGCGACGAGTGAAGACTGCACCGATCCGGTCATTGAATTCGTCAACGACTTGTCTCGGCGGTACAAGCTGCTCGTTCACATACGCCAGTTTGCGATTCAGGCCTGGCACCGCCGAATCAGCCGAAACGGACGCGAGGTATAGATCGGTCAAGGCAAAACAACTCAAATGTAGCCGTTACCTCGCATCTCTCAGTTCTACGCAGAACGTGGTGTCGATTGGGAAGATTCCCCTATACCCTCGTAGCGACACCTGGGTTGCCTTTTCTGCCGACGACAATGCCGGGGCCGGCTACCAGTCTTTTGTTGTGCCAACCTAATTGTCCGTTTCATCCATTCACGGGAACAGGACCGTCCTTTCGGTCGGCTGCTCGCAAAGGTTTGACGTAGGCAAGTTCGACAATCTCCCCTAGTTTCTTTAATCCCCACCCCTCTGGGATTTCGCCGAGTTCGGAGGGGACGAGGCGGTTGGGGAAGAGGTCGTAGAAGTCGACGTGGAGGCCGGGGAGGGATTCGCCCCGCCACCAGCGGCCCTCCTGCTTAGCGCGAACGGGGTCAAAGACCACAAACCACGGTTTGAACAGCGCCCGCGCCATTTCCTCCAGCGTTTCATTCATCCGCCGGTTCAACTCGATCTTGTCGTCCATCCCCACCGGGCGTTGTTTGTTGCTGGCGGCAGCCCTGCGTCCTTCACAATTGAAGACCGTCTTTAGTTGGCACGTTCCCCAATCGAACCGATAGCATGGGATTCGTCACCTTGCCCAACGCCTTCGAGGCGGACGCCTTCTACGGGCTGCAGGTGCAGGATGCGGGAGGCTCCGGCATTTCTGAGTAGGGTACCGAGCTGCTCCGGCTCCGGGTGCAGCGCGATGATTGTGCCGCCGTCGCCGGCTCCGGCCAGTTTTGCTCCCAGCGCGCCATTATCCAAAGCGGCATTGATGAGTCGCTCGTTTTCTGCGCCGGAGCCGCCGAGATCACGCTGAATTGCGTGATTCTCATTCATTAGTTTGCCCAGGCGCACCCAGTCCTTTTCCAGCAGAGCTTTCTTGCCCTCGCGCGCCAGGCCTGCAATAGCGTCATACGCTCTTACCACCTCGCGCTCGCCCTCCAGCCAACGTTCGCGAATGGGTCTATGGACAACGTCGGCATGGTGCTCAATTCCGGTATGCGCCAACACGAAGGGCAACTCGGGTACGTGTGACACGAGTGACTCCACGGAAGCATAGGGTTCGCTGTGCACTTCCCGGTAGAATTCTTTGTCGCGGAAGTCCATGTAGTTTAGTCCGCCAAACGCCGGCATATAGAAGTCGTGGTAGCCGCAGATGACGCCCATTTCGTTGAGCTCGATACCGCGGGCGGTCTCCGCAAAGAGATACTCGTTCATCGTGCGGCCTTGATAGCGCATGAGGGCGTACAACGCAGCAACGACCAACGATGAGGAGCTTGAGAGGCCGGAGCCAATTGGTACGTCGCTCCAGCACCTGAAATGGGCTTTCATGCCGAGACACTGCTGCTGGGCAACCACTGCGCGGAGAATGTCGAAGTGATCTCCCCGCTGCTGCAAATCGTCACGCGTGCGGACAGTTACTACACCTTGGTCGGATTCAAGTGTAAGCCGGTCTGCGGGACGAATTGAGACGTAGCCGCGCTGGGGTATCGTGCAAGACAATACGCTGCCACCGTACATATCCGTTGGGTTGCCGATAATGCCGCAGCGTCCAGGAGCAGAGGCGACAACGGTTGCCTGCTCGGTGTCCCTATTTTCAGCCGGTGTCATAACGTAGCCGCTTTGCGCAGCAGGTGCTGCCGCACGAGGTAGCCGTACTTTTCATCGGAAAGCGCGAAGTCTATGAACGCCTTGAAGTAGGTTTCGAAGTTGCCAATGTCGTACCGCACCTCTTCAGGTGCAAGCGCCACGCAGCGCACCAGTTGTTGCTGCTTGATGAGCACCTCGATGGAGTCCGCGAGCCAGAGTTCGTTGCCCTTGCCGGGCAGCGTGAGCCGGATCGCTTCGAATAGCTCACGATTCATCACGTAGCGGGGCACCACGGCGTAGTTGCTCGGCTCGGTGCCCCTCGGCGGCTTCTCCACAATGCCTTCGATAGCAAACTCGCGTCCGATGGTATCCTTGGGCATCACGACGCCGTAGCGATGGGCATCCTCCGGCGCCACTTGCTCAACGGCGACCGTGCAAACGGCGCCGCTTTGCTCGTGGCTCTCGATCATGCGGCGCAAGAGGTTGCCCCCCTGGATGATCGTGTCGCCAAAGGCCACAACGAAAGGCTCATCGCCGACAAACTCTTGGGCGAGACGCACGGCATCCGCTTGTCCCGTCTGCTGGCTCTGGCGCGTATAGAAGATGTGGAGCAAGGTGTCGAAGTTCGGCAGCTTGTCGCTCAATTCCAGGTCATCGCTGCCGAGCCGTTCTTCCAAATCGGGATCGCGATCAAAGTGGTCTTCGATAGAGCTTTTCTTGCGGCCGGTAACGAGCAGCACCTGGTTGATGCCGGCCTGCTCCATCTCCTCCACCACGTACTGCACCACCGGCTTGCGGCCGACCGGCAGCATCTCTTTGGGCTGAGACTTGGTGGCAGGCAGCAATCGGGTGCCTAAACCGGCAACCAAGATTACGGCTTTAGAGACTTTGGAGCGTTGGGCCATGGGAGTCAATGCTCAATTGAGAATACCTAACTTTACCTTATTCAAGGTAGCGTGGATTTCACAAGGTTGTCAACAGTCAATGTTCGATCTCGATGTTGGTTTGGCTACTCCTGCTCGTGCTGGCGGCGCATTTCATCCAGCTTTTCTATGGTTTCTATGATGTAATCGGCTTGGCGTTGCACGCCTTGCTTTGTGCGCTCTTCGCCGGCGTCCCGGTCGGCCTTGGTGGGGAAACCCCATACGCCGCTCGGTGTGTAATACTCGGTCGGGATCATATCCACGAATTCGGAGCCCAGGTCGGGGGAAGAGTCGACCACCTTCTCGGTCCGCATCAACTCCGGATAGGCGTACATGAGCCGCGAGGTCTCGCTCTCGCCGGAGTGCCGGTCCTTGCCCGGGCCTGAACCGCCCGCGCCGACGGGCGCGCCCCACATCACCATGAAATCCGGGTCCCACATGTTGAGCTCGCGAATAGTCGGCTTGAGGATCCAGTTGCCGCCGTGGGAACTGGTGACGATCATGCGCTTGAACCCCTGGCGCTTGAGGCAGGCCGCGATGTCCTCAAGGATGGCGGCCACGGTATTGGGCTTGAAGCTTAGGGTGCCCTTGTAGTTGAGGAACTCGCTGGAGGTGCCGATAGGTATCGGCGGCAAGAGATAGACTTTTAACCCGCGCTCCGCGAGCTCCCGCGCCAGCAGGCGGCTGCCGGAAAGGCCGAGCAGCCAGTCCGTGCCGAGGGGCATGTGGTAGGAGTGCTGCTCGATGGCGCCAATGCAGAAGAGTGCCGTGTCACAGCCGCTCTCTTGCACTTCCTCGAAGGTAGAAGCCCAACTTAAAAAATCCTCATCCTGCAAGTCATCGAACCAGTGATTTTCGCTCATCATCGCCTCTTTCATTTGTGGCATTTTCTCGACACACGCGGCGAAAACGGACACTCTTCGCTGCCGCCGCTCCTGTGAACTCTACCAGCATGACTGCAAACAGTGCCGTCATGCCTGACAAAACCCTCGCCATCCCGCGAGATCGTGCGTCGTTCTCGCGAACACTCTCGCCATTCTCGCGAACTCTCGTCCTACCCGCGAACTCACTCGTCATTCCCGCGAAAGCGGGAATCTATCCGTCTCCCTCAAGACGGCGGGCGCAGGTTTCAAACCTGCGCTACCGGCGGACGGACAGTTGAACGCCCGCCTCTTCATCCAGCATTTTGTGGCCCGTGAAAACAAGAACGAATCGGCTATGAGCCGCCAAACTGCACCGGAATTGTCACGCCTTTGAATGACCCATCCCGTGCGTCAAAGTCGCCGACGAGCAAAGTCCCCGTACCCGTGCGCGCCGGAACCGTTAGTTGGGAAGAGAAATGTCCCCACGTCTCGATATAGTCGGTGGCAGTGGCTATGGCGCGGGCCAATTCATTGCCCTCGCTATCCTGCAAGATAATGACGTTATTCGCCTCGAAGTGCCGTGAGTACCCGCTGACCGTCAACGTGCCTTGAACGGTTGCGCCGGGTCGCGGCGCGATGAGCACCGTGTCCTTGGCTGTAGCAGGGAGTATGTAGATTTCCGTGCCGCCGGGAACCACGTCAATCACCAGCCGCAGCGGGTCGCGAAGCTCCTGTACGCGGAATTGGTACGCAGCCGGTATGAAAACGTCCACGAACAGGCTGCGGTCCGGCGCACGGACAACAAAAACCTGCGTGAACCACACGTAATCTCCTGCCAGTTGAGCGTCGGTGAACGCGGTCTCGGTCACAGTAGGGAGATGAATCCGCAGCACGCCCTCACCCGGTGCCTTCTCGATTCGCCAGTGCGGCACTGCGCTCGCAGACTCTGGGTCGATAGCAAAATCGATCACCAGGCGCTCGAAATCGGGATGTTGCCCAAACCGGATGTCCGCAATACGCGCATCCGGAGCTTCTTCCCCATCTGTCATCATCGGCGCTGCCGTAGGCGTGGCAATTTCAGTAGTGTCCGGCGTAGCCTGCGCCGCCGGTGCCGGAATAGCCGTCGCAGTGGCGCTCATTTCGTCGGACGGCAACGACTCACTTTCCTCCCCAACAACGCACGCACTCAGCAGAAGAGCAAGCGTAAGTGCCATAAGTCCGGCGATCCAACGCAGACGGGAGATAGCCTTCGAAGGCGCGTTATTTTCGATGATGTGGGAAAGCTCGGCATCGTCATTCCGGTGCAAAGCCTGCCCCGTAACCGAAACGGTGTGGGAATTGAGCTTTTCGATCCTATCTGGATTCCGGCCTCCCCCGGAGTGACCAAGCAGTGCACGTAGCGCCCTATCCGTTAGCCTGACGCCCATGTTATCCCTCCTCGGGACGCGGGCCGTACCAACGGCGTGCCGGCCGTCCGGCCTGGTTGTACACGTCACCGGTACGTAGCGTATAGGTTGCCGCGAGGCGCCGGTCGCCGGTGAACTCACTATTCTCGGCATCCCGCATGGGGTACGGCCCGGATTCAAGGCGCAGCACCGTAATATCGGCGCCGCCGCCAACGCGCAGGTGCCCCAACGAATCGGCGCGGCCGATGGCAGCAGCGGCGTTCTGTGTCGTGCGCGCCACCACGTCGGGAACGTCCCGGCCGAGGAAGAGGAATTTCGACATCACGTCAGGCAGGCTCTGCGCTGTGAAGTGGGACGAATAGGCGTGGAGATCGGTACTAAGCGTATCCGGCAGGAAGCCATCCGCCAACGCCGCGCGCGCTACCGCGAAAGAGAAGCTCCCTTGCCCATGTCCCACGTCGAAGGTGATGCCGTTCTGCTGTGCGGCTCGCACGTCCGGCAGCACCGTGCCCCGCTGCTGGTCCAAGATCAGTTTTCCTCGTCCCGTGAAGCAGTGGGTGATGATGTCGCCCGGTTTCAGGTAGCCCAGAATCTCCTGCACCGGTTGTTCGCAATCGGAAATGTGCACCATCATGCGCGTGTTCGTTGCATCGCGTACTTCTGTCGCGCGGCGCAATGGTTCCAAGCCATTGGGACCACATATTTTCTCCGCAACGCGCACCTTCACGCCGAGAGCTACGTCGCGATGTGCTTCGACGGCCTTGATTGCGTCTTCAACACCGCAGTAGGCAAGGTTGAGGTTTTCACCCACGCGCATGTCGGTAATGCCAATGCTCGAAATGTTGACGAAAGCGAAGGCCCGCGTGCGGGACTGCCCAATGACGAAGTGACGAAAGCCGGGAAAGTTCGCCCACCCCGCGCTCCCTGCGTCTACTGCCGTGGTGACGCCGCTGGGAAGGCACGCCTGGTCGGGCAACACGCCAAGATTGGTGCCGCCCCAGTAGATGTGCGTATGCAAGTCAATGAGACCCGGCGTTACGAAATGATCGGCGACGTCGAGCACGAGCCCAGCGTCGTCGGTTGGGAGGTCCTCTTCCAAGGCGGCAATGCGGCCGTGCTTCGTGCCGATATCCAGCGTGGCGTCAATGCTCTGCGCGGGGTCGAGAACCCGCCCTCCCTTTAGCACCACGTCAAATGTTGCCATGGCAGTTGCTTCTTTCTGTTTTGGCTGCGCCCTCACGTCAACAAGTCGATGGGAATCATGGTAGGCTGTGCGGGAACACGCGTCAATGTATGCTAAGCACTCTGCCGAAGATGGTGTGTACGTTTTGCCAAGCCCCCGCGCTACGGCGTGTTAGGGCGGATCAAGTGTACACGTGGCAAGAGAACAATAACCGAGCCAAGTGCTTAGTGGTTATCTTTGACGCGGTTCGACTGGCAAGTCTCTTGGTGCGTTCATGCTAGACGCCCCAAGTGTTCCCAAGCGTACATTCACGCAGCTTGAGTACGTGCAAGCGGAGTTGCTCTCGCATTGGGGAACAAAAAGTAAGATAAGGAGCACCCTCAAAGCACTCCGCCCCGGCAACGGGCGGGGATTTTTTCGGGCTTAATCAATAACACTCTTGACTTGTGGCTGATTTGTGATACGGTTAAGTTATGTGCTGGGGTGAAGCAAAGGAGGTGCGCCATGGTTTGTCCGTGTTCCTGCCGCCCTCAATGGCGGCAAAACCATTAGGCCGTCTCTTAGCACACGAGGAGGTGCGGGACAATGATGTACCGCTCGCTTGTCGTTGGCGTGATTCTACTGCTGGCTGTGACTGCATGTAGCACGGTAGCGCAGCCGGACGCTGAAGCAACGCCCTATGTCCCTGATATGCCGAGGGTGGCGCCACACCCGACACCGTGGACTGAAGAGGTCTACGAGACATGCATGGACGCCGTTCGCGCCGAGGTGATATATAAACTGGGCGCTATCGGGCCAGGCCTAGGGTTTGCCCAGGCAACAGTGCCGTCGGCAGAGGATGACGACGACGACGGGATAGTCTGCGAAGTGATTCCAAGACCACCTGCAGAGTAGTGGCAACTACTCGTGGCCCGATATAGCAAAGCCCCCGCTGCATAGCAAGCGGGGGCTTTGGCATGTTAGACTAATGGTAAGGTAGAAGCGTTGACAACTAAAGGGATAGGAATGATGGGGGGCATTTTGCCGGAAGCGTCGCTAATCAGATTAGTGAACGCGCTATAGAGAGTGGCAAGACCGGCACCCTATTGCAGATCACGAAGTTAGTATATGTCTGCCATGCTTGGAGTGCATGGAAAGCCACTGTTGAAGCAACCGATTGAGGCAGGGAAATACGGGACTGTCCCTCCCTGGTTTACCATAAGTTAGAGTATTGCGCGCCATGAAGATTACCGACGTCAAGACTACCGCCGTCCGCGTGCCGCTCAGCGAACCCGTGAAGTGGTCGGGAGGCACCCGGGGCACGGCGCCGGCGCTCATTGTAGAGATTGAGACCGACTCAGGCATCGTCGGTCTGGGAGAGTGCGCCGGACCGCACATCCCTGTCATCCGCACTGCCGTCGATGCCGAGCTCCGGCCCCTGCTCATCGGCCAGGACCCGCTGCGCACCGAGTTCCTGCTCCACCGCATGGATGAACACGTTATCCACTGGTTTCGCACCGGCAATCACGCCATTGCCGGTATCGAAATGGCGTTGCTGGACATCAAAGCAAAGCACTTGGATACCAGCGTTTCCGACCTGCTGGGCGGCCGTTACCGGGACGCCGTGGAGTATATGGGCTACCTCTTCATAGACACACCGGAACGGAATGCCGCCAAGGCCAAGGCGTACGTGGACCGGGGCTTCCGCACATTGAAAGTCAAAGTCGGGCGCAGCATAGACCAGGACACGGCGAGCATTGCCGCCATACGCAAAACCGTGGGGCCCGACGTACGCATTCGCATAGACGCCAACCAAGGGTGGAGTGTGCCTACGGCGATCAAGGCCATCCGCGCCATGGAACCGTACGACTTAGAGTACGTGGAGCAGCCGGTAACGGAGCGCGACTTCGACGGTATGGCGCAGGTCGCCCGTGCCGTGGAAACACCGGTTGCCGCCGACGAGAGTTGCAAGACCGTTCTTGACGCGCTGCAACTGGCGCAAAAGCAGGCGTGCGGCGTGTTCGTCATCTATGTTTCGGAGGCCGGCGGGCTGCTAAAGTCCCGTCAGATCGCTGACATTGCCTATCAGTCGGGCATCACCTGTGCGTTGGGCACGTGGGCGGAGCTCGGCATCGGCACGCTCGCGGGGGCGCACCTCATTGCCAGCCATCGCAGCTTTGCCCTTGCGAACGACACGCACTATCCGATTCAGGAAGATGACGTGATCACGCCCCTGTTGCAGATCGATGCGGGAATGCTGCGCTTACCGGACGGGCCCGGCCTTGGCGCAACTCTCGACCGGGAGAAACTCGCTCACTTTGCCAATTATCCGGCACGTGAGACGGTGTTTGGCGACCCCGAAAGCCCGGAGACAATCCTGCGCCGCGGGCAAATTCTCTGACTGGTGCCATGCCGTGAAGTGAGGGCCACCGAGCACATCAGCGAACAGGGCTCGGCACAAACTCAGCCTACCGCGTTCACGATCCTTCCGCGGGCTCCGGCTCTTCTTGGATAAGCTGGTCCGGTCCAGCGCCGTACCAGTTGAGCTGGTGCTCTACGCTTGTCCACGGTTCCCAGGCTTCCACCCGGATGCGGCGCAAGGCATAGGGCGTCTCCGCAGACTGGTGCACACCGGGGCCGATGATGACGGCGGCCTCGTAACCGGCATCCTGCACCAACTGTTGTATCTCCTCATCCTGGCGGCCGAGAGGATAGTCGAAGTAGCGCAGAAACCGACCTAATCGTTCTTCCAGGATTTGCTTTGAAATCACCACTTCCGCCAACACCGCGCCCCAGTCAGTCCGTGCCAGCCGTGGCAGATCAGCGTGATTGAGGGTGTGCGACTCCACTTCCATGCCGAATTCAGCGATTTCAGTGAGCTGGTCCCAGTTCATGTAGCCCTCTTGCAGTTCATGGAACCCCGGCATTACGAAGAAGGTGGCCGGCACTTTGTACTGCTTCAGCACGGGAAACACCGCGTCGTACTGAATCTCCCAGCCGTCGTCGAAGGTGAGCACGATGGGCAGATCGGGAAGCTCCGCTTCCCCAAGGAGTCCCTTCACTGCGTTGTGCAGGGAAAGGGGACTGTAGCCCGCCGTAAGCATGCCTACCAGTTGCGCCTCGAAGACTGCGGGCACTGTGGCCCGATGGTACATCAGGATCGGCAATATTCTCGAGTTTTCAGGTGGGAGAGGTTCGTACCGGTAGGGTGGCTGCCACGGAATCGGGGCTGCTTGAGCTGGGCTTGGGATATCTACCGGCGCCGCGGGCGCACTCTGATTCCCTGTCGACAAGCCGAAAATGGGGTTAATTTCATCGGAGTCTGTAATCCCGAATGCGGAGATGGATGGCAGCAGCGGCATCGCTACTGCTCCACTGCATAGCCGTCGGAGCACCTCGCGACGCGTGCTTGTGCCATTGTTCTGCCGGACTTGCTCTTTGCTGATGCGCGCCATTTCGAAGAAAGCCCTCTGCTAATTACCCAGCGCCTTACTCAACATTAAGCATACTACGCCCGATTGTCGCTTGCACGACGTATAGCCGCCTTCTTGTGCCGCCTGGGGGCAATGAAATCGGGTTGTAGAATTCGCATCTGTAATTCCTTGGTACTGCCTTGCTTGGGTAACGGATGCGCATTTCTCCTCGATTTCACAGGTAATTCAGCCCGTTCTCATGTAAGATTGACACAATTAGCCTTGATTTGGCGGTCTCCGGGAAAGGGCCGCTACTCTCTCGTGGCCTTGTCGAGATTCGGAGGTGGTTTCATGCTCAGGATACTTCGACAGTTCACCTCGGCACGAGGCAAGCAAGCAGGCATGCGATGGCGCGGGCTATTCGGCCTACTCCTAGCCGTGGGCGCTTTAGCTACTGCCTGTGGCCCGGAAGTAGCGCCGGGTAGCAACATTGTGACCGACGCAGACTATGCTGCGTGTCTCGACAAGATCCGGAATCAGGCGCTGCCGGAAGTCAGCTACATCTACGACCGCCACGGCACTCTGCTTGCGACCATTACCAATCCGGACGAGGGCCTGCGGATCGTCTTAACTTCTGACGAGATTCCGCCCGTCGTCAAGCAGGCCACCGTTGCGGCCGAGGACCGATTCTTCTATACGCATCCCGGGTACGACATGCGGGCAATTTCGCGGGCGTTCGTGCAGAATCAGCAAGCCGGAGAGGTCGTTTCCGGCGGGAGCACGATTACCCAGCAACTCGTCAAGAACATCTGCCTTACTTCTGAACAGACCTACGAGCGCAAGCTGAGGGAGATCAATCTCGCCGCGCGATTGACGGCAGAATTCAGCCGGGATTCCATCCTCACCTTCTATCTCAACAAAGTCTACTATGGCAGCCAGGCCTATGGCATCGAGGCCGCGGCCAGAGTGTTCTTCGGCAAGAACGCGCAAGAACTCACCCTCGCTGAAGTGGCGATGCTCGCCGGCTTAACCGCGTCGCCATCGCGCGACAACCCCTACACCAATGCCGATCGCGCCAAAGCCCGCCAGCGATATGTGCTTGAACAGATGGTGGTCGCCGGCTATATTACGCAATCAGAATTGGAGGAGGCCTACGACATACCGTTGAAATACGCGCGTTTGGGGGAGGCGCCTGCTGCTGCGGAGGTTGAAGCACCGCCGGAGAATCCGACGTTGGCGCCGCACTTCGTGCAGTACGTGCGTGAAGAATTGGCTGTTCAATATGGGGCTGAGCGGGTACTTCAGGGTGGCTTACACGTTTACACCACGCTTGACTTGAATCTTCAGACCCTTGCCGAGGAGATCGCGCGGCAACACATTGCCTCGCTGGAAGGCTTCAGTGTCTCCAATGCTTCCCTCGTAGCCATACGGCCCAAGAGCGGCGAGATTCTCACCATGGTCGGCAGCCTGGACTTTCACGATGAAGACATCGACGGCCAGGTGAACGTTGCCTTGGCGCCGCGCCAGCCGGGATCTTCGCTCAAGCCGCTCTTCTACGCTGCCGCGTTTGCCAAAGGCTGGACACCCGCCACGACCATCTGGGATATTCCCACGACCATCGAGATTGAAGATGAACCTGACTATGAGCCGCGAAATTTCACCGGACAATTCAGGGGCCCGGTCACCGTGCGCCACGCCCTTGTCAACTCCTTCAACGTGGCTGCGGTGCGTATGGTCACGTTTCTCGGTCTGGAAACGGCCATCGACACCATGCAGAGCTTGGGCATGACCACGTTTGAGGACCGCAGCCGCTTTGGCCCCAGCATTGTGCTCGGCGGCGGGGAGGTGAAGCTGCTCGAGTTGACGAACGCCTACTCCGTCCTGGCACGTGGCGGCACCTACATTCCGGTTTCTTCGATCCTACGCGTGGTCGATAGTCGCGGCAACGTCCTGCAGCGCTATGAGTTGCCAACCGCGGAAGAGATATTCGATCCTCGTATTGCGTACCAAATTACGAGCATCATCTCCGACAGCAAGACTCGGGCAGCGGAATTCGGGCCGTACACGCTACTGGAACTCTCCCGTCCCGCAGCGGCGAAAACAGGCACCACCGACGACAACCGCGACGGCTGGACGATTGGCTTTACGCCGCAGCTCGTGACCGGCGTTTGGGTGGGGAATTCCGACGGTTCTCCCACCCTGAATTTGAGCGGCATGCGCGGCGCGACGCCCATTTGGAATGCCTTCATGGAGGCGGCGCTCGCGGATGAGCAGGTGCTTGAATTCGAGAGGCCGCGAGACATGGTGGAGGTAGAAGTCTGCACACGCACCGGCATGCTGCCGACGCCTTACTGTGGCGAAACCCATGAGGAGCTTTTCCTAAGTGAGAATACACCTAAGGTGGTAGACAGCATCTTCGTGCCGTTCCGCGTGCACAAGCAATCCGGCTTGCGCGCCGGCCCGAATGTACCGGCATCGCAATCAGAAGTTAGAGTTTTCATGGTCGTGCCGAAAGAGGCGAAAGAGCGGGCCGAGGCGGAAGAAGTGGCTATTCCGCCTACCGAAGTGTACAATCCCCCGCCGCTCGATCCTGTGCTCATCGTCTATCCGCGTAACGGCGACACGGTGCGCAGTATTTTGGAAATTCGCGGCAATGCGTTCTTCCCCGGCTTTCAATCCTATGAGGTCTCCTATGCCGGACAGGCTAATCCGGATATGTGGGTGCGCATAACGCACTCCACCGTGCCAAAGGCAAACGCTGTACTTGCCGCCTGGGACACGGCCCAGAACCCCGACGGAGTGTACATGTTGCGTTTAACGGCGCAGGACACCGCAGGTCGGCAGCGAACGCAGACGGTACTGTTCGCAATTGAGAACAACCAAGATGCGCAAAGTAGCGAAGATGCGCAGAGCGACGTCGCGGCGGAAAGCCCGCCCTAGGCAGAAGTTTCCCTTTCATCTTGCTATACTATGGATGGCTGTCCGCCAGACCGGATGGCTGCATTATGGTGTTGAAATTGCCTCAATTGGAAAAGTGTGAGCCTCCATAAGAACGGGAGCACGTACGTGCTTAGGCAGGCGGGCGATAGCGCTCCAGTCAGCCGGAAATGGAGGGTGATCGAGAGGTGATGGCGACGTTACCCGTTAGAGTGAAGGGAGAGCGGCCTTGCCATGGCTACAAAAGTAATTCCCGGCCTCGAAGGTGTTGCCGCTGCAGAGACGCGGCTAAGCTATGTTGACGGTCTCGCCGGCCAGCTAACCATCGGTGGGCACCCGCTCATGGAACTTGCTCCCAACGCGACCTTTGAAGAGGCCGCGTTTCTCTTGTGGCACGACCGCCTGCCGAATGAGAATGAACTTGCGGCGTTGAAGGCTCGGTTTCGTGTCGGCCAGCAACTGCCCGACACGACCCAGCACGTACTAGAGGCCGCCGCCGCACGGCATGCGCCGGTTATCGACGCGCTCCGTATGGCCTGCGCGACTCTCTCCCTCGGCGATCCGGACCCCGATGACATTACCCCGGATGGGCAGCTCCGCCGCGCGGAGAGAATCTGCGCGGCATTCCCCGTGATCGTCGCCAATTACGTGCGTTTGAGAGCGGGGCAGAGCGTCGTCGCGCCGCGGGATGATTTCGGCCAAGCCGCGAACTATCTTTACATGTTGACCGGCGAAGAGCCCCATGCCGATTTCGTGCGGGCCATGGACACCTATCTCGTCACGGCCATGGACCACGGCATGAACGCCTCTACTTTCACGGGCAGAGTCATCGTCTCTACGGAATCCGACCTCTATTCGGCAATTACCGGCGCAATTGGCGCTTTGAAGGGTCCGGCGCACGGCGGCGCTCCCGGCCCGGCGCTCGACATGGTGTTTGAGATCGGCACGGCGGACCGCGCCGAAGCGAACATACGCAATCGTCTCGACCGGGGCGAGCGCTTGATGGGGTTCGGCCACCGCGTCTACAAGGTGCGCGATCCGCGCGCGGACGTGCTCTCGCAAGCGGCGGAGCAACTCTACGACCAGGCTGGCGATCGCACCCTCTACGACCTTGCCCGTGCGGTTGAGGAAACCGCGCTGGACCTCCTGGAAGAATACAAGCCGGGACGCAACCTGCAAACGAATTTGGAGTACTACACGGCGCTGGTGCTGCACGGCGTCGGCCTATCCGCCGAACTCTTTACGCCCACGTTTGCCGTGGGCCGCGTGGGTGGCTGGTCCGCGCACTGCCTGGAGCAACTCTCGCACAACCGGCTTATTCGTCCCTCATCCGTCTACACGGGTCCCACAGACCGCCACTGGGTGCCGCTGGCGAACCGCTAGTACGCTTAATTTCTCGCCCTGCCAGGCTGGCAGCCGTAGGCGCTGCTCCTAAGTATTTGCGTCCCTGCAATAGCAACCACTAAGGTCACTTGACACAAGCCGCAATTCTTTGCAAGCTATAAGGCAGCATTTAAGAGGTGTGTTGGGTGCGAACGAGCTACTGGAAATATAGATTCGCGACGCATGCCCAAGTGAAACTAACGAAGGAGAGGAGCAACTCTCATGTTGGCTAAGCGTTATTCACGACGAGCCTTCATTGGCTCTGCCACGGTGGTAGGCGGTGCGGCGTTCCTGGCCGCCTGCGGTGGTAGTCCGGCCGCAATGACTGAAGAAGCGGCGCCCGCGAAGGAAGCAGAAGCGCCAAAGGCAGAAGCAGCCCCGAAAGAAGAGCCGGTACAGCTCATCTACCTCTCGCGCGATTCAGCCTCAACCACGGAGAAGGTGCGCGCGTACTTTGACACCTACGAGGCCGAAACTCCCAACGTCAAGATCGAGCTCCAGAACTTGCCCAGTGTTAATGAGGCGGAGACGAAGCTCAGGGTAGCCGCGGCGGCCGGCGTGCCCATCGACTTTCTGCGCTGCAGTTGGGGATCCTATCTCGACCTGGCAGAAGCTGAAGTGCTTTCACCACTGAATGACTACTTCAAGCGCGACGGCTTATCTGCCACGGAAATCTTCTTGCCCGCCACGTTGACGCAATGGCTCGACAAGGGCGTGCTGTGGGGCATGCCGGCTTCCGGCAACTGCGACGCCCTGCTCATGAACAAGCAATTGCTGGATACTGCCGGACTGGAAGCACCATCCGTTGACCCGTCGGACGCTTCCTGGACGATGGACAAGTTTCTCGACTACGCCCAGGCGATGACGCAGGGCGACGAACAGTTCGGGCATACCGGTGGGGTTTCCGCGTTCAATGTTTCCGGTATTGCTACCGGCACCTACTTCGGCGAGTTCTGCTGGAATGAAGAAGAGAAGCGCGGGAACATGGATCACCCGGTATTCATCGACGCGCTGCAGTACTGGTACGATATGCGCGAGAAGCACCACGTGGTGCCCACCGCTGACGAGTCTGCCTCGCTCAGAGGCGAGCAGCACATCTGGCAGACCGGCAAGGTCGGCTTCCACATTACCAACGGCTACAAGCCGGCGGTCGAGTTCGAGGTGATCGGCGCTGCCCTGCCGTACACGGGCGAAGCGCCAAACACGTCAGGACGTGCCTGGTACCCCGCCATTCTCATGGGCGTCGGCGACAAAGTGGACCACGCTTGGAACGTGATGAAGTGGATGATGTCGGGCGAGAACAGCGTTGGCTACACGTTGGCCGTAAACCACACGATCAGCCCCGTCGCGGCAGTTTCCACGCTGCCCGCAGAGAGGTTGAAGGCAGAGACGGGCTACGACTCGGTTGCCCACGCCAATCAGTCGGCGTACAGCGGCCCGGCCGGCTGGGGCTTGCTGCGCTACACAACGTGGGGTGAATGGCGCGCCGCCATCGATCCGATCTACAAGGAGTTCAACGCGGGCAACATGACCACCGAGGAATATGGACGCACCGCCACCGATCTGCTGAATGCGCTTATTATTCCAGGATAGGGACGGCAGGACTGTTTGTTCCCGGCGTAATTGAATGAGCAGTCGCTCTGAAGATGGCAAGTAAAGAGGCGGGAGGCTTGACCTCCCGCCTCTTTACTGAAGTCATCGTGCAACTAAGGTGATCATCGGAGTCGATACTCACAAGGATCAGCAAGTAGCTGTGGCCATTCACGGGCTAGGTGTCCGGCTTGGAGAGAGCCATGTGCCTGCGACCACCTGTGGGTACGAAGAGATCGAGAAGTGATCCCAGAGCCTCGGAGATGTTCGCGACTTCGGGATAAAAGGCACTGGCTATTACGGCGCCTGATTTGCCCGGTCCCTGACCGGCCAGGGCCATACTGTCGTCGAAGTGAACCGGCCTGACCGTTCAGCCCGTTATCGAAATGGCAAGAGCGACCCCACCGATGCTGAGTCGGCAGCGCGCGCCGCTTGTTTGACGTCAAGCAGAAGGTTCCGTTTCTTCTCCATCCTCCGACTGAGCCTTTACGCTCCGGTACTCCTCCAAGCAATCAAGGACAATTCTGTTGACCTCAGGGAACTGGCATTGGGCAAAGTCCTCGAGTCTACCGGAAATGGTCTGGCGAATCCTCTCCTCGTCCCACCAGTGCTCGTAGTCCGAACTCTCCAGTATGCTCACCCCAAAGGGCAGCGAGATGTAGTTGTCTTCGGCGTATCCCGGCAGCCAACCCTCGAAAATCGAGGGGTTTGCCGCGACACGATCGAATATCCTTTTCTTCAGGTCGTCAGGGCCTCTCTTAGCGAAGAGCAGGGACAGGTCCGCCCCGTGGTCTGTGACATGAATATCAAATAACAATAGGCTTTTAGGAAAAGAGTCAATCTTGAGTACCTCGTACGCGTCCCAATCGGCGGAGATAAACCGGGCATACGGATGATTGCACTGGCCTTCCTTCCATTCCTTGTTCCTGCGGACCGCCTCGCGCACCATGCGGAATCCCTCGGTCACGTAGTTGGGCTCGTACCGGCCCCGGTGCTCGATAATCAGATCGATGGCCTTCTTATGCTTCCGGTAGATCTTACAGGCCAGCTTGTGAACGTCGTCGCTGACTTCAGGCACGATATTTCTCCTCAAAGTGATCCCGTATTGACGTAGCGTGGCGGCAACGTCCTGGTGAACAGAGGCGCCCTTTTCCTCGATGGTCCGATGAAGAATTTGCGATATGCGCGAGTAGTCAATCGTAGTCCAATGGTCCCTTTCCGTTGCGTCTTCGGGGATATCCCCCCTCGGCGTGAGAAACACCAGGTAAATCGTGTAGCCTGAGTAAAGCGCCTTGAGTGCCTTCCGATAGAAGGCCAGTTGGCTCCCGCTTTCCGGCGACCATACTTTGTTTTCCACCGCGCACAGGAATCTGGCCTGCTCATTGAGGATGCAGATGTCCAACCGGCCGCTTTCCCCGTCAAGTTCGAGATATTGCTCTCGGCGCACCGTCGTGCCCATCCGGGCACCGGCGCGAACTGCGCGGGCGGCGCCGATTTCGGCAAGAAACTCTCTGAGGAAATAATCGTCGAGGCCGTGATTGCCTCCGGGGCACAACAGCCAGGCGAGAAAATTGGAATGAAAACTCTCCAATCCATCCAATCGCAAGGTCCTGAAGACGTCCACCTCCTCTTGCCACCTTGGAGCGATGGCCGCCAACCGCTCCATATCCTCTCCGTCCTCCTCCAAGCGCCGCAAGGACCGGCGAGCGGTTTCATCCTGGAGGATGAAGAGTTGCTCGAGGTCTCCCAAGTCGTCCTGCAGTTCTTCCAAGGCCCCAGTCAGCCCAGGGCTTCGACTGCCGTGAGTCGTCATAGCGTCCTTAGAGCCTATTTGAAAAAATACCTGCGTGGTGGGATGGGAGGTGTCCGCCAAACTCACCTACCAGGCAGGAAGATACCATTGTCGCACAGCGAGCGGAGGTATACTAGCAATCTGACGGACCAGCAGTGGGAAGTAGTGCGTCCGCTGTTGGTCCCGCAGTGGAAAGGGCCCGGACGCCCACTGGCAATGGCAGTGAGGGGAAGCCTGGCGCTTCCTCTCACTGTCTCGTTTTGTGCACACTGTGTGTATTCGCCCTAGCCCTCAATCGCAAATGGCAGAAAGGGCGGCCATTGGTGGCAGCATTGCTTGTCGGTCTGGCAGCTCACTTGCTCCTATGTTTCTGAAGAGGCAGCGAAATTCCTAGCTTTACCACGCACTCTCTATAATGGGTGCAGTACGACGATCCCCTTGCCAATAGCGAGTCGTGCGCAACCACGAGGAAGAGAGGGAGCCCACAGTGGATACGCTGCTGTGGCAAACAGAGATTACTGTCTCCTGGGTCGGCACTGACCGCGTCGTGCCGCTCACGAACTGGGCGGGGCGCTGCTATCCTTCCTTTCCGGGCGGCGACGAGTTTCTGGCTCGTGTGCTCGGCATAACACCGGAAGACCATGTGTTGGACGTGGGCGGTGGGGCGGAGCCGTTTCACTATGCATCCGTGGTTTGCGAGAGAGATTTGCGGGGAACGGGCCAACGGGCCGGTCGCAGCGCGAAACTAGACCGGCGCTTCGTTGCCGGTGATGCGCAGGCACTGCCTTTCCCGAGCGCGAGCTTCGATATTGCGTTCTCCCGCCACGTGCTCGAGCACGTGGCCGACCCCAAAGCGGCGTGCACTGAGATGATGCGCGTGGCTGCCCGCGGCTATATCGAAACCCCTTGTGCCCTAAGCGAATACCTGGTCGGCGACCCGACGCATCGCTGGCTGGTGCGTGCGGAAGAGCGCACGCTCATCTTCACGCCTCGCCCCTTTGTCGAGCATCCCTTTGGCAATGTGTTACGCTGGCTGCTCCACGCGGACAGCGAGCTCTTCTTCCAGTGGGAGATGGCGTATCGCAACGTGACGAATACACAGTTCTACTGGGAAGAACCCTTCGACGTCGTCGTCGAACAAGCGGCGACGACCGACTATCGGCTTGCAGACCCAGGCCAACTCCTGCGGTCGTACGTCGACTTTGCGCGGAATGGAGTTGCCCACGACTCTGCAAACACCGCGGACGTTATTGCCGCCATCAAGTCCGCTCTGGAGTTAGCGCCCGACCATCCGGACGTACAACCACTGGCGGGATTCGCCTACCCACTGCGTTACGCCGGGGACATCCTTCACGCTGAGCGGGTTACACAGAATGCGCTCGTCATGGGCACCAACGAAGCGTCCCAGCTTGGCGGCGGGTGGTTTGGCGTCGAGCAATGGCCGCCGGCGGTGCGCTGGACCGGCCCTGAAGCGGTCGCCTACATGCGGCGGCAGGGCGAGCGGCGGCTTTCGTTGCGCCTCTTCACCGGGCCGGAAGCGTTGCGCCGCACCGTTACCGGCACTCTCTATGTGAATGAAGCCGCGCACCCGGTGGCACTCGAGGCCGGAACGTGGGTAGACCTCTCGTTTCCATTGCCTGCCGGCGCCGGTGATATTGTTACCGTGGGAATGCGCTGGGACGTCCCTTGGACGCCGCAACAGGTGCTCGGCTCTCCCGATACGCGCCAACTCGGCGTGGCCGTGCACGAATTACGCTTGCATGATGCGAAGCGCTTCATGTTTAGGCGCTGATCTGACGAAGCCATGCCACAAACGACTCCGCACACCAGCGCGCCGGTTCAGCCTCGGCGAGCTCCAGCCACGCGTCGACCATCGGCCGCGCGCGGGTACAACGGACGGTAGCGGCGCCAATCGTTCCATAGCGTAGGAGACCCCTCTCCGCGAGAATTGACTCGATCGCCTCGCGCGGCTCTAGACCGATGCTCGGCCACACGCCCGGTTGCTGCCACCCCATGATTTGCGCTGCCAGCTCGTCGCGCTGCTCCGGCGCGGCTCTTTGCAAAGCATGCTCTACCAGCAGACTCTCTACCAAGTGCACCATCGTGTTGAAGTGAAAGTTCACACCCAGGAAGCAATAGGCCACGTTCCAGTCGTAGAACTTCTGCCAGGGGCTTTCCCGCGCAAAGGCGCGCGGACCCCACGGCCCGGCGCGCGGGCCCGAGGCGCCGTGATCCGCCGTCAGTTCCTGTGCTCGTGGGCCGATAGCCGACACGGAATGAGTCCCATGGTCGCTGCGCACGGCGTCGGGCCGGTGGCGAAGGACCTCAGTGATATGGCCCACGCAGGAAGGCGACGTTGCAATGTTCCAGCGCGCAAAGGTTAGATGCCGCTCGCCGTCCGGCATGCGGCAGAGGGTTGGTACGACAACGGTGCCGCTGGGTCCCACCGCATCCAGAAATCCATCGATCATCGTATCCGCGCCGCCCACGACCCAGCCCATGCTGCTCAGCGAGCTGTGGAAAATTACGGTGTCGTTACACCGGACGCCAATTTCCTTCAGTGCGGCGGCGATCTCCTCACGGGTAACGTGAATTCCCGTTTCGCCAGCGTCAGACTCCATGTGCGCACTCCCTCCACATTCTCCCAGTCTCGTACGCGCCTATTCTACTAGGGGCATGGCAATGCTAGTATAGTGTTAGTCACGTGCGGGAAACAGTCACCGCGAGCAAATCAGCCATCCGGCTTAGGGACTTTCATGGCGGTTCGCATCCAGGCACAGGTGCTGAAAAGCTCCTTCACGAAAGAGTGGCGCCTTGCCGGAAGGAATCGGTAACAATATGTACGGCGTTATCTGGACGTATCCCTGGGACCTGCTCGACGAAGGTGTCGATACGGCTTTGGCGCGGATCGCCAATGAGGGCGGCATGAAGGCGGTCTCCCTCAGCCACAGCTACCACAACGTCAAGCACCTGCGGCCCCACAACCCTAAGCGCAAGCTCTTTGTCGCCAACTCGTCAGCGATCTACTTTCAACCTGATCTCGAGCGTTACGACACCATCAAGCCCATCGTCGCCCCGCTTGTCCGGGAAGACGACGTGCTGCGCCGTACGCGTGACGCCGTAGAGAAGCACGGCCTTGCCTATCACGCCTGGACAGTCACCTTGCACAATAGTGCGCTCGGCGCTATCTACCCTGAAATCAACACGCTCAATGCGCTGAATGACCGGGTACCGCACTATCTTTGCCCCAGCAATCCCGACGTACGCGCCTATATTGCGGCGCTGGTTAGCGACATTGCTGATAACCTCGCTCCGGCTGCGGTAGAGCTGGAGTTCCTGCATTTTGGCGGCTTCGAACACGACGTTCACCACGGCATAGGGAGTGTAGTGTTGGATGCGTTCACCGAATATCTGCTGGGCCTCTGCTTTTGCCCGCATTGCATGGGACGCGCTCAAGCGACAGGTGTGGACGGCGCAGCCGTGCGGCAGTGGGCACGAGGACACCTCATCGACTACTTGGAAGGCGATGATGTACCCCCGCTCGGCCGTTTGGGCGACAACATTGCCGGCCACGCGCTGACATTCCCCGCACTAGACGGCTACCTGCGCACGCGTATCGATACCGTCATGTCGCTCTGGGCGGAGTGCAAGGAAGCCCTGGGCGGAAAATCGGACTTTGTGCCCATCGTAAACATGGGCGGCGTCTCGCCGGATCAAGCCGCCGTGCTCCAGGCGCTGGACGGCGTTGACGTTGGCCGGGCCCTCGATGCCGGCATCCCGAATGAACTTCTCGACTGCCAAGGTTATTCGCTGGACGGTCTTGTTCTCGCGCGTGCCGTCCACGATTTGCAGCGTCTCGTGAATGATCGCGTGCCTATCCGCGAGGGACTGCGCCTCATTCCGCCCCAGGTCATTACGTCGGCGGACGTGGCCGGGCAGATTGGAGAGGTGCGCGCGCTCGGCATCGACCGCGTTAGCCTCTACAATTACGGCCTCATGCGGTTGGCAAACCTGCGTGCGGCAAAGCAGGCGCTGGCGTAGGCAGTTTGCGCGCCGCTCTCCTTTCCAAAGCATGGTGCAGAATTGTGGAGCGGCGTAGGGGCACGACATGTCGTGCCCCTACAATGAAAACGCTTGATTCACGTATAGCCGCAAAGTTTACGTATTACGCACACTGAGAGGATACACATGGTAAACATTACACAGTGGAAGTACGGCAAGCAGTGGGTATACTCCACGACCTACGATGAAGTGGTGACCTCGACGGTCCAGAATGGGCTTCCCATTCACGAGCAGTTTGGCGTGCCCGGGCACATAACAGTAGTTGTGGGACAGATGGGAGAACCCCGCGACGTGCAGGGCAGCGGCTACGATGCTACGTATAGGCACATCTCCGTTGAAGAGTGCAAGCTCGCCCAGCGCTACGGCTGGACGGTTTCCAACCATTCCATGACGCACAACAAGCTGCCCGGCAGCATGGCCGTGCCGGAGAACGCCCGGATCGAGGTGGTAGACGCCGCGCGCCTACTGGAAGAGCGGCTCGGCACCCTCGTAACCACGTTTATTGCGCCGGGGAGCGATCACTGCCTACCGTATGCCTGGCCGCTGGCGGAGGAGGCCGGGTGCCTGAGCATGTTCGGCGTACGCGATCGGCTTAACTATCCCGACACGGACTTGATGCAACTCTGCCGCCCGGTGGTCTACCACAAGCTCGACGAATACAACCGGCGTTACGATCCGTACCGGCTCGTGTACCGTGCCCGTGAGACGAGCGGGTGGATAGTGGACTACACGCATGCGGTGCAGGACGAACTCGTAATCCCCAATCGCGAGTTGACGCCAGCGGAGCTCGGAACTCGACTGGAAGCCGTAACGCGGGTTGGCGGGGATGAGGTCTGGCTGGCGGTGCCGGAAGAGGTGGTGGACTACCTAATCATGGCACGCGAGACGACGGTTATTGACGAGCAACGCACGCAGACCGCCATCACGTACCGCTTGGAAGCGCCTGCCGTTTCAGAGCGTGTGCAATGGCGCACGGTTACGTTCACGTGCACGGTCCCCCAAGAATGGTCGCACGTTGACGTACAGGTTACACATGCGGATGGATATGAACCGGTCGCTCTTGAGCGTATCGACGACACGACCATCCGTTTCAGCCATCGCGTGTACGACGGCCAACATGTGAGGATCAAGCCGAAGTCATAACGTTTGGCCGTAGTTGTTCGCCGCGTTCCCAGCCATCTAAGAACCATACTTGCTGCAGCGCACTGAATCCAGGAGCCACTGCCATGTCGTCTCAGGACCCACCTGCCGCAGCCCTAGCCGAGATTGCGCGCCAGGCAACTGAAGCGCAGGACGAAGCTACCACCTTCCTGCGGCAGCTTGTTGCCTGCGAGACCGCAGTGCGGAGCCCCGTTACGCCGGAATTCCTCGCTGAGACGCGCAAGTGCCGCAGTCTTGTCGCCGGCATGCTCGAAGGACTTGGCTGCGAGGTGCATGAGTGGGATACGCAGGACGGGTACCCTACCCTGGCCGCGCGGCTTCCCGGCAGCGGCGTCGGCAGGTCGTTGACCTTCAACGGGCACATAGACGTGGTACCGGTGGGAAATACGTCGGCGTGGTCGCACGACCCGTGGGCGGGGGAGATTGTGGATGGCAAGCTCTACGGACGCGGCACGGCCGATATGAAAGCCGGTCTCGTGAGCATGATTTACGCGGCCAAGAGTGTGCTGGCCGCCGGGTATCGTCCGACAGGCGACGTTTGGTTCCACGTGGTGAGCGATGAGGAGCTGGTAGGCTACGGCACGCGGGACTGCATCGAAAAGTTTCCGGCTACTGCCGCCGTCCTCGATGCTGAACCGACCGACTTAACGGTCATCCCAACGGAGGGCGGTCTGGAACACCTGCGTATCGAGATCGAGGGTCGCGAAGCCCATGCCGGCAGCCGCTGGCGGAATCTGGCTCCAGGCGAAAACGGCCCTGGCGTCAACGCGGTGGAAAAAGGGGTGAAACTCGTCACCGCTATCCAGGACTTGGAGCGTCAGTGGGTAAACCGCAAGTCGCATCCGCTCTTTCCGCCCGGGTATAATTCGCTCCTGCCCGCCATCTTCATCGCCGGTCCTGGCGGCGGTCAGGACGGTCAGCTCAACGTGGTTAACAATCCCGGTACTATGGCGAACTACTGCGCCATCGAATACAACATCTGGTACTACCCGGATGAGCCCTGCGAGCAAGTTAAAGCAGACTTCGAGGCGTTTGTGCACGCGGTCTGTCAGACTGACGAGTGGCTGCGTGAACACCCCCCGAAATTCACCTGGGGCCTGCGCCACGTGACCTTCCCGGCTTTCGAGACCGCGCCCGACCATCCTTTCATCGAGCTGCTGATGCAGAGCGCGCAACACGCTGGTGTGCACCCGGAGATCAAGGGATTCTCCGCCGCGAGCGACCTGGCCTGGTATGCACAGCGGGATATGCCCGGCTGCCTCTTCGGCCCCGGCGGCATTGCCCAAGCGCATAGTCCGGATGAATTCGTTTCGTTGGACGACTTCGCCCGCGCGATCCAGATTTGCGCTATGCAACTCGCTGGCTGGTGTGGTGTGGAAAAGGTGTAGGGGGTGCGTCGTTGGTTCTAGTCTTGCGTTGGGTCTTTTACATTGGGACCAGGGAGCGCTTACGAGCAAGTAGACCGTCTAGACTTGCGCAATGATCTCTAGCGACTCCGGTTATTCAAATGAATCCTTCAAAAGGCCCAAGACAATAGCCTCCGACCAAGAATCTCGAATGCATGAATCGTAGGTTCCTCACTGCGCGCGGAAGTGTAATTGTCAGGCAATTCGTTGAAAGAATTGCGACAAAAAGAAGGTAAGCGGTGCGCTGTGCATACCTTGCATACATGTTATTCCGAACGGAGCGCAGCGCAGTGTTGCTCTTAACGCGGATTCTAGGAAAACTCTGAACAAGTCCCTGGCATAGTATCATAGCAAGAAAGCAGGATACGGTGAGGAGCTGGGTAATGGAGCAACCGACGTTTGCCGACTTGGAGTACGCGCAGAAGAAGCGCAAGACGCGCCGGGAGAAGTTCTTGGAGCGGATGGACGCGCTGCTCCCGTGGGCGGAGATGGAGGCGCGCATTGCGCCGTACTATCCCAAGCCAGGGCGGGGGCGGCGGCCGTATCCCTTGTCGGTAATGCTGCGGATACACTGCGTGCAGTTGTTCTACAACCTGAGCGATCCTGGGATGGAGGACATGCTGTACGAGGTAGAACCGGTGCGGCGGTTCGTGGGGCTGCGGCTGTCAGAGGCGCTGCCGGACGAGACGACTATTCTGCACTTTCGGCATTTGCTGGAGAAGCACCGGTTAGGAGAGGGGTTGTTGGCGGAGATCAACGCGCATTTGGCAGGTCGGGGCTTGCGGCTGCGAGCGGGGACGGTAGTGGACGCGACCATCATCGCGGCGCCGACATCGACGAAGAACCGAGAGGGGGAGCGAGACCCGGCGATGCGGCAGGTGAAGAAGGGGAACCAGTATTACTTTGGGATGAAGCTGCACATCGGCGTCGACGCACAGACGGGGCTCGTGCATAGCTTCACCACCACATCGGCCAACGTGCACGACGTAACGCAAGCGGCGGCGTTGCTGCACGGCGCAGAGCAGCAGGTGTGGGGAGACGCCGGGTACGTGGGGGTGCAGAAGCGACCGGAGCATCAGGGGCGCGCCGTAGCGTGGCAGGTGGCGCTCAAGCCGGGGCTGCGGCGGAAACTGGCGCCTGAGAGCGCGGCGGCGCTGGCAGAGCAGCGCAAAGCATCGGTTAGGGCCAAAGTAGAGCATCCGTTCCTGTGGGTGAAGCGGCACTTCGGCTACGCCACGGTGCGCTACCGGGGTCTGTCCAAGAACAGGCAACGGCTGGCGTTGCTGCTGGGGCTGACCAATGTGATGACGGCCGCACGCCAGTTGGCAACATGACACGGGAGCAGTGCGCCCAAAACACGGCCAGGAGCGTATTGCGCTTCCAACGGGACCGCATCAAAGCCAAAACAGCCCCTCCCACATGCCAAGACACACCTCAAACCACCCCACAATCCCGCACATACCCATAAACCGATGCATATCCCGACTTGCTCAGACCTTTCCTAGAATGCCGGGCCTATTGGAGTATTAGAGGCAGGACCCCAGATTCCTCCCCGTGTTTCGCACGGGGCCGCTGCGCTCGGAATGACATAAGCTCTACAATTGCGATAATTTCCCGGCCAAACTCAGGGTTCTTGTCTTGCTACCTGCGCCCACGCTGAGGCAACTTAGGTCACTCTGGGCAAGCCAAGCGAGGACGCAATTGCAGTAAGGAGTGTTCACTATGGCGCAAGAGCGCAGATTGCCAGAGGACTCTGATAAATTTGAGCGAGAGACCGTGCAACGTGCGACAGTGGGCTTTCCGCTGCCGGACGGATCGAAGGTCGAGACTCCCCTGACCCGTGTCTTTGGCCGGAGCCCCGAACCGAGAGTGGTGATTGTTGCAGGCGTCCATGGCGACGAACTGGTGGGGCCGCATGCGCTGGTTGAGCTGGCGCAGGAGCTTGCGCCCAGCGAGTTGCGCGGTACGGTCGTGCTGGTACCGAGTGCCAATCCCCTCGCCTTCGCTGCCGGACTGCGCAGGGCCCCGGATGATGATCTCGACCTGAACCGCATCTTTCCCGGCAAACTTGGCGGAACGGCGACCGAGCGTGTCGCTGATACTCTCGTCCGCAGGGTCATCGACGGCGCCGACCTGGTGATTGACCTCCATAGCGCCGGTCGCGAAGGCAACTTGGTGCCGCTGAGCGGCTTTCGTGAGTCCCACAACGCGTGTGCTCAACGGTCTGCCCTGGCGGCTGCGGCGTTCGGGCTGCAGCACTATTGGATGATGCGGTGGTCGCCGGGCACCCTGTCGACAATGGCTAACCAGCGCGGTATTGCTGCAGTGGGCTGCGAGGTGGGCGGCCGCGGCATGGTCTCGCGGGATGAAATTGACTTGTACAAAGACGGTATTCGCCGCTGCCTGAGGCATCTCGGCATGCTCGATCCGCCGCTGGAGGTCTCGCTGCCCCCAAAAGTGTGGACGCAAGAGCACCTTGCCGCGCCATGCGAGGGCTTGCTGGAGATTCTTGTAACGCTGGGCCAGGAGGTCAAGAGCGGAGAGAGATTGGCCCGCGTGCGCGATCTCTATGGAGCCGTGCGTGGCGAAATCACCGCGCCGCGGGACGGCATGATCATGTATACGCGGGTAATGCAGTCAGTGGCTGTTTGTGAGAACGTCTTCTGGCTGGGGCGACAGAAAGACAATCCTTGCAACACGCCGACATAGGCAACGTGTCTGCGTTTCCATCGGCGTAGACAGGGTCCTAAGACCATAGGCTTGAGCACTAAGCGTCTACTCTTGCCTGCTTGCGCAGCAGGACATTAATCGTCGACTGACACGTCGCAACGACAGAGCGGCTTGTCAGCGGGAAGCGACGCAATCAAAACTCGTTGGCTCTCGGAGTTGCGCTGCCAGCTACTTGCGCGATGGCATGCAGCTTCTCGCAAATTTCGGCGTCTATCTCTTCTTCCGGCACAAAGTCGGCCAGTTCATAGAAACTTCTCTTGCGCATGAGATTGGGCAAACCGAGCTTCTTGAAGTAAGCATCGAAGAGCGGCCTGAGGAAGTCGTCACTAACCTTTGTACTAGCATCCCAAGGAGAGCCTCTACCCAGGGTTTCGAGCGCGCGACTCACCTCGTCGATGGCCTCATTCATCGCGTCCAGCCGGCGCGTGACTTCAGCTCGCGCTAGTAGAGGAACGCCCGGTTGCGCGCTTTCCGCCGTTTCACGCGCGTAAGCCTCCAGCGTGCTTTGAGAACAAAGGTAGTTTTCGATCTCGCGTCGCTGCCACGTCAGGCACGTGACTAGCCCTGTGTCGTGCGTGCCTGAGTCAGGTCGGTCAAATAGCGCTACACCCTTTAGATTTGGCAGCGCTTCTCTAAGCCCATGGTAGTGGCTCTGCACCGCCCCCGCACTGTTCCCGACATAGTGCACGTACGGGCGCTCAAGCGCGCTGGACGCTTCTTCGTGACCGAGACGACGAGCGAATGCCTGCAAGATTGAGAGATCGGTAGATCCTTCTAGATAGAGTACCCAGCCAGTCTGCTCCGCTTGATTATAGTGTTCGAAGCCTATGTCCCTGAGGGACTTCAGGAGTTGGCTGCCTTGGCCGTCAATGCGATGGGGCTTGCCGACGAATGCGACCACCATATCCCTTCCGGCTGCTTCATTGAGAATCACTTCCGAGTGGCTCGCCGCAATAATTTGGCTGCCACTCTTCTTGGCAGCCTCGGCAATTAAGCGATATATTTGGCGTTGTCGTAGAATTTCCAGATGCGCGTCCGGCTCATCCAGCAAGAGCACTGCGCCGGGGTTGGCATACATATAAGCCAAAATCAGTATGGTTTGTTGAAGACCGCGTCCGCTGGATGACAAGTCAAGCGTAACGCCACTCTCACGGTAGCTCATCGCAATCTCGCCACGCTCAGTGATGTACCGGGGCGGCTCCAATTCGACA
Organism: Chloroflexota bacterium; assembly: GCA_965221905.1. Classification (GTDB taxonomy): domain Bacteria; phylum Chloroflexota; class UBA11872; order VXOZ01; family VXOZ01; genus VXOZ01. The sequence continues at coordinate 364,859 of OZ244922.1, forward strand.
CCAAACAAGCTGCGGATTTCTGTTACCATTTCTTGCCATTTCTCGACATGTTCCTCGTAGATGCCGTAGCAAAGATTGCGTAGGACCTCCGCTGTGCGTCCCTCGCCTACACGTACGTTCACCGCCCCGGGGTCGAGTCGAGTTTCAGTGGCGGCAAGACCGGACATTGGCGGCAAGAACGCAACCTGCACACTGTCAGCTGCTTCCGGTACCGCCATTCTCACCGCCGTGTTTTCTTTAGTTTTTCGCAATGGGCGACAGTAGAATGACTCCTCATTGGCGTAGTCGAACTCTAACCCGCAGGCCCACGGTTGATCGTCAGTGACACCTTCCACGATGACATCGATCCGCACGTTCTGTGTCTGCTGCTTACCATCCTCTTTGCGCACGTCCCGCGAATGAAGTCCGTGCCACAAGAGACGTGCACTTGGAACCGGGATGGCAAAGAGGTCTCGACGATTGACAGTGACGCCGGGACGCTTTTCTGGCGCGCCCTTGCCCTGACGTTTCTCATTCCACCGTTTCAATCCGACGTCCCAGAGCGCGAGCGCCTGCATGGCCGAGGTTTTCCCCGAATTGTTCGGGCCGATAAAGGCTACGGGGTTACCTAGCTCAATCTCGACCTCGCCGAAACGCTTGAAATTGCGGATAGTGAGTTTAGTCAGCATTGAAAGCCACAATGATCATTCGCTCAAGCTTGCAAACTGCAGTTCGCCGGATACTGGTTTTGGCAGCATTGTACCATGCGACTCATGGCATATTGGCGTCGAACCCCAAATCAACCTCAAGTCTCATAGAGGGGCGTCCTTGTGGCCTCGACTGCTTCCAAGAAGTACGGGTTCTTGATGGCCGACTCGACTACCGGATCCACCCGCCTGTCGAATAGCTGCTGCAGGGCTTCCAACAAACCAAAGTACGTGTTGGCATAGACGCCTGGAGGCAGCGGTTCGAACTCCACCAGAAAGTCGAGGTCGCTAGCCTCCGTCAAGCCCCGGCCGGTCGCGGCTGAGCCGAACAGGGCAAGCCGCCGGACACGGTAGCGGCGGCATAGCCGCTCCAAATCGGCAGCCCATTCGCTAATGACCGGGTGCAGCACGACACCCTCCCGCTATCATAGTCAGCAGAATCAATTCAATTGCTCCCTCCGGCCGTCGTCTCGGTCTGGGGCGCGGCGGGTGTCACGTGACATCTTCGAAATATCCCGCGATGTGCGTGTCGTATTCGGCAGTATGTTGAAAGGCTTTGGCTGCCAGCAGGGTGCGCAGCGCAGTGTCAGCTTGTCCCGCGGCGAGTGCGTTGAGCACGGGGGCGTAGTCACTGGGGTCTACCACCACGAGCACTGAATTAGCGTTCTTGGCGGCGGCGCGGATCAGCGTGGGGCCGCCGATGTCGATGTTCTCGACGATTTCCCCATGATCGGCGCCACTTTGCAGAGTCTCCACAAAGGGATAGAGGTTTGAGGCTACCACGTCCACAGGCACAATAGCGTGGTCGCGCAGGGTTTGCACGTGTTCCGGCACGTCCTGCCGTGCCAAAATACCGGCGTGCACCGCCGGATGCAGGGTCTTCACACGTCCATCGAGGATTTCCGGAAAGCCGGTTACATCGCTAATGCCGGTTACGGGAATGCCCGCTGCTTCTATCGCGGTCTGGGTGCCGCCGGTAGAGACAATTTCGAATCCCAGCTTGGCTAGACCATCCGCAAACTCGACGATGCCGGTCTTGTCGAAAACGCTCAGAATCGCCCGCATGTGCTCTAAAGCCCCTATTCTCATTTGAAAAGATAGATTCTCGTTTTTCCCGGGAATGATGGTCGTTGGCAAAGCGGCGAGCCCCACAGTATTACCCCTCGCACCAGTGATTATACACGTGTTCGGGCAGCACCTCCGTCATACGCTTCCCATGTACACGCCAACAGCTATAGCGTAATTTGGATTTCATTGAGTTTTAGCATGTGGAATTAGCAAGGCGCACACAGGCGGCAGGGACTCGACGGTCAACTGCGCAAGCAGTAAGATAGGCAAGAATGGACACCAGAGCCGACCGGTGGCGGAGGGCGTCCGAGCTTAGGCTAACCCAGTTGCAACGGCCCCTAAGGTATTGTCTTCGAAAACAACCCGCCCATTCCTATGAATTCGAGTAACGATGATGACCTGCGCCCATACGTCTCTTTCCCCACGCAAATAACAGAGTTCCGAGCGCACAGTTCAACCCAAATGAGGATTTCACCATGACGGAGAAGCGGCTGAAGTTCATCGTTCCCGGGGACTTCCCACCCCAAATTCAAGGATCGCCACACCTTGACCGGCTTCAGCCGTATGGCGACGTTGACCTGTACCTCGACCGGCCGCGGGACATGGCAGAGCAACTGGAACGCGTGCAGGGCGCCCACGTCATCTTGAATACGCGGGGGGCTGTCAAGTGGTTTGCGCCTGCGCTCCAGGCCCTGCCGGACCTGCGCCTCATCGCTACGTGCTCCATTGGCGTCGACTCGTATGACATTGAGGCGGCGCGGGCATGCGGCGTTGCCGTAAGCAATCAACCGGGTAGAACTGCGGCGGTGGTCGCCGAGCACATCATCGGCCTCATGTTCGCCGCTGCCAAGCGCGCTGCGTTTCAGACCGGCGAGCTCAAGGCCGGACGCTGGACACTCAAGCAGAACGTGACGCTCAGCGGCAAGACGCTCGGCGTCGTCGGCACAGGCAACGTGGGACGCGAGGTGGCACGGGTGGCCAATTTGCTCGGCATGCGGTGTCTGGCGTGGACGTATAATCCGTCGCCGGAGCGGGCGCGCGAGCTTGGGGTAGAGTTCGTTGAACTTGACGAATTGCTTGGAGAATCCGACGTGGTGAGCCTGCACGTGCGGCTCAGCGATGAAAGCCGACACCTCATCGGTGCACGCGAATTCGGATTGATGAAGCCGGGAGCCCTTTTCATCAACGCCGGTCGCGGCGAGCTGGTGGATACCGCTGCCCTCGTTGACGCCCTGCAATCCGAACACCTGGCCGGCGCCGCTCTCGACGTGTTCGATCAGGAGCCGCTTCCGCCCGATCACCCAATTCTCGGGTGCGATCAGGTGGTCCTCACGCCGCACCTTGCCGATCAGACCCCGGAAGGCATCGAATTGCTGAACGAAGGCGCGGTCTCGAACGTCATTGCCTTCTTGGAAGGGCGTCCGCAGAACATCGTCACCTAGAGGAAGATTTCGAATTAACTATGCGCCTGTCCTACGGGATCAAGTTTCCCTTGGCAGACTTGACGGAAGGAACACGGGAACAGAGCGTCCTGCCCGCCTTGTGCACATGTCATTCCGAACGGAGCGCAGCGCAGAGAGGAATCTGGAGTCCCTGACGTTCATGTTCCAGTAGGTCCAGGATTCTAGATTCCTCGCTGCGCTCGGAATGACATAGATAGTCTACACATTGTAGTAACAAGCGGCATCTTTCACGCATAACTCAACAATTACGCTTCCCGGGTGCGCGGGGATCTACCACCTAAGGCCCTATCCATGGATAAACGAATCGAAACGAATCGCATCAACTGGAACGAAAAAACCTCTGTACACGCCGATTCCGCCTTCTATGACGTAGCGGGCTTCAAAGCGGGCGGCATAACCCTCAAAGCGCTCGAGCGGGAAGAGGTCGGCCCTGTAGCCGGGAAGAAGCTGCTCCATCTGCAGTGCCACTTTGGGCTGGATACCATGTCGTGGGCGCGGCTTGGAGCGCAGGCAACGGGTATAGACTTTTCTGATGACGCGATAGAACTCGCGCGCGCGTTGAATGCTGAAGTCGGAACGGGCGCGCGCTTCATCCGATCCGATGTGTACGATCTGACAAACGTCCTCGATGAAGAATTCGACATTGTGTTCACGTCGTATGGCGTCTTGGTTTGGTTGCCGGACCTCGACCGCTGGGCCGACGTGATTTTCCGTTGCCTCAAACCGGGCGGCACGTTCTACATTGTGGAATTCCACCCACACCTGGCAACGCTTGAACCCTCCGCGAGTGGTGACGCGCGCCCATTCTATAGCTATTTTTGCGAAGAGTTGTTCTTTACGGGCGATGAGCCGTCCTATGCCGGTGACGAGCATATCGCGAGTCCCAATTACGAGTGGCAGCACAGCCTTGGCGAGATTATCACTGCCTTAGTTGATGCCGGACTCAGGATCGAGTTCCTCCATGAGTTTCCCTTCTGCCACTTTCGAGCGCTGCCCAACATGGTGCAGGGCAAAGATGGTTGGTGGCGCTTCCCGGAGAAAAACAGCTCCATCCCGCAGATGTTCTCTATTCGGGCAACTAAGCCGCATTCCTGACCAGACCCCCTTTAGTAAGACTCCAACTTGGCGGGATGATTACGCCAGTGTCTCGAAGAGGCTTACCGTCTGCTGGTGGGGGTTCTACTGTTGGGGGCGTGTTTCCAAGAGTGCCGCAACGGCTTGCCAGGCTCGTGGCAAGAATCCAAAGCTAAACCTCGGAAACTGTTCTGCGGCGAAGAGTGAGTAGGTTTCGGCACGGCATCTTTTGCACGGCCGCGCCGCCTGCCCTGCAGTTGAATGGCAGGATTAGCGCCGGGATGACGAGGGGGAGTGGGAAGGCGAGTCCTGAACTTAGCCTGAAACGACAGGTCTCATACTTGGATACCCAGCTTATGTAGGAGGGATAGCGTCCTCAAGGGAAGCGTACAGCATCCGGTTAGGCCGGCCGTGTATGCGCCAACGGTGGAGTACCGATTCCGTTTCGAGAGAGAGGCGTGAGGCTAGATCGTTGATCGTTGGGCAATTGACTACCGATTGCGGCGGCGGCGCAAAAATGACGGGACGTCTAGATCCTGAACTTGCACGTCTTCTACTTCCGGCTCGCTGGTGGGCCGGTCGTCAGATGGAGGGGGACGCCTGCCAGCACGCTGCGGCTGTTCATCGGGGAGGCCGGTCGCAATCAGCGTCACTTGCACCTCTTCCAGATTTGCTGGATCAATAGACGCACCGACGATGATGTTGGCCTCACTGTCTACTGTGTTGCTGACCACTTCCGCAGCAGCGCTGATCTCCTGAATAGTCATGTCGGGACCGCCGCGGAAATTTAGTAGCACGCCGCGAGCGCCTCGAACGGGCTTATCGGAGAGCGGGTCTTTCATCGCCTCTTCCACTGCGAGCAGCATGCGATTCTCGCCGGACCCAATCCCAATCCCCATCATGGCTGCGCCCGCATCCTGCATGACTGAACGCACGTCGGCAAAGTCAACGTTGATGATCCCTCTCGTTGTAACGAGTTCAGTGATTGACTTCACTCCGTTAACGAGCATTTCATCAGCCAGGGCAAAAGCCTCGGTAATTGGCGCTGAAGGCGGCACCGCAGCAAGGAGACGATCGTTATGAATAACAATCAACGTATCCACATGCTGTTGGAGCGCTTGCAAACCGGCAGCAGCGTGACGTTGGCGCGGCCTGCCCTCGAACATGAACGGCAGTGTGACAACGCAGACCGTGAGGGCGCCATGCTGCTTAGCGAGTTCGGCAACCACCGGTGCCGCACCGGTACCAGTGCCGCCACCCAAGCCCGACGTTACAAAGACCATGTTTGCGCCCCTGACGAGCTGTTCGATTTCCTGCAGGCTCTCCTCTGCCGCTCGCTTGCCGAGGTCAGGATCTCCACCGGTCCCGCGGAGCCGTGTAATGCGATCGCCAATGGCGAGTTTCTCGTCTGCGCGCGAGATTTGGAGGGCTTGAGCATCCGTATTGATAACTGAATACGAAGCCCCGGCGACACCGGCTTCGATCATGCGGTTCACCGCGTTGCTACCGCATCCACCCACGCCGATAATGCGAATCTGAATGATGCCCTGCGCGTCGCGCGATTGCGGGCTCGTGCCTACCATATCTGGAACCACCGGGCGGGGGCGTGTGCTGTCTTTCACAGTCTCTAACCGTTCGGGATCAAAGCCGGGCCGCTTCGACACGGTCTAACACCTCTCTGGCTAGTAGTTGATACGCATTCGCGGCTTTTTTGGCGCCAGAATAGGCATTTACCGGGACGCCCGCTGACGCCGCTTCCAAAATCTTGCTGTTCGTCCCAATTTCCGTGGTAAAGACGCGATCACCCCAATGTTCATGAAGGTATTGCCAAACCGCTTTTTCTTCACGCAGACGGCGGTCGTACTTGCTCAGCAGCACACCTAAAATCTCGACCTTCGGGTTGAGTGCTGCGGCCTCGGCTATGGTTTCTTGCAACATGTACAAGCCTTGCAAAGAGAAGAAACGCGCTTCGGTTGGAACTATCACACAGTCCGCCGCCACCAGCGCGTTTACCGTGAGCAAACCGAGTGAAGGGGGTGTGTCGATCAGGATGAAGTCATAGTCATCTCGTACGCGTTCCAAGCGCTCGCGCAAGCGGAGTTCCCGACCGATAAGCGCAGCTAATTGAAACTCTACGTTGGCAAGCTCCAACGACGCGGGCACAACGTCAATCACCATGCCAACGTCGTCCTCAATGCGGTATATAGGCATTTCCACCTTACGGTCCCGCAGTGCGCCTGCAATCGAAGTTTCCAACTCTCGCTCCAGACCAAGGTGGGCGGTCAAATTGGCCTGTGCATCCATGTCTACCGCCAAAATGCGCTTACCCATCTGTGAAAGAGCAGCACTCAAATTCGCAGTGGTGGTTGTTTTGCCAACACCACCCTTTTGGTTGGCGCAAGCAATAATGAGAGCCATAATACTTGTTTTGCTGCTACCCACGCCCAAGGTTTGCGCTCCATGCCCGTAGTGTATCATAACAACTATACACCCACAAATAACCGATTGACTAGCGAGTCTGGGTGTATTGTGCATGCGGTTTCTGCCCCAAGTTTGTGCACCGGGAATGGTATGCTACTAGGCGATCTACATCTCCACGGCGGGTTGAAGAGCACAGAGAGATGCAAATTCCGTAGGATGGTCTGTCTCTGCGGTTCCGCTTTCGTTCGGCCCCCATTTCTTGCTCTTAGCAAGTGGTGCGAAGCATACGGTGGATGGGTTGCACCATTCGCCAGACTTGACGGGTGTGGGGGCATAGCACCAGATAGCACCTGCGCCACGCTAGAGCGCAAGTATGCAGTCCATTGAGGCCTGTTTCGTTGCCCATGACCGGTAAACGCGCACTCGATCTTCGACTCTACGTCGTGCTTGACCCGGCATTAGCCCGGGGGCGATCGGTGGTAGAGATTGCCCGCCATGCTATCGCCGGTGGGGCTACAGTGCTACAGTTGCGCGACAAACACTCCACCGACCGTGCAGTCTTGGCCGCGGCAACGGAAATTGCGCACCACTGCCGCACTGCACGCATACCCTTCATTATGAACGACCGCGTGGACATTGCTTGGGCGTCCGGCGCGGATGGCGTCCACCTCGGTCACGATGATCTGCCGCCTGCTCTAGCCCGCAAGCTGCTGGGAGAACGGGCGATCATCGGCATGTCAGCGGGAAGTGAAACAGAATTGAAAGCAGCGTTGCCTGGGCAACCGGACTATCTTGGCGTGGGCCCTATGTATGCTACGTGCACGAAGAGCGATGCCGGTGCACCGGTAGGACCCGCCATGATGCGCACGCTGCGGCAGGCCGCGCCCGGAATCCCCCTGGTGGGTATCGGCGGCATCACGCGGGAGAACGCAGCGGCAGTGATGGCGGCAGGCGCTGACGGTATTGCCGTGGTCTCGGCGGTGGTGGCAGCGCGCGACGTGGAAGCCGCCACGCGCGCCCTGTGCGGTCTATAGCGTGCGAACCACGTGCTTAGTCTCGCTTACTATCGCTGCCTCTCTGCGGATCGCTATGCCGACACCGACCTGTTATTTCCCAAGCTATCCGTGCTTGTTTCTAACGCTAGGCGTCGTTTATGCTCGATAGAGAAGGGTATTGTTGCAGTTCCCCGGCTCCTTATCCCTTCGCTTGCTTGGCATAGGGAAGACAACTCGATGACCTCCATGAACGAGAACAATCAGCGTACACGCTATGACGTAATTGTCGTGGGCGCCGGTCATGCCGGCTGTGAGGCGGCGCTGGCGGCGGCGCGTATGGGCTGCAGGATTCTCGTCGTGACCGGCGATCGCGATCGCATCGCGTTCATGCCCTGCAATCCCTCGATTGGCGGTCCGGCCAAAGGACATCTGGTGCGGGAGATCGATGCCCTTGGCGGCGAAATGGGTAAGAACACCGACCGCACCCTGATCCAGATTCGCCTGCTCAACAGCAGCAAGGGACCCGCCGTACAGGCGCTGCGCGCCCAGTGCGACAAACACCTTTACGCCCAGTCCATGCGCCAAGTGCTGGAGAACCAGCAAAACCTGACGATCCACGACGGCTTGGTAGAAGATCTGCTCACGGGCGATGCGCCGGAGGGGCACCGGATTACCGGTGTGGAAACCAAGGACGGTCGCGCCTTCTACGCACAGACAGTGGTGCTCACCACCGGCACCTTCTTGCAGGGCATGCTGATCACGGGAGAGAAGCGCATTGGCGGCGGCCGCGAGGGCGAAGCACCGGCGCAGGGCCTTTCGCATGCATTGCGACGCTTGGGCTTTCGTCTCCGCCGCCTGAAGACCGGCACACCGCCCCGCGTTCTGGCCGAAAGTATCGACTTTTCGCTCACAACGCCGCAACCCGGCTCACCGCAGCCGCTGCGATTCTCGTTCACGCCTCTGCGAGATGAGGAACTCCGGCGTGATGTGCCGGACCCGGTCTACCCCTTTCAGACTAATACGCCCTGGCGGCGGCAGATGGTCTGCTATTTGGTGCACACGAATCCGGCAACCCACGCCATCATTCGTGCAAACCTCCACCGGGCGCCGATGTTCAATGGCGCTATTAGCGGTGTGGGGCCCCGCTATTGTCCTTCTCTAGAGGACAAAATCGTGCGGTTTGCGCATAAAGAATCCCACCAACTATTCCTCGAGCCCGAGGGATTCACGACCCATGAAGTGTACGTGCAGGGGGCGAACACCAGCTTGCCTGAGGACGTGCAAGCAGCCATGCTGCGCACCGTACCCGCTCTGCGCCACGCGGAGATTGTGCGCCACGGCTACGCCGTGGAATACGACCACGTGGTTACGGACCAAACGAGCGTCACATTGGAAGCCAAGTCGGTTTCCGGACTCTTCTTTGCGGGGCAGATAAACGGCACGTCCGGCTATGAAGAAGCAGCGGCGCAGGGGCTCATTGCCGGCATAAACGCCGCGCGGGGCGTGCAAGGCAAGCCGCCCATCGTGCTTGGGCGCGACCAAGCGTACATAGGCGTGATGCTGGACGACCTCGTGAGCCAGGAGCACCAGGAACCTTACCGCCTCTTCACTTCTCGGGCGGAGTACCGGCTGCTGCTGCGGCACGACAATGCCGACCTGCGCCTTACGTCCCTGGGCTACGAGATCGGCCTGATCAGCCCCGAGCGCCATGCCGGCGTGTTGGCAAAACGGGAGCAGATTGCGCATACCCTAGACCGTTTGCGCCGGCACCGGATTACTCCTTCACCCAGCACGAATAGCGCATTGACCGAAGCCGGCGTACAACCACTCAGCAGCCAAACCAAGGCGCTGAGCATACTGCAACGTCCGCGCGCGCGATACGCCGTTGTCGCCGCACTCATGGGCGATCAGACTGACGGCCTCGATCCCGAAGTAGTAACGCAAATCGAGCTTGAAGCACGCTACGCGGGTTACGTGGAACGGCAACAGGCCCAGGTACGCAAGATGGCGCGCATGGAAGGCTTAGCACTACCGCAGGACATGGACTATGAACAACTGCTTTCCCTGCGGGTGGAAGCACGCCAAAAGCTGGGACAGTTCCAGCCGCGTACGATTGGGCAGGCCGCGCGTATCGCAGGTGTCACTCCAGCGGACATTGCTGTACTGATGGTGCACGCCCGCCGGCATACGGCAAGAGCAGCGGTGCGGTGAGCAGCGATCAGACCAAGCGCGAGCGTGCCGACTGCGTGGGGCTCCACCACCATGCGCGCGGTTTCAAGCACATGTCCTCTTGGCCAAGACCGGTCAAGAGCGTTTCGATAGTTGGTTAAGCCGAACAACTGCCCGTTCGAGAATTAGAGTGGCGTGCGGCGTGTGCGCATATAATGTAGTCATCGACCATCAATTTTCATCTTGAGGCGCTTCAAACGTGAGTGTTCTCGAACTCTCATTCGCAGACATACCACCCGGCGAGATACAGGATGACATGCCAAGCGCAACGGCTCACCCTGGTGAGAATACCCGTGCCCTTGCGCTGCTTCTTGGCGCGGCCTTGGCGTTGATGCTTGTTTGGACGGCAGTTGTGCCGTTTGACAAAGGCCCCGACGAGGCGGAACACTACCGGGTCGCACACTTCATCTATGCGAACGGTCGCCTGCCCGTGTTCGCTCCCGACGGCGACATGTACGGATATGTTGTGAATGCCGAAGAAGCGTTTATATCCTATGCCGCGCTTCCCGGTTTCAACTACGTACTCTCCGCGCTCGCTATGCGACTCGTTCTGACCGATGACCCGTACGCATTGCTCTACGCGGCACGATTCGTCTCGACTCTCGCCGTATTGGCGACAATCTACCTAGCGTTTCGCACAGCATGCCTGCTCTTTCCTATGCGTCCCGACATAGCACGCGGCACGGCGCTAATACTTGTGCTCATTCCTCAGGTGACCCTCACCGGCGCCTACGTGAACCAAGATGCGTACACCATGGCTGTGTGCAGTTGGACCATCTATTTCTTGCTTGCCGGTTGGAAAGAGGGTTGGACCGCAGGGCGCGCCGCATGGCTGGGTGTAGCTTTGGGACTGGTGCTGCTGGGCAGGCTGAATGGCTACGTGGTCATTCCTTTTGCGTTGCTTGTTGCCGCACTCTCGCTGCGTGGCGGCGTCGGTATTGTCCTGTTACGGCTGTTCATCACGGGCTCGGTGGCTACGCTCGTTTCCGGTTGGTGGTTCGTGCGCAGTTACTTGCAGACCGGCGATCCAATTGGCATCCAAGCGGTTATGGAAGCGTGGCGCGCGCTCGCGCCGCTGCGTCGTGCTCCACGAGAGATCGGTGTGTCTTTCTTAGACATTCTGCGGGGTGATACTCCCTACCTCGTCTTCCGCACCTTTTGGGGCGCATTTGGGCAGTTGGAAGTCTACTTTCTCTGGCCCTACTATGTGCTTCTCGGTCTGCTTACCCTCGGTGCTGGGGCCGGTCTAGCGTGGGGTCTAGTGCAGTGGTTTGCCGGTCCGAGACCTTTGCATGCGTTGTTTGATCGCGAATATGCGCGGAATCAGGCGTTTCTAGCGGCAGCCGTCGCACTCCTCGGCATGCTTGTGCTTGGCATGGTAGCGCTCGTGTTCTGGCAAGCATGGGCCACGTCGTTTGCCACCCAGGGACGCTATCTCTTCCCTGCGGTAGTGCCGATCGTGCTCTTCATTACGCTTGGCATCACCGCGCTACCGTTGGGTAGAGTGCTCCAGCCGCTGGCCCTTGGGTGCGCCATTGCTTTCTTGTTCGTGCTAAATCTAATCGGTCTCTTTGCGTATACGGTACCGACCTACTATCTCTAAATGCTCTACCGCGTTTTCATTGTCATCGGAATGCTGGTGTCCGCAGTGTTGTGGGCGGGGTTTGGTTGGCAGGTGCTGGGCAGGCACCATGTCATTCCGTACGACCCGCCGCTGCGGTGCTTGCACGTAGCGCTTCCCGTTGCACCCGGCCATACGCTTTCGCAGACAATCCTCGGGCGCTCGCACGGTCTCAGGGGGGTCGCATTAGCATTTCGCACAACGTCGGCGGCTACGGTAGCGGTAGCAATTCATGAAGAAGCTCCAAACGGCAAGCCTACTCCGTTGGCAGCAGCTTCTCTGGCACTGCCGGCCAACCATCCTTTCTACACAGTTCACGTCGTCTTTCCCACTCAACTTGAATCGGAAGGCAAGACGTATGCCGTGCATGTGCGAGGACTGGATGAACAGGGCGAGTCAGGCGGTGGCCTGGATACCGCGCCGTTGGCGTGGTCGTGCTGGAGCGATGCGTTCGCGTACGGCGAATTGCTGGTGGATGGCGAGCTTGCCCACGGCGATCTGTTCCTCCAGCCGCTCTATCAGCGTGGCGCGGCCGGCGCGGTGCAGGCAATCGTGGCACGGTTTCAAGGGATTCGCGTCGGCGTGTTCCCCGCTTGGCTATGGTGGGCCTGCCTTATCGTCGCCCTTCTCGGCATGCCAACGCTGGTAGTTTGGGCCGCGGGTGGGCGCGTGGGGTCCCTGCCCAATCTCATTGCACTGCTCATCGTGCTCCCTCTCGTGGGCCTCGCCGTTTATTGGGGCGATCCTCGGCTGCACCGGCCGGTGGTACAGGCCGGCGAGCCGGCAAGTGTTGTCGAGGCATCAACGCCAACGACGGTTAACCTACTTCACGAGTTGCGAAAGCAGGCGGTGGGGGAGATTGCGCCGCAGGAAACGTGGGACCGGCATCTCACGTTCGCACTGGAGCCGGTGACACGTGACAATGGAGAACGCCGACTAGTGCTGCGCACCAGTGTCAATACCACAGCGACGTGGCGCAAAGTTACTATCCCGCCGGATGCAGTGCTCTCACTTGAGGCCGTTGTGGATCAGGGACAATGGACGACAGACGACGGGCCCATTGTCGTGCGCGTCACTGCGACCGCTGACGGCGTAATGCTCTTGGACGTGCGGGAGACCCTCATCGACGAGCAGGGAGAGTCGCATCGGCTAATGCAGACACTCGACCTCTCAGCCCACACAGGCCAAACTCTCACGCTGACACTCGCCACGCAGGGCGAGACGCGGAACAGCGCTAACATGGTGATCTGGTCCGGACTACTCCTGCAATAAGCAAAACAGAGCGCGCTCAATCGACGCATTTCGCGCCGATAGGCAACGCGTTAGCTTGCGTGCCGGACTGCCAGCCAGAGGCGGCGGAGGGTCATGCGCTGGCCGTAGATGAGGATGCCGGCGCGGAAGACGCGGGCGGAAAGCCAAAGCAGCGCTAGGCCGCTCGCGACGGTCACGCCCAGACAGAGCGCGATTTCCCAGAGCGCCACATCGGTCACGCCAAGCCGGATCATCATGGTGGCGGGAGCGGTAAAGGGGATGAAGGTAAGTATCCGCGCGAATGCGCCATTTGGCGCAAGTGAGATTAGCGAGGCAAGAATGAGCGGCGCGAGCGCAGGCAGAAGAACAATCGAGGAGAGTGAAGACGCCTCACGCGCCGAGACCGTGGCGGCGCTGATGCCCGCCATCACTACCGCAAAGACAAAGTAACCCGCGAGGAAGAAGACGACGATTGCCGCCGCCAATACCGGTGAAAGCGCGAGATCGCCGATATCTGGAAAGGCATTCACAATGCGCGGGACGAACAATGCCAAGGAGACCAGCCAGACGCCCACTTGCAGCAGGCCGGTAGCGCCCAGTCCAAGCACCTTGCCGGTCATCAAAGCCAGTGGCGAAACCGACGTGATGAGCACCTCTACGACGCGGTTCTCCTTCTCTTCGGAGACGCTCTGCAGCAAGGTTCCGCTGACCATGTAGATCACCATGATCATGATCCACGCCGATAAGAACGGCACCGTAAAGAACTCGAGGATTAGCCCCTCTTCTTCCGCCGCCACGTCGCCAGCGCGCGTAACCTCGAAGCGCGTTAGGTTCAGGGGGTCTTGCAGGCGTGCAATCCGGTCTGTGGATAGATCGGCAGACGTCAGGGCTTGCAGTAGGATCGCGCGCATGCGGTCTTCGCTGTCGTCTCCGGCGATGATACTGCTCAAGCCGCTATCCGTGTGGAGCCACTCTACGCGGCCCGTCTGGAGAAAGTCCGCGGGAATGATGAAGAGGTCGTCTACACTACCCTCTTGCAGCGCGGTGATACCGGCTTGGCGATTGGAAAGAACCTGGAAGTCAGCAGAATTCTGCGGCGCAAATGTCAGGTTGGGGGAGTCGTTGACCACCGCGATGGCTCTCCCGCCGTCCGTGCTAGCGGTACTTGCGCTGTCCCCGCTGAAGAGACCGCGCACCAGCGGCATGGCGAGCGCCAATACGAGCACGATTACCACCGGCGTAAACGTGATAATGAGGTATTGCTTACGCCGAATATTGCGCCGGAATTCTTCCGACAGGACGATGCTTATTTCGGACCAGAGTCTTTGCACGTCATTCATCCCTCTGCCAACGGTGCGCTACGGCGGCACATCCTAGCGGGATAGCAGTTCGAGCGCTGCGATGAGCGCCACACCGGCTGCGATCATGCCCCCCATGCGCAGCGTCAGGTCGTGCCGCAGCCGCAACTCCAGCTCCCGCAGGCGCGCGTCCACTTCATCCAGGCGCGCGTCCAGATGGTCTTTGGTCGCCAACGCGCCATAGCCTTCGCTCCCTACGTCCAGCAGGGCCTGGGCTTGACGCTCCGTGAATCCCGCCTCCACGAGCGTCGTAAACGCCCGGTGAGTGTCGAATACGGCCATGATTCTTGTTCCTCGCTTTACGCGGTATAATCCCGTCAATACGAATTGTACGTCATACCGACTCCCGCGTGTTCCTTGTACGGTCGCTCAGCCCCCATAACGCAGCGCCGTCCATGCCGCCCGCAAACTCATGCGCTGCCCGTACAGCAGCAAGCCGGCACGGAAGATACGGCTTGCCAGCCAGAGCAAAAGGACCGCAGTCACGATCATCAGGCCGAGGCTGAGCGCAATCTCGCTTGGGGCTACCTGGCTGGTTGCCAGGCGCAGCATCATAGCCGTCGCTGCAGTAACGGGCAGGAACGAGAGCAAGCGAGGCAGCCAATGATCTGCGGACGTCAGGAACAGCGGCATTGCATAGAACGGCGCGGCGAGCGGAATGATGACCAAGGCCGTAAGCGGACCTGCCTCGGTGGTCGAGGTAGTAGCGGCGCCGATGCCCGCCATGAGAGCGGCTGCAATTGCATAACCGGCAAGATAGAACGCCAACACGAGCAGCAAGAAGCCAACGTCGATGGGAAAGTCGCCAAGATCCGGGAGAACGCCCGCAAAGCGGGGCACAATCAAGATCACCGCAGCAATCCACACCGACATCTGTATCAGGCCGGCCAGACCCAGCGCCAGCACCTTGCCCGTCATGATGGCTAGTGGCGAGGCGGAAGTTAGCAAGACCTCCACCATGCGGTTTTCCTTCTCTTCCGAGACGGTCTGGAGCAGAATCGTGCCGTAGGCAATCAGGGTAAAGATCAGCGCGATGGCGAAGCCTTGACCTACTAAGAATGAAACAGCAACCGCTGCGCCGCTTTCCTCCTCTATCGCACCATCATCTGACACCGTGACGCGCTGAAATTGCGGACGGGCGAGCGCCTGCTCCCTGTGCTCGGGCGACTGAGTCTCTCCTAGGAGTGCGTCAGTCAGGATGAGGCGCAGTTGCTGCCGGCCGGCTCCCCCATCGTTGGTGTAGTAGTACTCGATGTGCCCGGTGGCGACATAGTCCGGTAGGATAACGAAAAGTTCGTTGATCTCCCCGGTTTTCAGATCGTCCAGGCCAGTCGCCGTCTCGGTGTAGACTCGGAACTCCGGAATCTCGCTGTAATCTACGGCGAGGTCGGTCGCCTGCATGACAATGCCGACGGGCGCATCGGAAGCGCCTTGGCCAGACTCATTCGCGGTAGTGCTTGCGCTGCTACCGGCGGCACCTGAGTCTGCAATGTCATCTTCCACAAGGCCTCTAACAACAGGTATTGCAATCCAGATTAGGAGGAGCAAGACCGGAATTGCCAGCGTGGCGATCAGAAACCCCTTGCCGCCTATCTGTTTGCGGAATTCGTGCGCAAACACGATGCGAGTGCCGTCAAGCGCTGCGGGCACGACTCACCTCTTCGATGAACATTTCGCGCAAGGAGGGCAAAGCAACTTCAAACCGCTCCACCGGAATACCGTTATCCAGGAAGGTACGGAGAACCGTATTGGGGTCAACGCCATCGGTGAGCATGTACTCAAACTGTCCGTCCGCAACCTTGGCGTTGCTGACACCGGGCACGTCTGCCGGTTGCCGCGGCGCAGTTACGCGAATGCTCTGTATGCCGCGCGCGCGCTTTAGCTCATCGAGCACGCCGTAGAGCAACACCGCGCCGGAACTGATGAGCACGACACGCTCGCACATTTCCTCCACGTCTTCCATGTCGTGGGAACTGAAGATGATTGAGGCGCCGCGCTGCTGTTGCTCGCTGATGATCTCCTTCATCACCTGCACGTTCAGAGGGTCGAGCCCGGAGAAGGGTTCGTCCAGAATGATGAGGTCTGGCAGGTGTAGGAGCGCGCTGGCAAACTGGGCAAGCTGGTTCATGCCGCGTGAGAGCGCCTGCACCTTCTTGGCGCGGTGTTCGTAGAGGCCGACGCGTTGCAACATAGCGTCGGTCCGAGCCTGCGCATCTTTATTGCTCAGACCTTTGAGTCGCCCCAGGTAACGGAGCACATCACGGAGGACCGCTTTCTGATAAAGTCCGCGCTCCTCGGGCAGGTAGCCGACCCGTTGCAACGCCTGCCGCGTGGGCGCGCTGCCAAATAGGGCAACCGCGCCGGTATCGGGGTGGATGATGTCCAGAGCCATGCGAATGGTGGTAGTCTTGCCGGCCCCGTTGGGCCCCACGAGACCCAGAATCTCCTGCGGCTCCACCGTGAAGGAGACATCATCGACGACCGTATTGCGGGCATAGACTTTGGTTACGCCCTCAATTGCGAGTGCGCTTGCCACGAGCAGGGCTCCTTTGTCGCAGGCTTACCGGATATTGTTGGTTTGTATTTATTATACCTTGCATAAAGCACGTTTAATATACTTTTCGTAATGCCAATGGTAAAAATGCCAATGGTAAAACTTGCATATCGAATTGGGGTTTACGCTTGGTGGCATTCCAATGATCGCACAATCCCGCAGGCAAGAGACAACGGCCCCAGATGTGTGAAGCCGACCACACGCTGACTAGGTGCTCTGTAGCGCGGGGATGCAGTAATCAGTTCGATGAGGATTCTCTGGGTAAAGGGCGGATTCCTGATAATGGAGACGTTGGCATGCCGCTGATTGAAGCGAACAATTCCATCTCCCTGTGAGGGAGTGGGCCAGAACCTGCCTCGTACTTGATACGGGGCTGAGAGTGAGTCCGATCAACCCGACCGGATAACAGCCGGCAATTGGCGGAGCTTAGGTTCTGCTTGCGCAGGAGAGGACCAACCGCACAAGAGGTCCAGACGGCACTGACGCTGCGGGGCTCAATGTGCCGGCCGTAGAACTTACTCTCTGCTTTCTTCCTCCGCAGCCTGTTCGCCCTCTTCGCCTTCGGCTTCCTCGCCCTCTAGTTCTTCGTCCTCTTCCGGCGTCTCTTCCTCCACTACGCGCGGGTGTTCCGCCCGCACCACGAGATCATTGGGGTCCGTTTGTATCGTGACCCCTACCGGCGCAATGAGGTCGCTTACGAGCACCGCATGATCGAAATCGGCGAGCACCCCGATATCAACTTCGAAGTTCTCGGGTATGTCATCCGGCAAGGCAGAAACCGAGACTTCGTTGACGTGCTGGATGACATTGGCGCCAAAGTCCACGGCGGGCGCTTGGCCGATTAGAAACACCGGCACTATCGCGCTTACGGGCTTTGTCAGGTCTACCTGCAAAAAGGTCACATGCAGCACGCGACTGGTCGGCGGATCGTGCTGCACCTCTTGCACCAGCACCGGCAGCGCATCTGCGCCGTTGACGGCTAGGTCAATGACGCCGGTAGCGCCCACGCTCTGATGCACGGAGATGAACTCAAGCCCGTTAATTGTGAGGGGAATCGGATCCATTTTGAGTCCGTAGACGTTCCCCGGGACGTTACCGTCGCGGCGGAGCTGTGACACTTTCTTACCAAAGGTATCTCGCCTATCTGCTTGTAACTGTACATGTTGTCTGGCCATGCGCCCGTTATTCTCCTGCGTCGTCTCGCGGCCTGCCGCTACTTACCCTCTGTTTGGTTACGATAAATAAAGGCACGCTCCTCGTTGCGCTCTATCCTGGGTAGGAATGCGTGCCACCTACCTACTTTACACGCTTGGCAGACGCACGCCAAGTGCTGCAGGGAATTCGCGGCACTGCAAACCGGAGAAGCGGTCGTTTACATCGAGTCACAGCACTCTCATTGGCCATTTGCCGGCTCGCCGAGATATAACTGAGCGACAATTTGCTACAATGGGATAGTGTGACTGCAAGGATGTGCGTCTATAGGTGGAGACCATGGCGAACACGGTCAAGGCAGCTTTCTTAAATGAACTAGCTGCTCGGTTTGGCTCGCTGGAGAGACTGAACCGCAGCCGATCGCTCTATTCGATTGGCGACGACGCAGGACGCGTTTACATTCGCTATTCTCAGCGTCACGGGAGCAAGAAGACATTCTACGGCCTGAGGGAGGAAGACCTGCGGGAGTTGGCGGGCCATCGGTCAGTAATCTGTTTTCTGTGGGACGGTCAGGCTGAACCGCTGTGCGTGCCCTATGCCGAATACGAAGAGGTGTTCCATACGGTATCGGCGGCGCGTGATGGTCAGTACAAAGTGCAGGTCTACCTGCAAGATAGTAGCACAGAATTCTACATAGCCAGAGCCGGTAGGTTCAACGTTGATGGCCACTTGGGTTGGAAATCGCTGTATGACCTGATGGATATAGGAAAGCTGCGCGAACAGCCGGATCTCTCCCATCCACAGGTTCAATCGCTTCTCGGTGCAATCGGTAAAGCAAAAGGATTCGACATTTGGATACCTTTGAGTGATCGTTCAAGGATAGACTGGTCACTGACTATCCCATTCGAGTGCCGGGAGAACCTGCCAAGCGGCTATGATCCCGTTGCTAGAACCTTGGCTGAAGTGGACGTGATTTGGATAGGAAAAGGTACGAACGCCTTGCAGGCGCTCTTCGAGGTGGAACACTCGACTCCCATTTACTCCGGTCTCTTGCGCTTCAATGATATTCACTTGACGGCACCCAATGCTCTTCCCCGATTTAGTGTGGTATCGAAAGATGCAAGGCGTGAACTCTTTGCGCGTCAGGTAAGCCGTCCCACGTTCCAAACCAGTGGCCTGTCAAAGCTGTGTACTTTTCTCGATTACATCAACGTCCTCGAGTGGCACGACCGGCTTGCTGCAAGATTGGAATAGGGCGAGCTAACCTATAGATTGAATATTGCGTACGTGAGGAAATGAAGTGGATAAGGAATTGCAACCTGTCCGGCCGCTGGTCGGCATTATCATGGGATCGAAGTCGGACTGGGAGACAATGCGCCACGCGGTGGAGACCCTACAAGAACTGGGCGTGCCGTACGAGGTGCGCGTAGTTTCGGCTCACCGGACCCCCGATCAAATGTTCGCCTATGCCGAAACGGCGGCGGAGCGCGGCATTGAGGTAATTATTGCCGGGGCCGGAGGCGCGGCCCATCTGCCCGGCATGACGGCAGCCAAGACGAGCCTGCCGGTGCTCGGCGTGCCGGTGCAGTCGCGGGCGCTCAACGGCATGGACTCGCTCCTCTCCATCGTGCAGATGCCTGCGGGCATTCCAGTAGGCACGTTGGCAATCGGGCGTGCCGGTGCGGTGAATGCGGCGCTGCTCGCCACGGCAATTCTTGGCAACAAGTACCCCCAATTTCGTTCGGCTTGCGAAAAATTCCGCCAGCAGCAGACTGGCGACGTACTGGCCCATCCCGATCCGCGAGAGTCGGAATGACGGTCGGCATCCTCGGCGGCGGGCAGCTTGGCCGCATGTTGGCCCTGGCGGGATATCCGCTGGGTCTGCGGTTCCGCGTACTCGACACGTACCACGATGCCCCGGCCGGAGAATTAGCAGAGCTTGTCGTTGGGGAGAGTTTTGACAATCGTGAGGCGCTCGCGCGCTTTGCATCCGGCCTCACGTTAGTCACTTACGAGTTCGAGAACGTGCCGGTAGACGCGGCGCGCTATCTCGAATCCCAAGCGCCAGTCTACCCGCCGCCCGCCGCCCTCGAGGCCTCACAGGACCGCCTGACCGAAAAGGCTTTCTTTCGGCAGCTCAATATTCCCACGCCAGACTATAAAGCGGTCGATTCCCAAGAAACGCTTGAAGCTGCATCGCGCACGCTTGGGACACCCGCCGTGCTCAAGACCCGGCGGCTGGGTTATGACGGCAAAGGCCAGCGCATCATTCGAGAGGCGGCTGACGCCCAGGGCGCCTGGGACACCCTACAAGGGACACCCCTTATCCTGGAAGCGTTCGTGCCGTTCGACCGCGAAGTCTCGTTGCTCTCCGTCCGCGGACGAGACGGCAGCACAGCGTTCTATCCTTTAGTTGAGAATTACCATCATGAGGGCATCTTGCGCCGTTCCATCGCGCCCGCTCCCGCTACCCCGCCGACACTGCAAGCGCGGGCAGAGGAGTACGGCAGGCGAGTGCTTGAGGCGCTGGACTACGTGGGCGTGCTGGCTATCGAGTTCTTCCAGCAGGGGAATACGTTGCTTGCCAACGAGATGGCCCCCCGGGTGCATAACTCCGGCCATTGGACTATTGAAGGCGCGGAGACCAGCCAATTCGAGAACCACCTGCGCG
Organism: Chloroflexota bacterium; assembly: GCA_965221905.1. GTDB lineage: Bacteria > Chloroflexota > UBA11872 > VXOZ01 > VXOZ01 > VXOZ01. Next base: position 385,402 of record OZ244922.1, read on the forward strand.
CCGTGCTCGGTCTCCCCCTTGGCGCCACCACGCCGCGCGGTCACTCGGTGATGCTCAATCTTATCGGCACAATTCCCGACCGCGCTGCTACGCTCGCTGTACCCAACGCCCACGTGCACCTCTACGCCAAGGAAACCCGCCCCGGCCGCAAACTCGGGCACATTACGCTGCGAGGCGACGACGAGGATGTTGTCCGGTTGCGGGCTGGCGATTTGCAGACACTGCTGTAGAGCGCGTCTGATAAGCTCCATCAAACCGTTCGTGCTGAGCTTGTCGAAGCAAAGACAGATTGATCCCGCTCTTTGTGCACCTGGCTCAAATTCAAGTCAAAAACACAATTGGTAAAGTTTGCCAGCTTGCGTCACTGCTGACGACCTACCGGGTAGTGTGAAGCCGCTGTTGGGCGAGCTGTTATATAGTGAGGAATAGAAGAACCTGCAAGCGAAGCGTTCCAGGAGTGCCCTTATATGGATGTCCAGGTGTACGGTGTTAATCACGTCGGTATCGAAGTTGACGATGTTGAAAGAGCGGTAGCCTTTTACGAGGACGTATTCAATCTCGAAATGTTGCGCGGAGGAGAAGGGGCGGCCTGGTGCCAGCTAGGCAATCACCAGTTTCTCGCGATCTTCAAAGTGGATGAACTGCAACCGGAGCGGTCTCGCCACATCGGCATCATGGTGCGTGATGAAGAGCAGCTAGCGAGCGTTCGCGATAAGCTGCGTACGAAGTACAAGCTCGACGTCATGTCCAATGACTACATTCGCTGCGACTTTAGCGATCCCTGGGGCAACCGCATCCAGGTGGTTGACCTGCATGACGAGTCCTTGGTGTGGCTGCTGCCCTACCAAGAGGTGCAGGAAGCGGGAATTGTCTTTCCGGCTCCGGACTCTAACGCCACCACCGACGAATGAGAAAGCGCGCTACTACGCACGCAATGTAGTTTCTTGTCGCAGAATGGCGCCGTGTACTGCTCAGTTCTCGCTGAATTCGGCAGTAAACGCAGAGAAATCCGTCGCGCTGGGCCAAGCTCTCGGCAATAGCCCGCGCCAAGGGCAAAACGGCATAGCATTGGGATGAGTCTCTGCTACGGTCAAAAGTAAACGTGCCTATCGACCGTGCATGTGCTAAGAATCTACCTGATGAACACGAGCGGCTGAGCGCGCGTCAGCCTTTATCCGACACAAACGAGGAGCATTATATGACCCCGGCAGACGTACGCGATCTCTTCCCCATACTCACCGAGCGCGCGTATCTCTTCAGCGGCGGAATTGCGCCGGCATCCACACCAATGCGGACGGCGCTCGACCGCCATCTCGCCGCACTCACCCACAATACCGGCGATCTCTATCCGCGCTTCATGGACGAGACCCGCGCACTGCGCGAGCGCTTCGCGACATTGATGGGTGCCGATGAGGATGAAATTGCCGTAAATGACAGCACGTCGACGGGGTCGAGTCTCGCCGTTAGCCTGATTGCGCCCAAGCCGGGCGGCAATGTCGTGTTCGATGGCTACCCGTATCCATCCAGCGTCTATCCCTGGATGGTGCCGCCGCGAGACATACTGGAACGCCGTTTCGTTCAGCCGCGCGATGGGCTAATACACCTGGAGGACATGGAGCGCGCTATCGACGACAATACCGTCGCGGTAAGTGTTTCGCATGTTACGCCCGCGCAGGGATTTCGCCACGATATCGCCGCGCTGGCACGGATTGCGCACGACCACGGCGCGTTACTCCTCGTGGACGGCGCGCAATCGGCGGGTGCATTGAACATTGATCTCCACGCCACCGGCGTAGACTTCTTCGCCACCACTGCCATGAAATGGTTGTTAGGCACCGCCGGTGTGGGCTTTTTCTATGCGGCCAAACGCCATCTGGACCGGCAGCCGCCGACGGCGGGTTGGGTGAGCACGACCCGGACCGACCTGGAGCAACTGCAACTGCTGCCCAGCGCGGAGCGCTTCCAGCTTGGCATGCCGAACCTGATGGGCGTCGCCGCAACCCTTCCCGGCATCGCAGTCCTACTGAATACCGGCATGGCAGCCGTGGAGGCCCACGTGCTCGATCTGACAGAGTACTGTATTGAGGGGCTGCAAGAGCGAGGAATCACCGTGCGGACGCCGCGAGATTCCACCCGGCGCGCAGGCGTGATTGCCGCCGAAATCGACGAAGCAGGCGACCTGCAAGCCTACCTGACCGCGCATGGCGTGGACACCTACTTCCTCCGCAATCTCTTCCGCGTTGACCCGCACGTGTTCAACGACCGCACGGACATAGACCGCTTGCTCGCAGGCATCGACGCCTTCCGCGCAGGCCACTAAGGCACGGCCACACCCAGCCATGGAGTGGTTTGGGTTTGAAGCAGCGCGTTCTCGCTTTGAGCAGTCTCAATGGCCCACGATGTACCAGCCTGGTGCAAAGTGCTGAGAATAGTAATGCCCATTCGTTGGGGACGTTCGTGAGGCCCTAAGGAGAGGAACATGCGGGTCGGTCTAGTTGGCGCTGGAAACATGATGCAGATTACGCACCTGCCGTCTCTCTTGCAGATAGCGGATGTAGAACTGGTTGCGCTTGCCGAGTTGGACCGCGCCCGGGCGGAAAAGCTGGCCGCAGCGTACCGGATACCGCGCATTTGCGGCAGTGCCGGGGATCTCGCTGACTACGCCGGCGAGTTAGACTGCGCAGTGGTCGTGACCCTCAAGGAGCACCATGCCGCTGCCATCATCCCGCTGCTGGAAGCCGGCGTGCCAGTCTTTACCGAGAAACCCCTGGCAGGCTCGCGCGAAGACGCGGAACAGATCCGTGCGGCAAGCATGCGCACCGGCACCCCGGTAATGGTGGGGTATATGCGGCAATTCGATCCCGCCGTGCAGCTTGCCAAGAAACTGCTTGCGGAACAGCAAATCGGCGACGTGCGTTTCGCCCAATTTCGCGACTTTGGCGGAAACTCGCAGATGGGCGCGGCGACGCTCCATGCCCTGCCCATCGAACCGCAACCGGACGTGACCGCCCCGGCCTCAACCGCGCGCCCTTCTCCAGAGGAGTCCCTCCAACGCACGCTGGTCGAGTGGATCGAATTGTGGGTGCATGACGTTAATTTGATGCGGCACTTGCTCGGCGATCCCACCGGAGTCCACTACGCCTCGCTGGGACCGCCGCGTTTGGCCGTGCTCGACTACACAACGCATGAAACCGTCCTGGAAGTCGGGAAGTTGGCGTATGCGAATGCTCCCTGGGACCAAGCAGCCACCATTTACGGCACCACCGGACGCATCGAGCTTGTCCACGCGCCGCCGCTGCTCTTCCGCCAGCCGTCCGCCGTCATCCTGCACACCCCGGCAGGTTCCACGCGCCTGGACGTGCCGGTCCGCGAGGCCTTTACTGAGGAAATCCGCTACTTCCTGCGCTGTGTTCAGCAGGGCGTCGCGCCAACACCCGACGCAGCGGAAGGCCTGGCAGACATTGCGCTCTGCGAGCGGATCGTCGCCGCGGCCCCCGCTTGAACGGCCTCAATCTCGTTTGAAGGAAAATTCCGCTCTACCCCGTCCGGCAGTGGGGATAGTCTTTCCGGGCCGGTGTCTCACTGACCGGGTAGGCGGGGCCGATCTCGACTTGCTCGAAGAAGCCGACATCCGCCATGGTCATATCGCACTTGTAGAAGCCGAGAGCCTGGAACGTAGCCTCATCTGGCACGCGCCGCCACTGCTGTAACTCGGCGTCGTAAGCGAAGATAGGATCGTCTTCCTTGGCGAAGTAGCGCACAAGCTCTTTCGATAACTGGATAGATCTTCGAGAGGCGTGTGGACGATCTCCACTTCCGGCCATCAGACCCGTATTCCTAAAAGGCTCGGGTACCGCCAAATCACCGAAACAATCGAATTCGATCCCATCCGGTTACTCAAGAGAAAGCTGGTTGCCGTGCAGGTGCAGGCTTCGCAATTTGGGAAGTGTTTCCAGCACGCTGGGAACAGTGCCGGTCAATTGGTTATTGGAGAGGTCCAAGTGCTCTAGTGAAGTGAGGTTGCCAAACGTCTCCGGAATACTGCCGCTGAGCTGGTTTTCTTGCAGAAGCAGTTCTCTCAGGGCACCTAGGAAAGGTCTGAGCAAGTCGGGATATGCATCGGTTTATGGGTATGTGCGGGATTGTGGGGTGGTTTGAGGTGTGTCTTGGCATGTGGGAGGGGCTGTTTTGGCTTTGATGCGGTCCCGTTGGAAGCGCAATACGCTCCTGGCCGTGTTTTGGGCGCACTGCTCCCGTGTCATGTTGCCAACTGGCGTGCGGCCGTCATCACATTGGTCAGCCCCAGCAGCAACGCCAGCCGTTGCCTGTTCTTGGACAGACCCCGGTAGCGCACCGTGGCGTAGCCGAAGTGCCGCTTCACCCACAGGAACGGATGCTCTACTTTGGCCCTAACCGATGCTTTGCGCTGCTCTGCCAGCGCCGCCGCGCTCTCAGGCGCCAGTTTCCGCCGCAGCCCCGGCTTGAGCGCCACCTGCCACGCTACGGCGCGCCCCTGATGCTCCGGTCGCTTCTGCACCCCCACGTACCCGGCGTCTCCCCACACCTGCTGCTCTGCGCCGTGCAGCAACGCCGCCGCTTGCGTTACGTCGTGCACGTTGGCCGATGTGGTGGTGAAGCTATGCACGAGCCCCGTCTGTGCGTCGACGCCGATGTGCAGCTTCATCCCAAAGTAATACTGGTTCCCCTTCTTCACCTGCCGCATCGCCGGGTCTCGCTCCCCCTCTCGGTTCTTCGTCGATGTCGGCGCCGCGATGATGGTCGCGTCCACTACCGTCCCCGCTCGCAGCCGCAAGCCCCGACCTGCCAAATGCGCGTTGATCTCCGCCAACAACCCCTCTCCTAACCGGTGCTTCTCCAGCAAATGCCGAAAGTGCAGAATAGTCGTCTCGTCCGGCAGCGCCTCTGACAGCCGCAGCCCCACGAACCGCCGCACCGGTTCTACCTCGTACAGCATGTCCTCCATCCCAGGATCGCTCAGGTTGTAGAACAACTGCACGCAGTGTATCCGCAGCATTACCGACAAGGGATACGGCCGCCGCCCCCGCCCTGGCTTGGGATAGTACGGCGCAATGCGCGCCTCCATCTCCGCCCACGGGAGCAGCGCGTCCATCCGCTCCAAGAACTTCCCCCGGCGCGTCTTGCGCTTCTTCTGCGCGTACTCCAAGTCGGCAAACGTCGGTTGCTCCATTACCCAGCTCCTCACCGTATCCTGCTTTCTTGCTATGATACTATGCCAGGGACTTGTTCAGAGTTTTCCTAGGTTGCCGAGCGTATCTGGGATGCTGCCGCTGAACTGGTTATTGTGCGCACGCAAGGCACGTAGGTTCGCAAGGCCGCCAAGCCACGGCGGTATGGTACCGCCAAGCAGGTTGCTATGCAGGTCCAACGTCCGGAGGTTGGCGAGGCTGCCCAGCGAGGCAGGTATCTCGCCGGTGAGTTGGTTGCTATGTAGGCTAAGTTGCTCCAGATTGATGAGGTTGCCAAGTTCAGGGGGAATGCTGCCGTTGACCCTGCTTCCATTTAGCCACAGTGCTCTGAGGTTCTTTAGATTGCCTAGTGTGGCTGGGATGCCTCCGGTTAGTCCACTGTATCCAAGATACAGACCTTCCAGGTCGGTGAGTTCTCCGAGTTCAGGAGGGATGGCGCCTTCAAGCCGGTTGACGTGCAGGTAAAGGTTTTTCAACTTCGTGAGCTTGGCGATTTCGCTGGGAATGGTGCCGGAGAGTTCATTGAAGGATAGCGCTAGGGTCTGCAGCTTGGTGAGATTGCTCAGCTCTAAAGGAATGGGGCCGCTGAGCCGATTCGATGAGAGGGAAAGTGCCTCTAGATTCGCCAGGTTGCCCAGCAAGGGAGGAATCGTGCCGGTGAGTTCGTTGGCATACAGTTGCAAGTACTGCAGTTTGGTCAGCTTGGCTATTTCCATGGGTATGGTGCCGGTGAGTTGATTGAAGGACAGGTCCAGCGACTTCAATTTGTATAGGTCGGCGATTGATGTGGGAATAGTGCCGCTCAGTTCGTTTTCGTTTAGACTGAGCGATTCCAAGTTTGCGAGTTGGCCCAATGCCGATGGGATGCCGCCACTGAGGTCGTTCCAACTAAGATCGAGAGTCTTGAGATCGGTCAGATGCGCTAGTTCCTTAGGGATACTGCCGGTAAGTCCGTTGCCGCCGAGATCGAGCGAATGCAGGCTGGTCAGCCGTCCCAATTCCGCGGGAATGCTGCCCTTGAGGCCGTTCTGGCTTAGGTCGAGCGTTTGCAGGTGAGCGAGGTTGCCGATGGCAGGGGGAATGGTGCCGTCAAGCCTACTCTCTTTGAGCGAAAGGGCTGTGACTCTAGCCGCGCCGTCCACCGTGCTGATGGTTACGCCTTCCCACGTTGACATTGGGAAGTCCGCATTCCAACCCAGCAAGATCAGGCCGAACAGCGCATGTTTCAACCCCAGCAGTGCCTCGCAATCGGCAACCAGTCCCGAGTTATTCACCGCATCCTCTACCGCTTGCCCCGTCGCACACCCGTGGTCCCACTGTGCTTGGCCTTCATCAGAAAACCGGTTTCCATGCAGTTGGAGCCTCTTTAGTTTTGTGAGTCTGCCAAGCGATTCCGGAACTCTGCCGCTCAGTTGGTTGTTGGACAAGTACAGAGACTCCAGTTCGGTCAGATTACCGAGCGAGGCGGGAATACTGCCGCTGAGGAGATTGTCGCTTAGATCAAGCTGGCGCAATCTGGTGAGGTCTCCGAATTCGTTGGGTATGCGGCCGGTCAGTTGATTCTTCTGCATCCGCAGGTAATTCAGTCTGGTGAGGTTACCAAACGTCGTAGGAATAGTGCCGCTGAAGCCGTTGTGGCTTAGAAGCAGCCATGTCAATTTGGTGAGATTGCCCAACTCAGGGGGAATTGTGCCGGTAAGCTCATTGTTGCTCAGGAACAACAGCCCCAGTCCCCGCATTTGCCCCAGCTCCGGCGGGATCGAACCGCTAAGCTGATTGCCCGAAAGTCGCAATTTCCATAGATTCGTCAGTTTACTCAATTCCGGTGGTATGGTACCGGTGAGTTGATTTTCATCCAACTCCAGTGAGACTAAGCCGGCGAGGTTACCGAGTTCTGGGGGAATCTCACCACTCAGACGGTTCCCCTTCAGAATCAACCACTGCAGGTTTGTGAGATCGCTCAAATCAACCGGAATGTTGCCGCTGACCTGATTGTAAGAGAGATCCAGTGCACTTACGTTGGCCAAGTTGCCGAATGTGCCGGGAATTGGGCCGCCAAGTTCGTTCCGATCCAGTCTGATCTCCCTCAGTCTGGTAAGGTTGCCAAGCGAAGGGGGGATGGTCCCGCTAAGTTCGTTTTCGCCCAAGTGGAGGCTCTGCAGGTCGGAGAGGTTGCCAACTTCGCTGGGTATGGGGCCGATCAGTTTGTTGCTCTGCACACTAAGCTCGGTGAGCTGTGTCAGATTGCCTAGCGTGGCAGGAATACTGCCGCTTAGCAGGTTGTCACCCAGATCCAGCCTGCGCAGTGCGGTCAGTCTGCCCAGCTTCGCTGGGATCTTGCCTGCTAACTGGTTTTTCTGTAATTGCAGTATCTGCAGGTACTTGAGGTCACCCAGCGAACTGGGAAATGGGCCGGTCAATTGGTTGTTGGAGAGATCCAGATTCTCTAATTCTCCGAGTCCGCCAAACGTTTCAGGGATGCTGCCGCTAAGCTGATTGTGTGAAAGATCGAGATACGCCAATGCTGTGAGACTGCCGATGGAACCCGGAATCTCGCCCAAGAGCTGGTTGTTGCGGAGTATCAGTCCTTCCAAGGCCAGGAGATCGCCAAACGTGTCCGGTATACTGCCGCTCAGTTGGTTGTCGTGCGCGTGCAACTCGCGGAGGTTGGGCAAGCCGCCGAGTGAAGCGGGAGTTGCCCCGCTAAGCAAATTGCGATGCAGGTCGAGCGATTCCAGCAGCGTGAGGCTGCCAAGCATCGCCGGAATCTCGCCGGAGAGTTGATTACCAAATAGCCAGAGGTGCTCAAGTCGAGAGAGGTTGCCGAGCGTGCCGGGGATGCTGCCGGTGAGTTGATTGCCATCCAGATGCAGTTTCCTGAGACCCGTGAGATTGCCTATTTCCGGCGGTATGATGCCATTGAGATTCTTCTCCCAAAGCGACAGAGCTACGACCCGCTCAATACCATCCACAGTGGCTACGGCAACTCCCTCCCACTGCCAGATGGGCGTTTCCACGTCCCAGTCCAGCGGCGCCGAACCGCGTAATGTGTTCTTCAATCCCAGCAGTGTTTCGCAATCCGCGACCAGGGCGGCGTTAGTGGCGGGATCAGACACTGCCCCGCTCGTCGCACAGCCGTGGTCGCTCTGGGCCAGAGCAGTATTGGGATAAGCCAACACCAAGGCGAGCAGCATCAATCCTGCCCAGAGACAGCGCTGCGCGAGATTTGGTATTTGCTCGGCGGAGGTAGTCTCGGCTAACGGTTCGCTATCCAAATTGCGCCCCTTCGCAGCTTAGAGAGGAGGGAGATTGAGTCGGGCTGCGCTCAGACTCAGCCCTGCTGTGGAACGTAGTTTCGATCACGCGGCAGCGAAGAGCATAGGCTTCTGCGCTTACAGTACATACGATTGCCTCATAATGATAGCCATTTAGGGCCTACTGCGAAGCCTCAACGCGACAATCGACTGGTTCAGCGGACAAGGAAGTCACCGCACATAGGCTGCGGAGATGCCCCCATCCACGGTGAGCACTGCGCCGGTGGTCTTGGCGGCGCGGTCGGAGAGCAGGAACGCGGCAGCTTCGGCCACGTCGGCGGGCATTACGTCGACTTTGAGAGTTGTGCGGTTGCGGTAGAATTCTTCGAGTTTTTCGGGCGCTACACCATGGTCGCGCGCGCGGGCTTCCCGATACGCCGTCGTCCAGAGCTTCGAGTCGTGAACCACCGCGTCGGGGCAGATGGTGTTCACGCGAATACCGGCAGCGCCCCCCTCCTCAGCGAGACAGCGGGCCAGGTGCAGTTCCGCCGCTTTGGCCGCGCTGTAGGCGCTGTTGTTCTTGCTCGCTACCACCGCGTTCTTGGAGGCGATGAAGAGCAATGACCCACCAAGCTCTTGCTGCTTCATCACGCGAAACGCCTCCTGCGCCACGAGAAAATAGCCCCGGGTGAGTACCGCGTGGATGCGGTCCCATTCCGCGACCGTTGTCTCTTCCACAGGGTACGCGGCAGCCACACCCGCGTTGCAGACCACTGCGTCCACGCCGCCGTAAGCCAGAACCGCGGCCTCAAAGGCTGCCTGCACACTGGCTTCATCCCGCACGTCGGCGGGCGCAGCGAGCGCGCGGTCGTTACCGTGGGCTTTGTTGAGCGCGGCGGCAGTTTGCTCAGCCCCCGCCGCATCGATATCAAGGAGTACCACGTGTGCGCCCGCCGCGGCGAGCCGTTCTGCAATGGCTTTGCCGATGCCGCTGGCAGCGCCGGTCACGAGCGCCACGCGGCGAGAAAACTCCGCTTCCGGCGGCGCGAGCGTCAGCTTCAGGAGCTCCAAGGGCCAGTACTCAATGCTAAATGCTTCGGGGTCCGACATAGAGGTGTAGCGGTCCAGGGCTTCAGCGTTGGCGATATCGACAATGGCGCGGTGGTAGAGACCCCCGGCAACGCCTGCGCCTTTCAAGTCTTTCCCGGTAGTAATCATGCCCAACCCGGGAATGAGAGTGATCCGTGGATAGGGATCGAGCATCTCCTCCCCGTTCCGCGCGTTAGCGGCGAAGTACTGCGTGTAGTTTTGGGCGTAGGTATCAACGCCGCTGCGTATGCGCGCGCTGAGGTCCGACACATTTTCCCCAACCGGGTCCCACTCCACGAAGAGCGGTCGGTGCTTCGTGTGAACGAGGTGATCGGGACAAGCCGCGCCCCGCTGGGAGAGCGCCGCAGCGTGCTCACTATTCACAAAGCTGAGCGCTTCAGCCGAGTCGTCGTAGCGCAACACCATGCGCTGTTGTTGGCTCACCGCGCCGCGAACCACCGGCAAGACGTCCCGGGCAATCTGCCGCCGCTCACCGTCGGCCAACGGCTTGATCCGGGTCACCCCAAACACACGCTTGCCAAGGGCTGCCTCGTCGATTGCGCTCTGGGCGCGCTCTACCACCGCCAACGTACTAACGTAGCACTCGTGCGAAGTCTCCCCCCACGTAACGAGGCCATGCTTCTGCATCAGCACGCAGCGGGCTTCCGGCTGCTGTGCAACCAGCTCCATCATCTCCTTGGCGCTGCGAAAACTGGGCCGGAAGAACGGCATCCAGATCGCTTCCTGCCCAAAGATACGCTCCACCAGCTCTACGGCGTTCTCCGTGCAACAGAGCGAGACAATGGCGTCGGGGTGCGTGTGGTCGATGTGCGCGAACGGCAGAAAGGCGTGCATAGTGGTCTCGACGGAGGGCCGGGGCGGGTCGAGGTCCACGTAGCAGTGCGCCAAGAACGTAGACATCGCTTCGTCGTTCATGTCGTCAGAGCGCAGCATGTCCTCAAGGGCGTCTTGGTAAAGGCCGGTAAAGCCTTGAGGCACGATAGTGGCTAGATCGTAGCCGCTCCCTTTCACGCGCAGCACCCGCACTTCCCGGCCGCGAAAGTCGGTCTCCGTAAGCTTCATGGAGGTGTTGCCCCCACCCCAATTGACAATGGAAGGGTCTTTCCCCAACAACCGCGAGCGGTATACCACTTCCCCTACGCCGATCTGACGCTCGGCTTTGGTATCGTCCCAATAATTCGCAATCTGCGTGTTCATTGTCATGATTTTGCTATCTCAAGTCTTCAAGTGGAGTACTAAAGGGGTACTGGACTAACCATTCGCAATCAGATTATAGCAGGGCGGGTTGGCACCAATTGGAGTGGGTCTGACTCCAAGAATCGCTTTTTCCCGGCACAATGCTCTTAAGCAATGGTCAAGAGAAGGCGTCAGGGCGGATCAAGATGGGAGTCTACTCCGGCATGTTGCGGCACCTTAGAGCCTTGCTCACTCTGGGCCGGTGTGGCTTCGTAGTGAATACGGTAAGCTAGGGAAAACGCACGCATGGCAGGAGGATAGAGAGTGCAAACACGTAAACTTGGCAAGGATGGCCCGGCAGTCTCAGTGCTTGGATTTGGGGCGTGGCCGATTGCCGGCAAGTTAGGCCCAGTGGAAGAGCGCGACGCGATAGCGGCCATTCAGCGGGCGGTAGACGGCGGCGTAACCCTTATCGACACGGCGGAAGGATACGGCGGCGGTCTCTCTGAAGAGCTGGTCGCAAAAGCCATCAGCAAGCAGCGGGACCAGGTCTTTATCGCCACGAAAGTGAGCCCGCATAATTACCGCCGCGACGATCTGCTCGCCGCCGCCGAGCGCAGCTTGCGCCATCTCCACACCGACTATATCGATCTCTACCAGATCCACTGGCCCACTGAAGAAATGCAGTTCGCCGAAAGCATGCAGGCTATCGATGACCTGATACAACAGGGCAAGGTGCGGTACGCAGGCGTTTCAAACTTCTCCGCAGAGCAGATGCAGGAATGCTTGCAGGTGCGGCACGTGGATTCGGACCAACCGCGGTACAACCTGCTCGATCGTGAAATCGAGGCGGATGTCCTGCCGTTCTGTCAGGAACAGGGCATCGGCGTGCTGGCGTATGCGCCTTTAGGACAGGGGCTGCTCACCGGCAGCTATGCAGAAGACCACGTTTTCAACGAGAACGACATTCGCAGCCAGAATGAGAGATTCACCGGCGAACAGTTCAGGCGGACGATCCGCATGACCAAGAAGCTCGCTGCCTACGCCGGCGACCACGGCCATACGCTCATCGAGCTCGACGTGGCCTGGGTGCTGGCACACCCGGCATTAACCACCGCGTTGATAGGCGCCAAGAGTTCTGAACAGGTGGAAGGCTGGCTCGGCGCGGGCGACTGGATGCTTACGTCGCAGCAGATGCAGGAGATCAATCAGATCGCAGCAGAGGCCGGGACGTAATTGGGCTTGTGAGGGGTGATGTCCCGCTAGCGTGAATGTGAGGAGAATGCTTGCTGGCGGATGAGCTTTAGGGGAGTGCGCGGAAGCAAGCATGTGTGGGGATTCAATGTTGGTGGATGCGCCCTCACCCACGTATCGAGTACGGTGCATGCTTAGGCCCGTTCTCGGCCGTGACCTTTGCGAAACCCAATTCCCCTTGACGGGGGAAGGTCGGGATGGGGTGAAAAGGGCTTCACGGCAAGTTTCCGCACACTTCCCGCCCCGCCCCCCCTGGTTTCCGGCTTTCGCCGGAAAGACGGAGTTGTGCATCGGACTGGAAGTCCGCGCATGCCCCATACCCCGATACGGGGGTCTCCGGCGGGAGAGGGAACTTCGAGCCCCAATTGCGATTTGGCAGAAGGTCGCGCCTGCTCTACGTGCTGCCCGCTAGGAAAGTTCCCAGGCGTTCGGGTCCAGGCCCATCTCCCGGGCTGAATCGCAGAGTTTTCCCCAGGTGGTCTCGTCTATGGGGATACCCGTCTTTTCGCGTTCGCGCTGGGCGCGGTATTCCGGCTCGCTGGGAACCAAGACTTCTATGACGCCGGGAGCCGGGCGGCTTGTCTTCACGTGGCTGATGAGGGTTTCCAACTCGTCGTAGAAGAAATCCGGCTCGACGAATTGCGCAATGTCGTAGGCGGTGATGTGGACGCCGTTACTATCCACACGCATGTCGCCGGAGGACATGCCCTGACCACTCAGGCCGCCGCCGCAGATCTCATTCATCATGCTGAGGGCAGTGCCTTTGTGTCCCAATGGGCCGCCCAGAGGAAGCACGGCGCCGCGCGGTTCTTTCCAGTAGTCGCTTGGATTCGTGCTGGGATTGCCTTTCGCATCGACGATCCAACCTTCCGGCAGTGGCTTACCCTGGTTGGCGGCCACTTTGATCTTGCCGTCAGCGACGGTGGACGTGGTCATATCCACGAAAAATGGCGGGTTGGCACGGCGGGGCGCCGCGAAAGCCAGCGGATTCGTGCCCAGGCGGCCGTCTATGCCGCCAAAAGGCGCTACCTGAAAGCCCAGCCGGCCTGCATTGACGAAAATCAGCCCCATCAAGCCGGCCTGCGCCACCATATGGGGATACTCGCCCACTCTACCGATGTGGCTAGTATTACGCAGCGAGACACTGGCTATGCCGTATTGTTGTGCCTTCTCTATCAAGAGCTTCGTGGCAAAGACCGCGCCCACCTGACCGAACCCGTTATTCGCGTCCACTACCGCAGTACAGGGATGTTCGCGCACGACTTCCGGTACTGCTTGCGGATCGACAACCTGTTCTTCTCTTACAGCACGCCAATACTGTTCCATACGCACTACACCGTGGGAGTCATGGCCGTAGAGGTTGGACTGTACCAAGTGATCGGTGACAATCCGGGCGTCATCGGGACGACAGCCCAGGGCAGTGAAGAAATCGTAGCCAATGCGGCGCAAGGCATCAGCGGTAACGGTAGGCACAGGCCGCTCCTTTCAGCATTCCACAAGTCGTATTTGAGCAGAGACTTCGGTATGGTTACGTGCAAGCGAGGCGGTATTCCGTTCAGGTCTTCGGCGTCACGCTAGGAGAGTTCCCAGGTGTTTGGGTCCAGCCCCATGTCCCGGGCTGAATCGCAAAGCAATCCCCAGGTGGTATCGTCAATGGGAATGCCGTTGCGTTGGCGTTCGCGCTCGGTGCGGAACTCCGGCTCACCGGGAATGAGTATCTCCGCGACACCCGGCGCCGTGCGGCTCGACTTCATGTGGCCGACCAGGGCTTCCACCTCATCGTAAAAGAACTCCGGATCGGTGAACTGTTCGATGTCGTAGGCCGTAATGTGGACGCCGTTGCTGCTAAAGCGCATGTCGCCTTGGGACATGCCCTGACTGCTCAGTCCTCCCCCGCAAATCTCCATCATCATGCTTAGCGCAAAGCCTTTGTGCCCCAGGGGGCCGCCAAGCGGGAGCACGGCCCCACGCGGTTCGCCAAAGTAGTCAAGCGGGTTCGTGCTGGGGTTGCCATCCACATCGACGATCCAGCCTTCCGGCAATAGCTTTCCCTGGTTGGCGGCGAGGTAAATCTTGCCGTCGGCGACAGTAGAGGAGGTCATGTCCACCAGAAATGGCGGGTCGGCGCGGCGGGGTGCGGCAAAGGCCAGCGGATTCGTGCCCAGGCGACCGTCGATGCCGCCAAAGGGTGCTACCTGAAAGCCCATCCGGCCGGCATTGACGAAAATCAGGCCGATCAAGCCGGCCTCCGCCACCATGAGTGGGTACGCACCTACCCTTCCAATATGACTCGTATTGCGCAGCGAGACACTGGCTATGCCGTGTTTTTGCGTCTTCTCAATTAAGAGCTCGGTTGCGAAGGTCGCGCCCACCTGACCGAACCCATTGTTCGAGTCCACCACCGCTGTGCAGGGATGTTCACGCACGATTTTCGGTACCGCTCGCGGGTCAACACGATGTTCTTCCCGTACCGCGCGCCCATACCTTTCCATGTGCACCACGCCGTGGGAATCATGCCCGTAGAGGTTGGATTGCACCAAGTGATCGGCGACAATTCGGGCGTCAGCGGGACGGCAGCCCACGGCGGTGAAGAATTCGTAACCAATGCGGCGCAAAGCGTCGGCGGTAACGGTAGGCACAAACGGCTCCTTTCGGCATCAGGTGAGTCTTGAATGTTTCGCTCTTGCTTGTGGAAAACTTGGCAACACCCCTTCCCCCTTGATTGGGAAGGTCGGGAAGGGGATGAAGAGCGGCTTCACGGCTAGAATTCCCAAACCACCCACACCCCTCTGGATTCCGGCTTTCGCCGGAATGACGGAGTGGCTCAAAGGTCTCTCTAAGGAGAGGGTGTGTTTTCGCCCGTCGGACCCGGTAGTGCATCGGACTGAAAGTCCGCACCTGCCCCGCACGTGATGCGGGGGTCTCCACGTGGGAGTTCCACCGGGCAGCGCTAACTGATTCATGTATCCTGCCATAGAAATAGGCGCCATCGCACCTGGAACCCTACATCCGCCCGCCTCGTTTGCCGCGTTCAGGGCTGCGTGATCACGCTAGGAGAGTTTCCAGGCGGTTGGATCGAGGCCGATTTGACGCGCTGACGCGCAGAGCTTCTCCCAGGTGGTGTCGTCAATGGGGATGCCCGTCCGTTCGCGTTCGCGCTCACTGCGGAATTCCGGCTCGCCGGGAACGAGTATTTCCGCGACGCCGGGCGCGGTGCGGCTCGACTTGACGTGGCTGACCAGGGCTTCCACCTCGTCATAGAAGAAGTCCATGTCCGAGAAGCACTCAATGTCGTAGACGGTAAACAGCACACCGTTGGCGGGTGAGCGCCTGTCGCCGGACGACATGCCCTGACCGCTCAGGCCCCCGGCGCAGAGCTCCATCATCATGCTCAGCGCGTAGCCTTTATGGCCGAGCGGGCCGCCCAGCGGCAAGATGGCGCCGCGCGGCTCATCCCAGTAGTCCTGTGTATCCGTGCTGGGCCTGCCTTCCGCATCGACAATCCAACCTTCCGGCAGCGGCTTGCCGAGATTGGTGGCAATGCGGATTTTGCCATCGGCGACGGTGCAGGTGGTCATGTCCACCATGATGGGAGAGTCGGCACGGCGCGGCGCGGCGAAAGCCAGCGGATTCGTGCCCAGGCGACCGTCGATGCCGCCGAATGGCGTTACCTGAATGCCCAAGCGGCCGGAATTTACGAAGACCAGGCCGATCATGCCGGCTTGGGCAATCATGATGGCGTATGCTCCTGCCCTGCCGATGTGGCTCGCCCTACGCAGCGACACGCTCCCTAGGCCGTGCTGCCGCGCCTTTTCTATTGCCAAATTCGTGGCCAGGACTGCGCCCACCTGCCCAAACCCACTGTGCGCGTCTACCACCGCCGTGCAGGCGCGATCGCTCACAATTTCCGGTGCTCCTTGGGGATTAACGCGCCCTTCGCTCACGGCGCGCGCATATTCATACATGCGCAGGAGGCCGTGGGAATCATGACCGTAGAGGTTGGATTGCACCAAGTGGTCGGTGACGACTTGGGCGTCATCGGGACGACAGCCCAGAGCAGTGAAGAATTCTTGGCCGATGCAGCGTAGGGCGTCAGCGGTGACGGTAGGCACAAACGGCTCCTTTTGGCATCAAAAAACTGGCGGCTGAGCGGCTACGACAGTCTAATGGCTGCGATCGAGCGCTCGCTCGAAATGTCGTGCGCTGGCGCGAACAGGGGTCGCTAGCTACTGGGATAGGCGGCGACCTTCTCGATGAGGGCATCTACCGCGGCTTCTTCCATAATCAACTGCGGCCCATGGGGGAAGTCTGCGTGCTTTGCTACGCGGCCGCGGCGTTCGAGCGCGCACTCCCAGCCATCGTCGTTATGTTCGGCACGCGTTATCTGGAGAACGTACCCATTGGCAAACGGCACCGTATAGCGCTCGTTGATGCGGAGGCACCAATCATTGGGCAGTTCCCTCCGAAAGGCGCGCCACGGCAACTCCGGCTGCCAGACTTTTTGTCGCACTGCCATCAGTTATGCTCCCTTACTTAACGTACTCGCCAGAGCACTCATCAGACATGATACTGTGCGGAGCTTGCCGCGTACAGTCCTTTAAAGGACGCAGGTTGCAAACCTGCGCTACCGGAAAGCGAGTAAGTCCTTTTGCTCCAGCAGGCCGCGCGGGATAGAATAAAGCAAAGACGCGTTAAGTACTCATCGCAGAAAATGAGCAAGTATGTTTGACATCGGCCTGCCGGAACTTATGATCATCCTGTTGCTGGGTCTGGTCCTGCTGGGACCGGACCGCCTGCCTGGGGTGATTCGTCAGGTGACCGGCGTTGTCCGAAAGCTCCGCTCGAGCTATGGCGACGCTTTGGCTACTTTCAAGGACCAACTCGGCGACGTTCAGGGAGATATCGACGCCATTCGCGGTGAAATCTCCTCCATCCAGGGTGAATTCCGCTCTACTGCGGAAGACGTACAAAAGGACGTGGAGAAGGTTGAGGGCGAGGTAAAGTCTGCCGGTGCGGAAATACAGCGCGACCTCGACAAGACGACAAAGGAGGCTGCCGGAACACGCCCAGACCAGATCGGGGCGGAGACCAGTGCGCCGCCACCGGCCGTTACTACCGAGACCTCTCCGCGCCCTAATCTGAGCGACCGCGGCGCTGCCTGGACACCGCAAGGAGCGCAAGCCGGCAGCGGTTCGCCGGTGCAGCAAGACCTCTTTGCCGGATTGATACGCAGCCTCAAGGTGCGGCTGGGCGACGACTGGTTAGTCGAGCAGGCGGAAATCTATCGGGACCTCGGCACGCGCGCCGCGCAGAGAAACGGCGACGGCGAGCAGGACATTGCGGCCTTGGTGCGCACGTGGGCGGATATGCACCGGAACACGCTTCCCGAGGGCAGCCTGCAAATCATCGAGACAGGTAGAGATTACCGTGTGCGCATGCGCCAATGCCCGTTTGGATTTGCCGATACCGACGATAAGGCGCTCTGCCAGTCGTGCGGCGCATATGACCTGGCATTCTTGCAAGAGCGCGCTGCCGCAGTGAAGTGGGAGTCGCATCTGACCGCAGGCGATCCCTGGTGTGAGTTGGTATTTGCAAAGCCGCCCCCACCGCCAGCCCCGGAACCCGCAAATGATGAAGTAGAGGCAGAACCCGCTGCTACTGCCAATGGGGACAATGCCGTCGCTTCTACGGTTTCAGCGCCATCAGCGGCACCGCAGCAAGCAACTAAAAGTAGCTCGGCCGACTCTGCCCCTGCCGACGGATCTGAGTTCACGTCTCTCGCACAGGCATTTGGCAAGACTGCGGAGGATGTGGGCCAGCCGGAAGCCGCAGCCGCGGATACGCCGGGCGATGGGGCGGAAACAGAAGAGATGCCGGGAGATCGCACCGACGACGCAACCGCTCAGGCGTCCGTTGCGAAACCGTCGGCTGCTGAAGTTTCGACGGATGGTGACGCGACTAACAAAGTCGGCTCCGGCAAGAAAGAGACTACCCCATGAGGGTGGAGACCTTCGTGCGGGGGCCGCTCCAAAACAACGTCTACCTTCTGTGCGACGAGCACAGTAACGAAGCGGCAATCATCGATCCGGGAATTGGCAGCGACGATCTGCTGAAGACCATCGAGGAACAGCAGCTTCGTCTGCGCTACGTGCTCGTTACCCACGCTCACTTCGATCACATAGATAACGTCGCTCTCTTCCGCGAGCAGACAGGCGCAAAAGTTGTGTTGCATCGCGCCGATGCAGCGGCGCTTGAAGAGCAGGCGGGAGTGGCTGCCGACGTGCTCCTGGACGGCGGCGAAGAATTGGCGCTCGGCAGCCTTACCCTCCAGACATTCCACACGCCGGGACACTCCCCCGGCGGCGTTTGCTTCTTGGTAGAAGACCACCTGTTTGCAGGCGACACGCTCTTTGCCGGATCCATCGGGAGGAGCGATTTCCCTGACAGCGATGGTGCGCTGCTGCTCCGAGCGATAGCCGAGAATATCCTGCCGCTGCCCGATGCGACCCACGTGCTTCCCGGCCACGGCGAGGCAACTACGGTCGGTACAGAGCGCGCCAACAATCCCTTCCTGCGGGGGCTAGTGGGGTAGGGGGCACCGCACGATCACTTCAGGGGATGCACGGCCCCTGGGACTCGATGCCACTCAATGCCAGCCGGAATAGTCCTGCCAATTGGCCTTCGACAGGCTCAGGCCGAACGGAAAAAGTGGAAGGCTGTGGGGAAGCCTGGGCCGCTCAGGCCGAACGGAGGAAGTGGAGGACTGTGGGGAAGCCAGGGCCGCTCAGGCTGAACGGAGGAAGTGGAGGACTGTGGAGAGGCCAGGGGCGCTCAGGCCGAACGGAGGAAGGGGAGGACTGTGGGGAAGCCAAGGCCGCTCAATCCGTTCGTGCGGGGCTTGTCTTTCCTGCATGTGACGAGGTATCGCAGGCCGAATGACGGCGCATGAGAAGTCCGAAGAAAGAATGACCGTCTTGGCCGCTCGAACTGAGCACTTCGAGATGCTCAGCACAGGCTCGTCGCAGCGCGAACGACGACATTTGAGAAGTCACAGAATTTAACAAGCCACAGAAGGCCAAGACTACCCGCAACCGCACGGAAAGCCAAGACTGACCGCAACCGTTCGTACTGAGCACTTCGACAAGCTCAGCACAGGCCTGTCGAAGTATGAACGGTTGCGAGAGACAATTGGCATTCCTCTCAACATCCAAGCAAGCAAGAGCGACGGATTCTCACCGCTCTTCACATCATACGCGGTACAATACTACGTGTCGGCCACAAGGCGAATGCACAGTTGAAAACGACTGGCCAGGCCTAGATGTCGGACGAAACGAAATGCAGCATCGATGAGAATTACCCAAGTGCTAGGGAACTGGGAGGATGAATGTCATGAACAATGAAGAGACCCACGACCACGAGCATAACCAGGGGCGCTCGATTATTGCCCGGCAGCCGTACCGTCCGCCGCCATGCGAGGCAGACGACCAGGTAGAAGCGGCGGCAGAGCAGCATGCCGGCGAAACCCATGGCGGCGACGCGCATGCTCACGACGAGCACCAGCAAGCCGCCGAGACAGATGAGCACGCCCATGACGCGCACGGGCATGGTGAGGCCGCCGCGGTTTCGTCCCCCGACGAGCACCGCCGCGCCGGCGCGGAGCAATTTCCTTCTATCGAGTGCGCGGTAATTACGGTGAGCGACTCCCGCACGGAACTTACCGACAAGTCCGGGGCGCTCATCCAATCTATGTTGCAGGAGGCCGGCCACGAGGTCGTCGGCTACCGGTTGGTGAAGAATGACGCGCAGCAAATCACGCAGGCGCTGACCCACATGCTGGCGGGCCGCGCGCGCTTCGTAATGTTGACCGGCGGCACGGGACCCGGCACGCGGGATATCACAGTGGAAACGGTGCAGTCGCTGCTAGAGAAGGAGCTCACGGGCTTTGGGGAACTCTTCCGTATCTTGAGCTATGAGGAAATTGGCGCAGCGACGATTCTGAGCCGCGCCACAGCCGGCCGCATCGGGAACAAATTCGTCGTCTGCTGCCCCGGCTCGTCCGGCGCCGTCCGTCTGGCGCTCAACGAAATTCTCATTCCGGAGCTAGCGCATATTCTGCGCGAAATGAATCGGTGAGGTACGCTAATGCGAGTGCTTTTTCTCGGAACAGGGGCGGCTGAAGGGTATCCGGCAGTCTTCTGCGAGTGCGCGCACTGCACGACAGCGCGTGCGCGCGGCGGGCGCAACCTCCGCCGCCGCTCCGCGTTGTTGGTGAATGACGATCTCCTGATAGACATGGGCCCCGATCTGCTGGCGAGCATGCACGCCACCGGTGCGAACCTCGGGCGGGTCGCCACCATGCTCATCACCCACAGCCACGGCGACCACTTCCACCTTCCCAATCTCTACATGCGCCGGAGCAATTTCTGCGCCACGACACCCGCGCAGATGGATGTCTTTGGCACTCCTCCCACAATGGAAGCGATTAATACTGCGGCCAATGCGCGCAACCTATCCGCAGAGGAGTTTCATCTGCGCCTCAACACCATCAGGCCCGGAGATTCCTGGCAGGCGGGGCGGTATCGCGTTACCGCGTTTCAGGCCGCACACGCGGAGGAGCTGGAGCCGGTGATCTTTGCCGTGGAACAGGACGGCCGCACGCTTCTCTATGCGTCCGACACCGGTCCCTTCCCGGCGGAAACATGGCAGCAACTCCGGGAGTTCAAGTTCGATTGCGCGGTCGTTGAATCCACCATGGGCATCGGCCCGCCGGGCACCCACCATCTCTCCATGCACCAATGCGTCGAGCACCATCAGATGTTGGAAAACGAGGGCCTGCTGCAGCCCCGCGCGCGGCGCTACGCCACGCACTTCTCCCACAACCGCACGCCTCCTTATCTGGAATGTGCGGAGTTCTTTGCGCCCCACGGCATCGAGCCCGCCTACGATGGGCTGGTTGTGCAAGTGTAGCAAGACTGGTGAAGCGAGTTGCCATTGTATGTGGCAAGTGATGGCGCAGTAAGCGTGGCTAGCTATTTCCGTGCGTACTTCGGCAGGCGCGTGCTGAGCTTGTCGAGGTGCTCAGCACGAACGGAAAGGGTAAAAATTCGATACCATGACCGTCGAGTTGCACTGCTGCGGAGCGCCGCGATCACGTGTTAGCAGCGCGGTGGCAGATGCATGTTTCTCAGCGCTTGGGTAGGGTTTGGAATAAAGGCAAAGGGCTACTGTGGACTTAGGGCTGGTTGAAACGCGATGAGCATATCACGCCGAAAATTCCTGCTCGCGGCAGGCGCACTGCCGGTGCTGCCGCTATTGGCGGCTTGTGGCAGCAGTATTCCCGATTCAATCCGTCCCGGTGGTGATGACAACGTGCCGACAGTGCACGTGGTAGCGCCAAACATCACCCTCATCTCCGCTACCAATCTCATCCGCGCCATTGAAGCCTGGAACGGCGGCGGCATTGAGACGGCCGGGCCGAGAGAACGCTTCCGCATCTCCCTGCAGATCATCAAGGCCCGTGATGACGGCGGAGTAACCGCCAGCGGCAGTCCGCCGACGTGGACGTACTTTCGCCGCGGCATCGACGCCGAGGCCGCAGCCGGGCGTCCGGCGGACATTGTCATGCTTACCGGCGGCATATTCACGCTGCCGGGTATTGCCAGCCCGCTCTTTGGGCCGCTCAACGACTACGTGCAGCGCGACCGAGGCTTTCTTAACGAGTTTGTCACCCAGGCAGTGGAGACGACAACGTTTGGGGGGCGGATACAGGCGGTGCCGGTGGTGCTCGGCGCCGGTGTGATGGCATGGCATCAGGATCGCTTCAATGACACCGACCTGCCGCCGCCGCCCGCAACGTGGACCTGGAACGATTTGGTGGCGATGGGCCAAGAGTTTATGACCGCGGCGCGTGAGCGCAACAAAGACAAGTGGTGGGCGATTAGCGAGGGTGTCTATACGGCGCTCTGGGCGCACCTCATGACGCAGGCCGGCGGCGGCGTGTTGGACATGAGCGAGGGGCGGCTGAGCCTCACGTCTGCGCAAACTCAGGAAGCGCTTGAGTTGTGGCGCGATCTCGCTTACACGCACCGCATCATGCCGACAAGCGCCGACATGACCTACCACGACATGACGCGCTTGGTGCCGCGCAGCGAGGCCGCGCTCCATCACGCCATGATCTACTCCGGCGAAAACATCGGCCGCGACTGGAAAGTGCAGCACTCGCCGTCGTTTGCCGGAAACGCCAACAGTTCGCTCTACGTGATGGACGTTTTGGGCATCCACGGCAAGTCAGTGCAAACCGAGTTGGCATATGAGGCTATCAAGGTGCTCGCGCCCTATGTGGCGGAGCGCTCGATGGTGCCGGCCTGGATTCCGGCCCTCAAGCACGTTGAAAAACCTTCCGGCGAACGACCGGAGCTTGCGATGGTGGAAGAGCGCGTACCGGTGGTATTGGAGGTGTTGCGCAGCGGCCGGGGCACGACGACTCTCCCCTGGACGGAGATCGGTACACTGCTGCAAAGGAACCTCATCCGGCCGCTCTACACCGGCGAACGTACCCTGGCCAATGCCACCGAACGCGCCACCCGCGCCGTCGCCAACGCCCTGCCGGGAGTTTTGGTCTAGTGCGCTATCTCGGACAAGGCCCGTTGACGGCTGGCAATTCGTGAACGTGTGGACGTGATGCGGCCTTGAATCAGTCTACGATAGATCAGGCTACTAGCGGCTCCAGCTTCCCCAGCAGTACTTCTACCCGCTTGATGCCGTCTTGCACGAATTCGTCCGTCTGCCAGTTCTCATAGAAGTTCATGTGCAACGAATTGGCTGTGCTGAATAGGCCACGAATTTGAGAGTCGTTCGTCTCGCGATATATTCTATCGATTGCCTCGAAGAGGTACCGGTGTCCGTCGTGTTGCCACCCTCTCTGCTGAGCAACGGCTTTCACCGCATGCGCAGCCGCGCCCCAGGCCTTCTCTGAGGCTTGAAGCTTGTCGCCTTTAGCAAACTCTTCCTCCGCTTGACGCATGAATTGACGGCTAATGCGCACGTGCTCTTCTACCTTGCCGTCTCTGTTGTTGACTTGCCTAGCCACGATATGCCCTCAGTCTAACTGCTGCCTATTTGCGTCATGGATATACTTTATACTATAGCACTTATTAGTTAGGCTATTGAGAATACTTAACTGGGCCGAACTTTATCGCCGTAGCCGAGCGACTTCGCGCCTTACCTCGATGAGGCAGCGTTGGAAGCGCACGTGGGGGACGGACAGGTTGTAGGTGCGAATACGGCGGTTGAGCGCGGAGGCATCTTCTCGAAACGTCGCCAGCGCCTGCTGCCAGCGTGATTCCGCCGCTGGGCCCGGCAGTTCTCCACCACGATCGCCTGTATACACCGACCACGCGCGCTCCAAGCGCTTCGTCGCTAGAGCCAGCGCCTCATCGATCCGACGGCGCTCCTCGGCCCAGGGCAAGCTCATGCCGCTATTGCGCAGGATGTGGCGCGCCATCCACTGCGCTGGATCCGAGAGGGGGCTCTCGTCCAGTTCGAGAGGCTTGCCCTTGACGGGCAAGTTCGCGAATTTCCCATTAGCAAACGCTTCTTGCAGCCGCTGCTCTACCAGCTTGCCCCACTTATCCATCACGCGTTCCTGCCTGCGGGACGGGTGCCGTCGGCAACTGCCGCCAGACGTTCGAGGTAGCGCCACCAGCCCTCGTCGTGTATGTCGCGCTCTTGGGGAGGCGTAGCAGTGAAACCGGTCTGACGCAGAATCAAGACCGTGCTGCCACCGACGTCTTCAAGGGTGATGAGCACGTGGAGCGGCGGAAAGGACCAATGCGGATTGTGCCACGTGAAGCCAAACTTTCGGTTAGCGACAAAGTCCGTAACTTCCCCGGAAAACACGCTGACCGTGCCGTTTTCGTTGAAGAACACGAATTCCACTGCGCCGCCCGGATGCGGCTCGATGCCCGAGACCTGCGCAAACCAAAGCTCAATCCGATCCGGGTCTGTAAGCAGTGCAAAGACGCGCTCCCGTGAAGCGGCGATGCGCAGCGACATCTCGATCGTATCTATTTCGCGCTTATTGGGAGAGTTCTCAAAGGCACTCTGTGCGATTTCTTCAGGAGCGCCGCCGGCAGTTTCTTGCATGGGACTCCTCTGTGTAAAGTTCGGGTCTCACGCGCCTTGTCTGAGATGAGTATATGGTGCTTCAACAAGTGTTCAGATTAAGTCGGTGTACAGGACTAGCGGTAGGGGCGGTTCGCGAACCGCCCCTACACGCAGGGTTCGTTAATGTCAGGGGCTTACCTAGCGCGTCCCCTATTCATACACCGTTTCGCCCGTCTTATTGGCGTTGATGAAGTCCCAGTCGAGCTCCACGCCGAGGCCGGGACCCTCCGGCACGGCCACGCAGCCCTCAGAGTCCACGGAGTAGAGCTCGTCGCGCCAGCGCGGATCGGCGTAGATGGGCGCTTTGGTATGCGGCACATTGGGATGCACCAGGCCCAGTTCATAGTAATTGGTGTTGCGGATCGCCGCCATGCAGTGCCGATGGGCCAAGCCGCCGCCGTGCAACTCTACGTCCAGTCCATATGCCTCTGCCAGCACTGCCAGTTTCATCACGCCCGTAATGCCGCCGTCTCGCCCGGTACCGGCGCGCAGGTAGTCAACGGCGCCGGCGTGGATGGCATCGGCCTTGGTCTCCAATCCGCGGATGTGCTCGCCCATCAGCAACGGCGTCTTGATGAACTGGCGCAGCTTAGCATGCGCAAACTGGGAAACGCCACCGCCGCGGAAGGCATCCTCATACCAGAAGTACTGCGCCTCGTCGCAGGCGCGCCCGACCTTCAGGACATCGTCGAACGTGCCGAACGCTCCAGCGGGGTCGAGCATGATGTCCATGTCGTCGCCCACGGCATCGCGAATTGCCAGCACCGCCGCAACCTCTCGCGAAATAGGCGCGCCGATCCAGCCATGAATCTTGAACGCCGGATAGCCGTACTCCTCCTTGCAGTGCAAGGCAAATTCGCCGTAGTCTTCCGGCGTGCTCAGGCCGCCGTTGTCATCGCCGTGGTAGGTGCTGGCGTAGCAGGGCAGGCGCGTGCGCCAGCCGCCGAGCAGAGTCGCTATCGGCACACCGGCCATCTTTCCGGCAATATCCCACAGGGCAACGTCATGATCGCCGGGGGGTGTGGACGTGGAACCGCGAAAGAGGCGCTTGAGGTCTTGCCAGATGATCTCGCGTTCCAGCGGATTGCGTCCAAGCAAATAGTGCGCCGTGCGGTCGTCAATGCCGCCGGGTATCTCTGCGCGCACGCCCGCATCGGTCTCGACAATCAGGATGCTGCCGCCGCCGCCCAAACGACTGCCTTCCTTATAGACCATGTCAAAGCCGTACATGTCTTCCAGCGTGAGGTTCTGAATCTCGTGCGCGAAATGCGTCACCGCAATGCGCGTAATCTTCGGCGCTGCGCCCATAGTGCTCCGCTCCTTGCTGCTCCCTGCCATCGGTCAATTTCCTAGTAGGTTACCATCTTGAGCGCCTGTCCTTGCGCTATGTACCGTGATTTCTCTTCCAGTTAGTCCTTTTTCGTTCGCCAAGCAACCATTGGAGCAGCATGTCCCGGAGAGTGTACCCGACTCCTGTAGCGCGTCGCCGTGGCCTACCGTTTCTATCGCTGAATCACGCAGCAGGCACGTAACAATGCCTCCCATTGGATCCGGTACCGCAGGTTTGCAACCTGCGTCCTGAATCACGCAGCAGGCGCGTGACAGTACGCCCCATTGGATCCGGTACCGCAGGTTTGCAACCTGCGTCCTGAATCACGCAGCAAGCGCGTAACAGTGCGCCCCATTGGATCCGGTAGCGCAGGTTTGCAACCTGCGTCCTGAATCACGCAGCAGGCGCGTAACAGTGCGCCCCATTGGATCCGGTAGCGCAGGTTTGCAACCTGCGTCCTGAATCACGCAGCAGGCACGTAACAATGCCCCCCATTGGATCCGGTAGCGCAGGTTTGTAACCTGCGTCCTGAATCACGCAGCAGGCGCGTAACTATGCCCCCCATTGGATCCGGTAGCGCAGGTTTGTAACCTGTGTCCGCTTGATGACGGGTAAATTCTCTAAATCGCATTTCCTCCCATTCGGAACCGTTAAGGCTGCGCCTTCGAAGGAATCCATGGAGACGCTTAGCGTGCCGAACAAGGCGGGCGGAGGTCCGTTTCTGTGCTACAATGGGCGTATTCAACCTGCAGATTCACACTATTTAACACATTTTGCATGCGGAGGCGTGGGAAAACATGAGCCAAGCGGAGGAGCCGGCATCTGCGCCGAAGTCGATGTCTGCGACTGAGTCGAAGTCTGTGACGGAGTCGGCGTCTGCAACAGAGCCGGCGTCTACGACGAAGTCGGCGATTGCAACAGAGCCGGCAACGACGGGTGAGGTAGAAACCCCTGCGGATGCGCCAGCGGAAGCCGCCGCAACGGAGGCCTCGGTGGACGTTGCCCAAGAGGAAGTCGCGGCTACCGTCGACCAAGTGGAAGAGAAAGCGGTCTCTCAAGACTACCAGCCGCAGGAATTCGAGCAGGCGTGGCAGGCGCAGTGGCGCGAAACGAAACTCTATAAGACTGAGGATGATACTTCGAAGAAATCATTCTACTGTCTTGACTTCTTCCCGTATCCTTCGGGTGACGGCCTTTCGGTCGGTCACGGCCACAACTATATTCCGACAGACGTAATCTCCCGCCACATGCGCATGCGCGGTTTCAACGTGCTGCATCCTATGGGCTGGGACGCCTTCGGCTTGCCCGCCGAGAACCGCGCCCGCGATACGGGCATCGCGCCCCGGCTGACCGTAGACCAAAACACCGCCAATTACAAACGCCAACTCGATCTCATCGGCTGTTCTTACGATTGGGACCGCGAGATCGACTCCAGCGCGCCGGAATACTACAAGTTCACCCAGTGGCTTTTCCTGATGATCCACCGCCGCGGCCTGGCCTATAAGGCCAAGGGCCAACAGTGGTGGTGCCCCTCGTGTCAGACCATCCTGGCGAACGAGCAGGTGCACGACGGCCGCTGCTGGCGCTGCGACTTCTTGGTAGAAAAGAAGAGTCTGGAGCAGTGGTATTTCAGCATTACCAAGTATGCGGATCGCTTGCTCAACGATTTGGATAAGTTGGACTGGCCGGAATCTACCAAAGAGATGCAGCGCAACTGGATCGGCCGCAGCGAGGGTACGGAGGCGGTCTTTCTCACGGAGTTCGGCGATGAGCTGCGGGTCTTCACCACGCGCGCCGATACGCTCTTTGGCGCTATGTTCATGGTGCTGGCCCCGGAGCACGAGCTCGTAGGGAAGCTCACCAAGCCGGATCAACAGGAGGCCGTAGACCGTTACGTGGCCACCGCCGCGCGCACGGCAGAGACTGAGCGCCAATCCACCGAACGCGATAAGACCGGAGTTTTCACCGGTTCCTACGCGATAAATCCGGTGAATGACGAGCACATCCCCATTTGGATCGCCGACTACGTGCTCGTAACCTATGGCACCGGCGCAATCATGGCCGTGCCCGCCCACGACCAGCGAGACTTCGAATTTGCGCAGAAGTTCGGCTTGGACGTGCGCGTGGTCGTGCAACCACCGTATGAGGTCGATTGGGATGTCTCGGACGCCTACGAGGGCGAGGGCACGCTGGTCAACTCCGGCAGCTTCGACAGTGAAACATCCACAGTAGGTGGAGAAAAGATAACGGAGTGGCTGAAAGAGCGCGAGTTGGGCGGCGTAAAGGTGCAATACCGCATGCGCGACTGGTTGATCTCGCGCCAGCGCTACTGGGGCGCGCCCATTCCCATGGTCAAGTGCCCCAAGTGCGGCTGGGTGGAGATGCCGACGCCGAAGCTGCCGGTGTTGTTGCCGGAGATCGCGGACTTTCAACCGACGGGCGACGGCCGCTCGCCGCTCGCCAAAGTGGGCTCATTCATGGCCACCACGTGCCCTGATTGCGGCGGTCCCGCCGAGCGCGAGACGGACACGATGGACGGCTTTGCGTGCTCGTCGTGGTACTTCCTGCGTTTCGCCGACCCCCATAACGATGAACTGCCCTTTGGCTTGGACAAGGCGCGCTACTGGCTGCCGGTAGACCTCTACGTCGGCGGCGCCGAACACGCCACCATGCACCTGATCTACGCGCGCTTCTGGACTAAGGTCATCAAAGACGCGATGCTCATCGACTTCAACGAGCCGTTTGCAAAGCTGCGGCATCAGGGCGTAGTTTTGGCCCCGGACGGCAGCAGAATGTCGAAGAGTCGCGGCAATGTCATCGGTCCGGACGAAATGGTGGAGGCGCACGGCGTAGATGCTTTGCGCGTGTACGAACTCTTCATGGGTCCCTTCGACCAGAACATTAGCTGGAACAGCGAGGGCATTTCCGGGTCTCGCCGTTGGCTGGTGCGGGTGTGGAACATGCTGCTTGGCCGCGTTGAGCAGGGCAGCGATCCTCTGCCCGTTAACAAAGCTGAGCCGGAACTGACGCGCTGGATCAATCGCGTGATCAAACGCGCTGACGAGGACATCGACGCGCTCAAGTTCAACACCATGATCGCGTACTTCATGGAGTTCACGAATTGGCTCTACAAGGTATACACGCCGGAGTTGGCGGCTACCGAGACCTGGAAGCAGGCCATGGATCAGTTCCTCTTCGTGCTGGCGCCGGTAGCGCCTCACTTGGCCGAAGAAGTCTGGGAGCGCTGGGGGCACGAATACTCCGTCCACCAGCAGGATTGGCCGGAATTCGACGAGTCGCTCATCCACGAGGAGACGTTTACCCTCGTTATCCAGGTGAACGGTAAGGTGCGCGACACCATCGAGGCCAGCGTTGCGCTGGATGAGGAAGGCGCTCGTGAACTGGCGCTAGAGAGCGAGCGCGTGCAGCAGTTCCTGAACGGCCAGGAAGTGAAGCTGGTGAAGTACGTGCCCGGCCGCTTGATTAACGTGGTGGTGGGCTAATCTCGCGCTGTACCAATTAGGCGTCGATGCGACAGGTGTTTGGCCCAGTGTTGCTAGACGTTGAGCGAATTGTAGCCTTGCGTACTTTTCCGTCGGCGCATAACTCTATATTCTGGACGTAGGCAACAGGTTGGTTTACTTTGACTGCCTTGAGCACTTCCAGTGCTGGGACTGACGAAGTCGCCTGTTGCAGACGGTTGAGCAGGTGTCCAATCCGTTCGCCCCCGTATCGTGTCGATACGCTGTATCGAGTACGGGGCAGGCTCTGAGCCTGGTTGTCCTGAGCTTGACGAAGGGTCGAAGGGCGGGTAATTGGGCGGTAAGCCTGCTGGAGACAAAAGAAAGTGCAATGGCTGAAGAGGAGAATACCCATGCGGAGCCGAAATCTACTTCACGGCCTTGCCAGCGGCGCTGCGGCTGTCGGACTGAGCGCGTGCAGCCAGTCGCTGGTTGGAACCCAGAGCGCCCCGCCACTCGCCGGTGAGCTTCCCGTGCTCGGCAAAGCGCCGGAGATCAGCTCGACGACGTGGATCAACTCGGAGCCCATTACGCTGGCTAGTCTGCAGGGCAATTCAGCCGTTGGGATTGCCTTCTGGACCTACGGCTGAATTAACTGCCGAAACGATATCCCCGGTCTGGTGGATATACATGAAACCTACGCGGACGATAGCTTCAAGTTGATCAGCATTCATACGCCGGAGTTTAGCCACGAAAAGCAATTGGAAAACGTGCGCAATGCCGTGGAACGGCTGGGCGTGCCGTATCCCGTTGCCATCGATAACGACTTCAAGGTGTGGCGCGCTTTCGGCAACCGCGCTTGGCCGACCCTCTACCTTATCGACCGCCAAGGCGACGTGCGTCTCGCAAAGGTCGGCGAAGGCCGCTTCGGCGTAGTGCGCAGCGCGATCGAATACCTCAAGGAAAATGAAGCCTAGGAGTTTTTTCAAGGGATCAGGAACCCTCAGCACTTCATCCAGGTTCCTACTGAGTTGAGCGACCTTTTATATTATTTAGTTGCTACTTCTAGGTGTCATTCCGAGCGGAGCGAGGAATCTAGAGCCTCCGAACACTAGGCACCCCTTCTTTCCAATTCCCAAGACAAAAAAGTGTAGCGCGGGGGCTTGTCCCCCGCTAACTATTCTCACCAGATCACAATCATGCGTCTTGCTGCCCTCGCGGACATTCACGGTAACATCTATGCATTAGAAGCGGTGCTGGCGGATCTCAGGCGCCAAGCGCCGGATGTGGTCGTGGTGCTGGGCGATAGCGTTATAAAATTCCCGCAGAATCGTGAAGTGCTGGCTGCGTTGGACGCCCTCCCACACGTCGGCATTGCCGGGAATATGGAACGGGGGTTGCAGACGCTGCTCGGAGACGAGTGCGCCGATCTGACGCAGTACGACTCCGGTAAAGGTGCCACGTACCTCAAGCAGCAGGCACTCGCGGAGCTCGGCAAGCAGCGTGTGGCGCGGTTTCGGGAATTGCCTGCCGAGCGTTCTTTGTCTCTGCTTGGGGATGAGGATACGCTGCTTTGTCACGGCTCTCCCGGACATCTCACCGAGGCGATTTATCCCGCGCCCGAGGCCAGACCGCCGGGGCCGGACCAGCCAAGCACGTCTGACAACGAACTCAAAGCCAGGTTGCAAGACGTAACAGCGCGGCTCGTGCTCTGCGCCCACACCCACCGGCGGGTGGAACGCCGCTATAATGGAATATTGGTGGTCAACCCCGGCGCGGTAGGCCATACGTACGAGCGCAAGCACGACCCACACGCCAGTTACGCCATTCTGACGCACGTGCACGGCGTATGGGATGTGGAGTTTCGCACGGTACCCTACGACGGCGCACGCGCCGTGCGGGAGATGTTGGCTGCTGTGCCGCCGGATGCCGGAAGTGCGCGCCGCTACTTGGAACGTATAGCGGAGTATGTGATCTAGGAGATTGATCCCAGGGATTGTGTTTGTTTGTCGCGCCAAGAGGCGGGGGACAAGCCCCCGCGCTACAGCTTGGTAACGATGACCCAAGAGGCAGGGGACAAGCCCCCGCGCTACAGCTTGGTAACGATGACCCAAGAGGCGGGGGACAAGCCCCCGCGCTACAGCTTGGTAACGATGCACCAAGAAGCGGGGGATAAGCCCCCGCGCTACGGACCGCTAGCCAGCGGCGATCGAAAAGTGATTAGAAGAACTCTTTGCGAGTCAGCATGCCGATAACGCGCATCATTACCGACCTTGCAGAAGCACGCAGGACCGTGCTCAAACGCAGGCCGTTGGGCAGCGAAGAGGTGCCTGCGTCCGTAGCGGCGCGCATTCGCGAGGTCTTTGGGGCCGATCTTACACCCGGCGAGGTAGTGGACCGCATTCTGTTGGACGTGCAGGCCGAGGGCGACACCGCCCTGGGGCGCTACTTGCAGCATTTTGATGGTGTTGTACCGGAGCCCTTGG
The DNA here is from genome assembly GCA_965221905.1 of Chloroflexota bacterium. Taxonomy (GTDB): domain Bacteria; phylum Chloroflexota; class UBA11872; order VXOZ01; family VXOZ01; genus VXOZ01. The sequence continues at coordinate 416,866 of OZ244922.1, forward strand.
AGGTGCCGCCGGAGGAAATAGCCGTGGCACAGCACCAAGTCGACGAGTCGCTTTGGGAAGTGCTGCAGCAAGCGGAGGCGCGAATCGCCGCCTACCATGCGCGTCAGCGCCGCAACTCGTGGCTGGACTTTGATACGGGCCTTGGCGAGATGGTGCGGCCGCTCCAACGCGTCGGCATCTATTCGCCGGGCACAGAGCGGGTGTATCCGTCGTCGGTGCTGATGTCGGCGGTACCGGCGCGCGTGGCGGGCGTGGAAGAGATCATACTTGCAACGCCGTGCCGTCCTGATGGCAGCGTGCACCCGCTCAAGCTGGCGGCTGCCGCAATCGCGGGCGTGCACCGGGTCTTCAAGATCAGCGGCGCGCAAGCCATCGCGGCGCTGGCATACGGTACCGCTCAGGTGCCCAAAGTGGACAAGATTCTCGGCCCGGGCAATATCTTTGTGATTCTGGCGAAACAGAAGGTGTACGGCCAAGTTGGTATCGATCAGTTGCCGGGGCCTACCGAGACGCTCATCGTTGCCGATGCCAAAGCCGATCCGGCAGAAGTAGCGGCTGATCTGCTCGCTCAGGCCGAGCACGACCTGCTGGCAACTCCGCTCCTCATCACGGATTGCGCCGAACTTGCCGCCCGCGTTGAGAGAGAACTAGCTGTACAGCTCGCCACGCTGCCGCGCCAGGAAGAAGCCGCCTATTCGCTAAAGCACAACGGCGGCATCGTGGTGGTGGACGACCTGGAAACGGCCATAGACGCAGCCAGCGACTACGCCCCGGAGCACCTCTGTCTGCTGACCCAGGAACCGTGGCAATGGGTGGGTAAGGTCCGCAACGCCGGCGGCATCTTTGTGGGCAGCGCCTCACCGGAAGTGTTGGGCGACTACATTGCTGGACCCAGCCACGTGATGCCGGTGGGCGGCACGGCGCGCTTTGCTTCGCCGCTTACCGTGCAAGAGTTCTATAAGAGTACTAGCATCGTCGCGCTCGACCCGAAGGCTGCCGCCGCATTAGCGGAACCCGCCGCCGCGTTGGCCGAGGCGGAGGGCTTTTTCGCCCATGCTCAGGCCGCGCGCAGGCGCGCGCAACAGCAATAGCCTAAACCGTCGATTGTTCCCACCGTTCTTGCAACTGAGAATGCCCCCGTTAGCACGGGCGCAGAGCGAATTCACTATTCTTCAATCCCTTGAACGCATTTTGGCAATAACCAAGGCGAGCGTCACTCGCATACTTGTGGCGGCGCCTACAGAGTACGTATCATAGGAACAAGCAGAAAATACCAACAGCCAATAGAAAGAGGCACCCCATGCGAGTGATAACTCTGAAGCCGCAACCACTTACGCCGGAGAGTTTTGCGCCGTTCGGCAATATTCTGAATCTGGACCGCTCCGAAATCGTCTGCACGGAGGGCGTGCTTACGGCCCGCATTACGCACGCGCCGCTGCGCGATCTCAGTGAGGAGCGGCCGCACTTTCTTAACCGCCATATGGAGGAGACACAAATCTTCGTGCCGCTGGGCGGCAAGGACGGCCTTTTCTTCGTTGGGCCGCCGAGCGAGACACCGGATTCCTTCGATCCGGCCAATGTGGCGCTCTTCCACTTTCCGGGCGATCACGCAATCAGGATGCACGTGGGCACCTGGCACGTTGCTCCCTTTGCCGTGACCGAACCGACAGACTACATCAATATCCAGGGCGACCAGGTACGCCACTACACCGACGGCTACGACTTCAAGGAGCGCGATGGCCTGGTATTTCAGTTCGACTTGAGCTAGGGGGGCATGACAATAGCGCGATCGCCGGCATTGGGCCGTCATTCCCTCTTGCGCGGGAATCCATCCTCACAAAGTGCTAGGCCGGAGCGGCACTATAAAGCGAGCCCAGGTTGAATGAATTGAGATGCCGATTTCGGGAACCCTTGTACCATCGCAAGGACACTGTCGGCAGGTTAAATGGTACAGAGCCATTCGAATGTCACCCCGATCGGAGTGAGGGGTCTAAAACGCCACCAGTTGGGCAATGGTCGCAGTGGGCGGGAACTCTAGATTCCTCGCTCCGTTCGGAGTGACATTTGAAAAGTGTCTACGGGCAAGACATGCTGCCTCAGCGCACCCAATCCTAGCTAACTGCTGGGTACTCATACAGAGAATCCACCGCCGTAGAAAGTACCCCAATGACACGCACGGGACAACACGCACGCCAAACCCAAGAGACCAACGTGGCCGTAACGATTTCGCTTGACGGCACCGGCGCGGCGGCAATCGCTACCGGCATCGGCATGCTCGACCACATGCTTACCCAGCTTAGTACCCACGGACTCTTCGATCTGGACGTGCGCGCCAGCGGCGACTTGGAGGTAGATTCGCATCACACCGTCGAGGACGTGGCGATCTGCTTGGGACGTGCGCTCGACGCGGCCTTGGGCGACAAGGCCGGCATCACCCGCATGGGCTGGGCCTGCGTGCCCATGGATGAAGCCCTGGCGCTGGTCTCCGTGGACCTGAGCGGACGCGGGGCGGCTACGGTGGATGTGCCGCTCACCGGCTATAAACTCGGCACACTGCAAAGCGAGATGATAAGCCACTTCCTGGATACGTTCGCCGTCCAAGGGGGGCTGACGCTCCACGCGCGTCTACTGTCAGGCGAGAACGACCACCACAAAGCCGAGGCGGTCTTCAAAGCCCTCGCTCGCGCGCTTTCACAGGCTGTCCAACCCGATCCCCGCCGCCAACACTCCGTACCCAGCAGCAAGGGATCATTGGAATAGAAGTATTGCCCGTGTCCTCACTGGAGAAATACTGATGCTACGCAAGTTTTCGGTGCGGAACTTCCGCTGCTTGCGAGAACTCGATATTGAGCCGCTTGCGCGAGTCAATCTCATCGTGGGCGAGAACAATGTCGGCAAGACTGCCTTGCTCGAGGCACTCTATCTAAGTCTCAATCCGGGCAACCCGGATGCCACATTGCGAGTTAACCACTCCCGGGGCGTACGGGGGAATCAAGCAGACATTTGGGACGAGCTAGGGTGGCTGTTCTATAGGAAGCAGACCCTTGCCGGCATTGAACTGCTTTGCAAAGACGAAGGTAGCAGGATGAGTGCCCTGCGAATTCGCCTCGCCGAGCCCAAAGAGCGACTGCTAGTAGCACCCGATGCAGATGATGCCGGGCAGATCGATGTGGACATGCTTACGGCCCTGGCACAGTCGAGTCTCCTAAAGCTTGAATATACCGACTATACGGGGCAGGAACATGCCGCGCATGCCCAATTGCTGCTGGGAGGGATAAGTTCTTCTTCGGTAATTGGCCCACCTTCCGGCAGGGCTGTGCTTGTGCTCAAAAACCCCCGTTTCTCAGAAGAACATGCAAGACGCTATAGCTCCTTGGTAGAGGCAGGACGGGAAGAGGAGCTTCTCCCGTCGCTGCAGGCACTAGACCCGCGCATCCGGCGTCTTGAGTTGCTCTATCGCGCGAATAAGCCGATGCTCTATGCCGACATCGGAAACGGCCAACTCGTACCGTTGCTCTACATGGGAGAAGGTCTAGGCTACGTCCTTTCTTGGCAATTGGCAGTGATGACCGCTAAAGACGGCACGGTGCTCATTGATGAATTTGAAAACGGGCTCCACTATCGGGCGCTTTTGAATGCTTGGAAGGCGGTCGGCGCGGCTGCGCGGCAGTCGAACGTACAGGTCTTCGCGACGACCCATAGCTGGGAGTGTGTCACAGCGGCTCAGAACGCATTTGCAGAGAGCGGCGACGATGAATTTCGCTTGCACCGCCTGGAGCGTAGAGATGGCGACATTGTCGCGATAACGTACGACCAGGAGCAACTGGCGACCTCAATTGAATTGAACTTTGAGGTGCGCTAATGGTCAATTTGCCAGACGATGAATCTCAACAGTTAAGAATCAAGTCGGACAAGGTGCTCTTGGTTGAAGGCAAAGATGAGAAGAGGTTCTTTGAGGTCCTTTTGAAATCATTGGGTGCCGTAGAGAGCATTCAGACTATTCCCTATGGCGGGAAAGGCAACCTCAAGAGTTTCTTCCACAATTTGCGCGTGGTTCCCGGATTTACAGGACTAAAGTCGCTGGGCGTCACACGAGATGCTGATTGTTCCTCTGCTTCTGCATTTCAGTCGGTCTGCCGTCTGCTTAGGAACGCCGGGTTCGACGCGCCGGATCAAGTTAGTGATCAAACGCTAGGCAATCCCCAGGTTTCGGTATTCATCTTTCCCGATTATGAGAATGCGGGGATGCTTGAGACTCTGTGTCTGTCTGCTGTGAAAGATGACCCCGCGATTCCATGCGTGGAGCAATACTTTCAATGTCTCGCAGAATCTGCAAGTCTGCCCACAAAGAATCCCGACAAAGCTCGCGCGCATGTATTCTTGGCTTCACGCGCCCGGCCTGAGCTACGCGTCGGTGAAGCGGCAGAAGCCGGGCACTGGAACTTGGATTCGCCGGTATTCGACCCACTAAAAAGCTTTCTGCTAGCGCTGTGACTGAGGGGTGGTTATGGGCAAGGAGGAACCCTCGGACAAGCTACCCGCAGTCCCTAGCCCCTTGCCCAGCACGCTCTTGCCGCGAGAGTCGTTTGCAAAGCGTTGGGTACGTCGCGGGCTTTTGCGGACGCTGGGATTCTTTCGCCCTTATCGGTTTCCTGCTCCCCACATAGCGCGTATCTTAGTTATCCGCCCCGACCATATTGGCGACGTGCTGCTCATTACGCCTGTGCTGCGCCTGCTGCGTCAGACGTTTCCTGAGGCTGAGATTACGGCGCTGGTGGGTCCCTGGTCGAAGGCAGTGCTCGCGGAGAATCCGCACATCGACCAGATTGAAGTCTGCCGTTTTCCAGGCTTCGACCGCAGCCAACCGCGGCAGGGCCTGCAGGCGTATGTGCTGCTAATGGAAGAAGCCGCACGATTGCGTGAGGAAGAATACCAGCTTGCCCTCAACCTGCGTGCGGACTTCTGGTGGGGCGCGGCGTTGGCCGCGTTTGCCGGCATTCCCCACGTGTGGGGCTTCGACGTGCCGGAGTGCGCGCCGTTTCTGACCCACGCGCTACCAGTTCAGCACGATGAACACCAAGCGGCCGCCAACCTCCGCTTGGCGCACCATGCTGCAGCCCTTGGCAGCCCCGCTGAGGATGTGGGCACCCACTTGCAGTTCGACTACACGCGCAAAGACGAGCAGAAAGCCGAATCCATCTTGCGCAACGCCGACATATCCAATTCTGCCACACTCGTCGCCATTCACCCCGGTTCAGGCGCGGCAATCAAGAACTGGTCGGCCTCCGGCTGGCACACCGTAGGCAACGCCTTGGCGCAAGACGACCGTATACACTCTCTCGTCACTGCCGGCCCCGCTGAACGGGAACTCGCGGAGGAAGTCGCCACTGGTTTGCCGCAAGGTCGCACCGTGTTGGTCGGGGAGACCTCACTGGGAGTACTGGCCGCGCTCTTTGCCCGTTGCGCCTTGGTAATCGGACCGGACTCCGGCCCGCTGCACCTGGCGGTAGCCGTGGGCACACCAAGCGTGACCCTTTACGGAGCGAGCGACCCCGTGCGGTTCGGGCCCTGGGGGTCCGCCGCCCGACACCGCACAGTCACCACTTCCATTCCCTGTCGTCACTGCGGATACCTTGCCTTGCCTGCATCAGACCTGCCACGACACCCGTGCATGCAGTTCATAGAGCCTGATGCGGTAACGGCTGTGGCGCGAGAGTTGCTGGCGAAAACCGTAGCGAGCGCCGGCGCATGAGCACTTCACTCAAACACCTTGCACGCCGCGCTGCCGGGGTGGCGTTGTGGTTGATCTGCGCGGCTCTGGCGCTGATCGCCCGGATCCGACAAAGGCATCAGCCCTTGCGGCCGGAGAGCGTGGAGCGCATTCTCATCATCCGCCTCGATCTCATCGGCGACCTGCTCTTTTCGGTCCCGGCCATCCGCAATACGCGGCAGCAGTTCCCGCACGCGCGCCTTGACGTGCTCGTGGCGTCAGGCACGGCCCCGCTGCTTGCCGAATGCCCGTATGTTGACCGTGTATATACCCTCGACGCGCATACGCTCGCCCACATTCCCGGTATCTTCTCAATTCCTCAGTGGCGGCAGGCCTGGCAGCTCGTCCAAGACTTGCGCTCGCAGCGCTATCAGCTCTGCCTGAGCCTCTATGGTGTGCCCGCGGCTACCGTCAGCCTGCTGACCGGTGCGCCCCACCGGGCGGGTTTTGCTGACGAAGCGCCACCGGGTGCTTTTTCTCTGCCGGCAGCGGGCAGCCGCCTGCCGCAGGACCGCCACGAGGTGCATTGCGCCCTCGCCGTGGCGCAAGCCGCAGGTGTTTCGGGCACGCTCGATCGCATGGAAGCGTGGGTAAGCGCGACTGATCGGGCCTGGGCTCAAGAGACATTAGCTGCGGAAGGGGATGCGCTGTGGGTGGCCTGCGGGCACGGCTCCCGCAACGGCTACGCCAAGCGTTGGCCGCAGCGCCACTGGGTTTCGCTGATAAACCAACTGCAGCAGGCAGGCTATCGCGCCGTCTTGGTAGGCGGCCCCCACGAGCTTGATGCGGCGGCGTCAATTGCGCAGGCCTGCGAAAAAGCGCCATTGGTGCTCACCGGCAAGACGACCCTCGGTCAACTCGCCGCAGTGCTCGCGCAGGTCAACCTTATGGTCGGGAGCGACAGCGGCCCTCTGCACCTGGCCGCGGCGTTGGGCACGCGCGTCGTCGGTCTGTACGGCCCCACGAGTACGGTGCGCTACGGACCGTTCGGACAGCCTAACGCCGTGAAGCGCCATGAAATCTTCTGCAGTCCTTGCTACCGCCCGGAAACCGGCAAAGCAGCAACCTGTCGCTACGGCACGGTGGAGTGCATGGAAAAGCTGGAGCCGGATCAGGTGCTCGCGGGCGTACCTGCTGCAAAGTGCGATGCAGGAAAGTAGAATAGGTTCAGGGTTGGTCGGTGAGGTGCTGGTGCCTGATTGCAATCCGCTGGGCATGCCATCACGGACACAGCAACCGATCCGATGGGGTGCAAAGCGTTGTCTGGGCAATACAGAGCACAGTTTTGAAACCTGTGCTACCGGAGAAGACTGGGTTTTACCTCGATTCTAGTGAATTGCGGATAGGCGCATCCGTGTAGCCCGGGGGCTAGTCCCCCGCCTCTTCACTAGATAGGCGGGCAGATTTCCGCCCACTCTACAAGCAGGATTGTGCAACGCAAAGACACATAACCAAGAGTAGGAAGGAAACAACGGCTGCACACGTAGCCACACCCGGCTATGCGGTGCACAGGTTGCAAACCTGTGCTACTGGAGCTAATTGCGCCTTGTCTCGTGTCGTGGCAATTGCATGCGGAAAGGGTTTTGTAGCGCGGGGGCTTGTCCCCCGCCTCTTGGGTAGGAGGCAGGCGGATTATAGCTCGCTGCAGATATTCAATTGGGCAATGAGAAGAATTGATTCAAAGGAGAGATCAGAACAATGCGCGCAGCAGTAATGGGCATGCGACACGGTCACATCAGCGAGTTTGTGCGGGCCGCGGAAGAAAACCCGGCAGTAATGCTCGTGGGCATAGCGGAAGACGAACCAGCGGTCCGCGCTAAAGTGGAAGCCGAGCACAGCGTGCCCGTGTATGCGGATTTCATTGAGATGCTTGAGAAAGAGCGGCCGCAGGTCGTCGGCGTGGCGAGAACGAATGCCACGAAATATCAGGCGCTCACCGCCTGCCTGGAACGCGGCATTCACGCCATCGCCGATAAGCCGCTGCTCACGGAGATGGAGCAGCTTGAGCAGGTGCAGGCGGCCTACGCCTTGGGCAAGGCGCGGCTTGGGATGATGCTCAGCCAACGCTTCTCCGCCACCCATCGTGCCTTGAAGGCGCAGGTGGATGCGGGAACTTTGGGCGAAATCGTGCACATGTACGGCTTCGGTCCCCACAAGCTGCATCCGGAGACGCGCAATCCCTGGGAACTCGACGCGGCGCAGAACGGCGGCGTGCTGGTTGACCTCGGTGTCCACTACTTCGATTCGCTGCGCTGGTTCTCCGAACAAGAGCCGGTACGTGTGGCTGCGGCGCAGGGGAACACCCGCTTTCCCGAGCTGCCGCAACTCTACGATCACGCCCACGCGCTCATGGAATTTGATGGCGGCATGAAGGGCATTGTGGTCGCCGACTGGCTCACGCCCGACGCTGCACCCTACCACGGCGACTATCGGCTCTACGTCACCGGTACACGCGGCACGGCGGAGATCGCGACGGCCGGCACACTGGAGCCCTCCGGCCCCAACAAGAGCGGCGGCGTGCGCGTGGTGCTAAACGACAAGGAACCCTTCGACCTTGAAATACCCCCGTTGACCCATACGCCTACCAGCGACTTCCTCGATGCGCTTGTCAACGAGCGCGAACCCTACGCCAGCGCGGAAGAGGTGCTCCGCACGATGGCGGTGACGCTGCACGCCAAAGCCGCGGCAGAAACGGGAGAATGGATGAGCATACCAGCCAAGTGAGTATTGGGTTACAGATGACTGGGCATTTCCTACTTAGTCATGTAACGGCGCGAGGATAAGCTGATACCGGATCAGGTCAAGTAAAGGCAACCCCATGTCATTCCGAGCGAGAGCGAGGAATCTCAAATGTTTGAAAGGAATTCACCGTTGCATTGCTCCGCAGCATGACTAGTAAAGCGGCAAGAAAACAGAGATACTGCGGCCGTAACCGCGCGCTACCCCGTGTCGCAATCCACACTCACACTGCCTAAAGATGGATTCCCGTTTTCACGGGAATGACGGAATGTACACCTAATGCTCTTGAGGTTGATGACTAGTCAACTCAAGTCAAACTAGAGAAGAGAGAGGTAGATATGCGCATTACAGCGGTAGACACCTTCATCATGTGGGGGAATCCGCGGAATTGGGTCTTTGTGAAGATCTCCACCGACGAGCCGGAGCTTTACGGCTGGGGCGAGGCCACGCTGGAAGGCAAGGATGCCACGATTCGTACGGCCATCGGGCAGCTTGGCGAGACCCTAATCGGCAAGGACCCGCTGGAGACCGAGCGCCTTTGGCAGTCGCTTTATAAGGACGGCTTTTGGAAGGGCGGCGTGGTGATCAACACTGCTATTTCGGGTATAGACCAAGCCCTATGGGATATCAAGGGCAAGCATTACGGCGCGCCGGTCTATCAGTTGCTCGGCGGGCCCGCGCGCGACCGCATCCGGCTTTACACCCATGTCGGCATTTACGAGGCCGACCGCATCGCGCCGGAAGCGCAAAAACACGTGGCGGCCGGCTTTACTGCTCTGAAAACCGGCGCGTGGGCAACGGATGAGCATATGGGAGACTATCAGCACGCGGCGCTCTTGGGCGAACGCATCGCCGCCTTGCGCCAGGCCGTGGGGCCGGACGTGGACCTCATGATCGACAACCACGGCAAGAGCCGCCCGGCGCAGGCCATCCGCCAACTGCACGCCGTCAAGGATAGCCACATCACCTTCTTCGAGGAGCCGGTGCCGCCCGAAAACATCGAGGCGTTTCGGCCCGTGCGCGAGACCGCCCGCGAACTCGGCATTGACCTGGCAACCGGCGAGCGCTACTTCAACAAGTGGCAGTATGCGCCCCTGCTGGCGGGCCAATATGTGGACGTGATCCAACCCGACCTCTGCCACGCGGGCGGCATTACCGAGGTCAAGAAGATCGCCGCGCTGGCCGAGGTGCATCACGTGCTCGTGGCGCCCCATAACCCCCAAGGACCGCTTTCCACGGCCGCCGCGGCGCACATCGGCATGAGCATCCCCAACTACCTCATGCTGGAATACGTCCCCAGCCAACCCTACCGCGACCGGGTGGTCAAAGAGCCGTGGCAGATCAAAGACGGCTACCTGCACGTGCCCGAACGCCCAGGCCTCGGCGCAGACCTGGACGAAGACGTCATCGCCGCCAACCCGCCCCGCAGCTTCGCGTACTTCAAGAACCTCCGCGACGACACCGGCGCGGTGATAGATATCTAAGTGCTGCGACCGACTGGCAACGCCGCCTAGGGGGTGACAGCCATCACCCTCACGCGCACTGTTACGGAGCTCCTGCAGAACTCTCTGGGGGGAGCCCACCCTTGGCGAAGTCTTGGGACTATGGACTTCACGCCAACTTTCGGCTTGGATGACACCCAGTTCGTGCACCAGAAAGCATGGCCTCGCTCAAAGCCCCTTGACACGTGTCTGTTGAAGTGTTCAGAACACTGCTAGTACAACAGCGTCCAGTGGCGATCATGCACGTGGTTTCTCGCTCAATCAAAACGACTCTGATACAACTCACGGAAATATCACAAACCAACATCGTTGTTGTACACTGCTGGACAAAAGCAAGTTGCTGTAATGAGGAGAACAGTTGAGATGCGTAGACCTGCAGTTATCGGGCTACTATGCTTTACGGTAGTGTTGGCCGCTTTCATCTTGGCTTCTTGCGGTCCGCCGTCGCCACCCCCTGAGCCAGGGGATGTGGTGTGGGGCTATTACCCCCGGGGCGGAGCGATTGCATCCTCCCCAGCGGTCGTTGACGGCGTGGTGTACGCGAGTTCGTGGCGCCACGACGTATTTGCGTTGGATGCCTCGACCGGTGAGATTCGCTGGCGTTTCAAGACAAAGGATGGATCGTCTTCCTCGCCATCGATTGCTGAAGGCATTGTCTACGTAGGCTTGCTTAATGGCTTCATCAATGCCCTGGATGTGGTTACGGGAGAACTCCAATGGCGGTACAAGACCGACGGTCCCATTCGTTCCTCTCCCGCCGTGGCTGAAGGCGCGGTCTATATCGGCTCGGATGACGACCATGTTTACGCTCTGGACGCCGCGACCGGCGCAGAGCTTTGGCGGTTCCTTACCGGCGGTGACATCTGGTCTTCGCCGGAAGTGGTTGATGGTGTGGTCTATATCGGCTCGGATGACGACCATGTTTACGCTTTGGACGCCGCGACCGGCGCAGAACTTTGGCGGTACCAAACGGAAGGAAATATCTGGTCTACCCCATCAGTGGTTGCGGGCGTTCTCTATGTCGGTTCGTGGGATGATAACGTGTATGCGTTGGACGCCGCGACCGGCGAGCTGATTTGGCAATTTGAGGCAGTGGATAGCGTGACTTCCTCCCCGACGGTGACTGACGGAGTGGTCTATGTCGGTTCAGCGGGGCATTACGTCTATGCGCTCAACGCCGAGACTGGCGAACGGATTTGGCTCTACAGGACGGGCGGTTCCGTAGAAGACTCTCTAGCAGTGTTCAATGGCCTGGTCTATGTGGGCTCCTGGGATGGCTACCTGTACGCACTGGAAGCAGCAACCGGAACACTCGTCTGGAAATACGAGACCGGAAGCTTGATAAACTCCAGCCCGGCCGTAGCCGATGAAGTGGTGTACATAGGGTCAAATGACGGGTACATTTACACTCTGGATGCTGAGTCCGGCGAGCTGCTATGGCGCTACCTCGCAATCGAAAACATGACGTACCCGACAGTTAGGGAGAGTGCAGTATACCTCAGCGCGTGTGCCGATCACATCTGCGCGCTCAATGCCGTAACCGGTGAACTCTTCTGGCTCTATCAGAGACCTGGCGACGTACTATCCATGCCAAGTTTCACGAAAGGATCGGTATTCTTCACTTCTCAGGGGGGCTACGTCTACGCGTACGACACAACAACCAGCGAACTCCGCTGGCGATTTCAAACCGATGGGGAAGTCCGGGCACCTGCGACAGTGGCTAACGGGTTAGTTTACACCGCCGGCTTGGATGGATACGTCTATGCACTAAATGCTGCTAGTGGCGAATTGCGCTGGCGTTACGAGACCGGTGGTGAAGTGCGGTCGCCTCCGGCAGTAGCTGACGGCACAGTCTCCGTGATCTCCCACGACCGCTTTGTTTACGGGCTGGATGCCGAAACTGGAGAGCAGCGCTGGCAATTCCAGACCGGCTACTTTGTAGAGACCTCCCCGTCGGCGGCAGGTGGCGTGGTCTATGTGGGCTCAGATGACGGGTATCTCTATGCCTTGGATTCTGATAGCGGGGATCTGCTGTGGCGCTACTTGACGCAAGGCGAAGCATGGGGCTCGCCGGCAGTGATTGGCGGTGTAGTCTACGCCGGCTCGGATGACTCCCATGTGTACGCGCTCGATGCCGAGAACGGTGAACTACTTTGGCGCTCGGAGACGGGTGATTTCATCTTCCATGCGCCAATAATGGTACGTGGCGTGGTCTACACGGGGTCGGAAGCCGGTTTAGTGCACGCGCTGGAGGCCGAGAACGGTGAGGTGCTCTGGAGTTCGGCAGTCCAAAGTGCAGTGCAGTCCTCACCCACGGTCATTGACGGCAAGGTCTACGTCAGCACAGAGGATGGCTACGTATTTGCACTGTTCGCCTTTGATCCCTAACGCCGCATCAGTACAGCGCTTGACGCGCCATCAGTGGTACAGACTCAGTACAGACCTTGATCTTCTTGTGTTGGGATGGACTGCTGTGATGCGTAGATCCTTAGTAATTGCCCTGCTATGGCTAGCACTGGCTCTTGCCTCTCTAACACTATTAGCATGTTCCACTACGCCGCCGGAGGAGGTGGAAGCTCCTCCGCCAGCGCCCACGGCAAGCCCGCAATCCACGCGGCCGCAGGTGGCTGGCGAGCCTGGCGAGTTGCTGTGGCGGCATGAAATTGGCGGCGCGGTGGCGTCTGCGCCCACTGTCGTTGACGGCGTAGTCTATTTCGGCTCGGAAGATCATCACGTTTACGCACTGGATGCTGCCACCGGCAGAGTGCTCTGGCGCTTTCTGGCGGAGCGTGAGGTCTGGCATTCACCGACGGTGCATGACGGCACGGTCTATGTCACTAGCACACGGGGCTACTATCGCGACGGCAATAGCCCGGTGTACGCGCTGGATGCCGCTACCGGCGAACTGCGCTGGCTCTACCGCGTGAGCGGCTTCGTGGGGTCATCCCCGGCGGTGGGTGAAGGTGGGGTCTACGTCGGCTCCAGCGACGGCCACGTGTACGCGTTCGATGCTGATACCGGCGAAGTGCGCTGGCGCTTCTTAACAGAAAGTAAAGTGTTTGATTCTACGGTCGTTGGCGACGGCACAGTCTTCGCTAGCTCAGAAAAGGGATTCGTTTACGCCTTGGCGCCGGAGGACGGCACGCTGCTCTGGCAATATCAATTCGACGGCGCCGCGCTTTCCCCTGAGGCGGTGCGTGACGGCGTTGTTTACGTCACCGCGGGGGATGGACACATCCACGCTCTCGTCGCGGCTACCGGTGAACAGCTTTGGCGCTCCCAGCTCGAAGGCGGCTATGCAGTCCCGCCAATTGTGGCCGACGGCGTGATCTACGCGGTAAAGGCTAATAACCACGTACGGGCGTTCGCCACCACGGACGGCAAGCTGCTCTGGAGCTACCAAATTGACGGTGAGGCGTATAAGTCGCTGGCAGTTGCTGACGGTGCCGTCTACATCGGATCAAACAACGGCCGCGTCTACGGCCTCGATGCACTAGCTGGAGTCTTGGTGCGAGAATACGCGCTGGGGGATGAGGTACGACTCTTTCCGTCAGTGAACGATGGCGTGCTCTATGTTGGCTCACAAGGCGGTCACGTGCACGCGCTCGACGCCGCCACCGGAGAACAGCGCTGGCGTTACGTAACAGGCAGTGCCGTGGCTTTCTCACCGGCGGAAGTTGGCAACGCCGTCTACGTCAGCTCGCCCGAAGGCGGCGTATACGCGCTGGATGCCACAACAGGGGAGGTGCATTGGTATACCGAGACGGACGAGACTGGGATCACCTCGCCTATTCTGCTCGACAATGCCGTTTACGCGAGCTCGGGAAACGGTCAAGTGTATGCGCTGGATGCGGTGAAAGGAGACGTGCTCTGGCGCATTAAACTGGATGACCATGTGACCACTCCGGCAATACATGGCGACGTAATCTACGTTGGCTCGAACAAGGCCGATTCCAAAGCAAGCCGCGTGCATGCGCGGTCTCGCGAGACCGGTGAAATCCTCTGGCAGTTCGAGGCTGATGACCAGGTCCAATTCAGTTCCCCGCCGGTCGTGGATGGAGATACGGTCTACGTTGTTTCATACTGGGGCCCGATATTTGCGCTGGACGCCGCGAATGGGGAAGAACAGTGGCGTTCCCGCGCTCGCAGTAGGGTGTGGTATTCTCCGGCTGTACAAGACGGGGTGGTTTATGTTAGCGGAGAGCGTGGGTATGTAAGCGCCTTTGATGCAGCGACCGGTAGTGAACTGTGGCAGTTTAGAACCGAGTCTGCGGCGTCCTCTTCTCTTGCAAATGGAAAGCAGGCTAGCGGCCTCTACTCGTCCGTCAGCTGGACCGAGATTCTTTCGGGCCCGGCTGTCGCCGACGGCGTAGTCTACGTCGGCTCCTTGTTTGGGTTCGTCTTCGCCCTTGATGCCGCGACGGGCAAACAGCTATGGCGCCAATACGGAACGAGTGAAGTGCTCCATCTACCGCCAAAGGTGATTGACGGCGTTGTCTACGTCGGGTCGGGCAATGGTTGGGTGCAAGCGCTCGATGCCATGACTGGGGAAATCTATTGGTCGTACCGGGCAGACGGCAGCCTTTGGGACTTTCAAGCAACGGGCAACGGCGCGCTGTTCGGCATCGCCGTATGGGAGCTATATCCTGGGTTCAGAACCGTCGTATACGCGCTGAATGCCCTGCCTCCGGCAACTCCGCTGCAAGGCAAGTTGCTCTGGAGTTACCCGCGGGCCGGCGAATCACCTTCTCCGCCGGTGCTGAGTGACGGCGTGATCTACCTCAGATCGTTCTCTGGCAGGGTCATTGCGCTGGATGCCGTCGGCGGGGAGCTTCTTTGGCAATTTCAGACAGAAGGCTACATACGTGGATCACCAAGATTAGGCGCGGACATGGCCTACATCGGCTCCGACGATGGCTACGTGTACGCGCTGGATGCCGCTACCGGAGAGGTTTCCTGGCGATTCGAGGCGGGTGCGAGCTACTATTCATCGCCCTTCCCAACAGTGGTTGACGGCGCGGTTTACGTGGGGTCGGCCGATGGCAACGTGTACGCGCTGGACGCCGATTCCGGTGAACTGCACTGGCGTTACAGCATTGGGTTGAGGTCGCATCCTTATTTGGCGATTAGTGGAATGATCTTCGTTGGCGGAGGTCGCGGCACTTTACATGCGCTGGACTCTGCGACGGGAGAGGTCCGGTGGGGTATTCAGAGAGGTATTTACCAGATATTTCCCGCGCTGGTTGTCGAGGACGTGCTCTACGCCGTTTCGGGTGACGGTCACGCGTACGCATTCGATGTGTTTACAGGGAAAATGCTGTGGCGCTACACCTACCGGGCGGGCCATGGCTTGGGATATGTGCCGACGGTGGCTGATGGCGTCCTCTACGTGGGCTCCGACGATTACCACGTCTATGCCTTGGACGCCACGAGCGGCGCACTCCTTTGGCGCTTCTACGCGGATGGTATGGTGCAATCCACACCTGCGGTGGCTGACGGCATCGTCTACGCCGGCTCAGAAGGCGGCTACGCGTATGCGCTGGACGCCAAGACCGGTGAGCTTCTTTGGCGCTACTCAATAGGCGGTGGCATGCAGGGCGCCCCGGTGGTGGATAACGGCGTTATCTACGTCAGCTCATATTCCGGTTTCGTCTACGCGTTGGAGGCCAGGCCTGGAGAGTAATACGCCAAGCATGTAGGTAAGTGGGATTATACTGCTTCGGCCGACCGGGCGGCCGTCCAAAGTGCTTGTTTTTCGCGGCGTTGAGATGGCGAGAGGCCGTTCCTTGTAGCATCTTTTAGATCCCGCTGGTTCGTCGCAGAATGACAGGAGTGCTGTACGCGAGGTTGCCCCTTGAAGTGCGGCTTCTGTCTCGCTTCTCGACGCTCCCCTGCCGGTATGTCTTGTATCCTTTCAGTTCATATCCGTCCAGCAGCGTCCTGCATATTGGTGTGCGCCCCATTTGCGCAACTCTGCCGCAACTCACAGAAATATCACAGAAGATCGGTGGTGGAGTATACTTCTGGACAAGACCGAATTGCTACATTAAGGAGAACGGCCGAGATGTGTCGGCTCGCCATCCTTGCACTATTTTGGCTGATACTGGCCGTAGCTGCTACCTTGGCAGTCTCGTGCGGCCCTCCGCCTGCCCGTGACGAACCAGTGCCCCCTGCCAGACCGTCGCCCCGTCCTTCAGTTGACAGGCCTGGAGACATCGTCTGGTTCTATCGGTATGAAGGGCGCAGTGCGGTAGTTTCCTCTTCCGCGGTGGTTGACGGCGTGATTTACTTTGGCGCGGGAGATGGCTACGTCTATGCGGTGGACGCAGCCACGCGCAAGGTAATCTGGCGCTTTCAAACCGGAGCCGGTGTTTTTTCCTCCCCTACGGTAGTGGACGGCGTGGTCTACGTCGGCTCAAGTGATAACCACGTCTACGCTCTGGATGCTGACACCGGCGAACACATCTGGCGCTATCTGACTGGCGAGCGTGTTGATTCTTCGCCTGCAGTAGTGGATGGCGTGGTGTACGTCGGGTCATTCGATGACCACGTCTACGCTCTGGATGCCGCCACTGGCGCACTCATTTGGCGCTTTCACACCCGTGATAGCATAGATTCTTCCCCGGCGGTAGCGGACGGTGTGGTCTTCTTTGGCTCCATAGATAGGCATGTCTACGCTGTGGACGCGGCTACCGGCGAACTCCGCTGGCGCTTCCCGACGGGACACTTTGTACGATCTTCCCCAGCGGTGGTGGACGGCGTAGTCTATGTCGGTTCCTATGATAGCAACCTGTACGCACTGGATGCTGTCAGTGGAAAGCGTCTTTGGAGTTTCAGAGCCGGACTTCCTGTTCACTCGTCTCCGGCAGTCGCTAACGGAACAGTATATTTCGGCTCAAGCGATAGCTACGTCTATGCGGTAGATACAGGTAGCGGCGAATTGCGCTGGCGTTACCAGACAGGCGGCTATGTGAGTTCCTCTCCGGCGGTGGCAGACGGCGCAGTCTTCGTTGGCTCAGATGACGATCATGTTTACGTTCTAGATGCTGGATCCGGAGAACTCCGCTGGCGCTTCCGAACTGATTCAAACGTGAGTTCCTCCCCAACGGTGGCCGATGGCGTGGCCTACGTCGGCTCAATTGACGGCCATCTGTACGCCCTGGATGCGAAGACCGGCAAACGGCGCTGGCGCTTCCTCACGGGCGAAGGCGTGACCCATCCAACGCCGGAGGACGCCAACGTCGTTCACGTTAGCGCGGGCGCCAATCATATTTTCGCGCTTGATGCCACCAAGGGGACGCTGTATTGGCGCCTCTATCAAGCCGGCGACGTGGTGTGGCAAGCGCCAACCGTCGCAGACGGCGTGCTGTACGCCACCTATGCTGACGGCCGAGTCTCTGCCGTCGACGCGATTACGGGCGATGTGCTGTGGACTTTCCAGGCTGATGGCGGAATTACGTCCTCTCCGGCGGTGGCCGACGGCGTGGCTTCCTTCATTTCGCAGGATGGGTTTGTTTACGGGCTGAATGCCAGTACTGGAGAGCAACTATGGCGCGTTCAGACCGGCTACTTCGTTGAGACCTCTCCGGCGATAGGCGGCGGCACGGTCTACGTAGGCTCGGACGACGGCTACCTCTACGCCCTGGATGCCGGCAGCGGCGAATTGCTGTGGCATTACCTAACGCAGGGCGAAGCGTGGGGCACACCGGCGGCCACCGGCGGCGCGGTCTATGCCGGTTCGGACGACGGCCGCTTCCACGCGCTAGACGCCGGTGGCGGGGAACTACTGTGGCGCTATGAAGCGGTGGGAGCACTTTGGGGCTCGCCGGCAGTAATTGCCGGCGCAGTATATGTGGGCTCCGATGATGGCTACGTCTATGCATTTGATGCCGAGAGCGGCGAACTATTCTGGCGCTCCAAGACAGACGGATTCGTACTCCATCCCCCAGTCATGGTAGGCGGGGTGGTCTACGCTGGGTCAGACGAAGGCCGTGTGTACGCGCTGGATGCGGAAAAGGGGAAGCAACTGTGGCTCAGTTATAGGCAAGGCGCGCTGCAAGCCTCCCCTTTGGTGAGGGACGGCAGAGTCATTGTCAGTACAGATAAAGGGTACGTCCACGCGCTCTTCGCTTATGATCCGAACCCTCAGCCGGAGCCTCAAGCAGCGTTGGAGACCGGAGTCAGTGAGCCGCGCCATGGGGACTTACTCTGGCGGTATCGGACCGGCGCCGGCGTCTGGTCTTCCCCCGCAGTTGAAGATGGCGTGGTTGCCATCGGCTCTGACGATCATCACGTGTACACCCTGGATGCCGCTACCGGTGAACTCCTCTGGCGTTTCCGGACTGAAAGTGTTGTGAACTCTCCTCTCACAATTCATGGCGGTGTGGTCTACGTCGGGTCAGACGATCACTCCGTCTACGCGCTGGATGCCATATCCGGCCACCTTGTGTGGCAATTCCAGACCGATGGTTGGTTGAACTCTTCGCCAACTGTGGCAGGTGGCGTGGCCTATGTTGGTTCGCAAGACGCCTTCGTGTATGCATTGGACGCCGAGAAAGGCGACCTACTGTGGCGGTATGAGACGGGCGCTGAGGTGAGTTCTTCTCCGGCGGTGGGGAACGGCGCGGTGTACGTAACCTCCCTTGATAGATACGTTTACGCTCTTGACGCCGAGAACGGCGCACTCATCTGGCGGTATGCAACCGGCGCAGGGGTGGACTCGTCCCCGACCCTGGCCGACGGTGTTGTCTACGCCGGTTCGCTGGATAACTACCTCTATGCGCTCGACGCTGACACGGGCGCGTTGCTCTGGCGCTACCGGACATATTCCGAAATATGGTCCTCCCCGGCAGTGGGCAACGGCATGGTCTACGTCGGCGCCCGAGATCTCCGCGTACACGCCCTGGATGCCGAGAGTGGCGAGCTTGTTTGGGAGTACGCAACCGGCGCAGAGGTGAATTCTTCCCCTACGGTGGCGGACGGCGTGGTCTACGTCGGCTCGTTTGATGATCACCTCTACGCGCTGGACGCCGCGACGGGCGAACTTCACTGGCGCTACCGGACAGGCGGTGGCATCTGGTCTTCGCCGGCAGTGGTTGACGGCGTGGTCTACGTCGGCTCGAGTGACGGCTACGTCTACGCGCTGAAGGCCACGCCCGGCGAGTAAAGTTCTGGACATCGCGACTTTGGGATCGTGCGGGTTTGTTTGCTCGCAGGGTTTCCTGGACGCTCGCCTAGCGCCACGGACGGAAGTAGAGAGGCCGCTTTCCAGGCAGCCCGATGGCCCTCGCGAGTTCAGCGCCGTCCGGTGGGGGAAATGTACGTGGCGGTACACTCGGATAGCGCGACCTGCGCGTTGCCTGCCGGGCATATCTTGACACGCCACTGGTAGGATACTCTGGTAGCCAAGAGTAAATGGAAATCTTCCGGAGTACGGATGACATGCCGCGAGCTACTTTTTCTGCCGTCCTAGCAATGCTGATCGTCGTTGCCGCTTCACTGTTGGCAGGGTGCAACGGCGACTATGAGGAAACTCCTCCCAAGGTGTATCAGACGGGAGAAGTGTTCTGGAGCTACCAACACACGAGCGTGGCATTAGATTCCTCACCTTTGGTCGTCAATGGTTTAGCTTACGGAGGATCTCCATACGGCGTATACGCGGTGAATGCCGATACAGGCGAACTTGCTTGGCACTTCAGTACCAGGTATGGAGTTAGTCACACTCTGGCAGTAGCAGACAACGTGGTCTATGCCGGCGCGGACTATAAGGGCGTGTACGCGCTGAATGCTGACACCGGTTCATTCATTTGGCACTTCAGGGCAGACAGAGCAACAATTTCATCCATGGAAGTAGCTAACGGCGTGGTGCACTTTGGCACAAAGGGAGGCGATAAGCCTAATTATTTGAACGCCGTCGACGCCACAAATGGAGAGTTGATCTGGCAAGTCGAGGTCAATAACCCCTTTGCGCCTCAGACGGTAGCAAATGGGGTAGTCTATACAGCCTTCTGGGAATGGAATGTCGAGAGTTACATCCTACTCGCATTGAATGCCGATACCGGCCAAATTATGTGGCGCTATCCGGTGGAGGGAAATGTCTTTGCTCCTCCATTGGTTGCTGGCGGAATTGTGTATGTAGGCGCCGAGGGTGGCTTCATATACGCCATAGAGGCAGCAACTGGCGATCTTTTGTGGCGGTACCATGCTGGTGGGAGATACGTAATCTCCCTGGTCGTAGCCGGAGGCGCAGTGTTCGTAGGCACTGATAGCGACTCCGTACACGCGTTGGATGCTGCCAATGGTGAACTCATTTGGCGCTATGGGACCGGAGGCGAAGTGTATGGATCGCCACTAGTCTCTCATGGCGAGACATACGCTAGCTCTAGTGATGGCAACGTATACGCTTTGGATGCTGCTTCTGGCGCACTTAGGTGGAAATCCAATATAGGGAGCTACGGGGACTTTCTCCCAGCTAACACTGACGGGGTGATTCACATTAGGGCGCAAAATCAGGATGTGCATACACTAGACGCCGCCAGCGGAGAACTACTCTGGCGTTTTGAGAATGGTCTTGAGACCTATGGTAGTAGGGCCAACCTGCCCGATGTAGTGGGCGGTGTCGTCTACATTGGGTCACGAGATGGCCTGGTCAGCGCACTCGACAGCGTGACTGGCGAGCGGCTCTGGCGCTTCCACACCGACACTGTAAAGCTCTCCTACCCGGCAGTGAATGACAATGTACTCTACGTCGGCTTGGGCGCCGAACACATATACGCGCTCAATGCCGCTGACGGTGCGCTGTTCTGGCTCTATCAGACCAAGGGCGTGGTGCGGGCCCCGCCGGTGGAGGCGGATGGGACGGTCTACGCCGCTTCTGAGGATGGTGCCGTCTACGCATTGGATGCTACCACCAAAGAGTTGCGCTGGCGCTATCAGACAGACGGCAGCATCTTCTCTTCACCGGCGGTGGCTTATGGGCTGGCCTATGCCGCATCTAACGATGGCTACGTCTACGCGCTCGATGCCGCCAGCGGCGCATTGCAGTGGCGCTTCCAGACCGGCGGCGAAGTGCGGTCGTCTCCGACGGCGGCTGGCGGCGTGGTTTCGGTGATTTCACGGGACGGCTACGTGTACGGGCTTGATGCCAGCAACGGTGAGCAACTATGGCGCTACCAAACTGGTTATTTCGTGGAATCGTCGCCGGCGCTGGCTGGCGGCGTGGCCTACGTGGGATCGGATGACGCCTACCTCTACGCCCTGGATGCCGATAGCGGGGAAGTGCTGTGGCGCTATTTGACGAACGGGGAAACATGGGGCTCTCCAACGGTGATCGGCGGCGCGGTCTACGCGGGCTCAGACGACGGCTACGTGTACGCGCTGGATGCCAACAGTGGCGACCTGCTCTGGCGCGCTGAGACAGGCGACTTCGTGTTGCAATCGCCGACAATGGTTGGCGGCGTCGTGTACGCGGGATCGGAAAGTGGCTACGTCTACGGCCTCAGCGCCGAGAATGGCGAACTGCTGTGGTGGTCCCAAATCGATAGCGCGGTACAGGCCTCCCCCGTGGTGATGAACGGCAGGGCGTACGTGGTATCCGAGAGCGGCACCGCCTATGCACTGTTCCTTCATGAACCGGAGCCGGAATCGCATCTGGCAGGCGAACTCATCTGGCGCTATCAAACGCGCGATTATGTCGTTTCCTCGCCGGCAGTGGCTGATGGCGTCGTCTACGTCGGCTCATATGATCGCCATTTGTACGCCTTGAACGCTGCCTCCAGCAAATTCCTCTGGCGCTACGAGATTGGCCGGTATCTGCGATCCTCTCCGACGGTGGCTAACGATGTGGTCTACATAGGCTCTAACGAGGGCTACGTATACGCTTTGGATGCCGTCACCGGAAGCCTCCATTGGCGCTATTTGACGGAAGGTGAAGTATCTGGATCTCCCACTATCGTTGACGGTATCGTCTACGTTGGCTCACATGATGGACACGTGTACGCGCTGAACGCGACAAGCGGCGCTCCGATCTGGAGTTTCCAGACGGATGGCACTGTGTATGCCTCTGCAGTGGTTTCTCAAGGCATGGTCTATGCCGGTACAACAGATAGCTATTTGTACGCGATGGAAGCTGCTACCGGCGAACTCCGTTGGCGGTTCAAGACGGCCGATACGATATACCGGTCGGCGGCAGTAGCTGATGGAGTCGTCTATGTGGGTTCGAGTGACCACTACCTGTATGCCCTGGATGCCGAGAATGGCGATCTCCTGTGGCGCTTCCAAAGCGAAGAATACATGTGCTCCGCGCCGGCAGTGGCCGGCAATGTGGTTTCCATTGGATCAGGCGATTTCCACGCGTACGCTCTAAATGCCACTACGGGCGAATTCCTCTGGCGCTACCGAACTGGGAATAGTGTATGTTCCACTCCGGAAATATCCGAGGGCATGGCCCACGTTGGGTCAAGTGATGGAAGTGTTTATGCTCTCGTTGCCGAGACCGGCGAACTCCTCTGGCGCTACCGGACAGAACGCTCCGTTTATTCCTCCCCGACCATTGTCGACGGCGTAGTGTACATTGGCTCAGGAGACGGCTACCTGTACGCGCTGAAGGCCCGGCCGGGGGAGTGAGACGCTTGACGCAGATGAAGTCATCCCAACTGGGTGTCGCCTAATCGGGTCATTCGCAAAGTTGGGTGTTGTTCCGGTTGCGTTCGGCAAATGCGAGGCTGTGCTATGCGGATGAGAGTTCGGCAGCAGGTGTGTGTCATTGCAGTTTGCCCAACCACCCGCGACTAAGGCTCAGGCCGCGTTTCAGAGTTGGAATGGACCCAAGCCCCGAAAGGTACACATGGCTGAGAAGCCGCGGTGCCGCAAGTCTGTACTTTCTGCCACGAACTATCGCGGGTACTGGCAATGACTAAACTAGTGACGTCCGGTGCTGCGGTATAATTTAAAGGAACCGCGATTTCGGAGGGGTGTCCGAGTGGTTTATGGAGATGGTCTTGAAAACCATTGACCGAAAGGTCCGGGGGTTCGAATCCCTCCCCCTCCGCCGCAGATGCTGAAGGACCGCAACGGCGCGGAACGACGCAACAGCCGAATCGCGCGATCGCTTACACCCGAACCGGCTGAGCCGCTGCTCTTTACCGCCACAGCCGTGTGGTATCGGAACCAACGCCATCTCCCACGTAGGCTAGCTATGATTCCGGGCCGACGCGCGAGTTGGGCCGCGATCTAGAGGTACGGCTTGCGGGATAGGCTATAATGGGGATATCTCAGTGCAGTTGTCCGAGACCAAGACTGATGGTTTGGATGGCGCATTGGAGTGCAGGGAGGGGTCGCATAGTTTGGTCTAGTGCGGTCGCCTGCTAAGCGATTGTGGGGTTAATAGCTCCACCGAGGGTTCGAATCCCTCCCCCTCCGCCAACCGACAAGCAATAGAGAACGGCGCCAACCCAATGGTCGACGCCGTTCTCTTATTCAATTGCCGTCTTTACTAGAGTGCCGTATTCGCTATTCCAGCGAAAGAGCACATTGCATTCGAAACAGCCCCAGACGCTAGCCTCTCTCGAACGCCCTATACCTTGACTATGAGACCGCGGTACGCACGGCCTGTTCGATAACAGGCATCATCTCCGCCACAGGTCTCTGACCGGAAATCGCTTGGCGCAGCGGCAGCGCCAGGTTGCGCCCCAGGGCTTGGCGTCCCACTACGGGCGACGGGCCCTCCTGGTCGAGCAGATCCAGGTACTCCAAATACGTAGGAGTGAAACTCGTCACCAGTTTGGCCATGGGGTATTTCCATTGCGGCTTGAAGGGCAATGTCATGTCGGTGTTGCCCAGGTAGTCCTGCAGCGTTTCCCTGGTGTAGAGGAACGTAAGCAGGTCCCACCCCGACGTGGCGTTATCGGCGACTTCGGGAATGGCAATCTGGTGCGACCAGACCTGTGTCGCGCCCGCGCTTCCACTCGGCCCCTTCGGCAGCGGCAGCCAGTGGAACTGCAGATCCGGATTAACTGACTGTTCCTCCGATTGCACGCGCACGGCGTGATTGATTGCGTCGGCGTTTACGACCGCCATTGACGCGCGCCCGTTCACAAAGAGGTTAGCGGTGTCAACGTAGGGCGACGGGTCGCCGCTCACCTTATCCACGGTCACCAAATCTGCCAGGAACTGTAGCGCTGACTGTGCATCAGCGTTGTTTACCACAACAGCGCCGCCATCGGCGTTATTTTGGAAGAGGCCCGTATTGTTGCTGTAGAGCCAAGTCAGGACTTGGAGCCAGTCAGAACTAACGTGCATCCCCGGACGTTGTACGGTATCGCCATCACGCTGGGTGAGTTTGAGCGCAGCTTCGCGCAGATTGTCCCACCCCCACTGCTTGAAAGCTTCCACGTCTACAGTTATGCCGGCCTCTTCCATGTGTTTGGCATTGATCGCCAACCCGATGGCCTGCGGATCGTCATAAGGAATGGCGTAGGTCTTCTCGTCGAAAGTCGCGTAGGGCAGCACACCCTTGACGAACTGCTGCAAATTGACCGTGCGCGGCCAACTCAGGTATTGCGTAAGGTCCCGCACCAGCGAAGCCTCAGCCCAACTTGGGAGCGCGCCCATTGGCACGTGCACGGCGTCCGGCCCGCCTTGGCCGGCGGCTGTGGCTTGCGCCAGGCGGTTCTCCACCTCTCGTTGGCTCCCCAAGAAAACCGGTTCCAACGTATTGCCCGTGCGGGCGGCAAAGAGGCTTTGCACGTCGGTAAGCCATTGCTGAGTAGGGCCGGAGGCCCATGTCCAGAAATTCACAAGGCCGGGACTGCGAATAATGGGCCTCGGCCCTTCGACCGGCGTCGGCGTAATTGGAATAAACGCCGTGGGTGTGGGTACGCACGGTCCATCACAGGCGCGGCGGTTTATGCCGGCGCAAGCTGAGAGAAGCGATGTTGCGGCGGCACCGAGACCAAGAGTGCCCAGGGTGCGGAGCACACGCCGACGCGAGTGTTCAGATGAGACTAATTCAGTTTTCATGAGGCGGTTACCTCCGTCCTGCAAGTGCCGCTAGGCGTTCTGTATGCCCTGCAATCTTTGCATATGGTGATGGTTACTTAAGCGAATAGCTTACCCTACCTATTCCTAAGTAGTCTACGCCCTTTGTCGCGGATTTGCCACCTGCCGGCACTTCCTTCAATGGGCTTTTCTTAGGAACTTCTTACGTGGGAACGATATGCCCCCAATAACACTGTGCTACGATGAAGTCAAGGCATACGTAACATAGGAGTTGAGGAGAGGGCATATATGCAATCGACTGTACCGTGGCGCAGAGAGTTTCTTTCCGGGGCAATTGCCGCGGTGGCTTTTCTCGCGATCTACTTTGTCGTTCGCTTCATTTGGCAGATTCCGGCGCTGCCGGAGGCGGTGATCGAAGGCATTCTTAACTTCATTCCGCCTGCCCTCTTCGAGGCGGTAATTCAGATCTTCGGCTCCATGGCCAAGACACTGAACTTCTACGCGATACTCATTGGCATGGTTAGCGCGGGCGGCGTGGCGGGGCTGCTCTACGGTCGTCTGCTTGCTATAATTGGCGCAAACGAAAGCAACAGCGGCGGGACGCCAACGGCGTTGCTGTACGGCCTTGGTTTCGGCGGGTTGCTGTGGCTGGTCCACGCGGTGACGATTTCGCCATTCGCGGAACGCGGCTTCTTCGGCATGGATGCATCCTCACCGGTCATTGCTGCCGTTGCCATCGACATCATTGCCTATTTGGCATTTGGGTTTGTGCTTGCGTACGTCCGGCAACCCTTCGTCGTTGAGACGTCCGAAACGGCCTCTGAGGGCGTGTTGTCCCGTCGGTCGCTGGTGCCCTTGGCCGCTTCCGGGCTGGCCTTAGGCGGCGCCTACGCGCTCAAGCGCTCATTTGCGGCGCAAGCGCAGGCCATCTTCAATGAACCGGCGAAAGAGACTACTCTTTCCGCCAGTGGCGAATCGCTCCCCATATTTCAGAAGGGCTTTGAGGGACTGGAACCCCTGGTTACGCCCAACGACGAGTTCTACGTAATCTCCAAGAACAGTATTGATCCAACCGTAAACGTAGAGGACTGGAGTCTTACCATCACCGGCATGGTGGATAACAAGATGACTCTGGATTACGATGCGCTAACGGCCATGCCCACCCAGCAGCAATACGCGACTCTGCAATGCATCAGCAACTCGGTCGGCGGAGACCTCATCGGCTGTGCGCTGTGGGAAGGGGTGCCGCTGTGGAACCTGCTGGTCCAAGCGGGCATACAGCCGGGCGTGAAGGACATCGTCTTGCACGCGGCAGACGGTTACCAGGAGAGCATCCCGCTTGAAAAGGCGCAGGACCCCAACGTGCTCTTGGCGTTCCGCATGAACGGCGCGATACTGCCGAACAACCACGGTTTTCCGGCGCGCCTGGTTGTGCCGAACATCTATGGCATGAAGAACGTGAAGTGGCTGACGCGGATCGAGCCGGTAGACCATGATTTCAAGGGCTTCTGGCAACAGCGCGGCTGGAGCGATGAAGCCATCATTAAGACGATGTCCCGCATCGACGCGCCGAACAACGGCGCCACGGTGAGTGTCAAGGTGGACCGGGAAGTCTTGATCGGCGGCATCGCCTTTGCCGGCAACCGCGGCATAAGCAGGGTCGAAGTCAGCATCGATGAGGGCGATAACTGGATAGAGGCGGAACTTGGCAAGGAGCTCACCCCGTTTTCGTGGGTGCAGTGGAAAACTACGTGGGAACCACCGGTAGCGGCCGGTTACACTATTCGGGTGCGCGCTACCGACGGCGCCGGTAGTCTGCAAGACGAGACGCGGCTCGAACCCGCGCCCAATGGCGCCTCTGGCTGGCACACTATCAACACGCGCATCAGCGGCATTAGCGATGGGCAGAATTAGGAGAATTGCGCACGAAAGTTTACGGCTAGTCTCCTAGCTTCCAGCGCTTGCAGCTAACGCTCTTGCTGCGCTTTCAACTAAGTAGAAGAAGCGTCCGTGCTTGAGCGACTGCTCACCACTGCGGTCTCTACGCTGGAGCATGGACGTTTTTTCGAGGTTGCTTCTGGGTCACACGAATGCTGTGTCCCAGAAGTATCGTTTTAAGGCAGCTTGATCATGTGTCAGCTCTTGTCGTCACACGTGGGGCTTAGGCCGGCGATGAGACTAGAGGCACCCTGACAGAGAAGGAATGCCGAACGTCTCTGCCATAGAGTCCAGGTCTTCGACGATTTGGGTTGCGAAGGCGATGCCGTCGCGCAGGAAGTGTTCTTTGCGCTCTAGCTCGATTTCGCCGGGCAGGTAAATGCGCTCGACTCCCTTGGCTTTTTCCGACGTGCGCATCTGGCGGATCTGCACGTCCATGCGCTGCTTGAATTCGTCCACGGGCATCATGTGGCCTATGTCGAGCGCCATGAAGAAATGGCCCATGGCCTGCGGCGTATTGGGGATACCGCCCCGGCGCACGTCTTGGCCGAAGAGCGCCCCTGTGAGCACGCCGCACAGCGCGTCGAGCACCACGGCAAGGCCGTAGCCCTTGGGACCGCCCACCGGCGCCATGAGCTTTGCCAAGCTGGGGTCCTCTGTGGGTTCGCCGGTGGCCGTCAAGGCCCAGCCGGGGGGAATGGGCTCGTTCTTGCGCCTGGCCAGCGCTACCTTGCCCGCAGCGACCACGCTCACGGCCATGTCGAGCATGAGCGGGCGTTCCGTGGCTGCCGGAATCGCATAGGCGATGGGCGTGTTGCTCAAGCTGGGCGTGACGCCGCCGTAGGGCGCCATTACCTGAATGCCGTTGGTTGAACAAAATCCGATGGCGTCGTGGTCGAGAGCGCGCATGGTGAAGTAAGCCGCAGCGCCGAAGTGGTTGCTCTCGCGCACGCCCACCGCGCCGATGCCGAATTGTTTGGCTTTCTCGATTGCCAGGTCCATGGCCTGCACGCCCGCCACTTGTCCCATGGCGTTGCGCGCGCTGATGAGTCCGGTGGCCCCGCTGTCCGAAACCACCTCCGGTGTGCCGGTCGGATCGATAGATCCCACCTGAATCCAATTGGCGTAGAGCGGGAGAAAGTTGCTGCCGTGGGTAAAGACGCCGGTGAGATCGGCGTGCACCAGCGACTGCGCCACCTGCGCCGCATCGTCCGGCCGCATGCCGACCGTCCGCAGCGCTTCGGTATCAAAGGCTTCGATTATCGCGGCCGGGACACGGACAATTCCAGCTTCATCGGACATGGATTGGTCTCCCTTATGTCTTGTCAATGATTAACAAGCATTCGGCGGCTTGGTTGCCAGATAGACGCCAAGGCTGCGGACGCCGAGAGCGCCTTCTGAAACGATCCAGCGATAGCGGATACAGGCCATGCTATTATAGCATTCGAGCTGTGAAGGTTCCGCAAATGTGATAGGAAGTCAAGTACTTGTCACCCCCTAGAAACGCAATGGAAATGACTAAGGAGATAAAGCAATGAGAGAGTTTTCAAAAGAGTTGACTTATGTTAGACAAGCCTTCGCAGATGGCCATGCTTTACTCGTCGGAGAAGGCAGGAACCAGCGTATTCAGTATGTTGATTCAGACCACTCCGATCGTTGGGCCGACCCAGAGGAGAAAGTTCGGGCCGAATTGTGGGCAGAGTTGATTTATAAGTACGACTATTCGCCAAACCGGATTCGCTTTGAGGTCAATGTTCCTCGTCGCACGCCAAACGACTTTGCTGACCTGGTGATTTATAGTGACGAGGAACTAAAGCAACCCTATTTTGTTTTTGAGTGCAAACGTGCAGACGTGTCTGACACTGAATTCAATCAATCTATAGAGCAATCGTGTGGCAACCGCGCCAGCTTGGGGGCGCAATTCAGTGGGGCTGTTGCTGGTCTGACCCGACGCCTATTGCGATTTGACGCTTTCCCCCCTGGTGAGCGCGACAAGAACCATCTCACAGACATTCCCATACGCTACGGCAATCTAGCTGAGTGGCGCTTCTATAAGAACGAACAAGGCCGCGACCTTGCCGCCGTTCCGCGTGAAGGGTTGCGCGCCGCTATTCGCAAGTGCCATCAAACGCTTTGGGAGGGTGGCCGCCGCAGCCCTATTGAGGCGTTCGGTGAGTTCTCTAAGCTCGTCTTCATCAAGCACCGTGACGAAAAGAAACTGGAGCGCAAGAACGGCGAACCGTACGCATTCCAACGCCGCGATGGAGAGACTGCCGTCGAACTTGCTGACCGCATTTTCGAACTCTACGACGCTGAAAAGGAACGGGAGCCGGACGTGTTCTCCGATCGCATCAACGTTGACGCAGCTATCGTCGCGCAGTGCGTGGAGCACCTGGAGGGCATTTCGCTCGACCGTACGGAACTCGACACCAAGGGCGTCGCATTTGAGGAATTCATGGGCGGTTTCTTTAAAGGTGACTTTGGACAATATTTCACGCCCCGCGAACTCATTGCCTTTGCTGTGGAGATGATTGACCCAAAACGAGATGACCAAATCCTCGACCCCGCCTGTGGGTCTGGCGGCTTCTTGCTTTACGCCCTTGATCATATTCGTCGCGAGGCCACTGAGTACTACGAAACTGACACCGTCGACCACTTCCGATTCTGGCACGACTTTGCGGAGAACTACCTTTTTGGTATTGACATTTATGATGCGCTTGTGCGGGTCGCCAAGATGAATATGATCATCCACGATGACGGACACACTAACATCCTCGGCCATGACGCTCTTGACTTCATTGAAGAAATTCAGGGACAGAATTCCGGCATCACCAAAGAGAAATTCGACCTTATCCTCACCAATCCACCCTTTGGTTCGGTCATCAAGCGTATAGAAAAGGGAGACGCCTATATTGAGCAATTTGAACTGCGCCACTACCTCAGCAAACAATGGCCTCTATACACTGAAGTAACAGGGACTGATGTTGAAATTGGAGCGAAAGGTGGGGCAAGAGCTGTAAGGGAGCGCGCAAGCATTAGAACGGAAATTGTGTTCCTAGAGCGCATTCACACTTTTCTCAAGCCAGGTCTTGGCCGCGCTGCAGTAGTGCTACCCGATGGAATTCTAACGAACTCCTCCCTCCTGGGGGTGCGTCATTGGCTGCTCGCCCACTTTCAAATCTTGGCAGTTGTTAGCCTTCCCGACTTCGCCTTTCAGCACTATGACGCTGGTGTGAAGTCAAGTATTGTGTTCCTGCGTCGACTTCACGTTGGCGAGACGGTACCCGAAGACGTTGCTATATTCATGGCCCTTGCTGAAAACATCGGCTACGACGCAACTGGTCGTAAGACCTTTAAAGTGACAGTGGAGAAAGAAGTGCCAGGCAAGACGATGATTGAACGGCAAAGCTGTGACCTATTCGACTATCGGGTTTTCTACGAGTGGAGCAATACAAATCCGGAGGAGCCCGCATGGAGTGAGCGCCGTCGAGAAATTATCCCCAATACAGGCCTCGTTGCTCAGTGGCGTGCATTCCAGCAGGACCCGACACCTTTTTTCGTATAGGCCCCGCTAAGGCAGCAGAAGCAAAAGCATTTGCGCTTAGGCGGGGCAGCACCCAGGGACGGTTGGACGCGAAATTCCATTTTGATCACGAACGACTGCGCTCTCGAATAGATTCAACCCCAATACCCAAACCGAAGTTAGGTGAGGTCTTGGTCTCGATCGCGAGCGGCGCGACGCCCAGACGAAGTGACTCTTCACTTTACACTAGCACGGGAGTCAAGTTTCTACGAATCTTGAATGTTCAAGATGGTGAAATCTTAGAAGAAAATGTGAAGTATATCACTGACGCCGTTCATGAGGGCAGTCTTCGTCGTTCTCAGCTTGCATCAGGTGACGTCCTGATGACTATTACCGGTAGAGTGGGATCAGCAGCGGTTGTTCGAGAAAACAATCTTCCTGCTAACATCAATCAGCATGTCGTTCGCTTGAGGATTGATACTCGACGTTGCTTGCCGGAATTCCTCTCTGCCTGGCTGAATTGCCCAGCTGGACTTGAACTCTCAAACCACCCCGTGTCAGGAGGCACGCGGTCTGCACTCGACTACGGTGCCATTCGAGATTTACGTGTTCCTTTGCCGGAGTCGTTACGGGCTCAAGAAAAGCTACTTTGCAACCTAGGAAAGGTCTGAGCAAGTCGGGATATGCATCGGTTTATGGGTATGTGCGGGATTGTGGGGTGGTTTGAGGTGTGTCTTGGCATGTGGGAGGGGCTGTTTTGGCTTTGATGCGGTCCCGTTGGAAGCGCAATACGCTCCTGGCCGTGTTTTGGGCGCACTGCTCCCG
The DNA here is from genome assembly GCA_965221905.1 of Chloroflexota bacterium. Classification (GTDB taxonomy): domain Bacteria; phylum Chloroflexota; class UBA11872; order VXOZ01; family VXOZ01; genus VXOZ01. The sequence continues at coordinate 448,160 of OZ244922.1, forward strand.
TGTCATGTTGCCAACTGGCGTGCGGCCGTCATCACATTGGTCAGCCCCAGCAGCAACGCCAGCCGTTGCCTGTTCTTGGACAGACCCCGGTAGCGCACCGTGGCGTAGCCGAAGTGCCGCTTCACCCACAGGAACGGATGCTCTACTTTGGCCCTAACCGATGCTTTGCGCTGCTCTGCCAGCGCCGCCGCGCTCTCAGGCGCCAGTTTCCGCCGCAGCCCCGGCTTGAGCGCCACCTGCCACGCTACGGCGCGCCCCTGATGCTCCGGTCGCTTCTGCACCCCCACGTACCCGGCGTCTCCCCACACCTGCTGCTCTGCGCCGTGCAGCAACGCCGCCGCTTGCGTTACGTCGTGCACGTTGGCCGATGTGGTGGTGAAGCTATGCACGAGCCCCGTCTGTGCGTCGACGCCGATGTGCAGCTTCATCCCAAAGTAATACTGGTTCCCCTTCTTCACCTGCCGCATCGCCGGGTCTCGCTCCCCCTCTCGGTTCTTCGTCGATGTCGGCGCCGCGATGATGGTCGCGTCCACTACCGTCCCCGCTCGCAGCCGCAAGCCCCGACCTGCCAAATGCGCGTTGATCTCCGCCAACAACCCCTCTCCTAACCGGTGCTTCTCCAGCAAATGCCGAAAGTGCAGAATAGTCGTCTCGTCCGGCAGCGCCTCTGACAGCCGCAGCCCCACGAACCGCCGCACCGGTTCTACCTCGTACAGCATGTCCTCCATCCCAGGATCGCTCAGGTTGTAGAACAACTGCACGCAGTGTATCCGCAGCATTACCGACAAGGGATACGGCCGCCGCCCCCGCCCTGGCTTGGGATAGTACGGCGCAATGCGCGCCTCCATCTCCGCCCACGGGAGCAGCGCGTCCATCCGCTCCAAGAACTTCTCCCGGCGCGTCTTGCGCTTCTTCTGCGCGTACTCCAAGTCGGCAAACGTCGGTTGCTCCATTACCCAGCTCCTCACCGTATCCTGCTTTCTTGCTATGATACTATGCCAGGGACTTGTTCAGAGTTTTCCTAGATAAAGCTCGAGAAGAGCGAAATGCAAACCTGTCAGCAGCAAGAGACCTGCTGGCTGGCATTGACGGTTTTCTTCTAGGTGCGCTTAACATTGACTCACCGCCCAAAGACTCACGCCGAGTCTTTGCGGTTCGTCATGAACAATCGCGTGACCAAGGGCGGCTTGACCCGGATTACTATCACCCGGAGCGAATGCTGACCTTAGATCGACTCAGCGCGGACTTTACGAAGATGACAGTCCTCTCCCTGGCAGAGGTAGCCAGTTTCGAGCGCAACCAAATCAGGACACCCATAGATAACTACCTTGGCCTTGCAAGCATTCAGAGCGACACAGGAGAAATCACTGATTCCATAGAAACCGCACGAGGTGCCTGTTTTATCTTTCGGCCAGATGATGTTCTATTTGCCCGTTTACGGCCGTATCTCAACAAAGTATATTGCGCAGAGGAGGATGGTTGTTGCTCGACTGAATTCCATGTCCTTAGGGTAAAGGACTTCAATTTGCTGCTTCCAGAATACTTGGCGGTTATCTTGCGTAGTCGACTTGTCCTCGCGCAGACCACTCACATGGTGACTGGTAACACACATCCTCGCCTTGCAAGCGAGGATGTGGCGAATCTCAGAATTCCGGTTCCAAGCAGGGAAGTCCAAGCCTCAATCATTACAGAAGTCCGTCAACGCCGTGATTTGGCACGTCATAAAAGGGGTCAAGCTGAAGCAAGTTGGATGAATGCCAAATTGCAGTTCCAAGAGCAACTGTTAGATCCGGACATCTCTGCTGATGTCTAAATTTCCACACTTCCTCACGGCTACACTTGAGACATTCTACGATCCGATTCTCCTGATCTGATTCCTGCACATTTCGTTGTTTGCCAAATAACGTATGGGCCTGATTTTGCTACTGTCCGGTTCAGTGGCAGCTAGTCTTGGATCCTTCCATAGTGTCAAAGTGCCCCAACCAAACTCTCTTCTTGCCCGCAGAGCGCCTCACATATAGGATAGTCCAGCAATGACTCGAATCTTGGGGCCGGCGTTTCTTGTCGGCATCGTACTGGGGACTCTCTTGCCGCCGTTTCCGTTGGTGGTGCTTGCGCTCTTGCTGGTGAGCGGCCTCGGTTTGGCAGTCGCCGGTACCCGCACCATTGCGCTGGGCGCTCTGATCCTCGTTGCCGCTGCGCTGGGCATGAGTCGCTACCATGGCACGGCGACTGCAACTGCTGCCAATCCGTTGGAACCCTATCTCGAACAGACTGTCACCATCCGCGGCTGGGTGGCATCCGAGCCGCTGCGCTCAGACCGCAGCACCCGGGTGAAGTTTCGCGCGGAGGCCCTGCGGATAGGCGACACCTGGCAGCCGGTGTCCGGCCGGGTTTGGGTGACGCTATCTCCCAGGTTCCCGGCGCGCTACGGCATGGCGTGGGAGGTAGCCGGGCGGCTGGAAGCAGTGGAGAGCGTCAATAGTCCTGGGTACCAGCGCTACTTGGAGCGGTTGGGCATTCAGGCATTGCTGGCATTTCCGCGGGTGGAGTTTGTGCCGGGCGAACGCGGCCAGCCGATCTTGCGCGCGCTCTACGGGGTGAAGGAGTGGCTTCTCGCCACTATGGAAGAGATCCTGCCGCGTCCCCACGCGCCGTTGCTCCAGGGGATTCTGCTCGGCGCACGCGCGGGCATACCCGCCACGCTGCGGCAGGCGTTCGATCTCTCCGGCACAACGCATCTCATCGCCATTTCCGGTTTCAACATGACCATCGTCGCCATCATGCTAGAGAGCATTACGCGCCGTCTCCTTGGCAGACGGGCACTCTGGCTGAGCATGGGCGGTGTAGTGCTCTATACGATCTTGGTCGGCGCGAACCCGGCGGTAGTGCGCGCCGCGATCATGGCAATTCTGCTGCTCTTCGCCGCCACATTGGGACGCGACCGCGACCCCTGGTCGGCGCTTTCTCTGGCAGCGGTAGCCATGACTGCCTGGGACCCAAGTATCCTGTGGGACGTGGGCTTTCAGCTTTCAGTGGCTGCAACAGCCGGGCTGCTCGTGCTATCGGAGCCGCTGCATAGTCGGCTGCGCTGGCTCCCGTCGCCGCTAGCGGCGATTGTCGCGCCCACGCTTGCCGCGCAGCTCTTTGTTCTTCCCTTGTTAATATACGTATTCGGTCGGGTGTCGCCGTTCTTTCTCGTGAGCAACATCCTGGCCCTGCCGCTCATTCCGTGGATCATGCTCAGTGGCGCTGTGGCAACGGCAGTGGGCCTTGTCCACACCGCTACCGGTCAGGTCTTGGCATGGAGCGCCTACCTGCCTATGGAGGCCTTTATTCGCATCGCGACGGAGGTCAGCCGCTGGCCGTCGTTTACTATTGCCGCAGGCGGGTTGCTTCCGGCCCTGCTCGCCACGGTGCTGACGGTGCTGATAGTGGTCTGGACGAGCCGCAGGGTGCAGCGACCCGCTGGGCCCCGCCGCATCGGGAGTGTTCCTATTTCCTGGACCACAATCTTCAGTCTCGGCACGGTTGGCAGCATCCTGCTCGTAATGTGGGGCAGCATGGCGGCGGAGCTGGGCCGTCAACCCAGCGTGACATTGCTCGAACGTTCCCTGGGCAGCGCCGTCCTCATCGAGACCCCGCACCGTCAGCCGCTGCTCATCGGCTATCGTGAGCCGCCCAGCCGCTATGACTTGGACCGCTTGCTGCCCATCTGGCAGCGCAACCGCGCGCTCTGGATCGGCGGTAGCGGGACGTTGCCGCCTCGGGATACCATCTCGAGCGCCTTGCTGCATGAAGGGGAACAGTGGGTATTGCAATCACCGGCCGCGAAAGACCGTTTGCCTTTTGGAGATCAGTATCGCATCGCGCTAAGCACTACAGACGATGTTCAAATCAATGCCGGAAGCGCACCGGAGACGAAGCTTGTCCGATTTGGCAGCCAGCAACTTGCTATCATACAAGCAAATGCAACCGTACAGCATATGCAGCCGGTTGAAGTGCTCATCGTGCAAGGCGCAATCACGCCGGCCCGGCTGGCGCACTTCATAGCAACGTTGCAGCCGCGCTTGCTATTGTTGGATGAACCGTGGCTGGATGAAAGTGACGCCCAGTGGAGGGCACGGGGAATTAAGGTTGTCCGGCCTCCAACTCGCGGCTACGTGACGCTCCGATGGGATGGCGTGACGTGGCTGATAGAACCGTCTGAAAGGGAAGAGCTATGATTCGAAAGCTAGCAGTCGTCGGTGGCGGGGCGATGGGCGAGGCGCTCTTGGCTGCCGCAATCGCCCAAGACGTGTGCCGTGCGGACGCGATTGCGGTCGGTGAGCCCATGGCGAGTCGCCGCGCGCATCTCGCAGAAACACACGGCGTCAACGTGGACGAAGATAATGCCGCGGTAGTGGCGGGAGCCGATGTCGCCATTCTCGCCGTGAAACCGCAGCAGATCAAGGAAGCGCTGCCACCGCTGCGGGATGCGCTATCGCAGGATGCGCTCGCGGTCTCCATTATGGCGGGCGTTCCACTGGACACGATCACGTCGCTCTTGGAACACCGGCGCAGCGTGCGCGCCATGCCCAGCATTCTGGCGACGATTGGGGAAGCCGCAACGGTGTGGACGGCTACTGCCGACACAACACCGGAGCAACATGCCCAAGCGCAGGCGCTCTTTCGAGCTGCGGGTCTGGAGCTGTTCGTACCGGACGAGCATTATCTGGACATGGCGACCGCCGTAAACGGTAGCGGCCCGGGATTCGTCTTTCTGCTAATCGAAGCCCTCATTGACGGCGCAGTGCGTGTCGGCCTACCCAGGGAAACGGCTGCGGCGCTCATCGTGCAGACGGTAAAAGGGTCAGCGCTGATGGCGCAGAACGAAGAGAGACACCTTGCCGAACTCCGCAATCTGGTCACTTCTCCGGGTGGCACCACGGCTGAGGGCCTGCAGGCTTTGGAGCAAGGCGGCGTGCGCGCGGCGTTGCAAGATGCAGTCATGGCGGCGTACCGCCGCTCCCAGGAACTCGCCGCGCCGGATTCAGACAAGCACTGAGCGGTTTGGACAACGCCTCAACTCTTCTTCATTGGGAAAGCAGGAGACGGTGCCCCACTGAGAAAGCATGGGCAGCACCCCACTGGGAAAGCACGGGACGGCGCCCCACTGGGAAAGCACGGGACGGTGCCGCAACCGTTCGTGCTGAGCCTGTCGAAGTACCAACGGTTGACGCAAGGCGCGTTCGGCAGAGAAGAGTCACAAAACCATTCCAGTCTTCCTGTCGTGCCCGCATTTCCTACAGCCAGCGCCTTAGCCAGTCCACCGCCAGCGTACCGTGCCACTGGTGTTCGCCTTCAAAGACGTCAAGCGCCAGCCGATCCCGCGCATCGAGCAGCGCGTAGACCTTCGCGAGCTTCTCATGCGCATCGTGCACACCGGGGAGCGGGAAGATCGGGTCTTCCGTGCCCGCTTCGATGAGCAGCGGACGGGGGGCGATGAGCGCACCGACGTCGGCCATCTCCGCGTGCTGCAGAATGCCTGGGATGTAGTTGTCCTCGCAGTGGCGCATCGCCATGATCGACCACTGCCACGTGCAGAAGTAACCGCTTATGACCGCCGTTGTGATGCGGGCATCCATCGCCGTGGCGAAGGTCGTTACCGTGCCGCCGCCGGAAAGGCCCACGCATGCCAGCGTTTCGAGGTTGGCAAGACCGGTTTGGCCGGTATATTGCTCCGCATAGTCGATTACGCGCATGACGTCCCACACGCGCATGCCAACCATGGTGCGGCCGAGCATTAGCGCATTCATGCTCGCCTGGCGGCATGAGGATTGGCCCGGCGACTGCGCCACGTCCTCCATTTCGCGGCGTTCGCCGAACGCGCGCTGCTCCGGCGCAAGCACGAGAAAGCCCTGCTGGGCAAGCTGGCGGCCGTAGTCATGGTTGCAGTTTCTGATGTGCGCCGCTACGTGCTCGTCCTGCGGCTCGCCGATGACCTCCTGCACGCCGGACCCGTGACCGTGCAGCGCAATCACGGCGGGATAGGGTGCTTGCCCCGTTTGCGGCGTTAGCACATAGAAAGGCAGGCGGACGCCGGGCTCACTCGTTATTTCGACCTTCTGCTGGAGGTAGCCATCTTTCTCAACAGTAGCGAGCACCTGCGGCGCGAGATCACCCCGCGGCCAGTTGAAGCCGCCAAGCAGTGTCGCCACCTTGGCTCGTAGCGCAGCTTGCCATTGCGTGAAACCCGCCTGCCCAATGGCAGCGTAGTCGTGTGTGGGAACGGTTTGGTCGTATACTTGGCGCACGTGCGTTAGAGGCGCATACTGTGCGGGTGTGGTCGATTCGGACATGCCGTTGTCTCCAGATAGCTTCTTCGCGATTGTGTTTGGGTTGGCAGCAGTATTTCGCAGTATTATACTTGAACAATGGTGATTGATATTATTGTAGCTCGTGATGGCAATAGTTGTAGTCACGAGAAAAGAGCGTAAAGATCACGAGTTCGGGAAAATGTAACAACGATTCGCTACCAATTCACGCTAGGTAGTCTTCCTGATGAGCGACCTGATCTATCTCGACCATGCCGCCACCACGCCGGTTGACCCGGCAGCACTGGACGCTATGCTGCCGTTTCTCACCGAGCAGTGGGGCAATCCGTCCGGCATCTACAGTATCGCGCGCCGTGCCAAGCAGGCGTTGGAAGAGGCGCGGGAGGATATTGCCGACGTTTTCTTATGCAGTCCTAACGAGATCGTCTTCACGGGCAGCGGCAGCGAGGGGGCAAACCTCGCCCTGAAAGGCGCGGCGTATGCCCGGCGCGATGAAGGCATGCACATCATCACTACCCAGATCGAACACCATGCGGTGTTGCACACGTGCCATCGGCTTGAGCAGGAAGGGTTCGAGGTCACGTATCTGCCGGTAGACGAATTCGGTAGCGTAGACTTGGATGCCCTGCGCGCTGCGGTTCGTCCGGACACTATCCTGCTCAGTATTATGCTTGCCAACAACGAGGTCGGCACAGTTCAACCGCTGCAAGAAGCCGTGGCTCTGGCCCGGGAACAGAATGCGGACATCATAGTACACACCGACGCGGTGCAAGCCGCCGGATGCATGGAATTGGACGTGGAAGAGCTGGACATAGACCTCATGTCTATTGCCGCACATAAGTTCTATGGGCCCAAAGGCATTGGCGCGCTCTACATGCGCCGCGGCACACCGCTCATCCCCTTGGTCCAGGGCGGCGGACAGGAGCGCAACCGGCGCTCCGGCACGGAGAACGTGCCCTACGTCATCGGCATGGCGAAAGCACTCACGCTGTCCCAAACGGACCGCGACGAACGGAGCGCACATTGCCAAGCGTTGCGCGACCGCTTAACTGACGGCATCTGCGAGCGGATCGAGATTGCCGAACGCACCGGTCATCCGACCCAGCGGCTGCCGCATGTCGCCAGCGTCACGTTTGCCAACATTGAAGGCGAGAGCATTCTTCTCAACCTCGATTTACATGACATATGCGCCTCCGCCGGTTCAGCCTGCTCCGCCACCTCGCTGGAGCCCTCGCACGTGCTGCAAGCAATGGGCATTCCGCCGCACCGGGCCCGGGGCGCGTTGCGCCTGAGCGTCGGTTACGGAAACACGGCGGAAGAGATCGAGCGCGTGCTGGAGCTATTGCCCGGCATTGTCAACCAATTCCGTGCCTTGGCCGCCGTCTAGGCCCTCGGCAGCCTTTCCGGCTGCGCATACACGCAGTCGCCCGTGGTTTAGGGTGGCGCGTCCCAAATTGTGTTCAACATTGGTTCTATCTCTACGCGCAGTCAAGTGTGTCGGCCACTCCACCAAAGACCTTCGCCGCCATCCAGCTAGCTTCCAGCCCGCATACCTTTGCGCTACTGGCACACCGGTCTTTGCCTTGACCCCTTCAACCGCGGTGCCGTATCATTGCTTCGCTCACAAAGCTTTAGCTTTTGTGAACATTTCTACCATGGCGAGAGTCCTGCGCGGAAATCACAGTCAGACTTCGATGAGTAGCACGCAGCGAAAGAGCGGTTAGGCGTGAACCGGATTCTGCCTGCATATCGCATAGCCGCCGCCGTAGTGGCGTGGATTGTGCTGTTTACCGCGTTGCCCGGTCAGGTTGCGGCGGCAACTCCCGCCCAGAGTTCCGAAACGAAAACCTGGCAGTGGGCAGACTGCAAGGCACCGTTGAACCCAGCAAGCGTCGCGGATGAGAGCTTCGGTGTGAACGAGTCATTCCGCGCTACTGAGATTGCCAAAAACCTCGGTGCAAAGTGGTCGCGCTTTGTTTTCGAGTGGAGCCAGGTTGAGGAAGAAGAGGGCAACTATCAGAAGCTCACGCATCAATTCTATCTTGGCCCCGGCACCCTAGACCGCGAACTTGCTAACGGCCTCAACATTTACGGTCTTCTAAAGAATACGCCTCCGTTTGCCCAACTCAATCCCGCTGACGGTGTGCGCAGCAAGCCGGACCTTGCAAAGTGGGGACACTTCGTTAGGGTAATCGTCGGCCACTACAAAGACAAGATCGATCATTGGGCAATCTGGAATGAGGTCGAGATTTCGCCCGGGGGCGCGAACGCTATCTACAATACGTTTGTAGGCACTGCGGCCGAATACAAGGAAGTGCTAAAGGTAGCCTACCAGGTAGCCAAATTCGCTAATCCCAATGCCAAGATCATTCTCGCGCCCTATAGTTACCATCACGACTTGCATGAGGGCGGCGAACAGTCTCTCCCATGGTTAGAAGAGCTTTTTGCTGCCCTCGCCGCCGATCCGGAAGCAGCGGCGAACAACTACTACTTCGACATCTTTGCTATGAATATCTACCGCAATCCGCATGATCTCTACGATAGATACGCCGGCAACATTCCGTGGTCGGTGCGTCCGCCTGATCGAACAAGCGTAAGGGACAAGCTCGCTGCCGCGGGCATTGACCCCAATCGCTTCGAATGGTGGATAACGGAAACAGCCTGCGTGTCATACGATGACACGCAGGCTGTTGGATGGGATGCCGCGGCCAGGAACGATGGTTTCCGGATCACGATGCAAGAGCAGGCGGCGGCCTTGGTTCAAGCGTATGCGCTTGCGTTTGCCGCGGGCTGGGATACGGTCTTCTGGCACGCCATGAGCGATGACCCGCCCCCACCCCCCGATGAGCTTTGGGGATTGGCGCGCTTTCACAATGATCTCGTCAATGCGGACACAGGCCGCCTGCGGCCCGCTGCTTGCGCCTATCGCATGGCGGCACGATACATGTCCCACGCTTCAAATATTCGGCTGCACACGCTAGACCGTCCCAATCAGACGATTGATCCGGACGGCACCTTTAATCCGAATCCCCGCCAATATGCTCCACGCTTCGAGTGGCACGTGCAGCAGGTGACTTTCGATCGCGGTATCGAACGCACCTTTGTGCTGTGGAATTCCGGTTCTGATGACGTTTGGGTTGCAGTGCAGCGTAGCGCGGGGACCGCTCGGTTACTTGACATGTATGGTAACGAGCTCACCTTGCAGCAGACCGGCAATGACTGGCTGCTAAACTTGGGGAAAGCCAGCCGTCACTTTTCGCTTTTCGGTGGAGATCCGGCCGACTATTTCTTTGTGGGTGGCTCACCGGTATTCTTGATTGAGTACAACCCAACGAGCGCTGAACCGGTCGCCCCAAGGCTGGCTGTCGACACCGGCATTGCCGTAGCCGTCTCTGCCCCGGCCTCGGAAGCTGACATCATCGGTCAAGTTGAAGACTACGGGATTGCCGGCGGCCACTTCTATACACAGGCGCGCGGTGATCGCCCTATATCCTTTGGATACTCTATCGTGGATGACACGCTGTGCCCGTGCTATACGCAATTCATTGCGTTGGGCGGCGTGGCGGCGCTGGGCTACCCCGCTTCGCAACCATACCAGGAAGGTCCGTTCGTCTACCAAGCGACCCAGGGCGTCTTGTTGCAATGGGATCCCGCCGCAGGCCGCATGAATATTGCCAATGTCTTTGACATCCTTTCGGCAAACGGCTTTGATGATCATTTGGAGGTAAAGAAGCAGATCCCGCCCAGCTTTGACTGGTCGAGCGATGACGGCAGGCCGTTCGAGGGATCCGGCGGCATCGTTGAGAACCACTTCAACGTAGTCTTCAATGCGCAGTCTGACGATAGTGAGGCTATGAGCGCCGCCCGCCAGGCATTGCGCACAACCTACCTGACGAATCCAAATTGGCTCCTGCACTATGGCTTGCCGATGGGTATCAAGGAATTTGGCAACGTGGTTGTTGTCCGCGGGCAGCGGGCCGCTTTCCAGTACTGGAAAGAAGACGTGCCGTGGGCCTCCGAGGGTCAAGTGACCAAGGTGCTTGGCGGTGACGTTTATAAAGAATCCGGTCTCATTCCGGATTCTGCTGTGGTTCCGATAACTGCGCCTGAGTCTCCGTAGTCTTCCATCATGTCTACACGCTACATGACACGGGCACTCAAGTTGGCAGACCGGGCGCAGGGACGCACGTCGCCTAACCCGGCGGTCGGCGCTATTGTCGTGCGGGACGGCGTTGTGGTCGGCGAGGGCGCCACGCAGCCGCCCGGCCAAGCACATGCCGAAGTGGTGGCACTCAGCCAAGCCGGTGCTGCCGCCAAGGGCGCCGAACTCTACGTGACCCTTGAGCCCTGCGCCTTTCAGGGCCGCACGCCACCCTGTACGGATGCCATCATTGCCGCCGGCATTCTGCACGTGAGCATTGGCGTTCTCGACCCCCATCCGCGGGTCAATGGACGGGGTGTGGAGCGTCTGCGGGACGCCGGTATCGGGGTGAGCGTTGGCATCAGTGAGCCGCAGGCCCGGTGCTGCCACGAGGCGTATCTCCACAGCGTCCAAACCGGCTTGCCATTCGTCACCTTGAAGATGGCTATGAGCCTTGACGGCAAGGTGGCGACGGGCGACAGTGAATCAATCTACTTGACCGGTGAAGCGGCGCGCACCCATGTACACGAACTGCGCGATCGCAGCGATGCCATAGTCGTCGGCGTGAATACGGTCATTGCCGACGATCCGCGCTTGACGACGCGTCTCGCGCGCTCGGACGTCCGCCACCCTCGGCGCTATATTCTCGATAGCCGGGGCAGAACGCCGCTGAGTGCTCGGATTCTTGACCCGGATCTCCCCGGCCGGACTACGATAGTTACGACAGACGCGGTAGCGGCTGATCGGCTGGGGGAGTATAGCGCCCGTGGCGCAACCGTTTGGTTGCTGCCGCCCAAAGAAGGGCGTGTGGACCTGCCGGAGTTCTTGCGGAAGCTTGGGGCAGAAGGCGTCCGCTCAGTGCTGCTGGAGGGGGGCCCAACTTTGGCCGGCTCATTCCTAATTGCTGATTGTGTGCAAAAACTGCTCGTGTTTGTGGCGCCACTCCTGGTTGGCAGTGATGATGTACCGTCACTGCTCGCCGGCCGAGACGGTAGCGTCCTAGGCAAAGCGCGGCGGTTCCACTTTTCATCTGTCAGACGGATTGGCCCCGATGTGCTCTTGACGGCCTATCTCAGAGGTGCTGATCTCGACTAGCGGATCGCGCTCAGTGTCGCCGCATGCCGGTATAATCAAATAAAGTGCACAGGGGGCCAGCATGTTTACCGGCATTATCAAAGCGCTTGGCACAGTCAATAATGTGGAAGTGACGCCTGATGGCGCACGATTGGAGATTGCGGCCCGGGGGATCGCGGATACCCTCAGCCATGGTGAGAGTGTTGCCGTAAATGGTACCTGTCTCACGGTCGCGACGCTCCGGCCGCCCGCATTTGCCTTCCAACTCACGCCGGAGACCCTTTCACGCACGTCCCTGGGCGAACTCTCTGCCGGTGACAAAGTAAACCTAGAGCCCGCGTTACGCGTGGGCGACAGCCTGGGAGGTCACGTGGTGCAAGGACACGTTGACGCCACCGGCACAATTCTGGAACACGCCCCAGTGGGTGATTCGGTTGTAATGCGCTTCAGCGCGCCACCGGAGGTGCTCCGCTACGTGGTCGTGAAGGGCTCGATTGCGGTGGATGGTGTTAGTCTTACCGTTACTGCGCTAGAATCGCAGGCATTTGCCGTCTCCCTGGTACAATATACAAAGGAGCACACAAATCTAACCCGCAAGCCGCTTGGCGCCCGTGTAAATCTGGAAGTTGACCTGTTTGCGAAGTACGTTGAGCGCTTACTGCAACTGAATCAGGATTAGCAGTGATTTGGGCAAGCTATGCGGGGGAGCAGATCTGATGGCAGTTTTCGACACCCACAAGGCGTTTGAAACCCCTATTGCCGCGGGCTTCACGGAGCGCCAAGCCAAAGCCTTGTTGAAAGTGGGCAGCGAAGGGTACGGCGCGCCGGCAACGAAGACCGATCTGCGAGAGCTGGGGCTGCGCCTAAAGCATGAACTGACGCTGCGGATGGGTGGCCTTGGAGCGGCGGGCATGGCGATAATCGCTATGCCGGAACTGATACCGCGATAGGTACCGTAGGGTGAGAGCAACACGCTTGCCCTAATTGCTGCGGAAATTGACGCCTTAGCGTGACGCGGCGCACGAGTCGAGGATACTTAACAGCGGCTAAGACAGTCCGACCGCGCTGTAACACTTCAAGCACTGGATGAATTAGCAGAGAGGCCATGCGCATGCCACTGGCAACGATTGAAGAGGCCGTCGAGGAGTTTCGCCGCGGGAATTTCGTCATCATCATCGATGATAAAGACCGCGAGAATGAAGGCGATCTTTGCGTTCCGGCGGAGAGGATCACGCCCGAGAAGGTCAACTTCATGGCGAAGTATGGGCGCGGCCTCATTTGCACGCCCCTCACCGGCCAGCGCCTGGATGAACTGCGCATCCCACTCATGGTGTCGAATAATAACACCATGTACGGCACGGCGTTCACTGTTTCTGTGGAGTCGCGGCATGGCGTAGCCAGCGGCATCTCCGCCTCAGACCGCGCTAAGACCGTCAAGGCGTTGGTGGACCCCAATACCACACCCAGCGACCTCATAATGCCTGGCCACACATTTCCCTTGCGCGCTTGCGATGGCGGCGTGCTGGTGCGCGCCGGCCACACTGAGGCGAGCATTGACCTGGCCAAGCTTGCCGACCTCTATCCAGGAGCAGTAGTCTGCGAGATTATGGACGAAGACGGCAAGATGATGCGGCTGCCGCAACTAGAAGAGTTCGCAGCCAGACACGGCATTAAGATCATCAGCATTGCCAGCCTCATCGAGTACCGCTACCGCACAGAAACGATTGCACGCCGCGTGGCCCGCAGCCGTATTCCCACGGACTATGGGGAGTTTACGGCACTGGCCTACGAGAGCACCGCGGATTGGCAAGAAGGGATCGCGCTCGTGGTGGGCACGATCACGCCCGAAGAACCGGTGCTGGTGCGCGTCCATTCGCAATGCGCCACAGGCGACGCGCTCGGATCCTTACGCTGCGATTGCGGTATGCAACTGCGCCTCGCCATGAAGATGGTGCAGGAAGAAGGCACGGGCGTAATCCTCTACCTGAATCAGGAGGGTCGCGGCATCGGGCTGATGAACAAGATGCGCGCATACGAATTGCAGGATGGCGGTTTGGATACCGTAGAGGCGAATCATCGCCTCGGCCTGGGCGCGGACCAGCGCAACTACGGCTTCGGTTGCCAGGTGCTCAAAGACCTCGGCGCATTCAAGGTGCGCTTGCTCACGAACAGTCCTATCAAAGCGGCGGCGCTGAGCATCTACGGCCTGGAAATGGTCGAGCGCGTGCCCCTCAGCGTGCAACCAAATAGCGAAAACCTACGCTATCTGCAAACAAAACGTGATAGACTGGGACACGATCTTTCGTTTGCTACGCAAGACACGGAGTGAATGCGCCTGTGGCACGTACGATAGAAGGCACGCTCGAGGGTGGAGACCACCGCTTCGCAATCGTGGCGGCGCGCTTCAACGAGTTATTCGTAGACCGGCTTGTCCAAGGCGCCGTGGACGGCCTGACCCGCCATGGCGTGAAGGAAGACGCCATTGACGTCGCGCGCGTGCCCGGCTCGCTGGAGATCCCGATTACGGCCCAGCGTCTGGCCGCGAAGGGCAGCTACAGCGCCATCATTTGCTTAGGCGTCGTTATTCGCGGCGCGACCCTGCACTTCGAGCACGTCGCTGGCGGCGCGGCCGGCGGCATCGCCCACGTTGCACTTGCCGCCGATATCCCCATTATCAACGGCCTGATCGTGGCGGAATCCCTCGAACAAGCCATGGAGCGCGCGGGCACCAAGCTTGGCAACAAAGGTTTCGACGCCGCCATGGCCGCAATCGAAATGGCGAATCTGCTCAAGCAGCTGTAGTTGCGGCGTTCAGGCGCACGTTTGGGTCCATGGGACCTCTTCATTCCCTCTACTAGTCCCTACTGATGGATAAAGCTGTACATGCTTGATATACATAAACTTATGGCGTCCCTTTCCGCGTATCGCCCAGTCTTTCATTCGGAAGCAGATTTTCAGCACGCCCTCGCATGGCATATTCACGAAGTGATGCCTGAATGCCGAATTCGCTTGGAGCATCCGGTACGAATTGAAGGACAGAAGCCGATGTATCTCGATATCTGGCTGCCAAACGAGCAAGTAGCTATCGAACTAAAGTACTTTAGCACAATGCTGGAACTGAAATATGACGGTGAGGATTTTCGCCTGAAAGAGCATGCAGCGACAGACGTTGTGCGGAATCGCTTCACCCTAGACGTGGAAAGACTCGAATGTTTGGTGCAGGACGATGATCACCCAGCTAGAGGCGGTGTTGCCATACTGCTAACTAACTGCCCACTCCTATGGGATGCAAACCGTGGAAGGAAAAAGACAAATGACATAAACTTTCGAATTCACGAAGGTAGAAAGCTAACAGGCACACTTGAGTGGCTAAAGAATGGCCTCCCCATTGAGGGTGAAGCGAAAGTGGATCTGGGCGGCACTTATGAAATGCACTGGAAAGACTTCTGGAACTTCACTCAGGAACAGTACGGAAAATTCCGGTACCTCGCGGTTTCGGTTGAGCCCTGAACAGGTGGAGCATGCAGGTCTCCGATTAAACGGTGCCAGCACAATCGCAAGGGTACCTCCCTCATTACATGAATATGTTCGGTAGCACAGGTTTGAAACCTGTGTCTTCGTCGCCACTATGATTCAGCTAACTCAACCGTGGGTTGAGTCTGTAGGCATCGTTTACTCCAACTTGACCAATAGCCTTGTATGACGGAAATAACCCTTTTTCCTGTCTGCTGTTGACCATTCCGTCTACGCTCCTCGATTTTCCAGATGGCTATGTTCTTCTCTGATGCAAGAGTTGCGGTACAGTGGGATTAAAGAGACTCGCGCAGCAGAGGCAGGAACTCAATGACCCAAGGGGCACTGACGCTCTTTCGATTGGCGGGCATTTCGGTGCGCGTGCATTACACGTGGTTCTTTGCGTTCTTTCTCATCGCATGGTCGCTGCCGCGCACTCTGTTTCCGGTCGGATATCCCGGCTGGACCGATTTGACGTATTGGGTAGTGGGAAGCTCGGCCGCGCTGCTGATTTTCGGTTCGGTGCTCTTTCACGAGTTTGCCCACTCTTTCATGGCGCTCGCTCGCGGCATGAAGGTAGACAGTATCACGCTCTTCATCTTTGGCGGCGCCGCCGTGCTCAAGTCCGAGCCGCGACGGCCCAGTGACGAGTTTTTCATCGCCGTGGTGGGGCCCGCGAGCAGCCTGCTCCTCGCCATCATCTTTTTGGTCTTGAGCTTCATCTTGCCGCTCGACGTGCCCGCACAATTCCTCATCACGCAACTGGCCTTCATAAACGGCGGACTAGCCGTATTCAACTTGCTCCCCGGCTTTCCCCTCGACGGCGGCAGAGTATTCCGCTCCATCGTTTGGGCTATTACCGGCAGCATGCGCAAAGGCACGACGGTCGCCACAATCGTCGGGCAGGTCTTCGCATTTGGGCTAATCGCTTTTGGCCTTTTCTTCCTCTTTCGTGGTAGCTTCTTTGCCGGTATTTGGTTTATTTTCATCGGCTGGTTTTTGAACGGCGCCGCGGCGGCGAACCGCCGTCAAGTGACGCTGGACGAGGCTCTGCGCGATGTTCACGTTTCCAGCCTTATGCGCGCCGATCCTGCCGTTGTTCGTCCCGACGAGACCATGGACCGCGTCGTGCTCACTATGCTCCTGAGCGACGGCGATCGCGCTCTGCCGGTCGTAGAGGATGGCCGCGTGGTCGGAATCGTTACCATCAACGACGCGAGAAACGTACCGCAAGGAGCGTGGACCGAGACAACCGTGCGCCACGCCATGACCCCGTGTCCGCTGATTACGGTGGGGCCAAACGAGCCGATACTCAACGTCCTGGAATTGCTAGACGAGCATGCCGTCGGGCACGTGCTCGTAATGGAAGGGAGCGCCCTGTTGGGTGTGCTGAGCCGTGCCGATCTTGTGCGCTTCCTCGAACTTTCCCGCGAGTTGGGAGTCAACGCGACGCTCGCCCGGCGTGATAGCGTGCTCAGACCCGACGACAGCGCTGCAGATTGAAGTAGCAGCGCAACGTGCGAAGGATGTTGCACCGCACCGCGCCGTCGATAGCCTCATTGGGGTGTTAGTCGAGACCGGAGACAGTGGCGGATTACCCGGCAGTCTTTAGGGTAAGTGAGATTTCTAATTGCGCCGGAACCTGCAACAGCCTAGAATGCACGTAAACGTCCACGTCAATAAAGGCATCTCGCGTGGAGGGGAACGTCCAGCTTGGCTCCGGCAGCAGCCAGCGAACTGTCCCTTCCTCGATATTTATCGCGCCCAGCGATACTGGCACTGCGTGGCAAGACGTTCTCTACATAGAACTGAAGACATTTCCAGAAAGGACTTGCCCCGTTGAGCGCCAAAACGTCAGCGCCTGAACCGGAAAGTTCCAGTGCGGTAGAGCCGGAGGGCACCCGCGGCAGCTCATGGCCGGGTGCGCAGTTTTTCAATCGCACCTTCGAGGCGCTATCGGTTCCTGCCTACCGCGACATGTGGTTGGGTATGGTGGTCTCCTTTGGCGGCCTGCAGGTTGCGATGGTTTCTCGCGGGTACCTGGCATACGACCTCAGCGGATCCGCCGGCATGCTTGGGCTGGTCGGTTTGGCGACGGGACTGCCTATGCTCTTCTTTTCACCTTTTGCCGGCGTGCTGGCTGACCGCGTCGACAAGCGCCGTCTCCTCATAGGCTCGCAAGTTTTCATGTTAACGGTTGCCTGCCTGCTGGCGCTCCTCATTCACACGGGTTTGATTGCCGTCTGGCATCTCATAGTATTTGGATTTCTGCAAGGGATTGCGTTTTCGCTCGGCATGCCCACGCGATCGTCGCTGATTCCCGCGTTGGTGGGGCGCGAGCGGCTCGGCAACGCCATCGCCTTAAGTAACTCCGGCCGGAACATGATGACAATTGTCGGGCCTGCCATCGCGGGGATCATCATCGTCACGCCGGGGTTAGGCACGGCCGGGGCTTTCGATATCACGGCGCTGTGTTACGGCGTGGCGACGCTCTTCATACTGCGGCTGCCCAAGGGAGCGGGCAGCGACAAAAAAGCGGAGCCCGGCAAGTTCTCCTCGCAGATGTTCGCCGGCTTCAATTACGTGTTCACCGAGCGTACGCTGCTGCTGCTCTTGGTCCTGGCCTTCGTGCCTATTCTGCTTGGCCGACCCTACCAGATGCTGCTCCCCGTCTTCCAGGCTGACGTATTGGGCGTTGACGCGCGCTGGCTCGGTTTCCTGAACGCCGCCTCCGGCGCGGGCGGTCTGCTGGGTTCACTGCTCGTGGCCTATTTTTCGGCAAGCCAGCACGCAAAGTTGCTGCAGACCGTCTTCGGCGGGTTATTTGGTATCTCGCTGTTGCTCTTTGCCAACACCTCTTGGCTACCCTTGAGCCTTGTGCTGGTCGGGTTCGTCGGTCTTACGGCAAATGCCTACTTTTCCCTGAACAACACGTTGGTGATGCTGCATACCGACCAGGCCTACTATGGTCGGGTGATGAGCATCTACATGATGACGTTTTCGCTCATGATGTTCGCCGGATTTCCCATGGGCTTGCTCGTTGACCGCTGGGGCGCGCCTCAGGTGGTCGGTATCGCCGGCGCCATCATCATGCTCTTCATCCTGGCGATCTCGCTGGCGGTGCCCTCCATGCGCAGACGGGACGAAGGCACACCGCAGACTGCTCCGCCGAGAAGTGGGCCCGCCCCGCTGTGAGTTGAGTGCTTGTCTTGCTATGCATACCTGGATACACTGAATGCTCGCTCCTAGGCGTCGAAGTGCAGCTTTGCACATAGGGCGCGGCAGGATGGCTCGGTCGGATGGAGCAGTGTAATGGGTCAAGCGCGCTCGCATAGGCACTTCTCTAAGCGGTTTGTGCTCATCGGGATTGTCTTCTCAATTCTGATTTGCATTGCTGCGGGTCTCGTCCTTTGGCGCGCGATTCACCGGGATGCAGATTCGGACCGGATGCAGTCTGTTGACATACACTGGGGTTACGCAGAGGACATTGGTCCAGCGCGGTGGGGCGACTTGTCACCTGCATTTAAGGAGTGCAAACAGGGATTAGAACAGTCGCCTATCGATCTGACCGGTGATGCTGAAGCGAGACCGTACGTACTTGAGTTCCGCTATCTGTCCTCGTCGCTAGAGATCGTCAATAACGGGCACACAATTCAGGTGAACTACGTGCCCGGCAGCATGCTCATCGTTGGTGATAGAGAGTATGCGTTGTTGCAGTTTCACTTTCACCGCCTAAGCGAGCATACGGTCAGAGGACAGCCCGCTGACATGGAAGTGCACCTGGTGCACCGTGACGCCGCCGGAAATCTCGCTGTTGTGGGTGTTTTCCTGACGGTTGGGCGGCACAACGAGGCGTTGCAACAGGTGTGGGCCAACATGCCGGCAGAGAAAGGCGAGAAGCGGCTGGTGGATGGGGTCTCGGTCAACGCCGCAGACCTGCTGCCTGCGGATGAATCCTACTATAGCTACACCGGATCGCTCACGACGCCGCCATGCAGTGAAGGCGTGCGCTGGTTCGTCCTCAGTAGACCGGTGGAGGTCTCCCCGGAGCAGCTTGCCCGGTTTGCAGCGCTCTTTCCGGACATTGCCCGACCGGCACAACCGCTAAATGACCGGACGGTATTTTACAGCCAGCCAGCCGACTAGCCGGGTCTCAGGGCGCAATGTTGCTGAAACGCTCAGGCTGTAGCCGAAGTATCTTCATCGAGAAGCGTGACTTCATGCTCGGCGGTTGGGACAGGGCGCTTGCTCTCGGACGCCACCAACTTCGGCTGCTCGCGTTTGGCAATGACGTCAGCGGTAACGATGACTTCTCGCACGTCATTGCGGGAGGGCAAGTCGTACATCACTTCCAGCAGCGCCTCTTCCATGATCGTCTGCAGTGCGCGCGCGCCGGTCTTAAGACTCTGCGCCATCTGCGCTGCTTCCTCCAGGGCATCGTCCTGAAATGTGAGTTCGATATCGTCAATCGAGAACAAGTGCTGATACTGACGGACGGGAGCATCGCGCGGCTCGGTAAGCACCTGGATCAACTCATCATGCGTGAGCGCATCCAGGGCGACCGTCACCGGCAGGCGACCGACGAACTCTGGAATGAGGCCGTACTTCAGGAGATCGTCCGGTGAGATCTGACGGAGGAGGTTCTTTTCCTCTTCGGCCCGCTCGGCGGCATTCATGGCGCCGAACCCAATGCGGTTGTGACTGCCAATGCGCTTCGCAATGACTTCGTCTAGACCCTCGAATGCGCCGCCGCAGACAAAGAGAATGTTGGTGGTGTCGATCTGTATGAACTCTTGGTGCGGGTGCTTGCGGCCGCCCTGCGGGGGTACGTTTGCCACCGTGCCCTCGATGATCTTGAGCAACGCTTGCTGCACGCCCTCGCCGGAAACATCACGCGTAATCGATGGATTGTCCGCCTTGCGGGCAATCTTATCGATCTCGTCGATGAATACGATCCCGCGTTCGGCAGCGGCGGTATCGTATTCCGCGGCCTGAATGAGACGCAGAAGGATGTTCTCCACATCCTCACCCACATAGCCGGCTTCCGTCAGGGACGTGGCGTCGGCAATGCAGAAGGGAACCCCGAGGATACGCGCGAGCGTGCGCGCCAGCAGCGTCTTGCCGCACCCCGTCGGCCCGATGAGAAGCACATTGCTCTTGCTCAGCTCCACGTTTTCATTCTTTTCACCACTGGCCATGCGCTTATAGTGGTTGTAGACCGCAACCGCCAGCACCTTCTTCGCGTGCTCTTGGCCGACCACATACTCGTTCAGGAACTCGTGGATTTCTCTGGGGCTTAGCAGTCGGCTCGGCCCGGCGCTATCCTTCCGTTGGCCTGCCGGGGACTGCTCCTCATGAATCAGCTCACGACAGAGGTCAACACACTCATCGCAAATGTATACCCCGTTTTGCCCGGAGATCAGCCGGCGCACATCTTCTTGCGCCTTACCGCAGAACGAGCATCGATACTGGCCCCGAGTTTCGCGACGACTTGGCAACGCTAATCTCCTTCGTGTTGAGGCGCTGGATTGGTCATACTATCTGCCGGCTACTCCGTCTGTCTCAGGTGTCTTGACACTGGACGGCAAGACATCATCGATAAGACCGTACTCTTTGGCTTCTATGGGGTCCATCCAGAAGTCTCGCTCGCTATCACGCTCGATCTTCGAGAGGTCCTGGCCCGTGTGTTGCGCAATAATCGAGTTCACCTGGTTACGGGTGCGCAAGATTTCGCGCGCCTCGATCTCGAGATCGGAGGCCTGCAAAGGCCGTGAGGCTTGCGTCCATGGTTGATGGATCAGCATGCGCGAATTGGGAAGAGAAAACCGCTTGCCCGACGCGCCACCGGCGAGTAGTAAGGCGGCAATGCTGGCTGAAAGACCCATGCAGTAGGTCGCCACGTCATTCTTGATGTACTGCATGGCGTCGTAAATCGCCAGACCCGAATGCACGCTGCCCCCCGGCGAATTAATGTAGAGACCGATGTCAGCGTCGCCATCTTCACTCGAAAGCAAGAGCATCTGGGCGATGATGATGTTCGCCACGTTATCATCAACCGGTGTGCCGAGGAAGATGATCCGATCGCGCAAGAGACGCGAAAATATGTCCATGCCGCGTTCGCCGCGGTTCGTCGTCTCAATGACGTACGGAATGAGCATTCATTTCTCCTTATTTCCACTTGGTCTTTAGAATGTAAGTGCTGTTGTCACGTGCTTGTCACTCAGGGCGGTGCCTTGGGCACGGAAGCCTGCTCTCTCGTTTCACGCTAACTATACCCTGGCTGACAGCCAATCTGGAACTAGGTTTCGTATTCGCACACTACCTCTGCATCAATTTAGTTTCTAGACACGCTCCGGTTGTTGCTCGAACTCGCGGCTTAGCGCGGCAATCACTGTCTCATTCAAACCGGCTTGGGTCACTGCGCCCGCAGTTGGTCTTTACCATTATAGACCGCTCTCCGCCCCTCGGTCACTTTGCTTGGACGAGATGTCCGCAGCCACGAACCGGCCGCTCGCCGAGAGAGGGTATCCTTTCTCCTGGTGTCTACATGCAGCGGCATTAGGCAGAAACTTCCGTTGCCGCCGTCTCCGGTCGCGCCACGGTAGCGTACAGGTCTTCCAAGTAGTGCGTGGCGGCCACTGCTGCCGTGGTCGCATCGCCGACTGCGGTAGTAATCTGCTTGGTCAACTGCGTCCGCACGTCACCGGCAATGAAGAGTCCCGGCACATCGGTTTCCATGTGCGATCCGGCAATCAAGTAGCCGATTTCATCGCGTTCCACCGCTTCTTTGATGAATTCGGTGTTGGGATCAAAGCCAATGAAGATGAATACGCCGTCGGTCTCGTGGACCCATTCCTCGCCTGTCTTGACGTTGCGCAGGCGCATGCCGGTGACCGCGCCGTCATCCCCGACTATGTCATCAGCCACCGTGTCCCAGATGATCTCGGTATTAGGATTGGCCATGAAGCGGTCTTGGATAATCTGCTGGGCGCGCAGTTTGTCGCGCCGGTGCACCAGATAGAGCTTGCTAGCGAAGCGGGTAAGGAAGAGGCCCTCTTCCACCGCCGAATCTCCGCCGCCGACGACCGTAATCACACGGTCGCGGAAAAAGGCGCCGTCGCAAACGGCGCAGTACGAGACGCCGCGCCCAGCGTATTCGAACTCGCCAGGGATGTTCAACGGAGTCGGTGTTCCACCGGACGAGATGATCACGGCGCCTGCGCGGTATTCATCACCGTCTGCCGTGCGGACAACCTTCTGCCAGTCGTCCGAATAGACTTCCGTAACCTCAGCAGTGAGTATCTGTGCGCCGAACGCCTGGGTGTGGGAAACCATCTTCTCGATGAGGTCGGCGGCGTCGATGGACTCGAACCCTGGGTAGTCTTCAATCAACGAGGTATTGATGAGTTGCCCACCGGGCGCCATCTTTTCAAGTATTACGGTATCGAGCCGTGCCCGCGCGGTATAGAGCCCCGCGCACAATCCAGCCGGGCCGGCACCGATTACGATAACATCGTGGTAGGAAGTTGCCATTCGCCTCATTCGTCCTTTCAATCACACATTGGGCCCAGGGCACCAGCACACTGCGCAGACTCTGCCTGTCGGCAGAATTCGAGTCACTCCGATATGGGACTAAAATTCGCCGCTTTGCGGGCCCTCCTCTTTCAGAGTACCAAACCCGTGAACCCGCTGCTACATTCTGTACCGATTCGCTCTCCGAGTCGCGCTGCGGACTACGGTAGCTGCCCAGCCGGTACGCTCCACCAATCTCAAGCGCTTTCGTGGTATCTTACTTCTTGCGGTACGTGGCAAGCGTGCGGAGCGTGGCGCGAGGGCACAGGCCCAATGCTGTTGCCTTTTCGCCACTGCAGTAGGAAACGTGGCGCCACGTGATCTACCTTTCACGGTAGCGTAGGTTTGCAACCTGCGCCTATCGGATGTAGTCGTGTGTCCTTCTCAGTGGCGTGACCCCTGAGATGCGAGAGAACAACCACGGCAACCGGCGGCCCTGAGTGACATTTATCCATTGCGCTAAGGTTTCCGGCCATATGCATCGGAGACGCCTCCTTAGAACAACCGCTTGCTGCAATTCAAAGACATCTTCATCCAAACTTTTGTATTAGGATTTACGCACTTGAAAGCAATTTCGTATCTGTAACTACGCGCTATTCAGCGAGAAAACTTTCAACTGCGAGAATCCTATGTATAATTGGTTTCGATGAAACACACCTGGGCTGACCATCAGGCAACTGGCTAAAGAGAAGCAAAATGCCACAAATAAATGCACTGGAACCCGTGAGCTTGCGGGATGTATTCCCCGACGAGGCGAGGGACTTCACCCCGTGGCTGGCGAACCATCTGCAATTGTTGGGGTCCAAGCTAAACCTTGCCCTGCAATTGGTAGCGGTGGAAGCCACTTTGCCAGAGGCCGGGCGAGTCGACATCATTGCGGAACAGGTCAGCACCGAGGCCAAGGTGGTGATTGAAAACCAGTTGGGGGTTTCCGACGATTCCCACTGCCTGCGCCTCTTGGGATACGCGGCGAATGCTGAAGCCAACATCCTGGTGTGGGTGGCGCAAGACTTCACCGACTACCACCGCAGCATCCTGTCGTGGCTCAACGAAAGCGACAACATCGCAGTGTACGCCGTGGCGGTGAGGACATACCGAGTGGCGGACGCCATAGCCGCCGACTTCCAGTTAGTCGTCGAACCACCGCAATCCCAATCAGGAGCAACCTCCACTTCCACCAGAATGACCACGAACACCTACTACGCCGACTTCTATCGCCCGGTGGTAGCGCAACTGCGGCGATCGGGATTGCCTCCGGTAAGCCGGGGTGGATGGAGAGGCAGGTGGCGGTCATTCCAATCGGGACACTCGAAAGTGGTTTACGCCGCAGGGCTGAGCGAGGAAAAGGCGTGGGCCTTCCTGGCCGTGAACGGGGACGACAGTCAACGTATCTATCACGCGCTGAGCCAACACCGAGCCGAGATAGATGCAAAGTTGAACGACGGCGCCGAGTGGGATTTGGGAATGGATTCTGCCTGGATGGGGCTGCGAAAAGAGGCAGTGCTCAGCGATCCAGATGTAAACCTTGAAGCCGTAGGAGACTGGATCGCTGAAAACCTTTTGAGGCTACGGGACGTAGTGAAACCGCACTTGGATGAGGTGATGAACAACGCAGCCAACTCGGAAGCCAACAAGGACGCCGGATGAAGCTGACAGATCTGATTGCCGCCGCGCCGTGGCGTGAGGCAGTCACTTGCCGAGATACGAGACCCCACGAGTATGTGTTGCCCCAGTGGGACGGGCAGCGGACCTTGGTCGAGGCCGTGTGTCGCCGGGACGCGAAAGTCCCGCGCTCCGTATCAATAGCGCAGCCGAAGGAGCAACGAGATGAGTGAGCAACTACGCGCAGGCGCGGCTACGGCGAACATTACGCCCTGGCTGGGCATCGCCATGCGCGGCGCCTTTCGCGACGTGACCCACGCTGATACCGTGCATGACGACCTCCTCGCCAAGGCGCTGGTGCTCGACGACGGCGCGCGGCAGATCGCGTTCGTGCTCTGCGACCTGACCATGATGCCGCGCTCCATGATGGATGCGGTGAAAGAGCGCATTGCGGTCCGTGCCGACATCCCGGCAGACCACGTGCTCATTGCCTCGACCCATACCCACTCTGCGCCCGCCACTGTAACAATCGGGTTCATGGAGGAGCAGACCGAATACACAGCCTGGGCCACGCGCAAGATTGCCGACGCCGTGGAAGTGGCCGTGCGGCGTTTACAGCCGGCCCGCATCGGCTTTGCCAGCGTTTCGGAGCCGCGCATCGCCTTCAACCGCCGCTACCACATGCGAAACGGACAGGTGCACTTCAATCCCGGCGTCGGCAACCCGGATGTAATCAGGCCCGCCGGCACTACGGACCCGGAGTTCACGCTCTGCTACGTTGAGAGCAATGACGGTCAACCGCTCGCCGTGCTGGGGAACTACGCGCTGCACTACGTGGGCACGGATACCGGTGCGGAGATATCCGCCGACTACTTTGGACACTTCTTCCGCGCCATCCAACACCTGCTCGGCCCGCAAACGGTGGGACTGCTCTTCAACGGCGCTTCCGGCAATATCAATAACGTTAACGCGTTCAAGTCCTGGCCCCATAGAGGCCACGCGCAGGCGGCGCGCATGGCGCGCGTGCTGGCAGGCCACGTGCTGACCGAAATCCAGTTAATGGAGATGCACGACCACGTGGCGTTGGGCGCGGCGGTTGACGAGTTCGATTTCGCCCGCAAGAAGACCACCGACGAGGACGTGGCAATTGCAGACAAGGTGCTAAGCGGCGAATACACTTATTCCGAGGGGCCGTTCTCAGCGGTAACCGGCCAGCCCATCTATCCGCATTGGGCACCGGCCTATGCTCGCGAAGTCAAGGTGTTGCATACGTTACCGCAGACCCTTACTTCGACGATTCAGGCGCTGCGTGTGGGTCCCGCCGGCTTTGCCGCGCTGCCCGGTGAGATATTCGTGGAGATCGGCCTGGCCGTCAAGGAGGGCTCTCCGTTTGCGCCGCAGTTCGTCATGAGCCTTGCTAACGACTACCTTGGTTACGTTGCAACCGACGAGCAGCTTGCACTGGGCGCGTATGAAACCTGGCCTTCTCGCTCGGCAATCGGCGGCCCCGGCATCGGCCAGGCTATGGAGACCACGGCGCTGGCATTGCTCAATTCGTTGGCATTCTAACGGGTTGTGAGGTAACTGACCCGTGGGTGGAGTCTTGTAAAGGGAGAAGTGCACTTCGGTAAGTCCCTGGTGTCCGCACGAGGAACGATACGGCTTCATTAGCGTCACTCCCGCGAAAGCGGGAGTCTAGGGGTATTGAGAAAGTGGATTCCGCGGTCGTGAAACGGGGTGGAAGTCTACTTGTATTGAGAAGATGGATTCCCGCTTTCGCGGGAATGACGGGCCGTTGTTTCTCTATTCCCACTCTTCAAGGGGTTGTTTAGACACTAAGACTCGCATACGAAAGAGGAGAGTCCAATAGCCATGTTCGACGGATTGCAAACGGGCCTGCACAATATTGCGCTGCTCTCGGATGCCGAGACGCGCTCGATTTCGGCGGAGAATCCAAACGGCGAGCGGGGAGGAGGCGCAAAAGCGATACCTGCGGATGGCAGCGCGGCTTCGCTGCTCGGTCCGGGCTGGAAAGTGCGGCCCTCCATCAAATTGCCGCCGCAGAGCACGACGACGCTCGCTGAGATCACAGGGCCAGGCACCATCCAGCACATTTGGCTCACCGTGCGGCCCCAAGCGTATCGCAGCACGGTCTTGCGCTGCTACTGGGACGGTGAGAAAACTCCCTCCATCGAGGTGCCGCTGGGCGACTTCTTCTGCAACGGCCACGCCTTGCGCTACGACGTTAACTCCCTGCCGATTGCGGTGAATCCTACCGGCGGCTTCAATTCCTATTGGCCCATGCCCTTCCGCCGCAGCGCGCGCATAACCATCGAGAACGAATACTGGGAAGAGATCCCGGGCTTCTACTATCAGATTACGTACGCCTTGGCTCCGGTGCCGGAGAACGCTGCGTACTTCCATGCCCAGTGGCGACGATCTATGACGACCCGCGAGTATCCCGAACACGTGCTCCTGGATGGCGTATCGGGACAGGGGCAGTACGTGGGCACGTTTATCGCGTGGTCGCAGTTCTCCAACGGCTGGTGGGGCGAGGGCGAGGTCAAGTTCTATATGGACGGCGACACCGATCATCCCACGATCTGTGGCACGGGTACGGAGGACTATTTCGGCGGGGCATGGAATTTCGGTGACCGGACGTTCTCAACGCCCTTCCTCGGCTATCCGCTCTACCGCCAAGACCCGGTTGAGGTGCCGCTTCACGGCATGTACCGCTGGCACATCATGGACCCCATCCGCTTCAAGCAGGACCTAAAAGTGACCGTGCAGGCGCTCGGCTGGTGGCTCAACCGCAAGTTCGAGCCGCTTACGGACGACATAGCGTCCGTTGCATACTGGTACCAAACGTCGCCCCACGCGCCGTTTCCCACTTTGCCGACGCTCGCCGCACGCTGGCCGCGCACGTAGACCTATAGTTGGGACAGGCCTCCACTGCACAGAGCCCTTTGCCAAGTGCCTCGGGCGCTGATTACGGCGATTGCTGCCCGCACATCTAAGGGCTGCCTGTCCAATGCCTACGGTAGTTTCTGCCGTAACTGCGTCTTTGCGCAAGTCGGTTTTGTCCGGCCATTATCGGCGAGGATTCCCGTCAATTGAAAAGGGAGTGGTTGACAGTCTCAAGGTTGCGCAATACTATTACCATAGTCTCGTGGTTTGGCAACACCTTGTGCATGACCGACGTTCTACCGGAAGACATGCGACTCTTTGCGGCACCGCAAAGAGTGGAAGTGGTCTTGCCATAAAGGTGTCGTCATAGAGTTGAGGAAAGGAGGTCGGGTATCGAAGGCAGGCATCCGGTGGGGTATCGAGATGTCTCGAACGCGCAAACACCCCGTACAGAGATGACACTTACATTAAGGGAGAAATCTGTATCGTGGATACAATTGATCGTTCCGTTCGGTTTCAACCGACACGCCGCCAGTTCCTTGCGGGCGGCGGCACTGCACTAACCGCAATGTTGCTCGTCGCCTGCGGACAAGCAGACACGGCAATGCCGGCCGATGATGCACCCGCCGAGCAGGAAGCAGCCAAACCCGCCGCGGAGCCTCAGGCCGAGGCTGCCGAAATCAATGTTTGGGTTTGGTGGCCGGACCCAGTGGCTTCGGTCGAGCAGATGGGCGCGAACTACGAAGCCTCCAACCCCAACGTCAGCACGACCGTGGAAGCGGTCTCCGGCTATTGGGATAAGTTGCAGGCTTCCTACGTGGGCGGCGCGGGCCCGGACATCTACTTGATGAATAGCGTGAACTATTTCGCGTGGTCGAACAAAGAGATACCGGCCGACATTACCGCGCAGTTCAATGCCGATCCCATCGCGCAGGACTTTGCCGCAAACGCCTGGAAGACCGGCATCGACTTTTACACCTACAAAGGTGAAAAGATGTTCGGTGTGCCCGGCATGATGACGAGCATCATCACGCTCTTCAATGAGGACGCCGTCAATGAGGGCGGCTTTGCGATACCGTCCGAGCTTGGCACGGACTGGAATTGGGACTTGCTCCAGGAGTATGCGATAAAGCTCACGGAGCGAGAGGGAGATAACATCACGCGCTACGGCATGTTCGCGGCTGACGCCCTCGAGCAAGGTTGGCTGAACTACGTGCGCGCCAACGGCGGCGACTTTCTGAGCGACGATTTGCGCTGCATCATCGATGAGCCCGAATCGGTTGAGGCGTGGAACTTCTGCGTGGACTTGGCGCTAAAACACCGGGTGTCCCCGTCGCGCGACCAGATCGCGGACTTGAGCCAAGGCATGGCAGGTCGTGGCGGCCACTTTGCGCTCTTTGGCAGCGGCCAGGTCATCTTGTGGACGGCGGCCTCCAATAACGTCAAGTTCCTGAACGAGGCGTGGCCCGGCTCCGGTTTCACCTGGGACTACGGCTACGTGGCCGCTTCGCCCAATACGGGCAATCCGGGCGGCACCACCAACATCGTTGGCTGGTGCGTGAACAGCAACACCAAGACGCCCGACCAGACGTGGGGCGTCTTTGCCAACATGATGACCAAAGATTCCCAGGATATCCTGGCGCAGGCGGACGTGCTGCGACCGGCGCGCGATGACTCGGCCCAACTCTATTACGATCCGGAGGTCACGGACGGGCCCGCGAACCGCATCGCCGCGTTCGAGATGTTCCAGTGGACTACCAACTTGCCGACGCACGACGTCGTCTCCTGGGGCGAGATGCTTGGCCCGATGGGAGTCTGGGCGCCTCAGATCTTTGAAGGCGCCGTTGGCGTGGAGGAAGGTTTGAAGAACATGGCGGACGAGACAAACGCGCTCTTCGACGCCGCTATGTCATAGTCCAATTGCTATTGTCCAATCAAGGGGCTGTTGCCCAACAATAGGTCTGGACACAGGCGCGATTCTAAGGCTCCGGCGGTCTTGCCGGAGCCTTAGATGCTGATGCGTGCGTGTGGCGAACTGGGCCGACGGGGTCCATCTGATTTGGAGATGACCTTGTTAGAAACGCGAGCCGCGTGCTTGGGGATGTCTGCGGGCGCTCGCCCCGTATATCGTTGACGTGCATGGGTTTTCCCACTTAGGTATGCGCAAGTTGCGCTGAGTGACGGATTATTGATTGCGCGATTGCTCCGGCTTCATTGACTCGAAAGTAACGGCAGGGAGATGGCTATGCTGGACTACCGCTCGGAGGAAAAAGTCTACGCGTTCGACACGGCAGAGATACGCGGCACATTGCGCCCGGGCAACGAGTTTCCTCACCACGGCCTGACGCATTTGGTGCACAAGGCCACCGGCGTTGAGTTCGTACATCCGCTCTACGCAATTCTCAATCTCTACCGCTTCATGCACCGCGATCCGGCGGGCGGAGGCGCCACCGGCATGGACAGCGACCTCGGCAATCCGCGCCAGGGCGAGCGCCACGTCGAGGCGGACGACAGCAGCGTGACATTGCGTTGGGCATTGCAAGACCCATCTCATCCTGAAATGGCTATCCGCTACGAGATATTGGAACCGGCGACGATTGACATGACCGTCACTGTCACGCCGAATGCAGACGCACACGACTTCGAAGCTTTGCTGGCGTGCTACTTCGATCCGGCGCACGTGCCCCACGTCTACCTGGCGCGCGATAGATTCGAGTTGGAGGATGAGCCGGGCCGCTTTGGCGACGAGCCGGAGCTTGCGCCCGTGAACGTTAATCCAGTGTTTCGCGGCGGCGTGCTGGCCTATCCCCGTGATGAAGACGCCGTCGGCATCAGCGTGGACGGGCGGTGGCGGGATATTGCCCGCTTCTCGCCGGTGCGACGGTACAAGATGCCGGTGTGCTTCCAGGCCGACCGCCAGCAGCGCGTGGCCGCCGTGCTAATGTCCCGGCCCGATGACTGCTTCGCCGTATCCAGTGGTTACGACAGTCCGGACGCGCGGGACCGCTTCCACAAGCACAATCCGCTCTACCTCTCGCTCTTTGGCGGCACGCTGGAACCGGGCGTCGTGCGCACGGCGCGGGCGCGGCTGGTCGTTACTGAGCTTGATGAGGAGTTGTCGCAACCGCTTCAGCACTATGCGGACTTCCTGGAAGAGGCAGGCAGCGCATGACGATGCGCAAGCTTCACATTGCCGTGATCGGCGTCGGCGCGGACCCCGGCTCGCGGGCGCGGCAATTTCTGGCGACGATTGCGCGGCTCACAGACCACTACGAGCTTGCCGCCATCTGCGACCGCAGTCCTGACGTATTGGCTCAGGTCGGCGCGCAATACGGCGTGCCGGGACAGTATGCCGACGTGCGCGCGCTCTATGCCGACATGCAGCCGGACGTGGTGCTCAGCCTGGCGCCGAAAGACTCCCACATCGTCATGGCGCTCACAGCCGCCCGCCGCGGCTGCCACATAATTACGGAAATTCCGGTCGCCCTGACGCGCCGCCACGCCGCAGCTATCGCCGAGACCTGCCGGGAAAACGGCGTACTCTGGGAAGTGGCGGAGCAAGTCTGGCTCTGGCCCAAAGAGCGGCTGAAGCGGCAGATCATCGACGCCGGCCTGCTGGGCGACGTCACCCACGCTCGGCTCTGGTACCAAACAGGCCAATATCACGGCTTTAGCGGGATTCGGGCGCTGGTCGGCGCGCCGGCCGCGCGCGTGCTGGGTTATTGCGGCGAGGTCGCAACCGAACCCTACACTGCCTACGGCGGAGAGCCCGAAAACTCGTTGAAATGGGATTCGGGCGTTATCGAATTTGCCAACGGCGTGGCGTGCCTATTTGAAAAGCCGCCGCGCGTCTTTCCATCCTCACACCGTACGTTCCCGAACGGCTGGGAGATCGAAGGCACGAAAGGCTACCTCAACCGGGACGTATTCGTGCAATACACAGCGGGTCCGTCTCTATCCTTCCCAATTCAGGAGCACTATGCAGAACAGTCAGGCGAAAAGGTGCTCGAATCTCTCTCCGTCGCCACCGATCCGCCGGTCATTTGGCGCAATCCCTATGTGGAATACGGCATCGGCTCGCCCGACGACGTGTCCAAGGCGGATATCTTAACTAGCTTCCACACAGCGATCGCAGAGGGGACACCGCCCCATTACGGCGTCGCAGGGGGTGTGCGGGACTACGAGCTTTGCCTGGCGGTGCGAGAGAGTGCCGATCGTGGCAACACATGGGTCAATCTGCCTTTGGCCGCGCCGACGGCGGCGGAAGAGCAGATCGAGGCGGAGTTTCTGCGGCGCTACGGCCACGATCCAATCGAGGAGACCGAGGCTCTGCTCGATGCCACGTTTACACGGTCGGCCACCCTATGGCCGGTAGCCCATTGGCTGTAAGCCAAGCCGAAACCTGCCGACCGGTAGCGCAGGTTTGCAACCTGCGTCGCGGCAGCGAAAAGTGCGCATCGACCACAGGAAAGACTGCACAAGCCGCACTCGTCAGCACAATCGCAAACTGCATCGCGGTAGCATACTACGTGACTGGAGAAGAACGAGGGGATGATGGCGCTGGACGGAACCGTTGCCTTAGTTACCGGCGCTTCCAAGGGGATCGGTCAAGCAATCGCAATCGCGCTTGCAACCGCTGGAGCAGACGTGGGTGTCAACTACCACACCGACCGGGCGGGCGCGGAGGCCACCTGCGCGAAGATCGAGACGGCGGGACACAGAGCGTTGCCGCTCCACGCCGACGTGAGCGACCGGGCCGCCGTGGAAGGCATGGTCCAGGAATTGCAGGCACACTTCGGCAGACTGGATATTCTGGTCAACAACGCCGCCGTCGGCATCGGCCACCAGGGATCCTTCGCCGACTATCCCCTCGAAGCTTGGCGACGGGTCTTTGCGGTGAATCTGGATGGCGTCGTACACTGCACACAGGCAGCCTTGAAGATCATGCTTGTGCAGCAGCCGGAAGGCCGTATGCAGCAGATGGGAGGCCGCATCGTAAACATAAGCTCATCACACAGCTTGGTTTTTCAGCGCCGCACGACCGCCTACACCGTGGCGAAAGGCGCAGTCAATACGTTGACGCAAGCGCTGGCGGTTGAGTTCGGCCCGCAAGGGATCACGGTAAATTGCATTGCCGCGGGCGCGGTCTCAACACCGGGGTGGCCTGCCTCGCCGCAGGGCGAGGAGGCGTGGATTCGCCGCGCGCCCCGCGCGCGCATGGGACTGGCGGCGGATATTGCCGATGCCGTCGTATTCCTCGCCTCGCCGCAGGCTGACTACATTACCGGACAGATTCTCTGCGTGGACGGCGGCTACGTGCACAGCGTGACACCCATGCCATGATCGGAATCCTAAGGATAGCGCCATGACCCCTGCACCTGAGCCGCTTGACTACTTGCCCCATCTCCCGCCCAAGCGCGATTACGGAATCGGCGTGGTAGGAGCGGGCAGCATCGCGCGCGCCGGACACCTGCCAGCGTACCGCAGTGCCGGTTTTAATGTAGTGGGTATCCATGATGAGGATGCGGCCAAGGCGGAAGCGCTGGCGTCTGACTTCAATACGACGGCCTTTCCTTCCCTGGAAGCGCTCTTGGAGTCACCGGATGTAACCGTAGTGGATATTGCTACGCCGACCGTCAGCCATCCGCCGCTCGTGCAGGCAGCGATTGCCGCCGGTAAGCACGTCCTCTGCCAAAAGCCCCTTACCTATGATATTGCTAAGGCGGAAGACATGGTGCGCGCCGCCGCTAGTGCGGACGTGCGCTTGGCGGTGAACCAGAACGGACGCTGGGATCAGGCTTTCCGGTCCGTCTACGCCCTCAAGCAGCGGGGCGACCTTGGCGACCTAACCTACTTACAGATCGATCGCGTCGGTCCTTTGCGCTGGGAGTTGTGGCCGTGGCTGTGGAATCGCCCGCGTGTGCTGATCGTCGAAGACGCCATTCACTTCCTGGACGTCACGCGCTTCATCCTGGGCGAGCCGGAGTGGATTTTCGCTGCCGGTTTTCATGCAGGCGACGAGCGCATCAAAGGCGAGACCTCGGCAGTGATTACGCTGGCTTGGCCCGGTGGCGCGCACGGCCTGCTGCTGAATCACGCCGGTATCTGGGACGACGATACCCACGCTACCTATCGCTTCGAAGGGACGGCTGGCGTCGCTAAGGGGACGCTAGGGGTTTTCTACAATTTCCCCTATGGCCGTGAGGACACGCTCTCCTACCGCAGCGAGCGGTACGGTGATGCGTGGATCGAACCGGAGTTGCAGGGCAAGTGGATACCGGACGCGATGGTGGGCCCAATGGCCGAGCTTTTCGCAGCTATTCAAGAAGACCGTGAGCCGATGAATAGCGGCGCCGACAATCTGCGCACGCTCTATCTCGTAGAAGCGGCGTATGAGTCGATTGCAGAGGGACGGGCGATTTGCCCGCGCACGCCGCCGACACCGTAGTTGCCGCGGATTAGTCGATCCCATGAGAGCGAGGGAATTGAACGAGTGGGAAGGGCGATTAGGGCCAACTGGAGAGAAGATGGATTCCCGCTTGCGCGGGAATGACGGATTGACAAGCCCACTTCTTAGTAGCGCGGGGGCTTGTCCCCCGCTCTTGGGTGCATCTTTCAATCAACGCAATATACATGGAGATAAGAAATGCAACTGCGCTTTGCCGCTATTGGCATTCATATACATGGTCCTGGGTCAATTCAGGAGATCCTGGCCGCGGGAGACACGGAGCTTGTCGGCATCGCCGAGAGCGACCCGGCGCGTCGGGACGAAGTTTCCCAACAGTACAGCGTGCCGATTTACGCCGACCATGTGGAGATGCTGGACGCGCTGCGGCCGGACCTCGCCACGATCTGCAATGCGCACCACGAAAAGGCGGAAGCGATTTTGTCCTGCCTGGAACGGAATGTTCACGTGCTGGTGGACAAGCCGATGGTCATCGAGCTTGAGGACTTGGCGCGCGTTGAGGAAGCCTTAAAGTCGAGCACGTCCGAATTGCAGATGATGGTTACCGAGCGGTTCGCCCCCCCGTTTGTGCGTCTTAAGGAGTTGGTAGAATCGGGCTTCCTTGGCGAGATTGCCGGGTGCGTCGCCACCCGGCCGCATGAGTTTGCCTTGGCAGAGCGCGAGCCCTGGATGGTGGAGGAAAGCAAAGAAGGCGGGCCAATCCTCGACCTTATGATTCATGACATCGATCTGATGCGCTGGTATTCCGGCGCTTCAGTGCAATCGGTGACCGCCCATCACGCGCAGCGCCGCTGGAAAGAATATCCGGGCTTCAACGACGTAGCGCACGCCATGTTCGCCATGGATTCCGGCATTGTCGCCTCAATGGAGGCGGACTGGCTGACGCCCCGCACTACCCCCTGGGACTGCCGCTTCTTCCTCACGGGCACCGAGGGCGCCGCCGAAGTGCGCAGCCTGCACTTCAGCGACCTGCTCTACTGGCGTCACGAGGAACCGCGCGTGCACGTACAGTTTGGACGAAATCGCCCGGATTCGAGCGGCCAAGACCTCGTGCGCCGCATCCGCGGCCAATCACCAGTTATCGCAACCGCGCAGGACGCAATCGACTCCACCCGCGCGGTGCTCATCGCCAGAGAAGCCGCGCGCAGAGGGCGGACGCTTTCGCTCTAGGTGCGGAAAGGCATCGATGAGAGGGCAGTTCGTATGCTGCTATGGAGATCCTGCGCCGGGCAGCAATCGAATTACGCACGGGTTTTCTTCGATTCCTGACCGGGCAGAAGTTGGCACTACGATTGGCAGCCGGACCCCAACGATCATTCCGGCGCAGGCCGAAGTCTAGTTCCGGCAATGTGCGGAGACTACGGATAGCGCGTTGGTGTTTCCTGTACGCAAGACTTGAATTGTGCGCAGGTTGCAAACCTGCGCTACTGGAGTGAGAGCTGCCAAAATAGCTCGGCGATGCCTGCATGACGAGATAGGGTCGGCAGTTCAACCGCCCGTATTTTGCTAGCCGTTATTCCTGGGCCCGACCGGGCCCCGCGCCGTCCTCCCCATCTCTCTGCTTGAAGCGGCCGCGGGAGCGCGGAAACTCACCTACCTTGGGTCGCGGTTCGCCCGGCACCCAGTGGCAACTTAGCGAGATGGTTATCACCGCGTCCGGCCCCCAGGCGTCGAAGACCGGCTCCAGGCTGCTCATATCGAACGAGATGTCGCATGAAGGGCACAGATGCAGCAATTTGGGGTTGTTACTGCGGTAGTCCGCCACCGTCTGCGTGTAGATGTGGGACTTTTCGGAAGGAGGAGGCAGACGCACAGGCTTGCCCTGGAACTCATCAGGAATGCGTTCCACGATGATCTCATGCCTAGGCATCTTCAAACTCCTCGGCGGCGCGGAATACGCCGGTGGGATTCCAGATTTCACGGTACACGCGCTCCGGCGAGCGTGCGTCGCGAAACACGATGCCGTAGAGCCACTCATAGCGTCCGTCGTCGTTGAGGACGTACTCCTCTCGTACACCATCGGAGTATAGTACCGGGCATTGCCCCAGTGTTTGGCCCTCTCCGAAAGGCGGTGAGTCCTGGGCATAGAGATTATCCGGAAAGTAGTCGTGCGAGAGCGCAAATGTCATGACCGTCTCCGGCCCCCACCTCTCCTCGGTTATTTCAAAGCTGCGCTGATAGTCCAGTACTTCACCGCAACTCCCGCAATTGAGTTTCCCTGAAGGATATGCCCGGCGCAGCGCAGCCACCGTGTATGCGGGGATGTGGAGATGCACCGGCTTTCCGTCATGTTCAGCGACAGCGAGGCCCGTGACAGTTCGATGTATTACCGGTCGTTGTCTTGGCATGTTGCATTCTGCATCGAGGCGACGCCACAGACTAGGGTCTTTCAATTGTTAATGTAAGCCATCTCTTATTAGAGTCAATAGGCAGGAACACTTAAAGTCGTTTTCTGACAGTCGGCGCACTGATAGTGTTCTGGCCGCTGCCGGGCCGATGCGACGGTCTTTCATGACTTTACGTGGTGTGCCAGCTCGTCCTTGCCTGCATCTTCACACGAATGAATGTCAGTCTTGGAACGACCGGACAGTTGAGTTCAAGGAAAGGCTACTCAGGCCACGTTAGGAATCTCGGCAAGTTATGATAATCAAGAGACTCCGCACCTATTTTACTTGGAAAGGAACACTGCAAAATGCCGGCCTCTTCAACGCAAGACTCTTACCTCGAGCGCCTTAAGCACGTCTATGTGGCCGTGATTTCGGACGCGCTCGACGCGCTCGACTTGCGACACCAGGTGATGGCGGCGCGCGTACGGCCGCTCTATGCTGAGGCGCGGATCGTGGGCCGCGCTCATCCCATCCACTTCCGACCGGCCGAGCGGATTCCCTCGCAGGAGGAATACCACTACATGGAGATCGAGGCCATGGATAGCTTGCTGCCGGGTGAGGTGTATTTAGGTGCGCTTGGTGACGCGCCGTCGTGCGCGCTGTGGGGCGAGCTCTTTTCCACGTGCGCCCAGGCACGCGGCGCGACTGGCGCGGTGATCGACGGCCCGGTACGGGATACCGACAAGATTATGGGGATGCCATATCCCGTTTTTGCCACGGCATTCTGTGCCGCCGATGCCGCCGGACGCGCCGAGGCTATCGCCCACAACGTGCCGATCATGTGCGGCGGCGTGCTGGTGCATCCCGGCGACTACATCCTGGCCGACTACGACGGCGTAGTGGTCATCCCCCAGCAGCACATCGAGGCAGCTCTGCAACCTGCTGAGGAGAAAGTACAGGGGGAAAACACCGTACGCGCCGAACTTGCCGCAGGCGAACGCATGCGCGCCGTCTTCGAGCGCCACGGGATTCTATGAAGTGCGAGGCTACATGGCCAATCATCATGAGAATCCAGTTCGCGCCAGGTAGATTCAATTTAGACTCCAAGAGCGGGGGACAAGCCCCCGCGCTACCGGGGAATTTCCACATATAATCCTTGTAAAATCCGCGCGAAAGTCCCAAGATTCACCCTCACCCCAGCCCTCTCCCTTGTATAGACCGGGTACATGGGTTACACATGTTCGGGCACATAGGTTACACCATGAGACATAGAGTTTTTGTAGAAGAGAATGACCATGCCATGGAAGATTAATACAGTCAATGTCGTTGTGCAAAAAGGTTGTGGCCCCGGCACAAGCAAACGGGTTGAACACGAGCGCATTGTGTCGTCTTGAACGTTTTCTTCTCGGACCAACCTATAACATCCATATATCTCAGGGAGCAAAATGTGTAACCCATGTCCCCGAACAACTGTTACCTATGTCCCCAGTCTGTACACTCCCTCGAGGAGAGGGAGTAATCCACCGCTAGCCAGGCACGAATCGCTCAAGAGAAGGGGAAAATGCGCGGTCAATTCGTTGGGAGACCCTATAGACCCTAGAGCGGCAGGTCAATTGCCTGACCGGTCTGCATGCTGCGGGTGACTGCCTCGGTGAACTCCATGTACTTCACACCGGACAAGGGCGTGGTGTGCGTGATCTTCTCCTGGCCGCGAATGGCATTGATGAACTCTTCCTCCACGCGCCAGCCGCCGGCTTCCTCTGCCGGGATGGGGATCTCTTGCAGACCGGCGTCGCCGCGCTTGCCGCGCTTGCCGCCGTAAAGCGTATCGGCAGCGACACGCAGGGTCCCCTCGCTTCCGAAGAGAAAGGCTTCAGGCGCGCCGGCTAGTCCGGTAACGCTGGAAACCTGCATGTGCAGTTGCGCGCCGCAGGCCATGTCGGCCACCACGTCAACGTGCTCGGGCACGCGCACGGCGCGCAGCGCACCGCTGTCATCCGTACGCATCGGCGTAAAGGTCTTTCCCATCGCCTGCACGCGTGTGGCCTCGCCCACCCAGCGCAAGAGCGCTTCGTACCAGATGCCCATGCTCATGATATTGAAGCCGCTCAGATCGAAGTCCTGCCGCCAGTGGAGGGGGGCGGCAGCATCCAGGAAGTCACCGCCTACGCGGACCTCAATGGCAAGCAGATCGCCAAGGTAGCCGCTGGCGATAAGGCGCTGCAGGGTAGCGTCCACCCGCAGTGTCATTGGAGACGGCACGATCTGCACCACGAGGTGCGGGTTAGCCTGAGCCGCGTCGTACATCTCCCAGGCTTCCGTGGCATTCATGGCCATCCGCGCTTCGCACAGCACGTGCTTCCCGGCTGCTAGCGCCGCGAGCGTTGCCTGGCAGTGAAGGTACGGCCAGGTGCCGATGACGATGGCGTTGGTATCCGGCGCTTCGACGAGCTCGTTCCAATGCGCATACGTGGTCGGTATACCAAACTGCTCCGCCGCGCGGTCACTGGATTCCGCGCTGCGATTGCAGACGCTGACAATCTCTACACCATCGATCGCCTGCAAGCCCGGGATGTGGCGGTCGCGGGTATTCGCGCCCGCCCCGACAATACCGACACGAATCGGTTCTGATCTCATCGTCTTTCGCCTCTTTGTATTGCACGTGTTTAGAACAGCGCCGCAACGCTTTAGCCCGTTCTTCGCGCTGGATTCCTTCAGCCTTCAATATCGCAACCGAGGAAGACTCGATTGCGCTGCTGGCAGGCTTCCAGCACGGAGAAGCTGCCCGCTGCCGGGTCTATCACCACATCACCCGGATTAGTGACCGCCGCCAGGAGCGCCCCTTGCAGCTCTACCGGCTTGCGGTGGGTCACTGCATCACGCGGCACCGTCTCATCCCACACGTCGGGGATATTGTGTATCTTCCATACCCCCTTGGCGCGGCGCGGCGTCTTTTGCAAGACAACCACATATTCGCTTTTTCGTCGGGTGCGGTAGCCCATGCCGATGCGGCCCTTATCCCAGGTAACGAGGTCTACCACCGCAAGTTTCGTATCCGCGAGCCAATGGGTAAAGCCCGTGCAAAGGTGGAATTTATCCATCCACAGGAACAAGTGGCCGCTCGGCATGAGGGCGCGGTCGATACCCTGGATGAACGAGGCGATTTTCTCGTCGTCCATCTGCATGAGCGAGGATCGTCCCTTGTTTCTGCTGCGCCCCTCGTTGCCGTAGGACATCTTGTCCAGCAAGCCGCGGTATTGCGGATCGAGAAAGGCTACCGGAACCTTAGCGGGTGGTAGGAGCGCGAGGAACTCCGATCCTTCCAGCTTCAACCGAGTGTTGAAGGCAAAGTCATCAGGAAGCTCCAGCGCGGGCATGATCAGGTTACGAACCGGAGAAAAGACTGAGTCCGCTACGGTTTCGGATTCATCTGCTGGTGTTTCGACCATGGAGCGTTCCCTTACGCAGTCGGCGCCTTGCGCGTCCCAATTGTCCGGCGCTTGTCCGACCGCCGTTGAAACCGTCTGCAAAACGCGGAGGTTACCATCATTCTACGCTGCATGAATCTCCGCAACAACTCAAGCAAAAGGGCGTAACAGGACTTTGCGCAGTCTGCGCATGAGGTGCGAAGCGCCTAAGTCTCTTCCAGCCGGCCCGGGTGGCCGTACGTACTTCGGCCCTTCGTCAAGCTCAGCACGAACGGCTACTGATTCTCAAAACGTCGTCCGCTTAGCCGGAAACCGGAAACCAGACTGGGCTCGACCACGCCGTACGGCCGTCCTCCTGCACGGCGCGCACGTAGTAGTAGACCCAGTTCTCGCCGTTGCCGTTGCTGGCGCTTGGCGAAAGGCGGAGCAGCACGTCCAGCGGGTCGGAATCCTCGAAAACACCCTCGTGGTAGTAGTCGTCGGCATGAAATCGCTTAACGTCTACGCCGTTACGGACTAAGGTGACGCTCTGAATGCGCTCGCTGCCGGAGACGACATAAGAGACTGTGCGCGGGTTATCGTCGAGCGCAGGCCCTTCCGCGCCCATCGGCAGGCCGTTGGTCTCCGTCCAGAGCGCGATTTTGCGACCTGAAGCCGCAACGCAGCGCCGGGCGCGCAGCGCCTCGAAGATACCCTCCCGCGTGAATTCCGTGACATACAGTCCGCCGATACCCGTGCCCAGGGCGTTCATGCGGAATCGGCTTAGTCGGTTGAGGCGCTGGGAGTTCGTCACATTTGGCTGCTGCGTGTTGAAGTAGTGACCTCCGGCATGACCGGTGTGGTTGTCCCCGCCGCCGATGACACCTACTCGGTTCGCCTTGGCGAGGCCGTCCTGCAGGAAGCTGCCGGTTGCGCTCGGCGACCAGTTTGGATCGCACTCGTGCGGGTTACCCTGGTACTCATAGTTGCCCCAGAGCGAGGTGATTTCCACCACCGGCTCCCAGTCCGCGCTGTGCTGCGACCAATCGTATGGGGTAGCGTCGCGGGCGAGGTGGTGCGGGATACTGAGGGAGGCGTACGGCAGCTCCGCTAGCTGCTGCCAGAGTTGGGAAAGGTCTGTTACTTCCGAGCCGCTGCGCAGGATTGGCGGCTCGTCATGGTTGAATAATGTGTTGCGGTGGCCCCACTGCCGGTCTTTGGGCGCATTCCACTCATATGCGGGGATCGATACAAAACGGTCCGGTTCGTGGTATTGGCGGTTGGCATCCAGTATCTCCGCCCACTCGTCCTCCACCAGCATCCTGCCGTTGCCCGACCACGTATGATCGGTCACCGCGCCGAAGTCCATCCCCGCCACGTCGCGGGCGTAGCGATAGCAGTCGGCGGGCGAGCCGTCGAAGCCATCGGGAAGCGTCTCCTCGCCCCAGTAACACGAGGAAAAGTACGAATGAATATGCAGGTCTCCCCAAACTAGGCGATAGTCTGCCGGTAGTCTTGCCATAGATTTTTGCTCCCGTGCTACTCTCGCTATCTGCGAACTATTGTACGTCTTCTATCAGCAACATGCAGGAGCACAAATTCACAGAAAGCGGAGGCGTGTGGGTATGGTTTCACGAACGGGGCTGGAGTACACTATGGAGAATGAATAGTCGCACCCACGGCTCGAATTGGCGCAAGAGGAGCCGCAGCACTCACTATTCCAGATAGGCACGACGTACGGAACAGAATCCGCACAACGCAGGATCTATCGAAAACGGAAGGAACACGGCAATGTTCGATCAAGCATTCAAGGATTCCTTTGAGCAGAGCGGGTATACGGTAGCGCGGGGATTGTTCTCACCGGAAGAGGTTGCAGCGCTCACCGATCACTATATGTACTTGCGGCAAAACGGCACGTACAAAGGGGACGCTGCCGGCGTGGATGTGCCGAATGGCGACCCAGCGGCCGATCCCTTGAGGAAGTTCCCTCGCATGATCCACATGCATCGCTGGGACGACCTTAGTCTGAAATGGATGTTGGACCCGCGCTTTCGCGAGGGCCTGGCGGCGCTCTTGGGAGGAGACCCGTACGCCGTACAGAGCATGATCTACTTCAAGCCGCCGGGCGCGCGGGGACAGGCTCTGCACCAGGACCAGTTCTACTTGCAGGTGCAACCCGGCACCTGCATGGCCGCCTGGCTCGCGCTCGACGACTGCGACGAAGAGAATGGCTGTTTGCAGGTGGTGCCGGGCAGCCACATGTTGCCGGAGCTTTGCACAGAGGAGGCGGACACGGCCCAGAGCTTCACGGACGTCACCGTGCCTCTGCCGGAGCAAGTGCAGACCGCGCCGGTACTCATGGATGCCGGCGACGTGCTTTTCTTCAACGGCCAGTTGATCCACGGCAGCTTTCCAAACGCGACCGCCGACCGCTTTCGCCGCTCGCTCATCGGCCACTACATCATGGGCAGCGCCGAAAAGGTATCGAAATACTACCATCCGGTGCTGCGCATGGATGGTAGCGTTGTAGGCCTTGGCACCAGCGAGCGGGGCGGCCCCTGCGGCGTGTGGGTGGAGGAAGACGGCCGGGCGGTAGTAGAAATGGCCGTCGGCGAGTAGGCGAGGCGCGTTCTATTGGCTGGGCCGTCTGGTATGGGCGAAGTGAGTGCGGCAACTCACTTCGGCCCAATATTGGCGTGACGGAAAACGGTTTAGAGCGCGATTGGCTCTCTCGTATGGCGGGTGGCAGCAAAAAAGAGTTCATTCCAGCGAATCTCCCGCTCACCCTTCGACAGGCTCAGGGCGAACGGCTTCGTATCTATTCCGATTTTTGGATTGCTTTTCTATTAAAAGCCAGTCTCTATCATTGGCTAGTTTAGAGAAAAGGGCGAAGTACACCTTCATCTAACTGCTAGTCTGGAGAAAAGGGCGAAATACACCTTGGTCAATTGTCTTGCCCTAATTGTTACGTGGGAGTATTCGTCCGGCATTTGCACTTGGGAGACAGCCTAACCGTTCGTGCTGAGCCTGTCGAAGCATGAACGGAAACGTGAGCGACCCTGGTGCTACACTAATCGGACTCTTGTTCCGGGGAAGAACCGCGACTTCTCGCCAACCGCGAAATCTCCTCCCAATCCCCTTGGCACAGTGCCTCTTTCTTCTTGCGTGACCAGCCTTTAATCTGTCTCTCTAGGGTAATTGCTTCCTCACGGCTAGGGAATTCCGCGGCGTAGACCAGTTGAACTGGTCGCCTTGTGGTCGTGTAGGAATCACCTGATCCAGAAACATGCTGGGCAAGGCGGGCCTCTAGGTCAACCGAATGACCGACGTAGTAAGAATCATCAGCGCACTTGAGCATGTAGAGCCAGAAAGCCATTACTACTCACTTTAAATAGAATCCCGGTAGTGATCTCAAGCTTCCAAGAACGCCGTTTACCCTTCGACAGGCTCAGGGCGAACGGCTTGTCTGGTTCCAGCCATTCATTCTCTGGTTCCAGCTATTCTTTCTAACTGTAATACGAGAGAGAAAAAAACAAGATTCGGTGTCTCTCCCAAGGCAGGAGTCCATGCCGTTCTGAGGTGGCTACGCAATGTTCCTGCGAAGCATGAACGGATCACCAATGATGCCTACATTGCGCCTGCGCCCTACTGTGATCCCAGTTGCAGGCTGGCCCAAATTAGGGCCACGTAGAACATGAACGGACCGGTGAAGAGCAAGCTATCGATGCGGTCCAGGATGCCGCCGTGGCCGGGGATGAGGGTGCCGGATTCCTTAGTGCCCGCCCCGCGCTTGAGGAGCGATTCCACAAGATCGCCGAGTTGCGCTACTACCGCAACGCCAAGACCGACGAGGCCGGCAAGAATCGGGCTAAGCGGGAATGGGGTGAATTGTGCGTAGAGCGCCGCGACCATGACCGCGATGAACGCGCCGCCAAGCGTGCCTTCCAGGGTCTTGCCCGTACTGAGATGTTGGAAGATGCGGCGGCGGCCGATGCTCTTCCCTACAAGATACGCTCCCGTATCGTAGGCCCAAGTGACGACAAGGGCGAAAATCAGCCACAGTTCTCCCCGCACATAGATGTAGTCGCGGAGGGCGACTGTGTGTCCTAGCAGCCAGCCGATGTACATCGCACCGGCGACCGCCATCGCCCAGCCCGTAAATGTTTGGGCATGATTGCTCGACCGGGGCAGCAGCAGTACCCAAAGCGTGCAGAGCACGATCACCGTAAAGAGGAGTGGCGGCAGTACAACCAGTTCCGCGTAACCCGCCCAGATTAAGCTGTAGGGCCATAGGAAGAAGCCGAGCGCTAGCGCACCGGCAGTGATGCGGTGTACGGCAAGCCCCATGCTGCGTACGAGGTGGATATACTCCCACAGGGCAAGGCCGCCGAACGCCAGCATGCCGAACAGCAGCCAGGGATTGCCAAAATATGCTAACGCAATCAAGAGGGGCGCGTAGACAACCGAGGAAAGAGCGCGAGTCGCAAATTCCTGCCAGGGAGCACGTTGTGATACGCGGCTTGATTCGCCGCGCTTACTGTTTTGCTTTGCCATTCTGGCTGTTAGTGAGGCCGTCGCTTCCAGCGAGACCGTCGCTGGGAGCGAGGCCGCCGCTAGGAGCGAGGCCGCCGAACTTGCGTTCGCGGCGGCTGTAATTCGCGAGAGCGGCGTAGAACTCTTTGCGCCCAAAGTCGGGCCAGAAGACCTGCGCGGCGTAGTAT
This sequence comes from Chloroflexota bacterium, assembly GCA_965221905.1. Lineage (GTDB taxonomy): Bacteria > Chloroflexota > UBA11872 > VXOZ01 > VXOZ01 > VXOZ01. The sequence goes on from OZ244922.1 coordinate 492,207, forward strand.
TCGGCGTACGCAGCTTGCCAGAGCAGGAAGTTGGATAGCCGCATCTCGCCGGCCGTGCGGATCACGAGATCAGGGTCGGGAAGATTACGAGTGTAGAGGTGCTGCGCGATTGTTTCTTCCGAAATGAGGGAAGCAGGCACCCCTTTTGCAACGATCTCCCGGACGGCATCGACGATTTCACCGCGACCGCCGTAGTTGAAGCCGAAGTTGATTGTTAGGCGATCATTGTCGCGCGTCGCCTCCTGAAGCTGATCAATGGCAACCTGCAACGATGAAGGTACGGCGTCACGCCGTCCGATGGAGCGGACCTGAATCTGGTTTTCGACGATCGCACCTTGTTCACGCTCGATTGTTTCTTCGAGCAGTGTCATGAGTCCGGTGACTTCCTCTTCGGGACGCGCCCAATTCTCCGTCGAAAAGGCATAGAGCGTGAGGATCTCGACACCGAAGTCAATTGCTGCCTCAGCCACCTCGCGCACGCAGCGCGCACCGGCGCGGTGGCCCTCCAAGCGCGGGAGGCCGCGTTGCGCAGCCCAACGCCCATTGCCATCCATCACGATGCCAACGTGAACGGGCGTAATGGGCAGAGGCGGGAAAGTCTCTGCTTCTTCGGGAGCTCTCTCCAGCGATTTAGGTGGGATTGGCTCCATGGTTAGATGGTCAAAATCTCCTGCTCTTTCTCGGCGAGCGCTGCGTCAACCCGCTCGATCTCAGAGTCGGTGAGCTTCTGCAAGTCGCCCTGCGCCCGGCGGATGTCATCCTCAGAGACACTGCTACTCTTCTGTTGCTTGCGTAATGCGTCTTGTGCGGTGCGACGGCTATTACGGATGGCAACACGGGCTTCTTCGGCACGCTGACGGACCAGCTTGGCCAGCTCCTGGCGCCTTTCTGCCGTCGGTTGGGGCAAAGCAATGCGGATGACCGTGCCGTCGTTTGAAGGGGTGATGCCGAGTTCCGACTTGAGGATTGCTCGCTCGATCGCGGGGATAGATGCCTTGTCCCACGGTTGAATGACAATGAGCCGGGCCTCCGGCACTATGATGGTGGCTACTTGGTTAAGGGGCAATTCCGTGCCGTAGCATTCGACGGGGATATCCTCAACAAGTGCCGTAGTTGCCCTACCGGTACGGATGCGGGCAATGTCGCGCTGCAATGCCTCCGTGGCAAGACCCATCGCGATTTCCGTGTCATCAAGAATTGGCTCCAGCATCGTCCCTCTCTCCTATCTGGGTTCCTACTGGTTCCCCTTGCAGCAACTTCTCCAATGCACCGGGATGTTCCAGCTTGAACACCGCAATCGGGAGGCTATTCTCCATGCAGAGTGAGATTGCCGTGCTATCCATCACCCTCAGACCCATGTTGAGGGCATCGAGGTAGGTAAGGTAATCGAATTTCTTGGCTTGGGGATTATCAATTGGATCGCTATCGTACGCGCCGTCGACCTTGGTGGCCTTAATCAGCACTTCCGCGTTGATCTCCATGGCGCGCAAGGCGCCCGCGGTGTCGGTTGTAAAGAAGGGGTTCCCAGTGCCTGCGCTGAAGACGACGACTCGATTGTTTTCCAGATGGTCGATTGCGCGCGCGCGGACGTATGGTTCGGCTACTTCTCGCATCTCGATGGCCGTTTGGACCCGGGCATCCAGGCCTTCCCTCGAGAGGGCGTCCTGGAGCGCCAAGGCGTTTATGACGGTAGCCAGCATGCCCATGTAGTCGGCGGTCGCGCGGTCCATTCCCTGGTCTGCTGCCAACTCACCGCGCCAGATATTACCGCCACCGATTACGACCCCGATCTGCGTTCCAAGACGTCGGGCAGAGGCGATCTGCTTGGCGATGTTGCGAGCAATACCGAGATCTATGCCATACTCGCCTTTTCCCTTTCCCATAAGCGCTTCGCCGCCGATCTTGAGCAGCACGCGCCTATAGCGGAGCTTAGCCATGGGTCCTCTCTGCTCGTGCAACGCTGGGTCTCCAGCGAGAATGGAAGAAGCCACGCTCTTGCCGCGTGCTTCCTACAGGCCTCGCTCGTAGCGACAGAAGCGCCGGACGACAACATTCTCGCCGGTCTTTACAATAGTCTGCTTAATGAGGTCCGCAACAGTAATCGATGGATCGCGCACGAACGGCTGGGCCAGCAGCACCGTCTCTTCAGAGTTGCCCTCATAACCTTCCGGCAGATCTTCTTCGCTTATAAACTCCGGGCTCATGCCGGCAATGTGCAGCGTGATCTCATGTACGAGGTGCTGAAACTCATCTGTGCGGGCCACAAAGTCCGACTCGCAATTCACCTCAACGAGCACACCGACGCGTCCGTTGCCATGGATGTAGGAGTGCACCAAGCCCTGCGATGCCTCCCTGCCGGCGCGTTTCTCCGCCTTCGCCAGGCCCTGCTCGTCGAGAATCTTCTTAGCACCCTTGTGGTCGCCATCTGCTTCCTCAAGTGCTCGCTTACAGTCCATAATCCCTGCGCCGGTTTCCTCGCGCAGCGACTTAATGTCCGCGATCGTCACCGTTGCCATTGCTTCGTATCTAACTCCCTCTAAAAAGTCGCATCAATTAGCAAAGTCGGTCTCGTTTGCATCTTATTCAGCGGTGTCCTCATCAGCCTGGTCGCCGACCTCGGCGTCAGGATCGGCAGCCACTGCCTCAATTGCTTCCTCGGCTTCTCGCTCAGAACTCTTGGCTGTGCGCAGTTGAGTACCGCTATGAACTGCATCAGCTATCAGACGCGTGATGAGACGAATAGACTTGATTGCATCATCGTTACCTGGAATTGAGAATTCCACCTGATCGGGATCGCAATTCGTATCGAGCAAAGCGATAACGGGAATGCCAAGTTTCTGCGCTTCTGCTACTGCAATGTGCTCGCGCACGGTGTCTACGACGTAAAGAGCAGCGGGAATGCGGTGCATGTCCCGAATGCCATTTAAGAAACGCTGCAGTTTCGCCAAACGGTCTTGGAGGCGTCCGACCTCTTTCTTCGAAAAACTCCGCCAGGCGTCGTTTGCCTGTTCGGACTCCATCTCTTTCATTTTCGACAGGCGCTGGCTGATCGTAGCGTAATTCGTCAGCATGCCTCCCAGCCAGCGTTGGTTAACAAACGGCATACCCACACGGGAGGCTTCTTGTTCGACAATGTCCTGGGCCTGCTTCTTCGTGCCGACAAACAAGATTTCGCGGTTATGCAGCGCAAGGTCGCGGGCAAAATCGCAAGCTTCCTCGAGTCCGCTTGCGCTCTGTTCAAGGTCGATGATGTGAATCTTGCTGCGCGCCATGTAGATAAAGGGCTTCATTTTGGGATTCCACCGATTGGTCGGATGCCCAAAATGCACGCCTGCGTCAAACAAATCTTTCAGACTCGCCACGGCCATACGATCACGACCCCTTCTGCACTCCTGTACCCATTAGCGGCCAGGTACACTGCTACTACACAAGTTCTTTCGGCCTACCACGCACTTTAACAAGGTAGGCTAAACTGCTACTCAAACTAGTATACCGCTTTCCCAACTTTCGCGGCAACGTGGATGTGATTGGTGCGGATGCTGTTTCCATCAGTTGTCCATATGGCTAAAGCCGGATGCGTGGAGAAACCTCTCGGAAATTTCGGCGGCAGCGCTACTTGACTGCGCCCGGCGCCGTCTATCTGCACCTCCTGTAATTCATGTGCTTGGTTCCAGCCACTCTGCCGCCATGTCCGCCACAGACTCTCCAATGCGAAGCGAGGCTGTCGCTGCCGGAGAGGGCGCATTGAGGACGTGGATCATGCGCGGTTGCTGCACAATGTGGAAGTCTTCTATAAGCCTTCCTTGCCGGTCTAGCGCCTGCGCGCGTACGCCCGCTCCGGCCCGCACCAAGTCTTGGCCCGTGACGGCGGGCACGAGCTTCTGCAACTCTTTCACCATGGCATCTTTGTGCAGCGAACGGTACATTTCCCCAATGCCGGTGCGCCAGTAGCGCGCCGCCATGCGCCAGAAACCCGCGTAGCCCAAGATGTCGAGCGTGTCGCGGATACTGATGTCGCGCCAACGATAGCCCTGGCGCTTTAGGGCGAACACCGCGTTTGGCCCGACTTCGATGGCGCCGTTTATGCGCCGCGTGAAGTGAACGCCGAGAAAGGGGAACGCGGGATTTGATACGGGGTAGATGAGATTGCGTACCAAGAATCGCTTGTCCGGCACGAGTTCATAGTACTCGCCGCGAAAGGGCGCGGTCTTGAGCGGCGGTTTCAGACCGGCGGATATGCTGACGCGGTCTGCGAACAAGCCGCCGCAGGCGATGACGTGCCTACTCCGCACGTCACCGTGCGCCGTTTCCAATCGCAGCGCGTTCGGTTCTTCTACAATGGCGAAGACTTCACCGCCGGTGCGCACCTGGCCGCCGGCTTGTTCGAATAGCTTGCGGTACATCTGCGCTACAAGGCTATAGTTGACGATACCGGCACTCGGCACGTGGAGCGCTTGTATGCCCGTGGCATGCGGCTCGAGTTCCGCCAGTTCATCGGAGCCAATCATGCGCACGTCCGGCACGCCATTGGCGTCGCCGCGGCGCGCGAGCTCTTCCAAGGCCGGGATCTGCGATTTCGCCGTAGCCACGATCACTTTGCCGCAGCGGTCGAAGGGAATGCCGTGCTCCGTGCAGAAGGACATCATGCGCTTGGATCCTTCCACGGCCATCCGCGCACGGAGCGAGCCGGGACGGTAGTAGATACCGGAGTGGATTACGCCGCTGTTGTGGCCGGTCTGGTGCTGGGCAACGTCCAATTCTTTTTCGAAGACGGCGATGCCCAAACCGCTGTAGCGCTCGGCAAGGGTACGCGCCGTGGATAGGCCGACGATGCCGCCGCCGACAATAGCAATGTCAAGAATTGAATTTGCGCTCATCGTCGTATTGGGCTTCCTGCCAAATGTGCTGCGTGCCGCTGCATCAGATTATACTGTGCCCGCCCAAGGTAAGGGAGCCGGCGATAGAGAACCCGGCACAAGCATAGTTAGGGTATAGCAGTGCACTTCCAGGGGAATGGCGCTGAGGTTACAATTATGCCGCATTTGGGCATTGAACGTGATTGTGGCGGCTGGTAGTTACGCAGTGTGCTATACTTGCCGCATACGCTCTATAGGAGAAAAGTCTAGAATGACTCTGCGAGACCTTTACGAAACTTCAATACAGCTCGGCATTGAGCTTGACGTGCGGGGCGAAGCCGCGCTCCAACGGCAGATGGCGCAGCGGCGCGTGGAGCATGAGGCCCTGCCCGCCTGGCAGCAGCCCTACTACGACCAGGAACGCTTTCGCAATCCCTTTGGCGACGTGCGCATCGTCAACGGGCCGGACGACGTGGAGCTGGAGACGATCCTGCTGGGCATCAACATCGGCATAGACGAACTGCTGCTCGCGGACCGCTTGCGCAGCAAGGGCACTAAGATCGATGCCGTGATCGCCCACCACACTACCGGGATCGGCGTTGCGATCTCTCTGGTCCATGACTTCATGCCGGTAGCTATTGATTTCTTGGCCGGCGAAGGAGTGCCCCGCGCCGAGGCTGAAGAGTGCATCAACCGGAATATCGAGGGCAAATTGCAGGACCTCGAAGATACGGCGCGCATGGGCCCCGATACGGCGAAGCTGCTCGGATTCCCGCTGGCCTGCATTCACACTCCGGCGGACTACTATATCGGTGAGGGCGTGCGTCCTGTAATGGAAGCAGCGCAACCCCAGACCGTGGGCGAGGTGGTGCAGGCGCTGATGCACATTCCTGAGGTGCAGAGCGCCGCGCGCATCGGCGCCGAGCCGCGCGTGATGAGCGGCGAAGAGTCGTGGCCCGCCGGGCGCATGCTGCTCAAATTTGGCGGCGGCTACATTCTGCCCCCGGATGCTTACACGCTGCTCGGCAAAGCGGGTGTGAACACCGTGCTGCAGATCGGCTGCGCACCGGCGCACGCTCATGCGGCCCAAGCAGCAGGCGTGGCAATTGTGCGCATCGCCCACGCGGCGTGTGACAACATTGGGATCAACTTACTGCTGGATGAGGTTGAGCGCCGCATGGGGCCGCTTAATGTCATTCCCTGTAACTACTTCGAGCGAATCAAGCGCAACTAGAATTCGTCACAGAGACATATTGTTCTGTGCAAACCTGCCCTTCGACAGGCTCAGGGCGAACGGAAAAGGAAGAGACGCAAACGGAACAGCTAGGAATGTGAATGGAAGGGGAAAGTATCCGTTCGTGCTGAGTGCTGCGCGAAGCCCTTGTCGAAGCACATGTCGGCATGTCGAGTTGCACTATTAGATAGCTTCTAGCATGAATAGACACCTAGAATTTCGACGGTTTCGTATTGAGGGATAATTTAGCGAGACGTAATGGCTCTACATTACGGGGGCTGGCGCAGGTTGCAAACCTGCGCTACCGTCGCCCTTATGCATTGAGACAGGTGTGTTGGGCTGCCAGAACCCTCTCATGGAAACTATCTGGGGAGGCAATGCAATTTCAGTCGTAGCGTGGGAATTAGAACATGACACTGCGCGAACTCTATGAGACAGCCATCGAAATCGGCCGTGAAGTAGACCCACGAGGGCGGGAAGTCCTCGACCGCCAGCTTGAACAGCGGCGGCAGGAATTTGCAGCGCTGCCGGATTGGCGCAAGCCGTACTACGACCAAGAGCGCTTCAACAATCCCTACGGCGACGTGCGCATCGTGAACGGGCCGGAGGACACCGAACTCAATACCATCCTCATGGGCGTAAACATCGGCACGCAGGAGCTCCTGCTGGCGGATAATCTGCGGGGCAGCGGCACGCGGATCGACGCTGTCATCTCCCACCATACCAACGGCATCGGGGTACCGGCGGATACACTCATCTATGACACGGTGCCCTATCTCATTGACCTGCTCGAAGGGGCGGGCGTTGCCCGGGCCGACGCCGAGCCCCACATCACGGATATGATGACCGATCGCTGGAACTACGCCGAGGACTTCAACCGCAACGGCATCGACATGGCGAAACTGCTGGAGTTTCCGCTGGCGTGCATCCATACGCCCGCGGACTTTCATCACGGCCAGGGTGTGCGGGGCGCAATTGAGAACGCCAATGGAGAAACCGTTGGTGATGTGGTGGAGGCGCTGCTGGCCCTGCCGGAGTTCCAGGGCGCGGCGCGCATCGGGGCGATACCGCGCATTATGGCAGGTGACGCTAATCAACCCGCGGGCCGCACCTTCCACCAGGACGGCGGCGGCTGGCTCTTTCCGGTAGAGGTGATGCCCTTGCTGAAAGAGGCCGGTGTCGGCACGTTCGTCACCATCGGCTGCACATCGGCCCACCAGCGTAAGGCGCAAGAGCTTGGCATGGGCTGGGTACGCATGCCCCACGGCGCTTGCGACAATGTCGGCCTCAATCTTCTGCTCGATAAGGTCGAGCAGCGTCTCGGGCCGCTCAACGTCATACCCTGTAACTACTTCGAGCGCATTAAGCGCGCTGGCAACTGAAGTGGGGCGAGGCGTTACAGGCCGGCGACCTTCTTGCTGCGGCTGCCCTCGCCGGTGGAGTGGATGCCGTTAGGCGGCCTCCGCGGTGGTGAGGTTACCGCGGCGGCTAATGGTGGTCTCCACGCCGTCTCCGCTGCGGCGGCTGAGTTGCGGGTGCGACAGCGCGTCAGGCGGGTATTTCACGCCTCTGCTCGGCGATGACGAATTTCAGCTTCTTGCTCAGACTCAACGTCGGAATCGGGTTGATCTTGAGTTTGGAGTTCGCGGGAGACATTTCTAACGTAAAGTAATGCGCGAGCATAAGTAGGTTGACAGTCAGTTGCAGTTCCACCCACCGGAATCCGAGACAGGTGTGCGTGCCCAGCCCGTACGGGGCATAACCGGGACTGCGATGCTCATTACGCGGAGACTGATAGCGGTCGATATCGAAAGAGAACGGATCGGGAAAGACCTTCTCCATGTAATGTGAGGCGGTCTGTGCGATGTAGATGCGAGACCCTTCCGGTATTGCGAAGCCCTCGACCGAAAACGAATTCATCACATGACGTACCGACATAGGAATAGTCGGGTAAAGACGCATGACCTCCATTAAGACGCTGTGTGTGACGTCAATAGAGTCTGTGGTAAAGTCCTTGGGACCCGGGTCGCCGTTCGCAAACAGCGCCTCGGCCTCACCCCGGATTCTGTCGTAGAGTTCAGGGTGGGAAATCAAGGAGTAGAGCGCGAAGCTAAGCGCATCGCTCACGTACATGCTGGTAATCAGCGGCGCCGCAAGATGAAAACGCAGGTTCGCCTCCGGGAAGAACTGCGGGTCGCTTTCATACAAACTAAGCATGTCATCTGGGAGATCGCGAGGACAACCGGCTCGTTGGGCGGGTGTATGGACACTATCTCAACAGCCGCTTCGACTTCAAGACCACACGGTCGATCGCGAAAGTCGCGACCCTCACCCTTGATCTTTCTGCCAACACCCATGTTCATGGGCTGGGCTAGTCGTTCGTGGAGATTCGCGAGCGCTCGATCGGCATGGACATGCGTCTGTGGATACTGGCGACACCTATTGATGGCACACTCATTGACGTGTCGCTGGTCGCGCAGGTACAGGAGCTACGTAAACCGAAACGGTGGCTTGCGGGCCTGGGGTTTCTCCCGGTGGGGATGCGCGCCCCCTTCATGAGCAAGTTCACCGTGTCTCAACAAAAGCGAGAGGTTTTGCAGGATGAGGTCATCTGGAGCCGTAAACGGTACCAGTCCCGCCCGCGACTCTGCCGCTCCGACGGGGAGATCATGGCATTTCGACGCTACTGCGCCCAATTCTATCCCGATTCGAGCGAAAACGGCCGCTCGTCTGCCTGATTTCGTAGACCCGGATTAGCACCAATCCGGAATGACAGCCACAGCAAAGTCACTTATTGCGGTACACTTGTATCGTTCGATAGAGCGATCAGCGTCGCGCAGTGGCGTTTTGCCCGGCCAAGCGCCTGGGCTCTAAGGGTAGCGAGCGGAGGAGAAAACCCCGCAGGGCGGATTGCGACTGCCGGTCAGCGCCATGCAGAACAGTGAATAAGGAATTGGCCCATGGTAACCTTACGCGACTTGTATGAGACTTCCATCGAAATTGGGCGAGAGCTCGATCCCAGAGGCCAAGACGCAATCGAGCGCCAACTACAACAGCGTCGCGACGAGTACGCTGCGCTGCCTGCTTGGGAGCAAGCGATCTACGACCAAGAGCGCTTCCGCAATCCCTACGGCGACGTGCGCATATCCAACGGCCCGGATGATACCCCCATCCGCACCGCGCTGGTCGGCATCAACATGCACGTGAAGGAGATGCTGCTTGGGGTGCAACTGGCAGCGGGAGGGAGGCCGTTCGACGCGTACATTTCCCACCATACGAACAGTGTTGGCATTTCCGCCTCCCTCGTCGCCGACTTCATGGAGGTCAACGTTGACTACCTCGTCTGGGAAGGGGTGCCGGAAGATGAGGCGCACGCCTGCATCTTCGACTTCATGGCGGCACGGCTGCAAGAACACGAAGACATGCACCGCATCGGGCCCGATACGGCGAAGCTGCTAGGGTATCCGCTGGCCTGCATTCACACGCCGGTTGACTATGCGCATCGGCAATACATCAACGCGCTCTTTGCCCGCGAAAAGCCGGAGACGGTCGGCGACGTCGTAGAGCTCATGCTGACGATACCGGAGATGCAGGAAGCCGCGCGCATCGGCGCACTGCCCCGTATCATGACCGGCGATCCGGCGCAGCCCGCCGGACGTATCCACGCGAAGTTTGCCGGTGGCTACGCGTATCCGCCCAGCGCCTTCCCGCTGCTGGCAAAAGCGGGCGTGAACACCGTGGTGCAGGTTTCGGCGCACCCGGCAACGGTCGCTGCCTGCCGCGAGCACGGCATTGCCGTCGTGCGCCTGCCCCACTACGCTACCGATAACATCGGCGAGAACCTCCTCCTCGATGAACTTATGCGCCGCCTGGAGCCGTTCGAAGTCATTCCCTGCAACTATTTCGGCCGGGTCGACCGGGCGGGGGAACTTGCTGAGATGATGGCCGCAGGCCCCATTATCAGGGCACAGGGCAACTGACCTTCAGCCTTTGAGGCAAAAGATGAGAGAGACCCGCTGTCAGGCGGGTCTTCCCTTTATGTACTAGTGTGTACAGGGTGTGGAACGTTCGCAGTCCTACGGGTTTACGTCGTCGAACACCTCCGTAATCTCGGCGGGCGGCGGGGGTGTCAGAAGAGTGACAACCACGGCGATGGGGATGGCGATAATGAAGCCCGGGGTGGCCGGTTCAATGTCCATCATTCCGCCGGGACCACCGGAGAAGTAGCCCCAAATGGAAGCAACCACGGTGCCGGAGATCATCGACGCCATCGCTCCCCAGAAGTTGAAGCGCCGCCAATAGAGTGCCAGCAGGATAAGGGGGCCGAAGGCAGCGCCCATGCCGCCCCAAGCATAGGAGACAAGGTTGAGCACGGAATCAGGATTGAATATCGAGAGGGCGGCGGCGACGATGCCAACAACGACCAGCAAGAAGCGACCCAGCCACACCCGCGCAAAAGCGCCGAGCACAAAGATGTACCGTTTGGCGTACGCGTAGCGTCGGATCAGTGGTAGGTCGTCAGTTGCCACCGCGGAGGCCAGCAGCAGTTGCGAGTCTGCTGTGCTCATGACGGCGGCTATTACGGCCGACAGCAGGATACCCGCTAAGATTGGCGGGAAGAAAACAGTAGCGGTAACAAGATAGAGGCGCTCCGGATCAGCGACTACATCATTGAGCCTGCCAACCTCGCCCAGGGCCGGTAAGGCGACCAGTCCCAGCATGAGGCCAAACGAAAAAATGAGCGCAGCCCAAAGCGTGCCAATGTTGCGGCTGGGCCGAATCCGCTCTTCGCTCTCCACCGCCATGAAGCGCTGCAAAACACGCAGCGAGCCAAAGCTGCCCAAGCCCCAGCCGACAGTAGAGAGCAAGAACGTTACGGTGATGCCCTCGCCCGCGGCGTCCGTAAACGGATTCCAAAATCCGGCTGCCGTACCTTCCAGCCCCTTAAACGGATCGGATGTAAGGAACAGCAATGTAACGGGCAAGATGATGAAACCGGCCAGCATGATCGAGGCCTGAAAGACGTCAGTGCGCGATACGGCGAGAAAGCCGCCAATGAAAGTGTAGGAAGCGACAGCGACGAGTGTCACCAGAATGCCCACAATGCCTTCGAGGCCGAACACGGTGTTCAGTAGCTTAGAACCGGCGATCAAGCCGGAACTAATGTAGAAGATGATGAAAAAGAGGGCAATTACAGCGGAGAGCGTTCGCAGCACGCCCCATTTGTCTCCGAAACGCCTTTCAAAGAATTCCGGAAACGTGAGGGAGTTCTCCGCGGCAATAGTATACCGGCGCAACCGCTTGGCATAGATCGTCCAGGTCAACCAGAAACCCATGACGAGGCTAAATACCGTCCAGAGCTCTATGGCGCCGTTCATGAATGCCAGGGCCGGGAAGACCAGCATCGTCCAGCCACTAGTGGAGGACGAGCCGGAACTCAACGCCGAGGTGATGCTGCCCACGCGCCGACCGCCGAGCACATAGTCCGACATCTCCTGCATCTGGCGGCTGCGAAAGACCGCGATGCCGATGAGCGCCGCAAAATACGCCAAGAAGACGATGAGTACCCATGTGGTCAACATGCGCTAGATATCCCTCTCGTGTTCTCAATTCCGCAGCGTACAGAATACTGTCTACATGAGGGTGTGTCTACCCTCTTGACGCTAAATACCTAGACAGACTAGGAGGAGGTTAATCGCGAGGGCATTTGGGCTGCACCGCGAAGCCACTTCCATGCGCTCTTTCGTCTTTAACTGTCTGCGGACAGCAAGCCCGGTAATGCAGGGTCTGTAGACGAGACCATCGTTCCAAGACCATGGACAAGCAACTTGCATACTCCTCTGGTAAACTCAGAAAAACTGCATATCCGTCACCCAGGAGGTAGTCCAATATGGGCATGCTCATTCTCACCCAACCAGGTAGCCGCGCGAATACGTATGGACCGTATACGACTGCGGTACTGAAGGCGGAAGGTTTTGCGGACCTCGACGTGCAGCCAATCGGCCAGGAGTCTCTGGGGCAGCTCGACTCCTACGACGCGGTGATTCTTACACCCTGTTTGCCAAGGCGTGTCTACGTGGAGCGGCTCGTGTCCTATGTGAAGTCAGGTGGACGCCTGATCGCGCTGCGGCCTTCGCGGCTGCTGGCGTTGGAATTGGGTCTTGTGCCAACGGAGACCGTTTCCTATCCGGCGTACGTGCGGCCGCTGCCGGGCAATTCGATAAGCGCCGGCGTGCCGCATGAGTCCGTTCAGACCCATATGCCTTCCAACAACTACGAGCCGCTGCAACTGCCGGAAGGCACGCGGGAGATCGCCCGAATCTATGTCGATGCCGAAGTCGAAACATCCTATTCCGCTATCCTCCACTTCCCTTTAGGTCAAGGGCAAGTGGTGGTGTTCGGTTACGATCTGGCGCAGGCGGTAGCCCTGATTCGCCAGGGCAACCCGGTCCACTACGGCTGGCGCACCCTTGGGTTCGGCGGGCCCTACCGGCCTAACGAGTTCTTTACCAACCACCTGGATAATCGCCGCATGCACCTGCCGCAGGCCGACATCCACGCCATGCTGCTCGGCAACGCCATCAATGCCATTGCCAGGAACCCGCAGCCGCGCTTATGGTACTACGCCACACCCGAGACCAAGAGCATGGTAGTGTTGGATTCCGACGACGACTACTCGCCGTTGGAAGCGTTCGAAGCGCTCATGAATGCGGCGGAAGCACACGGCGGCCACGTCACTATCTATCTCATGCTCGGCCCTTCGAAGTACACCATCGCGACGCCGGAACGGGTGGAAGGCTGGCGCGCCCGCGGCCACTCCTTCGGCATCCATCACAACGCGTTCGACCCGCAGTACGTCAATGAAGAACAGGACGCCGTGATGGAAGAGATCGTGCGGCGCGACACCGATTACTTCCGGGAGCACTACGGCGGCGAGACGGTCATCGCCAATCGCAATCACTGCCTCGGCTGGAAGGGGTACGTGGACTTGCCGCGCATTTACGAGGACGTGGGCGTGGTGCTGGATACCAACGTGCTCAGCATCCACAATCAGTGGCTCCAGTATACAAATGGCTCCGGTCACCCCGGCAAATTTGTTGATACCGATGGATCGGTTATCGAGGTCTTCCAGCAACTCACGCAGGCCTATGACGACGCGTCGGTCAAGCCCAAGCTTTCATCGGACCCCATGGGTGAAGCCAAGCAGACACGCCAGGTGATGGTGGACAAGAAAGAGCGCTACTTCAGTCCGCTCACCATGCTCTCGCATCCCGTTTCGTTCTACACCTATAGCAGCGCCTATCAGAATCAATGCTGGGACTACGCGAATGAACTGGGACTGCCCATCTGGAGCGCGTTTGAATGGGCGGCATTCGTGCGGGCGCGCGACCGGGCGCAGGTTTCTCATAGTGCCTGGGATAATGGAAGCTTCTCCTGTAGGGTTTCCGGCAGCTCACCGAATGGCAGCTTTACGCTGATGGTTCCGGTGCAATGTGGCGAGACGCCGCGTGCATCAGTGGAGGGCAAGGACGTTGACGTAACCTTGCAGGACGCCTACGGCTGGACGTATGCCTTGGTGCCGGTGCCCATCAGTAGCAATGGTGCGGAGTCGCGGCACGTGGTACTGCAAACATGATAGACTCGTCAATGCAGACTAGTAGTTGAACACATTTGTATTGATGAATGGGGTAACGGTAGCACAGGTTTGTAACCTGTGCCCAACCCCTCGGATTGGCGTGATTGCTCCATGTCACGGGAAGATGGCGCAGGTTACAAACCTACGCTACCCATCAATGCAATCATGTTGGACTACTCGGCTGCGTAAGTACGTTTATACGCCGAACAGCACACAGTAGCGAGGAGTCTTTAATGGATTTGACGAGAGAAGAACAAGACCTGCTGCAGAACGCCAAGCGCCAGTTTCCGTTCCCAACACTTGGCGGCTGGTATACCGAAGCGGAAGTGGACGCCCTCAACGCCAGCTTGCGCGAGAGCATGGACTGGAGAATAGGGTTTCACGGTCCGGAGGTTACGCAATTCGAGCAAGAGTTCGCGGAGTACTGCGACGTTAAGCATGCGCTTGCCGTGAATTCCTGCGGCACCGGCTTGGACGCGGCTATACATGCCCTCAAACTCGGCCCTGAAGATGAAGTAATCGTGCCCGGTATCACGTTCAAGGCTACGTCGCTCTGCGTCATGGGCGTGGGCGCCAAAGTGGTGCTGGCGGAGATCGATCCGGCCACGTTCAACATCGATCCGAACGACATCGAACGCTGCATGACGCCCAATACCCGCGCGATCCTGGCCGTGCACAACAACGGTCTTTCCGCCGATGTGGATGCGTTGGAAGACATCGCCCAGCGGCACCCGCATCCCGTCCACGGCCCGGTGCCCGTTCTCTGCGACGCGGCGCGCGCAGTCGGCGCAGGGTACAAGGGTACTAAGGTCGGCAAGGCAGGCGCCATGAACATCTTTAGCTTCCAGACCAGCAAGAACATGACGACCCTGGGCGAGGGCGGCATGGTCACGACGGACGATGACGACTATGCCGCGTTCGTGAGCAGTATGCGCTCGTTTGGCAGCACGTTGGACAATTGGGGCACGAACTTCCGCATGACCAAGCTGCAAGCGGTGGCGGGTTCGGTCCAACTCACGCGCCTGGACGAGATGAACGAGGCGCGGCGGCAGCGCGTGGCCGATTTTGTCGAGTTGATCGAGGACATCCCCGGCCTGACCCTGCCTATCGAGCCCGAGGGCTACGACCATGTATGGTACGGCTATACGCTGCTGCTCGATGAGGAGTGGGTCGGCGACCCGCGCGACAAGATGGCCGACCGCCTCATCGGCGAGCACGGCGTGGGCACCTGGATCATGAACGCATCGCTGCCGGACTACCACGGCTTTATGGTGAAAATCGGGCACAGGCCGGAAGACGTGCCGGTCTCTACCGACACTGGACGCCGCCTCTTCTGCCCGGCAATCCACCCGCTTATGAGCGATGAAGACTTGCGCTATGTGGCGGCGGCTATCAAGGAGAGCATGAACACAGTGGCTGCGGACATGCGCCTGCCGGTTGCAGTGGGCTAACTGGACTACGGCAGGGCTCATGGTCAAGATTCTGACGCACTGCGGTGGAGTTTGATGTCTCTTAGGTTTTTTAGGGACCTATCAGAACGATATGCGGCGAGTCCGTTGTCGCAGCTAAGTTGGCATGTTCGGCGGGTCGCGTGGCGACATGCGTCCGAAACAGACATAGAAAGTGAGAGTGCCGCCTGTGTCTACCGATAGTGATCCAGAGCTTGGCGCTTTGTGTGCCGAAATCAGGGATGACTTCGCTGGCTTGCGCGCTGATTTGTGGGCCATGGAGCGGCGCATGACTCTGCGGCTGGGCGGGCTCTATGTGGTGGGTGTAGTATTGCTCGCCGTACTAAAACTCATAGATCGAGTGGGCTAGAAGATCATGCGTGGAGCTTGCGCCTCATGGCCTGAAACACGCATGTGATCTAGAACCGGAGCACTAATAGAGGAAGCATTCTACTAATGAAGAAAACGATCGTTCACCCGCTGCGGTTTGTCGTGGGACCGGGTGTGGTTGGAGATGTCGGAGCGCATGCCGCGGCGCTGGGCACCAAAGCGTTCATTGTCGGCGGCGGTAGAGCTGTTGCGGCCATTAAGGACACCGTTACCGGCGCGCTCGACGAACACGGCATTCCGTATCACATCGAGCACGGTAAGCACGTCGATAAGAAGCGCCCGGAAGTGGATGCGCTGGTGGCGAAGGGCAGGGCGCAAGGCGCGGATGTTGTCATCGCGGCGGGCGGCGGGCGTGTGGTAGACGCGGCCAAGGCCATAGCACACGAGATGGGCGCGTGGCTCATCAGCGTACCGACCGTCGCATCCACCAATGCGACGGCAACCTTTAGTGCTAGTATCGAAGGCGATGCCGATCGCAACGTGTGGTACGTCGGGCCGCACACGGTGATTGCCGACACCCGCATCATTGCCCAAGGCGGGGGCCGCTGGCTGGCGGCCGGCATGGCCGATGCGCTACCGACGTGGACGGGCGGTCGCATCGGGCGCGAACTTCGCCTACGCAGCGGTACTGAACGCATTCTCGGCTTCGATAATGTCTTCCCCACCGGCGCGGCCGTCGCAATTGCGGAATGGACCTACGACACGATTCTGGGTTACGGCGAATCGGCGTACCATGCGTGCGAGCGGGGTGCTGCGACTGAAGCGGTTGACAAGGTTGTTGAAGCGATAGTCTACGGCGGCGGTGTGGCCGGCCCGGCGTGCGGCGGGGTGGGCGGTGAGCACGGTGTGCATCCCGGGAAATCGAAACACGCCACCATCGAGAGGGTGCACGGCGAAGAGGTGGCATTCGGTGTTCTGGTTGCGGTGGCGCTCATGCAGCAGGGCGAGGCTGAGGTGCGCAAGCTGATACGTTTCAATCAGTCCGTCAAACTGCCCTCTACATTCGCCGACTTTGGCGTGCAGAACGCGTCGCGTAGCCTTGTGCGTGAGATTGCGGAAGAAATCCTCGGTCCGGGCGGCAAGAGTACCTTTGGCCTCTGGTACGACGTGGACGTAGACTTGCTCACCGACGTGATGGTGGACGTTGACCGCATGGCGCAAGAGGAGCAGGGCCGATAGCTAGTGTCCTCGGCTACCTCGTAGCGGTGGCATTTCAAGAACCCGAACGCCGATTCGTAAGGGTAGGGTGGGGCCTTGTGCCCCACCATTTCAGGGAAGCGACGAACAGACACCGGTGCTGTGCTTTGCACTGGAATCCTATGAGAGAGAATAGTCAGTCGCAGCAGGACGTAAAGGAACGAGATTCATGGCCGGTAAACCCCTCTATGTGATCTTCACGCAGGACTGCGAGCAACTCATGGACGACTCCATTCACGGTGGGCCTACGGAATGGAGCGTCAGCGAACGGTCGGTCACGGGCTTTGCGGACACCTTGGAGGATTACGGCTTGAGCGCGACGTTCTTCATCGTGGCGCAGACGGCAGCGGCACAGCCTGCGCTGTACCGGGACTTGGAAAAGCGCGGTTTCGAAATCGGCTTGCACATACACCCGCAGGACACCGGTCTTGGGTACACTGACTATCTCGGCGGGTACACGTTCGACGAACAGGTGAGCCTCTTTGAAAGAGTAACGGACCAGTGGGCAAATGCCATTGGCAAACGACCGACCACCTTCCGGGGCGGCAATTTTTCCGCTAACGATCACACGTATCCCGCGCTCGCCGCCACGGGCTTTACACATGGCAGTGTCTCTTCACCGGGCCGGCAGTACAACGATGCCAAGGCCGTCTGGCAGGGCGCCGTCTCCTACGCGCATTACGCCCACAAAGCGAACCGTCTCTTTCCCGGCGACCTTGACTTCTACGAGATACCCCTCACCTGCGACCAGGTGCGGCGGCGCGCGCCGCATCTGCCGATGGAATTGCGCATCGAGGGCGGCGATCCGGCATCACATCGGCAGACCATCCGCCAAGCCTGGGCGGACATGGCGGAGTATGATGACGAAATGCCCAAGATCATCATGCCCTTCACCCACAACACGCACTTTTACGCCGACACCAACGGTGAGAAACGGTTGGCGCTCGATGCTATCGTGGATGAAATCAACACGATTGCTGAGGAAGAAGGCTGCGAGGTCGTCGGCGGTACCATTGGCAGCGTCTACGCGGCGGTGGAAGGGATACGCAATTAGCCCGATGGGCTAGGTAGGTCGACGACGGAAAGCTGTAGCAAACAGGAGGATATTCCCATGCGGCAAGTGGTACAGTCAGGAACGCCCAATGAAATGGGTCTCCAGCATGGCGCAGCATTTGCGGACATAATTCCCCTGGCGGTGAAACGGTTCGCGCTGGACCGGGGCTGGAATACGGCGCACGGGAGGCGGGTGCTGCGGCAGGTGGAGCGCAACCTAGACAGAGTGTTCCCTGAGTCTCTGGAGGAACTTCACGCCATTGCGG
Source organism: Chloroflexota bacterium (assembly GCA_965221905.1). Taxonomy (GTDB): domain Bacteria; phylum Chloroflexota; class UBA11872; order VXOZ01; family VXOZ01; genus VXOZ01. The sequence goes on from OZ244922.1 coordinate 510,287, forward strand.
ACGCCGCCAATGTGAACTTCGACGATCTCCTTGCCTACAATGCTTGCCAGGAAATCGGACGCTCCCGCGAAGAATGCACAAATGTCGCGCTGGCGGGTACACCCAACGGCACCATCCATTTCAAGTCGAATGACGTGAGCGCCGATATGAAGCAATACCATGTCTTGCAAGAGACTCATCCCGACCGCGGACTCGCCTTCATCGGGGTGAACTACGTCGGTACCACGTGGCTAAATGCGGGCGTAAACGAAGCCGGTCTCACCTATGGCGGCAGCAGCATTCCCAACAATGATAGCGATTGGGATGGTATCCCATCGAATACGCTTCTACGTTATCTATTGCAGTATTCTGACACCGTTGACGCGGTGGCCGACATGGTGGCGCGCACGCCTATTATGAACCACGGCCTCAACCTCATGTTCACCGATCCGAGCGGCGCTGCTATCGTCGTGGAACGCTCGCCCACCCGCACGGCCGTGCGGCGCATGGATAGCCACACCATCTGGAATACGAACCACTACTTGGGCGACGAGATGCAGGCGGTGCTGAAAAACGACGGCGGGGCGGCAGCCGCCAATAGTCGCGACCGCTTTACGGTGCTCGAGCGACTGACCGCGGAGCAGCCCCACTCGCTGGAGCAACTCGTGCGGATTGCGCGCACCCATACCGAGCCCGCGGACATCTGTCGGCACGGCCCCCTGGCACACAGCATCATGGGCTACATTATGATTGCGCAGGAACGCAGCCTGCTGGTGAGCGCTGGCTACCCGTGCGAGAATGAGTTCGAGGCATTTACGTTCTCAAAGGCGCCCGCAGCCGCAGCGTCTTGACGATGGGATAACGCAGCGAGTCGTTACCGATAGTGCCCGGCTCTCGTTGCCTGTCACTCCGGCGAAAGCCGGAGTCTAGGAAAATTGCGCAGATGGATTCCCGCAGTCGCTGGAATGACGATTCGGTCACGCTCAAGTTTTCTCGGCAATTGGGGGAGAGTGGAGTTTGTCAATTGGTTAAACATCAATTACAAGAATGACAAGAAGCGCCACCCATCGCAGGGGCAGCGACTAAGTATGCTGATTTCGTTGATGGTTGAATCTGGCGAACTTATATGACTATTGCGTAATAGCAGTAACCCAATGAAGATCACCCTTGACGATTACCGGTTCATCGGCGCCGAACTGGCGCGGTACATTGCGGCGCACGTACCCGGTCTCGATGCGGCCGTGTACTGCAAGCATCATCTCGGCACGCTCACGCCGGGATTCAGCGACCACGATCTGCGAACCGTTGCTGCAGCGCCCGATGCTGATTCCTGGCTGGCGCTGAGCCGGGCGGGCGGTGAATCGTACGTGGAACTGCTTGAACAGGCGCCCCACTACGCCCGCATCTTGGAGCATCCCCCCGGCTTCATTTGCTCGCCGGACGAGGCGCAGCAGCTCTTGCCGCTCATGGGCGAGGTCCGCGATTGGCAGCGGATCGGCGGCGTGGCGAATGCGCTGGATGAGGTGCTGGCAAATCAGCCTCCTCAGCTTACTCCGGCCCAGCAGCTTGAGGCGTGCGGAAAGTACAAGATGTTCCTGGTACCGCGACCGGAACAGTTCGACCCGCCCATCAATCTGCTGCCGGAATACTTGCCATATTATCCAGTCTACGGCGCGCTGTCGCACTGGTTCTTGCCGGCGGCAAAGTTGGCGTGCGGCCTGCTGCGCGGTGCGTGGGTCCCAACGAAACCGGCGGCGTTGCCGGTATTGCCGGATGTAATAGGCCCTCAGCCATTGATCGAGAGGCTAAACGAAATCGTCAATGCTGGATACCGTGTGCGGATGACCGACGACGAGTGTGCCGCCATGGCAGACGAGCTTTTGGCAGTGGTCTACGAGCTGCGCGACAAGGTGGCGGCATACTGTCAGCAACTGCCCCAGCCTTGGCCCGCGCAGGCGGCGCGACAGCAGCGGTTGCGGAATGCGCTGCAGGCTCTTGCAGGAATACGCGGACGCTACGGCATTGCCGTGTTCTTCCGTCACGCCTCGCCCGATCTCTTCGACGGCCAGTGGCTGCGCATGCACCTCGGCGAAGAAATAGAAGCGCTGAGTACGCAGTTCTTCAAGGCTCTGATGGATGACAAGAGTGCCGATGATGGACCCATTATCGAGAAGCTCGGTAGCGTGCTGGATGCTTCTGCTGTGCGCACTGTCAGCGGCCTATACGACGCGATTACGCCTCATGACGACATGAGCGATGCTCGGCTCGATGCATTGATGGCGGTCTGGCCCGAGTACGCCGCGCTGGTGGAAGAGGAATACCAGGCAAAGATCGCCCCGCTATGGCACGAGGCGTGAGCCAAGACAGCAGAAATCATCTCTTGCCCTTCCGCGAGGTCATGCCACCTGCCATTGTTGCTCAGGAAACTGGCGGGTAAGAGGCTTTCTCACCGGTAGCGCAGGTTTGCAACCTGCGTCCGCCGCCGACATGCCCACGCACGGGAACCCACTTTGTCTGCGGCCCTAGACCCTCACTTAGAAAAGAGCCGAATTGCCTATCCCGTCTATTAGGGAGCGAAGAAACGATAAATTCAAGCAGGCAGCTCAATTGCGAGATGATTGCATTGCCAAGAGGCGGGGGACAAGCCCCCGCGCTACTTTTGGACAATCGGTGTGGGAGCGAGCTGGCGAGGACAAAAGCGGAGATAGCATTCTCCTTGGTAGCGCAGGTTTGCAACCTGCGTCCGCCGCCGACATGCCCACGCACGGGAACCCACTTTCCCTGCATGTCTAGATTCCCGCTCCGTACCGAATACGGGACAGGCTTTGCGCGGAAGTGACGCTGCCCCTCCGGCTCCCAATTGAAGTCTGCCCGCCGGTTGGAGGCGAGCGAGAAGAACGGCAGTTCGGGTTCAGCACCTTTGTGCCACCAGAGAAAGCCATCCCACTTGTAGGTAGTCCAGCCGTGCTCGACCGGCCCCGGCACGAGGGTGGACAGGTGGTTGTTGCGGAGCACGAGACCGCAGAAGCGATAGAGGCCCAGGGGCAGCATCTCCTCAATCCAGTCCGGGCCGATCTTAACCTTGTCGGCGTTTGCTCCGGCAACGACTCTCAGGCAGTCAAGGGCGCCGTCTCGCCAGGCGTCGTGGATTTCCAGTACGCTTTGCGGCACGCCCGCGCGTGCGACGTGCGAATCGGTATCGGCATCCAGCATCACCCACTTTTCGTGCACAGTGCTCCAAATCTCCGCCACGAAGTGGCCGTTGTCGTGAAGAGTCGGCTCGGCGGACATCACCCAAAGGCGCGCCGGCCAGCCGAGGGCCAGAGCGCACTGCGCCATTACCACGGCGTAGTGCGTGCAATAGGCATCGGGTTGCGGCTGACCGTGGCCCCTATCGGCGCGCATCCACGCGAGAATTGTCAGCGCGTCCCACGGGCAACAGCGCCGAAATTCATGCGGCGCCCGGTGCACCCATTGCACCGCTACCCAGGCGCGCAGCGCCAGTATCTGCTCCCACTGCGTCTCTCCGCCCGCAATGATCTCATCAAGCCGCTCCTGTTCGCGTAAAAGACCTAACTTCGGCTCTGCTGGGTCTTGGCGCGTAAAGACAAATGAAGGCGCTAGTCTATGCTGCGTTGCGGGGAGTCTGTGCACGTGTATTGGTCTTTTGTCACCTTTGTTATCGAAGATGGAAACGCTGCGGATCACTGGCGTCTCACCGCCGGTGACGGTAGTAAGTTCGGCTTGCCACTGCACATATGGGCCGACCGTAAGCGATGATTCCGCCACCGAGAGTCCGTCATTCCCGCGAAAGCGGGAATCCATGTCTTCACTTAGCGCCACAACGCTGGAGCTTAATGCACTCCAGGCAGTACCTTCGAGCTCCGGTGATTTGCTGCTACGGCAACGCAATACCACCCCGTTGCCTGGTGATGTTTCTGCATGCCACTGGATGCTGATTGGCAAAGTCGCAGGGCCGTCTTCAGCATCGCCTGCAAGGATGGCGGCACGAGGTTCGCTATAGGCGCTCGTAGCAGGGCGTGTGTTCGCATCATGCATCGCTTGCTCAAGATTGATAACCGGCCCGGTGAGCAAGCCCTGCGCCGGATGTTCCCGCACGCGCAGGCGTACCACATACTCGCCGCACAACGCGCCTTCCAGGCCGAGGCCCGTTGCGCTCCATGACCGTCCACCGTCCGTGCTCTTGCGGCTGTGTTTGTTGGGGACGCTTGTGTCTACTGCGAGAATCCAGGCCTGGGCGGCAGGACTTTCACAGGCAAAGCGAATGCTGTTTTGCCCCGGAAGCAGCCACGCTGCCGGAATCCTCACGTGGTACCAGGCAAATTCGCCGGCCAAAGGCGTGCCGGGTTCCACGGCTTGGGTATGACCGTTGACCGTGACCAGCAGCGGCCAGCGATTGTCCTGCTCCTCGCGGGCAAAGAAGTAGCAGTCAGCCCACTGGGGGAGAGTCTGTCCCAGCGCAAAGCACACTTGGGCTTGGACGTGTTGAAATAGCTCCTCACCGTGTTGCGTGGAGAACGCTCCCGGCTCATGAGTGATCAAGTGGCTGGCGGCGAGACGCACCGCGCCCATGTAATCGATTGCAATGCCGCCGTCTCGCGCGCACGTTTCCCAATCAGCCGGTTCGGACCAAATCAGCATGAGAATCGACCTCTCGAATGCATTACTCAACCTAGTCTAACTGGCACTAGCACTGTAGGCGAATTGAGTGAGGCCCTTCGGTGCGGCACCCCTAGGCACTACTAGCCCGTTAACGCTCTTAATTTGAGACTTTACTCGTCTCTGAAGTTAAGGCGCGCCTAGGCAGTGGGCAGAAACAGAGTGAAAAGAACATACCCATAGCGAACGTGTCTGCATTAGAAAGTGCAGCCGCCTCTGGCTTGCTCAATCATATAGTTTGTGCCCTCCATGAAGATGGATTCCCGCTTGCGCAGGATTGTAAATGTTGAATAATTCGTTGACAGAATTCGCTTTCCACCAGGCAGCGTTGACCGGTTATGTCATTCCGAGCGGGCAGCGGCCCCGTGCAAAACACGGGGAGGAACTGGACTCCATGTCGCACCAAGTCCAATAGGCTCAGCACTCTAGATTCCTCCCTGCGCTGCGCTCCGCTCGGAATGACATTTGTACAAGGCATGCACAACGCTTCGCTAATCTTCTCTTTATTGAATATCTCTCAACGAATTACCTGACACCTACAGGAATGACGACAAATCGCTCGCTCGGCAGGTACAATTCCTCGTTCGCAGGCGTACTTGATTTAGAGGCACTTTGCTTGTAATGCCAGTCAATGAACGAGTACAGTACAAGTGTGCAAATATGAACTGAGGAGCAATCACCATGGCGGTAGCGGCAATTGCAGAAGTGGGAGAGGCCATTGCAACGCAGCCTGTCATCGATACGCACGAGCACACGTTTTCCGAGGACAACCGGCGGCAACGGCCGCTCGATCTTCTTTCCTCTGAAATGCATCACTACGTAGGCAGCGACCTGGTTTCCGCCGGTTTGACACCGGCCGAACAGGCGCAGATGTACGACCAAGACCGGGATCTCGCCGACCGCTGGGAAATCTTCTTGCGCTACTGGCGCTATGCGCGGACGACGGGCTACGGCAAAGCATTGCATATTGCCTGTCGCGATCTCTTTGGAGTGGACGATCTCATGTCGGCGGGGCCGTCGCTTGACGGCTATCGGCGTGTTAATGAGCAATTGACAGCTTCGAAACAGCATGAAGCATGGTACCGGCACATCCTACGCGAGCGCGGGAACATCGTGCTGGCAATCCCCGACGTGCAGTCCACGCAGGTGGACAAGACGCTGTTTGCGCCGGCCATGCGCTTCGACTCTTTTATAACTGCGGGAAGCCGTGCCGGTGTTTCGGCGTTGGAGCGCCAGACCGGCCGAAGCATCTACGATCTCGACGACCATGTGTCTGCCTTGGGCGTTGCCTTTGCCAAGGCCAAGGAAGAAGGCATGGTAACCGTGAAGAGCGGGCTGGCCTACCGGCGCATTTTGAGCTACGACAACGTGCCGCGCTCTGCCGCGGAGCAACTCTTCGCGCAAGTAGTCGCTGGCACCAGGGCGCAGGGCGGCGGCATGACCCAAGACGGTTTATCCTTTACGGAATGCAAGCCGCTGCAGGACTACATGATGCACCAGGTGGTGCGACTCTGTATCGAGAACCGCATTCCTATGCAGATTCACACTGGCCTGCATGCGGGCAACGGCAACATCATCACGAATAGCAACCCGACGCACTTGGTGAACCTCTTCATCCAGTATCCGCAGGCGCGTTTCGACATCTTCCACGCCGGCTACCCGTACCAGAGCGAACTCGCCACGCTCGCAAAGAATTTCCAGAACGTCTACGTCGACCTCTGCTGGGTGCACATCATCAGCCCGTACGTGGCGCGGGCGACGTTGCACGAATGGCTGGAGACCATACCCCACAACAAGATCTTTGGCTTTGGGGGCGACTACGGTCCTGTCGAACTGGCGTACGGACACAGTGTGATGGCGCGGGAAAACGTCGCCCGGGTGCTGAGCGAAAAGGTGGAGGAAGGGCTCTATTCTGTAGACCAAGCCATAATCGTTGGCGCCCGGCTGCTCCACGACAATGCCAATGAATTCTTCGGGCTTGGGAAAGAGAATCTCATCTCGTGAACAGGTACGGACGTGGCGGGGGAAAAGCCCCAGCGCTACTGAGGGGGTGTGTGAAAAGGGTGCCCGTTCATCCTTCGACAGGCTCAGGACGAACGGGGTAGAAGCAAAATTCGTCGGAAAAGCCACAATCCGTTCGTGGTGAGCTTGTCGAACTATGAACGGACAGTGCGGCTGGGAGCTTCACACACCTTCTTAGGAAAAGCGCTTGCGCGTGTACCGGTCCGACTTTCACAAATATGAACATGGTTTTTGCTACAACGTGAGAGGTCATCTGTGAACGAACAAAGCACCAACGGCAATAGCGGCGACTCTAGCCAGAAGCAACCGAATGTGCTTTTCCTCATGGCCGACCAGATGCGGTGGGACGTGCTCAGTTGCGCGGGCCATCCGATTTGTAAGACTCCCGTGCTCGACGGCATGGCGGCACGAGGCGTGCACTTTGCTAACTTCTACACCGCGGCCCCGACTTGTACCCCCGCCCGCTACTCGATCTTCAGTGGGCGGCACGTCCACGTCCATAACGGCTGGAGCAACGGCTGGCCCACGCAGGATGGTGAGGTTTTTCTCCCCTCCATTCTACAGCACTACGGCTACGCGACGGCTATCGCCGGAAAACTGCACTTCGCGCCAAAGGAATATTCATTCGGCTTTGACGATTTTCGTTCGTTTCGCGCCGAGGGTCCGACACCGGAAAGAGGCTACGACGCCTATATGACGGGGAAGTACGGCGAGTACACGCGCGATAGGATCGAAGAAGGCACGGGGGGTAGAGGGGTGGGGCGATTCGCCGATCCGCCGGAAGATTACGATACGAGTTGGATTACGACTCAGACCCTTGAGGCTCTGGACGTGCTCGAAGAGAGTGGAAAGCCGTGGTTTCTCTTTTCCAGCTACCATGATCCCCATTCCCCCTTCGTCGAGCCCGAGCCGTATTTCTCTATGTACGATCGGGAATCCATCCCGCTGCGTAAGATTCCGCCCGAAATACGCAGGCTGCGCAGGGACGCGCGCGGCACACAGGAACGTGCCCACGTGATCGATGATCCGGAAGTAGTGCAAGCGGTTACGGCGATGTACTATGCAGCCACCACGCACGTGGACCACGATATCGGCATCCTCATGGCTGCACTTGAGGAACGCGGCCTGGCAGACAACACAATCGTGCTCTTCCTCTCCGACCATGGCGACATGATGGGTGATCGCGGTCGGATGAATAAACAGGTGATGTACGAAGGCGCGGCGCACGTGCCGCTCGTTGTGCAGGTCCCAAAGTCCATCCACCCGGCACTGAATCCGGGTCGTGTGGTTGACGAGATCACCGGCCACGTGGACATTGTGCCTACCGTGCTCGAGCTTTGCAGCCTTCCCATCCCACAGGGCGTGCAGGGCAAGAGCCTCGTGCCATTGTGTGCCGGCAACGCCGCAGGCTGGCCCAATGAGGCGTTCTCATCGGTGCGGGCTGCGCCGTTCGTGCGCCAGGAAGCGTATATGGTTGGCAAGAAGCGTATGTTGCGCACGCCTGAGTACAAATTGATAGACTACGGCGCGGACTTCCGCACGCGGTGGGCGCTCTACGACATGGCTGAGGACCCTACAGAGATGCACAACCTGGCTGACGATCCTGCGCACAGCTCCGTTCTGAGTGCGCTGGCGGCGCGGCTTGATGAGTGGCAGGCCGAAACGCCCTCACCAGTAAAAGTGCCCGGCATGCCCACACCGAGCTACTCGTACATCCCCGCGGAACGCCGAGCGGAATTGGACGCGGCTAGGGAGGCGAACATGCGCCGTTCGGCGGCGCGGCGCTGGCCGCAGTAGGCCGTCGAAGTCGCAGTAATTGGGTAGGAAAACGAAATTCGGGGCGTAGTTTGAACTTTGACCGTACCCATATACAAGGCGGCTTGAGGATGCGCTTAGCTGTTCTGCGGACCATTAGCACGTCCCCATATTCGCCCCAACGAGGAGTCACAACGTGAACAAGCAGGCTGGCAACGGCAATGACGAGAGTGGCGCCGCTGAGCGGCCGAACGTGCTCATGATCATGACGGACCAGATGCGCTGGGACCTGCTCAGTTGCGGGGGCCATCCGATTTGCAGGACCCCGGTGCTCGACGGCATGGCCGAACGCGGCGTGCGCTTTGCCAATTTCTACAGCGCGGCGCCGATTTGCACGCCGGCGCGCTACTCGATTTTCAACGGCCGCCACGTCGACGTCCATGACGGCTGGTGGAACGGCCTCCCTACGCGGGATGGCGAGGTTTTTCTGCCGTCAATCCTGAAGCACTACGGCTATGCGACCGCTATTGCGGGCAAGCTGCATTTCGATCCAGTGGAAGACTCGTTCGGCTTCGATGACTTCCGCACGTTTCGCGCCGAGGGACCGACGCCGGAAAGAGGGTACGAAGCGTACATGAAGGGGAAGTACGGCGAACTGAAGCGCGATAGAATCGAGGAAGGCACCTGCCCGTGGCCGGGCGATCCGCACGGGGGAGGTGTGGGGCGCTTCGCCGACCCGCCGGAAGACAACGATACAAGCTGGACTACGCGGCAGACTCTCGAGGCGCTTGACGTGCTGGAGCAAAGCGGCAAGCCGTGGTTCCTCTTTTCCAGCTACCATGACCCCCACTCGCCATTCGTCGAGCCTGAGCCGTACTACTCGATGTATGATCGGGAGTCCATTCAATTACCCGCAATTCCACCTGACATTGGCAGGCTGCGCAGGGATGCGCGCGGCACGCAGGAAGTGGCGCACTTGATCGACGATCCGGAGATGCTGCGCGAGATTACGGCGATCTACTACGCGGCGACGACGCACGTGGATGATGACATCGGCATTGTCTTAGCTGAGCTTGACAAGCGCGGCCTGACAGAGAACACAATCATCCTCTTCCTTTCCGATCACGGCGACATGATGGGCGACCACGGCCGCATGTTTAAACAGGTGATGCACGAAGGCGCGACGCACGTGCCGCTGATTGTGCAGGCGCCTGAGTCCATCCTTCCATCGCTGACACCCGGACGTGTGGTGGATGAGGTGACCGGGCACGTAGACATTGTGCCAACTGTACTCGACCTCTGCGGCCTGCCGGTCCCGCAGGGCGTGCAGGGCAAGAGTCTGGCGCCATTGTGCGCCGGCAACAGCGCGGGTTGGCCGAATGAAGCGTTTTCGTGGATGCTCGGCGTGCCGTATACGCGGCAAGAGGCGTACATGCTTGGCAGGAAGCGCATGCTGCGGACGCCGGAGTATAAACTGATTGATTACGGAGCCAACTTCCGTACGCGGTGGGAGCTCTATGATATGGCCGCGGACCCCGCGGAGATGCACAATCTGGCTGACGATCCTGCGTACAGCTCCGTTCTCCGCGCGCTGGCGGCGAGACTCGACGAGTGGGAAGCCGAGACACCTCCACTAGTCCAAGTCCCCGGTATGCCCACGCCAAGCTATTCCTACCTGACTGCGGAGCGGCGGGCAGAGTTTACGGCGGCCTGGGATGCCGGTTTGCGCCGTCAGGCCGCATGGCGGTGGCCGACGACTTCATCGAAGTCGCAGTAGGCCGACAGGGCAATGAAACTCAACCAGTGGGATTGGACGATAGCGGCGCCGAGAAAAGAGGGAATTTGCAAACTTGTGTGCATTGCCTTGGTCTGACCCTCCTACATGTGTGCGGTAGGCCGCTGACAGTCTTGATGGAAGAAGATCGAGATGGCTTACACCTGGCCTGCCTTGTACACATGTCATTCCGAACGGAGCGCAGCGCAGAGAGGAATCTAGAGTGCTGAGCCTATTGGACTAGGTGCGACTTGGACTCTAGATTCCTCGCTACGCTCGGAATGACATAAAGGCTGCCCCTATGACATAAAGGCTGTCCCGGAATAAAATAAAGTCTAATTTTGCTCAATCCGTAGTCTCATTCAATTTGGACATATATTAAGTACCATAGTCAAAACAACGGCCAAAGGGTGTCGTGTACCGTATGAGGAGACCACATGCGCGCACTGTATGCAAATAACCGGGGAGAAACCTACCTGAAAGAGGTGCCGGGCCCTGAGCTTGGAGAAACCGGAGTTCTGATTGAGACCGTTACCTCGGTGCTGGGCACCGGATCGGAAGTTGGTAACGTGAGCCGCGCCCGCCGGGCCGTGCAAGATGGTAGCGACCCAGGCGCGTTGAGTGAACGTCCCATGAGCTACCAGTCGGCAGGACGCGTGGTTGCCGTCACACCTGATCTGGAGTCCCACTACGCGCCGGGCGACCGTGTGGTAGCGGTGGGCGGCGGCTTTGCGCCCCACGCCGAGCGCGCCTTTCTGACACGGCACAACTTCGCCAAGATCCCGGACGCGTTGGATACGGCGGAAGCCGCCACCGCGAACATCGGTCTCACCGCGCTGCACGCCATTCGCCGCGCGCAGTTGCTGCCGGGCGAGACTGCCGCCGTGATCGGCATGGGCCTGGTGGGCCAGATGATCGCCCAGATGGTGCGAATGATGGGCGGCCAAGCCATCGGCATCGACCTCATCCCTTTTCGTTTGGAGAAGGCGCGGGAGCTGGGCATAGACCTGGCATTGCAGGGCGTCGCGGACACGCTGGCCGCGGCGGTGGCGGACTACACCTGCGGTCTGGGCGTGGACGCATCATTCGTGGCTGCGGGCGGCGGGCCGGAGCCGGGCCGCTTGGGTATCCGCTTGGTGCGGCACAGCGGACGCGTCATGATGATTGGTGGTCTCGTACCGGACTTCACAGTGGCGCACCCGGACGCCAACCCTCACACGAAAGAGATCGACATTCGCTGGGTATTCGGCCGCGGGCCGGGCAGCCGCGACCAGGAGTACCTGCACGCCCGTACCGACTACCCCAACCGCTTCGTGCAGTGGGACCAGGAGCGTAATCTCTTCGCGTTGCTGCAGATGCAGGCGAGCGGCGGCGTTCGTGTCGGCCCTCTCCTCACGCACCGCTTCCCGTTTGCCGATGCGCCCAAGGCCGTGGACATTCTCATCGAGCATCCCGATGAGGCGCTGGCCGTCGTGCTGGAGTATTGAGCTTGGGCCGGTTGCAAGTATTTCGTGAATTCTAGTGGAAGTGACTGCAGTCCAGCATGTCAGGCGCACGCTTTAAGCGGCTTCTCTCTTCCCTGAATCGACATGGCAGCGGTCAATCGAGCAGAATGAGCAGCCATACAGTGGCTGCCGTAGCTAATGAGACCAGTACTGCCGCTGCGGCCATGTCCTTGGCCTTGCGGGAGAGTTCGTGGCGTTCGGCGCCGATGCGGTCGACGGTCATCTCGATCGCGGCGTTCATCAGCTCAGTCAGGAGTATGAGGAGGAGCGCGCCAATCATCAGCGCGCGCTCGACACCGTTTTCCCCCAGCCAGAGGGCAAGCGGAGTCATGACCAGGAGTATGAGCACTTCCTGACGGATGGATACCTGGCTGTGGAATGCGTCACGAAACCCTCTGAGGGCATGCTTGGTCGCTCGCAATAGCCGGAGGATGTCGAACTCGCTGCCTATCACAACGATTGCCGTCTCCCCCCGCTGAGATGTAAGTGTGGGACAGTCCCGCAGATTGATCGTTTCTTCAATGCGACGGCTCCTATAAAGAGCCCTACATCAGCCGATTCGTTGCCCCAAGGGGCATAAAGTGGCGTGTCTTGGAAGGGCCTCGCCATGCATGTGGGCCTTGCCGATACTGCATGCTTTGGGTCGCTTGCAGCACAAGAGTATGTTCCGCAGACGGCTTCGCGCCAAAGCGCCCTCTGCTAGGGAGGATTCTCTCTGTTCTCACTCGTTGCTAACGCCGTACTCTGTCCGGTAGCGTGGATGGCTTCCCAAGCGCGTCCGCCATGGCGCGGATGTGGTAGGGGAGCATGCCGCAGCATGCGCCAATGAACTCGATTCCGATGCTCTCGGCTTCCTTGACGTATTCCGCCACCGCGAAGCGCGTCAGCACGCGCGGCTCGACGGTGGTCCAGAGGCCGGGCACGACGATCTCGCGATTATACACTGCACCCGGTTCCAGCTCGTAGGCCGTGGGCTGCACGCACATGGGCACGCCTACGGCTTTGCGCATGGCGCGCGCCAGCGGCAGTAGAGTCAGGGGCGGGCGATGACAGTTGATGCCCACCACGTCGGCGCCGTTATCTACAAGCCGTTTGGCTCCTTCCGCCGGTGAGAGGCCGTCGCGTGTGACGTCGCGTTCCTGGTAGGTGAGCGTGACGACGGCGGGGATGCCGGCTTGCTTTACGAAGGGAATCGCCACACTCGCCTCTGCCACAGTATGGAACGTCTCGACGATGAAGAGATCAACGCCCTCGGCCACCTGTTGCCCGACGCGCCGGTCAAAGAATGCCGCGACCTCCTGGCGGTCGGCGGCGCTAAGTTGCGGGCGGCGCTTGCCGAAATAGGGGCTGAGGGTGCCGGCCACGTAGCGGTCCGGCCCGGCGGCTTCACGCGCCAGCGCCACCGCCGTGCGGTGCAACTCCTCTTCTTGGTCTATCTTACCCACGCCCCAGGCCATGGCCTGCAAGACCTCAGCGCCCGCCCGGGCAAACTCCCGATGGAGTTCTAAGACGCCGTCGGGATTGTTGAGCACGGCGCGCGGGACGCCATCCTTGTAACTGCCAAGGCAGCGGCGCTCTAATTCCAGAAAGTAGCCGCCGTCGCCAAGCACCGGCCCCTGTCGCAAGCGTTCCAGAAAGTCTTGTGGCAATACGGTACTCCTTTCGATTGATTACGCCCTTGTATTGATCTGTTTGAACACCAATCGCGCAGCAGTTTATTTAGGGGAATGGTATTTTCCTGAAAATCGAATTCTGCGCTAGAAGCGCAGCTACCCATCTATGAAAGGCCGCTGCCGTCGGCGGTCTGCAACTGAGTTGCGCATTCTTCGCGCACTCGCTATGCCATCCTTAGCCTACTCGTCTCTACACCAAATGGCTAGCCTACCGCGCCCCGCTCGCGCAGCGGTCATGCCGCTGTTTCTAAGACGGGTAATTGGCTCTTCGTTCCGATCAGCGGCTATCTCGAACTTAATCCACCCTGTATCCCGAAGGAGACCTTGGAGTGACTCCGTCATTCCGGCGAAGGCCGGAATCCAGAGGTGCGTGGGTAGTTCGTGGTTGCTAGTGGTCAAGCCATTCCTCACCCCATCCCGACCTTCCCCCGTCAAGGGGGAAGGGGTATTGCAAAGGTCTCCGAAGAGGGAAGCGTCGCATTGGCATAACGGGGGATATGGGCGCTCCACCGCACATGCTTCGACAGGCTCAGCACGAACGGTGGAGGGTTACTTGTGCACGAATGGGGAAGGGACACCTGTGCACGAACGGTGGAGGGTTACCTGTGCACGAATGGGGAAGGGACATCTGTGCACGAACGGTGGAGGGTTACTTGTGCATGTACGGGAAGGGACACCTGAGCATGTACGGGGAAGGGACACCTGTGCATGTACGGGGAAGGGACACCTGAGCATGTACGGGGAAGGGACACCTGTGCATGTACGGGGAAGGGACACCTGAGCATGAACGGTCAATAGGCGCAGTGGGCGGCCGGGCCTGTGACCGTTGACGCCCTGCATGCAGTTCTCGGTCACAATTGGAAGGATCCTAGATTCTGCTCGAGCACGCATTGAATGCACGCCAATTGAGTGATAGGCTTAGGAGCAGCCGTAGCAGGAGCGTTGGATGCGCGGTTACGCTGCAAGATGCAAGTTACCGGGGAAAACGGTTGGTTGCTTGGCAGGGCACTTCCCGTGCAACGCGGTACAGCCTGTTAGCGATCTGCACTCGCAATTCAGAAACTTTCTTTCGAGCCGAAAGCGCCTCGCATGACTGAACCACTGTTGGCTGCGTTTGCTGAAGTTGACATCACTCCCGCCGTAGAGACGACGCAAAACGGCAAGCGGAGGCGGCGCAGCTTCACCGTGCACGATCCGCTGATGGCGCGCCTGTGCGTACTGCGCCAAGGCGAGCAGACTGCGGTGTTGGCGGGCGTTGACGTATTCGAGCTGGGCGGCGGCTTCGAGGAGCGAGTAAGCGCCCACTTGGCGGGAACCGGCATCAGCAGCGAGTCACTGCTCTTTTCACCCTCCCACGTGGGCATGTCGCCGATCTCGCATTACGGCGCGTACATTATCGTCTTCGCCCAAGACCTGATCATCAACGACTTTGAGGCGGAGTGTGCGGCGCGGATTGCCGGGGGCATCCGCGAAGCGCTGGACAGACTCACGCCGGTGCGCGTCGCCGTGGGGGTGGGGCACGCGCCGGAACTCACCCGCAATCGCCGGTGGCTCAAACCCAATGGCGCCGTGGAGATGGTGGGGTTGAAGTCGCCGATTCCCACCAACACCGATTGGCGCGAACAAGGCATCGACGATACGGTGCGTGTGGTTCGCTTTGATACCGTGGCAGGGGA
Source organism: Chloroflexota bacterium (assembly GCA_965221905.1). Classification (GTDB taxonomy): domain Bacteria; phylum Chloroflexota; class UBA11872; order VXOZ01; family VXOZ01; genus VXOZ01. The sequence continues at coordinate 525,351 of OZ244922.1, forward strand.
GCAGCTTGGGGCGCTCGTGAATTTTGGCTGCCACGCACTCTGTTCGGATGATCGCTATGGGCACATAACCGCCGACTATCCGCAGCATGTTGCCGCGGTGTTTCGCAAGGTGGCGGGCATACCGGTGGTCTTTACGCAAGGCAGCATCGGCGAACAGATACCGATTGAAGCGGAAGGCGCTCATTCCGCCCGCCGCATCGGCCACGCGCTCGGCGCCCGGGCGCTCTATGTCTTCGAACAGATCGCGCCCAGTGAGACACCGGTGCTGGGAGTTCACCGCGGGGAGGCAACCGTACCGGCGCGGCTGGTGGCAGAGGAACCGGAAGCAATGCGCTTAGACCTGCGCAACTCCCGCGCTCGCTACCGCCGGTACCTCTATGAACGCTTCCATGAGAACCCTTCCATTTCGTATCCGATCCGGGTGGTCACGCTCGGCGATGCGCTTGCGCTCGTAGCGCTGCCCGGCGAGATGTTCCATGAAACTGTGCTCGCCATTCAAGAGGCATCGCCATTTGCCCACACGATAGTGCTCAGCCGGGCTTCGCGCGACGTGGGCTACGTGCCGGTGCCCAGCGCGTTTGCCCAGGGCGGCATGGAGCCGGCGCTCACATCGTTAACGCCGGAATCCGAGCCGGTGATTCGGCAAAGCGCACTTGAACAGCTTTACCGTTGCAGAGGGGCGGTGTTGGCGTAGCCTAGGGTCTGAGGCTGAGCCATGGCGCGGCCAATTCATTCGGGGAGCGGTCCGCTGGTTCTACGTGCCCACGGATGATGTTGGACAACAAACGTCAAGGCTGCGGGTCGTTAGACCCACAGCCTTTCGATTTCCCGTACCTTACATGTGGTAGAGGAATTCAATATCCATTCGCAAGGAACATTGAAATGCGAGTTAACGAGCCTTTAAGGGATCGTTAACTCGCTGAGTTGTCGCGTACTACCAGGAACGCGGTCGACTGAATTCGCGGGGTTTCCGCTCGCCGCGTGGGCGTGCCTGGTTGACATTGAGCGCGCGACCGCCCATGTCCTTCTGGTTGAGGGCGCTAATCGCTGCTTCGGCTTCTGCCTGGGATGACATCTCGACAAAGCCAAAGCCTCGTGAGCGACCGGTGTCACGGTCCATAATGACGGAAGCCGAGGCTACGTCGCCAAACTCGGCAAACAGCTCTCGTAGTTCATCATCAGTCGTCGTATAGGGAAGATTCCCTACATAGATATTCACTGTCGGTTCCTTTTGTCAGACTGCCACCTGACGCCGCCGGTCAGCAGACCCAATCTCGTATTACAAAAAAACATCGTAGTGCAATTAATGCACCTTTACCCTGCACGGCGCTGCCGGTGCGCTACACTTGGAGAGAATGACCGCCACACTTTTATGGGTAGCCATTCTACGCTCCCAGCCATGCGCTAAAATCCTTCTGCGGTATCAACACTCCTTTCCTACAACACGCCTGGAAAGGTAAACGGACACTAATCCTCAAACGAAAAATCGCAATCTGGCGACGCGGTAAGGCGAGACCGCAGACTCAACCTCTTCGCGTTCTATCTAGTACCGACGCCATACCAGGCCTACATTTGTACTCCATCTACTTTACCACATTCTGTGGGTTTTGCAAGTACGTTTGTTTGGGAGTAATGTAATATTTGACGGAGAAAACCCTTAAGTACACGGAATCTTTGCGTCCTGGCAGTGGAGTGCCGTGCGTCTCTAATGGGAGCCAACCGCTGCTCCACAGCGTGCAGGGCGGTGTTGCGCCAGGCCGCGGGAAGGTCTGCTACCGGAGCAGTGGCGGAAACTAAATGAGAGACGTCTGACGGGAGCGAATAGCCTCGTCTGCGCGATGGACATTTCCAAACCAGCTTGTTTGCAGGCGGGACGCGGGAACCCCACTCTAGCCGATCGATCGTTCGTCTGCTGCAACACATGCTATTTCCCCCTGCAGTGAACGGCATAGTTGCAGCCGTGGTTTTTCCTTGAACCTATGATATCGCCATGCTAGAGTGAAGCAGCGAAAACGCAGTAGTGTATGCCATGTCTTGTGCGAGGGAAAGCGTCCCCATGACCGTAGAGCGCGCAGACGGCCTGTTTGGGGCTGTGCAGGAGGTCGATGGAATTGCGCGACGCGCTGTGCGCATTCTCCACGCGCGGTTTGGGCTGATTTCGAATAATCGAGCACTCATCAGTAACCCGGAGTTCTTCGATAGCCGCACGGTCATTCAATCGCTCGTGACGAACGTATTTGCGGTGCCGGAGATTCCTTTTACCGAGCCGCTGGACGCACACATGTACATTCTGGATCTGCCCCAGGCGACGCCGTCCGTCAGAATTGGCGAACAGGAAGTCTATGCCGTGGCGGACTTTAGCCGGCTGGAGGCGGCATGCTCGGATCGGCGCTGCTCGCTCTTCGGCAACTTAGGCTTGTTCTTCCGCTTTGCATTGGCGCTGCTGGAGCGCCGCCATGGGATATTCAGCTTCCATGCCTCGGCCATGTACATTGCCGAGCGAAACGAGTTGATGCTGGTGGTGGGCGGCGCCGGCGCCGGCAAGACGGTGTTCTTGCTGGAGGGGTTGCGGCGCGGCTACCGGGTCTTTAGCACGGAGATGACCCATCTGGAATTTCGCGGGGGTGATGTGGTCTTTCACAAGGGTTCGCTGGTGGACAACATCCGCCAGGGCAACTTCGTCTATGATTTCCCGGACGCTGCGGAGCGGCTCGGCCTAGACCTGCCCGCAGTGGAGAACGTTTGGGCGCATAAGTTGGCAGTGGACCTGGCGCCGGTTGCAACGGAGGCTGACGAGTTGGTCAATCCCAGACTCTCGCTGCTCTTCCCCAAGATCGAATCGGGAAGTGAGACTGCCGTAGTCTCAGACGTGAAGCCCGGTCCCAAGATGGTCAAGCTTCTGTTTGACAACGCATCCGAGAAGATAGGGGGCACGGCGTTGCTCTATGATTGCATCCCTATCGCGGGCGCCGACGCGCCGGACATAGCGGCAAAGCGGTTAGAAGGCATGAACCGCTTGGTGCACGATCATTCCGGTTTGATCATCCGCGCCAAGGACATTCTGGCCGGCACACACAATTGTATGGAAGGACTCTAGGCGAAGCTGAGTGAGTTTAGCGCATTGACAGCCATTGTCATTCCGAGCGAAGCGAGGAATCTAGAGTGGTCGACCTGGTAGAATATCTGACTTAAGAAAATAAGGAGAGAATAGCATATGCCGCAAGCTTGGGAAGGAATTGTCGATCCGCCGGTACGGACACGTGTCAACGAAAAACCGCGCAGTACCGGGTATACGATGGTGCTCGATAAGGGGCTTGGATTGCACGGCACCACCGATCTCATGCAGATGGCGCATCATGTCATCGATTCCCTAAAACTGACGTTTGGCACGTCGGCATTCTACGAGGAAGACGTGCTGCGGGAGAAGATTGCGCTGGTCCAAGCGGCCGGCGTGGACATCTATCCTGGAGGTACGTTCCTGGAGGCGGCGGTGGCCCAAGGCAAACTGCCGGAATATGTAGTGCGTGCCAAGGCCCTGGGATTTAACACCATCGAGGTCTCCGACGGCACGATCGAAATGGATGCTGCCACCCGCAGCGACATAGTCAAGCGCGCCTTAGACGCCGGCTTCAAAGTGCTCACTGAGGTGGGGAAGAAGGACCCTAAAGACGCCATTGCCACCTCCACCATGCATGAACAGATAGCCGCCGATCTTGCACAAGGCGCTGCTAAGGTGATTGTCGAGGCACGGGAATCCGGTCATGGGGTCGGAATCTTCGATGCCGGCGGTGACGTGCAGACCGAAATGGTGCAGGAGATTCTGGGTGGCATCAACAACGTAGAAGACCTTATCTGGGAAGCGCCGATCAAGAATCAGCAGCAGTGGCTCATCCTGGAATTCGGTCCAAACGTCAACTTGGGCAACATACCGCCGGAAGATATCCTGGCGCTGGAGGCGCTGCGCTGCGGCATGCGGGGCGATACGCTGAAGCGCGCCCTCGCCGGCACGTGGCCGTAGAGATTGCTTTCTCATATGTGGGCACCAATCGACCGCAGTGGGAGATCTTTATTCTAAGTTTGTGATATGTCTTGCACGTTTCTACCGAGTCGGTAGGATGATACTAGCTAATGGGCATTTGCCCTCACCCTAACCCTCTCCCACGGGAGAGGGGACAGTTGCCCCCTGGCGGACAGTAGACACCAGATCCTAGAGAAAGGAAACTCGTTTTCGTAGTTCACTCGCAAAGCAATAGGGGCTGCATCATGTGGGGGCGCCCTCGGACAGGGTTTTGGCGAGTCTCCGGAGTGCAAGTAGGCCTGGTAGGAACTATGAGGTTCTGCCTAACGTGGCTACAGCAGAAAATGCAGTCAAATACGGCGTAGAGACCGTCACCTTCGCCCTGCCAGATGCTGCGGACGTGACGGTGATCGAGCCGCGCTCGGTTAAGGGCGTATCTGACCCGGTGGCAGAAGTGGAGCAGGCACTCGGCGAGGCGCTGGCGCAAGGGTTGCTGGAGCAGCCGGGTACGACCGCCATCGCCATTAGCGATGCGACGCGTCCAGTGCCAAACGACACTCTGCTGCCGCCGCTACTTGCTCAACTGCACGGAAAAGGCATTAGGGAAGAAGAAATATCTATCATCGTTGGCACCGGCAACCACCGCGCGGCAACGGCGGAGGAACTCCCGCAACTCGTTGGCGCCGACATTGCCCGACGCTACCGCGTTTTTTCCCACGTCTACGACGACCCGGCGCAGCTTGTCCGCCTGGGTGAGACGAGCCGCGGCACGCCGGTGGTCATCAATCGGACGTTTGCTGAGGCGAATACGCGCATCATCGTCGGCATGATTGACCCCCATCAATTTGTCGGCTACACCGGCGGCTGCAAGGGCGCGTTCATCGGCCTCGCGGGCGGTGAGACCATTGCCGCAAACCACTCGATGCTTAGCGATCCGGCGGCAAAGCTGGGCGTCTGCAATGGCAATCCGGTTCGTGAGGATATTGATGAACTCACTGACTTTCTCTCGATTGACCTTGTCATCAACGTCGTGCTCAACACTGCGAACGAGATAGTGCGCGTCTTTGCGGGCGGTCCGCATGACGTGCTCGCGGCGGCGGTGCCGCTGGTGCAGGATGTGTGCGAAACGGCAGTGCCTCACGCCATGGATGTGGTCATTGCGTCTCCCGGCGGCTATCCCAAAGACATCAACCTCTATCAGGCGCAGAAGGCGCTAGCCCATGCCAGCGAATTGGTGCGCCCAGGCGGCAGTGTAATTCTGGTGGCAGAATGCCGCGAAGGCGCAGGCGATGATCTATACGAGGCCTGGATGGCTGCCGCCAGAACGCCGCAAGAGGTGGTAACCCGGTTCGAGCAGGAGGGCTTTCGCATGGGCGCGCACAAAGCGTTCCTCTTTGCCCGCAGCATGCTCAAGGCGCATACTTACCTTGTTTCCCGCGGGATTGGACCCGACCAAGCACAAAAACTCCACCTAGTTTCCGCACCAACGATTGAGCACGCGCTGGCGGCGGCGCTGCGCGACATCGAAGGCCGACCGCGCATCGGTATTATGCCGCGCGCCTCGTCCACCATTCCGCGCATCATGGCGCCGGCACGTATATAATTGCGGAAAGCCTAGAGCTTACTGACTTTCAAGAAAGTACGCGCTCTTGAGACTCGTCATTCCCACGAAAGCGGGAATCCATCCGCTCCGAGTAACCAGGCATTTGGCGTGCGCCGGAGCGACGGAGAGTATCAGATTAGCTTCTGGGGTGTGTACGTCAGAAGCAAGTGGCAAACTTCCATGTAATTCCTGTGACTTTCCGAGGAGAAGATAAATGGCTACAGCAAATGGCACATCCCCAGCGCAACTCAAGCAGATGTTGGATGAGACGATAGACGCGCAGTTCGATGCGATCACCGGCATTGCCGACCGTATCTTGCGGCACCCGGAGACGGGGTACAAGGAATTCGAGACCGCCGGAGTGGTTGACGAGTGGCTGACGCAGCTCGCTATTCCCCACCATACGGATATCGCCGTTACGGGTGTGAAGGCCGTGCTCGATACGGGACGACCGGGGCCGAGTGTGGCGATTATGGGCGAGTTGGACGCGCTGCCGGTACCGGATCACCCGTATGCGCATCCTGAGACCGGCGCCGCACACGCGTGCGGTCATAATAACCAGATTGCGACTATGCTTGGCGCCGCGGTTGGGTTTGCGCAGTCCGGCGTGCTCGACCACCTGTGCGGCAAGCTGGTCTTCATGGCGGTGCCGGCGGAAGAGTATGTGGAGGTGGGCTTTCGGCAATCCTTGCGCGACCAGGGAACAATCGAGTTCCTGGGCGGCAAGCCGGAGTTCATTCGTCTGGGCGCGTTCGATGACGTGGATTTCGCCATGCTGGTGCACACGAGCAGCCGCGCTGAAGACGGCATTGTCTGCATGACGGAGACGAGCAACGGCACGGTCGCGAAGCACGTCACGTACCATGGCCGCGCGGCGCATGCCGCCGGTGCGCCCCATAGGGGCATCAACGCCCTGAATGCCGCGACACTGGCATTCACGGCAATCCAGTTTCAGCGCGAAACCTTCCGTGACGAGGACACCGTGCGCGCGCACTTCATCATCACGCGCGGCGGCGAGGTGAACAACGTAATCCCGGCCCTTGTGCAAATGGAGGGCAAGGTGCGCGGCAAGACCATGGATGTCATGCTGGAAGCAAGCCAGAAAGTGGAACGCGCGCTCAAAGCCGGAGCGCTGGCTACGGGAGCGACCGTGCACATCGAGACGTTTCCCGGCTACTTCCCCATGATTCCCCATCCGCCGCTGGCTGACCTCTATCGTGATAATGCCGCCGCCCTAGTGGGAGAAGAGCACATCTCAACGCGAGCCCATAGTACCGGCTCTACAGACATGGGCGACGTGATGAACGTCGTGCGCGCAATCCAGCCGGCTGCGGGTGGCGCGACGGGAACCGGCCACGGGAACGACTTCTTACTCCATGACGCCGATCATGCCATTATCATGCCGGCGAAGCTCATGGCGCAGACGGCGATTGACCTGCTGGCGAACGGCGCGGAAACGGCGCATAGGGTAATGGAAGAAACCAAACCGCCCTTTACGAAGGATGAATACCTCACCCAACTCCGCAGCCTGGCGCAGACGGTGGAATATGACGGCACGTAATCTCATGTTGCTCGGTGCTGCCCGACCCGATCGCCAACCATAGACATTGGAACAACTGGGTGAGGGATCGACAGCCTGACTGCCCGTCGCTTGGTTTCTACAAGAACCGAGAGAGTTTGCCTAAAGTTACAGGCATTCATTGAACTGTCAGATGATAGCTGTACAATGACTAGGAAAGAGGTTTCTTGCGCTAGCGTCTTTAGAATGTAGTTGCAGTGTACAATGAGTAGGGAGGAATGGGGTCAGCAAGTTCTGTGCCCATAGTTGTGATGAATAAGCTACCAGTAGTTCGAAGTTTGTTTAGAGCACTTCGCCCACGCAAGGCTAGGATGCATATCTCCACATATCCAATTCGATACCAAGTGCGCTACTTGGATGGATTGGTGGAGATTGGAATCTCAGATAATTCGGATGCCGATCAGGCTGCAATCCGAGGTGATTGGATCGCAATCGGAAACGATATGCGTAAAGCAATAGAGGGCTTTAGGATACATCAAGGAGCCTGATGCGTGAATGAGGAAGAGGATAACCAGCTACCTAGCAAGGAAGATAGCGAGGTTCTTCCTAGAGAAGAGGATGAAGAGGCGGAGATCGTTACAAGAGCCTCTTCTTGGAGCGGCCCTCTACCTTCACCAAGTTCACTAAGAGAGTTCGAAGAAATCGTCCCTGGCTCTGCTGACCGATTGATCACAATGGTCGAAAAGCAGGGCAATCACCGCATGGAGATTGAAAAGAGGGTGGTCGATGGCGAGTCAAAACGAGCTTGGGTCGACCTTGTTGCACGCCACTCAATCACCCTCGTAGGAATCCTCGCGAGCATACTTCTTGTCGTGTTTGGTTACACTCCCGCAGGCGTGATATTGACGGGTTTAACCACTTTGTTCGCAGTTATTACATTCCTGATAGGCAAGATACTCGATAGCCTGCTTAACCAGTCACGCTCCGAACCGCCCTCTGGATAAGTGCCCGCATCTAGAATCCTCCCTAGTCTTTCAGCACGAAGTAGACCAACACCGTGCATGATTGGCCGAGCGGGAGTTCGCCCGCAAGCCGCAGCCAGTTGCCGAAGTGCGTTACGCGTACTGAGGTGAGGCCGTCAGGTTGCTCCGGGAGGGGAATCAGCGTGCCTTCGTCGAGCCAATGGATGCCGTCCGGCGAGATTTGCACTGCTGCGCTTTGCTGAGAGACGCCATCCTTGAGGACGCGAATGAATATGAGCGCCTCGGCTGCCCAGCCGGCCTCGTAGGGCTCGGTGGCAAAGGCGCCTTCCCACGTGACGTTGCGTTCTACAACCGCTGTATAGACCTGGCGCGGCATTTTTCTCATAACCCTTTACTTTGGGACCAACTTCGTAGGGGCACGACATGTCGTGCCCCTACTCCGCGCAAACAAGCGGCGGCTGATTCCGTCATTTCTGCGCAAGCGGTAATCCATCTTCGCGACGAGAGCGAAACTACAGGCCATTCTCAATTTCCCGTGTGGCTCGGCAAGGATGGCTGCGATACCTGTGAGAGTAAACTATAAACGGTCTTGCTCCGGTAGCGCAGGTTTGCAACCTGCGTCCCCTCCCATTCAGGCTTCAGTCGCGGCCCCACCCTGACACACAGCCTGTGCCGGGTGCTTCTCTTGTTCGCATGCCGCTCTTGGTAGCGCAGGTTTGCAACCTGCGTCCTCTTTACGTCAGTTCCCCATTCGCGGCACATGAGCGCTATAGACTGTGTTCACGCCTCTTCACGTTCCAATCCTACAAACGGCGTGCATCGCCCGCCCTATGAAATAATATCTACTCCTCCAACGAGAGCACGACTGAATCCAGGTAGAGGAACGCTCGCCTGTCGGTGGCGGTCTCAACGAAGAAGGCGGTGTTGAGCATGCACCACAGATCGGCATCGTTCGGGGCGCGAATCGGCGACAGGTCGGTCAAGGTGAAGACATGATCGTTGCACTGCAATTCGGCGTAATTCATGGTATGCAGGTCGCATGCAAACCGCAGGTAGTGCCAATTGATCTTGGTCGGCAGCTCATTGTAGCAGAGGCGCTGCTGGGCCTGTGGTATGTCTTTCCATCCCCGTGGATCGAGGTGGTAGAAAGAGCGTATCTCGCCGCTCTCGCCCACGACGTGCCGCTGCGGCAACTCGTCACGGTATTGCCACTGGTAGCGCGGCGTGCCGTCTGCCGTGTTGCAGTAGCGCAAGTGGGGCATGGCGCGCTGTTCGTTGTCCTGCAGATCGAAGAGCACGCCAAAGCCGCCTACGTCGTGATCGCCCAGGGTAAGGGTGCTCGGTTCCGGCTTGAGCGCAAAGTAGCACTCCATCTGGATGCGACCGCGTTTGCGCCAGGTAGCGCGCTTGATTGCTACCGCCATATGCCCGGCGCGGGCGCGAGTGGCGAGCTTTAACGAGTACGTGCCGGAGAGAGCACCGGCAGTACCCGTGTCCCACATCGTTGCGCTGCTCAGCATGGGCGGGCGGTGGTCGCGAAAGGGCGGGAGGATGGTATCCAAGCTGCCTTCGTAGTTGCCGATCAACTCGCTCCAGCCGCACATGCCGTTGTCGAAGTTGTCGGCAAACAGAATACGACCCAGCGGGTCGAATTTGCTCAGAAACGGGTCCGTGTACACGCCTGCCATCACCTACCGTGCTTTCGCAAGACTTTGTAACGCTGCCCTAACGCGCCAATAGTCCAATGAGGATGCCGGCCTTGTCCGCTCACCACAATTGCGTGGACGTTGAACCGGCGCACGTGCCCCCTTTAACCTTTGTGGTGCGTATTGCACGTGCAAGAGGCAACACAGCTTCACTCCAGTCCCGCCCACGGATACGCAGAGTATAGCATAGCGTGCCCCGATGCCCGGGATTCGGTATCGGCGAAAGAAGCAAGTCGCAGGATTTTGTGAATATAGCGCTGTGCCGTCCGCGGTCATACCTTAGTAAGAGCGGCAGCGGCTTGGTTTGGCGCGTGGAGAAGAGGCGCAGGTTGCAGCCCTACCCTACCGTGCAAGATGCAGGCGCAGGTTGCAAACCTACGCTACCGGGGAGGACATGGGCGCAGGTTGCGAACCTACGCTACCGGGGAAGATGTGGGCGCAGGTTGCAGACCTACGCTAGCGAATGGGACAGCGGCTAGTTTACTGCCGCTTCGGTCAGCTCGGCCAAAGGGACTCTTGCGGGCGGCGGCTCTGCGATCACTCATGTGTTGAACTCTTGTGCTCATTGCTATACTGAACACGACAGCAATGCGCGTCGAGAAGGAATCTATCCATAGGCAAGAGGCCGAACGGACCGCAGAGCGTCGCTGCCGCGTAGAAACCGCCCACAGCAAAAGGAGCAAGACATGATCACCTATGATGACCTGAAAGTCGGCACGTTTATCAATGCGAGCGGAACTGTCACGACGTTGGGGGGCAGTCTCATGCCGGCGCCTGTAGTGGAGGCGATGGAACGGGCTGCCCAATCGTTTGTCGACCTCAACGAGCTTCACGAACAGGCGGGCGCGTGGCTGGCGGAATTTATCGGCGTGCCGGCGGCTTTCATTTCGTGCGGAGCCGCCAGTGGCATGCAACTTGCAGCCGCCGCCTGCATGACGGGGACAGACACGGACCGTGTCCGGGCGCTGCCGCAGGTTGCCGGCGGCAAGAATGAGTTCGTCATCAGCTTCGTGGACGAGCACACGTACATTCATCAGGGAATTGAGATCGTTGGCGGCAAGCTGGCGCCCGCGGGAAGCAGAGAGAGAGTTACGACGGAGGACCTCGTAGGCGGCATCACGGAACGCACGGCGGCCGTGGTGCACTTCCTTGGCAAGCAGACCAAAGCGCAGCTTATAGAAGTGGTAGCGGGTGCGCATGCGCGAGGCGTGCCTGTGATGGTTGATGCGGCGGCACAACTCCCGCCGCGCGCAAACCTAAGAGAAATTGTGGAGTTGGGCGCCGATCTCGTCATCTTTAGCGGCGGCAAGGGCATGCGCGGTCCGCAGGCCACGGGTCTGGTATTGGGAAAACCGGAGCTTGTGGCAGCGGCACGTCTCAACGGCAGTCCGCAGAGTGCGGTGGGCAGAGGCATGAAGGTGGGTAAGGAAGAAATCATGGGTCTGCTGGCGGCGGTTGAACTTTACCTGGCCCAAGACGAGGCGGCAGAACTCGCGGGCTGGGAGCAGCAGATGCGCACGGTGGCAGCGGGTGTGGACGGCATTGACGGTGTTACCGGAGAGGTGCTGCGCAAGGATGAAGGCGCCAGTTGGGATATTGTGCCGCATACGCAGATTAGCTTCGCGGACTCAAGCCCCATGCAGGCCGCGGACGTTGCGCACGCCCTCCGCCAGGGCGAACCTGCCATCGAGGTGCGGCTCAACGAGGCTGGAATCTTGATCAGCCCCATGACCCTGGAGCCCGGCGAAGATAGCATAGTCGCTGAGCGGCTCCGCGAGGTCTTGCAGTAGGAATCGGCTTCGGTGGGCCACACAGGAATGCACCGGCGTCAAGACGTGTCGCTCGATTGACTCGCAGAGGCGATTTAATGTATCCACCGGGTTCGGCGGGCGACTGTCGGGCACCGCAACAAACCTGACATGCTAGAATAGCCGCATAGATCCGAAGGATAGCTGCGGGATGGCGCGAATCATGCCGCAGCTTGGTGCGTTTCTCATAGGATGTTGCGGCGGTAGAGCGGCACTTGCCTTGACCGCGAGTCGTTGGTCTAAGTGCCGCAGTTGGCTTCATCTCCAACCTCAATACGGTGAGGCAAGGCAATGAGCAAGGCGAAAATTGGCGTGATCGGCGCTGGCTGGTGGGCGACACAACACCACATCCCCAGCCTGAAGACGTACGAGAAGGCGGACCTCATCGGCATTGCCGACATTAAACCGGAGAAGGCCGCGGCCGCCGCCAACTACTACGACATTCGCAATACCTATGACAACCACCGGGACTTGCTTGCCGCAGGAGTCGAGGGTGTTGTCATTGCCGTCCAGCACGCCTATCACTACGAGGCTGCCCGCGACGCGCTGGACGCCGGCGTCCACGTGCTGGTTGAGAAGCCGATGACCCTGACCGCAGCCGACGCCTGGGACCTCGTGGCTCGTGCGAAGCGCAACGGGTTGCACCTGATGGTCGGTTACACCTGCCAGTTCACCCGGCATGCGCAGGCAGCCCGCGAAATCGTCCAAGCGGGCAAGATCGGCGAACTGCAGCTCGTTTCCGGCATATTCACTTCCTGGGTGGAGTCCTTCCTGCGCGGCAGACCCCAGGACTATGCCGAGGCCTTTGGTTTTCCTGTGACCGGTCCCGAGCCCGACAGCTACTCGGACCCAAAGATGGCCGGTGGCGGCCAGGGCCATCTTCAGGTGACACACCCGATGGGCATGGCGCTCTGGGTGACCGACCGGCGGGCGGTGGAGGTCTTTGCCTACATGGAGAACTACGACCTGGCAGTGGACCTGGTAAATTCGTTCAGCTACCGGCTGGACAACGGAGCGATGGGCACGATGGCGTCCACCGGCGCCATGCGACCGCACCAACGGCTTGACCAGGGCTTTGTGTACACCGGCAGCAAAGGCGTCTTACGCCAGGACATGGCCGGGGGCCGCTTGGAGGCCCAGTACAACGACGGAACGTCGGAGGAGTTCCCGGACCTTTCCGAGGAGGAGCGCAATCCATCGCATTTGCCGTCGCGTGGACTGACAGACGTTATCTTGGGCGAGGGCGAGAATCGCGCTCCGGGCGAGGTGGGCGCGCGGGTCGTCGAATTCCTGGAGGCAGGATACTGGTCCGCGGCATCGGGACAGGTCGTCAAAGTCGATTCTCTGCTCTAAGCGGGTGGTCCTAAAGTCTGCGGCAACCGTTCGTGCTGAGCCTGTCGAAGCATGAAGCGTCCTTAGACACGCCCAGGGCGAACGGATGAGAGTGCATGACAGCACCTTTAGAACCACCCCCTAAAGCGCTGTGGCCCGCTGCGGACGACGCCGAGAGGCCCTGGGACTGAGGAGACTTGCTCATGGAGAAGCTGGAATTCGTTGATACGCATGTCCATTTCTACGATATGCAGCACCCGGAGCTGGTCTACGGCCACTGGCAGCCCGGCGTACCGCATGAGACCCTGGGGGAGCAGATACAACGGCTCGCCGAGCGGAACTATCTTGCCGAAGACTATATCGCCGAGACCCGCAACGCGAATGTCACTAAGGCAGTGCACGTGCAAGCTGCCATCGGCAGCCCGGACCCGGTCACCGAGACCGAGTGGCTCCAGGCAGCGGCCGACCGCACGGGGTTTCCCCATGGCATTGTGGCGCACGCCGACCTGCGCGATCCCGGCGTGGAGGGCGTCCTAGAGCGGCACTGCCGGTTTCCTAATATGCGCGGCATACGGGACTTTTCCTACGGGGATTACCTCATCGAGCCGGACTTTCACCGGGGCTTTGCGCTCCTGGAGAAGTACAATCTGGTCTCCAGCATAGCCGCCGGTTGGCAGGACATGGCAAAGCTCCGGGAACTGGCGGATACGTATCCCAGCATCATGATCGTCGTCGATCACACGGGACTGCCCGCGGAACGCACGGACGAGTACTTCGAGCGGTGGAAGGGCGGCATGGCTGTAGCGGCTACGTGCGACAACATCCGCTGGAAGATCTCCGGCCTCGGTATGAGCGACAACAACTGGACGGTCGACAGCATTAGGCGGTGGGTGCTCACGTCCATCGAGACGTTCGGAGTAGACCGCTGCATCTTCGCTACCAACTGGCCGGTGGACTGGCTCTGGAGCACCTACGACGAGCTGATAGACGCCTACACGGAGATTATCTCCGACTTCAGCCGGGCCGAGCAGGTGGCGCTCTTCTCAAAGAACGCTGAGAATCTGTACCGCATCTAACGGCGGCCCCGTCAAGGGTTGCGAGAATTCGGTGTCCGGGACTATAGACTGCATTTCTCAACCGTGCCCAGGCTGGATGCGGCAGCACAACTCCCATTGCCGCCTACCTCACGCGGGTTCTCGTACCTTAGAAGTTGCCGGTTCTGCTTTCGTACTTCGTCGGTTTGCCCAGCGTCGCGCCCTCGTGTTTCGCCCACCAGGCGACCCACTCGATGATCTGTGCCGACGGCACGCGGGGTGCGCCGAACGTTTCCACGTAGCGCGTCGCGTCGCCGAGCAGCGCCGTCTCTTCCGGTTCTCCGGTGAATACCGGCGCCACACCCATGCGCTCGCCCAGAGATTCGGCGACTGCGCGGACGGAAAGCGTATCCGTGCCGGTCAAATTGATCACGTCGGCCGGGCTGGCGCAGAGCGGGAACGAACGCGCAAGCATGTCGCAGGCGTCGCCCTGCCAGATTTGATTGGCGTAGCCCATTGACAGGTCTATCGGCGTCTGCTCCTTCACCTTGGTAGCAATGTCCAGGATAATGCCGTAGCGGAGTTCCGTGGCGTAGAAGAGGCGCACGATGAGCGTGGGCGTACCGTTCTTGGCGGCGTAGTATTCCACCAGGCGCTCCCCGCCCAATCGTGATTCCGCGTATTCGCCCACCGGCCCGAGCGGTGCGTCTTCCGCTGCCCCGCTGCCATCAACCGGCATGAACCGGTACACGTTGCCGGATGAAACGTAGACCATGCGGGAGGTGGGAAACCGCTCCATGAGTTTGGCCGGAACGAGCGTATTCATCGCCCAGTTGAGGGAGGGCGCGCCGCTGGAACCGAACTTGAAGCCCGCGAGCAGATAGAGATAGGGCGCATCCGGCAGCTTGGCGACACTCTCGTCATCCAGTAGGTCGCAAGCCACCGTTTCCACGCCGACTCCATCCAGGTAGCGGCGCGACTCCGGCGAGGAGAAGCGCGACACGCCGATCACGCGTTTGGCGCCGGCGCGCACGAGCAGCTCGGCGAGCGTGGGCCCCATCTTGCCCGCCACGCCCAGCACCATAATGTCGCCATCCAGCGCTTGGACCGCTTCACACACGGCGGGCGTGGGCTCAGTCATCTGCGCCATGAGTTCTGCTTCAGTCCGCAACGGCGGCAGCAACGTTTGCTTGCTCACGACATGCTCCTATTAGGCGAAGGAAAGTTTTTCTACAGTATAACGCGGGCAGCCTAGTCACTACAGTCAGGCGCGATTGTGCAGACGTGCGGTATTGGGGGTGCGGATCAGGCAATGCTACTGAGGCGCCGCAGAGCTTGGGAGTGGAAAGAAGGGCGCGCCTTACTCCTGCTTCAGCGCGTCAACGACCGCCTGCCGATTGGGAAATCCGCCACTGAACCGCAGCCGCACCTCACCCATCCCATCGTAGACGACAAGGGCGGGCACAAAGCGTAAGTCCAGACGGTCGGCGAATGCGCTCCCGACGGGCGTATGCTGGCTGAGCCGCACGACACGCGCAGCCTCGCCAAATTCGCGCTCGATCCCATCGACCATGGGGCGGGCCGAAAGGCTGCCCCCTCAGTAGTTGGAGAACACGACTACCAGGACCGGCCGACCCTTGCCGATGAGCCGATCCAGTGCCGTGATGTTGTCGATGTTCGATTCCCGATAGCGCAGGACCGCCCCTACCGCGACCATAGCAACACTAACGAGCGCCACTAGCGCCAAGCCGGCGGGCATCGGCAGCCAAAAATAGGCCGCCGCCGCGCTGACAAGGACGGCGAATAGTGCGAGTATGATGTAGGAGTACTGGGTGACGTAATGCATTGGACTATTCTCTTCAAGAGTTCTTCACAAAATTGTACAAGAAATTATAGCACACTCTTGCAGTGTCCAATGGGCGGTGACTATTGAGGGAATAATGTACTTAGCTTGAAACCAAGACAACGGTTTGATGTTGTTTAGCTTTGTGCTCGGCCTCTGTTTGCAACAGCAAGTCCTGATTGTGTTGCTCGCGAGACTTTGAGATCGGCGCGGCTCTGGGGCGCGTCAATCCGCTATATGCGTCGGGGCTATGAAATTCGTATCGGTGGGTTCTTGCGAAGATAGCACTGTGTGCATAGGGTTGCCAGGTCTGTTCCAGGCCACTGCTGGGCCAACTCTGTTTGTGTCAAGTGCGCGCCCTCACGCACGGGTCGCCCGCAGTTTGGGGTTGCGCAAATGCGTAGCTCGATGGAGGTTCTCACGGGCTTGTGGTGCTTAGGGGATATGGGCTTTCGGGTTGTTCTGGTAGCAGGGGGTGTTTGTTGGTGTCCAGAACGGCGTGAAGCTGCAATTAGAAGCAGAAGCAGTGTTAGGAATAATACAAGAACGACTAGCACTAATAACTCTGACAAGTGGCACTCCTTCTCTATTGATGGTCAATCCGCGCTAGATGCTACTTAGGATATTCGCCTTGAGCGTTTCGTATTCGGCCTCAGAGATGAGTTCCTCGTCGAACATGGCTTTTGCCTTAGCCAATCTCTCTACAGGATCGCTGGCGGTAGATTCCGCCCCGTTGGCGGGCATGGTGATTTCAGTGCTGCCGCGCCAAGGTCGCGTTCGATCCCATCGACGATGGGACGGGCCACAAGGCAGCCCGCTCAGAAGTTGGAGTACACAGCTAACAGCACGGGCAGTCCCTTGCCGATCATCGTATCCGGCACCGTGCCGCTAAGTACGAGTACTGGTTCAAAATCTGCATTGCGATTTCCCTGGCACACGTGTTACATGGCTCAATATTGCATGCTGCGGCTAGTCTCGGTGGCCGAGAGACGCTGCGGTGGGCAGTCTCTTCTACGCCTTGTAGCAGGCCACAACCTGGACTTGGCCCTTTTGTTCGAGAGGCGGGTGGTCATTGGTCTCGCAGAATTCATCGGCTTGGGGGCAGCGCTCGTAAAAGCGGCACTGGGCCGGGGGGTTTACCACCGTAGAAATGCCGCCTTTGATCAAGACCGGCGGGCGCGTAACCGTGGGATCGGGGACCGGCACTGCCGAGAGCAGCGCTTTGGTATAGGGGTGCTGCGGGTGCCGCAGTATCGCTTCCGTTTCGCCGATCTCGACTATTTTGCCGAGATACATCACGGCGATGCGGCTGCACATGTAGCGTGCCACCGCTAAGTCGTGGGTAATGTAGAGGTAGCTGATACCCAACCGGTCGGCCAACTCTGCCATGAGACGCATAACGCCGGTTCTCACCGAGACGTCCAGCATCGAGGTCGGCTCGTCAGCAACGACGAAAGAAGGCTCTACCACCAGCGCCCTGGCGATAGCTACCCGCTGCCGTTGACCCCCGGAGAGTTCATGGGGGAAACGGAAGAGAAAGGTACGCGGCGGCGTCAGGCCGACGAGTGCGAGCATCTCGGTTACGCGGTCGAGGCGGTCCACCAGGCTGCCAATCTCTTGCACCTGCAGCGGCTCGGCTATGGTATCGAAAATCGTGCGCCGGGGGTTCATGGATTCGTACGGGTCCTGAAAAATAATCTGCGCGTGCCTTCTAAAGGCCTTTAGCGGTTTGCCGTGCAGCGTGGCAATGTCCGTGGGCTCGCCCGTGCCGTCGTCAAAGATGACGTGACCGCCGGTGGGGTCCACCAGGCGCACCAGCAGTTTGCCGGTGGTGGTCTTGCCGCACCCGGATTCGCCGACCAACCCCAAGCTCTCACCTCTTGCCAGGGTGAAGTTGATGTCGTCCACCGCATGAATGAAGCGCCGATTGCGCCGAAAGCGGGACGTGGCGGCGGGGAAGTGCTTGCGCAGACCTTCTACCCGAAGCAAGGGGCGGGCATCACTGGAGGGCGTCGGTTGAGCCGTCTCGCGCATCGTCCTAATCTCCCGGTGGATTCCAGCAGTCGGCCCATTGCTCGCCGTGGCGCACAGTGGGCGGCTCTTGCTCGGCGCACACGTCCGTGGCGTAGGGGCAGCGCGGATGGAAGCGGCAGCCCGTTGGCAACGCCAGCGGATTGGGCAGATCTCCGGCCAGCGTCGCCAGTTCGTGTTTCTCACCGGTCACGCTGGGGAATGCCGACATGAGCGCGCGCGTATAGGGGTGGATGGGGCGCTTGAAAACAGTCTCGGCGTCGCCGTATTCCACGATCTTGCCCGCGTACATCACGGCCACGACATCGCTCACCTCGGCAATCACGGCCATATCGTGCGAAATGTAGAGCATGCTCATGTCCAGCTCTTGCCGGATTTTCCGCAGTTCGCGCAATATATGGTCTTGGACGATGACGTCCAAGGCGGTAGTGGGCTCGTCAGCGATGATGAGATCGGGATCGCACGCAAGCGCCATGGCGATGATCGCGCGCTGTTTCATGCCGCCGCTGTACTCATGCGGATAGCGCTGGATGTACCCAGGGTCGAGATTCACAAGTTCATATAATTCGTGAACGCGCTTGATCAAATCCTTGCGAGCGGACTTAACGTGTTGTTCCAGCGCCTCGATGATCTGGTCGCCGACTCGGTACACGGGGTCCAGGGCGTTCATCGCGGACTGAAAGACCATGGCAATGCGATTCCAGCGGTAGGCACGCATCTCTTCTGCGGAGAGCGTCATGATGTCGGTGCCGTCTAGCACAACCCTGCCGCCAAGAATCTGGGCGTTTTCCGGTAGAAGCCTCAGGAGGGCCAGGGCCAGTGACGACTTTCCGCAACCAGACTCTCCCACTAGTCCCAGTACCTGTCCTCTCTCCACAATGAGAGAAACGCCGTCAACGGCGCGCACGACACCGGCGCGCGTGTTGTAGTGTACGGTTAGGTCTTCGACGGCAAGCAAAGGGGAGCCGTTCATTGACGCCGCAACCTCGGATTGATAACTTCATCCATTGCTCGCCCTACCAAATAGAACGACGAGCAGAGCAGCGTGATGGAGAGGCTAGCTGGAAATATCAGCCACCAGTACTTGCCGACTTGCAGCAGGTAGCCAGCCGCTTCGGTGGTGTGGATCATGAGGCCCCAACTCATGCGTATGTCCAGCAGCCCCAAGAAACTCAAGACTGCTTCCGCAAAAATGGCGCCGGTTACGGTAAACATCATGTAGAGAAACGAGAGCGGCAGAAGGTTGGGGACAATGTGGATGAAGATAATGTGCGCCGGGCCCCCGCCGGCGGCGCGCGCGGCTTCGATATACGGCTTGACAACCACGGCAAGCGCCTGGGACTTCAAGAGAATGCTGGCGCCGCCAAATCCCGACAGGATGCCGATGATGAGCGCCAACTCGAAGTGCTCCACCCCGATCAGTGCGCTCAAGACGATGAGGATACTGATTCCCGGCATCATAACCATGAGGTCGGCAAAGCGCATCAGTATGGTATCAACCACGCCGCCATAGTACGCCGCGACTGCGCCGACCGTCGTGCCAATGGTGACGGTGACCACGGCGGCAAGCAGACCCAGCAAGAACTCGGACCGGGCGCTATGCATAAGCTGACTCAGGACATCCCGCCCTAGGGGATCAGTGCCGAGCAGATGGCTCAGGCTGGGGGGCGCAGGCTGGCGGGTCTCATCAAACGCGTATCCGACAACAGGATCATAGACTCTCTCCTCCCAAACGGTGTTCATAAGAATCGGATGGGCAAGGGCGAGCCCCAGATAAAAAACGATGATCACGAGGCCGATTACGCCGATTCGCGTGCCGAGAAAGAGCGACCAGTTCTCGCGCAGGCTTCGCATGGCCAAGGCGAGCCGCACTCTCCTGAGCGAAGGCGCAGCGCTTTGGGGGGCAACGTCCACAGCCACTAGTACCTAATCCTTGGGTCCAAAAAGACGTAAATCACGTCCACAGCCAAGTGGGCGAGCAGTACGAAAATGCCTACGAAGACGAACGCGCCGACCGCCAGGGGCAGGTCTTCCGCTACTGCCGCCGACACCAGCGTCTGCCCCATGCCGGGCCACGAAAAGACCGACTCGATGATGACGCCGCCATCGACGGCAAACGCCAGGCTGAATACCAGGCTGGTCACCACCGGCAGCAGGGCGTTGCGCGCAACGTGCTTATCGCGCACTGCCTTTTCCGGTAGACCTTTGGCACGGGCCGCCAGCACGAAGTCCTCGCGCATGGTCTCCAACATGCTGTTGCGCGTGAGCAGCATGGTGCCGGCAAAGCTAATCAAAGTCAGTGTAAACACCGGCAGGATCATGTGCTTGATGATGTCCCAGGCCAGCTCACCGAATCCGGTCGCCCGCCAAACGCCGATCATCACGCCGACGGCTACCACCAAGCTGCCAAGTTGGATGAGCCGCGCTCCCGCCACTCGCAGCCGCGTCGTGACGACGAAGACGGCAAACACGATGATGGAAAGCGCCAACGCCGTGAGCATCATGCGACCGAATAGGGTGTTCGCGTCGATAGGGGCCTCCAGCCACAGAATTGGGTCCAGGAACTTGCCGATGGGAAACCACCCCGCCTTGAAGGCAAAGAGCCAGATCATCATGAGGGCGAACCAGGGCGTGAAGACCGTGTATAGGGTGACGCCACCGAGGGTGGTTGCGTATTCGGTCCAGCCGCCGCGCTTCCAGGCTATGATCTTGCCCAGCATGAAACCCAAATAGAAGGAAAACACGGTGGCGGTGAAGAAGAGCGCCACGGTGCGCGGCAGGCGCTCGGCAATGACGTCGGCCACGCTGCGGGGGTAGTGGCTAAAGGAAACGCCAAAGCTGCCGGTGAAGACATTCTTGACATAGACGAGGAACTGCTGCCACAGCGGCTGGTTGAGCCCGAATTGGGCTTGCAGCCGCTCCCGGGCATCCGGCGGCAATTCTGGATTCATCGCATATACGTTGCTAATGTCGCCCGGCTGGGCGTTTACCAAGAAGAAGACGATGCAGATGAATGCGAACAGAGTCAGCAGTATCTGAATCGTCCTGCTAAGAAGATAGGAAGCCATCCCCGGTCACCACCCATTGCGATTGACTATTGCGCTTCATTATTCACACTCGCGGCTTTGGCGTCAAACTGCTCAGCGGAATAGGGAGAAGAAGGAAACCAAATCCATCCCTACTACCAATGGGATAGGTAGAGTTCCCGGTGCGGGAAAGTCTATGACTTTTCAGAGGCAGCCAGTTTCGGTTGTAGCTCCAGCAAAGAGAGTGCTTCTGTCCACGCCGTTTCATGACTTCCATCGATGGAGTGCACGTTGTGACGATACCGGACACTTCCGCCTGCGGCGACGGAATTGCAATAAGAGAGGCGCTGGACGCTATGAACGTCCAGCGCCTCCCAATTAGACGCGGGTTAGCGCCTGTTTCTTACTTGATGACTACTGACGTCTGCATGCCGCTCACGCCTTCCAGTCCGCCGAGAACCTCCGTATACGGAAACTCGACACTGGAGGGCCGATACGAGTCCAGCTTGGGAATGGTGAAGAGCGTCACGTAAGGCAGGTCTTCGGCAAGGAAATTCTGTAACTGGAAGACCTTATCACGAGCGCCCTCGATGGTCGTCTCGGAGAGCAGACTGAATGAAATTGAGTCGAACTCCGGATTGGCATAGCCACCCCAGTTGTAGCCGCCGTCATTCTCCGGCGCGTGGCGACCGTTGAAGAAGACCTCCAGGTAGTCTGGGAAGAGGCTCAAGCTCCAGCCCAGGATCCACATGTCCAAGTCTTCGCCCACGGTGTCGCTGAACAGCACGCCCACAATGACGTTGAAACCGGTGAGGTTTGCCCGCACCGGGATGCCGACGTCATTCAACCAACGCTCGATCCAAATTGCGAACGTAGCGCGCAGCGGATCGTATCCCGCGCTGGGAGCAATGATTGTCAGCGCTGGCACGTCCGAGCCGTCGGGCAGCTTGAGGCCCTTGCCCGCCTTGGCGACGAAATTGCCGTCTTCGCTGATTTCCGGCTCTTCCTCATAAGTGAAGCCTGCGCTCTTGAGCAGTTCCACGGCCTTCTGCAGCCTTTCGCCTCTGCTCAGGCCTGCGCCGAGGCTTGGCGTATCGGCGTTGTACCACGCCGCATTGCCGGACGGCACCATAGAATACGCGGGGATGGCCGCACCTTGCAGCACGGTCTGAGTGACAAACTCCTTGTCGATCATGATCGCCACCGCTTGCCGGAACTCGCGGATGCTCATGGGCTCCTTGCGCACGTTAAACCCAAGGTAGAACATGCCGTTATCCAGATTGGTGACGATATTAAGGTCGCCCGCCGCTTGGATGCGCTCGCGGAAACCTTTCTCCAGCCCCAGGGGGTTGAAGACGTAGTCAATGTCGCCCTTGGTCAGGGCCAGAATGGCGGCATCCTGGTTGCCGTAGATGCTGAACAGGGTGGACTCCACGTGCGGGCCGACCGTATACTCCAGCTCTTTGTCACCGCCGGCCTCACCGAAATACGTGGCGGTGTAGCCGAGCCGCTCGTTCGCCTCCACCAAGGTGCCGCTGGCGTACCGCGTTATAACGGAGCCGGTGGCGTAGTAGTTCTCGGCCCTACGGTTCTCAAAGAACGCGCCCGGTTCCCACTTGCCGAACATAAAGCCGCCCAGCGTGGGATCGTTATCAGGCACGTGCGCCATGAGCGCTTCGATCTGAGCCTCAGCTTCGCCGGCCGTCTTGGCTTCGGCGACCACGGGGGCCCAGTAGTGCTCCGGCAGAATTGGCATGAAGGCCAGCCCAAACTGCCAGACGCTTAGGCCGGGTGTCTGCGGATTGCCTTCTGCGTCTGTAGACTTGAAGAAAATCTTGATCCGATGGCTGTCAATGGCTTCAATGCGATCGATGAAGGCGGGGTCCACGACTGAGCCAAAGTTGCCGCTAATGCCCATCTCGAGCACAGTGTGCGCCGTAAAGATAACGTCGTCCGCCGTCAGTTCCTCGCCGTCACTCCACAGGATGCCCGCTCTAATGGGCACCTCGGTGGTCCAGTATTCCGTGCCGTCGACGGTCTCTTTCGTCAGATCCGTCGGGAAGTCAGCCGCTAGACTTGGGACCCACTCGAAATTCTGGTCCGAGTAGCCAAAGAGCGCTCCGGTCCATCCGCTCAGGACGTACTGCGTCCAGACCGAGCCGCCGGGACCGCCGAAATAGTTCCAGAAGTTACGCGTGATCGGCTCCTCGAAGATGCCCATGCTGTAAATCTGCGGGCCGGCTTCTTCCACAGGCGCTTCAACTGCTTCCTCTACGGTCGCGGCCTCCGGCGCGGCCGACGGCTGCTGCGCGCACGCCGCGAGCGCCACCGCCACAAAGGCGGCGAGCACAAAAATGGCCGCTCTCATCCAAAGCGATCTAATCATCGGAACCACTCCTTTGCATTACAATCACGCTAGCAGCACTCCTCGTCACCAAAGCCCGCGCGGCCTTCTCGATCCGTCATTCCCCGCGAAAGCGGGAACCCATCTCCCCAACTGATCCCCGACAGGGCCGTACCCCTACGAAGAACTGCTGCACCTTTACGTACTACGCCCTAAGTGTACACGTTGCATCGCGCCCGTCAAGTTTCTGATGGATCAGAACAACAGAGTTGGCCGCATAGATGAAGCGGTCGCCACAATGCCGCTGACACACGGTTAACCCGAGCAAATGAGGACTCTTTAGTTGCTAAGGCTCGAAGGTCTTGGAACATGAAGTGCGTTAGCAAAAGGAGATCCCTGCAAAGCCTTTGTCGGTAGCAAGAACCCTCTTACCTCGCGCCTTAGTTTCCTAATCCTGGGGAGACCTTTGGATAACGCCGTCATTCCGGCGAAAGCCGGAATCCAGAGGTGCAAGAGTGTTCGCCGCTACTAGCCCATCAACTCACTTTTCGCCCCCATCCCGGCCTTCCTCCGTCAAAAGGGAAGGGGTTCCACAAAGGTCTGCTGGGGAGAGAACCAGGGCCTGTCCGTACTTGAAACGGGGGTGAGGCGAATTCTAGTCAGCTTAGCCCCTAAGCCAAGTAGCTTGAATACTCGAGCGCGTCGTGTTGCTTGTGCTATAGTTCCCTCTCCTGGGGGCGAGGGCGAGATCCGGTTCCCCGACCGGTCGGCAATCTAACGCCAAAGCGCCAAAATGTGGTGCCCCTTATTGCAAGCATGCTTATAGCATGCTATTGTCATGCTATGGCGAACCTGCAAGTAAAGAACATACCGGACGAACTGCACGAGCGTCTGCGCCGCCACGCGCGTGAGCAAAATTGCACCATGAGCGCGGTGGTGCTGATTGCCGTGGAACGTGAGTTGTCCCGCTCGGAGTGGCGCGAGCGCCTGGCCCAACGCCCTCGGACCGACCTCGGAGTGGCGGCGGCAGACTTGCTGCAGGCAGAGCGCGCGCACCGCGAGCGGGAGATCGAGTGACCCGCTACGTTGTCGACGCCTCAGTGGCGGTGGAGTATCTCCTGCGGACTCCCGTGGGCGAATCGGTGGCGGAATTGCTCGAGAGCGCCGTGTTGCTCGCGCCAGAACTGATGGACGCTGAAGTGCTGTCGGTCTTACGCCGCGCCGTGCTGCACGGACATCTGGAGGAAACGCGTGCGCAGCAGGCCGTGGACGACTTGGTCCACTGGCCCGTCGAGCGCATCTCCCACCGCGCCCTCGCCCCCCTCGCCTGGCAGTACCGCCACAATCTCAGTGCCTACGACGCCTTCTACGTCGCCACCGCCCGCGTCCACGACCTCCCCCTCCTCACCACCGACGCTAGGCTCTCCCGCGCACCCAGCCTGGACATCGCTGTACAATATGTTCGAATGGGTTGACTGCACAGAAAGGCCTTCTTGAGAGGTCTGATCTACGCCTATGAACTCCAAGAAGCTAGTCGCCGCAGTTGAATCGTACTTTGCTGCTTTGCGAGAGATACGCGCTACCGGCGGGGCGACCGACGAACGCTCACTCTATCCGCCGCTGTCTGCGCTACTAAATGCCGTCGGTGACACGCTCAAGCCCAAGGTTCACTGTGTTAGCGACATGGCCGACCAAGGCGCGGGGCATCCCGATTTCGGCCTCTATGTTAAGCGCAAGTCATCCGGCTCGTCCTCGAAAGCGGGTATGAAACCGAGCGACGGTGACTTGCCGGAGCGCGGCGTTGTGGAGGTCAAGTCTCTCGGTGACGACGCGTGGGTGACTGCCGAGAGCGCGCAAGTAAGCCGCTATTGGAACCGTTACCGGCTTGTACTGGTGACGAATTACCGCGACTTCGTGCTGTTGGGCGAGGATGCGCAGGGTCATCCCGCTCCACTAGAGACCTTCCGGCTGGCGGACAGCGCGGACGATTTCGAGCAGCGGCTGCAGAAGCCGCGCGCTTTTGCACGCGATGTTGGGCCCGGTTTGCGTGAATACCTCTGCCGGGCGCTCGCACACCGCGCGGTGCTCGCTGAGCCGCGGGACTTGGCCTGGCTGCTCGCCTCCTACGCCCGCGACGGTCTGGCCCGCGTGGAGGCGGCGGGCGACTCTCCATCCTTAAACACGTTGCGTACGGCGCTGGAGGACTCCCTCGGCGTTCGTTTCGAGGGCGAGCGCGGCGCGGCCTTCTTCCGTTCTACGCTCGTGCAGACGCTCTTCTACGGCGTCTTTTCTGCTTGGGTGTTGTGGTCGCGTCAGTTGCCGCCGCCGGTGGGCGGCTTCAACTGGCATGAAGCGGTCTGGCACCTGCGCGCGCCGGTGCTGCGGGCGCTCTTTCAGCAGCTCTCCGACCCAGGCCGCCTGCAGCCGCTGGGATTGGTCGAGGTGCTCGATTGGACCGCCGCAGCGCTGGACCGCGTGGACCGGGAAGCCTTTTTTGCCCGCTTCAGCGAAGGCGAGGCGGTGCCCTACTTCTACGAGCCGTTCCTGGAAGCCTTCGATCCCGCCCTGCGTAAGCAACTGGGCGTCTGGTACACGCCCACGGAAGTCGTGCGCTACATGGTGGCGCGGGTAGACAAGGCGCTCAAGGACGATCTCGGGATTGAGGACGGACTGGCGGCAGAGAATGTCTACGTGCTCGATCCCTGCTGCGGCACCGGCGCGTTCCTGGCGGAGACGCTGCGCCGCATAGCGGAGAATCTACAAAGTCGGGGACTGGGCGCGCTCACCGGCGCACGGGTGAAGCAGGCCGCCACGTCGCGAGTCTTCGGCTTCGAGATCATGCCCGCGCCATTCGTTGTTGCGCATCTCCAAGTCGGCCTCACCATGCAAGACCTCGACGCGCCGCTTGCGGATTCAGGGGACGAACGCGCCGGCATCTTTCTCACCAATGCCCTCACCGGCTGGGAGCCAAAGACGCAGAAGCCGCTGCCCTTTCCTGAACTGGAGCAAGAGCGCGAGCGCGCCGATCGGGTAAAGCAGGATGCGCCTATTCTAGTCGTGCTCGGCAATCCGCCTTACAACGGTTACGCGGGCATGGCGGTGGATGAGGAACGGGTGCTTTCGGAGGCCTACCGCACCACCAAGCGGGTGCGCCGACCCGAAGGCCAGGGGCTGAACGATCTCTACGTCCGCTTCTTCCGCATGGCCGAACGCCGCATCGCCGAGAAGACCGGCCAAGGCATCGTCTGCTTCATCTCCAACTACTCCTGGCTCGACGGCCTCTCGTTCACCGGCATGCGAGAGCGCTACTTAGAAGCGTTCGACGCCATCCGCATAGACAATCTACACGGTGACCGTATTATTTCCGAATATGCGCCTGACGGTCGGACAAGTGAAACAGTCTTTTCGATTCGTGGAAAGTCACCAGGCATCAAGATAGGCACAAGTATCACGATGCTATCAAAGACGTCTGCCAGTTCAACTGAAGGGAAACACGTCCTGTACCGCGACTTTCACCAAGCACGGGCGGACGAAAGACGACAAGCGTTGATGGAAAGTCTCAACGCTGCCACAATCGATTCAGGATACGCGAGGACTGACCCCGACATTCGTCTTGGATTGCCTTTTAAGCCAATCGTAGTCAGCGACGAGTGGTTCGACTGGCCCGCACTGCCATGTCTCTTCCCGGCCCACTTTCCCGGTGTCACCACTAACCGTGACTCGTTTCTTGTCGATACTGATCTCGATCGGCTCCAGGCGCGGATAGCTGATTACTTCAATGCTGGATTGAGCCATGAGGAAATTGCGCGCCGCTATCCAGTGGCAATGAAGGATACAACATCCGTTCACCTTGACGCACGATCGGTGCGCGAAGTCAGAATCAAAAATAGCGGTCTTGACGACACTGGGTTCCTTCGCTACGCTCATCGACCATTTGATAACCGGTGGCTCTACTGGGAATCGGACTCTGGTCTGTTGGCTCGCCCCAGCCCTGAATATAAGCCGCATGTATTTAAGGGGAACATTTTTATTGAGGCTCGCCAAAGAGAAGCCAGGGAATTTTTCTCGCGGGGAACTCCGGTTCGTCATCTTGCTGGCGATTTTGGAAACGGGCGGTCACACTATTTCCCTGCCTGGCTTCGCGACACCGGCCTCGGTACTGACGAGACCGATGTGCAGCGCATTCCCAACCTCTCGCCTGCCGCGCAACGCTACCTCGACCGTCTCGGCATGGGCGTAGAAGACCTTTTCTACCACGTGCTTGCCGTGCTCCACGATCCGGCATACCGTGAGGCCAACGCCGGTGCCCTGCGCATGGAGTGGCCGCGCATCCCGCTGCCCGGATGGACCGTGTTTTCCGCACCGGCCTTGCGTAGGGGCGGTTCGCGAACCGCCCCTACGGTCGCAGTAAATGGGAACGCACCCTCTGCAGACCAATCCGTCATTCCGGCGCAAGCCGGAATCCAGTCTCCTACCGAAACAGCAGACTCCTCCGTCATTCCCGTGAAATCTCGCCCCGTGCCGGGGCGCGGAATCCATCCGCCTTCCGACACGGCCCAAGCCCTAGCCGCTTCCGCCGCTCGCGGCCGGCAACTAGCCCACCTGCTCGACTCCGATACCCCGTGCCCGGCGTCACCACCGGCCCGTTGCGGACTGAGATCGCCGCCATCGCCGTCCCCGCCACCAGCGACGACCGCAACATGAGCGGCAACGACTTTGCCCTCACGGCCGGCTGGGGGCACTTTGGCGCCGGTGAAGCAGTGATGCCCGGCCAGGGAAAGGTGATCGAGCGCGCCTACACCACTGCCGAACGCGAAGCCCTCCCTTCCCGTCATTCCGGCGCAAGCCGGAATCCAGAACTCCCCAGCCAGCCCAGACCACTCGGACAGGGAGAGACCGCTAACCGCGCCCCGGAATCCATCTCAGCCGCGTCCATCCTCGGCGAAACCACCTTCGACATCTACCTCAACAACCGTGCCTACTGGCGCAACGTCCCCGCCAACGTATGGCACTACAAACTCGGCGGCTACCAAGTCCTCAAGAAATGGCTCTCCTACCGCGAACACACCATCCTCAAACGCCCCCTCAAGCCCGAAGAGGTGCAGCACTTCACCGACACCGCCAGACGCATAGGGGCGATACTGCTGCTGACGACTGAGCCCGATCACTAAGAGACTGGATCGATTCTGACCCTGAAAGTTCAGACTCTACTCTCGCCGCCATGATCCCGAAGGGCTTTGCTCAGGGACACTATGGGGGTGATGGAGTCTGCCTTCGGCAGCATCGGCAAACCGGCCAATCCACCGCTCAATAAATCCTTCCTCATCTCCTTGATCGACGGGCGTAAACGGCCAAGCAACCTGGAAATCAGTGATGACATTCGAAAGTGCGCGGTAGGCCTCTTGCCCCGGCTCTAGGGTGAATGGATTGACGTATGGACGTCTGGACATAGACGGGTTGAACATAAAGGCTGTTTCGAACCATCGAAAAACGCCTCTATCTCGAGCGTCACAATACCACAAGGAATGAGATCTGCCCTCGTACTCGTACATATCACGCGGAATGCGAAGGGTGATGCTTGCAAAAGCAACCACTTCGAATGGCGGCAAATAATGGGCCCCTTCGGCCGGCAGTTCTGCGCTCTTAGCAAGGTCCATTCTAAAATCAGCTCCGTTGAGGGCACATGACCACACTAGCGGCCCGAATCTTGGACTGCTCATTGGTGCATTCGCCACCACCTGCTCGTGAAGCAATTTCACTACATGCTCCAACGATGTGTCTGCCGCTTGGCG
Organism: Chloroflexota bacterium; assembly: GCA_965221905.1. GTDB lineage: Bacteria > Chloroflexota > UBA11872 > VXOZ01 > VXOZ01 > VXOZ01. The sequence goes on from OZ244922.1 coordinate 554,390, forward strand.
CAGCTCCTCCCGGCGTTCCCCTTCAGAACGGGCGACAGACACTATCCGATCTGCTTCAGCTTGTTGCTCTACCACTCTTTGATTGGCCTGCTGTAGTCGAGACGCAGCCTTTGAGGCAATCTCTAAGCTGCCATTTAATCGAGCAAGCATATTCTTAGGCTTTGGGCGCGCCCCGGGCGCCTTGAGGAGGCACTCAGCGATGAGGGATTGTAACCTAGGCGGAATGTCCGGTATGGTTCCCGGTTCTTCCTCAATGTGCTGGTGCCGATAGTCGGGACCTGAAAAGGGCAATCCTCCTGCAAGCAACTCAAAGGCGAGTACGCCTGTAGCATATACATCAGTCGCGCTGGTGGCACGCTGCCACATCCATTGCTCGGGAGCCGCGTATGGAGGGGTCATCGCATACTTGCGAGTATCCTGGGCAGTCGTGGCCTCAGCGTATCGGGAAATTCCAAAGTCAGCGAGACACCAGTGTCCGTTTAGCAGAAGGATGTTTGACGGCTTAATGTCCCGGTGAACTATGCGACCTTCAATCGACACCAAAGCATTTGCGACATCAATGAGCACCTCTACGGCTTTGTGTACAGGAAGTGGAACATCCTCACCGTCAAGATAGTCTCTTAGTGACTTCTCCGCCTTGGGCATCACCAGAACCCAATAGTTGTCCCATTCTCCACTATCTAGCACCGGTACAACGTTAGGCACTCCGCTCAAGTCTTCAAAGAGAAGCTCTCGCTCAGCACCAGAGTCCTTCGGGATGAACTTGACAACAGCCGGTGCTCCATCCCCTGACCACGCCAGGTAGACGCTTCCAAAGCCGCCCCTATCTAACTGATCGCCGATGCGCCAATCTTTGTTGAGCCTTATGACTTCAGGCATCTGCTTGTCGCTCAAGATTCCTTCCTTTCATATCATCTTGCCCGGCTCAGGAGGCCGGGCCGCTGAAGTACGGTGAAAATTACAGTCCCTGGACTCCATTAGGTGCAATCGTGTCTCAGATCACCTCGCAACAAGGCAAAATGCTGCCACACGACTCTGAGGGAGCCTCACTAACTATTTTAACCTGAATCAGCACTTGCTCCCAAAACTTGGCGATTGTCTATTGACAGCAACTAGCATGGGTTTCCGCTGGCGCGCTGCCGCCAGCGATACGAGACTCACGTGGTTCTAACACATGCTCGCGTATGCAGAGCGCTATAGTGCGTTCATGCTATATTAAGCTTGTGCAGGAAACAGCGAGCGCAATAATAGCATACGTGTTAGCAGCATCCACGTCGAGGGTTTGATGGAAACCTACGAGTTTGTGGGCATAATCGTGACCGTGATCATTTCCGTGCTTGGTCTGGTATGGCGCTTTGAAACCCGTATGTCAGGCGTTGAAAACCGGCTTGAGAACCGTATCTCGGATGTCGAAAACCGATTGGGTGAGCGCTTGTCGGACGTTGAGAATCGGTTGGGCGAGCGGTTGTCGGATGTCGAGAGCCGGTTGGGCGAGCGCTTGTCGGATGTCGAGAGCCGGTTGGGCGAGCGCATATCCCACACAGAGGGCTTGCTTGAGGGCTACTTCTTGCAGGCAAGCAGCACAAAGGAACCCCGCTAAGACGGGTGCCGGAAGACGTCGGCCCTAAGCTGGAAAACGTCGGCCCGAAAACACACTTTCCCTTTGGCGATTGCCAGCATTTCACTGACACTGCCCAGCGGTGTTGAATCATTCCGCAGCGGTCAGGATGCGATCCTTGAGCGACGTTACTTTTTCTTCGGAGGAGGGGGTGGAGGCGGGGGAGGCTTTACTGCGGTTTGGGGTTTGGCGGCATTAACTGCGTCAGTTAGCATGGTTCCAGAATTCGCAGACTTACGGGACTCTCCTTTGGGTATTCCACGTCTACTTGGCGCCAGATTCGGTTCTTTAGCCATGATCTACTCCGTAGCGATCTCAGAATGTCCCATTTCTAGAAACTCTACCATTTCCACTTCTTCACCAGGCACAATGATGACGGAAACTCCCGTTAAGGGTAGGCGCTTCCCTTCATTCAATCATTCCGCTTCAGCGCTTTGTAGTTCAGCGTTACTAGCCCTCGACGCCCCGACTAGGGGAAATAGTTACTCCAAGTATACGGCGTAGACGCGGCTGATTACGTGGCAGCCTTCTTGGATGACGACGATGTTGTTGTGGAGCCAGGCGTGGGGCTCGATGAAGTTGGAGAGTTGGCGGATCGTTGCGGTTTTCAGGTTGTAGGCGAAGGCGCCGGTGCGGACGCGGCCCCTTTCGGGGCCGAACACGTCGCAGGCCTGTCTGACGGTCCAAACCACATAGTCATCAGAAACCACTGGCATGGCTTCGTTGCGCCCCGCTTCTGCGAGCGCGCGCTGTTGTCCGGTGCCGCGGTCCAACAGGTGTATGCGCGACTTGCCTTCTTCGTAGAACTCCTGCCATACAATGTATTGGCCGTGGATGGTCGGGGCCGCGTTGTAATACCCCGAGGCGAAAAGCAGTGTCTCTGCCCCGGTGGTGATGTCGTAGGCATAGATGTCGAAGGGATTGTCGGCGCAGTTGGAGCAGCCCGACTTGCCGGTTCCCCGCACCGGGCTATTGCGGTTGTCTGCCCAGACAACCGTATCGCCCTGGATCGCCGGCCTTTGGTGGCCGTCCGTCGCCATGGCAATTGGAAGTTCCTTGCCGCTCGCTATATCGAAGGCATAAATGTCATACTCCCATTGGCCGTCTCCGCCTTCCTTGCGGCCACTCTGCCACACCAGGCGCGAACCTGAGATTCGCAAACCGGACCGACTTGCCGGTGCGTCGGTGATGCGGCGCTGCTCTCCCGTACGCCGGTCAAACAGGAAGACATCGTCGGCGTAAAGGGGCGTCCTACTGGTGCTGTCGGGGAGTGCGAGCTGCCGTCGTTGGTCCAGCCAAGCCACGAAATCGGCAGCGACCACGGCATTCCACTTATGGTGTCCATCAGAGGTGAGTTGGCGTTTTTCTCCGGTTGCGACGGTCACCAGATAGATCTCGCCATCCTCGCCAGTGCCAACGGCTTCGCCATTGGAAATGTCCGAGATCAGGACATCCGTGCCCAACTCCACCACGCGCAGATCGGTTATGGGCAGCGGCGTCAGATTCGGCGGCGCACTTGGCGAAAGACCGCCGCAGGCCAGGCTGAAGACTGTCACCAGGGTCGCGAAAAGGAAGAATGCCGCTCTTGTCCCTCGACCGGATGGTTTCATGCAACTGCCCTCCACCGCGGAGAATCCGGGTAAGTTTGCTATCGTCGTCCGTACGGCCTGCATTACGTCCATTGTGGACAACAATCCATTGCTTTGCAGCGTTACAATACACGCGCTACTCGGAAGGCCTGGCATATCGCAAGATCAGGCCCGCGTTCTCCCTACCTATATAAACGCAAAAGCACGCTGGGGTGCAGCGTGTTGGTCATATGCTTTTGCGTTGTGTGGTGGCGGGGGTGAGACTCGAACTCACAACCTAGGGCTTATGAGTCCCCCGCTCTGCCTTTGAGCTACCCCGCCGATCATGTATGCGCCATTTCAGTCTGCCTGTGGGGACACGCACAGGTAAAGCGCAAACAAGTGGGCCCACCTGGGATCGAACCAGGGACCTTCTCCTTATGAGGGAGCAGCTCTAACCGCTGAGCTATGGGCCCTAGCCACGCCGCTGTACGCAAACGCGTGACTCACTTGCATTATACGGAGCCGTTCCCACGAGCGTCAATTGCTGCGTATGGCGGGCAGGCTAGTCGCGCCTAGCTTCTAAACGTGGAACAATTGTGGCAGCGCGAGCGTGGTACCATGCTGCCGAGGACGCCGGCAAGCTGCTGAGAGCACTGGCATGTTGCCGAAGTCGCTGGCATGTTGCCGAAGTCGCCGGCATGGGCGCCTTCGCTGCTTAGCCGAATTGCCTGCCTTACTATTCACATCAGACCGCTAGCACCACGTTAAGGGGAGACTTCTCAATGGCTCGGTTTCTGACGGAAGAGAACGTGCGACAGCTCCTTCCCATGGAGGAGGCGCTGGAGCAGGTGGAGGCCTGTCTTCATGCCTTGGGCACAGGGCAAGCGCGCAATCAACCGCGCCGCCGCATCCGCATGCCCGGCGGCATGATGCACGTGTTGTCCGCCGGTGACGCGGCGCTTGGCGTCTTCGGGCACAAGGTGTACACCACCACCCGACGCGGCGCGCGTTTCCTGGTCACGCTTTACAGCACGGAAGACGGCAGACCGCTCGCCGTGCTCGAAGCCGGGCTGCTCGGCGCAATTCGCACTGGTGCCGCGAGCGGTATTGCCACTAAGTACTTGGCCAACGCCGATGCGGCGGTGCTGGGCGTGCTTGGCACGGGCCGCCAGTCGCCGACGCAGATCCAGGCCGTGTGTGCCGTGCGGCCGATTACGCAGGTGCTCGTGTACAGCCGGAACGCGGAGCGGCGCGAGGCGTTTGCGCAAGAGATGACGGAATCCCTGGGTATTCCGGTTAGGGCGGTGGGCAGCGCACAAGAGGCGGTCCAGGCTGCAGAAGTAGTGTCCGCGATCACGAATAGCAAGCAGCCGGTGCTGGCCGGGGCATGGCTCAAGCCCGGTGTCCACGTGAACGCCGCCGGCAACAACATGCTGGTGGAGCAAGAGGTGGATACCGACGTCTTCCGGCGCGCCTGGCTCATCGCCACGGATTCCCTGGAAGGCGCAAAGCTCGAGTGCGGCGACCTGCTGGCCGCGGTGGAACCGGGCATCGTGCAATGGGAGGACGTGATCGAGATCGGCCGGGTGGTAGCGGGTCGGTATCCCATCGCCCGCCCGCCCGAGGCGATTACGGTCTACGAATCACAGGGCATTGCCGCTGAAGACCTCTACGCTGCCGTGCACGTGCTCCGCAAAGCCGAGGCACAGGGGATTGGAGAAGAGTTGCCGTTCTAGCGCGGCTAAGCATGGGCGATGATGGCTTGATGCCAAGCTGGAGTGTGGCCGCTTCGTGCGCTCCAGCTAGGGCTAACCAAAGTTTGCGCTAGCCGCAGAGTGTTGACATAAAGCGCGGCTCACCTTCCGCGCACACTTCGTCACAGGCCCAGTTCTTCGGAGATGCCCTGGAGCGCCGTTAAGTTTATGGCGGCGAATTCCGGCAGCGTGAAGCCGATGCCGCTGCAGGTCTCGATCTCCTCGCGCTTGGCGGTGGCGGCGAACGCTTTTTCCTTGTACTTGCGCATGACGAATTTCGGCGTTACCGAAGCGAGCTTCTTGTCAGGCCGCACGAGCGCGCAGGCGATGATCAAGCCGGAGAGGTTGTCGCAGGCGTAGAGCGCTTTGTCCATCAGGCTCTCGCGGGGCACCCCGTGCTCGTCGCTGTGGGCACGAACGGCGTGGATCACACGGGGATCGCAATTGCGTTCTTCCAGTAGCTTCGCCATCAGTAGCGTATGCTGGGCCGGGTCCTTTTCGGTGGCTTCGTAATCGGCGTCGTGCATTAATCCCGCCAGGCCCCATAGGTCTTCGTCCTCGCCAAAGTGCCGCGCCAACTCCCGCATACACGCTTCCACCGCGAGACAGTGCTTCACGAGGTTCTTGCTTTTCAGCAACTCATTGACGAGTTCCATGCCTTCATCTCGGGTCATCGCACTCTTTCTCCTCGTTGCGTTGCGTTCGTAGCTTTTGTGCCGTTCAGGTTAGGCGTTGTCAGGCGTAGACGCCAGTGATTTACGTATAGTCAAACGAGAGTCCGGTTTGCATTCGTGCGTTGCCATTAGCACTGCGCCACTATGTATAGTACCGTATACGGAGACGACCAGACCGAGAAAACTTCCTAACTGCGGAGGTGCGCCGGTGTCTTCAAAAGTGCGTTTTGGTATCGCGGGTATGGACCATTGGTACGCCGGATTTGGGGCGTTGCGGGGCATTGCCGAGCATGAGAGTGCGGTGGTTACGGCGGCGGCGCACCGCAAGACGGCGTATCTGGAAGCAGCAGCCGAGGAATTCGGGATCCCGTATACGACCGACGACTACCACGAGATTGTACGCCGCGACGACGTAGACGTGGTCGTGGCGGCGTGCACCACGGTTGAAGCTCCCGCGCTCTGCCAAGAGGCGGCGCGCCTCGGCAAGCACGTCATCTGCGTGAAGCCCATGGCGCTCACTTTGGACGATGCCGATGCGGTGGTGGCGGCGGTGAATCACGCAGGAGTGGGCTTCTTCCCGCTGGAGGCAATTCAAGCGAGCGGCGGCGCGGCGCGGCAGTACGGCCAATGGTTGCAAGAGGGACGCATCGGCGATCCCATCAGCGCCACCGTGATCCGGCGCGGTGGGTCGCCCACGCAGGAGTGGCCCGGCGTGCACGTGGCGCGCACCTGGTGGCTGGATGCGACGAAAGCCCCGGGCGGCGGCTGGATCGACCACTCCATCTACGACGTCCACATGCTGCGTAGGCTGCTGCAGGCAGAAGTCGTGCGCGTGACCGGCGCAACCGCGAACCTGATCCACAAGGATATACCGCTGGAAGATTTCGGCGTGGCGACGCTCACGTTTGATAACGGCGTGGTGGCAACGTTGGAAGTCACCTGGTCAAGCGGTCCGCAGTCGGGCATGCACGCGTTTCAGCTTGTGGGTACCGAAGGGCAGATCGCTACCGACGGCATCTCCGGCAAGCTGGCGGTGCGGGGCAACTTTGCGCCCTGGCAGGGCTGGGTGCTCTCCGATAATGTGCAGAGTCAGAGCGATAGCAGCATTGGTCTTATGGTGGACTACGTGCAACACGGCACGCCGCTGCCCGCCACAGTCGAGGACGGGCGGCAAAACCTGGCAGTGTGCCTCGCCTTTTACGAGGGCGCTCGCCATGACCGCGTCGTGTTGCTGCCGTAGTGTGCGAAAGCTACTTCAATGGTGTCGCATTGAAGTCAGAGGAGGAAGCTTGGCAGCGCCCACGCGCTACGCGAAGGCGTATTTCCTCTCCTCCAGAGGCGCGAATCGCTCCCTCTCCTTGGGCAGAGGGCTGGGGCGAGGGGGAATTGCAGCGTCGCGGCAATGAATAGAGACATTCAACCACTAGGATTGTGTTCAAGCAGAAGGGCGCAGACGCAGGTTGCAAACCTGCGCTACCGGGCAGGCTACCGAGAATACCATGTTCTTCATCCCGGCGGCTAATACGGCGACAGTAAGCGGCCTCTCCCACTGCCCCGATTCCGTTGCGTCGTCATACGTCCGGCCAAGTCCGAGACGCGCCAAGCCGTTAGTCTCACACACGGTACACCCATGAGCACGGTTATCGCGATTGCGAACCAAAAGGGCGGCGTCGGCAAGACCACTACCGCGGTCAATCTGGGTGCGTACCTCGCGCTTTACAAGCACGCCGTGCTCTTGGTGGACTTGGACCCGCAGGCAAACACGACCGGCGGCTTGGGCATCCCAAAGCGCGATCCCAGCATTTACCACGTGCTGCGCGGTATGGCGCAGGCGCAAGACCTCACCGTAACTGTCGAAAACGCGCCCAATCTCTGGACTCTGCCCTCCAGCCCCGCGTTGGCGGGCCTGGAAACGGAGGCGGTGGAACTGCCGGAGCGCGAGTATCTCTTGCGCGCCGTGCTCGCGCCGTTGCGCAGCACGTATGCGTATGTGCTGATAGACTGCCCCCCGTCACTCGGCATGCTCACGGTGAACGGCCTCTGCGCTGCCGATGAGGTGATCATTCCGGTACAGTGTGAGTATCTGGCGCTGGAGGGGCTGGCGCAATTGCTGGATACGGTCAGGCGAGTGCGCAGCGGCCTGCACCCGACCCTGGGCCGCGTGCAGATACTGTTAACGATGTACGATACACGCACGCGATTGGCGCAGCAGGTGCGCGACGAGGTCCGCTCGCACTTTCCGGGTCAGGTGTTCGAGACGGTGATCACGCGCAACGTGCGTTTGGCGGAAGCGCCAAGCCATGGACGCACGATACTGGCGTACGATCCCTTCTCGAAAGGGGCCGAAGGATATCGTCACCTGGCAGAGGAAGTATTGGCCGGTAATTGAAATCTCACGTCATTCCGAGCGCCAGCGAGGAATCTAGAGTCGCAATAGGAGTGTTCTCCCCTGCTTGGCAAGACAACAACTCATACAATGAAGATGGATTCCGGCCCCGTATCGTGGTACGGGGCGGGCTTTTCGCCGGAATGACGGTTGAGAGGAGATAGGCAAGAGTGTCTCGCAGAGGTGGCTTAGGACGGGGACTAGAGGCGTTACTGCCGGAATCGAGTCTCCAGGACATACCGGTAGAGCGCATTCGCCCTAATCCGCTGCAGCCGCGCCGCACTTTCGCCGAGGATGACTTGGAGGAATTAGCCCAGTCAATCCGCGAGCACGGTATCCTGCAGCCGGTTGTGGTCAGCCGCCAACCGGAAGAGGGTATGTATCAACTGATCGTCGGCGAGCGTCGCTGGCGCGCAGCTAAGCAAGTGGGACTGGCCGCGATTCCCGCCCTCATTAGACCTACCGGCAGCCGTGAAGCATTGGAAATAGCGCTGGTCGAAAACCTCCAACGCGCCAGCCTTTCTCCGCTGGAGACGGCTGAAGCCTACGCCGTGCTCATCAGCGAATTCGGCACTACCCAGGAGCAGGTGGCGGCGCGGGTCGGCAAGAGCCGTTCCGCAGTGGCGAATACTCTCCGTCTGCTCAACTTAGCTACGGCTGTAAAAGACGCTCTCGCCACGGATGCCATCAGCGAAGGCCACGCGCGCGCCCTGCTGCGGCTGACGACCGAAAGACAGGTCAACGCTCTCGCTGAGGTTGTTCGTCGTGGTCTCAACGTGCGCCAAACCGAACAGTTTGTGCAGCGGCTGCTTGGGTCGCCGCGTTCCTCCCGCGCCAAGCCGCCCGATGCGCGCAGCGGCGAATGGGAGGACCAGCTCCGGCGCTCGCTCGCGACAAAAGTGGAAATCCAGCGCCGCGGCAAGCAGGGCACAATTCGCATCCACTTCTTCTCTGATGAGGAACTAGAAGGTCTGGTCGATCGGCTGCTGACGGACGAAGCGTAGCGCGGCGGGTATTGTACTCTTCCCGATTGACGCGGATCTGGCGCATTGCATTAGCCATCGCCGCTGCTGCTTGCCGCTGCCTCATGCCGCGCGGGGGGAATCAGCACGCGCCATGCCAGGAACACCGCCAGGGCTATGACCGGTAGAAACGTCCATTGGAAGACGAGCAGTCCGGTGGCGAGATTATAGTTGTCTGCAACGGCACCCAGTGCAGGCCCCATCAGCAGGCCGAGCGTGTAGTTGGAGGCTTGTACCAACGAGAGGCAGGAGGCACGCTGGGCCGATACAAGGCGTCGGTTGAGGCTTTCCAGCATGAGGGGATGGAGCAGGCCTATCATCACGTAGATGCCCAGCATACCTAAAATGACGATGGACATCAGCGACGCATTCACGAACACCACAAGCGCAGATGCTCCGATTACACCCAGAGAGAGGATCGCGGCGCGTTCGCTGCCCCAGAGCCACGCTCGAATACGGGCTGAGCCAAGCATGAAGACCGACATTACACAGTAGTAGAACATGAAGAGAAACCCAAGTTGGGAGTAGGAGAAGCCGAGTGAGGTGAGGTAGGGTCCCGCAAAAGGACGCTCCATCAAGAAGTGGACGCGCATCATCACGACGTAAACAATGAGCAGCCCTACGAGTTCGGGGTTGCGCGTAATGGTCTGGATGGTCTCTTTGAGGCGCCCGAAGTAATCACGGGACTTTTCCCGGAAGGTGGTCGTCTGTGACGGTGAGGGCAGATTGCGGGCTACGGTTGGCTCGACGAATGTGAACGCGATGCCCGCTGCGGTCAATAGCGAGGCGGCGCTCCCCCAGAACGATCCGACGAGCCCGGTCTTGGACACGATGAGGCCGGTCAGGAGCATGCCGCTCACCATGCCGACGTTCTCTATCGCCAAGGCGCGCGCTAACAGTGGTTGGGCTCTCCCTTCCCAGCCTGCTGCCTTGATTGAGTCGTAGAAGAGCGCCATGTCTGCCCCGGAAGCAAATGCCGCCCCGATGCCGACCACGATGAATCCCAGCATAAATATGAAGTAGTTAGCGGCGAATATGAGCACGAGCACACCCCCGCAGCCAAGCAGCGCCCCCAAGAAGATGCTCCACTTGCGGCTGAAGCGGTCGGCAAAGAGGCCTGTCGGCAATTCCGCCGCCACGCTGAAGAGGTTGAGGGAGGCCATCAGGATCATAAACCCCGTGAGCGAGATGCCGCGATCCTGGAAGTAGAGAGCGAAGATCGGTAAAAGAGTCCCCCAGCGCATTCCCCACGCGTACTTCAGCAGGTAGAATTTCCACACGTTGCGCCCCAGGCTGCGCGTGTGTTCGAAAGTAGCGCTGCTGTCTGCAGAGTCGAGCATGCGTTAACGGCCCAAAATCGTTGACTCAAAAGCAGCTAGGTACTCGAATGCGAGCAATGCCGGCACGATTGGCTCAGAGCGAACCCTTGCACGGGGTTCCGATTGCCCTGCTCATCTTAGGCGGGAAGTGGCTCGGCGGTCTAGAGCGGTGGTTGGTAGTTGCCTCGCGGTGAGGCAACTGCTGCCGCTGACTGTCGAGCCGTAGGCGTGGGTGGGGCCGTCTCCTCCTGCTGCGCCCAGCGGAAGAAGATAATTGCCAAGGGCAGCAGCATGTAGAGACCGCCGCCTATCCACATAATCAAGCCACCGATACGCTGGTCGTCGAGCGCGGCGAAGGCCGTGCCCTCACGCGGGATGAGGTACGCCGTGTAGAGCACCTGGCCGGAGACCGTGATGAGGACCCCCACGATTTTGAGCCCTGCCGTAGCGAAGAAGATGTAGAGCAGGCGGCGCGGCGCGGAAAGGCGCGCCCGGAAGGGCCAAGAGTCGACCACGTTCCACCAGAAGAAGATAGCCGGCCAGAAGAACGTGGTGTGTTCGAGCACGTGTACGATTTCGTCATCCACCGCCGCCGTGTAGAGCAGCGGCGTGTGCCAGAGCCAGAGCGTGGCCAGAAATAGGCCAAGCGCCACGTGGGAGTGGAGCAGCGTGTGCGTGATGCGGCGCATGACGCGATTGCGCGCCACCGTCACAAAGACCGGGCGTTGCAGGAAGGCCGGCAGGCCCCGCAGCACCATCACGACCGGCGCGCCAAGCAGCAACAGCGGCGGCACGATGAGCACCAGCAGCAGGTGCTGGATCATGTGCATGGTGAAATACTGCCCGGAGAGCGTATCCACCGGCCCGATGAGGGAAATGAGCAGCAGGGCGATGCCCGTGCTGAAAGAGATTCTGCGCCACAACGATGGAGTGGCGCGGCCCCGCCGTTTGGCCTGCGTTACGCCGATGGCATAGAAGAGGCTAACAAGGCCGCAGCTTGCCCCAACCGCGAGAGTCGTCAGCGTGCCGACCATTAAACTGAGCGGAGGCCGAAGAGGACGAGGAGCGTAATCAGCAAGAGTATCTCAACGGTGAACCCAAAGAAGAAGAAGCCCGCGAACAGCTTGCTATCGTAGCGCAGGTGCATGTAGTACAAAACTACCAAGGCAAACTTTGTACCGGCCATGATCAGCAGCAACGTTACCAACGGCGCAAAGGGGATGTCCACGTAGTACGTGGCGACTTCAAGGATGGTGAGGATAGTAAGGATGACGGCAATGCGGACGTAATGTCCGGTGGTGGCGTGTGCCTCATTGCTATGTGTTGCGTCTGTGCCCACTTTCTCCTCCTCACAGGTGCCTGCAGCACCGTAGCTTATGACGGGATTAGGTAGATTAGCGTAAAGATGATAATCCAGACAATATCGACAAAGTGCCAGTAGAGGCCGCCCAACTCCACGTCAAGCGACTTGACCTTGCCGAAGAAACTCAGCACCACGAGTGAGACGAGCCAGAGGACGCCCACACCGACGTGCGTACCGTGAAAACCGGTGAGTACGAAGAATGTGGTGCCAAAGAGGTTGGTTGTCAACCCGAGGCCCTCGTGCACGAACGTATAGAATTCTACAACTTGATAGCCCAGGAATATGGTGCCCAGCACCGCCGTCAGCGAGAGCCAAATCCGCCCTTTGCGGAGCGCGCTGCGACTTTCATCGGAGCCTTTGCGCGCACTGTCGGCCCTTACAAAACCTGCGAGCGCGAGCACCATCGCCAAACTGCTCATCAGCAGCACGAACGTACTCTGCGACGTAACCGGCACATTGAGAATCTCATTGGGGTAAGGACCGACAACACTCTTGCCCCGGTAAACGAGGTAGGTGGTGATTAGGGAACCAAAGAAGATGCACTCTGAGCCGAGAAAGGCCCACATCAGGATCTTGCGGTGGTTCAAGCCCGTAGTCGTTGGATGCTCTTCCGGCGCCTCGCGGGCAAGTGCTGCATCGCTCATTCAGAGATTCTCCTCATGCTAGCCCTCAATCAGCTTAATTGTGTTCTGGCATTTCATCCTCGCCCTCACCCTAGCCCTCTCCCTCGGGGAGAGGGGACAGGATTGGAGCGTAGTTTTCAGCTAATTTCACATGGACAGGTGCTAATGTTCGTCGGGCGGAGTGGACGCGGGCTCCAGCGACCACGCATAGACTGCAACAATCGTCCACGCTACGCCGAGTATCGACACGGCAATGTGGATCATCAGGCCCGCTGCCGCGATGGTAAGTCCAGCGCCGACCAAGAGCGGCCAGTACGATGGATTTGGCATGTGAACTTCATGCACTTCGTCAGACTCGTCCGCATGTTCGGCTACGGCCGCGTTGGCCTTGCTGAGCTGCGCTGCATCGCCGTGTCCGTCACCATACTTGTCGAACCACATCTGATCGCGGTGGGTTACTTGCGGGATTTCATCGAAGTTATGTTCTGGCGGCGGGCTGGGTATTGCCCACTCCAAGGTGCGTGCGTCCCACGGGTCGTTGCCGGCGGGCACGCCCTTGATGTAACTAGCTACAAAATTCCAGAGGAACACCAGGATCGAGACACCAATGAGAAAGGCGCTAATGGTGATGAACATGTTCCAGAAGTCCCAGCCCATGCCGGCGGCATACGTGCCGACGCGGCGCGGCATGCCGTCGACGCCCACGAAATGCATCGGGAAGAAGGTGAAGTTCATGCCCGCGAACATGAGCCAGAAGTGCCACTTGCCGATTCTTTCGCTCATCATGCGTCCGGTGATCTTGGGGTACCAGTAGTAGACCCCGCCCATCAAGGCCAGAATGAGACCGCCGAAGAGCACGTAGTGGAAGTGACCGACGACGAAGTAGGTGTCCTGGAAGTGCAGGTCCAACGGCACGGCTGCCAGCATTGGGCCGGTTAGCCCGCCGATGAGAAACGTCGTGAGAAAACCAAGTGCAAACAGCATCGGCGTCGTCAGGCGGATGCGGCCGCCAAAGCAGGTGGCAACCCAGTTGAACATCTTGATGCCGGTTGGAATTGCAATGAGCATGGTGGAGCCGGCGAAGGCCGCATCGGCAATGGTGCCCATGCCGGTGGTGAACATGTGATGCGCCCACACGCTGAAGCCCAGGAAGCCGATCGACACGGCTGCGAAGACCATGGCGCTGTAGCCGAAGATCGGCTTGCGCGAAAATGTTGGCAGAATCTCAGAGGCAATGCCGAAACCCGGTAAGACTAAGATGTAGACCTCCGGGTGTCCGAAAACCCAGAAGAGATGTTGCCAGAGCATCGGGTCGCCGCCCTCGGCCACTTCGTAGAAGTTCGTCCCAAACATGCGGTCGAATTCCAGGAAGATCAGAGCGGCCGTAATCGCGGGAAAAGCGAAGATAATCAGGAAAGACGTAACGAAGGTCATCCAGACGAAAATGGGCATGCGCATGAGCGTCATACCCGGCGCCCGCAGGTTGATGATCGTGATGATGAAGTTAAGGGCCGCGGCTACCGACGCGACACCAAGCACCAGCAGACCGAGCCCCCAGAAGTCGATGCTCAGGCCGGGGGAGTACTCCTTGGTCGTCAGGTTCGCGTAGCCAAACCAACCGCCGTCCGGCGCCTGGCCGAAGAGAAAGCTGCTATGCATGAGAAGGCTGCCGCCAAGGAACGTCCAGTAGCTGAAGGCGTTCAGGCGCGGAAAAGCCACGTCACGCGCGCCGATCATTAGCGGAATGAGGAAATTGAAGAACGACGCCGCCATCGGCATGGCGACCATGAAGACCATAGCAGTGCCGTGCATGGTGAAGAGCTGATTGTACGTATCGGAATCGAGGAGCTTGCCCTCGGGTGTTGCAAGCTGAATCCGAATGAGCAGTGCTTCGAGTCCGGCAATAAGAAAGTACATAAGGGACGTGACAAAATAAAGCACGCCGATGCGCTTGTGGTCTATGGTGGTGATCCAACTCCAGATCGCCGCCCCAGTGGAGACGCGTTCCTGCGTGCGGACGCCTGCTACTGTTGCCATGCCGACACTCCTCGCTGCACAGACGGGGCCGTAACCAAATCAGCCGATCGAATACGCGGTACCAGCCATCCTATTATTACATGGTTTGTGAGCATTTTCACATACTATTCCTAGCTATTTGAGGGCGGTAATGTACGCCGTGAGCAAGCGGATATCCTCTTGGCTCAACGCAATCGGGAGAATCATCTCATTGCCCGGCTTCAGGCCTTGTGGATCGCTGAGCCAGCGCGTAACTTCTGCCGGAGTGTTATCTAGAATGCCACTGGCGATATACGAACGACTGCCGACGTGGGTGAGGTCCGGTCCAATGGTGCCTATGGCATCGGTGCCGCGAATTGTGTGACACGTCACGCAGGCACGACTAACGAAGAGCTCCGCGCCTGCGGCAGCATCGCCGGTCACCTCCACAGCGGGCCGCCCTTGCCGCTCCAGCCAGTCGTTAAATGCCATCTCGGACTCGACGACCACGTGATAACGCATTTGCGCGTGCGCCGTACCGCAGTACTCGGCGCATTGCCCCAGGAATAAGCCCTCTTCCTGTGGCGTAAACCAGATACTGTTTGTGGATCCCGGCATCAAGTCACGCTTACCCATGAGACGCGGTACCCAAAAGGAGTGAATTACGTCGTCAGACTGAAGCTCGAAATACACCGCACGGTCAATTGGAATGTGAATCTCATTGGCAGTAACCACGTCATGATCGAGATAGTGAACTTCCCACCACCATTGGTGACCGATAACGCGCACCCGGAGGGCGTCCGCCGGTGGCTCCGCCTCAATTTTAGCCATTGCCTGGTAGGTCAAGATCAGCATTAGTACGACGACAATTGAAGGCGCGAGCGTCCAGGCAATCTCCAGACGCGTGTTGCCGTGGATTTGCGGGGGGATGCTGTTGTCGCCTTTGCGCGCGCGAAAGCGGAAAACTGAGTAGAGGAGCAAGCCTTGTACAATCAAGAAAATGACGATCGCCAGCCAGGTCAGGGGGGCATAGAGATCGTTGATGACCTGATTATTGTCAGATCGTGGGAAGAGCGTGGTCTGCGGGTAGTCCACCGCTCCACAGCCGACAAGGATGGCGATGGCGATCACGCCAATGACTAGCCGCAAAAGCCACCAACCTAGAGCATGTCTTGGAGAGTGCATGCTATGCTGCCTCCTTGCGGTAAGACGCATCCCTCGTCGCGTCTGCCCGTGTGCCGGAGGTCGCACTCTTGCGGAATTTGGAAAGTCCCTGATTAAAGAAGCACCGGACTCCAATCCAGTGCCGGCATGCCTCAGCCATTTCTATCGCTCACTCCCATGTAGACGATGTCTTCTGTAAAGAGGGCTAGGACGTAGAGTCCGCTCAACTGCCACAGTATCCCAATCAGCAACAAGCTCTCTTACCCTCATCTTATCTGCGTGTGAAAGTAGACACAAAGTCTACCCACACTATTCTAGCCACTCGGTTCTCACGCTACAAGTCGATACAGTACCGCATTGGGAGAAATTTTGGTAGGCTCCATTTCAGTAGCTTAAGGCTCACTTTTCACCGTACCCGCGAGCTGCTGTTTCGCGGCGCGCCAGGCATGCTGCGCTCGTATCCACAGGTGCAGCCACAGGATGCCGATACTATACGCTCCCACCACGTCGCTTGGCCAATGCACGCCCAGGTACACGCGGGATATGCCGACCAGGACAATCATCGTGAGCATGCCGGCTACACCAAGCCAACGCAGCCAAGGCCGGCAGGCGTGCTGCCAAATGAAGTAGGCGAGGAATCCATAGAAGATCGAAAATGATTGCACGTGTCCGCTGGGAAACGCATAGGAGTCCACACCCAGCGCGGCCAATTGCTCTGCCGCCAATTCCGGTCGCGGGCGCTCTATGAGAGCTTTTAGCATTTGGTTTAGGAGATGTCCGGTAATTGCCGCGGCTGCGAGAACGACAGCCTGCTGCCGCCAGCCAAAGATTGCGAGTAGAAGAATAACAGCTATCGTCGTTGGCCCCGCCACGCGGAACCACCCTATGGCGCTGATCGCCCGCAGTAGGGCGTCCAAGAACGGGAAGTGCCAGGATTGGATCATCTCGCCTAGCGGCACGTCGAGGGGCAGCGGCTCTCCCTGGCGTGCAGCCACGCCCAAGCCAAGCGCAATCACAAGCAGAGCGAGTTCCGGGAGCCAGGAACGTACGCTCAGGAAGCAGCGCAGATAGACCTTCAAAGCCTCAGCCATCGGGAGACCCCCGTGGCGGAACATGCTCGGCACGCTTGGCGGCCTCGGCTTCCAGCTCCGCAGCTTTCTCTTGCTGGCCGGTCTTGAGGTAGTAAGCGATCTTCTTCTGGTCGATGAGATTCTGGTTGTATGCGATCCAGTCCCGGTGGTAGGTCTCGTTCACCATGCGGTCCATGATTGCTTGCCAATCTGCGTCGCTCAGTAGCGCCACACAGGGGACGAGGAGCGCGGCCCAGGCGGTGGTCAGCAGGAGTCCGCCGATGAGCGTGGGAAAGAACGCTTGCAGCAAATTCGCTAGGGTGAAGGCATCGCGAAAACTGGCGATGAGTCCGGTCTCAGCGCCGCTGGATAGGCTCTGCGCGAAGAGCAAGCCAAGGGGCACGCAGAGTAACAGGAGCACTGCCGCCCCGGCAACGAGGCCCAAATCATTGCGCCGGCTAACGCGCTGATTGGCCAGCGCCGCTATTGCGCCGGCCAGGCTCAGATAGATCGCGCCGCCGCCGACGATCCAGAGGAGACCTGGCGTGAGCAGAGTTACCCAACGACTGAGGATGAGAGCCGCAACCCACACGCCAGCCGGCAAGGCTATGCCCGCCAGCAAGCCGCTCAGGGCAACGCGCCACGCCGCCGCGTATTCAAGCTGAATGCGATGACGAAGGTAATCGTACATGCCGGGTTGCTCCCAGGCCCGCGCCCTCTATCGCTTCCGGACGCGAACGACGCAGGCAGAGCGGTCGGGCTCTGCCGCTATAATGCATGCCGCTCGCGGCCGCCGGATTTTCTTCTAGCACGAGCATACGCCATAGCCGGGCCGGAGAAAAGGGGAAGGCACGGCCGGGGATGATTGACCGAGAGTTGCCGGCGCGGCGATGGGTCCCTCCGCGGGAGACCTTTACGTAGCTCTGCCAAGCAAGCGGATTTGGGTTGGATTGACGAGGATTCACCCTCACTCCAGCCTTCCTCCTGTTGCATAGACCGGGGAGATGGGATTTTATCGCTTTGGCGAGGGTTGGGCAAGGGTCATTGTGCAGTGGCCTGAGGTGGTTCCGGGCCCTATACCAGGCCCGCGTTGTGCAGGAAAGCTGTCAGCAGGTTGCGCATTTGCTTCCGGTAGTGGGATTCGTAGCGGGCAAACTCCCGCAGGTTGCGGGCGGCTTCCTCATTGGCGTCGAACCGGTCTCCCATCAGTGTGTAGTCGCCGGACAGTTCCCGGTTCCACACCTGCAATTCCTCCAGAGTGAGTTGCGGCTCGAACTGGAACGCGTAGGAGTTGCCGTAGCGGAAGGCCATGTTGATTTTGCGGTAGCTCCCATCGCGGCAGAGCATGAACCCTTCCGCCAGACGGGTGGCACCCTGGGGGATGGAGAAACATTCCCCGTGAAGGGTTGGCGCCAGGGGAATAGTCAGTTTGCCGAAGACCGGGTCAGCGTCGCCGGCGGCAGTCACGTATAACTTGCGCAATCCGAATTGATAGCCGCCCGTCGGCTCCACCGTGCCACCCAGGGCCGCGGCCATGATCTGAGCCCCCAGGCAGATGCCCAGCACGGGCTTGCCCAGGTCCATAGCCCGGCGCAGGTATGCGCGCTCATGGTGAATGGCGGGATAGTCGTCGTTGGCCGACATTGGGCCGCCGAGTGCCACCACGAGGTCAACCTGCTCCGGCGGTGGAGGCGCAAAGCGGTCGAAGGCGGGAGATGACTCGAAGACGTTTAGGGGTTCGAGTTGAAAGCCGTGTTGCTCCAGAACACCGGTAAAGTTGGCGGCCAGGGTCTCCGGCTCGGCATGGCGAATGACCAACGCTCGCTTCATGGGTTGTCCTGGGTTCAGACCTTTGCGTAACTCTGCCTAACAGTTGGAACTGCATCTGGCTGGCGCCAATTTCCCCTCATCCCCGGCCCTCTCCCGGCGGAGACCTTTGCGTAACTTCGGCTGACGGCGCAAGAATTACCCCCTCTCCCGGCGGAGACTTTTGCATTACTCCGTCATTCCGGCGAAAGCCGGAATCCAGAGGGGGGTGTGGGTAGACAGGGATCGCTTGTCGTGAGGCCGTTATTCACCCCCATCCCGACCTTCCCTCATCAGGGGGGAATGGGTTTCGCAATGGTTTCCGCCGGGAGAGGGGACTTTCTCGCCTCAGCAAGGGTTATGCAAAATTCTCCCAAGGAGAGGGAGTATTCTCGCCTGCAGGTCCGGGTTATGCCTCGGACTGGAAGTCCGTGCCTGCCTTGCACGTGATGCGACGGGTCTCCTTAGAGTTGCGAGCGCGGGGATGGGTCTCTGCGATTGGGCGGCGGCGTGCTGCGGCCGAGAATGACGTTGGCGGCGTATTGCCTGCCCGCGTAGGGGTCTTCCAGTTGCAGCATCCAGTCCCACAAGCGGTCCTGCAACCGCTCGCGCACGTCGGTGCAATGCGGATTCTCCGCAAGATTGTGCATCTCGTGGGGATCTTCCTGCAGGTCGTAGAGTTCGTCGTAGTCAAAACCGTTAAAGACGAATTTGTAGCGGCCGTCGCAGATCGTGCGATTCATGAAGTAGAAGATGTTGCCGTGGTCCTGCATGAAAAGCTCGCGGTGTTCAGGGCGGTCTTCGGCATCGGGTTGGCCCGTCAGCAGTGGCACGAGCGAGATGCCGTGAGCGCCCTGGAGCGGCTCGGCGCCGGCGAGATCGAGGAAGGTCGGCCCCAAGTCGAGGGTGCGCACGTAGTCATCGCACACCTGTCCGGCTTCAAATCCCTTCGGCCAGCGCATGATATAGGGCATGCGATGCGTCTCTTCGTACGGCCAAATGTCCTTGAACCACAGGCCGTGGGCGCCCATCATGTCGCCGTGGTCGGACGTATAGACCACCACCGTATTCTCGGCTTGGCCGGATTCGTCCAGGAAGTCCAATACCGATCCGACGTAGTTATCGATGAGGGCGCTATAGGCCCGGTAGTGCGCGATGGACTTGCGGGTATGCTCTTCATCGATCTCCCTGAACCACGTTTCCCGCGCCCGGCGCACGTAGGCGGGCTTGGGGGCTGACTGCGTCGAAGCCGTGGCATCGGTGTAAAAGCTTGGCGGCACCGGCACGTCGCGCCAATCGAATCGCTCCGCATACTCTCTGGGCACGATGTAGGGATTGTGCGGGCCGGTGAAGTTCATCCAGAGGCACCACGGTTGGTCGCTGGATTCGTCGGCAAGGGCGCGCAACTGCTGCAATCCCGCTTCCGCCTGCATTGCCGTGGTCGTGGCCTCCGGGGGCGCATCCTCCACGCCGTAATGGAGCCAGTAGACACCCGCCGCGTCGTGGAATCCCCACATACCCGGCCTTGGCCCGCTCCCGGCGCTCGGCTTTGGCACGCCGCCCTGCTGCTCGGTGCGGATGCGATGGTCTCGCAGATACGCGGCCTTGTCGAACTCCCGCTCTTCGCTATCGAAACCGTATTCCACCGCGCCGCGTTCCCAACCCAAGTGGGCCTTGCCGGCATAACGCATGCGGTACCCCGCCGCGCTCATTAGCGGTCCCCAGGTCGGCACGCCGTCGCGAATTTCGCGACTGACGGCATACGGCACGTGGCAATTGTTGAGCACGTGGTGGGCGTGCGGGTAGACCGCCGTGGCGATTGAGGCCCGCGCCGGAGCGCACGGCGTGGTAACGGTGTACCCACGGCGAAACCAAATGCCCTCCCGCGCCAGCCGCTCTAGGTTCGGCGACCAGCCGCCCGCCGCCGGCCCCGCCGTGGCATATTGCTGCTGATCGGACATGATAAAGAGGATGTTCGGTTGCTTTGGCATTTCGCTTACCTTCCCTTAGAACGTGTGCACCAAGGCTATGCGGCGCTAAGAAGCTACTGTTGGAGGACTTTCAACTACCACGGCGCCGTATTTGGCGCCGGCTCAGCAACGTGCTTACCGGGTTATCGCCTTACCCGCGGCCAGGTGGTGAGCAGTCCCACGGTGATGCCTGCGGTTATGACGTGCATGACCATGAGGCTGATGACGGCGGGGAGGGTTGCGCCGGGGGCGTTTGACGTCAGCATCAAGATGTTCGGCACAAATGAGACAATGAGGAGGAAACCCGCCAACCAGCGGAAAAGCTTGATGGCGTGCTTGGTCAGGCGGGCCAGGATGGCAAAGACGACGGTCGCGCCGAAGACGCCGACCAAGGTGAAGATGATGATGGTGTTCCATTCCGCCAACGCGAGGAAGAGCGGCGAGATAGAGAATATGACCGCCATAACGGTGCGCACGATGGCATTGGCGAGCAACGAGATCACGAGCGCGGCCCCGCCGGCCAGCCACACCCGTCTGATTGCGATCCGCTCCGCCCCTGGCGTGCTCATGTTGGGCTACTCCTCGTGAGGGCGGCAAGACTGAGGACAATTGTGAATGCAACCAATATGGAAACACGCATGCAGTTATTCCGCATATAGGTACAGGTTGGTTCTTGTACCTTCCGCCAAACCTGCCGGTCTTGCTTGGCCGGAGTGAATTCGCCTACATCCCAGCCCTGACCCTCTCCCTCGGGGAGAGGGAATAATCGGCTCTACGGCAAGGAAATCCCGCTTTGCTCTCTTCCCAGAGAGAGGGAAGAATTGCCCTTAGAGCAACGGACTCTTGCTTTCGGCCTCGGCCATGCAAAGGCCGGTTTTCAGGGCATTGACGCGGGCTTTCTTAGCGAATGGATGTAGTGCGCGCGGTTCCTACTCTACGGGTTCACGTTCATGTCGTATTTGCCCGGTGAGATCAGGGATTCGGTCGTCATGGCCATGATGCCGCCGCTGACACCTTTGGTCAGCGCCGAGCGCACGACCTTGATCGGGTCCACAATGCCCTCCGTGATCATGTTGACGAACTTGCCGTCTTGCGCATCGAAGCCCGTCGGATAGCGCTTGCGGTAGATGTCGGCAATGATGGCCTCGGGCTCGTAGCCGCCATTTAGGAGAATCTGGCGCAAGGGCGCCTCTGCCGCTTCGGCCATAATCCTAATGCCGTACGCTTCTTCTTCATCGGATGTCTTGATTTTTCGCAGCACTTTGGCGGCGTGGATGAAGGCGATACCGCCGCCGGGCACAACGCCTTCTTCAAGTGCGGCACGCACTGCCAGCATGGCGTCGTCGGCGCGCAGCTTCTTCTCTTTCATTTCGCCTTCGGTAAACCCGCCGACTTTCAGGATCGCGATGCCGCCGCTGAGCTTTCCCATGCGCTCGCGCATCTTGTTGCGTTCGAAATCATTCTTTTCGTCGGGCAGGAGCTTCTTGACTTCCTGAATTCGCCGCCGGATCGCAACCTCGCTACCCATACCGCCAACGATAGTAAAGAAGTCGCGGTTTGACCAGATGCGCCGGGCGCGTCCCAGGTCGGCCGCGGTAATGTCTTCAGTCGTATCTCCGGAGTCATCGGAGACGAAGGTGCCGCCGGTCATGATGGCAATGTCTTCGAGGATGTGCACCATGCGGTTGCCGGCCCCTGGGGCCTTAATGGCAAGTGTCTGGATTTCCCCTTCTTGCTTGTTCACCACCAACGTGGCGAGTGCTTCGGCTTCTACGGTGTTTGCAAAGACGACGAGGCTCTTGCCGCCGACGGACTTCACCGCTTCGAGCGCCGGTATTACTTCGTCAGCGCGCTTGAGTTGGCGGTCGGTTACCAGGACGAAGGGCGATTCTATGGTGCAATCCATGCGATCGGGATTCGTGATGAAATAGGGCGACAAGTACCCTTTGTCCCACTGCATGCCTTCCACGTACTCGCGGTCGACCCGATTCATGCTTCGGGACTCTTCGACCATGATTATGGCGTCACGCCCCAGGGTTTCGACAATTTCGCCAATCAAGGCGCCCATGTATTCATCGAGACAGACCACACTCGCAAGCCGCTTAATCT
Organism: Chloroflexota bacterium; assembly: GCA_965221905.1. GTDB lineage: Bacteria > Chloroflexota > UBA11872 > VXOZ01 > VXOZ01 > VXOZ01. The sequence continues at coordinate 576,834 of OZ244922.1, forward strand.
CATCGCGGGTCTCTAGCGTCGTGGTCAGCGCGGTTATCTCTTCCAGCATGACTCTGGCTCCACGCTCGATACCTCTGCGCAATGCCATGGGATTGAAACCAGCAGCCATGGCTTTGTAGGCTTGATCGAGAATGGACTGAGCGATCACGGCGGTCGTAGTGGTGCCGTCTCCGGCCTGCTCGCCTACGTGCCACGCCAAATGGCGTATGAGCATCGCGCCCATGTTTTCAAAGCGGTCCGGCAACTCGACGATGCGACGCGCAATGGTGGCGCCGTCATTCATGATTTCAGGCGCGGCTGTGCGCTGGGACATGCTCTCGAGGGCTACGGTACGGGCTTTGGGCCCCAGTGTGACCCGCAGCACGTTGGCCATAGTGTCAAAGCCGCGCTTGAAGGCTTCGCGAGCTTCCGGTTCCAGTAGCAAGCGTTGTTGTGGCATTAATCGCTGTCTCCCCAATCATCTGTTGATTGTGATGTTTTCCGCCATCGCCACAGCGTACTACGGAGATGGTTCATTACTAATTGCATATTTACCCTATAGAAAGGGTCACGTATGTACGATACACAAGAGAAGCGGCTATCCGCAAGGGGATAGAGAAAGAAGAACCGGGGAACCAGCGCTCTTTCGATAGTTGCTGCGCTTTATCCCCGGTTACTTGGACGGATAGACCGCGCGCGTGAGCACGATCCTCTCGCTTAGCTGCTTGCCTCTACATGCGCGTTGCCCCGTCTATGCGCTCCGTTACGCACGCAACGGCAAGCTAGAGCACCGGCTATTCCAGAATTGCCAGTACGTCCTTTTCGCTGAGGATCAAATACTCATCGTCGCCCAGCTTGATCTCGGTGCCGGCATACTTGGCGAAGAGAATGCGCTGACCCGGCTCAACCGACACAGCTACCTTTTCGCCGCTGTCAAGCGTGCGGCCTTCGCCTGTTGCTACCACCTCACCCTCTTGGGGCTTCTCTTTGGCGGTATCAGGAAGCACGATCCCGCTTCGTGTCTTCTCTTCTAGTTCAAGTGCTTTTACAACCACGCGATCACCCAGAGGGGTAATCTTGGTACTCATCGCTGTTGCCATCCGTAACAATCCTCCCGATTCATCCGAAAAAATACAACCAACGTTTCACACTACTAGCGCGCAATTAATTATTCCACTCCGCGACCAGGTGTTAATGTCATTATACTGAGCGCCCCGCGCGCGGTCAAGGCATCACACCCTCGATGAGCCATAGACCTAGAGTTACAGACCCATTAGCCGTGCATAGGTTTGCAAAACACCGGGAACAGGGGAACACTAGGTAGCTCTCAGTTGGACGAGGGCCGCCACGCGCTCGAGGACTAAGGCGCCGACTTCAGACTTGGGCAACACGGGCAGTGATTCAGGCGGGTCGTCTTTGCTTAGGATCACGACCTGATTCGTATCCGCACCGAACCCGCTGTCGGGTTGGGAAACGTCATTTGCCACGATCAGGTCCGCGTTCTTCCGATCAAGTTTGAGCGCCGCGTACTTAATCACGTTCTCGGTTTCGGCGGCAAAGCCCACCTTGACGAGGGTGTGCGGGACTTGAGCGAGAATGTCCTCATTCTCAACCAGGGTCAGCGTAAGGGGTTCTCCCGTGCGTTTCGCTTTCTGACTGCGGGAAGTCTCCGGACGGTAGTCCGCTACCGCCGCAGCCATGATGAGCGCATCCGCGTGGGCGGAGTGCTCATTTACGGCGCCGAGCATCTCAGCGGCGGTCGTTGCAGGCACGATGGGGATGCCGTGCGGCGGCGGCTCTGTGGTGGCGCCCATAATCAGGATCACGCGCGCGCCGCAGTCCCGCGCCGCCTCAGCGAGCGCGAATCCCATCTTGCCGCTGGAGCGGTTGCCGATGTACCGCACGGGGTCGAGCGGCTCTTGCGTGCCCCCCGCGGTGACTACCACAGTCTTGCCCGCCAGCGGCCCGCTCTTGCCGAGCAGCGTGCGCATCTCCGCCATGAGCGCATCCACTTCAGGCATGCGTCCTTTGGCAACAAGCCCCGACGCGAGCCTTCCTTCCAGCGGCTCGACGACGTGAACTCCCCGCATTTTCAACGCGGCGAGATTCTGTTGTGTGGCGGCGTTGGTGTACATGCCGCCGTCCATGGCAGGCGCTACAAGCACGGGAGCCTGGGTGCTGAGATAGGTACAGGTCAAGAGATCGTCGGAGAGTCCCTGCGCCATGCGGCCCAGCGTGTGGGCGGTGGCCGGCACTACGGCCAGCAGGTCGGCCTCTTCCGCGAGGGCGATGTGCAGGATGCGGCCGGGATCAGGCGTGAACAGGTCGATGTATGCCGGCCGCTGCGTCACGCTGGTGAACGAGAGCGGCGTGACAAAACGCGCGGCATCTTTGGTAAGGATAGTCGTGACTTCTGCCTTTGCCTGGGTGAGTTGACTGGCGAGCGCCACCGCCTTGAACGCGGCAATACTCCCGCAAACCCCAAGCAGGATTCTCTTTCCACGTAGAACGCTCATCTGGATTTGGTCCTCGTGCCGTCACCTTGTTCGCTTTCCACTGTACACGAGCGCTCCGGCGGTTGGTAGAGCTTAAATTAATGGAAAGAGAGTTGGATGCGCAGACGTGCCGAGCGGATGCTCAGAGAACCGCTGTCGCCCTGCAATTTAGCATTGGACTGAGAGTTCTAAGCCCGATGAGGTAAAGTCTGAAGTCTCAATAGACCGGTTAGAAAAAGTAGCAGACCTACGACCTACAGTCGCTAGGCGAGGGACTCTTCAAGGTATCGTGCTATGCGATCCTTGTTTGCTGCCAATGTAGAGAACTGCTTCTCGCAGACATCACTAAAGCGTGCAAGCACCTTGCGGTTGATGTCTTCCTGGTTTTCGAATACAGCCACCGTATGCTGCGGTCGCGCGTACCACTTCTCAAACTGCAGCAGCGCAATAGTAACGTCTCGGACCTTATCGTCGTTCGGCAAAGCGTAGACCAACAGCGGCTGATCTCGGTGATTAATTCTGCAGTCCACAGCGTACATTCCTTCAGGATCATGAACCACGTCGCGCCAGTCGAAGATACGATGCTCCTCTGGCACATGCTCTGCTACGAACGCTTGGAAATCTTCCATAAACGTGGAACGTACGCGCTCTTGCGTCAAGTAGGTAACGTCGGCAATTTTAAGGAGCGCCTGAATAAAACTGTAGAGTGCGTCGCCGAACTTCCCATCGGGCACACGCAGAATCAGCTCCCCATCTCGGTCTTCGACCGCAAATGCCGCTAACGCATTGGCTATTACCCTTGCTCGAGTCCCTTGTTGCAGGTATCGTTCTTCCAAATCGTACGATAGGTGCATGAATGTGTGGCCCTCGTCGCCGAAGACCCATTGACCTTCATGAAGACGCAAAACAATCGCTAAGTTGTCTCCATCTTCGAATATGAAGGGAGAAAACACACGAAATCGGTCAATGCCCTCGGGTTCAACCCTAATGGCAGCGCAGACTTTATTCTTGAATTCTTGCTCTATTGCCTGAACTCTCATTGCTCGTCACCAGTCCAATCCAGGGATTGTCAATTGGGGATCACTTGGCAACGCAAAGGCGCAGTCTTGAACCATGCAGTTGACAGCGCCTTCAAAACTCGAAAACTGGTCTGTTGGCTCGGCGAACGCATCTTCACGAAGTCCCGAGCGCTGGTAACGCTCTGTAGCCTGATGGATGTGGAAACCATAAAATGTCAGTCGTTCAATTACATTGGTGTGCTCGTGATCCTTACCGTTGTACCTTCGTAAACGGAAAAGTTGATTTGTCGTTGCAGGACAATACGCCAAAATTACTGAGAATCCAAGCGGATTTGCAATCGATTCACGCAGAATAACCCTAAACTGCGAGCCGTGGACACCGGTGACATCAAACTCACGCTCTTTGTGCCCATGTTTTGGCTTCAGTGTGAATCTCCTTTGCCAATCTTGAGGTAGTTGCTTGGATTCATGGATCAATGCATCAATTTCAGAATCAGTCAGAACCGTTGCCATCGCACTCCTTGAAGCTCGTTTGCCACAATCACAAAGTCAAATCTAAGATGCCCCCTACCACTAATGTTAACATCATGGCCGGCATCCTTCGGCAATAGCCCCCTTGGAAGCTAAACAGAGCGCCGTGAATTAGAGTTTCTTGCCTGAGCGGACTAGAGACATAACTGCTGAGAGTATAATATCAAACCTTTAGCAGTTTAGCCGCCATGGCGGGCTCTTACTAATCAACGCAGTTAAGAGCTTGGCGGATGCCTTAGCGCCGCCCATTCTTCAAGCGCTCGTAGATGATACGCAGACCTTCCAGTGTCAAGTTGGGGTCTACAGCGTCTATCACAGTCGTGTGTTTAGAAAAGAGCTGGGCAAAGCCGCCGGTAGCGATCACTTTGCACGCGCCAATCTCACCATGAAAGCGTTGGATCATGCCTTCGACCAGCGAGAGGTAGCCCAGCATGATGCCGGACTGCATGGCGTGGATGGTGCTCTTGCCCACCACCGTTGCCGGCGGCACATATTCCACACGGTAGAGGCGGGAGGCATGGGCCGCGAGCGCCTCCGCGGCCAGGCCCAAACCCGGCGCAATCGCGCCGCCGGCGTAATTACCCTCCGCAGAGACCACGTCGAAAGTCGTCGCGGTGCCAAAGTCGATTACGATGCAAGGGCCGCCGTGCCGCACAAACGCCGCCGCCGTATTCACCACCCGGTCGGCGCCAACCTCTTCCGGCCGGTCGACTTCCACGGCCACGCCGGGCACCTGCCGCGGATTGATCAGGATTGGGGTATGGCCGAGGTATTTTGTCCCGATATCGTGGATCGCACGGGCCAAGGGCGGCACGACGCTAGAAACAACAACGTCTTTACATTGGCCGACGTTCAGCCCGGCATGCTGCAGGAAGCCGGCAATCTGCACACCGTACTCGTCGCTCGTCTTCCCGATTTCCGTATTGAGGCGCCAGGAGCCTTTGAGTTCGTTACCTGTAAAAGCTCCTACTGCGATATTTGTGTTACCGACGTCAACCACGAGAAGCACGAAACTCTGTCCTCTTGATCAAGGCGCGGAGTGCGCCTCTACGGAAACGCCCCGGCCCGATAGTGAGTTTAGGCAGTCAATCCACGAGCTGAACATCCATCACACGCTCAGGGAAGCAGAGACGAAGGTGGTGGTCAGCCTCCCACTAGTCTCACCTTGCCCAAGTGAATTCACTCCAGCGCAGGTTTGCAACCTGCGTCTCCAGTAGCGTAGAGTTGCAACCTGCGTCCGGTGGCCGGAGTCCACAAGGCGCAGAGAAGATGGATTCCCGCGTGCGCGGGAATGACGGGCCGCAGCTCGTCTCTCTCCATGACAATTGTCCGGCTCTGCCTAACCATTGCTACGACTAACCGTCCCCATGAAGTCTATCGAGTCTTGCCCTCCTCGCTGTCAATGCTAATCTGCTCGTCCGTATGCTCTTCTTCCGTTGTCCCGGTACTCACGGCGGAAGTGCTTTCCTGCTCGCGATTTCGCCGGAAGAGGCCAAATAATCTCCCGAGCAGACGCTGCGTGTGGGTGCCGCTGCTGGGGCGCAGATGGTGAGCCGCGGCCTCCAGATACGGCTGGCTGATGCGCTGCAGGTAGGCCGGTACGCCTTCGGTGCGGATTGTGCTCAGGGAGTCACGATAGAAGGAAAAGAGGTGCACGTTGCCAAGCTGTATGCCCGCCTGAATTGCGCCGGCGGCGACCAGCGATGAAACGACGAGCAGCGAGCGGTCCTGTTCGGCTGCCGCTTTATTCATTTCCGTGAATATCTGAGTGAGGCGGCGCGGATCGGGCAGCGCTTCTGCATTCTGTCGAAACTGACTGAGACTGGTGCGCATCTCATTGAGGGCCAGCGGCGGAATGTCAATCGTGTCGGCCATTTGGCCGGACGTGCCTCCCAGCGCTGCCAGCAAGTCATCAACGGAGGAGACGTCCGCGTCCGCTGCCAATACGCCCGAGCTCTGAAGCTCTTTGACAAAGGTGTCCAAGTAAGCGCGCGTGCCGCCGGTAACGTCGGCAGCCGCCGCCAAAAGCCACAGGGGCGACCAGCCCACCGCCACCACGCTCGCCAACTCCACGGCGTTGCCCGCCAGCTTGCGCACGGCGAGGTCTTTCACCGCCAGCGAATCGGCAGACTCCTCGCCTGCGACACCGCCCACAAACTCGATGACAATACGCAGCATGCGGCCAATGGTTGATTGATAGAGCTGGGAGCGCCGCAACGGCGGCGGCAATATGAACTCCGAGGTCTCGTGCACCAGCCCGCCCGCGCCGACTGCGGCGGTGCGCACCAGCCGCTCCGGCAATGTTGCCGCATACTTACCGGCGTCTAGTGTGCCTTCCTGCAAGCGCTCCGCGACCGTTGGCCCGGGAGTTGGTTCCGGTGATGCATTCATCTCTTCAACCTGCCCTTTGCAATGCTGGCGCCTTATTGGTCTTCCCCACATCGGTTCCCGTCTATACACTAATTATCCTACCACGAGCGGAACGCGGAGCCGATTGGGTCTTACATTAGGCAATTGCATGTGAGGGTTCTATTGACCTGTGCATCCGTAGGAGCGGATTCGATTGATGTCATTTGGTGTCACCTGGTGTCATTCCTGTAGGTGTCAGGTAATACGATGGCAGATTTTCAATAAAGAGAAGATAAGCGAAGCGTCGTGCATGCCTTGTACACGTGTCATTCCGAACGGAGCGCAGCGCAGAGAGGAATCTAAAGTGCTGAGCCTATTGGACTAGGTGAGACATGGACTCCAGATCCCGCCCCGTGTTTCGCACGGGGCCGCTGCCCGCTCGTAATGACATAACCGGTCAACGCTGCCTGGTGGAAAGCGAGTTCTGTCAACGAATTATTCAACATTTACAATTCCGAGAGCAGAGAGGGATTTACAATATCTTGCCCATAAGCAATTCCGCATGCTTGGAGATAGCATAAGGCCCCCTTTTCAATTCAAGTACCATACAAGCGTCGACAGTGAGGCGCAATGCCGTTCGTGCTTAGCACAGGCTTGCCGCAGCATGAACGGCCGTTCCGCCCGGCAATGTATAATCGTAGACAGAAATCCATAGAATCCAGCCGCATTACAGCAAAAAAGAGGTAGGCCGCTATGGCAGCAGGCGCCGCTAGCCACACCGCAACCACACAGTCGCTCCGCGAGCAAGGGCTCGACGGTACCCCGCTACACGGTACGGTGGTGATCGATAACCACTGTCACATCGGTCCCGCGCCGCACTTCTACCAGACCTTCAACGACGCCGCGGGCATGGTGCGCACCATGGACCGCGTGGGCATGGACCAGGCGTGTATTTTTTCCTCCATGGCTATCTTGCTCGACATGCGCGGGGGAAACGACATCAGCCTGGATGCCGCCCGGCAGTTCCCCGATCGGCTCCTGGCCTACGGCGTGCCGGACCCCCACGAGGCGGACTTGGTCAGGGACGAGTTGCAGCGCTGCCTGGATGCGGGCGCGGTGGGCATCAAGCTGCATACGGGCACCGCCAACTATCCCTTCGACGGCCCCGGCTATCTGCCCGCGTTCGAACTGGCCGACGCCCACCGTCTGCCGCTCATCAGCCACGGCGTGGGTACGCCCGATACGCTGCGCCGCATCGCGCGAGATTACCCTGGCGGTCACTACATCGTGGCCCACGCAGGCGGCGGCAGCCCCAGCAAGAGCAGGGACTTGGTGCAAGTGGCGGCTGAGGAACCGAACGTCTACCTGGATACGGCAGCTTCCGTAGGCTACCTCGGCGACTTCACCGAAATGGTGCACATCACCGGCGCGAACAAAATCCTCTACGGCTCCGATATGCCCTGGACCTGCGCCACCTACCAACTCGGCCGCGTTCTCCTATCCCCCATCACCGACGACGCGAAGCGGCGCATCCTCGGCGAGAACTTGGCGGAACTATTCAAGACCAAGTGCTAGGAAGATGTGTATTCTACGCAGAGCACTCCATACTTCTATTGGTGTCCTTTGTACCCGACATAGGTTGTTAGGAGCCTTCAAGTGCTGCAAAGTGCGGGCTAAAGCACTGACTCGAATTCATATTGCATGGGCCTCAATGCTCATTGCTGTAAGTATTGGACACTCAGCCCAAGCCCTTTCGAGTGTGACGATGTCTGTAATTACGCGTGGTAGGCCTCGTCCAACCCTGGGTAATGAATTAGTGAGTTCAAAGGACTCGGTATAGCCATCGGCACCCGGCAAGAGTAGCATATAGTCAAAAACACGAAGCTGACGTTCTCGCAAGACTAGTACTGGCGGCGCTTTTGGATACCCCAGACCTGTTGCCGCTCCGAATTCGATTTTCGGGTTCTTGTTGCTAGGACTATAGACGCATGGCCGTACCTCAACAGAGGATCGTGCACCATCTTTCCCAACTTGAGAAAGGTAAACCCGCTGCGCCTCGTAGTTCGAAATGCGGAAGTAATCTCGAACGACGTTAGCGTTGAAGTGAACCTGAGACCAGCGGGCACCCGCGCGTGGGACCTGGGCAATGAGGATGCGGTCCAAAACTGCCATACCATCTGTGCGGGGCAAAGGCGGAGGTCTTAGGCGCCGAGATGGCATTGTAAAAGAAACGTTCCCTGCTCGTTTCCCATGATTAATCCGTCTGATTAGGTTTTGCTCAGCTCGCTCCAATGCCTGACTATCAATCGACCTAATTGCCTCCGTATGTCGTGCAAAAAACTCATCAAGCGCTGAAACATCGATAGCTTCTCCCTGTGCTCCAGAGATAATCGTGTAGCCTTCAATGTTGTTCATTAGCCCGCCCGGCGTAAGGTTCCCCGATCCAACGATTAGCCTCCGGCCTCCACCTGGGTATGTGAAATCGGATATCTTTGGGTGAAACAGAGAGACAATTTCGTTCCAGAACACTCTTGGTCTAAAGTGCTTGTGGAGCTTCTCCAATGCTTGAAGACGTTCCAATGTTTGTCGGTTTGTAATTGCATCTAGACCTACAAGGAGGTCAACTTGCCCATCGCCGTGCAAAATTTGCTTGATGATTGGATCCTCAAACAGCCAGTTTACTCCATCTTGTGATGCAAACGCGTACACACCTCGCCAAGCAGTTGCACCCTTTGCAGCCTCAACTATGGCTTCATAGAGATAGGTGGTGTCAGTGTATGTTGGGTCTTGAATGCAGAACTCGATTTTCATACCTTGCTCTTCGCAGCAGTACTGGGAGTTACGTAATGTCAGTCCGTGTCAAAGTCTGTATGATTGTTCAAGTTGACTACTTGCTCAATGCCCGCCGTTAATTCACTATACACCTTGGCTTTTTGCCCCTTCGGTCTCATATTGCCCGGTTTGGCGAACACCAAGACGTACTCATGTACGTTCTTGAATAGGAAGTTAGGAGGATACGGATAGCTCCCAAATATCGGCCTCTGTGAACCATGTGAACCCCACCTGCCTCCAGATCCGTCCTTAGACCATATGATCTCGGTTATCATTAGGAACCCAATGTCACGCAACAAGATTGCGAAGTCCGTGGACAAAGGGAAGGTCAATAGACCATGGTCTGTGTACTGATTGACATTAGCAATAACTACGCAGATTTTGCGACCTGGCATCAAGACACGAAAGCATTCCTCAAAGACTAGGCGAACGTTTTGGAGAAACAATGCGTAGTTGTCTATGTCTCCAAGGTTACTGCTAGATTGTCCGTAGTCGGCCTTATTCCAGTAAGGAGGACTTGTCACGACAAGTCCTATACTACCGTCATCAATAAAGCTTAGATTGCGGCTGTCCCAGGTCACCGCTTCAAGTACTGTTGAGTTGTGAACACAGTCCCGCTGTAAATCCTCACAGTCCCTGACAATTGTTTCCACGTAATCTGGGTTTTGATCTATGCAGATCGCATTTCGCCCTATGGGGATAACAGCTCGCGCAGTAGTGCCTGTTCCAGCGAATGGGTCCAATATCGTCTCTCCGTGGAAACTAAACAACCTAGCCAAACGATACGGTATCTCCACGGGGAATACAGCCGGGTGCTCATCGCTTCTTGTATTCGCTATAGTCCAAACAGTCTTTGTGTACTCTCTCCATTCTGCTTTGGTCAGCTTGCTCTTTTCCTTGATGAAATGGTTGGGTCGATTCGTCATCTTTGGGCCCTTATTCTAAAGACTCTGGGGCAGTGTTGTTTCGGAGTCTAGCTGCTACCGTATACTCAGTGAATTGTTGGAGTTCGTCGACGAAATTGCCGCTTAGCCCTGCAATATCGATTAGCACCTTGTCCGCAGATCGCCGCATGTCAGTATACCAATTCGAATTGTAGGCAAGTGAAGTGCGGCCACGATTAAGGCTCAGCGTCGGATTGGACTTCATAGCAGACCAGAGTCTGGTACCACTTCCAGATAGCAGGTCAATGTGTGGCTGGTCCAACATGTCGTTACCATAAGGAAAGTGAGCGATGAACCGCTTCAAGACATGGAAGCCATCGCCGTGTGTGTGCCACCACCAATATGCGAGATTGCTGGTCAGAATTGCAAATACTGCGAATGCAACTTTGGAAGTTGCACACATTACAGCGTGCAATTGGCTTTCGGAGAGTTGCCGCTCGCTCTCGAGTACTCTTGGCGGAGGGCTTAGAAAAACATTAATGAAATTGTACGCGGTAGGGCCAACAAAGACGATGTTGTTTGCAGCAAGAGTGGTATCGGCCAACCTGTAACGCCCAATGCCACAAACTGCATGTTTAAGGCGATGCCATCTAGCGTTAAGGGTGGCTAAAGCGGATGCTTGCTGTAAACCTTCAACTCTCGGTATGCCTGCTGTTATTTCACTGGGTATTGGAGTAAACTCAATTCTCTGAAACAATGTTGACCGGCTTTCCCCTCGCCACCTCCTTAGCGGCCCGCTAGCGATCACTGGTTTCGTGCTCAACACATCCTTGTCCCAGAAAACAATAGCATTTCGGGTTTTGACGTCTTCTCCGAATAATGCTTGGGGTTCCCGGTCGAAGAACGCAAAGCGCCATCGACCCATAGTTTGCTGAATCAAGCTTCGCGCAGCGACGAACTGAGGCCCAATGCTAGAAGCTATTGAAATTGGCAGGACGAGCGACGCGGCGCATTTATCTTTGTTAGCCAGACGTATCATCTGCTCTATGAAGGCAACGTAGACTTGTGCGTTGGGTTGGGGTTTGGCCTCAAGTGTCTTGAATGTTTGTTCTAAGTTTCTTTGATCAGAACGCTCTCCAACATCCGCGTATGGAGGATTCCCAACGATGACAGTTGGCGCGTCCTCTATCGCTGGAAACAAATCACTCAAGGAAACTCTGTCATCGCCGACTGAGCTCTTCTCACAGTTGTCTGCTTCGTTCTTGATCGGATCCACTAGAAGGGCGTCCACGCAGCCTAGGTTTAATCCCAGTCTCCGCCACTGGTCTATGGGCCTAGTCTGTTCTCCTTCTCCATAGATCAGAATATCCGCGAGCAAAACAAAAGCAGAAGCATGCAGAGGCCACAGAGCTATGTCCGTGCCGTATATACGTTCTCTAGCCAAAGTAGACGCGCTAGCCTCAGTTTGGCGTCTTAGCAATTCTCTCAGAGCTGCCCTTAGAAAGACTCCGGTGCCGCATGCAGGGTCGTACACTACCGGCGCATCACAATCTTCAAAGCAATCCAGGCAGCCCTTAACCATGTATTCGGCAATGTCGGCCGGCGTATAAAAGGCCCCATCTGCACGCTTTTGTGCTCTTGCTCTGCTAGTTGTAGGGTCACGTCTTACGCTGCGTCTGCTACCCGGACCGTATGGATCAAGAAGATAGGGAAGCAGTTCTTTACAGACGCTCAAGTCCATCGCTCTTGGGAGGAATCTTTCAGCTTCACAGAGCTGCTTTGCAGACAACAAGCTCGTTGATCTGGAATGGCCCCGCCCACCAACAAACCATTCCTCAGCTTCTCTTAGTGTCGCCTTAGTATGAAGGCGTTTTGTCACCACACCAGTAAGCCACATGGACACAATTCCCCATGCAGCCAACTCTATATCCTTTCGAGCTGGAGCAAATGCCGAATTGGAATGACGAGATGGCAGCAGTACCTCGCTCTGCCAGCATTGCTCTTCTCGCCCAAGCGGTTCGGACAATGCACGGACAGCTTTGCGAATGGATTCACTATATCTACTTGCGTCTGAAGTCACCGCACCTTTCATAAATACAACCCTTCAAGAGATTGACACGGTTCGACCTGAATTCTTTGAATGAAGTTTGGTGCTAATCAATTGGCTTTCGACAACTGGAATTTGATGCCTGTACCATAATAATAGAATAGAGGAGTCTGCGTTGGCTAAGGTCAGGCGCGAACTTGGTCTCTGCACCGCAGCTCTGCCTAGCGACTGAATATTGGGAGTAGCTGAGCCCCGGAGTAGCGAGGGGCGGTGATAGAGATTCTGTTGCCCAAAAATGATTTAGACTTCTATGCGCTCTACTCACTGTCTCGCGCTTCTTGGGCAAATTGGCTTTGGGAAGTGTTACCTAACCAATGCTAGCCATAGTAGCTTAGAGCGACAAGCACGGGTAATTCTTGGAATCCCACTGATTTGAATAGTGCATTCTCCAAAGTCGAGTCTGATTCACATCTTTGGGAATGTGTTCTGAGTTGATGGGTTTCTTCAACGCCACATTCCGTGCTGCCAGAGGCACCTATGGCGAAGCCTTTGGTGTGTGGTTGGGGCATTAGCTCATTGTCGTCATAGAGTTCGCGAGCTATGTGGCAGTGCGCCATGCCATGAGACAAATCGGTCCTCAACCGCAGTAAGGTAGTGAAGTATGGGATTGAAGAACATAGACTTAAGCGCTAACGAGCTCTTGATCGAGGCCGCCATAAGTCGGGCTGCGGCGGAGGGGACGAGCTTGGACGCGCTGTTTCGGCAGTGGCTTGCGGAGTATGTTGGGCGCGAGCGGCAGGCGGATGCGGCAATGGCGGCTATGCGTGAGTTACGCGAGGACATTGCCACTGGAGGACGCACGTTCACGCGGGATGAGATGAACGAGCGCTAGTGATTGAACAGGCATAAACGCGTTAGTCTGCCGTTCAAGAATAAGGCCGGTCAAAGAGAAGATAGATTCCCGCGAAAGCGGGAATGACGGATTCATAGGGTCTATTCTTCAAACCCCTGTAGAATCCTATTCTCGGGAGTTACAATGCAAGACACGTGTTCAACTATTCGACAGGAGCATTTCATGGAACTCGGGGCGTTTTCGGTTAGTTTAGCGGTGGCGGATATTGAGGCTTCGCGGGGGTTTTATGCGAAGTTTGGGTTTGAGGTGGTGGGAGGTGATGCGGCGCAGAATTGGCTGATCCTCAGGAATGGTACAACCACCATCGGTCTCTTTCAGGGCATGTTCGAGCAGAACATTCTCACCTTCAATCCGGGGTGGGACGGCCAGGCGCAACCGCTGGAGTCGTTCACGGACGTGCGCGAGTTGCAGCGGCAGCTCAAGGCGCAGGGCGTGACCCTCATGAACGAGGCCGACGAGGATACCACCGGCCCGGCAAGCTTCGTGGCAGTAGACCCGGACGGCAATGCCATTCTGGTGGACCAGCACGTGTAAGGTCCTGCACGGTCCAAACAATTCTTTGGCGCAGTGAGGCAATGATTAACAAATATCGGCCTTGCCCCCGTATCAAGTACGGGGCAGGCTCGGACTATGCAAATTGACTCTTAAGGGACCCTACCTCAGGAAAGCACGAATGCCAAGTAGACCTGCGCATGCCCCGATATGTCGGAGGTGTAGACCACAGCGCGGCCATCGGGGGTGAATGACGGGTGGGGGTGCGACCACTGGGGGCCGTAGGCGTCGTCGGGCGCGGTCTCGCCTGCGTATGGCTCCGGTTCCGACCACTGGAAGCCTTGCGAGGAAGCCTGCGGGTGGCAGAGCGTCTTGCGCGCGCCGGTTGTCGGATCGATGAGTTGCAGTCCCACGTCGGGCAGGGTGGTATCGCACACGATCTGCGCTCCGTCGCGGCGGGGCGCGGGATGCCAGCAGTTGAACGCCGCTACGTCCCGTTCGCCGCTGCCGTCGCGCCGGATGGCTTTCAGCGCGTGGGGCCAATAGGTGAAGATTATCTCGTCGTTCGACAGCCAAGCCTCGTGGGTGATCCACTCCTGACGGGTCTGCGCGCGCAGCGGTCGCGCGTTGGAACCGTCGACTTCTACCAGCCACATGCGCGGCATGTCCGAGGAGAAGAGCACCGTGCGTCCATCGGGACTCCACTGTGCGTGAGCCACAAATTGATCGGTGGCAAACAGCACACGTTCGCCGCCGCCATCGGTGCGCACCGCCAGGATAATGTTCTTGCCGTCCTTCTGGGCGGCCAGCAGGATTTCCGAGCCGTCGGGGCTGATCGAGCAGTTGCCGAGCCACGACGAGGGGGGCAGGTTCGTGAGCACCGTTTCTTGCAGGGTGGTGGTGTCAACAGCGCGTAACTGCGTGGCAGCGGCGTAGTACACGTGCCTGCCGTCGGGTGATACGCACGCCGACCACGCGGAAACGTCGCCGCTTGTCGTAAGCTGCCGCAACGTGCCGTCAGGCAACTGGATGCCGTAGAGATTGGGCGCGCCGGCGCGGTACGACGTGATGATGAGCATGTCGTGGTTCGCGCCAGCCCAGGCCGGATTGAGAAAGTACGGCGCGTGATTCACACAGGGCGCGTTGGTCAATTGCCAGATAGCGGCGCCGGTTTGCTTATCTTGGAGTACCCGCTTTTCGGTGGGTAATTGCGTGGCTATGCTCATGTTCACTCCTCTTTTGTTTCTTTCCTGGTTCGTAGTTGCCAATGCAAGAGATTACCCTTGCGCGACATTGTCTAACAGGCGGGATGAGACTTGGGTCGGCCAAGAGGTGCCCTCACCCCGGCCCTCTCCCACGGGGAGAGGGTGCAATCGGTTCCTCTGAAGCGGCCAATTCGCTGAATTCAGACTTACTGTAACTTTTTTGGTAGATGACATTTTTGTGTCCCTGCCGAACCGTTGGAGTGTTGGGGAGATCGACTAAAGTCACCCTCACCCCGGCCCTCTCCCAGCGGGAGAGGGAGCTATCGGTGCCTCTGAAGCGGCCAATTCGCTGAATTCAGACTTGCTGTCACTTTTCTGGTAGATGACCCTTTCGTGTCCCTGCCGAACCGTTGGAGTGTTGGGGAGATCGACTAAAGTCACCCTCACCCCGGCCCTCTCCCAGCGGGGAGAGGGAGTTTAAAGTCCCACTCCGAAGGGAGTATCCGTGCGCAATCTTGGTAAGGGAACGGCCTTTGACGGAGGATGGATCCTAATGGAAATGCCTTCACTTGGAACTAAGAATACACTGCCTGCAGTTGGTCCACGTTTCGTTGTACTTTGGCGATTGCGGCCGCAATATCATCCATGGCGGGATTCTCGGCG
Source organism: Chloroflexota bacterium (assembly GCA_965221905.1). Taxonomy (GTDB): domain Bacteria; phylum Chloroflexota; class UBA11872; order VXOZ01; family VXOZ01; genus VXOZ01. The sequence continues at coordinate 592,243 of OZ244922.1, forward strand.
AGGAGTGCGGTTTGGCCGATCCAAGCTGCCTGCTCGTGGCAAAGCCGCTCAGTTTCAGGACATGGAAGAGAGCGGAAACTGCCGATAGCGCCTTTTACCGAACCATCAGACTTATCGAACATCGGGTTGTCATACAGCGCCCACGGATAGCCGCTGGACATACCGACGCCCTCCGCCTGCACCGCCTGGAGGAAGGTCTCGCGGTCGGCGCCGAACTCCTCAGCGTTGAGGCGGATGGGGTAGATATGGTACCCGTGCTGGGTAACCTCCGGCTCAAGCTGCTGCACGGTGATGCCGGGGACCTCTGAGAGCATGCCGGAGAGATACGCCGCATTACGGTTGCGCCGCTTTGTATGCTCGTCCAGGCGTTCCAATTGCGGGAGGCAGACGGCGGCTTGGAACTCGTTCATGGGGTAGGCCTGGCCGAGTTCGTGGTGCTCGTACCAGGGCCGGCCGTTCTTGCGACCAAAGCACGCCAGAGTATAGAAGCAGCGCTCCCAGATGTCCTCGTTGTCCGTAGTCGCCAGGCCGCCCTCGCCGCAGGTCATGTTCTTGGCTTGGTTGAAGCTATACGAATTGAGGTCGCCCCAGCCTCCTACCTTCTTGCCCGCCCACTTGGTGCCGTGGGCGTGGGCGCAATCGACGATTACGGCTAAGTCATGTGCCTTCGCGAGCGCGCCAAGCTCGTCCACTTGCGCCGGATAACCGCCGAAGTGCACGGGCACGATGGCGCGGGTGCGCGGGGTGATGGCCTCGGCCACGCTCGCCGGATCGAGGCAGAGCGAGTTGGGGTCAACGTCCGCAAAGACCACGTCCGCTCCCACGAGCAAGGGCGCAAAGGCCGTGGCCATGAACGTGAAGGCCGGCACGATCACTTCGTCGCCCGGCCCAATGTCGAACGCGCGCAGGCCGATGTCGAGGCCCGCCGTGCAGCTCGTGAGCGGAATGCCAAACGCGGCGTCGTGGTAGTCGCAGAAGCGCGCATTTAGTTCCATCACCATGGGCCCGTGTCCGGTACCGCCCCAGCGGCTGCTCTCCAGCACCTGATGCAAGAGTTCCTTCTCCCGCTCATCGTGCTGAGGCCAGGAAGGAAACTTCGTCGTACACACAGGCGTGCCGCCGCGAATCGCTAGTTTCTCCATAGCCAGCTTCCTCCTGAGTGTCAATACTTACTGCTCGTGGGTCTGCCACATGCCTCGCGGATAGCTAAAGACCATAGACCAGGCCATCGTGGATCGAACACGCCGCCAGCGAGAAGAGTTTCATCCTCGCCACTCTCTTGATTGTTACCCTATCTTAGCCTATCTACGTTTTGCAAACGAAACCACGCTCTATGGGCGCGTACCTGCGTTCGCGCCTTTGCCGGAGTTCCCTCTCGCAATTTGGCCCCTGCCTGTCCCCGTTGGGAGACCTCTGCACATCTCAGCGCAGCAGCCGAAAAGACCCTCTCTCCCTGGGGAGAACTTTGCAAGACTCTTGCCGAGGCGAGAGAGAGTTAGAGCCTGCCCGTACTCGATACCGGGGGTGAGAGTGAGTCCCCGCAATCGGGGTCATTTTCACCGATTCTTGCAAATTTGCTCTTAGCTATTTCAGGTAGGAAGGGCAGAATATGCAGGAAGCCCCTCACCCCGGCCCTCTCCCCAGGAGGCTGTCTCATAAGTCGACTCGATAAACAAAATCGTGCTTCGATCCTTCGACAAGCTCAGGACAGGCAAGCTCAGAACGAACGGGATTTGCCTATTTCGTTCGCCCTGAGCCTGTCGAAGGGCAAGTCTACACTGAGCAACGCACTTTTGAGACAAGCACCCAGGGAGAGAGAGTGATTGTTGCGCCTCCGGCTGAAGTTACGCAATGGTCTGATGGGGAGAAGGCTAGGGAGACGGGAAAGCCTCACCGTTTCGGCCTCGTTCCTCGTGTCCGTCAGAGTTATGCAGAGTTCTCCTTTGGGAAGGTAGGCGGTAAGAATCCGATCCGTACGCCTCCTTTGATGTTCCCATTTGCGCCAAGGAGCGGAGGACAAGCCCCCGCGCTACGAAGGAGATGTCATTCCGAGCGGAGCGAGGAATCTACGATGGTTCCCTGCAAGAAACCCTGTTATTTGGAGAAGGAGTATACTACCTTTTCTTTGCAGGCTGATCAGTTAAAGACCCTGCAAGATCAGGCGTGAGAGGTTGAGCGCAAGGCTGATAAAGGTCTACGATAGGAATGAGCTTTCTTATTGCGTCTCGAGGTCTAATCGCGAAGAGGCACACCGTCATGGCAACCAAGATAGGCATTATTACCGACGTACACGGCAATGCGCCTGCGCTGCGTGCCGTGCTGGCAGAGCTGGCGCGTGAGGATGATTTATCATGCGTCTATGGCGCGGGCGACCTCATTGGCATTGGTCCCGACACGAATGAAGTGCTGGATCTGCTCTTCGGTCTCCCTGGCTTTGCGAGTGTTGCCGGTAATCATGAGGATTGCATCCTGGCGCTGCTAGCGGGTGATTCGCCGGGAAGCCCTCCAGGAATTGAAGAACATCACCAGTGGATTGCGGACGAACTCGACCGCAGATTCCTGCCGCATCTCACTGCTATGCCGCGAGTACTGTCGCCGCAGCATGGGGATCTACAGCAATTCATCGCCCACTATCATCTGGATGCGGAGCAGCAACTCCTGCCGATTGACCCAGAACCCAGTTTAGAAAAGCTCGACGCGCACTACAGCGGGCACGCCGACGCCATTCTCACCGGCCACCATCACGACGGTCATTACTTTCAAACGCAGAACCGCGTCTATTTGAACCCAGGTGCATTGGGCTGTGGCCCGCGTCCGGTGGCGCGGTATGCCCTGCTTACATTCAGAGACAGCGGTATTGACGTTCAGCGGCGCGGAATTCCCTATGATAGGGAGCACTTTCTGCGTACATATAGTAAACGCAATGTGCCAGACCGGGAGTTTATTCTGCAGCGCTTTCACGGGCAAGGGTGAAGGGCCGGAGGCGAATCTTGAGGTGAGGTTGTAAGCGCCTGAGGCAGCATGTTTTCTGGACGCAAGCCATCCATAGAGAGATGGAATTGGCGCCCGGTCACACGAGAGGCAATTCCGCGCTAGCGCAATTTCGAGACCTCTGCCTACCGGTTGGAGTCCGAATGGCTAAGAGAAGATGGATTCCGCGCCCCCGCGCGGGGGCGAGCTTTCGCGGGAATGACGGTCAGACATGCGGGAATGATGGTCAGACGTGCGGGAATGGCGGTTGGGCGTGTGAGATCAGCGGTTGGAAGTGCGGGGATGATCGTCGGACGCGCGGGAATGACGGGCTGCGTAGCATCTCTTTTGCATGTAATGCTGTGAAACGTCGAACACACTCTGGCAATAGCGGTAACGGGTTGCAGTAGACGAAAGGACTGTATATGGCGACGACGGAGACTCGCACCGAGCGCGATTCGATGGGCGAGATGGAGGTACCCGCCGACGCATATTATGGGGCCTCTACGCAGCGGGCGGTGTTGAATTTTCCCATTAGCGACCTGCGCTTTCCGCGCCGGTTCATCCAAGCGCTCGGCTTGATCAAGCAAAAAGCGGCGGAGGCGAACAGAGAGCTCGGCCTGCTCGACGACGGTCTGGCTATTGCGATTATCCAGGCGGCGCAGGAAGTGGCGGACGGCACGCTGGATGATGAATTCGTGCTCGATATCTTTCAGACCGGCTCCGGCACCTCAACCAACATGAACGCCAACGAGGTCATCGCCAACCGCGCCGTGGAAATTCTCGGCGAAGCGCGCGGGTCGCGCACGGTGCATCCGAACGACCACGTGAACATCTGCCAGTCGTCCAACGACGTGATTCCGGCGGCTATGCATCTGTCGGCGCTCTTGAGCATACGGCAAGACCTGATACCGGCGTTGGCGAAACTTCAGCGGGCACTGGTTGGCAAAGCTGAAGAATTCATGCCCATCATCAAGACCGGGCGTACGCACCTGCAGGATGCGACGCCTATCCGCCTGGGGCAGGAGTTCCAGGGTTACGCCGGACAGATCGAGCGGGCTATCAAACACTTGCGCCACGCCGAGGACTGGCTGGGCGAATTGGCGCTGGGCGGCACGGCGGTCGGCACGGGCATCAACGCCCATCCCGCGTTCGCGCGTCTCGTCTGCGCCAAGCTGCGCGCGGCGACGGGTTACCACATCCGCGAGACGGAGAATCACTTTCAGGCCCAGAGCGCGATTGACACGCTCGTGATGACGAGCGGCATGCTCAATACAGTGGCCGTGGCACTGCTCAAGATCGCCAATGACATTCGTTGGTTGGGCTCCGGTCCCCGCGCGGGGCTCGGCGAACTGCTGCTGCCGGAAGTGCAGCCAGGCAGTAGCATCATGCCCGGCAAGGTGAATCCCGTCATTCCCGAATCGGTAATCCAGGTCTGCGCGCAGGCGATGGGCAACCACCATGTGGTGACCATTTCCGGCCAGTGGGGATTCTTCGAGTTGAATACAATGCTGCCGGTGGCAGCGTACAATGTCTTGCGGCCGATAGCACTGCTCAGCAAAGCGGCGGCGAATTTTGCCGAACAGTGCGTGAGCGGCATCCAAGCTACGGAGCACGGCCCCGCCACAGTCGAACGCGGCCTCATGACTGCCACGGCTCTGGCGCCCTTGGTGGGCTACGACCAGGCTGCCGTGATTGCCAAGACTGCCCACGCCGAGAACAAGACCGTCCGTGAGATTGCCAAAGTCCTCACCAACCTTACCGACGAGCAATTGGACGAAGCGCTCGACCCGGCAAAGATGGTACAACCGGGACTGAGCGGCATCGCGGCAGGGGGATGACCCGCGCGTGAAAGCACTGGGCGTGCAGTCCGGTCATGCTGACTGAAATAGCTCAGCAGGAGCGAATTGAGGGGAATTGGAGCGGCCATAAGCCTGTCCGTTCGCCCTGAGCTTGTCGAAGGGTGAACGGGGTAGAAAAGCGGATTGACGGTCTCGTTACTCCCTCCCACCTGTGCTTCGACAGGCTCAGCACGAACGGATCAAGGGGGGAAAGAGGAGCGTGGCGTGTCCCCCGCATAGCATGTACTCGTTGCTCAATGAAACAGGAGGTTCTGCAGCATGGCCTACTACGACGATTGGCCGGTACTCGGTAGCGAGGACGTGAATCCTCGACAACAGCGATTGTTCGAGCAGTACGAGGAGTATCTGCTGCGCTACATCAAGGAGCGCTACGAGACGCGAGGGCGCTTTTGGAATCGCGATTACTCCGGCCTGGATGCATACGAGCATTCGGTGGAGCCCAATCGACAGCACTTCTTAGACAGTCTTGGCGGCTGGCCGTGGGACCGGCAGGACTTGCACCTGCGCTTCGAGCCGCTGGCAACAAACTTGGACTTTCGCGTCGAGCGGGTGTACTACCGCGTTTTCGATGGCGTGGAGAGCGATGCGCTCTTGCTGACGCCGCTCGGCAGGGGGCCTCACCCGGGGATCGTCCTGCAGATCGGCATCTACGGCGTGCCGGAGACGGCCTGTGGCTTCACTGAGACGGAACACGCGGGGATCGATAGTTCGTACCACCGCATCGGCGGGCGGCTGGCGATGCACGGCTATACCGTGCTCGCCACGCGCATGGTGACCGGGTTTGAACCGGATAAGCTGGCGGGGCGGTTCGCCCCGAAGCTGCAAGAGCTCAAGAGTGCGCAACCGCACGCCCGCATGTACCTCAACCGCCTCTGCCGCACCATCGGCATGGACCTCTTTGGGCTTGAGATGTTTGCCCTCTCGCGGGGCGTGGATCTGCTGGAGAGTCTACCGCAAGTGGATAGCGATCGGATCGGCTTCTATGGCAAGTCGCAGGGCGGACAGTCGGGTCTCTGGCTCGGCGCCTTGGAAACCCGCCTGCAAGCAGTGGTAAGCACGGCGTGGTTCAACGAGCGCTACCAAAAACAGGTGATCCCCTCTGAGCACTACCGGCCCTTTGCGCTCACGGTGGAAGAGGACAAGACCTACCCCCATCTGCGCGAATTCGCCGATAGCGACATCGCCTCGTTGATTTGTCCGCGCGCGTTCATGGTGGAGGAGGGCAAGCACGACGGCGCGGTCTACTGGAAGTTAGCCGAGCAGGCCTTTGCCGAGGTCAAGGCGATTTACGAGCGCCTCGGCATCGGAGAGAAGTGCGAGATTCACGTCCACGAGGGCGGCCACGAAGTCGAGCCGGAAGAGGAGACGGCGCGGATGCACTCGGTGCAGTTCTTAGACCGCTGGTTGAAGGGTGGGGCGTAAAGCCGGGCAGTCAAAAGCCGAGCGGCATCCATCATTGGCTGCAAGAACGAAGTTCGCCAAACCTGCGCGGGCACACACACTGAGTTAGCTAATCGCTATTCCCCATTGCTCGCGGGAGCAGGGCGGATGAGCTTCCACTGCGCGGTCTCGCTGAGCACCGAGGCCTCTTGATACGAGACGATGAAGGCGTAGCGCGCATGGTCGGTGCTGTTGCCTTTGGAATGGTGCCACAGCATACCGTGGAAGAGCAGCATCGAACCCGCCGGCAGCGGGACGGGAATGGCATGCTCGTTGGCGTATTCCTCAGGGGTGAGCTTGCGAATGCAAGCCCCATAGTCCACGATTTCGTAGTCCTGCAGACCCCAGCGATGGCTGCCCGGTACCACCCACATGCAGCCGTTGGCTTCGGTGGCGTCCTGGAGCGGCACCCAGATAGACATCCGCGTCTTACTATGCGTCTTAGGATCGTCGGGTTTCGTGTAGAAGGCCTCGTCCTGGTGCCAGTGGCAGATGATGTCGGATTGGGGCACTTTGGTAACCAACTTCGCTGAGTGCACGGCGATGCCGGGGCGGACGATATCTTCGATCAGGGAGAGGATGCGTTCATCGCGGGCAAAGCTGCTGATGAGCTTGGAGCGTAGGCCTATTTGAAGTATCCATCCGGGTCGGTTCGCCGTCGTGTCGCCGTGCTCCGGCATGAGGCGCTTGATCTCGTTGTTGAGGGCCGTCACGTCTGCCGGCGGAAAGACGTTATCAAGGATGAGGAATCCCTGCTCGTCGTAGGTCTGAAGCTCCGACGCGCTCAACGCGCGCAACTGCTGCGTTTGCTCCTCTAACGCCACTACCTTCGCCATGTTGCACTTCCTTCGTGAATCTACGCATCGTGCTGCTCTACGAGCTTTCTGCCGCTTCGTCCACCCTTGAGTGGCTCCGCCCGCTGCAACCTCGGGCCCGCAAGCGGAAGTCCCAGGCGAAGCGGTGACTTAACGTAATGTACAGGCGATCACCCCTTTGCTATACGCAGTATTATACTGAATTGCCAACTTTTTGTGCTAGACGTTGCGTTTTCGCCGGGGAAGTGAACCACTATTAGCGCCTACCTACCTTACGGAAGAGCGGGGAGCCCACCACCGAGCTCCCCGCTCTTTTGCATGCACGGAATCTTGTCTTGCTCCCATGCTTGGGCCCAAGTGCTTCATACGGTTGACAACTCCCAGAGAAGCACGGAGTGGAGCACAGCCGGTACGCACAGTCATGGCAAGCAGGCTAATTCGGTCTCTTAAAATGATATTCGCTTAGCCACTCATGCCGCGAGCGCGTGATGTCATACTGGCCGGTTCTGATGTATGCGATGGCATAGTCCGGCAATTCGCGCGACACGACACAGGACTCGCCTACATACCAATCTTTCCCTTCGATGAAGCTGAAGTCCATGTTGTGGAGTTCGTTGCCGTCAATAACACTCTTGTCCACGGGAAACACGTGCAAAATGAACCGTTTGGCGGCGTCATCTCGAGCGCACACAGTCTTTACGTAGGTTAGGGTCCTGCCATCCAGGTAGACATCATAGCCGGAGCGAATGATCAACCGATCTTCTTCAGGTGCTGCAATCTCGACATTGTTGTGCCTAAGAGCGTAAATAGTGAAAGATGGCGTAGAATCGACGGCCAAGTAGCTCGCCTCGACAAAGTCGAAGAGAGGCTGAAAGTCATCCGGATCGTTTTTCCATCTTCCAGTGGAATGCCATGATTCGCGTTCAGCAGGTGCCAAAGGCGGCAAGCGAGAACGCCTCATGTCGATAATCAGTCTTGGCATTTGCTCCTCTACATCAGAGAAGAACTCTTCGCGAATTGATTGAGTTGTGTAGTTTGGCTTGGTCAGCGGAAGTTCATAGAAGAATCGTGTGGGCGCGTCACGATCGGAAAAGAGGTATAGCCAGGCACCCCTTCCCCAAACGAGAATAGGATCGTCACGCGCAGTTGCTCCTTGGATCAGGTCGCGGAGGCGAACTGAAATGGGCGAGTTCCTTTGAATGACAGACGTGCCGTTCTGCCCATATTTGTCGACAAGCCGTTCGAAATTTGAGAGCGGCGAAGCATAGTAGCCCGCAGCAAACAATAGCGCGAAAGAGAGAAGCCAGGGAGCGATCAGTCGTTGTTCAAGGACGAACCAAACAAATAAAGCGAGAAGTAGTATGGAAACGGGGAGGGCGGTGAGGAAGTAATGCCGGTATCCAAATCCTGACAGTGAAAGGCTAACGACCTCAAGTGGGAGCAGAATCAAAGCAACTAGCAAGAGTCCTTTGAATCGCTCAACTTGCACGCGTGTCCTTATGAGACAAGAGACACCGAGAAACCAGCTCGCAATAACCAGCAAAGAGATTGGCAGCATCTGAGTGAGTAGGTACTGTACCACCCCAAGTCTTTCCTGAAGCGAGGCACCGCTTTGTGCGAAATTGAAGACGAATACTGCATCCCAGAACGCATCTAACGCGCCCATAATCAGGAAGAGGCCCGCAACAGTGATGAGCACACTCCCACCGCCGAACACGGCCCAGGCAAGCTTGCGCAGGGAATTGTCTCTCACGAAAAGCCAATAGAGACCGATAACGATCCACAGTGCGACGAGATTTGGTCTGAGCAAGAAAGATGCAGCGCCGAGGACGCCGATGCCAAGATGCAACGAAGCGAAGTGAGGTGGGGAGACGTTGGGCTTGGCCTGTTCTTCGCTACGGACAAAGAGATAGAGGGTGAGGAATTGAAAGAGCAGACCATACTGCTCTGTGAAGTTACCGGATGGAGTGAATCTGGTGAAAAAGGCTAGGAAGAGCGCGAGAGCGAGCAGTGCAGGGATGGTGCCAAAACTGTTCCTTAGTGCTGCGAAGGCAAAATAGCATGCACCTAGTAAGAAAAGGGCTTGTATGAGCAAGCCCCCGAAGCCCTCGTGAATAATCAGGCCGATAGAATTTAGAAAGTAAAGCAGCGGGCCTTTGTTATCCCAGCGGTCGAGATATGGGATGTCACCTTGCAGGATACCCTTGGCTACGTAAATGAAAATGCAGGAATTGTATGCGCAGTCAGTTACAAATGAGTCCGACGGCAAGTATAAGCAGGTAGGCAAGAACAATTACCCAACCGACGCCAAGCAGGCGATTGGTCACAACGGTGGGCGCAAACGAAAGCTTCATGGTTTGAGAGTTGAATTGGCGATTGTGGTTGTTTCAGTTGCAGTTACTGGTTGGCTCAGCCTATGACGGGGCGAAAGCTACGGTTAGTCTACAGCCAACAGCGGGGGCTTTCAAAAGAATGCACATCAGGCGGTTGCCGCACGTAATGTGTGTGAGGCCGCTATTGCCTTTGGTCGCGACAACAGAATCACTGCAATTCGGTGAAATGATACTCGTTCAACCAGTCATGGGCGCTCTCGGATGCGTTGTACTGACCGGTCCTGATGAAGGCAATGGGATAGTTCGGCAGGTCGCGAGAGACGACGCAGGCCTCGCCAACGTGCCAATCTTTCCCTTCCATAAAGGAGAAGTCCAAGGTCTCTTGGGATCTTCCTTCAATGACGCTTGTTTCATTCGGGATCACGTGCAGAATAAAGCGATTGCCGGCGTCATCGTGGCCGCACAGGCTCTTTACGTAGGTTAGGGTCTTGCCATCCAGGTAGATATCGTAAGTAGAGCTGATGATCAATTCGCCTTTGGGCGGTGGTTGCATTTCGGAGTCCCTCAGTCTGAGGGCGTAGAAGGTGAAAGGCCAGTTCGTTTCGATCGCTACATAATTGGCTTCGACGAAGTCAAAGAAGGGACCAAAGTCTGCCGGGTTGTGCATGTACCTTTCATGAGGTTGCCAACCAGCGCGTTCCGATCTATTCAAGGGAGCAAACCAATCGTATCGCGAATCAATGATCAATACCGGCATATCACTCTTTAGATCAAGTACAAACTCGTCACGCATAGATTGAGTGGTGAAATGCGGCTTGACCAGCGCATGGTGCCAGAAGAAACGAGTCGACGCATTACGATCGGCAAGCAGATATATCCGAGCAGCCTTTCCCCATACCAGAATTCGATCGCCAGGTTCTGTAGCCTCTCGGACACGGGCGGCCACCAGCGATTCTCTATCCTCCACGATTAGACTATCGGCTGTGTATTTCTCTGCAAGCCGCGGGAAGTTAGATAAGGGCAAGGAAAAGTAGAACGCTCCCAGCAGAAGCGCGGCCGTGAGTAGTGTGGGGGCTATGAAGTTTTGCTTGAGGGTAAGCCATACCAGGAATGCCAGCAGAAGTGAGACGACCGGAAGTGAAGTCAGGAAATAATGTGCAAAATCAAAGCCTGAAAGAGAGGCAATAATGAATTCAAGCGGAAGAAGTATCAAACCGAGTGCTAACAGGCCTCTTACGGGCTCTTGTTGCACGTGATTTCCTACGAAAAGGCGAAGGCCGATTAGCCAACTTGCTACAACTAAGGGAGATGCTGGGAAAAGTCCTGCGGCTAGACTTCGGAGTACGTGAAGTCTTTGCAGAAGCGAGGTATTGCTGTGAGCGAAGTTGTAGAGGAAGACGGCATCCCAGAGTGCCCCCAAGGCACCAAGTGCCGCAAAGAGGGTTGCTACGAAAATGAGCACACTCCCTCCTCCAATAACTGCCCAAGCAAGCTTGCGCGGGGAATTACCCCTGATGAAAAGCCAATAGAGACCGATTACGATCCAGAGAGCAACGAGGTTGGGTCTAAGAAGGAAGCAGGCGGCACCGAGCACGCCAATGCTCAAGTGCAGCAAGGCGAATTGTGCCCGGGAAGGTTCGGAAGAGGCTTGCTTTTGGCTGCGGGCGAATAGGTAAAGGGTGAGAAACTGAAAGAGAAGACCGTACTGCTCCGTATAGTTGCCTGGCGGTGCAAATCTCTTGTAATAAGCGAGGAATACTGCGAGAGCGAACAGGGCGGGGAGGACGCCCAATGTCCTCCAAAGCAGCAGAAAGGCCAGACTGGCTGCTCCAAGCAGGAAGAGGCCTTGAACGACCCAGATCCCCCACGTTTCGTCAATGACCAGGCCGATGAGGTTCAGGACGTAGAACAACGGACCTTTGTTGTCCCAGCGATCGAGATACGGGACTTCTCCTTCCAGAATGCCCTGCGCGACATATAGGTATATCGCTGAATCCCCGCCGGGTGTAGTGATGAACGAGTCAAAGGCAATGACAAAGAGCAGCGCCAGTAAGATTGCCCAACCGATGCCTAGCAGGCGATTGGTCACTAGTGCAGGCACTAACCGAGAATTCATTCTTTGAAAGTCCATCCGGCGCATGAAGATGTTTCAGTTTCAGTTGCTCGTTGACAGAGGCTCAGGCTCCGTAAGAGCTCCAGTAATTTACAGCCAACGACGGGGCATTCAAAAAAGCGCATTGGCGGACGTCGTCGCTAACAAGGTGTTCGGGACCGCCAAATCCTTCAGTTACGGTACGAGAGTCACTTTGGCTCTGAAAAGTAATGCTCACTTAGCCAATCATGGGCCGTTCCAGACTCGTTGTACTGACCGGTCCTGATAGATGCTATGGGATATTCAGGTAGCACTTGCGAAACGATGCATCCTTCGCCTACCTTCCAATTCAAGCCTTCCACAAAGATGAAGTCCAAGCTGGCGTGCTCGTTACCGCCAATGACACTCTTGTCGACGGGAATGACGTGAAGGATGAAGCGTTTGGCGGCGTCATCCTGGGTGCAAGGGGTTTTCGCATACGTGAGGGTACGGCCATCAAGGTACACGTCATAGGTGGAGCGGATAATCAACTCGCCCTGAGCAGTCATGGATTCTGCGCTGTCCTCGCTCCTAAGGCCGTAAACTACGTAGGATGCGAATTCGCCGAAAACAACGTAATTCGCCTCGACAAATTCAAAAAATGGCTTGAAGTCTTCCAAATCGTGCGCGTATCTGTCATGGGGCTTCCAACCAGCGCGTTCTTCACTATCTAAGGGCGCAAACCAGGAGAAGTGCGTGTCGACAATTAGCACTGGCATTTCCCGCTTAACAGCGGAAAAGAACTCTTCACGAATTGTTTGATCGGTAAAGTTCGGCTTGACCAACGGGTGATGATAGAAGAAGCGACTAGGGGCGTCGCGCTCAGATAGCAAATGTATCCTAGCGCCCTTTCCCCAAACCAGAATACGATCTTCAGGTCCGGTTAAACCCCCAATACGTCTGACTAGACGTGCCTCGGCGTCCTCGGCAAATAAGTTGCCACGCGTGTACTTGCCGGCAATTTGAGCGAAGTCGGATGCATGCAAGGAAAAGTACGCTGCGCTGAAGAGTATCAAAGTAGCGGTCAATGCGTGGGTGATAGGTAGGAATTCCAGAGCGGTCCACGCCAGCAAAGCTAGAAGTAGTGCGATTACCGGTAGTGCAGCCAGGTAATAGTGCAGGTATGAAAATCCGGAAAGAGAGAAACTCACGACTTCAAGCGGGAGCAGAATCAGGGTAAGCACTAACGTGCTTCTGAAGTGCCCATCTTGCGCCCGTCTTTGAATGAGAATTAAACCACTGATGCACCAAGCAGCAATTACGAGTAGAGAGATTGGGAACGATTGTTCAAAAAGGCGTCTTACAACCCCTAGTCTGTCTTCAAGTGAGGCTGTACTTTGAGCAAAGCTGAATTCGAAGACGGCTTCCCAGAGCGCACCAAGAGCGCCGACGGCCGCGAAGAGAGCAGCAACGGCGAGGAGAATGGCTGCGCCCCCGATGACGGCCCAGGCGAGCTTACGCAGTGAAGATCCTCTGAGGAAGAGCCAGTAGAGGCCGATAGCGATCCAAAGGCCAACGAGATTAGGTCTAAGTAAGAAAGAAGCAGCGCCGAGTGCGCCGATGGCGAGGTGTAGGGAAGCGAAGCGGGCCTGGGAGGGGGCGGGGTTAGGTAGTTCATGGCTGCGGAGGAAGAGGTAGAGGGTGAGGAACTGGAAGAGGAGGCCGTACTGTTCGGTGAAGTTGCCTGATTGGACAAACCTAGCAAAGAAGGCAAGGAAGAGGGCGAGAGCGAAGAGGGCGGGGAGAGTGCCGAAGGGTTTTCGTAGGGCGAGGAATGCGAACGTAGATGCGCCAAGCAAGAAGAGGCCCTGAACGAGCCAGAGGCCCCAGGTGTCATGAATGAGGAGGCCGAAGAGGTTGAGGAGGTAGAGCAGAGGGCCTTTGTTATCCCAGCGATGGAGGTAGGGAATGTCCCCTTCCAAGATGCCTTTGGCGACGTAGATGAAGATGCTCGAATCCCCTCCGGGTTTAGAAATGATTGAGTCGACGGCAAGAACAAAGAGGATTACAAGCAGCAGAGCCCAAGCGGCTAAGAGCAGATGGTTGATATGGATGCGTGAGAGATTCACGGGCTTCAAGTTGGCAGCGTTCAATTGATGGTCCGACCGTCTATTGGCAACGGTGCATCCCGGTTTGAAGACGCAGTGCGGCTGCGCTGCTTGGGCAAGGCAAGTTCAATCTCACCACTCGGCCTCGTTCTCACCCTTGGTGCCATAGGGCGAGCGGCTTGGCTTTCCACTTGCTCTTTGTGTGCCTGCTGTTCTCGCTTCGCAATAAGCAGGCGCCCGATCAAAGCACCGAGTGGTAGATGCTATCCACGAGTTCCATGGTTTTGGTAGCGTCGGCGAAGTTCGTGTCGGGCTGGCGGCCGGTCTTGATGCAGTCGATGAAGTGGCGGCTCTCGCCAAAGAACCCATAGGCGTGGTAGCGCGCGTCGTTGCCGGCGACCGTGTTGACGTCCAATATCGTCGGCTCGTCGTTGCCGTCTGTGTAAACCTTGGCGGTATCGTCCGGGTCGATATAGGCGGTGATGCCCTTGCCGTGAATCTCGAATATGTGGCGTCGGGTACCGGCCACCCAGTTCGCTTGCAGGAAGCCGACGCAGCCGTTCTCAAAGCGCATGAGGGCGTTGAAGATGTTCGGATAGTCGGCATATGCTTCGCGCACATCGCTGGCCACTGCCGCCACGTCGCTGCCGCCCAGCCAACGGCATACGTCTACCGCATGGACCGCGTCACAACTAAGGATGTCGGTCGCGCCGCCGTAATAGGGCAGGTCGCCGGGTGTCGTGAACTGGTGCTTGAGAAAGACCGATTGAAACTGGAGGATGGGCCCGCGGGCCTCGACTTGGCGGCGCACTTCCTGCATGAGGGGAATGAAGCGGCGATTGAAGGCCGTCATCGTGAGCGCGCCGTACTTGGCGGCGGTTTTGGCCATGCTGCTGGTTTGAAACGCGTTGAGTCCGGGCGGCTTCTCCACGAAGAGGTGGTGTCCGCGCTGCAACACATTGATTGAGATGTCGTAGAGGTGGTGGGGCGGCATCAGACAATAGACGCCGTCCGGTTTCTCCGTATCGAGCATCTCGCGATAGTCGGAGTAGGTCTTGGCAATGTTGAAGCGCGCGGCCGTCTGCTGTCGCCGGGTTTCATCAAGATCGCAGATGGCCGCAATCTCGACGTCCTCCATTTCACTCAAGGACGGATAGTGCATGGCGTTGGCAAGACTGCCCGCGCCGATCATGCAGATGCGGACTTTATCCAGGCGAGGCATCGGTTCCTCCGTGTTTGTGAAATTGTCACTTACCGCTTGCGCACCATGATAGAAGCCGTTCGGGCGAAACACAAGCGATTGCTGGTGTGGCAGGTGTGCCGAGTGCGCGCACAGAAAGGATGGCTTTTTAGTGTCGGCACCCCTGTAGAAGAAATTTGCGAAACTAGAACTTGCGAGCGGGACTGGGCTGGACTAACGAAGTCTCACCCTCACCCCGGCCCTGCTTGTATAGACCGGGTACATGGGTTACACATGTTCGGGGAGAGGGTGTAACACCTATTCACCGGGACCTAGTTACGCAAAGGCCTCCTCCAGGGGGAGGGCACAGAATACGGACCTTGGAGAACGCGGAGAAGCTCCGGTTCCCTCTCCTGGGGGAGAGGGTTAGGGTGAGGGGGTCTTCTCACCAAAGGGACTGAGTTTTGCAAAGGTCTCCATCAAGGGAGAGGGGATGCCGAGACTCTGATTCAAGCTTAGCACTGGTTGGAGTAGGGGCACGACATGTCGTGCCCCTACGGCCGGTGCAAATCGAGACTCGAAGAGAATTCGGCAAGCGTAGCGTTCGCCTGAAGGGTGCTATAGAGTCTATTATCAGTGGTAGTCGGACAAAAGCACGCAAAGAGAGTCGAAAGGGAGAAGCGCTATCGTGAATACCACGCCGGAGCTCTTGGTCGATCAGCACGCGCTTGTGGGCGAGGGGCCGCTGTGGGATGAAGCAAAGCAGGTGCTCTACTGGGTGGACATCCTCAGTTCCAAACTCTTCATCTATAACCCGGCCACCGGCGAGAACGAGGAAATCGACGTCGGCCGGCACGTCGGTACCGTGGTGACACGCGATTCCGGCGGGCTGATGCTGGCAGTGCGAGAGGGCTTTGCGTCATTTGACCTGGAAACCCAGGAGCTAACGCTTATCGCCAATCCGGAAGCGCACATAACCGGCAATCGCTTCAACGACGGCAAATGCGATCCGGCCGGCCGTTTCTGGGCAGGTACCATGGCCTACGAGAATCCCAAGGACTCAGGCAGCCTCTACCGCCTCGATACCGACCTCAGCGTCCATAAGATATTCGGCGACGTTGCAATCTCGAACGGCATCATCTGGAGTCTCGACCACACGACGATGTACTACATCGATACCCTGCGCAAGAACGTGCGTGCGTTCGATTACGCTGACGACACCGGCGACATTTCTAACGAGCGGGTCATTATCAAAGTGCCTGAGGAAATCGGGATGCCGGACGGGATGGCCATAGATAGCGAAGGGATGCTCTGGGTGGCGCACTACGGCGGATCGTGCGTGAGCCGCTGGAATCCCAATACCGCCCAGCACTTGGAGAAAATCGACTTGCCCGTTACCCAGGTGACCGCCTGCGCATTTGGCGGGCCGAATTTGGACATCCTCTTCATTACCTCGGCTGCCCAGGAACTGGACGCCGCGGAGCTTGCGCGCCAGCCGCTTGCCGGCGGGCTCTTTTCTATCAAGACGCCGTACCAGGGAGTCCCCTCTTTCAGGTTTGGCGGCTAGAGGCAGACTGAACGCATGAGTTGCGGCACCACCCAAAGAACGCATATGGCCGTTGTTGCCTTCTGTGTTTAGGAAAGGAACTGACAATTGGATTCGCTCGCGCCACGGCAGGACTTTATTGGAGTGGAAGATGCGACCTATCTCTATACCGGCGCGGAATCGGCGCCGCTGAAATCGCAGGCACAGGCCCTGGAGCGCTACTTGCAGGAACGGTCACGCGCCGAGGCCGGGCGGGCGGAGCATATAGAAACAGAAAAACGGTGCAAGCTGCGAGTCTCTCACCTCATGGGATGCGCTGCGGATGACATCGGCCTAGTGGGCAGCGCTTCTGAAGCCATTGTGCTAATTGCCAGCGGCATCGACTTCAAGCCCGGCGACAACATCGTGACCAACGACCTGGAATTTCCCAGCACCGTGTTGCCCTGGCTGCAGATGAAAGAACACGGTATCGAGGTGCGCTTGGTGCGCAGTCGGGACTGGCAATTCACGCCCGAGGAAGTTACTGAGCAGATCGACGGGCGCACGCGCCTGGTGGCCGTGAGCCACGTGAGTTACCTCTCCGGGCTGCGGCTCGACCTTGATCCCATTGCCCACGCCGCCCACTCCCACGGCGCGCTACTGTTGGCGGACGTTACCCAGTCGCTCGGCGTCGTGCCAGTTGATGTGAGCGCGTATGACTTTGCGGTGGCGAGCACCTATAAATGGCTGCTCGGTATCCACGGCAGCGGCGTGCTCTACTGGAATCGCGTGCGGCTACCGGAATTTGCCCCAGGCGCGGTGGGTTGGTTTTCGGTGGATAATTTCATAAGTCCGGACCGATTCGAGAGATTTACGTGGAAGCCGACCGCCGAGCGCTTCGAACTGGGCATGCCGGCGCATGCGGCAATTTACGCCTTGGAGAACGGTGTGCGCTACCTCCAACAGTTCGGCGCCGACCGCATCGGCGTGCACGTGGAAGCGCTCGGTGAAGAACTCATCGACGGTCTGCGCGCCCAGGGCTGGACGGTGATGACGCCCCAGGAGCGGGCGCGCCGCGCGGGCAACATTGCCGTGGCGTGCGATGACGCGGTCACTGTCCGCGACGCCCTCATAGAGCAGAACGTGCATGTTTGGGGCGGCGATGGGCGCGTGCGCGGGTCGCTTCACTTATACAACGATAGCGCGGACGTTGCCGCCTATCTTGCCGCGCTGCAGCCCTTTGCCCCCGGCCGCTGATGGCGTTTACCCACGAGTTTACGATCGCGGCTCCACGAAAGAGGGTGGTGAGTTTTCACCGCAAAAGGCAGAGTCTCGCAGCCATCACGCCGCCGCCACTGATCGTGCGGATTCAACACGGCCCGGAGCTACTTTCCTCGGGTGACGAACTCCGTTTTACGCTGTGGCTCGGCCCATTCCCCATCCGCTGGCACGCCGTGATCGAATCCATGAGCAACAGTGGGTTTGCAGACAGACAGATTGCAGGCCCGTTCGCGCATTGGGTCCACCGGCATACATTCTTGGATAGCGGGAAAGGCATCACCACGGTGCGCGACGAGATCAAGTACGTCTACCGTCGTGATCTCGTTTGGGGGCCGGTGGGTCGG
This sequence comes from Chloroflexota bacterium, assembly GCA_965221905.1. GTDB lineage: Bacteria > Chloroflexota > UBA11872 > VXOZ01 > VXOZ01 > VXOZ01. The sequence goes on from OZ244922.1 coordinate 610,172, forward strand.
CTCTTCGTCTTGGGACTGCCGCCGCTCTTTGCCTACCGCGCCTGGCGCACCCGGCGGATGTTGGAATAGCGTGATACTAGGCTGGAAAATTGACCGAAGCCTAGGGGCATTTGGCTTGCGATCTGCTAGCAGAAAGGATCGACCTACCAAGTGCTGAGGACCATCAGGAAGTTGGCAGAAGTGCAATCACCTGCAAAACAGCGGACACCGCTACCACGGCAGTTAGGCCCAGGCCTAGCATCCACTTCATGGCACGGACTTCACTGCGCAGTTCGGCAATATCTGCTTTTGTTGCCAAGTGTTCGTAGCCTCCCTCGATGCGAGCGACCCGCTCATCTATAGAGGCCATCCAAGTACACTCCTAAATTGCTGCCTTACTAGGTAATAGTATACAACAGCCGAAGGTTTGGGAACACCTTGTAACATGCCTGAATCTTCTCCGTGTCTCGGGCTTTTATTCGTTCGCGGTAACAATAAGGACCCAACTAACCCAAACGAGAAGACCGGGTTGTCTTAGACCCTTTCTCTTGCCGTGTACGTGCCGCATTGAAATCCATTAGAGGATAGGGGCTGCCTGGATGTTGGCCGGGGAGGCGGGCCGGTAGGGGTTCGCCGAGGAAGCCTTCCAGACGGGCGCGTTGCCGGGCGACGACGTCCGGGTGTTGGGCGGCCACGTCGGTGAAATTATCGCGGTCTGCGTCGATGCGATAGAGTTTCCACTGCGGATCGGATTCCTGGATATTCACCACTGCGTTCCAGGTGTGGTCGCGGACGCTCGCCTCGTAGGCCCAGACCGTGAGCGACCAATCGCGCAGCGAATCGCGCTCACCGGTGGCGACCGGCCACATGTTTTCCCCGTCCAGGCGGTCGTGGGGCACTTCCAACCAGTCTAAGATCGTAGGCGCAACGTCGATGTGCTGCACGAATGGTGTGACTACGGTGTCTTGCGGCCCCTGCGGATGGCGCACGAGCATATTTACGCGTGTGTTGTAGGCATTCATGTGGCGCTGGCTCTTGCCGAACTCGCCGTGCTCATTCATCTGCGTGCCGTGGTCGGAGGTAAAGACGATGATGGTCTCATCCAGCAGCCCGCTGTCGGCGAGGTGATTGAGGAGCACGCCGATCCACTTGTCAATGAACGTAATCGACCCGTAGTACAACGCTTTGACCCGTTCCTGCTCCGCCGCGGTCAGCGGCTCGCCGCGCGGCTGTATCGGTTCGATGCCCGACCACGGCTCATCCATGTAGGCGTCGGCATAGGAGAAGGGCGGGTGCCAGGGCTCGTGGGCTTCAAACGAGTCGACCCAGAGAAAGAACGGATGCTGGTCGCGGCTGTCATCGATGAATTGAATGGCCCGGCGCATGCACTTGGCGAAAGTGAAATCCTCTTCCGTCTTGCGGTCTTTCACGTTCCAGAGCCACTGGCGCAGCCCGAACGGTACATTGCCTGGATCGTGCGTATAGCGTTCGGCCTGGAGTTCCGCCTCGGTGCCTAAGCGGTAAGGGTCAGCCTCCTGGCCGCGAAAGAATTCCCAGTTCATGAAGCCGCGCGTAAAGTTCATGGTCGGTTTGAAGAGGTGGTAGGTATCGGCTACGAGGCCCGTGGCATAGCCCGCGCGGGAGAGCCGCTCGGCCAGGGTCTGTTGGTGCGGCGGCACGCCGTGCCAGCCGGGCATCCCCGGCGCGCCCGGCGATGAGCCGGTGGTGCTAATAGTCCACCGCCAGGGGAAGCCGCGTATGCCGGTGAAGAGCGAGCGCCGCGCGGGGACCGTCGGCAACGCTTCGGCAAACGCGTTCTCAAACCAGACCCCGTCCCGCGCCATGGCGTCCAGGGTTGGCGTCTGCATGCCTGCATGAGCGCCCAGGTGGCGGATGCAGTCAGCGCGGAAGGTGTCGAGACAGATGACGATGCAGTTCACGGGGGATTCTCCCTATTCGGAATTGAATAATGGGATGCCGGGCCTACTCTTGACGGCTATACGTTTGGCCATTTGTACAGTTGGCATTGTAGGAGAGTTTGTAAAGGGCAAAGGGCTATGGCCTAGTAAGCGGTCGGCAAAACGCTCTCTATCATTCCTCGCTTGGTTTACCAACGTCCTTTGGCCTGTCGGCAGCGCCCTCAATCCGAGACACGCGCTGATATATCTCAAACATGTGGTTGCGCATGTCACGGTTGTCTTCCCTGATTGCGTTCTCGCCTTGCCGGATAAACGCAATTATGGCAATTCCTACGCTGATGGCAACCAGAATAATGGCAAGAGTTGAAATCAGGAGGCCGTAATCTTCCAATTGTCTCCCTCCTACCACTGCTTATTCGCTGGAGGATGGAGTGCTGCTATCAAGTCACGTTCCTCCAAGTACCTGTTTACTGTGCTGCCATTCACGTGGGCCAAGACATGTGATGGCTCATAGCGCATGATTTCTTGATTGCTTCTTTGTGCACTCAACCTATCGTTGAAGTTCTCGGTCTCGCCAACATAGATAATCGCCCAACCTGAAGGCTCACTTAGTTTTGCCAATGCGTAGTTGCCCGGCTCTTTACTGCCTACCCAATCAATGGGAAAGATCCAATAGGTGTATGATACGCCGGACGACCCGGCCAAGCTCATTGTTGGCCGAAGATCCACTATATGTGTCCTCTCCTAATTGCTCCCTGGGCATGCGCGCGTGCATTTAGTATACAACAGGGCTTATTCCGGTAAACTAGATCAATCACAAGGTCATGCCCGCCTTTGCGTCCGCAGTGCGAGATAGATACCCAGCAGGACCAAAGCCCCACCCGCGACCTGGAGCACCGTCAAGTGCTCATCCAGGATGAAGTACGCCAGAATGCTTGCGCCCACGGGCTCGCCGAGGATCGCCACCGCCACTACGGCGGCGGAGACGTAGCGCAGGGTCCAATTGTAAGCGGTGTGGCCGAGCAGTTGCGGTCCAAACGCCAACAGAATCATGACCAGGTACGTCGCAGGTGCATAGCCGGTGAAGGACTGTTGGGTCGCTACAGCCGCGATCAGCACTAACAGCGCCGCCATGCCGTAGACCACCGTGATATACGGCAGCAGATCGAGCCGCTGCCGCAGGCGCTGTCCCAGCAGCAGGTAGCCGGAATGCATCACCGCTCCCAGCAGCGCCAGCAGGTCCCCCCAAAGGGCTTGTCCTTGCACCTGAAAGTCGCTGTAGCCGATCAGGATGCCGCCCGTGACGGAGAGGGCGATACCCCATACCAGCAGCGGGTGGAGCCGCTCGCGGAAGATGATTACCATGCCGAGGCCCACGAAAATTGGATTGATCGTAACGAGCACGACGGAACTGGCGACCGACGTATACTCCAACGACGCGATCCAGGCGATGAAGTGCAGACCCAGAAAGCTGCCCGCAATTGCCGCGTGCAGCCAATCGCGGCCGCTCAGGGCAATGAGGTGCGATCTGCGTAACGTGAGTGCGAGCGGCGCCAGCACCAGCGCGGCAATGCCGAGCCGATAGGCGGCAATAATGAGCACCGGCGCGTGCGCGAGCTTGATGAGGATCGAGGCGCTGCTAATGATCGCCACGGAGGCGCTCAGGGCGAGGATGACACGGAAGTACGGCATGCAGACTTGGAAACTCCTGTGGTACGCCACTGTTGCAGAATAGTCGTCCGCGCGCATGGAGAGCAAGCCCGCACTGGTCATTCTCAAAGACGATACTAGTACCCGATTTCGTCTTTCCCGCGCAAGCGGGAAACCATCGTTGCCGCACTCTAGGCATCGGGTCTTGTCGTGAGTGCAGGGAAAAATGTTCTGACGCAGCGACGAGGCGGTTACACTGAGGGTAGGGGCGCGACATGCCGTGCCCCAACGTGTCAAGCAAGGATTACCCGAACACTGTATTTGGTGTTAGGTATGCAGACCGGCACGGCGCGTGGCGGCTGCAAGTGCCCGAAAATCAGCTGGCTTTTCCTTCAGGTAGACAAATCGCCGCCCATTTGGTCAAATAGGTAAAGCTTGGATCGGGACTCAGAATGAGACAGTCCCAAATCCGGCGGGAAAATCTTACAGGCCACTCTGCTTTAAAGATGCCCCAAACGGTGAACAGTCGTACATCAGACTGATCTTGTACCGCCTAACAGGTATTTCGTAGAGGACTATCACGCAGTATGCGACTTCAGAATCACGTAGCCATTGTCACCGGCGCCGCCAATAATATCGGCCGCGCGATTGCGCGGAGCTTTGCGGCGGAGGGCGCTAAAGTCCTCATTGCCGATATCCAGGACGAAGCGGGCGAGGCAGTGGCGGAGTCGATACGCGGCAATGGCGGCGAGGCGTCGTTCTATCACGCCGACATCGGTACTGACGCCGGCAATCGCGGCATGGTGGCAGCGGCAGTGGAACGGTACGGCGGAGTGACGATTCTTGTGAATAATGCGCATTGGGAGCGGCGGGGTTCGATCGAAGAGTTGAGCGAGGAAGATTGGGACGCGAGTTTTGCCGTGTTGCTCAAGGCGCCTTTTCTCGCCAGCAAGTATGCCGTGCCGCACATGCGCGCGGCGGGCGGCGGCGCCATTCTAAACCTCAGCTCGGTGCACGGTTTCCAAGTGAGCCCCGGGTATCCCACGTACGAGACGGCTAAGGCCGCGCTCATCCAGCTTACAAAGCAGATGGCCCTCGACTTGGGCAATGACGGCATCCGCGTCAACGCAATTGCTCCCGGAGCCATTCCGTCAGACGAGATGCGAGAAGAAAACGCCCACGATCCAATTTGGCACGAACGCAATATACTCTGGAATGTTCTCCCCACCATTGGTCGCGCTGAGGACATCGCCCAGGGGGCGCTCTATCTCTGTTCAGAGGAGGCGCGTTTCGTTACGGGGCATACCTTGCTCATCGACGGCGGCTTTTTGCTCGGCTTCAAGGGCCTGGGCGGCACGCGCGTGCAGGAGTTCCTGCAGCGGCACCCGGAGCTCTTGGAGTACGATCTCTCGCGTCCGCTTGGTCCGGCGGCGCACATTCGCGATAAAGATACTGCAAAGCAGTAGCACCCGACCAACCCATGCCTGCGTGTGGCAGCGCGTTACGTTTCCTAGGAGAAAGGATGCTTTCGCATGAAAACCGACGCTCGTCCTATACTGGTAGCCGACGGCTTTGGCTTTCCTGAAGGCCCTTCATTCGACCGCGAAGGCAACTTCTACGTCATGGAGTGCGATGCGGGCCGCATTAGCAAGGTCACGCAAGACGGTCACGTGGAACTCTTTGCAGAGACGGGCGGCGTACCGTGCGGCTCGCGCCTGCACCGGAGCGGCCACCTGTTCGTGGCGGAGAACGGCTTAGCGAAAATACTCGACTTTGCACCCGATGGATCGTGGACGGTGGTGGCGGAGTCGTTTAACAATAAGCCCTTTCGGGGGCCGAACGACCTGATTCTCGATAGACACGGCAATTGCTATTTCTCCGATCCCAAGGGGTCAGACCTGGAGAAGCCGGTGGGGCGCGTGTTTCGTGTGGGAGCGGATGGGTCGATTTCCGTTTTTGCCGTGGGTCTAGCGTTTCCCAATGGTATCTGTCTCTCCGCGGATGAAGAAACGCTCTATGTGGCGGAGACCTTCACTCGTCGCATTCATGCCTTTACCCTAAATCCCGATGGAAGTGCAAACCACCGCAGCCTGTTTGCGCAAATGGAGGGCGGCGTTGGGCCGGACGGCATGGACTTTGGCGCGGACGGCAACCTCTACGTCGCTCACTACGGCAAAGGTGCGGTGGCGGTGATTGCGCCCAACGGCGAGGTGATAGCAGAGCTGCCGGTGCCGGGGAAGAATCCCACGAACGTGGACTTCTGGGAAGACTCGCTCTACGTTACGGAGACGGAGACCGGCGCGGTATATCGCCTCGAAATCGGCGTGGAGGGCCAGCCGCTCTTCGGATTGCGGTAAGCAACCTCTTGCCGGCGAGTGTCATTCTGTGCCGAAGGGCGTATCGTGCACGTTAGCCATACGTGGTGAATTAACGACTGGTAAGCTGAGATTCACGAGCTTCTTCTCTCCACATAGTGCGGGGGCTTGTCCCCCGTTTCCTTACCGGCACAGCATCAAATGCCGCAAGTCTTTCAGCCTCTGCAATTCGCCGAGGAGGACAGCACCTCAATGCAGCGGAAGCAACTCGACGTAGCCTTTATCGGCGGGCCGCAGTACGACGCGCTCTACACACGGTTGCCGCAATTCGAGAAAGAGACCGGCTATACGGTTAACGTCCGCGTGCAACTGCCGCATCCGGCGCTTAACGCGCACATCGACGAGATGTACTCCACCGGCGCGGCCCGCTACGACGTGATCTCTACCCACGTTAAGTACGCTCCTGCGCAGCAAGAATGGCTGCTGCCGCTCGATGGGCGGTTTTCCGATAAAGAGCTGTCGGCTTTTTCGCCTGCGCTGCTCAAGCTTGCACGGGTTGATGGCGCGCTGGTGCAGATACCGCGCAACGTAGACGCCCGCGTTCTTTTCTATCGCAAAGATCTGTTTACGGATTCGGCAGAGCAGGCGCGGTTTCAACGCCAATACGGCCGTGCGCTGCGCGTGCCGCAGACGTGGGATGAGGTGCGGGACCTCGCCACCTTCTTCACGCGTCCGCCCGGCATGTTTGGATTTGCCTTCCCCGGTCACTCATCGGGCCTGTTCGGCACGTTCTTCGAGTTGGCAGTCATGGCGGGCGGGACTCTTTTCGATGCGCAGCTTAGGCCATCGTTCAATACGCGCGCCGGTCGCTGGGCGCTCGGATTCCTGGCCGATCTCTACCAGCAGGGGCTGACGCCGCGCGACCTGCAGGCGACCTACTTTGATGAGGTCTCGCAGCTCTTTCGCGAAGGAACGTGCGCGCTGGTTGCCGATTGGCCCGCTTACTACGGCCTGCTGACAGACCCGCAAACCAGCGCGGTTGCAGACGCGTTCGGCGTGGCGCTCTATCCGGTGGGTCCGGCAGGCAAACGCGCCGTGTATGCGGGCGGCCACTCGTTTGCCATCCCCACGTCTGTGAAGGACATGGAGGGCGCACTGACCCTGGTGCGGTTTCTCACCTCTGCGGAAAGCCAGTACTTGGAGGCACAGGCCGGCGCAGTCGTCCCGAGGAGTGGTGTAATGGCCCGTTTGCGCGCCGAGACGCCCCCCGGCACGATGCACGCAAAGCGACTGGCACTCCTAGATGAGACGATCCAGCACTATATGCTGACATTTCCGCAATTTGCCGCGTACCCGCAGGTGGAAGAAGTGTGCGCTGAAATACTGCAAGCGGCAATTCGGGGTCAGGTGATGCTGCCGCGGGCGCTAGAATACCTCGAAGAGCAAGTGCGTGCGCTTCTGAAGTGACAGTCAGGTGGGCGTGGTATCATGGCAGCGCGGTCGTGGTATTGTGCGAGGCGGCGCCGGCGCGCTTTGTCATTCCGAGCGAAGCGAGGAATCTAGAGGCAAACGTCTTGCTACTTAGTCACAATTTTCCTCCAGACACGCGCCAATAGTAGTATGCGGAGGCCTATCCTCCCTGGCAATCGAAGGCCTGGGGCACAGAGAAGATGGATTCCGGCTTTCGCCGGAATGACGGTATTATTTGATATTGACAGTTTGATTCAACTGGAACTTGAGATAAAGTGAGCGGGTAGTCTTGGAAGAAAGGTATTGCCATGGCTGATATCAAGGTTGGCGTGCGGCTTATCTGCTTGCGTACGCCCGGTCCGGAAGGGCTGGAGACGGCGGCGCAGATTGGCGCTGACAGCGTTCAGTTGACCGTAGGGCAAGGGGAGTACGCGCCGGAAGGGATCACGGCGGCCGGTATTAGGGAACTGCAGCAGCGCGTGCAAGACTTGGGCATGGTGATCTCGGCCACAGACGGCGGTTTGGACGATTTCGGCGACGCCGAAACGGTCGCGGAACAGGTCGCCCGCACCAAACATCTCCTCGACCATACTCGCGATCTTGGCGCGCCGGCGCTCACCAGCCACATCGGCATCGTTCCCAAGGATGCCAGTGCCCCCCGACGCCAGGTTTTTCACGAAGCAATGGAGCAGATTGGGAAGTACGCCGAGGAAATAGGCATGTACTTCGGCATCGAGACCGGCCCGGAGCCGGCCACCGTGCTGCTGGAGCTTATAGAGTCTATCGATACCGACGGCATCAAGATCAATCTGGACCCGGCCAACTTCATCACGTGGGCGGCGCGCATCGCCAAACAGGAGGGACGCCCCTACGATCGCGCGGCGGCGTTTGCCGAGTCCGACCCCCACGAAGCGGTCTACATCCTGCGGGACCACATTATACATACTCACATCAAGGATTCCGCTGTGGAGGACGATTCCGGCCGCCATGAGACGCCGGTGGGTCAAGGCTGGATCGAGTGGCCGCGCTACCTCAAGTCGTACCAGGACATCGGATTCACGGGCTACCACTGCATTGAGCGCGAGGCGGGAGAGAACCGCGTGGCGGAAACCCGCGACGCCATTGCCTTCGTGCGCGAGATCGCGCAGCAGTTGGATTAGCAGTTGCGTTGAATGGACGTACTCACGGCCATATTGGTACTGGGTGGCGCTGCCGGGCTAACGATGCTGCTGAGTGCGGTCTTGGGTCGCCTCTTGCCGCAGTTCACTTCCCGTCACGTCAAGCCGGTCGTGCAGAGCAAAGACCATGAAGACTTGCCGAGCCTGCGCCTGCCCAACGTCGGTGGTATGGCGCTAGTCATTGTGCTCTGGTGTCTTGGCGGAGTCTGGTGGGTAGTATGGCCTCAGACGGGTACGATTCTCCTGCTGCTCATAGCGCTTACCACGCTCTTCTTTGCGCTCGGCTTCATCGATGATTGGTTAAAGTGGCGGCGGGGCACCGGCATCGGTGAGCGCACGTATTTGCTCGGTCACGCCTTCATGGCGCTCGCCACTGTGGCGTCACTGTATTGGCTGGTAGGAGACTTTGCGCAGTCGGCAATACAGGGAGGCCGCGTGTTGCAGGCCCTCAACGTCGTCGGCAGCATTGGACTTGGACTGACTCTCTTCTGGCTCTTCTTGCTCACCTTCGGTACGGCGTTTTCGGTCGCCGTGAGTGACGGCATCGACGGCCTGACCGCCGGCATGGCGAGTATAGCCGGTGGCGGCATGCTTCTATCACTCATAGTCCGTGAGGCAAACAGTGAATTAATTGCATTTGGGGCCGCTCTCCTGGGTGTGTGCATTGGGCTGCTCCTCTTCAATCAGCCTTCGGACTGGTCTTCCACGGGTAGCGTAAAGCGACGCTCGCGCATCTATCTGGGCGATAGCGGCGCCGTGGCGTTGGGCGGGGCTTTCGCGGCGCTGGCGCTCTATAGCGGTGCGGACGCCGTATGGCTTTTCGTCGGCGGCGTTTTCCTGCTGGACGGCGGTTCCGGCTTCCTGCAAGCTAAAATCGTGACACCGTTCTGCCGCCACTTCGTCCGCTTGCGGCGCTACGCCAAGACACCGCACTTCGTGCCCCATACGGAGTTTCCACTGCCGTTTACGGCCACGCCGCTGCACCACCACTTCGAGATGCTCGGCATCGGCCGGCTCAGTGTGGTGTGGCTCTTCTGGTCGTGCAGCGTCTTGGCGGCAATCAGCGGCATCATAGTAGCGGCATTTCCGCGGTTTCACGTTGTAACGGTTGGGAGCGCGTTGCTATTCTACGCAGTATTAATTGGCGGCGCAATGTGGATGACGGGGCGCTTTCTCGGTGCGATGGAAGGGGCGAATGGTACTGCGGTGCTGACGGTCTGCGCCGGCAGGCCTTACACATTGTTTGGTCGTCACCTGTATCGTGTCGTCGAACTTACCGCTACGTCTCTACCGTCTCCAAGAGACCAGCAAATGATCGCTCTTTGGCAGCCGTGCAACCGCTGGGACGTGCTGGCAAACCTCGCCTACGTCCAAGCCCTCGCGGGAGACCGGAAGACAGCCCAAGAGACGTGGCAGCGCATCCCTGAGGCGAACCGTAGATTGCGCCCTGATCACCCGGTTGTGGCAACGCTGGGCAATTTAACGTAGAGCGGGGGCTTGTCCCCCGCCTCTTGCCACAGCAAATGAACGCATTCTGACCTACTGCTCGAATTCTTCGTCGGCGGGGCGTGTCCTGTGTTCGCCAAAGGGCTTCTCAGAATAATGATTGAGGAGTTTGGGGCACGTGTGGGATCATAGTACGTATCACAAGTCCGTACCTCCAAAGCTCCAGGCTGCGTATTCCATTCAGCATTGGCAGCGCAATGGACCCAATTTGCCCGTAGAGAAGAGTCTCCCGTTCCATTGCGCCCATCTTCGCGGCGTGGTCTTATAGGAACAGGGGCAAATTCGCATGATCAGCGCCGTGACCGACAGGACGATTTCGCCGCGAATCCAGCAACTGCCGAAGGCCATCGAGCCGCATGCGGTGGCGTCTGCGTTTGCCCATTTGCCGGGATTGGCGCTCTTGGAGAGCAGCCAGCCGGGAGCGCTCGGACGGAATTCCTACCTCACCGCCGATCCGTTTCTGCGCGTTGAGAGCGTCGGCGACCGGATTACCTTGCAGTGGCGGGACTGCAGTCCGCAAAGCGAAGTACGGTATGGTCAGCCGTTCGCGGTGCTGCGTACGCTGCTGGCGGAATATGCGGCGACGCCCACACTGGAAGGTCCGCCCTTTCAAGGCGGTGCAGTGGGCGCATTTGCCTATGATCTGGGGCGTCAGCTTGAAGAGCTGCCGTCGCAGGCCCGCAATGACGTGCCTACCCCTGAGTTGAGCTTGGGATTTTACGATTGGGTACTGGCGCACGACCACCAAACGGGAACTTCCTGGCTGGTGACCACCGGCCTGCCCGACCGCACGGAAGAGTGCGCCTTGGCACGGCAGGCACAGGTCATAGAAATACTCACAGCTTGGCAGGCGCGCAGCGGCGACCGGGAACATGCCGCCGGACGCTTTCGCCTGACCACTCCCTTAGAATCGAACATGACCCGCGAGCAGTACCTTGCCATGGTGCGGCGGGCGCAGGATTATATCGCGGCCGGCGACGTCTACCAGGTGAACCTCTCGCAGCGGTTTGCCGCCGGATGGGAGGGATCGCCGTGGGCACTCTACCGGAGCCTACAGCGAGAGAGTCCGGTGCCGTTTGGGGCCTTTCTCGATCTCGGCGATAGCTGGGTAGTTTCAGCTTCCCCGGAACGATTCTTGCACGTGCGCAATGGGGTTGTAGAATCGCGACCGATTAAGGGCACGCGGCCGCGCGGGGACACTCCGGCGTTGGACTCCGCGCTGGCGGACGAGCTGCGCACGAGCGAGAAGGACCGCGCTGAGAACCTCATGATCGTGGACCTGCTGCGCAACGACTTGGGCAAGGTCTGTCAGCTTGGCTCAGTGCGTGTGCCCGCGCTGTGGCAAATAGAGGGCTATAGCAACGTCTGGCAGCTTGTCAGCGCGGTTACGGGCGAGTTGCGTCCCGGAGCCGATGCCGTTGCGGTGCTTGAAGCTGCTTTTCCCGGCGGCTCCGTAACCGGCTGTCCCAAGATTCGGGCGATGGAGATCATCGAGGAGTTGGAACCGGTGCGGCGGGGCTTCTACTGCGGCGCGATTGGCTATCTTGGCTTTGATGGCTCGATGGATACGAGCATTGTGATCCGTACGGTGGTGCTGACGCGCGACCGGCTCTACTTACAAGTAGGCGGCGCAGTGGTGGCGGATTCCGATCCCCAAGCGGAGTATGAAGAGACTCTCGTGAAAGCCCAAGCCGCGCGGCATGTGCTGGAGGGAACGGACCCGCAGCAGTGAAGCCCAGCACGCTATGGTTGTGTGCATTATGTGCGGGAGGAACGGCATATCGGCAGCAAAGCCATCTGCTATGTAGACGGGCAACTCGTACCGGAGAGCGCGGGCGTAATCTCTGTTCGCGATCGTGGGTTGCTGCTCGGCGACGGGCTGTTCGAGACGATGCGTGTCGTGGGAGGCCGCGTACTCCAATGGCAGCGGCATTGGGAGCGCCTGCACAATGGGGCGGGCGTGATCCGTCTGACGTTGCAGTGGACGGCGGACGAACTGCATGAAGCGGTGAGACGCACTCTCCGCGCCAACGAATTGCGCGAGGCAACCGTCCGACTCACCGTGACGCGGGGAAGCAGCGCCGCGCGCGGCCTGCTGCCGCCTGCCGACGCGCTGCCGATGCTTCTCATCCGCGCGACGCCGTTTGTGCCCTACCCGGACCGCCTCTATCGAAACGGCATGCAGGTGTTCGTCAGCCGAACTGTCCGCCGTAACGAGTACTCACCGCTCTCCCGTGTAAAGTCGCTGAACTATCTCGACAACGTTGTAGCCCGCCAAGAAGCGGCGGAAAGAGGGGCTGATGAGGCACTGCTGCTCAATACGCAAGGCCATGTAGCGTGCGCGACCACAGCAAACATATTCAGTGTGCACGCAGGCCGCTTGCTCACGCCGCCGTTGGAAGCCGGTGCGCTGCCGGGAACCGTGCGGGCGCTCATTATCGAAGAACTCGCGCAAGAAGCCAATTGCCTCGTTGGCATCACACATCTCCGCGAGGAGGCACTACGTGACGCCGACGAGCTTTTCCTCACAAACGCGCTCATGGGCATCATGCCGGTGACAACTCTAGACGGTCAGCCTATCGGCGACGGCAAACCCGGGCCGCTCACACAAGGACTCCGCACCGCGTACGAGAAGTGGTTGTTGTCGGCTGGGGAGCGGTAGCCTGAGATGAGGACCGAAATCGCTTGCCGGGAATGTTTAGACAGATTTCCCGGTTCCTACGTGCGCTCCAGTTAGCAGGAGACACTCACTGTTCTTGCCGAAGGGGTGACGGGCTGCCGTCAGCAGGCGAGCAAGGAATTGCCTGTGCGGGTCTAAGAAAAACATAGGGAGGAGGGTGACAACCTTGTCAACCTCCTCCCTACGGAGTGAGAGGGTAAGAGACAGCAGGTAGAATTCTGCTTAGTACGCTGAGCAATCAGCGTGCGCCGACTGCTCAGCGAGCGCCGAACCAGGCGCGTTCGCGTCGGGCCTGGCACGCCACGCAGAGCGTGGCTTCCGGCACAAACTCAAGACGTTCTGCAGAGATACCCTCCCCGCAGTCTTCGCAGACCCCATAGGTGCCTGCTTCGGCTTTCTGCCAGGCCTGATCGAAGGCTCTCAGATCACGTCGTAAGACATCCAGCACTGCTTCACGATCCTCTTGGATGGCGACGTCCTGCGCCAGGTCCACGAAGTCGTCGTCGTTAGCCGAACCATCGGTCCCACGCGCACGTTCCTGCAAATCGGTCGCTACTGAGTTTGCGAGGAGCGCTGCCAAGGCATCTCTTGCCTCTTGCAACCGCTGCACGCGGTCGACTCGTTGTTCTAGCTCTCTGGCCATGGGTTGTACCTCCTTCACCGCACTTTGTCCGCCACATTGGCGGGGCCGGTGCCGTGCCATGATGTGGGCTGGGTGGGCGCGCAGTGTAACTTCTTTGTTACGTCTCATCGGCCCACCGGGTTGCAACGAGCTATTTCTGCCAGCATACCACCGGATATAAAGACTGTGAAGCGATTCTAAGGAACTTCTTAGGATATTTGCCAATTATTAAGGATATTCTAAGAAACAAGCTTCTATTCTAATAACTATAGTCTTTATAGTATAGGCTGAAGGGCAATAAATCGAGAGATTCTATTAGGTTCCCGCTACAAGGGTTGCAGTCTCAGTGAAGAAGGCTTAAGAATAGTTATGCTCGGCAGTGCTCTTAGTTAGCGCAGTTTGTACCTCGCGGTCCCCGCCGAGGACACGAAGCAGCGCTAGCAGTGTACTATATGCAATGCCGTTTGGCAGTGCAAGACGCAACGTGGCACAATTACCAACACTATCTGCGGAGTACCTATTCTGATGAAGATGTATACGCTAGCGGTAGCCGGTCTCGGTTCCTTTACGCAACGTGTCCTGCTGCCCGGCCTGCTTGCCTGTGACCGTGTGCGCGTGGTTGGCGCGTTTACGCGGAGTCAAGAGCGTGCTGCAGAGATGCAGTCTCAGCACTCCGATCTGCCGATCTTTACGGACTACACGCAATTGCTGGACGCCGCCGCGCCGGAAATCGTATTGATCGGCACGCCTAATGCCTCGCACGCGTCCATGACGATTGAGGCCGCCCAACGCGGCTGCCACGTCATTTGCGAGAAACCCCTTGCGCCGACATTGCAGGGAGCCGAGGCGATGGCGGCTGCTGTACAGGATGCGGGCATCCGCACTGCCGTCAACTTCACCTTTCGCTCCATAGGCGCCGCACGCTACGCCAAGCACCTTTTGGATGAGGGGCGCTTGGGGCGCATCACACACGTAGTTCTCTTATACTTGCAGGACATTCGTCAGGGCGCGGATCGCCCCAAAGTGTGGCGCATGGATGGTGAAATAGCTGGCGCCGGCGCGCTGGGCGACCTAGGCAGCCACGCCATCGATTTGGTGCGGTGGTGGTGCGGTGACTTTGCCACGGTTACGGGACACACCTACACACACAACGTGGAGCGGCAGGGGGGTGCGGTCACCAACGACGATACCGCAGTCTTGCTCGCGCGGCTTACGTCCGGTTTACCGGTGACGCTGCATATCAGTCAGGCGGCCGCGGGGCGCTCCAACTCGTTGCGCGTAGAGGTTTACGGGGAAGCAGCAAGCCTCGTCTTCACTACAGAGCGCGGCACGGAGCCCACAGTGCAGATCGCCAGCCCCGGTGAGATTGGCTTTACGCAGTTGCCGATTCCCGATGAGTTTACGGTCGCGTATGAGGCATTTCCAGCATACTGCGCCGGTCGGCTAGTGAACACTATTCTCGGTACGGACTTCGTTGCGGACTTTGCCGACGGCCTCGCGGCCCAGCGGGTGATCGATGCAGTCCAACGAGCTGCGGCGAATAGCATCTGGGTACCGCTTCCACGCGTCGAAAAGACAACGTAGGCTGCTCATCGGTGAGGCTTCAGTCTCGGACGGTGGAGTGCCTTCGGGAGATACGCTCGCGGCACTAATTGGGCCCATCGTTCTGCGGCGGCGGATCCTCATCTCCATCATCTAATGGTTCATCCTCTGTCTCCAATTGAGCGATGAGCCACGGCACGAAGAGGCGCATCACCAGCACCTGCATCGCTGCCACGAGGGGCACGGCAATCACGATGCCAAGTATTCCATACAGCACGCCTCCTGCCAGCACGCCAACCATTACGAGGATGGGATGCAGGCCAACGGCGCGTTCCATAATCTTGGGTACAAGTATGTTGTTCTCTAACTGTTGAATGACCACGTACAGGATCGCCGTGGCCAACGCGAGCCACGGTGAGTCGGTAAACGCCACGAGTATCGCCGGTATGGCTCCAAGAAACGGCCCGATTATTGGGATGATTTCCATAAGACTGGCCCAGGTCGCCAGGGCAACCGGATAGGGAATTCCCAACGCAAAGAGGCCGATGAACGTCACCGTGCCGATAAAGGCCATGAGGATGATCTGGCCGCGCACCCAGCCCCCGGCACGTTGCGAGAGTTCGGCGGCAAGGCTGCGGACCGCCTCCGCGCGTTTTGGCGGCAAGAGCGCGATCACGGAACTATTCAGCCTTTCAGTGGCGCTCATCCAGAAGAAGCCAATTACGAGCACAGAGACTACGCCGAACAAGAACCCCAGAACCTGGAACGGTACGGCAGCCAAGGTACCGACGAGCTGCGTCATGGTTGTGGTAAGGTTCGTGCCAAGGTCGCGCAACTGGTCGTCGTCGAAGCCCAGCTCTACTGATGTCTCGTAGAGTCGCGGTAACTCTGCTTTAACCCTTTCAATTAGAATTGGCGTCAATTCGTCGAAGCCACGGACCTGCACCACCAGCGGTGGGACAATGAGCAGACCAACGCCCGTTAGAACGAGGGCCAGCAGCAGATAGACGATCATTACGGCGACGCCGCGGGGTATCTTCCAAGTTTGTAGCTTATTGGCGATGGGCCGTATTGACTCCGCCAGGAGGATGCCGAGGAAGAGCAGCACCAGCACGCTCACGATGCGCGTGGCAATGATGCCGATGAAGAGCACAAGCAAAACCACGCCCGCACCGAGCAGAAAGCTCATGGGCGTGATTCTAATTATGCGTGGTTCAGGAAGGTTGTCCATAGAAATACCGGATTCCAGAGTAGCACGCCGCTCATCTCAATGGCAATTGATTGCATGCATGGCCGTAAGCTATCCGATCAGAGGGATCGTGTGAGTCGGCATGGCTGCAATCCACTTGGCGCAGTATCTCCGTATTTCGTCTGCCCTTCAGATCACGGGCACACTCCTTAGCTTGCGATAGTGAGCAAACCACTCCCTCCGCCTGCGCGCTCCAGCGGGTTGCCACTGGCACGGAATTCGGGATTGTGGCGAAAACAATACATATGTGCTGACTTTAAAGTATTATAGAAAACGCAAGTATAACAGCGAGAGAAAGTAGAGTCGCATCCAATCTGCGCTAAGGTATGGTGAAGTGAAGCGCCGGAGCTGCGAAGAATTGGGTCTCTGCATCCGGGCAGCTCTTTACGCATAGGCGAAAACGCTCGGCCCACACAACCAAGCAGTGGGCGCATTGCGAACCTCCGTGTTTGCGCCGATGTAGGGCGATTCCTTACGGTGGCCGGGCGCAACGTGCTAGGTGCATGTGCATGCGCGACTTGCCGGAGATCGAGGCGGTGTTAGACGAAAAACAACAGCCATTAGCGGGTCAAGGCACAGGTGAATCTGCAGATTCACTCCCATGGCTTGAGCGAAATCGCTTGGGCATTGTGCTTCTGCTGGTCGTGCTCACTGCTATCGCGCTGGGATTGTATGCGCTGCAGTTGCGCAACACGGCGCCAATCAGCATCACGCCGGTGCAAACGGAATTGCGCGACATAAGAGTGTACATAACCGGTGCTGTGGCGCAACCGGGAGTTTACGCAGCCAGTTCCGGGGAGCGTGTGGGCGACGTGGTGGCACGCGCCGGCGGTCTGACGGCAGCAGCCGATCCCGTGGCCATTAATCTGGCGCGGCGGACGCAGGACGAGATGCACATTCATGTTCCTGCAAAAGGTGAATCCGGGCAGGCAGCCGCTTCGAATACAGCCTCTTCGCCGCTGGCCCCGCTAAATGTTAATACGGCAACGCAAAGAGACCTGGAAGCGCTGCCCGGCATCGGGGAGGTGACGGCGCGCAGAATTCTCGCCTCGCGCGAGGCCGACGGCCCGTTTGCGAGCGTGGACGATTTGAGCCGCGCCGGAGTGCGCCCCACGATCATCGAGCAGATTCGGAGCATGGTCGTTGCTGAGTAGGTAAACAAGGCGCCTTTCTTAGCGAGCACGGTCTTAGCGAGCATGGGCGCGAGCCTGATGGCACGCTGTACGGGGTTGCGAGACCAAGCGCCAGCTTCTTTATGATGAGCACAGGTTTCAAACCTGTGCTACTCTCTTTGATGAAAGAGCCGCAAATGAAACTACTACAGTCATTTGCCGCGCGAAGCTGTGATATGAGACACACGCAGAGCCGCAAAGGCGCGCACACAGATTAAGCAGCAACGAGAAACCGCACATGGATGAAATACGCATCGGTATTGTCGGACTAGGTCATCGCGGGCTGCACTGGCTGCGCATGCTCGAGCGGATAGAAGGCTACCGCATTACGGCCTTGTGCGATCCGATTGTGGCGCTGCACGAGCGGGCTTTGGCGGAACTGCACCAGCGTGACGGCGTGACGGCCTACGCAAGCTATGAGGACATGCTGGGCGACCCGATCGTGGACGCGGTGGCCGTTACCGTGCGCTGCAAGGAGCAGGGCGAACTGGCGGCCATGGCGCTGGAAGCCGGCAAGCACGTGAATACTGAGGTGCCGGCGGCGCACACCATTGCGGACTGCTGGCGCATCGTGCTGGCGCAGGAGCGGTCGGGCCTGGTCTACCAGCTTGGCGAGCAGACGCGCTTCTGGGGCTATATCGACGCCTGGCGCGATCTGGTGCAGTCGGGCAAGTTGGGACAGATCACGTTCTGCGAGGGGCAGTACATCGGCTATTACGGCACGCGCCAGTTTTTTCAAGACCCTGATTCAGGAGAGTTTGCCGCAGTAGAAGAGCTCTATGAAAAACCCGGGGCGCAGCCGACCTGGCTGCACACCATGCCGCCGATTCACTACCTGCCCCATGAGTTAAGCCCGCTGCTGAAAGTGCTCGACGACCGGGTGGTGAACGTGACCGCTATGAGCACCGGCGCGCCCAGTTACTCGCACCCCGAAATCGGCCAGCCGGACGTGCAGGTGGCGCTGATGAAGACGGAGAAAGACGCGATTCTGCGGTTGGTCTGTGGCTTTACCCAGCCGGTCTCCCACGGCATGGGACACCACTGGTTCCACATCAGCGGCACGGGCGGCGTGCTGGAATGGAAGCGCAGCGGCCAAGGCAAGCCGCTCATGTGGCTGGCCGACGGCCAGATGCACGACCCGGCGGAGATGGACTGGGGCCACGCCCGCACCGACGCGCCAGCCGAGGCCCGCGGCAGCGGTCACGGCGACGCCGACTACTACGTCCACGTCTCGTTCCGCGATGCCGTGCTCGGCAAAACACCCCTGGAGTTCGACGTCTACCAAGCTATGGATACCGCCGCCCCCGCCATCCTCGCCGCCGATTCCATCGACCAAGGGACTGCACTTCTCCAAGTCCCCAACTTCCGCCCGGGACCTGAGAGACAAAAGAGCGAACCGCCAGACCTCGGGTGACAAAGACTAGATGCCTAATGGCCAAGTTAGTGCATTAGGTAGTCTAGACGCTTTCGCCAAGCATCTTGATTCTATTGACTCACTGTGACCCCCAGAATGCCATTCGCTACGCCGCAACAGATGAGGTGAAGTGATTCATGAAGTCACGCATTGCAGGCCTGGCACTTGAATTCCTGCGGCGTTTTCGCTCAAAGCGACTTTGCAGGTCGGGCCTCGAGTTGTGCCATGCAGGTCGGTTCAGAGAGGCAAGAGAGCAATTCAATAAAGTAGTCTCAATTGATCCAGAGCATGTCTCCGGATACTACTATCGTGCCATTTGCCACGCGGAACTGAATAACCACCTAGCAGCAATTGAGGACTATGGCAAGGCCCTTGTCCTACGTCCGAATCTTGCCAATGCCTACTATGATCGTGGCCATTCGCTCCTAAAACTAGGGAACCACATAGAAGCGGTAGACGACTTCGATAAGGCATTGGATCTTGAGATATCGATCGAGTTCGAGGCTGAGGACGCCGAAGCCTACTACCGTCGCGCGATTGAATCATACGAAGAGCGAGACTGCAGGAAATCGCTAACGGACTTAGACAGGGCTGTCATTATCAGACCACACCACGCAGGAACTTATCTCTTGCGTGGAGTTTGTCACAGTTTTGTTGGCAGCTACGTAGAAGCAGCGGATGACTATGACCGGGCACTTGCGCTTGATCCATCCCTTGAACTCGAGCCTAAGTGTGCAGAAGCGTATCTGCAGCGGGGACTGTCCCGCGCGCAAGCAGGTGGACATAGGAGTGCCATAGCAGATATCGAAAGGGTTCTTGAACTCGAACCAAGATGTGCTGAAGCGTATCTTCAAAGGGGCTCTTGTCATAGCGAACTAGGCAACCACGTAGAGGCGGCGGATGATTATGACCGCGCACTTGCGCTTGATCCATCCCTTGAACTCGAGCCTAAGTGTGCTGAAGCGTATCTTCAAAGGGGCTCTTGTCATAGCGAACTAGGCAACCATGCAGAGGCGGCGGATGATTATGACCGCGCGCTTACACTTGATCCATCTCTTGTACTCAAGCATAAGTGTGCAGAAGCGTATCGGTTCCGTGGCATCTACCAAAGTGAACAAGGCAACTATGTAGAAGCGGCTGGCGACTATGACCGCGCGCTTGCACTTGATCCATCCATTGAACTTGAGGCTAAGTGTGCAGAAGCGTATCGGTTCCGTGGCATCTACCAAAGTGAACAAGGCAACTATGTAGAAGCGGCGGAAGACTACGACAGAGCGCTTATGTTTGATCCCTCGATTGAATTAGAAGAATCGGCTGCTGTGGCCTTTCATGGCAGAGGTTCTCGCCGCGCCGACTGTGGAAAGCACGTAGATGCAATAGCGGACTTTGGTAAGGCTCATGAACTTAATCCAAGGTTTGCTACAGCTATTCTTGACCGCGGAGTTTCGCGTACGGCATTGGGTTTATACGTGAAAGCTATAGGAGACTTCAGCAAAGCAGGCGAGCTTGAACCAGAGAATGGAGCAGCATTCTACAACCGTGGCGTTGCCAATTTGATACTGGACGATTACAGGATTGCAATAAGGGACTTCGATAGAGCGATAGAACTTGATCCTAAATGCGCTGAAGCTCTATTGAATCGTGGCTTCGCTTTCAGTCGGCTAGGACAACAGGAGAAAGCGATAGATGACTTTGTTAACTGCATTGCGCTCGAGCGTAGTAATGGCGCAGCCAGCTACTTCTGCGGAGTCTCCTGCATTCGCAGCGACCGCCTGATGAGGGCATCGGAGCACTTTGACAATGCTCTAATACTTAATCCGGATTTAGAACTTACTCCAAAGGATACTATTGCCTACTACTATCGTGGCAAAGACGAAATGAGCCGCGGGAGGTTCGAGGAAGCCGCACGTTATTTTAGCAGGGCGATCAAGTACAGGCCAACTAGACGTATAGCAGCTCGTTGCCATTACCTTCGCGGTGTATCCTACAGGAATTTGCGCGTCAATAGAGATATCGCAGCAGATTTTGATAGAGTTATTATTCTCGACCCAGCAATAAAGCTTGCACCAGAAGATGCCCAGGCCTGGCTAGGTCGTAGCATTCGCCACATGAGACTGGGGCAGCACAGCCAAGCTAAATCAGACTTCTGGCAGGCGTTGGCAGTCAGCCGTGAACACGTTTCCGAATATTGTTCTAACAAGATTTGCTTTGAAGGGCCCTTGAGAAACTACCGCGACTTTCGAGAAGCAGTTGAGAAGCACCTTGATATTGAAATTGAGAAATACCTTGAAACCATACCAGGATATATCTTCGCTTCCAACACGCGCGGGTTCTACGGGAGAGCGAATGAGTATAGGCGGGAGGTAATGGAGGCTCTTGAAAATGGAGAGCCTATTCCAGATCCCTCCACTATGTTTTCTCCGACTTGGCCGATACCTGCCAGCAAGAGGGGGAAACGAAGAAGCCTAAGATAGGCTAGGTCTAACAAATCTAGATGCCTTAGACTGTGGCTCATTGTGTCCAAAATGTTTGGTATCCCTAAAGTTCTCTACACTCTCCAAGACTTCAAAGGCATTGAGACATTTGAGCCAACTACTCTTCGATCAACCTGCCGAATTTCCGCTTGCCGACTTGGAAGATTTGGCCCGGCTTTGCATCGAATGGCGCGTTGGTGTCGGTGATGCGGGTGTTGTCCAGGCGGACGCCGCCTTGTTTGACGAGGCGACGGGCCTCTGACTTGCTGCTAGCGAGGTTGGCGGCGATGAGGGCGTCCACGATGGTCTTTGCATCCCGTAGTGCGTCATTGAGAGCAATTATAGGAATATCGGTTGGGAGTGCGCCCTGGCGGAACATGCGCACGAACTCGGCCTCGGCAGCGTGAGCGGACGCTTCGTCATGGAACTGGGTCACGATCTCGCGGGCGAGGAGGGCCTTAACGTCGCGGGGATTGCGCCGCTCGGCGGCCATGTCGGCAAACGTCTCTTCCAACGTCGGCGTCGGAATATCCGTTAGCGTTTCAAAATAGTCGCGCATTACGGCATCGGTGAGCGACATCACCTTGCCGTACATATCGTTCGGCTCGTCGGTGATAGCCACGTAGTTGTCGTAGCTCTTGCTCATCTTGCGCGTGCCGTCGGTGCCGACCAGCAGCGGCCACGTGAGAAACTGCTGCGGCGGCAGGCCGTGGGCCGACATGATGTCGCGGGCCACCTGGAAATTGAAGTACTGGTCGGTGCCGCCGAGCTCCACGTCGGCTTCGATGGCAACCGAATCGTACGCCTGGAGCAGCGGGTAGAGAAACTCCACCACCGAAACGGCCTGACCGCCCCGGTAGCGCGTGGAGAAGTCGTCGCGGTCGAGCATGCGGTTCACGGTGTACTTGGCGCAGAGGCGCACCACGTCTTCCAGCGCGAAATCCTCGAACCAGGAAGTTTGCCAGGCAACCTCGATCTTGTCCACGTCCACGATCTTGCCCATCTGGTCGAGGTAGGTCTGGGCATTGGCCTGCACTTCCTCGGCGCTGAGCATCTGGCGCGTGGCGGAGCGACCCGACGGATCGCCGATGCGGGCGGTCCAGTCGCCGATAATTATGATCACGCGGTGCCCCAACTCCTGGAACTGCCGGATTTTGCGGAAGCCCACCGCATGGCCCAGGTGAAGGTCGGGCCGGCTGGGGTCCACGCCGAACTTGATGCGCAGCGGTTTGTCCGCCCGCAGCATTTTTTCCAGGTCAGCCCGCACCACCGCGTCCACCACGCCCCGGTTTAGCAGCGTTTGCAGCGCTTCTTCTGACGTTTGTACCGTCGCCATCACCTGCTCCTCTGGTCTCGAAATTGGTAAAGGACTTCAATTGCTGTGAAGGTTTCACAAGCGATTATATACTGCGGGCAAAGATTGGATGCTCCAGCCCCTGGCAAGAGTTAAAAAAAACGCTGACGGAATGGATGCATGAAATTACAAGAAGCAACGGCTAGGTTTCGACTGCCGGAACAACTAGGTAGCGCTGAAACGCGCCGTGAGTGCACTTGTCAAGGACAGACGTCCTGAGCGGCGCTTGAAACGTCATTCTTGTGCGTGTTGACTAATTCGTTGACAGTTCAATAATTACAATTGAAACCATGGCTGGCAGAAGACGTGCAACTCCGTCATTCCGGCGCAAGCCGGAATCCATCTTCGCTGCACCCCCTGGACTCCGGCCCCGTATCAAGTACGGGGCAGGCTTTTCGCCGGAGTGACGGTTCTCCTGCCGCCTGCCATGTTCGTCTCTGATGCATGTGCAAACACTTCTCGTGCTTGGAGCAACCTATCGCGTAAGACAGCCAATACTAGGACATCATCTCCTGTTGTTTGAAGTTCCACTACTGTCAGCGAATTACCTGACATTTACAATTCCGGCGAAATCCCTGCCCGTGCTTGTTGCGGGGCCGATGTCCAGGCATAGAGCAAAGATGGATTCCCGCTTTCGCGGGAATGACGGCATTGAACGTCTTCTCCATTCCAGGTATGCGCTGAGTTCACGAATCTGTCAACGAAGTAGCCTGTACTTTCACGAATGACTTCTGACTCAATCGGAGAAGTGGATTAGACTGAGCTCGAACATCCTAACTCACATGTCGAGCGCGCTTCGCCGCAAGGCCGCCAAGAAAAGTGGAAACCAGAAACGCAACGAGCATGCCGATGGGGAACCATAATTTTGCGGGATAAAAGACATAGAATGAGTAAACGCCCCAAAGGGATAGCAGTCCGCCGATGGCGCTGGTGACGGCAAGAGCGCTCCCCTTTGCCACCTTGGCCCCAATAAAGCCGCCCACCAGTCCACCCAGGGCAGCGGCAAGTATCACCAGCATCAGGCCGTTCGTCTCAGCGGCAGCTACCCGCAACGCCGTGGCTTCAGGCGTTTGGGGGTCCATCAATTCCGGTGGCGTGGGATAGAACCGGTCTGCCGCGACGCTTCCAAGAAAGAAGACAACGTTGGCGACAAGCACGCCGAGGACAACAGCAAGGATTTTCCGCATGAGTGCCTCTCTTTCGGTTGCGGGGGTACTACTTCCATTATATCCGCCGGAGTTGCCGGACCTAAAGGCAGAGCGGTCACTGGGATGGGGAGTAGAGTGGCGGACGGTTGATGAGTTGCCGCCGTAAACCAGAGGCTGCGCCGTTCGCGGGAGGGGCTGGATTCAACAGCATGCAGGGAAGATGGGTTCCCGTTTTCGCGGGAATGACGGAGTCGACGGAATCGACGAGAGATGACGGAGTTGAGGCGCTGTATGAGGGAATGAACGGGTGGCGCATTCTCAATGCAAAGTGGCAGACTCTGCCTTACGGTACCAAGAAGTCAATCGAGTTAGTATTCTTACCCAACTACTTGGGGCATTGGACGCAGGTTACAAACCTGCCCTACCGGAGACG
The DNA here is from genome assembly GCA_965221905.1 of Chloroflexota bacterium. Classification (GTDB taxonomy): domain Bacteria; phylum Chloroflexota; class UBA11872; order VXOZ01; family VXOZ01; genus VXOZ01. Next base: position 634,277 of record OZ244922.1, read on the forward strand.
AATAGCCCAATTCGACACACCTATCTTTCGTGTGGGGCCTGTGCCACTCTTCGCCAAGAGAAAACTGAGACTGCCTTACATGCCGCGCAGAGCCTGCACCACGGCGTCGGTGACCTCTTGGGTGGTGGCGGTTCCCCCCAAGTCGGGAGTACGCACGCCGCCGCTTGCCGTTACCGCTTCCATGGCATTCATGACGAGTTCTCCCGCTTCGTGCTCGCCCAGGTAGTCCAGCATCATGGCGCCTGCCCAGATAGCCGCCAGCGGATTGGCAATGTTCTTGCCATAAATATCCGGCGCGGAGCCGTGCACCGGCTCGAACATGCCCGGGTAACGTCGGGTAGGATCGATATTGGCGCTGGGCGGCAGACCCAAGCTCCCCTGCAGCGCGCCGCCAAGGTCGGTGAGGATGTCAGCAAAGAGATTCGAGGCGACCACTACGTCGAATGATTCAGGACTGGTCACGAACCGGGCAGCAGCAGCGTCTACGTGGTACTTACTGGTTGCAATGTCAGGATAATCCTGTGCCACAGACAAGAAAACCTCGTCCCAGAAGACCATGTTGTACTGCATGGCGTTGGACTTGGTGATGCTCGTGACGCCGGTGCGCCCGTGGGTTTGGGCATAGTCGAAGGCGTAGCGAATGATGCGCTCCACGGCAGTGCGCGTAAAGACGATGGACTGCAACGCCACTTCGTGATCGGTGCCCACGTGCACACGGCCGCCTACGCCGGAGTACTCGCCCTCAGTGTTTTCTCTCACGCAGACGAAGTCGACATCTTCAGGCCCCTTGTCGCGCAGAGGGCCGTTAATACCACGAAGCAGCTTGATGGGACGCAGGTTGACGTATTGCCGAAAGGCCTTGCGAATCGGGAGCAGCAAGCCCCAGAGCGAAATGTGATCGGGTACCGTGGGGAAGCCCACCGCGCCGAGATAGATCGCTCGGAACTGTTCCAGCGTCTGCAGCGCGTCCGCCGGCATCATGAGGTCATGCTGCAGATAGTATTCGCAGCCCCATGGAAAGTCGGTGTAGTTGAGCCAGTAACTACCGGTTAAGGCACCGGCGGCGTCGAGCACCTGTTTCCCCGAGGCGATGACGTCCGGTCCGATTCCGTCGCCGCCAATTTCGGCAATCTCATACGTCTGCATGCGGGTTTGTCCTCCTCAATCGATAGTAAAACGTTGTTACGAAGCTATGTGCTGAATTGCGCAAGCGATGGCGTTTGCCTCCCGAATGGCTGTGGTTGATGCTTTTCGTCAGAAACCTCGCGAAAATCGTTACTCCACAGCTCAGCGTCGATGAGCGATGTCCATGCTATTCTATACGGGATGTCTTGCCTCGAGCTCTTGCCAGACTTGATTACAATTGAAACTGCGTGGCCCATGGATAAGCACACACCCTATTATGAACTCTTAGAGGCGATCCGCCAGCCGGCGTGTCCCGTCTGCCGCTTGGCTATCCGCAGCGGCGACCGCTTTCTGGAGACATATTCCTACGAGCACGTCAACGACATCGAGATCCGGGAGCTGGTGCGGGCGGCAAAGGGCTTCTGCCATCATCATACCTGGCGACTCTTCCACGAACACAGCCCGTTGGGCACTGCTCTGACCTACTTCGACATTCTCGGCGAGGCGTCCCAGCAAATCGCCTCCTCTAAAGATCAGCAGGGCTTCTTGCGCAGCCTGGCTGCGCGTGCGCGCAAGCGGCTTACGCCTCAGGGCACGTGCCTGGGCTGTGATGCGCAGAGCAATGCCGAGCAGCGCTATCTAGGATTGTTGGTCGAGACCCTGCGCGGCGATCGTGAGGCTCAGGAAGCCTATACAGATTCGGACGGCCTTTGCTTGCTCCACTTGCGCGCCGCTCTGGTTTCGCGACCCTCGCGCGACGCGACAGACCTGCTATTGCGTGTGCAGGAGAAACGCATCGCTGCTGTACGCGAGCAGATGAGCGAGATCGTGCGCAAGGCCGACTATCGGGTGAAGGACCGCGTGACTCCGGAAGACATCGACAGCTTGCCCGCGGCGCTGGCGCAGGTAGTGGGACAAGAAGCGCTGGACTAAGCCAACTGGGGGCGTGTACCAAGAGGGAAGGTGGCCCATGAAGTATGAGCGGATGCTGCCGGCGGAGATCGAACAGCAATTGCAGACGCGGCCCATCGCCATTCTGCCTTGGGGCGCATTAGAGTGGCACGGCTACCACCTGGCGGTCGGACAAGACGCGTTGAAAGCGCAGGGCATCGCCGACCGCTGCGCCGAGGCGGCTGGTGCAATCTCGCTGCCGGTGGTGTGGTGCGGCTTTCAGACCATGAAGCCCCACGCGGGTTTTAAGCACACGCTGGAGTTCCGCGATGAGACCGTGCGCACGTTGGCGCGCGAGTACTTGGAGCAACTGGACGATGAAGGCTTCAAGGTCATCGTCATCATCACCGGGCACTACGGACCTCTGCACGTGCGCGCGCTCAAGGAGGTGGGCGAGTGGTATCAGCAGCAGCATCCCCACCTACAGGTCTGGGTGCTGGCGGAGTATGAGGTGGTGAAAGACCTCGGGTACACGGGCGATCATGCCGCGAAATGGGAGACCTCGATCTTCTGGCACCTGCATCCTGAACTCACCGACATCAGCCGCTACCGCACGGACCTCACCATGAAAGAGCAAGGCGTCGGCGGTGAAGACCCGTCTGTGCACGCTTCACCCGAGCTCGGTGAGATGATTGTGAATGCAATCGCTGAGCGGGTGGCCGCGCGCTGCGGCGAGTTGCTGGCTGAGGTGCAGAGAGTTGCTAGCTGACGTGCAGATTCCGGAAGGTGAAGCGATCTCGCGTAGAGTGGGAAGACGCGGATGAGAGAACCTGGCGGTGAATTCTAAGGGTGCGGGATTAACTAGGCTCCGTTCATCCTTCGACAGGCTCAGAAACTGTCTTGGGTGTCAAGGTGCGGTGGTTGGTTTCCAGGGCGACTGTGTATTGAGCATGCGGTTGAGGATGGTGAGCAGCTTGCGCATGCAGGCGGTAAGGGCCACTTTCTTGGGTTTGCCTGCGGCGCACAGTCGGTCATAGAAGATTTTGATCACCGGATTGAAGCGGGTTGCGACCAAGGTAGCCATGTAGAGACTGGCGCGCACCGGGGCTCTGCCGCCCCAGACGCTGCGCTTGCCCCGGTAGGTGCCGCTATCCCGGTTGTGGGGAGCGACCCCCACCAGCGCGGCAATCTGCTTGCGATTGAGCCTGCCCAGTTCCGGGAGTTCTGCCAGCAAGCAGGTAGCCGTAACCGGGCCAATTCCCGGTACGCTGGACAGCAGGTTCTCACGGGCACGCCACAGCGGGCTGGTTTGGACGAGCGCCGCCAGTTCCTGGTCCAGGCTATCGAGTTGCCGCCGCAGCCAGGCAATGTGGGACTTGATCTGGGGACGAACCCGCTTGGTGGCCCGGGGCAGACGGTTGCACTCGGCAGTCAGCATCGCGACCACCTGCCGCCGCCGCGCTACCAAGCCCCGCAACTCCTGCGTCTGCGCGTCCGGCAGTGCGCGCGCCTCCGGTTGCACCGCTTCTCCAAAGCGCGCCAGCATGCCTGCATCTATCGCGTCCGTCTTCGCCAACCGTCCCGTGGCGCGCGCAAAGTCCCGCACCTGCCGCGGGTTCACGACCGTCACCTCCAGCCCCGCTGCCACTAACTCTCCTGCCACCGCGCTCTCCAGCCCACCCGTCGCTTCCAACACCACGCCCTGCGGCGCCAATGCAAGCAGACGCTCCCGCAGCTCCTCTATCCCTGCCGCATCGTTCCCAACCCACCACGACTGCGCTTCGTCAGCTACTCCCACGTCAAGCCGGTCTTGCGATACATCGATCCCCACGTACACTGCCATTGCCTCCCTCCTGCTATACTATGGCTGGCGCTCCCATGCAGTCCCTGCCTTACGGATACGGACTTCGTGTCCCGGTAACTGTTCGGGCTCTGGGGGAGCTCGGCAGGTGTGGCGACCACTCTGAGCCACGGTCTGCCAGACCTAGGACGAACCGGTCTGCCACGCCTGCTCCCATTCTATCTCCCTTTTCCAAGATATAAGGACGAACGGAGTCTGGTTCTCCTGGAAGGCTGTAGGGGCGGTTCGCGAACCGCCCCTACAGCCTTCCAATTTTCACCTAATGGGGTGTAAATTTATTGGGGTGTATATTGGTCCGTTTGTGGTGAGCGCTTCGATTAGCTCAGCAAAGGCTTGTCGAACCATGAACGGCAATTGGGTTCTAATTGCTCGCGCACGCATTCAGGGGCTATTCATTCAAAGGAAATACGTGGCGGGCCGGACGAGGGTTTGCTGCATTCCCCGCGTTACTATCTGAAGCCAAGCTACAGCCCGCCCCCGCAGGTGTTGGCGGCCCACAGCCCTCGTCCTACGGCGCGCGCCTCTGCCTCCGCCGCTTGGAACATCTGCTGGTACCGGTACGGCACACTGTACGTGAACTCCCGCGCGTAGCCCTGGCGAACCATCCACTCGTTGAAGAGCACGTCGCCCACCCACACGAACGCCAGCAGCCGGTCGTAACGATCGCGCCGGCCTTGCGACGCGTCGAATTCCAAGCGCACCGCCTTTCCAGCGAGCAACTCCTTGGCCTTGGCGCTGGCTTCAGGGCCAAAGCACTGTACGGGCCTCCCCGGCGCATTCGTTTCCGGCGCGTCTATGCCGATCAAGCGCACAGACTCGACTACGCCACGCATGCGTACTTTGATAGTATCGCCGTCCACAACCGAGACAATGGGGGAGGTACCGTCTGGATTGCCACACGTCCGCTGCGCTACAACAGCAATGAGTAGCGCGATAGTGAGAAGGACAAGAGTGCGCCCGCGCAAAATGCCCCTCACGCGCCTCCTCATATAACGCCGCCTGCGTGCCTTCAGCAACTTTCAAGCCTCCCACCACAGATATTCAATTGCCAATAGTAGCAGCAATGTGCAGAAGTGGCATGAATGGGCACCGCAAGCCCCGGTTAGATTCACCATCTGTGGAAAGGGAGTTGCAAACGAGGGCACCGACCCCGCGCAAGCCCCGCCACTGGTCGAGTGTACTCCGCATCCTGTGGAAACGCTGGTGTAGCCGCCCACTCGCCTTATGCCATGAGATAGGGCCTCGAGCTTTATACTTCAGTTGAGAATCCCTACTGGCAGTCTCTAGAGTCTTGCCATGCCAAGAAGCCCAGTACGCCGGCGAGACTTTACACCGCGATTTCCAAAGTGCTACCGTAAAGATTGAGCAATACTACAACAAATGAAGTAATGCGGCGGCGTCACAGGCGGGAGTCGGCGTGGCGCGCCGCAAGGGACGGGGCTCTTGGCTTTCCCAATGGATACCTTTGCACAACTTGGGTCGAATGTGCAGAGTCCCCTCTCCCTCAATGGAAAGGGCTAGAGCCTGCCCCGTACTTGATACGGGGGTGAGGATGGACTCTATCCATTACCCTTCGATCCTGCCCGCTTAGTTGAGATGTGCAAAGGTCGCCAAAGAGACTGTTTCCCACCAGTATCATACTTTCGGCAAGTACAAGAATTGAGAGGCTTTAGAACATGGCTGTAAACGGAACCCCCCAGACTGACGACTTGGTTAACGCGCTGCGCGTTGTGCAGGACCCCGATCTGCATAAAGACATCGTTACGCTGAACATGGTGCGTGAAATGACCTACGAGAAAGGCACGGCGGCCTTTCAGTTAGTATTGACTACCCCCGCGTGCCCGATGAAGGAGCACCTGGAAAACGAGTGTCGGAAGGCGCTGATGGCCGTGCCCGGCGTACAGGCCGTGGAGATCGATACGCGGTCGGAAGTGGCCAAGCGCATGTCCCCCGAATCGGCGGAATTCTTGACGGACGTGAAGAACGTGCTTTTCGTTGGGAGCGGTAAGGGTGGGGTCGGCAAGTCCACCACCGCCGTGAATCTGGCAATCGCGCTGGCGCAGACCGGCGCTACGGTGGGGTTGCTGGACGCCGACGTCTACGGCCCGAATATCCCCATGATGATGGGATCGGAGGCGCAATTGCGGGGCGCGGGCAGCAAGGTGATCCCCGCTGAGGCCTACGGCATTACGCTCATGTCCGCCGGATTCGTCATCAAGCCGGAACAGGCCATGATCTGGCGCGGGCCAATTGTTCATCGTTTGCTCACGCAGTTTCTCAGTGACGTGCACTGGGGCGAGCGCGACTACCTGGTGGTGGACCTGCCGCCCGGCACCGGCGATGCGCCTCTCAGCTTAGCGCAGTCCATCCCCGGCGCGGGCGCTGTGATTGTCTGCACCCCGCAGGACGTGGCCCTGGCCGACGCCCGCAAGGCCATCGGCATGTTCCAACAACTGCGCGTGCCGATTTTGGGCATCGTGGAGAATATGAGCTACTTCCTCTGCCCCCGCTGCGACGAACGCACGGAAATCTTCAGCCACGGCGGCGCGCGCCAAGCGGCTGAAGCGATGGGCGTGCCTTTCCTCGGCGAGGTGCCGCTAAACGTCGCCATCCGCGAAGGCGGCGACAACGGCAAGCCGATTACGGCTATCCAACCCGACTCACCCCTGGCCGCCATCTACCGCGACGTCGCCGGCGCAGTAGCCCAACAAATCAGCATCGTCGGCCAAGAAGCGGTAGTAATCAACTAGGGTCAGTTGACCTCAATCATCTAAATTCAATAGATCGAAGTAGCCCTTGCGCAGTAAGTTTTCACGGGCGCGGGTGGCATTACTCTTTGCGTATTCATCGCCACTATCAAAGCCCGCTCGAATGATGCGCTTTGCTGTCTCAGTCCCAACATAGAAAGTAGAGTCATTGGGAGTGTCGGTTAGCTTTGCAAAACACTCAACCACCTTGGTCGTATGCCCTGGCAGCATCTCTTCCAAGGCTTTGGCAACTATCGAAACCGCCTGGAAAGTAGATCCTCTGGTAGCGTCCAAGACCCTTGAGAATGCGTTCAAGCGCCACTCTGCTTCCAGGCAATTGGCCTTTAGCAAAGCGGAGTAGTGAACTAATTCGTCAGAATCTCCTAATTCTAGCCGCCATTCGAAGAATTCAACCAACCTACATTTCAAGTCTTCCGGCAAGTCCTCCTTTGTATTCTCAAGTTTGAGTCCAAGGTGGTCGACTAAGTTCGACCAGCGCTTGCGGTCGTGTTCCGTGCCCAAATAATAGCGCTCCAAGAGACTATCCTCACCTTTGAGCGGATACAAATCCCAAAGGTAATACATGAACAGATGCTGGCCGAGATAGTCTGAGAACTCTCTATCAGATTCGTCTCGTCCCTTGATTTTGGTCAACTGCTGGACTCCGAATTCGTAGTCCTTGCCAAGTTCTTCAAATGCCCGGACATTGGGGCCAAATCTACGTAAGTAACTGCCGAATGCCACCTGCCAGTCATCTGGCCTCTTCTGGGGAAAGATGTCTGACTTGTGATCCAGTGCCCAAGTTTCATCGAAACCAAGTAGACGTACGTAGTTTGCACCAAGGATTGCACGCTCCGGCAACGTCAGGGGTAAATCTCTCTCGATAGCGAAGCGCTTCAATAGAACTGTCTTGACCTCGCCAAAGTCGGTGTCCGGGTCGATTCTCTGGAGCCAAAGACCGAATTCCATCAGGTACTCGAGTGCACGACTGCGAGTGTTGTTTATAGCTGTAGTGAGGTAATCATTGCTTCCAAAGAATTCTGGATTATCCTTGTCTAATCGCCAATCGAACTGTGTACACAGCATCTCAAGGAGTCCCGCCAAGCGCGCTTTAGCAATTATCGGCGCATTGACCTCCTTCTTTGTGCAGGTGTGTACGAGATGTCCTACTGCTTGGCGTGCTCTAGCCCAACTGGGATTGGACCTTGACTGTTCGCCACGACTAAAATCGTGCTCGTATTCTTGATCAGGATGCGAAAGCACCCATTCGCAGAATTCTAAACACTCGTCTAGTCTGACGAAGTCCTTTTCTTCTATGCGCTTCGCCATTCCTTCAATAATTGCCCGCACATAGATGGGACGTTCAATCCGATCCCGATTGTCCATCCAGAATCCGAATCGGTCAGAATTAGGCAGAATGCTCTCCATGAAAGCGGTTTGAAACGCCTCGGCCAGCCCTTCAATACTGATATCTACGAATGAACCGTCCTCGTCAACCTCGTAAGGTCGCTCTTCTTGCCAAGCATTTATGTAGTCAAGTATTCCCTGATCACTCTTAGCTGCGAGCTCCTGAGGTGAGATTGGACTTCCGCGCGAAATGGTTCTTGCCTCGGGTTCACTGACCGGGGAATAGTCTTCATCAGTAATCTGATTGTCTGCTTCAGCTTCTAGCTCTTGAAAGTAATTCAGGTATTTCCCAAAGAGAATGGAACCAAACGGTTTGAGTTGCATCCGATGAAAGTGGCGCTGACGCACCGCAAACAAGCTCTCAGTAAATCGTTCACCGTAGTGCTCCTTGAAAGCCTCCTTAGATGGTCCAAGGAGTATGTGGTCGAAGATTGATTTGCGCTCTTGTTCCGTCAGTAATTCTTCGCCAAAGTGCTCAATTGCGCTTTGTACCATCAGGTGGAATTCATAGTGGTGTTCAGAACGCCGGTAGTCGTCGTGCGAGTTTATCATCTGTTGAATCCAAGGTTTGGTTTGCTCTGTCGGATAGTGCACATAGAGATGTTGTCGTAGGCGCTTGAAGAGCTTCCACCGCTGCTTTCGAAGTCGTTCATCTAAGGCATCAATAGAATCCGGATCTTCTTCATATACTTGCTCGCAGGCAGAGGTCATCGTGTAGATGAGTAGCTCCTCGGGTTCGCCATAGCCCTCGTACTTGCCTCTGAGCCGTGGATACCAGACTTCAGAGTAGTCTTCGTCTCCGTCTCTTTCGATTAGATCTTGGTGCATGCCAAGATATGTCATCCTCGCCACGGCACTAATCAGGATGCAAGCTGTCTTGAACGGTTCCTTCTCGATTAGAGGCCGGATACCTCTAGTCAGTATTTCGCGGTAGTCCCAGCTCTCAAACCGCGGGACAGGTTCGAGATAGGTTAACAAGCCATCGGAATCTTCCTTGTATCGACTGCGCTTTTCGCTATCTTTGCGATCAGGCAAGAATCCGATTAATTTAGTTGCAAGCAAAAGTGCGGCGTCGGTTTCCTCTTCTGTCGTCCAGTAGGCTAACAGGCTCGAGTATCTGTGAGCCATGGTCTGAAATTCTAGCTCTGTATATTCGAGCATCTTGTCCTTGAGTCTTGCTGATTGTTTTCCAGGCAGCTCTAGTGCTATCTCCAACACAACGCTATAGATATTTGGGTTATCGACTCTTGGTATACCTGACAAGATCTCAACAACCTCTTCCGGACGGCACTTAGCGATATTCCTGAGATATTGAAGCTCTGGCCAAAAGGGGAATTGAACAGAACCGTCAGGGAGTGTAAGAGCGTTTGGGGGAGAAGTGAAGCAGCCGCGGTCAGAAAGTGGTTGAATCCACAAGGGATTGTTGAGACGCGAGAAGAAGAATTGCCGGTCAATTTCCCTCTTTGCCGACCCCAAGGCGCTGTCTACTGTTTCAGCTGTTGGTGTCTTCCAGGATTTCATTCATCCCCTTTATTCGCTCATATGCGCTACTTGCTGCAGCGTATAGCATCGATTGAAGCGTTTTAAAGTGCTTTTCGGTCTTAAGTCGTTCTTCTGCGGAGAAGGGGCGTTTCCGGCAATGTGCGAACTTTACAAACCAACTTCTAGCCTCTTTCCACTCGTCCAATAGATTCCCAGGGATTCTGTCAATATCGTCATAGTCCAAGAATGTCCTAAAGAACAGGTAGTTGTTTAGGTCGTTCCTTTCGGCGCCGGTGTCATGTTCTACAAGCAGTTCCCTTACCTTTGCACAGGCTTCGAAGGTAACCAAGTGACCTCCCGCGTCATCGCTTTCTCCAAAGTCGCCTCTTGTGGAATTGATCCCGCGACCCCCCCATTCGTCCTTCCACTTTTTCTTTACGGTTTCAGTTAATTGCTTGTATTGCACTCGTCCCCCATCAGTGCCTGCAACAGTCCGAGCCAGATAGTTTGCGAAATCTCTTCCTACGTGAGCAATGATCGTAATGTAACCTGGGGTTTTGGCATTTAGGGAATGGATAGCCATTCCGTAGGCCTCCGCAAATACCGGCAGATCTAACTCTTCGTTGATCCAGTTAAGAACGACCTGTTGTTTTCTTGTGAGATTGACGTTCGCCAAATTGCCGGTTCCTGTAGATATAGCCAAGTACGAGATCAAACCAAGTCTTCTCTTCCAGGATATAATCGAACTCAATTAACTCGCGCCGGATTTGCCGAGGAAGACTTGGGTGAGGATGTCGGTGGAGCGGATGGATTCGGGGGTGCCGGTGAAGACGATGCGGCCTTTATCCAGCACGTAGGCGCGGTCTACTATGTCGAGGACGCCCTTGATGTTGTGCTCGACGATCACGATGGTCGTCTTGAGCCGTTCGCTGATTTCAGACACTCGCTCAAAGACCTCTTTGACGACGATAGGCGCGAGGCCCAGGGTCGGTTCATCCAGCAGGAGCACATCGGGAGCCGCCATGAGGCCGCGGCCCAGGGCGAGCATCTGCTGCTGCCCGCCGGACATTTGGCTGGCCAGGTCGCGGCGCTTGCTCTGCAGGATGGGGAAGATCCGCATCACTTCGTCGAGACGGCGATTCTTTTCCGCCTTGTCTTTCAAGGAGAGGCAGCCCATCTCCAAGTTTTCCTCTATGGTGAGGTGCGTGAAGACGCGCCTGCCCTGTGGGACGAAGGCAATGCCCTCTTTCACGATCTCATGGGTCTTTGCCGCCAGTCGCTTCCGCCGCCACAGGACCTCACCGGCCACGACGGGCGCAAGACCCATGACGGCCTTGAGCACCGTAGACTTGCCGGCGCCGTTAGGGCCCATCACGGCCACGACCTCACCCTTGCTTACGCCCAACGAAACCTCATCGAGAGCGACCACGGCCCCGTAGTGCACGGATATGCCGGAGAGCTCGAGGATCGGCGCGCCATTGGCGGCTGGGCCGTGCGCGTCGGCGGCAGCGGGCGGATTGGGGATCTGCGCTTCGGTTTTCTCTTCCGGTGTGTCCATTGGGTTGTCCTGCGTTGAAATCCACGGGCGCTCAGCCGGGGAACGCGGCTAGTAGCTCTTCAAGCTGTATTTGCTCTAATGGTACACCCTCACCCTAGCCCTCTCCCTCATGGAGAGGGAACAGGATCGGAGCTTGGGATTCAACTAGGGCTACGCATCTACCGTATCAGGAAATCGCCAGTATCAGGCACTTGTCAGCAATTTTCATAGAACACTTCTTGGCTATTGCTAGCTTCAGGTATCCGCCTGTATTCGGCACTTGCTACCACGATGTATCCACTAGCATCAAGATTCCGTCTGGATTGGGTCGATTCTGTTCTACACGCCCAAGTACGCGTCGATTACCTTCGGTCGGCTCAAGACCTCGTCGACGGCGCCTTCCGCGAGGAGGCTGCCGCTATCCAGGATGATAAGGTGGTCGGAAAGCTCGCGCACGATATCCATGTTGTGGGAGATGAAGACGATAGTGTCGCCTTGTTCCCGCATGCGGTTCATAATTCCTTTCACCTTCTCCACCATCTCGGGAAAGAGGCCGGCAAAGGGTTCATCGAAGAGGTAGATATCCGCCTCCATGGCCATGGCGCGGCCGATTTCCAGTAGTTTGCGCTGACCGTAGGACAGGTTCATGGCGAGGGCATCCCGCTTTTCCCACAGGCCGACAATGTCTAAAATGCCGCGCACCTTATCCCGTTGCACCGGCTTTACCCGCTCAAGCAGAGCGGGAAAGAGCCGACGCTCGGTCAAGACCACCATGAGGTTATCCCACACGGTGACCTGGTCGAAGAGCCGTACCTCTTGAAACGTGCGGGTCAGGCCGTGGGCCGGGTTTTCGTGGGCTTTCACCACTTTCAGGCTGATACCGTCTATAACTACAATGCCTCCGTCCAGGGGCAGCACGCCGCTGAGGAGATTCACCAGCGTGGTCTTGCCCGATCCATTCGGCCCGGCGATGCTGGTTAAGCCCTTCTTGGGAATGGAAATGGAGAGCTTCCGCACCGCTCGCACGGCGCCAAAGTGTTTCGAGATACTATCCGTCTGTATGACGTAGTGGTCGTCGATTTTCTCTGAACCGGGTCTCATAGCTTGTACCTCCCAACCAGGCCCTGGGGCCGGAAGAGCATCAGCAGCACTAACAGAATGCCCAGCACGACGAGCCGGGCCTGACCGACGTGAACGGTAGGCAGAAACGGCAGGAAGCGCATACCCTCTTCCAGCAGCACGAAGGCCATGGCGCCCAGCAGCGAGCCCCAGATGGTGGCCAGCCCGCCGAGGATTACGATGGCAACGAGCAGCATGGATTCCAGGAGAATGAAAGAGTTTGGGTCTACGAAGGTCGTCCAACTCGCAAAGAGCCCGCCGGCCAGACCCGCCATCATAGCTGAAATGGTCCAGACCGCCAGCTTGTAGTGGGTGGTTTGGTAACCAAAGACCGCAATTGCTTCCTCGTCCTCACGGATGGTGGTCAGTACCCGCCCAAATGACGATGTCACGATGAGCCAGGAAAGCAGCACGATGAATGCGAGAAACGCGAGGATGAACAGGAGGAACTCTAGCTCTCCGTCGAGCGTGAACCCGCCTATCGCAGGCCGGGCTACCTCATGAATGCCGAATGCGCCGCGGGTGAGGCCGCGCCAATTCAAGAAAACGTTGAAGCTGATGATAGCGAAGCCGAACGAAACAAGGACGTAGATATCGTCCCGAAACCGGTTGAAGACCACGCCTACGGCAATGGCAATGACCCCGGCGAGCAGTACGCCCACAGGCAGCGCCGCAAAGAAGGGCCAACCAAAGGTAGGGATAGCCTCGGTGCGCAGTTGGTCGTACTCAGCTTTCGACGTGAGGATCGCGACCGTGTAGGCGCCGATGCCAAAGAAGCCGATGTGGCCCACTGAGAGTAGGCCGGTAAACCCCACAACGAGGTTCAGGCTGACTGCCAGAATCGCCCAGATCGCAAAGACGGTACCCACCGTGATGGCGAATCCGACTCCCTGCCACAGCATGAAACCAAGCGCCCACGCGATGATCAGCAGATTAGCCCACAGTTCCACATTGCTCTTGGCGGCTGCCAGGAATTCCTGTGGATTGCCAAGAAGCCGCGTGGGCTTTCCGCTGCTTTGTGTGTCCGGTTGCATGCGCTTCTACTTCCTCGGCAAGAGGCCTTTGGGCCAGAACGATAGAAACAGAATCAAGAGTACGAAAGAGATGACGTCCCGCCACTCACCCGCCAAGTCCCAGATGCCGAATTGTTCGATCATTCCCAGCACGAATCCGCCAACAATGGCGCCTTGCAGGTTGCCAATACCGCCGACCACGGACGCGATCCAGCCTTTTAGGAGGAGCAGCAGCCCCATCCGGGGTTGTATAGCCGTATCGTGACCGCTCAAGATACCAGCCAAAGCCGCATAGACTGCGCCGATGAAGAATACAACGGCGATCACTGTGGTGGTGTTTATGCCCACCACCTTCGAGACCTCTTCATCGTCGCCGATGGCCCGCACCGCCTTGCCGAACGCGGTCTGCTTGAGCAAAAACTGCAAGAACAAGAAGCCCAAAAGCGCGACGCCGACGGTGAACATGTTGAAGCCTTTGATGCTCGCCCCGGCGATGGTCAATGGATCGCTGCCGAGGGCTTCAGGCAGGGGACGCGGCGTGCTCTCGAAAACTATGCTGGTAAAGGCGGTGATTGCCAGCAGGATGCCAAGCGTTGCAACCAACATGATCAGCGGCGACCGCGACCGTTCCCGCATGTACACGTACAGGCCGCGGTAGAGGGCAAGGCCGACGACTCCCGCCAGGAAGCAGGAGACTCCCCAACTCAGATAGAGCTTCGAGTCGGGAGCATTGGCGATGAGATAGCCGCAGTACGCTCCCAAAGCCGCTGCCGCAGCGCCGGTGACGCTGACAGCTGCCAGCAAGATGCGGCCGGCAACGATGCCTTGATAGGCCTGATACAGTGCCCAGGTCAGAGCTGCAGCCACCCCGATGCCGATCACGGGGCTAAGGGTGAGGTGCAAGTCTTTAGGATACGTAAGCACGAAGCCCGTGTAGACTCCTGCCCCAGCCGCGAGCACTCCGCCGACGCCATACAGAATGGATCGATTAACACGCGATCGAATGCGGGGATACATGCTTTCGTAGAGTGCCCAGGCCACGACGCCGGCGGTCACTGCGGCGTAGAGGACGTTCACGAATACATTGTTCACCGCATACAGCCCGCCGAGGGTCTCTTGCGACCGCAGGTAGAATACGCCGTATGCGCCCAGCGCAGCCGCCGCTCCATAGTACAGATCAAAGAACCAGACGGTGCTATAGACCAGAGTAAACCCCATCGCCAGCAGGGCGTACACCGCCCCCACAGACAAGCCGTTGAAGGCAAACTGCAGGGCTTGGTCGGGAGACTCGCTGATCTTCCAACCGACGTAGGCCGCAGCGGCCGCTGCTAGAACTATTGCCAGGAGGTTATTCAGGCTAGGACGTTGGGCAATCAAGTGCGTTCTCTCTAAGCGGATTTTACGTAGGTGTAGTGGTCACACGGAACCTGACGTGCCGGTCTCTGCCAAAGGCTCCCTGACTAGCCGATTCAATTCTATGCGTGCAATGGCGATGTCGCGCCCGATGGTCAGTTCGTCCGGAGCGCTAGCCAACCCAATAGTACAGGGAGCAAGTAGCCGCTTGCCCGGATACTTGCGGTTTCCGGCCAAAAAATGTCCAAAGGACGGTTGGCGTTGTGGCCGCTCAGCCTGCGCTTGCCGAAGTATAAAGGTGTGAAGGGTCCGGCAAGAGTTACGCGCGAGCGGCTCTCTTGCAGGCATGCTAGGCATCCTCATTGACGCTAGACGCTCCTCCTATTCGGTCGGCGCGCTCCCCAACACCTTGTAGCCGTGGTTTTCCGCCGTTCTCTCGGCAATGGGCAGGACCTCTACGACCAGTCTGGAGAGGCCCACCACCTCTCCGTCGGCGTCGAAGCTGTAGTCGTTGCCGATCGCGCCGCTCCAGGTAATCTCGTACATGCAGTCGCGGAAGCCGTCGGCGTCCTGGTCGTCGCCGGTTTGTTTGAGACATTCGGCGGCGATGTACACGTTATCATAGGCGGAACCGAGGTGCCACGGCAGCGTGACATAGTCGTAGCGTTCCCGGAAGTCGGCCAGGACCTCTTGGGCTTTCGCATTGTCGGGGTGCAGGTCCGCCGTGATCGCTTTCATCCCGGTGGCGTCGTCGCCGGCGATCTCCAACGATGTTGTGCCCACAGACACCGTCTCGGCGTAGATGGGGCCTTGATAGCCTAACTCTCGCGCCTGCTTGATGATCACTCCGGCCGCAAACTCGGACTGCGGCGCTAGGTGAAGCGCATCCGGTTCATCGTCGAGCAGTTTGCTTAGTTGGGTCCGGAAGTCGGTAACGTCGGACGCGTACGTCTCCTGGGACACCACCTGTCCGCCCAGTTTAGTGAACTGACCTACCGTGGTGCGGCGTACGCCTTCGGCGTAGTCGGTGGCCTCGGTGATGGTGGCCAACCTGCGGACGCCGTCAGCCCACATCAGGTTACCGGTGGCGACACCGACCTCAACGTCGCTGATCTGGGTGCGAAAGATGTAGTCGCCCGCGTTGGCGATGTCCGGGCTGCTCGCCAGCCCTGAAAACAGAATAACCCCGTCGGCCTCCGCCAGCGGGGCAACTCCGAGCATGGCGCCGCTGCAGGAGGTTCCCAGGATGATCTTCACGCCATCTACGTCTGTCAGCTTTCGGTAAGCGGTGACCGCTTCCTTGGCGCTGCACTGGGAGTCCTCCACAATGAGTTCAAGCATCCGACCATCGATGCCGCCTGCGGCGTTGATTTCGTCCACGGCCATCTGCTTGGCGCGCACGGCCACATTGCCGTAGGTCTCGCCAGGGCCTGTGAGCGACTCCATCACGCCTATCCTAAAGGGCCCTTTTTCACCGCCTCGCGCGTCTTGCTCCGTGTCCGCGGCGGCGCAGCCAATGACAAGCAAAGCGAGCAGCCATAGCGCCCAGAGCCAAATAAACCGTTTCCACGATACGGGCCGCATTGCGCTCTTTTCTGTGAGGATACTCTAGGGTATCTAATCGGGTAGTTACTCTAACACCATTAGCGTCAATCCGGCAAGTATTCGGTAGAATATACTAACCCGGAATACGAGCAGTCGAAAATGAATCTCAGGGAAGCAAGGTCGCTGCACAGACCTTTAGCGGTGATTGCGGAGCGCAGAGCGTCCACATGTTCTGCACGCAGTGGTCCAGGCTGACACGGAGAGCGCCAAACCGTTCTTGCTGAGTGAGCTTCGCGAAGTCCTTGTCGAAGCAAGAACGGTTTGGCAAGCACTTCATCATGAGCGGTCTTGTGGTAAGTGCAAACCGCGCAATCCACGGGTGATCCGTAAACACACCGCAAATGCAATTTGCAGTGGCCTTACTCCGTCGGCGCGCTGCCGAGAACCTTGTAGCCTTGGTTCTCCTCTGTCCGCTCGGCTACGGGCAAGACTTCCACCACCACGTTGGAAAGACCGACGACCTCGCCGTTCTCATCAAAGGTGTAATTCTCGCCGATAGCGCCGGTCCAGGTGATTGCGTATAGGCAGTCGCGCATGCCGTCAGCGTCTTGATCGTCATTAGTCTGCTTGAGGCACTCGGCGGTGATGTAAATGTCATCGTAGACCGAGCCTATGTACCAGGCCAGCGTCACGTAATCGTAGCGCGCCCGGAATTTGGCCAGCACTTCCTGGCCCTTGGCGTTGCTAGGTGAGATGTCCGGCAAGATGGCCTTGGTACCCGCGGCAGCATCACCGGCGATCTCAAGCGCCGTGGCCCCAACCGGCACGATGTCAGCATAGATTTGGCCCTCGAAGCCCAACTCACGCACCTGCTTGATGACAGTGCCGCCGGTGAACTCGGACTGGGCGGCGATGAGCAGGGCATCGGGATTCTCGCCAATCAGCTTCGTAAGCTGGGTCCTGAAGTCGGTGGTATCTGATCCGTAACGCTCCTCAGCAACCACGGTACCGCCGCGCTTTTCAAACTGCGCAACCGATGTGCGGCGCACACCTTCGGCGTAGTCGGTGGTCTCGGAGATGGTCGCCAAATTGCGGACGCCGTCCGCCCACATGACGTTGCCGGCGTCAATGCCCAACTGAGCGTCGTTCATCGACGTGCGGAAGATGTAGTCTCCCGCGTTGGCAATGTCCGGGCTCGTTGCTAAACCGGAGAAAAGGATCACACCGTCGGCTTCCGCCAAAGGCGCGGCGCCCAGCATCGCACTGCTGCAGGACGTGCCGAGAATGATCTTGACACCGTCAACGTCGGTCAGCTTGTTGTACGCCGTAATGGCGTCTTGCGCGGCGCACTTGGAATCCTCCACGATGAGTTCCAGCATGCGGCCGTTGATGCCGCCCGCGGCGTTTATCTCATCCACGGCCATCTGCTTCGCCTGCAAGGCCACGCTGCCGTAGGTCTCGCCCGGGCCCGTGAGCGACTCCATCACGCCAATTCTAAAGGGTGCTTGGTCACCCTCTTGTATATCTTTGTCTTCGTCCGTGGCGCTATCGCCGCCACATGCAATGACCAGCGAGGCCAGTAGCGCCAGTGCTGCCAGCAAAATAGCTCTCTTCCAGTATAGAATTCGCATGGCACACTCCTCTCTGAGAATGCGTACGATACCCATATTGTAAGATACTGTAGCATGTTCCCGTCAATCCCGCAAGTAGGGGGAATGAAAACTGAGTTTGCGGTACGTGGTGGGGCACAGTTTCCACTTTCTTCATGGTGGCAGTTGGCGCTCAAATTCGGAGTGCAGCTAGATACGTCTGCGACTACCTGCTACAGAACAGGCGCACCATCTCAAACCAGGAGATGTCTCTGGGGAAACTAAAGTCAATATGGTCATGACCTGCGATACAGGTTAGCCTAATGCTATACTGCCGATAAGGGATGTAACCTACTAAGGTAAGAGTCATGATGGAAGAGACAGAATTCGGGCCTTCATTGACAAAGGTGTGGGCCAAGAACTTCCGCAGCATTGAATATGCAGAGCTTGAATTGGGGCCGCTGACAGTGCTGGTGGGACCCAATGCTTCTGGGAAGAGCAATTTGCTCGATCTATTGTGCTTCTTAGGTGACACAGCTCGTGAGGGTTTAGAAACGGCGATTAGCCGACGAGGTGGGATAGAATCCATTGGGCGCAGGTCTCCGAGTGGAAGAATATTGGGTCCTGAGATTGGCTTTGAATACAGATCTCAGGACGGGACATTGACTTACTCTTTTGCCTTGAACAGACGGCGTGATGGGGAGTATCAGGTCAAGCGGGAGATTGCTAGGCTAAAACCTTTGGAATCGGATGATCTTCCACCGGAGTTCAAGATTACTAATGGACTTCTTACTAAGCCCAGTCTCAAGAGAGCATTGAGACTGATTAAAGAGAGCGGAGAGAAGAACGGTCACACGGATATAATCAATCACCTTGTGAAGGATACGGGCCGCCAAGACCTCCAACTGTTGGCTCCGGAAGCCTTTAGACATACTTCGATGCTGGCATTTTACCTACTTCAAACTGGCACAATGCAGTCCAGCCTTGGATTTCACTTGCACACCAATCTAGAGAGAGCAAGAGACTTTCTTGGCAAAGTTTGGATTTACCACATTTTCCCTAATCTACTTCGTAACCCTCAAAAAGTGGCGGAGAGCCATCCTATGGCGGCTGGCGGTGAGAATCTGGCGTCTGTCTTACAGGACATGAATCACAGTAAGGGTCGCTTCCTCCCGGACCTGAAAGATGCTTTGACCTTTGCGGTTCCTGGAGTCCGAGACATTAGAGTTAAGTCCGCTGGAAGTTACTATGTAGTGGAGATCAACCACGAGAGGGATGGGGGGACCGAAAAGGGTTCCTGGTTTGATCTATCTCATGAGTCGGACGGCACCATCCGGCTATTGGCTATGCTGACCGCTCTGTTTCAAGATCCTGCTCCATCACTGATTTGCCTCGAAGAGCCCGAATTAGCCATCCATCCTGGTGCAATGGCGGTCTTGTCAGACACCATGGTGGAAGCCTCGCTGCGCGGACAGGTACTGGTGGCTACCCACAGCCCCGACTTGATTGACCGCCTGCCCATTGAGAGTATTCGGGCGGTGACCACGGAAGATAGTGCCACCAGGGTGGGCATCATTGCAGATCATCAACTGAAGTCGGTTAAAGAGGATCTATTCTCGCCGGGAGAACTACACAGCATGGAAGGTCTGGAACCGGCAGCACTAGGAGAGTAGCAGTTTGATCACGATTGTACCTGTAGTTGAGGGCGATGGGGATGCTAGTGCACTGCCTGAGCTTCTGAATCGGATAATCTCTACTAAGTTCAATCGGTACGACATCGTTGTGGCTGAAGGCAAAAGCAAGGTAGTCAAGGCAAACGGGCTAGATAAGCTAAAGAACAAGCTGGAAAAGTTCCTGCTACATGCACAGAACAAACCCAAGTGTGGAGCGATTCTGATCCTTGTGGATGCTGACTCTGAATGCCCGGTAACATTGGCCCAACATTTCTCCCAACGCTGTGAACAGATCGGCGCAAGATACCCCATACAGGTAGTGTGCGCTTATCGTACATACGAGTCTTGGTTCCTAGCCAGTTTGGAAACAATCAGAGGGAATCATGGTATCGCGAGTGCCGCAGTACTACCTTGCGATGCTGAGAATGTACCAAGTCCCAAACAATGGCTCACGCGCCAAATGCCCGCTGGCCAGGCGTACAAGGAGACGACTCATCAAGCGTCCCTTAGCCAGAAGATAGATCTAGACCTGGCATATCGAAACTCCCGTTCTTTCCGCAGGCTATGTCACGCGATCGAACAACTGCTTGAAGTCATGTAGGCACCCTAGGCTAATTGAGTTGGCGGTGTCTGAATATGCTGAAGCGATTTCTCAATCGACAAGACTTCATGGGTGACGAAATGTGTGCGATCCGGTTCCAGGGCTCTGGCATTGGAAATCCTGCCATGTGAGTCGATGTGGCTGGCCACTTACACATTCAAAATCGATTGATGCTCATGTGTTCTTGGCATTCAATTGGAAAACTCGGATCGATTCCACTCTTGTTTACTTGCTAGTCAAGTCGTTGAACGTCACCAGCAAGTCTTCCACGTGATTGCGGACACTGCTGCGGTCTGCGCTGCAGACTAGGCACGTGAACGGGAATTCGCCGGTGGCGCGGAAGCGAGCGGCGTTGGGGTAGTGGAAGTCGCCGGTGTGGGTCATGAACTGGCCCCACCAGCCGTAGGTGAAGGCGGGGCCGGAGACCCGGCTGTTTGCGAGCCACTTCGGCGGAAAGAGCGACTGGAACGGCGGAAAGTTGTTGATCCAACTGCCGCATTGCACAATCTCAATGTCCGGCCGGTCCCGTTCCAGGTTGTCCAGGAGTTTTAAGAGCGATTGCGCCAGGGCGGGCATATCCCGGAAGGGCGACCGGGGTTGCAGCACGTTCGTGAAGTGAATGTGGACGACATCTTCTGCGTAGTCCCGGGAGAAGCAACTGTAGGGCGTGGGCGGAATGACCTGCCCCGCACCCTCCCAGAGGTTGCCCTTGCGTTCCCCGGCGAGGCGTTCCTCCATAGTCGGGAGGAGCAGCGCGTAGGCGGCTTCTTCCAGCGCTTCGGTGGTCGCGTCGGCACGGTGATGATGGAATAGTTCCTTCAATTGGTCCACTAGCGCATTCCACTCGGGATCGGGGTGGCCTTGCGCAGGATGGTGTTTGCCGTCCCAGAGGTGCGTGCGCCGGCAAATATCGACGCGAGTAGTAATCAATTCCTCGAACGGGCGCTGCTCGGTTTGCAGCAGCCGATGCACGTACCAGACCTTGAGTTTCACGCACTCGCGATCGTAGTTGCGCCGGATTTCTAGCCGTGTTGGCATTATTCAAACTCCTGGCGAAGGCTTTCGTGCGCTTCAGAGGCGGGTGAAAACACCCCGGAATGATAAAGGATTCCCCTCACCCTGCCCTCTCCCCAAGGAGAGGGTTTAAGATGAGACTACTTTTGCGCCTCAGGGGTATGGGAAGGATCTCCTGGTGGATGTTTGCATAGTCTCTTGACATACTTTGCGCGCCGCTTGGCGCTCGTTCTGCGCGGCTCAAGAGCGCACCTCTAGGCGCCGCACTCTGCCAGTGACGCTTCTCGTGAGCGACGTGCTATCTACAACTTTCACGCTACGGTGACCGGCAAACCCGTCTCGATGGACTGCCGGGCCGCTCCGATGAGGCGCATTGCCTCCACGCCGTCTTCACCCGTGACGATTGGCGAGGCTTCGCTCGCCACGCAGTCGAGGAAGTGGCTGACTTCCAGATAGAAGCGGTCGTGGCCGCCGACGTCGGTCTCGACTCGTTCGGTAACGTGGTCCAGACTGAAGCGGCTGCGATTGGTGACGAAATCGATAACGATAGCGCCGCGTTCCCCGTAGACTTCGACGCATTTCTCCGTGTGGGGCGACGACCAGCTTCCCTCCATCGTGCCCACCACGCCGTCCACACTCTGCGCCATGAAGACGACGGTATCGGTACCGGTTATAGCCTGGGCGAGGGTCCCGCCCTTGGCGTAGATGCTCTTCATTTCTCCAACCAAGTACCGGAATAGATCGACATAATGCGGACCTGATTCCCAGAGGATGCCGCCGCCCCGAACGGGCTCCGCCAACCAGGTGCCGGCCATGAGTTCAACGCCTGCGAACCGGAGACGGAAGTGGTGCAGCGGGCCCAGCTTGCCGGTATCTATCCACTCCTTGGCTTTCGCAATCGGGGTATAGAAGCGGTTGCAGAAAGCGGTCATGAGAATGACGTTGGCGCTGCTGGCGGCGGCGACCATGGCCTCGCCCTCGCTCACGCTCATGGCCAGAGGCTTCTCGCAGAGCACGTGCAGGCCGCGCGCCGCTGCGTGCTCGGTAATCTCGCGATGGGAGGGTGGCGGCGTACAAATGCTCACGGCATGCAGTTCCTCCGAGCGCAGCATGGCCGCATAGTCGGTGTATGCCTTGGTATCGTATTCCTGGGCGCGCGCCTCAGCCACGGCCTGAATCGGATCGGCCACGGCCACGATTTGCGCCCCCTCGTTCGCGGCATAGCTGCGCAGGTGGGAGTGCGAAATGGCGCCACAACCGATTACGCCTACACGTACCATGGTTTTGTCTTTCTCCGTAGTGTTGTGCTGGCTCGTATCTTGCGCGCTTGGAGTAAACTTCGCGTGCGTACTATTACAAGGTAGCTGCGTCTATTGCTTTCGACCCACCATCAGACGGGTGAGCAAGCCGAATTTTGCCGGTTCGAGGGCAAACGTCTCGCGAATCAGCGGCGGTGCGGCGGCGAATAGCGCTCTCAGTTCGCTCACTTGAGCGGGCGGCGTCTGCTGCCGGGCTACCCAATCGTCGAACTCCAGCATCTTCAACCAGGTGTGTGTCACGGCAAAGCTGAGGCCCGCCTCCTGGAAGAATCGCTGCCACTCACTTTGGCTCCACTCGCGCACGTGGGAAGGATCGCGCAGCACTTCCACTTTGTTGATCCAGCGGTCCGCAGCAGGATCATCCGGCGAGGTATTGTCGACGACCAGCAGCCGACCGTCCGCGGTCAGGACGCGGGCAATTTCTTGCACGACGCGCGCCGGATTATGGAAGTGGTGTCCCGTGTAACGGCAGACGACCAAGGAAAAGGTCTCATCGGGAAACGGTAGGCGCTCGGCGTTGCCCACGCTTGCCTGGAAGTGCTCGATGCCGCGCTCGCGCGCGTTGCGGCAGGCTGCCTCAACCATCTGCGGCGTAATGTCGAGGCCGATGATGTGTCCCGCGCAGCGGGCCAGCGCGAAAGCAGCATGCCCTGCGCCGGTGCCAAGATCGAGAGCGCGGGCGTGCCGGCCGGGCCCGGCCTCCTCCACTAGCCAGACTAAGTCCTCGCCCTCCGCAAACACCGTGCTATGGCTATAGGCTTCAGCCGCGCGGCCGAATTGTTTCTGAGTCTGCTGGTACATAGTCTTGAACTTAGTCTACCTTCATCTTTAGGTCGGGTCTTTCCCACGCCGCTCGACCGCGCGCTCCACGCCGGTGCTAATCGACGCCGCCAATTGCGCTCGCGGCAGTTGTAAAGGGACTGCCAATGGGGGTCAAGATGTCTGATTATGAAACTCCTAGAATCTGCTAATCGCATAGTAAATGATGCGCCGTGCGCTGGGCAATGCGAACATGACACTGGTAAGGTGCTATGCTAGAATCGTGGCTTGGGTGAAGCGAAAAACACACCCTACGCCGGGCCGAAGCGGTGGTTACGAATATCAGCAACCTGTCAATAAGGAGTGGTTCTTGATGCGATGGCGTTTACGCGTTCCTTTGGCGCTCGTCGCGATTCTTTTCTCGATGGCATTGATAATTGGTTGTGGTGGTGAGGAAGAAGAAGCATGGAGTTGGGATGCAGAACCACCAACGCCAACGCCGGACAGAAGCATTATTGAGCCAGTTCCTACTCCATCCGGTCCGGTCGACCCTGAATCTATTGAAGTGATAGTGGACCTTAGCACAGGCGACGCCGAGCGCGGAGAAGAGCTCTTTGAGGAAAAGGGCTGTGTCGCCTGTCATAAGATTGCGGAAGACGGCCCCGGCGGCGAGGTTGGACCAGTGCTTGCAGGCATTGGCGATGTGGCGAACCGTCCCATGCTGGCCGCGGACATCGCGAACACACCGGAGAACATCTGGCGCTGGGTGCAATTCCCGCAGAAGATCAAGCCCGGCACGGAGATGGCGCCCCTGGGGATGGATGGCCAAGAGGCCGCTGACCTCGTGGCATATCTCCAAACATTGAAGTAGGGAAGAAGGCAGGCTGTTGGCTGTCTCTCATGCGTCGGTACGTAAAGGGTGCAAGGCTTGATGCATAAGCTTGCGCGCTTGGCTTTGGCGATCTTCGCGATTTTCCTCATGTCGGCATTGGTCGCGGCTTGCTTCCCGTGGGATGGATCGGATTCGACGCCAGCGCCCACAGCGGAACCAGCGAGAGTTGCACCGGATGTTACTCCCACCCCTACGCCTCCCGAGGATATTCCGCCGCCGCCAGACGGCTATTTGGAGCGAGCGGACGAACGCAAGGGAGAGGAGCTCTTTGAAGAAAAGGGCTGTGTCGCCTGTCATAAGATCGCGGAGGATGGCCCCGGCGGCGAGATTGGCCCTGTGCTTGCCGGCATTGGCGATGCGACGAACCGACCGATGCTGGCTGCAGACATAGCGAACAAGCCGGAGAATATCTGGCGCTGGATTCAGTTCCCGCAATTAATTAAGCCAGGTACGGAGATGGCGCCCCTAGGAATGGATGGGGAAGAAGCCGCTCACCTCGTGAAATACCTCTTGACGTTGAAGTAGGGAGTAACGCACGCTGTTGGCTCACTCTCGCGTGTCGCAATGCATAGGGAACGAGGAATGATGCGCGGACGGGTGCGCCTTGTCAAGGGTCTAGCGGGGGCCTTGCTTGCAGCGGCTCTTTTCGTGGGCTGCTTTCCATGGGATAGATCGGAGCCAACGCCAGTGCTTCCAACGGCTCCGCCCGCGGCGACGAGCCCGGCGCCGACATCGACTGCCGAGCAAAGCGCAGCCAGTGAAACGGCAACGCCGGAGCAGACACCGACCCCTCGGCCTACCGCAATCATAGTTACGCGCACTCCCAGGCCGCTGCCCACCGTGCCGCCGGGCGTGCTGAGCCAAGGCGATGCGCGGCTGGGTCAAGAGCTCTTCGAGAGCAAAGGGTGCATCGCTTGCCATCAGATTCGGGGTGAAGGCGGCGACACCGGCCCGGCCCTCGACGGCATCGGCGATCGGTCGCGGCGGCCGATGCTGGCGGGCAGTCTTGATAATACGTCGGAGAATAAGTGGCGCTGGATTATAAATCCGCAACTCGTCAAGCCCGGTACGGCCATGTCTCCGCAGCCGCTCGATCCCGTAGAAGCTGCCCATCTGGTGGCATACTTGGAAACCTTGAGGTAGGCGGTAGGCCGCGTGGCCTCTTGCCCTTACAGTCGAGATGAGCATTAAATACAGGGATGGCCGATATACAGCCATCCCTGTGGTGATTAAGGTATTCAAGCAAGCTCTCATGAGTTAGAGACGCCTGTGGTTATCCACTGCTATGCCAAGATCAACCTGACTCTGGAAATCCTCGGCAAGCGCGCCGACGGGTACCACGAGGTCCGCACGGTCATGCAGACCGTCGGTCTGGCGGACCGGCTGGAGGTATCGGCGGCGGCGGATCTCTCGTTCACGTGTTCCGACCCCGCCTTGGCGACGCCGGACAATCTCGTGTACCGCGCCGCACGACTGCTGCAAGCGGAGTACGCCGTGCGCACCGGTGCCGCGCTCAGGCTGGAAAAGCGCATTCCAGTGGCCGCCGGTTTGGGGGGCGGCAGCAGCGACGCGGCGGCTACTATTGTCGCTCTCAACCGGCTGTGGAATCTTCAACTATCCCTAACTGAACAGCGGCGGCTGGCAGCAGCGCTGGGTTCAGACGTGCCGTTCTTTCTCACGGGCGGGGCGTTGGCCACCGGTCGGGGCGAACGCATTACACGGCTGCCGCCGCTGCCGCAGTACTGGGTCGTGCTCGTCCTGCTGCCGTGTGCGCTCAGCACGGCGGCGGTCTACCAAGCCGTGACCCCAGCGGACTACACCGCAGGCGTCACGACCGCAGACACCGTCGCCGCTGCCCAGCACGGCACACTGTCACCGCAAACCCGCTGGCACAACGCCCTTGCACGCCCCGCCCAGGCTCTGGCTCCGGGAATCGCAGCCGCAAAGAATGCCATGATTCAGGCCGGCGCCCCACACGCCCACGTATCCGGCAGCGGCCCGACGGTCTTCGCCATGTGCCAAGAGGAAGGTGCGGCGCGCACGCTCGCCGACCGCCTCCAGGAGCAGGGGCACAACGCCGAGATCGCCCCGTTCGTTCAGTCCGGTTGGGCTTGGGGCGAAGCGGGCGCGTAGAACCGGGAGCCAGCGGGGCTAATGGGTACGCATGGTGGTACGGATGCTGCAGGGATAAGGATTCACCAGCCAGGGTCTTTCGATTGCCGCATTAAACGGAGTGATGGGTTTGCATGGTCAGCAACCGAGCATCGTGCTGGGCTTGGCGATCGGTCGTGCTGAGGTGGCTATGCCCGGGTCCTGTCGAAGCAAGAACGGCCGTGTGCGCATATGCCGGAATTCACCCGTGCCGCGTTTCCCCTTCGACATGCTCAGGGCGATCAGGTTGGTGCATAGGGTGAGCAAGTATTTGCGTCTAGGGCGGACTGACGAAAGTGCGCAACGGAGCCTCCCAAGAGCAAGAGCGCATGACCCCTACCGCTATGCGTCGGCGACTGCCGGTTTCTCGTGGCTTGTGGTACATTTGTCGGGAGCAAGTCAAAGGAGCGGCCAAGATGAATGTCATCTGGATAGTTGCTGACACCTTCCGCAGGGACCACGTAGGCGCCTACGGCAATCCTACGATTCGAACGCCTTCTCTCGATGCGCTGGCGGCCAGGTCGGTCAGGTTCGACGGCCACTATGCTGCCGGCTTCCCGACCATGCCCACGCGAGCAGACCATCATACAGGGCGCTGGACGATGTCCTTCATGGGTTGGGAGCCCCTGCCTGCGGGAGTGAACACTATTGCGGAAGTGCTGGCGGACCACGGCTATCATACGGCGGCATCGGTGGATACCCCCTACTATCTAAGGGACGGAATGAACTATGACCGGGGGTTTCAGTCCTTCTTCATGAACAGGGGCCAGGATACAATGTGGTCCCTCATCCCTCAGCCCGGCTATCACAATGAATCCCTCGACGTCCGCGCGGCTTGGCGCAACGAATCGGATCGGAATGCCCCGCGGACGTTCATGACCGCCATGCAGTGGTTGGAACGACACTACAAAGAGGACTTCTTTCTCTACATTGACACCTGGGATCCGCATGAACCTTGGGATGCGCCAGCTTACTATACAGAACTCTACTGGCCCGGATACGACGGTGAAGTGGTGCTCCCACTGTATGGAAACTGGCATCACGCGCCGGGCTACAGCGAGGAGCAGGTGCGGAAGGGTCACGCCACCTATTGTGGTGAAGTCACCATGGTCGACACGTGGCTGGGGTTCTTGCTGAAGGCCGTCGAGAACATGGGCCTGACGGACACAACTGCCATCATCTTCACCACAGACCACGGCTTCTGTTTTGGGGAGCATGGCGGCCTATTCGGCAAGATGCATGCGGATACGTACCCGGACGGGAGCCTGCGGCCCTATGGCGAGCCGGGATCAACATGGACCCACTCTCCCCTCTACGAGGAGCTTGTCCACTTGCCGCTTCTGGTTTACGTGCCTGGCATATGCCCGGGAGTTTACAAAGGCCTTAGTTCCGCGGTCGACGTCATGCCATCCGTACTCGATCTGATGGGCATAGAGATTCCGGCCTATGTCCAAGGCAGGTCCCTCGTGTCCGGGATGCAAGATACTGCACTGCCAGGACGGGAGTACGTAGTCAGCAGCATTCCCTTTGCCAACCCTGGCGATCCGGTTCAATCTGTTGACAGCTTGCTTCGTACCCTTTCGGACTACCCGGTGACCACCATCACGGCGGGAGAATGGAGCCTGCTCTATAGTCCGCAAGCCGGTCTATCGGAACTATACAATCTGAATTCCGATCCAAATCAGCTTGAGAGCATGATCGGAACGCATCGAGACGATGCCAGAGAAATTCATCGTTTCCTGGTTGACTTTATGCACGAAACTAGCGTGCCGGAACGACTACTGCAGCCGCGTTTGGAACTTCGTGCTTAGATGCGTTGAAGTTCAAACCCCTTGCTATTCCGGTTCTGGCTGGGAAAGTCCGAAGGTAAGAGAGGTCTTTCCCAGTAGGACACCAGCATTCCGGCGGGCGGCGGCCGATATCCTGACCGCTCGTGAGGGCCGTCCGATAGGAAAGGAACGCTCGCACGCGACCGTCATTACAGTATGAGGAAGCGATACGATCACATTGTCGTCGGGGCGGGTTCGGCAGGTGCGGTCTTGGCGGCCCGCTTGACTGAAGATCGTCACCGGTCGGTTCTGCTTCTCGAGGCCGGAGAGGACTATCCCACGCTGGATCGGATGCCGGATCCGTTGAAGTATGCCTATGGGATCGGCACAACGCTCTGGGATAGCGGACACGCGTGGAATTTTCGCGCCAGGGCTACGGACCAAGCCCAGATAGATGTCCCGCGCGGCAAGGTCACCGGCGGTTCCAGCGCTATCAACGACGCCCAATTTCTGAGAGGAATGCCGGAGGATTTCGCGCGGTGGGCGGCGTGGGGGAACCCCGAATGGGAATTCGCAAAGGTCTTGCCCTACCTGAGAAAGTTAGAAGCGGACCAGGATTTCCAAAATGAATTCCATGGCTCGGACGGTCCTATCAGTTGCCGTCGGTATCGGCCTGACGAATGGGGGCCGCAACAGCACGCCTTCTATCAGGCATGCCGAGACGCCGGTTTCCCCGACTGCCCGGACCACAATCACCCCAACGCCACCGGCGTTGGGCCTCTGGCTTTCAACATCGCCGGCCGCGTGCGGGTGAGTACGGCAATCGGCTACCTAAACCCCGCACGCACGCGACCGGGGTTGACCGTCAGACCCCACTGCCTCGTCCACCGGATCATCTTCGAAGGCAAGCGCGCGGTAGGGCTGCACGTGATCAACGGCCGTGAAGAGTTTTCCGTCTATGGCGAGGAAGTCATCCTCTGTGCCGGCGCTATCGGATCGCCACATATCCTTGCGCTGTCGGGTATTGGACCGGCGGCGCAGTTGCGGCAGTTGGGGATACCCATTGTGCAGGACCTTCCCGGCGTCGGGCGCAATCTCCGGGACCACCCGGATGTGCCAATGGCCTGGCGTACGCGTGAAGGATTCCCCTTGAACACCGACCAGGTCGCAACGGGCACTGTCACCCTACGGTTTACGGCCTCGGGTTCGCCTTTCAAGAACGACTTGGTCATTTACATGGGCAACTACGCCGCGGCAAGGCCTATGCGAGGTTCGGATCATCAGAATCCGGTAGGCATAGGGGTCAGCCTGTGCCTCTACTTGGCGTTGAGCCAGGGTGAACTCCGCATCCAATCTGACGACCCTAGGCATGCGCCTTACCTCGACTTTAACCTGCTGGACGACCCCTACGATCGTTCACGGCTCCGTGAAAGCCTCAGGACCTGCGCCGACCTGTTCAAGCATACGGCCTTCGGTGGGATAGTCGACGAGCGGTTTGCGCCCTCAGACGAAGTCCTGGATGACGACGATGCCCTGGATTCCTGGATGCAGCGAGAGGTGGTCACGGCCCACCACGTCTCGAGCACGTGCAAAATGGGGCCCGCAAACGACCCAATGGCTGTGGTGGACCAATACGGCAAGGTGCACGGCGTCGAGGGACTCCGCATCAGCGACGCATCCATCATGCCCGATACGGTGCGGGCGAACCTTAACCATACCGTGATTGCGATAGCGGAGAAGGTGGCCGATTTCATCAAGGAAAGTTGACTGCGCGGCGGGGTCCGGCATGTCTCAAAATGCTAAAATCTCCATCCAGGACAGCTGCGACCGCCGAGGCCGTAGGTTTCCGGTGGGACTAGCGACAGAAGCAGCGGCGAGCTCGCGGGTGGAATTGCCGCAGTCGGGGCTAGAGGATCACTCCGCTACCACTGCTGCCGGAGCACCGTGTCGTGCTCGTGCCGCGTACGACGGAGGATACTCTAAGAGACGATGAAAGCCTATCGCGCGTTGCGTGTTGCCACAGCCGTGCTCTTGACCGGCCTCTGTTTCCTCATTTCAACAGGGGTGACAAATGCTTGCTCGTGCGGGGACTTACCCTCCCCAGCCGTGGCATTGGGGCAATCTGCAAAAGTGTTCTCCGGGAAGGTCGTGCACGTAAGCGATGGCGGCGGCACGGAGAGAGAGCCCGCTCTGCTCAGCGGTTACATCTCGGTAGAGTTCGAAGTCTACGCAGTGTGGAAAGGCCCGGCCTATGCCACCATGTTCGTCGAGACGGCATGGTGGAGTGGCAGTTGCGGGGTGGAATTCTATCTTGGACAAGAATGGCTGGTCTATTCCTATGACGGTGAAACCACGCACCCTTGCAGCCGCACACGTCCCTTGGAGCTGGCGCAGGCAGACATTAACGAACTTGGCGAGGGCCAAGTTCCTGTGCCGGGAACAATCGAGCCCTATCGACAGTCCGGTCACCGGATCGAGCGGACACGCACGCAGGCCGCCGTGGCCGACGCACCCACACCAGCGGCAAGCCCTTGGTGGGATTTCATTCCCGCGTGGCTGAACTTCGTACTCCTCATAGTTGTGGTGGTAGCAGTGCTGGGCTGGGTGCTGCGTGGGACCAGCCAGAAGGGCTAGGGCTGTCTCTGCGCCAGGCAGACCCTTGCGGCCCGGGCGGCCGGCCGCGGCATCAGCACGGCGATCGGCCCAGGCGCTAGTCCGCAGTACTCGCTAGCAGATGTCTAGAGTGACTATTGCAGACGAAGAGGCGCCTGGTCGCTATTGAAAAACCGCTCGCCTATGCCCGAAACGGCTTGCCGGTGCGGCGGAGCTCCTTGGTGACGGCTACTTGGCAGGTGACGTACGCGCTCTCTGTCGGTCGGCCGCGGTGGTTCATGTCGCCGGCGGAATAGCCGGGGCGGGCGTCGCCGATGGTGCCGACGATGAGGTTGGCGTGTTCCGTGGTCGTATCGTAGCGGTCGGCGATGAGGCCCACCATATCCACCCACGCCGCGCGCACGGCATCCGTCCAGGTCCGGCCCTGACCGCTCGTGAGGTATTCATCGGCGCACTCGGCCACGTTCGTGGTCTCGACAACCGGGCTGGAGGTCGAGAAGCCCGGCGAGCGGTCTACTCTAATCTTCACGGCCGTGTCGATCTCTACGCCGGTGCCGGTGAGTTCGCCGTCCGACATGCGCGCGTGGGCGTCGGCCAGGGTGAGCAGGCCGCCGGGCTTCTGCGCGCGAATGTGCACGGTGCTGCCGGGGCGCGTTGAGTTGAAGTCCATGTTGCCGCCGTGGTCGATCTCATACGGGTCCACCGACTCCAACATCACCACTCCGACCATGGGGCGTTCCGGCACCACGAAGTCCGGCGGAAAGTGCACAAGTCCGTCGCGGACGGGCGCGATGAGGCGCACGCTGCCCCAGATGGGGCCGCCGTTGCGATAAAAGCCGTAGGGACCCACCTCCATATCCAGGATTTCGATTGCCACCCAATCTCCCGGCTCGATGCCCTCGATGAAGAACGGCCCGCCCGGCCGTGAGTAGCGCGGCGTGCCGACTTCCATGACTGCGCCGGGCTTGAGTTCGCCTTTTATCTTCAGGTCCTGGTCGTGGCCGCCGACAGTCTCGATGACGACCGTCTCGCCCAATCGCAGAGTGCCTCGGAGTTGCCCACGTTCGGGATCGTTGGGCCCGCTGTAGTAGGGTGTACGGGTGAAGCGTCGCATGCGAATCCTCCCGCTTGCGGTATTGTTCGGCCGCAATATGTGGTACTCACTATGAGCGAAGCCGGCCGGAACTTCCTTATCCTACCTTAAATTTTATGCCGAACTAGGGTCTAGGGCTAGCCCTTTTGCGCCGATTCATAGGTACATTTAAGTAATCTGCTAAGTTACACGATTGGCAGACCGACATGGTCGTTCGCCAGCGCTAGTTTGCTTGACAGAAGCGGATTCTCCGCCCTATACTTACGGAAATCTGTCAATGGCGCCAGAGGAGACCGACGAGTGACTCGATCAATTTGGAAGCCTGCGGGGCTTCTTTACCGTTAAGGGCGTGTAGCTCAGCTGGTTAGAGCGCACGGTTCACATCCGTGAGGTCACAGGTTCGAGTCCTGTCACGCCCACCAAACTGGATAAAATCAAGAACTGTCACTTTGAGGTTCGTTCTGGACCTGTGATGGGTGTGCTGGAGAGGGCCGGGCCAGCCTCAATATCCCATACCAGCTATCTGAAGACCAGGGAATCGGACGGACGCACTGTTATGGTGAGGCATCGGCAGAGAAGCGGTGGAAGAGGCGAAATGTAGCGGCTGGTATTGGCTGGCGCTGTAATCGTACTGATATGCGATTGTCCAGAAGCTAAGTGCTCGCAGATTTGCAGGGAAGACCTGTCGCCTGTGCCACCCCTGGACTACCTCAAGATCAGGATCCGAAACTCACACTAGGTGGGCCTGCCCGCTCTCCATGCGCCATCGCCCCACTCGTTCAAATGGTTCGACAGGCTCACCACGAGCGGCAAGGGCAGGGGTTTGCCATGAGCGGTAAGGAGGATAGGCTCACCATTGAAGAACGTGGTCAGACACTTCACCGCCACCGGGTTCGTTGTGCATGACGAGAGCGTCCTGCTGCACTGGCACCCAAAGGTCAAAGAGTGGCTGCCCCCAGGCGGCCACATCGAAGACAACGAGGACCCTGTCCAGGCCGTCCTGCGGGAGATACGGGAGGAGACGGGTCTGTCAGCCGAGATCGTGCCCACCGGGGTCGTCCTGGACCTGGAGCATCCGGTACCGGTCCACCCTCCGTTCACCATACTGGTGGAGAATATCCATGACCCGGTGGACGGGTATCACCAGCACATCGACATGATTTACTTCTGCCGGCTCCCAGGCGTACCCGGCCTGTTGAACGACGGTTGGATATGGGTGAGCAGATTGGACGTTGAAGCGAAGCTGCCTCTGGTCGCCGCTGGCGCTCCAGTCAAATCGCCTCCCGAAGATGTCCGCCTGCTGGCAATGAGGGCCTTAGACCTGGCCCCGATGTGACGTAGGCGCACCCGCTCATATGGTTCGACATCCCGGTAGCGATAGGAACTTGCGTTCCTCCCCCTGGTCACGCCACAATGCTTAGGTCAAGGGCCTAGGTAGGCCCACAGAGCCCCTAGCCACATCTCGAAGATGGTTCTGTCTTCCGTCAAAACAGGCCCATCTAGAGATGACATTCCGAGTCTCTCCTGACCAATTCAGCCGCGCAAAGCGGGGATTGAATTGAACGCAATGGACGAAAAGGCGTTCGAGAATTCAACGAAGGTCGCAAAGAAGACCTTCGCCAAGAAGGCTGGCGCAAAGACGGTCCTCCTCTCAGGCGGCAATCCTCAGATCGCGAAGGCCGACGGCGACGCTCCCGTGCAGGCATACATCGCGGCCATGCCAGGCTGGAAGAGCGATCTTGGGCGCCGCCTCGACGCGGTCATTGTGCGCGAGGTGCCCAACGTGCGCAAGGCCGTGCGATGGAACTCGCCATTCTATGGCATCGAGGGCCAAGGTTGGTTCGT
Organism: Chloroflexota bacterium; assembly: GCA_965221905.1. Lineage (GTDB taxonomy): Bacteria > Chloroflexota > UBA11872 > VXOZ01 > VXOZ01 > VXOZ01. The sequence continues at coordinate 667,675 of OZ244922.1, forward strand.
GAGTTACCACGTATTTGTTCAATACGTAAAGGTGACCTTCTTCCGAGGCGCGTCTCTAAGACCCGTTCCGCCCGGCTCAGGCAAAGATAAGGACGCACGCTGGATCGATATCCACGAGGGTGAATTCGACGAAGCGCAGATGGCCGAGTGGGTCAGGCAGGCGGCGGCCCTGCCCGGTTGGGATGGGTTCAGACATTCTGCAAGCTGAATGCCGAATCGTCCAGGAGACCTATTGAAGGCTCTTTTGGCTTCTTCATCGGCGAGGAGGTGCGCGAACGTGCGCGGCAGTACGTGTCGTAGTATTCTCGGCCAAGTTGGGAGAGATTTGGAGGATACGATCTGGCGAGCCGGTCTTCCGAATTCGAGAATTCCTTTGAGGGCCCATATGGATCGCTTGACCGGCTCACCATATAGATGCCTCCCAGGGAGACGTTCGCGGTGCTGTACTCTTAGGCCCGTCGCAGCAGTGGGCGTTGGGCAATGTGGAGCAGGTGTAACTCATGGCTGCAGTAAACGTCAACGACAACGTCCGCTACGAACCCGATGAGAATCCTCCCCGCTTAGTTACCATTGGCTCCGGCGTTCAGGCTGCCATCTTGATTCTGGCGCCGGTAGTGCTGACCGTAGTTATCGTGTCTCGCATTGCCGGGCAGTCTGAAGGTTTCATAACGTGGGCCGTGTTTGCGGCATTGCTCGTTAGCGGGTCCACGACCATACTCCAGGCCGTTCGGGTCGGAAGGTTTGGCTCGGGGCACGTGCTGATGATGGGCACGTCGGGGGCCTTCATCGCCGTCTGCGTCGCGGCGCTTAAGCTCGCGGGCCCGGCCACAATGGCGAGCCTGATCGTTATATCATCGCTATTCCAGTTCTTGCTGGCGGCGCGACTCTCGCTGCTGCGCCGCATCTTTACGCCGATAGTTACGGGCACCGTAATCATGCTGATCGCGGCCACGGTGATGCCGATTGTATTTGATTCGCTCAAGGTCGTGCCCGAAGGGTCGCCGGAGGCGGCCGCTCCGGTGGCGGCTCTGGTTACGCTGGTTATCGTAGCGGCGATGGTGGTGCGTGCGCCGCCGACCTGGCGGCTGTGGTCGCCAATCATCGCCATTGCCGCGGGTTGTCTTGTTTCCATACCCTTTGGCATCTACGACTTACAACAGGTACTGGATGCGCCATGGATCGGGGTGCCTTTCGACTCGTGGCCGGGCTTTGACGTTACCCCCGGCGTTGAGTTTTGGGCGTTGCTGCCCGCATTCGTCGTGGTTACCTTGGTTGGGGCTATCGAGACCATTGGGGACGGCGTGGCGATCCAGCGCGTCTCCCGCCGCAACCCCCGCGCTACGGACTTTCGCGTCGTGCAAGGCGCGCTCAATGCCGACGGCGTAGGCAATTTGCTCTCAGGCTTACTGGCAACCGTGCCGAATACAACCTACTCATCCAGCATCTCTCTTGCCGAGGTCACCGGGGTCGCCGCACGGCGTGTGGGCGTGGTTATCGGTGTCATCTTTGTTGTCTTGGCTTTCTTCCCCAAAGTTGCCGCCTTGCTGATTGCTATTCCCGCTCCCGTGGCGGCTGCGTATATCACTGTGCTTGTCGTATTGCTCTTTGTGCAGGGCATGAGAATTGTCATCCAGGACGGCATGGACCACCGCAAGACTGTAGTTGTCGGTCTGTCATTTTGGGTTGGCGCGGGCTTTCAGAGCGGATGGATCTTTCCGGAATTGTTGGGTGAAGGGTTCATGGGCGTGCTGCTGAGCAACGGTATGACGGCGGGCGCTATCGTGGCGATTATTGTGATGGTGTTTATCGAGCTCACGCGCCCGCGGCGCAGGCGATTGCAGGTGGCGCTAGAGAGTGCTGCCCTGCCGAAGATCGAAGAATTCTTGTTGTCGTTCGCCTCCAAATGCAAATGGAACGACGCTTCGGCGGAAAGGCTCACCTCAGCCGGCGAAGAGACGCTGGCAATCCTATTGCAGGAGAGCGGCGGCGCTCAAGGCGGCGGGCGGCGGTTGACGGTCAACGCCCGTTTGGAAGGCAGCATGGCAGAGCTGGAATTCATGACGTCGCTGGAAGGCGAGAATGTGGAAGACTATCTGACGCACCTCAATGAGCTTCCGCCCGTGCCGGACGAACGCGAGGTGTCGTTCCGTTTGCTCTGGCACTATGCGTCCTCCGTGCGGCACCAGAAGTATCACGGGTTGGACATCATCACGGTGAACGTCGAGGGTTTGCGCTAGAGGCTCCCGGTAAAGGCTCGCGCTAGACACGCGCATCTTGTCCGCTCCGGGCATTTGGAAACATCATTCCGGCGAGCCTCACCTAAATCTTGGAGCGGACCAATTGTCGATGAGCCATGCCCATTCAGATTGTCGAACAGTCCCCGGCTCTGCTGGGAAGCTACGGCGACATTCCCATCTCGTTCACCGTCGATTCGCAATATCAAGTCGAGGCCCTTGACCGAGGACGAGGCGGCTGGCGGCTTACGGTGGAGCGAGTAAGGCCGCCGTACGTTAGAGACTATGATGAAGGCGGCGAACGCCCTCTCCGGTGGCTGAAACGCTGGGAACTTGCGAATTGGGCGGTCCTGGCAGCCATGAGGAATGGGTCGCGGCTTGGCGGAGCCGTCGTCGCCTGGAATACGCCCGGCGTAGATATGCTGGAGGGACGCGACAATCTGGCGGTGCTTTGGGACGTACGCGTTCATCCGGACTACCGCAGAGAGGGTGTAGGCTCTCGATTGTTCCAACATGCCGCCGCATGGGCGCGGGGCCAAGAGATGTCGGCAACTCAAGATCGAGACGCAGAACATCAACGTGCGGGCGTGCAAGTTCTATGCCAAGCAGGGCTGCTATCTGGGGGCGGTACACCCCGGCGCTTACCCTGAGTTCCCCGATGAAGTCCAGCTACTCTGGTTTCTAGACCTCTAAGAGGGTGTTTCCAAAGGTGTTGTCTGCACGAGTAACGTTCGCCCCCGTATCGTTTCGATACGCTGTATCGAGGTACGGGGCAGGCTCTGAGCTTGTCGAAGGGCAGTTCATACTTCGACAGGCTCAGCACGAACGGTTTTCATGGGCTTTGCAAACACCCTCTAAGTGATTCCGCGCACACGCACTTTTCCGCTACCTAGAATCGGCTGCAGGACTGACCCCATTGCCGGACGCGCTCCGAATCTCGTGTTCAAGCTTGACGGACTTTTGCTGGCTCTGGGGGCAGATGCAAATTCTAGGCGGCACTCCAAAGCCTAACGAGCTACATCGGCCTTCACCTTACTCAACAGCGATCTCGGTGATGTCTTTCCAGCCGTAGGCCACCTCAATAATGTCTGTGCCGCCAATCGTGATGGTTTTTTGCTCGACGTACTCTCCTCCCATCAATTCGTAGAAATGGCGGGCCGGGTGATTGTCCTGGAGCACCCAAAGCAGCATTGAATCGAATCCGTTTGTAAGCAATTGCTGGGCCGCAGCCGAAAAGAGGAGACGGCCGACGCCCTTTCGCTGATGCTCTTCCAAGACGTAAATAGCGAATATTTCTCCGCGGTAGAGCGGCTTACCTTCTCGTTCCGGGGCGCAATATGCGAAGCCAACTATCTCGCCCCCATCGGTCTCGGCAACAAGCATGCTTGCACCGGGTCGGTCTGCCGAGATGGCCTGGCTCCAATTTGACTCGCTATTGGCGTACGCGAGGTCGGCCAGGAAATCGGCCGGCAAGATCCCTGCATACGTGGTCCGCCACGTGTCTACGTGGACTCGTGCTATGGCGCCAGCATCCGTTGGGCCGGCCTCTCGGATGGTTATTTCCACGCCATTATTCATTCCGTCACGGTCAAGGCGCCGCCGAGCGTTTCGCCGCGATGCTCAGGACGGTAATACGAGTAGACCTGGGAGACTACCTCTTTGGCCCGCACGGGGTATTTCGCTCGTGCTTGGAATGCAAAGGTGAATGTCTGCCCGGCCTGCATGGTGTCGATGTAGAGAATGACCTTGCGGCCTGCAATCTCGAAGCGCTTGAGGTTTTCGTATTCGTCGACGAGGGCTGCCACCGTTTCACGCACCGGCTCAAAGCCTGTCGGCACGGCCACGTCGAGGACGACCATGCCGGCTTCGATCTGTTGGGGAGGCGTGAAGGTGATGGAGGCGGATACGGTAATGAGATCGTCAACCGCGACATGCTCGGTACCGTAATCCACAGTGATCTCAAACACGTCCGGTATTTCCGTTTGCCGCTCCGGCACGTTGTAGCGCAGGACCGATTGCAGGACCGCAGTACCTCTGCCGGCGGCTGTCATGACTACCGTGTTACCGAGCGGGACCTGCACGATCTGCATCACCTCGGCGTTCTCCGGTGTGATGCGCACTTCTTTGCGCCATTCGCCGCTTGCCAGCACGACGGTCATATCGACGTTTGAGCCCACCTCTGCGGTGAAGGACGCCAGGCCCTGGAGACTGACAACCGTATCTTGCGTCGAGTCGTAACCGCCCAGCGCATTGCGCTGTCCGACGAGCCACTTGGCCGCCTGGCCGGCATTTGCCAAGTCGTCATGCGCCAACAGGGTAAGCAGCGCGTAGCCGGTTGTCTCGATAGCGGCGCTGCGGTACCCGTGCCCGCCGCCCCAATTGAGCGCGCCATTTGCATCCTCTTCAGCCATGGTCATGAGCTTGGCGTGGGCGTCTGCCGCCAGCGCGCTATCGGCAATTGCCAGCGCGTAAGCGACTATCGCCATGGTGTAGGGATCTTCTATGGCCTCCAGCTTGCCTTCTAGGTACTGGATCGCGGGAAAGGCTCCGTAGAAGGCCCCAAAGCTGGGACCGGCTTCCATGAGGGCAATCGCCACGTACGCCGTGAGGGCATCGCGCCCATGCAAGCCCCCAAGGAGACCTTGATTGTGGACGAAACCGACGCTCTCAAATGAACCGTCAGCCAATTGATGTCGCTCGATCCAAGCTGCGGTACGTTCTAGAACCACGGGGTCGATATAGATAATCTCCCGCGACTCGGCAAAGGTCTTGAGGACGAATGACGTAAGCCACAGGCTGCCCTCGGCGTCGCTGTCGCCGTAGGCGGAAAAACTGCCGTCACGCCGCTGGTACGTCATTTCCCGCTGATAGCCAACCAGCATGAGGTGTTCGGCCTTGGCCATGATTTCGGGCTTCAGTTGATCGGTCTCCTTCAGGTACCGCGTGACGAACACGTTCGGTGCGAAGAGAACCATGTTCTGCTCGCCGCAGCCGAAAGGCATTTGCAACAGCTTATCGAGGCCTTCGATGCTTTGCGTCATGAGGCTGCCCGTCAGCGCGATGTACGCGCGGCCGGAACCCGCGATGGCATCGGACGGCAGGTAGGGCAGGAATTCATGGTGGAATACACCGGTCAGCAGATGGTTGCCGACGATTTCAACCGGGATGCCCTCAGGTTCCACCTGCAGGTTCTTGATGACGGCGTCAGCCGCCTCTGTGCTGCGGGCGGTAATCTTGATGGGGTTACGGCCTAGTCCCGTGGGGCGAATCATGAACTCTACGCCGCCGATGTCATTGGCGTCAACCGTAACCGACTGCAGGGACTCGTCGAGCAGATCGAACCAATCGGCCTCCTCGATCTCGACGAAGAATTCCTGCGACGTTTCACGGTAATTGAAGAGGGCAATCTTGACCGGCAGTTCCTCGCCGCGGATCGCGGAAACCGGCAAGTCAACGGTCAGGAAGAACGGCTGGAAGACGCGCAGTGTGCTGTCTCCCATACCCAAGCCGTGTTCCTTGGACATGCCTACGCCACGGAGCACCCACGTGGTGATACTGTCGGGGGCCGTAACCGGCAGGACGGCGCGGCCGTCTGCGTCCGTCTGGACGTCTTGCCAGATCCACGTCTCCGGGAAGAATTGGCGCACCCGCTGGACTTCCGCGAGGTTTTCTGAAGGGGCGGATTCGGCTTCTGCCATTTCCTCCTTCATCTCTGCCGCAGGCGCTTCTTCCATGGCTGGAGCGCTTGCGGCACCCCACGATTCGAACCAACTCCGCCGCCGCGGCGGCCGATAAAGCCATCTGCCCTCCGGCACCTCCTTGTTCGTTAAGACGACCGCCCCGGCGGCAGCGAAGGTCTCGGAGGCGCCGCGCGTTTCAATCGTGTAGGAAATATCTACGTCGTGGAGTTCAATTTGCGGCTGTTGGTAGAGCCGCTCAAGCTCATTGAAGATTTGCTGGAGATTGAGCCTGTTCTCGGCCAGAATGAATACCGATCTGTCGACAGCCACGAGTCCGACCCGCGACTCTCCTTCTGTTTGGACGTTGACGTCAACCGGGTCTCCCGGCCTGACCTCCTCCGCGCTAAAGCCGACCTGTACGTCGTGGGCATACGCCCCCTGGACGCTGAACGGCAGATAGTCGGCGGCGATCTCGTTATTCGGCAGAATCTGGTAGACGAGAATGCGGGATGACGGCGCCATAAGTTCCGTTGCCGTGAAGGAAATGTCCGGGCTTGAAGCTACATCAGTAAATACCACGGCGCCTCTGGAAAGCACCTCGTAGTAGAAGTTGCGCGCTTCGCGCGTCGAATGGACGCGAAACTGCACCGCATCGCCAACAGCGATGTTGCCTTCAGTTACCTGCTCGACGTGGATGAAGTTGTCCGAAGGCGAGTGGCCCGACCGCAATACTAAGGACGTGTACGATCTACCCGCGCGCGCCTCAAGGCTCAAAGCGGCGGCAAATGCAGGCGCGGTGGCCTTTACGATGGCCTTGCCTCTTTCAGTCACAACTCGGATCGTCTCTGTTGATGCTTCCTGGAAGGCCTCGTTTAAGTAGGTGATGGTGATGGATACGTCGGTATCGACCGGCGTGCCGTCGGGAGTCTGGGCGATGATGAGGTATCCCATTGGCAAGCAGGGCTTGAGTATGCGGCTTTCCGGAATTACCTTGAGTGTTGCGGTTGCGGCCGCGACCGTGAGCAACTTCGATGTCTTCTGCTCATAGCCAGTGCTCTTCTCGCGGACGGTCACCTCGAGCGAGACGTTCCCTTGACCGCCGGACTGGGGAATACCGGCCACGAATCGCACCGGCGGCAACTCGAAGGTAGTCTCGCCGTCAATAGGGCCGCTAAAGCGGGCATATTCCTCCCATCGGCCGACGTAGCGCGATGCCACAATCTCGACCTCCCCCACCACCGGCTTGCCGAACGAGTATTCGCTAGCGACCGTACCGGTGATCGGTTCGTCGGCGAGCACCCAATCACGTTCGGTCGCAATACTGACCTCATACTTGGGCAGAACATACCGCTCGACGCGCACGTCAAGTTGGGTCTTCTGATCGCCCGCCAGCGCGGTGAGTTTCCACACGCCGAGGTTTGGCTCGACCGACAAGGGCATGTCAACAGTCACCATGCCATAGTCGTCGGTATCGACCTCTTTTCTAAAGACCTTGATGCCTTTGGCATCTTGCACTTCGATGGTCGCGGCAGAGGGCCAGGGCTTGAGTGCGGCGTCCAGAGTCATGAGACGTATGTGTACCGTCTGGCCGGGTTGGTAGATGGGCTTGTCGGTTTCAACGAAGAGGAGCAGACCGTCTACGACATCCACAAACGCTCTGCGCACTTCCGGCACATTGTCTACTCGCACTTCCACCTCGTACCGAGAGCGCTCAAGGCGCGGCACTGGGAGCATGACATTAGCCGTCCCCACCACTGTGGCGGTGATAGCTTGGACCGCAGTGCCACCGTCGAAGAGGGATACCCGCACGTTACCGGAGGCGGGCCGGTCGCCGTTGAAGAGTGATATCGAAATCTGCTCGGTGTAGCCCCGGCGCAGCCTTTGCGGCACGACTGCGACGTAGCTGTCCGGCTTGAGGTTAAGGTCTACCACCCCGGCTTGCGGCAATATGCCGGTTGACGCGGTCTCCTGCGGGCACTTCTTATCAAGATATTTGATTACTTCCGGACCCTCGCCGCAGCTTGCTAGCGCCAGCATGAGGATTGCCATTAGGACGAAGGTCGTGAGCTTCCGCATCGCACATCTACTCCCGAAACTCGGTGTGTATCCCACTGCCTACGGTTAGGCTGGTTTCTAGCGCCGGAGGAATGCGTTGTGAGGCGCATTGACTGGATGAAACTTCGAATGGGTTTGCCAATTGTCCCAATGGTAGCTACAACAGGACCCGTGCACAAGCTTTGCGTTGGCCGCTAGACTCTGCAACGCAAGTAATCTGTGGGAAGACTCATGTCCTTGCCTGAGTGGTCCGTGGCCGAGGCGGCCTCATCCCGTCACTCCTCCACGTCCGCTCAAGACGTTAGGGTCGCTCACAACCGGCGCCCAGGGCAGCGAAATGAGGCGCTACCGATCCAAGAGCCGTTGGGCGATTTCCTTCGCCTCGTCGAGGCTCTTGACGAAGTGCGCGGTGGGCACCCGGTGCAGCACGTTGAGCGCCCGCAGAGTCGCGGCGGGCGGGCCGGTGAGGCCCATGATGATGCACTCGGTTTCCTCAGCGATAGCGCTATCGATCATTTGCTCGACCACCAGTGCGGCGCTGTCGTCTACGTAGACCGTATCGGAGAAGTCGAGAATCACGATCTCGTGGTCCCGGATGTCCACGCTGATGGTGTTGATCAGCTTGTTCGAGGAGGCGACGGAGAAGCTGCCTCTCAGCGCCACCAGGCCCACGCGCGCGGAGAATTCATCTGTCTCTTCCGCGCTTTCGTCACTCTCCAGGAAACTCTGGTCCAGCAGCGGCACCGAGACCACTCTATCGAGTTCCAGGCGCTCGAACTGGCGTGCGCCGGCCATGCCGGCGGCAATCAGGCCGATGGCGACGGCGGTAACCAGGTCTACGAAGACGGTGAGCGCCAGGGTGATCAGCATGACGAGCAGGTGTTCGCGCTGCACGCGGTGAATCCGCAAGATGAATCGCCAATCGATGATGTCCCAGCCGACCTTCATCAGGATGCCGGCGAGCACCGCGTGGGGAATCGCCTCAACGTACTTGCCGAGACCCAACACGAGCGCCAGCAGGATTGCCGCCCGCAAGGCTCCCGATACTTGCGTCTGTCCGCCGGCGCGGATGTTCACCACCGTCCCCAGGGTGGCTCCGGCGCCCGGCAGGCCGCCGATAAATCCGGCTACTACGTTGCCGATCCCCTGGCCTACCAACTCGCGGTTTGGGTTGTGACGAGTGCGGGTCATGGCATCGGCGATGAGGGAGGTAAGCAGGCTGTCGATGGAGCCGAGCAGCGCGAGGATCAATGCGGGTTCTATGGCTCTTACCAATAAGGAGAGAGAAAGCACGGGCAGCTCTATTTGCGGCAAACCGGTAGGTACCTCGCCAATCACCGGCGTGTTCGTCAACCACAGTACGCCGAGCAGCGTACCGGCAACGAGGGCCGCCAATGTGGGAGGAAAATATCTCCGCAATTGCTGGGGCCACAACACGCCTACCGCGAGAGTCACTGCGGCAATGGCGAGCGCACTGAAGTTGGCGTTATTAATCGCGTTCGGCAAGGCCCGAACTACCCCAACCGGCCCGCCCGTGGCGCCGGTCGCGCCCAGGAACGGCAGAGTCTGCAAGAGCATGATGATAATGCCGATGCCGGACATGAACCCGGAAATCACCGAATACGGCGTGAAGGCGACGAAGCGGCCGATGCGCATCACGCCCAGCAGGATTTGTATGATGCCGGCCATGATAACGATGGTGAAGGCTTCGGCGAGGGTGTCGGCGTGGGTGGTGACGATAACCGCCATGGCCACGGCCATGGGGCCCGTGGGACCCGAGATTTGAGACCTCGTTCCGCCGAAAACCGTCGCGAAGAAGCCGACAGCAATTGCCCCGTAAATGCCGGCAAGCGCTCCCAGACCGGACGCCACACCGAAGGCCAACGCTACCGGCAGGCCCACCACGGCAGCGGTAATGCCGCCGAACAGGTCGCCCCGAAGTGTTTGAAGGTTGTAGGTCACTATGGCTCTTCCAAGAGAATTGAGCGGAGTGTGCTTACTGCAAATCCTTGGTAACCGGTCTGGCCGCAAGTCACCCAATGGGAAGGCGCGGCTGCTCGGATGTCTGCCGGGAGGTAGCAGTACCGCACGCTGCTGGGCCTTGCTGGCGGGCTCTCACGACTCTGCCGACGGCAGCTTCTCCAAGCGTTGGAAAACGAATATTCAAAGGTCACTAAATATTCCACAGCGAGTAAAATGCTACCACAACAGAATTGGCACGTCCGGGCTAGTCCACCGACACGAGTCGCTCAGAATAAGACCCGTTTAGTGGGGCCGGCAAGAGGATTTCCCCATAGATCGACGGAACAAAGTGCAGGGTGGGTTAGCATCGTTCCGCGCTTGAGATTCGAGCGCCTCGTGCGCGCAGAGAAGCAAGAATTTAGCAGACTGGCGGCACCACGAGCGCGAGAAGAGAAAGACCGCGTCAGGCTTCGTGTTCCAAGTGCCGCAGTTGCTCGTCGTGCCCCACCAGCACAACCCTATCGCCCGATTCCATGATCGTTTGCTCATCCGGTGTGAGCAGCAACCTGCCGCCTAGCTTGCTTACCGCGAGCACTCGCACTTGATGCCCTGTTTCTAGTCCGGCAATGGTTGCTCCCACGAGCATCGAACCGGGCGCGACGGCAATCTCGGCGATCCGAGGGCTGACGCGGGCGTGATCCACGACACTATCGAAGTAGTCTGCCGCGAGCGGCTTGACGGCAGAGAGCGCCATGCGCCGCCCACCGATGCGGTACGGCGTGACGACCCGATCTGCGCCCGCCAACCTGAGCTTATCTCTGGTTTCAACGGCATCAGCGCGCGCGACTATGGTGAGATTGGGGTTGATAGCGTTGGCGGTAAGGGTTATGAGGACGTTGTCGCTGTCGCTGCCGGTGGCGGCGATGAGGCCCCGGGCACGTTCGATCCCCGCTTCGAGGAGGGTCGCATTGTGGGTGGCATCTTTGCAGATGGCCAGGAGACCGTCCTCCTCCGCAGCGGCTATGGCGGCATCAGTGCTGTCAACGACGACTACGTCCACGTCTTCACCTTGAATCGCGGCGGCGGCTTCACGGCCCACTCTGCCGAAACCACAGAGTATGAAATGCGCTTCCACCGCATCGATCTTCTTTTTCATTCGTCGCCTCCGCATGAATACTCTGAGTACCTCGTCCTCTACCACGGTCTGCACGGTCACGGTGAGAATGTAGAGCATCAGCCCGACACCGCCCAACATGATGAAGAGGTTGAAAACGCGACCGAGCGGTGAAAGGGGCTGCACCTCTTCATACCCTACCGTCGTCATGGTGAGCACCGTCATGTAGACGGCGTCGAAAAGGCTCCAGCCTTCGATCACCACGTAGCCCGTGGAGCCCACCAGAAAGATGATAGCAAGCGCCAGCCCGCCGCGCGTGAGACGGCTCGCGGCAATTGCCGCTAGGATATCGTGTAGATGGTGTCTGATAGCCACGTTTAATCTCTGGGGGCCTTAGCTGAGATTGGGAAACTGACGGTACAGAAAGGTGAGCCCTGCGCTTGGCTCTCAGCCGGAGATATTGGATCGAGTACTGCCTCCGCCCTTGCCGCGCACAATCGGCTCAAGCGAGCGGTGTTTCTAATTTACTCCAGCAATTCTAGCACACGCATGTGCGAGTGAATTTTCTCCAGATTGGGTGGCTCAAAGGAGCTAAACTCACTTGAAATCGAGCTAACTTGGAGAGAGTTCATTCGCGTGGTATGTTTCTGATAGTGGACTTTGACACGCGAATCTAAGCAGCCTGCCTGGTTTCCATGGGGTAGCGCGTAGCGGTTTACTATCGACAGGTTGGAGTTAGAACCAGCAATGATGCTCAAACAAGAAGTCTTGGAAGACATTATCAACAGAATTGTCGAGACTGTCCGACCAGAGAAGATAATTCTATTCGGCTCGGCCGCTCGCGGCGAGATGGGACCGAACAGCGACGTCGACTTGCTCATAATCCGAAAGGGTGGACACTCGCGCAAATTGGTGGGGCAGATTTACCGCAACTTGCATGGCGTCGGTGCGGCAGTGGACGCCGTTATGGTCTCTCCCACGGACGTGGAGCGCTATAAAGACAGCCACGCGCTGATTATCAAACCGGCACTGGCGGAGGGAAGAGTCGTGTATGATGCCTCCTGAACGCTTCCCACCGGATGACCCCAGGGAATGGCTGAACCGCGCCAAGAGCAATCTGGCAATGGCAATCAACCGAACCCCCGATGTCTATTTGGAGGACCTGTGCTTTGAGGCCCAACAGGCGGCGGAGAAGGCTATTAAGGCCGTAATGATGATGCGCGGCATCGACTTCCCCTATGTGCATGACTTGGCTCGGCTGCTGTCTTTGCTCGAGGAAACAGGGGAATCACTGCCGGAGATCGTTACACAGGCTGAGGAACTGACTCAATACGCTACGGCGACGCGCTATCCAACCCTCGAACAACCGGTTACCGAACGGGACTACAATGAAGCAATAAGGGTCGCCGAGGCCGTTGTTCGCTGGGCCGAGGGACTCGAATGACAAACTCTACAGTCTCCCCTCGGCGACTAGACTCTTGACTGGGAATCTCGTGTGAAAACCCATATGCCGTGCAATTTGGTGATTGAGATGTGCTCTCCTTAGAGCATTGCAAATTCGTTTCCATCTTACGTCAGCATTTTTCTTGGCCCAAGACCTTCATAAGCTCCCGCAACAACTGGTTGAACTGTCTCTTCAGCTCCTCCAAGTCTCGTCCCCTATGGTCCCAGCGAACATTCGCCGTGTTTATTGAGAAAGTCCACTGAGAGTCTTGGGCGTCGGCGCTACTCACAATTCGCATGACCGCTCCCTCATTCTGATTGCCCTGGAATCTCGAAAAATAGACTAGTAACTCTGCGGAAATAGAGTGCAACTCATCTAGTTTGGTTTCGAAATCTAAGAGAGGCTGTAAGTTTTCTGAGCTGCTGCATACTTGAACTATCTTATTCTCTCTGGTGTTTGCGTTGACACTTATCATCGTATTCACTTCACCAAAGACATCCAATAGACGATCGTTCTTGTCCATACAGTACTTGAAGAACGGATGCAAGACGGACTCGACATACTCCTTTGCAAGAAATTCCCGATCCCTCGTGCTCATAAGAGATTGCTTGAAGAGTGCGATCTCTTTGTCGATGTCATTGATGTCGTCGGTCAGTTCGCCACGGGCGGCCTTTAGATGAAGTTTGAGGGCATACTCACAACACTGCGCAATGTAGTTTATGAACTCAGTTAGGTCCTCAGTCTTGTCAGCCCCCTCGAGTCTGTTCAGGTACTCGTTTCGGTCGTCTTGCCGGATCAATGCCACTGTGAATCCGTGCTTGATGAGGATCATGTTCATCAATAGGCGGGCCATGCGCCCGTTGCCATCATCGAAAGGGTGGATACGCACGAAGCTGTAGTGGAAGGTGGCGGCGATGATTATCGGGTGTTCGCCTTCACGCTCCTTGGTTCTATACCAGGCAAGGAGGTCGGACATCGCTGGCTTTACTTGCTCAGGGGGTGTGAAGTAGTAGATCTCTCCGGTCGATGTCACGACGTTATTGGGTGTGGACTTATAGTCACCAAGTGATATCCTGCGCCTCACTCGTTTTCCGTCCGGGGTCATAGCCTCGGTTTCATAAGGTTCCTTCAGCAACACGCTGTGGAGATTGCGGATGAAGACCCCGTTCAGCTCTAGGTCGTCTCTCACCGCAGCCTCAATCGCCTTTACCGCGTTGTCATGTCCTTCTATGTCTAAGTGGTCCCGCAATGGCTTCCCGTGAGCGGTAAGTCCGTGCAGGATGAGGCTACGGGTCTCTCCGAGCGTCAGTGAGTTGCCTTCGATGGCGTTGGAGTTAAAGTTCGCCTCGAGCCGCAGCTTCTGTTCAACCTGAGCAAGGACAGTTGGCGGCAGCGGACGCAGACTGTCCAGCTCTTCCTTCAGCTTCGTGATAGTCTCAAGGATGTTGGCCATTTGACGTTCGATTCCCTCTTCCAAGGGTCGCGCCTGAAACTCGTGATTGCGAGCTTCTTGGAGCAGGTGTGACAACGGACTTTCAAGAAACTCTCAGTGCCTCCCAAGCCCTTGGATTCCATATCATTATAAGGCTTGATGAAGATGGTTCGCCCATTGAGACAAAGTACGGCGGCTGCCAGGGGCGGGGAGAGTTTGGGTTAAACCCTGTTGTGTTTCGCCGAATCAAGGGGCCAATTGAAGCCTTATTGACCCTAAGGATGGGTGATTAAGTACTACAATCTCTTCTTCTAACTTGCCCGTGCCAAAAGACAGCGGGCGCAGGTTGCAAACCTACGCTACCGGAGACAAGACACATGAATCGGCTAACTCTCAAGTGATGATCGGTCGCGGAGGCGTAACGGCCCTTGGCGACAGTAGTGGGTCGGCGTCAAAAGTTTTGGATCGATATTGCTTTCGGCATGAGCAGGCTAAAAGACAGCGGGCGCAGGTTGCAAACCTGCGCTACCGGAGCCAAGAGACGCGAACCGGCTAACTGTAAGGTAATGACTAGTCCCGGTGGCCAAACGGCCCTCGGCGGCAGTTTTGTCTCGTTGTCACGAGTGTTAGATCGGTACCGGTTCCGGCATGCGCCGCCAGACGACAGCGGGCGCAGGTTGCAAACCTGCGCTACCGGAGTGGAACCGATTCAAGCCGCTGTCTTTGCGCCGGCACCGTATTTGAGGTGGTGGCAGAGCGCAGTTAAATTGCCAGACGATCAGCCCCCCTTGGCGCCGGTGATGTCGCGGCGTTGGAAGAGCCAGAACGTCAATGCGCCGAAGACGAGTGTGTAGGCGGCAAGCACAAGAACGGCGGGGAGCAATTCGGGCTGAGCCGCTTCGCTGCTGCCGTTGATCGAAATGGAGACCTCACCGTAGCTCGCTTGGAGCACGGTCGTGACGTTGGGGCTCAGCAAGTATTCGGAGATGCGCTGGAACCAGTCGAAGTTGTTGAGGATAGGAGAGGCCGTGGTCTCGATCAAGTAGTAGACCACGAAGGCGGTGATGCCCAGAGCCGTCGACGAGGTCAACGCCGTGGCGAGCAGCGCCAGCATCACATAGGGAAGAAAGCTAAGCAGCAGCGTTCCCATCTTGATTGGGACGTTGAGCCATTCTGCCGAGCCTTGCAGAGAGTCACCTTCCAGGCCGAACAGTCCTATGATGAGGCTGCTTAGCGCGACCGTAGCTGCGGCAACGACCAAGCCGGCCAGCGCTGTCACCATAAGCGCCAAAACCTTTGCCAGCATGAACTGCCACCGACCCGTGCCCTTCGTCAGCACCGTCCGCAGCGTGCCCCAGCCGTACTCGCCCCCCAGCGCTGCCGCGGCCAGGATGCTGACGAGAAAGAACAGTGTGCCCTGCAACATCGTAAATGCCAAGAGGATGCTATTCGGCAGTAAGACCGCGTGGCGGGTAAAGTCGCGTACTTCCTCATAGCCTTCGCATGATTTCCGGAACTCCTCGACACTCGCGAGGGCGCTATCGCGATGCCCGTCAGCGAGCTCTTCGATTCCCGGCGGAATGCGGTCTCCACGCACGTCCTTGCACTTCCATTCCGCTTCGAAGACTGCTTCCTTGTTTTCGCCTTCGGTATCGCTCAATTGGATGCCATGTGTAGGCGAGAAGGGTTCGCTGCGATGCACCACATAGGCGCCCCATACTGCCGCCTGCATCAGGACTACAACTATTGCCAAGAGTACCCACGGCAACCAACGGCGGCGGACTTTGTGCCATTCCCAAACGGAGAGACGGAAGATGTGGGAGATCACTAGTCTTCTCCTTCCTCTGCGGTTATTTCAAGGAAGTAGCTCTCCAGGGATTCCTTGCCTGAGGTCATTTCTGTGACATAGATTTCGTCTTTACTGAGAGCGGCGCTCAACTCCGATGCGCGCTCAGGCGGCGCGGTGACAACCACAAACCCGTCTTCAATTCTCGCGTCCTCGACCCAATCCAATGCCGTGAGGACTTTGAGCGCTTGGTCGTTGTCGGTGGTGCGTAGGCGGATCTGCCCGCGCCCTTTGAGAAGATCAGCCACCGAACCCTGCGCGATTAGCTTTCCTTTGGAGAGAATCACCACGCTATCGCACACTTGTTCGACCTCATTGAGCAGGTGACTGGAAAGGAAGACTGTCCGGTCTTCCGTGCCGAGGCTGCGAATCAAGTCGCGAATCTCGGCCATGCCGGCGGGGTCCATGCCGTTGGTCGGTTCGTCCAGAAAGAGCAACTCAGGATCGCCTAGCAACGCATAGGCCAGCCCCAGGCGCTGCTTCATGCCAAGGGAGTAGGTGTGAAAGCGGTCGTTACCCCGGTCGGCCAAACCCACCTTTTCGAGCAGGTCGTCGAGTTCCTGCGGTGTGCCTCGTCCCAATATGCCCTGGAAATAGGCGAGATTTCGGCGTCCGGAGAGGTACGGATAGAATGTCGGGGTCTCAACGATAGCGCCCACGCGGCGCAGAGCCTCTTGATGGCGGGTGTGCGCGCCGAACAGGCGAAAACTTCCGGCGGTCGGCCGCGTGAGACCCAGCAGCATGCCCATGGTCGTGGTCTTGCCGGAACCGTTGGGACCCAGCAGACCGAAGACGTGCCCGCGCGGCACCGTCAACGAAAGATTATCCACGGCAACGATCTTGCCGAACCTCTTGGTCAGCCCTTCCGTTTGGATTACCGGACTAGCGTCCATCATGCGCACCCTCCTCAAGTCCTAACGTGGAAGTGATTGCGCGCTTGGCGGCGTATACAACCTGAACGCCCGGATACCTTCACGTTTGCCTCCTAACCTCTTGTTTAGAATTCCGACCCTCTCGACCAGTATAGAGTATGGTTTCACAACATGCAACTAAAATATTAGTAATATATGACTATATTCGGTAAAATATGGCGATTAATGTATTGTAGTGTTTCGTAAAGTTGAACATAAGACTTTACGTGTGCGCACTTCAATGAAAACGCAAGCCGGGGGAAAGTGCACGTGAGTGCCCCTGGCTCGGTGACGTCATGCATCCGAGCACAGTCGCGGACACGCGGTGGCGGGTAGTAGGGGGATCCATTAGGCGTTTGCATTGCGCCATACGAGGGAGCTTTCAGCTAACCAGCGGCGCCCAGAACCCGATCCAAGAATAGGCAGTGGTGAATGGCCGCTAACCCCGCTGCAGCGCTCGTCCCGGCCGCGCGCCGGTGGGGGCACTGTCTGTAATGATGGGCGTGCCGTTCACGAGCACGTGCTCGATGCCCACGGGGAACTGGCGGGGGTCATCGAAGGTAGAACGGTCGATGACGGTAGCCGGATCAAAGACCACGATGTCAGCGGCCATGCCGTTGCGGATGATGCCGCGGTCGTGCAAGCCGAAGCGCTGCGCCGGAAAGCCGGTGAAACGCCGAATCGCGTCTTCGAGTGTAAAGAGACCGAGCTCGCGGGTGTAGTGGCCGAGGTAGCGCGGATAGGTGCCGTAGGCGCGCGGGTGCGGTGAGCTTCCCATCATGATGGCATCGGTGGAACCCATGTGCGCAGGGTGTTTGATCACCGCCTGCACGTCAGCCTCATTGCCGAAGTGGAACGTGAAGCCGATATCCAGCGCGGTCTCATCGAGGAGTCTGAGCAGGAGCACGTCAGGCGCTTCGCCGCACTCGTCGGCGACGTCCGCCAAGCGGCGGCCCTCCCACTGCCTGTACTGCTCCAGCCCGATATGGGTGATCTGCATGCGGGCATAGAAATCTCGTTCCCGGCCCTGGATTTCGTCGAGGACTTGCGCCATTACGTTGGGTGAGCGCACGCGCGCCAGCATGGCTTTTGGACCATCAGCGCCCATCCAGAGCGGCAGCACGAACATGCCGGTGGTCGAGCCCGCGGGATAGCAGTACGCGTCGTAGGTAACGTCCAATCCCTCGGCGCGGGCTGAATCCACCAGCGCCAGCCGTTGGCTGCTCAGCCCCCAGGTGTGGATGCCGGAAATCAGGTAGTGGGCGATGTGTACCGGAATATCGGCCTGGCGTGCCACGTCCAGCGTCTCGTGCACCGGATCGAGAAACTGGTCCCCGAGATGGTAGCGCATGTGGGTGTTGTAGACCCCGCCGTATGCCGCTACGGCTTTGCTGATGGCGACGAGTTCCTCCAGCGTGCTAAAGACGTGCGGGTGGTACGAGAGGCCCGTAGCAAAACCCACGCAACCCTGTTCCATCGCCTCTGCAGCCAGACGCGCCATTTGCCTGAGGTCATCCTCCGTGGCGGCGCGATTTTCCCAGCCGATGACCGCAAGCCGCAGCGCATTGTGCGGTACCTGGTAGGCGACGTTTACGGCTACTTTCCGGTCGAAGCGGTCCATGTATTCGGGAATGGTCTGCCAAGGCTCCACGTCCCGCGGCAGACCGCCGTTGATGGCGCGGTAAAGTTGCGTGGTCTCGCGCAAGTGTTTTGGCGACATCGGCGCGTAGCCAAGACCGTCGGAGCCGAGGATCTCGGTGGTAATGCCCTGCGCGACTTTGGGGGTATGGTCCGGTTCGCGCAGCAGAATCAGGTCGGAGTGATTGTGGACGTCAATGAAGCCGGGACAAATCACTTTGCCTTTGGCATCAATCACGGCCTCTGCGTTGCTGGAATCCAAGCGTCCGACGGCGGCTATGCGCCCCTGGCTAATGCCCACGTCAGCGGCAAACCACGGGTTGCCGAGCCCGTCGATCACATGGCCGTTGCGAATTAGGAGGTCAAATGTCATGGTAAACGCCTAGCGGCTGATAGTTTGACTATTGCTGCACTTCGCGGCGAAGGCGACCCACGAAAAGAGCGACCGGACTACGCACGAGAGAGTAATTCCTTTGCTTCTAGCTCAGTTTCGTGCAGACCCTCGAGGAAGACCGCGTCCCGCATGACCAATTCGCGCGCGAAGGGCTTGATGCTACTCTCCGTGATCACGTCTACTTTCCGCTGAAAGTGAACGTTCAGGAAGTCTTGGAGTCCGAAGAAATTCTTGAGCGTGATTTTTCCACGCGGAATGTCCACAACGAAGTCAATGTCGCTGTCGGCACGTGCAGTGTTGCGGGCAACCGAGCCGAAAACCGCGATCCGGCGAACGCCAAACGACCGCAGCGTCGCACGTACTTTGAAGAGCTCTTCCAATACGTATTCTCGCGTGGGAATCATGGCGCGCTTCCCAGTATGTCCTCTAGTTGCTTCAAGAGACGCGGGGCATGCTCCCCTGCTGCCCGCCAGACGATTTCGTCTTCGGTAGTCATATACCCGTGAACTATGTGGTTGCGAATGCCAGTTACCTGGCGCCACGGCACATCCGGATGCTGTACTTTGAATTTGTTGGAAACATGTGTCGCCGCTTCGCCGACAATTTCTAGCGACCGTTCTGTAGCGAAGCGCAGCGGAAAATTGTCCGCAGCGGTGTATTGCTCCAAGGAAATGCCGGTAACCAGGGTCACGGCCTTCTGCGCGGCGTCCGCCATGTGGAGCAAGCGCGTTCTATCCTCCTCCGTCATAACGTATATCCGGCCTAACCCTGTGACTTTCTGAGAACTGCGCTCACCTTCTTTAACAAGCATACCATTCAGTAGCTGCGGCGCACCGTCATTGCCGAAAAGTGCTACGGCAAGTATCGCTTCGGAAACTTGGCGACTACGGTATAGTTCGGATCGACCACGTTGCCAACGCGGGTGCGCCCCACCTGGGAGACAACTTGGAATGCTTCCCAGAGATCGAAGCCGTAGTCGCTGGCGAGCCAGCGGATAAGTTCCACGTGAGCGATGCGGTAGGCATCCATGAGGGGACGGGCGTTGCCCGCGGCCATAATCCACTCGTCATCCTCGAAGCGCGGCCAGCCGATTGGCTCGCCACCCTTGCAAACTTCGACCTCCACTTCCACTTCCGCAGTTGTTTCCAGCGCGACACCGCATAGCTCGCCATCGCCCTGGGCAGCGTGCACGTCGGCGAATTGGAGATAGGCGCCCTTAACAAACACCGGCAGGTAGACCGTCGTACCGGGCTGAGTCTCTACGCAGTCCATATTGCCGCCGTGGTTGGCGGATGAAAGTGTGCTGATGTGTTCGCCGAAGCGTGGAGCCACGCCGATGCAGCCGAGGAAAGGTTGACAAGGAATGGTGATGCTGCCGAGTTTGCTTTCGGGCAGTTCCAGCGTTGCCGTGTGACTTGCGTGGTCGAGTTCCCAGTGATAGTACTTCTGCGGCAGCGGTTCATTGAGACCGGTCGGCCCGCCGGGGTAGTCCTCCACGCCCAAGTTGCCAAAACCGGGATTGAAGCGCGAAAAGGCCCAACTGCGGTTCAGGTCTACGCGCCGGATGTGGACGCACAAGATGTCGCCGACTTCGGCCTCTTCCACGTAGTAAGGGCCGACCTGCGGGTTGGATTGGCGAAACTCGGTATCGGCACGGGCCTGACGCAATTCCTGCGGCAACTGCTCGCCGTTGCTGTCCCAATGGCCGGCGTCAACTGTCTGCACTATCACCCGATCGCCCGAATGTATACGCAGCGCCGGTTCGTGCGGGGCGAACGTATAGTAATAGATGCTCGGTTCGTGTCGGTGTACGGTAGCCATGAAACGCACCTTTCTCTGAAAATACAGGTCAGCCGCCCATGTGACGATACTCGTCTACGTCAATCTCAACCGCTACGAGCGCCGGTTGATTTAACGCCAAGGCTTCCTGGAGCTTAGGCGCGCATTCGTCTTTACGCTGAATGTGTACGGCTGGCAGGTCGAATGCGGCTGCGAGCTTCAGGTAGTCAGTGTGCCCGAAGTCGTTCTCCCGTCCTTCATATCCACGCTCCTCCGATTTCATGCGGATTAGGGCCAGTGTGGAATCAACCAAGACAATTATCAGGAATGGCGCATCGCTCTGCGGCGCAAGACGCTTGACAGTTTCCAATTCACCGGCGTACATCAGCAGGCCGCCGTCACCGGTTACGCAGACCACAGGACGATCCGGATAGCAGAGCTTGGCAGCGAGGGCCGCCGGCACGCCGAAGCCCATGGTCGAAAGGCCGTTAGAGACCAGAAACGTTTGCGGTTGCGTGCTCTGCCACCATTGGCATGCAAGCAGCTTGTGCGACCCCACGTCGCAAGCAAAAACCGTCTCCGGCACTGTGAGCTCACGGAGCGCGGAAAGCAGAACTTGCGGGGCAACGGTTGACTTCGTCGAAGACGCCGACTTCGTCGAAGACGCCGACTTCGTCAAAGTCGCAGTGTCGCTGCCCGTGTGCTTGGGCGCGAGCCCCTGCCGAATCTTCTGGCGGCAGGCCGCTGCCGCGCGCGGCCCCCACTCTCCTTGGTGGGAGAGTTCCGGGGTGAGCATACGCACCGTTGCATCCAGGTCGCCAACCAGCACATAGTCCGCGCCAAAGGCGGAATCGACTTCGGTGTGCGCATGGACCGCAATCGTGGTCGCTTCCGTCTGCCAGGGATGGATGAAATCGGAGCCGTCAAGTCCGACCGCCAGGATGCAGTCAGCCTGATTGAGAAACTCATCAACGATTGTGTAGCCGTACACACTGTGGATACCGGCAAAGAGCGGGTGATCTTCGGGAAAGACCCCCTTACTCATGGGCATGTTGATCACCGGCGCGCCCCACTGTTCCGCCAGTGCGACGATAGACTCTTGTTCTAGTTGGTGGTTGGTCTCCAGGCCCAATACGATCACCGGCGCATCGCAGGTAGTCAAGCGCGCAAGCGCCGTGTGTGGCAGGGGCGCCGCGTTCAGTATGCCGATGGGACGGGCCGGGATATGTAGCGGCGCGGCGTCCAACGTCCGGCGCGCCACGGCTGCAGGCAGCGCGAGGTGCACCGGGCCGGGACGTCCCTGGGCCGCTACCGCCCAGGCGTAGGCAAGCGCGTCCGCCACGTTGGCAGGTGTCAGGCGTACGTTCCACTTGGTGATGGGACGCAAGAGCTCCAGCAGAGGGACATTTTGGTGGGTAGCAAATTCGACAGTGGGGTCTTCGAAGTCGGCGGTGATGACAATGACCGGGACCCGTGCGAGAAACGCATCGGAAACGGCATTGATCATGTTCGTGGCGCCGGGACCCAAGGTCGTCAGGAAGACCGCCGGAGCGCCGGTAAGGAGGGCTGTATTCTGCGCTAAGAACGCGGCGGTGTTCTCGTGATGGACGAGCTGGAAATCTATCTCCTCCGCGTAACAGGCATTGATGAGATCCACGTTCTCGCCGCCGGTTATGCCCCAAAAGCGTTGAATGCCCTGCTGACGGAGGAATCTGGCAATATACGCGGCGACAGTTTGGCTAGGAGGCTGTGGAATCGCAGTCATGAGAGCAGGCAAGATGATGTATAAATAGTGAAGGAGACCTGCATTTAGCTTGCGCGTCGCCATGTGCATTGTCAACTTGAGGCAAGGTGCAGGGCTTGAGACAAGCTGCGGGAGGCGGTAGTATAGCTCTACAGCGTTTAATGAACTAAGGAGTGCAGTCTATGCGTGTCGTCTTGCTCAAGGATGTGCCCGAATTGGGTCAGGCAGGCCAGGTAAAGGATGTTGCTGACGGCCATGCGCGCAACTACCTCATTCCTCGCGGCTTTGCACAAATGGCGACCAAGGGCGCGGAGCGCTTGTGGGATGTACAGAAGGAGGCCACGGTACGGCGCGCTGCGACCGAGCGGCAGGAGGCCGCGGAAACCGCCGCCAAACTGAGCGGCGCGACCGTTGTGGTCACAGCGCGCGTCGGCGAACAGGACCGCCTCTATGGATCTGTTACCGGTCAACATATTGCCGAGGCCATCAAAGAACAGACTGATTTCGAGATCGACCGGCATGCTCTTGAAATAGAGCAGCCGATTCGCGACCTGGGTACCTATACCGTTTCGATCAAGCTCGGACATGCCGTGGAAGCGGCGATTTCGGTGGAAGTGCAAAAAGAGGAAGTGTAAGTGGCGGCTGACTTCGTGGCAAACACCAATACTGAGCGCCTGCCCCCGCAGAACATCGAGGCGGAGCAAGCGGTATTGGGCAGCATGCTCATCGATTCTGAGGCCGTCGAGCGTGTCGCGCAGTTTCTTCAGCCTGAAGATTTCTACCGGCAGGCGCACCAACACATCTTCCGTGCGGGGATCGCGCTGTACGAGCGCCGTGAGCCGAGGGACTTCGTGACCGTCTGCGATGAGCTGCAACGGATGCAGCAGCTTGATGAGGTCGGCGGCGAGACTTACATTGCTTCTCTAGTCAATGTTACGCCAACGTCGGTGCACGCGGAACACTATGGGCACATCGTCGAACGCTGTGCGGTGATGCGGCGCATCATCAGTGCCGCTAGCGAAATCGCTGCGATTGGCTACGATACGCAGCTCGACGTTGAAGATGCTTTGGATAGGGCGGAGCAAGTGCTCTTCGGTCTCGCCCGTCACGCCGCAGACCAAGACTTCGTGCATATTCGCCCCATAGTGGACGAATACTGGGAAAAGCTGACGGGTGCCCGGCACGGCGAACAGGCAGCGCCCGGCATTCGTTCGGGGTTCAAGGGCCTTGACCGCCTCACGGCCGGATTGCAACGATCGGATCTGATCATCATTGCCGGTCGGCCCTCCACCGGCAAGACCACTTTGGCACTTAACATTGCAAGTAAGCTCGCTATCATGGAGCCTAAAGTGCCGGTGGGCATCTTCAGCCTGGAGATGTCCGCCGAGCAGCTAGCGCAAAGGTTTCTCTGCATGCTCGCCCGTGTCGATTCTCACCGTCTCCGTTTGGGCGAACTGACCGACAGAGAATGGGAGAACCTGACCGGCACGGTTGGAGCTTTGACTGAGGCGCCGATCTACGTGGATGACAGCGGCTTTCTCAATTCCATGGACTTGCGCACGAAAGCGCGACGACTCCAAGCGAGAGCAAACATCGGCCTGCTCGTCGTGGATTACCTGCAACTCATCCAAGGCCGCCGTGGCGGCGAAAACCGCGTGCAGGAAATCTCTGAGATATCCCGCTCGCTCAAGGCGCTGGCACGCGAACTCAATATTCCCGTGATCGCGCTCTCGCAGCTCTCACGCGCCGTGGAACAACGGGAGAATCACCGACCGATGCTCTCTGACCTGCGCGAATCGGGCGCCCTGGAACAAGACTCCGACTTGGTGATGTTCGTTTACCGCGACGAGATGTACGACGAGGATTCGCCCCGCAAGGGGGAGGCGGACATCATCCTGGCCAAACACCGTAACGGGCCTACGGGAACGGTGACTCTAAAGTTCCTAAACCAGTATTTCGCGTTTGAAGATAAGCCGGAGCCGCAACAGACGAACGGCGCGCCATTCTAACGGAGCCCGCGGCTGCGGTTTGCCGGCGCCGGTCAAGTGCGAAAGGTCTACAGCCAGGGTGCTTCGTGTGGTGGCAGTATGAAAAGAGTGCCCGGGCGAGTCCTACGTACGGTGGGCTGAATCCAACTTTCCAGGCCGCGTAGGACGACGGTAGGTTCCATTCCATGAATACGATTCGCATTGGACTCGCGCCACTGAGACAGCCGGATTCCGTGCTGCATGGCGTCGAGAAGATTGACGCTGTGCTCGCCGCGTGCGCGGACGAACAGGTTGGCATCGTTTGCTTTCCGGAGGCCTACCTGCCCGGGCTGCGCGGGGCGAGCTTCGACCTGCCGGCTGTAGATCAACCGGTTATGGAGGAGGCGCTCAAGCGCCTGCGCGCTGCCTGCCGCGCCCACCACGTAGCGGCGATTGTCGGGCTGGAGTGGGAGAGTGAACTGGGGCTAGAGAATCGCGCCGTGGTGATCTCCGCTGCCGGCCGCGTGCTGGGTTACCAGACGAAGAATCAAATCACACCGGGCGGCGAATCGAGAAACTACGTGCCGGACGGCAAGCGGCGGATCTTCCGCACCGCGGGAGCCGTATTCGGCATCACTATCTGCCATGAAGGGTGGCGGTACCCGGAGACCGTACGCTGGCCGACCGTTCGCGGCGCGCGCATCGTCTTCCAACCGCAGGTCACCGGCAGCGACAAGCAAGGCAAGGCGCTCACCACGTGGGGCGAGTCTCTTTATGAAAAATCCATGCAATGCCGCGCCGCAGAGAATGCCATCTACTTTGCCAGTGTCAACCAGGCCATGCGCTACCAAAACTCCGCGACAAGCCTCATCGACCCCCAGGGCAACCTGATCGCGTCCGTTCCCTACGGCAAAGAGGACCTCCTCATCGCCGACCTGGACTTGACCAAGGCGACGCGGTTCTACGCCCGCCGCTACAATCCGGCGTGGTATCCGGAATAGGTCTTAGCAATACTGACTTGGCGAATTACTTGCAGTTGACTGTCACTGAATGGGGGTAAAGAAGATGGCCGCGCCAGCAAATCAATACAAGCCGGACTATGCAGTTCCGCCGGGCTGGGTATTGGCTGAATATCTTGAGACTAGAGGCATATCGCAGGCCGAATTTGCGCGCCGGTGCGGCTGCTCGCCCAAGCTCATCAGCGACATAATCGCCGGTGTGGCTCCTGTAAGCCTCGAGACCGCGCTGCTTTTTGAGAGAGTCTTAGGTCTCAAAGCATCCGTGTGGTTAGGGATAGAATCTGAATATCGGCTTCACCAAGAGCAAACGGTCGGGTAGCTTGCTTTCGCCGACGGCAGGGGCGTGGTTTGGAAGCGCTTGTTTACGTAGTGCCCGTGAATCGCGGCAGGCCGGCTGCGGTGAGAATGGCTTCCTCTTGCGCGCGCATCTTCATGTGGTCGGTTTCTACGGAATGAACGTGCCCAATGAGATGCAGGAAGCCGTGGACGAACAGGTAGGCGAGTTCGCGCTCCTCGCTATGGCCGTAGGCTGCGGCCTGCGCTTGGACGCGCGGCATGGAAATCGCAATGTCTCCCAGGCATTCTCCGCCGTCCGCCGGTAGCGCAGGTTTGAAACCTGCGTTCTCTAGCGAGGGATCGCGTTGGGGGAATGAGAGCACGTCCGTGGGGGCATTCTGGTGGCGGTAGGTGTGATTCAGCACCTTTAAGCGTGCATCGTCGGTAAGCAATACCGTGACCTCGACAGACGCGGGCGTGTTCGTAGCCGTGCAGGCTACCATGAAAACGCGCTCGAGCAGCGCGCGCTGGGCCGGACATTCAGCCATGTCTTCCCACAGGATCGTCAGCATGCCGCGTCTGATTGCGCGCCGCCGCGTCGGCGCCACGCCTGATGATAGACTGCCAAGAGTTTTGACGTGGCGCCGGACCAAGAACGCTCCTGCTCCGCCTTAGCGCGCAGCACGTGCCCCAACCGGCGACGGTGATCGATGTCATCCAGGAGCCCGCGCAACTTTTCAGCCAGGGACTCCGGATCGCCCACAGCCGCGTAGACGCCGTGTTCGCCGAGTATCTCCTGTGCCACCGGTGTCGCAAATGTCACCGTGGGCAGCCCGCAGGCCATGTAGTTGAGCAGCTTGCCGTTCCCTTCCGTCTCCGAGAGTTTCGGGGAAACGGCCACGTCGCCGATTGCCAAGTAATAGGGCGCCTCGGCGTAGGGGATGCGGCCGGGAAAGGTCGTATGCTCGGCGATGCCCATGCGCTGGGCGACGCTCTGGTAGTAGTGGTGTCCCGGGTATCCCATTATCAGAAAGTGGGTCTGCGGACGCACGGCGACGAGGGACTTGGCAGCCTGCAGCAGGTGTGAAATCCCCTGGTACTCCGCTAACAGGCCCAGAAAAACAACCACGTCGCGCTCCGGCGGGATCTCGAGATTGCGGCGGAGCGTAGCGGCTCTATCTGCCACGGCGGCATCCGTCCAACCCGGCTTGAACTTTGTGGGATCGACGCAATCCGCCACCGTCGTCACACGTTCCGGTGAGATGGCAAAGTCGTCTACGAGCAAGTCCGCCGCGTTCGCTGAACTGGTGATGATATGGTCCGCAAAGCGATTGATGGTCCGTTCGGCACGGTCGAGCAGGGGCAGCAGCGGACTGTTCTTCCTAAGGAAGTTGTGGTCGATCATCTCGCGGGTCAGGCTGCCTTGAAAATCGAAGACGAGGGGGGATCGGGTGGCTTTGCTGACGATACTGCCGACGAGCGCGCCTTCGTGTAGATGCCCGTGCACGATGTCCACGGGACGCTTTCGGGCCCATGCCAGCGCGCGGGCGGCCAACAGGGCGTCGAAGTAGAGCTTGTGCCAGTGCGAGCCGACGCGTACATCGCCGTGCCAGGGAATGCGCGGGATCCGGATCACCGACAGGCCGGGAGGCGTTGTACCCGTGTGGTAGGTAGCAACGGTGAGGTGGTGCCCCCGGGCCTGCAGGCCGCGCGCCTCCTCCAGAATGCGCACATGGCAGCCGTAGTCGGCGAAGAACGAAGTGGGGGCAATCTTCAGGATGTGGTAGCCCACGGGTCAGCTCCGGGTCGGACGCGGTTCGCGCAAGAGGCGCCACCGCAGCCGCAACACCTCCCGGATTGCGCGCAAAATCACGCGTAGGCTGCCGCCGGTATTCTCGCCGGCGTGACGGGGCAGATGGCTGATGGAAACTTCCCCGACACGGAAACCGGCGCGCTTGGCTTGGACGAGAATCTCAATGTTGAAGACCGCGCCTGCCGCCTTTACATCGAGTGTGTCCACTACCTCGCGCCGAAAGATCTTGCAGCCGCAGTCCATGTCGTGCACCACGAACCCAAAGAGGGTGCGGTTGAGGAGGTTCCAAAGCAGCGCAAAGAACAAACGATGTGAGGGGTCTTTACGCTGAACGCGATGGCCGACCACGACGTCGTAGGAGTCCAGTGCCTTAAGCATCGGCACAATGTCGGCCGTGCGGTACTGTGAGTCGGAGTCGCGCCAGCCGACGATTTCCATCTTGGCAGTCTTCAGTCCTGTCCAAATAGCAGAACCGTAGCCGCGAATCGGCTGATGTATGAGCCGGACGCGCGCATTCTCTGACTGGAGCTGACGGACGATATCCGCCGTATTATCCGTGCTGTCATTGTCAACGACAATGACCTCGTAGTCCTGCGCGACCCGTCGCAGGGTTTGTACACAGTCGTCCACCGTAGATGCAATGTCGTCCGCCTCATTAAGCGCAGGCAGTACGAGGGAGACGGTCAATGCGGGCATCGCAGGTGTTTTTGTAGACATAAGTGAATTATACTACGCTTCCACTTCGAGGCAAATCACAAGAGAATTCTGTCGATCCGGTTCTTCTGTTCATCTCGGTGCTCATGGAGCGCATCTAATCCCATTGATATCGCGAAGGTTGTCGCAAGCCAAGGCCATGGCCGAACAGTTGGTTCCTCCGTGTGAGTGATTCTCAATTAGATGATGTGCCCATACGCCTAATAGGCTCCCTTGCCGCGCAGCACGATCCAAATCGTCTTCCAAAGTATGATTAGATCGAGGAGCGGCGAATAGTTCTGGATATAGTATAGGTCGTACTGCACGTTGTGATGCAGAGGCAGATCGCTCCTGCCGTTGATCTGCCACCAGCCCGTCATGCCCGGCGCCACGGCGAGGCGCTGGCGCTGCCACGGCTCATAGCGTTCAACCATCCACGGCAACTCCGGACGCGGCCCTACCAGGCTCATCTCTCCCTTGAGCACGTTGATGAGGTTGGGGAGTTCGTCCAAGCTCGTCCTACGCAGCAAGCGGCCCATACGCGTAACCCGCGAATCATCTCGAGGCTTGTACACTTCTTCCAGACGCGCCCCCTGGGCGATTTTTTCCTCGAACTGGCGTTCGGCGTCGGCGACCATCGTACGGAATTTGTTCATCATAAAGTGTCTGCCGTTTTCGCCGACGCGGCGCTGCCTGAAGATAACCGGGCCCGGAGAATCGAGCTTTGTAGCAAGCGCAATGACAATCATGAGCGGCGCCAACACGACAACCGCCAGGGTCGCAAGCACAAGATCGAACACACGTTTCACCACCCTGTCCAAGCCCGTAATGGCCGGATCGCGAATGCCGATGAGGGGGATGCCGTTCAGGTCTTCGACTTGGGCTCGTGCTGTTGCCAACTCAAGCAGATCGGGCACGATGCGCACCCGCACGGGGAGCGCAGCCAGCATTTCCACGGCCGCAACCATCTGCTCGTGTTCTCTTGCAGAAAGAGCTATGATCACTTCTTCGACACGCTGATCTGCCACGAGCCGCGGCAGATCAGCCATTGTACCCAGAAGACGAATACTGTCGTCATCCGGCTTGTCGGCAGCATCGAGGCCGACGACACCGAGGGGCTGAAGGAACATCCAATGCCGCTCACGGAGTAATACAATGATCTCTCTTGCGATTTCACCGGTGCCGATTACGAGCACCGGCCGTTGTGCTTCCCAGTCCGCCAGCACCGTACGGAGGACTAACCGCACTATCCACCGCAGGTTTACGAGCAACGCAAGGTTTATGGCATAGAAGTAAACGGTTATCAAGCGGGAAAAGAACTCATCGTAGAAGAAGAGGAAGGCGCTAAAGACCACGGTGGAGACGGTTACGGCGATGAGCAGGGATTGCACTTCCAGGAAGAAGCTATGGGCTCGTCGCTCATCGTAAACGCCGAAGTACCAGAGGAAGAAAGCCCAGATGAGCAGCGTCCCCACAAACACGCTGGGAGCGAGGAAAACTTGGCTGGAGGCAAACCCTGGATTGCCAAAGGGAACAGCCGGCAAGGTGCGCCGCAGCCAATCTGCCAGCGAGAGCGCGCCCATTGTTAGGAGCAGGTCGAGAATGAAAATCGTTGCGACGAACTGAAATCGCGACTGCTTAAGCACAGATTCCGATACTCCTCTGCATCAACCTGGCCGCCCTTCGCCCGCCGGCGGCGTATTGTGAAGAACGCTCAAGTAGAGTTCTCCGGTTAGGTCCAGCATACGCTGCTGGGAAAAACGAGTTTCCACAGCGTGCAATGCACTCTCTCCAAGCTCTTGTGCACGCGCGCTATTGCACAGTAGCTCATGGACGTGGGTTGCCAGTAACTCTACATCTCCAACGGGCGCAAGCATACCAGTTCTATTATGCTCCAGAATATCACTGGTGCCTACTGCGGCCGTTGCTACTATTGGCTTTGCCAATGCCATCGCTTCCAGGACACTGAACGGCATGCCTTCCCAGCGAGAGGTGAGCAGGAACACGTCAAGCAATCGTACTAAGCCGAGGGCGTCGGCGCGATAGCCGAGGAAGTGCACCTGTTCCGACAGGCCGAGCGCTGCTGCTTGGGCGCGAATGGCGCTCTCCTGCGGGCCGCCGTGACCGATCCAAAGGAAGTGCGCGTCCGGCAGGCGAGCATGGAGGCGCTGAATGACCGCCAACGTGTCTTCCGGCGCTTTCTGAGGAATGAAGCGCGCGAGTGTGCCGACAAGCGGCGCGTTTTGCGGAATGCCGAATGCTGCACGGTCGGGCGAGTCTTGGGCGCGTTGCTGAACCTCGCGTGAATCCACGCCGTTCTCGATAAGGGTCACACGGTCCTCAGAGGCCAGCCCGTACTTGACCGCCACGTCGCGCTCAGAGGCTGAGAGCGCCACGAGCCGGTCGGTAAGGCGCCCGGCGAATCGCTCCAGACTCAGATAGAATTGCCGCCCTAAACCGGAACTGCCGAGGAAGTAGAAGCCCTGGGGGGAATGGACAATCTTCGCGCCGGTTGCCATGCGGCCCACGACTCTGCCCAGTATCCCGGCTTTCGAGCTATGGGTATGGATGATGTCGAATTGCCCGCGGCGGACGAGTCGGTAAAGGGTGCTCGCGGCACGCGCATCTTGCCACGGCCGCACGGCGCGTATCATCGGCACCGGCAAAACCGGGATGCCGGCCTCGCGCAAGTCCGATACGAATGAGGTATCTCCTTGCGCCTCCGAGCGTACGAGAGGACAAGCCATTACTACGTCGAACGTTGAACTGTCCAGACCGGTGGCGAGGGTGTAACCGTGGCGCTTGGTGCCCCCTATGGTGGCCTCAAGAACGTGAAGCACACGCACGCGCTGCTGATTCATGAATGACTAGTCTGCGGTAGCGGTTTTCGTAGTTGCTGCAAGGGGCAAATCACGTCTGAGGCTATGTGGGACAAGCCCTGTGAAACACTGTATTAGCATACCATACGGTGGGTCGCTTCACGCCGCAAGCAGGTGGGACTTAAGTATTCGACTGGTATTGGCATGTTGATCAGGTAAGCTAAACGCTCGGCTTGGATGGAGATAAGCCGGGCGTTTGCAGTCTTGCAGCGCGAAGTCCGACAGCTTGTAACCGAGCCTACCTCTGCGAGCATATCGAGCTAGAGTTGCCACGAGAAGGTTGCACATCGGCCTTCAAATGGACTAGGACTAATCCCAAGTAGGAGGTTCAACCCAAATAAAGATCCATCTTTCCCATCCTCACGATCCTCCAGTAAAATATTGACCTTCGGCATATTCATTAACACCATCAGGAGTTACCTAGGGCTAAGGGCGTCCCATTCTTCAGGGGTAAGTGGGCGAAAACAGATCCAACTTCCATCTTCATAAATAGTACAATCTTCATCTTCAGGAGGAGTTGCCGGTGTTGGCGTTGGTTCCGGCGTTGGTAAAGGTGTCGGTATAGGCGTTGGTATGGGCGTTGGTATAGGCGTTGGTACCGGTGTTGGTATTGGTGTCGGTGTCGGGGTTGGTGGTGGTGGTGGCGGTGGGCCTACAGGCGTAGGCGTCGGAGTGGGTGTAGGGGTAGGCGTTGGAGTAGGTGTGGGTGTCAGCGTCGGTGTCGGGGTTGGTGGTGGTGGCGGTGGGCCTACAGGCGTCGGTGTCGGCGTCGGTGGTGGAGTTAGTGGCCCTGTAGGCGTCGGTGTCGGGGTTGGTGGTGGTGGTGGCGGTGGGCCTACAGGCGTCGGTGTAGGAGTGGGAGTTACGTTATCGATGGGAGTTTGACTCGAACCGTTTGCCGTGAGTGTAAGCGCGAGCGCGCTAACGCCCGCGGCATTCTTGGGCCTAATCTCATACTCATAGAGAACACCATCTTCAAGCCCGCACTGTTCATAGCTAGCGTCGGACACTGTTGCAAGCACGGAGAACGTATCTTCCCCGGAGACTTCGGGCTTGCGACGCGAAATCTGATAGCCGGTAACCGCACTCGCCTCTTCAGTTGTGCTGTACTGGAATTCCCATGTGAAGCTAGCACACGGTCCCGGCCAAGGGCTACTGAAGGCAATTCCGGACGTAGGATTAGGAACAGAGCTACTTGTCGCTCGCGCAGTGGCAGGCTGAGGCGTCGGGGTTGCAGTCGGGGTTGAAATACCACCGCCAGGCGCGTAATCAGGCTCCCACGGGAAGCGCTCAGAATTCAGACGCTGCTGCAGGCCGTTGGGGCCGTTGATCCAGGTATGGTTGCCGTCGGTGAAAGCGGTGTGGTTGTCCGCATTACGCCAGACCAACAGCCCGCCGGTGGTGGCTTGTGTACTGTCTCCATTTTCGCTGAAATGCTCGTTTTCCAAGCATTCGCCCACAATTTCATGACCGATGAGGTCGCGCAGGGCCTTGAAGCCTAGGACGAACTCGCAATCAGCAGCTACAGCCGATGCAAGCGTAAGTGTTATAACGGCCAGCCCAAGCAAGAGTCCGATGAAGGCGCGTCGCAGGCGTATCGGCATTGACATTCCTTACTCTCCCTTGAGTGTATTGCCAGCTTTAGGATACTACCATGGTTCTGCAATTCAAGATGCCACAGTACCACCGCTAATATAGAGGCAGCTACAAGTTGCGTCAATGCTGTGCCTTGCGGGTGTTGTGTTTACTTAGGTATATAATTCCCAAGCAGGTTGATACAGTAACGACTGCATGCCGTTCTCACTTCTCCGGTGGCGCTAACAATGAATCAGTACGGTACTGCATACGTCGGACGGGCCGGGCTAGCCCGGCCCGTCCGACGTACTGGTCCGCTTACTGCAGGCGGCGTAGACTGCTACGGTCTTTGCTACCATGGCGGCCGCACTGAAGTGCGCGTGTACACGAGCATGCCCGGCTTTACCCATCTGCCGAGCCCGCGCGGGGTCTCGGATAAGCTCCAGCAACGCGCCGGCCAAGGCGGCGGGATCGTCGGGCGGGACGAGTAGCCCGGTTACGTTGTCTTCCACCACCTCGGGAATCGCGCTCACGCGTGTTGCCACGACCGGCTTTGCCGCAGCCATGGCTTCCAAGAAGACCAGGCCGAATCCCTCCCAACGCGAGGCGAGCACAAAGCCGTCGGCTTGGGCGAGAAGGCGGTCGACATCGTGGCGGACGCCAAGAAACCTGACGTTTTCCGTGACTCCGAGCTCCGCGCTTAGGCTATGCAACGACGAGCGATAGTCTTCTCCACCGTGTTGGGTATCGCCCGCAATCCACAGGGTAAATCGGGGTTCCTCCTGCAGTACGCGGGCCGCGGCGTGAAGCAGGGCTTCATGACCCTTTTGGGGATCGAGCCGTCCGATGCTGATGAAATGTGGCTTGGACTCTGCCTCAATAGAGTCTTGTAGATCTGGAGGTGCATTCTGGGGCCAGACAATGCCATAAGGGATATGCACGATGCTCGTGGCGGGCACGCGGCCGTGAGCGCGCATGAATGTTCCGACGTGCTCCGAAATGACGACAATGCGGGAGTTTAGACGTGAGATCAGGCCGTGGACAACGCCAATTGCCGGATTCAGGAGCACACGTTCGTCATTGTGCTTGGTACTGACAACAGGTACAGAAGCAAGCATGCCCGCCACTGCTCCCATGGCATCAGCCTTGAGGAGGTGAGTGTGGATAATCGCAAAGTTGCCCTCTTTGATGATGCGCAGCAGTTGCCAGAGGGCATGCGGTAGAGACGCTTTACCTAGCGGCACCTGGCGCACAGTCCCCACGAGTGGCGCGAGTTCCGGCCGCATCGCAGGGTCTTTGAAGAAGACGACGTCGCTTTCCCAGCCGTGCGCCGCGAGGCCCGTAACCAGGGTTTTCAGGTGATTCTGTGTGCCTCCAACCGCAAGCGAAGTGACAATGTGAAGAACCTTAGGCATAGGCTGTATTGTAGCGTTAAGCGCCGGAGATGGGCCGTCTGTATGGCCACACCTCGCTGTCCGCAAGGACTTGAAAGAATTCCGCTTTCCGCCAGCAGGTTGCAACGCCCATGGGTGCTCGCCCTGAGAAGCGGCGACTGTGCGAGTCTTGGATTAAAACCGACACCGGCCCTTGGGGGAAAGGGCCGGTGTGGGGTGGTGCGAACAGGAGGAGTATTCAGGAAGAAAGCAGAATCAACAATCCGAGTTGCTGAGAATTAATGGGAATCCGTAGATGCCGCCATACGTTAGTTCATAGGCAAACAGGCGGCGTGGAAGTGCCGCAATAAGACGGGAAGAAGTGGGAATGCGGTCTGTTAACAAAAAAAGAGCTTCCTTGGCTTTACCAGCCAAAAGCTCTCTCTATCGCCTACGAGGTTAGCTGTCGGGTTAGGGTGGAAAGAGTCACCCTCCGCACGACGGCGGTTCACCCCAAAAGTGCCGGGTCCCCCGCTCCGATATCGGACTTGGCGCATTTCTTCAGTAACTACAGGATACCATCGTTTTCGCATGAATGCAAGGGCGAAATAGCGTAGTCGAGCCCAATAATTCAGATTTAATTCGCTTCGTAACGGTATCCAAGGCAAGAACGTGGGAATCTGCGTGCCGGTCGGGACCCATCCGGTTCCGAAATGAGGCTAGCTGTCAAGATAGACCTGGCTTAGCCATGGTCGGGCGGTGGCTGAGAGTTGAACATCCCCCAGCCAAGGCTTGACGAGCAAGTAAGACTTGCTGTGCCACAAGGGGGTGACCGGTGCATCTGTTGCCACACGCTGCTCGATAGTAGAAATAGTTGCCAGTCGCCGGTCCCTGTTGCGCTCGCCACGTGCTTCCAGCAGGAGCGAGTCCACTTCTTGGCTGACGTAGCCGCTATAGTTCGACAAGCTGTTTGAACGGAAGAGCGGATCAAGCACAGCTATCGGGTCCGGAAAGTCGGCATGCCATGTGAAGAGAAAGAGCTGGTATGGATTATCTCGCCTGTCAAGATTGCTGACAAAGGTAGTCCAGGGCTCGCGCTGGATCCGAATGCGCGCGCCGAGATGTTGTTGAAACATGTTGGTCAGCGCTAAGACCTGCGGCGGCGCGGGACCGCGCGTGCCCGGCACGGTAAACGTAATCTCCGGCAAATTGCCTACGTCGCCGTATCGAGAGTCAGCCAGGGCTTGTCGTGCCTTGGAGACATCGAAAGCTGCCGATGAACTCTCGCCGGATTGCGCCAGTGAAGGCAGGAGCAGCGAGTCGGCCTTGCCCACGGTTAGAGAGAATATCTGCTCGACGATGGCGGCACGATCGATAGCCATGGCGAAGGCTTGGCGCACCCTCTCGTCATCGAAAGGCGGGATGCGGTTGTTCATAGCAAGATACGTCATGTCGAGGCCGTCGTAGACATTCAGGTCCTTATTCAGCGGATTGTTCCTATCGAGAACCAGCGGTATGTCGTTTGCGCCTACATAGAGAATGTCAAGCGTATCTTGCGCATACCGATCGAGCGAATCCGCATCGACGCCACCAGTGATTTCTATGCGATCGAGCATCGGTTCGAAGCCATAGAAGTCTTCATTTCGGGCGAGGGTGAGCACTTTGCCGGGGACCCAGTCGACTACGGCAAATGGGCCGCTGCCCACCGGCGGAGCTGCTCCCACGATCCCTCCAGGTGGCTGGACATAGGTTAGGGGATGGGTCAGTCTTACCGCAAATGCAAGATCGGTTTCAGAAAGCTCGACCTCAAGGCTACGTGCATCGGTGGCGCGGATGCCGCTGATGTCTCTCGTTAGTCCGTTGCGGTAGGGGGATACGCCTGATATCTTGCCGAGAAGCCGGAGCGCCGCCGGCGATTCGATCTGTGGGTCGAGCACACGCTGCCACGTCTCCTTGAGGATTTCTGCCGTGAGCTTCTCTCCGTCATGAAAGCGAACGTCCGACCGCAAGGGAAATTGGTAGGTTCGACCGTCCGGAGAGATTGACCAACGCTGCGCTATGTCTGGAATTGGCTCGCCTTCAGCATTGAGCGTTACGAGACCGCTGTACATGTTCACGGCCAACTGCGCGTCCAGGTCGTTCTGCAGTGCCGACGGGTCGAGATCGTCAGGCAACGGCATTTGAATTCGCACAGTCCCGCCGGACCGATCGTCGCCGCAGGCCGCGAGCAACGGCATCAGCATTCCCATGAGAACGCCTGAAAATGCGCCTGCAAATAGGGTGCGGCGTTGCACTAGTCGCTACTCCCCGTGCGTGTGTGCGTGGCCCGCCAAAACTCAGCTTGGCAGAAAGGCGCCAAAGGCGGCTCTCTTTCAGGGTGCATGCTTGTATGCGGCCAACTGCTTTGCATGGTGTTTTCCCACTGAGAAGACGAGAACCTTCGTGTCACTCTCCTGCAAGAATGCCGTACCACACTTAAGACGAGATGAGACGAGGCGAGGCAGATGCCATTTCATGCCGGCTGGAACGATGCAAGCACAACGTACTGGTTCTGCACCGGATCCTGTTGCATGCCGGCTCATCATAGAACGAGGCAAAGCCATTGTTAGAGGTCTGCCTTCTCGTAAGCGGAGGAATGCGTGGAGATTCTCCAACCTCTTTTCACAAGAGCGCGGTCATTGCTCCTCTCGTATAATATGCGTTGAGAACCCATACTGTCGAGAGGAGAGATTGTTAATGCTCTATCGGACGTTGGGACGTACGGGTCTGCGGGTATCGTTGCTTGGCATTGGCACCGGCGGGCCGAGCAACTTTGGACAGAGTACAGGCGTGCCGGAGGCAGATATTCATCGTCTCGTAAAGCGGGCGCTCGACGTTGGGGTGAATATCTTCGATACCGCCGCTGGGTACCGCGATAGTGAAGCCATCCTGGGACGGGCACTTAAGGGTGTGTCCCGCGACCGCTACTACTTGGCTACGAAATTCACCCCCGAGCACGAAGAGGAAGTCGTTAAGCCGGAGGACATGGTGGCTTCGGTAGAGCGCAGCCTCACCCGCTTGCGCACGGATGCTGTCGAGGTATTGCAATTCCATGGCGTGCGTCCGCAGCGGTATCGAGCCGTGATGGAGCGGCTACTGCCCACGGTGTTGAAGTTGCGGGACCAAGGCAAGTGCCGTTGGATCGGCATCACTGAGCAATACGGTGAAGACGGGGGGCACGAAACGCTGCAGATGGCGCTGGAGGACGACTACTTCGCTACCGCAATGGTGGGCTACAACATGCTCAATCAAAGCGCCGACCGCTTGGTGTACCCCCAATGTCTGGAGCACAACGTTGGGGTCTTCATCATGTTCGCTGTGCGGCGCGTGCTCGCCTCGCCCGCGCGTCTCGAGCAGACAATCGCCGATCTAAAGCAGCGGGGTCTCGTGGCGCCGGATGCAGTACCGGATCGGCAGTCTCTTGATTGGCTGATTCATGGCAATGTGGATTCCATAGCGAGCGCTGCGTACAAATTCACCGCTATGCATCCTGCTGTTAGTACTGTGTTGAGCGGTACCGCCAATCCGGAGCACTTCGAGAGCAACCTGCGCGCGCTTGAAGATCCCGTGATGCCGGAAGCCGACTACGCGCGCCTGCAGGAGCTCTTCGGGCACATCACCGATCCTATTGGGAATTAGCCTCGAGCCGGCGAAGATAGTTGGCTGTGGCGGATTACTCCCAGCGACCGAAGTGCGGGAGCTGCCTCGTCAGGGCGAGCAGCGGACGAACCAATCTTGGTAGATGGGGCACGACCGGAGCATCCGTGCGGCCCGTGTCTTCTGCCCGATGCAGGTCTTTATAGAGCATGTAGGCGGCGGGCATGAGGAGCGGTCGAATGAGCTGAATGGCGGCCCACGTGAGGTCGGGCAAGGCGATCAGAAATAGTGCCTGTTGCGCAGACGGAAGCGCGAGGAGCAACCCGCCTGCCACGAGTCCCAGCGGGAGCGCGATCGGTGCGCTTGCAAGCACGAGCGTGCCCAGACAGACCCAGAAGGAGCGGCCGCTCAGACGCCACGACTCGATGGTGGCAACTGTTCCCGGCAGATCGCCGTGCACGGCAAGGAAGGGCGCCAGCAAAGTGCGTGTGTGAATGGCAAGCGCAACACCGCCCGTGGCAACCCACCAGATACCGTCTGCAAACGGCTGGATACTTTCGCCAAGCGGGACCACGTCTTGCTGTCTGGCATGGAGCCAGACCAGGACGCTGAACGGTATCCAGAAGATGAGGCTTGTATGGGCATTGGTCCAAAGGTAGCGAAACACCCATTGCAACGCCAGTCGGCTTGCTTGCACGACACCGATCTCGCGTCCCTGCGCGTGGTATGCCACCATCACCATGACAGTGAGCGCCCCAAGCACGACCGTAATGGAGCGCAGGACATAACGCAACGCATGCTCCCACAAATTCGGCTCAGGGATAAGCAGGGCCAACAGTGCGACGAGCAGCGACGGCAAGACGTAGATTGCTGTGAGCAGCCCGTACGTGTTTCGGTGGCGATTCACGAGAGACAGACCGCGTGAGACGTAGCGCCATGCAGGGCTCGAATAAGCGAGAAATGTACTCAACGCACCGTAATCCTCACGTGTCTTAGAAGCTCGATTCCCCTGAGAAAAGGGTAGCATAGGTCTGGTGGGTGCGGGCACGTGTACCTAGGGTCGTGGCGTGTATTGCGCGAGTTGCATTAGACGCCTAGGCAGGCCCTTGTAACCGTGATGAAGATCCCCTGCTTGCGAAGAGCAGAGGTGTAGACCTTAGGTCGGTTCATCAATCTTGTTTATGCGATCTATGATCTCCGAAAGGCGTGACCAACTCTGAAGCGTCACGGGCAGGACTAAGGCGGATTCAACGAACTCCCAAGAGTAGCTGATGATGGAAAAGATCCTGCCGACGGTGATCTCCAAGTTCGTCGTCGCGAACCAAAGATTGAAGACGATCAGGCCAAGCATCAGTGTGTAGATCGCGCCGTAGACAAAGGCTTCCGTGTCCGACAGTCTGATCCCAATTCGGCGTAGCATATTCAGATGGGACAGAATGCCTGCTGGATGTGCTGACTCTAGAATGCGGACTTGCTGTTCCGTCTGCTGGTTATACTCGGCGTTCAGTCGATAGAAGCGTCGGTGGGAAACGGCATAGAATACGATCATCAGGACGGTTGCCGCGCACGTGGCTGCAAACAAGACGGGATGAAAGGCAAAAAGCACGATCAGCGCAATGATCATCTGGACCGCGGAGGCCATCACTGCGGGAGCTTCCTGCTCTAGGAAGTCGACCAATTCTCGGCTCATCCCCAATCTGGCATTCAGTGTCGAAACCGACACGCCGGCCGAGCGGTCGGTCAGGGCCTTGCCAAGCTCGACCCCGACAGTGCCGTAGACACGCGTATCATAGAGGCGGCGGATGACGCTCACGGCGATTAGCACTGCCAAGACTGCGGCGAGTTGCAGGAGTGCGGTCGTGTCGCCGGCCAGAAGTCCGTCTATGGCAAATCCGATCAGCAGCGGGATAAGCGCTGTCAGCGCTGTCTCGCAGAGCATGAGAAACCAGGTTAAGCTGATCGGGCGTAGAAACGTCCTGAACAGCACGGCGATCGTGAGCGGTTGGTCTTTCAGCAAGAGTCTGATTCCGAGTTTGGCGTTGCTGAAGGGTGAATACTCAAGCTCTCACTTTGACGAGGCTAAATACCGCGCTTGAGCTCGCGATTATCGCTGGGTTCCTTCATGCTAGCAGCATTGTAAGTGCAGTGCCTGTGGGCGTCAGGCCTTGCGGGCAATGGCGTATGGAAAGGGTATGGTATCGTGAAGCCGTTGCAGGTCGATTATCAAGTTGGTAAGGAAGGGGAGAGAACTCGCGCCGATGTGCCGCCCCTGCGAGAGGATGGGTTACGCGATCGATGACGAAGACCGGCCTTCCCAATAAAGAGGTAAAAGCGCCAACGGTACCGGAGAGTCGGCCGCGTATGCGCCCCTGTGTGGTAGTGCACTATCACGAAGTGGGTTTGAAGGGCCGCAATCGGCCTTTCTTCTTGAGTACGCTCGAACAGAACCTCCACCGTGCAACCGCTGGGTTGGGCGTGAAGCAAGTAGAGCGCGCCAGCGGACGCATCTTGCTCTGGCTGGAGCCGGATGCGCCCTGGGAACTCTTGAGCGAGCGCATCGCGCGCGTCTTTGGTGTGGTGAATTTCGCGCGTGGGTACGCAGTGAGACCGGCGCTCGATACCCTGATACAGGGAGTACTGTCACGGTTGCCGGAGGCGGGCAATTTCGCCACCTTTGCCGTGCGCGCGCGGCGGGCATTCAAGGACTTGCCGCTTTCTTCACGCGAGATCGCCGTAGCCTTGGGCGCGGCCGTTCAAAAAACGAGCGGCGCCGGCGTAAATCTCAACGCGCCGGACATGACGATCTATGTAGAGGTGCTGCCGCAATTTGCGCTGTTCTTCTTTGATAAGGTACGCGGCCCCGGCGGTCTGCCGGTGGGTAGCAGCGCGCCGGTCACCGTACTGCTCTCCGGCGGCATTGATTCGCCGGTGGCCGCTTGTCGCATTATGAAACGCGGTTCCCGCGCCGTACTTGTGCACTTTCATTCGTTCCCGTACCTCAATAGTGCCTCGCAGGAGAAGGCGCGCGAGTTGGCGCAAATCATTAGCGGTTACCAGGGAGATACTCCGCTCTACCTGGTTCCGTTGGGCGAGATTCAGCGCCAGATCGTGGTCGCATGCCCCGCGCCCTACCGTGTCGTGCTCTACCGCCGCTTCATGGTGCGCATTGCCGAGGAATTGGGAAAGAGGCACGGCGCGCAAGCGCTCGTAACCGGTGATAGCCTGGGTCAGGTGGCGTCGCAAACTATCGAGAATCTCATTGCTGTCGAAGATGCCGCCACCCAGATCATGCTGCGCCCGCTCGTTGGCATGGATAAGCAAGAGATTGCTGACGAAGCCGAGCGCATCGGCACGTATGCCATCTCCATCCAGCCCGATCAAGACTGCTGCGCGCTCTTCGTGCCCTCCAATCCCTCTATCCACACCGATTTGAACGGCATCCGCAAAGCCGAATCGGTACTGGACGTGGATACCCTCGTGCAACAGGGCATAGCGGAGGCGGAGATGGTGGAGTACCAATTGGCCGATAGCGTGGGGCTGAGAACGGTGCCGTCTTCACAAAAGCGGGTCATGGCTCCATGACATTCACGATACGCGGGTTTTGTAAGTGCCACCGCTGACCAACTCGTTCGAGGTCACCTTCTGCGACAACCAGTGCCCTATCCTGATGAGCCCGGATAGCAAGGTCATAGACACTCTGATTCAGAATTGTGGTGACCGACTCAGGTTTCTCGTCAATGGAGACCCTCAGAGTTATGGCCCCAGCTATTTCACTCTCTTCACGCTTCAACCTATGTACAAATCCAAATAGGCGCTCATCCATAATCGGCGCGCGGTTTCGAAATGACCGGGCAGCTTCACTCAATATCGGAGCATCATCTTGAGCGAAGCGGAAGACTTCCAGCGGCGTCTTCTGAGGAAGCGTATAAGACCAAACCAGACTGACATCCAAAGACGGAAACGGCTCGACTAGCTGAGCTAACGCCTCACACAGATTGGCACTTGCACCATGGTTTACAGCTTCAGTAAACGCGTCAGTGTCTCCTCCAACTGCTCTTTCGGTTGCATTCCGCGTAGCTAACAGGGCTTCGGCCAAGCGCCTTGTCACGCGCCGCTCAATTGGAACGTCATCGTAACTTGAGTCAGGTAATAGAGGTGGCTGCGTAGGTGGCGGAACTACCGGACTCAAGAGTGTAACAACAAAGCTACCTTGTTCAGTTTGTCCCAGGCGGACTCGGTCTAAGTAGTCACTGGCATCTCTGTTCGCGCCAGCACGATAGAGTGGTCGTGGATGATGTAGCGAACACGCCGCAGCCAGGAGCATGTCACGCGCGCCTCCCACAAGGTTTA
This sequence comes from Chloroflexota bacterium, assembly GCA_965221905.1. Lineage (GTDB taxonomy): Bacteria > Chloroflexota > UBA11872 > VXOZ01 > VXOZ01 > VXOZ01. Next base: position 709,489 of record OZ244922.1, read on the forward strand.
TCCCGTCACTCATTGTCACGCTGCCATCATAGTCTCCAATTGCTCGCACCCGAATTACGTCGCGGTCAGCAGTAACCAGTGCTCGGTAAAGAGAAACCTCGTCTGTGTCTGCGACTCTGGCGAAAATCTCGATGAGCTTAGATGTCACACTGGCGTAGTCACCGAGGTTTTGTGTGCGTGGTAGAACAATCTCTGGCAGTCCATCAGCGGCGTACACATCGGAATGGTCGCCAAAGGTATCGGCCTTGACCCAGCCTGCACTGCGGGCATATGCCGACAACGCCACCGGTGAAACCGCAAACAGAGCATCCCTATCAAGCATGCTGGCCCTCATTGAATTCCCCCTGTCCTAGACTGCTCCATCAAGTTTTGCAGACTCTCGATGGTGAACAGGTTGTCTCCTGGAATTGAAATAGTGACGGACGTTCGGTTGGTCGCTTCCGGCTGTCCCTTGAGATTCACCCAGAAGGCTCGGCGCCTCAGAATCAATCCATTCTCAGTGATGGACACCCATTCGCTCTTTTCGCGCGGCAAGTCAAGTACTACGAGCAGACGGGGAGTTTGGGTTTCATCGCATAGCAAATCATAATTTCGGAGCTTCAGTGGGAAACGATAGAGCCCATTCTGCTGGTCGCCAAGATTGATGGTTGCTTTCAACTGTATGTCGATCGCTGGGCGCATTGTCCCGCCTGCCCTGATTTGCAGATCGACGCCGTCTCTATCAAAGTTAGGCTCAGTGGTGGTATAGCCGGCTCTTGCCGCCACCGCCTCCGTATAAACACGCGATAGTGCTTCTTCCTGGTCGGAATCAGATAGCAATGAGTCAGTCATGCAGCCTTGGATGTACAGTCAATTGCTTTCGCCCACTCTTGTTATCACCACGCCTAGCTATAGCATATCATCTAGATTGAGAGGATTGTACGACCATCTATTCGGCGACGGAATCTAGTCTGACACTAGCCCCGGTTCTTTGAATCAATACATTCGATCAGCGGCAGCAGGTGTTCGTAGAGTTCTGCCGTGGCGCGGGCGTCGGCCAGGCAGTACCGGGCAATTGAGTCCCAGTCGCCTTCGGCATAGGCCTTGGGCACCGCACTGCCTGTAAGACCCGCCTTGGAGTCTTCTATGCCGAACTGGTGGCACCAGAATTGCAGGGTGTACGGCGCGGTAGCGCGGTGAAAGGTCAGCGCTTCCATCAAGTCACAGTGGTGCTGGAAACTGTAGCGGTAAGGCATGAGATTGCGGGACGGACGGACGCCCAGCACGGCGGAGCGCAGCATGAGGATCGGGCAATCAAAAGTGCGGCCGTTATAGGTCACAATGGTATCGGAGCGCTGTACGAGCTCCCAGAACTCAGTGAGGATCTCCGCTTCACCCCCGTGAAAAACGCGCGCGCCATCGTAAAGGGCCTCCCACTCGCGCGTTCCGGTGCTGTTGTTCACCAACACCCCGCCGCGCTGCTCGCCGGGCATCCACATGCCGATGGCAACGACCTGTGCGGTACCGGGATAGAGCGCCAATTGTTCCGGAAATGCCGCCCGCTCTTCGTCGTCCCGCGCCCGCTCCAGCAGGTAGTCTTGAATCGCGGGCATGAGCCCTTCCCACGGTAAGCCCACCGTTTCGACGTCTATGGCTAGCGGCTGAGATGCCATGTGGGTCAATTCTCCTTGGGGTGAGGATCTTTGGCGCGCAAACACCTCAGGTGTTCGAGACGCATGTCGGTGCTTGGCATAGTATCGCAATTGGAATAGTTGAGGCTATATTTGCTGCTTGCGACGTTGAAAAACCTCACTTTACCCTTTTTTTGAAAGCGCTAATCCTACTGTCATTTCGAGCGGAGCGAGAAATCTAAGGCGCTTGCCTAAAGAAGATCTGCATGGTGAGGGGCATTCTAGACCCCTCACCTCGTTCGGGGTGACAGCTGAACAGTCTTGCTCGGAGACTGGCCCAACCGACGCGCTGCATAGGGAGTCTTTCCAAGGAATCCGCCAACGTTCGTTGTGGGTAAGTTGACACGAGAGAGCCGCCTAGACTGTCTCAGGATGAAGCAGCATCGGTCTGGCTATCGCGTTCCCAGGCGCGGAGTTCGTCCTGGTTGCGTTCTAGCTTGTGGAGAACGTCGAGGAAGCGGTCCATGTCGCTCTGCGGGCCGAGGAACGTAGCATGTGGGAGGCAGAGGGCTTCATCTGCGTAGATGCGCTCAGATTCCGGGCAGTAGACCTTGCGATAGTCGATCTCCTTACCGTAGAAGGAACAGGTGAAGGGATGCCCTGTGCGTCCGAAATTCATTTCTTGGAAGATCGGGTTGCGGTAGACCGGGTGCGTGTGGCCCGTGTGGACACGCAGCCCCTCAGCGTTCAAGGCTTTCATAACCGTGTCGCGCCCGATATCTGCGAACTGCGCGCTGTGGTACTTGAAGTGCCAGAAGTAGAATCCCCAGCGGGTCACACGGGGATCGCGGAATACCGGGCTGAAACCCTCAAACTGTTCGAGCTGTTGCGACACGTAGGTGACGTTCCGCTCGCGGGTGGCGGTTTGCGCTGCCAGGCGAGCGAGTTGCGCGTTGCCGATGGCGCCTTGCCATTCGGTCATGCGTAAATTCGTGCTGGGAATGTGGTGCTCGTAGAATGGGCGGCCCGGGTAGCGCCCGATGTTGTGGAAAGAGGATGCGTGCTGCGCAACCTCTTCCCGGTTTGTGAGAACCATGCCGCCTTCGCCGGTAGTGAGGGTCTTGCCCATCTGGAAGCTGAACCCGCCGCAATCGCCAATAGCGCCGGTGCCGACGCCCTTCCACTGTGAGCCGTGAGAGTGCGCGCAGTCGGAGACGATGGCGATATCGTGTTTGGTCGCGATGGCGTGCAGCGCGTCCATGTCGCAGGGCATGCCGCCGTAGTCCACCGGCATGACGGCGCGGGTATTGGGCGTAATGGCGGCTTCCACTGCCGCTGGGTCGATGGTGTAGTTGCGGGGATCGCAGTCTACGAAGATGGGAATGGCGTTGGCCTGCAGCACGGCGGAAGCACTAGCCACGAAGGTAACGGCGGGGACAATTACCTCATCCCCCGCCTCGACACCCACCGCCCGCAGCGCCGCCTCGAGCGCCACGGTGCCGTTAGCCACGGCAATGCCATACTTGGCGTCCTGGAAGGCGGCAAAATCACGCTCGAACCGACCCACTTGGGAATCGTCTTGGTCTGCGTATCCGCCCCGCCACCAGATGCCGCTCTCCAGCACGCCTTGCAGCAGGGCTTGTTCCTCTTCGCCGAATACCGGCCAGGAAACGCCCAGCGGTTCTGCAATTGAACGCGGGCCGCCAGTCAGCGCAAGATTTCCCATTCAAATTTACTCCTTGATCTCGTCATTACCGCGCAGGGAGGGAATCCATCTTCTCTGCGCCGACACTGGACTTCCGCTCCGGAATCGGATCTCGGAACATACTTCGCGGGAATCACCATGGCCCTGCGCAGGTCACACATAGGGAGTGACGGAGATAGTTTTCTTTTCCGCACCGGTAGTCTGCGCCGCGTGGTGAGGTGATCGTCCAAATTTATGGTGGTGAAGGACTGCTATGGTCTTCGCTTTCTCCTACGAGCGCCGCGACGCTCAGATTCACCCTCACCCTAACCCTCTCCCGCCGGGAGAGGGGACTTTCTCACCTCGGCAAGGGTTATGCAAAGGTCTCCACGGGGAGAGGGTGAAATACGCAGCCTCAGACCGCCACTGGCTCGCGGAGACCGAGGAGCACGTCAATTGCGGCTTGGCGAATCAAGGGTTCGCTGGAAGGCGCGATAGCAGCGAGATTGGGCTCCATGCCGCCCTGGTCGAATGCTTCCGGCGTGGGCACGTAGGCAACCTCTCGTGTCGGGCGGCTGATGACGACCGTGTGCCGAAACGGCGACGCCTCCTTGATGGCAAGTGCGGTCTCGTGAAACAATTCGCCCGGCATGTGCACGAGGGCGGTGTCGCCCAGCGTGACGACCTTGATCGGGTATCGGATGGTAGGATTCTGCTCGTACCACTCGTAGAGGAAGCGGTGGTAGCGATCATGCATTCGCTTGAAGTTGAAGCGCATCTCTTCCGGCTCCTCGGGCATCACGCGCGCCGGAATATCCACTTCGCGGAAATGCGTCTCCATTGCCGGTGTGCTATCAGGTTTGATCTGCTCGAAGACATACAGCGCTTGGGCGCCGACTGAGCGGCCAATGCGGCGCGCGGCCCAGCCCTCGCGCTCAATAGGCACAACGTCGCCCAAGCCACCTTGGGCAAAGACAATCGGCAGTCCCGCAACCTCGCCAAAGACATCCGCTACGTAACGAGGATAATCGGCGGAGATGCCGCCGTACTTGTCGGTAGAGCAGAGCGCATGACAGCCAAAGTTGATGAATGCGCCGATAGACTCGCCGTCCAGGGTATCGAAGCGGAGCACGCTGACTTCATCGTCTTTCCCTTGCTCGACCCACGCGGGATCGGGCGGCGATTCTTGGCGATTGAAGACCATGTGCACGGAACCGTCCGGCTTGATGAAGCGGCGGTTGTAACACACTTCGGGCGCATGACCGCCCCGTGACGACATGCGCACCGGCACGAGCATATCGAATGCGTCCTGAATGCCGTCTGCAATGCGCGCGCTAATCTCATCCTCGTAGTTCTCAATGATGAGGTCTTGGGCGAAGATCATAATGTACGCGCCGTAGTTAGAAATCGGTGTGGAACCGATGTGAGAAGGGCAAAAGAGCGTGGGAAAGGGCGCGATGCCGCGGGCTTCTAACGCGTCGGCTACTTTCGCGTCGAAGTTGATGCCGAGCTCGAATGCGTCTACAGCCACGATTGCGGCGGTATGCTCCGCATCTTGGAGGAGCAGGATGCGCGCCTTTAACGGATCGTAAATGGGATAGCTGCGGTCCTTCTTCTTGCCATTGGTCGCATGTCGGTCCTGGTCGGGAGTGATGTCTACGGCGGTAAAGGCAGCGTGCAAGCCTTCATTCACGGGTGCTCTCCTCTACGATTCATGTGCGTACGTTTACTATATTACCTGCAGTTGCTCAATTGGAAAAGCAGCCAAGACCAGCAGACCCGGAAGTGTCACCTTCGCGGGACTGTAGTTCACGACATTTGCATGTTGCTTGAATGCAACATTGTACGTCGCTCCCACGTGTCATTCCAAGCGCAGCGGCGAACCAGAGTTCGAGGAATCTAGGGTTTAAGCAAGAAAAGATGTGCTCGAAACGATAGCGGCTGTCTGCGTTTAGGAGCGGGGGACAAGCCCCCGCGCTACGGTATCCCGGTTCTTGATTTTGGGGTGTGCGTTCGGTAGCGCAGGTTTGTAACCTGCGTTTCTCGCCAAAGGATAGGCAAAGAGAGGGCAAGGTCACTCCGCGACCGCAGACGGAGGAGGTCGGATGCCAAATGCGGACTATCCCACAGGCAAAGTGGCGTAGGCGCCGCCTCCCAGCAGCCCGCGTGCATTCAACTACCTGCCGCTCGCTTATAATGGATGAGTAGGACTTTTCACCTGGAACACAGGAACAGCACTTTTGAAGAAGCGTGTGGTGGTGCTGGGCTCCACCGGCTCCATCGGACAACAGACGCTCGACGTCATTCGTGCGAGCCCTGACGCCTTTACCGTCGTCGGGCTAGCGTCCGGTCGTGACGTGCGCACGCTGGCGGCACAAATTGCTGAGTTCAAGCCGCAGGCGGCGTATTGCGTAGACGGCAGCGTGGCGCGCCATGTCGGCGCAACTACGCGAGTCTTTTCCGGCGACGACGGTATTACGCAGCTTGTCGAAGCGGTCGAAGCCGACACTACGGTCGTGGGCACGCCGGGGATGGTCGGCGCACGTGCGACCATGGCTGCGCTTGAGCGTGGACAGGACGTGGCGCTGGCGAATAAAGAGACCCTCGTCATGGCCGGGGACCTGGTCATGCAGGCGGCATCCGCCAACGGCGCCACCGTATTGCCGACCGATAGCGAACACAGTGCCGTCTGGCAATGTCTGCGGGGTGAAGACGAGGCGGCCATACAACGACTGATTCTTGCCGCGTCAGGCGGCCCTTTCCGCACGGCGTCAGCGCAATCGTTGGCAAACGTAACGCCGGAGCAGGCCTTGCGGCATCCCACGTGGTCTATGGGCGCAAAGATTACCGTCGACTCTGCCACGCTACTGAACAAGGGCCTGGAAATCATCGAAGCGCATTGGCTGTTTGCATTGCCGTATGCGAAGATCGAAGTAGTGATACATCCGCAGAGCATCGTGCACGCGCTGGTCGAGTTTGTGGATGGGGCGGTGAAAGCGCAGTTGAGCCATCCCGATATGCGCTTGCCGATCCAGCACGCGCTGAGCTTTCCGGAACGTTTGCCGGTACATTGGGGCGGTCTCGATTTCGCGCGAGCGCCGGTTCTGGAGTTTTTCGAGACAGAGAGCGCGCGGTTTCCTTGCCTTGAGCTAGCCCGGCAAGCGGCGGAAACCGGTGGCACCGCGCCCACGGTGCTTTGCGCCGCTGACGAGGTTGCCGTTGAGCTCTTCTTGAAGGGCAGGATAGGTTTCTTGGATATTCCACGCCTGATTGCACGAGCGTTGGAGGCTCATGCGAGCACGCGGGTAGAGTCGTTGGACCATGTGCTCGCCGTGGCCGTTGAGACGAGGCAACGGCTCTTGGAGGATTCTACAACTACCTCCGCTACACCGGTGAAAGCTAGAATCCAAGAGGGCGGACAGGATGGATTCCCGCTTTCGCGGGAATGACGGACTTTCTGACACCAGAGTGGGAATGACGGACTTGCTGATACCAGACATGAATCGGGACGTATGATGTTTATCACGATCTTTGCTTTTGTCTTCGTCCTCTCACTCCTAATACTTGTCCACGAAATCGGGCACTTCGCGGCAGCGAGACGCGTGGGCATCCGTGTGGAGGAGTTTGGCATCGGTTGGCCGCCGCGGCTCTTCTCGCGACGCATCGGCGAAACTCTCTATTCGATAAATCTGCTGCCGTTGGGCGGCTTTGTGCGCATGTTTGGTGAGTTCGGGAGCGCGGAGCCCGGCAGTTTCATGAGCAAGCGGCCGGTAGAGCGAGTGGTGGTGATCTTGGCGGGCGTCGCTATGAACTTCCTGATCGCGCCGGTGCTTTTCAGTTTTGCTTTTATGCTTGGAGAGCCGACATATACCGATCGTATCTTCGTGCAGGAAGTGGTACCGGAAAGTCCTGCCGCTGTGGTGGGGCTAATGGAGGGCGACCGCATTCTCGCGATCAATGATGTTGCCATCACGACGATGTTTCAAGTGCGGGAGCAAATAGGCGAGGTGGAAGAAGGCACGCCGATTCGCTTATCCATTGAACGGGAAAGCCGGCAAGAAACACTGAGCGTGATACCCAGGTACAATCCGCAGATCGAGCGCTTGGCGATTGGAGTCGTGCTGTTGCCGGAGCACACGATCAAGCGCTATTGGCCGTGGGAGGCGGCGTGGCGCGGTATCCAGCGGACAGGCGAGATGTTTGCGCTCATTGGGCTGGGTGTTGCCAGTCTGGTCCAGGGCTCGGAAGAAGCGGATCTGATGGGCCCGGTGGGCATTGCGTCGCTGACCGGGCAAGTGGCCCGCTCCGGCTTCTCGCGCTTGCTTACGTTTACGGGGTTCTTGAGCATTAACCTCGCAATCATCAATTTGCTTCCCTTTCCCGGTCTCGACGGCGCGCGGTTTGTGTTCACCGTGGTGGAGATGGTGCGCGGTCGCCCCGTTCCTCCCAAGCGTGAGGCCGCCATTAACTTTGCCGGCATCATCATATTGCTCACCCTCACGGTACTGATCACATACCGCGATATCGTGCGTCTCATGGGATAGTATTCTGTGGTTGCTCTGCGCACTGTGCTACAATGTCCAGCGCAGTCCGTTCGAATTGGCGTGCGCAACGAAGGGGATTCACGTGTGTCGCAGGTATTCTCCTTTCGAATTCCGCAAGCAATTCACTTTGGCCCCGGCGTTTATCATCAGCTCCCTGCACTCGTGCGTGCGCACGTACACGAGCGTGCGGCGACAACCGAGCGCATCCTGCTGATTACCGATCCCGGTCTCGTGGCTGCCGGTATCGTTCCGGCGGTTGAGGAAGCATTAGTTGCTGCTGGTGGCGAAGTTGTGCGCTACCAGGATATTCCACCGGAACCGCATCTCGATGACGTAGAACGTTGCCGCTCGTTTGCTGCTGAGCGGGGTGCTGCCGTGGTCGTAGGTGTGGGTGGCGGCAGTGTGCTCGATGCCGCCAAGATCGTGGGCGGCTTTGCGGCCAGCGCGAAGCCTTTGGCTGATCTACTCGATCGTGAAGACGAGGACTTGGCGCCGGGGCTGCCGATCTTTCTCCTGCCCACCACGGCGGGTTCGGGCGCTGAGGTTACTGCCGGCGCAATCGTCTCTTTTCAAGGTCGTAAGCGCCGCTTGGTCGGACGCTATGCACGTCCCGTGGTTGCCCTCATCGATCCTACGTTCACGCGCAGCTTGCCGGAGAGTGTCACGGTTGCCAGCGGGTTGGATGCGCTGACCCATGCCATAGAGTCCTATGCAGCGCGGCGTGCGAGCCCAATGAGCAAACTCTATTCACGGGAAGCCTTTCGCCTAATCATGGCGTGGCTGCCGCGTGTACTGGCGAGTCCGCACGATTTGGATGCACGCAGCAAGATGGCACAGGCGGCACTGTATGCCGGCATTGCCGTGGCAAATGCCGGCGCTGGGGCGGTACATGCGCTCGCGTACCCGTTGGGCGGGAGGATCAGCGTGCCTCACGGCATTGCAAACGCCATTCTGCTGCCGCATGTGTTGCAAGAGAACTTGGACGCTAGCCCGGCGGCCTACGCTGCACTCTGCGACGAATCCGACCCGTGCGGCGCGCAGTCACAGGGCGACCGCCTGCTTGACGCAGTGCAGAGGCTGCTCTGCACACTGGAAACACCGACGCGGCTTGCCGAGTTTGGCGTGCAGCAGAACGCTTTACCATCGCTAGCGGAAGAAGCTCACGGTATTCGCAGACTTTTGGATAACAATGTGCGTGATTTCAGTCCCGAGGAAATTGAAGCGCTTTACGTAGCCGCCTGGTGATCTCTCCTCGTCTTTGGTAGTACCGCATGGCGAGAAAGGAAAGAGTGTTGGCGGGGTTATGCCTTTGCTGCTCGACGGTGGTTTGGCGGCGCGATAATTGCCCCAGTATCTATCACATTAGCTCGGTGGTCAAGAGAGACTTGGGACAATCTGCGGAGCACCTATCTGGAGAAGTCGACTGAATGTCGATCCGAAGTTGTTACCATGCCTCTATTGGTTCACTCTTTCAGCCGCCTGATGAACGATGGGACTGTACTCGCTACCTGAGGAGCGTATACAATCTCTCTAACCGTGTAAGCGCAACCACTAACCAACACCGCCCATGACTGTACAGCAACGACAGCCCATAGTCATCGACCTTGTCGCACTGGCGAGCTTCTTGCTCATCGTGCTTGTCTTCTTTTGGAAATCGGTCCTCGGACGAGGCGTAATCGGCAGCTTTGACTTGGTCACGCTGTTCTACCCCTACAAGACCTATATACGCCAGTTAATAGGCGAAGGTGAGTTCCCCTTGTGGAATCCCCTGGTCTATCTTGGTGTGCCGCTGCTCGCCAATATCCAGACCAGTGTGCTCTATCCGCTGGATGTCCTGTTCCTAATGTTCTCGTTTCCGACGGCGCTCACTTGGAGTGTGGTTCTGCACATATGGCTGGCGCTGGCGGGGATGTATCTCTTCTTACGCTATGGGTTAGGCACGACGATTTTCGCAGCATGGATTGGCGCTCTGTGTTTCGGCCTGGGCGGGTTCTTGCTGCCGCACATTGGGCATCTCAACCAGGTGCACACTGCCATTTGGCTGCCGTGGATATTACTCTGTGCGAGACGAGCGTGTGCACCGTCTACCGTTTGGATTCTCTTGGGCTGCATCGTGACTGCGCTTAGCTTTCTGGCAGGGCATACGCAAGAGTTTTATTACACGTTCGTTGCCGTGGGATTATTCTGCGCCTACTTAGCATTTGCGTTGCCTACCGAAATGACGTCGCGCTGGTGGGCGTTAGTCGTGCCGGCCCTCTTCGTCCTCGTTGGGGGAGTCTTGAGCGCAGCGCAACTCTTACCGACGTTAGAAGCCGTAGCGCAATCTTACCGTCTGGGTGGCGTATCGTTGCAGGAAGCGGCCGCGCAAGCGCTGCATCGAAACGAGCTATCTCTCTTTCTATTGCCCGGCTACTGGAAATCGCCGCCAAGTCTGGAGTCGGCAGGATACATTGGCGTTAGCGGCGCAGTACTCGCCTTCTTTGGTATCTTGCAGATCATGCGGCAGCGCTGGGTGCCGTTCTTTCTCCTTCTCTCCTTGTTCGCATTCATCTTGGCGCTAGGCACCTATACGCCGCTCTTTGGCATTCTGCACCAGGTGCTGCCGGGGTTTTCATCGTTTCGGGTTGCCGGGCGGTGGCTCTTTCTCGCCAGCTTTGGCCTCTCGGTACTGGCAGCGCTGGGCGCCGACCGATTGCGGGACGATCTTCGCCCGGGAGAACGACGCCACATTTCACTGCTATTCCTTACGAGCACCTTGGCGGGCATGTTCTTCTTGCTTGCATTTATCGGCCGCATGTACCTTGTTCGCTCGCATCAGGCCTTGCCCGAGCCCAAGGTGGTGATGCTTTGGGTGATCGTTGCGCTAATCACATACACGACTATTCTATTAGTGCTCAACCACGGTTTAGCGAATACGCTATCGTATGTGCTGCTTGGCGCGCTTGTCGTAACTGAACTCTTCTTCGCCTCCCGCCCGCTTGAATTCAATCAGGTGATGCCGCCCGAAATCTATCAGCCTTCAACGGAAACTGAACAATTGTCGCAGCACTGGCGTGACTCACGATATGTCAGCATGGCGAAAGAGCGCTTCCCCTTGGTGGATGAAGAGTTGCGCAAAGAAGAGCTTTTGGAGTCGTTGCCCGATCTATGGGCGCGTCTTGCACTGCAGTATAAGCGGTACAGTGACGAGCTTCGCACCAACCTAAACCTACGCTTAGGCATAGCCAGTGCCGATGGGTATGACGGCGGGGTACTTCCTTCCCAGAACTACGTGCAACTGCGCACGGCCCTGTTCGAACGTTCAGATGTGCCTCCGCACTTTGCCTTGCCGGACGTTGATCTGAAGCAGGTAGACGCAACTCTGTGGGGATTGCTCAACGTGCGCTATCTCATCACTGATCATCAGCAACGAGAACCGGGACCCGGGTGGAACCTCGTCGGTCAATTGAGAGAGGACGGTCCCCTACTCTTCGAGAACGAGGAGCTTCTACCGCGGGCCTTCGTGGTCTATGAGACGGTGGTGGAGGATGATCCGCTGCGGCTGCGGACTATTGACGTGGCACGCCAGGCGCTTGTGGAGCGACCGATTCCCGAGCTTGTTGGATCTACCGGCCAGCCCGTTGCAGCCACGGTGATATCTGAGTCCCCCCGACGAGTCGAGATCCAAGCCTCCACGTCGCAACCGGGTCTGCTTGTGCTTTCAGATGCCTTCTACCCGGGTTGGACGGCCACAATTAACGGTAATCCGGCAGAGATACATCTCGTTGACCTGGCATTGCGCGGTGTGCTGCTTCCCTCCGGCGATCACACTATCGTATTCCAATACCAACCCCGTTGGTTTCAGGTTGGCGTTGTTGTAAGCCTAGTCGGCTGGCTTGTCGTGCTGGCATTGCTCTTGCCGCGACTTATGCGCCGGGGCCCTAGACGCCTGTAACTTTGTTGCTCTTGGCAACTGAGTTGCATTCAGCAACTGAGTTGCACTTTGCAACGAAACTGGAACTGCCACCCCTTTGGCTGCGCGGCTAATCGCGTGGCGTTGCGCTCTTCCTAGTCTTGACTTGGCGGAAACTCTCCTCTTGGCCGGATCAAGCGCGCTCTCAGAAAAAGCAGTGCTACGGCAAACTGCGTGGGATTCGCGTTTCCTAAACCTGCTGTATCCAAGCAACGCTTCTTCCGTGGCGCAGCCCCGCAATTTCCACGCTCTCTGCACGCGATCGGAGGCAATTGCAGGATTCTATCAACTGCGCAGGTTAAGTGAAACTGCCCACAAACGGTCGCACTTTCACAGACGCAGAAAGTACCGCGCTTAGGAAATGCCCTCGACATTGCCGGCGTCGTCGATGGTCATGCCATCTGCGGCGGGTACCGCGGGCAAGCCCGGCAACGTGAGGATATCGCCGGTCAAAGGGACAATGAATCCCGCGCCTGCGGCAAGCTTGACCTCGCGCACTGTGATAGTAAAGTCCTTTGGTCGGCCAAGTAGGCGGGGATTATCGGAGAACGACGACTGGGTCTTGGCCATGCAAATGGGAAGATGCTTGTGATCGCCGCGCTGAAGCTGCCGCAACATGCGGTTGGCCGCAGGCGCGTAGTTGACCTTCGCTGCGCCGTAGATCTCTCGGGCAACAGTGGCAATCTTGTCCTTGAGCGGCATGTCGTCGGGGTAGAGCAGCGCAAAAGTGTTCTCAGCTCCCCTATCAAGGAGACGGAGCACTGCTTCCGCCAAGGCCTTGCCACCTTCAATGCCGCCGGCAAATACGTCTGTCACAGCTACGGACACACCTTCAGCCTCGCAAAAATCCGAGACGGCGCGCATGTCATTGGTTGTGTCTGAAGGAAATCGGTTGAGCGCGACCACGACGTCGAGACCGAACTTCTTGATGTTCTCTATGTGTTTCTGCAAGTTGGCGAGACCGGCCTGCAAGGCGGCTGGGTTTTCCGTCTCCAAGTCGGCCGGGCGCACGCCCCCGTGGAGTTTGAGTGCGCGCACTGTGGCAACAAGCACGACTGCCGCAGGCGTGAGGCCGGCACGTCGACACTTGATGTTGAAGAACTTCTCAGCGCCGAGATCCGTCCCAAACCCGGCCTCCGTGACCACGTAGTCGGCGAGCTTCAGCCCAACGCGCGTGGCAATGATGGAGTTGCAGCCGTGGGCGATGTTGCCGAATGGCCCGCCGTGAACGAGCGCGGGCCCGCCAGCCATGTTCTGCACGAGGTTGGGGTGAACGGCCTCGCGGAGGAGGATCGTCATGGCGGCGTGGGCGTTCAGGTCAGCCGCCGTGACCGGCTTGCGGTCGAACGTCTCGCCCACGACAATCCGGCCCAAACGAACCTTAAGGTCGGCAAGGTTGCTGGAGAGGCAGAGGATCGCCATGATCTCAGAAGCGGGAGTGATGTCGAATCCGCTTTCCCGCGGCACGCCCTCCGCGCGGCCGCCGAGTCCGATGACGATATTACGCAATGCGCGGTCGTTCATATCAATTGTGCGCCGCCAGGTGATCCGCCGGGGATCTATGCCGAGTGTATTGCCCTGGTGCACGTGGTTGTCGAGTATGGCGGCGAGGAGGTTGTGGGCCGCTGTAATGGCGTGGAAGTCGCCGGTAAAGTGCAGGTTTATCTCGAGCGACGGTTCCAACGTCGCCTTGCCCCCGCCGGTTGCGCCGCCCTTAATACCGAATACCGGACCGAGCGACGGCTCGCGCGTGCACGAAAGGGCGTTCATTCCCATGCTAAAGAGCGTCTGCGCGAGACCGACGGTGACGGTGGTCTTGCCTTCTCCGGCCGACGTGGGAGAAATGGCGGTTACGAGGATGAGCTTGCCGTCCGGTTTCTCCGCGAGTCGCTCCAAGACCTGGGTGCGAATCTTACCCATGAGCGGACCGTAACTACTGAACTCGTCGGACTGCAGGTCGAGACGGCTTGCAATTGCGGTGATAGGTTGCGGTGTGTACGTGTCGGATGCGCTCGGCACGATTATTCTCCTATGGGTCTGAGTTCCGATGCTGTGTCGTGTCAGGTGATTCTGTGGAGTTTCGGCCACAATCTTTGCTGCGATCCTCCGCCGCACCGAGACAGAGGATTGTCTTCGTTCCAAAATGATGAAACGTCACGTAAAGATTTCTCGTAGCTGCCTGAAGTCTCCACCATGACCGAGCGGGCAATTGCGCTTAACCTCAAAGCCCTTTACGAGACCTTTGAATAACCCAGTCATTTCGGCGAAAATCGGTATTCAGAGCTGCATGGGTAGTTTCCGATAGCTTGCCGTCAGGCACTTTCGCCCCTATCCCAACCTTCCCCCATCAAGGAGGAAGGGATTTCCCGATGGTCTCCCTTAAGTGACTGCCATCACTGTGCTTGGTTCCGGCCGCACGCCCTGGCGCAAGAGCGTGTGAATGGCATCCTCCGCCACTTGGAGCGTCCGGTCGATATCGGCATCAGTATGGGCAAAGCTGACGTGGTTGCGCTTGATATTCATAGGCAACTTGAAGACGCCCCGTTTGATGCACTCTTGGCGGTAACGCACGAAGAAGTCGGCGTCATTTTGCAGCAGGTCCGTGAAATTGCGTGCGGGACCATCCATAAAGTAGGTAACGAACACAGAGCCAAACCCTTCGACGACGGCGGGAACGCCCGCGTTGTCCATTACTTCTGTCAATCCCGCGCGGATCCGGTCGCCCAGGCGGAAGATTTCCTTGTGTACGCCCTGTGTTTCCATGATCTCGATGGTGGCGAGGGCCGCCACGGTGCCGACGGCGTGACCGTTATACGTACCGGCAAAGAATGTATCGCCGCCGGGAGTCGTATTGAAGCGCGACATGATTTCTTTCTTGCCGCCAACGGCTGCCATCGGGAAGCCGTTGGCAATGGCTTTGCCCAGGGTAGTGAGGTCCGGCGTAACGCCCGCGATTTTCTGGTAGCCGCCGAGGTCGTGCCGGAAGCCGGTAATGACTTCGTCGAAGATGAGAACAACACCGTGCGCGTCGCTGAGTTCGCGCAGCGCTTCCAAGAAGCCCGGTTCCGGGCGCACGCAGCCGATGTTATGCGGAATTGGCTCCACGATGATGGCGGCAACCTCGCCTTCGTGCGCCATGAGGGTGTCTTCTACCTCATCGGCATCATTGAAGGTGCAGATGAGCGTGGCGTCGGCGGTTTCGTCCATCATCCCCGCCGAGAGCAGGTCTCGCTTGCCAATCATGTCAGGGGAACTGATGACGTTGCGCAAGACGGCATCGTGCCAGCCGTGGTAGCAGCCCTGGAACTTGATGATCTTCCTGCGCCCGGTGTACGCGCGGGCGGCGCGCAAGGCATGAAAAGTCGCTTCCGATCCGGCGTTCGTGAACAGGACTTGCTCGATTGACGGGACGTGCTCAACAATCTTCTTAGCGAGCGCGATTTCCTGTGGTGTCGCGCCGACGCCGTAGAGGTCCGTCTCCCACAGCGCTTCTTCAACTCGTGCGACCACTACGGGATGCACGTGACCCAGAATGAAGGGGCCAAAGGCGGCGTGGTAGTCGATAAACTCATTTCCATCCACGTCCCAGATGCGAGCGCCCTCGGCGCGGTTGAATACCAGCCGGGGTTCAATATTGCGGATAGACGTATGGACGCCGCCGGGCGCGTACGCCTCGGCTTCCGCGAAGAGTGCTGCACTTTGCTCCGTTCGTACCATTGCAGTATCCTTTTTGGCTCTGAAAATTCGTTAGCAAGCCCTAACCAATGCGTAGCTGTCTTAAAAATTCTGTGCCAACTAGCACCATAATAGCGGAAAATCTCGTTGCACACTGGCAAAGGCCGGGGGTGTGGAGCGAGCGCAATTGAGATGTGGGTCGCGGTCTAAGAGGGTGTTTCCAAAAGTGTTGTCTGCACGAGTAACGTTCGCCCCCGTATCAAGTACGGGACAGGCTCTGAGCTTGTTGAAGGGCAGTTCATACTTCGACAGGCTCAGCACGAACGGTTTTCATGGGCTTTGCAAACAGCCTCTAAGACCTGCTCAGGCGCATCAGCGGGAGAGCACAGTCCGCTCCCGCTCCGCCAGCGGCAGGTATACGCGCGCGCCGTTGGACGCATGCGAGGCATAGACCGCGACCGCGAGTTCGAGCGCGGCGCGTCCCGCGTGTCCGTCGGAGCGGCTGGGACGGTCTTCCTCGATGCATCGGACGATCTCTTCCACGGCTCCCTGCATGCCGCTGCGCGGGTATGCGACCAACGGGAAGGGCCGCTTTACCATGGTGCGCGTCGCAGAATCGAACGTGAAGAACTCTGCATCGCTGTTGCTGAGGCGCAGGCGGCCGGCGGTGCCGATGACGTCGATCTCAAAGATCGGGCCGCTCTGGCCGTCAATAAAGCCCATCGCGCCGTTGTGGAAACCCACGTAGGCAGTGCCGCCGGCATCCAGTGCTATATCGGCGCCGGACGCGAGACTGCCCATCACCCAGGCCGCCGTACTCTGACTAAAGTTCAGCATCGCGTCCAGCCAGTGGATGCCCGTATGCACGAGTTCACCGGCGAAATGAACTGAGACGGTGCGAACATTGCCGATCCGGCCCTCTTGAATGAGCGCGAGCGCCGTTTCGTAGTAAGGGTCCCAGCGCCGCGTGTGGTTGATGACGAGCTTGACGTTGTGTTCTTCGCAGGCCGCAATCATGGCGTCGGCTTCGGAGAGACTGGTGGCAATGGCTTTCTCGCAAAAGACTGCCTTTACGCCCGCTTGAACCGCCGCTTGTGTCACCGGCGCATGCAGCGGCGCGTGCGTACAGACGCTCACGATGTCAAGGTTTTCGTTCTGCAGCATTTCCTCATATGACGCATACGCTGCAATATCGCCGAACACGGGCCGCCATCGCTCCAGATATGCCGCAGTCTTTTGCGAGTCGATGTCAGCCACGGCACAGACGCGTGTCTGCGGCACCGCCGCGTATGCATGCGTATGAGAGTAAGGCAGCAGCATACGTCCCGCGTAGCCGGCTACTTCATCCTGAATGCTGCTGGCTACGCGCCCCAGACCGACAATGCCTACGCGGTACGTCGCTGCCATGAGCTGCTTGCCCTCCTACCGGACTACCGTATTCTTGCCGTGTGTCTCTCAATGTCATGTATCTTACACATTTTGCACTCTACCTTGCACACTTCCTCGACCAAGCTGCCTCCAACACGGGGATGGACGTTGATTAGAGATTCGCACCGCGCATAGGACGCACCGACCGCGAACTAGCCCCAACACTTGCAGACCGTTACAATGATTGTGATTCCGAGCGCATCTTCCGCACGAGCCACAGGTCAAAGAGGTGACGCCACCAACGTGCTTCCTGAACGAACTGATACTCCATTGCAGTCATTCCGCATCGGACTTGCGCAGATCAACCCGCACCTTGGGGATGTCTCGCGCAATATCCAGAAGCACTTGGACGTGATTGCCCAGGCGAAGGCGCAAGCCGTTGACCTGCTCG
The DNA here is from genome assembly GCA_965221905.1 of Chloroflexota bacterium. Taxonomy (GTDB): domain Bacteria; phylum Chloroflexota; class UBA11872; order VXOZ01; family VXOZ01; genus VXOZ01. Next base: position 726,773 of record OZ244922.1, read on the forward strand.
TGTTTCCCGAGCTTTCCCTCCACGGATACTTCTTGGAAGACCTCGTGCCGGAGACGGCGTGCCGGTTGGATGACCCTCGATTGGAGCCGCTCTTCGCTGCCGGCGAGCGCATGAGCCTTCTCTTCGGCATGGTTGAGGAGTCCTCCGACCACCGCTTCTACAACAGCGGCGTGTACCTGGAAGCCGGTCGCGTGCACCACGTGCACCGCAAGGTGTACCTCGCCACCTACGGCATGTTTGACGAAGGACGTTACCTGGCGGCTGGCGAGCATCTGCGCGCTTACGACACGCGGTTTGGCCGCTGCGGTACGCTGATTTGTGAAGACTTCTGGCACCCGTCGGCGGTGAGCATGGTGCATGCCGACGGCGCCGATCTGGTCCTCGGCATCTCGAGCGGTCCCGGTCGCGGGGTGTCCGGCGAGTCGCAAGACCTGCGCAGCGCGCAGACCTGGCACAACCTCAACAACCTCTACGCTCGCATGTTTACGAGTTTCGTTGCCTACTGCAACCGCGTCGGCTACGAGGACGGCGTCAACTTTTGGGGCGGTTCGGAGGTCGTAGGCCCGGACGGCACAGTGCTCGTGCGCGCGCCATACTTCGAGGAGACGCTGGTTACGGCGGATATCTCCGCCAATGCCTTGCGCCGCCAGCGGTCGCTCTTGCCCTTGCTGCGGGATGAGCGGCTGGACCTCACGTATCGCGAGTTGCGCCGCATCTATCGCGAGCGGTACGCATGATGAGAGAATCCAAGTCAGACCTCATCGCGAAGGCGCGCACCGCGCTGGACATCAACCTGCCGCTCACCGAGCAGATTCTGCAAAGTTTCATCCGGAATGAGGTGCATAAATTCGGCTTTGAGCGCGCGGTGCTGAATCTCTCCGGCGGCATAGACTCCGCGCTCTCCGCCTATTTGGCCGCCGGGGCCTTGGGGCCGGAGAACGTGCTGGCGCTGTTGCTGCCCTATCGAGAGTCAAACCCCGACAGCCGGAGCGATGCCGAGGCTGTGGTTACGGCGCTGGGCATACCATCCAAGCTCATCGACATTACGCCGCTGGTGGACCCCTATTTTGCAGAGTTTGCCGAGATGGACGTGAAGCGGCGCGGCAACGTGATGGCGCGGGCGCGCATGATCATCCTCTACGACCACTCCGTCGAATTCGACAGTTTGCCGCTGGGTACGAGCAATAAGACTGAGCTGCTCTTGGGCTATAGCACGCTGCACGGTGACATGGCGAGCGCCGTGAATCCGATTGGCGATCTTTACAAGACCCAGGTGCGGCAATTGTCCCGCCATCTGGGAATTCCGAGGCCAATTATAGAAAAACCGCCGAGCGCGGACCTGTGGCCGGGGCAATCGGACGAAGGCGAATTAGGGTTTTCGTACGAAGACGTTGACCACGTGCTCTACTTGCTGGTGGACGAGCGCTACCGCCCTGAAGAGCTGATAGCGGCCGGAATCGACAAGGAGTTCGTGGATTACGTGACGCGGGTGGTGCAGTCGACGCAATACAAGCGGCGTCCGCCCATCATCGCCAAGCTCTCGCAACGCACGATCGAGCGCGACTTTCGCTATCCGCGCGACTGGGGACGCTGATAATGCCGCTTTCTTCGCAGTGGGAGAGTGTTCGCGAGACTTAGATCGGGGGCACGGAATCCCCTCTCCATCGAGGGAGAGGGCAAGGGTGAGGGTGGATTTTCCGTAATTCGGCCTTGCCCCGTCTGCATGGCGACAATATGCAAAGCCTAGCTGCAATTGATGCGGAAGTTTCCGTGGGCCGGACTTGCAGCGGATGGCCAACATAGTATGCATTGCATTTGCGTAGCGCAGGTTTGTAACCTGCGCCGGCTTGCAGGTGTATCGCAAGATGTGCTCGCCGCGAAGAGAACCGGTACGGTGCTTGCCTTAATCGGCTTTCGTTGGCGGCGGTAATACGTCTCTGGCGGCGGGATTCAGAAAGGCGTTACCAGGACGATGTCCGGCCTGCTTTACGTAGTGGCTACACCCATCGGCAACCTGGAAGACATTACCCTACGCGCTGTCCGAATCCTGCGCGAGGCGGACGTAGTCGCCGCCGAGGATACGCGCCACACGCGAAAACTCCTGGCGCATCTGGACATTCACACGCCCCTCACCAGTTTTCACGCCCATAGCGGCACTGCCCGCTTGGAGCGCATTCTCCGTACCTTGGAGGAAGGCAAGAGTGTGGCGCTGGTCACGGATGCCGGCACGCCGGGCATTGCCGACCCCGGACAGCCGCTTATCGCTGCCGCCGTAGAAAAAGGGATTTTGGTTGTCCCGGTGCCGGGACCGTCGGCAGCCGTTGCTGCCGTGTCCATTGCCGGGTTTCCGGGGAGCATGTTCTGCTTTCTGGGATTCTTGCCGCGCCGCTCGTCGCGACGCAAGCGTTTGTTGGAAAGCGTGGCGGACCTGCCGGTTACGCTCGTAATCTATGCCTCGCCCTATCGCGTGGTAGACGACTTGGAAGCATGCCAGGCGTGCCTCGGCGATCGCGAAGTCGTGATCGCGCGCGAGCTAACCAAGTTCCACGAGGAAGTTCTGCGGGGTACGATTGCGGAGATGATCGCGCACTACGCGCAGCATCAACCACGGGGCGAGTTTACCCTGGCGATACGGGGTGTGGGCGTGCGCTAGGGAGCGTATAATTCACGGTGATACGTCTTGAGGGAATCGGACAATTTCGGCTTCGCGTGCGCACAGCGTAATGTGAGCGGAGCGGAAAATTGCACGTTGGAAGTGACCCCGTAGGGGCACGATATGTTGTGCCCTTAGGCTGGAAGCGCAGGCACTAATCGGGCTCGCGAGAATACGAGACGCGGCTAACGGCATACCAAATTACAAAAGGGAGCACGTACACATGAGTGAGAAACTGGCGCGCGACGGCGGTACGCCGGTGCGCACGGCGCCATTTCCCACCTGGCCGGTCTGGGATGGTGCGGACGAGAAAGCGCTGCTGGGAGTATTGCGGTCCGGAGTGTGGGGGCGCAACGCCGGCACGCAGACGGAGGCATTCGAGGAGGAATTCGCGGCCTTCCAGGGCACAACGTATTGTATTGCGGTGGTCAACGGCACGTGCGCTTTAGAATTAGGACTGCGCGTGCTGGACGTGGAGTATGGCGACGAGGTGATCGTGCCGTCTTACACGTTTGTCGCCACACCAGCGGCGCCGCTCTTCTTGGGCGCAATTCCCGTGTTCGCTGACATTGACCCCGACACATTCGAGCTCGATCCCGCTTCGGTGGAAGCCGCCATTACGCCTCGCACCAAAGCGATCATTCCGGTGCATATCGCCGGTCAGCCGCCCGACATGGACGGCATCCTGGCGGTTGCGGCCAAGCACAACTTGCGCGTGCTGGAGGATGCGGCGCAGGCCCACGGCGCTGCCTGGCGCGATCAAGGGGTGGGCGGCGTCGGCGATCTCGGTAGTTTCAGCTTTCAGTCCAGCAAGAATCTCAATGCCGGTGAAGGCGGCGCGATTTGTACGAATGACCAGGAGCTGGCCGAGCTGACGTGGTCGCTCATGAACGTGGGCCGCCTGCGGGAAGGCGCCTGGTATCAGCACGAGCGGCTGGGCTGGAACTACCGCCTCAGCGAGTTTCACGGCGCGCTGCTGCGGGCGCAACTCACCCGTGTGCCCGAGCAAATGGCACGGCGCGAGTCCAACGCGAGTTACCTAGATACGCATTTGGCGGAGATACCCGGTATTTCGCCGCAATACCGTCCGCCGCACGTGACCGGTCACGCCCACCACCTCTACATGTTCCGCTACGAGAAGGCGGACTTTGGCGGTAACGACCGCGCCGCGTTCATCAAGACGCTCAGCGCGGAAGGCATTCCGTGCTCTCCAGGCTACGACTGGCCCTGCCATGAGCAGAACGCCGTCAAGAATTCAGTACGCGACATTCTGCAAAAGCTTGGGCGAACCGACGATCCGCTGGACCGCCCTCTGCCTAATACCGACCGCATCTCTCACGAGGAAGGCGTGTGGCTGCCGCAGAGCGCGTTGCTCGCCACTGAGCAGGATATGCAGCAGATCGTCGACGCCGTGGCGAAAGTGCAACAGGCGTTTAGCATGGAGAGAGCCGCAGAGCGGGTCTGAGCGGTTGCGTTTGCACGGTAATCCCACGCTGAAGTTGGACTTTGTAGCGCGGGGGCTTGTCCCCCGCTCCGAACGGCGCACAAGAGAGATTGTATCCACTCTCCCCGTTCGTGCTGAGCTTGTCGAAGCATAAACGGGGAGAATGCCACTTTGACCCGCCAGGCGGATCCGTAATCGTTCACCCTTCGACGCCACTCACGGCGAACGGAACGCTAGAGATCGAAAATGCGTAGCGCGGGGGCTTGTTCCCCCGCTCCGGACAGTTCGTTTACGGCGCGGAGAAGATGGATTCCCGCGTGCGCGGGAATGACGGGTGGAGCGTTGTCTCTTCTACCAAAATGGGTTAAGTGCGATCATGTGCGTGCGGACGGAAGGTGGTTTGCACTGAACGGGATGGAAGACACATGAGTTTGTCCTTAGCCGAGCCTACCTGACCTTGATTGTGGTCCGAAATGCGGGTCTCCGCAGCGCAGGAATACTATTGGAGTCAACTCTTGGTCGACCCATCGTTTGAAACCTCCATCACACTGCCTACACTCGGCACTGTGCGCTTCCACTGTCTGCGCACCACGGACGCGGACCTGCTCTACGCGTTTTTCAAGAATCTGGGCCCGCGGACGCGCGCCTGGTTTCGACCGCACACCCCGTGGACGTATGCCGTGGCGCAGCTACTCGCTGGGGATGCCGAAGACCCCGACTTCATCCGCTTTCTTGCCCTCGTAGAGAGGGATGGAGAAGTGGTACCGGCGGGCTATGGATTCTTCGAAAACCTGCAATCCACCAGACCGGTCCTCGGCATTGCGGTGGCCGACGCATTCCAAGAGTTGGGGATCGGACAAGCAATTATGCAGCACCTCAAGGCGGTAGCACGTCAATTGGACAAAAAGCGTATCATACTCACTGTAGACGGTGACAACGTGCGGGCGCAGCACGTCTACGCCAAGATGGGCTTCACAATGACACGGCTAATTCCGGGGAGCTCGCATGACGCCCGCGAGATGGAGTGCATGCTGTAGCCTGTCGGTTGACGACCGCGACTCTGTATCACCTGAAAGCCTCTGGATTCCGGCTCCGTATCGAGTACGGGGGCAGGCTTTTCGCCGGAATGACGAGAAAGGGCTGGAATGATCGGAAGTGGCCGGAAATGACCGGAAATGACCGGAGTGAAAAAAAGATAGTGTGCACTCTCTAAAGCAGCAGGAGGAGAAAAGAGATCTCATGGCAATCAAGACATGGCCTGCAGAGGTGAACAGCGTCCGCAAAGCAACCGTGGTCCCTTTGGATGAAATAACGTTGCCGGAGAAGATCTTCATCGTGCCCGGCGCGCATCTGGATTTCGGCTGGTGCGCGGGGATCTCCGAGTGCCTCGCCTACGCCGACGAAATAATCAAAGGATCCATTGACGCCATCACCGGGCCGGTGCCGGACTACCGCTTCACGGTCGAATACGCCGCGTTTCTGCGTCACTTCCTGGCGCGCTTCCCGGAGTACCTGCCTACGGTGAAGCAACTTGTCAAAGAGCGCAAAATCGAGACGACCGCCGCTATGGTTGGTTACATGGAGGACGTGCTCGACGGCGAGATCATGGTGCGCGAGATCGTGCATGCCAAGCGCTTCGCCCGTGATGTGCTGGATTGCGACTTGCCCACGGCGCAGCATTCCGACCTTCCCGGCCACACACCGCAAATGCCGCAACTGCTGGCTAAAGCCGGCGTGAAGTATTTCTCGTACACGCGTTTTCGACCATATACGCCCGTCCACTGGTGGGAGGCCCCCGACGGTTCGCGGGTGCTGGCGGCCAATCATCTCAACAACTACGGCTGGGCCTTCATCCTCACGAACCCGGAAATCGGTTGGCTACCCGATTACGAGGGTGATGAGCCTGAGTTGCAGTCGATATCGGAGGCGATGCGCATTTGGCCGTTGCCCGTGCTGCTCATGATGGGACAGTCCGACCTGCGTCCGCCAATACCGGGAGATATCGTGCCCGCGGCAAAGAAACTCACCGACGAAGGCAAGCTAAACTTCACCTTCTCCACTATCACCGATTTCTTCGAAGCCGCCGAGCGGACCGGCAAGCTGGACGACCTGCCGATCTACGGGGGCCATGCGCCGTATGCGTTCTACTGTATTCCGGCGTTTGCGCCGCGCGTCTACTTGGAAGCGCGCCATGCGGAGAATGCGCTGGCTGCGGCGGAGAAGCTCTCGGCCATCCGTGGACTCCTGGGCTTGGGCGCGTACCCACGGGCCGAGCTCGATCCCGCCTGGGAAGATCTTTATAACTGCCATGACCATAACGTTGGGGGCAGACATGGAGAGCTCAACGACGACGTGCGCTACAAGACCGCTGTGCACGCCCGCATGATCGGCATGGAAACCGCGCGTGAGGCGAACGTACAGTTTGCCACCCACGTGAATTACAATCCTCCAAGCGAGGAGGCGCGCACACTGCTTGTGAGCAACTCGCTCAACTGGGACCGCACGGACGTGGTGCAGGACTACATGGAGTTTGATGGCGACAACGTAACGGGTATCCGCATTACGGACGGTCAGGGCACCGAGATGCCGTGCCAGGTCATCAAGGCCCAAAACGCCGGCGACGACCGCGCCGACTTCGCGGGATTCGGCTACTCACGCGTGGACTTTGCGTTTTTGGCCAAGGACGTGCCTTCGCTTGGCTTCAAGACGTTCTATTTGGAGCCGAGGGTCGGCGCCAGCGACCAGAATACGCGGCGTGGAACGATGGAGCACGTAGTTGAGAACGACCACTTCCGCCTGGACGTAACCGGCGGCATGGTGAAGAGTTTGCAATGGAAGCGGTCAGGTGGCGCTAGTGTTGAGCTCGCTGCGGAGGCCGACCATTACTTCAACGAGGTGGTGGTGCTCGAAGACCTGCGCTTCGACCTGGAAGATTCTCAGGACGAGCAAGCAATGAAAGGCACGCACACCGACGAGGCACTGGCGCTGCAGGCGAGCGGCGAAGACTGGCTGGCGGGCACGAACTTTACCGGCCGGGAATGGCGGGCCAGCGACGGCCCCACGCAGGTGCAGTGGGTGGAGCGCGGGCCGCTCTGGACAACCGTCTGCCTGCGCAGCCATGTGCTCGGCGCGCCGATTGTGCAGGAGATCCGGCTGCATAACCAGGAACCGCGCGTGGACCTGATCACCACCATCGACTGGAACGGAACGAAGAATACGCAGTTGCGCATTGCCCTGCCCTACAACGTGCCGGAGGGCGAGGTCACGTATGAAGTGCCGTTTGCAAACGTGGTCTTTGGCAAGGATGAAATACCGAACACCTATCGCGGCGACGGCTCGCGCTGGGTGCAGAAGTGGCTGGATGTTTCCAACGGGGACTACGGCATTACGCAGGGCACCAGCAACTGTGTGCACGCCATCAAGGGTACATCCGTCTACCCAACGCTGCTTCGCACGGCCTACTCCTGCGGCACGCCGTTCTTCGAATACCCGAACACCGGCGTGCATACCTACCACGCCACCCTCGTACCGCACGAAGGCGATTGGCGTTCAGCCGGCGCGGAGCGGGTTGGCTGGCAGCACTGGAATCCGTTACAGACCTCTAAGCTGGCAACAGCGGCTCCGATGCAGCCGTTTGCAGGCAACACGTTCCTCAACGACCAGGAGAGCTTCGTGCGCACAGACGCGCCGAACGTAGTAATCACCACCATCCAGGAGCATCCCGATCGACCCGGGAACTGGATGCTGCGTCTCTTCGAGGCACATGGCGAGGATACGACGGTTAACCTGCAACTTCCCCGCGACGTGGAATCGGCCTGGGTCACTAATCTCATGGGGGATCTGGAGACTGAGCTTGCGGTCTCCGGCAATACGGTCACGGTGCCGTTGGATGCCTACGGGATTGAAACTGTCGCCATTGCCTTTGCAACGTAGAGGCCTAGGTTGCTGCCATTAACATAGGATTTTGGGGCAGGAATGAGGGGGCGCAAAACTGCGCCCCCTCATTCTGTTGTATACGCCCTGGACGAATTCCGTGGCGCGGCAGTTCGCGGAGCGTGCCGATGATCCCGACTTCATCCGCTTTCTTGTACTGGTAGCGAGAGACGGCGAAAAGATACCGGCAAGGTACGGATTCTACGAGAGCTTGTAATCCGCCAGGCCGGTCCTCGGCATTGCGGTGGCTGACACGTACCATGAGTTGGGGATCGGGCAGGCGATCATGCAACACTTGATATAGGTTGCGTGTCAATTAGGAAAAAGGCGTATCATACGTGCAGTAGACCGCGATGACGTGCGGGCGCAGCACGTCTGCGCGAAGATGGGCTTTACGCGGACGCGGCTAATTCCGGGAAGTTCGCATAACGCCGCGAGATGGAGTGCATACCGTAACTGGAATGTTGACGCCCACCAACGGTAGCACAGTGCTGAGTCTGGATTCCGGCTTTCGCCGGAATGACGGATTCATGGAGTGTGTCCTTTAGTGCAGCGAGAGGAGCGATAGGTCTCATGGCGATCAAGACATGGCCTGCGGAGGTCAACAGCGTGCGAACGGCGACGGTGCTATCTCCGGATGAAGTGCAGTTGCCGGAGGAGATATTCATCGTGCCCGGCGCGCATCTGGACTTTGGCTGGTGTGCGGGGATCTCCGAGTGTCTCGCCTACGCCGATGAACTCATCAAAGGAGCCATCGACACCATCACCGGCCCTGAGCCGGACTACCGGTTTACGGTCGAATACGCCGCGTTTCTGCGCCACTTCGTCACGCGTTTCCCGGAGTACCTGCCCACGGTGAAGCAGCTTGTTAAGGAGCGCAAGCTCGAGACCACCGCCGCCATGGTGGGTTACATGGAGGATGTGCTGGATGGGGAGATCATGGTGCGCGAGATCGTGCACGCCAAGCGGTTCGCCCGCGACGTGCTGGACTGCGACTTGCCCACGGCGCAGCACTCCGACCTCCCCGGCCACACGCCGCAGATGCCCCAGTTGCTCGCCAAAGCCGGGGTGAAATACTTCTCCTACTCGCGGTTTCGGCCGTTTTGCCCGGTGCATTGGTGGGAGGCGCCGGACGGTTCGCGGGTGCTGGCGGCAAATCATGTTCATAACTACGGCTGGGCCTTCATGCTCACCCACTCTAATATGGCCTGGCTGCCCGATTACGAAGGCGATGATCCTGAAATGCAATCTGTTTCGCAGGCGATGCGTCTCTGGCCGCTGCCTGTACTGCTCATGATGGGGCAGTCCGACCTGCGGCCGCCGGTACCGGAAGACCTGGTTGCCAGGGCAAAGAAGCTGACCGAAGAAGGCAAGCTGAACTTCACCTTCTCCACCATCACCGATTTCTTCGAAGCCGCCGAGCGGACCGGCAAGCTGGACGACCTGCCCGTTTACGGCGGTCACGCGCCGTATGGATTCTATTGCATACCGGGGTTTGCGCCGCGCATCTATCTGGAGGCCCGCCATGCCGAAAACGCTCTGGCGAGCGCGGAGAAACTCTCCGCCATCCGCGCATTGGTAGGTCTAGGCGCGTACCCGCGCGCTGAAATCGATCCCGCCTGGGAGGATCTCTACAACTGCCACGACCATAACGTGGGCGGCCGCCATGGCGAGCTCAACGACGACGTGCGCTACAAGACCGCCGTGCACGCCCGCATGATCGGCATGGAGATTGCCCGGGAAGCGAACGTGCAGTTTGCCACCCACGTCAACTACACGCCGCCCAGCGACGAGGCGCGCACGCTGCTGGTGAGCAACTCGCTCAACTGGGACCGCACCGACGTGGTGCAGGACTACATGGAGTTTGGCGGTGACAACGTCACGGGCATTCGGATCACTGACGGGCAGGGCAACGAGATGCCGTGTCAGGTCATAAAGGCCCAGAACGCTAGTGAAGACCGCGCCGACAATGCGCGCGTCCGCCGCTCCCGTGTGGACTTTGCGTTCTTGGCGAAGGACGTGCCGTCGCTTGGTTTCAAGACGTTCTATTTGGAGCCGAGGGTCGGCGCCAGCGACCAGAATACGCGGCGTGGAACGATGGAGCACGTGGTGGAGAACGACCACTTCCGTCTGGACGTTACCAACGGCATGGTGAAGAGTTTGCAGTGGAAGCGGCCGGACGGTTCCAGCGTTGAGCTTGCCGCCGAGGCCGACCACTACTTCAACGAGGTGGTGGTGCTTGAAGATCTGCGCACGGACCTGGAAGACGCCCGGGACGAGCAAGCAATGAAAGCCGGGTATTCTGATGAGGCGCTGGCGCTGCAAGCGAGCGGCGAGAACTGGCTCTCGGGCGCCAATTTCACCGGCAGGGAATGGCGGGCCAGCGACGGCCCCACGCAGGCGCAGTGGGTTGAGCACGGGCCTATCTGGACTACGATCTGCCTGCGCAGCCATGTGCTCGGCGCGCCGATTGTGCAGAAATTACGGCTTCACAATCTTGAACCACGGGTTGACCTTATTACTTCCATCGACTGGAACGGCACGAAGAATACGCAGTTGCGAATTGCCCTGCCCTGCAACGTGCCGGAGGGCGAGGTGACGTATGAAGTGCCGTTTGGCAACGTGGTCTTTGGCAAGGATGAGATGCCAAACACCTACCGCGGAGACGGCGCCCGCTGGGTGCAGAAGTGGCTGGATGTTTCGAATGAGGACTACGGTGTAACGCTGGGCACGAGCAACTGTGTGCACGCTATTCACGGTACGACGATCTACCCGACGCCGCTCCGCACGGCCTACTCCTGCGGCACGCCGTTCTTTGAATACCCAAACACCGGTGTGCATACCTTTCACGCGACACTGGTGCCGCATGACGGCGACTGGCGTGCGGCGAGTGCGGAGCGCGTGGGCTGGCAGCACTGGAATCCGCTGCAGACCTCCAAGCTGGCCACTGCCACGCCAATGCAGCCGTTTGCGGGCAACACGTTCCTCAACGACCAGGAGAGCTTCGTGCGCACGGACGCGCCGAACGCGGTCATCACCACCATCCAGGAGCATCCCGATCGCCCCGGCAACTGGCTGCTGCGTCTCTTCGAGGCCCACGGCGAGGATGCCACGGTATCGCTACAACTCCCGCGCGCGGTAGAGGCCGCCTGGGTCACCAATCTCATGGGCGATCTAGGCAAAGAGCTTGCGGTCTCCGGCAGTACGGTCACGGTGCCGTTGGATGCCTATGGAATTGAAACTGTCGCCATTGCCTTTGCAACGTAAAGGCGTAGATTGCTGCCATTAACATAGGACTTGAGGCAGGAATGAGGGAGCGCAGTCTTGCGCCCCCTCATTCCTCATGTGTCCCTATTTCTGGACGACAGTTACCGTAACTACACCCATTGAAACTGTACGAAAAGCTCTTTGCCTATCGCCGTTCATGGTTCAGCCCAAGGACAAGCTCAGGTTAGGCACTGATTTGGCGTCTTTGATGAAGTTAGCTAAGGTACCTCATCTCGAAGCAAAGAAGCAACTTCAGTCAAGAGTGTCAGTATCCGTGTACCCTTCGACCCTTCGGCAGGTTCAGGGCGAACGGATACTGACACTCGCCCTCTGAGCGTTCCGGGACGGGTTGCAGTCGGAATGGTTGGAAGCGCGGGTAGGTAAGCGTGCGCCATAGCCATTCCACCGGCCCGAACTGAAAATGCCGCAGCCACCATACGCTCAACTGTATCTGGACGCCAAAGATGGCAACCGTAATTAGGAGGCCGAGCGCGGGCCCCACCTGTCCGAAGAGGCCGAAACCATAGCCGTAGAAGAGTGTGGTCGCGACAAGTGACTGCAACAAATAGTTGCTCAAGGCCATGCGCCCGACCGCAGCCAGCGGGCGCAGACGCGCTAGCCAGGCCTCGTTCTGCAACAGCAGCGTCAGCGCGGCGATGTAACTCTGCGCAAGTGGGACTCCTGCGACCTGGGCGTCTTGGGAGTTAGCGTATAGTAGGGTGTGATGACGCTTCTTGTTTCTACGAGCTAACGAGGTTCCTAAAATGTAAGCACGTGCTACCACAGACGGCGCGCCGGCGAACTATGACGGCCAAAAGGCGTACCGATTGCCGGCAATTACCGAGGGCGCTGGTGCGAGCATAGACGAGAATCTTGAATAAAATGTGAATGCCGGCCAAACAAGACTGAGGAGTTTATTGAAATGGAGATAGAAGTCAAGCCGCGCGCGGTGCCGAAGGAAGTCGATTCGCTGCTAAAGGGCCTTGCCGCAGACCTGCCCCCGGCGGCAGCGGCCATGATGCTGTCGAATATTGCTAATCGTGCGACTGCCGTGCTCCATAAGCTGGCGCGCGAGCAAGGCAAAGCGAACAAGGGCCAACCCAACTGGGGCCGCTGGGCCAGTCTGACCAACGTCTCCCGTGACGCTGTGCTGCGCACGGCCACCTGCCGCGACACCACAACGCAACTGTACCAACAGGAGACTGCGGAAGACGCCGCCGAGTGAGCCGGGTGCAGGATAAGGTCTTGCAGACGACAGGCGCTGAATGACCAACGGTTGGGACTGATCTCCTGCTTGGCGCAAAGCGTCCATGCCGTTCGCCCTGAGCTTGGTCAAGGGGTGAACGTACAGGAGAAACTCACTGGCGGGAGTGAAGTCTTCCCCGGCCATGCTTCGGCCCTTCGTCAAGCTCAGGACAGGCAAGCTCAGCACTAACGAGAAAGGAGCAAGCGGGGAACGAAGCACACTGACACTCTCCTGAGCGCACAGCGCTCTCGCTTCGATAGGCTCAATACGAACGGAAGAGGAGCAGCGGGGAGCGAAGCAAACTGATACTCTCCTGAGCGCATGGCACTCTCGCTTCGACAGGCTCAAGGCAGGCAGGCTAGCGCGACCGAAGCAGGGACGATGACCGCATTCAATTGGCGCTCTAGTGCATGAGCATTGCCGTAGGAAGTGTGCATAATCGGCCACTAAATCGCACCCGTACTGCCGCGTGCTCGGGGGTTTCTTGCAGATCTTCTCGCATGCGGCAGGCATCGTAATCCAGAAGTTGGTATAATGGGCGAAATGAGCGTAATATGTCGTCACGACATGGTAAAGAGAGCCGAGGAGACACGAGAAATTGCCCAAGAAACGTGCCGATCCCAAGCGCGCCCGTCGTCAGGAGCAGCGGCGCTTGCGTAACCGTTCCGTGCGCACCAGCTTGAAGACCCTTAACCGGAAAGCATCGGATGCAATTGAAGAGGGTGATCAAGAAAACGCGCAGGAGGCCGTATTGCTGGCTTGCGCCCGCTACGACCGCGCCGCCCGCAAGGGTGTGATTCACACCAACAACGCTGCCAGGCATAAATCGCAGCTTGCGCGCAGGTTTAACCAGGCGTTTAGCACAGCCGGCTAGAGTTAACCGCGCTGCTTCAAGACCAAGTAAGAATCTTCTGCCTCGCGCCTACCGCTTGACGGGAAGCGCGAGGTTCGGTTTTTCTATGCGATCATTTAGATAGCTACCGGAATCACGCCGGCTAGAATGTGCCTTGTCGGCGCGATTGCTAGCGTTTGCTGGCGATGGAGCACAACCCAATCACGAGCAGGTCCAGCGCGGTGGCCGGATCAAGCTTGCTGCGCTTGATAGCAAAGTCGGTGCGCGCGACGTGGGCGTGGATCGCTGCCAACTGGTCGACGCTGAAGCGACGCGCTTGGGAGATGACGCGGTTGACCGCTCGCGGCGGCGCCCGCGTGAGGCCGATGGCGCGCGCCACCTCATTAGGCGCCTGCTCGGTGCGCAAAGCGTGTTTGGCCCGGAGAACGAGGCGGAATTGGCGGGCAATCATCACCAGCACGTAACCGGGTTCCTGGTTCGGCAGATCGTGGAGGAGCGCCAACGCTTGCCGTCGTCTGCCGTCGGCTACCGCGTCCGCAAAGGCAAAGATGTTCGATTCCCGCGACTGCGGCACCAGCAGATGAACGTCTTCTTCGCTGATCGTGCCCGTGCGGTTTCGGTAGAGCGCTAGCTTGGCAAGCTCTTGCTCAATGGTGTCCCGGTCGGGCAGCACTGCTGCCAGGTGCTCCGCCGCACGGTGGTTAATGCTGCAGCCGAACCGGGGCGCGTTTGCTTCGATCCAGGAAACCTGCGGCGCTCCTCTGCGTTGGTCGGCAGTATCTACCGTTGCCTGCGGAAGCTCCCGCAGCGCCTTGGTGAGCGCGGTGGTCTCTCTCCCACGGGGCAAGGCATTATCCACCAGTACCAGGGCGCAGTGGTCAGGGACATGCGGTAAGTACGCGAGTAGCCCGTCGCGCAACGGCTTCTCCTTGAGGCAACGGCTCAAGAGGCCGCGCACGTTGACGAGCTTCGCGCCACCCATGAACGGCCAGGTGTCGCAGTGCACCTGCAGGGCCTCCATGTCGATGACATCGCCATCCAAGACCACGCGATTGAGGTCGGCGATAGCCCCTATATCCGCCGCGAGCTTCGCGACTGCCTCCTGGATGGTGCCTTTGCTGTGTCCGATGTAACAGCGGATCATCGCTGTGCCCTTCTCGATGAATGCCTATCTGGGGACAGGCCTGTGCCTGAGTCCGTTACGTTGCGTCGAATCTTCATGTCGTTCCGAGCGCAGCGGCGAACCAGAGTTCGAGAAATCTAGAGCGTGAGATGTAAGATCTTCCGCCGCGGAGTTTATCCTGAGCCTGCCGAAGGGCTCCTCAGAGAATGACAGGTCGAGCAGCCACACTTTACTTGCGCCTGCCTTCTGTTCCACGTTTCAACACTGCCTCAACATCCCACCGGCAATCAGAGGCGGCACTTCCGAAAGCTGAGTGACGGTGGGAGCGGTAACCGTCTGCTCAGAGCGCGTGCGATTTAGCCAAATACAGTGCCAACCTGCCGAAATTGCACCACCAACGTCTGCCTGAGGGTTGTCCCCGATGAAGAGCAGTTCGCTGGGTTTGAGGCCCAATTCCTCAGCACTTCGTTCGAAAATCTCCCGCTGCGGCTTGGCCACACCAATGTCTCCCGAGATAACGACGGAAGTAAAATTCTCAGCAATACCTGTTCGCTGTAGCTTTTGCCGTTGCTGATTGCCGTCGCCGTTGGTGATCAGGCCCAAGGGGTACGCCGAGAGCGCCTCAAGGCAGGGCAATACGTCAGGATAGAGCGACCAGCTATCCTCGTACAAAGCGAGGTAGCGTGCGAAAATGTCGCTCACTTCTTCGTCGGTGAGCGGCTGGCTGTCGGGTTCGGAATCTTGCTGCATTGCGAGTACCTGCTGTACCCGCCAGGTGCGCTGCGCGGCAAAGGTCAATTCACCTGCTACATAGCGTTGCCAGCCACGCTCCGCCGCTGCATGCCAAGCGGCGGCAAAGTCTGGAAAGGCAAGCCACCGCTGCGGCTCATTCCCACCAGCAAGAAGTGTGGGATAGAGTCTGGACAACGCCGCAAGTTCGGCGGCGTCATGGTCGAGCAGCGTACCATCCAGATCAAAGACAATTCCGCGAATCATTGATTCACCTTGGTTTTCAGTTCACGTAGGGAATTCTAACTCCAAAGAGGAAGCCGCAACGAATTGCCTTAGGCCCGGCGCTCAATGCCTTGTCTAAGTGTCAAAGCCGAATCGGCAAAATGGTTGGAAACTCTTCCTCAACATTTCAGAGAGAGAGCATCTCTTATATATGGTACATTTTGTCGGAATGCAGTAACAGTCGCTTTCAATAGACAAGAGAGTACATGGCAGGGCCATTCGAGATTCGCGACCCGATTCATGGCTTTATCGAGTTAGGAAAGGTCTGAGCAAGTCGGGATATGCATCGGTTTATGGGTATGTGCGGGATTGTGGGGTGGTTTGAGGTGTGTCTTGGCATGTGGGAGGGGCTGTTTTGGCTTTGATGCGGTCCCGTTGGAAGCGCAATACGCTCCTGGCCGTGTTTTGGGCGCACTGCTCCCGTGTCATGTTGCCAACTGGCGTGCGGCCGTCATCACATTGGTCAGCCCCAGCAGCAACGCCAGCCGTTGCCTGTTCTTGGACAGACCCCGGTAGCGCACCGTGGCGTAGCCGAAGTGCCGCTTCACCCACAGGAACGGATGCTCTACTTTGGCCCTAACCGATGCTTTGCGCTGCTCTGCCAGCGCCGCCGCGCTCTCAGGCGCCAGTTTCCGCCGCAGCCCCGGCTTGAGCGCCACCTGCCACGCTACGGCGCGCCCCTGATGCTCCGGTCGCTTCTGCACCCCCACGTACCCGGCGTCTCCCCACACCTGCTGCTCTGCGCCGTGCAGCAACGCCGCCGCTTGCGTTACGTCGTGCACGTTGGCCGATGTGGTGGTGAAGCTATGCACGAGCCCCGTCTGTGCGTCGACGCCGATGTGCAGCTTCATCCCAAAGTAATACTGGTTCCCCTTCTTCACCTGCCGCATCGCCGGGTCTCGCTCCCCCTCTCGGTTCTTCGTCGATGTCGGCGCCGCGATGATGGTCGCGTCCACTACCGTCCCCGCTCGCAGCCGCAAGCCCCGACCTGCCAAATGCGCGTTGATCTCCGCCAACAACCCCTCTCCTAACCGGTGCTTCTCCAGCAAATGCCGAAAGTGCAGAATAGTCGTCTCGTCCGGCAGCGCCTCTGACAGCCGCAGCCCCACGAACCGCCGCACCGGTTCTACCTCGTACAGCATGTCCTCCATCCCAGGATCGCTCAGGTTGTAGAACAACTGCACGCAGTGTATCCGCAGCATTACCGACAAGGGATACGGCCGCCGCCCCCGCCCTGGCTTGGGATAGTACGGCGCAATGCGCGCCTCCATCTCCGCCCACGGGAGCAGCGCGTCCATCCGCTCCAAGAACTTCTCCCGGCGCGTCTTGCGCTTCTTCTGCGCGTACTCCAAGTCGGCAAACGTCGGTTGCTCCATTACCCAGCTCCTCACCGTATCCTGCTTTCTTGCTATGATACTATGCCAGGGACTTGTTCAGAGTTTTCTTAGATGAATGGGAGCGCGATATAGTCAATCATCCAGTGTTTCAGCGCTTGCGCCGAATTCGCCAATTGGGACTGACGGACATGGTCTATCCCGGAGCAACGCACTCTCGATTCGAACACTCGCTCGGCGTCATGCACGTTGCCACGAGGATGTTCGAAGCGATCGTGGATCGTAGGCGGGATTTTCTTAGAGCCGCGTACAAATACGATGATGCGGGGCTTGCCCGGGACAAAAGGATTCTCAGACTAGCAGCATTGCTGCATGACGTAGGCCACGCTCCCTTCTCACATGGTGGCGAGGGCTTGATGCCGGAGATTGAAAAAGATAGGCAATTTGGGCATGAGCAATACTCGGCTGCTATAGTCGCTAACTTGATGAGAGACGTGATTGAAAGCCATCCCCTCAATCAAAACCATGAGATAAAGGCGCAAGACATTGCAGATTTCTTAGAAGGCAAGGCATCTGTAGGTCGACGTCTGCTTTGGGCGAATCTGGTTGACGGGCAGTTGGACGCCGATCGCGCTGATTATCTCTTAAGAGACTCACACCACATTGGTGTGACTTATGGGCACTTCGATCTGCAGAGACTGCTAACAACACGAACTGTTGTGGAGGATTCGGATCGCGGATCGCCTGCCTTAGCCGTCGAAGAAGGAGGCCTACATGCTGCCGAAGGCCTGATCATCGCGCGTTACATGATGTTTACACAGGTTTATTTTCATCGAGTTCGACGCGCGTACGACCGCCACTTGGCTGGAGCTTTGCGAATGTTGCTCGAGCAATCTGGGGGTTTCTTTCCTCCACCTATAGGCGAGAAGAATCTTGGGGAATTCATTGAGTGGGAGGATTGGCGTGTCTTGGGGCGACTTGCATCAAGAGATGGCGGTTCGGATGGAGAGATCATCCGATCTCGAAACCATGACCGCTGCGTATTCGAAACGCCCGAATCACCGGAACTTAAGGATCGGGAGCTTCTAGCGGAAATTCGAGTGGAATTAGCTGATAGAATAAGCTTTGTAGATACAGCAGAGAAGTCCCTGTATAAGTTCGACAACTCAGAAGTGTGGATCCTCCGCGACGCTAGGCGGGGAACGGATAGCGTCGACAGTCTTTCCAATTTGTCCTCGGTAGTTAGAGGTCTAAGGGCAGTAAATCAACGTCGCTTGTATGTGCCTATGGCACAACGTGACCACTGCCGGAAGGTCGTTGAACGTTTGACGGGAAATCGGGAGTAGTTTAAATGAAAACGGACTTACGCTTAGAATGGGAAAGATACGCGCTAATTGTAGAATTAGCAAAGCGCCTCCAAGGCAATAGCTGGCAATTTGGCAAAACGGCGCTGCAAAAGCTCATCTACCTCTTACAGGAAGTGTACAACGTAGACTGTGGCTATGAATTTCGTCTCTACACCTATGGGCCGTTCACGTCGCAAGTGTTGCAGGACCTTGATCTGGTCGAATCGTTTGGTGGGGTCAAAGTCATCCCTAAGCGCGAGGGTCTTGATGGTTATCAAATAGAGCCAAATGGTAACTGCGAACGCGTTAAGGAGAAGGCGACAAATTATCTAGATGAAATTAGCGATGACTTAGACACACTAATCTCAGAGTATGGCCGCTTTTCTGCCAAAGAACTAGAGATGCGGGCAACGATAGTCTTTGTGGAACGAGAGATGAATAGAGACCATGGCTCAGTATTGAGAGAGGCACTCGTGCGGGTAGTAAGCGACATCAAGCCCTACTTCACCGAGGAGGAGATTGAAGCTGCCGTGGAAGAGCTCCAAGCGAAGGGACATTTGGAGGTGGCAGGGTGATGGATTCTAGACTGACTGGCCGTTACGCTTCTCTAGCGATCAATGTGCCCATGCCCCCGCCGCATTGGGCGTTGTTGGAGCGGGAGTTGTTGCGGGCGCAGGAAGCTGCGTGCGCGGCGTTCTATGCCAAGTACTTCGACGAGCGCGGCTACTTGCTTTGCATCCCGCGCTGGGGCGGGAACGACGGCCCCGACGACGCGGGTGAAAACTTGCTCAATTGGCCCATGCTCCACGCGCTCGGCGCCTCGGACAGCGTCTTGGCAATGTATAAGCAGGGCTGGGACGGACATCTGCGCCAGTATTCCGAGGCAAAGACCGTGCATGTGCCCATGGCCCGTGAAGGCATGTACTACAAAGAATTCTCCGTGATGTTCGACTGGATGCATCACGGCGAGTGGATCTCGCCGTTTATCCTGGAGCCGCTTAGTAATCCGGCAGATCACCGCTACGAGCAGCGTATCCGCCGCTATGCCGGATTCTACATGGATGAAGACCCACAAGCACTGAATTACGACCCGGAGCATAACCTCATCCGCAGCATGTTCAACGGCAGCCGAGGACCGATGCTGCGCAAGTCTACCGCGCTCGACTGGGCAGGCGACCCCATCGAGGTGGCGGGGCGCTTCGATGCCAAGCACGGCGAAAACAGTTTTTCCCAGATGCTCGACCACTTCCGGGACTATAACGACGTCGCGGGCGATCATCCCCTTAACCTCGCCGTCACTACTGTCGCTCTTACCGCCTTTGCCCTCACCGGCGAAGCCAAGTACCGCGACTGGATAGTCCGGTACGTGGACGGTTGGGTGGCGCACACCAAAGCGAACAACGGCATCATACCCACGAATATTGGGCTGGATGGTTCCCTAGGCGGCGCGTGCGACGGCAAGTGGTATGGCGGCGTCTACGGCTGGGGCTTCTCCGTGATCGACCATAATACCGGCAAACTCGCGCACCGTCCGGCGTTCCAGCAACGCGCCGTCTACGGCTTTGGCAACGCGCTGCTCATGACCGGCGACCAGAGCTACCTCGCCGTCTGGCGCGAGATGCTGGATGCTGTGAATGCTAATGAGAAGATCGTTGACGGCAAGCCCACGTACCCCTACATGTACGGCGACGCGTATGGCGAAGAGGGCTGGTATGATTTTCGGCCGGAGCCGTTTGCGGCCGGGGCCCATGAACTCTACTACCTGTCGATGGACCCGCAGGACTTGGCCCGTGCGCCGCAGGACCCCTGGTACGACTTCCTGGCCGGCAGGAACCCCGACTATCCGGTGGAAGCGCTGCAGCGCGACTATGCGACTGTGCGGCAGCGGATAGAGAAGGTGCGGCGCGACGCTACCACAACGGACACCCGGCTCTCCGATGATATGAACGCCTTCAATCCCGCCATTACCGACGCGCTCATCCGGCTTACGCTCGGGGGCTTCCCAACGGGACGCGAGGGCGGGCCGCTCTATTGCCGCCTACGCTACTTCGATCCTGCCCGCCGCCGTGCCGGGCTGCCGGAAGACGTAGCGGCTCTTGTCGATCACCTAACGGCCGCGGAAGTTGGCGTAACGCTCGTTAACCTCGATCCCGTGGAAGAACGCACGCTCATCGTGCAGGGCGGCGCGTATGCGGAACACCAGTTTATCAGTGCCACGGCTGGGGGCATTACGACTGAGGTGAACGGCCCAAACCTTGTCGTCCGTCTCGCGCCCGGCGCAGGTGAGCGCATCACGCTCACCATGCAACGCTACGCGAACCAGCCGACGCTCCGATTTCCGTGGGTGTAAGAAGATAGGATGTGCCTCAAAAGTTGTCCGTTCCTGCTGAGCACTTCGACAAGCCCAGCACAGGCCTGTCGAAGCATGAACGGACATCGCGCCGTTGCCCATTCGTATCGCCTTACGCAGGAGAGGTCTCGCTGCTGTTGAGCAGAGCCGCCACGCGCTCGTTGATCTTGCCGGTGACGTCCTTGGCGACGGTCTGTTGGGCCAGACGCAGGGTGCTGGCGATGGCCTTGGCGTTGGAGCGGCCGTGGGCGATGATGACGGCCTTGTTCAGTCCCACCAGTGGGGCGCCGCCGTACTCCTCGTAGTCCAAGCGCACGCGGACACGGTCGAAAGCCGGTTTTGCCAGCAACGCGCCGAGCATCGTGCGTGGGTTAGCGCGCAGCTCCGTCTTCAGCAACGTGCCGAAGAACTCGGCAGCGCCTTCCATTGTCTTGAGCGCTATGTTGCCGGTATAGCCGTCGCACACCACCACGTCCACCGTGTCGGTGAGAATATGGCGTCCCTCGATGTTGCCGACGAAGTTGAGCGGAGCTTCCTTCAGCAGCGCGTAGGCTGCCAGAGAGAGTTCGTTCCCTTTGGTTGGCTCTTCGCCAATTGAAAGCAAGCCGACGCGGGGATTTGGCACGCCGTACACCCGAGTGGAATAGATGCTGCCCATGAGGCCGAATTGTTGGAGTTGACGCGGCTTGCAGTCGGCGTTGGCTCCCATGTCGATGAGGAGCGTCGGGTGCGTTGTACGGGCGGGAATCAGAGCGATGAGCGCCGGACGGCTGATACCGGTAATGCGTCCGAACGCCATGAGCGCCGCTGCCATCGTCGCTCCACTGTGACCGGCGCTTACTAGTGCTTTCCCCTCCCCTCCCTTTACCAGGTCGCAGGCGACACGGATTGACGACTGGGGACGTTGCCGCACAGCCGTGGCGTGATCGTGCATGGTAATAACGTCCGGCGCGTGGCGGATCGTCAGCGGCAGGTCGGCAGTGTCGTGTTTGCGCAGCTCAGCTTCCAGGAGGTCGTGTTGGCCGACGAGGATGATTGGTATGGTGGAGGAACGCGTGGCCTGTACCGCTCCGGCAACGATTGCCTGCGGGGCTAGATCGCCGCCCATTGCGTCGAGCACGATTGCCAAGCAGAATCCTCCTTGTGGTTTTGTTACCCTACTGCGGCTGGCATCATTATACTACTAGGCAACGCCCTGATGAATTGTCTAGGACTAGCCCTGGCTGAGGAGCGCAGAATGCAGACCCGAAAGTCCGCCAACATCATTGGACACAGAGATGTGTATTCCGTGTCTCTACTGTGGAAGACGTTCCTTCTCTCTCTAATGCTGTTGTGCTCGCCCATAATGGCGTCAGGTTGTGCATCGCAGCAGACTACGACACTCGTTGTGTACGCCGCGTCATCACTCACGGAGGCGTTTACGGCCATCGGCGCGGAGTTCGAGGCGCGCAACGCCGACGTGCGGGTTATCTTCAATTTTGCCGGTTCCCAGGCACTCAGTACGCAGATAGAGCACGGCGCCGTAGCCGATGCCTTCGCCTCGGCAGACACCCTACACATGGACCGTTTGCAGGAGATGAATCTGCTGGCTGAAGGGCCCGTAGTCTTTGCGCAAAACCGCCTGATCGTGGTGCTGCCCGCGGCAAATCCGGCCGGGCTAACCAGTTTGGGAGACCTTGCCCGTCCCGGTGTGCGTATCGTTATCGCGCAGCAAAATGTGCCCGTGGGCCGCTACACGCGGCAGGTGCTTGCAAACCTGAGCGCCGACGCCATATACGGGAGCAGCTTTCAGGCAGCCGTGCTTGCCAACGTTCGTTCGGAGGAACTCAACGTGCGCCAGGTATTCGCGAAAGTTGTGCTCGGTGAAGCGGATGCGGCCTTCGTCTACGCGAGCGACGTTGGCGCGTCAACCGCCGACGTTGCGACCATTGAGATTCCTGAGCAATCTAATGTAGCGGCGGCGTATCCAATCGCGCTGCTGGCGGCTTCTAAAGAGAAAGCGCTCGCGCAGCGTTTCATTGAGTTCGTGCGTTCTCCAATGGCGCAGGATATCTTGTGGCAGGCGGGACTGCAGCCGGTAGAAACGCAATGAGCCGCTCGCCGTCACCGCCCTCATTCCCTCGCAAGCGGGAAGCCAGCACCCCTCGCTCCACAGGGAGTGACACCGGTCTGCGCTCGCTCTTTCTCGTCCCAGCGCTGCTCTTCGCGGCCTTTGTGGCGCTGCCGTTGCTGGCGCTGATTCTGCGCGCCGCAATGACGGGAAACCTGCTGCAGCAGCTTGCACAGCCGATTGTGCTGAGCGCCCTCAGGCTCAGCGCGCTGACGAGTCTGGCATCGCTTTTCATCATCGTGCTCGTCGGGACGCCCACCGCCTACTTGCTCGCACGGAGCACGTTCCCCGGCAAGCGGCTCTTGGATGTCTTGATAGATGTGCCGTTGGCGCTGCCGCCCGTGGTTGTCGGCGTTGCCTTGCTGCTTGTCTTCGGCCGCCTGGGAGTGCTGGGACGGTGGCTCCAGCCGCTCGGCATTGAGATTGCGTTCACGACCCTTGCGGTGGTGTTGGCGCAGGTATTCGTTGCCGCGCCCTTCTACGTGCGGTCGGCGAAGATCGGTTTCGCGCGGGTTGAACCGGAGCTTGAAGAGATTGCCGTCACGCTCGGCGCATCGACCTGGCAGACGTTGCGCTACGTCACCGTGCCGCTGGCGTGGCCCGCGCTTGTGGGTGGCGCTGTGCTGAGCTGGGCGCGGGCGCTGGGCGAGTTTGGCGCTACCATTATGTTCGCCGGTAACTTCACCGGTCGCACGCAGACGATGCCCCTGGCCATCATGACGGCGTTGGAGTCCGATCTCCAGACCGCCATCGTATTGGCGACATTGTTGGTGATAGCCACTTTTGTCGCTCTCTTTCTCTTCCGTTGGATCGGTCGGCGTTTTGGGGACGTGTGGTAGGCACCGGGCATGAAACACCCTCTCCCTCGATGGATGTAAAGACCGGGGTGAGGGTGAAACTGCCGATAGACGCGCCATTGAGGGGAAGAGCGCCAGCATTTGTTCAATCTCGGCAAGCCGCAGGTTGCAAACCTGCGCTACCGGTCGGGAGTGGAGTGCTCTAGTGACTGCGGTCTACGGTAGGTTGATAGCTAACATGCACGCGGAGCACAAAAAGTAAGCGACTGCGAATGCACTGTGTGTGCAGAAAGGAAAGAGTGATGGCTTCAAATGATACTACAGTAACGTGGCTGGGGCATGCCGCGTTCAGCATCATGACGCCGGAAGGGAAAGTCGTGCTCATCGACCCATTTCTCTCCGGGAACCCTGTATGTCCGGCCAATCTCAAAGAACCTCAGACCGTGGACGTGATCCTCATCACGCACGGTCACGGCGATCACCTAGGGGATGCTGTGCCGCTCGCGGCTCGCACCCAGCCGGAGGCCGTGGTTACGACGGCCGACATTTCCTATTGGCTGGGAAAGCAAGGTGTTGGTAACGTCATAGGGATGAACAAGGGCGGTACGATTCGCGTGGCCGACCTTGCCGTTATGATGGTGCACGCCGAGCACACCAGTACAATTATGGATGGCGACATGCTGATACCGGCGGGAGAGAGCGTCGGCTACGTGGTCACGTTCTCCAACGGTCTGAAGCTCTACGTCGCTGGCGATACGGCGCTCTTTGGCGACATGGCCCTAATCGGCCGCCGCTATCGGCCCGACGCGGCAATCCTGCCCATCGGCGACCATTTCACGATGGGGCCGGATGACGCGGCGGAAGCCTGCCGCTTGCTGGGCGTAAAGCGGGTCATTCCGTGCCACTACGGCACCTTCCCCCTGCTCACGGGCACGCCCGCGGCGTTCCGCGCGGCGGCGCAGGACATTGGCGACTTGGAAATCTGCGAGTTGCAGCCGGGGGAGACGATCCGCTTGTAATGCGGGCCAAGATTGACCTTGGTTGAGGGCAAGGCTTCCCTCTCAGGTTGTGGAAGTATTCATCGTGGACTCAAGTCATCAAAAGGGCGCAATCAAGGCCTCCTTCTCCCATCGGAGTCCCTTGGAATAATCCGTCATTCCGGCGAAAAGCCGGCCCCGTACTCGATACGGGGCCGGAATCCAGAGGTGAGGGGATAGTTTACGATTGCTAGCCTTCAAGCCACTCTTCACCCCCATCCCGGCCTTCCCCCATCATGGGGGAAGGGATTTCGCAAGGGTCGCCGCTGGCAGAGGGAACCAAGATCCATCTAAAATGGGAAACCAAGAGATCGCTGAAATAGGAAGGGGCACGGCATGCCGTGCCCCCTTTCCTAGTCGATGCTCAAGGCAGCTTTATCACGATGCTCGCAGCCGCAAACAGGAGCGCTTACGACTTGCTCTTGTACTCCTCCAGAATCGCCGTCATGCGCTTGGCGGCTTCGTCAAGGTTGGACTTCACCTCGCCGGGCGACTCGCCAAAGATGACCTGATGTGCCTCGCGCATGATGCCGCTGCATTCGCCGTACGTCGGCCAGTACTGGAAGTTGAACGCCAGGCCGTTGTACATGCGTTCCAGCATGAAGTCGGTCTGTATCTGCGCCTTATCCGGCTCCAGGAAGCTGTAATACTGCTCCCACAGCGTGCGGTCGGAAACCGGCAGCGGCTGACCCTGGCCCAAGGCTACCCACTGTTTCCAGCCCTCGATGCCGCCGATCCACTCGGCAAGGAACCAGGCGGTATCGTGGTCCGGATGCGATTCCGCAATCGACCACAGGTGGCCTTGGGAGAAGTGCTTCTGGTCCATGGGGCCCGCGGGATACGTATGGGCCTGCCATTCGAACGGCACGTTGCCCTCGTTACGGAAATTGATCCACCAGGGCTCGTTGCCCCAGGCGTCCCACGTGGCATAGTACCCTTGATGCGACCCCAAGCCCTGAGCCTGGGGATTGGCCGCCGACGGCATGCTGCGGTCGGCAAACGCCATTTCTTGGTAGATGGTATACATGGCCACGGCGGCCGGACTATTGACCAACGATTTGGTCTGGTCGTCGTCCACCCAGAAGTGTTGGCCGTAGTTCCACATCACCGCGAAGTTGTCAGAGCCGGTGTTGTTTGCAAGATTCTTGCCGCCCCAGATGTTCTCCTCCGGATTGACGGTGCGCTTCGCAATGTCGCGAAGATCGTCCATCGTCCAGCCTTCGGCCGGCAATTCCAATCCCGCGTTCTGGAAGATGGTCTGGTTGAGATAGATCAGGGTGCCGTTGAAGTCCTGTGCCGTGCCCCAGATGCGGCCTTGATACGACATGGCCTCATGCATCGGCTGGACGTAATGGTCCAGGCTGGCAGTCGCGCTCGCTTTGACGCGATCGGTAATGTCGAGCACAAGGCCGCGCTCCACGTAATTGGACTTGAATTGCGCCCACAGGTTCCAGACGTCCGGCGGCACGCCCGCCGTAATCTGAGAAATGAGCTTGGGGTTGTACTCGGCGAACGGCGTTATGGTCGCTTCCGCCTCATACTCACCGGCAAACGTCTCGTTGAACACGCCTAAGACGCGCACATAACGCTCGAGCACCGCGGCGTTGCCGTAGCTATTGATGGATAGCTTCCGCACCTCTTTGGCGGGAGCCTCCTGGGCAGCCTCTTTCGGGGCCTCTTTCTTTTCCTCCATAGCCGGATCTTCGGCTGCAGGGGCGGTCTGCACCGCGCCGCATGCGGCGGCAACCAATGCGGTAGCCGCTACACCGCTGAAACGCAGGAAATTTCGTCGGGTAACCATGATGGCTTACTCCTTGCCTCTATTCCGATTGTCAACCCTTTGACCTACTGTTGGACTCTAACCCAGCTTTGGGC
The DNA here is from genome assembly GCA_965221905.1 of Chloroflexota bacterium. Lineage (GTDB taxonomy): Bacteria > Chloroflexota > UBA11872 > VXOZ01 > VXOZ01 > VXOZ01. The sequence continues at coordinate 753,155 of OZ244922.1, forward strand.
GTGCGTCAATCAAGAGAGTGGAAATTCCTGAGATCCAGTGACTTGAGATAGTTTCTTAGTCAAAGGGCTATCCCGCCATGCCCTGCAGGAGGTGGCGGCTTCCTATGCTGCCCCCCGCGAATCCCTTGGGCGGCGCAGCGGCTGTAGGCTTCGGTATGTAGCGACTCGCCAGAGCCACTCTGCAGGTCCGAAAAGGAAGCGACTTAGCCACGCTTGCGACCACCACACCTGCAGCGCCCACACTGCGAAGACAAACACCAAGACGCCACTTCGATTCACTGAGTCGACATCGCCTAGCAGGAGTGTCAATGTAAGCACGCCCAAAATCGTCTGCATTAGATAGTTCGTCAACGCCATCCTGCCCACAGCGCGCAGTCGCCGCTTAAGCCAATTATCGGCGCCGTTGTTCCAAAGAATGACAAGGCTCATAAATCCCAATGACGCAGGGATTGTGCCAAGACTGTTCGGCACCTGTCCTATCAGTGCAACATCTCTCGAGTAGTCCCCCAAAGCAGTAATGACAACGCCCAGCGCGGCAAGCGCCAATCCGACGCCAAGCCCTATGGTTGCGGTCTTGCGGTAGGTCTCTACCGACTTGCTGCCATCCGTGAAGCCCATACGGTATAGCGCAGCGCCGATGAGAACCATCCCAGGCCCGCGCACAATGTACGAGAGCCACGAAAGATAACCCAGTGTCTCGTCCTCTGCCTCCGTGGTCATCCATATACCGCCAAGCGGTGCGCCCGCATTTACAAGGGCTTGTCCGTACAGATCGCTGACTACGGACAGCATGAACACAGCCACGCCAATCGTCAGCAGCGCCTTGTTCGGCAGATTTCGCAGCGGGATCAGAATGAAGGCTGACAGCGCATAGATCATCAGCACGTCGCCGTACCAAAGCATGAAGTGGGCTATACCGATTGCCAGCAGCAAGATGTTGCGCCACAGGTTCAGCAGTACGGCACGCCTGCCTCTCTGGGCGGCACGGTCTATGAACAGAATTATCCCCGCCCCGAACAGCAGTGAGAACATCCCCATGAACTTCTGGTCGATGAAGACCTCGCCGAAGATGCTCACAGCCCAATCCAGCCACGTCTCAGAACCGCCGGCGCTGATGTTGTGGTAAGCTGCTTCAACGAATTTGAACGACACTGCGTTCATCAGCAAAATGCCCAACACCGCAACCCCGCGTATCAGGTCGAGGCTGGTTATGCGCGTGGGTTCGCGAACGGGACCGGAGTCAGCGGTCTGGGATCGTGCTGCCAATGGATCGAACTCCTTAAGCAGAATTGGGGGAATTTGCGTTTCCAGTAATAGAGGTAGGGTGCAAGTGATTTTGGCTAGTATTGTATATGAGTTCCCTCTCTTTTGCCGCGTGGCCCAGCTAGAGGGCGCTCACATAGATTCCACTCCTTGGCCTACCGGCGGAAGAACGGCAGCCTTTGCCACACGGAGCGCGCTTCCGGCACACCGAGGAGCAGCGCGGAGAGGACATAGACCCATATAAGCACGGTGCCGTAAAGGACGAAGCGGACGACGGCCGGCGTACTGGAGAGCGGGACCAGCCACTGGAGTGCGCCGCTCACGCCCGCGGCGAGGAGCGTGCAAAGCAGGAGGGATGGGACGCCAGTGAGAAATCGAAAGTCCGGTACCCGCCGCGCCAGCAGCACCCACAGCCAAACGGCTTCGAGCAGCACCGCCAGCGAGATACCGAGCGCAAGGCCGCCTTGGGCTAAGGGTCGCATGAGAAGAAAGGCAAGAGCGATTCCCAGCCCCATGCTCACGATGCCGATCAGTACCGGCGTGCGCGTGTCCTTGAGCGCGAAGAAGCCACGGTTGAGCACTTCCACCGCGCCGTGTCCGGCCAGACCGACCCCAAAGAAGAGCAACGCCCATGCGGTGAGTTCGGTGGACGCAGCGTCGAACGCGCCGCGCTCGAATAGGGTAGCAACCACAAGCGGCGCAAAGAGCATGAGACCCGCGGCTGCCGGTAACAGAAAGAAGAGCACGGTGCGGACGGCCGCCGTAAGCTGCCGGGCCAGCTCCGGCGTGGGACCGTCCATAGCGGCAGCCGCGAATTGTGGGAACCACGCGCGCGCCACGGCCATGCCGAATACTCCTAACGGCAGCATCATGAGTACCCAGGCATAGTTCATTGCTACGACGACATTCGCGCCAAGCCTGGAGGCCAAGTTAATCATGATGAAAATGAGTGAGAGGTGTACCGCAAGCAGTCCTGCCATGCGAGGGACCGTGAGCTGCACCAATCGTTTCAACTCAGGCAGGTGGAGGTGAAGAACCGGCGCGTAGCCCGGTCCCAGCGTGCGAAAAGCAGGGATTTGCACGATTATGTGCAACACGGCGCCAATCACCACGCCAATCGCTAAACCGTAGATGCCCCACCAGATTGCGAGCACGACCGCGCCCGCGATTCCGGCGAGGCTATAGAGCAGCGGTGCAAATGCGGGTAACAGAAAGTGCTGCCGCGCGTGGAGCGTGGCAGTGAGCACTTCGCTGACGGCGAGGAAGAGGGGCGAAAACGCCACGATGGAGATGAGGGCAACCGTGAGTTCTCGGTCCGCCGCATCGAAGCCGGGCGAAATGAGCGGCACGACCCAGGGGGCAAGCAGTATGATCACAGCGACGAACAGGGCGAGCACGATGATCAGGCCGTTGAGCACCGAACTGGCGAATGCCCGCGCCGTGGCAGCGTCATTCCGCGCCAGCATCTCGCGGTAGAGCGGGATGTACGCGGAACTCAACGCGCCGCCCGCAAAGAGCAGGAACGCCAAGTCGGGGAGCCGGAACGCCGCTACGTAGGCCGCAAGTTCTCCCGAGGTACCGAAACGCGCGCTAACGGCGACTTCCCGTCCTAACCCCAGCACGCGTGAGAGGACATAGCTGACCATTAGGATGGTCGCGCCGCCGGCAACCGTGCTGCCACCGGCCCTCAGCCAGGCAAACCGGCCGGATGGGGTCGGGTTTTCAGAATAAGACATGGTGAGACCCTACGGGAAGTCGGAGAGAAGTAGGGAGAGTGATGGGAGTCCTCTAAGCAAGTGTAGAAACGTAATTCCCGTTCGTCCTGAGCCTGTCGAAGGATGAACGGTTGCAGGCTCGCAAAACGGAGACTCTCTTGTACTGAGCGAGGTGAGCCTTACTTTTCCTGCGCTTGAGGAAGGATCAGGCCATTTTCGGGCTATTGTCTGATAGCTCCTCGCACACAGTTGAGCCTACGCTGGGTATGGCAGAGCGCGCCATCCGTAGGCTAATGCTAGCACAGGAATCTGCCTAAGCGCAGTATTCAGGTGAGTCGACGCATCGCAGCGCCACGGCGCAGTAGGCAAGTCAAGACGAAGCAGGATGTGGCGCGTTAGGCCTCGGTGCTCGTGGAGTCTGAATTGGGTAGCAGCGCGAGAGGGAGGTTGAGGCTAGGGGTGCTCGTAGGCGAGCCGCAAAATTTCGCCGAATCGCTCATCTTTCCGAAGGGGCTCGAAGGTCTCAGAATGCAAGATTAGCAGCACGGCTTTGCCGATTTCCCCGTGTGTCGAATTGTCTTTCAAGGACAACTCAAGATGGTGAAGTGCGTCCTCGAAATCGTTCCGCTGTAAGCAATATCGAGCTTGCTCAAAGTTGAGACCAAAATCCTGGCCATCTAATGCAAGTCCAGCGCACACAGCCGCTTCGGCCTCGTCGTGCTTACCTAGACTCGCTAGCGCTTCGGCCAATTTGCTGTAGGTGCTTGCAATTGCCCTGTGCTGGCCTCCTGCAAACATCCACGACGCCAGCGAATGCGCTTTGAGCCAATCCACCTCCGCCTGTAAATGAGGCAACGCGAGCTCATGCTCGCCGATGTCACAGTATGTCCAACCAAGTAATGAGAGGACTTCATAGCTCGGCCCGCGCGAAGCTAGCTCCCGTTCTGCACACGCGATGACCTCGTCATGACGGCCAAGGCGTCTCTGGCGCTGGAACGTGAACGGCATTACGAATTTGAATAACCCAATCCGGGCCGCCGGACCACGGTGCAGGTGAATCAACAAACTATCAAGCTTATAGCGGAGGAGTTGAAACAGCCATTTCTTACCAAAATGCGCTCGGAGCAATTCACGATTGAGCGCCTCGACGTTACCGAGGGCTGCCACGGCCTTCTGCTCTGCAGAAGCTGGCTCCTCGCCCTGCGCTACCGACTGCTGAATAGCGTCCTCGAGGTGCGCACGCAATTCATCCCCGGCCTCTTTACGTTTCGGGAGTGGCAGTCCCGCCACTGCTTTGCGGAGAAAGCGTTTCGTTTCCGGCGTCAAGCGCGCCATTGATAGCCTCCATTCGCCCGCCTTCGCTAATGCAGACGACTATTGCACCAGTGCGGCAGAGCATTTCGACAAGAGAAGAGCGCCTAGTGAAAGACGTCGCCTCGGTCGGCTGCTGCCAACGCTGCGCCCAAGTTGATGATGGCCGAAAGCATGTGCGTGAGCTTACCTGAATGCGTGGGCCCAATCCAGGAGACGACTGAATCGCGCGTCTTCACGCAGCGGATCGAACACGTCGGCCTGCAATACTGAAAGGACAACCTTGCCGAGGTCACCAACTGTAAGATCATCGTCCAGTGAAGCTTCCAGATGTTGAAAAGCGCCGTCTATGTCTCCCCGTTTGAGGCAGTAGGTTGCCTGCTGGAAGTTGAGACCGAAGAATTCGTCATCCACCGCGAGCCCGGCGCGCACGGCCGATTCGGCTTCTCCATGCCTACCCATGGTCTCCAATGAGATTGCCAATTGGCTGTACGCCCCAGCGAGCAACCTTTGCCTGCCGCCTATGAAATCCCATGGTCCTGAACGCGTAATGAGCCAATCCACCGCCGCCTGATTGTGTGCCAGCGTGCGCTCTTGGTAGGCTTCCGCTGCCCGCACATGTGCCTGCGCGCGTTCGCATCCGCCCGTTCTTGCGTCCCGGTTTGCCAGTTTGCGTTCGTGCGCGGCAAGGGCACTGTATGCCTCACCAAGCCTAGCGTGGATTCTGTAGCTTGGCCCCCGCGACGCGAGCTTTCGTTCCGCGCGGGCGATTGTTTGCTCTACTCGGACTCGATCGGGTTGGCTTCCAATGTTGGTCGATTCTCTTCGGCCTTTGTACCCAACCTGACCACCTGCCGATTTTATGGCCCACTTGTAGAACTTGGAGCGGAGGAGAAAGAGTGGCCACCTGTGCCCACAATGAGAACGGAGCAATTCCCGGTTGAGCGCCGCGGCGTCGCCAAGCGCCGCTACGGCTTCCTGCTCCGCAAGCTCACGTTCGCTGCCTTGCGCTACCCGTTGTTGGATAGCGTCCTCCAGGTGCGCGCGGAGTTCGTCTTTGGCTTCACTGCGTTTCAGGAACGGCAGTCCCGCCACTGCCTTGCGGAGAAAGCGTTCCGTTTCCGGCGTCAAGGGCGCCATTGATAGCCTCCACCAGTGTGTGCCAATGCTCCCGGCGTTCGGCCAGCGCCTTGTGGCCCCGCGCCGTCAGACGATAGTAGCGGCGGCGCGGGCCGCGCGGGCTGTCCTGCCAGTAGGGCTTTACCAACCCTTCAGCTTCTAAGCGGTGCAACGCGGGGTAGAGTGTGCCTTCCTTGAAGTCGAGCACGCCGTTGGTGCGTTCGCGCAGTGCCTCGGCGATCTCAAACCCGTACATGGGCCGCGCTGCCAGCAGATCGAGAAGGAGCAGGCTTGCCGTGCCTTTACGTAATTCGCGTAACATGTATATAGAATATCTAAGTAGTGGAAATAGTGCAAGCTCTTTCAGGAAGTTTCCGGGCATGTTTTCTCGTTGCTTGCCCATGCGGAAGCAGAGATTCGCGAGTTCTTTTCAGTACGACCTGACAGATCAACGCCAAATCCTCGCTGGCTTCCCTCAGGTTGTCTTTGCCAATCGTGCTGAGCTTGCTTGTCCTGAGCATGTTGAGGGGTCCAGGTATGAGCGGCACTGAGTTTAGACCGTCGGGCCGGAGATACTGCCCCGTTCACCCTTCGACAGGCTCAGGGCGAACGGGATAACGTAGAAGCCGAAGGTAGTAGATTAGAGTTGCACAGGCAGGCGCAAGAACAGAAAGGGTTGGCATTGAGGCCAAACGGTTAGTTTCTGTAACCTCTCGTTTTCAGTGGGAAAAGTCGGAGTCTACCCACAGAATCAACTCCGAACTCAAGCGCGGTGCCGTATAATAGGGAGCAAGAGAACTCAGCCAACGTGAGCGTTTCATGTAGCAGAGGAGGGACTGCCGGTGATACGGAATGATACCGCCGAGAGTGAGGGCATATCCACCACACTTGAGCCCCTAGCTCCCACCAGCGACCTGATGTCCGCTGATAAGTTGTTGAAACAGGGCCTTACCTTCGACGACGTAGTACTCATTCCCGACTATTCCGCTGTTCTGCCGAAAGACGCCGATACCCGCACGTGGCTGACCCCGACTATTGCGCTCAATATACCGCTCATCTCCGCCGCCATGGATACCGTTACCGAAGCGCGCCTGGCCATTGCTCTGGCACGGGAAGGCGGCATCGGCATCATCCACCGCAACCTGGAAATCGATGTTCAAGCTGCCGAAGTAGATAAGGTCAAGCGCTCGGAAGCCGGCATGATCGTGGACCCCATCACCTTGGGCCCCAATGCGACCGTGCGCCAGGCGGTGGACCTGATGGAGCGCTACCACATCTCAGGCGTGCCGATCACCGAGAACGGCAAGCTGATAGGCATTCTCACCAACCGCGACATTCGCTTCGAGGAGAACCTCGACCAGCCCGTGCTGAACGTGATGACTAAAGAGGGCCTCATCACGGTTCCCGTCGGCACCACGTTGGAAGAGGCCAAAGATATCTTGCGCCATCACCGCATCGAGAAGGTGCCGGTGGTAGACGACCACTTCATGCTCAAAGGCCTAATTACGGTTAAAGACATCGCCAAGAAGATCCAGTTTCCGCTGGCGACGAAGGACGAGAAGGGACGCCTGCGCGTAGGAGTGGCGGTAGGCACGAACGTGGAGGGCATCAAGCGCGCCCAAGAGGCGGTGGCGGCCGGGGTTGACGTGCTGGTGCTGGATAGCGCGCACGGTCACTCCGCGGGAGTCATCGAGACGCTGCGCAAGCTTAAGACACTCTTCGACGTGCCGGTAATTGCCGGTAACATTGCCACGGCAGCCGCGGCGGAAGACCTCATCAAGGCCGGCGCCGACGCGCTCAAAGTTGGCGTGGGACCCGCATCCATCTGCACGACGCGGGTGGTGACCGGCACCGGCGTACCGCAAATTACGGCGATTTCCGATGTTGCCGGTGTCGCCACGCAGTACGGCGTCCCCGTAATCGCCGACGGCGGCATCCAGTATGCCGGTGACGTGGCAAAGGCGATTGCCGCGGGCGCCGACACGGTTATGATCGGTTCGCTCTTCGCCGGTGTAGAGGAGAGTCCCGGCGAGGTGGTGCTCTACCAGGGCGAACAGTTCAAAGAGTACCGCGGCATGGGTTCGATGGGCGCTATGAAGGCCCGCTCCGCCAGCCGCGACCGCTACTTCCAGGACTACATTGGCGAGGAGTCGAAGCTCGTGCCCGAAGGCATCGAGGGCCGTGTGCAGTACAAGGGGCCGCTTTCAGCACTGGTGATTCAACTCGTGGGCGGCTTGCGCCAGGCAATGGGCTACTGCGGCAACGCCACCATTCAGGAGATGAAGGAACACGCGCGCTTCGTGCGCATGACCCCCGCCGGTCTCCGCGAAGCCCACCCCCACGACGTCATCCTGACTAAAGAAGCGCCCAACTACTCACGATAGGCGTTGCAGAGACATTACGGCTGCTAAGAGATCGAGTGCCGACAACTCATTCAATTGAAGGGTTGTTTCCGGGCAAACTGTCTGAATTCTACTCTTAAGGGCCATTGTTAAGTAGAGGACACTTCTCAACCTTCTTTATAGGATTTTAGGCATGCCGTCCGCGATTGAATGGACAGACGAAACCTGGAACCCGGTAACGGGCTGTACTCGCGTTTCGCCAGGCTGCGATAACTGCTATATGTACGCAATGTATCCGCGCCTGAAGGGTATGGGTGTTAAGGGATACAGTACTGCTCCAAGTGATATTCAATTGCTACCCGAGCGATTAGTCTTACCGCTAACTTGGAAAAAGCCAAGACGTGTATTTGTTAACAGCATGTCTGATCTCTTCCATTCTCGCGTTCCCTTTGAGTTTGTATTCGAGATGTTCCAAGTAATGCAGCAAGCAGCACTTGAGCGAGGCCACGAATTTCAAATTCTGACGAAGAGGCCGGGCAGAGCTGTTGCTTGGTGGAAGCAGTATGAAGCAAAATTTCCCGATGGTTGGCACCCGAATATTTGGATTGGCACGTCGGTGGAAAACCAAAAGTACGCTCCGCGCCTTACGGTCTTGGCGCGCCTGCCGGCCCCTATCCGATTCGTCTCTGCTGAACCTTTGCTGGAACAGATCGAATTGACACCTTGGCTAAGAGACGGGACTCTTCAATGGGTGATTACAGGAGGTGAAAGCGGTAATGGCGCAAGACCCATGGATTTGGACTGGGTGCGAAGTCTGCGCGACCAGTCAGAAGGCGCAGGAGTGGCTTTCTTCCTAAAGCAGCTTGGTGGAGTAAGGAATAAGCGTGGTGGCGATGCTGCAGTAATTGATGGCCGTCACTGGCGACAAATGCCTATAACGAACTAGGAACAGCAAGTTCGATGTCATCTCTTTTCGGGGGTAGTTGGACCAATGAGAAACTAGAAATTCTTAGACAATATTTGGATGCCTACACCACCGCGCTCAAGAGCCAGCCCTTCCAACTCACTTACGTTGACGCTTTCGCAGGGGAGGGTTCCTACTTGGCTAATTCGGACTATCTTTCGGCGGATTATGAAGATCTCAAGGAATTTCGTGCTGGCTCTCCGCGTATCGCCTTAGAGGTTCAGGACAAGCCCTTTGATAGGCTTGTATTCGTTGAAAAGGACCCCACTCGTTGCGCATCTCTTAAGTTACTGGAGAGAGAGTTTCCCAATTGTAATATCGGCATTCGCAATGAAGATGCCAATAGTGCTCTGCCTGCATTCTGCGCCACTCTTGGTAACTCTGAACGCGCCGTAGTCTTCCTTGACCCTTTCGCCACGCAAGTCTCGTGGAGCACAGTGCAAGAACTGGCACGGACGAAGAAGATAGACTGCTGGATCTTGTTCCCATTGATGGCAATCGCGCGCATGATGCCTACGACGAGGAATCCGCCGGATTCGTTAGCGGCACAGCTAGACAGGGTGTTTGGTGGACGCCAGTACTGGGAGGACTTCTACGGTGAATCTCCGCAACAACAATTACCAGGGTTTTCAGATAAACCCATACAAGAGAGGCTTCAAGGCAGCGACCAAATTGCCTTACGCTACCGTGAAAGACTTGAATCAGAGTTTCTAAGAGTAGCACCAACCCCTCGAACCTTTAAGAATTCGAAGAACTCTCCGATGTTCGAATTGTTCTTTGCTGCAAGCAACCCAAGAGGAGCGAGTCTCGCAGTGCCTATTGCCGATCACATACTGAAACACTGGTAATGAGGTGATGTGCGACTACAAAGGGAGTATACATATGCCAAATGCGTCGCCTGTGTCCTCTCCTGAGTGGTACCTGCCCCGCATAAGTGCGGTTAGTCCGACTGGTGCGGAGGTTGCGCTTGCCGTTGGTGAGGCGGTTGACCTCGGTGTTGAATTGGAGCCGTGGCAGACGGTGCCGTCGGAGCAAGAGTGGCAGCGGCGCGCGGAGCCGGTGCTATCTACCACGCTGACGACGCAGGACTGGAGCCGCGTGATGCTCTACATGCCGGGCGTCATCCGCGCCGACGGCATATACAAGATGTGGTACGTCGGCACGTCCGGTCCGCCGCGGCCCGCCAACTGCCACTTGGGCTACGCCACCTCGCATGACGGCATACATTGGGAGGAGTTTCCCGGCAATCCCATCATCACCGATGAGGCCCTGCAAGACGCAGGCGGCTGGGGGCGGTGCTTTCAAAGCCCGTTCGTGCTCTACGACTTGGAAGAGCGACGCTATCGGATGTGGTTCTCCGCCCTCACCCACTATGAGGAGACCGCCGACGGCGAACTGGTCGAGATGACGCAGCAGGTGGGGTACGCCGAGAGTCCGGACGGCATCGCGTGGGAGATTCACCCGGAGCCGGTCACGCGCAGCGGGCGCTGTCCCTCGGTTATCAAAGAGGATGACGGCACCTTCACCATGTGGGTGAACGCCCGGCCTGAGGGCGACCCCGACCCCAGCGCGATTTACGGTCACACCATGCTGTTGCGCTCGCCCGACGGAATACACTGGGAAGAGATCGCCGACGTGCTCCAACCGGAGGGCATTTACAAGTCGTGCGTCTACCCGTTCGTGATGCGGGATGGGCCGAGTCTTGTCATATGGCACGGCGGGCACCGCGAGGCGCTGCGCGATGATGTGCGCTTCACGCGCGCCGAACTCGACGACGCCTACGGCGACTGGTTCGACCTCACGTTTGCGCGCTCGGCGGACGGCCGATACTGGACCGAGCGCATGGGGCATCCCGTCTTTCCGCCAAGTGCGGATAAGGACGCCTTCGATGCCCGCTATACCTCCACGCCTTACGTGCTCAAGCTGCCGGGCCGCTATGTGCTCTACTACTCGGCGCGCGACATGCAGGAGGGCTGGCTGCAGGCGGACGGCGCTTTGGGCCCCGGACGCGGCTTCGCTTACCGCCATATCGGTTACGCCACCCTCGACGCCACCGCTTACACCGATCCCACGCTCCGGTACGCGTGGTCTATTGACGGGGAACCGCTACCGGAAGGCGGGGATACTTTGCGCTTTCGCGCGCCGGAGGGCGGAACGCACTACGTCAAATGCCAAGTGGAAAACGCCAACGGTAACGCCGAGTATTCGTGGAAAGTCGTCGTTGGCGGCTAGTGTGCGGTCTTGCCCCTTGTCACTCCGCAATAGTTGGCCGGTCAAATGACAGGACTCACCGTCCAGTCACCGTCGTGAGAACTAGAGAAGCCCCGTGCCGTCATTCCGGCGAAAGCCGGAATCCATCTTCTCTTCAATGCGTCCCTGGAGTCCTGGCTCTCTGCGGGTGCGACGCAAGACTTGCATTGCAGTTTCGAGTGGGTAGGGGCACGGCATGCCGTGCCCCTACGGACAGGCGACAGCCTATCCTCAGTGCATAAGAGCTTACATGCGAAGTACTTACCTTGCGCAGGTAAAAGATGAAGAGAGACTGGAATCTCTTTGGCGCGGCCAGTAATTGTCGTCAGCAATGAGGAGGTTTTACCAACGGAAAGACCCTCGGCCCTCACTGGTTTCGAGTGTCCTCCAGATCGGACTGGATCTCCTGGATATCCGGGGGCCACGTACTCTTGATGTAGGAGAGTATTGCCCAAATGTCGCTGTCGCTGAGAGTCTCGGCAAAGCCGGGCATGTTGCTCATGTAGTCGCTGCCGACAACGGCGGTCGAGCCCCACTTGGTAACGTCGAACAGCAGCGCATCGGCGTGGTGCCAGGTGTGGCCGGTTACATCGTGGGGCGGGGCGGGCAACATGCCGTCGGCATCGCGTTCGCGCCAGTTTGGCTGGCCTTCCAGGTTTGCGCCGTGGCAACTAGCGCAATGTTGCTGGTACAAGACTTCCCCGCGCGCCACGAGCTTAGGGTTGGTTGCATCCGCCCGATTCGACGCGCCATCGCCCCAGACAAATAGCCAAAAGGCTGCGAGCCCGATGGCCGCCGCGATCAAAGCGACCGCGGCAACAACAATCATTGGACTTGCCCGCAGTCCACGGCTGGTAGCTGACTTTCCCTTACTCATTCTCAATGCGCACCTGTGCCGGATTGATGGAAATGGATTGCGCTAATTCTCGCCTGAGCCAAAGCTCGCTCGATTGGTTGGATGCGGTATCATGCTATCTTCCTGCCACCGCGCTCATTCAAGGGTATTGTACTATGCCGGCGCAGCGCCAATACATGGGTAGGGTATTACTTGCAGCCATGACATCGAAGATGCAATGGTCTTAACCAGGCCGATTGAAGGGCTGATCTTGCAACTTTGGCACGTGGCAGCGGACACAAGAGGACGATCTTGACAATTGAGCGGCAAGTAGCGTGGCGGCAGTGCCGCCGATGGCGTACTATACAGACAACCTGCAATATTCGGCAGTAATGGCAAACTCAGAAAGTGAGCAACGATGGCGATGACGAACGGTCCGATAGGGGTAGCCGTCATTGGGTGCGGCGGTATTTCCCATCCCCATTTCGACGGGTGGCAGCGGTTGGTACGAGCCGGAGAAGCCCGTCTGGAAGTTGCCTGCGACAACCTGCGCGAACGCGCCGAGTCCCAGGCGCAGCGGTATGGCGCCGCGGCTGCGGCCACCGACTTTGCCGAGGTAGTGCGGCGGCCGGAGGTGCAGGCCGTTGACATCTGCTTGCCTCATCACTTGCATTTGCCCGCTATTCTGGCGGCGGCGGAGGCCGGCGTGCATATCCTCTGTGAGAAGCCGCTGGTGCTGAATATGGATGAAGCAGTTGAAGCCATACGTGCATGCCGCGATGCCGGTGTGAAGCTCATGACCGCCGACCGCGATCGTTTCGAGCCTCCTGCCCGCGCGGTAAAGCGCATCCTCGACGCCGGGCTCATCGGCGAAATCTATCATGTGCTGGAACGCCACCTGCTCCACAAGGATGTGCTCACCCAGGGATCCCGCGCCAACATGGGTTGGAAACTCGGCAAAGCCACGGCGGGCGGCGGCGCGTTGCACCGCGACGGCTGTTACTACATCGATACGCTGCTTTTCTGGGAAGGTAGCGGCGTGAAGCACGTCGCGGGCGCGGAGTTCGATAGCTTTCTCTGGGAGACGGAAGAGATCGAGACCACCTCCCACGTGCTCTTTCGCTTCAATAGCGGCGCGATCGGCGTCTTTGAGATGGTGTGGTGTTTGCAGGGGCCCCAACACCGCGAGATCTTCGTGACCGGCAGCGAGGGCTACGTAAAGCTTGACGGCGGTATTGGGCATGGCTCCGATGCGACGATCACGCTCTACAGCAACAAGCTGCCGTGGCTGACGTTTGACGAGCCGCAAGTTGCCCAGGCCTTTGCCGATTGCACCTTCGAGCAACCGCACCGCAATAATCCGGAAATGGCCAATGAAAAGCTCGTGCTGAACGTACCGTATTCAGCCGGATTCCATGCGCAGGAGAAAGAGTTCCTGGCTGCTATCCGTGAAAACCGCGAACCGGAGTCCAACGGCATCGACGGCGCCCGCGCGCTGGAAGTGGTTGAGGGTGCCTACCTCGCGGCGCAAGAGCGTCGGCAGATCGAGTTTCCGCTGCGTGATTGGGAGTCGCTGCGGAGCCATCGCACGTAGCCGGTCGCTCAATGGTGGCGGGGCTGTTCACTGTCTGACGTGGATGGGAGGCAGGAAGTGGTAAGGAGCGATTCGAATGTCACCCTGAACGGAGTGAAGGGTCTAGAGTGACTGCAGTTGGATAGTGTAGCCCCCAGTCTTAGACCCTAGATTCTGCGAACCCTGTTCGACGCTGCGCTCGGAATCACCTCTAAAGCCGATTCTAAACTTACAAGACGCATTCGACGCACCGAAAACGATCAGCCACGCCAAAACCAGGAAGGGAATAGACCATGCGCTATCGTCCGTTGGGTAACACAGGTCACCAGGTGTCGGAAGTCGGGTTAGGCACGTATCCGTTGGGTGGCACGCTCATTACGAGCGGCAGCTATTGGTCGGGTCCTGCTACCTACGGCGAGGTGTCGCTTAAGACGGCGGTGGAGACGATCCATCACGGGCTGTCGCTGGGTCTCAACTTCATCGACACCGCGCCGGTGTACTCGGAAGCTGAAGTTTACATTGCCGAGGCGCTGCGCCGGCGTCCGTCGCACCTGCGGGACATTGAAGTCTTTGTCGAGACCAAGGGCGGCGAGCATGTTCTGCCAGCCGCTGACGGCGGGCCGCCGGTGTTGGCGCGGGACTTTTCCCGCGCTGCTTTGCGCGCCAGTGTGCAGCGCAGCAAGGAGCGCCTGCAGACCGACCTTATCGAGGGTGTGTTGCTGCATAGTCCGGTCGCAGACGAAGTGGCGGAAGACCCGCTGGGTCTGCTGGTCGAGCTCCGTGCAGAAAGACACATCGGGCACATTGGCGTCTCCGCCAGCGACGTGACGGAAGCCATCCGGCTCATCGAGGAAGACGGCCGCGCGGAGATCATACAAATTGGGTTCAGTCTGCTCGAACCTGAACCGACCGAGCGGCTCTTGCCACTGGCGGAAGAGCGCGGCATCGGCATCGTGATCCGCTCGCCGCTCGCCTCCGGATTCCTCTCGGGCGCGCTCACGGCAGACCATGAGTTCGGGCCGGACGATCACCGCAGCCTCATACCGCGGGAACGGCTCGCCGCGCGTCTCCGAGAGGCGGAATCCTTCATGTGGCTGGTTGATGAAGGCGTTGCGCAAAGCCTGAGCGAAGCCGCCTTGCGTTACATCCTCAGCTTTTCCGGGGTAACATCGGTGATTCCCGGCGCCATGAATCCCGCCGAGCTTGAGCAGAACGTGGCGATTTCCGATCTTGGCCCCCTGCCGGAGGCGGCGCTGGCGCGCGTCGCAGAGACGCAGCGGGAGTTGGGATTGCTGAGTTAAGTAAGCTCAAAGTCCTTGTTTAAGGCTGGCGTGTCTGAGACGGTTGCATTGCGAGTAGTGCGGAGTAGTGCGAGGAATGAGCAATTCGTCCATGACCGTGTCTGCCTAGTGCGCGAAGAGTGGGGGACAAGCCCCCGCGCTACAGAAGAGCGCATGGCCGTCTAATGAGCCGTAGGGGCACGACATGTCGTGCCCCTACCCATAGGACAGCCGCAATTCTATCTCGTCATTGCCACGGGAGCGGGAATCCCTCTTCCTTGCATAGGTAGACTATCGTCTCCTGTCAGAATTGCTTGTTACATACCTCTTCGATGCCCTAGACTCCGGCGCAAGCCGAAGTGGCGAATAGCGTCGTTCGTTTAGCGGGTCACCGTTCAACCTTCGACAAGTTCAGGGCGAATGGGGTCCATGGCCGCAGCTTGACAGTCGAACGGGGGACAAGCCCCCGCGCTACGAGAAGCGCCAAGAAGTGCAACTGCAACTTTCCCAAGTCTTTGGTCTCGTAGATCAACCCGTAGGGGCACGATTTATCGTGCCCCTACTCGTAATTTGTATGTTGTTAAGGGCGCGCAAATGAGCGAAGTTGTGAGGGCAACGCGAGGGGCGCGTCGTCCGTCAATCCGGCGCAAGCGGGAATCAATCTTGTCTTGCAGCCGATAGCGCTGCGCAAGCGTGAAAGAGCCCCAGGCAGCGGCCTCTTGTCTGGCGCGGCTTACAATCGCAGCCCAAGTTTGTGTACATCCAACAGGTTTGACCTCCGCTAATGTATTGCATCAACACGGCGCTTCCGCCATAATTCAAGTTACGGATTGCCCTCAATGCATTTGGGTGAGAGAAAGGAGGACGACAACTGGCTACATACCATAAGAGGGGATCCGACCGACGTTCCTTTCCTAACCGTGTTTGCGTGTCGTTCTTATTCACGTTTGACTTATCAAGAAAGCAAGTCGGGAGGCTAAGCACATGAAAACTGGTGACAGTGAGACCCGTTTGACGCGTCGCTCAGTGCTGTGGTAGGCGGAGGCACAATTGGCGCAATCGCTCTGGCCGCCTGTGGGCAGGCGACAATCACCGAAGCACCTGCGGAAGACGTGCCTGAGGAGAAGGAAGCAGAAGCGAAAGAGCCGGAGCCACAGGCAGAGCCCGTAAACCTAGATTGGGCGCTCTGGGGTGACTCCACGTGGGTGGAAGCGGCGCAGGCCGGCGCCGATGTGTACACGGCAGACAACCCTAACGTCACTTTAAACGTCCTCGGCGTAAAGGACAGTCCGGCAGTCTACATTACGGCCTGGGTGGCCGGGTCCGGACCCGACATTGCGATGACGTGGGGCACGAATCTCGTCCAAGCGGGACGGGAGGGTCTGCTGCTCAACATGGATCCCTACATCAAGCGCGACAGCTTCCCCATGGATGACTACATTCCCTTCCAGCTTGGCGCTATGCGCTGGCCGGAGACGGGTCAGTTCGGCCTGCCTATGTACATCAACGTGTACGTGCTCTGGTACAACAAGCAGGTCTTCGAAAAGAAGGGCATGGCCTTACCCGATGACACGTGGGGCTGGGACGAATACCAGGAGGCGATGCTCAGGCTTACCGACCGCCCCAACACCGTATTTGGCGGCGTGGACGCGGGCTGGGGCCGCGGCATTTGGAAGATCATACAAAACGGCGGCACCGTTGTTGATCCGGAAAATGATCGCCACGCCACCTTCGATAGCCCTCAGGCCATTGAAGCCATGGAGTGGGTGCACGCCCGCTTCCACCAGGACCGGAGCATGGTGCACGGTGAGGAGTGGGCGGCGCTGGACCGCAGCAAGGTCCAGGCCCTCATGCAGGGCACGCTGGCAACCTGGGAAGAAGGATCTTGGGGGCCGGGGCAGTACTCGATAGACTTCCCCGAGAATGTCGCGGACTGGGACGTGGCCCCACTGCCGCAGGGTCCGGTAGCCCGTGCTACCCAAGGCTCCATCGACGCGTGGGTGGTTTGGGCAGGCACGAAAGACCCGGATACGGCTTGGGACTTCATGAAATTCCTGCAGACCGATACGTATCTCGACTTGCAATGCCAGATTGCCAGCATTCAGCATCCGCGTGCCTCTCTGCAGGACCGTTACATCAGCATCATGAGCGAGAACTTCCCGGCGCTCGCGGACAAGAATCTCGACGCCTTTGCGCATCCGGTGCGGGGCAAGTACGCCTGGCCGAACGGCGGCCTCTTCCGCAAAGATGCCGATGTGTTCGGCCTCCTCGCGGAAGCATGGCAGACGGCCATTGTGGAGGATAAAATCACGGTGGCGGAGGCGTTCACCGACGCCGCCAAGCGCGCCAATGTGCTGATGGCGGAGGGCTAGTAGTCCTCCACCAGCGAGAGTATGATGCTCACGTAGGGGCACGACATGTCGTGCCCCTACGTGAGCGCGGCAGTGCTATTGCAAGGGATCGAAACCTATGCTCGTTACGACCACCGGACGGTTTCCGATTGTGAGCAACGGTCAACACCCCTTGCGCGCCGCGGTCGAGGAGTGGCGGGAGCGAGAGACGCCTACGCCCGCAAGCGCGTGGCAAGACAGCGCCTTGCGATCGGTGCAGGCCGAGACTCAAGCGGAACTGCTCGCTGCGCAGGACGACGCCGGTGCGGACATTCTCGATCCCGGGTTCGTGCCCGTCCACGACGAGTGGTTCCAAATGGCGCGAGTGGTACCTGACCTGGAAGTCGCCGCTCCGCTCCGCTACCTGGACACGAACACCTATTACCACCACTGGAAACTGGATCGGGTGCCAACACGCAGGGCAGAGAGCCCTATCGTCAGCGCCTATCGGCACGCCGCCTCACTAACCGACAGACCCATTAAGCCCACGCTCTTTGGCCCGTACACCATTTGGGCGTATGCGGACCGGCAGGGGGAAGGCGATACGCCGGATGCATTCGCGGCGCTGGTGGACATGTGGGCGGCAGACGTCGCTGCCCTGGCTGCTGCTGGCGCACGCTTCATCCAGATCGAAGAGTCGGTAATCCTGCGCCCCAAGCATCGCGCCGACTTTCCGCTGGTTGCAAATGCCATGGAGCAAATTGCCGGTGCAGCACCGGATGCGACCGTAATCGTGCACTTGGCATGCGGCGCGATTGGCGATCTGCTCCGGCCGTTTCTCGAAATTCCCGGCCTGGGCGGACTGGGATTGGACTTCACCGACGCCTATCGCGCGCCCAATCTAGCAGCCCTCGCCGATTGGCACGGCAATGCAGTGCTTCAGGCCGGTATTGCCGACGCACGCCACTTCCGCGTCGAAACTGAAGCAGAGCTGCAGGAAACCCTAACCGCAGTCACTGCCACTGTTCCTGCGGAGAATTGCTGGGCCGCGCCGAGCACGGCACTCCTCTACCTGCCGCGCCACGCCGCATTTGAAAAGCTTGCCACGCTGGCGCACATTGCTCATCGATTTGGCGGAAACGGGGAATAGTAATGAAGAATCTCCCGCTCTTACCGGTTTCCAGCATTGGCAGCTTGCCGAAACCGCCCGACCTCTTCCGCGCGGAGATGGCGCCGCTGGAGCAGCAGGACCACGCTTGGATGCGCCGCAGCCAAGAGACGGCGGTTGCAGATTGGATTGCAACCCAGGAGAAACTCGGTGTCGACGTGCTTGTCGATGGCGAGCAGTACCGGCGTTCTATGACGACCTACTTCCTAGAAGGCTGGGGCTGCGCCGACATCGATCCGGATCCGGTGTGGGTGTTGGACAACATGTACGGCCAGCGGGCGGTCATCAAGCGCCCGGCCACCAAGCCGCGCTCGTTGCTGGTAGACTGGTACCGCTACGCTGCATCCCACGCACGGAGCGACGTAAAGGTCACGGTCACCGGCCCCTATACGTTGCGGGACTGGGTCTTCGATCTTTACTACCCCGATCGCCGGGCGGCAGTGTTGGGCTTGGCGGAGTACGTCCGTGAGGAGGTTCATGCGCTCGTGGCTGCGGGTGTGCGGTACCTCCAGATTGATGAACCGGCGTTCGTCACCCGCTACGACCAACCGGAAGAGCTAGATGTGGCGATAGAAGCCATGCACCGCATATGCTCCGATATTCCCGAGCACGTCACGGTCTTCACCCACATGTGCTACGGCGCGTTTCATGAGGTCTATCCCAAGATGCTGGAACTGCCGGCGCATGTGTTCTGCCTGGAGCTTGCGCACGTCTCGCCCGATCTGCTCGACATATTGCGCAGGCACCCGTTCCCTGCCAACCGGGGAATGGGCTATGGCGTTGTGGATGCACAGGACCCCCGTGTAGAATCGGTACAGGAGATCGAGGCGCGCATCCGCCTGGCTCTGGAGTACTTCGCACCGGAGCAACTGTGGATAAACCCCGATTGCGGTCTGCAGGCTATTCCTTACGAATCTGCGGTGGCTAAACTGGAAAACATAATGGAAGCCACACACCGCGTGCGCCAATCGCTTGCCTAAACCTCTTCGTAGAAAATGAAAGGCTGCCATGAATAGTCGTCAGGATAGTGAGACCCTCGTGAACATCGTAGCGTGGTTGTACATTGGCCTCAGCATTCTGGGTCTCTTCGTAGCGGGCCTGGTCTTTCTTGTATTTGTGGGTATCGGGCTGTTGATGGCCGCCGCCGATGAATCGGAGGCCATGGGCATCTTGGCGGTTTTCGGCACTTTCGTTGGCGCGTTTCTGTTCCTCTTATCGGTACCGGGGTTTGTTGGCGGCATTGGGCTGCTGAAGCGACAGGCGTGGGCGCGTATCCTGGTGCTTATCCTCAGCGCGTTCCAACTGTTCAACGTGCCCTTCGGCACCTGCGTGGGGGTCTACTCCTTCTGGGCGCTGACACGGGAAGAAACCATGGCGCTCTTTGGTGAAAAGAGGGGCTGGAAAGAGTAAGTTGCTTGCGTCTTGGCATAGTGTAAGACTGGCGAATTTCCTTACCACCTGCAGGAGGAATCATTGCGATGAGTGTCAGTACACGACCGTACATCGATCCGGTTGAGGGGCTAATCGCCCGCGCCAAACAGACCGCTGCGCCTTTGGGCCTGCCGACTACTGCTTCAGAATGGCGCGCCTGGCATGAACGCACGCTGAGACAGGTGCGGGAGATGATCGGGGCGTATCCCGATCCGGTACCGCTCAACGTGGAGGTGGTCGAGCGCCACGACGAGGGCAGCTACATTCGGGAGAAGATTCTCTACGATAGCGAGGCCTTTGCTACCGTACCTGCCTGGCTGTTCACGCCCAAAGACATCGCGGAGGGCGAAAAGCGGCCTGCCATTCTCTGCGCGCACGGCCACGGGCGCGGCAAGGATGATCCCGCAGGTATCTTGCCCCCACAAGACGATCCCAATTACGCGCAGATGAAGGAACGGCAGTCCGGCGTAAACTATGCCCAACAGCTTGCCGAGCATGGGTATGTCTGTCTGGCCCCCGATTGGCGTGGATTTGGTGAGCGAACCGGCCCGCAGGAGTGGCGGCGCGACTCAAGAGACGGCTGCAACGCGCTCTATTTGGGGTATGGCTACCTGGGATTCCAGTTGCTTGCTCTGGACATCTGGGATGGAATGCGCGGAATCGATCTGCTCCAAGGGCTGCCGTGCGTGGATCCGGACCGCATCGGCATGATCGGTCTTTCTTTTGGCGGAACCATGACGACTTACCTCTCGGCCCTGGACGAGCGCGTCCGCTGCGCCGACATTGTCTGCTACCTCAGCACGCTTGAGGACGCCATCGGCCATCGTGGACGGGGCAACACCTGCGGTTCGCAATTCGCCCGCGGCCTGCTGACCTTTGGCGACATTGCTTCCGTGGCCGGACTAATAGCCCCGCGTCCCTGCCTCGTGGAGGTTGGCGAACTTGATGACTGTTTCGTCAAGGACGACGCACTGCGCTGCTACGCTGACGTGGAACGCATCTACGCCGCCGCCGGCGCTGGCGATAGACTCGACCTGGACCTTCATCCCGGCGGACACGCTTTCAGCGGCGCGAAAGCGTTCGACTGGTTCGCGAAGTGGCTGTAAGACGGGTCTTGTAAGAAGAGAACAGCTTACGCTCACGGGAGCGCAATGGGGTTGCGTACGATAGGGCGGTCGCCGCTTCGTCACCAAGCCTAATAGGACGTGGTGGAGTATGCAGCGGCGATAGGCTGTGCAGCACTTAGCCGTCACTCTCGCGCACGGGTAATCCGACCGCTCTACCCGGTATGCACATCGTCCACTGCGGGGGACAAGCCACCGCGCTTCGGTGCTGCATACTTGCATAGCAGCGACCGCTGGCGCCGGCGGCGTGGGCAAGCCGAGAGTGCCTACCTATGCCCCGCGCCATCACGCAGTATGGGCGCTTTCGTTTCCGCCAGCCTTTCGAGCAACGCCGCGCCGGTCCCGCCCGCGTCGTACTGCCGCAAGGTTCGCCCAAGCGCCTCAGCCCGTTCGCGCATTGCGACTGACATTAGCGCGGTCTCGATTGCCGCGCGCAGCGCCGCGCTCGAGACGCTGTAGGGGTCAACGGACGTGCCGGCGCCGAGCCACCGGATGCGCTGGGCGTTGTCCGGCTGGTCGTCTGCAAACGGCACGACGACGGCGGGTTTGCCGTGCAACAGCGTGCCCAGCGTGGAACTCACTCCGCCGTGATGCAGGACGATTTGCGCTTTCGGAATGATAATGCTGTTCGGCACGTAGCGCTCCACGCGCACGTTGCCAGGCGGGGTAGGCAGGTCTGCAAGGTTGCCGCCAGTGGTCACGACTACGTCCGCATCGAGTCCGCGCGCCGCTTCGAACAGCGTGCTGAAGAATGACGATTGGTAGACACTCTGAACCGTGCCGATAGTGGCATAGACAAGTGGGCGGCCGCTTGGCAGGGCTTCCAGCCACGCGGGTTCCGCGTAGTCTTGGGGGCGGTCCCAGAGGGAAGGGCCGACGAAATGCACAGCAGGCGGCCAAGAGGGCCGGGGGTATTCGAACTCCGGCGGCGTCAGCGCAAGCACCAGGTACGGAGAGATGGTGCTTTCTAGGTAACTGTCGCGGATCGGCGGCAGGCTGAATTGGGCGCGAATAGCGTTGAACTGGCGGTCGTGCCGGCGGGCGGCAAGGCGGAACAGCCGCCGGAGAAGCGGCGCAGCAAGGCGCTGGAGCGGATTGGGAGGGTAGGTAAGGCCCAATCCGTAAGGATGCGCGTTCATGCTATCCAGCAGCCCCGGCACCACGGTTGTGGTAGCCCAGGGTAGGCCGCTAATGTCCGCCACGATGCTCGCGGGGTGCGTAAAGGCGTCGAAGACGAGCACGTCCGGCTGAAATGACGCCGTAACGTCCAGCACCTCTTGGGCGATGCTCGCGGCGAACGGAAACATGACCTCGCGAATCATGAAGTTCAGGCGTTTTAGGCCGCGCAGCTTGCCCATCTCCGGCCACCACTTTTGAATAGCCTCTGCCGATGCATCCGGCCCCACCGGGAAGAATTGCGTGACCAACGGCCCTACGGTCTGCGCCATGTTCGGGCCGGTGGCGTAGCCCACGGCGTTGCCCCGTTCCATCAGCGCTTGCACGATGGGGAGCGTTGGATTTACGTGCCCGGAGGCAGGTATCGAGACAAAGAGAAAGCGTGGCATCTAATTTCGTTCCAAGGGCAGGCTTTAGTAACTTGCGGTCTCGCCAGCACTGCATATTAGTCGCCAGGCGAAACTGCCATAGTACAATAGTAGCAAAGGTGGCGGCAGGCAAGATGACCGGCCCCGGCAATGCGTGAGAGCCGAGACACCCATATCAATCACAGGGCAGATTTTCCGAGGCTCAGCCGAGCAAGCGGGATGAAACTGAAATGACAAAGATTCGCCCGCACCCCCGTATCGAGTGCGGGAAAGGCTCTAGTCCTTTCCCCGAAGAAGAGGGGAATGTTTGTGCCCTGCCTGGGAATTTCAACGGTCTTTGGCAGCGTGAACCTAGGCTTGCCCAAGAAGCGATGCAGGCTTCAAACCTACGCTACTGCAATCGCGAGTGCGCGGCATGAATCCCACGTCCCTTGACGGTAAGGCGCGCCATGGCACCGAGGACCTTTCCGCCTGCCGGGCCGTGGTGATGGGGCTGGGACTGCATGGCGGCGGCGTTGGCGTGGCGCAATACCTGGCGGCGCAGGGCGCTGCCGTGACGGTAACTGACCTGCGGGATGAGGAGACATTGCGCCCATCGCTGGCAGAGCTGGAAGGCCTGCCGCTCCGATTCGTACTGGGACGCCACGAGGAGAAGGACTTTCAGCACGCGGACCTCGTGGTGCGCAATCCCGCTGTGCCGCTTGATTCACCATACCTGGCGTTGGCGCGGAAGGCCGGTGCCCGCATCGAGATGGAAAGCAGTCTTTTCATAAGGGCGTGTCCCAGCCCTTACATTGCGGGCATTACGGGCACGAAAGGCAAGACCACGACCACAGTGCTGCTTTCCCAGATGCTGGCTGCCGCCGGTTACCACGTCATTACCGCCGGTAACTTGCGAATCTCGATGCTGAGCCAATTACCGGCAATCGGCGAAACTACCCGGGTGGTGCTGGAGCTTTCGAGTTGGCAATTGGAAGCCTTCGTACCTCATGCGTACAGTCCGCCGCTGGCTGTGGTGACGAACGTGCTGCCCGATCACCTGAATCGCTATGCCGGCATGGATGACTATGCCGCCGCCAAGGAGATTAACGTGCGCTACCAGCGTCCGGACGATGTGGCTGTCCTCAACCGGGGCAATGCCTACACCCGGCAATTCGGCGCGCGCGCGCCGGGCAAGGTGGTGTGGTTTTCAGACCAAGTCATGATTCCTGGGGAAGCAGATTCGCCTGTTCGCGGCGCCCACCAGCGGGAGAACATGGCCGCGGCGAGCGCCGCGGCGCGGGTGTGGGGCGTGGGCGATGCTGCTGTTGCGTCGGTGGTGCAGAATTTCACCGGTGTGCCGCATCGGCAAGAGCTGGTGCGGGAATGGCGCGGCATCCGCTTCATCAATGACACCACCGCTACCATGCCCACCGCGACGGTTGCCTGCATCGAGAGTGTTCCCGGGCCGAAGATTCTGCTCCTGGGCGGCGCGGACAAGAAGCTTGATTTCACGGGACTGGCGCAGGCGCTGCGCGTTCATCAAGACGCTATTCACGGTATTGTGCTCTTGGAAGGCAGCGCCACAGACCGGTTGGCAGAAAACTTGCCCCTCCCCGTCGCGGGCCGGTATCAAGACCTGGCAGAGGCGCTCACGCAGGCTGTAGCACTCGCCCGCGCCGGAGACGCGGTAATCCTCTCGCCGGGCTGCGCTTCTTTCGGCATGTTCCAGCACGAGTTCGAGCGCGGCGAGGCCTTCCGCAAGTGGGTCTCAGCGCTGCATGAGTGACCAAATATGTCCGGTCACCTAAGCGAGACCAGGCAAACCCAAGTGGCAGCATCGACAAGGTAACTACCAAAGTGGCGCTACGCACCTTGCGCAACGGCTAGCCAAGAGCATTAGACATTAGCAGAAACGGAACGCGTATGAGCACAACTGTCATTCCCGGCTACGATTACTTTGGCGGCATTCACCCGGAAACCGCTACCGTCGCCAACTATCTGCGTTTTCTCGGGGTAACCGATCCGGCAACCGGCAAGCCGTTCAGCGAGGCCATGCTCTTCGGCATTGCAGGGGGCTTGGGAGCGTGCTATATCCTGTGGGAGTTCAAGGAATACAACCGTCCGGCCATAGTGATTGGCTTCCAGCACCAGTTCAATTATCCGGTGCGCTATGTCGCGCAGCTCTGTGAACGGATTGGCATCTCGCCGGAGTTTCATGAGACTGGTGGTGTGAAGAAGGCGGGTAAAACGCTCACTGATGCACTGGCGGCGGGCATGCCCGCAATTCTCTGGCTCGAGCGGGAGCTGCTCGACTATTACAATCGCGATCCGGATGACACGGGCGGGTTTAGTTGGGTTGTGACCGCCTGCGGTTACGATCCTGCTGCAGACACATTTACGATTGACGATACGGGAGTGCGGCCGTTTACGGTGCCGAGCGGGTCGCTTGTCACCGCCCGCCAGCGTATTCCTTCTTTCAAGAATCGCCTGCTGCTGCTCTCGCCGCCGGGGTCCATTGACCTGCCGGCTGCCATCACCACCGGTATTCAAGGCAACATCGATTACCTGGGGTCCAAGTCGACCTCGTTCGCTCTGCCCACGCTGCGCAAGTGGGCGCGGCTACTGACGGATACGAAGAACGCCAAGGGCTGGCCCACGGTGTTTGCCGGCGGCAAATGCCTGTTCTCAGGCTTGGTTTCGATCTACGAGGGCATCATGCATGAAGGCAACGACGGCACGGCTCTGCGGGGCATGTACGCTGACTTTCTGACGGAAGCCGCCTTGATTCTAAATTCTCCGGCGCTCAACGACGCCGCAGCAGAATACCGTGCGCTGGGCGCAAAGTGGCGGGCGCTCGCGGATACGGCGCTCGACCCGTCGGTCGCGCCCCTCGCCTCCGCCCGCGCGGTGCTCGACCAGCGGGAGGCAGCAATCAAGACAGGCGGGGACGATCAAGCGGACACGATCGTGGCTCTCGGCAAGGAACTCGAAGCCATGCGCCCAAGCGCGGACGCCGACTTTCCGCGTGACGAGGCGTGGATCAGCGATCTCTTTGCACGAATGCAAGCGCAGCTCAACGACATCTATGCGCATGAAACGGCGGCGCTAGATATGCTCCGAACCGCTTTGAACGAGTGATGGCGAACTAAGCCCCCTCTCCATCGAGGGAGAGGGCCGGGGTGAGGGTGGGTTTCAACGATACCGCACAAGTAAGTGAAATTCGATTACAGCGATGGTCTCCCAGCAGGCGGCCGCAGGTTACAAACCTGCGCTACCGGAATTAGTGCAGCCTAGTGGAAGTCGCGTTTCTGGCGCCGCCAGTCAGAGCGGGAGCAACATCGCCACTGGCACACGTCATTCCCGTTTGCGCGGGAATCTCTCGTCTCCGACTCGGGCGCGAGAGTGAACCCCGCACTACCGTTCGTCTGCGCCCCACGCGCCTGCCGCGGCTTCATATGTGCGAAGTGCAGCGTATCCTAGCCACGCTTGACGCCAATTGCGATCTTGGCCGGTAGGCCCCAGAGCTTCTCATTCTCACTGTGCACTACTTGAAAACCGGCTTTCTTGAGTGCTTGTTCCACGTAGATAGGCCGGCAGTCGATGTATTGGGGCATGCGTTGGTGCATCCACTCATAGAGCCGCACCATCAATGAGGTCCCGTCTTCCCGCGATAGGCTCACCACGCCCAGCCTGCCGTTGGGCTTCAAGACCCGCTTGATTTCGCTGAGAACTATTGGGATTTCAGGCGTATCGAACAGTTCGAGGGTAAAGCTCATGAAGGCAGCGTCGAAGTCTTCACCCGCGTTGGGCAGGTCTGTCGCATCTCCGCAACTGAGCGAAACCCTCTCCAGCAACCCCGCTCGGGCAAGCCGCCGTTGGCTCACCTCCAGCATGCCGGGTGAGAGGTCCACGCCGCACACGCGGCCTTCCTTACTCACAGCCCCGGCGATTTGCATCAGACTGTGTCCCGTGCCGAAGCCGATTTCCAAGACGGCTTCACCCTCTGCGATGCCTAACCGCGCCAATGCCTTGTTGCGCAGTCGTTTCTCGAAAGCTCCGGCAAAGAGGTCGTACGAGCGGCTCATCCTGTCGTAGCTCGCTCGCGCCTGTGCCTTGGTTCGGGATGCGCGTAACACAACACCGCTTTCTGGAAGAGTTCCCGCTCAACCTACCGCATGGACGCACTCGTGAGTTCAGTATGCCATGCACACACATTGCGAGGGCTCTTTCGCCGCGATACGATGTGGCGGGCAGTTAGCTAGAGGTCACTTTCCGTCGGACAGTGGCATGGCTAGGGGTAGCAGTTCTGCGTGATCACGCCTATCAGGCCTCATCCGAGAGAGCGGAGTCCTCCGCTCGTGTCTGGCGTGGTCAATCTATGTTTCGCCCCTCACCGTCGCGCTCTCAGACTCGACGCCTGAAGCCATGAGCTGCTCCTGCTCGATCATGATCTTGAGCGCGGTGTAGACCAGAATGTCGAGCGACAAGCCCCAAAGTGCCGAGAGCTCAGATTCCAGGAACGTGAATACCTGTATCACAAAGATGCTTACCAGTATGCTGTGCACAAACCAGCGGTAGGCGGCAAGACGGGAACGCTTGAGTTGGAAGATGCCAAATAGCGTGAGTATGCCGGAAACCGCCACTGAACCGAGCGTGGCAATGCCCGTGAAGCTTAGCTGAAATGTCTCGACGTCGCTGGCAAGAATTCCGACCAGTGCAACGAGCAACACTATTGCTATCTGGACAAAGGCGCGCACCAGGAAGAATCCAACAAGAATCGGCCTGAACCAACGCGAGAGCACTACACGGCTATAGAGGCTTACGGCAAAGTCCCGCGCCCGAAAATAGAAGCTCATGTCCGGTACCGGCTGCGGTTCGATGGACTGCACAAACGCGCTTAGGCCTTGGACGATTGGGTCCGACTTGTCGGACTTTGCAAGCAGATCGAGCGTAGTGCGTTTGGTCTCGGCGTCGAGCGGTCTGCCGGCGGCCAGTTCCAATTGGTTGAACGCGTTTGCCAGCGCCTCTGTTGGCCCCGGCGCCTGCCGTCGAAAGGCTTCGAGCACCAGAAAGATCGCGATGAAGATAATGTAGATTAGGCCGATGGTGGGCTCGTAGAAATAGTTGTTGTCGCTGGTGATGAACTTGCCCAACTCGTCGATGAAGGCGCCGAACCCAATACCTCCCAGAATGGCGGCGAGCCGCTGGGCCACTCGACCCAACGCGGCAAACAACAGGAGCAAGGCCACAGTCATGAAGAGGCCGCCCCAGAGCATGTGGGCTATGTGCAGTCCATCGCCGCCCAACTGAGGGTAACCTGTAGCCGCCAGAAACCCGCGAATCGCCAATACCGACGCTATACCAGCGACGAGGAAAAGCTCGATGAGTTCCGGGGCGTCGCTATTGCGAACGAAGAAATGTCTTAGTTGCACGAAGCCTCCCAGTGTGTGCGCCACTCCAGACACTCGGTACAGGAACAGAGCCAGGCATTGGCCTGCTACCATGGCGAGAAACCGATGCCCTGCATATGCGCATGGTGTTTCTCACCCCTTACTGAATGTATACACCTGAAACCTTACCAGAATTCCTTGCCCACTTTCTCTTCTCGCTCTGTCGCCGAGGCATTCCAGAAAATCTATCTTGCCCAGGGCATCGTGGCAGCGTATGCTAGAAAATGCGAAATAGGCACGCCGGTCAGCGAAACGAGCGATAGGAAATCTCCCAAATGAGTCCCACCAACTCCAAGACCCCCGCCGATTCGCTTGTTCTCATTGACGGACACTCTATCGTCCATCGGGCGTTTTTCGCGGTGCCGAAAGATTTTACGAGCGCATCCGGCGAACTGACCAACGCGGTCTTTGGCTTCACGAACACGCTGCTCCATGTAATCAACATGATCAAGCCCAAATATGTCGTGGTAGCCTTCGATCTCCCCGGCCCCACTTTCCGACATGAGCAGTACGCCGAGTACAAAGCGACGCGTCCGGAAGGCGATCCGCTGCTCTATCAGCAGATGGACCGGGTGCGGCAGGTGGTGGAGACCTTCAGCATCCCGATCTTTGCGGTTCCGGGTTACGAGGCCGACGACGTGCTTGGCACCCTATCGCGCCAGGCAGCGGAACAGCAGATCCCTACCTTTATCGTGACCGGCGACACCGATGCCTACCAACTCGTCGACGACGTGGTACACCTGCTCGTGCCCCGGCCGCGCTCAGGCGAACTGGCTGAGGTTGGCCCCAAGGAAGTTGCGGCGCGCTTTCAGGGACTCTCCCCCGCGCAGGTGATCGACTATAAGGCTCTTGTGGGTGACACCTCCGATAACGTGCCCGGCGTGCGCAGCATTGGCGCCAAAACCGCCGGCACGCTTTTGCAGAAATACGGCGACATCGATGGCATTCTTGAGCATGCATTTGAACTGCCCGCGCGTCAACAGAAGGCGCTCGCGGAGGATGGGGAGCAGCTTGCGCAGAGCCGCGAACTCGTGACGATTGTGCGGGACATGGAGATTACGCTCGATCCGGCAGAGAGCGAACTGGACAACTACGACCAGGATCAGGTGCTTGCCTTATTCCAAGAATTGAGTTTTCGTTCGCTGCTCGATCGCCTGCCAAAACCAGCCGCCGTATCCACTGGGCAGGCCATGCTCTTTGGCGAGACTGCAACTGAGGCTCAGGCCCAGGTTCTTACCGAAGCCGGCGCGATCGAGAAACTATGCGCTACCCTGCGTGACGTCGGCGAGGTGGCCGTCATGCCTGTGCTCGAGCCCGATCCGCCTTCCTGGCCTCTTTTGCGGGGATTAGCGATTGCCTGGGGCGGCAATGAGGCTGCCTATGTAGACGTTACGGAGGCGGCAGCACTCCAGGCCATTGCGCCGGTGCTGGCCGATGCGCACATCCCCAAGATCGTATTCGACGCCAAGACGCTGAGCTTAGCGCTTCTCGCCCATGGCGTCGGCGTGGCCGGTGTGGTGTTCGATTGCCACCTGGCCGCCTATTTGGCCAACGTGACCGGCACTCGCTCCGCCACGCTGAAAGATATCGTCTTCGACGTTCTCGGCGCGACCATGGAGGCCGTGGACGATCTCCGCGACCGTAAGAAGTCCCTGGCTGCTGCCGACAGCGAAACTCTAGCGCAAGCGGCCGCCCACGAGGCGGAGATACTGCTGTCGCTCCACGCAACACTCAGCAAAGACCTCGACGAGCGAGACGTGCGAAAGCTCCACGACGACCTCGAACTGCCGCTGGCGACGGTGATCGCGCAAATGGAATTCGCGGGCATCGCCGTGGACGTGGACATACTGCAAAGCCTCACTGCAGAGATGGCTGAGCGCATTGGAAAGATCGAAATCGAGATTTACAAAGATGTGGGGCATGAATTCAAAATCAATTCGCCAAAGCAACTCGGCGATATTCTCGTCAACGAGCTTGGCATCCCGCTCACCAAGAAAACGAAGACCGGTTACTCAACCGATTCCTCGATCCTGGAACCGCTGCGGAGCGCGCATCCTGTTGTCGATCACGTATTGGAGTACCGCCAGCTTACCAAGCTGAAGTCCACGTATCTCGACGCCCTGCCAACGAAGGTGAACCCGCAAACCCGGCGCATCCACACCTCATTTGAGCAGACCGGCGCCGCCACGGGACGGCTCTCATCAAACGATCCCAACCTGCAAAACATTCCCATCCGCACCGACGAAGGACGGAAGATACGCAAGGCGTTCGTGGCGGGTGCTCCCGACCAAGTCTTGCTTGCCGCCGACTACTCACAGATCGACCTGCGCGTGCTGGCGCACTTGAGCCAAGACGAAGAACTTTGCAGAGCGTTCCGCAACGAAGAGGATATCCACACCTTTACCGCCAGCCAGCTCTTCGACATTGCGATGGACGGGGTAACGGCTGCCATGCGGCGCACGGCGAAGACGGTGAATTTTGGCATCATCTACGGCGTGACGGCCCACGGTCTGGAGCAGCGCACCGACCTTGACTTCAAGGAAGCAGCGGAATTCATCGAGAATTACCTGAATACGTATGCGGGCGTGCGTGAGTATACGGATAAGACGAAGCAGTTTGCCTACGAGCACGGCTACGTGGAGACGCTGCTGGGACGCCGACGCTACTTGCCGGAGCTCCAGGCCTCCAACTACAACGTGCGCCAGGCCGCCGAGCGCATGGCGATCAACATGCCGGTGCAGGGCACGTCTGCCGACATTATCAAAGTGGCCATGCTGCACGTGGCCGACCAACTAGCGGCAACCGGGCTCCCGGTACGCATGCTGCTGCAGGTGCATGATGAACTCGTTTTCGAATGCGATGCGGCGGTAGTGGATGCGTGCGCCGATTTGGTGGTGCCGCTCATGGAAAACGCCGTCACGCTCCACGTGCCGGTGAAGGTGGATGCCAAAGTGGGCGCAAGCTGGGACGATATGGAGCCGCTGACGTGAAAATCCTGATTACGGCCGGCGCATCCGCGCTGGCGCAAGACCTGGCGGAGTCGCTATCCAAAGAACACAGCGTACGCCTTACTGACGTGGTGGATGCAAGCAGGCATTGGCCGTTTGTGCGCTGCGTCTCGGCCACGACGAAGAGACCGACCGGCTGGTGGCAGGGGTGGACGTGCTCATTCACCTTGCGGCTTCCTATTCTGAGTACGCTGAAAGTACAACCGACAATTCGGAAGTCTCCGCGAACCGGCTGATCGACTACCAGACTCGCTGCACCTACAACCTCTTGCATGCCGCCAGCGAGTCCGGTGTGTCGCGCTGCATCTACGCCAGCAGCTTGCCTTAGTTTGCACGCTGCGATGACGATTGGGCCGTCAACGAGCAGTGGCGGCCCCGTCCTTCCACCGAGCCGCCGGTTCTGGCGCAGCACTTGGGAGAGTTCGTGTGCCGGGAGTTCGCGCGGGAAAGGCGCATCGCCATCACCTGCCTGCGCTTGGGGAATCTCGGCCGGCCAAATGACAAAGCGGAGCAGCCATCAGGCCCGATGTGGCTCTCGCATGATGATGCCGTGCACGCTTTTGAGTGCGCATTGGCAGCCCCGGCGGAGCCGTGGGCAATTTATCATATCCGGTCGGCGATTTCAGGTGCGCAATTCAGCATTGGCAAAGCGCGGGATGGGCTGAAGTATGCTCCAGAAAATGAGAATAGCGGGAGCAAAACATGAAGGTGCTGATTCTCGGCGGCGCGGCGCGTCTGGGGCCCTACGTGGTCCGCGCTCTCGAAAACGAGCATTCGCTGCGCGTCACCGACATCCTGCCTATCGAGACGCCGCATGAGTTTCAGCGCGTGGACATCGCATCTCCCGATGACGTGCTCCGCGCGGCGGAAGGCATGGACGCTATTGTCAACTGCTCCGTGGTCCGTCCTGACCGCCAGGTTGCGTTCGACGTGAATACGCGCGGGTGCTACAACATGATGCAGGCAGCCGTTGCGCATGGTATTCCGCGGGTGATCAACACCGGCCCGCACTTCACCATCGAGGGAGACACGTACACCACATTCGACTACGAGATCAGTCCCGACGTGCCGCCGCACCCCAGCACGAATCTCTACGCGCTCAGCAAAGGGCTGGGGCAGGAGATCTGCAAGGTCTTTACAGAGAACTACGCCGTTTACGTGCTCTGCTCCCTCTTCTTCAGCTTTCGCGACCACGACGCGCCGGAGCCGGGCAGCGACCATCTGTTCGCTATCACGTGGCGTGATGCCGCCCAGGCTATTCGCCTGGGACTTACCGTAGACCTGGCGACGCTCCCCTCCCGCTGCGAGGTCTTCAACATCCTCGCGGACCTGCCGCACCAGCGGTTTTCAAGTGAGAAGAACAAGCGCCTGCTTGGCTTCACCCCGCAGGACCGACTCGAAGCCATGTGGCGTCGCCGCTAAGGCGAGCGGCGCAGGCGCACCGCGATTCGACTATTGCGCATTCAGCACCAAGCCGAATTGGTTAGTTTTGGAAGAGGCGCAACAAACGGATAATCATGTAGGGGCACGACATGTCGTGCCCCTACATGATTAGCGCGCGCCGCAGAACGGGCGCGGCACAATTCTTCGTCCAATAAACCTTCGATATTCTTCGGCCAGAGTTCGCCCTACGCCCAGTAAGCGGTGCCGGGTTGCTCGAAGATGAGGATATCCTTGAGGAACTTGACCCCCTTCTCCAGGCCCTCGTTGGATGACATCAGGCTGTCCTCGTGCTCGATAGAGAGCACGCCGTCGTAGCCGACGAGCCGCAACTCGCTCACGATGTCTTTCCAGTAGCCGTAGTCGTGGCCGTAGCCGACGCTGCGGAAGAGCCAGGAGCGGTTCTTCTCGTCGGTGTAGGGCTTCGTGTCCAGCACGCCGTGCTTGGCAGCGTTTAAGGAATGCACCTTGGTGTCCTTGGCGTGGAAGTGATAGAGCGCGCCGGCCTCGCCAAGCTCGCGGATCACGGCCACTATGTCGCAGCCCTGCCAGAAGAGGTGGCTGGGGTCCAGATTCGCGCCGATCTCCGGCCCGCAGGCATCCCGCAACTGCAGGCAGGTCTCCGAATTGTAGACCACGAAGCCGGGGTGCATCTCCAACGCAATGCGTGCGTCATGCTCACGCAAGAAGTCTGCCTCTGCCTTCCAGTAGGGAATGACCTTCTTTTCCCACTGCCACTCCAAAATCTCCAGATAGTCCGTCGGCCATGGGCAGGTAACCCAGTTTGGATACTTCGAACCGTCCGAATCGCCGGGGCAGCCGGAGAATCCCACCACCGTCTGCACGCCCAGCTTATGGGCGAGTTGAATGGTCTTGCGCTGGGTCTCGGCGTGGGCGCGCGCAATCTTGGGGTTGGGGTGCAATGGATTGCCGTGTGCGGAAAGAGCGCAGATGTCCATGTCACGGCTATGCACGGCCTTGAGAAATGCGTCGCACGCCTTATCGTCCTTGAGCAGCGCGTCCGGATCGCAGTGAGCATTGCCGGGATAGTTGCCGCAGCCGATCTCTACTGACTGCACGCCCAAATCGCGCAGGTAGTCCAGCGCCTTTTCAAAGGGCAAATCGCCTAACAACACCGTCAATACGCCGAGTTTCATTAGTCGTGCCTCCTGCTCTCGCAATTGTTCAAAACGGTACCTGAATCCTGCGACAACCTATCGTCTTCGTTCGGTTCCAGCATTCAATGCTGTGTTTGATCATGATGCCAAAGGAACTACCTTTGATCTGCGAATAGTAGTGTCACGCGTAAGTAAAGGAATACTGTGCACTACGCTGGTTGCAGCGATGATCTCGTCCGCAGGATCGCTTCTAAAGTCGAGACGGGTTGAAGCACGCGCAACATCGAGGTCAATCGGCCACACATGCAGGCGGTTAAGAAGGCGTGCCACTCGTCGGTCTTCAAAATCCAACTGAATTCGGCCGAGCTGAACGAGCTTGGCCAGTTCCCACAAGACGATAGACGAGATTGACCAACGGCTGCGCGCCAACAGGCTTTGCTCACTCGCGTGTAGCTCGCCGTCAAGTGCACATAATAAGATGTGCGTATCAAGATTGATCATCTGCGTCCCAGCGGAGACCGGTGGTGAATATGTCTCCCTTGATCTTTAGCTTACCCCGCAGGCTGCCAATAAGGTCGCCATCATTAGTTTCGTAAGGTATTACGCGTGCTACCGGCTTGCCTCGCTTGGTGACGATTAGGCCATCGGCGTCTAGATTGTCCAGCAATGCCAAACACTGTTCCTTGAACTTTGCGGCTCCAATCTCTTTCATGGTTTCCTCCTTCCATATAGACACATTATATGACTAGATGCAAAATATGTCCATATTAACGCAAGTAAAACTTTCCCATTCGATGGTCACATGTTGCATGCCAGAGCGGGGCACGAGGCCCCGCGCTACAAAGATGAGGTCGCCGTATAGGCGAACAGTGCAAATGCTGAGTTACGCTGCTCCTAGTATTGAATTGGCACTAAGGCACCGCCATTGCTCGCCGACTCGAGCACCGCGTCGCAGATTACGGCAGCCCGGTAGCCGTCCTCAAAGTCAGCACCGTAGGGCGCGACCTCTGTGTCGTTCACGATGGCGTCCAGCAGGTGGGTGAACTCGTGGACGAAGGTATGCTCCCAGCCGATGATATGGCCGTGGGGCCACCAGTACTTCCAGAAGGGGTGGTCGGCCTCGGTGACCAGCACCCGGCGGAAGCCCTGGGCATGGCCGCCCGGTTCGCTGTCGCTCAGATGGACTTCAAGCTCGTTCAGACGCTCCAGATCGAAGACGATGCTTCCCTTGGAACCGTTGATCTCGATGCGCTGGTGGTTCTTACGCCCATTGCCATAGCGGCTGGCCTCCAGGGTGCCGATTGCGCCGTTCGCGAATTGCACTAGCGAAACGAACGCATCGTCCACGTCCACAGTGTCCCGTCCGCCGTCGTCGGTGGGACGCTCTTTGATGAAGGTTTGCGTGAGACCTGAAATTGCCGTTGGCTCGCCGACGAGGAAGCGCGCGAGATCGATGATGTGGGCGCCCAGGTCGCCGAGCGCGCCGCTGCCCGCGATGTCCTTCTTCAAGCGCCAGACCATGGGAAATTGCGGGTCCATGATCCATTCTTGCAGGTAGACGGCCCGGAAGTGGTAAATCTGCCCCAATTCGCCTCTCTCGATCATTTCGCGCGCCAGCCGCAAGGCCGGTACAAAACGGTAGTTGAAGGCGCAGGCGTGCTTGACGCCGGCTTTCTGAACAGCCTCCAGCATGCTCTTGGACTCTTGGGCCGTGCGCGCCAGCGGCTTCTCGCAGATGATGTGCTTGCCGGCCTCGGCAGCGGCGATGCAGGGCTCGGCGTGGGTGTCGTTCGGCCCGCCGTTGTCGAATAGCTGGATGGCGTCGTCCTTTATGAGGTCGCGCCAGTCGGTGCAATAGCGCTGGAAGCCATAGCGCGTCGCGGCATCCCGCACCGCAGCCTCGTTGCGTCCGCAGATCGATACGAGCGCGGGCACGGCCGGCAGCGGGTCCACCATATAAGGAATCTTGCGCAGGGCGTTGCTATGGGCCTTGCCCATGAAGGCATAGCCCAGCATCCCCACGCCAATCACCGGTACGTCCTTCCGTCCGGACGACTGCCCCATGGTGACGAAACCAACGTCTTCAGACATAGCATTCCTCCATCTTTGCTCGTAGGTAGTTGAGGTAATGGTGACTCTAAGGGAGCCTGTTCGTCAATGGTGCGGCGAACAAGCGGTACTGGGACCGTCATTCCGGCGAAATGCCTGCCCTGTACGCGATACGGGGCCAGAATCCATCCATGATACTCGCGGTTAGTAGCGTAGCGCGGGGGACAAGCCCCCGCGCTACGGTGCAGATTAGTAGCAGAACAGCTCGTCATTGCCGCGTATGCGGGAATCCAACTTCTGTGTTTAGCGGGATTCTTGCTTCAACCGAGGAGTCGAAGACCCACGCTGCCCTGTAGCGAGGAACGGTTTGCCAGGTACTCGGGAGTTCATTAGTGCAATCACCAGCAGATTGGTTACCCTATTCAGAAAACGACGCGAGCACGGCGTCCCAGGCTACCTCGGAAGCGAGCACACCGAGTACGTACTCATTCAGGCCTTGGTCGTATGCTAATTCGTTCGTGGTTACGGCGTAGAGCACGTCACCGTCGGAAATGGTGTGCAGCGGCTCGATGGCGCGCGCCATTGACGTATGCACGTGGCGGGCGAGTTGACGGAGCGACCATCCGCCCAGGATTTGGTTCGTGACCACCACCGTGAGCGTTGTATTGCCATGCGGTGGCGGCAGTCCGGCGTCGGCCACCCGCGGGCGCTCGCCGGTACGCGGGTCCAGCGAGCCGCGCACCACGCGTCCCTGACGGTCTACGATGGCGCCGACGGCATTCACCACTGTGAAGACGGCAACTTTCACACCCTTGACTTCACGAAACGCGCCGCCTTGACCGGCGTGCTCGCTGCGGAAGGGCTTCTGCAGCCACTTGCCTACCGTCGCCGAGCGGCCCGCGCCGCGCGCACCGAGCGGAAATACCCCCGGTTGTGCCGCCGCGAGCGCCGCGCGGCCGAGGGCTTTATCGGGGTAGACTGCGTTATCACGCGGGCCGAAGTCATAGATGATCGCGCCGGAGACCAGGGCGATGTTGCCCCAATGGGGAGAATAGTTGTGCCGGGCGAGCAGTCCAGCGGCCACGCCTGTGGCTGCTTCCAGACCGTAGAACGAGCCGCCGGCCAGGCAGATAGCGTCCAGCTTGCCCTCCCCGTTTTGCAGCGCCTCAGTATACAGTGTCGCATGTGCCCCGCCGCGAATGTCCACGGCAGCCACGGCCCCATGGTCGAAGTCAAAGACCGTGCAGCCTGTCGGGCCGGCCTCATACTCGGCAACGCCGATTGCCAGGCGGGGAAAGTCGAACGTGAGCGTCGGACCGCTAAACTCGGTCTGCGGCACGAGCGCAAGGGAGTCGTTTGAGAGCAGGGGCTGTTTGGTGTCTTGGTCTGACATGCACTTTCCTCTTACAGGCACTAATTCGCTCTAGGTGAATGGTAAATCAATGAAGGGAATCTAAAGAACGGGCAGGGCGAAGGGCGTGGACAACTCGTGTCCCGGAGCACCGCGCCTGGAGTGCAAAAAAAGTGAGGTGCTCCCAGGGATCAGTATCATTACGGCATCGAAGGATCTCCACAAGAGCATCATAGCACCCAGCGCGTTCAGCAGGGCTCTGCGAGCGCAGGCCGATCCATTCCTTAACTGTTAGGGTCTTTGATTGCAAGCTGCCGTACGATCTGCTGCATGGCGTCGCCGTAGCGCTGCTGGGAGAATGCCTTGCTCCGCTCTTGTGCCGCCGCGCTGAGGCGCGCGCGTCGTTCGGGATGTTCTATGAGCTGCTGGGTGGCGGCGACGAGTTCGGCAACTGTATCCCAGAGAATGCCGTTTTCGCCTGGCGTTATGACTTCGCCTACCCCGCCCTTGCCGACTGCCAGCGGCACCGCGCCGGCGGCCATCGCCTCGACGACGCTGATGCCAAAGTGCTCCACACGCAGCGGCTCTTTCTCCTCGTTCACGCCGAAACCGGCCGCATGCCAGTAGAGGCTTGCCTGAGCGGATAGATTCTGGAGTGTGGCGAAGTCCGCGTTGGCGTGAAGGGTCACGGGTAGGTCCTGAGCCATTTTCTGAACTTGGGCGAAGAAAGCGCGGTCTGCCGGTTTCTCACCGACGGTACCGACGAGGTGAAGTTCCCAGTTCTGCACCCCACTGGCGACCAACGTGCGAAAGGCATCTATGAGCACGTCTTGGCGCTTGCAATGCTCGCCGACAAAGAAACGTCCGGTGGAGAGGATGATGGGATGCTTGACGCCGGGTGCGAAGCTCGTGGTGTCAACGGGCGGATAGAGGAACTCGCTCTCCGCGTCCCAGAAGCGCCGGAGCCACGAGGCTGTAAAGGCTGAATTGGCGAGTATGAGGTCGTAGGTGTCTAGGTAGTCCATCTCGGTTTCTTGCAGTATCGTCCGTGCCCGTAACATCAGCCGGGGCAGATTGCGCTCGAACAGGCGCCTGAAGAAGCGGCTGAGGGTAGTGCCTGCGGTAACTTGGCTGATGGCGATACCGAGCGGGCGGCGCTCTTCCGGTGTGGAGGGATCAGGCTCCACAACATCGCTTTCGACATCGATGGTCACGCGTTCGGCCTGGCTCAATTCGGATGGGACCCGTAGTGTGAGCAGGCGGAAATTGCCTGCAGACGGCGCCACATCAACACTTGCGATCTCTGTGCCCTGCGTGGCAAAGCGGGCGCGAAGCGGAACCGTTCCGACAAAGTTACCAACCGCAAATTGCACGGTTACACCACGCCTGCCTCCGGGCACGGAGAACCCGGCGCGGCGGCCCATGGAACGGTACCAGCCAACGTCTACCAACTCCATACCGTAGAATCCGTACTCATAACGCACCCGGCCCAGGCGAGCCGCGCACCATTGGACGAGATGTTGCGTTAGCTTCGCACACGGGGAAAGGTCGCGCGGGAGCGGAAAGTAGATGAAGAGGATGCTGGCGGGCGCGCGGCTCGGGATGTTGTCCATGTGCGAGCCGTTGATGAAGAGGTCGTACTCCGCAGTAAGCGCTTCAAGTTCTGAGTAGGGGAGGTCTGGGATTACGCGCAGCCCAACGTCCGAGAGATCGAGGTCAAAACGCTGGGCGACTGCTGAAAGGTCTGTAGGATTGGTAGTGATGAACGTAACGTCGTGGCCGTCGGCGGCGAGCGCCTGCGCGGCGGACCCCGTTTGCCGCTCGCCACCGCCCTGCGTCTGCAGCCATCGGTTGAAGATACCTATACGCATAGCAAGGTTAACTCTTACCCACGTGGATGCCTGAATATTAGACTTTGGAGCGAT
Organism: Chloroflexota bacterium; assembly: GCA_965221905.1. Taxonomy (GTDB): domain Bacteria; phylum Chloroflexota; class UBA11872; order VXOZ01; family VXOZ01; genus VXOZ01. The sequence continues at coordinate 791,727 of OZ244922.1, forward strand.
TCTAGCGTAAAGGTGCGCAGAGCGCCGCTCACTGTGTATCGAAGCGGTCGGGAGAAAACGGCCGCAGCGGCGCGAGGTCGCCGCCACGAATGGCGTTGCACATGAGCTGAGCAGTAATCGGGGTGAGCAGGATGCCGTTGCGGTGGTGGCCGGCGGCGACCCACAGTCCCGGCCGGTGCGCGACCGGCCCCAGCAGCGGCAAGCCGTCGGCGGGCGTGGGGCGCAGGCCCACGCCGAAATGATGTACCCGCGCGTCGGCCAAATTAGGCGCGAGCTTGTGCAGCACCTTGACGAGAAAGGCCACGCCTCCGGGCGTATTCTCGCGCTCGAACCCCGCGTCCTCTTCCGTAGCGCCAACGACAATGCGCCCGTCCTGCTTTGGCGCCAGGTAGCCGCCTGCGCCGAAGGCGACGCGCTGCAGCGGACGGTTGTAGGTCTCCAGCACCATCACTTGGCCCCGGGTTGGTTTCAACGGCAGCGCAATGCCGAGGTGATCTCCGAGCAGGCGGCTCCACGCTCCGGCGGCAATCACAACGTGGTCGGCGTGCACGGACCCGGCAGCAGTCTGCACCCCGGTAACACGTTCACCGGCGGTGATGAAGCCATGCACGGGGGTGTACTCGTGTATTGTCACACCCTGGGCGACGGCTGCCAGCGTCAGCACGTGCATGAGTTGCGGCGCGTACACGTGGGCGTCGTCTTTAAAGAGTACGGCGCCGCGGGCGATTGTGTTGAGCAGCGGCTCTTCCCGGCGCAACGCCTCGGCATCGAGCCAGGCGACGTGCTGACCTCGCTCGGCAAGTGCTTTAGCCCGCCTGGAGTGAAAGTCCGCTTGCTTCCCACCGAACACGACGGTGAGCGCGCCGGAACGCGTGTAGGTGGCGTCCAGGCCGGTGGCGGCTTCGAGCTCAGCCGTGAAGTCCGGATAGAGTCGGGCCGACTGCACGGAGAGATTGAGGACGTGATCGCCGCGGTCTCCCTCTACGCCGGATCCCAGTATGCCGGCGGCAGCGATACGGGCCTGGCCGCCCACGCGTTCCTTCTCGAATGCGGCTACCCGCACACCGGACTTTGCCAGCGTGTAGGCAATGGCGCAGCCGATGATCCCGCCGCCAATGATGGCTACCTCAGTTGTCATGGGTGAAGTTCATTCGGTTTCTTTCGCTTCGGACGTTTGGATGATTCGTGTTCGCCCGTATTGACGCCATTGGGAGCAGTAACGTCGGAAGGTATTTCATCATCCTGCTGACTGCTGCCGCCGCCAACCATGCGGACGATCTCTACCACATCGCCCTCTTGCAGGAAAACCTGCCGGTGCTCGTTGCGGCGGACTACCTCTTGGTTCACGGCAACGGCGATGAACCGCGTTGGCACGTCGTTCTCCTCAAGAAAGGCAGACAGCGCCGTGCCTGAGGGTAATCGGCGTTCTTCCCCGTTTACGGTTATGCGGATGCCTTCCGCTGGTGCTTGAATGTGCGCAGGCGGGGTGGCCTCTTCTTCCCTCGTCATGAGGATTGCACCTGTCGCTGTCCGGTAAGCGCCTCGATCAGGTGGCGAGCGGCCGCAGAGGTGTCGGTTGCCCGGAGCAGTGCGCCAATCACGGCCACGCCGTGCGCGCCCGCTGCCATCACTGCCGGCGCGTTCTGCGCCGTAATGCCACCGACGCCGATGACGGGGATGTCAATTTCCGCCTTTACGTCGCGCACCAATTGTGGCCCCGCGGGAGTGCATCCCGGCTTGGAGTCCGTCGCATAGATCGTCCCAACTTGCACAAAGTCTGCACCTTGGAGCTCGCTGAGCGCGGCGACCCTGACGCTGTGCGCCGAACACCCCAGCAGCATGTGCTCTCCCAGCAATTGCCGGGCAGACTCAATCGGCAGGCCGTTTTCAGGCAGGTGCGCCCCGTCTGCGCCCACGGCGAGGGCGACGTCCACGCGGTCATTGACGATCAGAAGCGCGCGGCCTTGAGTGACCCGCCGGAGATAAAACGCCAGCGCGAAGAGGTCTCCGGCAGGCAGTCCTTTTTCCCGTAACTGTACGACGTTCACTCCGCCTGCAATGCCCGCACGCACCCGTTCTACGAGCATCCTCGTAGACTCGATTTTCGCTATCTCAAGGCTGCTAAGACCCCTGAGCTCCGGCACGTGTGCCGCCGCGCTAAGGTCCGGCGCGTCGAGGCGCGTGATGAGCGTGAGACAGGGGTATGGCAATTGGGGTTTCATGCGGCGTGAACGAGTCGCGCTAGGCGTGGACGACTCCAGCTACAGGACTGCTGGGCGTGGCGAATTTCTGCTGCGCGATGCGCCCGGCAAGGTAGGCTTTGCGGCCGGCTTCTACACCGAGGCGGAAGCCTTCCGCCATGAGCACCGGGTCTTCTGCACGCGCAATCGCCGTATTGATGAGCACGGCGTCCGCGCCAATTTCAAGCGATAGTGAAGCTTCGGACGGCACACCGATCCCGGCGTCCACGACGACGGGTACGCTCGCCTGCTCGACGATCAGTTCGATCTCTTCCCGCGTAAAGATGCCTTGGCCGGAGCCGATGGGCGAGCCGAGCGGCATTACGGTGGCACAGCCCACGTCTTCCAAGCGCCGCGCCAGGATGGGGTCGGCGTGGATATACGGCAGCACGACAAAGCCGTCTTTGACAAGCGCCTCGGCGGCATGGAGCGTATCCACCGGGTCCGGCAGCAGCGAATCCGGGTCCGGCTGCACTTCGAGCTTTACCCAGTCCGATCCGGTCAGTTCGCGTGCCAGCTTGGCCGTAACGACGGCCTCGTCCGCGGTGCGCGCGCCGGCCGTATTCGGCAGAATAGTGTAGCGCTCCCAATCGATGTGGTCGAGGATCGTCTTTTGCGTCGGATTGCTGAGGTCGAGGCGCCGTATCGCCACCGTGATGATCTCGGCGCCCGACGCCTCGATTGCTTGAATCATCTCCTCAGGCGTGCGGTACTTGCCCGTGCCGATCATCAGCCGCGACGTGAATTGCTTTCCCGCTATCTCAAGCGCGTCTGTCATTGTCGTTCCTTTTCCACATGGTGCGGGTAGATTAGAAGGAGACTGCCTGCCTCTCGCGCCCTCTCTTCCCCGCAAAATACAAAAACCGCTTCACAGTGAGGAGAGCGGTTTGCGGCAATGTCTTCGTGTTCTGCCGCTTCCCTCCGCTGGGATGATCCAGGTCAGGTTCCAAGGGTTGCCCCTGTCTGTGGCAGAGGGCTCTCAGCCATGCGGCTCCCCTAGCGGCCCTAGTGGCGGAATACGGTATGCGCCAGTAAGACGGTTCCAGTATACCATGCGGTGCAGGCGGACTGGGAGTGCGTATAGAATGAAACGACGAAGTGCGAAGGAAGTGACCGGTGGCGCATGTTGCGTTGATTGCGCACCTGCCGCATTGTTCGTACTCCAGCGTTGGTTGTGGCGCGGGATATGGACTAACAAGAGAGGAGCGGTGTATATGGATATGGTGAACATCGGTCTTGCGGGCACAGGAGGCATAGCGCAATCGCACGCGCGCGGGTTGGCATCCGTTCCCCAGGCGCGGATTGTGGCCGCGGCAGACGTGGATGAAGCAGCCGTGCACGCATTCGCCGCTGCGCATGACGTGGCGCACGTCGATACTGACTACCGCGCCGTTCTGGACAACCCGGCGGTAGATGCGGTCATCATCTGTCTGCCCCATGCGCTGCACGGTGAGGCTGCCATGGCTGCGGCGCAGGCCGGCAAGCACGTGCTCTCCGAGAAGCCGCTGGGCGTATCCGTAGAAGAGTGCAGCGCCATCATCGCCGCCTGCCGGGAAGCCAACGTGAACCTGATGGTCGGTCACACCCATCGCTTCATGTTGGAGCACCTGCGGGCGCTGGAGTTGCTACGCGAGGGGGCGATCGGAGACGTGCTCCATATTCACGACTCCATCACTGGCGCTACCCGCCATAAGGATCTGGGCTGGCGGGGTGTGCGGGCGCTGGCCGGCGGCGGTGTGTTTATGGATAACGGCGTGCATAGCGCGGACCGGCTGCGCTGGTGGATCGGGTCGGAGGTGACGGCGGTCACCGCCAACATCGGCCACTACGGCGCGCGTACCGAGGGGGAGGATTTCGGTGTGGCGCACCTCGAATTTGCCAACGGCGCGAGTGCGACGATGGAAATCTCGTTGATTGCGGCACCCGCCATGGGCCGCTGCCGCGCCGAGGTGACGGGCTCAGCAGGGGCGATGGAGATCGCGACGTGGCGGCATCTCAAGGTGGCGGGTGCGGATGACCAGGAATGGGAAACAATGACGTTCCCACGCGATCGCAGCCAGTTCGTGCGGGAGGACGGCGAGTTCGTGGCGAGCATCTTGGAACAACGCGCGCCGCTCGTCACCGGCGAGGACGGCAAACGGGCCGTGGCCATCGTGCAAGGCATCTATCAAGCGGCAGAGAGCGGCGAGCGGGTGTGCTTGCACGAATAGGCCGTGTAGACATCAAATCTCTACCCAGTGCCCGAGCGGGGACTAGCAGCAAAAGTCGGCACTCCCAGTCCGTCATTCCGGCGAAAGCCGGAATCCATCCTTGCCAGTTGCGCGAGAACTTTCTACCCAAGGTTTTGTGAAGGCTGCTCGGTTGGCTGAGGAATCCCTTGCCTGTATGGCCGCAGGTTGTGCAACCCTCGTTACTGTTCCCTAAGCATCTGCCCCACGGCGCAGGTGTCGCAGCGCTTCTCGCGGCACCAGGTATGGTAGACGTGGAGCAGCCCCTGCTGGCGCGCGGCCGTCATGGGCACGAATTTTGGCGGCAGGCCGAATACGTCGTCGCGCATGCTTCGGATGAGGCGGTTCGCGCCGCCCGCCGGCGCGTGACGCAAGCAGGCGATGGCCCAGTCGGAAACGCTGGAGTCGCCGGTATGCTCACCAAGAGCGAACATGAACGGCAGCATGACATTTATAAGAATTTCCCTGGCGCGCTCCGTGCCAATCAGGCTCTGTGGCGCGCCGCGCAACGGCACCCCAAAGTCACAATGCGTGGCCCAATAACGTGAGCTCGACGCCGGTAGTGCGAACGCATTGGTAATCCGATGGAGCAATTGCGGCCACGGCGGGCCGTCGCGGAGGTTCAGGCACGCTTGTACCGGACCGGTCTCGGCCAGCCGCGCGCAGAGGTGTCCCGCCGCTGCCACGCGCCGCGCAGGGGCGTTCGTGGGGCGCACGCCGCCGCGCACCCAGGCTGTGGCTGGCAGCGCCGGTTCCAATTGGTAGTTCCCCCACAGGCTTTCAAGCTCCTGCATATGCGCATGGTCGGCGGCGGTAGGGGCACGGCATGCCGTGCCCTTGCGCGGGGAAGTGCCGCGTTGGGAGGGCAGGAGGCCGGCTGCGCCGAGGAAGAGCGCCTCGCCGCGCAGAGCCGCATTGGCCTTGCCGCGCAGGATCGCCTCAACTACCGGCCACGGCAAGCCCGCACTGAGCCGGCGGAAGGGCTCGCGGTTCTGGCTGTAGCCGAGGGCATCGAGCAGGGCGGCATAGAGCGCCTGCTCCGGCCCAATTTGTTCGATGGCGGCCAACATCTGCGCCGCTTTCTTGCGCACGCGGCGTTCGCCCAACGTTGCGAAGAGCATGCCGACGGTCATGGCGTCGCTCTTGGTGTGGAGGTCGGAGCAGGGCTGAAACGACGGGAGTCGTTGCGCCGCATACTGCTCCGGCATACCGTCAGGAAAGTACGGCGACAGCGCCAGCGTGCGCAGCGGTCCGCCGCCAATCAACCCGTCGTCTTCCCACACCACGTGGAGCATGACGTTGTGGTACGCCGGATCCGCCGCGTGTCCGTGCGCCCGCCAGGCGGAAGCGTTCGTATGGACTTCCACGTGGCCATGCCGCAACCTGCGGCCGTCCAAGGCCATGATGGCGTCAAGGAAGTCGGGCCCCGGACCAAGATTGCGCCGTCCCGGATAGACGACCTGGATCCGCTCACCGGCCGTAGTTGGGAGAAGCTTGGCGCCCCAGGGGCACGCCTGCCACAGTTGCGCGACGACCTCTTCGCGTAGCGTTTGCGCCGAGGCAGCAGTGGGTGCGGAAGTAAGCATAGAGAAGAAAAGTAAGCGCGGCAAGCCATTCGTGCTAGCACAACTATACCATGGATTGTGACACAGCCCGGCTTGGCAGTCTAGCAGGACGCGAAAACCTAGCGAGACCGGGCCGACATTGTGAGGCCGCGCGGCAGGCTCTGCGACACCAAATATGGGAGTGACGGGGCAGCTACGCAATCTGTAAGAGTGAGCCTTAGTTGCGACCCCGCTAAAATAAGACGCACGCGTGGGTTTTCCCACGCGTGCGTCTTTCGCCATATGCGTCGCTATCGGGCTAGAAATCTACGACAGAGTTCTCCAACGCCTCGTCCAGCGCCTGCTGCACCTGCGTGTTGCCGTCGGCGAGCGCTTCCGGCACGGTCTTCTCGCGGTTCCAAATCGAGCTGGCCATACGCACGTGAATGCCGATGATGGCGCGTCCGCCCGGGGCGCTGACCACCCACTGGGCACCATCCATCTCGCGCGCGCCCTGGATGCGCAACGGGTCGCCCTGGGTAAATTCCGGGCTGGTAGCGACCGACCGGCGGGCCGGCAAGCTATCGCGCACGTCGTTGAAGCGGCGGTCATTGGGCTCCAGGAAGAGCCACTCGAGGAACTTGAACGCCCCGTCCGGGTTGTTGGAGCCTTCGGGCATGATGTGCGCGCCGCCGCCGCGATAGGCCGCGGGCGAGCCGCCTTCCGCCACCGGATACGTATCCACGCCAATGTTGATCTTCGCGAAGTTCTCCTCATACGCCTCGAAGCGGGTGATGTTCATCACGTCGGTCCACATGGCGCAACGGCCGGTGGAGAAGAGGTGTTGATGCCGCTCGTCGCCCCTGAACTCATTCATGGCGTCCAGGCCGCCCTGCAGGTCGAAGAAGCGCAACGTCAAGTCGAACGCGGTAACCATCGTCTCGTTGTCGATGGTGGACGTCAACTCATCATCGCTGAGCAGGCGGCCGCCCTGCTGCCAGAAGGGCACCAGCCACCAGACCAGCGAGCTGTTGCCGTACCAGAATCCGAGACGCTGGGTAATGTCGCCTTCTTTCTTGAGCGTGCGCTGGATTGCCGCGTCGAGCTCGTCCCAATTCGACGGCCCACTATCCGGATCGAGACCCACTTCTACAAAGACGTCTTTGTTGTAGAAGTAGGTAAAGACGGTGGGCGCCCAGGGCAGCCCGAACCAGTGGCCGCGGTAGGTCGAGTCGTAGACGACGCGCGGATAGTAGTCATCTGCGTCGATCACCGTCGAGGCCTTGACATAATTCGTGATGTCGGCGGCGATGCCGCGAACCCCAAAGTCCTTCGGCAAGTACGCGTCGATATATGAAATATCCGGCGGAATGCCGCCAGCGACCACCGTGGGCAGCTTGTTGATGGTGTCGCCATAGGTGGTGACGATCACGTTGACCTTCTCGCCGGGGTTGGCCTCGTGGAACTCGTTGACGATTTCCTCGCCGATGCCCTGCACCCAGTTACTGCCGCCTATGTCGATGGCCCAGAAGTTCACGGGCAACATCTCTTCCATCGGCATTTCTTCCGCCTTCATGTCGTCGGACTCGGGCGCGTCCGCCGGGGCCGTCATGCCGGCCTCACCGCACGCAGCGAAGAGTAGCGTAGCACCGACCGCTGCGCCACTGCCTGCTAACATGCGACGACGCGTTGTCTGCAATGCGATATGATTCTCCATCTGTAGCGAAACCTCCTGCCAAGTAGGCATTATTTCGAACGCAGACACTGCCTTGTGAGATGACGGGCCACCAGTCGACCGTACCTGTTGCCATCTCCACCAGGAGACTAAAGCATGCGCTGTAGCTCCTAGACGGCTTGAACGAAATTGTAGCGTTATTAACGACGTGGTGTCAAGGGTATGGACACTGCGATATCCTTTCGAAGCAGCGATTTCTCATCGTACGGCAATGAATGAGAGGCGTTTACGTGGCCTGCTGGAGCGCCGCAATTTCACTCTCAGTGAGCGCGCGCCCGTACACGCGCACGTCGGCCATGCTGCCGTTGAAGTGGTCGTGCTGCCCGAGGCCGATGCGGAGCGGCCGATCATTCGTGAGGTCGCCGGGAAAGTGCGTCTCGCAGGCGGACTCCGCCACCTGGATCCCGTCTACGTAGAGCCTGAGTTTGTTCGATTTCCGGACAGCGGCCACGTGCCGCCAGCCGGGGGCAAGGGCGTGGTCGTACGTGGCGTTGGCACCGGCGTCCAGCGCGTAGACACGGCCCGACGGCAGCGTGCCGCCGAAGAGCTTACCCTCAAAAACTGCCATCGACCACACCCGCCGGTATTTTACGTCCGGCGTGGTGTCCAATTGTCCCGTATTGGTCCAGGCGGTGCCGCCCTCGTAGCGATAGACGTTTGCCAGGGGCAGCGTCCCCGCGTAGAGCTTGCCGTTGTAAACCGCCATTGCCATCACTTCCTTCTCTTCTTCCAGGCGGCCCATGCTCTCCCAGGTCTCTTTGCCGTCCCAACGGAAGACGGTGCCGTTGGGCCAGGTGCCGACGTAGAGTTCGCCCTGATAGGCGGCGAACGAGTATACCTGGGTGACTCCTTCTTGGAAGCCGCAGGGCGTCCACTGGGTGCCGCCGTCGTAACGAAAGACGCCGCCGCCTTCATTGCCCGCGCCGTAGAGATGTCCCTTGAAGACGGTGATTGACATCATGCGGCGTCCGGGCGTGCCGCAGTACTCCCATTCCTGCCTGCCGGCATAGCGGAAGACGCCTTGGCTGTACAGCGGAATGGCGTAGAGTTCGCCGTTGTACACGGCCATACCGGCGATGGAGTCGGCGCCTTCCAGACGGCCGCAGTCTTCCCAGGTTGCATCTCCCGTGTAGCGGTAGATGGCGCCGCCGGGATGCTTATTTGGCGAATCTTCCAGCGCGGAGCCACCGGCCTTATAGCGGGAGACACCGGCGTAGAGTTCGCCCTTGTAGACTGCCAACGACGCGACCGTGTTACACGGGTCGGGACTGCCGCAGTCTTCCCACGTTTGGCCGCCCGCGTAACGGTACATGTGACCGGATTCGTCCGCACCCCATTCGAACGTTCCCGTATAGAGGTCGCCGTTGTAGACGGCCAGGGAGTAGACGCGCAGGTTATTTCCCGGCCGGCCGCAGTCGGCCCATGACGGCTCTTGCAGGCCGTCGTCGATGCCGAAGTGCAGATTGCGGTGGTGTGCCTGCGCGGCGGTGACTCCGGCGTAATTCAAGGTACCGAAGTTCAGGCCGGTGCGGGTTGCGGGATCGAACTTGCTGAGGATGTCGCCGTGTAGGTTGGCGCCGTCGGGCGGCAGTTCCACCCAGGCGGAGAGCGTGAAGTCGCCGCTGCCGAGTGCCAGCGCATCGCTGGCACTCGGCACGGTTACGCAGGCAGTCCGCCCGTCAAATCCGGCTGCTCCGCCGGACGTGCCGTCGCGGCCTGCAGCCGAGAGGTCGGCACCATGGTTCACGCCGTGATTGTCGTTGCCGGAAGAGTCCCGGCAATCGCCGTTGAATTTCCAATGTGCCAATAGATCGGAGTTGATGCTCATACAATGGACTCCATCCTGTGTTTGCTTGGCGTAACCTTAGCTTTGCTTAGGTCTCTCGTAGAAGGAGCGAGCGAGGCACTCTTCCCTCCGCCCCATTGTATTCCATCCTGGGTGCCAGCAGGCGGGCAGGATCTCTTACGCTGCCAGCCACTGTGGCCCACTCATTTCAAACCAAACCTCTGCAACCGTGTCCACCGCCGCGCCCACGCCAGCGCTACGCTGGAACCCACAGCCATGGTGCCGGCAAGCAGGTTGAACAGGATGTCTTGGGGATCGAATACGCGGTTAGGCAGAATCGCCTGGATGCCTTCGTCGAGCACGCCCAGCGTTGCCGTCGCCAGGACGGCGAGCAGGGGTGGCAGCGGCACGCGGCGGCCTTGGCTCGCACGCTCCGTGAGCGCCTCGAAAATGAGGATGCCCACCACGCCGTACTCGATGAGGTGCGAACGCTCGGTCGGGACCGTCATGCGGGTGAACACCAGCAGGTAAGCAGTCGCGACACCAATGGCAACGGCGACTTCCGCGCCTCCCGGCCGCACCTTCAGCGCCTGCGTGAGGATGGTCACTCCTACCAGGAACATGCAGAGGAGGAAGAGGCCGATGGAGATATCCAGCAGGCCCCGCTCCCGCAATGTTTCAGCCAGCGTTTGCGCCAAACCCAGGGTGGCATAGATCGCTACCATGACAGCCAGCACCCACAGCCACAGGCGGCGCTCTCGACGGGACGAGAAGAGAGTCATGACTGTTGGATTTCCTGGTGCAAATTAAGGAACGTGTTGAGCAGAGTCACGAGACGCTTCCAAGTGGAGACCTGGAATGACATCGTCATTCCGGCGAAAGCCGGAATCTAGGGGAGGGGTAGTGCGCGGTAACTTGCCGTACAGAGTAACCACCCCCATCCCAACCTTCCCCCGTCAAGGGGGAAGGGGTAGCGGAGAAGTCTCCGTGTGGGGGTTGTGCCTTCCCTTGCAATGGTCAAACTACTATGGCTCGTGAAGACTGTATCACAAGGTTGACTGGAGAGAGACGACTTCGTCGGGTGTCGCTTGGCAATGAAACTCGTGCTCAGGGTCGGCTGACAGCGTAAGTAAACGCGCTAGAGCGCCTGCACAAATAACAAGCTCTCTAGCGCATTACATCACCATATCCAGGTTTCCACCCGCTGGATTGGCATAATTGGCAAACTAGCGTGCACCGAAAATCACTTCACCCCGCCGTTCGCTGCTCGGCTTTTGCCAAGTACCACGGCCGATTGCAGTATGCCTGTGCTTGATGCCTACTCCAGCGGCAGCTTGACCGGTGTGCCGCCCAAAGCCGCTGACCGCTCCGCGGCGAAGATGACCTCGTCGATCTTTAAGGCGTCGTGGATATCCACTTCCGGCTTCTTGTTGTTTAGGATGCAGTCGATGATGTGGTCCGTCTGCGGCTGGAAGGGGTGGTGCGCGACCTCGGGCGTATCCGGCATGATCGTCTCGAAGGTCGCCCAATCGGTCTGCTCGGTCATGCGCTCGCCGATGAGGGTCTCCGAATGGAACTTATTGCCCACCAACGTGCCGCGGTCGCCGTGCAGGCGGACGTTGAACGAATAGGGGTTGTTGCCCTCCAGGATGCAGCCGACCTTGCCGATGCGTCCGTCCTTGTAGCTAATGACGCTGAGCACGGTGCCTTCCCAATCGAAGGTCTTCGTGAAGTTGCCCCAATGGCCCACCACGTGATCGACCTCGCCGGGCATGAATTGGAGCAGCGCGTCTACCGCGTGACAGCCCGCGGCCGCCAGCGCGGAACCGCCTTGCTCTCGGGTCTTCACCCAGGGGTAGCCCACGTACCACTGGGGCCAGTTGGCGCTGAAATAGTCGCACTCGCCGTAGAAGATGTTGCCGAAGGCATTGGCCTTGATGAGCTTGTGCACGATCAGGAAGTAGGGGCTCCAGTGGAGCTCGAAACCCTCGCAGGCCACCACGCCGGCTTTGTCCACTGCTGCCACGATGGTTTTCATGTCTTCCCAATTGAGCGCGGCGGGCTTCTCGATCAGCATGTGCTTGCCGGCGTCCGCCGCCGCCAGCACCTGCGACACGTGCTTCTCGTTGGTGGAGCAGATGTAGACCATGTCCAGGTTGTCCTGCTTGAGCATCTGCTCGTAATCGGTGTAGATGTGGGCGTTGGCGAGCCCGTGCTCTTCCTTGGCGTTCTCCGCGTTTTCGCGGCTGCCGCTGCAGAGACCGACCACTTCCGTGTGGGGATTCTTGACCAGGGTGTCAATGTGCTGATGCGAGACCCAGCCGATGCCGACCACACCGACCCCAAGCTTTCCATTGTCTGTCATCGCGTATCCTCCCAAAGTTTCAACATACTCAAGACGAAACTTGGCTACAGTACAGCGTATTCCCGGCTGGCTGTCAAGGGAAGAAGGAAGCGGTTAGTATGCTATGCTTGGTTGTGAGAGGCCGCCGTCTGGGCGTAGCAGAGGTTGACTGCGCAGTAGTGGTCGTTAAGTGGCGAGGAGCAATGCTCAATGGAATCCCGGACCGATGATGTGGCTGCCCGGCTGCTGCGCTGTCCTGTGGGATGCGTTTTCTTGCTGACTATCGAGCGGGATGAGGTTCCCATTGAGATCGCCGTCACGCCGCCTCAGGCGTTTGCGCGCGCCGCGATCGCCTTGGACACTCTCAATCCATGGTCGGCGGATTTCGAACGGACCGTTGCGGCCGCGCTTTCACGCGGCGCAGATCTGGCAAGCCTGGCGCGCGCGGTTGTGACACATCCGCAAAGCCGCTGGTGGACTGCTCCTATGGACCCAACCCGGCAGTTACTCGTGATTGATGACACGGCGCACCCTACCTCTGCCCGCACGGTGCCGCCCGCGTCGAACGTCCGTTGGGAGTCCTACGCGCAACGCCCGGTGGGATGGCGGATTACTTCCACGCTCTGGGGCGCATATTCGTGCGTCGATACAGCAATCGCGTCGGGCGTCGGTGACTGGACCCAAGTGACTTCGCACCGCAGATTCGCTGCCGAAATTGACGAATCTGCCCGCGTCTTCGAGGTCTCCGGCCCGGCGGACTGGCACACGCTCTGCGTCTCCTTTCCTCGCGTTAATCAGCATCCTAATAGTCCAGCCGGGATCGACACGCTTTCGCCGGATTGGGGCCGTGTTGGCACGCAGTGGAACGGCGTCCACCTGACGTTCATGGGGCTCCTGACTGCGCCTTTCGTGCGCTACAGTTCAGTGGCCGGAACCACCATGCTGTGGTCGTGGAATACGGAGGGCACACTGTGGCTGCCGGGGGATTTCGTGCGCGCGGACGCGCCGCTCGCGCCTGTGGATTGCGACGCGTGCGAATTCAGGACATCCGGGCCGCTGATGGATGAGGATTTGGGAATCCCGGAGTGGCCGCCTGTCCCCGGCGTCATCCGCTATCGCGGGTGATGGTCACTGTTCTCGATACGATCCGGCCGCTGTCCCAGTCGCCGTTCGGCCACACAAGAAAATGGGTGCTAAAACCGCGATACCTCCCGTTCTGGCAAGCGCCAACCGAGTTTGAACTAGCGGAATAGGAAAGGAGAAGGGCAACCACTACAGGTTGCCCTTCTCCTTTCCTGCCGCAATGCTGGGGAAAACACACCAGCTTAGCCGTTTTGCCCCACTTGCCGCATAGCCCCCTAGAAGTCCAGCACCGAGTTTGAGAGCGTCTCGTCGAGGACGATTTGGGTCTGCTCGTTGGTCTCGGCGATGGCTTCCTGGATGGTCTTCTCGCCCTGGTAGATCGCGCGCGGCAGCGCCACGTGCAGACCGAGGATTTCGATGCCGCCGGGAGCGGTCACCACCCAGTGCGCGCCGGCCATCTCGATGGAGGCCTGCAAGCGCAGCGGGTCGTCCTTGGTCCACTCGGGGCTGTTCGCGACGGCCTTGTGCACCGGCAGGCGGCCCTTGGCGTCGTTGAAGCGCAGCTCCTGCGGCGCGTCGTAGAGCCACTCCAGGAAGGCGAACGCGCCGTCCGGATTGCTGGAGGCGTTCGGCATCACCTTGGAGCCGCCGCCGCCGTAGGTCGCGGGCGTGCCGCCGGGTGGAATCGGCTCCACCGCCAGGCCGTAGCTGAGCGCCGCAAAGCCCTCGCGGTAGGCGGGGAAGTTCGGGATGTCGTAGATCTCGAAGTACATCGCCAGCTTGCTGTCGATGAAGATCTGCTGCGTACGGACATCGCCTCGGAACTCCGCGACGGCGTCGTAGCCGTCCTGCTCGTCATACATGCGCACCGTATGCTCGAACGCATTCACCATCATCTCATTGTTCATGGTGGACGTGCTGTCGTCGGCTGACGTCAGGTCGCCGCCCTGCTGCCAGTAGGGGATCATCCAGCCGGCAAGAGAGCCGCCGCTGCCCCACAACGGCACGTAGCCGAGACGGGCAATGTTGCCGGCCTCTTTCTTGAAGGTCTTGTTGATGGCGTCGTGGAACTCATCCCACGAGGTGGGCGGACGCTCCGGGTCGAGACCCACCTCGAGCAGCGCGTCGTTGTTGTAGAACAACGTGCGCACGTCCGCCGACCACGGCAAGCCGAAATGATGGCCGCGGTAGGTGACGTCGTTGAGAATGCGCTCCCACATATCGGCAGTGTTGATGATGGACGACATCTTGACCATGTCCGTGATGTCACGGACTACGCCATTCACCGCCATGGTCTTGGGAATGTAGCGGTCCTCAAACGCCAGGTCGGGCGGCGCGCCGCCTGCTACCGCCGTCGGTAGCGTATCGCGCAGGTCTCTACCGCCCTTGGGAATGGTGGTGACGTTGTAGGCCTCGAATGATTCGTTGAACTCGGCGACGAGTTCCGCGCCGATCTCCTCGTTGAAGGAACCCCACGCCGACGTGAGCGACCAGTAAACCACCTCGGTGGCCTCCATGGGCGCTGCGGGGGCCTCTTTGGTCTCAGCCTCGGGCGCTTCATCCTTGGGCGCGTCCGCCATCGGGGCCGCAGGTTGTCCGCACGCGGCCAGCAAAGCCGCAGTGCCCGCAAAGCCGATACCGGTTCCGAGTATTCGCCGTCTTGAGGTACGCATGGTTGGCCTCCTCTGCGCAACTGCAAAAACTCGATTTGCCTCTGATTTCCACTCTTGCAAGAGATGGATTTCGAGAGACGGTTTGTCAACTATCTAAATAACACTCTATTGACCATTAGTCAAGTCATAAAGCGCCTGTTGCGGCCTTAGAATTGGCCTGAGGCGAGTGCGGTACAGCGGCTTTTACGCACAGTCGAGAGGGTAGGGGCACGACATGTCGTGCCCCTACGTGTTACGAGGGCATGCGGCGAACTTATCCTACGCCGACTCTCCTCCTACCTATCAAGTCAGCGTATTACCTGAGAGTCTTGAGTCTGGCAAGAGACGTAACCCAACGAAGGACTTAGCCCATACCCATTGGTGTCGGAACATTGGCTCTTATACAGGTGCCAGTTGAGGGGCTCTCAATTGAGGGGATGTGTTCTCTAACGCCCAGCGCCCAGTGTGTCCGTTTCGGTTCGCGTCCTCCCCGATCCACCAGTTCATAGCTAAGACCTGCGGGGACTCGAACTCTTCTGCCGTAGCGTACGACTGAGACCCGCCTAGGACATTGGACCCATCCTTTGGCTCCACTCTTAGACCCAATGGGACTGAAATCATCACTCAGTGACCCGTTGAAGACGCTGGTCTCCCAGGAGAACCTGGTCCAGGACCGGAACCGGGCGTGGCCCTCGCGATGGTCGGTTCCATCGTCCAGGTCGAAGCCCACGGTTTCACCAAAACTGGGACTGTCATGCTTCATGCTCTTCTTCCTGGATGGGATGACTCCTTAACCGACATCGTGGGAAAGCCATCACCAATGGCTGTCGCACCCACAGCCACCTAGAACAACCCTTGGAGATTTTCCCGGAGGTTCCGCCACCACCCCCGGTCCGATCCATGGTCCGGTACGAAGTGGACTGCGTATGTCCCGTCCTCCTCCACTTTGAGCCGCCCAGCCAGGGTCGCCACGCGGCCCGGGGAGATTGCTTCGAGGACCTCCGACGGGTCGAGGACGTTAACTCGCTGCACGTACTCGCCCCGATTCATCTCCACCACTAGCTCGTCGGCGTCTTGGAACACGACCGTGCCACTGACCTTCACGCATTCATCGCGAAACAGGTCGCCGGCCACCGCAATCTGTGCTGGGGTGGGGATACGGGGAGAGTTCAAGGAACACGGCTTGACGCGCGGCGATACCACGTCGAGGCTGAACAGGACGACCAAGACCAACGCCCCTATGCCCAACAGCCTTACCACCCATATGAAGCACCCGCGGAGGCGCCCGCCGCTCTTCGGTTCCTCAATCAGTGTTTCTCCCCTGTCCAGTTGATACCCGCCCGATGGCGGTGACGGCGCACCTTCCAGAGAACTGCGCTGTGAATCCGGCTCACGCGCTATGTCCTGGATTTCGTCGGCGGTCTCCCTGTGCACGGCCTTCCCGGTATCCGGCGACTCCGATTGGCGCAGCTCACGCTCTACCTCGTAACCCAGTCCCGCGGCCGCTTTTGCCGCATCGCCCGACCGTCCGGTCAGCCACCATTCCGGCGCGTGCATGAAACCGCGATAGGCCGCGTCCAGGTCGGCGCCTTGCAGGGAGGATGCGCTGCCGGATCCGAACCACGGCGGAGCTGAGTCCGAGACGTTGAGCCATGGCTGGGCCACATTCAGCGCCACAGCATAGGGCAATATGGAATCAGCTTTGTTCCGGGCATCGGGCGGGGCAGGTCCGGCCATAGTCTCTTGCCAGCCTCGCCACTGACTTTTCTCATGTGCTCCCCTCTGCGTTGTCGGCACCATGCCCGTTGGTATCGACGGCGCCATCATCAAGTATACGAGGCCTGTGAACGCGCCGATCAGGACGTTCACCCACCACTGGTCCAGCCATACAGCCGCCCAAAGTCCGCTGCCAACGCCCATCAAGGTGCCGGCCAGCATTCCCCATCCGATTGCATCGCCGAAGTTTTCCCTCCTGACTCGCACCGGATTGTCATGGAAAAGGCCGCGATGCTGCAGGTAGTCCCCTATCTGGTCGCCGATGGCATCCTCGCGCTTCTTTATCGCTTCATGGAGCGTACCAACCGTCGTGGCACGCATCGGCATGCTTTCGCATATCGTTCGCTCCCAGTCATACTGTACGGGAGCCTGCCAAGACAGCCGATACAGTAAGCCCAGCGTTGTTCCGATGGCCTCGATTCGCAGCGTGCCGCGCTGGCACATCTCGATGATGGAGGCCAGCATCGTCGGGCTCCATATCATGTGGCCTCCCAGTGCAGATACCGCCGCCGCGGGCATTGAATCGGGCTGCAGGGTTCCCGAGTACCATGGGGACCGATGCGCCTCCGTCGCCTGCGGGGGCCGGTACTTGGGCCACAGCCACAGCACGAAAATGACCAAGTGCGCCGCGACTACGCCTATCGTGCCGAAGCCCCCGACCACCAGTTGCTTCCGGTCCAACTCCCGGAAGTCAGGAAAGCCGATTGCGGCGATTGCCCCGCCTAGGTCTATCGCGAACAGCAAGCCGATGGCGGCAAGGGCCGCCACTGCTGTCACCACACTCACAATGGCCTACCTTCCTTCTCGGGTCGCACTGCCTGACTTGACTCCGCCGGACAACCGTCCTTCACACTACTATCGGATAGCAGCTGTCGCCAGGCGATACCCGCGCCCAGCCGTGTCGGAGTCCGTCCTCTGGAGGCTGAGGACGGCGGCGTTGCTATTCGGGACGGCGACTACGGCCACCTTGGCCGGTGTCCCCTTCCACAGGACAGGTCGGGCATGACGGTGCTGCCGTTCCTGGCTAGAATGATCCCTCCCCTATAAAAAGCGGGGATACATCTTCTATGCTTTCCAAGTCGCTCGCTGCCGCGGCTGAAGCAAGACATGTGGTCATTGCCTATTCTCAAATTCTACTATGCCGTTCCCATTCGGCATCTTGACCGGCTCTCTTGCTTTTCTACATGATCTGTAATCTCGGTCAAAGTCGATGCCGCCCAGTTGCCGTTGAGGGCGGACTGAAATCTAAAATTCCTCGTTGCGCTCGGAATGACATTGATGTGCGACATAGGAGGTGATGGCTAAGTGTAGCGCGGGGGCTTGTCTTCCGCTGCCTCACGTAGATACCGGCCACCTAATCGAGTGCATTTCTTCTGGCAGAGACCCTAACCCGCATGCAACCAGGAGAAGGGCGATCAGCACGGCCAGCGCCGCGACACAGACGGGAGGGGACGCGCGAGCGTAGCGAGCGCGGTGGAGACCCACCACGCCCAACATACACCCGACACGCCGACACTCCGCTCGCGTCGGACTAAAGCCACTGCTTCTTGCCGGTAACGTAGATACTCTGGAAGTCTTCATCCGACTTGGTCAGGTAGATAATGCCTTCCACCAACCCAAGTACGCCAGCCGCCATCAGAGCAGCATAGCCAACCACGTACATCAAAATCCCAATGAAGAGGCCAATGCCGAACATCCCCAAAGCCATGAATGCACTGCCTACAATATTAGCCAGCACTAGGCCGCCGCCGCCAACTGCCAGCTGTATTATTGCGGGCCTCTTGATGCCCAGGTAGAACTTGTGGACGCCGGCCCAGCCAAGGAATATCCCCAGCAGCCCGGCAACCACCTTGGTCTTCTCGGAGCCCATCACGCCCTCGAGAGCGCCGCCAATCCCGCCGGCGCCGGGGGCCGGCGTAGCACGGTAAATGGCTACAGCATCGCTGTCCTGCACCTCGAAATCCACCCGCATTCCCCGGTTGGGAGCGGCCTGGTCTTTCCATATCGGTCCCGACAAAGTTATATCGGTTGCCGTCATCCCCTGTGATCAGTCCCGAGTTGGTTTGAGTGGAGTAATCCAATACTTGCCCATTCATTCCCTGTTCTCCTCTTGAACGGCGTCAACTATTGTTGCCGGTGTGCGTCTATTATTTTTGCCGGTAGACCTCCTGTTGAATGCGCTTCTGAGCTGCCCCGGTCCGATAGCTGGGGACGTCGAACTCCAGGATGGCCGAGTGGTGGAAGCTCAGCCTCCGTCTGAGCTTCCCGGGGCGCGAAGCCGCTTACGCCCCGTCGCGCCAGTGTATCCGGCATTTCCCATATTGGGAGTCTTCAGGCTCAAAAGGCAATCCAAACGAGATGGTATCATAATAGTCAGGTTCTGCAGGCCAGTCAATCTCCGGTCAATCCAATAACGGATGCGATTCTTGCCGTGAACCATGTTTCTTGTCCATCTTTGCCGTCTTTGGGCCCCCGCCAGTGGGGTGAAACCGCATTGAAGACAAGCCGACTCCCTGGAGCGCTCTCCCTCTTGGCAAGATCGTGGCTGTACCCTCCCTCAGCTTGGCGCCAGCGATAACCGGCCGATACGATCCAACACTCCCTGGAACAACCTTCGAGGAACCGACACCTCGGACAACTGAAAGATCAATAGCCGGGAGTGCCGTACCAGACGGCCTCCCATCTTGATCAGCTTGACCTGCACGCTCCGCAGCGACCAGTGCCTGACCGCCTTGGGCAGGCATAACCGGCGAAGGAAGTACCCAAGGTTGTACGCCAGGACAAACAGAGACAGACGCACCCGGTTGGCCACGAACCGATGGCACGACAGCCGAGTCCAGTTCAGGGCGTACTTCCCTTCCTTGATCCAATGCTCGGCTGCCCTTGACGCCTATTGTGTTCAGGAACAGAGAAATCTACAATAACACTGTCAAGATAGACATATACACCGACGGCGTTGCCGTGACTGGCGTCGAGTGCGAATTCGCAATGACCCTGACGGCGAGGGTGAGTGCGTTGAGTCTCATATCCTGACCGGCCGGGGGCTCGTGTGCACTAAGCCTGGATGGCCTGAGCGAATTGCTATGTCAAATCTTCTCTACGAGATTTCTCAGTAGAGTACTATTAGGCACAACCACAAGTGGCAACTCCGAATCGCATCATCTGCTTGAAAGGAAGCGTTCCATGCTTGATCTTGCCATCATCGGGCTCAGCCCGCAGCATCCCCGTTCTTTTTCCCAGCTAATCAACAAAGAGAATCCAAATGGGCAGGGCCTGAACGGCGTGGCCCGCATCTCCATGGTCTGGGACCGCGACCGCGCGGCAGCTGAGGAATTTGCCGCCGACGCTGGACTGGAAACGGTGCTGGACGATCCTACTGCGGCGATCGGCAAAGCCGACGGCGTGCTGGTGCTCGAGGATCCCGGCGATACGCATCTGGAGTTGGCGCGGCCCTATTTGGAGGCCGGCGTACCGACGTTTGTGGATAAGCCCTTCGCGCTGAGCGTAGAGCATGCGCAGGAGATGATAGCGCTTGCCCAGACCCACAATACACCGCTGATGTCGTCGTCGGCCCTCCGCTTCGCCCGCGAAGTGCTGGAATTCAAGGCGCAAGAGAAGGAGCTTGTCGGCGACCTCCGAGTAGCCGTGGCAACCGGCCCGAACGAACTGGTCTACTACGGCATCCATGCGGCAGAGCTCTTCTACACGGTGATGGGTCCCGGTATCGCGTGGGTGCGCAATGAATACACCGACGAGTACGACATCGTCCACATGCGCTATACAGATGGCCGCGCCGTCACCATGCAGATAATTCGCAGTGCGCGCTATGGGTTCTTGCTGAACGTATACGGCACGGAGGGCAAAGCCGAGATTGCCGTGCGGGACTCTAATTTTTTCTACGCCGAGCAGATGCGCGCCGTTGTGCGCATGATCCAGACCCGCGAGAACCCAATCCCACACGCGGAGATGCTCGAAATCATCGGCATGCTCGTTGCGGCCAGACAATCAGGGGAAACCGGCGAGCGTGTGAAACTCTCAACCCTGATATAAGACCGTAACTTCCGTTCGCGCTGAGCCTGTCGAAGCGCCGTTCATGGTTCGACAGGCTCACCACGAACGGCTATTCCCAGCTTTTACGAACCCCTAATCGGAGCAAGAAGGCTTAGCACCAAAGAGGAGAACGGAAACCGATGCGCATCGTTGATGTTGACGTCATTCCCATTGCCATTAGCGATCCTCCGTTACGCAACTCTTGGGGCGTCCACGAGCCCGTTGCACTCCGCTCAATCGTGCGCCTTACCACGGACGACGGTTGTGTGGGCTGGGGCGAGACCTATGGCGGTGAGGATATTCTGCGGAAGCTGCAGGGCGCTGCTTCCCTTGTGAAAGGCCTGGATCCCGCGCTCTTCAATCGGTTGCGTATCCTCATCAACAACCCTCCGGTCTTTGCCGCGTACGAGACGGCCATGCTCGATCTGCTGGGAAAAGCCGGCGGCAGACCTGTCTGTGATGTCCTCGGCGGCAAGGTGCGCGATACCGTGCCTTACTCGGCGTATCTCTTCTATAAGTACGCGGGCGACGACGAGTGGGGCGAGGCCATGAGTCCGGAGCAACTCGTGGCCCAAGCGGAGACGTTTGTGGAGCGTTACGGTTTTGAGACCCTCAAACTCAAAGGGGGCGTGCTGCCGCCGGAAGCGGAAGCCGAGACGATGCGTCAACTCCGCGAGCGCTTCCCCCAGCACCAACTGCGCATCGATCCGAACGCCATTTGGTCGGTGGAGACGAGCATTCGCTTTGCGGGCTGGGTTGAAGATTTGGACATGGAATACTACGAGGACCCGGCGCCGGACCTGGCTGGCATGGCAGCCGTGGCGCAGGCAACGCCGATCCCGCTGGCAACAAATATGGTCGTAACTGCCTTCACCCATATCGCTCCCTCTGTCCAGATGGATGCGGTGCAGGTGGTGCTGGCCGACCACCACCACTGGGGCGGCATGCAGGATTCGCTTACGCTGGCCAAGATTTGCGAGACCTTTCGCCTCGGTATCTCCCAACACAGCAACAGCCACACGGGAATCTCGCTGGCGGCGATGACACACTGGGCCGCGGCAGCGCCCAATCTGATTTACGCTTCGGATACGCACTATCCGTGGAATGAAGAGGACGACATTGTGCAGGGCGCGCCGCTGCAGTTCGTGGATGGCGCCTTTCCAGTGCCGACGGGACCGGGCTTGGGCGTGGAGGTTGACGAGGAGCGGTTGCAGGCGGCGCACGAGCGCTACCAACAGAACAAAGCCGGGGGCCGAGACGATGTCTCCGCCATGCAGGAGCGAGATCCGAGCTGGCTGCCAATGCGACCGCGGTGGTAAGGAAACAGTCTCTTATGAGAGACGTTTGATGGCCGTATGCTCGTGTCCGGCTTCCCAATACTTCACGATGGGAAACCGCCTCGAACGTATCTCATAAATACATCGCTCGGTGTAGACCTGCCCTTCGACCCTTCGACAAGCTCAGGACAGGCAGGCTCAGAGCTTGCCCCGTACTCGATACAGCGTATCGACACGATACGGGGGCGAACGGAAAAGGCGAGAATCCGTTCGTGCTGAGTGCTGTGCGAAGCCCATGTCGAAGCACAAATCGGCTATCGAACCGATTTGTGAGATAGTTCTAGGCACACCTTGATCTGTTTGCCGCATGTACCAGACGCGTTCTCCCAATTGCCAAGGCTTTTCACGCTGAGCGCCAAAGCCGTCTGGCGTGAGCGCCAAAGCCGTTCGCCCTGAGCACACAAGTCGTTCGCCCTGAGCACACAAGCCGTTCGCCCTGAGCCTGTCGAAGGGCAACGGCGTAGGATACGAGATCGCATAGACTGTCCGTAATCCGTTCATGCTTCGACAGGCTCAACACGAACGGGCAAAGGATTTCAGCACGAAGAGCTAGGCACCAAAACGACAAAGCAGGAGAGCTTTGGAATTGCTGGGAGCGGCAAGAGTGCAGGTACACGGGCCGGGGTGGGGACGCCGCCGCGCGTTGACATGAGTGTATCCTTCCCCCATGCTAAAGCATGTGCTACGCGTTAGATGAGCACTGACTGGCCCCGCAGATTTGACGCCAAATCGAAATAGAAAGTACTGACCGTTCGGTTCACCGACTAAATAGGAGCACATTACACATGGCTAACGGCAAGTTACGTGTCTGCATTGTCGGCACCGGTGCGCGGGGCAATGCCCACGCCAAGGCTTGGGCGGCGTCCGGAGAGGCGGAAGTGGTGGCAGTCGTCGACGTGCTCGAAGACCGTGCCCGGGAGCTTGCGGCGGCGTACGATGCCCCTCACGTGTTTACCGACTATCATGAAGCAGTGCAGCGCGATGATATCGACGTGGTCTCTATCTGCACACCGGCGTTCTATCACGAAGAGGTGACGGTCTTTGCCGCCGAGCACGGCAAGCACATGTTGAGCGAGAAGCCGATTGCCATGCGGCTGGATCAGGCAGATCGCATGATTGCCGCGCTGGAGGCATCCGGCGTCGTCTTTGTGATCAACTTTCAAAGCCGCTTCGGGGACGCGCCCGCGGCGGTGCGCCAGTGTGTACGCGACCGGGCCCTCGGCAGCCCGCTCATGTTTCGCATGCATTCGGCCACCCACATTCGGCCCAAGCTTGCCATGCACGACATGGATCGCGGCAACGGCGGCCCGCTCAACGACTTCATGACCCACTTCTTCGACTACTGGCGCTGGCTTACGGACACAGACCCGGTGCGGGTGAGCGCCCACGGGTTTACGTTTGCCAAAGACCGGCCGGAGATTGCCCACTTCCAACACAAAGCGCCGGATACGGCCACGGTTGCATTGGAATTCGGCAGTGGCGACCTGGCCGCATTCAGCATCTCGTGGGGCTTGCCGCCGGGCGTGCAGCCGCAAGGACGCATCGATGATATTCTCGGGCCGCAGGGAGCGTTAGCACCGAGCCGCCCCCGAGACGGCTTCAAGATTCTCCGCGAGGGCGGCGCCGTCACGGAGTTCGGGCCGTATAGCGGTGACAGTCAACTGCTCTTGACGCAGCACGCGATACGGGCGATTCGGGGCGAGGAGCCGGTGCAGGCGAGCGCGGAAGACGCGCGCATTGCCCTGACCGTCACCTGGGCGACATATGAGTCGTTGGAGCAGAACGGCGATCCGGTAGATATTGTCCTCTAGGATGGGACTGCCTCAATAGGCAGACCGCTGCCCAGTCCGCAGCCGCAGTCTCTGTTTACGCGTTAAGCACAGAGGCGGGGGACAAGCCCCCGCGCTACAAGGACCGTCGTGTAGAATTGGCCCTGGTGCACAGTTTCGGCTTCACATCACCCAACCATAACGTATGCGAACATCCAACTCACGAATGACACTGGCGCATGGCCTCAACTGACAACGCCGCTCAACGCTCCCCGCTCTCGGAGCACCGGTACCTCAAGCCGCTTGTTCTCTTTCTGACGATCTTCTTCCTCAACGCCACACTGGGTGCGCCGGGCCGAACGCTCTTTCCTGTCTACGTTGAGAAAGTGCTCGGCGGATCGCCAATTCTTACGTCCACGCTCTTCTCGGTCCAGAACGTCGTGCGCATTGTCGTGCTCTTTGCCAGCGGTTTGCTGGCGGACCGTGTGGGGGCGAAGTACATCCTGTTGTTGGGCATGACGGCGGTGAGCATCGGCGGGCTCATGTTCATGGTGTCCGACACGCGGCTGCTCGTGTTGTTGGCGCTCTTGTATGGCGCTCTCTTTACGCTGCGCACCACCTCTTCCCGCGCCTATCTCGCTCTGGTTGCGCCGTTGGGAAGTATGGGCTTGATGGGGGCGCTCTACTTTACCGGGCCGACTATTGGCAGCGCGCTGGGCAACTTGGCAGCAGGCCCAATTGCCGATCAGCTTAGCTTTCGCACCTTGGGCATCGTGATGCTGGTGGGGAATCTCGTGCTTGTGTTCTTCGGCGTGATTTTCCTGCCGCCAATTCGGTTGGAACAGGTACAGTCGATGTCCGCGTGGGAGATGCTTCGTTCCTACCAGGTCTTGTGGCGGCGCCCGCTCATCCTGCGTCTCATTGGGATTCGCTTTCTTCCCACCTGGTGGCTCGGCACGAGTTCGGTGATGCTCCCTCTGCTCATCTTCCGTCTGACAGACTCGGTGACGGCGGTTGCCTTGTATGCCACCGTCGGCGCGTTGGTAACAGGGTCCACCGGCCTCGTGGTCGGTTGGCTTTCCGATCGCATTGGCAGGGCCATACCGGTGATAGCCAGCAGTCTCACGCTCGCCCTCGGCCCGTTTGGCTGCGCGCTGTTCGTGGATAACGCCATGTTGCTTGCCGTGTCGGCGATTTTCACGAGCCTGGGGGGTCAGTGGCTTGCCTCGCTGATGCCGTCGCTCGTGCGCGTGTCGGGAGATGGAAACGAGCAAGGGCGTCTTACCGCCGTAACTGAGGCGGCGTGGACGTTCGGGAACCTGGGCGGCACCATGGCCGCGGGCATTCTCATCGGCCTGGCTGCGCCGTTGCCCTTTGTGCTTGCCGGCATGTTGAATTTTGGCACGGTGTTGCTTGCCTTGCAGGCGGCGCGCATCCTGCGGGGCACAGACATTCTGAGCTCACAGTAGCGCTGCATTAGACGACGCTCAAGTATTCCCGAGCGGCGTGTGCCGCATTGCTCCACCCAGAATTGTGAGCGGCAGAGCGGGCTTTTCCCTCTTAAGTGGTTGACAAATCGGCGCATTATCATGATTATGGATTCAAGAGATGCTTTTTAAATAGTCCTACTGCCGGTTGGCGGTAGCAGGCGGGAGGTAGAGTACACGGTGGCAAATTAGTGAGCAGGCACTCCTGCTCTATGCGCGTAGTGCCTGCAGCTATAGCGGCGTGTGCGGCAATCCTCACGTCGGAAGGAGGTAGCGGTCATGGTAAGCGCGCAAACGACATTGCGGCAGGGCTGGCTGGCGCGGGCGGTGCTCTCCGGCTTTGTTGCCACCGTACTCATGATTCTCGCCGCCGTGGTCGCGTACGGCATTGCCTTTGCGCTGGCAAATATCGAGCCCTCAGAACAGGCAGGCGCCCAGACGTACTCCGCCTGGTTCAAAGGCTTGACGGATAACATCATTGTCGAGTACACCACGGACGTATTCTATGCCGCAATCGCGATCCATCTGGTCATCGGCTTGGGCCTTGCCCTCATTTACGCGTACTTTGTCGAGCCGCGCATGCCCGGCACGGACCTTGGACGCGGTCTCGCCTTTGCCTTCTTCCCGTGGGTGCTATCTCTCATAGTATTCCTGCCGCTCGTAGGCGCGGGCTTCCTCGGATTCGGCCTGGGCGCGGGATTCCTGCCAATTCTCGGCAATCTGGTGCTACACATTGTGTACGGCGCCGCGCTGGGCTTGGTCTACGGCTCTTTCGGCGACACCGTCGACGCGGAGAATCCCGACTCTGCTCAGGCTACGGCCACCGACACCGCAGCCATGGGGTCGTCGGAGCGCATGGCTGCCCGTGGCATTGTGGCCGGCATCGTGGGAGGCGCCGCCATCGGCCTCATTGCGGCGGCAATTGCGGGCATCAGCGGCTCAGCGGAGATGATGAATCTGCCTTTGGCGGCCTTTGTGCTCGTCTCCGCGGTGCTGGGCGGCACCGTAGGGGCATTGATCGGTTCGCTGGTGGGTTTGGAGCAGTCTACGGCCTGAGTAAGAGGAGAGACCTTTTTGTTCGGCCATTCCTCCAGCGTAACTTTCAAGAGTTTGTTGTACTTGCGCTCGCTGATAACGCGAATTTCCACGGTTTCACTGGGCTTCTTGTAGGCGTCGATGTATTTGCTCAGGTCGTTCAGCTCTCTGACCGGTACGTCGTCGATGCTGACGATAATGTCGCCGTTAGCGCCGGTTTCAAAGATGTCGTTGTTGAGCTTTGAGCCGGGCAGAATGCCATAAACGATTACGCCGTAATCAACGGGAAGATTACATTGATTGGCGAGCTGCGGCGTGATGCTGGCGCCGTGGATTGGGAGCCAGGCGTGCTTCGGCGTCTTGCCTGCCAGTAAGTCGGGTAGGATGCGTTTGATTAGGTCAATGGGCAACGCCAACGCGATGCCGGCAAAGTTTTGCGTGGCGATTGCCGTATTGATGCCAATGACTTCACCGTTCTTCAAGTCAATGAGCGGCCCACCGGAACTCCCGCGGTTTATGGCCGCATCGCTCTGAATCATGCCCGTAATGGTCCGCCCGGAGAAGGCGTAGGGACGCCCCAAGCCGGACACGTGACCCGGGCTCATGGTGTTGCGGTAGACATAGAAATGACTGCCAATGGCGATGACTTGGTCGCCCACTCTGACGGCAGCGGAGGAGCCAAGTGGGGCGACGACGAGCTTGTCCGGTGGGATGTTGGCTTGCAGCAATGCAATGTCGGATCCCGGGTCGGTGGCTATGACTCTTGCCCCGAGCGGCGTACCGTCATCAAGCGTAAGGCGCAGCTCTCTGCCGTCCTTTATGACGTGATAGTTCGTCAAGATGTGGCCCGCCTCGTCGATCACAAAGCCGGAGCCGGCCTCTCCATAGGGCTGGCCGATCCCGACAGAGTCGGAGTCCGTTGATATGCGCACGACGCTTCCCTTTAGCCGCTCGAACACGTCCCCTATCGTATTCTGCGTTTCTTCCGCTACTACGGCCGGCGGCGTCGGCGTGGGCGGCGGTGTGGCGATGGCGGTAGGAACCGCCGTGGGCATGACGGTGGGCATGACGGTAGGTAACGTTGTCGGCACAGCCGTGGGGGCGACGGTGGCGAGCGGGACGATGGGTCGCTGATCGCCCGTCGCACCGGCGCGCGTGATTGGAGAGGCGCCAATTCCGGTCTCGGCAGCGCTCGGACTATCCAAGAGGCGCATGACGCCTATCACCGTGAGGGTGGTCCCAGCCGCCACGACGAGCAGTATCGCGGCAATTGCGCCGGGAACCATGAGCCGACTCCGCCACGTGCGCTTGCGGCCCTGAAAGGGGTCGTACGGCTTACTGCCCACCGCTCCCCTCCTGCGGCAAGCGCACGGTAAAATTATTGCCTTCTCCCGGCGCGCTCTCGACCGATAGCGTGCCGCCGTGCTGCACTATCACGTCATGCGCGAAGGGCAGGCCCAAACCGTGGCCGCTGCCAGAGATGGAGGCACTATGGAAGCGCGTAAAGATGTGCGGGAGATCGTCCGGCGCGATGCCCGCGCCGGTATCGGTCACCGCAATCGTCGCGGTATCGTCTGAGCAATGCAGCGTTACGGTTACGGTCCCGCCGTGCGGCGTATTCATGCATCCATTGTCTATGAGGGCGGCCAGCGCGTCGCGCAACCCACCGGGGTCGCCGTGAAGCCGCGGTGTGCACGGCAAGTGGCTCGAAATGTGCAGAGAATTCTCGTACTGTTCGCGTTTTTCCTCGCAGAGGCTATGAAGCAACGGTGCCAGCGACACCTCTTCACGCTTTAGATCGAGTCCTTCTTGCGCGCCCACGTAGAGCGGCAGATGGCGCACCCAGCGCTCGAGCGCTTCCGTCTGCGATTCAAGCCAAACGACGACGTCGTCGTAGGCTGCCATCCACCCGCGCGGTTCGCTATGCAAGAATGTCCCCAGAGTGCGGCGCTGCTGTGGCGGCAGCTCAAGCGCACTCGGATCGCGGGGACGCAACTCACTGCGCAGAAAGTCGTTGAGGCTGTGCTGCTGCGCAACCAGTCGCCCCAGTTGCTGCTGGATGTAGCCGGCGCACTGGGCGCGGAATGCTGAGGCCTCGCCCGCAGCCGCCTCGGCGAGCACAACGCGATCGAGCAGGTTGTTGAGGCTTTGCACAAGCCACTGCGGTTCTTGGAGATGTCCCGGTGACACGAGGCGCTCATCCTCTTCGCCAAACGCCCGAATGCGCGCCGTAGCGCTCGCCACGTCTTCGATTGGTTTCGCGGTAATGTGCGCGATTAGTAGTCCCAGACCCACGGCGAGCAGCAGGCCGACACCGGCGCCAACTACGAGAACAAGACGCAGGTGCGCGAGAGTCTGCTCAACCGGAGCCAGCGGACGCGCCACTTGGAGCATGCCTTCTGATTGTGCCGGCAAGGGTACGGGAAGCGAGTAGATGCGGAACCGGGTGTTCGCGTGCTCAACGGTTTCATAGGCGAGTGCTTGCGGCCGCGCGCCGGTCGCGCCATAGGCGCTGTTGTCGAGCGGTCCGGTGCGTCTGCCGACTGATTGGGCGAGCACACGGCCGTCAGATGCTTTGAGTTGAAAGGCTGATCCCGTTGGCGCGACCGCTTCAAACGGTTCTGTGGATACCGGCAACGTGTTGCCTACAAGAGGGGAATCCGCAGACGTCAGAAAGTAGTCGCGCAACTGCTGGCCTTCTGCGGCCAGGCTCTGATCGAGTTGCGCGTGCAAACTGAATGCGAGCACGCCATACGTTGCCAGGCTCAAGGCGGAGAGAGCGACGGCAAGTACCGCTGTTGTCACTACGGCAACGAAGAGCCGCGTGGACATAACACGCCTTCCTCAACATTATTTCCTGAAGCAGCTCCTCGCGCCGCTTGAATTTAAACCTACCACAGTGATGTGCGCCTGATAAGTAGAATTATGCGAATCTTCTGCCGCAACGCGGCCCACGCGGAGGGCGAGCCGTCTCCGGTTGCCAAGTGTTGGCGTGCTAGAATGAGATAATTGCAAATGCTGTCATCGCCATATGCGCCGGGACAAATATCTGTATGTCTTCTGCCGATCCGCCGCTCGCGCCATCTTTTCACTTGGACAGCACAACCATCGACGCCATCTACGGCCCAAACGGGCTGTTGGTGCGCGCCGGGTGGGAGCACCGCGCGGGGCAGCACGCCATGGCGTCTGCCATCAGCAGGGCCCTAGCGGAACGCCGTCACCTGGTGGTAGAGGCCGGCACCGGTGTGGGAAAGAGTCTCGCTTATCTCATCCCGGCGGTTTTGGCCCGGCGCGCCGACCCGGACTGCGGCCCGATCATCATCTCTACGGCAACCAAAGTGCTGCAAGACCAGCTCTTCTTCAAAGACGTGCCGGCTGTGCAGGAGCTCCTTGCTCCGTTTGGCATTACGTTCGACGCCATCGTGGCCAAAGGGCTGGGGAACTACGCCTGCAAGCTCAAGCTGGATGAGGTTACCGGCAGTCTCATACCGCCGGAGGGACTGGCGGGGATGACGGCGTGGCTGGGGGAGACGACGACCGGCGACGTAGACGAGCTACGCTTTACGCTCTCAGCGGAACTCCGCGAACGCACTATCGCTACCGATACCGATTGCATCGGACGGCGCTGCCGCTACTTTCACGACAACTCATGCTGGTATTTCGCCATGCGCAAACAGTTGCAACGGGCGGACATTGTCATTTGCAACCACGCGTTGCTCTGCCTCAGCACATTGGCCGAAATCCTGCCCCCACATGCGTTCCTCATTATCGATGAGGCGCACCAGCTTGAGAACTTCGCCTACGCGGCGTTCACGGATACGCTGACGCCGCGCAGCATCACGCGCCTCATTCCCGAAGAACCGGGCCTGGAGGGCCTGCGCGATGCGCTCCAGCGGGGCGTCGCAACGTACTGGGAGCAGTTCACGGCATTATTGCTGAATAAGGGTCGTGGCGACTGGGGAAGCCGGCAAGTTGCGGTGCCGGAACCCCTGGAATTCGCCGCAGAACCGGTCACCAGCGTTCTCAATCGCTACTACCAACACCTCAAAGTGCGCTTGCCCCAGATGCCGAGTGAGGAGGAAGAGGCGAAGCTGCAGAAGCACATCGAGCAGGTGGATTCCGTGATCAACCGCGTGGATCGCTTCTGCGCACCGACGCAGCGGGGTTCGCTCCGCTATGTTGAGGAGGGGCGCAGCGGCATCCAGTTGCACTACACGCCTATCGACGTCTCAGAGCACCTTGCCCAGGTGGTCGAACGGACACAGGCAACTGTGTATACGTCGGCGACGCTGGCCGTGGGCGGCAGCATGAAATTCTTCGCCTCGCGCGTGGGGGCCGGCAACTATCGGGAGGCTATGTGCGAAAGCCCTTTTATCTTCGAAGAGCAGGCGCTCATTTGGGCGCCGCGGCCGCGCGAACTATCCGAGCCTCCCTCGCGCTGGGAAGGGGAGGCAGCGCATGCCTATCTGGCGGCCCTGGTCGATCGGTTGGAACGCCTGGTGGTTGCCTCCCAGGGCAGGGCCTTCTTGCTCTTCACCAGCTATCGGGCGCTTGAACACTGCTACCGGGAGCTATCGCGGCGCGTCGGCGATCAGATGCTCTGCTTACGCCAGGGGGAGATGCCGCGAAGGGAACTGCTGCGCGTGTTCCAGGAGGACGGCAACGCGGTGCTCTGCGCCACCAAGTCCTTTTGGCAAGGCGTGGACGTGCCGGGCGAGGCGCTCTCGGTCGTGGCCATCGACCGCCTGCCATTTTCCGCGCCATCCCCGCTTTCCCAAGCCCGATTGGATGCGGTAACCAATGCCGGCGGCAACTGGTTCCGCGACTTGATGCTGCCGGAAGCAGTCATCGAT
Source organism: Chloroflexota bacterium (assembly GCA_965221905.1). Classification (GTDB taxonomy): domain Bacteria; phylum Chloroflexota; class UBA11872; order VXOZ01; family VXOZ01; genus VXOZ01. The sequence continues at coordinate 822,646 of OZ244922.1, forward strand.
CTCAAGCAGGGCTTTGGCCGACTGATTCGGAGTCCGGAAGACAGCGGCGTGATGGTGCTGCTGGACGCGCGCATCCACTCAAAGTTCTACGGCAAGATGATCCTGAACTCACTGCCTCCGGCGCGGCGGGCTGGGGATTTTGCAGACGTTGAGCGGTTCTTTCGTTAAGGAAGAGCGTTTTCTACTCTCGATGCGTATTTGGCGCTTCTATCAATTGAACCTATCGTCTTAGTCCCAAGGCATATCGTTGCCCTTGGGCCTTTCCAAGGGCAAGTTTGACATCGACTTGCACTGTCACGTACCACGCCGTTCCCACCAATGCTTCGACAAGCTCAGCACGAACGGAAGAGAGGGTCACGGGCAGTTCGGCTCAGCACGAATGGTAAGGGAAACGCACGTCAGTTATCCTCTCCCGTTCGCCCTGAGCTGAGTCGAAGGGTGTGCGGGAGTGGGGGTAGGATAGTGGTTGTTGAGCACGTCGGACTCCGTTCATACTTCGACAAGCTCAGCACGAACGGAAGAGAGGGTCACGGGCAGTTCGGCTCAGCACGAACGGGAGAGAGAGTCATGGGAAGTTCGGCTCAGCACGAATGGTAAGGGAAACGCACGTCAGTTATCCTCTCCCGTTCGCCCTGAGCTGAGTCGAAGGGTGTGCGGGAGTGGGGGTAGGATAGTGGTTGTTGAGCACGTCGGACTCCGTTCATACTTCGACAAGCTCAGCACGAACGGAAGAGAGGGTCACGGGCAGTTCGGCTCAGCACGAACGGAAGAGAGAGTCATGGGAAGTTCGGCTCAGCACGAATGGTAAGGGAAACGCACGTCAGCTATCCTCTCCCGTTCGCCCTGAGCCGCGTCGAAGGGTGAAGGGACGTAGAGGCGGCCCGGCTGATCGTAAGTAGGATTCACCCCGTTCGTGCTGAGCCAGTCGAAGCATGAACGGAGTATTCGACCCCCGGACGGCTATTGCAGTTCCGGCAGCGGCGGCATGTGGCGTTGCGCCCAGACAGCGATGTCTTGCGTGAGCAGTCGCTCGACGTTGAGTTCCACCTTGCGGTCGGCGAGGAGTTGACTGAACGCCCGTAGCTGCAGTTGGGACAAGGCGTTGGGTTCTATCGGGACGTCGTCGGCTTTTTCCAGGACTTCGATGATATGGAATCCAAACGGCGTCTGAATTGGATCGCTGGTTTGTCCGGCTGCCAGCTCGAAGGCTACCAGCTCGAAGGTGGGGGTCATAACGCCCTTGGGGAACCAGCCCAGGTCGCCACCGTTTTCTTTCGCGCTGGGATCCAATGACATTTCCGCCGCAAGCTCGGCAAAGTCCTCGCCGGCCTCCAGGCGTTCCTTGGCGAGTGCGGCATCTTCTTCAGTCGTAAGTAGTATGTGGCGGGCATGGACCTGTGACTGGCTGGCGGGCACGGCGGCAATGGCGTCCTGTTCCAAGCGCTGCCGCCACCAGGCGTCTTGCACCCGCTCAGCGAAGGTCTCACGCGACATACCGGTACCGGCAAGATAGGCTTCCACGCGGGCGTCCATGGCAGGCGCTGGCGTGGGTACAATCGGGGTGGACGTAACCGGCGCGGCGGCAGGCGACGGGGTTACGGGAAGCGCCGTCGCCGTGGCTGCGGCTGACTGGCTGCTCAAGAGCTCTGCCCGCATTAGCATCTGATCGGACTGCCGTATCTCATCATCGGCGGTCACCGGAATGATCTCAGGCGCAGGAGGAGAGATGAACGAGAGAATGCTGTTGCGCAACTGCGCTTCGCTAAGTGCGCCGAGGTAGGCTGCGGTGGCTTCCTCCCGCTCGGCTTCCGAATAGGTATAGCCGCGCACAGCGGCTTCTTGGCGTACGATAATGGCCTCGACCATCTGCTCCAACGTGTAGCTGGGCAGGAATTGCAGTTGCTGTTCTTGTTGTGCCAGCAGCCGGCTGGTCGCGTTGCTCAAGGTGGCGGGGTCTTCTGCCGCTTCGCTGACGAGTTTAGGGAGAATCTGCTGCACCTGACGCGTGTAGTAGACGCGGTGGGCGAGTTCTGTGCCCAACGCCGTGGCATACGTGCTGGCGGAGATGTTGGTCGTCCCTACCCGTGCCACGGTAGCGCGTGCTTGGAGCACATACTCATTCAGGTACGCATAGAGCAGAATGAGGGCGATGAGAGCGGCAACGAAGCTGGCGCCGGTTATTACCGCTCGTCGCTTTATCGTGTCCTTTTCGCGCCGCGAAAGGTGGGTGCCCCAGCCAAAGATCAACGCCTGCCCCTCTTCCGCCGGATGCTCCAGAGGACGGGCGATTATGCGTTGGGCGCGTCGGTTTGACTGACCGGACTTTCTGCGTGGCATGGGAAGACCTTGAAGTATGAGGCGTCAGGAGGCAACAGGGTGGCAAGCAATCGCTCAGTCGCCGTTGTCGCGCACCGCTATCCCTGCTTCCGAAGGGCGGGCTTGGCGCGAGCGCCGGCGCCGATGTGAAAGCAGTTTGCCCGGTAACGCACTACGCTGCAACTCGCATCAGCGCGTTTGGCAAGGAGCAGACGCCCTGGCTGGTGAAGAAGAGCGCTTAAACCTTGACAAGCACTGCGGCGCGCTGCCTTTAGCAACCGTTAGCGGGCCACGGCAATGGCGGGCTGCTTACCGGGTGCGCGTGTGTTCCGGCGTGTACGGCAACAGCGCCACTGTGCGCGCTCGTTTGATGGCAACCCCGAGTCGGCGCTGGTGCTTCGCGCACGTACCGCTTTGGCGGTGCCCGATGATCTTCTCGCGATCGTCCAAGTAATTCCACAAGATGTCAACGTTCTTGTAGTCAATCACCTTAATGCCATTGCCGCAAAAGTAGCACGACCGGCGACGCCGCGGACCCCGACCGCCCGGCCCTCGCCGGCGCGGCGGGCCGCCGAAACGACCGCCGCCGCCACCACCGCTGCCACCGAAACGACCTCCGCCTCCGCCACCTCCGCCGCCTCCGCCACCACCGCCGCCGCCACCGAACCGTCCCGGCGGCCTGCCTCGTGAACCACGATCATCTCGATCAATCATCAGTTATCCTCTATTTGCAGTGTATCAGTCAGAATTCATGGGAAATCGTGGGGAAATATTAGAAAGGAAGGTCATCAGGGTCGATCTGCTCTTCCTGTTCGGCAGGAGCCCCGGCTTCCGCCATGGCCTCGCCGGACGTGCCTTGATCCCGCCGCGAGCCGAGCATCTGCATCTCGAACGCGGTGACGGCTAAGGTAGAGCGCTCCTGTCCGTCCTGTCCGGTCCAGCGGTCGAGCTTTATGCGTCCTTCGATGTATACCTGTTGACCTTTGGTAAGGTAGTTGGCACAGATTTCGGCAAGCTTATTCCAGGCGGAGATGCGAAACCACTCGGTTTCATCTTGCTGCTGGCCGTCGCGGGTGTTATAGCGTCGGCTCACCGCTATCGAAAAGTCGCAAACAGGCGTGCCGCTTGCGGTATAGCGCAACTCAGGGTCGCGGCCCAAGTGTCCGATGAGCATGACTTTATTCAGGCCAGCCATGGTTATGCTTCCTCGCTTTCGGTTGCAGCGGCGGCTGCGGGTTCCGGTTGCCGGTCCGGCGTGAGGGGCGGCAGGCCCTCAGCACGCACGGTGAGGTAGCGGATTATTGGCTCCGTGATTAGGAAAAGGCTTTCGAGATCCCGTACAAGCGCCGGGGCATCGGCGTTGAAGTGCCAAAGCACGTAGTAGCCGTCGGTGAGGTGCTTGATGGGGTAAGCGAGGCGTCGTCGCCCCCACGTCTGTCGCGCGACGATTTCGCCGTTGTGTTCAGTGATCGTGGAGACGATGCGACCGGTGAGAGTCGCGAGGGTATCGGTGTCGATCTCCGGATGGAAGATGACGACAAGCTCGTACGGACGCATGCAGAGTTTTCCTTCCTCTGGGTTTGCCTTCGGTCGGGTGCATCGGCTGGGTGAACTTTAGGCCCAGCCTGCACGTGCCGGAAGCAGAAAGGTTATTATCGTGGTGCCGAGGACCGGAGTCGAACCGGCACGAGCGTTTAAGCTCCTGGGAGTTTAAGTCCCATGCGTCTTCCATTTCGCCACCTCGGCTTGATGGACGCACTCTTTACTGCGGGCTAAGACGCCTCACTCCCAACCAGGGGACGCAGGTCCTTGACTATCTTTCCACATTATATGTTGCTCTGTATGCGCCCTGCAACCAGGGCACGTGTTTTTATGGCGAGTCGGTCACCTGGTTGCAAAGGTTAAGTGCTGCACTCTGTCATTCCTGTAAGTGTCAGGTAATTCGTTGACAGAGTTTCAATAAAGAGAAGATAAACGACGCGTCGTGCATGCCTTGTACACATGTCATTCCGAACGGAGCGCAGCGCAGAGTCGCTAGGAGCGCGGAATCTAGAGTGCTGAGCCTATTGGACTTGTTGCAACATGGACTCCAGATTCCTCTCTTCGCTCGGAATGACATAATCGGTCAACACTGCCTGGTGGAAAGCGAATTCTGTCAACGAATTACTCAACACTTACAATTCCGATCAAAGCGATGAATCTAGGGTTGCCAAGCGAATAGCGCAACGCCTGATCAGGGAACTTCTAGCCGCCGTAGACTGTTTGCAACGAAAGGTGAAAGGCGCTGTGGCGCTTGTACTGCCCGCGTTCATGCTTGCTTGTGAGGCAGGCGCATTCAAGAGTGCCATGCGGGGTAGAAGCGAGATGGTGAAGGCTCTCTTGGGGCTAGCTCTTCGTGGGAGTGATGGAAAGCGGGAGCGCGCTAAAGCCGCGCCATCCAGAGGGGGGGGCAAGCCCCCGCGCTACGAACATTATCGCTCTTCAGTTCACTGCGACGGTGGCAGCCACTGCGATAAACACAGTAAAGCAGATTCTAGGTTGTGCGCCCTAGATTCCTCGCTTCGCTCGCAATGACAAGAAACGTCAACTAATCCTAAACGACCGAACCGCGCTAGAGCTGCACCTGGACGCGCACGAGTCGGGCGTACGTGCCTGCGGTGCCCACGAGTTCGTCGTGCGTGCCCAGTTGGGTGACGTTCCCGTCGTCGAGGACGATGATTTTGTCCGCATCGCGGACAGTGGAGAGGCGGTGCGCGATGACGAGGGTGGTGCGGTCCCGCATAAGCTCGGCGATGGCCGCGCGCACTTCCCGCTCGTTCTCCGTATCCAGGTGGGACGTGGCTTCGTCCAGGATCAGAATAGGCGCTTGTTTCAGCAGCGCGCGCGCAATGGCAAGCCGCTGCCGCTGCCCGCCGGAAATTGACGTGCCGCGTTCGCCGACGACTGAATCGTAGCCGCGTGGGAACCTCCGAATGAACTCGTCCGCGCTGGCCATCTTTGCCGCTGCCTCGATCTCATCATCGGTGGCGTCAGGCCGCGCGAGGCGCAGGTTTTCGCGGACGCTCATGTTGAAGAGGTAGATGTCCTGGGAGACAAGCGAAACGCGGCTGCGCAGGTCGTCGAGGGTGAAGTCTCGCACGTCGTGACCGCCGAACGTGATCCGTCCTTGCTGCGGGTCCCAGAAGCGCATGAGTAGGTGCGCCACGGTGGTCTTGCCCGCGCCGGAAGGCCCGACGAGAGCGACGGTCTGGCCGGCATCTATTGCGAAAGAAACACCGCTCAGCGCCTGGGGCTCGCCGGGGCCGTAGTTGAACCATACGTCATCGAATGTCACCGCGGGCACTGCGGCCGCTGTGGGTGAAACGGCGTCACCGTCAGTCACGGGCATTGGTTCGTCCTGCACGGCAAAGACGCGCCGACCGGAACCGAACGCGTTCGCCAATTCCTTGACGATGCGGGCAATCTCGGCCACCGGCGTGAAGCAGGTCAGGGCAAGCATCGTCGCCACCGGCAACGCCGCGGGTGCCAGCCCGCCTTCGATCACGAGATACGCGCCCAGCATGAGCACGACGAGCCCGCCGACCGCTTGGATTCCTTCGATAGTTCCCTGCTGGAAACCTAGTTGCTTGCCATAACGCACCTGCAGGCCGGTGAGCGCATCGCTCTTGTCGTGGATTTCCTGCAAGCGCCGACCGTCTTGCGAAAAGACCACGACCTCGCGCAGTCCCTGCACGCTGTCAGACATGTGTGCGTTGACCTCGCCAAGCTCAGCGCGCAAGCGATTGCCCAGCCGGTCGGTATGTCGTCCGATGAAGTGCGGGCTGAGCGCCACCAGGATGAGGAAGGGCACCAGCACCAGCGCGAGCAGCCACGACATGTTGAGCAAAAAGACCACTGCCACGAGCGGCACCATGATGGCAACCAGGATCGGCCCGGCTGCATGGGCGAAGAACGACTCGACCGTCTCGATATCCGACGTGACGATGCTTGTAAGGTCGCCACTGCGGCGACTGTACATATAAGCGGGCGCGAGGCGATCAAAGGTGTCGAAGAGCTTGATGCGCATGTCCGCCAGAATACGGTACGCCATGTCGTGCGAAATCCAGGACTCGATCCAGGTAAAGAGTGACACCGTTACCGCAAGGGCGATCACAATCGGAATCATGGGACCCAGGCCGCCGTCGGTCGCCACGCGGCCGGCGAGTATGGCGCTGGCAACGCCGAGCGCGATGGTAGCCCCAGCCTTGACCAGGCCGCTGCCAACGGTGACGGCGAATTCCAACCACTCCGGGCGAATGAGCCGCATCAGCCGGCTGCTCGTTTCCCAAGCGCCGATTGCCACCGGCTCGATAGGTTTTGCGTGCGCGTCGCTGCGCAGAAAGTGACCGTCCTGGCTGGCTGGGTCGTCTGCCACGGGCGCGGCGGAGCCTGGCGCGCCGCCTGCGACGCCGGCTGCTACGGAATCTCCATTCGTCGCGGCAGAAGAGAACCCGATACCATCTTGCTCGTCCTCAGCGCCGGTCGGCAGCCGCGATTGCGCCGCCACGAGACGCGCGTAGACCCCGTCGTGAGCCATGAGATCGCTGTGAGAGCCCCGCTCGACGCAGGCCCCTTGGTCGAGCACGATGATTTGATCGGCGCCGGAGACCGTCGAAAGGCGGTGGGCAATCACGATCGTCGTCCTATTCCGCATCAGCCGTTCCAGTGCCTCTTGGATGACCGCTTCATTGCCGCTGTCGACGTGGGAGGTAGCCTCATCCAGGATGAGGATGGGCGCGTCCTTGAGGATGGCCCGCGCAATGGCAAGCCGCTGTCGCTGGCCGCCGGAAAGCTTCTGGCCGCGTTCGCCAATGATCGTGTCGTAACCGGCAAGCAGTCTCGGAATGAACTCATGCGCGTTCGCGGCTTGCGCCGCCGCCAACACCTCTGCGTCTGACGCCTCGGGGCGGGCGAGGCGGATATTCTCCAATACGGTGCCGTGGAAGAGATACGTGTCCTGCGCGACGATAGAGACCTGCCGCCGCAAGGTTTCCAGCGGAAGGCCCCGGATGTCGTGGCCGCCAAGCAGGATGCGTCCCGCTTGGGGATCGAAGAAGCGCAGTAGCAGATTGGTGACCGTGGTCTTGCCGGCGCCGGAAGGCCCAACGATGCCGAGTGTGGAGCCGGCCGGTACGCCAAAGGAAACTTCCCGCAGCGCCGGTTGGTCGCCGCTCTCGTAGGCGAAAGTCACGCGCTCGAAATCCACGCTGGGCTCGAGCGTTGCTTCATTGGCAATGGTTGCGCCGGTGCGGCCGTCTGCAGTGACCCGGTCGGCGGCATCCATGACCTCCGGCTGCTCATCCAGGAGCGAGAACATGCCGATGGCTGACGAGGTACCGAGCAGACCGGTGTGGTAGAGCTGATTGAGTTCGCGTAACGGACGGAAGATCTCTACTCCCAGGAAGAGCACGATCATGAGGGGCGTCAAGTCGAGCGTGCCTTGATCGACGCGAATTGCACCCCAGGCGAGCACCGACGCGGCGCCCAAACTCATGAAGAGCATGCTTACGCCGCCGGACGCTATGTTTATGCCCAGCACCTTCATGGTTGTGAGCGAGAGCGCGTGTGCGCGGTCGGCAAGCATGCGTCCCCACTCCGCGCTGCGGCCGAAGATCTTCAAGGTGGCGAGCCCTTGGATGGCATCGATGAAATCTGCGCTCAGCTCTCGGTTTGCTTGCCAGCGTCCGCGGCTGGCGCGGTACGTGGCGCGGCGGAAGAACATCGGCGCAAGGAAGGTGAGCGTGGCAAAAAGCAGGAAGATGAGGGCCGACTGCCAGTCAAGGATTGTCATGAAGATGAGAATGCCAACGGGGGCCACACCGGCAACCACAAGCTGCGGCAGGTAGCGACCGAAGAACGTCTCGAGCTGCTCCACCGAATCCACAGCCTTTACCACCACCTCACCGGTGCGCTGTTTCTGCGTGAAACCGGGGCCGAGACGCAGCAAGTGGCTATAGAGGGCAGTGCGAAGCTTGACTTTCATTTTCGCCGCTGTCTCGTGGGCAATGAATTGTTGCGCCATCGTGAAGACGATGCGCAGCATGGGCAGCGCAAGTACGCCGAGCAAAATCGGGATAATCTTTGAGAAGGGCTCATTCTCGAAAACCATTGCCACCGCCGTACCCGAGAGGGAAAGGCGCGCCACGCCGGTAGTAACAGCGCCCAGACCGAAGAGGGCAGCCAAGGCTATCCGACCGCGAACTTCCTTCGTCAGGCTGGCGAGACGCCAACTGGTGCTTAGGGAATCAGCCTTCTTTACTGTCGCCATTGCTTGCCTCAATCAACACTGTGCTTCTGCAAATATTGAGAATTGTTCCTAATAATGGGCATTTAATATACCACGATTTACAATAGCACACAAGCGGATTGAGTCGGGGTTTTCAGACTCGCTGCACCGCACATGACCTCTTTAGCGAGTGGCAGGGACTAATGAGAGTTCGCTCCCGCAGTTCAACGTATCGTTTGATGTGCTGGGCGAATGTACCAAGAGACGGAGGCAGTCCGAGGGAGATAGCCTAATGAATTACTGGAATAACGCCGTGCGGATTCTCCCTCTACCTCTCAAAGGTGCGGTCTAAGAGTAGAGAAAAAGCGCGGTTGCAGGGCAAAGAAAAACCGGGAGGTATATCCCGGTTCATCTTCTCTCGTTTCGATAAAGCTCATTTCACTGTCGAAGAAAGGTAGTTAGTAAAGGGGATGGTCCTTCCGCAACCAGTTTACCGGCTCTAGGGATTCGAAAGGCTCCTCGTCATCAGCGAGATCGGGCTCAAAATCGGTGTCGTCGTAAATCCCCTTGATCTGGTTTGAATCGAGATGCCGCATGTCTACTAAATCGTCAAAGAATCTTTCAAGCACCTTGTAGCGGTCATACCATTCGCCGGGGTCTTCGAATTTCTCAGCCCATTCTGCAAAATAGATGACAACATCGCGAACCGATATTTCGTAGATTGTCTTCCGAATACACACATAGTGGCCGAATTCTTTTAGCCATCTAATCCTCCTACCCGTCTCCGTTCGTGAGAGCCGCCTTTGATTTGCAAGATAGGAGGTATAGATACGAAGGACAGAATCCACATCGGTGGTACTCGCCATCTGTTGCCTCCTCATCCTGGCAGATGAATTGCTTTACGCAGGACACATCCTTAATTCTAAGCTAAATCTAAGCATTCGTCAACCGTCTGTAGGCCGGTAATTGCCCTATAATTGGCTTTCCAAGGACCGTCTTCCCGTTGCAGGGATGCGTTTCCGTGCTGCCTGTGTCATAGTTAATTGGAGTGTTTTGCTCACGAAGGGCATTGGATAAGAGACCTGATGAGCGGTATTATTGCTTCTTCGGAAGTTGAGAACGCCCCCGAGGCAAAGTCGGACGGCCCCACGTTGCCGGAGTCTCCTGAGCCGCAGCCGACCGGAATTCGCTTCTCCCGACGCACCAAAGTTGCGGTAGTAATGGTGCTTATCGGGCTTACACTTCTATTCGTGTATGGCGTACGTGCGATCATTTGGCCGTTCATTTGGGCGGCGGTGTTGGCCTATCTGTTGGCGCCGCTCGTAACATGGCTCTGCCGGCACTCGCGCCTCCATCGTTTTTGGGTGACGCTCATACTCATGGTTTTCTTCCTTGGCGGCATTGTCATGCTCTTCACGTTCGGCTACCCACCGTTGAGTCGTGAACTTGAAGGTCTCCGGCTCAGTCTACCCAGTATCGTGAGCAATCTAGAGAGTACCGTCGGCGAGTTCGCGCAAGTGGATCTTTTCGGTCTTGAGGAAGTGATTGGGACTTCCGGTGAGCTCCTTGCAGGCGTCTTGGACTCCGCCACTTCCCAGATGGTTGATGCGGCGCTCGAAATTGCGTTGCACGTGGTGGAACTCTTGCTGAAATTCCTGCTCTGTCTCTTCACTACGTTCTACCTGTTACTTGAATCGAATCGCTTTGGGGCATGGGCGCGACGCATGGTACCGGCGCCGTACCGCAACGAGATGGCGCGTCTGGGCGGTCAAATTGACCGCATGCTCGGCCGCTTCATTCGCGGTGAAGTGATGCTGGTGATCATCATGTCGGTGGCGACCTATATTGGATTGAAGCTATTGGGTATGCCTTATGCCCTTGTCTTGGCTCCCGTGGCGGGTGTGCTGGAATTGATCCCTTTTATCGGACCGTTCATGGCCGCCACGCCGGCCGTTTTGCTTGCGCTCGTCTACCCAAGCCCCTTCGGCTGGTCGCCGGTGGTCAACGCGATTGTGGTCGCGGTCATGTATACTGTGTTGCGGCATCTTGAAGACTATCTCATCATCCCAAACGTCGTTGGTCGCTATGTGCAGCTTAACCCGGTGCTGACGATTTTTGCTATTCTATCTGGCGGGGCGCTCTTCGGTATATCCGGCATGCTGCTTGCAATCCCGGCGGCAGCAATCCTCCGTATTGTGCTCAACTACCTCTATGTGAAGCTAACTACCTAGGCCTTCGTATGCGTGTACGCCGCGCAGACCTCAGAGATATCGACGCTTGTATACGGCTCGATTCTTCCTATCAAACACAGAACGTTTGGGCTATGGAGACCCGCTGGGAAGGCAAGCGCAAGCTCTCCGGCTTCCAGGTGCGCCGCCTGCCGCGCGTGCTGACGTTGCAGCCGCCGTTAGACCCGGATGACTTGCACGCTGATTGGCGCAACGGAGATCTCTTCTTGGTGGCAGAGGAAGAAGGCGTGGTCGTCGGGTATCTGGACATGGTCTCGCCCCGGCGGCTGAGCAACGGTCTCATACAGAGCATTGTCGTGCGGCCCGACCTGCGCCGATGCGGGGTGGGTTCCGCGTTGCTGCGCACTAGTCTAAACTGGGCCAAGCACAACCGGTTGCAAGGGCTTTGCATGGACGTGCAGTCGCGAAATTATCCGGCCATTCAGTTTTTGCACAGAAATGGCTTTGTTTATAGCGGGTATAATGACCGCTACTACCCGACCCAAGACGTGGCGCTGTTCTTCGTCTACCGCCTCGGCCACACGTAGAGAATAGTGGCCGGTTGGGAAACCGGGGTCCGAGTGCGGAGAGAATTGCGGGTTGGTCACGCGTAACTAATGTCGTTTGCGAACTGGCAGCCGCGGCCGAGGAGCGAATCGCTAGGTGAATGACGAGAAGACGGTAAATATCGGCTTGATGGGCCTGGGGGTGGTAGGCAGCGGTGTGCTGCGCATCATCCACGAGAAGGCCCGCATGTTGGCGATGGCAACGGGTCGTGATCTCCGGGTCAAGAAGATCCTGGTACGGGAGAAGGCGAAGATTCGGGGGGTCGACGTGGAGCCCGCGATGCTAACCACCAATCCCAGCGATATCTTGGACGATCCGACAATTCATATCGTGATCGAACTGATAGGCGGCGTTGAACCGGCGTATACATACGCCAAGCGCGCAATCCAGGCCGGCAAGCACTTGGTCACGGGCAACAAGGACGTGATGGCAGTGCACGGGCCGGAACTCCTGGGCCTTGCCAGCGAACAGAACGTCGACATCTATTATGAAGCGAGTGTCGGCGGCGGCATTCCTCTGATCGGCTCGTTTCGTTCAGACCTTGTGGCGAATGAGATTCGCGAGATCTATGCCATTATCAACGGCACGACGAACTATATTTTAACGCGCATGTCGCGCGAAGGCGCGGCACTGTCTGAGGTGCTGGCGGCAGCGCAGGACTTGGGCTACGCGGAAGCCGATCCAACGAAGGACGTGGAGGGCATCGACGCTGCTTTCAAGCTTGCAATCTTGGCGTCGCTTGCATTCCACACAGAGGTCGACCCCGCCGCTATCTATCGCCAAGGCATCATGCAACTTGAACCGGCGGACTTCCGTTACGCGCAGGACCTTGGCTACGTCATCAAGCTTCTTGCTCTCGCGCGACAGGACGACGTCGCGCCGTTGGGGCGCACGCGCTATGAGGCGTCGGTCTACCCCGCGCTGGTGCCCCAGGACGCCCCTCTTGCCAGCGTTGACGGTGTGTATAATGCAGTGTACGTTGTGGGCGATCTGGTGGGAAACGTGATGTTCTATGGCCGCGGCGCGGGATCGGAGCCGACAGCCAGCGCCATTGTCGCCGACGTTATCGACGTGGCCCACAATATCATTAGCGGCGTAACTAACCGCGTTCCCTATACCATCGATTCCACCAAGACTATGAAGCCGATAGACGAGATCGAAACCCGATACTACTTTCGACTGTGGGTTGCCGATCGGCCGGGAGTGCTTGCCAAAATTGCGACTATCTGCGGAGAACATCGCATTAGCATTGCTTCCGTGATCCAAAAAGAGGCAGACCCGGTTAATCAGACTGCTGAGCTCGTGTTTACTACCCACGATGCGTACGAGCGGGCAATGCAGGCTGCCGTGCAAGACATTGCGGCGCTGGACGTGGTGGCGAGGGTAGCGGGCTTCCTGCGCATTGTGGACGTGGGTGAGTCAGCGTGAGCACTGGTGTACGGGCACGAGAGGGAGAATGTGGACGATTGTCGCGAAAGCGCTGCACCGTCCAATGCGGCGAAGAACGCTCCGGCGTATTCGGAAGTAGGGAGTATGGATAGCCCCGGTTCAAACAATACAGCGCCTGCCGGTCGGAACTTGCTGGCTCACTATCGTGAGTATCTGCCGGTAACGGAACGGACTCCGCTCATCAGCCGCGGCGAGGGCTTCACCCCGCTGGTCCGCGCCCATGCTCTAGAAAAGCGCGTGGGGTGCGCCGAGCTATGGTTGAAACTGGAAGGCTGCAACCCGACCGGTTCTTTCAAGGACCGCGGCATGGTGATGGCCGTGGCAAAGGCGCTGGAGGAAGGCGCTGAGGCGATCATGTGCGCCTCCACCGGCAATACCAGCGCGGCCGCAGCCGCGTACGCCGCCGCCGCGCAGATCAAGGCGGTAGTAGTGGTGTCACAGGGGAAGATTGCCTTAGGCAAACTTGCCCAGGCGCTGATCTATGGCGCAGTGGTCATCGGCATTGACGGCACTTTCGACGACGCCTTGAAGATCGTGCGTGAGATTACGGCGCGCAATCCGATTACGGTGGTCAACTCCATCAACCCCTATCGGCTCCAGGGACAGAAGACGGCTGCTTTCGAATGCAGCGATGTGCTGGGCGACGCGCCGGATATTCTGGCCGTCCCGGTCGGAAACGCGGGCAACATCACGAGCTACTGGATGGGCTATCGGGAGTACCGCCGGGCGGGCAAGACAACGCGTCTGCCGCGCATGTGGGGCTTTGAAGCGGAGGGTGCGGCCGCTATCGTGGAAAACCGCCCGATTGAAAACCCCGATACCGTGGCGTCAGCGCTGCGTATCGGCAACCCGGCCAACTGGCAACGCGCTGTGCGCGCCCGCGACGATTCCGGCGGCTTGATTGCGACGGTGAGCGATCCCCAGATTTTGGAAGCCTACCAACTCCTGGCAGAACGAGAAGGTGTCTTTGCCGAACCCGCGTCAGCAGCCTCTGTGGCCGGCGTCCTCAAAATGGCCGCTGCGGGTGAGGTCAAGCCTTCCGACCAAATCGTCTGCGTGCTCACGGGCCACGGTCTCAAGGACCCCCAAATTGCCCTGGACGTGGCGAAAGACGTGGTTCCGGCCCCCAATGACGTGCGCGAGATCGAGAAGATACTGGACTTGCGATGATTCCCGTCTGGCGTGCGCAGGTCGTATGACCCGCCATCTGCGACGAAACAGACGGACATAAACCCGCAGCGATTCGCGGCATGACGAGTGGCTAACCGACGCATGTCAGAAGGTTCCGCAACTCTTTGGCACTACGGGGATTAGGCGCGGCTGCCTGATAGCGAAATGACTCTCCCATACATTCGCAATTGTCGGGGGAGCTCAGCGTTCGCCTAGCACGAGAGCTGTTCTTTCCGCACCTCGTCGCGGTTTGCTTCGCTCGTGCGGCCCATGGCGCGGTATATTTGGGCGCGGATGCTATAGACGTCGCGCTCATTGGGGCCGGATTCCGCCGCGGCATTGGCATCGGCCAGCGCCGCATCAAGCCGGTTCTTGGCGAAGTAGACCTTGGCACGCCCCACGTAGGCCCAGCTCGCATCGTCACTCAGTTGCAGGGCTCTATCGGCGTCGGACTCCGCCGCGTTGAGGTCTCCTAGGCCGATCCGAGCCAACGAGCGGGTGTCGTAGCACTCCGCGCATTCGTCGTCGAGCTCAATTGACTTGTTCGCGTCTTCCAGGGCCTTCTCATACTCGCCTGCTTTGGCGTAGGCCCAGGCGCGGGCGTTGTACCCGAAACTAAAGTCCGGCGCCATGTCTATCTCCCGCGTCGCGTCAGTGACGGCATTGCCGTACTGCTCTAGTGCGAGATAAACGGCAATCCGCGCCAGATAAGCGCCGGAGGCAGTTGGCGCCATTTCCGTAACCACGTTGGCATCCGCCAGTGCATCCACGCAGGCTCCGACCTTTATTCCCAAGTACGCGCGCACGCGGTACAATTCCGGTTGGGTTGGATCGAGGAGTATTGCTTCATCGGCGTCCTCGAGCGCTCTTTCGTAGTCTCCCATCGCTTGATAGATCTTCGACCGTGTCAGATAGCGGTGGGCGGATTCGGAATCTAGAGAGATCGCGTAGCTGGCGTCGTCCAATGCCGGTTCCAGATCATTCTGCAGCAGGTAGACGTTGGCGCGCAGGCCGTAAGCATCGACCATACCGGGATCAGCCTCGATGAGCGTGTCCAGATCCTCCAGGGCCTTGCTAAAGCGTTCCAACTGTACCGCCACGATCGCACGGAGAAAGCGGTACCTTGGCTCTTCGCCGTTCAGCTCTACGGCGCTGTCCAATT
The DNA here is from genome assembly GCA_965221905.1 of Chloroflexota bacterium. Taxonomy (GTDB): domain Bacteria; phylum Chloroflexota; class UBA11872; order VXOZ01; family VXOZ01; genus VXOZ01. The sequence continues at coordinate 837,803 of OZ244922.1, forward strand.
CCCGCATGGCGCCGTTGAAATTGGCTTCTTGGAAGTATTCAAGCGAGCGGGCAAAGTGCTCTTGCGCTGCCGCTTCCGTCCCACCGCGCATATTGGCGACTGTTTGTTGTTGCAGGGGTTGTATGAAGCGAGGATAGATGATGAAGGCAAAGAGCGCGACGACTGCGATTACGCCGACAACGACAATGCCGAGGGTACGCTCGCGCTGGGTCTTTCGCCTAGAATCTATATCTTCCGTGTCCGCGTCTTGCGGGCCGCGCACAGGCCTTACGTCATCTTCATTCTTGTCTGGGGGGTTTAGCTCGCTCATAGCATCCTCCACGTCATCGTGATAGGAACCGCGCCGTTGTCACTCTCTTGCTATTTTAGGAAACTCTACCCACGAGGTCACGTCCAGGCCGCAGTTGGCGGCTTGACCGATGCGAACGTCGCCATAGGCGCTGATAAGCATGAATCCCTCGTGGTAGGGCACGTGCAATTCGCGAGACAGAAGAGCGGACATGTCCGCCACGGATTCTCGGGTGGCGATCTCCAGAGTCTCGCCGTGCCCGTAGGTGATCCAGGATTCATCCGTCTCCCACCATACCTTTTCCCAGCCGGCATCTTTGACGACATCGATTTGCACCGTAACGTCGGAGGAGATTTCGATTGCGCCGCCGCTGGATTCCGCATCACCCATAGCGGCGTGTACGTCCCCCAGGCCGAACTGCGCGCCCGGCACCCACACCGGCAGGTGCACCACTGTGCCTTCCTTGATGCTGTTGCAGTCCATATTGCTCCCGTTGATGTCGGGGTCGGCGGTAAAGACCACGCGATCGGGCAGCGCGGTGCCTACCACGCCGACCATGGGACGCGCCGGCAGGCGAATGCCGTTATCCATGACGAGCGTATTGTCTTCCACGTCCACAATTATAATCGCCGGTGACTCTGCCGCATCGGCCAGAATGCCGGACCCCGGTGTAAAGCGCAGAATACCGGGGGCCACCAACGCGATGCGCTCGATGCGAACATTGAGCCCGTCTCCAGGCATGGCGCCCTTCACAGTGACCGGTCCGCAGGCGGGATTCGACTCATGAGTCTTGCGCACGGAAAGGTAGTAGTCGAGGTCTTCGCGGCGCTTGATCCGACCAGTCGATGAATCGTGGGTTTCAAGCGTGAGTCGGTCGCCGGACTCGATCTCAGCTATCGCCGGAACGTCTTTATCGAAGCTATACGTATAGTGCTCACGTGCGATCCGCAGCATCCGTTCGCCTTTCACTGCCGAGAGTGGCGTCCCAAGCGTTCTTGGTACAGCCAAAGTGCATTCTTCAATGGGGACAATAGCACAGACTCTTACGCTATGCCTACCGCTATGCATCGCTCTGCGCCGGGCAGGCACGGCGTTGGAGGCGTGTTTGTCGCTCTTTGTGCGGCATGTCTACCATTGGCGGCAAAGTAGCGGCTGCCTGCCGGTAGTCGGCCGTTGCAGCAGATTTAGATTGAGAAAGAGCAGCCACAGTGGCAAGTGAGCTTTGCCATGGTTTCGCACACGGGCGCCGTTATGCGGTCAACACGCGTGTCTTGCAGACTCCCGTCGCTGTGTGTCGCTTTTCCTCTTGCGCATGGGACTCAAAGCATCTCCTGGCTACGTCGCGTGGTATAATACAGGCAATAAGCTAACTGATTGACACTCAAAGAAGGACAATATATGTTGTCTCCGCGCTACCAATGGCAGGTAGCGTCCCGTGCTCCGGATTCCCTCCTAGAATCGCTCTCGGCGTACCATCCGCTTGTCGTGCAACTGCTCTTCAACCGTGGGTATACAACATCCGAGACAATTCGGGCCTTTCTTGACGGCGAGGACGCTCGGGAAAACGATCCGTTCCTCCTGAAAGGCATGGATGTCGCTGTTGACCGCATACTGCGTGCAATTCGCACGGGCGAGTGCATCGGCATATTCGGGGACTATGACACGGATGGCATCACCGCCGCCGCGCTTCTCAGACAGGCATTGGAGCAGCTTGGCGGGCACGTTGTCGTCCGGTTACCACACCGGGTCGAGGACGGTTATGGCGTGTCGAACCGTGCCATTGAGGAATTTGCGGCGCAGGGCGTCACGCTGCTAATCACCGTGGACTGCGGCATCAGTGCGGTAGAGCCTGTGGCGCTGGCGGCAGAGCGGGGGATGGATGTGATCGTCACCGACCACCACCAGCCGCCAGCGCATTTGCCCCCTGCGCACGCCATTGTCAATCCCTGGCTCCCCGACTGCACATATCCTTTCAGGGATCTTTGTGGCGCCGGTCTGGCGTATAAACTCGCGTGCGCGCTCCTTACTTCCGTTGGTATCGTTGGCGATCAGGAAACCGCCGAACTGCGTGCGTTCGCGGCCCTGGCCACCGTCGCGGACGTGGTTCCCTTGCGCAGCGAAAATCGTGCCATTGTCGTTGGGGGCATTGCGGCGCTGCGGCGAACCGACCATGCCGGACTGCGCGCTCTCATGCAGGTGGCCGGCGTGGACCAAGCGGCGGTTAGTAGCGGCAATATCGGCTTTGCGCTGGCTCCACGTCTCAACGCGGCGGGTCGGATGGCGCATCCTCGCCTTGCGTACGACCTCTTGACGACGCGGGATCATGCCCAGGCACAGGTTTTGGCCTCGCAGTTGCAGCAGCTCAATCAGGAGCGCCAGCGAGAAACCAAGCGCCTCATCACCGCTGCGCGACTACAGGTGGAGGCGGGACAGCAACACGAGGTGCTGCTCTGGGTCGAGGGCGAAGACTGGCCCGCCGGAATCATCGGTCTCGTGGCAGGGAGACTCGCCGAGGAATTCGGTAAGCCGACGCTTGCCGTCGCGGTAGGCGCGACAGAGGCAATAGGCTCCTGCCGCAGCATTCCGGGCTACGACATTGCCGCCGCGCTCGCCGCGCAGGGAGAACTGATGCAGCGCCATGGCGGGCATCCGCAAGCAGCGGGCTTTGCCGTGGCAACCGACCGGCGCGCCGCACTGCGGGCGGCGCTGCAAGCTAAAGCGCGTGCCCAGCTCGATCCGGCAGAGACCCGGCCGCGGCTTTCCATCGACTGTCAGGTGCCGGCCCAGAAGATGGACCTGGGGCTGCTTGAAGAGATTAATGTACTCGCCCCTTTTGGCGCGAGCAATCCGGAGCCGCGCTTTCTGAGCCGGGGCCTCACGTTGAGCGGCGCGCGCACCGTCGGCACCGACCACCTGAAGGCCACGTTTGCCGTTGGCGGGGGCTCCGTCTCCGGCATTGGGTTCCACATGGCAGACCGTACCGCACACCTGCGGCAAGGACAGGCGGTCGATGTGGTATATTCGATGCAGGAGAACACCTGGGGCGGGTTTTCGCGCCTGGAGTTTCACCTGCAGGACATGCAGTTGGCCGACCATGACCGAATCGCATACAGCAAGTGAGGCCATGTAGGACTCTCTCATGGCACTAGCACCTTACACAGCGTCACCCGAAGAGACTCAATCTAATACGATTGAGGGGTTGATCGCGGCTGTATCTGCGTATAGCAGCGAAAATCCTGACCTCCGGAAGAAGGACCTCAACCGCGTCAGGCAGGCCTACGCGTTTGCCGCGCGCGCCCACGAGGGGCAATTCCGCAAGTCCGGCGAGCCATTCATCCAGCATCCTCTCTGCACCGCCCTCCTTCTCTCGGAAATCCGCATGGACACGAGCACCATCTGCGCCGGTCTGCTCCATGACTGCGTGGAAGATACCGACGCTACCCTGGACGACATTCGCACGCAGTTTGGCGTCGACGTGGCGTTGCTCGTGGATGGCGTTACAAAGCTCACCCAGCTCGACTTCCTGAATCTGGAAGATACCCAGGCCGAAAACCTACGCAAGATGTTCTTGGCCATGGCGCGGGACATTCGGGTTGTGATCGTAAAGCTCGCGGACCGTTTGCACAATATGCGCACGCTCGCGTACGTCGAGCCGGAGCGCCAGCGCCGCAAGGCCCAGGAGACTCTCGATATCTACGCCCCCTTGGCAAATCAGTTGGGGATGGGGCACTGGAAATGGCAGTTGGAAGATGCAGCATTTGCCGTGCTGCATCCAGACGTCTACAAGCAGATCGAATCTGTCTTGGCAGAGAGTTCCTTGACGCAAGACGAAGTCCTGCAAGATGCGGTGCAAACCCTGACGCGAGAGCTTGAGGAGGCCGGAATTCAGGGGGAGGTGAGCGGCAGGCCGAAGCACATTACGAGTACGTGGTTCAAGATGCAGCGCAAGAGTGTCGGCATCCAAGAGATTTACGATCTCATCGGCGTGCGCGTGGTTGTGAGCACGGTGCAGCAGTGCTACGGGGCACTTGGGCTTGTGCATACGTTGTGGAAACCGATTCCAGGCCAGTTCGACGACTATATCTCGGTTCCCAAATCCAATAACTACCGCTCGTTGCACACTGCCGTGATCGGGCCGCGCGGCCAGCCGGTCGAAGTGCAACTCCGAACCCAACACATGCACCAGGAAGCGGAGCTAGGCGTTGCCGCCCATTGGCGCTACAAGGAAGGGGAACGAGGCGCGAACGTCGATGAACGCTTGGCATGGCTGCGCCAGTTGATAACCTGGCAAGAAGAGCTTTCGAGTGCGCGCGAGTTCGTGGAGACGGTGAAAGCGGATATCTTCGAAGACCAGGTCTTCGTGTTTACACCTCGCGGAGACGTGAAGGACCTGCCGGCCGGCTCTACGCCCATTGACTTTGCATATCGCATTCATACTGACGTGGGACACCGTTGCCTTAGCGCTAAGGTCAACGGCCAAATAAAACCGCTCTATACGGAGCTTCAGAATGGCGACGTGGTTGACATCCAGGTGAGCAAGGCGCCGAAAGGCCCCAGCCGCGACTGGATCAATATCGTCAAGAGCAGCCATACGCGCGAGAGGATTCGCCAGTGGTTCAAGAAGCAAGAGCGGGCCGAAAACGTCACGCGCGGGAGAGAGATGCTGGACAAGGAAATTCGACGGTTGGGTCAGGGTGATCTGAGCAGCGTCGATGAGGCCCGCGTCCGGACGCTGTGCAAGTCGTTCACGTTCAACTCCGCGGATGACCTCTTTGCGGCCATCGGATACGGCGCAATTTCCACGCAACAAGTGGTGATGAACTTGAGCCGATCGGGTGAGCAGCCTGCACAGACTGCATTCGAGCCGGAGACGTTGCCTGCGGAACCGCGTACCGACAAGACTACGGGCACGGTACAGGTTATGGGTGAGGGCAACATGCTCACGCGCCTGGCGACCTGTTGCAAGCCGTTACCCGGCGATCACATCGTCGGCTACATTACGCGCGGACGCGGCGTTACCGTTCACCGCCGTGACTGCCGCAACGTGCATAGCGCGAAGGACAAAGAGCGCTTGGTGCCGGTGGATTGGGGAGATCAGGTTATTAGTCATGAGACCCGCAATTTGCCGCTCCAACTGGCACAGTGCTGTGGCCCTCAAACGAGTGACAAGATCAAAGGCTACGTTGTGGATGGCAGCGTGGAGGTGCACCGCAGCGACTGCCGCCGCGTTCGCCAAAATGGGCCGCCAGGAATGCAGGTCAGAGTTTCCTGGTCGCGCACGAGCAAGCAACAGTCGCTCTACCCGGTAGCCCTGCGCGCCGAGTGTGTAGACAGACCGGGGCTCCTCCGCGACATTAGCGCGGTCGTGACGGAAGAGAAACTCAACATCAGTGCCGCGAACGTCAATACGGACGGCGGCGCGGCGACGATCACGTTTACGGTTGAAGTTACCGGAGTGGGGAGACTGGCCGGCCTCATGGCCAAAATCGAGCGCGTCGGCGGCGTGGTCGGCGTGCAGCGTGATGTGCGTACCGATCGTCCTCAGCAAGGAAACTGACCGTCGCTGCGGCTGTGCTGCGGCCGGTACGGCGTAGCCGGACTTCCTTGCTGCATCGACTCTGGGGGGCCGTGGCTTAGTCTAGGTCCAGCGCATGGGGATTGAATCCGGCGATGTCGAACATAGAGAAGGCGTAGCCGCTGGTCTGGCCCGTGAATGACGAGGCGGTGAGTGGCGCGGCGGGGGTCTCCAGCGCCATTTGCGCGAAGTACTTGCTGACCGGCGCAAGTTCTGCCAGCGCTTCGAATTCGTGGAGCGCCAGGAATTCAGCCCGATCAACCTCCACCTCGTCACACTGGGGGCCGCCGCCGAGGTCTTTGAGGGTGAAGACGATGTAGACGTTGCTATCGCGTTGAGTGAGACTGTTGCGTGCCGCCAGCACGCCTTGTACTTCCGTGCGGACGCTGGTTTCCTCAAAGAGTTCGCGCACCACTGCTTCCTCGAAGGGCTCGTCCTGCTCGACGTAGCCGCCCGGTATGGTCCAACGGCCCTTGCCGGGGTCTTGCCCGCGCCGAATAAACAACACTTTGTTATCGCGCACCACAATGCCGCCCACTCCGAGGGAGAAGGTGCTGAAGTGGATGAAGCCGCACGCCCGGCACGTCGCGCGTTGACGCCCACCGTCGGGCTGCAGCGACAGCGATTGGCCGCAGCGGGGGCAGTAACGGAAGTGGTTCGGTACTGTAGGTAGCTCTGCCATGATCCACTTTCATGCGGTGCTGACGATATTACTCTCTCGATGATATGGTGCTCCACAAGCGCGGTCAATTGCAAGAAGACCGGTTTTGCATGGGACGGCAGTTGCAGAGAGATGCTTGATTGCCAACGGGAGTCTGAGGAACGGCGCATGCGTCAGATGGAAGATGTGGAAAGGAGCAGGCGTCCGCGTTGGTTTACAATGCCAGGTGAGGCCGGGCGGCCTGTCTTCGTGAAGTAGGGAGCGCTCGTGCGCGATGTCAACGCAGAGTCACTCGGCCGCGATGCGCGATAGCGTCGCAGGATGCAGTGGTGTGACTAGACATAAAACTACAGGAGCTAACGCATGGGAGACCTTTGCTTCGGGGTAGGCGAGAAAATCGTATTCATCGGCGATAGCATTACCGACTGCGGCAGGCGCACGGAGCAGGATGGGCCGTATGGAAAGGGCTACGTCAGCCTTGTGCGGGCTTTGCTCCACGCGCGCTATCCGGCGCACGGGCTGACGATCGTCAACCGTGGGATCGGCGGCAATACCATACGCGATCTAGCGGCGCGTTGGCAAGAGGACGTGCTGAACGAAGCTCCGGATTGGCTCTCGGTGAAGATCGGCATCAACGACGTGGGGCGTCTCATCGCCGGCAATCTCGCAGACCACGTGCGGCTCGACGAGTACGAAGCAACGTACCGGTCGCTTCTCCAACAGACTCCGGCAGTTGCCAACGGCAAGCTCATTCTCATGGAGCCGTATGTTATTGCTCCGCCGGTGCTGGGCGATCCGGCAGCGAAATCAGGTATAAGCCTGGCGGAAGTGCAGCAGCAATTCGGCGCTCTGCGCGCCAGCGGCGCGCGGGAGGGCGCGCTCCTCACCGCTGGCTGGATGCACTTCCGGGCCTATATTGACTCCTATATTGAGGTAGTGCATCGTCTCGCCGCGGAATACGACGCGATTCTCGTCCGCACCCAAGCCGCCTTCGATGTAGCGATGGAGGCGCAGCCTCCCGCGGTCTGGGCAGCGGACCGCATCCATCCCGACTTGCCCGGCCATGCTGTGATTGCCCGCGCACTTCTGGCGTCGGTAGGATACGGCGACATTTGATGCGGCGATTCTGTACACTCCGGTTGGGAAAGGTATGGTTGAAAGAGAGAGTTGGGCGACGCCGGCGGGGCATCGCCTGAGTGATTGCCGGAGGCCAATGGAAAGAGTGTTCGATTCCGGGGAGTAAAGGGAGGGTCGTGTGAGCACAAAGCTACGGGTCGGCTTAGTGGGTGTTGGCGGCAATGGCGGCCGGTTCTTGGAAGCGTACGCCACCAACCCGCGCGTTGCGGTTGCAGCCATTTGCGACGTTCGCGACGATCACCGCCAAGCCATGCAAGAACAGTACAGCGTGCCGCATGGTTACGCAGACGTTGCAATGCTGCTGCAAGACGATGCGGTAGACCTGGTCTCAATTCATGCACCGGACGGTCTCCACGCGCGTTTCGCGCTGGCCGCGCTCGACGCCGGCAAGCACGTGTTCGTGGAGAAGCCCATGGCAACCAGCATCGAGGACTGTCTGCAGGTGGTTGAACGCGCGGATCGCGCCTCGACGCGGATGGCCGTCGGGCAAGTGCTGCGCACGCGGCCGTACTTCCGCATGGTCAAGGAGATGGTGGACGCGGGAGAACTCGGCAGCATCTATGCAATGCGTACGCACTACCTCACGGATGTGATGCGGAGAGGTCCCGCATTCCTAGACAAAGCGAAAGAGAGCTACTCGCCGCCGATGCTTACGATGGGCGTGCACCCGGTGGACCTGATGCGCTGGTACGGCGGCGACATTGTAGGGGTGCAGGCCATGGAAAACCGGGGCTTGGCGATGCGAGGCACCGGCAATCCACTCGACGAATCAGTGACGGCGGTGTACCGCTTTGCCTCCGGCGCAACCGGCAGCATTACCGTGTGTTGGGCGTCGAACTACGTATTCGACTCCTTCTACGGTCTCGAAGTCCACGGCAGCGAGGCCAGCGTGGTCTGGGACAAAATACATGGCAAGGAGCCGCACAAGGCGGTGCCGCTGCCTGAGCCGCCGGAGACGGGCCGGGACGGATACGCCGCGGAGGTGGATTGTGTGGTCGATAGCCTTCTGGACGATACGCCGCTCTTTTGCGATGTCCACGAGGGGGCCCGCAGCGCCATCGCGTGCTTAATGGCCATTGAAGCCGCAAAGTCTGGCGAGACCCTGGAAGTGCCAAATCCGTAGCGTCAAATCTCCGCGAGCATAGAGCAATGAGCAGCACAGCGGCAAGACTTGGTACAATTGACGTGAGCAGCGGGAACCGAACCCATCTCGCAAGTGAGTGGAGTGAGACCGATGGCGATCATGGATACCCACGAAGCCTTTAAACTCTTGCAGAGCGCGGGACTTGACGAGGAGAAAGCCGAAGCGATAGTGCGCGTGGTGGGCGTGGGGCAAGACGCCCTGGCGACAAAGGTTGACCTGGAAGCGTTAGCGCAGACGACCAGAGCAGACCTGGAAGCGTTAGCGCAGACGACCAGAGCAGACCTGGAAGCGTTAGCGCAGACGACCAGAGCAGACCTGGAAGCGTTAGCGCAGACGACCAGAGCAGACCTGGAAGCGTTAGCGCAGACGACCAAAGCCGACCTGGAAGCGCTGGAGTTGCGTTTGCGGCATGACTTGACGCTACGCTTGGGAGCGATGGTGTTCGCGGCCGCGGGAGTGCAAGTGGCCATCGTCGGTTTCCTGCTCGCACAATTTCTGCCCAATTAGCTAGAGACAACGATTCGTTAGAAAAAACGAACATCACACGAATGAACTCGCCGGCAGGTAAGCGCAGGTCTGAAACCTGTGCTTAGGTGTTTGCCCCAGGGCTTGTACTAAGCGCTTCGGGCAAGTGGACCGGGCTGCGCTGCCAAACACGAACCAGTTTCTGACACCTGGTACAAAGGGAAAGAGCCCGGAAAGCGCTTTCCGGGCTCTCTCAATTGTCTACCAGTATCGTGTCAGACGATAGGTTAAACCCGTCAGCCTACAGGTTGGCCGAATTCCAGTCGTCCACGATTATCTGGCAGTCTTCCTCCGCCTTTTCCAGGGCCTGCTTGGCGGTGGTTTCCTCCGCGCCCCACCACGGACTCATCGCAGCGGCGTAAGCGTCCCGCAACACGCCATACTGCGGATGCGGGAAATACGGCTTGGCGTAGTCGGCTGCCCGCGCAAAGGCCAGCAGGTTCGCCGGATCCGGCGAATCCGCTGACGGGACGAAGACTTCCTCGGCTAGTGATGAAATGGACGGGATTATGTTGCCCTGGCCGCCGGTCCAACCCAGGTGTTCCGGCCCGACGAGGAAGGACAGGAACTCGGCTGCGGCGTCCAGCTTCTTGGTGGTGGCTACCGTGAAGATCTCCTCGATGCCGAAGAACGCGCCTTTGCCTTCCTCCCCGTCGCCAACCGCCGTCGGCTGCTCGACAATGTCGAAGTTCACGCCGGCCTCGTGACGCCGCATTGGCTCCAGACCCCACGTGCCGTACACGGACATGGCGACTTTGCCGTTCGCAAACGAGTTGAAGAACTGCGCGTCATCTTGCCGGTTATAGTCCTCAGGCCGCGGGCCAACCTCATATTTGGCCCAGTTGTCCCGCCACCACTCGACCGCTTGCAGTCCCAAGGGCCCATCCACCAGCACCTCGGTGCCGGTATCGTCCATGAAGCCCTGATACATGCCCGCGATCCAGTAGGCGACGTAGTGTACGGTCGCCACGCCCCAGATCTTCTCATCGGCGGTGCTCAGGCTGTTGGACACCTTCTGCGCCGCCGCCAGGCGGTCGTCAAACGTGTCGCTATCTTGCGGATAGGGCACGCCGGCCTTGTCGAAGAGGTCCTTGTTGTAGAACCACGCCGTAGTGTTGATGCCGATCGGCGCCGCAATCAATTTGCCTTGCCAGGTAAGACCGTTCACCAGCGTCGGGTTGAGCTGGCTCATGTCGTACTTCATGCCCTTGAGGAGCTCGTTGGCGTCGTACAAGATACCGGCAAAGGGATGTAGCCCCACACCAAACCAGCCCATGTCCGGTGCTGCGCCGCCCGCCACCGTGGCTCGTAGCTTGCTGGCCGGGTTGCCGCCAAAACTGCCGGCAACGTCCAGGGTGTTAACCGTGACACCAGTCTCCTTGGCGTTGTAGGTCTCCAGAATCCACTCCAGCCAACGAGTCTTACCCGCCGAATAATGGGGCCACAGGAAGGTGATTTCCGTCGGCTCCATCATCGCCGGCTTTTCCGCCTCTGCGGCCATCTCGGCGCCCTCTGCCGGGGCCATTCCGGTCGCACCGGTCTGGGCGCATGCAGCCAACAACGCCGTACCGCCGACTAATACGGCGCTACCACGCAGGAACTGGCTCCGTGAAATGTGCGCTTCGCTAAGCATGCAAGACCTCCTATTTTGGTCTCTCTCAGCTACTCTCACCCTATCTCATCTCGGTATATCACCAGATTGATAGTCCTTACTATGTTAACATATTGCTGCGTTGATTTCCTGCACGTTACCGCCCAGCCTTGCTGACCTCTCCTGCTGGGAAAGTATCGGCCGGCGCCGTCACTCCTGCAACGTGCGTATCATGGCGATTTCGTCGCACTTCGAGAACTTGGGACAGCGGTAGCACTCCTGCCATACCTTGATTGAGAGCGTATCCCGTTCTACCCGCCGAAATCCGCACTTGGTAAAGAACGTGGGCTCCAAGGTAAGCGTGAATACGGTCTTGATGCCCAGTTCGCGCGCCTCCGCCACACAGGCATCAACCAACTGCCGTCCGATGCCCTGGCCCTGGTACTCCGGCAAAACTGCCAAGCCTCGGACCTCGGCGAGGTCTTTCCACATCACGTGCAGCGCGCAGCAGCCTGCCACTGTGCCGTCCTGCCGCCAGACGACGTAGTCGCGGATTCCCCCGTAAAGCTCCGCCAGCGAACGGAAGAGCATGCGGTTCTGTTTGGCGTAGTAATCGATGATCTGCTTCATGGCGGGCACGTCCGTCACTTGCGCCCGCTCAGCCGTGCCGGTATTGACGAGTCGTAGGGCTGCCATGTTGCTGAATCCTCTAATAGCTACCGCTGCGCTTGGGAGATTGGGAGAAGAGCCTTCTTTACTATCGTAACGTATACGTCAACATGGTGAAAGTGCGAAACGTACGCTTGTTTAGACGGTGTTACTGCAGAAGAGAGAGGTGCGTGCCATAGGAAACCGGCACGTAAGATTCCAACTCTGTAGAATCCGACCGCGAGTTTGGAGTGAACTCCCACCGATAAGGCTCTTTACTACGGACGGCCTAGATTCCGCGAACGCTGTTCGACGCTGCGCTCGGAATGACATGACCCAGCGTAATGACACGGTCCATTTGCGCAGCCTAGAGCCTGCCTGCGCTCTCACGCTTAACGAGTACCCGCCGGATATCTTCGGCAAATGAGACTTCCGAGTCATCCTGCGGCGCGTAGCCAATCACATTACGCGCGTTCGCGATGCTCCAGAAGGCGCGCGCATTGTTGGAAACACCGTAGAAGATCTGGAATGGGATGCCGTGTTCATTCTCGATTGCCGGGGTGTCGATGGACTTCACGAAAAGCTGCTGCAGGTCGCGCGGGCTGATATAGGCGCCGAGGTTGCGCTTGTAGCTCGTTAGGTTTTCTGAAGCGTTCTCTGCCGGTATCGGCCGCGGCGCGCCGATCCGCACCTGCACGTTCTCCAGCACGCGCCCCTGTGTGCCGGTGGCGAAGAGAAATCCCAAGTGCTCGTAACACGCTTTTGCCCAGCCGTAGTAATTGTCTGAAAGCGGCGGCGCCGTCACGTCCAGCATCTCCAGTTTTCTCTGCCGCAGCAGATGCTCGTACCAGTCGGCGGCGTGGTTCGAACTGGCAACCACCACTCGCCGCACTCCCTCTTCCAGGCATGTTTGATAGACGTGAAAGGCGAGGTCGAGGTTTCCCCGCTCCGCATAGTAGTCACCGTCATTCATCGATCGCCCCGGCTGGCGATTGAAGGCCAAGTGCACGACGGCGTCCGCCCCTTTGAAGAAGCTGCGGTACGTCTCTCGGTCCGAATCGCGGAGGTCGGTTATGTGCACGCCCTCCACCAAAGCGCCGTCGCGGGTATGCTCTCGATTGTCGAGTAAGACCAGGTCGTACCGCTCGCGAAATGCGGGCAGAAGCTGGGAAGCAATATAGCCCGCGGCTCCGGTTACGACCACTTTCAATCGTGCCATACGGTTTCGTCCTTCATCTCGCTAGATTGCACTGCCGTGACGGTCTCAAACTGGATCGGCGCCGCTGAGATCCAAAGCGGAAACCTGCATTGTTGCCGTCATGAGTTCGTTGGCGCTCAACGTGTTACGGGCCCTAGGTGAGAGATACCGTCTGGCCGCTCTCGCCCGACTCATAGATCGCGTCCACGATCCGCTGCACAACCAGCGCCTCTTCCGCTTTGACCAGCGGCGGCGTGCCCTCCTTGACGTTTCTCACGACGTGGGCAAACTGCTCGATATGGGTATTCTCTCTGCCTTCCTCATGCGCAGGCGTGCAGTCAAGCAGTCCGGCATTGGGCACCTCTTTGAGAATCTTCAGCGGCCGCAACGTGGCGCCGCCCTCGGTGCCGCAAAGATACGCGTTCACTTCACTCTCGATGTTGAGGGCCCAACTGGTCTCCAGATTGATGACGGCGCCGGTGTCGAAGCGGATTTGCGCCGTGGCAAAGTCTTCTACGGTGTACCGTTCCGGATCTACGGGATTACGTCGGGTATACAAGCCCGGTCGCTTCGCCAGTTTTGTAAAAACAGCGCCCGTAACTGCCGTGGGCGTTGGGTGTCCCATCAGCCATAGCGTGAGATCGAGCGTGTGGACGCCAATATCGATCAGTGGGCCGCCGCCGTTCTTGTCCTTCTCAATGAACACGCCCCAGGTGGGAATGCCCCGCCGCCGCAACGCCAGTACGCGCGCATAATAAATCTCGCCCAGTTCGCCTTGCTCGATAAGGTGCTTGAGAAACTGTGCGCGTTCGCCAAAGCGCGACTGGAAGCCGATAGTGAGCATCTTGCCATTCTGCTGTGCTGCGGCGATCATCTCTTCGCCCTCAGCCGCATTCATCGCCATGGGCTTCTCGCAGATGACGTTCACGCCCGCGTTGAGCGCAGCCACCGACGCGGCGCAGTGCAGAAACGGCGGCGTGCATACGCTTACCAAGTCCAAGTCTTCCTGCGTGACCATCTCGTTGTAGTCGGCGTAAACCTTGGAAATCCCGAATTCGTCCGCGACCTCTTGCGCACGGGGCTCATCGATATCACTGATAGCCACCACCGTGGCTTCATCGGGAATCTTTGCGTACCCCGGCAGGTGGGCGCCGCGGGCGATGCCACCGGCTCCGATAACGCCGACCCGCACCTTTGTACCCATTGCACTCTCCTCTTTCATTTCCAGGCAAATTGCGCGTTAATCTAGTATACATTGACGCAGCCCCAGCCGCCCCGTACGATGACTTTAGAAGCAACGATTGGGAAAGCACATGATTCTCCTTGCCGGCGGTACAGTCTACACGCCTCTGCAGCAGCTCCCGCAGACCGGCGTCGCCATTGACGACGGCCGCATCGCGCGGGTGGCTCCCGCTGACGCGTTCGCGGACTTTGCCGGACCTGCGGAGACGATCGACGTATCCGACTGCATCGTCTGTCCCGGCTTTATCGATATGCACGTGCATGGGGCCTTAGGGGCCTCATTCCGCACGAATGCAGTGGAAGACGTGCATAAGATCTGCGCGTACCGGGCAGAGACAGGCACAACCGGACTGCTCGCGACGGTGGGCACGGCATCATGGGAGCATTCAGTCACGGCGTTACGGACAATTGTGGATGCCGCGTCTACCCCCATCGGATCACAGATTCTTGGCGTGCACATGGAGGGGCCCTATCTCAGTCCTGACCGCCGGGGGGCCATGCGCGTTGAACTCATGCGTACGCCCGATAAAGACGAGGTCACAACGCTCCAAGACATTGCGCAGGGGATGATCAAGGTGATGACCGTCGCGCCGGAGCGTGAAGGGGGCTTAGGGCTGGTAGAGCACCTCGCCTCCATGGGCATTGTTCCCGCAATCGGTCACTCCGACGCCACGTTTGCCCAGGTGGCGGCAGCAGTCGCCAGCGGGGTCAGCCAGGCGACACATACGTTCAATGCGATGCGTCCGCTCCACCATCGCGATCCCGGCACCGTCGGCGGTGTGATGGCGCACGCGGAAATCACCGCCGAGTTGATCGGCGACGGCGCCCACGTAGACTCTCAAGCAGGCAAATTGCTCGTCACGGCGAAGGGCTGGGAGCGTGTCGCCCTCGTTACCGACGGCGTCGAGTTCTCCGGTTTGCCTCCGGGTACCTATCAAAGGGCGAGCGGCGTCACGGTAACGGTCTCGGACGTGTTGGGCACGCGGGACGATGGTACGATCACGGGAAGCGCGTCTTCAATGAATCGCAATGTCAGTGTATACGCGGAGGCCGGCATACCCCTGCCGCATGTGCTTGCTATGGCTAGTCTTGTTCCGGCCGGGCAACTCGGTTTGAGTAACCGAAAAGGCACAATACGCCCCGGCGCTGATGCCGATATCGCCGTGCTCAGTAGGGACTTTCGCGTCATGCTGACGATAATTGGCGGTAAGGTCGTGTACCGCGCGCCGGAGTTTTCACCAGGGTAGTAACCATGACGGGAATCGGCGTAGACATTGGCGGCACCAAAGTCGCTGTGGGTATTGTGGACGATTGCGGCGACATGCTGGCGACGGCACGCGGGCCGATCGTAAAGGATGCGCATGCCACGATCATGGAGAGCATTTGCACTGTCGTCGACGACGTGCTCGCGCAAGCGGCCGAGCGGCCGAGCGCCATTGGTGTTGCCGTGCCCGGCACAGTTGATCGCGACCGGGGCATTGCGGTTTCTGCGGTCAACGTCGGCTGGCGAAACCTGCCGCTTGTTGCGCTCTTGCAGGAGCGGTACGATCTGCCGGGTGTTGTCGCGAATGACGCGAATTCGGGCGCCTGGGGCGAATTTGTGTTCGGCACGGGCAAGTATATGCAGAATTTGGTGTATATTACCGTTGGCACGGGCATCGGCGGCGGCATCATAGATGCCGGACGGGTGATGCGAGGTAGCGGTGCTGCGGGCGAAATCGGCCATATTCTGGTAAACCCAGGCGGTCCGCTCTGCAACTGCGGCGTACACGGCTGTTTGGAGTCGCTGGCTGCCGGGCCCGGCATCGCGCGGCGTGGCCGCAAGGCGGCGGCTGCCGAACCAACGGACATAGTCCATCGCCTCACCGGTGGGAACATAGATAGCTTGACAAGCTTCACCGTGCACGACGCCGCCGAAGCGGGCGATCCGGTGATGCAAGCCGTGCGCGACGATACAGCCCGCTGGCTTGCCATAGGCTGCCAGATTTCCCAGCAGCTTTTCGCGCCGGAGTGTATTGTGTTTGCCGGTGGCGTGATGCAGGACGGCGGAATCCTGATCCAGGGGACTCGCGATTGGTTTCAGCGTCTTGCCGGGAGCCCGCACCCTGACATAGAGTCCTTTATCCGGCTCGCCGCGGAAAGTGAGCATGCTGGAATCGTGGGTGCAGCAGCGCTCGTCCTCCAACCGGAGGACTGAACATAGAGGTTGCAGTAAGCCCGCGGCACAGCGGTCTTTCCCC
This sequence comes from Chloroflexota bacterium, assembly GCA_965221905.1. GTDB lineage: Bacteria > Chloroflexota > UBA11872 > VXOZ01 > VXOZ01 > VXOZ01. Next base: position 854,053 of record OZ244922.1, read on the forward strand.
ATGCGCACGTTCTAGCTCATCTTTGCCATCGCGCCGCATCTCGCTTTGCCCCTGCCCAGCGGCGTCGCGTGCGCACTTCCGGAAACTAAGAGTCCTACCCCTTTCAATCCTTGCTTTCAGATCTACTGTAGCGCGTAGGTACTCCGGCGCATGTAACCTTGGAATGCCAGCAGAGCCTTCGCGCCACGCGGCAAAGCAACGTAGTAGCTGCGCGCCCGTAGCTGCCACGGTCGATTTGCACAGACCTCATCGCCCGTTGCTACTATGTAAGGGAAAGCCCGATGATTCGATTTAGCCATACAGTGATTCCTTATCCCGCGCGCGCGGAGAGCATCGTTCTGCTCGCTCTGTTGGCCGCGCTCATTCTCATCGCCTGTGGGGCGCGCGGGGAACAGACCGGCGGACTCGACGTGACCGTTGTTTCTGCGTCACCCGACCCGGCAACGGTGGGCGATGCCGTGATCACCCTGGAAATTCGCGATGCGGACGGTAATCCGGTTGAAGGCGCAACCATCGAGGTGGAAGGCACCATGACCCACGCAGGCATGAAGCCGGTCATCGTAGAGACTAAGTCCCTCGGTGAGGGCAAGTACGCTACCAAGGACTTCAAATTCACAATGGGCGGCGACTGGGTCCTTATCGTGCGTGCCACGCTCGCCGACGGCAGCACGGCTGCGCAGCAGGTTGATCTGAAGGGTGTGCAGGGCGAGATGAAGATGGAAATGAAGTCCGACAAAGCCAAGGAAGGCAACTAGCCGTGGCCGTGCTGCGGACCCCACAGAAAGGGCAGCGGGATCTCCTCAACCTACCCGTTATCGGACGCTTCCTGCGCTGGAAGCATGCCCGCACGTCCATGCAGGCAGTGCTCCTGGCAGTGTCGGCCCTGATCCTCTATGATGGTTTCTGGGGTCCGCAGCTTGCGTCAAAGAACCTCGCGGGCGTGCTCCCGTGGGTGCATTGGCGCGGCTTCGTGGTGCTGGCTCTGCTGGTAGCAGGCAACCTCTTCTGTATGGCGTGCCCGTTCATGCTGCCGCGCCGCTTAGCCAAGAAGCTCCTGCCCGCCAATCGCCTGGCCCAAGTTCATCCGCAGCAAGTGGCTGGCAATCGGCGTGCTTTTGGTCTTCTTCTGGGCGTACGAGGCCTTCGACCTCTGGGCGAGCCCGTGGCTTACCGCCTGGGTGGTGCTTACGTACTTTGTCGCCGCCTTTGCGATAGACGGCATCTTCCAAGGCGCAGCTTTCTGCAAGTACGTCTGTCACATCGGACAGTTCCACTTCGTCCATAGCATGGTGTCGCCGCTGGAGGTCAAGGTGCGCCAGCCTGCCATCTGCGGCACGTGCACAACGAAAGACTGCATCAAAGGGCGCTACAGCCAAAAGCCGGAGCAAAGTATGCTCCGTCATGGTGGATTCACATTTCAAGTGCAACGTTTGTTTGAGGAATACTTCTGTTGGGGTTTGATAGTCAAGGCACTTGCGTGGCGTGTGATTGTAGGCTTGGATAAGTTGCGCAAAGCGCTCTGCAGACATCTCCGCCAGGTCGGTCTTGCGCGGCAGCACCCGCCGCATGCGTCCGATGGCGTTCTCAATGCCTCCTTGTCTGCCACGGCGCGTGGGTGTCGCAGAAGAAGGTCTGGATGCCCAAGTCATGGAGATGGTAATGACGCGCGAACTCGGTGCCGTTGTCGAAGGTGACGGTCTGTCGCCACGCTTCAGGCAAGACCGCGAGCAGATCGTGCATGGCAGCGGCGATGGGCTCTGCCGCCTTGCCGGGCTGGCGCGCAGCGATGAGCAAGCGCGAGTGGCGCTCGTGCAGGGCGAGCACCGCGTGGCCGCCTCTGCCAAAGAGCATCAGGTCAGCCTCCCAGTGGCCGGGGGTTTGGCGGTCGGCGGCCGCCTGGGGACGTTCCGCCAGTGGACGGCGCTTGGCAATGAAGGAGGCCGGACTGCGCCCACTGCGCCGATGGGGCCGCCGTTGCGCCTTGCCTCGCGGCAGGTACTGCCGCCAACTGTAGTCCTTGGTGCGCGCCACCTGTCCGTATATGAAACGATAGATGGTCTCGTGGGAGATGACCGGTGCTCCCGCTTTCTGCGCCATGTGTCCCGCCACCTGCTCCGGCGACCAGCCGCATTGCAAGTACTCCAGCACGGTCTTGCGCAACGCAGCATCCCGTTCCAGCTTGCCGCCAACCCAGCGCCGCGCCCACGCCTGTTCATCGGCATACCCCGCTTGGTAGCCCTGCGTACGAGACCCATTGCGTTTCACCTCCCGCATAATGGTCGATGGCGCGCGATCCAGAGCTGCAGCAATTTGCCGGTACGAGTGCCCCGCGGTGTGAAGTCGGGCCAGTTCACACCGCTCTTCAATGGAAAGTTGACTGTACTGTGTTCCCATGGCAACACCTTAGCATGGTGTTGCACTTCGTTTGTGAGTCTAGCGAATCCAGGTATCCAGGAGCAACTTCCCCAAACGCCCGAGCCGCCTCAGCCCCGTCAATCCTGGGTAAAGAAACAAATGCGTGACTTCCTCTATCCGATGGACTCGGGCCGGGCTGCGGGTAATCACCCTCACCCTAACCCTCTCCCTCTGTATAGACCGGGCACATGGGTTACACCAAGAGACATAGGGTTTTTGTAGAAGAGAATGGCCATGCCATGGAAGATTAATACAGTCAATGTCGTTGTGCAAATAGGTTGTGGCCCAGGCACAAGCTAACGTGTTGAACACGAGCGCATTGTGTCGTCTTGAACGTCTTCTTCTCGGACCAACCTATAACATCCATAGATCTCAGGGAGCAAATTGTGTAACCCATGTCCCCGAACAACTGTTACCTATGTCCCCAGTCTGTACACCCTCAAGGGAGAGGGGATCCCTACACTTCAGAACAGGGCAGTGCTAAGGTCTCCGCAGGTGAGAACTCAGGCGATGAGCCTGCCCTCCGTCATTCCGGCGAAAGCCGGAATCCAGACGACATGGACAAGCCCTTCCAAGCGCCAGAACGACGTCTGCTCCGTCATTCCCGCGAAAGTGGGAATCCATCTTCCAGGGAGCAGCAACGCCAAGCGGCTATGTCCGCCGAATCCCAGTCTCCTCCTCAAACGGGGCGAGAAGCGTCTGTCCCAACCGGACTTCAACTCGTGCAATCCGGCTGCGAGCTGTGGCTCTTCCAAGAACGCAAGGTCGGCAACATGGACTGCACGTTCTGCCTGGACTGCATCCAGGCGTGCCCCTACGACAACGTCGGCATCCAGTTACGCGCGCCCACCAGTGAGTTTCGCCGCTTGCAGGAGTGGCACTCCGGCGTGGGCACGCTGGTAAAACGCACTGACATAGCGGCGCTGGTGATTGTGCTCGTATTCGCGGCGTTCGTAAACGCCTTTGGGATGGTGGCGCCGGTCTACGTCCTGGAACAATGGCTGGCCGCGCTGCTCGGCATCCGCAGTGAGCCAATGGTGCTTGGCGTGGTCTTTCTTGTGGGGCTGATAGCGTTGCCGTTCGTGCTTGTTACCCTTGCCGCTTGGTCGAGCCGTGCGCTTGTCGGCGGAACCGAGCCGCTGGGCTCGACCGTAACGCGCTACAGTTTCGCCCTCGTTCCCATTGGCTTTGGGATGTGGCTTGCGCACTACGGCTTTCACTTGTTTATCGGCGCCCTAACCGCTGTTCCCGTGATGCAAAGTTTCTTGGCTGACTTTGGATTGCCAATTCTGGGCGATCCACGCTGGGAGCTGGCTGCCGTCGTGCCCGACTCCTGGCTGGTGCCGCTGGAACTCCTGCTGCTGGAGCTCGGCATGCTCGTCTCACTGACCATCGGCTACCGCATTGCGAAAGAACAGCAAGGCGCAGTGTCGAAGGCCATACGCGCTCTCTTGCCGTGGGCAGTTCTAATCGTCGCTCTGTTCTTTACCGGAGCCTGGCTGATGACGCAACCGATGGAAATGCGGGGTACGATTCTCGGATAGATCGCGCTAAGCCCAAACGCAATAGTACGTTCGTGCCTTAGGAGGCGACCTTTGAGTAACTCGGTCTTTGCGGCGAAAGCCGGAAATCAGGGGGAGGCGGGAAGTGTACAGAAACTTGCCGTGAAGTCCTTTTCACCCCCATCCCGACCTTCCCCCGTCAAGGGGGAAGGGGCTTCGCAGAATTCTCCTAGGAGGTAGAGATAACAACCCAATGGCAGCCCGTCGCTCGCAATTCTCTTGGCTCATGGCCGGACTTGGGAAGAGTCATGGCAAGGCCGGCCATTTGCGCCCGCTCGCGCTTGGAGTTCCGCTAGCCACGCTTTCGGCCCCGCTGGAGCACGGCGCGTTGGGCGTGTGGGACGAGGTGGCCGTGGGAGCGGTCCTGATCGGCTGCGCAATCGCGTATGCGATTTGGTTCTACCTCAGCGGACGTAAGGAAGGGCCGCAGGACAAAGAGTAGGTAATACCACGAATTGTCAGGCCTTATTCTTGAATGAGATTTGGCCGATACGTCAGCAATTGCCTCCCGCTCTTTGCCGTACGAGCATGCAAGACTTCGAAGGCGTCATTCCGGCGAAAGCTGAAATCCATCTTCGCTGCATTTTTGTACTTCCACTCACCATCAAGTTCGTGGCAAGTGCTCCATCGCAATTACCAAAACCGTAGAGGCACGACATGTCGTGCCTCTACTCTTCCCGTTCATGCTTCGACAGGGGCTTCGCGCAGCCCTCAGTACGAACAGGGGCAAACGCAGACTTTGGTGAGGCCAGGGGCGGGGGGCAAGCCCCCGCTCTACAAAAGATGAAGCGGCACAAATTCTGCCAGACCCGCGCAAGCGAGAATCTGTAGGGGTGCACCCTTCAAGTCTCAGTCCGTGTCCTTTCGATTGAGACCGCTTAGCGCCGCCACTCGGCGATATTCCACGTCTCGCTATCCCAGTAGTTGATGCGGACACCGTGCAGCGTATTTAAGGTAGCGGAAATTGAATTCCGGTTGACCAGCGGAATCTGGTAGTAGCTCTGCACAATGATGTCGTTTAGCCGCTTCACCAGCGCCTCGCGCTCCGGTCCGATTGGGGTTTGGGCGAGTAGGGCAAAGGTTGCATCGTACTCCGCATTGCACATGCGGGCGTTATTGCCGCTGGACCAACCGTTGTCACGTGTCTGGACATTACTGCAAAGTCCACGTGAGAGATACTGCTGAGGATCTACGCCGGAATTTGCAGTGTACATTTGCACGTCCGCGAAGAAACGACGGTACGACTCCTCCTCGTGGACCGCCGGGTCGCCGCCAAAGAAGAGGTCGGCGTCGTGCTGAATGAGCACGGTCTCGATACCAATCTCCCGCCACCACTCTTGGATAAGGGCTTGGGTAGCCTGCCTGATGTCGTTTTCGGTGGTCTGGTACGTGATCCGCAACGGAACGCCATTGTATTCGCGGATGCCATCGCCATCGCTGTCGACGACGCCGTTTTCATCCAAAAGCTGCTTGGCGCCGGCAATGTCTTGCAGCAGACAGTCTTGATTCGCAGTCGAAATGTATTTGAGGGGAGACGCGACCACATTGCACTCGGGCACTGCGGTGAAGCCATAGACTTCCGCAGCGATGAGGGTGCGGTCTATCGCCATGGACTTCGCCTGGGTGATGGGCGAAAACGTCAAGAACGGGTGGGGGTTCTGTCCGTCCAGGTACTCAGAGCGATCGTCGCCCAGCGCGGGGTCCGGATTGGTCTGGTTGATGACGATGCGCTCGACATGAGCGGAGATAACCGCAGTATTAGCCTTCCCAAGTCCCTTGGCTTCCATCTCCAGCAAAACGTCCGGCTTCACCTGCAAGTTCCAGGCATAATCGACTTCACCCTTTTCCAAGACGGACTGCGCTGCCGCAAGCGCATCCCCTCCACCCAGCAGTACGATTCGGTCGAAATAGACCGGCTCGCCGTGGTAGAAGGGATTGCGCTCGTATGTCGCCCCTTCGTTTGGCACAAATGTCACGAGCCGGTAGGGTCCGGTGCCCAGAGGAAGGGCATTTTGATCTTCACAAGTTCTGGCAGCGGCGCCGACACAACCGGCAAACTGTGCCGCACTGATGATGGGCGCGTCACCGCTGACAAACGCTGTGTAGGGATAGGGCGTAGGCTTATCGAAAGTTATGGTAACCGTATGGTCGTCCAGAGCTTCAATGGAGGCAATATTGGCAAATGAATCACCCTTCGTGCAGCCGGTACCCTCATCTGCACAGTAGCGCCACGTGAATATCACGTCCTCCGCAGTCATGGCGCTGCCGTCCGACCAGCGCACTCCTTGTTTCAGCTTCCACGTAATTGTCAACAGATCTTCCGAAACGCCGCCATTCTCAAGTGTGGGGATTTCAACGGCAAGCTTCGGCGCCAAGTTGCCATCCGGATCGTAATTCGCCAAAGGCTCCAAGGTAATTGCGCCCGCGTCCCTATCCTTGAAGCCGCCGGTCAGGTACGGGAACGGCAGGGAAGGCGCTTGCCAGTAGCGCATGGTTAAGACTTGCTCTTCCTCCGGCGCTTCGCCTTCGCCGCCGCAAGCAACGAGCAGGAGCGCGATGAGGGTAGTAAATGCGAGAGCCAAAGAACGATACATAGTAATGAGCTCTCCTATAGAGTGAGCGAATTCGGTTTTCAAGCAGGCGTAGCAGCGAGCTTACTCACCCGGGTGGGAAGGAAGCTGTTGCTGACCCGCCTGCACCTACCGCGCGACTGCCGCCGCAACCCCGGCGTTTGCCTTCGCCACAAACGGCGCCATGTAGTCCTTGAATTTCTGCGCGTAGGCATCCAGGTCTTCCAGGTTGCCGCCGTCGCGCAGGGAGGAGCACATCTCGTAGGCCACCGTGCCGGTGTAGCCTTCCGCGATGAGCGTGTCGAAGAATGTCTCGTAATCAATAAGCCCTTCGCCCATGGCCACCCCCAACATGCGCGCGGGCTCCGCGACATAGTTCACCAGCGCCGGTTCGTAGCGGTAGCGCGGCAGAGCTACGTAGTCGGCCACGGTGGTGTACGCCATGAAGGGTGTCATGCGGCGCACTGCCGCTGCCAGCGCCTCGCCGTGCAAGCCCTGTACGGCGGGCGACCAGGCGTCGAAGGCTGCTCGGCAGTTGGGGTGGTCTACCTCGCTGAGGAGTTGATACATGCTTTCGTAGTCGACAGCAAAGTCGTGATGATTCTGGACCGTGAGGGCCACGCCAAAGTCGGCGGCCAGCCGCGCCGCCTCGCGCAGGCCAGTGACAACACTCGTCCAGCCCGCATCGTAAGAAATACCGGCACGTTCGTAACCGGTGAAGACGCGAATTGCAGGGCAATCGAGATCGCGGGCCAAGGAAGCCAGTTCGGCAATGTAGACGATCTGATGCTCCCAGAAGGGCACGTCGGGCCGTTCGGGGCCGACGGTAAAGTCGTTGTACCCTGCCAGAGAGTTAACGCTGAGGTCGTGTTCGGCCAGCAGCGCGCGCAGGGCTTGCCGTTTCTCAGGCCGGTGCGACGGGTAATCGAGCAGCGAAAGATGGGGGCGCTTGGCGACCAGCATCACCGCTTTGAACCCAAGCGCCGCCGTGCGCGGGATGAATTCCTCCAGTGTCAGCCGTTCTTGCCCCGGCCACACTCCCGCATAACTTACCGAATGTAATGCTAGTTGCATCGGAATTCCTCCTAATTAATCTGCCAAAGTTTATTGCCGTATTGGTCGATCTCCGCGCGTAGCATTATCGAAAGTCACATACCCTCTTCTAAGTAGGGCGAACATCCTCCGTCGGTTCACCGTTGGTCCTAGCGTCCGGCTCTTCCTGTCCATTCTCCGTCATTGTTGGTTTTTGGCGCACTGCTTGCCGAGTTGCAACGGCAGTATTGCCTTGGGTTTCGGCCTCGTTCGCCGGGCCGTCCGCGCTGCCGCGTGGAGAGTCGTCAGTACCGGCTTTTGCGCCGTGTCGGGGCGGCTCTCCGTTTGCCGGGGCGTCGATTTCTCGCGATGCGTCCGGGGTAGAGGAAGCCTGATCGCTTGCTGCCTGCGCAGCCGCCGGAGGGGGCGTGTCGGCCGCTTGCTTGAGTTGTGGAGGAAAGTCTGCTTGGCTGCTTTCAGTTACTGCCGGTTGAACGACGCCCCGGACTTCGCCGGAAATGCCCGCGCCGTCGGGGTCACTGCTCGCTTCGGATGGAGCATCCGCGGGGGCAGCGCTGCCACCGACTTCCAGCGCAAGCTGGGCGACGCGCAACAGGTGCGTCCGCAAAACGTCGTTTTCAGAGCGCAGCGTGCGCAGTGATTCCGCCTCGAGTTTCGCCTGCATCTCCTGGGCCAGAATGGCTGCTTGCTGGGCCAAGGCCGTTTCCATCTGCTTTTGCTGCGTCAGGTCGCGCACCACACACAGAAACTGATCGTCCACCAGCGCCGCGATGCCACCCGCGAGCACCTGACCGCCAACCGGATGGCACGTGAAGCGCTGCGGCTGTCCGTCACTCTGTACGCGCTCGATGGCGGCCATCATCTGCGATGCGAGGTCGACGGAAAGTGCCTCGCGTGCTCTGGCGCCAACCATACTCTCCGCGTCTTGGGGTCCAAAGCTCTCAGCGGGCTTGCACTCAAGTATCGTGCCGTCGGCTCGCACGCGCAGCACGAGGTCAGGCAGGAGGGTGCGTAGGACACGCGCAGACGCCTCCGCAATGGTTAGCACCGCAGCTTGCTCAGAGTTCAGTTGCTCAAGGTGCGTTCGCAGCGCTTGATTGCTTTCCTCACTCTCCTGGAGCTGTGCCATGGCCTCCTTAAGTTCGGTCGTGTCACGCAGGAGGCAGAGCACGGTGTCCTTCGCATACGTTGCAACGCGCACTGCCAGCACTTGTCCGCTCTGTCGTAAGAAAGAGAGTTCTTGCACCTCGCCGCTTTCCAAAGCCGCTTCCGCCGCGGCCACCAGCGGCGTTACGTCGTCGCCCTGAAAAACGTCTTCCAGTTGTTTGCCGGCGAACATGTCCTCGTATGCCGCTAATTGGGTGGCGGACGGTGGCTTGAGGTCTTGGATCGTGCCTCCGCGCGTCATGCGGATGAGCCAATCACCCGTCACGCGGCGCAGGGAATCTGCCGCGCGCCGCTGCGCGTCCAACTCTTGGAGCGTATGCGCATGTGCGGTGTTATCCCGGATGATGCACAGCGCCTGATCGGCGGTGTGCACAGTCACGTAACCCTCCAGAATCACGCTGCCGTCAGTGGCGGCGTAGTGCAGGCGCTCCGTCTTGCCCGCTTGGAGGACCCGCCCAACTGCGGCCATGACGGCTGCGGATTGATCGGACGGCAACACCGCTTGGATGTTCTTGCCCAAAAGGTCGCTCGGCATTGCCGAAGGGCCGAAATCGGCGGCGGCCTTCCAATCCGTGATAGTGCCGTCACTGCGCATGCCTACCAATAGTCCCTCGGTGGCGTTGCGCAGCGCGCGATGGCTGGCCTGCAGGTCGCGCAGGGCGAGTTCCGGAGCGGTAGCGGGCTTTTCATCTGCGGTGCCAGGTGCGAGCGAGGCTTCTGCTGCAACGGGCCTGACCGCTTCAGCTACTCCTGCGGTCGCCGTGGCACGGCCGGTTGCTTTCCAGTAAATCCCAGCAATAACGCAGAGATAGCTCGCCACGGTTAGGCCCTGCGCAAGCAGAAGCAGTTCCTCGAGTTGCCACGCGTTGAGCAATGGAAAGCGGGCCAGAGCAAAGAGGGTGACAATGAAGGCAAGAAGCAACCAGCGGGCAATGGGTTCCCTGCGCAATCTACCGTTGCGCAGAATCCCCGTCATGCCGACGAGCGTAAGCGCGGCCGCGAGCAGGAGTTCCGGCTGGGCCGCCAGCGGCACGATTGGCTGGCCCAGAACCCAAACGACGTCGTTGGAAGGCGGAAATGGAAATACTAATGAAGCGACAGTTACGATGAAGGCGAGAGTGGCAGCAGCGAAGTAGATACCCCCCGGTTGAGCGGTTGAAGGGCGGTCCTGCCTGCTCGCGAGGAGACTCAAGCCAAGGAAAAGACTAAAGAAGAGCGTGGGAAGGAGCGCGCCCCGCAGTACGGAGGCTGCAGTGAGCGACGAATCGGCGGCGCCGAAGAAGCCGGTGTACGCCGCGAAGTGGTACAGGTGCAGTGCGGCAGTAACCCACAGACCCGCACTGATAAGCAGGAAAGCGTCGCGCTGCTCCGCACGGAACCGCTGCAAAGCGAGCGCGCCGGCAGCCAGCGCAATCGCCACCGCAATGATTATGCTAAGAGCGTAGGTGGCCTCACCAAAAGTCGCGAAGGAACCGATGCGGGCTACATAGACTATTGCCAAGATGATAAAAGCAGCCGCATACGCTGCGGTGCGCATTGGATTTTCTTGCAATACTGCCGCCATGTGAATTTGCTCTACGAATTTGTAGCTATAACGGCAGCGAGGCTGCGTTTATTGCGACACCGCTACGTGCTGCGCCCGAGATCCCGTTCGCACGGAGAATAGGTAGTTTTCATTCCCGGCGCATGCTTGGGGTGATCCGGCGTTCGATTGGTGGTCCGACCGGTGGCCTACGCTAGCAATTGACGTCTTTGCCCTCGCTCCCGAACACGGCCATGCGTTCATCCTGCTCGATTCGCTCGATGCCCGCCGGAATGAAATGAAATTGAAGCGCCCGGCGCCGGCTTTCGCTGCGATTTGCCGGTGTGCCGTGGTGCATGAGTCCATCGAAGAAGAGCACACCGCCCGGTTCGAGCGGCACGGCCACGTCGCGATTGAGATCAAGATGGTCGTCGCAGATCTGCCAGTCGCGCCGACGAAAGTGCACCATCGGCCCTTCTTTGTGGGTACCGGGTTTAACATGCATGCACCCATTCTCAAGCGTGGCTTCATCGAGCGCCGTCCACGTGCCCACAATCGGCGTGCCCATCGGCAGGTTGAAGAAGGCGTGGTCTTGGTGCCAGGGCTTTTCGCGTCCGATGCCGGGCGGCTTGCTGAGAGCTTGGTCCGCAAAGAGTTCCGGCTCGGCCTCGATCAAGCGCCGGACGACGCGTTGCAGATTCGGATGGTCCGACATGGCTTTCATTCGCGGTTCGAACTCCACGAAGTGTTGCAGCTTGCGCACGCAATCAAGCTGCTGCTCCGGCGGCAAAGTGCGGACGTACTTCTTAGAAGCGGACTCAAACTGCACACCCCGGAACTCAGAGTACTTGCCAGTCACGAGATCAACAAAGCCCGCAATCGCTTCTTGGATCTCCGCGGGCTTAAACACCTGCTGAATAACGAGGTAGCCGGTCTCGCGATAGAACGTGACGTGCTCATCGGTGAAGTCGTCGATGTGGGTAATCCCAGTGGCGCAATTGTCGTAGCGGTAGAGCTGTTCGTTGTACTGCAGGGCCTCGTGTTCGTCGAACTTGAGCTCTACGGCAGTTGCTTGTTCCTGTGCTTGTGCCATGGTGCTGTCCTCGCGCGGGAGTGAGCAAGGGGAATACAGATTCGCCTGAGTATGATGGTAGAACTGTCCCTGCCTAGTGTCAAGCTTGAATCTCTGTGGGGACCGGCGGGCGCTCGTCGCCTTTTGACCGGTATTCCGACAGGCTTCGTAGCCGCGCTTCCTTCGCAGGAACCAGAGAGCTTGCGCGTCCGCTCGACTGCGGTGCAGGCCTGCAATTGCAACGTAGGGTCATGGCATGCCGTGACCCTACGCACCCAAGCGCCATGTTCATTCCAACTGCGCAGACCGCACATCCCTTGGACGCCTTAGCGCGAACACATAGTTGATTCTCGGTGGGTTTGCCGCACAATCTCGCTTCGACGGCGAAAGTGACCGGCGAAATATCTAACGCTGACAGTTGCGGCGAATTGCTCAAAGCCACCACGAGCGGGTTGCCGGAAACCGTTTCCCCTTGTCTCCGGAGTCCGGTTTGCGCCGGCGTGACGGCGAGAACGGTGAAAGCTTCATCCTGCCGCAGCATAGGCGGGGAAGCTCTTCATCATTTGATACAATAGAACGAAGGCGATCTGACCGGTCTCTCCCTAGCAAACGGCACACCGCAAAGTTGAGGCCGTAGCATCAGTCCCCGCGTGAAGCGGAATATATCTGATCAAGACAACATTGCTCCGAGTACGTTCTCTGTGAATCAACAACACATCCGCAACTTCTGCATCATCGCGCACATCGACCATGGCAAGTCCACGTTGGCGGACCGGCTATTGGAGAAGACCGGCGCGCTCGACGCCCGCAAAGTCGTGGAGCAGTCGCTCGATTCGATGGAACTCGAGCGCGAGCGCGGCATTACGATCAAGGCCAAAGCCGTGCGCATGCTCTACGCGGAGGCTAACGGCCAGACCTACGAATTGAACCTGATCGACACGCCAGGGCACGTGGACTTCGCCTATGAGGTGTCGCGCGCGCTCTCGGCCTGCGAAGGCGTGCTGCTTGTCGTGGACGCCTCACAGGGCATCGAGGCGCAGACGCTGACTAATCTCTACCAAGCGCTCAACCACGACCTCACCGTGATTCCCGTAATCAACAAGATCGATCTCCCCAGTGCGCAGCCCGATATGGTAGCGGCAGAGTTGGAGAACCTCGGTTTCACACACGAGGAGATGATCTATACCTCCGCCAAGACCGGTCTGGGTACCGATGAGGTGCTGGCGGCAATCGTGGAGCGCATCGCGCCGCCGTCCGGTGCTGAAGCAGCGGCTACCCGCGCGCTCATCTTCGACTCGCACTACGATCTCCATAAAGGGGTTGTTGCGTACGTGCGCGTGGTGGAGGGCGCCCTGACGGCCGGTCAAGAGATTTTGCTGATGCAATCCGGCGCGCGTTCCGAGGCGATGGAGATCGGCACCTTTCGCCCCCATCCGGTCAAGGAGACGCGCCTTGCCACCGGCGAGGTAGGCTACGTTGCAAGCGGCCTCAAGACACTGCGCGAGTGCCAGGTGGGCGATACGATCACGGCGGCGTCCGCAGCGGCGGCACAGCCCCTTCCCGGCTATCAACCGGCCAAGCCGATGGTATTCGCGGGGTTCTATACGATGGAGAGCGAGGACTACGAACCGCTGCGCGACGCTCTGGATAAGCTCAAGCTCAACGACGCGGCGCTGACCTATGTGCCGGAAACGAGCCCGGCGCTCGGCTTTGGCTTTCGCTGCGGCTGTTTGGGACTGCTCCACCTGGACATCGTGCAGCAGCGGCTGGAGCGCGAATACGGTCTGGAAATCCTTACCACTCTGCCGAATACCGAGTACCGCGCCGTCACCACCGGCGGCAAGATCGTGGCGGTGGATACGCCGGCGCAGCTACCGGACCCGTCGGATCTCGATCGCATCGAGGAACCGTGGGTCGAGCTAAATCTCATCACACCGTCCGGTTACATTGGGTCCATCATGGACTTGTGCGAAAACCGGCGCGGCGCGTTCAAGGCGCTTGAATACTTGGACGAGCGGCGCGCAATTCTAAAATACGAGGTGCCGTTTGCCGAGATTCTTACCGACTTTTACGACCAACTGAAGACTCGCAGCCAAGGCTATGCCAGCATGGATTATACGGTGACGGGCATGCGGCCCGGCGACCTGGTGAAGCTGGAAATTCTCGTGAACGGCCAGCCTGTGGACGCCCTTTCCAGCATCATTCCCCGCGATCGCTCGCAGCAGGTCGGACGGGGCTTGGTCGAGGAATTGCGCAGACAGATACCGCGCCAGCTCTTCGAGGTGCCCCTACAGGCCGCCATTAGCGGCCGCATCATCAGCCGGGAGACCATCCCGGCCCTGCGCAAGAACGTGCTTGCCAAATGCTACGGCGGCGACGTGACCCGCAAGCGCAAGCTGCTGGAAAAACAGAAAGAAGGCAAGAAGCGTATGAAGCGGATCGGCCAGGTCGAGATACCGCAAGAGGCGTTCCTGGCGCTGCTGAAGGTGTAGTTCGGTGTGTGAAGGCGTAGTTCAAGGATTTTGAGAGAGTTACGCTAAGGTAGAAGTCGGCCCAATCGTGTGGCATGGAAGGTGCGTGCGAGCACAAGTCGTACCGAAGGACTATCCACAAATCAAGACCCAAACAAGTGCAATGCAAATGAGGCCCGCAGCGGGCGGCCCTCGCGTGCGTGATGACTAACCCAAGAGGAGCATGACCAATTGATTGAAACACCAGAAGCGACGAACACAAAGCAAAATACCGGCGCGGAGGCGGTGCGTTGGGACTTGGCGGACCTTTACGCCGCGCCGGACGATCCCGCGATAGAGTCGGATTTCAAAGCAGCGTTGGCGCAGGCAGAGGTGTTCCAAGAACGCTACAAAGGCCGCATTGCCTCAGGGGAGATCACGCCGGACGAGTTCTTGGCGGCAGTTGAAGAAATCGAGCGGATCTTCATGTGCGGCCATAAGGCCATAATGTTCGCGCATCTGGTCTTCTCGGTGGATACGGCCGACCCGGCACACGGGGCCTTGCTGCAGCGCACGGAGGAGCAGGTAACCGCGGTGCAGAACGCGCTGCTCTTCTTCGACGTCGAGTGGCGGCAGGCGGACGGCGCCTTTGCCCAGCGCATCTTGGCGCATCCGCCGCTGGCACGTTACGCCCACTCGCTCGCGCACGAACGGGTGTTTGCGCGCCACACTCTCACAGAAGCCGAGGAGAAGCTCGCCGCCGAGAAGCGCCTCACCGGAATCAGCGCCTTCCAGAGGCTCTTCGACGAGCGCACCAGCCGCCTGCGCCAGACCATGACGGTCGACGGCGAGCGCAAGGAGATGAACGAGACCGAACTCCTGGCCCTGCTTTACCACGAGGATCGCGGCGTGCGGCGGCGTGCCCAGGTCGCCATGACCAAGGCGCTGCAAGGCGATGCCCACATTCTCACTTTCATCTTCAACGTCGCGGCGCAAGAGAAGGCCATTGAGGACCGTTTGCGGGACTTTCCAGATCCGATGTCGTCGCGCAACATGGGAAACGAGGTTGACGACGCCACGGCCCACGCCATGCTCGACGCGGTGACGCAACGCTACGACATCGTGGCCGATTACTACACGCTTAAGCGCCGCATGCTGGGCTACCGCAAACTCTACGACTACGACCGCTACGCGCCGGTATTTCCCACGCCGGAAGGCGGTGTCAGCTTTGCTGAGGCCAAGGCGCTCGTGCTGGATGCCTACCATGCGTTTTCCCCTGAGGTGGGAAACCTGGCCGGAGAGTTCTTCGAGAAACAATGGATCGATGCTGCTGTCTTACCCAGCAAGCGCGGCGGCGCGTACTGCCAGCCCTGCTTGCCGAGCCTGCACCCTTACGTTTTCCTCAACTACACCGGCAATCAGCGCGACGTGATGACACTGGCCCACGAGCTCGGCCACGGCATCCACGCCCGCCTCTCCCGCGAGCAATCGTACCTTGAATTCGGTACGTCTCTGGTGGTGGCGGAGCTTGCAAGCACGTTTGGGGAGATGCTGACGTTCCACGAGCTCATGGAGCGCACCACCGACCCACGGGTGCGCTTGACCTTGCTGGCGCAGAAGATCGAGGATTCGTTTGCCACGGTCTTCCGACAGGCGGCGATGCACCAATTTGAGTACGGGCTGCACACCCGCCGCCGCAGCGAGGGCGAACTCACCACGGAAACCATCGGCGAAATCTGGATGGAGCAGCAGTCGGCGATGTTCGGCGACTCCGTGGTTATGACGGAGAACTACCGGCACTGGTGGGCGTATATTCCGCACTTCATCCACGTGCCGTTCTACGTCTACGCCTATCCCTTCGGCGAACTGCTCTCGCTCTCCCTCTACCATGCGTATCAGCAGCAAGGCGCGCCCTTTGTGGACGTGTATCGCGGCATGCTGGCGGCAGGCGGCAGCGAAACTCCCGCGCAACTCATGCAACGTGCAAACATAAACACCGCCGATCCCGCCTTCTGGCACGGCGGCCTGGACATAATCCACGACATGGTGCAAGAGGCGAAGGCGCTGGCTCAGGCGTGAGGAGCAAGATCTGATTTTGCTGATGAGTTGAGAAACTGAGTTATAATGTTGCTTGAGTGATTGTTGTCCAAAGCCCGCAACAGGTGCTTGGATGGCGATTCACGAGTTCTTAGCTTACAAAGCCGAATGCTTCTTCACAGATAAATTCGGGCTTGCGGAGTAGCTGACTCATGATTGAAGTAGCAGATTCGAGAAGTGATACTGAGGTTGAAGATAGCCTTGCTACAGAGGAAGATATTCCCTTTAAGTACTCGATTACGAGCTATGGGGCCGACTTCACGCTCGACGGTTTGGTGCGACGCATTCAGGACGGAGACGTTGTAGTCCCGTCCTTTCAACGTGGCTACGTTTGGAATAAGAAGCAAGCCTCCCTGCTTATTGAGTCCTTTCTAATGGGATTGCCTGTACCGGGAATCTTTCTTTCTCAGGAAGAAGACCAGACACTGCTTGTGATTGATGGACAGCAACGCTTACGAACGCTTCAGTATTACTACGAAGGATCCTTTGGTCCGGAGAGTCCCCGCTTATCGGGCAAGAAGTTTGCGCTCACCGACGTTAGTGATGCATTCGAGGGCAAGACCTGTGAGACGCTTACTCCCCAAGACCGACGACAACTCGACAATTCTCTTTTGCATGCGACAATTGTCAGGCAAAATGAGCCCAAAGATGGCAACAGCAGCATCTATCTTCTCTTTGAGCGCCTAAATACTCAAGGAGTTCAACTACAACCGCAGGAGATTCGCAATTCTATCTATCGTGGGGCATTCAACGAGATGCTCAAGGACTTGAACGAGAACCAGGCCTGGCGCCACATTTTTGGAAATATACATACTCGCGCCAAAGATCAAGAGCTAATTCTGCGATTTCTTGCCCTATATTTCGATGGTGATAAGTATTCGAGGCCGATGAAGAAGTTTCTCAATGACTATATGGATAAGAATCGAAGCCTAGGAACTAACACGCGCCAAGATATAAGTCAGGCTTTCCTGCCCACAATAGAACTGATTGACAGTGCGCTAGGAAGAAAGGCATTCCGACCCACGGCAGCATTGAATGCAGCAGTCTTCGATGCAGTAATGGTTGCTACCGTAAAGAGACTCGAGCGAGGCGCAATCGCCAGTCTAGGAGAGTTCGAGGAAACATACGATGAGCTGCTAAGTAACGATGAGTTTATCTCGTTTACAAGAAGTGGCACAACGGATGTAGTTCGCGTTCGCCGAAGACTTGATTTGGCCACTGTTGCATTTTCTGACGTGTGTTGATGCGAGAACGACAGTCATACCGAAATCGTCTTGACAATCTGATTAGTCAGATTCCAACCCTCTCAAGTGACCTCTATCTTCAGTCTAATCTTGTAAAATTCGCGTGTGTGTTGGTCTGCGGATATGTCGAAGTCTCCTTGCGCGATGTATTGCAAGAATATACGAGAAAAAGAGCTTCGGTCGAAGTCGGAAAGTACGCTAATAGACAGTTAGAACGAATTCGAAATCCGAAGATGGAGGTTATCCTGGAGTTAGTGGGTGCGTTTAGTCAGGACTGGAAAAAGAGTATGGAGAGTGAAACGCAGGGAAGACTCAAGCTCCACGTGGACTCATTAGTCAATGACCGGAATTTGATTGCGCATGGCAAGGACGTCGGATTGAGTTACGTCCAGTTACAGGGTTATTATCGAAGTGCACTAGCAGTAATCGAACTCATCGAAAAGCACTGCAACGCTGGCTAACTCTTGTCCCATTGTCTGCGCAAAGACCTGCACATTCTTGCCCCGGGCTAGTTATCCAAAGGCGCATAGGGAGCGATCGTAATTGCGGCACTCCTGCGACTAAACCGTGCCACCCACTAAGGGAAGGCTGGTTGGTCGCCTTCTCGCTTTAGGTGCGCGAACAACTTAGCGTTTGGTAGCTTCCTTATTTAGCCTTGTGAAGAATTGCTTCATGAGCAGTTTGGCGGCTTGCTTCATGAGGCGTTGGCCGACGCGGGCCAGGGTGCCGCCGGCTTGGGCGTCGCCTGCTACGTGGATGGTGGTGGCGCCGGGCTTGTCCTCGGTCAGCGTAAAAGCTCCTTCGCCTTTCACAAAGCCCGGGCCGCCCTTGCCTTCCACGATCATGCGATAGCCGTTGGGCGGGTCGCGGTCAGCCACCGCCACCGTGCCCTGGTAGCGGCCCTTGATGCCGGCCACGCCCACGTTCAGGGTCGCCGCAAAGGTATCCTCGCCGGTCGGTTCCAGCTTCTCGCAACCGGGAATGCACGCCGCCAGCACGTCGGGGTCCTGCATTAGCTCCCAGACGCGATCTTTCCCCGCCTTGATCGTGAACGTGCCTTCTACCTTCATGCGACATCCCTTTGCTCGGTATCCTTGGCTTTTTGCTATCCCAATCATACCGCCAACCATGATCGGCATCCTAATGTCTTGAAAGGCTTGTGCCATTCCAATCTTTCAATGTTATAAGGCTGTCGCTACCATTATTCATTGGATACGCCCAACCGTTCATACATCGACCCTTCGGCAGGCTCAGGACAGGCAAGCTCAGCACGAACGGCTGGTATTCGCTCAGGTGTTGCTCTTGGATACTACTACTAATCCGTTACTTCAACGGCCTCCGGAAGGACCGTCCGTTGCTGTCGACAGACGGACTTTGGGTTGGCCAACTTGCTGCGAACGGACTTCTCAGCCACTTGCGACTCATAATTGGCCTCTTTCATAAGTGATAGACACGTGTGTAATCATGGCGCAGTTGGTATACTAGACCAAATATTCTGGAGCATGCAGGCGCGCTTTGCGTAGGGGGTAGCGGTATGCCCAATGAGATTTCGGTAACGATAAACGGCACACGTCGCACAAGCAGTGTCGAGCCGCGCACGTTGCTGGTGCACTATTTGCGTGACGACTTGGGACTCACCGGCACGCACGTTGGTTGCGATACCAGTCAATGCGGCGCGTGCACGGTGGTTGTGGATGGCGCGGCGGTCAAGTCCTGTACGGTGCTTGCGGTGCAGGCGGACGGCGCCGAGGTAGTCACCATCGAAGGCCTGGCGCAGGATGGCAAGCTGCACCCGTTGCAGGAAGGCTTCTGGGAAGAGCACGGCTTGCAGTGCGGCTTCTGTACGCCCGGCGTCATTATGACCCTCCACCAGGTGTTGGAGGAAGAGCCGGACCCGAGCGAACAGGAGATTCGGCACAAGCTGGCAGGCAATATCTGCCGCTGCACCGGCTATCAGAACATCGTGAAAGCGGCCCAATTTGCCGCGCAGCGCATGCAGGAGCAGGCCTAATAGCGCCAACGGCGTTTGCGGTTTAGGCGGTGCGCGAGAGATGACCGGAGGCGGACTCCACCCGCTGCGCATACTCGATGAAACAGCCGCAAGCAGTCCGGTTGTCAAAGATGGGGGCCTCTTGCCATACCGAATTTGCAGACACAACCGGAAGTGCTCGTAGAGTAAAACTCACGAAAGAACAGTCCACCCAGTAACGGCGTCGGCCAGGTGCGTAAGTAAAGGAGCGAGGCGATGATCGCGGGCCAAGTATCCAAATTGATCGGTTCGCGCGTGAAGCGCAAAGAAGACCCTCGCCTCATCACGGGTGAGGGTAAGTTTACCGATGACGTCATTCTGCCGGGCATGGCCTACATGGCGGTGCTGCGCAGTCCGTATGCCCACGCGCGTATCCTAAGCATCGATACAGCGCAGGCTGCCGCACACCCCGACGTGTTGGGTGTCATGACCGGTGCTGAAGTCAACGATCGCTGCAGTGAGCCTTTTCCGCTCTTTGCGATCCTGCCGGGCATGCAGTATCCGAAGCGCTGGCCGATGGCGGCGACGAAAGCGAATTACGTTGGCGAGCCGGTTGCCGCCGTGGTTGCCGGTTCGCGGGCGGCAGCGCGCGACGCGCTCGATCTCATCGAAGTAGACTACGATCCCCTCCCCGTCGTGACAGACATGGAGAAGGCGGTGGATGCAGATGCGACCGTCATCTTCGAGGAATTGGGCTCCAACCTCTGCTACGAGGCGACCGATCAGGCGGGTGATCCGGACCGCGCCTTTGCCGAGGCCGACGGCGTGGTGGAAGCGCGCATGGAGCAGCCGCGCCTCATTCCGAATCCCATGGAGACGCGGGCAACAGTGGCGGACTATGAGCGCAGCAGCGGCAACGCTACTTTGTGGGTCACGACGCAGAACCCGCACATTGAGCGCATGGTCGCGGCCCGGATGCTGGGCATGCCGGAGAACAAGCTGCGCGTGGTCGCCATTGACGTGGGCGGCGGTTTCGGCTGCAAGATCAACACGTACTCCGAATCAATCATGGCTATCGTTCTGGCCGAGCATGTGGGCCGGCCGGTGAAGTGGGCGGAAGACCGCACGGAGCATTTTGTCTCTACGAGCCACGGCCGAGGCCAGGCCCAATATGTGAAAGCCGCCTACAAGAAAGATGGCACTCTGCTGGGCATGAAGCTGAAGATTTACGCAGACTTAGGTGCGTACGCCCAGGTGATCTCCCACGTTATTCCGACCCTCACGCCTTCGCTGTCGCCGGGCGTCTACGGCATTCGCGACATTGGTTGGACCACGATAGGCGTCTTCACGAATAAGATACCCTACGACGCCTATCGCGGCGCGGGACGGCCGGAAGCGGCGTACATCATCGAACGGGTGATGGACTTGATCGCCGATGCGACGGGAGTAGACCCCGTAGCCGTGCGGCGAAAGAACTTCATCCCCAAGGACTCTTTCCCCTACGAGACGCCAACCGGGATGATCTACGACTCCGGCGACTATGATGCGGCGCTGGATAAGGCGCTGGCAATCGCAGACTACGACAACCTGCGGGCGGAGCAAAAGAGCCAGCGCAAAGACGGGAGAATCGTGGGGATCGGTGTGACCGTGACCACCGAGGTCTGCGGCTTCGGCCCCGCTGCCGCCATGGGCGGACTGGGGGGTTTCGAGAGCGCCACGGTGCGCGTTGATCCCATGGGCAAGGTCACAGTCCTTACCGGCGCGTCGCCCCACGGCCAAGGCGAGGAAACCTCCTTTGCGCAGATCGTAGCCGATGATCTTGGGGTTTCTTTCGAGGACATCGAGGTGATCCATGGCGATACAAGCATAGTCGCCAGGGGCGTCGGCACCTTCGGCAGCCGCACGCTGGTGGTGGGCGGCACGGCAATCCTCAAGGCCAACGAACAGATCAAGGAGAAGGCCACACGCATCGCGACGGCGCTCCTGGAGGACAAGATCGGCGATACGCTCAACCCGCAACTGGTCACGCTCGAGGACGGCATATTTGCCGTACAGGATATGCCCGACCAGTACGTTACCTGGGCCGAGGTAGGCGCCGAAGCCTACGACGGCCAGTTGTTGCCGGCAGACCTGGATCCCGGCTTGGAGGCGGTCTCCTTCTGGGAACCGCCGGGGCTGACGTTCCCCTTCAGCGCCCACATCGCGGTGGTTGAGATCGACCCGGACACCGGCGAGGTCTCCCTGAAGCGCTACGTCTCTATTGACGACTGCGGCACGGTGATCAACCCCACACTCGTGGAAGGGCAAATCCACGGCGGCTTGGCACAGGGCATCGGACAGGCACTGCTGGAGCAGGCGGTCTGGGACGATGAAGGCCAGCTTGTTTCCGGTTCGCTCATGGACTACGCCATGCCGTTTGCAGAGGAATTCCCCATGTTCGAGCTAGACCGGACGGTGACGCCAAGTCCGGTCAACCCCCTGGGCGCGAAGGGCATCGGCGAGATGGCGACCATCTCCGCCACGCCAACGGTCGTCAATGCGGTCGTGGACGCGCTTTCGCCCCTCGGCGTGACACACGTGGACATTCCCATGACGGGGGAGCGCATTTGGCGGGTACTGCAGAAACATGGCCGTAGCGGGAGAGGAGGCCGCTCATGATCCCGCAAGCGTTTGATTACTATGCGCCGACGTCGGTTGCCGACGCCCTGCGGTTGCTCAGGCAACATGGGGACGACGCGAAATTGCTGGCAGGCGGCCACAGCTTGCTACCCATCATGAAGCTCCGGCTTTCCACGCCGCAATGCTTGATCGACCTGGGCAGAATTCCGGAACTGCGTTTCATTCGCGAGGAAGACGACGGCGGACTGACCATCGGTGCGATGACGACCTATCACGACCTGATGCACTCGGCGGCAGTTAAGGCGCGGGTGCCTGCGCTCGCCGAGGCCGCGGGTGAGGTGGGTGACGTGCAAGTGCAGAACAAGGGCACCATCGGCGGCAGCTTGGCCCACGCCGATCCGGCTGGCGACTTGCCCGCTGTGGCGCTGGCGTTGGGTGTCGAGCTTGTCACCGCCACGCCGCGCAGCAGCCGCACCTTGGCCATCGACCGCTTCTTCCGCGATCTGCTGACCACGGCGCTGCGGCCCACCGAGATTCTGACCGAAATTCGCGTGCCGGCCCTCCCGGCCCGCACCGGCGTTGCATACAAGAAGCTGCCGAATAAGGCCTCTCACTACGCCGTGGTGGGCGTGGCGGCGGTGATTTCGCTAGATGACGACGGTGTCTGCACAGAGGCGCGCGTGGGCGTGACCGGAGCCGGCCCAACCGCGGTTCGGGCGCGCAATACGGAGCGCATCCTCAAGGGCAAGCACATCGACGCGGCGGTCGTTAGCCGGGCCGCCAAACGCGCCGCCGCGAACATCGAGGACATCAACGACGACCTCCACGCTTCGGCGGAATACCGAGAACATTTGACGACTGTGTTTGCTGCAAGGGCCATTGAGGAGGCGGTGTCGCGAGCTGGGTAAAGGCAACTGAAGTGAGCGTTGCGGTACCCGGAAGGCGGATCGCGTTGTAGGTAGTGTGACAGACAGCCTGACCAGCGCGTTATGACGGAAGTGTAGGGGCACGACATGTCGTGCCCCTACGTTTTTTGCCAAGCCTATAAGTTCGCCTCTGTTTGCATTGAGGCCAAAATCCAGGCAAGTAGCTATTCTAGATTCCAGCTTGAGCCGGCATGGGCGTTTTACTGGCGGGAACTGCACGGCGTGTGACGTTGAACCCTGGACGCAGAAATGCGGATGGACGCGCGGACGATTAGGCATCTTATGGAGGACGCATCGACGAACAGGATGTTCTGGATGGATACACATGACATCATGGCGCTGATAGGCCGCGCCCCCTGGCGTGAGGCGGTCACCTACAGGGATACGTGGCCACACGAGTACGTCGTCATCAAGAAGGACGGCCAAGAGGAGTTGCTGGCCGCGTTCTGTGAGCGCATCGCGCGAGGCGAGGGCGTGGAGTGCGCGTTTTTCGGCCAGAGAAGGAAGTACCTCTTTCTGGGGGAGCACAAGTACTGGACCATGACGGACTGCCCCGATATAGACTTAGAGACAGAGGATTATGTGCTGAACAGGGCCCTCTTGTACCGAGACCGCCGGGACTTCGTGATTGAACCTGGCGATACAGGGACGTGAAAGGAACGCACAATGGATGCCTGTGAAGATGAGTTTGAGCAGTTGGATGTCCACACCATGTGGCAGCATGAGGCGCACGACTTCACCCCGTGGCTCGCCGAGAATCTCCACATGCTGGGCGATGCGATCGGATTGAAACTGGAATTTGTCCAGAGGGAGGTGCTGGTGGGACCGTACTTCCTGGACATCAAGGCGAAAGCGGCCGACGGCGGCGCGATAGTAGCCATTGAGAACCAATTGGAAGTGACCGACCTGCACCATCTCGGGCAACTGCTCACCTACGCCACCGGATGCGGGGCGCAGACCGCGGTATGGGTCGCGCCGGCATTCGGCTACGAGCACGCGCAGGCCCTGCACCGGCTCAACGAATGGACGAAAGACAGCATCCGGTTCTACGGCGTCAAGGTCGAGGTCATCAAGCAGGCTGGTGGCGACCCTTCGCCTAGGTTTCGCAAGGTCGTGTGGCCCGGCGGCTGGTGCAAAGAGGCCACTCTCCAACCAGGAGAGATGGACCCGGAGCAACTGCGGTACCATGAGTTTTTCCGGCCACTGATCGCAAGACTGCTTAGAGATGGCTTTGCCGATAAGGCGGTCCAGCGCTTTTACTACGCCGACCGGATATTTCCCTCCCGCCTCAACCCGGGCATCGGGTACGCGGCGGAATTACACAGAGGCAGCGCCTGGGTGATACTGAGTATCCGAATGGAAGAAAAGGAGTGTACCAAGCGCATCTTCGACTTGTTGAAGGCCGACCGGGCGGAGATTGAACGGAGCGTCGACGCCGGTCCCGCTCTGGACTGGCATTGGCTCAGGCATGACAATTTCAGTTTCTCCTCCATATGCATCAGGAGAGATGGATCCATAAACTATCCTCCTGAGAAGCTGGAAGAGACCAGGGCATGGATGATTGATCTCCTTCCCAAGCTTAAGGAAGTCTTTGATCAGCGTCTCGCACACGTATTGGATTCCCGGTAACCGCTATCCGGAGCAACCCCGTGGCCGCAAGCTTGTGTGAAGATTGGTTGCGCTACGTGCGAACAAGTAGGATTCGTCAGAGTGAACGAGAGGCATCTAGCCCTTGAAGGCGACCAGTAAATGGACCATTAGACCAGGTCCCGCTCTGAAGAGTCCTGTCCCGTTGAAGTCGTGGCAATCAGTGTGGGAAATTCTTGACGGATTGCCGCTATTTCATAGCTGGGTACGAATCCTCCCATCTCCATCAGGGAGACTCGAACGGAACCCCATCGGTTGAAATCGCCTTCAACCCACAAAATACGGTGTCCGCGGCCTCTAGGAAGGGCAATATTAAGAAATGCCGCCACAGCCTGTGCTGGTTTCGTGGTCGTCGGGGAAGGACTCGGCCTGGGCGTTGCACGTGCTGCGGCAGCAGCCGGAGCGGTACGACGTGCGGGGCATATTCACGACCGTAACGCCGTATTTCGATCGCGTGGCGATACAGGCGACGCCGTTGTGGGTGCTCCGTGTGCAGGCGGAGCGATTGGGTCTGCCGTTGTACGAAATTCCCATTCCCTATCCCTGTTCCAATGAAGAATACGAAGCGGCAATGGCGCAGTTTCTCGCTCAGGTACTCGCTCTTCCAGCCGATCTAACGGCCAACACCTTCGCTTTTGGCGATCTCTTTTTGGAGGACATTCGCGCGTACCGGGAGTCGAAACTCGCGGGCACGGGGTTTGACGCCATCTTCCCGGTCTGGGGCATGCCCACAGCGGAATTGGCACAGACGATGCTGCACGCTGGGCTCAAGGCGATAGTCACGGCGGTGAGTCCGTCTTCGCAGTTCGACCGCAGCTTTGCCGGCCGTTGGTTCGATCAGTCGCTCCTGGTAGACCTTCCCAATGGCACCGATCCGCTTAGCGAGAACGGGGAGTTCCACACCTGCGTCGTGGCCGGTCCCATGCTCAGCCGACCGATACGTGCCCAGCCCGGCGAGATCGTCGGCAGGCCGGTCAGCCGCAACCACGACGGCGCCGGCGGCATGGTAACCGCATGGTATGCGGACGTTGTGCTGCAAGAGGACTAGGGCGCAGTCCCTACAAGCGGCTTGAGATTTACAGTCCCACATCTACTGTCTTCGCCATTCACCTTGCTTGACACGTAGGGGCACGACATGTCGTGCCCCTACCTCATTGGCGCCGTGGATCGGATATCCCAATTAAGCAGGATCCAATGGCAGTTCCAGAAACTCAGCGAATGTCTGCAGGTAGCGTTCGCCGCCGAAGTGATAGACGTCGTCGTGATTTGCGCCGCGCACGATATAGAGCTGCTTTGGCTCATTGGCCGCTGCGTAAAGGGTATCCGCGTGTTTCACCGGGACTTGCTCATCGCGGTCACCGTGAATGATGAGCACGGGCGCATGGATCGCGGCGAGGTGCTGGCGGTTGCTGTAGCGTGTATAGAGAAAAGGGCGCAGCGGCAGGAACGGGAACTGCACCCGCGCCATGTCCGGCGTGGACGTGAACGTGGATTCCAGAATTAGCCGGTAGGGTGGATTCTGGGTGGCAAGCTGGGACGCCACCGCCCCGCCCAGCGACTTGCCGTAGTACACGATGCCTTCGGGATTGACGTCGTCGCGACTCCGCAGATACATGAGCGCATCCTGGGCGTCTTGGTAGAGTCCGGGCTCCGAGGGTCTGCCCGCACTGCGCCCATACCCGCGGTAATCGAAGATAAAGAAACTGACGCCCAGCCGGACGTGCAGCCGCTTGATGTATTCCACCCGTCCGGGGTGGGAAAGGTTGCTGCCGTTGCCGTGAAACCAGAGGATGGTTGTGTCGGTACGGCCGGGAACGAACCACCCGTGCAACCGCTCCCCCTCGCCGAACCAGACTTCCTCGTAGGCAAGTCCGAATTCTGCAGGCGTACTGTACGTCTCGTGGTCGGGAAAGTATATGAAGGTATCTTCCAGCCGCAGGACGCGCGCGAGAAGGACGAGTCCGGTCAGTACGAGTACGGCAATGACAATGCTTTCAACCATTTTCCGCATGATTCTATCGGCGTCTTGCACGGATTGGCATTTGATTTCAAACCCATCATACTAAAGGAGGAAACAGTTCGTTTTCTTGGAGTTCGTATAACTGCGTGTGCGGATTCTAGTCTCATTTCTAGATCCAAGACTATGGAGAGCTAAAGGTAGCGGGACGATGGTGCCTAATTTGGAGACAGTTTCCAATGATTGGCGGACCCTACCGGCCTACACAGTGAGTGAGGCCGCAAAGCTGGCGGGTACGACAGCGCCAACTGTTCGACGGTGGTTCTGGGGTAACGAAATCGCGCCCGTGTTTGGTGAACAGTCGCGTCCTGCAGAGCAACCCGTTGCTATTTCTTTCCTTATGCTGGCCGAGATTGTAGTGGCGGTGCAGTTTCGCCGCAGTAACGTAAAGCTGGATACCATCCGACAGGCACACCAGTTTGCGCGTGAACACTTTGAGGTCGCGTATCCTTTTGCTTTCAAAGACTTCGAGGTGCTTGGCGGCCATGTCATGCATGAATTCGCGTTAGAGAGCGGCGAAGCGGCCCTATATCGCGCGGTTGATACGGCGGGTAGGCAAGCGGCATTGCCTATGGGGGTAATAAAGCGAATACGACAATTGGAGTTCGTTGCAGAGCAGGATTTTGCCGCGCGGTGGTTTCTGCTCGGTCGTGACATACCTGTAGTAGTGGATCCACGCTTCGCCGCTGGTCGCCCCTCCGTAGCGGGCAGTGGTATCCGGGCCGAAACTATCCTCGCGAGATTCTTCAGAGGTGGCGAGAGTATTGATGCGCTTGCTGAGGATTTCGAACTCAACTCCAATGTGATCGAGTACATCATTCGCAACAAGCAGGCGCTTGCGGCGTGATCCTCTTCTTCGATGAGGACATGGGTACAGCTATCCCTAAGTTCCTCAGGGGCGCTGACGAGGATGTGGAAGTACTGTGGCTACGTGCGCGCTTTCCCAATGAGAACGACCCACGCCGCCAGGACATTGGATGGCTTGAGGAAGCCGGGCGAGAAGGCTGGCTGGTCGTCTCATGTAACAAGAGCATGCTCAAAGTGGAATATGAACGGCAGGCGGTAGTACAGCACGGCGTAGGGGTCGTGTTCTTGGCGAGCGGCCAAATCGGGCGGCTCCCTATGATGAGTGCCATACTGCGGAAATGGGATTGGCTCAAGTCGCTATACTTGACCGCACCACGCCCATTCGTCCATTACCTTTACGCAAGCGGAAGAACCAGGCCCGCTAAAATCTAGCACGGCTTGGTTCTTCTCACGCGAATTCGTCGCGGTGCAAACGCTCGTAGTGTCGCCTTACCCCCGGTCGGGGATGTGGCAGTTGGCGTACCAGATCGAGTCTTCCGGCGGCGGCTCCGGGGCCTGCTGCATCGACTTGAAGTTCTTGAGTGCCGGACGCACCTCGTCTTCCCAAATGTCCTCGACATCCGCGAATGTCAGCGGCGCTCGGGTCGGCTGCAGCCGGTCGTATTCCGCCAGGAGTTCTTTGGCGCTTTCGCCAAGGCCGGCCACAATGTCGGCATTCATGCGTTCGCCTGCCCGGCGATCGGATTCGTACGCGTCGTCACCCATGGCAAAGTGCGGCCCGGGGGTGCCGGCCGGCGGGATGCGGGAGAGGTCCACGCCGTCGGGTGTTACTGCCCACAGGAGCGACGTTTCGCCGCGGCCGGCGTGTCCGCCAATGCCCTCATCGTCCTCGAAACGCGACTCTTCCGTGCCCATCCCAATCGGCATGTGACAGTGCAATCGGGTGGCGACGTGCCGCTGCATGATCTCCAAGAACACCGGGATGTCCGGGCTGTGGGGACCGGCGTGGCCCGAAAAAATGACGGCCCCGTGAAACCCGAGGACGTCCACGGCGCGGATATGGTAGCTCATGTTCTTGAAGAACATCCACGGCGGCACTGACGTCAGCCACGTCCGCGCATTGCCTATGGTGCGATGCCCCCATACAGCGGAGGTCCCGGCTTCGTGACAGTGCCAGTACGTGGTCGGCATCACAATGCCGCCGTATTGCTCCGCCGCTTGGCGCATATGGCCCTCGGGCCGCAACGCGTCACACCCCAGCACGTTCTGCGGCCCATGCGGCTCGCACAACCCATAGGGCATATAGACAATCGGAAACTCCGCAACCGCCGCCTCCAACTCATCCGGGAACATTAGCTCCCAACGTACTTCTCGCCGTTGCATAGTTCAGTACTCCTTTATGATGTGTCAAGGCTGACTGTAGACAATTCTACCTTCGAATTGGTTGTTTTACTTTGACCGCCAATACAATTAGAGACAGTCTGCTGTCCATTGGGCAGGGCCTAACCTGTAAAGCCGTGGCTTTCACTTGCCTCTGTCTAAATCGTCCTCTGTCCTCGCCTTGCCGAATTCCATTTCCTGTAAGCCTTGGGCCGAACGCGGCGTCAGGCTCCTTTCTTCAGCTCCCATACGATCACTATCGGTAAACCTCTAACTGCGGCCTCCGTTAGATCGGGCATTTGCGCGGCGAATCCCATTGTAGCGATTTCTTGGTCTCCCCAGAGAGGCTCTATGCATTGGACGACTTTGAGTCCCGCCTTGTGGAACGCCGTGAGATAGTCAGATGCCAGGTGGACATTGTTCCTGACTACTCCATATTCAGTTTGGCTAAGCCGGTAGCCGACGTGCACGCCAAGCAGCACCATCATGGGGTGGACGTCGGAGATGACTACATGCCCGCCGGGTCGCACGACCCGCGCGAGCTCTCTGATGGGCGGCCCCAGATCGGCGCAGTGGGTCAGCGCCAGTGAACAGACAGCGCTGTCCATAGTTTCATCCGATAATGGGATCGCCGTCAGATCGCCGGTCTCGAACTGGGCCGCAGGCACCTTCGCCCTAGCTCTCTCCAGCATCTCAGCCGTAGAATCAATGCCGGTAACCCGATGACCCAATGAGGCCAGGTATGCAGCGTGCCTCCCTGTGCCGCAGGCGGCGTCAAGTGCTGCACCAAGCGGGTATTGTCCGAGAAGTCCGTGCACAACGGGTTCTTCGGCGAGAAACATGGGGTTGCGGTCAGTGTCGTAGCTAGCGGCCCGTTCGGCATATCCGGCTGTGACCGTCTGTTCACCCGCAACGATGGGGGCCGACCACGGCGCTTTTTCATACTCTCCGGCTATCTCAAGTATCTTATGCGCTCTGGCTTTGACGGTCGCAAAATCCAACATCCAGGACCTAAGAATCGCAAGCCCCTGTAACCCTAGGATGAAGTCACCGAATCTAGCTTGGTCGGCCATGGCCGGGTCTCCTTTAGCTATGGCGCTCACTCCCAGCGAAAGCATTAGTCTATTAGGTCTGAGAGCGCCCTAATAGTCATATCCGGGCGAACTGTGGTCGCATCCGGCAGTCCGCCTCCCCGCGCATCCACCCAAACGGCGTAGATGCCCACATGCTGCGCGCCGCGAATATCGAACTCCAGGTTGTCGCCGACCATCCAGGCCTCGGTATGCCCTACGCTCAGAGACTCGATGGCGTGTTGGAAGGCTCTCTCTTCCGGCTTGCCGATCCCAAGCTCGCCCTCGATCTGAATGTGGTCGAAATACTTTGCCAGGGAGAACCGCTCTATCTTAGCTCGCTGCATCTCGGCACTGCCGTTTGTAACCAGACCCAAGTGGATGCCTGTCTTCTTTAGCTGTCGCAGCGTCTCGATGGCTCCCGGAAACGGTCGCATCGCCTCATCGCTGATGTGATTGTACCGCTCACCCATGCGGGTTATGAGCCGGGAATCGGAAAAATCGAAACGAGCGAAGGCTGCAAGCAAGATGTCTCTCCTGGCTTGTAGCATGTTAAGGCGACCCAGGCGCGCACGCTCCATGTCGCTCCAATACCAGTCTCGGGCTTGAAGTACGGCAGCCTGGAGCTCTTCTGCAGGCACGTCTCCGAGAATGTCGGCAAACTCGCGGCAGAGCTGGAGCCACGCCAAGTCTGGATCGCTGTACCAGTCCAGAATCGTGTCGTCGAGATCGAGAAGAAGCACTTTGGGCAGTTTCATGTGGGCAATTATAGTTATACAGACAGGATGAAGCTAGGGGAGTGAGTGGCTCAGTTGCCGGTTGAGAAACCCATCACGCGCGGGCTTTTGCGGTATACAGCCGGGAGGATCGAGTCGTCGGTATCCAGAAGTCAAACCTCAGGAGTGGCAAATGCGTCAAACTCGCCTTGTTTGCGTGTGGCAGACGTGGCCATGGTGTCAGACTAGGCGTCACACGAGCTCCCAGAACCACTGCCTCATTTACTTCAACCTGTGATGTCTATTAGCATCAGGGTAACTCTCTAGGCGAGAATGTACAGTAGAATACGCACATCGCGGGCACCTAATGCTATGTCGCCATTCCAGTCTTCTCAACTGACGTTCGCCAAATTGAACAGGGCACGCATAATCACGGCCACCCACGGAGAAAGCCTGTATGGAGACTTCCCTCCCGCTATCGGACCGTCTAAAGCTACGGAAGGCTAGCCAAGACGACATGGAGTTCGCTTTCCAAGTAAAGCGGGCCGCCTTCAGAGAGTACGCGGAGCTCGTATGGGGCTGGGACGAAGACATGCAGCGGCAGCTTCACGACCGACGATTCCGGGAACAGGACTACCGCGTCATCAGTCTGGACGGCAAAGACATCGGGATCATATCGATGGCTGTAGAGCCCGATTGTGTGTTTGTAAATAATCTATATATTCTGCCGGAGCACCAAGGCCAGGGAGTTGGCCGGAAATGCATGCAAGTCATCTTGGAACGAGGGCGTGATCTGGGCTTGACGGTAAGACTTCAAGTGCTGAAAGTTAATCCTAGAGCGGTGGCGTTCTATAAAAGGCTGGGCTTTACGATCACGGACGAAACGGACACCCACTTTCTGATGCAAAGTATGTGAGTCCGTGAAGCTTCATCCTAGAGAATTGGCTCTAGGCGGCAAATGTAGACGGTCTTCCCACTCGGATCACTTCACCGCCTCTGGAGTATTCGTTACCCTGGAATTCGGGGACGTCTTCACGTTCTGCTATCGCCTTGCGCCAATCGGCTCTCGCGAACGACAATTATGTAGTCACACTGATGATATCTTGGACTTCGGTGACGCAGTCGATAATGTGATCTGGGGGTTGGAGATCGGTCGGATACTGCCGACCGCGTTGCACCCAAGCCGCCTGCATGCCGCAGCGCTTGGACCCATCGATGTCTGCTATGGGATTGTCACCTACGAACATGACCTGACTGGGCTTTTTGATACCGGTCGCCTGCAGGGCGTCGCGAAATATCCTTGGGTCCGGCTTCGCATACCCGGCATCCTCGGAAACGATGATGAACGGGGCGAGTTGAGCCAGTCCCGCTACCCGGCACTTGACGTGCTGGTTGCTTGAGCCGTTCGTGACAATGCCCCACGGCACTCCTCGCTCGTTGAGCCAGGCAAGGAAATCGTTGACCTTGTGGTCCGGCTCCACGTGCCGCGCTATCGCGGCGCGGTACCATTCCATCACCGCCTCAACGTCGAGTCCGGTCTCCGGCCACTCGGTGACCCACCTTTCGAACATCGTCGCGCGGTCAGGGTAACCGTCTTCGTCCCAACGCATCATTGCCGCGACCGCATCTTCTCGTGTCACGGAGGTCTTTCCACTGAGGTGCTCTGCGTAAAAGCTTTCGGCAACCTTGAAGAAGGTCGCGTTTCTATCAAGCAAGGTGTTGTCTAAGTCGAATATCAAGCCTGTGACGGCGGTATTCAAGGTCTCTCTCCGATTCGTTGAGCTGGATGGTGGGTGTCTCGTGGCCGGGGTTGATGGTAGTAGCCGCTCACCTCTCTTCTATACACCGCGATGTGACTAGCGAACCCAACTACACGGCCAAGTCTCAAGGGCAGTCGGCAAACTAATAGTAAAGCTGGAGCCAAGCTTCATCAGGGTCGCTGTACGAGTCCAGAATCGTGTCGTCGAGATCGAGAAGGAGCGCTTTGGGTAGACTTTTCATGCGGGTAATTATAGTTGCAGAGACAGGTAGAAGCCAGGGCAAATGGGCGTTCTATCCGCCCCGCCAACTCGCAGTCCACTGACTCGAGCGCGTGGGTATCATTGTCCGGCTTGGTCGCATACGCCTTACCGAACCGGCCGGTCCTTTGGTATCGTTAGATGTCAATCAGACCATAGGTAGACTAATCAACGCTTCCAAATCGTCGGGTTGCACGGTGTCGCTGGCGACTCTGTTGGCCCGAACCACTCCGCAGGTCATGCACCGGTGGACCAACTGAAGACCCTTTTTCGAATTGTGTCTTATTGCTATCGGCTGCATCATGCCTTTACACGAAGAGGCCCTGTCCCCAGGCGCCATGTCGAGATGTTGCGAATAGAGGCACTGTGGGCAGTGGTTTCGGTAGCTTCCGTTCGTCAGGGGAACCACTTCCAATCCGCAGCGAAGGCATGTGAATGCCGTGTTTTTTCTGGCTCTGCTCACACCTGATCTCCTTAATCTGAGTTGTCAGATCAAGAGATCAGGGTTCCGTTTGCTCTTACCTAGGCTTCCAGGCTTGGCTGAGTCATTGACTGATTCGCCGTCGTTCCTTTGGGGTCAACGGCTACTTCCGGTTCCACCTTCAACGGGGCTTCTTCCATCCCCGCATCCGAACCACGGCCGACTTTGTTCGTCTTTGTATCGGCCACTGTGGGGCACCCGTGGTACGCATTGCCCGTCCGGCACCCCCCACCGGTATGTGTTCTCTCAGCCTCACTGGCTTCGGCGTCGTCCCCCGTCAGGCGTGAGCAGAGTTAGTGTTTTGGCGGCTCAACTATTGCCTCCTTTTTGGCTTTAAGAGCTTCGAATAGCCGTTGGATCCCAGCTATGCAGCAGACCCATCGGCAAAGCAAAGTTTATCAGAAAACTCGCTACAGAAGATATCATGAGCGGTCAGTCTGCGTGCACGCTTGCCGGAAAAAACCAAGAGAAGGTGAATTGATGGTGTCGTTCTTGCAGCATTCGGATATACTGCACTGTGCAGCGCTGCACCGACCTTGCAAAGTCAAGCAATAGTAAAGTGTGCCAGTTATGAGTCTTGTTGGCACATTGCGGGATTGAATGAATGGCAACTAGCGCTGCCTAATCGGTCCCTTGACAGGAAAGCGAAAAAGGAAAGAGTGATGGTATCTCTAACGTACGATGCCGAGAATAGCGTTTACGACTTTGAGACTTCTGAATTGAAAGGTTCCCTGCGGGCGCAGTCGCCGGATCCGCAGGTGGATATTCGGCACGGGATTAGTCAGCTGGTGCACAAGCCGAGCGGGGTCTCCATCATTCATCCCAAGTATTCGGCGCTCAATCTCTTTCGGCTGTTCGCGACGCATACGGGTCTGGGCGAACCGCGTCTGTTCGAGCGCACCGTAAGTGTGGACGGCGACACGCTGGTCGTGAATTGGGGCCCGGCTGATGAGCACTTTGCCAGCATTGAGGCGCGCTATCAGGTCAGGGAACCCAATCTGATCGACCTGACGATCACGGTGTGCGCCGAGGCCACGTACGAGAGCTACGAGATATTTCTTTCCAACTACTTCGATCCGCCGCTGCTGGCGCACGTCTACCTGGCCACCGACCGCTACACTCGCGAGCCGGGGGCCGAGGAGCTTGTCGCGCCCCAGGAGAACCCCATCTTCAAGGGCATGGGGCTTGTGTATACGCGGGATGCGCATGCGGCGCGGCGCTGTGTGGACGGCCGCTGGGAGCGCAAGGAGATGGGGCATCCGACCGCGCAGTTCCGACCCCAGCGCGAGTACGCCGTGCCCGTGGCGTTTCAGGCCGATATGGACAAGCGGGTGGCCGCGGTGGTGATGTCGCGGCCCCAGGACTGCTTTGCCGTCACCAGCGGGTACAACACGGACGATCCCGAAGACGCCTGGAAGGTGCAGAACCCGCTTTACCTTTCGCTGTTCGGCAGCGACTTTGTGCCGGGCACGGTGCGCACGGCGCACGTGCGGCTGGCAATAACGCCGCTGGATGACGCAATGTCGCAGCCGCTGGCGCTGTACCGGCAGTTTCTCGCGGAGACAGAATAGACCAGTAGTTCAACAACATTGTAATGATAGGCAATTGCTCCTGGCGTTATTGGCGACAACGCAGGAGGCGCAGGTTGCAAACCTACGCTACCGGGCTGCAACCCAGCAATACAAACGTGTCGCACCGCTCGCTTAGCGGCGAGAGGAAGGACTATCTGAGATGAAGAAGCTACGCATTGCCGTCATTGGTGCGGGATCGGGGCCCGGTGCGCGGGCGCGCGGGTGGATCGAGACCGTGGCGAAACTCACCGACCACTTCGATCTGTGCGCCATCTGCGACATCAACCCGGCGGTTGCGGAAGAAATTTCGGCAAAACATGGCGTGGCGCAATCCTTTACCAACGTGGCCGCCACGCTGGACGAGGCCAAACCTGATCTGGCGCTTATTCTGGTGCCGACCGACGGCCAATCGGCGGTAGCAGTTGAAGCAGCCAAGCGCGGCATCAACATCATTACCGAAATACCATACGGCATCACCCTGGAAGTCGGCGATGCCATTCGCGACACGTGCCAGGAGCATGGTGTGGTCTGGGAGATTGCCGAGCAGGTCTGGCTCTGGCCGCAGGAACAGCTCAAGGCCAAGATCGTCGAATCCGGCTACATCGGCAAGCTCTCCATGGCCCGTCTCTGGTATGCGAGCGGAAGCTATCACGGCTTCAACGCCGTGCGCATGATTCTGCGCGATTCGGTGCGGCGCGTGCTGGCGTACGTGGCGGAATCAGAAACCGATCAGTACCTGACCTACGGCGGCGAACAGGCGACGACGGTTGTTTGGGAGTCCATGTGGATCGAGTACATGCGGGGCACGATGTGCCTCTACGAACGGGCGCCGCGACCGTTCTCCAAGCACTCCAAGGCAAACCATTGGGATATCGAAGGCTCCAGCGGGCACATCTCCGGCCGCGACGTAGTCCTGCTTGCCGGTGAACCCGACCAGCCGCAGACGATACAAGAGCAGTACGTGACCGTCGGCGGCGAGCACGTGTTGGAATACGTGTACCTGGACCGCGTGCCCGACCTGCGGTGGGAGAATTCCTACAAGGCGTACCGGGTAGGCAACTTGGACGACGTGGCAAAAGCGGAAATCCTCACGAGCACGCACCAGTCGATCGTGGAAGGCACGCCGGTGCAGTACGGGCCGGAGGGTGCCCGCGCCGACTTGGAACTCTCGTTTGTCATGGCCGAGAGCCAGCGGCTGGGGAATGTCTGGGTTGACGTGCCACTGCCGGGACCGACGGAACTCTCCGAGCGTATCGAGCGTATGTTCGTTGAGACGTACGGGCACGATCCCATTGCGGGCAGCCGGGAGTTGCTCGACGTGCCGATTGGCCGTAAGGGAGTCTGGTGGCCGGCAGCGCAGTGGCTATAGAGATGTTGCCTAGGCGTACAGCCGCGTGGTGCCCGTTCAGGACACCGAACATGCGCTGATCTAAAGGTGCGGGGTACTTCTCGAAGATAAGCGAGTTTTTGTTTCCATCCCGTAACACTCTTGTGAGCATTAGCCAATCTACGGACAGGCTTTACTTTATGGTTGGCGTCGATGGTTGAGGGCTCACAGCTTTCGTCATTCCGGCGAAAGCCGGAATCCATCCTCTCTGGTTTTCCTGGACTCCGGCTTTCGCCGGAGTGACGAGCAGGTTGCCACACCTAACCCATCAATTAAAGTGGCATAACCGACTGCGCTGCTTTTTATGGGAATCGCTGGCCCAAGTTTGGCCCTTCCCGCTTGCCTTCTCTTACCAAATCAGTCAGCGAATTACATGGCACCTTAGATTTTTACCGCACCAGACGCCGGAACGGTTCGCGTTTCGTCTCGGCCTCGAGCAACGTGTCAAGCTCGCCGGCCAGGGCGCATTTGACTACCTCTAATGACTCTGCGGCGGCCGCAGCCGTGATGGCGATGTCCTCATCGGAGTGCGCCAGCGTGGCGGTGAACGTCATCGGGCAGAAGATACCGCGCTTCACCATCTCCTGAATGAAGAGCGTTTCGATGGGCTTCTTGAGTGAGGGGTCCGGCAGATCGAATTCGAGCGTCGGCATGGTGTGAACGCCAGTAACTGAGGCAGCGATGCCGACCGATTCGATGGCGTCCTGCAGCGCCGCCTTGACCTTCTCGCCGATTTCCTCGAAGCGCGCCGGGCCGTTGCGCCGCTTGAGCTCGGTGATGTTCGCCACCGACGCCGCCAGGCCGACGGCTTCGCTCCAGTACGAACTCGACACGAACATGCGGCCGGCGGGCTCCATGGCTTCGCGGGAGCCGACCACGCAGCCCATGGCATAGCCGTTTGACATGGACTTGGCGAAGGTGGACATATCCGGCGTGACGCCGAGCCACTCTTGCGCGCTGCCCAGGGACAACCGCCAGCCCGACGACACCTCGTCGAGGATGAAGAGCGCGTCGTTGGCGTGACAGAGCGCCTTGACAGCTTCCAGATAGCCGGGTTTGGGAGGTTGGGAGCGCATCGCCTCCATCATCACCGCCGCCACCTCGCCTCTGTTTTCGGCGAACAGTTGCTCCAGACCGTCGAGATCGCCATAGGTGAATGGGAGTGCCGTGCCCGCCAGCGCCCGGGGCACGCCGATGGGCTCGATGCCGGCGAAAGGAAAGTCGCCGGATTCGGGATCGACCAGGTAGTTGGCGGACTGGTACCAATCATGCCAGCCGTGGTAGCCGGAAAAGAGAATCTTGTCCCTGCCGGTGGTGCCGCGCGCGATGCGGACGGCCACGGCGCACGCCTCGCCGCCGCCCTTGGTGTAGCGCACCATCTCGGCGCTGGGAATG
The DNA here is from genome assembly GCA_965221905.1 of Chloroflexota bacterium. Lineage (GTDB taxonomy): Bacteria > Chloroflexota > UBA11872 > VXOZ01 > VXOZ01 > VXOZ01. The sequence continues at coordinate 891,208 of OZ244922.1, forward strand.
GTGTCAACCAAGATCTCGGCAAGCTCGATTTCCAGTGGGCTGTTCAGGCTGTACAGGCTGCCCTTGTCGATCTGCTCCTTCACGGCGGTGTCCACCACGTCGTCGGCGTGACCGAGGATGATGGCAGTCACGGCGTTGACCCAGTCGATGTACTCGTTGCCGTCAACGTCCGTGAACTGCGATCCCTTGGCATGAGCGGCGTAGATCGGACTAATCGGATGGGCGAAACTGCTCGCCCGGCGGCTGATGAGCTGCGTCCTGCCGGGAATGAGCTGCTCAGCCTTCTGGTAGAGGTCCAGGGACCGCTGTACTTTGCTCTGCGTCTTAATCACATTCAGGCTTTTCTATTACTTGGGATGTTTGCTGGCACTTCACCGGAGGGTGCAACAAGGCTATCCACGCTGCCGGTGCATCGGCAGTGTACCCTTTTCTGCCAGTAATCTCAAGATTAAAAGAACCCATGGTTTGAGGCGACGCGCTCTAATGTGCTGGTGCTCCCATTGCCCGGTGCATGGACAGGCGCACTTGCTTTAACTTCCCTGAACTGATGGAGAGTTCTGCTGCAAGCGAGTGCGAGAGGTCTTCATAACTGTTTACCAGAGTGTCTTCCGTGCGAAATCGCCGGGTCAGTGCACGTTACCGTTCAAGTAGAATCAGCAGCACCCTAACGGTCGCTCGTCTCCGTGAATACGGCGCGGGCGGTCAAGAGTTGCTCGGCGTAGAACTGGGAATCGGTGCTACCCCGCGCCTGCAGAGACGCGACTGCGGCGCTAAACTCGGCTTCGCCAGATTCCTCCCGGCCTTCGAGCAAGGCCGCTAGCCCGATATAACCTTCCAGCATCAAGCGGCCCTCCGGGTCCTCGCCATGCTCCAGATTGTAGACATGGGCTGCTCTAAGCACTTGCAGGGCCTCCGCGTAATGCTTGTGCGCAATAAGTTGGGCACCCAGGAACCAATAGGTGAACGCCAGTTGCGCGGCAGTTGGGTCGAGTTCATGCAGTTGGCGCACGCTGTAGCGGGCGAAGATGAGGCCCTGCTCCATCTGCTCATCTGAGATCGACATTCCCGGTTCGCTCCACCCGGGCCACGTGAAAGAGGCAACATTGGTCGCCATGCGCTTGGCCGCGAAACGAAGATCCTTGGCAGCGGTTTCGTCCTTGCCATCGTGTGCGTGTGCAGCGGCCAAGCAGTAGTGGATGCCGGCACTGCCGAAGTGCAGCACCTGCTCAATTGATTTGGCCCTGTGGTAGCAATTGAGAATGAGGTCTCCGAACGCCGCAGCAACTGTTTGCGTATCTCCAAGGCCAAGCACGAATGCGCTGGCGGCAAAGAGGTCTTTTTCCTCAATCAGGGCTTGCACCGATTGGTAGATTTCTTCACGAGTCATGGGTACTGTTTTCTGCCGAGCCTCCCGGCCGAAATTGGCGTTTCTGAATCAAACATCTTGTAGGAGGGAGGGGCGACTTAGTTTTTACCACACTGTTGCCTCGGAATTCTATTCAGGCTTGCAGATCATAGCCAATTGATTGGCAGAGATCGCAATTCAGTCACTTGAATGGGACTAGAAGGGTGACCGGTGAATGGGACTAGGAGGGTGTCCGGCTCCGTCATTCCCGTGAAAACGGGAATCCATCTTCTCCGCGTGCCCTGGACTCCGGCTTGCGCCGGAGTGACGGTACTCGGGCATTAGATCTGTCGGGGTATGCCTCTATGCTCAGTCCGATTGCAGTGCTTGCACCGCCACGCGGTAGAGCATTTCCAGGCCCACGCGCGTGGTATTGGAGCGAAAGTGCGGGTCCCAAGTTAGGTCTCCGAGCGTATCGCTGATCGTCAGGAGCACTCCCATCTCAACGCCCCGGTATGCCGCGACGGCAAAGAGCGCCGCGGCCTCCATCTCGACGGCGAGCACGCCCGCCGCCTGATAGTGTTGCACTTCCGCAATGGTCTCCCGGTAGGGGGCATCTGTGGTCCAACTGGTACCAACGCTATACGGCGTGCCGGTGGCCTGCAGCGCGTCTACCAGCCGAGCGGTCGCGGCCGGCGAAGCGTGGGCGTACGTATCCGGCGGCAGGTAATGGTGAGACGTGCCCTCATCCCGAATCGCGCGGTCGCAGACGACAATGTCGCCAATGGCAAGGTCTCGCTGGAGACTGCCCGCAGTGCCAATCGAGAGGAAGCGCCGTATTCCCTGAACGATCAGCTCTTCCAGTACCACGATTGCCGCCGGCGCTCCAATGCCGAAGCCACCTTTGACGGCCACCCGGTTCTCCGTCTCGTTCAGCGAGTGCAGTTTTACGATTGCACCCCGTTCCGTGGTTGTGGTCTGGTGCTGCTCGAGGATGTGCGCCAGTAAGGAACTCTGGTAGCAAAGAATGACCGCTTCCGGTACGGGCACCGTAGATGCGCTCTTGTTCCCTTGGAAGTATTCGAGAGAGGCTTCCGGTGTGATAAAGGCGTTTTCACGATGCTTATTGGGGAAGTTTGGATACGGCATGAGACTTTTTCTGAAGATTTCTGAAACTTGCACGTTCTTTACGGCTACTAGCTTACTATGTATTACTAGCAACTGACTAAACGGGGTCTGCGTCCAGTTAGCGTCACTCAAAGCCTTGCAGTAAGGATTAGGGGCCCTAAATTCACCACGCATTTCCGGTAGCGTAGGTTTGCAACCTGCGCTCGTGCGGCGAAGGAGTTTTCGGCGTAAACGTGACCCTCTTCAAGACAGCCCTGCCCGTCTTCCCCCTCACCCTAGCCCTCTCCCTCGATGAGACCTTTGCGTAACTTCCGCCAGAGGCGCAAGAATTACTCCCTCTCCCTGGAGTGTACAGACCGGGGTGAGGGGATTCTTGCTTACCCTGTCTTTTCTACCTCTAAGACCTATATGTAAGTGTGCAATATCGGTGAAAATGGCCCCGATTGCGGGGATTCCCCCCCCCCTCACCCTAACCCTCTCCCGGCGGGAGAGGGGACTTTGTCGCCTCGGCAAGGGTTATGCAAAGGTCTCCTCGATGGAGAGGGAACAATACGCGGTCATGAGGGATGGCGGAAGGCGTCCCTGGCCTATGGTCGGACTCAACGGATGCCCCTACTAAATCCTAGAACGACAGCAAGGGGCCGAACTCTCGCGTGGCATCCTGCGACGGAGGAGAATTCAATCCTTCTTCACGAAGACCGGACTGCACCACGCCATCTCGCCGTCGTACTGGGTGACGCGCACGAAGTAGGGCGTTACGTCTTGGTGCAGGGGTTCAGGGTCTTGGAACGTGAAGGCAACGTCGTAGGGAGCGCGCTCCTCATTGTCGCGGCTGATGCGGACCTCGCTGCCAATGCCGGTAGTGACCGGGCGTACGAGTTCGTCTCTGTCGGCCAACTCGTCCAGGCGCACCGTAAACGTGGCGGGCGCAGAGGTGAAGGTGAGCGACGTCTCGGCGTTGCCGTCGAGTTCCAGCGCTACGCCGTCCCAATCGCCGGATGTCTGCGAGACCCAGCGTATGCTCTCCTCATTCTGCTCGATGATGCCCTCCACCGGATCGTCAAAGGCCCAGCCTCTTGCCGAGAGAATGCGGCCCTTTTCCACGCGCAGGCTGCCGTCCCAGCGGAGGCGGCGGGTGCGGTCCTTCACGCGCGAGCCGCGCCAGCCGACGCGAATCTTCGTGGGCAGACCGCTCTCCGGCTCGACAAGGGCATGTGTGTAGACCACCGTCGTGCCCCGCAGTACCTCCACCTTCTCCAACGGCGCGGTGCCTGCTACTTTGACGTTTAACACTGGTGGCTGGGTGGAACAAAAAACCTCACCCATGGGGTGCCCGTCGGCGGTCAAGTTGAGAATCATGCGCGCGCCGGTGGAGGCAAAGGTATGGCGGGCGCGGATGGCATCCCAAATCGACCGGCGCTGCAGGCTGGGCGCATAGGCGCCGAGCAGCCCGCCACGTACGCCGAACATGCCGCCGTTGGTGGGACGGCTGGTGCCGGGGCGTCCCGTGTGATCGTCGCTGCCGGCCGCAAAGCCCGTGATCAGGCCGCGCTCCAGCGCCTCCTGCCAGACCCACTCGAACCAGCCGTGGGCTGAGGCGATCTCGATGAGTGGCATAACTTCCGAGTCGAAGTAGTCGAGATTGGCGCGCCGCCCGCCGATGTGGGGAATCATGAATACGTCGTCCAAGCCGCGATAGAGATCGACCAGCGTCGAGACCGGGCACTTATCCTCCCACGGCCCCGGATCGCCCGGCACCTGCCAGTGGGACGAGCGGTGCAGCGGGCCTTCATCGCCGAGAAAGTGCACGTTGTGATCGCCGCCCGCCGGATGGTTGCCCGACCACTCGTAGCCCAGCAGCGTAAGAAAACGTCCGGGTTCGTTGTAGCGCTTTACTATTTCCTGTAACTCATACCAAAACTCGGCAGTGATTTGAAAGTCGTTGCCCTGAATGCCCAGGAAGTCGACCCCCGCGTGGTCGCGGGCGTAGGTGAAATATTCGTCCGGACTGCCAGTGCCGACGGTCTCTTCGGTCTGGGCGTGCATGTCGCCCCAATAGAGCCGCAGGACGGGCGCCTGCTCCTGCACGTGGATGGGATTGCTCTGGACGGCAAAGGCCGGATCCACGCTGCGCGCCTCGAGGCGCGTGATGCCGGCTTCATTCAGAGTTAGGCCGGTAAAGCGAAAAGTCCCGCCATCGTGCTCGCTAAAGGCATGGCTCGCCAGCGGCTCGGCCTGGTGTGGCAGGTAGAGGCCAACCTCACCACGAAAGCCGGAGGCCGTGTTGCCCCAGGCGTCGTCGGCGCGCACCAAGACTTCGAATTCTTCATCCACGGCGATCATGCCCGGGGCTTGCGCCACCAGGTGCGCGGCCGGTCCTGCCACGATGCGCACCACCGGCGCGTCCGGTAGCTCGCGAAACTGCATCGTGCCGAAGTTGTCGGCAAAGAACTTGAACTCGAAGGTGCTCTCCACAAACGTCTGCGCCTGGCTGCCGGGGCTGCCCCCGCAGCGGTCGCCGAGCACGATCCGGATATGCTCGCCCGCCTTTAGGGTGCCGTCGTGCACATGCACGTGGATCGTGCGCCGCCAGGGCCGCACGTGGTTCTCCCGGTCGAAGTGCACCCGCAGCCTGGCGTTGCCGTCGGTAAAGACCTTGCAATAGTTGGCTGCGGTGGGGTCGGTGAAGTTCGGCGCGCCCCAGTCGCAAACGCCCCGCATCACCAGGCGCAAGTTGGAGCGGTCGTCCATGCCGTACGTGCCGACAGTAAAGGTAAACGTCCACGTGCCCCAAGACCCGGCCGCCACGTCGGCGGTCGGCTCCAATGCAACCGTACCGCAGTACTCACGCAATGTCGCTGCATCATATTCCGGTGGCATGATGTTTCGAAGTTCCCCTCTCGTTAAATAAGGCTTCTTTGGAACTGCATCCTCGAAATGGAGGAGTAGCAGTTCTTGCTCGAACTATGCTCTGTCTCTTACCTTTCGTCGTTTGCCTTTCGCCAGCCCGCGTCGTAAGTACCCTTGGTTCCCCGCGTGCTGAGGCCTACGTGCTGGCTATTTTTGTTGGCAGGCTTCTGCGTACACCGCCAGGGTGTGTTCGGCGATGCGCGGCCATGAGAACGTGCGGGCGAAGCCTTTTGCGGCGACGCCGAAGGTTTCTGCCATTGTGTGGTCAGTGTAGAGCGAGCGCAAGGCCAGACAAAGCGCGGCTGGATCTTCAGGCGGCACGAGAATCAAGGCGTCGCTTTCCTGTATCTCCGGCGACGGCTGTTTGGGGTAGGTGCTGACCACCGGCAGGCCGTGGGCAAGCGCAGTGAGCAGGCTGGTGCGGCGCAGCGACGCCCCGTCCGCAAAAGGCAGGGCCATGGCATCGCAGGTGGCGAGCGCGCGGGAGGCGTCAGCCGCTTCCAGGTAGCCCGTGCTGAGCAGAATGTCTCCCATGTCCAGGTCCAGTCTGCGGATGAGTCGCTCCAAGTGCTCCTTATAGACGGCGTTATAGGGATCGCTCTCACCCAGACTGCCGCCAATGATGAGCGCCTGCGCGGGAATGCCCTGATCGCGCAGGATGCGCACCGCTTGGAATAGCGTGTCCAGACCTTTGGTGAGGTTTACGAAGCCAAAGAACCCCACCAGGAAGGCGTCGGGCGCGACGCCGCATTCGGCGCGGAGCGATTGCCGTTCATCTACGGTGATGGGGACGACGGAAACGGCCGGCCCAACGCCGATCTGGTGTGTCGGCGTTTTCTTCGATGAAGGCACGCCTGCATCTACCGTAGCGCCCCAGTGTTCCCGGTCTTCGCGCGTGGTGAAGATAAGCGCGTCACTCTTTCGACCCAGCATGTGGGTTACCCAGTGGCGCAGCGGGCCCGCCTTGGGAAAGAGATAAGGCGTACGCAGGTCGTGGAAGGTGGTAACGACGGCCGGCCGCGGCGTGCGGCGCCGAAGGTACCAGGGCAGCAGGTTGACGGCGGGCTTGAGGTCGAAAGCGGCGGTCTGATACTGGATGTGCACCACGTCGATCCGGCGTTCGCTGATTATCTGCTGCGCTACTCCCCAAAAGGGAAAGCCCCACGTCCCCACCACGGGATGAACCGTGGGTTCGGTGCTGGCGCAATCTGAGCTGGTCAGCACCTCGCTTGTTACGTCGAGCGCGCGCAATTCGGACCGCAATATCGCCGTATAGTCGGCAATGCCGCCCTGGTTGGGTGGGTATTCACCTGTGATGTAGAGAACGCGCATTGGTGCTAAAGGGTGTGACGCTCGCGGCGTAGAGTACGCGGACTGTGTCGCAGACGGATTTGTCGCGGAAGCAATTGGTTTCTGTAATATCTAAGTAAGAAGCTGAACACTTGCATTATACGAGACGCCGACCTCGCCCCGGAAAGCCGGTAAGGTACCAAGCGGTCACGTGGGCAAAAACATTGGCGTTTTGGCGCAAGATGGGGTGTTTTCGCCACAGTAGGGATCTCAAGGTCTGATCCGCCGTGTAAGCAGCGAAGAGGAGGCCGATGATGCCCCGCAGAAGTAGGGCAACCAAGCGGCCCCGCTCCTTTGCCAGGAACTTGTGGCGACTGAGGTGGAAGTTCAGGGCGCGGGCAATCAGGTCTTGATCGGCGCTTTGGCTGCGGTGGTGCCGCACGTGAGCATCAGGGAGATATGCAACTTCCCAACCTGCTTCCTTGATACGCAGACACCAATCAGTCTCCTCAAAGTACATGAAGAAGCGCGGATCGAACCCACCGACCGCCTGCAAGACCGCCCGCCGCACGACGAGGCAGGCGCCCACCACCCAATCTACCCGCGCTTCTTGGGTCTCGTCCAGATCGCGGCAGTAGAACCGTTGGAGGTCCGGCGTTTCCCCAAGCCACCACTCCAGGGGGGTGCTCTGGAGGAATACCGTGGCCAAGGTATACGAGCGGCGGCACGTGGACTGGGTGTGCCAATTGGCGCGATTGGAGCCGTCGGGCGCAGCTATGTGGGGCCCGAGCAGCCCTACGTGCGGTTGCTGGTCAAGAAAGTTCTGAATGGCAGCGAAGAATCCGGATTGGACGCTGGCATCCGGATTTAGAACAACCACCGATTCTCCTTGCGCCGCCAGCATGCCCTGGTTTGCCGCTTGGCCGAAACCCTTATTCGTGCTGTTAGCGATCAGGCTCACCTTGGGGAAGCGTGCTCGTACCATCGCGACGCTGCAATCCAGCGATGCATTGTCTACGACGATCACCTCGCCCGAAATGCCGGCGTTTTTTATATCAGTTTCTACCGAGCTTATGGCCTTAGCTAAGAGGTCGGCTACGTTGTACGAAACGATAACGACCGAAACGGCGCAGGTGGCTGCAGGCAGTTCGCGAAACTCCTGCCACACTTGCGTGGTGGGGTCGTTCTCCAGGGCCGCAAGGTGACGGTACGTGCGCCAATCGAAGTAGGCCATTGCGGCGCTGAGCGCAAAACCCACCCAACCTCCGGCGAATCCCCGCCAGGTAAAGAAGTGGCGGTTGAAGGCCCGCAGCGGCTGCAGGAAATAATTGCGCAGGCGCACCCGCTGCCCCTGGAGCCAGAGACGGCGCGCCTCCAGTTGCGCATATCGGTGATGCTTGGCTACAAACTGCCGTACCGAGGCGTAACTGTAGTGGGTCAGGGGTTGAGACAGTCGTTTATCGGGACCGTCGAGCACTACGAGCTCGTGCACCAGCCTGTTCGGATCATAGCGGCCTTTCGCGACCTGAAATAACCTGAGTTGGTAATCGGGGCTCCAGCCTGCGTACTGCAACCAGCGTTCTTTCAGGAGATTCTTGCGGGGAATCCAGTATCCTGACACCGCCTCGTCCTGCACCCCAGTTCTAATCTCCTCCGCGAGTACTGGAGTTACGATCTCATCGGAATCGATGAAGAGCACCCATGGGGTCTTTACAAGGGAAAGAGCGAAGTTCCGCTGGGCGGCGAAACTCTCGAGTTTTCGTTCTAACACGTGCGCGCCGTGTGGTCGACAGCGGTCAGGAGTCTCGTCTGTGCTGAAGTCATCCACTATCAAAATGCTGTCGACCCAGGCGAGGGGAGTGAGACAAGCATCAATCTCGGCTGCCACGTTACGGGTAAGCACCACGGCCGTTATGCCGGTAGGAGTTGGCTCCGAAGATGGATTCCCGCCCCGTATCGAGTGTGGGGCAGGCTGTGCGCGGGAATAACGGAGTTGCATATTCAACGGGGCCACTGGGGAGTGCTCACTGATGATGCTCGCCCCTGAGTGCTAAAGCCAGTACACGGAGTCGACTTTGCCAGCGGTCGCGGAGTTCGTGGCCGGGGTCTGGGTTGTCGTTTTCGTGCAAGCCGGAGTCCTTGCCGCTTATGCGCGGCGTTAGGAGTTGCGGAAGCATCTTGCATAGATCCCACAGCGCGCCTATCGCCACGATGCCGCGGGCGGCCCACTGGTAGCGGCGACTGCAATGCTTGGCAAAAAGCTTGAAGCGGCTGCGATGCAATTCCACGAACATGCGTCCGGCCGCCTGTTTCGTGCTTTGACCTTCGTGGTGCACGACGCGTGCATCGGGCACGTGCATAATCTCCCAACCCGCTAGTTTGATGCGGCGGCACCAGTCCACTTCCTCGCAATACATGAAGAATTGTTCGTCAAGCCACCCCACGACAGTGCACGCTTCGCGCCGCACCATCATGCATGCGCCGAGGGGATAGTCCATCGCAAAGGGTTTCTCATGCAGGGCAAACGGGTAGCGGCCGTACAGCCGCGAATTCAGCAAACGATGATTTAGAGGAAAAAAATCTATCAGCGCCATGGCGAGCGTGGGAAAGCGAAATGCCGCATGCTGATACCTGCCGTCAGGGTATAGGAGCGTCGGTCCCACCACGCCAACGTTAGGGTGGGCAATGAGAAATGTCGCGAGGGCATCCAAAGCGCTGGGAAATAGCTGCGTGTCCGGGTTGAGCAAGCAAAGGAAGGTGCCACGCGCGGCCCGTAGCCCCTGGTTGCTGGCTACGGCAAAGCCGCGATTTTCCTCATTAGCAATCACCTGCACGTGGGGAAACTGCTCTCGCACCAGCGCCACGCTGTCGTCAGCGGACGCGTTGTCGACCACGATCACTTCGTCCGGCGGGTGCGGCTCTGCGGCTATGGACGCCAAACAGCGCGCCAAGAGCGAGCGTACATTGTACGAGACGATGACTACCGATAGGCTATTTCGGCTCGATTGCATACCGCCTGACGCTTCTCCTACGTGGGTTCCCAGGCAAAGCTGCCGGCTCGAAACGGTGTGATCGATCCGGCCCGGAAGCTCAACCCGTATTGCAGGATTTCCTAACGGGCGCTTATCTCTCTACGCCAAGACACCGGCACTATGCTTTAGGATCGCATGAGTTCCTTGGCGTTGGCGGTTAAGAGTCCTGTTCCTTTAGTGAAACAGCCTCAATGCTCAGGCGTCAACACTGCCTAACACAAAACTAGAAGGCTCAAGAGGAAGCCTGTGTCTGCTTCGCGCACGCTGCGATTGCTTATGCACTGCTCGAGGCGGGAGTTGCCGCCGCCGCAAACGTGAACTCTTTGAACTCGTTCTCGCAGGGGCGCCCATGCGCGATGAGCATGCGGCGCTCGTCGGGAATCATGATATAACCGATTACGCTGTGCGCGTGCGGCCCGTGCTGACAGATGGACGTCGGATCGGCGTGTGCGCGCGCAATGGCAATCACCTGCTCCAACGAGTGCGGCTGCTCGGCAGTGAGTTGCTGGAGTAGGTCATAGCGGCCGTGGCTGTTGGCCATGAAGGCCTCGTTGTCAGTGCGCAGCATCGGCCGCACGTGGTCGACCAGGCAATGGTTGGAGGTCCAGATCGCATGGTCGTCGAGGCGGCGCACGCCGATTGCCGTGGGTGTGCGCTCAGCTACCGCTCCGTTGCCAGAGGCATCGGTAAAGGCCAGATTGTGGCCGTGGGCCATGATGGGCGTGTGTTCAACCAGAGCTATCGCGCCATCAACATCATCGGGATACTGCAGAAAATAGCGTAAGGCTATGTTGGCAGGAACACCGTAGTCCCAGTCTGAGTCAGTGTTGGGCAGGCTGCCGCCTCCGAAGGTAAGGCCGGCCTCATTGATGCCTCCGTTCATCCACACCGTACCGGCCCACGTGACGCCAATAAAGTCATGACCGGTTGCGGGATGCGCTTCCAAGTAAACGTGAAACTTAAGGACTTCCAGGGTCACGTCGTTGGACTTGTAGTGCACGATGCCGTGGTCAGGGGTGACGAGCACAAAATTCGTACAGCCGACCTGCGTGCGCCTCAACTCTTGACAGGAATTGTATGCGAGCAAATCTGAAAAGGCGACACCCGCGCCATCGGCAATGCCGTGTAGCTCCTCCAGCGCCTCCGGGATGACATTTTCCATATTGCGTTCCACTTGCGCGAGCACCCGCGCTGTGTGGTCGGCAGGAAATCTGCCTTCAGGGACTACATGCTGAATGGCCGCTGCAACCAGATCGGCAAAGGCTTCCCCGTGTTGCCGGCCCATCTCATACGGTGTTCCACTCAGAACTACCTTGCGCATAGCAATTCCTCCTCTGCAACTGACGAAATCTGCCGCTACGTACCTCGGGAGCATTGGGTATCGCTTGGAAGCCGCTCTACCGCCCTCGTCGCTCCCAGTTTAGTGGACGCTTGTAGGTCATGGAAAGGCACTGTCGATTCAGGTTGGAATGAGGCTCTGCGGGATCGCTCATTCCTGATGTGCCACAGCGCAGATTGCCTTGAGATTATCAACTTTCCGCAAACTATCACGTTCTCTGAGGAAAGCTGGTTGAGGGTATTGCCACAGAATTACGAAGAGGTCTCTTCAAGCGCTTCCGCCGTGCGGTGAGTGCGGATGTATTCGAGGCTGCGGCGGTACTGGTCTTCCGTAATGAATTGCTTGGACATATAGAGGTTGAGCATCACTTCGAGGCGCAGAATTGGGTAGAGGGTATATCCGTGTCGCTTAAGGCGCGCTGCGCCGCCTTGATCGCGGTCCACGAGGACGATAGCGTCGCGGACGATCAAACCCGCCTCTTGCAAGATAGCCGCCGTTTCCAGGATACTGCCGCCGGAGGTGATGAGGTCGTCGATGATAAGGACGGTCTCTCCCGCCGCGTAGCGCCCTTCGATGCGGTGCTCTCCTGCCTCGCTGCGCGCGTAGATCATGGGGACATCGGTCGCCAGGGAAAAGGCTGTAGCGAGATGCAGCCCTCCAAAGGGAACACCTGCCACAAGGGTGAAGGGGCGAATTTTGGGATGGCGCATAGCTTGGCCGGAGCTTGTCTCCTGGGCGATAAGCTGCGCGGCGGCGCGCAGCGAGTGTGGATTGCTCACCAAGACTCGCGGGTCGATATAGATTGGCGAATGCACGGTCGTGCGGCCTAGCGTGTAGTCGCCGAAGCGCACGCCGCCTAGCTGGAACATGTTTTCAGCAAGCCACAAATTTGAGACAGGCTGCTCCACGTCAATCCCTTTCCGCGTGGATAGAATAGTTGTCAGAAACACTATTATCCTTCACCGGCAAGTCGAATGTCAATTGCCGCTCTGCTGCGCGAGTGGGGCCGGCTGACTATTGCGTGTCCCGCACTTCCGCGATTGCTAGATAAGAAAGGCCGAAAGGCAGATTGCGTCGCGCCAGCCACCGGGCCTCGGCTCGATGCACGGCGACAGTCAACGCATTGAGCACGGCCGGTACAGCCGGGAAATCGCTTCGGGATTCTTCCTCTCCAGCATTCTGTGACAAGAGTTTCGTAAGACCCCGCACGATCAACGCGGGCGGATAAATTGAAGCGAATGTAGGTGAGATACGAAGAAGCCGTAAGCCTGCACCCTCGATTGTTCGCCGGAGAGACCGCTCGGAGTAGCGCCGGAAGTGGTGGAGAGCTCGGTCGTGCTTACCAAAGAGCGCTGGGTGCGCGGGCACGGTACAGAGGAAGATGCCGCCCGGTCGCAGCACGCGGGCACTCTCGCGGACCGCGGGCGCATCATGGCGCAGGTGCTCCAGCATGTCGGCAGCCACAATCAGGTCGAAGGCATCAGCAGCATACGGGAGCGCCGTGGCGCTGGACTGCACCAGGTTGCCAAGGTTGCGCTCCGCACAGAAGGTAAGCGCTGCTTTCTCAATGTCGATGCCATGTGTTTCTCCATCGGTGGAGAGCATTTCGAGGACGGCGCCGGTGCCACACCCGATGTCGAGGATGCGCGGGCCGGCAGGGAGCCGCGTGTCAACAGTGCTCAGAGCTGCTTGCAAGAACAGGCGCTTGGACTTGAACCACCAGTAGTGGTCTTCCAGCGCAAACATCTTGGCATACTCGTCGCGTTTCACCGTAGCTTCACCTAACCCCTAAATGCATTGCGACATGTACAATGTTGGTCGTAAAGAGCACTGGCGCCAAAATACTCCTGCGCGGTCCGGTCGGCGATCTACCGGCTAATTCGGGAGATCAGCGAGGATTTCAGTCCCTCAGCACCTGAGATAAAGACCGCTGCGATGGACTTTGCCACTTAGTCTGAAGGACACCGGATACACGCGAACCGGGACCAACTGACTTCTGCTCCATCGCTACGCCGCTGCACACTCTAGTATGTATTGTACGGCATTGGGATGAGGACGCGAATGGGCCGTAGGGCAAGGAAGCGTGTGCCGGCAGAGTGGATTGCCGGTAGGAAGCGCGACGACTCTCGGCGGAAGAGCCGTGAGAGCAAATGCTCCGGGCGCGCTGAGATTGTCTGGAGAGATGCCGAGCGTTAGAGAGTTCGCATTGCACCTCTTTACGGCCGGCAAGCTAAGATAGAAACGTGAGCGCAAGCGGAGGGACCTGACTGTGTGCTATGCCCGCTGCCAGGTGATGATGCGGCGGCAAAGCGCCTAAAGACGAAAGAGAACAATGAAGACACATTCGACACTCCTCGGTGTAGTGAGCATACTCGCGAGTGCTGTGGCCTCTGCGGCCTTACTGGTGCTGGCGTTTCCTCCGTATGACTATTGGTTCCTGGCGTGGGTGGCACTCGTGCCGATGTTGTTGCCGCTGGCACTTCCCACGCAGCGCCCGCGCACTGCCCGGGCCTCGGCTGCCCTGACGTTCGTGCTTTTCATGGGCGTGCTCTTCTGGCAGGCATTCCCGCCCGGCCTCACGTCCCGCGCCTGGCGGAGCGGCGACTTTCCGCCGATTCTCTTTCTTGACTCACCGGCGTTATTCGTGAGCGTCATTCTGCTCCCGACTCTCTTTGTGATTTTCTATTTCGGGCGCGTACCGATCGGCTCGCCGATCTCCCTTGCGCAGGTAAAGCCGTACTTCTGGCTCCTGCCGCCCGCTGTGTGGACGCTCACTGAGTACGTCCGCTACCGGCTGCAGTTCGGTCACATCTGGGGCAATCTCTTTACAACGCAGCACACAGCACCGGCCGCATTGGTGGTTACGCGGTTTGGCGGCCCGTGGTTGCTGACGTTTTGTATAGTCCTGGTCAATGTCCTCATTGTGGTTGGTCTCGCTCGCTTGCTGGCGCGCCTTCCCGCGAGAGCTGCAGGAGTGTCCGCGCTGGCAATTCCAGTCTTGCTGGGCAGCGTATTCTTTGGCTCGGCAGTGCAGGCATTCGCTGCGCCACAAGCACAGACTGAGCCGCGGACGATAGAAGTGGCGCTCGTGCAGCCCGGCATCGACATGTCCGACTACTACGATATGTCGGTCCGGCAGGGCGTGCGCGACTACTTCGCGCTGGCTTGGAGCGACGTGGAGCAACTCTCACGCGAGCAAGCGCAGGGCGCGGACCTCATCGTCTGGCCGGAGGCAACGGTCTGGCGCGACGTGCAAGCCGACCCCGAAGCCCGCGACCGCCTGGCGCAGTTTGCCCGTGAGATGAATGCGTATCTCTTTGCCCCCTACTTTGTGGACACTGATCCCCGTGGCTTCCGCAATGAGGCAGTGCTGGTCTCTCCTGAGGGAGAGTTTCTTGGCGTGTACGCTAAGAACCACCCCATAGTCTTCGTGGGAGAGGAAAGCGTGACCGGCGGCGCGCATCCGGTATTCTTCACGCCTCTGGGCACGTTTGCCACGATGATGGCGTACGATTCTGACTTTCCCGACGTGGCGCGAACGCTAACGTCCAACGGCGCGCAGCTCATTGCGGTCACGAGCCATGACTGGGTGGAAATGAGCCCGTTTCAGGTGGCGGCCGGCGCACTACGCGCCGCTGAGAATAACGTAACCATTGTAAAGGCGGATTGGCGCTACGGCAGCGCTGTAATCCTGCCTAGCGGTGAAATCATCGCCAGCACTTCTGCGTTGGAGCCGGATCGCACGGTACTCCGTGCCACCGTACCCGTACCGGAGGACTCCGGCACGCTGTACACGCGCACCGGCGACTGGTTCCCAGGACTGTGCGCACTCTTAGTCGTTGGGCTGCTGGCCCGAATGCGCTGGGAACGGCGATCCGCAGGCCGTTAAAGAGGGAAATCCATGGGGAAGATAACGCTCACCGGCAAGCAGAGCGACTTTCTCAAGATCGTGGCGGCTGCCGCCGGACGAGGTGACCTGGAGGCGGTGCAAGCCTTGGTCGAGGCCGACCCTCGCTGGGTGCATACCGTCGGCTCTCACGGGCGCACGATGCTGTGGGAAGCATCTTATTGGGGCAAACAAGCAGTTGCGGAGTTTCTGGTCGAACGTGGCGCCGATGTGAACGCCAGCGCCTGCCATTACAGCCAGCATTACGTGGAGATTAGTTGCTACTGCATTGCCAGGGCCAAGAAGCGCCATGTCCTTGCCGACTATCTGCTAGAGCGCGGCGCGACAGTAAACGTGTTTACGGCAGCCTATCTAGGGGAAACGGCGGCGGTCGCTGGATTCATTGAAGCCGATCCAATGCTGCTTGAAAGCACCCAAGCGCAGCACGACTCTCAGCGGTCAGAAGGGGGACGGCTGGTCTTCGACCACATGCCCAACATGTGGGCCACGCCGCTCGCTTATGCGCTCAGCGGCGGTAGCGGAGATACGGTTGCTCTGCTGCTCGAGCGCGGTGCGGAAGTACGCAAATACGACACACGGTTGCTAGGCATTGCGGTGGGCCGCAACCGACTGGACTTAGTTCAGATGCTCTTGGAGCACGGGGCCGATGCCGACCAACTCCCATTGGCAGACCCTTCCCAGAACCGCGAATTAGCAGAGCTGGCAATTGCCCACGGTTATGACGTCAATACCGGCCGTCCCGGCTGGCCGCCACTGGTGGTTGCGAGCCGCGGTGACAAAGGAGAACATCCCGAGCGGCTACAGGCGCTGCTGGAACTTGGGGCGGACGTGAACGTGCGCGACTACAAAGGTAAGACCGCGCTCCACCGCGCCGCCACCGCCGGCTTCCTCGCCAGCATGGAGGTCCTGCTGGCTAACGGCGCGGACATTAACGCCGCAGACCTCCAGGGTGACACCCCGCTCTTTGACGCAATCCGCGCCGGTCAGGTCGAGGCAGTAGCCCTGCTGCTAGAGCGCGGCGCAGATGCAGGGGCAGAGAATAAGAGAGGCGTCTCTATAGTCTCTTTGGCGAAGAGGATGAGGAAGCAGGGCGCGGCTGAGATCGTGAGAATGCTGACCGATGACGCATTGCAAGCGAAGTGATCGGGACTAGAAGTGGCGTAGAGTGACTGGGTCGTTGGCAGGTTTTACAGAACAGTCACTTCTGAACTATAGAGAAATGATCCGTTCTGTCATTCCGGCGAAAGCCGGAATCCATCTTCGCTGCGCCCTGGACTCCGGCTTGCGCCGGAGTGACGAACGGCATCTAGCCCAGGCACCCACCGTAGCGTTCGAGCGCCGCCAGGATTCCGTTCTCCGTTACGTCGGGCGCGATCCAGTGGGCAATGGCTTTGAGGTCGGGGTGAGCGTTGCCCATGGCAATGCGCAGTCCGCATTCCTGGAGAAACTCAACGTCGTTGGGGCCGTCGCCGATGCCGATGATCTGCGCAGGCGTAGTGTCGAGCAGGCGCGCATAGCGATGGACGGCGGTCGCTTTGGTGCCGCGCTTGTGGGTGACGTCCACACCCCACGTCTTACCGGGCTCATAGGGAAAGCGGGTCACGTGCACCGGCCTTTCCGGTGGAAAGAGCTGTTCAAAGCGCGGCAGGTCAGCCGTGGGCACCGGCAGCACCGTGATGCGTGTAATGCGCCATTGGCTAATGTCCGCTACGGCCTCAACCACCGTCGTGTCGTCTACGGCGGAGAAGGTATACGGGCTCTGTGTTACGGCGTCCAGCAACGTGTGGGCATCCTCCGATTCCAGATAGATGCAGTCGAGGGTCTCCATTGTGTCGGCGCGGAAGATGCGGGCGCCGCCGTCGGCAACCTGAGGTCCCTTGAGACTGAAGCGTTCGGCCATGGCGGCAACGTAGTGAAAGTCCCGGCTGGATATGAGGCTTACATGGCACTGCTGCGCCACGGCCGATAGCCCTGCGACCACTGGCGCCGGAGGCGGCACGCCATAGGGCGCAAGTGTGCCGTCGATGTCGGTGAGCAATGCCCGATAGTGCGTTCCACTTGGTTGCATCGATTGCGTTTCCTGTCACTGTCCTTGGGGATAGTTCGCAGACATCACCTTCGCGCGTGGATACTTTACCGCGGGAAAGAGCGTTTGGGGCCGTCATTCCGGCGAAAGCCGGAATCCATCTTAACTACGCCCCTGGACTCCGGCCTTCGCCGGAGTGACGACGGGAATGCGCCTCGAACTTGGAACGCGGAGACCTGCAATCGCTCACCGACAAACTTCCGCCTAGAAAATCAGGCTAAATCAACCCGCTGCACTGCACTCTCCAAGGCAGCGACAAAGCGGTCGACCTCGTCCTGTCCCATCGGCGTCGATAGAGCGCCCAGGCCCTCCTTGGAGACGATGACCCCCGCATCCAGCAGGCCGCGATGCAGGCCGCGCAGGCGCGCTTCCGCGACCGGCCCCTTGGGGATACTGCGGTAGTTGACGATAGGCGCATCCGTAGGCACGACAATGATGAGCGAACCGGCGCCGCTGATTTGGCCGGGTACGCCCGCATCGGCAAAGACCGCATTGGCGCGGGCGCGCAGATCGTCGCCCAAGGCTTCCAAGCGCGAGTACACATCCGGTGTGAGTTGCGTCAGGGCGGCAATGCCGGCTGTCGCGGAGAGTGGGTTGCCGCTGTACGTGCCGCCGGAAGCAAGCGCGGGCGGTCCCTCAGTGGGGTCGAGCAGCGCCATGATCTCGGCACTGCCGCCCACCGCGCCAATCGGCAGTCCGCCACCGATGATCTTGCCAAAGACCGTGAGATCGGGTTCGCCGCCAAAGCGGGCGGCCCCGCCCTGGTAACTCACCCGAAAGCTGATCACCTCATCGGAAATGAGCACGATGCCGTAGTCTCGCGTAATCTCGCGCAAGAACGCGAGGAAGTCGTCCTGGGGCAGCGGAAAGCCGGAGCGGTTGCAGAGCGGGTCGTAAAGCAGCGCCGCTATTTCTGCACCGTGTTGTTCGAGCAGGCAGGTCACGGCTTCACGATCGTTGTATGGCAGCGTCAGCACGTCGGATTCAACCGAATCGGCCAGTCCGCCGCTGCTGGCCACGCTGTGGGGAGCGTCCGCCGGGCCCCATGAGTCCGGTTGCGATGAATAGCTGACCTGCACGTAGTCGTAGTAACCGTGATAGAAGCCCTCGAATTTGGCAATCCGGCTGCGTCCCGTGAATGTGCGCGCCAGCTTGACCGCCAGCATCACGGCCTCGGTACCGGAATTCGCAAAGCGAATCTTTTCCAAAGCGGGGACGCGGGTTACGAGCAGACGGGCAAGGTCGAGCTCCGGCTCCGCCGGTTCGGAGAAGGCCGTGCCGCGCTGCAGTTGATCGATGATGGCGTTGTTAATTATCGGGTTGGCATGGCCGTGGATCAACGCGGTCATGTTGTTGAGGTAGTCGACGCGCTCGACGCCCTCCACGTCGGTCAGGTAGCAGCCGTTACCGGACTTGGCATAGATTGGATACGGTTGATAGTAGTAGTGGAGCCGTGAGGTGCCGCCTGGCATGTACTGAGAGGATTCTTCGAAAAGCTTGGCAGTTTCGCTGGACAAGGATAGAGATTCGCCAGGGTCGGTCGCAACTCCCCCTTGGCTTTGCCGCTGGCCCATGGCCGCCTCCTCGATGCTTGTAAGGTCTTGTGGCGATGATATACTCAATGGCGCACGGGCACAACGGCATGAATTCGACGCATGCGCTGAGCGGAGGTGCGCCCGCGACTGTTTGCATGGGCCAGCGAAGATGGGCGAGCATTTTGGCTCCCGAGTTATGACCTCTAGGGCGGGGTGCAGCAATGACTGTGTTCAGGCCGCGCGTTGCCATGCAACGCACGCAATACTGCTGACCGGCCCTCCAGAATGGCACTATCATGTTGCCATCTCCATTCGACCGCCTTCTGAGAGAAAAAAATTCACATTTTGATCCGCCCGGTAGCTTTTTAGAGACTCCGTTGCTATGAATGCCCTACAAATACCTCAATATGCAGATAAAGTCGTGATTGGGGGCGGCACGGCCGGGGCTGCCGTGGCGGGACTGCTTGCGGAACGCGGCGACCGGTCGGTACTGCTCCTGGAGGCCGGCCCCGACTACGGTAGCCTCGCGGAGGGTCGGTGGCCGAGCGACTTACTGGATGGTCGCGTGCTCGCCAGCACCCACGACTGGTCGTTCACCAGTGCGGCGGCAAACGGTAAACCGGGCCACGCGCTGCAGCGCGCCAAGGTGATTGGCGGCTGCTCAGCGCATAACGGCTGTATCGTGATCTGGGGCAGCCGCGCCGACTACGACGGCTGGGCTGCTGCGGGCAACGACGGCTGGTCGACCGCAGAGGTGCTTCCCTACTTCCGGCAGGCAGCGGCACGACTCTGCGCGCGGGATTTCGCGCCGGAGGAGGTAACCCCGCTCCACGGCGCGTGCCTGAAAGCCATGATTGCCGTCGGCATCCCCCTTTCAACCGACCTCAATGACCTTGATGAGGACACCGGCGCGGCGCTCGCGCCGATCAACATCAGGAACGGAGTCCGCTGGAGCACGGCGCTTGCCTATCTCGACCCGATGCGGAACCAAGGAGACTTGACCATAGTGGGCGATGCGCTGGTAGAGAAAATCAACCTGCAGGGCTCGCGCGCAACCTCGGTCGATTTCATCCGCGAAGGAGAGAGGATGACGGTTGAGGCTGGGAGAATTTATCTATGTGCGGGTACGTATGGCTCCCCCGCCATCCTGCTGCGCTCCGGCATCGGCCCGGCAGATGAATTACAAAAGACTGGGATAGTTACTAAAATCGACCTTCCCGGAGTTGGCCGTAACCTGCACGATCATCCGGGCGTCAGCATGACGCACCACGGCACGCCGCTCTTCAATTCCTTGATGACAGACTGCATAGCCGCCGGTAAGACCGTCTTCACGGAGCAATGCCTTGCCAAGGCGCGCAGCAGCCGCTGCAAAGAGGCATTCGACCTGCACATAGCCCCGCTTACTGCAGCCGGGCCAGACGGGGACGGACGCTGGGAGTGCTCGATGTACGTCGCGAACATGGCGCCCCAGTCCCGCGGTCGGCTCACGCTGCGCGACAGCGACCCTCGCAGCAACCCGGTAATCGATACCGGCTATTTTACGGATCCAGGCGACAACGACCTGGCGGTGCTGATGGACGGCGTCCTCTTGACTAGGGAGATCGCGCGTGAGCAACCGCTTGCCGCGTTGATCGGCCCCGAGCTTGACGAAACGGCCGGCATAGTTACGGCCGAGGAATTGCGCCGCAACAGCCTCCACTACTTCCACCCGGTCGGCACCTGCAAGATGGGCCCGACCTCCGACCCTGAAGCTGTAGTAGATTCAGTAGGAAGGGTTCACGGTATAAAGGGTCTCCACGTCATTGACGCCTCGATCATGCCCACTGTCCCCAGAGCCAATACCAATCTGCCAACGCTCATGCTCGCCGAGCGGATCGTCGCCGGGCTTGACTAGAGGCGTCTGGGCCGGATTTGGTACAGTTTGGCGACCCCGACCGTACGATAGCTAGAACCTTCGAACTGAGATTCAACTCAAAATCCCAGTTGTATGCCGACCCGTACCCACTGATTGGGGCGACCTGTCAATCTGTATAGGCATAGTACATTCGTCTGGCCGCCATGGCTCCCTTGACCCACGCTCGGCAGTTAAAATGACACACTCACACTACCAGCGATTCATTCCTTTTCGATCTCAGAATTTTCCTACGAAAACTACTAGATTCTCTCCTGAAAGTGATGTATTGTGAAATTATAATCCAGGGAACACGACGGGAATATTGGGCCGCCAGAGTATCCAGGTAGCACAGTGAGAATGCCAATGTACGCTTCCCTTCAGACGGCCAATGAAACGACGCTACCCGGGCCTTTGATGGCCGGTCTGGGTGATGTCCGCTTACTGCACCCCCCTGGGACCTTCGCCTTGTCACCGGCAAGCCTGATTTCGGTCCAAGCGATAGTGGGAAACCAGGGCCTGCTCAAAGGCATCGGGCTGGACTGGGGCACTGGTTCCGGGTGTCTGGCGATCACAGCAGCCAGAATTGCCGATGTTTTTCACGTGGCCGGGCTGGACATCTCCGAGACGAGTGTGGCAATCGCCCGCCAGAACGCCTCGTGCAACGCCGTCAACGACAAGACGTCGTTCTTTGTCTCCAACTCATACTCGCCAGTGGACTGGCGCGTTCGCCGGGCACTCGATTCCCTGGTGAGGCGTGTGGACTTCGTGCTTGCAAATCCACCTGCCAGCGAACACGACGACGGCTTCGGTTTCCGACGAGAAGTGCTTAAGGGGGCGCGGAAGTACATGGCAGCGGGTGGCGTTGTATTACTCGGCGGGTCGTCTCGTTATGGCCAGAGGGCTGAGCGACTGTGCGACGAGGTGCCCGAATTCAGCTACGGCGGGGTTATCTCAAGCACCGGCTGGGTCCCGTTTGATCTTGCCCGACCGGACTACCTGCGATGTCTGCAGCAGTACGCGGCGGAGGAGGAACGCGGAGGTCTGACCTACCGCTTCCAATGCAACGCTGTTCATGCAGGAGAGCCGATCAACGCACGACGCGCACTCTCGCTCTTCGTTGCAACTGGTCTAATGCCGTTCATGGATTGGCAGATGCACCTGTTCAAATTCAACCGAGACTAGGCTAAGGTCCGACCAGCATACGCGTCCATCGCCCAAGGGTCACCTTATTGTTGCCCTGAACTCCGCATAATCCTGGTAACACACCTCAGCCTCCGGGGCGAAACGTCAAACTACTCTGGGCTTACCTTTGACATTTGCACTTCACCGGTACACCTCTGCATCTGAACCGAAGTACCCAACCATCGTCGACAAAATCCACTGTCCGGTTCTCTCACGGATGCCAACCGGCGTTTCCCAGGCGCCGCTTGAATGCTGAGAGACGTATCCCGGTTACAGGACCGTCGGCCATTCTCACCATGGCTTCGCACTTTCCGTACCTGGCGTGGAGTGTGTCACGTCTTGGGCATGGCAATGTACAGAAACCTTTCATGTCTCGAGAAGCATCAGCGGAAAGCGAGAGTAGCCTGGCGGAAAGTGTGCGAACCCTCTTTAGGACTGAGGATGCCGAGAAAGCAACCGAACTCGGGTATGGATGAAGATTCAGCCGGCCAGCGCAAGCGGCTGCGACTCCAACCGGGCTCGGAACGGCGCTCTCTGCCTTGACAGGGCAGTGCGTTAAACCATTACACGGCGGGGCCGCATGGGGAAAGAAGCTGTGGCTAGGCTGTGCCGAGCGGCTGGAGAGCAGCACCTTGCTGCGATGGGCTGTGACCGACGACCCGCTCATGCCTGATCAGCGTGACCGGTGTCGTACGATAGCCTCTGCCGGTCACGCGCTTGACCGCCCTGGTCCAGCCAGGCAACGGCGCTTGACAAGCCGCAGGCAGTGGGTTAGATTTGCCGAGACTTTCGGGCAAGAAGAGGGTGACTTGCAGAGAGTTCAATTCAATCTAACTCGCAGCGGACGCAGATTGGCCTAAGGAGAGCATTGTGAAGGTTGATAGAGACCAGTTTTTGGATCAAGGCTACCTGATTTTCCGCAATCTAATTCCCGCGGACAGACTGGAATCCATGCGCGCTAGTTGCGAGATTATGCTGGAGCGGCAGAAGGTTAACTGGGCGCGCGAGCGCGGGCCGGACGATCCGCCGGGCGGCGAGTACGAGAAGGTCCGTCAGCCGCGCGTCATGATGAAGCGTCCAGGTCTCATCGACGCAGAGACGGCCAACGTCGTGGAAGAGTTTTGGGTCGCTGACGAGACCCTGGAAATAGCTAGTCAGCTCCTTTGCGAACCCGAGCCTTGCATTACCGAAATGATGATGATGTGCAATCCGGTCCGCGACTGGCCGGGCGGCACCGGCTGGCACCGGGATATTCACCCCGTCGACATGGCCCCGCTGGATGCGCTCACAGCAGACCTGATAGAGAACGGCCCCCGATATACGCAATGGAACGTGCCCCTATATGACGACAGCGTGTTGTGGGTCATTCCCGAAAGCCATCGCAGGCGCAACACCGAGCAGGAAAATGCCGAGTTGCTCAAGGACCGCGCCGCGCCCGTCACTGGGGGTATTCCGGTGGAGTTGAACGCCGGAGACGGTGTTATCTACATCAACTACCTGAACCACACCGGCAGCAATTACACTACAAAAAAGCGGCGCACCCTCCACGGCGGCCACGCCATTTACGGAACGTACCCGGAGACCGGCTTTGTTGAAAGTCTGGCTCCTTGGGCCCGTGAGCGGTTTGAATCCTACGCCGCGCGCGGCGAGCGCATGCAGGACGCCACCGAGGAAGCACTCCGCGCCGTCATCGCAAAGGATGAGCCCGGCTTCCGTGCCGCTTTGGATGCTCTGCAGCCGGGCGCAGGCCTCCACGGCAGAACTACCCTCACGATCTACTTGTCTAAGACCGCGAAGCAGATTCGCATTTTAAAAGACCCCGATCACGGCCCGCCGGACGATCTCCATCGGTGGGTTGAGGGCGAGCACGCCATTACCCTGAATTGGGGACCGGACTTCACTGCGCGCTTCACCGCTGAGGAAGCGACGATCCTGTGGAGCCGGTTCAAGGGTATGGATGCCGCGCTCCAGAGCGACGTGGATGTGTTCGAGCCTGCATTTCAGGCACGGCCCATGCGATACTATTTCAACGAATTGCCGGCCGGCATCGACACCGAGTCGTTCATAGCCGGTTGGAACGGCTAGTTCTGCATATTCCTCGCAAGGCCGGCAGGGCGTGACGATGCTGTGCCCCCTAGAATCGCTTAGGTGACCAATTGGATTTATCAGATGTGCTCGCCAAAGGGCTTGGTTCGCCAGTGCGCAAATGCCGGGCGATCTCTCGCAGGATACAGGCGTTGTTCCAATAACCTCCTGCAGGCGGTCTCAGTGCATTTTTGAGGCAATGCCTATGTATACTTAAAGGTGTTCGTTGCACGAAGAAGCTTATATAGGAATCTATTTTGGCATCTCAAAGAGGAGGACATCAGTGCTTAGCCAGATACGACGTGGTATTGCGGTTTTGGTAGCTACAGCGGCGCTCTTGGTCGCTGTTTCCTGTAGTGTGCAAGTTATTCAGCCCCCTCCCGATCCCGCAACCTCGCCCGCGGAATACACGCAGTATTTTGTGAATCAGGCGATAGCCTACTACAAAGCCCACGGGCTTCAAGCGACCATTGATTTCTACAACTCGATGGAGAGTGTGGATGGCGAGTGGTACGTCTTCATCGGTGATGAGAACGACGTGATGATTGCGCACCCGACCGTGCCGCAGAACCGTGGGCAGCGCTTCCAGGACCTTCTCGGTCCAGATGGCTATCCCGCGGGAGCACTGATCGCCGGTGCTGCTACCGAGGAGGGGGCCTGGGTTGACTATACGTACTTGAATCCGGCGGCGGAGTCGATCCAGTGGAAACACACGTGGACGATCAGGTATGACGGGCTAATCTTTTCCTCCGGCTGGTATGAAGAAGGCGCGTCGAAGTCAGATCCGGCGGCGTACACACAAGCCTTCGTAGAGCTGGCTATTCGGCTCTATGACGCGATAGGGCTTGAAGACACGGTAGCGTTCTACAATACGCCGGAGAGTATTGATGGAGCGTGGTACGTCTTCATCGGTGACGAGAACGTTGTCGTGCTTGCGCATGCGGCTGTTCCGAAGAACGTTGGGCTACGCTTTGTTGAGATTCTGGGGCCGGGCGGCTATCCTGCCGGCGCGCAGGTCGCAGCAGCGGCCGTTGAAGGGGGTTCGTGGACAGAATACATGTACATTAACCCGGCGGCAGGTGCGTTCCAGTCCAAACATTCATGGGTGGTGCGGTACGAGGGACTTATCTTTGGCTCCGGCTGGTGTGAAGCAGGTCCGTCGAAGTCTGATCCAGCCGCGTATACACAGGCATTCATCGATCAAGCGATACGGCTGTATGACGCGGTCGGACGCGAAGCCACGTTTGCCTACTACAACACGCCGGAGAGCGTAGATGGTGACTGGTATGTCTTCATTGTCGATGAGAACGACAACACCGTGGTGCATCCCACTCGTCCCGAACTTATTGGCAGCTCTCCCAAACAACGCGTTGATGTTCGCGGCAAAGAGTATGGCCTTGAGCTCGTCGAGGCTACAGAGGACGGTACTTGGGTGGACTACTACTTCTTGAACCCGTCCACCGGCTATGAAGAGCAAAAGCATGCCTGGGCGGTTAGGCACGACGGGCTAATCTTCGTCTCCGGCTGGTACGAGCGAGCCGAAGCAGAAGACGACGCTACGTACACCCAGTCATTCGTGCACCGCGCAATCCAACGCTACGACGCCCAAGGGCGTGAGGCTGCGTTCGAGTACTTCAAGTCCCCGCAGAGCGTGCAGGGTCAGTGGTACGTCTTCGTCCTGGATGAGAACCAGGTCACCATCGCGCATCCCAATCCCGAACACATCGGCCGCACCAGGGAGCAGCGCATCGATACACGAGGCTTTGATTACGGCGCGGAGTTCCTGACTACGACCGAGGAAGGCAAGTGGATAGACTACGTATTCCTGAACCCGGAGAGCGAAAAAGAGACGTTGAAGCATACGTGGCTTGTCCGTCATGATGGACTATTCTTCGGCTCGGGCTGGTATGAGGAGGCGGGGGAGTAGCGCTGAACACTGCATGGCGCCATGCAGTGTTGATGTGGAAGTTGACCAAGGCGGCGGCAGTACACTTGCCGGCCGCCTTGGTTGTTTTGCCCTGCCCATGCGGAAGCATGTGGGGCGTCATACACGACCGTCCAGAGCCTCTCAGTACCTCCGGTTGCGAGTGTGTTTACCGGGCGCGCGTGCATCGTTGAGTCGCCCATGAAAACTGCCCGGCTACCGCGACAATATATTTGGCGCTAAATTTCCCGGCTTGCCGCAACGCTGCTAGGGGCAAGCGTACGCTGCCTTCGCTATAATGTGACCCAAATAATCTGTCCCATGACGGCTACGAGGTGGGTGGCTGGATCAAGGGCATGGACGGGGCAGTACCATTGGTGTGAATGAAGCGGCCGCAATTGCGGCGGAAGGGTAGTGCTGATGGCTGACGGGCTGCTGGCCGGGATAGGGCGCGCGACGATTACGCCGCCGTTAGGAACATGGCTGTGTGGGTTTGCCGGGCGAGAGCACGGCTGCGACGCAGTCCTCGACGACCTTTACGCGACAACTCTCGTGCTCGCTAACGATGAGACCTCCATAGCGATTATTACCTGCGACGTCTGCGGCCTGCCAACTCAGCAAGTCGTGGCCTTGCGTGCACTAATTGCAGAGCGTACGGGCATTAACCCTGCCAACGTCCTCATCAACACGTCCCATACGCATTCAGGGCCATTTACGAGCATCCGGGACGACATGCTCGCTCACGAGCGGGCGTATTGCACCACGCTGATTCACGCTATTGCCGGTACGGTGGAACTAGCACAGCAAAGTCTGGAGGCGTGCCGCATAACGCACGGGGCTGGCAGTGTGGCGGTGAACGTGAATCGGCGCCTCCTCAGCGAGGCCGGCTGGGCAGGCATGGGCGAGAACCTGGGCGGCGCTATCGATAGGACGGTGCAGCTACTGCGCGTAGATACGTCGGAGGGTGAGCCGCTTGCTGCCCTCGTACACTACGCGTGTCATCCGGTGGTGATACAACCGCCCAGCGTTGCCGTTTCCGCGGACTTCGTGGGCGTGGCGCGCGGCCTCTTTGAAGCAGCGAGCGGCGCCACGATGCTCTTTCTTCAAGGCGCGTGCGGCAATATCAATCCCATCGGGCAACGCGCCGAGATCGACATGCGGGAGCGTCTCTGGGGCGTGGGCAGCGCGCTGGGCGCAGAGGCGCTGAAAGTGTATTCGCTCAACGGACTGCACATGGACTTCGCCGAGGGGGAACCACTCGCTCCCACACTCGGAGCGGCGCAGGAGACGCTGACGCTCGATCTACATACACCCAACGAGCCGCCGGCAGCGTTAAGTGGGCGTACCCCTGCGCTGCGCTACTGGACGCCGCCGCTCGTAGACGGCGGTAGAGTGGAATTCGAAGTGCAGGCGCTCCGCATCGGCGACGTGGCCTTGGTCGGTGGCGCCGGTGAGGTTTTCATCGAGATCGCGCAAGCGGTGCAGGAACGCTCGCCGTTTGCCCATACCATGTATCTGGGCTACACGAACGGCGACGTCGGCTACATCCCCACCGCTGCCGCCTATCCCGAAGGCGGCTACGAGGTC
This sequence comes from Chloroflexota bacterium, assembly GCA_965221905.1. Taxonomy (GTDB): domain Bacteria; phylum Chloroflexota; class UBA11872; order VXOZ01; family VXOZ01; genus VXOZ01. The sequence continues at coordinate 918,452 of OZ244922.1, forward strand.
GATAGCGCCCACTTCCACTACAATCTCCCCGCCGCCGTAGCCCCAGACAGCGCCGGTCGGGTCGTGGACACCAGCGTAGCGCTGCTGGAATCGCTTCACGAAGGCTAGCGGTTGGTCTGGCTTGTAGGGACCACTTTGAGACGAATGCAAGAGGTAAACCATGTTCTCACTTGGGGTAATGACCGATGAAGTCTCGCAGGACTTTGCGCATGCGCTCGACGTGATCGAGGAGTTCGGTGTGCGCACCGTCGAGTTGCATAGCATGTGGGACAAGAATATCTGCGACCTGGACAGCCACGAGCTGACGCAGGTATTGCGCATGGTGCGGCAGCGGGGCTTTGCCGTGTGCGACATTGCTTCGCTCTTCTTGCGCTGTCCCATCGACGACCTAGACGCCTACAACGAGCACATTAGAATTCTGGAGCGTTCCATCCAGATTGCGCCACTCTTCGATTGCCAACTTGTGCGCTGCTTCTCGTTCTGGCGCGAGGACGATCTTGAAACCCACTGGGACACCATCCTCGAACGTCTTGAGTTGCCGGTGCGCATGGCGGAGTCCGCGGGCGTGACGCTGGCGTTCGAAAACGTGCGCTCGTGCAACATCGGTACGGGCGCGGAGACTGCGCGCTTGATGGAGACAGTCGACTCGCCGAATATGCGCGTGATCTGGGACCCGGGGAATGCGTACGTCTCCGGTGAGGCGCGGCCCTATCCGGACGGCTACGAGGTGGTGAAGCCTTGGATCGTGCACGTGCACGTCAAGGATGCGGTGCTGGGCCCCGACGGCAGTTCTGTGTGGAAGCCCATAGGCGCGGGTAAGGTGGACTATGCGGGGCAACTCAAGGCGCTGGCAGATGACGGTTACGAAGGCGTGGTCTCGCTGGAGACCCACTACAAGCCGGAAAACGGCACGCCCGAGCAGGGCAGCCGGGAGTCGTTTGCCGGCCTGCAGGCGATCTTGTCCGAGCAGGGGATCGTGCCCAGCTAATGGTTCGGCATTCTTGACTCAAGCAGTTCCCCTCACCCTAGCCCTCTCCCTGTACAGACTGGGGAGATAGGTAACAGATGTTCGGGGACATAGGTTACACATTTTGTTCATTGAGGTCTAGGGTTTTTATGCGTTGGACGGAGAAGTAAACGTCCCATACGCCGTCGGTTTGGGTGGGTCTGAGCGCGACCCGCTTATGCGTGAAGGCCTTCCCCACACGCAGTGGTCTGCCCTGGAAAGAGATGCGACCGGAGACATCCACAGAACGCACGTGGTCGTCGGGGGCGTAGTCGATGGCGGGTAGGGTCTCGGGGAAAGTTTTACCACTGGGTGTGTATCGGCTGACCGGGGTGTCGAGGTCGAGGGCATAGTGTGGGCGCTCCAAGTTGTAGAAGTCACGCCAGGTGTCGAAGGCACGTTGGCAGTGGGGGAGGTCGGTGAAGGTGCGGCCTGTAAGCAACTCGCTCTTGAGCGAGCGGTGGAAGCGTTCCAGCTTGCCGAGTGTTTGGGGATGGTACGGTCTGCTGTGGTGCACGCTGATGCCCAGTTGCATGAGCCAGACGGTGAGGGGAGTAAAGGGATGAGCGCTGTCGCTACCCCAGGGGGAGCCGTTTTCTATCAGCATGGCCTGAGGCAAGCCGTAACGCCGAAAGACGTGGGTGAGGCGGTCTTGGACCGTGTTTCCCTGCTCGTTGGCACAGGCCCGCAGCGCCAGGTTGAAGCGAGAGTGATCGTCCAGGAGGGTGAACGGATGGCAGCGGTGGTGTTGCACGGCAATGTGTCCCTTGAAGTCCATCTGCCACAGCTCGTTGGGTTCGGCACGCTCAAAGCGCACATAGGGTGTGTGCTTGGCAGCCTCGGATTCATCGATGAGCCCATGTCGTCTGAGAATGGCAGTGATCGTGCTCTTGGCAGGCACGCCCGTATAGCCGCGATCCTGCAACATCCTGGCCAGCACATGCGCACCCTTGGTCGGATGCGCCTGGCGCAACGCTACGACAAGCTCCTCCATCTCCCGGCTCGTCTGTTGCGGACTGGAGTGCGGGCGCCTGGGCAGATCGTGAAGGCTCTGCCCTCCGGCCTGCGCGTACCGCCGCAGCCACTTGTAGCCGGTCTTGCGGCTGATTTCCATGCGACGACACAACTCGCTCATGTTCACTCCGTCAGATTGTGCCAGAGCAATAAACTCTTTGCGCAAAGACATGGGTGTACCCACTTTCCAAGGCATGGTCCTCCTCCATCTAAAAGATTCTCCATGCCTTATGGTGTAACCTATGTCCCCGAACATGTGTAACCTATGTCCCCGGTCTATACACTCCCCGAGGAGAGGGAACCGGAGACGCCAATGGAGCGTTATGGCGCGGTTGGTTTATCCCTGCCAACCAAACGCTCAGTCTCTACTTGCCCGTCGTCGCGCGGGGGGCTTGTCCCCCGCTTCCCCGTGTCGGGGCACAGGGCAGTCTTGGCGAGAAGAGGAAACACCAATTCAGGCTATGTGCTTAGACATAATGTCGTAGACGAACGAACGAAGACAGCACGTATTCGTTACAATGAGAGCGTGTAGCTTCTGAAACTCAATGGAGAGCGCGCCATGAGCACGACTGTCGGGTCATCCAGTCTAACACTTGATGAACAGTTCACGCGGCAGTTTGCCGGGTCCGCCGCGCGCTTCCAAGAAGCTGTCAACGTATTTCCGAATGGCGCGACCCATGATGGCCGCGCCCAGAAACCCTTTCCGCTCTATATCGAACGGGCGCAGGGCGCGCATAAATGGGACTTCGACGGCAATTGCTTCATCGATTTTCTCGTCGGCCACGGCGCATTGCTCTTAGGGCACGGCCATCCCAAGATCGTCGAGGCCGTGACTGCACAGATGCAGCGCGGCACGCATTACGGGGCGGCACACGAAGGCGAGGTCGCATGGGGCCGCTTGGTGCAGCGGCTTGTGCCCTCCGCCGAGCGCGTGCGCTTCACGAGCTCGGGAACCGAGGCCACATTGATGGCCCTGCGGCTGGCGCGCGTGTATACCGGCAAGAGTAAGATCATCAAGTTTGAGCACCACTTCCACGGCTGGCACGATTACGTCGTGGTGGAAGCCCCGCCGGAACCGCCCCCTGCAGGAGTCCCGGCTGGCACGGCTGACTCAATGCTTGTGCTCCCGGTGCACGACCTCGACCGTCTTGAATCCGTCTTGCGGGATGACCCCGATATTGCCGCCGTCATTATGGAGCCCACCGGCGCTGGGTACTCCTCGTATCCGCTCGACCCTGATACTCTTGCTGCCGTGCGCAAACTTACGCTCGACTACGGCGTGCTGCTCATCATGGACGAAGTAATCACCGGTTTTCGCTGTTCGCCAGGTGGGGCGCAAGCGGCCACCGGTGTGATTCCTGATGTCACGACACTGGCTAAGATCCTTGCCGGCGGTCTGCCCGGCGGCGCCGTGGCGGGACGTGCCGACATCATGGCCCACCTCGAATATCGTGATGAACCGGAGTGGAACTCCCGCAAGAAGGTCCGCCACCAGGGCACGTTCAATGCCAACCCGCTTTCGGCCTCCGCCGGCGCAACCGCGTTGGCCATCGTGGCCGAAGGTTGGCCCGCTCGCCACGTGAATGATCTGGCGGCCATGCTACGGGAAGAATTCAACCAGGTCATGGACGCACATGGCCTAACCGGCTGCGTCTACGGCACGTACTCGATGTTTCATATCCTGCTCTATAATCCCCAAAATCCTCACGAGAAGATTCGCCTCGCGGATTTTGGCTCGGCAGAGGGGCCGACATTTAGCGCTATGCGGGACGCCGATCCGGCGATTTACGGCAAAATGAAGCGCGGCTTGCAGGTCAACGGCGTCGATCTTATGGGGGACGGCGGCATGCTCTCTACTGCCCACACCGAGGAAGACGTGCGCGAGGCTGCCGCGGCTTTCGACCGCACTATCGGCCTTCTGAAACAAGAGGGTGTGATCCCCGGTGTGCGCTAGGTCGAGGGTAGATAAGGGTTTTGCAGCCTGCATAGGGCTTCGACGGCACGAGTGACCCGCTGCATGTAGGTTTGGATGGATTCCCTTTCCTTCAAGCGAGCCAAATGCATTTTGAGCGGAAAGACAAGACCAATAGGAAAGGGTGAGAGCGCACTGACATGAACGCTTCTGCCAATGAACAGTCCTATGGCGGGCCGGAACAAGAAATCTTCAAGCACGCGTTCTCCGATCCGATTATCGAGAACGAGATGCTGTATCCGGCGCTGACGACGCTCGACGACATATACGAGGCTAATGCCACTCTGCTCATGCCGGTCGAGCATTTCTTTACGGCGTATGAGAACCTGCAAATCGAGTCGGCGGAGACGTTGGAGCTCGATGGCGGGTCTACTCACCTCCTGCACATCACCTATATGCTGGGAGGCGCCACGTATCACGGGTACGCCTACGCGCCTGCCGCCCCGCAAACCGACCGCCCTGCCTCGCTGATCATCCCGGGGAGCGGCCTCAATTGCTCCGAGCCGATCTACCGCAAAGATCCGGCGAGCTACCACGACGGCATCATCGACGCACTGGGCGACGGCTTCATGAACTACACGTTCATCAAGCCCAACGAGGACTGCCTGGCGTTCCACAATGGCGAAGGCAAGGTCAACATTGCTTTCTTTGTGAACTGGCTGCTCAACAATGCGACATCATTCTCTGCCGCGTACATCGTGAGCGCGATGGCGATAACGAAGTACCTCCAGCAGCGGCATGACAAGGTGGTGGTTGCCGGGCTTTCGCAAGGCGGCGGGGCGGCACTGCTCACGTCTTTGCAGTCGCAACCCACGGCCGCGCTTATTGCCTCCGGCTTTTCCGTAATCATGGAGCGCATCCACTGGTCGGGGCACAACCAGATCATCATCCCCGGCATCGGCCAGGCCTACAGCAATGAGAACGTGCGAGAGAAAATCAAGGCTTCGCCCACGCAGTTCCTCTTCACCTACGGCAGGCAGGAACACGTGATCTACCGCCTTGAGGCAGAAGAGCACTATAGCTGCGACTTCCTCGCCGACTGCTCCAATGTGCGCTGCGAATCCCACGACGACGGCCACATCTTCCATGTTGACATAACAAGCGACTTTTTGCGCGGCCTTGGCATGTAAACGGCTGATTTTGGCACGTGCGGGGGCGGCGCTGCAGTCGCGCGGGGAGAGCGCGGCTAGTTATGACCGGCCCGTATCGTCGCGGCGCAAGGCGATGGGGTTGAACGGCAATGAGTGCGATAGAACACTATACAGACGAATGGACTCCCCTCAACCCTGTAATCCTGGAGGCGCACCGAGCGAGTTCCAACGCGGTTGTGTCGGCGAATTGCTCGCCAGCGCAGGCGACGGTGGGTACCTGGCAGTGCGTGGAATTGCGACTGACCCTCGGCCCCGAGGGGTTGTGTGAGGGCGATGCCCTGGTCGTGCAGTCTGCGACGCGCGGCTTGCAGTCCTGGCCGGTGTTGCAGCACCTTATGCCGGCAGAGGCGGGATACACCACTGCCGAGACCGCTTCGGGAAGGCGCGTGACCTGCGTTGTGGCTGGGCAGCACGTGCGCATGGTCGCGGCAGAGCCGCTGCCGGCCGGAGACACCCTCTGTCTTACGTACGGCGACCGGCGCGCTGGCGGGCCGGGCATCAAAATGACTCTGGCCGCGCTCCGGCAGTGGTTTCGTATTCTTTACGTGCCCCAGGACGGTTCCGGCGCGCGCGAGGTGATCGCTGAACCGCCGTACCTTGACCTGCTACCGGCGGCGGCGGTCGGTCTTGACGTCTTGGCCCCAAGCCATGCTCGACGAGGAGAGGAATTCACGCTCGTCGTCAAGGCGGTAGATGAACATGGCAACACGGTCGCGCCATTGGCCGAACCCGCAGCTATCTCTCCTGTAATTGGAGTAGATATTCCACCCGAAGTTGTGCTCAGCGAACGCGAACGGGCCGCCCGCCGCACAACCGTCGTGCTCACCGAAGAGTTGCCGCCCACCGCGCGGTTGCGCCTTGTCGTGCGCCACCGGCAGATCAAGAACGTGGCGTACAGCAATCCGCTGGAGTTGCTCCCCGAAAATGACGTCTCCGACCGCATCTTCTGGGGCGATTTGCATGCGCACACCTCTCACGGCCACGCGTATGGCGAGATCGAAGACCTCTACCATTACGCGCGCGATGAGGCGCGGCTCGACTTCGTGGCGCACGTGGAGCACTACACGCGCGCGGGCGAGTGGCTGCACCCGTGGTGGCGGCGGCGCTATCCGGCGAGTGAGACGGTCGCGGACTTCGTCGAGCACTCGTGGCAGGAGCGTCTGCAGCAAGCGCGGCGGTTCGATGCGCCCGGCCGGTTCGTGCCGTTACTGGGTTTCGAGTGGGCGCACACGACCGGGCATCTCAACGGCTTCTTCCCCGGTTTGGATGCGCCGCTCGTCTATCCCACGAGCTTTCGCGATCCCGCGATGAATCCCGCTCACCTCAAAATGCTGCTTGCAGGGCATGAGTGGTTCGGCGTGCCCCACCATACCGCCTTCCCGCTGGGTCGGGGTACCTTGGGCGGGTTCCGTTGGGAACTCTTCGATCCTGAGACCATGCCCTGCGTGGAGATTGCGTCCAAGCAAGGGAACGGTGAGTACTTCGGCGCGCCGTACGCGGCGCTGCCATCGGGAGTAGGGGGCACGGTGCGGGAAGGGCTAGGGCAAGGACTCAGGTTTGGCTTCGTGGGCGCTACGGATACGAATATCGCGCGGCCGGGCTCGTTCACGGCCCAAGAGAAACGCCAGCGACTGCCGGGCCTGACGGCGGTGTTTGCGCCTGCCCTGGAGCGTGAGGCGATCTACAACGCGATCCGACAGCGGCGTTGCTACGCTACCCTCGGCGGCAGACCGATTCTGCGCTTCACTATCAACGGCGCGTTCATGGGCGAGTCGTTGCGTTTGGCACGCGCCGACACCGTGAAGCACATCGTGTGCGACGTAGCCGGCACGGCAGACCTCGCGCGCGTGGAAGTCATCAAAAACGGCGAACCGTTCTTTCAGTTCGTGACCACGGACACCGGCGCCCACAACCGCACGCACGAGTACCGTGAAGAGTTCCCCGACACAAACCCCAGCCAATCAGGCGACTACTACTATCTGCGCGTGCAGCAGTTCGATGGCACCCTCGCCTGGTCAAGCCCCATCTGGATCGATTTGTAGAGCAGCATTTGCTCTAGACTAGGCTCCCAAATTGGCGTCCATCAAAATGCCACAGAAGTCCTACGCTACATACGGACTAAGTACACGGCCTCTGACTTCTCGCTGTTGAACGGTGTATGTCCTATAACCCGCTCAATATCGGCAGCCAAACGGCTGGCATGCTGACCGCAACAATGGCTGGAACGGTGATAGAATCGCTTAGGACAAACAACATCCACAGGATAGATTTCAATGATTCCCGATCAAAGCCACATCAATAGACTACGAGATACGCTGTGGAAGCGCCCCGGCTCTGGGGTTTCGGTAATGGTCGGCAGTGGTTTCAGCAGAAGTGCGGAGAAGATTCGTTTCGACGCTGATGACATTCCCATGTGGTGGGATATCGCTAACGAAATGCACAGGAGTCTAGACCCGGAAGGCGTGAATGAGTATCGGCAAGGAGCAAAGGCACCGACTTTAACGGCTGATAGCGCTTTGAGATTTGGCGAAGAATACAGGACTGTTTTCGGCCGCAGCAAACTGCATGAATTATTAGAGCAGCTTGTTCGTGATGAAGAATTTTCTCCTGGAGAAACCCACTTACGATTGTTGAGTCTGCCTTGGAGAGATGTGTTTACCACAAACTGGGATACGCTACTAGAACGGGCTAGCTCAAACATAGCGGCACCAGCGTATAGCGTTGTTCAAAACATGGAACAGCTTCCCCTTATGAGCCAACCTCGCATTGTCAAGTTGCATGGTTCACTTCCTGCGCAGTTTCCGCTGATTTTCACAGAAGAGGATTATCGAACCTATCCGATCCAGTTCGCGCCGTATGTAAACACCGTGCAACAGGCAATGATGGAAAGCCTGTTTCCTCTCATTGGATTCTCTGGTGATGACCCCAACTTTCTTAAATGGTCAAGTTGGGTACGCGACAATTTAGGGGATGCTTCACCAAAGATCTACTTAGCTGGTTGGTTGGAATTATCACCAAGTCGTCGTCGAATGCTAGAAGAGAGCGGAGTAAATTCAATCGATATTGCAGAACACCCAAAGGCCAAGGAGTGGCCCGAGAGGCTTCGACACCAATACGCAACAGATTGGCTATTGTGCTCACTCGAGAATGGCCAGCCATATGACAGTACTGATTGGCCTTCACCCCAAATGCGAGAGACCACGCCAGTCCCGGTACACCTTCAGCCTATCGAAGAGATAGTCGCGGATGTTCCTCAAGTCCATCCAGAGAAGGAAAGGCGAACTAGCTCGCCTAATTACCAGAACGAGTCGCTTGAACGGGTCGAGCAAGTTCTCGACGTTTGGGCACATAACAGAAGGCTCTACCCTGGGTGGTTAGTATTCCCACATGGGCAAGACCGATTTGAACTTAGTCAGCGGACGGATGATTGGGAACCGCCGATTCTCAAGGTGCTAGACAGGTTATCATCAGTAGAGCAGTTGAGAGCAATTCGCGAGTTGGTATGGCGTCGAGAAATCCTGCTCGAACCCATTAGCTCGGAGCTCGAAGAGGCTGCGCAGAAAATACTGGACGCCATAGATGGCGCTAGTCTCACAATTGAAGGATCCCGTGAGTTACGTGATGATTGGCAAGAGATTCGGGACGCGTGGAGGACTATATCACTTGCCCTAGTCACGAATGCGCGCTACGGAAATAAGCGCAGCCGGTTTGAATGCCGCCTTGAGGCACTAATGCCCCTCCTTACCGAAGACTCCGACGCTGAACACAGAGCAAAGCAAGAACGGTGCCTATGGGCAGCCTATTCACTGGACTTAGACCAGTTGAGTGTGCTTCTCGATGAATGGCGCGTTGAAAACTGTGACCCAGCATGGATGTTGCGCAAGGCCGCGTTACTTACGGAAGCAAACAGATTCGATGAATCGGGGAAGCTAATTGAGAATGCATTGGATTTGCTTAGGAAAAACTCACAGGCGGTAAGAAGCATCGCAAACGCTTCCCGGGAAGGCTGGGCACTTGCTTCTTCACTTACTTACTCTAATCGAAAGAAGCTGCCAAGGGAGTGGGACAAGCTCGCTGCTCAAAAGTGTGATGCTCTAGCTGAGATTGACCACATCAGACGCCCACTTCAAGGCATCGAAGAGCTACAGAATCCCCCGCCATTTGACTCTACGTCAGGGGAAGGTTTTCGCATTGAGCTTTCCAATAGAGGCTACCAGCGCATGATCTCGGCGTACAGAGCAGTTCGCCTTCCGGAAGTGACAGGCCTTCCGATAGCAAACAACCCTGATAGTGATGGCTTTCCGCCCATGTCTCTATTCTCCGATGTCCTGAAACTAGCAGCGGAGGGAATGGTTACGGTTAATCCGGAACTTGCACTAAGGTTAATCCTTCGGGTGAGTAAGACTTACACAGACAATTCTCTCGGACGATTGCTGTCTAGGACCCGAGTGGCTGCACTGCCAGTCGAAACCGTGACGACACTTAGCAATCTATGCATCAGGGCGATCACTTGTGTCCTGTCTCGCATTTCGACCTCCAGCGATTCAAACGGAGGAGTCGCGTTGGTAGAAAGATGGCAGGTAGCTTTGGAAGTATTGTCACGGCTTGTGCCACGTCTTCCCCCTGACATGGTTGATGCTGTCTTGGATATTGCTCTCAAGTATTGTAAATCGAGAGACGTCGTCCAACAGCATATGCTTGCGTCGCCTGTCAGGAGATTAGTGGTACGTTCATGGCAATCCTTGTCGAATGAGGGCCGCAGAAATCAAGTTATCGAGCTCTTGAATGCACCAATTGTTGGATTTGATGGCTTTCCAGATAACGTTGACTTTCCCGATCCGGGAGCTCTTGTGAATTCCCAGGACTTGCCATCCAAATACGTTCTTGACGCCAGCTCAGAATTCCGGCAAGTGGTTAGCTTTCTCATTCGTGGACTAAGAGGTAGCGGGACAGTTCATTTGCGTGCAATTGCAAGGCTAGACCCACTCATTGCTTCAAGTAGCCTAACAGTGAGTGAAACACATGAAGTTGCTACGGCTCTTTGGGAAGATTCTGACCCAATCCTGAACGACCAGTGAGGCAATAACCATATTCCAGACTGGTTGTACCTGATGTTACCGGAGCTGGAAGAAGGGAGAGCTGAACAGTCTTTCAGATGTAAGTGGCTAACTCCCAACACGGAGAAGCAGAGCGATAAGAGGGAGTATGCAATTGACGTTTTGGCCCAAGTAAGTGCGGCGGTTGCAGAATTGGAGAGAATAGGCAAGAGCTTCGCGTTGTCGATGGATGAACAACAACACATTGTAGCCCAGCTTGGGCCTCTCACAGAGCTGCATACTTCGAGTCCAGTTAGCCTGAACTTTGGCCACAGATACTCTAATAGTCAAATCAGCTCATTGATTGTCCGAATTAGAATGCCAGAGGATGTTGCCGAGCAGTTGATTGAGAGAGTAGAAGATCTGCTTAGAGTGGATCTTCCTATGGGGAATCCTTGGAGCAAACCGCTTGCCGACCAGCGCATTGGTCTTGGCTACGCACTTATTCCTGGACTGACAAGAGCTCTGCCTAACCAGTTAGACAGAATCTCCTTGTGGCTGACAAACGGGCTAGGATCTGATGAAAACTCGCGAGCTAGCGGGGCCATCTTGACCCTACTTACTTGGCTCTTTGCGTCAGCACGATCGGAAATGCAGCCTATACCTGAAAATCTTATTCGTGAGGTGGGGACGATTATTGCGCTCGGCCACAAAGCCGCACTCGCAGACAGCCTTGTTTTTGCTCGGAATGTGTTTGAAAAAGGACTTTCATTAGAACAAGAAATTATCGGCCCGTTTGCGCTAAGGGGCCTTAGCTACCTGTCCCAAGTGCTAAAGTACGATCCAGATCAAGGTCAATATACTGATGTTTATAGGTTGAGGATTTGTTGCACCGAACTCGCCGTATCTATGGCAAGGCACGGATTTGAGAATGATGATGCTGTTGCTAGATGGTTAGAAATTGGGAAGAATGATCCATTTTCCGAAATTAGCAATATAGTGGCCGAATCTGATCTTGTGGGCTAATTTTACTTTGACGATGCGAATGGCTATCCGCATTTCTCACGGTACAAGCGAGTAGGATTGAAAGTTTTCCATCTGACTTCAAAAGTGTTCCAATTACAGTTGGACTGTCAGGCTAGACGAACGTCTCGAGTGCCACGAAGACGAAGAACACGGCGGAGAGGGAGCTATTGACGTGGAAGAAGGCGGTGTTGATGCGGGAGAGGTCGCGGGGGTTCACGAGCAGGTGTTCCCAGGTCAGTAGGGCCGCCGTGGCCGCGATACCGAGCCAGTAGAACAGGCCGAGACCAAGTAGCAGGCCCACGCCCGCCAGGCACAGCGCGGTTGCCGTGTGTGAGATGGCGGAGAACAGCAGGGCCTTAGGGATGCCGAACCTGGCAGGCACGGAGTAGAGACCCTCGCGCAGGTCTATGTCGTAGTCCTGGCAGGCGTAGATCATGTCGAAACCCGCCATCCAGGTTACTACGGCCGCTCCCAGGAGCACCGTGCTCCACGCGAATTCCCCGGTTACCGCAATCCAGCCGCCCATGGGGGCCATGGAGCCGGAAACGCCGAGCGCAAAGTGGCTCAGCCACGTGAAGCGTTTGGTGTAGGAGTAGGCCACCAGCCAGAAGATCGCCACCGGCGAAAGCAGGGCGCAGAGCGGATTGAGCATGGCCGCGGCCAAGACCATTATCGCCAGGGCCACGATGCTCGCGCCCCACATGAATTGCGGCGAAAGTATTCCCTGCGGCAAGGCGCGGACGGCAGTGCGTGGGTTACGGCTGTCGAGGTGACGGTCGATGATGCGATTGAGCGACATGGCCGCCGTCCTGCCCGCGGTCATGGCTACCGAGACCCAGATGAACTGCCACAGCGTCGGCAAGCCATCTGCCGCCAATAGCATGGCGAGATAGGCAAACGGCAAGGTAAACGCCGCGTGTTCGATCTTGATTGCTTCCAGGAACACCGGCACTTTGCGTATGACAGACCCAATGGAAGTGGACGTCGCGCTCATAGCAACCTTCTATACCAATCCAAACTGCGCTTGAAAACGTACCATTTGAGCTATTTAGGACTCCTCTAAACTACATGGTCTCTACGTCGCACTTGCCACCGTCCCGACGGCCACGTGATGCCCGTTTCTTTCAAAGGGCAGACGACGCACAATCCGTCATTCCGGCGAAAACTGGAATCCATCTTCGCAGAGTCCCTGGACTCCGGCCTTCGCCGGAGTGACGGGCAAGAAGCCAGCCACCATGAATTGCCCTTCTCCTGCCCACGGCTTGCCGCTGGGAATGTGGCCTGGCAGGGTCGTGGTGTTTGCAGCCAATGCGGGTATCTGCTTCTACATGCGATTCTTTATTTGCGGCTGAGCGAGGGACAAGCCCCGCGCTACGTATACCTGCCTGACTCTCCATTTTCGGACACAGACCGCAGATCTACGAAACGGTTCTGTCAGTCTGAATCACGGCGCTTGCCTTTTCCACTGGCTTTCGCTACTCGTCGGCAAGCATCTTCACGAGCAGAGCTTCCATAGTTGCGATCGGCAGCGGGCCGACAAACTTGGCGGCGATTTTACCGTCCGGAGTGATGAAAAACGTTTCGGGTATGCCGGAAACCCCGTACTCAATGGCGATTTTGCCATTTGGATCGGGCCCACTGGGGTACGTTTGCCCGAATACTTTGCGGAATTCAGCCGCGGCCTCTTCGGAATCCCAGAGATTTATGCCGAGGATAACAACGCCGCGGTCCGCGTAGCGTTGATGGGTCTCTTCCAGCGTTGGCGCTTCGGCGCGGCACGGGGTGCACCAGGAGGCCCAGAAATTGATTACCACCGGTTGGCCGCGAAATTCACTCAAACGCACCACGCGCCCGTCGCTGAGCGTCAGCGCAAAGTCCGGCGCGGGGCGATTATCCATGCGGATGAGTTTCGGCTCCAGGTTGATGCCGGGCGAAAAGCCGGCCAGTTGTCCGCTCTGCGAGAGCACGTAGAAGAGCAGCGCCAACAGACCCGAGATCATCGCGACAAAGAGCGGAATGAGAATATACCGCAGCGGTATAATCCGCGGAGCCCTAAGCGCGCTCACTGCACAGTCTCCCAAATGTGCTCGATCAGGTAGGGAAGGTCGTCGCCGCGGAAGACGGCATTGCGCCCGTCGAGACGCTCCTGGCGGGGAGGACTGTAGACGCTCTGGTCCCAGATATGCGTGTCCGTGACCGTAACCTGAATTTCATATGGCGGTTGCAGCGCCCAGATCGGGGGGAGAGAGGGAGAAGCAAGCGCGTCACATACCGCTTCATCTATTTCGGCGCGTATCGTGGCGGGAGGGCGCAGCTTGGCAGCCTGAAAGCCAAAGCCCCACTTTGTCGTGCACGTTCGCACACCCGGCAGTAATGACTCCGCCTCGGCGCAGGCGTGATTGTCGCCACTCACCAACACCACAGGTACATGCTGAGTGCCGCACAATGCAGCGTGGATGCCGATAGTGCCGAGGTCTTGTCCATTTATCAGGACGCGCTGAATGCTCGGCGCTAGCGTTTGACAGAGCACCGCGCCCCAGGCGCCGGCCTTGGCGGGGTGGCCGAGCAGAATGGCGGCATTTGCATTGGCAAGCTCAGCAAACCGCACCTGTTGTTGCTCGCCGAAGACATACGTCGCGCCTGGATGCAGCAGGTCTTCGTGAAACGGCACAAGGCCCGTGGCGTCGTGCACAAGGACCTCACTTGCACCCGCCCGCTGCGCTCCGGTAACCGCAGCCTGTATCTCACGCGCCATCAACGTGCGCGCTTCATCGTAGAGGAAGGATGCCTCTCCGTGTGGGTCAATCTGATTGCGGTGTACGACGCCAGCAGTACCGGCGTACAGAGCGATGATTACGACTTTCATAGGGACATTACTAGCTAGGGACGGTGGATATGTGCAAGAACTGTGCGCTCGACATAGCATTATCCAACGGAGGCGTCAGGCAGATTACAGATTCAATTGGATGTAACTGGCACAAGACAAGGGATTACGAGCATGGTTGCGAAAATGCGTGCGGAATATTGGGCCTCCAATGGGCGCGATACACCGGACGACACGATTACATGGTAGGCCCGATCCTGTGGGGAGCGAATTCCCGATGTCCCAGGATTTCAGTAGCCGTAAGCAGCCCGTTGACGGTGTCGAGAGTAAGGTCGAACAGATGCTCGCCAAGCTCGCGGATGGTGGCGTTGCCTTCTAGCACCGGTACGCCGGAAAAGTCGATGTTGTCCTGCATACGCTCCACAGTCTGCGGATTGGCGCACACTTTGATGACCGGCGCGATCGGATTGCCCAGGGGCGAGCCCCGCCCGGTGGTGAAAATGCAGACCTGAGCGCCGCCGGCCATCATGCCGGTCACCGATTCCGAGTCAAAACCCGGCGTGTCCATCACCACCAGTCCTTTCTTGCTGGGGGCGTCGGCATAGCCGATCACCTCTTCCAGGACGGTAGTGCCGCCTTTGTAGATGCAGCCCAGGGACTTCTCTTCGATGGTCGTCAGCCCGCCTTGTATGTTGCCCGGGGCTGGATTAGCCCCCCGAATCGAGACGCCCATCTTGAGCGCGTCGTTTTCCGCTTTGCGCACCACGGCGATGAGCTGCTCGCCAATTTCCGGTACGCGCGCCCTCTGGGCAAAGATGTGTTCGGCGCCGATGAACTCCGCGGCCTCGCTAATTATCACTGTGCCGCCGGCTTCCACCAGCATATCGGAGACCACGCCGGTAATGGGATTACTGGACAACCCGCTGGTAGTGTCGGAGCCCCCGCATTCAGTCGCCAGGACGAGCTCTGAGAGTGGGAATTCCTCCCGCTGCATAGAAGAGAGCTTGGCTGAGAGTTTTTGCGCCATCTGCGCGCCTTGTTGGATGGTTTTGATGGAGCCGCCGGCCTCTTGTATCACGATGAGCTCCACCGGCTTGCCAGTCTTGGCGATACCCTCGGCAATCAGGGGTGCTTCCGCCGTCTCGCAGCCAAGCCCGACCACGATGACACCCCCGACGTTCGGATTGCTGCCGGTTCCTACCATCGTACGCACGAAAAGGTCTGCATCCGCTCCCAGTTGACCGCATCCATATTGATGTGTCGTGGTAACCGCGCCGGGCACGAGTTCCGTAATGCGCTGGCCCACGGTAGCCGAACAAATCACCGAGGGCAGGATCGCCAGGTGATTGCGCACTCCCACACGACCGTCGGGTCGGCGGTAGCCTTGAAATGACTCTGCACGTGCCACGGTGTTTACCCCCTCTTCCGGCCTCGTTTGGTATCAAATACAGTCAATCTCACTTTACTTTCCCTCGTATTGTACTCTTCTTGTCGATTCAGTGTTGTCGCACGCCGGGCACCTGCATGGTAGAGAAAAAACTGCCTCGCCCATGTGGCGAAAGTTGCTGCAATCACGGGACAAGTGCACGATAAGACCGTGTGTCCGCGACGGCAATCAAGCTGAAATAGTGTGATGGTCCAAGAGGAGCATTCTTGCAGGGATACGCTGCTATTAAGCGAAAACACGGCCATTTCTCGCACAATAGGGATGTAATTTGACATTAAAGTGCATGTAGCGTACGGTGAATCACTGTGCTATTGCACACTTTTGCTTGACAGCCCGCACGAAGTAAACTGAGACTCGGCAAGAGCGAGTGTAGTTTGCCGGGTATGTAAAATCATAGTTTGTTGAACGAGGAGACTGCATAGATGCCCAAGCACGTAATCTTCAGTGAAGATGCGCGAATTGCCTTGATGAGCGGCATTGAAAAAGTTGCCGATACAGTTCAAGCCACGCTTGGCCCCAAAGGGCGCAACGTGGCGTTGGGCTATCAAGACAAACTCCCGATCGTCACCCACGACGGAGTCACCGTTGCCAAAGAGATTGAGTTGGTCGATAATTTCGAAAATATGGGCGCTCAACTCATGGTACAAGCCGCGAGTAAGACCAACGACGTTGCCGGGGACGGCACGACTACCGCCACCTCCGTTGCCTACACGCTCATCACCGAAGGGAATCGCCACATCGTTTCGGGCGCCAACCCCATGATTTTGAAGCGTGGCTTGGAGCGAGCCGCCCGGGCCGTGGTCGAATCGTTGAGAAAGTCTGCCACGCCGGTGACGGGCAGAGAGCAGGTGGCCGAGGTTGCCACTATTTCCGCTGGGAATAGCGAAATTGGTGAGCTCATCGGGGAAGTGATGGATAGAGTTGGTAGAGACGGTCTCATCACCGTGGAAGAGGGCAGCGGATTTGGCTTCTCCGTGGAATACGTGGAAGGAATGGAGTTCGACCAGGGACTCCTTTCGCCGTACTTCGTCACCGATTCCTTACGAATGGTTGCGGAAATCGAAGATCCGTATATCCTAATTACCGATCGGAAAGTTGAATCCTTAGAAGAACTTCTGCCGATTTTGGAGCGCATGGTGCAGAGCGGCGAGAAGAATCTGGCAATTATAGCCTTGGAGATGGAGGCTAATGCCTTGGCAATGCTCGTCACCAACAAGTCCCGCGGCGTACTGAATTGCATAGCGGTAAAGGTTCCCGGCTACGGCGACCGACGCAAAGAAATGCTGCGAGATATTGCGATAGTCACGGGCGGCCAGTTGATTTCTGAAGAGGCCGGCAAGCGCATCGACGAAGTGGAGATCGCGGATCTTGGCCGCGCGCGCCGTATTGTCTCCAGTAAAGACACCACAGCTATCATCGAGGGACACGGCGACACCGACGAGATCGCTGCGCGGGTGAACCAGATCAAGTCGCGGTTGCAGGATGGCGCGCCGGAGTTTGATCGCGAGAAGCTGGAAGAGCGCGTAGCGAAGCTCTCCGGCGGCGTAGCAGTCATCCACGTGGGCGCGGCCACCGAGATCGAGATGAAGGAGAGGAAAGACCGCGTCGACGATGCGCTCGCGGCCACACGCGCCGCGGTGGAGGAAGGGATTGTGCCCGGCGGCGGCGTTGCACTCATCAACGCTAGTGCTGCTCTTGATGGCTTGAAACTAAAAGGCGATGAAGCAGTGGCGATACCGATAATGCGCGAGGCATTAAAGTCGCCGCTTAAGCGCATCGCCCAGAACGCCGGATTGGACGAAGCGGTGATTGTGCAAGAGGTACAGCGCTTGGCAATGAGCCGACGCAACAAGAATATGGGCCATAACGTGCTTACGGGAGAATACGTTGACATGATAGAGGCGGGGATCATCGACCCGCTCAAAGTAACACGCTCAGCAGTAGAGAACGCGACTTCGGTCGCATGTATGGTGCTTACGACCGAGGCCCTGGTCGCCGACGTGGCGAAGGATGATGTTATCGTGCAGGGAGCGCCCGAGTTCTAATCGCTAGCTATAGACAATGACAGCTTTGGCCCCTCCACGCTGGAGGGGCTTGCTTTTTCTGTCTGCGCCGCTTCTCGGACTTTCGTCCGCCGACCCCGAGCCTCTCGCGGGCGGGACCCACGTACGCGTGCGCACTTGGCTGCGGCCTTGCAATTCGCCTGCACTAGCGAATGGCAGCCTTCCCGTAACGCAAAGGCTTCGACGGTACTTGAGGCGAGATCAAGGGATAACGGTTTTGAACCTAGCAAAAACCAGAGCGTGTTCGGTAAGAACTGGTGATACTATGTAGTTAAAGGCTGTAAGTGCCGCTACAAAGGAGTGGAAGTCATGAATAAGCGGGCATTGCTGATTGCTATTGGCTTGATCGTCGTCGTGGTCGGTGGAGCGGCGGGTTGGTGGCTTGGGTCGCCCTTGTTCATCAACACGGTCGTCGAGGAGGAGCTGCCGTTCGAGATTCCGACTGCGGAAGAAATGGACAAGATGTCCGAAGACGAGCGCGAGAAGGTGGCCGCGGATGTAATGGATGCGGCAGCGAAGATGCCGGACAAAGAGATGGAAGAAGAGATGCCGGAGCAGGCGGAAGACGCGCAACCGGCGGTGGTAGCACAGGGCCAGTTCCGCGATGCGGACGAATTCCATAAAGGCGCCGGCACGGTAACGCTCTACCGCTTGGCGGACGGCACGCACCTCCTGCGGTTTGAAGACTTCCGCGTTACCAACGGTCCGCAGCTTCACGTGTTGCTGGTGAACCATGCTGATCCTGCCAGCCGCGCCGACATTGAGGAGGGGTACGTCGATCTGGGGTCGATAAAAGGAAACGTGGGCAGCCAGAACTACGAGATTGCGGCTGACACCGCCATAGACTCCGTGAATAGCATCGTAATCTACTGCAAGCCCTTCCACGTCGTCTTTGCCACGGCACCGCTCAGCAGCGATGGGAATTAGGATGGTTTGACGCTCAATAGCATTCCTGTAGTTTCCTCGAATTGCGCTGACAGATTGGTCACCGAGGAGGCAACGCGACGAAGGCCGATACAGGGGCATTGAAGCGCGACTCTAAATGTGGCCGGAGGCCGATTGGGGTCACTTAGCGGAAACTAGGCAGAGCGATCGGTTGATCTCTTGCAAAAGAGTAGGGGCACGGCATGCCGCGCCCCTACGTCCTTCGTTGCTATTGCGGGATAGCTCTCGCGCCAGGCGCGTAGTGCCTTGCGGCTTCCCGTTGCATTGAGCGCAGGAGTTTACAGAGC
The DNA here is from genome assembly GCA_965221905.1 of Chloroflexota bacterium. Taxonomy (GTDB): domain Bacteria; phylum Chloroflexota; class UBA11872; order VXOZ01; family VXOZ01; genus VXOZ01. The sequence goes on from OZ244922.1 coordinate 937,223, forward strand.
AGGCATTGCAAACAGTGCCGGAGCGTGGGTAGGAATTCCAATCCGCGCCGATGGGGCGCAGGTTGCAAACCTGCGCTACCGGAGTTTGGGCAATCGGAGCCGGGGACGGCGCTGAGGGCCGGAACGGGCAACGCTTCCATTAGACCGACGGCATCTATTGGCAGAGACTCTCCGGCCAGCTACCGATTGCGCCCAGGCAGTACCAAGCTCCCGCTTACGCCGGATCGAGCGCCTGCGATTTCGCGGGGTCGCTAGCAGTCTGCGGCTGTTCGGCGTGGCGTTCCAACGGCCAGAAGAAGAGCGCCGTAGCCGAAGCCATGATCAAGGCTGCGGTAAGAACGTGCGCCACCCGCAGCGCGTCGGGCAGGCCCATCAATACCTGCGCAAAGCCCAGCGTGATTTGCACCGCCAAGAGCGCGATTACGAGGACGCCGATCATTCTTGCATTGCTCTGGTCCAGGCGTATACGCCAGCCCGCCAGTAAAGCCAACGTAACGGCAAATACGTATGCAGAGTAGCGGTGGCCCATGTGCACCTCTTCGAGGATACGGGGCGAGCCGCCGCCGCCGTCGCAACTCAGGATGCCGTGGCAAGCAATGCCTGCCGCCATGCCGACCACAAACGCGCCGGAAACCACGACGAGAAGCCCGGCGGAGAGGGCGGCAATTCCGCGCCACTTGGGGAATGCACTGACGCTGAGCGAGTTGTTCTGCACCTGCACCGCGCCCAATACGGTCGCGGAGATGAAGAGCATGGAAATCGTAAGGTGGGAACCTACGAGCAGGGCCGGTAATTCCGTAAGTACCGTCACCGCTCCGAGGACTATCTGCGCCACGAGCAGACAAGTGATCACAAGCACGGTGGGGCGTACTTGGCGCATGCGGCCTTGGCCGAACCACGCCTTGACCAGCACCCAGATCACGCCGACGGTCAGGAGCAACGCCAACAAGCGATGAACAAACTCAATGACCGCCGCTGTTTCGAAGGGCGGAATCACCTGACCTGAACAGAGCGGCCAATCGGGACATCCCAGTCCCGAGCCCGTCGCCCGTACCACCGCTCCCCATAGAATGTGTATGAGGGCCAGCGAAACGACACCCCACATTACCAGCTTTGCTTGATTGTCACTACGCTTCAATGCCTTCGTCATGCTTCTCTCCTTCTGCGTAACATCTCAAATTCAGTATATCATTGCGCTCGCAATTGAGGCATCAGCGCAAGACGTCATTGAGTTGCCAGGCAGGTACATCCATGTCATTATCTTTGACAGAGCCGCCGCCCGAGGGTAGAGAGAAAGGTGGAGGCGCACGACATTCTGTTGGTCGTGATCAGTGTGTGAGGGTCGTGCGCGCAAGCTTGTCCCGGTAGTTTATGGGAATGGGCCTACAACTTAAGGAGCATTAACTATGCCGGAAAGTATCAAGGTCGTCGCACTTGAATCAGCGCACACCCACATTAACAGCCTGATCAGGCAGACGCAGGAGTTGGCAGGCGCCGAGTTTGTCGGCTTTGCCGATCCGAAGCCGGAACACCGCGCCCAGACCCAAGAGCGCAGTGGACTCGGCGACGATATGGTTTTTGCCGACTATGAAAGGCTCCTTGACGAACGCCAACCGGATGCCGCGATCATATGTTCCACGAATGCCGATCACGTGAAGTACGTGGAAGCGCTGGCGCCGCGGGGCATTCACATCATGCTGGAGAAGCCGTTTGCCGCCAGCCTCTCAGATGCCGACCGCATGATTGCGGCGTGCGAGAAGCACGACGTGACCTTGATGGTCAATTGGCCGACCGCTTGGGGTCCGGCATTGCGGCGGGCGCGCGAAATCACTCAATCGGGCGTGCTCGGGCAAGTCTTTCAGATTGCCTTCCGGGGCGGACACATGGGGCCCACCGCCGATTTCGATAGTTGGTGGTACCGTCCGCAGGATGGCGGCGGTGTGCTGCTGGACTACTGCTGCTACGCGGCTAACGTCTTTACGTGGATTCTCGGCAAGGTGCCGCGCCAGGTCTGCGGCATGGCCGATACACTGGTGAAGCCGGTCAAGTCTGAGGACAACGCGGTGCTCCTCCTGCGCTATGACGACGCGCTCTGCGTCAGCCAGGCCACCTGGACCCGATTCGGACCGGAACCGATTCACGGACCTGTCATCAATGGCACAGCCGGCAGCGTGACCGTGATCGGCAGAAACCAAGTCAAGCACTGCACGCAGGAGAACCCGGTCGGCGACATCATTGATGTACCCGATTTGCCGGAACCCCACATGCAGAGCGGGCCGGCGTATTTCGTCCACGCTCTACTGAACGGCACACCAATCGAGTCGCCGTGCGACGCGGCGTTCAACCGGGATGGACAAGAAATTCTGGAGGCGGGCAAGATTGCGGTGCAGACCGGCGTTACGGTGAATCTGCCTATTTTGCGGGCCTAGAGTCCCAACATAAATCTTGCTATTGGATGAAAGAGAGGGAATGCCATGCATTCCCTCTCTTCATGTTTGAAGACGAATTTTCTAAGGAGCCGACGAAAGAAACTGCGATTGCACCTTGGCTGCAAAGAAGGTCTGTTAGCCCAAGACCCGTCTAGATTTCAGCGCAATTCGTTCTACGCATGTCCAGGTTCGACGCGATGGAATTGGAGGAGTCTCAGAGGGCCTGCACGCCGTTCGTGCTGAGCACATTGAAAAGCTCAGCACAGGCTGTCGAAGTGCTCAGCACAGGCTTGTGGAAGCATGAACGGACCATCGATGTGCATTTGCTACGCATCTTGCCCATCCATATACCCCCCAGTGGTATAATTGTAGGTGAGCATAGTTGCTCGCTGCGTGGGTCGCTGGTGCGCTAAAAGTCACAGCCGGCGGTAAGAGACGAGACATAATGAGAAGGCTGCGAGTGGGAAGCGCCCGCAGCACTTAGAGAATTGAACCGTGGCAGTTACTGAGCATACGCAAGAAGAACAATCGATCTCACTGGTTGTGCAGGGCATGACCTGTGCGGCATGCGTTTGGCGGATCGAGGAAGCCGTTACCCGAATTCCGGGCGTGCGCGAGGCAGCCGTAAACCTGGCGACGGAGCGGGCGCGGGTTACCTATGACCCGGCTGTGGTTACGCCCGCCCACATCGCCCATGCCGTGACGGATGCAGGTTATGCCCCTGCGGTCGTGAAGCGCACGCTGCGCGTGGGCGGCATGCAGGACGCCTCGGCGGTCAGCCGCGTAGAAGCAGCCCTCAGGGCCGTGCCGGGAGTCCTGCGAGCGGACCTGAACCTGGCGGCGGAGAACGCGTTCATCGCCTATCTCCCCGACGTTACGGACGTGGCGGCATTGAAAAGTAGCGTTGCGGAGGCGGGATATACGCTGGAAGCCGCGGGGCATGAGCCGGAAACCGCCCACGGCGCGTCTATGCAGGCAGCCGGCAGCGCCGAGCAGCGCGCCATGAAGGTGCGCTTGGGCATCTCTCTGGCGCTCTCGTTCTTGGTCCTGCTTGGCAGCATGGGCAGTGTGCTTTTCCCCTCTCTGCGCGGCTGGTGGGGCGAAAACCCCTATCTGCTCTGGGCGCTGGCGACACCGGTGCAGTTTTGGGTGGGCTGGCGATTCTACCGGGGGGCATGGGCAACACTGAGGCACCTCACTTTTGACATGAACGCCCTCATCGTCATGGGCACCAGCGCAGCTTATTTCTATAGCGTAGCGGCCGTGTTGGCGCCGGGGTTCTTTATCAGTCAAGCAGTGGATGGCGAAACGCCGCTGTACTTCGACACTGCGGCAGTCATCATTACGTTGATTCTCCTTGGGCGCTATCTCGAGGCGCGCGCGAAACGGCAAACCGCCGCAGCAATCCACGCATTGATGGACTTCCAACCGCAAATGGCGCGCATTGTCCGTGAAGGCACACCCCACGAGGTGCCGGTCGCCACGCTAGCCGTGGGCGACGTTGTCCAGGTGCGACCGGGCGAACGGGTGCCCGTGGATGGTCTTGTCTTGGAGGGGCAGAGCGCGGTTGATGAATCGATGCTTACCGGCGAGAGCATGCCCGTAGAGAAGACGCCAGGAGATGAAGTCGTCGGCGGAACGCTGAATACGATAGGCTCCTTCACGTTCCGCGCCACGAGGATAGGAAAGGACACGGCGCTCGCACGCATCGTGCGCTTGATCGAAGAGGCCCAAGGTTCCAAAGCGCCGCTGCAGCGACTGGCGGATCGTATTGCCGCCCGCTTTGTACCCGCGGTGATCACGGTTGCGCTGGTGACGTTTTTCGCGTGGTATCTTCTGGGGCCGGAGCCGGCGCTTACGCGGGCGCTGCTGGCTTTCGTGGCGGTGCTGATAATTGCGTGCCCCTGTGCATTGGGACTGGCGACCCCGACGGCAGTCATGGTCGCGATGGGCGCCGGCGCGGCAAAGGGCGTGCTGGTGCGCGACGAGGAAGCCCTCGAGCGCCTGCACAACGTGACGACGGTTGTGCTGGACAAGACGGGCACGCTCACCCAAGGCAAGCCTGAGGTTACGGACGTTATCGCAGTTGATCGGATGGACTCCGGCGTGCGCCGGAACGACGAACCGGGAGACAGCAACCCTCAAAGCAATGACAGCGAATCCGCAGCCGAAATGCTGTGGCTTGCCGCCGCAGCGGAGCAGGCAAGCGAGCACCCGTTGAGTCAGGCGGTGGTGCGCGCGGCACATGCCAGGTCACTCACATTGCCGCCGGCCAAGGAATTCATCGCCGCGCCGGGACGCGGTATCCGGGCAGAGGTGACAGGCAAGTTGATTCGCGTGGGCAACCAAGCCTACATGGAAGAGAGCAGCGTTGACTTAGGTGAGAATGCGGCGCGTGCCCGGTCGTTCCACGCAGAAGGCAAGACCGCCCTATTCGTAGCCGTGGATGGAATTGTGGCGGGTGTGATCGCGGTAGCCGATACGCTCAAACCAAGTGCCGCGCCCACAGTGCAGGCCCTCCGCGATAGAGGACTCACGGTGATGATGCTCACGGGTGATGCGGCGCGGACCGCGCAGGCGATTGCCGGGCAGCTTGCTATCGAGCACGTCTCGGCGGAAGTCTTGCCCGGACAAAAGGCGGCGGCAATCGAAGCGCGTCAGGCAGCAGGAGAAGTCGTCGCCATGGTCGGTGACGGCATCAATGATGCGCCGGCGCTCGCCCGCGCGGACGTGGGTATTGCGCTGGGGGCCGGTGCTGACGTGGCGCTGGAAGCTGCGGACATAACACTCATGGGTGACAGTCTTAGCGGTCTTGAGACGGCCTTTGCGCTTTCCCTGGCCACGCGCCGCACGATTTGGCAGAACCTCGGCTGGGCGTTTGGCTACAACGTGGTGCTTATTCCAGTAGCTGCGGGCGTGTTGTATCCCTTTATCGGCATCGTGCTAAATCCGATGCTGGCGGCAGCGGCAATGGCGTTTTCCTCTGTGTCAGTAGTTATGAACTCCCTCCGTTTGCGTCGGCTGTAATGCTTCTTTTAGGGTAACTGTGGGACAAAGGCAAGACGTTGTTCAAATCACTTGATTGCGCTTGAGGATCGTCATTCCAAGCGCGCCATAGCCCCGTGCTTGACACGGGGGAGGAATCTAGAAAACTAGCAAAGTGCATAGATAGAGAGTTAATGGCCCGTGCATTGTGCGGTGTGGGGGACAAGCCCCGCGCTACAGCTACTGCAAGAACCATGTGTGAAGCGGCACGGGCTGACGTGCAAGGGTCGAAAGTTTATTAGTCAAGATCCTAATGGAATTCACACGGGAAATTGCGTACGATGGACGAAGTATACGAAGGCTTACGCCTTGCCGACGGCAAGACGCCAGGAGCACCCCCACTATCGAAAGGAGCACTATCATGGCTAAATGCGCGACCTGCAATGAGTCGGTTGACCCCGCGACTGCCGAACACAAAGTGGAATACCGAGGCACAGTCTACTACTTCTGCTGCCGTCACTGTCTAGCAGCCTTCGAGCAGGGGCCGGAGCGGTACGTGAAGGCGTAGCGGCGGGTCTGAACCGCAATCAATTCTGCTACTGGATGCGCCCCTCACGCACCGGCGACTCGCGTAAGGGCATTTGCTCCTATACGCGAATAGGTAAGGCATTTCTAGAATCTTAGCCTTTTCTTAGGCTGGGATTCCCGCGCGTTTAATCATAGTTTTCCTTTGCATTCCTTCGTACTCCGTTTCCTTGCGTAGCAAGGAAAGTCTGCATTTCCCCGCGCACGGCACTCTCTTGCTCGTGCCGACTCATGGCGGCGGCGTTTCCCCTCTTAATGCTTGACAGACCGCGCCACTGTGCAATGATGGATTCAATACCCGGCGCCAGGTGGGGCAAGGGATGTGGGGGATGAAGGCGCCTAAACAGCTTAAGCACTGCACTCTGGGGGAAAGGAGCAGAGCAATGCTTACACGTCGTTCGTTACTCGCGGGCTCGGCGGTGCTCGCCGCCGGCTGCAGCACGGTGGGGAATCCACTTACTCCGCCGAGCGCGCCGCTGGATGCTGAGATAAAGGTGGCGGCATTCACGAGATCCATCTATCTCTCAATGCCGTATGGCAATTACGTACCGGGTGACGATAATGAAGTCAGATACGAACGGGCCCTGGCAGCACTTGAGGAAGATGAGGATAACGCGTACGGCCCGAAGCGCGGCGGATACTCGCTGGCGCTGCGGTTTGTAGAAGACTTTGCACCGCAGATCGAGCAGTCGAAAACTGTGGAAGAGGCAGAGGCGTCTCGGGAGGCGAGGCTGGATGCAGTTGCCGAGACGTTGGATTTGCTTGAAGCGGACCTTGTGACGGTTTGGCCGGAAGAGGCGCGATGGTGGGGTGAGAACGGACTCTTGCTGCCCTTAGACCGTTTCAGCGGCGCCGGGGAGTCTGAGCTCAATCAGGAATTCTTCCCCACCGTGCTCAATCAGTACCGGCGAGACGGTGCGCTCTATGCACTGCCGGTGGACGCAGCACCGCTCATGCTCTTCTACGATCCGCGACACTTCACAAAGCAAGGCGTGCCGCCGGTGGATGCGACTTGGAATTGGGACGACCTGGTGAGGAGTGCCACCAAACTCACCACTTCCAAGCCGGATGGCAACATGGCGCGCTGGGGCCTGATCGCACATGGGCAAGGGGTTGCGTGGGCGCTTTGGCAAAATGGGGCGACCTTATTCGATGCAGACACGCAGCAGTGCCGCTTGCCGGAACCGTCGGCGGTTGAAGCCCTGCAGTTCGTGCACGACCTGCTACACAAGCACCGCGTCTCACCGCTGGCAGAGATGAGGGACTTATGGGACTACCTTTGGGTAACGCCGCCGGCCATGCTGTACGATTTCTCTCCCATGATTCTCAATCAGAGGAGTAGCTTTCGCATGGCGGCGCTGCCCCGGGGCAAGGTATCCGCAACGCCGGTGAGAACCCATCTAGGGATCGGCATTGCCGCCCGCACGCAAAGAACGGAGGCGGCATTTGCCGCGCTGAAAGGGTTCAACCTTGCTATGCAGGAGCACGTGGCAATTCCTGCTGGCAGGGAGGCGGTGGCGCGCTTGGCAGACATCCGCACGGACATTAGCCCGGCGGAAGTTGCAGCAGTGCAGCACTCTCTGGAACACGGCCGCGAGTGGCCGCAAGACGGCCTGACGCTGCAAATCATGTATGAATTAACGCAGGGCCTCGGGCGCGGCGACGACGTAGCGACCATTGTCAATCAGGCCTGCTCCCTCGCGCACGAATTCTAGCAATCGGGCAAGCTGCCGTTCCCCGGTTACTAAGGTGTGCGTGAGTTAATACAGGGAAATCAGCGAAATACCTTAGCCGCCGTTAAATTGAATAGGATCAGAGCTATGCTGTCACGGCGATCGTTATTGGCAAGTTCCGCTGCGCTCGCCGCGGGTTGCAGCACGCTCGAGTCTGCGTTCTCGCCGCCCGGTCTGCCCAAGGAGACAGAGATAGACTGGGCAGTTTTCAGTGGATTCATCAGCCTCTATGATCCGGAGGGAATACTGAACTCTGATGAGATTGTGCTCCAGCGCGGGCTGGCGGCGTTGGCGGAGGACAAGGAAAACCCATACGGCCCGCAGCGTGGGCGATACAACGTCACGCTGCGTTATGCGGAGGACTACTTGCCGGAACTGGCTCCGCCGCCAGAGAACCGCGAAGAAGTCTTAGAGTATTTTGCAGAGTTACTGGATGCCTTTTCGGCTGACCTCGTGGCGCTGCCACCATTTCTCGCAAGACTATTGGGCGAGGAAGGTCTCGTGTTGCCCTTAGACCGATTCATGGGTGCGGAGAAGTCTGCGATCGAGGCGTCATTCTTCCCCAGCGTGCTCGAGCCGGGTCGGGGCGCGGGCGGGCTCTATGCCCTGCCGGTGGGCGCGCTGCCGCAGATGGTGACGTATGATGCGGTGTTCTTCACGAAGTGGGGCGTACGGCCGCCGGACGGAAGTTGGGACTGGGATGATTTGGTGAGCAATGCGGCGCGGCTGACGCAGCGCGATGCGGATGGCGAGGTGACGCGCTGGGGCGTGGTTACGCACGGGGGCATCATTGGCGGGATTTGGTGGACGCTTTGGCAAAACGAAGCAGGCGTATTAGAGCCGGAAACGATGCGGTGCCGGCTACAAGAACCGGACGCATTAGAAGCCTTGCAGTTCTTCCGCGACATGCTGCATACGCACCGGGTCTCGCCGGCAGTAAGTAGAGGCGAACTCTATAAGCTATGGACGGGAGTGACGCCGCACTTTGCGATGAAATACAGCACACCAGCGCTTGTCCCGACTACCCTTGACTTCCCTTTGGCGGAGTTGCCCCGGGGCAAAGTGCACGCCGTGCCGGTGAGCGCAGACTTAAGCATTGCCATTGCCGCCAGGACGGAGAAGGCGGAGGCGGCGTACACGGCGCTCAGGGGCGTCGTGGGCGTCATGCAAGAGCGCGTGCACGTGCCCGCCGAGCGTGAGGCGCTCGCGCGCCTTGGCGAGTTTCGCAAGAGGCTCAGGCCCGATGAAGTAACGGCGATCCAGCGTTCAATGGAACATGGGCACGCTATGCCGCAGTTTGGCGTTCAATACGCTGCCATGGGAAGCATAATGGAGGGTCTGGTACGCGGCGACGACGTGGCAACGGTGGTGGGCACGGCATGTGCACGCATAGGCGAGCACATGCAGTTTTGCGAGGCTAACCCCATAGTCTTTAGGTGTCTCATCTAAAAGCCTCCGCCGTTGGGCGGTCCGCATCGTCGCGGAGCCGTTGCGCACTGTGTCAAAAGCAGTCAATTGCTATATCGTGGCGGAAGGCATCCGTGGTTAAGGGTGCTATGTGCATTGGGAAAGCGAACCCGTAGCGCGGGGGCTAGTCCTCCACATCCTCAAGAGGGAATTGAACGTTTCTCGATCCTTGCCTATCAGGAATGGCTCACTTCACGCGCAGAGGGCGAGTCAGCAGTAGTGAGGCTGCAGCCGTCATGAGCAGAGACAGTGCGATGCTTTCACGACGAACTTTACTCGCGGGCTCGGCGGCGCTCGCTGCCGGATGCAGCTCGCTGGGTTCTCCGCTATCACCTCCGAGCCTGCCCAAAGTGACGGAGTTGAACTGGGCAGTAATCGGCGATTTTCCCAGCCTGCATGATCCCGAAGGTTTACTGCTCTCGAATGAGAGCGTGCTCCAGGGAGGATTGGCGGCGTTGGCGGAAGACAAGGAAAACCCATACGGTCCGGAGCGTGGACGTTTCAACATCAAACTGCGCTATGCAGAGCGCTGGCCGAAGCAGGACTCTCCGCCAAAAGACCTTGAGGAGTGGCTGGCGTATTTCGTGGAGGTGCTGGACGCCTTCTCCGCCGATCTTGTGACGGTGTCACCCTTACTCGCGAATTTTCTGACTGAACATGGCCTCATGATGCCCTTGGATCGTTTCTTGGGTAAAGAGAAAGCGGGAATTGAGGCTGAATTCTTCTCTAGCGTGCTTGAGCCGCACCGCGGCCCGGGTGGACTCTATGCCCTGCCGGTGGCCGCGTTGCCGCAGATGGTGACATATGACGCGGTGTACTTCGACAGGAGAGGCGTACCGCCGGTGGACAGTAGTTGGGACTGGGACGTTTTGGTGCGTAATGCGGAGCGGCTGACGCTGCGCCATGAGAACGGCGAAGTGGCGCGCTGGGGCGTTGTCACCCTTGGGAGCGTAATTGAAGGTATTTGGTGGGCGCTATGGCAAAACGAAGCGAACATGGTTGATCCGAAATCGCTGCAATGTCGGCTACAAGAACCGGCCTCATTCGAGGCCTTGCAGTTTTTCCGCGATCTCATCCATACGCACCACGTCTCTCCTCCACTAGACAGTGGTCACCGCCGTAATTTGTGGTCCGGCGTGACACCGCTATTCGCCATGCAATACAGCACACCAGCACTTGCTCCGACTACCCTTGACTTTCGTTTGGCGGAGCTGCCCCAGGGCAGGGCGCGCGCCGTGCCGGTGGGCGTAGACTTTAGCATCGCCATTGCCGCTAGAACGGAGAAAGCGGAAGCGGCGTACGTAGCGCTGCGGGGCGTTGTCGGCGCCATGCAGAGATTCGTACGTGTGCCCGCAGAGCGTGAAACGCTCGCGCGACTGGGTGAGATTCGCAAGCGGCTGCGCCCTGAGGAAGTCTCTGCGATTCTGCGCTCCATGGAGCATGGGCACAAGCTGCCGCGATTTGGAGCAGAGCACCTTGCCATGGGCCGCATTGTTTGGGGTCTGGCGCGGGGTGAGGACGTGGCGTCGGTAGTGAATTCGGCCTGTAGGTTCATGGATGAGCAGCGAGAGTTCTGTTTACAGAACCCCGATGACCCACGCTGTATCTTCTCTTGGCCCGCTCCAATAGAATTACTGCAATTTAGTGGTCCTCCTGCACCGCCAAGGCAAATTACGCCGCCCTAAAAGTCTCCGTTAGCTGTCTCAGCCGGTTAGGTGTACGAACACTTGCACCGAGCGTGCGGCGGTCCTGTTGTCGTATCGTCGCAGTCGAGAGCATATCCGCTAATTCCATTCAGGCCCGATCATATCCAGGGGTGGAGTGGTTGTGCTGAGCAGGCGCTCGGTGAGGAGGCCGTGGTATTCGCGCATGCGGGCATGGGCGGCAGGATCGTGTGCCAGGTTGCGGAATTCGTGTGGGTCTTCCTGCAGGTCGTAGAATTCGCTGCCCAACTCCCGGCCCCAGTAGGCGTACTTGTAGCGGTTGGTGATGAGCGCCGTGCCGCGCGTGACGCGATCGCCGTGTATGTAATCGGATAGCGCCATGCCGGGCAGGTTCGCCTTGCCCTCGATAACCGGACGCAGGCTGGTGGCGGCCATCGCCTCAGGTATCGGCACACCGGCGTAGTCGAGGATTGTCGGCGCGATCTGGAAGGTCTCCACCACGTCCTCCGCCACCGGTGTGCGCGCCTGACCGGTCGGAGGTACCACGATGAGGGGCACCCGCGCCGAGGGTTCCCAAAACGTACCTTTGCCGCCGCGCGACCAATCGCCCATGTGGTCGCCGTGGTCGCTGGCATAGATTATGAGCGTATTGTCCAGCGTACCGGCGTCCGCCAGCGTCTGCACTAACTTACCCACCATGTCGTCGATCATGGTGCAGAGACCCCAGTACTTGGCAATAGCTTTGCGGATGATGCGGTCGTCGGGCTCCTTGGCAAAGCGCCCGCCGCCGTTTTGCAGGTGCTTGGGTTTGTCGCTGTCGTCGGCCAGGTACGTGGCGGGCATGTCGATTTCCGCCGGATCATACATGCTGGCGTAGGGCTCCGGCGGGTCCAACGGGCCGTGGGGGCCGCAGATGCCGCACCAGGCAAAGAAGGGCCGGTCACGGCTCTCGCGCATGAAACCGGCGGTGTTGTTCGTGATCCAGGTGTCGATGTAGTCTTCGTAGGGCAGCACGTTGGTGATGGCCGTCATCTCTTTGTACTCAGGCTGGCGGCGCTGGGCGTATATTTTTTCATAGCCGCCCGGATGGCGCTCCTCCAGCCACGCGGCGTAGAGCGGCCCCAAAGGTCCCGGCCCAAAATGCGTGCCGGAGGATTCCGTCCAGCGTGAGCCTTTGCCTTCGGTCAAGATCGTGAAACGGAAACCCTTTGGCGGCCACATGTGTATCTTGCCGAATGCCGCCGTATAGTAACCTGCCGCGTCGTGGAGATGTTCCATGAAGGTCAACTCCGACGGGGGCAGACCCGGTGTGCGGTCAATGGGAAGGGCCTGGAAGGTCACGCCGTGCTGGTGGATATAGCGTCCCGTCTGGATACATGCGCGGGCAGGCGTACAAATGGTGTTCTGCGTGTAGGGACGGACAAAGCGAGTGCCTTTGGCGGCCAGAGCGTCGATATGAGGTGTCTTGACCTTCTTGTTGCCGTAGCAGCCGAGCGTATCCCAGCGCTGTTGATCTGTGGTGATGAGCAAAACGTTCGGAGCTTGCGCCATGAAAATGCCTCCCGACGTGGTGCTTGAAGCAAAAGAACTACTGTGTCGCAACCGATTATATACTCTGATGTTCCTTGAGGTTTACTCGCGATTCAGGCAACATCTCAGCGCACGGTATGAAAACGTACGAGGGCGAGAGCGCCGAGTTTGGTCGCCAGTGCATGAACCAATCCGCGCACCGTTTACCGCCGGTAGCGGCGCAGTGCCACGGCTGCTAGTAGTTTAGACTCAATGAATGCCCACTTATCTGGAACAGATTTAGTGCCGACTGCGACGCAATCTAGGATAGATCGCGAGCTACCGGCAGTGTCGCGGGCGGTTAGAATACGCTGCTTGCTGGGTTTGAGATCGTGTGTTAGCATACGGGTACTCCTCGGTAGCATCTGCCCCTAACTTAAGGTTTCGTATGGCTTCCCCGGTGAAGCAGCCCCACTCGCGACGCGTGGGCGTTCGCAAGCAATCTTCTTCGGCCTCGGCTGTCTTTAAGTCACCGCGCCTGGAGGCCCTTCTCACGCCCAAGAATCTCAGCGCCACAGGAGTCTCGAAGTGGCCCTCAGCTCCGACATCTGCGCGGCGCCCCCGACAGCGGCGCATACCTACCTCGGCACGAATGTTTTCTTTGCGGCGCTTGCTGCCCGCGTGGCTGTTGCGGGCACTATTCATGATTGCCGCGATCAGCGCAAGCTGGCTCACGCTAATTTGGGTCATGGTCACGCAGGATCCCGCCCAAAGCGGCAGCCGGGTGGTCTTCGTCGTTAGCGTCTTCATCACCATATTCGTCACCAGCTTACCCATAATGCACCGCGTCTTTTCGCGGTTTGCACCATCGCGCTTGCAGCAGGGCAATCCGGTGCTGGTTGCCGGTAACTCTTTTCTGCTGGCGAGCATCATCGTGGCAAACTTGAGCCTGCTGCTCGTGGGAAGCTGGAATGTGGCGATGTTCGTTTTGATCGCTGCGATAACTGTTGTGGTAGAGTTCCTCTTCCTCGCGCGCAAGTGATCACGCCCGAAGGAAATCCCAACGGATACAATGCTTGAGTCAGACGACCTCGCCCAACTCTACGATCTTGAATACGACGACTGGGACGAGGACAGCGCGTTCTGGCAGAGCTTTGCCGCGCGTACGGGTGGCCCAATCGTCGAGCTTGGCTGCGGCACGGCCCGCGCCCTGGCGCCATTGGCGCAACGCGGTTATAGAGTTGTCGGCATCGATTCTTCGCGGGCCATGCTGGAACGCGCAGAAGAACGGTTCCAAGCATATGGCATTGACGACGAAGATTTCCAGCTTGCGTGTGAACCTATGGAATCCGCCGCGATCTCCGAGCCGGGGCGCCTCGTCTTCTCTGCGCTGAACGCCTTCGCCCATTTGACGACGCCCCTGCAACAGACTCAAGCACTCGACGCCGCCCACCGCATGCTCCACCCTGAGGGGTTGCTCGTGCTCGATCTCTTCAACCCACTCACGCAGGAGTATGACGAACGCGACCGCATGGTGACCCTGCGCAACGTCTTGGCAGACCCGCGGACCGGCGCACCCATTCAGCAGTTCGAGGTGTGGGAGGTGGACCGCGATACGCAGGTGGTGCAAATCACATATCTTTACGACCATTTACAGGCCGACGGCAGCATTCGCCGCACTACAACCACGTTCCCCATGCGATACTCCTACCGCTATGAGATCGAGGCAAGGCTGGCTCAGTCGAACTTTGCAGTCGAGAACGTCTTCGGCTCGTATGAGGCCGATGCGTTTACGGGCAGCGAGGAGAAGATGATTTTCGTGGCCCGCCCGCAACGGTAGAATGTGCAATTGATTCACGCCATTCCGAGCGTGGCATAGCCCGTGCGAGAATTGCGCGCGGGGTACCGGTGGGAACACGGAAGTCGAACGTGCTATTCTGAGTATGAGCCTTTCCCCGAGTGCACTGCATCAGATGTGAAAATCATCTCCTATGGCAACAAAAATCGAACGAAAGCCGGACTGGATCCGCGTCCGCTGGAAAGAGGGCGACCAGTACCGCGAACTCAAGCAGATCATGCGCGGGATGGACCTGCATACTGTCTGCGAAGAGGCGCGGTGCCCGAATATCAGCGAGTGCTGGAATTCGCGCACGGCGACGTTCATGATCCTGGGGGATACCTGCACCCGCGCGTGCAGCTTCTGCGCGGTAAAGAGCGGGCGTCCCGCGGGTCTGGACAAGATCGAACCCATCCGCGTGGCCTGGGCGGTGAAGCAGATGGGGCTGCGCCACGCCGTGATTACGTCCGTGGCTCGCGATGACTTGGAAGACGGCGGCGCGCAGATCTTTGCCGAGACCATCCGCAAGGTGCGGGAACTCAACCCGGATTGTTCCATAGAAGTGCTCATTCCCGACCTGGACGGCAAGCACGACGCGCTGAAAGAGGTGGTGGCGGCCAAGCCGGCAATCCTCAACCACAACGTGGAGACCGTGCCCCGCCTGCAACGCCGCGTGCGCCCCAAAGCCCGCTATGAGCGTAGCCACTGGGTGTTGCGCACCACCAAGCTGCTCGACCCGGACATGCTAACAAAGTCCGGCATTATGCTCGGCTTAGGCGAGACCTGGGACGAGATTGTGCAAACCCTCACGGACATGGCCGAAACGGGTGTGGACATATTCACCATCGGCCAATACCTGCGCCCTTCCAAGAAGCACCAGAAGCTGGAACGCTACTACCGCCCGGAAGAGTTCACCGAACTCAAGGATATCGGCGAGTCCCTCGGCATCCGCCACGTCGAATCCGGCCCCCTCGTCCGCTCCTCCTACCACGCCCGCGATCAGGTTGAAACGCTACAGGATAAGGCAGAGTAGCCAATTCTGTGGGTCGTGTCATTCCGAGCGCGCCTTAGTCTCGCACTCTACACGGGATTGGAGTGTAGAGCGTGCGTTCTGCTGGGTCGCCATCATTTGCCAAGGTGTAGCAGTTGATTCGTAGCGCGGGGGCTTGCCCTCCCCTCGCCATCGGGCTGTATGCGTGGGGTGCGGAGAAGATGGATTCCCGCGAAAGCGGGAATGACGGCCTGAGTTGCGTTTAATTCAATTGCAATGAGGATATATTTCCTCAAGAGCTACCAAACAAAAGAGAGACTGGCAGGGCAGTATGACGCAATGGTTTGAGGACGAATCTCTCTGGGTCGAGACGTATCCGTATATGTTCTCACCGGCGCGATTCGCTGCCGCCGAGGAGGAGATCGATCCGCTGCTTAGGCTCATTGGGATGAGGCCGCAGTCGATTCTCGACCTTTGCTGCGGGCCGGGACGCTTTGCCGTTCCCCTGGCTCGGCGCGGCTTTCGCGTCACCGGTGTAGACCGGACGACGTTCTTTCTCGACAAGGCCAAGGAGAGAGCAGCCGCGGAAAACGTCGTGGTCGAGTGGATCCAAGAGGACATGCGGACGTTCGTACAGCCGAGCGCGTTCGACCTGGCCCTCAGCATGTTCACGTCCTTCGGCTACTTCGACGACAAGGCAGAGGACTTAACGGTGCTGCGGAATGTCCACGAAAGCCTGCGGCCGGGCGGCGCTCTGGTCATGGACGTGGTGGGCAAGGAACGGCTGGCACGGACGTTTCAACCCACAAACTCCAGGAAACAGCCCGATGGAGCCGTGGTGATCGATCGCCGCGAAGTCTACGACGACTGGACGCGCGTACGCATGGAGTGGACGATAATTAAAGGCGATGCTGTGCGCGTCTTCACTATCCACCATACGGTCTACTCCGGCCAGGAACTCAAGGACAGACTTACCGCCGTGGGATTTGGCGACGTCAGGCTCTACGGCGATATAGACGGCGCACCCTACGGCCGCGAGGCCGACCGCCTGATCGCCGTCGCGCGTAAGCCTGCTGAGTAAAGTCAGCAAGCTGCCGCCGATTTCGCTGCAACGGTCCCTGGATGTGGGGTCCGGCGCAGCAAGCAAATTGCAGGGATCTGGTCGCGCAGAGTTACTCGCAGATAGGTCCGCAGGCAGAGGCAAGTCTCACGAGTCTGGTTGGAGTGCATAATTCAATTATCCAACGGGCTTGCTAATGCTCAATGGCTGGGTTCCAGTCCGATAGTACCTTGCTTTTGTGTACCATGCGATAATTGTGATGAAGCGCTGAATTTCAGTGGGTAGGGACACTATCATAGAAGACAAGGGTCACGTTTGCCGCGCAAGTTGCCTTTGGTAAGCGACGCGGTGGGCGCAATGGATTAGAGAAAGTAACATGGCGAAACAGATTCAGTCCGCGCCACAGATACCGGTACCGCGAGAGCTAATTGCTGCGGTCTGCCTGCGGTATCACATTCGCACACTGGCGCTCTTTGGCTCCGTATTGAGCGAGGACTTTTCGTCCGACAGCGACGTTGACGTGCTCGTGGAGTTCGAGCCGGGGCGGACGCCCGGATTCTTTGCGCTGGCGCGGATCGCGCGGGAGCTTTCACCGCTATTCGGTGGGCGCGAGATAGACCTGCGGACCCCACTCAGTCTTTCCCCGTACCTTCGTAGTGAAGTCGTGAATTCGGCATATCCAGTCTATGGATACCCTTGACCGCGTTCGTCTTGGGCACATGCTGGAGGCTGGGCAGGAAGCACTGACCTTCGCCGAAGGCAAGACACGCGCCGACCTGGAGTCAAATCGCATGTTAGCGCATGCCCTTGTGGAGTGTCTGCGTATCGTCGGTGAGGCCGCACGGCAAGTCTCCTCAGAAACCCGCCAACAGTATCCTGCTATCCCGTGGCGAGACATCATTGGCATGCGCAACCTGCTTGTACATGAGTACTTCAGAATTGACCATGACATTGTTTGGCAAACCGTCACCGTAGAGCTACCCGCGTTGGTCCATGCACTGGAGGAACGCCAAGCGTGAGCAGACCAATTGGAGCGTTGCAACGCCATCCCTGCGCCTTGATTGATCTGGGCATGGTGCCGTACCGCGCTGCCTGGGAATTGCAGCGGCGCTTGGCGGCGGCGCGGCAGACGGACGCGATCCCCGACGTTGTGCTACTCCTGGAGCATCCGCACACCTACACGATAGGTCGCAGGGGAGATGACCGTGAGGTGCTCGCCACGCCGGAGCACCTTCATAGGCTGGGAGCGACCGTGGTGGAGGTGGACCGGGGCGGACTGGTGACCTATCACGGGCCGGGGCAACTGGTGGGATATCCCATCCTCGACCTCCGGCCGCGCGACCGTGACGTGCATCGGTACCTGCGGGACCTCGAACAGGCCCTCATCGACACGCTGCAGGAGTGCGCCATACCGGCGCAGCGCATCGAGAAGAAGACGGGTGTATGGGTGGGTGACCGCAAGATTGCCTCCATCGGCGTACGTTTCAGCCGTTGGATCAGCAGCCACGGCTTCGCTCTCAACGTCACCACCGACCTCAGCTACTTTTCCCATATTGTGCCCTGCGGCATGCCGACGGTCACGATGACGTCTGTTGCACAGGAGACGTCCGTTGCACAGGAGGCCGACACAGCCGACATGGCTTGGCTCCGCGCGCGCATCGCGCACCACCTGGCGCAGGTCTTCGCGCTTCGGTACCTGGACGACTTTCCACCCACGCTGTGCGACATGCTTGCGGCAATTCAAGAAGATAGAGTGGAAGCGCTGCGGTAATTGCCACGGCCGCAGGTCTTCCTCCGCTACCTTGCCGCAGCCTTGCGTGAGGTGTGATTTCCACAGGAGCCGTTCATGGTTCGACCCCGCGGCAGGCTCAGGGCAGGCAGGCTCGCCACGTACGGAATCTGTGCCTACTAACCACGAAGTGGGTGCCCAAACGCCACGCACGGAATCCCCGTACACCCCGAACGGGAGCCCCGCTCTTTTCGAATGGCCAATCCGGCTAGGCATGATCGTCTGGAGCGCGGTTCACTGCCCAATCGCAACTTGCTCGCAGCCAGCATGCGGGGTACACTTGCGCTCAATGCAGCGTTTTCAACGAAGTCAGCCTTCACAGATCGAGCGCAGCCCATTGCAACCACGGCACGGTCTTCTTCGATGAAGCCGTCATCCGCCCATGTCTTCACCCTCTCGTGGGCTGCAATGTCTGCCTTCTTCGTCATCCTCTTCTTCAATGTTGGCGCTGCCAATCCGCCGCGCGCGCAACTGCCGGTCTACGTAGAGAGCGTGCTGGCAGCGGCGCCAATCGTCACCTCAATTGTCCAATCCACGTTTCACATCGTTTTTGCGGCGATGCTGCTGGTTGGCGGCTTTCTCGCCGACCGTTTCCGTCCCAAGCGGACATTTGTCATCGGCTTGCTGACACCGGCCGTTGCCGGCTTTTTGTTTATTGCGCAGGAGGTCTGGCAACTCGCGCTCGTAGCGGCGCTCACCGGCGCCTTCTTTGCGTTGCACGCTGCCGGCAGTCGGGCCTATCTCGTGCTGGCGGTGCCGCTCAAACGCATGGGACTGCTCGGCAACCTCTATGAGCTTGGGTTTACGTTGGGCGCAGCTCTCGGCAACGCCGCAGTGGGCATCATCGCCGCGCGGTCCGGCTTTCCACTCGCCGGCATTATCATCGTAGCGTTGGGATTTCTCACCGCTCTTGCCGCGCAGCTTTGGCTGCCATCGGTCAAGCCGAAGGTAGTGAGTGCCGAGCCCATAACGCTAGGGAGCTACTGGCAGATGGTGCAGCGCCGCTCGGTGCAACTCTTGCTCCTCTTGCGCGCTCTGCCGACGATCTATTGGGCCACCGGGCAACTGGTGATCGGCATCCAACTCTTGCGATTGACAGAGTCTCCCGTAGCGCCGGCCCTTTTCTACGCGGCAAGCCTCTTGGCGATTGGCACCACCATGATGCCTGTGGGCTGGGCTGCCGATCGGTGGGGCAGCGCGCATCCGGTAGTCGCGTCTACTGTGCTGGTGATTGTCGGGTCGGTGTTGGCGGCAATATTCATAGGCAATGTATGGGGGCTGGCCTGTGGGGCCTTTGTGGGGCACCTCGGCGCATGGTGGCTCTCCGGTCTCTTTCCGCTGCTCGTTGCTGAAAGCGGAGCGCACGACGAACAAGGCCGATTGACTGCCGTCACGGAGATGGCGTGGAGCCTTGGCGCGGTGGTGGGCGCTTTGGGAGCCGGAGTGCTCCTGACCCTCCATCTGAGCGCGCCGTTCTTGATGGCGGCATGGCTGAACATACCAACGCTTTTCGTTGCCATGCTCGTCGCGAGCGGCGGGCACAGGGCATTTTCCAAAGAGCAGGTTGCAACGAACGAAGCAGGATAACGCACGAAGGTTAAGGGGAGGAAATTGTAGCATATGGTCTCAAAGTTGCACGCGCGTATGGGCAAATTAGGCACGTGGCGGCCGGTCCTGATAATGTTCGGCCTGCTCTTCCTAAACCTGACATTCATGAGTCCGGCGCAGGGCCTTCTTCCGGTCTTTGTCGAGAAGGTGCTCGAGCGGTCTCCCTTCTTTACCGCGATTGTCGTCTCGCTGAACACGGCGGTCTATGGCGTCATGCTGTTGGTCGGCGGAGTGCTGGCCGACCGTCTGGGCGCGAAATGGACGTTAGTTCTGGGGTTCTGCGGGGCGATCGCGGTGGGTCTTATGCTGCGATTGGAGTCGGCATGGATGTTGCTTATCATCGCGCCGGTGTACGGTCTGCTTTTCTCGTTTATGACCACGGGGAGCCGCTCGTACCTAGCGCGTGCCCTGCCGTTGACGCAGATGGGCATCGGCGGCGCTCTGTATTTCTTGAGCCTCATCGTCTCTATGGCGGTTGGCAGCGCAATAGGCGGCAGAATCGCGGATACGGTGGGATTTGGCACATTGGGCCTGATTTCCATTATCGCCGGTGTTGTGCTCGTGCCGCTGACTGCCTGGTTGCTGCCTTCCGTCCACGCCGAACCCGATAAGACGGAGTCCGGTGACGAATCCCCGCAGAACAAAGCGAGGTTCACGGACTACCTAGACATGTTGCGCGACTCGCGCATTCTCGCCCTCTGCGGCCTGCGCTTCTGCGCCACGTACTTCTACGGCACTATGAATTTGCTTTTGGTGCTGCAACTCTTTCGGCTTACGGAATCGGTCACGTTTGTGGGGCTTTACGGCAGCGTGATCCTGTTTATCATCGGGCCGACACAACTTGCAATCGGCTGGATTGCAGATAAGCGCGGCCGGGAAGGGCCGGTGCGCATGGCAGCCGTGCTCGTGATGGGCGGTGCCGTGCTCATAACGCTCCTCATCAACAACGTTTGGGGTCTGGCCGCCGGCGGTCTTTTGGCTAATATGGGCGCCTGGTGGTTTTCAGGGCTCTATCCGAAGCTGGTGGCGGAGGCCGGCCCGCCGGAGGAGCAAGGACGCCTCATCGCCATTACGGAGTTCTTTTGGGCTGTGGGCATTTTGGCGGGAACGCTCATCTCCGGCGCACTGGTATTGGTCTTTCTGCAACTGCCGTTCATTGTCTGCATAGCGGTCACGATTCCCATGTTCCTATTGGCCTTGCTGGTTGCGCGGGGCTACCATCGGGCACCTGAGGAACGTGCGAAGGCTGCCAGTTAGCAAAAGCCAACAGCCAAGAACGCACACGATGTCTGCTGGCGGAACGATGCCACTTGTCCAAAGCAGACTTTCCTCTACTGCCGTTGATTGAAGGCGAACGGGATGGGAGCGAGATGGATGGAGCACCGCTACTCTTGGTAGCGCAGGTTTGAAACCTGCGTCCGCTTGGTGCTAATGCGTTTGCGAAGGTTATCAGGATCTCGAAACGACAACGGAGAGGATTTGTCCTAAACACGGTCTATACACCGGTGGAGGGGGGCGAACCGCTCCTGACTTGTGCTCCCGTCCACTGTGAATTGGGATCTCTTACCGTTGTGAACCATCCCATTCCTGGGTGTATAATCGAATGCGAAATGCGGAACAACAGGAATTGAGAAAGCTGCTCCATGATCATCGACGTTCACGTTCATACACGCCTGGGGCCGGACCCCGGGGGATTCCAGTACCTGCTGGACCAAGCAGAGGCTCTCGACGTGACTCTCTGCGTTAACAGTTTGAGCCCGAAAGACGGCACCGGCATGCCTTATGATCCGACCGAGGACGAAGTTAAGCGCTGCAATGACTGGACCGCAGAACTGGCTGCCGCCCATCCGGCGCGCATAATTCCGATGTGGTACCTCAATCCGGCGCACGGCGACTTCGCCTGCCGGGAGCTTGAGCAGCGCGTTGCAGCGTATACAGGTCTTCAGGGAGTAAAACTCTGGGTAGCGGTGCGCTGCAATGACTCGCGTCTCGACCCCATCATGCGACTTTGCGCTACCCACAAATTGCCGGTGCTGCAGCACACGTGGTTCAAGGTCACGGGCAATCTGCCCGGAGAGTCCACGCCAATGGATCTGCGCGTCTTGGCGTTGCGGCATCCGAGCGTTAGTTTCTTCTGGGGCCACAGCGGCGGCGACTATGAGTATGGGGCCAAGTGCGCGCGCGGCCTCCCGAACGTTTACATGGACCTGGGCGGTGGCGAAGCCATGAGCGGCTACGTTGATATACTTGCGGAGCACGAGACCGCCGATCACATCGTCTTTGGCAGCGACGCGCCGGGGCGCTCGCTCGCTTCCCAGCTTGCCAAGGTGTATGGCGCGGATCTCGATGACGAAGAGCGTGAGAAGATCCTCTACCGCAATGCGCAGGCTATCTTCGCTCGCCAAGAAGTAACCAACGGAGCAACGTCATGATCGATGCCAACGCGTATGTGGGCAATTGGCCGTTTCGCCAGTTGCGCTACACCACACCGGCCGCCCTGCTCGGCAAGATGGACGCGCTCGGCATCGAAAAGGCCGTGGTGTCGTCGCTCGAGAACGTTTTCTACAAAGACCTGCTTGCAGGTAACCGAATTCTCCATGCCCTGGTGAAAGCGCACGCGGACCGCTTCCTCCCCGCGTTCACCATCAATCCGACCTTTCCCGGGTGGGAAGAAGACCTGGAGATTTGCGTGCAGGAATTAGGCATGCGTGTCATGCGGCTGCATCCGAACTACCACCAATACGCGCTGGACGCGGCAGAGTGCACGGCGGTGCTGGAAGCAGCCCGCGCGCACGGGTTCGTAGTGATTGTCACTATCGGTATGGAAGACACGCGCCACCACCACCCGCTGATAAAGGTGCCCGATGTGCCGAGCGGGCAGGTGGCAGCGGCCGTCTCCGCATTTTCTGACGTGCCGTTTCTCGTTGCCGCCGGTTCGTTCTCAGCGCAAAACGCGGTATGGGCGCAGTCCACGCACACAGGAAACCTCAATATCGACATTTCACGGGTGCAAGGGCCGGTGGGAGATATTGAGAAGCTCTGCGAAACGATGGGCGCCGACCACGTGCTATTCGGCACCAACTTGCCGCTGCACGTGCCCGAAGCTGCGACGATGGCAATTGAGCATGCCAAGATCAGCGCTGACGAACGCCGGATGATCGTGCAGGGCAATGCCGCGCGCCTGTTCGGCCTTTGATGTAGGCGACCCTAACGACACGAGCAGGGCCTTCGCTTCTCCTACTTAGAAGGTGCTGCCGCGCACTGGTATGTGTTCGCCCCCAACCGCCAATCCCGTTCGGATTGAACCTATTCTGGCTTCTCTCCGCAAATGCTAGGGCAAAGAGGAGGCAGGTTACAAACCTGCGCTACTGGAGTGAGTCGACGATGTAGGCGTGCATACTGTCTTTAGGCGAGGCGATCTAAGACTGTCGTGCCTGGGCGTGGAATTGGGTGCCGACTTGGTCGTCGGTAAGTAGCTGGCGCAGGACGGCGTGCGGCTCGCGGCCGTCAACGATGTGGGCGGACGGCACCCCTTCCAAGGCATCCAAACAGGCAGTGACTTTTGGGATCATACCCCCGGAGATCGTGCCGTCGCGGATGAGTTGCCGTGCTTTAGCGGCCGTAAGGGAAGGCAGTATGTCGCCGTCCTTGTCCTGCACGCCCGGCACGTCGGTGAGCAAGAGGAAGTGACGAGCCGAAAGCGCCTTGGCAATATCGCCTGCCACAGTGTCGGCGTTGATGTTGAGAAGCTGTCCTTCTTCCGTGATGCCGAGCGGGGCAATAACCGGCACGGCTCCGGCTTCCCCCAGGGCCACAAACATCGAGACATTCACCTTCTCCACTTCACCCACAAATCCAAGTCCGGCAGGATTCTTGCGCGGCCTCGCCAAGAGCAATGTGCCGTCCGCGCCGGTCAGGCCGATCGCGTTGATCCCGCGCGCGTTGAACATTGCCACCAAATCGCTATTCACCTTACCGGCGAGGACCATTTGCACCAGTTCCAGGGCATCGGCGTCCGTGACCCGCAAGCCCTGCACGAACTTTGCTTCTCGGCCTAAGGTCTTTTCCCATTCCGTCACTGCCTTGCCGCCGCCGTGCACGATAACGGGGAACACGCCGGCTTCCCACAACGCATTGACGTCTTCGCAGAATGCCTCGTGATGAGGCAGTACGTTGCCCCCAATTTTGATTACCACAGCCTCTTCGCTAAGTGTGCGGAGTCTCGACAGTGTTCCGATGAAGTGTTCATATGCTGCCACTATCGTCTGCTCCTTTGCGATTGTGTCCCATCATTTTGATAGCACTTCGGGGTTGACGCAGAAGTGGGGACGTTCTCCCTGCAATACGCGGGTGATGTCCAGGGCGAGAGTCGTCGCCATCCGTATCATCGCCTCTTCGGTATGGGCGGCCATGTGCGGGCTGACGATGACGTTCTCCAAGGCAAAGAGTGGGTGGTCCGCAGGCGGTGGTTCTTGCTGCCAGACGTCAACCGCCGCTCCGGCAATCTGGCCCTCCAGCAGCGCCGTGGCCAGCGCCTGTTCATCCAGGATGCCGCCGCGCGCGCAGTTGATGAGGATGGCCGTGGGCTTCATCAGGCTGAGCTCGCGCGTCCCGATGAGATCGCGAGTCTCAGGTGTCAGCGGCGAATGCAGAGAGATGTAGTCGGCCTCTTGCAGCAAGGTCGAAAGGTCTGAAACGAGTTCGACCCCCCGCAGGCGGGCATCATCCGGCGAAAGGTACGGATCGTAGGCGATCACGTGCATGTCAAGCGCGGCACGGCACATGCGGGCGACCCGGCTGCCAACCCGGCCCGCACCCACGATCCCAAGCGTCTTCCCATAGAGTTCGAAGCCAATGAGGCGCGTGCGCGATTGGAAATCGCCGTTGCGCTGGGCGCGGTCGCCGAGCAGCACCATCTTGCTCACGGCGAGCATCATCCCCAGCGTGTGCTCCGCCACCGATTCCGCGTTTGCGGCGGGAGTATACAGCACCGGAATGCCGCGCGACGTAGCATACGCCACGTCCACGCTATCAACGCCGACGCCGTGCCGGGAAATGGCGCGCAAAGAGGGCGCGGCGTCGATAAGTTCCGGTGTTACTTTAGTGAGGCGAGCGACCAGGGCGTGGGCGTCACGAATCTGGTCTGTCAAGGGGATACCGCCGGCTTGGCTTGCTTGGCGCACCGTTGCGATCTGCTCCAGAATCGCGATCCCTTGCTCATGAATAGGATCGGCTAGGACGATGGTATAGGCCATTGGCTCTTTCCCCACAGAGGCGACGCAGTCCAGATTTCACGCGCGATCGGCGCCAAATGCATGCTATAATGTAGCAGAAGTTCCAACTCTCTGCCAGGCATAGCGCCATTGCTCCGTCAGTGGTCGCTAGCCGCCTGGACGTGTGGATCACACACGCAGGTCTCTGCGTGCTTTGTTATTTGTAGGCAATATTGCGCGCCTGCAAGTATATGAATGTGTAGCCTGCGGGGGCCGGATTCAGCAGGAATGAGAGAGTATTGACGGCTAAGGAGAAGACGAGCGCATGGCGCGAGTCGTTCAGAAATACGGCGGCAGTTCGGTAGCATCGGCGGAGCGCATCAGGGCCGTGGCTGCGCGCCTCGCCGCTGTCCACGATGCCGGCAACAACGTGATCGTCGTGGTCTCCGCCATGGGAGACACCACCGACGACCTCATAGCCCTCGCGCATGAAGTGTCCCGCACGCCGGGGGGCCGCGACCTGGACCTGCTTCTCTCGACCGGTGAGATCGTTTCCTCTACGTTGCTCTCCATGTGCCTCCGCGATATGGGCTACGATGCTGTCGCGCTCACCGGCCAGCAAGCGGGGATTCGCACCGACTCATTCTATTCGCGCGCGCGCATCGTTGACATCGACCCTTCACGGATGGAACAAGAACTCGACCAGGGCCGCATCGTCATTGTGGCCGGATTCCAAGGTGTAACCCACGACCTGGATGTAACCACACTCGGGAGGGGCGGTTCGGACACCACCGCAGTCGCCATCGCAATTGCGGTGAAAGCCGCCACCTGCGAGATATATACCGACGTAGACGGCATCTACACCGCCGACCCGCGCGTAATTCCCACCGCACGGAAGCTCAGCCGGATTGCCCATGAGGAGATGCTGGAGATGGCAATGCTCGGCGCGCGCGTGATGCACGCCAGGGCGGTAGAGCTGGCAGAACTCTTTGACATGCCCATCGTGGTGCGTTCATCGTTCAATGACGATTCAGGTACAGTGATCACGCGAGGAGAGGATATGGAGAAAGACGCTAAACGCATTCGCGGTATCGCAGTAGATACCGACGTCGCCAAGATTTCTGTGCTCGGCATTCCAGACCGCCCCGGCATTGCCCACGGGCTTTTTCAACCTCTCGCCGACGAAAGCATCAACGTGGACGTAATCGTGCAGAACATCAGCCACGACGGGATAGCCGATATCTCTTTCACCGTTTCGCGCGACGATTTGGCTAAGACGCTGGAGTTAATCGAAGTTGCCTGCCAGGCTTTGGGCGCGTCTGACGTGTTGCACTTTGCCAATCTGGCAAAGGTGTCGATCGTGGGCACCGGCATACAGAGCACTCCCGGTGTGGCCGCACGCATGTTCGGCGCACTGGCAGAACCGGGCATCAACATCGAGAGCATTACGACGAGCGAGATCAGACTTACGTGCCTCGTGCATGAAGACGACGCTGAGCGGGCAGCCATATCCCTGCACCACGCGTTTGAGCTAGACCAACCGGAAGAGTAAACTGAAAGTACTGAGGGTACGCGTGCTGTTGCCCTGGGACGCTCGGCGGCGCCGGGCGACCGTGACCGGAAGACACTGTAGAGAAGCTACGCAGGCGGTATTTCGATGATCGAGATGGTGATAGAGAAGGTGGGCAGGAACCCGGCCAATCCGACCCGGCTGGTTGTCCTGCGCGAGAAGGACCAACAGCGTTATCTCGTGATCGTAATCGGCATTGCCGAGGCCGATTCGATTGCGATCAAGCTCCACAAGCACAGTTTCTCCCGGCCGCTAACCCACGACCTCCTCAGCAGCGTCATAGAGATGCTCGGCGCTACAGTGGTTAGTATCCTCATCAACGATTTGGCGGATCGCACCTACTACGCGCGGATCGTGCTCGACCACAATGGACGGCACATCGAAATCGACGCGCGACCTAGCGACGCGATCGCCCTGGCAGTGCGTGTCGATGCGCCAATTCTCGTCGCGGAGAGCGTGCTGGATGCTGCGAGTTTTACTCCAGCGAAGGAAGAAGGAGGCGATGGCGAGTCCGGAGAGGAAAGCGCGCACGATCCCGAGCTTGAGGAACAGCTCGGCGTCTTTCGCGAGTTTATAAACTCCCTCGACGTCGATGACTTGGAGAAACCGAAGCAGGAGTGAGCACTGCGCGGACAAGAAAATAAATCTGAGCGAGTTCGCGTCCCGTAACTTGGAGTGGTGGGGCGTCTTTGCTTTAAAGACTTGGCGATATGCTTATCATGTCCAGAGCAAATTCGTGGTGAGGTCTTTGGGCAATTGCAGCATGAAATCCTCTAGGGTACACGGGAATCAAGCTTTACGTTCCGCCAATTTGCTGCCCGGCAGTGGAGGAGTTCCAGGGTTGACTTCCCGGAATTTTCTATATAGTCGAGGATCAAATGGCTTGGCAGAAACTATCTCGGCTGAAGATATGATCACTCGCGTGTCACTAGCAACGATGTCGCTATCAGCTAGTATTACTCCGGTATAGTCAATCTCTATCACCAGCTTTTGCGTTGATTCGTCACGGTATCCACTTTGCAGTGGAGAGAGCTCAATGTCAGCATTGCGACCGTTCTTCATGCTTAGCGGATAGCCAATATAGGACTTCCTGTTCTTAAGTGTAATCTCAACGAACATGTCCGATCCGAGAGCTTCGGCGATAAGTGCTCCAAGTTGGTCGCCTCTCTCTCTCGCAGACTTAATGAAGCCTGCTGCTTCGTTGTAGAACGCCAGCGCAAGGAGCAACCAGATCAATCCTAGGGCGATGCCTGCAATATAAGCGCCGACGTAGAATCCGAATGGTGAAAGCGATCCCCATGTTTCAGAGATTCGTAGAACCCAATCTGCAGAAGCAAAAGTGTGCCCAATAATCGAACCAAGTACATAGGGCACACCCACGAGACCATAGCCGACAAGTGCAGACTTGAAGAAGAGATGGTAGCCGGATTCGTGGGGTATCGTCAAACGGGTGCGTTTTGAGGCCTTAAGGAAGAAATATCCAATTAGAGCGGGAAAGAGTGTCGATACTAGATCCATCTAGGACTCGGCTACAGTTGGACTATCCTTTGGTGAGGACTCTGCCATTGGCCCAAGTTCATTGAGTTCTCTGATTTTTTCGCGAATTGTTGGGTTCTTGAACACGTCTTCCGGCTTGACATACAGTCCCCCATTTCCATCCGCATAAACCCTAATCTTCTTCTCTTTTTCGCCACTAGATTCAAGCATCTTGCACATTCCAATCTGCTTCTTTCCAGGACACCCCCTTAATCCTATTCTCATTCGTAGTATTGTAGCAAGTCATCGACGACCAACTGCGCACAGACCCCAGGTTGCTTCAGGAATTTACCAACTTTCCGTCTACTCTCTCTGCTGAGCACACAACACTGTAGTGGATTGATCACCGATTGATCGTTGGCCATAAATTTCTTGGAGACATTTACGTCAAGCCGTCACGTGCTCGAGGAGTTTCCCTAGAGAGACGGTATCTTGCGCGAGAAGCCGACGTAATGCGCGGCCGGAGACCGAATCTGAAGCAGCCAACGCAACTGCGGCTTGGAATTCGGCTGCTGAGAAGTCGCCTTCCGGTTCTGCCAAGAGTGCGTCTCGAATCCGCAGCCTCAGCGCGTAGCAGTCAATCTTTTCTCCACTTGGCAGCACGACCGGAGCTGTGTAGACGCCCGTTGCAGCGATGAAGTCTTGCACGAATTCAGGCACCGCAGTCGCACCGGCGGCGCTGCCACTGCCTTGAGCATATGCCGTACGAACGCTCGTTGATGAGAGCGCGGGGTCATGGTAGGCGGGCAGCGTGGTCAGTGCCGCAATATGCTCGCGATACATGCGATTTTCCTTCTGATCAAGCAGGTTGTCCAGTGCCTGTGTACCGTGCGTACCGCGTTCTGCGACCAGGAATCGCGCGAGCGAAAAGAGCCGGTCAAGGCTGGCTTTGCGATCGGTATAGTAGCGGGGATCGAGTATCTGCTGAATCTTGTCGTAGCCCACAACGAAAACCAGCTCCCGCCCGGGCGCGACCATGGCTCTGTGCAGCGCCTCGGCTTGGTCAACGTAGAGGCCGCGATTGCAGAGCACAACACCCACATTCGGCCGCGATTGTGTGAGCGATTCGAGCATGCAGAGACGGTCTTCCAGGCACACGCCGGTGACCTCCTCCTTATCTACGGTGTGAATCGCCAGCAAGAACCAGACCGCGTCTATGTTCGGTTGCTGCAGCGCGCCGTCGCAAAGGCTGAGGTGCGCGTACGTTACCGGGTTAAACGACCCCGCCACCACCGCTACGTTGCGGTCTGACTCTTTCTGGGGCGGCCGAATGGCTGGTGCCCCAGGGGGTACAACTACGCGGGCTTCAGGGGGTGAAACGTGTGCAAGTGCGGCGACGTGCCTGTGCCAGGCACGCAATCGCTGCACGTCATACATATGATTTTTCACCGCCTCACTCTTTCATGCCCCCAGCAATGACGGCTCTTGCGTAGCGCGAGCGGTTGTCCTTCGCTTCTTGCGCTAAGGATCGGACACCGCATGGGGCCTGCTGCTTCGCCAATCAAATCTCAATGCTCCTCGGAATCGTTGCTTTGGTGCGTGCTCTCCCAGGCATCCGGCTGCTTGGTGCAAGCCTCAACACCATGAGAGAAATCGCGGTTGAGGACGGTAGTAGGCAGAATAGCGGGATAGCGGCTCCGGGGCAAGAGGCGGAACGCGGTTCATTGCGGGGCATCTGCCGTTGCATCCGGTGCTGTATACCCGGCAAAGGCAGCACCGCTATAATGAGAGTCCATGGTGACAACGCTAATCAAATGCCGCGCAGACCGGCCGCAGAGTCCACCGCTTTAGCAACGGCGGACTAATAGTTGCGAAAGAAGAGAGCGGCCCAAGAGTCCGCAATGGCAAAGTACGCGGATTTTCATCCCTAAGAAGGCGGACACATATGGCTGACGAAAGCAATTTTACCAACCAAACTCCTTCGATCACACTCTCCGCCGGCTCGCTTTATACGTATGGTTTGGCGCGAACCTTTGAATTGATGAAGGGCTCCGCGTTTGACGGTGTGGAAGTCATCGTTGACGATCGCTGGGATACCCGCCAAGCGGAATACATCAATGCACTCACTGCGCAGTGGGGCATTCCTGTTTGCAGTGTACACGCGCCGTTTAGAACCATACCGGAAATGGGGGCGGACTATCCCGGCACGCTCAGGGCGACGATACGCTTGGCCGAAGAAGTCGGCGCGCGCACGGTTGTCATTCACCCTATTTCGCGAGGCACGCCTGACCTTGCTGAATGGCTGCTGCAGAACCTCGCCGACCTGCAAGCACAGACCCCATTGCTGCTCACTGTCGAGAATATGCCCCGCATATTGGTGAAACGCTTGGGAATCTTGCAGCGGGACGTTCACGAATTTTGGTACCCGGAGGCCATGCGCTCCTTTCCGGCGCTGACGATGGATACGACGCACTTTGGCGTCTCGAAAATCGACATCTTGGAAGCGTGGCAACAGCTACACACTACGGTGCGGCATATCCACCTTTCGGACGAATACAATGGCCGGGAACACCTCTTTCCCGGCGAGGGCACGCTGCCGCTTGCGGACTTTCTTAACGAATTGAGCCGCAGCCGCTTTGGGGGCAACCTCGTGGTGGAGCTTCACCCCTATGCACTGCATGCGGGGCGCTCTGATGAGAAGGTGCGCGACCGCATCCACCGGGCGTCTGCCTTTTGCCGTGAGCACTTGCACTTGGAAGCAGCTCAAGCAGAGCCTGCAGGACAGACGAGCAGATAGTCGCGGCCCGGAGGGTTGGCGGTGAATCTGCGGGTCACGCCAGTGCGATACGGCAGCACGGGGCCGGATTGCCGGGGAAAAACCCTCATCCTAGCCTTCTCCCTCGGGGAGAAGGGACTTTCTTCTGCTGCCGCAGTCTTACGCAGGACGCCGGTCGCGCCACGCTCCGACGCAAAGAAGAGACTCTACACGGCAACTCGTTGCAGTTGGTCCACGTGGCGGCGCACCTTGGCGATGCCCTCCGCAATATCGTCCATGTCCGACTCTTCCGCCAGCAGGGTCACGTGGCCCATGGCGATGCCCTCTTCCCTAGTGACAAGCTCGGACTCCGGACAATCCATCACGCGGAATTTTCCCGCGCCGCCGACAATGTCGCCGGATTCAAGGTCGAGCATAGGATTCTCATAGATCGGCCGCGGGTGGCCGCCGGAGACCGGCACGCCCTCCGCGTGGGCAGCGCGTAGGAAGGTCTCTTTGTCCGTGCCGAATTGCTCCGGCTTTAGGCGGAACGTATAGATATGCATCCCGTGCTGGGTGACCTCGGGCGGAATCGGCGGCGGCTCGATGCCGTCTATTTGCGCCAAGAGGTTGGAGAGGTATTTTGCGTTGCGGTTGCGCTTCTTCGTTTGTTCGTCGAAGCGTGACAGTTGCCCCAGCAGAATTGCCGCCAGGAACTCGTTCATGGGGTAGTGGCCGCCCAACTCGTAGTGCACGTAGCCCGGTTCACCCTTGGCTCGGCCAAAGCTGGAGAGCGTATAGAGCCAGCGCTCGGCAAGCTCCTCGTGGTTGGTGGTGAGCATGCCGCCCTCGCCGGTGCTCATGTTCTTGCCGCCGCCTAAGCTATAGGAACTGGCGTCGCCCATGCCGCCAAGTTTCTTGCCCTTCCACTCCGCGCCGTGGGCATGGGCGGCATCGACGATGATCGCCAGGTCGTGCTTGCGGGCGATTTCCTCAAACCGTTCCATGTCCGCTGGGTAGCCGCCATAATGCACCGGGCTGATGGCGCGCGTGCGCGGCGTAATGGCCTCTTCGGTGCGGTCGGGATCAAGGCATAGCGAACCCGGATGAATATCCGCCATTACCGCAGTCGCGCCAAGGTACATGGGCGCAAATGCGGTGGCGATGAACGTGAAGGCCGGTACGATCACCTCATCTCCTGCGCCGACGCCAAACGCCTTTAGTCCAATCTCCAGGCCGGCGGTGCAACTGATAAGCCCAATGCCGAATCGGGCGTCGTGATAGGCGGCGAACTGCTCCTGCGCCGCGGTCTTCATGGGCCCGTGCGCTGTGCCGCCCCACGTTCTACTCTCGAAGACCTCTTGCACGTTGCGCAGTTCGCGTTCATCGTATTGCGGCCACTTCGGCCAACGCTTCGAGCCGTCCCGAACCGGTGTCCCGCCATGCAGGGCAAGTCGCTCCATAACACCCACTCCTGTTTGTCCAAGTATTCAGAGAATCTCGACACACGTCAGTGCACAATTCACGCCGGTAATTCTTGACGCAATTATATACCCTTTGGCCGGAACTGTGCTCCTGTCAAACGAACGAGGGAATAGCCTTGTAAGCTACTCCCTCGTGTCGGACCGACGAGGCGATTGGCAACCTTAACCGGTTACTACGCCTCAGACGACCTACTATTCCCGATGCTCGTCGGGCCGGCGGTCGATAATCTCTTGGAGAATTCTCGCCGATTCGCGCAGGCCTTCAGGCACGGTAAGTTCGCCTCTGAGCGCGCTGTACCATGGCTGCTGCAGCGGCCCCCAGGCCTCGTTGAACTCAGGCAGGCGCAGGAAGTTGTGGCCTTCCTCGGCCCACGCCTGGATGGCGTCCTGGACGTTTGTGCCTTCGAAGCGCGACGCCCACCCGGGGTGGGAGGCGTGCTCGATGATGGAGGGCCAGGACGTCCAGCCAAAGTACTCGGAACCGGTAGCGCCCTCATCCGAGCCGAGCCACTTCAGGAAGTCCCACACGGAATCCTGCACTTTGGAAAGACCCATGACGGAGTGGGCGTTGCCGACCACGGTTGCCGTGCCGCGCTCACCACGGGGTGGCCTGGTCACACTTAGGTTTTCACCCAAGTGCTGCTGGGAGGCGTTGTAGCGAAAGACGCCGTTGAACTCCATGGCGATGTGCCCAAGCTCCAGAATGCCGATACCGGACCGGCCTGCCAGAAGCTCTCTGACTATCTCGCTCGGCGGTGTGAACTCATGTTTCAGGTGCAGGTCCACGTTGAACTGGGCGCCGGCGTGCGACTTTGGATCTTCGCCGTAGAGTACCCTGTTGCCGTCTTCGGTCAACTCCTCTCCGCCAAAATTGAGCATGAACGTACTGGCCATGTAGAAGAGGCTGTTTTGACCGACCCGCACGGCCCAGCGGTTGTCCTCAGGCTTGTGCAGCTTCTGACACATGTCGATCATGTCGTCATAGGTCCACTGCCCGTCCGGATAATTCAGACCGGCTTCATCGAAGAACTGCTTGTTAAAGAGCACCAACTCGCCGCCGGATTGGGTGGGGATGGCGTACAACTTGCCGGCCCAGCTCCAGGCTTTGATGTCAGCGGGATAGTAGCGGCTGATGTCGATATTGTCACGCTGCATCAACGGTATGTGGTCGACGAACATGCCGTTGAACCCGCCAAAGAAGACCCAGTTGACCTGATTCATTGAAATGTCCACGTCGGCCGTGCCGGCGGCAAAGGCTGTCTTCCGCCGGTCCCAGATGCCGCTATACTCACCGGGAATTACGTTGAACTCGACGTTCAACTCCTCTTCGGCCAGATCGAGCGTGGCCAGGTACGGCGCGTGGCGCCCGTCGGACTCGGTGAAGTACTCATCGATGTTGATGACGGGTATCACGGCCTCGGGCATGGCCTCTTTGGCCTTGGGCTCCTCAGCCATTTCTTCTGCGGGCGCAGTTGTGGCAGCCGGCATTGCGCCGCAGGCAGCGAGCGCCAGCACACTAGCCATGCCACCGGCGCCAATGAACAGGCGCCTACGCGTAAGCAAATTCGATCGTGTCTTCATCGCAAATGACCTCCTCCGGTCAATGGCGTACGTACACTGTAGCTGTGCGTTGCTAAGCCAACTGAAAACGAGAACGAGGACCGGCTTAGAGCGTCACAGCCCTTGGGAAGCGCTGATTGTGTGGCCTCCTTTCGTCAAAATGCTCCAAACACACATCTTATCAATGCTGTATTGTAGCACAGTACCGCAAGAATAACTGTGTCAATAATTCTTTTTCGGAATCTTACGTGCCATCCTCGTCCGTGAAAGTGCCCGTGCGCGGACATTCGCGTTGGCCGAATGCAATTCTGCCTGCAGATTTGCTTTCGCAAGAGCTTGGATGAAGGATTGTTGGCGGCCATTGGTTGACAAGGCGTTCGCCAGCGCCTATGTTCATTGCTAGTACTTCGGATGAGCCATATCGTGTTAAACGTCCCACCAAGAGAAAGTCTGTTCTATGGCACGTATGCAGTTCACAGTCCGCGCCGGTAATCACGAGCGGCGGCATTGTCCGGTTTGGGTCGACGGCGAAGGGCTCGATCCGGCCCGCGACTACGTCGTGGTATCAGACGAGAGCAAGGAAACGCTCCCCGCACAGGCGGTGCAAACCGCAGACGGTGTCCGTCTGGCCTGGATTCTGCCCGCGCTTGCCGCTAATGCCAGCCGGTCGTTCACGCTGGAGGAAGGCGCGAAGGGTGGTCTGGATTCCCGCCCCGTATCGAGTACGGGGCAAGCTTTTCGCGGGAATGACGACGCCGTGACCGTGGCTGACGGCAAGTACGGCCTGGACATTCACCTCAATGGCGAGCTCTTTACTACGTACCACCACGCCCAAACGCACAACAAGCTCTTTCTCTACCCCGTGATCGGTCCTACGGGCAAAGGTATGACGCGCGGGTATCCTATGGTTTCCGACATACCTGGCGAGAAGCACGACCACCCGCACCATAAGTCAATCCACGTCGCGCACGGCGATGTGAACGGCGTGGATTTCTGGAGCGAACTCGACGCCCACGGCTACCAGCGCCACGACTCTTTTCTCCCTGCCTTTGGTGCGGGTACCGCCTTTGTAAACGGCCCGGTCTGCGGCGCGTTTCGCTCGCGCAGCTACTGGGTAAGCCGCGACGAGCAGCCGGTGGTGGCGGAAGAAAAGCGCGTGGTCGTGTACGCCCCTGCGCCGGACGCGCGCATACTGGACATCGCCGTGACCTTCCATGCTACGGAAGGCCCCGTGCGCTTTGGCGATACGAAGGAAGGCGCCATGCTCTCCGTGCGGGTTGCCAGCAGCATGGACGCGGATGCGGATGGAACCATCGAAAACGCGTACGGCGGCAGAGGCGAAACCGAATGCTTCGGCAATCGCGCCCAGTGGATGGACTATGCAGGGCCCGTGGACGGCAAGACCGTGGGCGTTGCGGTGTTCGACCACCCCTCCAGCTTCCGCTATCCCACCTACTGGCACATGCGCAATTACGGCCTGATGCATGCAAACTCATTCGCCTGGCGCGAGTTTCTGGGACACCCCGGCGTGGACGGCAGCTACGTGCTCCCCGAAGGCGCGCGCCTCGATTGCAACTTCCGCGTCTACCTCCACACCGGCGATACCCAGCACGCTCACGTCGCTGACCGCTACCACGATTTCATCACCCCACCGGTGGTGGAAGTCGCCAAATAGGGTTACATTCAGAATGTGTCAATTCCCCATAGCGGTCACTCGCCCCATTGGGCAGCAGACCTAATGGAAAAGTCATTTAACGTCTCGTCTTTTTGACCCCTACTTTGTGACTGACTAATATGAAGCCAGTAGTGCACAGCTATCAGTCTATGTTCGTGCATAGAAGCTTCTGTGCCATGAGGGTCAAACGGGAGAACTCTTAAATGCAGGATGTGGGCAAAATGGGCTTTTTGGGTGAAGTGCGCAAACTCTCCGACAATTTCGCCAGGAGACTTGACCACCTCGATACTGAAGAGGCTACCAAGCATGCGCTCGTTCTACCGTTCATTCAAATGTTGGGCTACGCAACTGACGATCCGACCGAAGTAGTGCCGGAGTTTACCGCAGATGTAGGAACGAAGAAGGATGAAAAGGTTGACTATGCCCTCATGAGGGAGGGTAAACCTGCAATCCTCGTCGAGTGTAAGACCTACGGCACAAACTTAAACCAGAGAATGCAGGCCCAACTACATCGCTATTTTCTCACAACTGACGCCCGCTTTGGCATTCTTACAGACGGTATCATCTATCAGTTTTTCTCGGACCTCGATGAAGACAACAAGATGGACCAAGAGCCATTCTTTGTTTTTGACATGCTTGACTTTGGTGAAGGTCAGGTGGTTTGGCTAGAGCGATTCAAGAAAGCTAACTTTGGCCTAGATGAGCTTGTCAACACTGCAAGAGAATTGAAGTACACGGCCAGAATCAAGCGATTGATTGCTGAAGAACTTGCAAGTCCTTCTGACGAGTTTGTCCGGTTTATTATCGGATGTGTATATGAGGGGAGGGCAACTCAAGCGATACGAGAGCAGTTTCGCGCATACATGCTGAGGGCGTTCGCCCAAATTGTGCATGAGCAGGCGTCCCCGTCACCGGATGTTTCGACTCGGTTTTCTTCCCAGCCACCGGATACTCCGCCACAGGTGGAACCTGATGTTCCTAGTGTGGAGCCTCCTGCTCCGCAATTGAGTGGTTGGCAATCGCTTGCAACCCTGAAACCGGCAGCCGTGAACGGAGTTTCTCCCAGGCCTATGGAGATACGGTTTCCAGACAATTCCCATCGTCTTATCAAGAGATGGAGTCATGTTGTGGTCGAAGTCACAGGCTGGCTCATGCGGAATAACCTTCTCCAGGTAGACTCACTTCCCATTCGACGAAACAGCCGTTATCTCGTTGCCAAGGATCCCACACATCCATCTGGCAAGCCGTTCAAAAACCCCCAACTAGCAGGACATGTCTTTGCTGAAGGAAATTACAGCGCGCACGATCATACGGAGAATGCTCGCATTGTTATCAAGCACGTCGGACAGGACCCGGCGAAGTTCGCCGTGCGCTTTGATTGATTGGTTTGGGCATCGGACCGGTGGCACAGCGTGCGTGGGAATGACTTGGAGAATTGGCATGTTTCGATCAACCGTAGTTGAACCCCGGGAGGGTTACCGGATTTGCCTACGGTTTTCGGATGGCGCGGCCGGGGTAGTCGACCTAGCGCATTTAGCAGAACGCGGCGTGTTCGAGGTGTGGAATGACCGCGCTAACTTTGAGACGGATTATATTGCCCCGCTCGGATCAGTTGCTTGGGGGCAGGACATCGAGCTTTGCCCCGATGCGCTCTACATGCAGCTAACCGGTAAGCCTATCTCAGATTTTGTGCCGGGTGCTGACCGGCTCGTTTGAGAGTCCTGTACTGCGTCGAGTCTGTAGTGCATAGCTGACCTGCATAGCGTCGCAATGTCCTAAATCCTAGCTTTCGCCGGAATGACGGAAAGGGCCGCAGGTTGCAAACCTGCGCTGCCGGAGCTAGAGGGATGGATGCCCGTTCCGTATTGGCATAGTGACACGTTGTTTACCAGAGTCACGAGGAAATCCTATGGCACAAACTGACAACACGTATGCCGTAACGCGAGAAGAAAACGTTCCCGTGCCAATGCGCGATGGCACCATTCTCCGCGCTGACGTGTATCGGCCTGACGCGCCCGGTGAATTTCCCGTGCTGTTGTGCCGGACGCCCTACAACAAGAGCCCGCATGATCTCAGCGAGGGTCATGCCGCGCGGGGGTATATCGCCGTAGTGCAGGATGTGCGGGGGCGGTTTGCGTCGGATGGCGAGTTTCGTCCCGGCTTCTACCGCGGCGACACCTATGATGCTACGGATGGCTATGACACGGTGGAGTGGGCGGCGCGCCTGCCCGGTTCCACCCGCAAGGTCGGCACCTTTGGCAACTCCTACAACGGCTGGACACAGTGGGAACTTGCGCCCAC
Organism: Chloroflexota bacterium; assembly: GCA_965221905.1. Lineage (GTDB taxonomy): Bacteria > Chloroflexota > UBA11872 > VXOZ01 > VXOZ01 > VXOZ01. The sequence goes on from OZ244922.1 coordinate 974,914, forward strand.
CCGACCGCCGAGTCTCGCGACCATGTACGCCAGCGGCATTACCGCGAACCTGCTCGACCGCGAGCTTGGCGGGGTGCTGCGGCTCGGCCGCGTGCTGTGGTGGACCATAAACTCGCTGGCGCCGGACCTGCGTATCCACATTGGCGATACCAAAGGGCCGACCACCAATGCGGACGCGGAACGCATTTGGCTGGAGCAGGACCGCAGCAAGTGGCTCTGGTATTTGCCGCTGCTGGACATTCCCGATGACGTGCTCTCCGGTATGAAGCCGCACTTCCACCACTGGCTGACCGACCATGCTCAGGACCACTTCGGCTTTCTGCAAAAGCACCGCAACGTGAATGTGCCGGCGTTGAGCATGACCGGCTGGTACGATCAGCAGATTGGCACCATCAAGCAGTTCACCGGTATGAAGGCCAACGGCATGACGGCCCACGCCCGCGAAAACCAATACCTCATCATCGGCCCATATACGCATACTACCGCCGACTTGAACCGCACGGTGGGTTCGGTAGACTTCGGCCCGGCGGCGGTGCGCGACTACTACGAAATTGCCGATGCCTGGTTCCGCGCCTGGCTCAAGGACGACCCCAGCGGCATCGCCGATTGGCCGCCGATCCAGCTATTCGTGATGGGCGCGAATACGTGGCGCGGCGAGAACGAGTGGCCGCTGGCGCGCACGCAGTACACCGATTTCTATTTCCACAGCGGCGGCGAGGCGAACACGCCCTTTGGCGACGGCGTACTCTCGCGGGAAGCGCCTACGGACGAGCCGTCGGACGCATATACCTACGATCCACGCGATCCCGTGATGACCCTCTACACCGGTCCCGGTCAGCAAGAGCCCCACGACCAGCGCGCGCTGCAGCACCGGCGCGATATCCTGTCGTATGCTACGCCGCCGCTGGAGACACCGCTGGAGGTCACCGGGCCAATCACGGTGAAGCTATGGGCGGCGTCATCCGCCCGCGATACGGACTTTGTGGTCAAGCTCATCGACGTGTGGCCGGATGGCTTCGCGCAGGAGCTGTGCCACGGCATTGTGCGCGCCCGCTACCGGGATTCCTATACGGAACCCACGCTCATCGAGCCGGATGCAGTTTATCAATACACGATCCAGGTGAATCCGACGAGCAACCTCTTCAGGGCCGGTCACCGCATCCGCATCGACATTTCCAGCAGCGACTTCCCCAACTTCGACCGCAACCACAACACGGGCCTGGACGAGTATGCCGACGGCACACTGCTCTCGGCTCAGCAGACGATCTTCCACGACCACGGCAGGCCGTCTCACGTGACGCTGCCGGTGATACCGCTATGAATAGTAAGATGATGGCTGCAACAACTGTTGACAGCTTGTGTCTAAAGCGGCTGGTGGCGGGTGCTTTTAGACATACTTAGCGGTCTCGCCTGTTCGGTTCGTGCTAGACGTGTCATACTTTTGGCGTTAGGCGAGACGAACCGTCCATACTTCGACAAGCTCAGCACGAACGGTTCTAGTCAAATTGGGAACGATCCCGTTCGCCCTGAGCTTGTCGAAGGGTGAACGAAACTCTAGCACGTTTCCAGCATGGCGAGCAGCCAGTCTCGTAGGCAAACACAACTGGAGGAATTGTACATAATGCGCGCCCTCTATTCGAACAATCGCGGTGAAGTCTACTCGTGATAGTGAAAGTCTCTAACCGTTCGTGCTGAGCTTGTCGAAGCATGAATGGCAATTTGCCAACTTGAAGGAGATACCGTTTACCCTTCGATCCTTCGGCAAGCTCAGGACAGGCACGCTCAGGGCGAACGGTTTATGACTAGGGGTATTCGTTCGGCTCAGTCATCGGCATACACAGGACAGGCATGCTCAGGGCGAATGGTTTATGACTAGGGGTATTCCGTTCGGCTCAGTCATCGGCATACAAAGGACAGACAAGCTCAGGGCGAACGGTTTATGACTAGGGGTATTCGTTCGGCTCAGTCTTCGAAATACACAGAGCAGGCATGCCATGGGCGAACGGCCTATTGTGCAAGTTGAATGTTAAAACGACCATTCGATTGAGACAGCAGAAAAGGATTGGAGAAGCTTCACATAATGCGTGCCCTCTATTCGAACAATCGCGGCGAAATCTACATCAAAGAGGTGCCGGAGCCCGCGCTGCAAGGGTCCGGCGTGGTGATTCGGACGCTGGCTTCGGTCTTTGGGGCCGGTTCCGAGATGGCGGGCGTCGGGCGGCGGCGCAAGGCGCTGCAGGAAGGGCAAGACCCCGGCGCGTTCTCAGAGAAGGCCCACAGCTACCAGTCCGCCGGAGAGATTCTGCAGGTGTCGCCTGACTTGCAAGACCGCTTCCAGCCGGGCGATCTGGTCGCGGCGGCAGGCGGCGGCTTCGGCTTCCACGCCGAGCAAGGGTACGTGCCCAAGCACTCGTTTGCCAAGATTCCGCCGGGCCTCGCGCCCATCGAGGCCGCGACCACGAACGTCGGTCTCACGGCGTTCCACGCCATCCGCCGCGCGGTGCTGCTGCCGGGCGAGACGGCGGTGGTGCTCGGCCTCGGCATGGTGGGGCAGATCGCGGCGCAGCTTGTCCAAGTTACGGGTGGGCAGGCGCTCGGCGTTGACCTCCATGAGTTCCGCCTGGATAAAGCCCGTGAACTCGGCGCGGCGGCGACGGCCGGAGGCAGCGACGACGAGATAGCCGCCGCGGTGGCTGACTTCACGGACGGCAGGGGCGCGGACGCGGTTTTCATCGCGACCTCGGCGCGGGTGCGCGGTCCGGCCTCCCTGGCGGTGCGGCTGGTGCGGGAGAGCGGGCGCGTGCTGCTGATCGGGCGCGTGATCTGGGACTTCACGCCCACGCACCCGGACGCCGACCCCCACACCAAGGAAATCAACATCCATTGGGTGAACGGCCGCGGCCCCGGCAGCCGCGAGCGCGACTACCTGCGCGGCGAGGCAGACTACCCGTCTCGCTTCGTGCCCTGGGACCAAGAGCGCAACCTGCAATCCCTGCTGGATCTCCAAGCCGCCGGTAAAGTGCGCGTCGCGCCGCTAATCACCCACCGTTTTCCATTCGACCAAGCCCCCCAAGCCGCCGAAGTCGCCATCAACCTCCCCGCCGAAGCCCTCGGCGTGGCGCTGGAGTATGCCTAACGGCAGGGCGGTCTCCCAAAGGACTTGGTTGGACTTACAGGTATTGCCATGCCTGAAAGTGTCAGGTGAATCGCTGACAATAGGGAAACGTGAAACGGCAAGAAGTGCTGGCTACCTATCGGCCGCCTTACCCATTTCGTATTTCTGTCACGAGCAGTGACAGCTCATGCATCAAAGACGAACGCGATAGACGACACGAGAATCGTCTCTCCGGCGAAAGCCGGAGTCCAGGGGGTGCAGCGAAGATGGATTCCGGCTTGCGCCGGAATGACGGACTGAGGCGTTTCGTCTAATTCTTTGTGAAACGTGAATAGTAGAGTCCGTCAACGGAAGTGTCAGCACATTCAAGAGTGACAGCCAGAGCGTAGCGCGGGGGCTTGTCCCCCGCGCTACTACTGTGGCGAAGGCTGAGCTAGTGTCGGCAAGATATCAGCAGAGACACACCGCTTACTCGCGATCCGAGCCCCCCGTCTGCTGGTACTCGCGTACGAAGGAACAGGCTTGGTTGACGACAGTAGCAACGTCGTCGCCGCGCACGAGGTCGCCAACTGCATTGTCCATGGCATGCCAAGCCGGCACATTCCGTGGCAGCCCCCGTCCAGCTTCTAGCGACCGCTGGATCGCCTCAACCTCTTCCGGTTGGAGGTCTGGCCGCAATTCCCCTAGTCGCGCCACCGCCTCCCTTTCCGCAGGCACTACGACAAACTGCTGCATTACATGCACCAAACCCTTGAGCGCGGTGTAGGCCGCCTCCGGTTTGGCTGTCCGCGCAGCAATTGCGATCCCCATTTGCGCGTACACTGGCACGCTGCGCACTGTGCCTCGCGGTATCTCCGCCAGATGATAGTGTCCGCGCGGAGGACGAAACGGTGGAATCTCATACACCATCGCCGGCGGAAACCCCGCTGACTCGAAGATTAGTTTCCATAAGTCTCTATTTACAGCCGGAGAGACGCGATGGGTATGGATCAGCCCACGGAAGAACTTCAGCGCTTCGATCGCTGCCGGCTCCTGCAACTGGCACTGCAGCGTCGCCGGCTCCACCGCCGCCGCTTCGTTCTGCCACAGCGCCCACCAGATCCCATACCTATGCGTTGCCAGCCCCCAGCGCAGCACTGAGCCATCCTCCCTACGCCTCGTCAGTTTCACCGCATTGTCTACAAGGTCACTCCAGTCCCAGCTACCGTCCACTAGTGGCACCTGCTCCAATTCGAAGTAGTCGGGATCGTAGTACAGCATTAGCGGGCCGGCATTTAACGGCAAGGCGTAGAGTGCACTCTGTGTTCGAAACTGATCGAGCACACTTGGGAAGAATATGCGGTCAGGTGCAGGGCCATCAAAGCTGCTAAACTGCTCTAAGGGCAGCAACACACCCATCTCTCCCAATGCCCTCGCCCGCCCAGGTGACACGGTCACGAGGTCCGCGTCGAGTTCGTGCAGCCACGCCGCAGCTTCGTCCAATGCCGGTGCCTGCTCCACATGCCGCAAAGTTAGACTATACCTGCCTTGCTTAGGACCGTGCAGGTTCTCCTTGTCCTCCTCAAGTGCTGACAGCGCTCGCTGCAGTTGCTCCTCGCCACCGACTCCTCTTGGACTAGCTAGGCCAGTATACTGACTTGAGGCCGCCCAAGTGAGTGCAGCTTCTTGGGGAAGGCCTGGTACTGAGAAATGTAACCGCGGCACACTGCATCCGGCAGCGAGGACTGCTAAACTTGCCACAAACAATCGGCGTGAAATCACTGCAAACATCCTTAGTGTTCGACTCTTGGTCATATTCCCCCAGCACGCTCAAACCATAAGACGGGCGACAGAGCACCCATGGAGGGCAATAGTTCCCCCCATGCAGGGGCTCTGCGCTTGTTCTCCTGCCTAGGCTTCCTGTAAAGCGAAGGCTGAGGTATTCATGAATTCAACACTCAGCTTCGCAGTCGCGAAAGCTATAGAGAGCAGGGCAATTTGCTCCCGTGTAGCAGTCATTCCCTTCTTGCCTCCAGTACCTCGCTTTCTTGGGGAAAACGCAATGGGAGTCGCCGCAGAATCCATCTTCATTTGACCGGGCAGTTTCACAAAAGTGGCTCCCTCCACAATGATCGGCACGTGCTACAGTGGCAAAACCAGCAGTTAGAACGGCAGCACCGCCCGCTGCTCGGGCAAGTCTTCCCAGAAATCCACGTCGGTTCATGCTGGCTTTCGCCAGGCTAATACTCGCGTTCGCAATAAGCTTGTCCATGGGTTTTACCTCCCATGCTTTGCATGCATTGCGTCTCTGATGCGACTCTCGCGTGGGGCGTCGTTACACTTCGCGTGCAGACGTCACGCGCTCACATTCTTTGGCAAGCTGCCGGTCGTCACATCAGTAGCGAGCAGCTCGCCTAGCACATCCACATTGTTCACCACCCCCTTTCCAGCGACTTTGCCATCGGCATCGACCACGAAACCGTACGGCGTCCAACTACTGCCGTACAAGTCGGCTATCTCGTGCTCCTGCTGGATCACCAGCGGACACGAGAGCTTGAATTCTGCAATCATCTCCCGGTTCTGCTCGTGGCTGCCGCCGCTTACGAGCACTAAGCGCGCGCCACGTTCCTGGATGCGGTCCATCTCCCCATTGAGGCTTCCAAACAGTTCCTTGCAGGGCGGGCAGGTGGGATGGACGAACAGCACCAGCAGCCGTTCGCCAACCATGGTCTCCAGGTCAACCGCCCCATTGAGACCCTCTCCCTGGAAGAGCGGCGCTTTGTCACCGACCGCGATACCGTTCTCGCGCTCTTCCCCGACGCGTAGGCGCAAATCGCCAATCTGCCGCATGAGGCCGATGACGACGAAGGCGAGCAGGCCGATGAGGACCCATTGCAACAGGTACGATGCCAGCCAGATGCCTTCCATGACTTCTGCCTCCTGGTCCACTTTGGCGACCGGTTGCCGTTGATGCTTCGACCCTTCGACAAGCTCAGGACAGGCAAGCTCAGCACGAACGGATACGCGAATGCTCACCATAGTGTGTTAGAGCCTAGCCCCTCCGCCCCGCCTGGATTCCGGCTTGCGCCGGAACGACGGATAGTTGCTTTCCTTCAATATGATTGGGAAATAGTGCGCAGCCGCAGCAGTTCGGCGGCGACGAAAGCCACCGCCCACGCCCCGACCACGAACAAGGTAGCTCCTGCCACGCTGCTGGCGTCCCCAGTGAGGCCGGCCTCCACTAGCCAAGTTGCACCGGCAGTGGGCGCCAGGAGTACAAGCAATGTCAGGATGACGACCTGCTTGATGATGGTGGCTTTGCCCAGCGGCTGACGGCCCGCGCCGAAGCAGTAGCAATCGATCCCGCCCCGGCCCTGTGCTAACGCCACGGACGAGGCTACGATGAAAGCTGCCACTAGGCTTACGCCCAACCACACACCCCATGCCACGGCAAGGCCCGTGACGAGCAAAGTGCCGCAGATGAGTTCCAATACGGGGATCGCGCCACTCACCGGCTGGAGCGCGCGCGCCGGCACAAGACCAAATCCCTGCGCGGCTGCTTTTTACTCGGACAGGTGCAGCAACTTGGCGGGGGCAGCAAGGAGAAAAACGCCACCCACCAGGAATTGGAGCACGAGCACGCCAGTTGCAAGCATTAGCCCGTTCCTTCCAGATCGTGAAGGCTCATTCAGATGAACCTTCACGATCCCCTACCCCTCTCACGTACATTTGTAGTAGTTCAAATGTAGCATACAATTGACCAAAGTCAAGCAATAAGACATCGAAAATAGTAACAACATGTCACATACGCAAAAAACCTCCGATTACTTTTACAGAGCACGTAGCGGGCAAACACGTCAGGCGTCCGCCATGCTAATTTTCCACTTCCGTTGCCGGCTAGCGCAGATTAGTCCCAGTGCCCTGTGTGCGATCGCCAATAAAGAGACGCCTACAGCGAATGCGTAGTATCCTAAGGGAAGAAATCTGTTATCCGTCCGAAGGCAAGAGTCACGCACGGCTATGACTGTGGAACAAGACGGTATACGCGCGTGACTCTTGTGTCTACGAAAGCGAGTTAGCGGTTAATGGTTAGTCACAGAGCTAACCAAACTGTCATACTTCGGTTCAGATTGGTAAAAAGCGTAAGACTGCATGCGTGCACAGGGTTCGGCAAATCGCGACCGTTTCGATGAACTCTATCTGGCGACATACGCCGACTTGACCGGCGACCGTTACACGGTGCCGGAGGTGGAGGCTATCGAGCGGTTGCTGGAGCTGCGGCCGGGGTCGACCTTGCTTGATCTGGCGTGCGGACAGGGCCGCCATCTCATTCACCTGGCGATCCAGGGCTATTCCGTGATCGGGTTGGACCGCTCAGACGTGCTCATGCGCCAGGCATACAAGGACGGGCAGATACGCGGTTTGGACGTCAACCTTGTGCAGGGCGACATGCGCGCGCTGCCGTTCGACTGCGCGTTCGACGGTGTCGTCAATTGGTTTACGGCGCTTGGATACTTGGAGAGCGATGAAGAAGACCAGAAGGTGCTGAACGACGTGGCGGCGGTGTTGCGTCCCGGCGGCCGTTTCGTGATGGAGATGGCTAATCCGATTCAGACCTACCAGAAGCAGGCCTGGGAGGACTCGGAGATGGCATCCACCGGCTACGCCATGGTGAATAGGAATCGCATGGACTACGAGACGGGATGCCAACACACGAGCCGCGTCATAATTACGCCTGATGGCGAGCGCATCGAGCGCGAACTCAAGGTGCGCGTCTACCTGCCGCATGAGCTCGAGCGCATGCTGAATATTGCCGGCATGGAACGGCTCGGCTTCTTCGGCAGCCTGGATGGTGAGCCGCTGGCGCCGGAAAGCAGCCGTCTTATCCTTACCGCCAGGCGGATGGCATAACCGGACGAAGTAGATGAGACCGGCGCATCGGAAGAAAAATGCGGCGGCTTGCGAGCAAAATTTGATGCGGTGACTGGCGAGGAATAGATGCTACAGCGTCCTATGGTGTGGAAATCGCTCTTATACGGTGGCGGGATGGGGCTGGCGGTGCTGCTGCTGGTTGGCATTCCCAGCGGCGTAATCCCGAACCAATTCTTCGTCCGCCCGCTCGATGCGCGGCCCACGGACTACCTCTTCCTTGGCATCATTACTGCCTTGGCGGTTGTGCTGGGCGCGACGTACGGCGTGCCGACGGTCTGCCCGCCTCAGGATACGAAAGCGCTCGGCAGTGGGCTGCTGCTTTTCATCGGTGTCGGCTGTCCGGTCTGCAACAAAGTGGTGCTTGCCTTGGCAGGCGCCAGCGGCGCGTTGACCTATTTTGAGCCGATCCAGCCGCTCTTTTCGCTTGGTTCTATCGTCTTGATGAGCGTCGCGCTCGTGCTACGCGTGCGTGACATTAGACGCTCGACAGGAATTGGACAACCTGCGGCTGCAGCGATACAGCCGTCACCGCCTCCCCGCCAGTGACGCTTTTTCCACCTCTGAGCTAATGCCGTAGCACGACAGGTGCGACTACGTCGCTATTTCCATCACGAGGGACCATATGACGATGGGACGATCCAGACACGCTCTAGCCTATTTGCTTCTCTTTGCGCTTGCGACCATTCTCGCGTTGACCGCGTGTGCAACTGCCGAGCCGGCAACCACGCCGAGCCCAACTCCGCAACCGACCACCGAAACCGCTCAGCCTGCAACGCCTGTCCCCAATCCGACGCCCCAGGTGTTTCGTCTCACAATTTTACATAACAACGATGGTGAATCGCAGTTGATCAATGCCGGAAGGGGTCTTGAGGACTTCGGCGGCGCGGCTCGCTTTGCCGCGCTGGTGGCGAAACTGCGACAGGAAGCGCAAGAGAGCGGCAGTGGCGTGTTGGTGCTCTCGGCCGGTGATAATTTTCGGGCGGGCCCGGAGTTCAGCGCTAGCCTGGCGCGCAGGTCCGCGCCCTTCTACGACATTATTGCCCTCGATCTGATTGGCTACGACGCAATCGTGCTGGGAAACCATGAGTTCGATTTCGGCCCGGACGTCTTGGCAGATGCAATTCGCGGTTCCTCATCCCAGGCCCCATTTCTCAGCGCTAACCTGGACTTCAGCGGCGAACCGCGCCTGGCCGAACTGGTAGCTACAGGGCGCATTGCCAGCAGCACTATCCTTGCAGTTGGTGGTGAGCGCGTCGGCGTGATCGGCGCCACCACGCCGGGGCTGCCCTATCTATCTAGTCCGCGCAACGTGCGGGTGGCGCAAGACGTGGCGGCGGTCGTCCAGCGCGAAATCGACGCGCTGCAAGCGGCGGGCGTGAACAAGATCATCGTCGTGAGTCACTTGCAGGGCGTTGCGGGCGATCTTGCGCTTGCTGCCGCGCTGCGTGGAGTGGACGTAATGATCGCCGGAGGCGGCGATGAGCTGCTGGCGAACGCAGGCAATCTGTTGCTTCCAGGTGATAGGGAAGAAATATTCGGCCCGTATCCGCTGCTGGTCCCGGATGCTGACGGTAGGAACGTACCGGTGGGGGTTGCGCCCGGACGGTACACCTACGTGGGTCGTTTGATTGTTGAATTCGATACAAGTGGAGTCGTCACGGCGATTGATCCCGCCAGCGGGCCGATGCGCGTGGTAGGGGGTGATTACCCCGATGCCGTGGAACCTCATGCGGCAGTGCAGGAGCAGGTAGTGGCGCCGGTGGCGGACTTCATCGGGGCGCTGGCACGAACTCCGGTCGGTATCGCGGAAGTGCCCTTGGACGGTCAGCGCCGTTCAGTGCGCTCGCGCGAGACCAATCAGGGCAATCTCATTGCCGACGCGCTGCTCTGGCAAGCCAACGTATTGGCTGACCGCTACAACGTCCCGGCGGCGCACGTGGCGCTGCAAAACGGCGGAGGCATTCGCAACGACACCGTGATTCCACCAGGCACGCTGTACGAACTCGATGTCTTTAGCATGGCCCCGTTCTCGAATTTCCTTGCAATCGTCCCGGACGTGCCGGTGGAGCAGTTCAAGGAGATTCTTGAGAATGCCGTTTCGCGGGTCGAGCGCGGCGATGGCCGCTTTCCGCAGATTGCCGGTTTCACTATGACCTGGGATCCGAACGGTACCGCACAGGCGCTCGATGACGACGGGCAGGTGGTCACGCCCGGCACGCGTATACGCAGCGTGCAACTTGCCGACGGCACGTGGCTGGTGCAGGATGGCGACCTTGTGGCCGATGCCGGACCGGTGCACGTGGCGACGCTCGACTTCCTCGCGCGCGGCGGCGACGAGTACCCGTTCCGCGGCGCGGCGTTCGTCACACTTGGGGTCACGTATCAGCAGGTCGTTGCTAACTACATCGTCCAGGGGCTCGGCGGCGTCGTGTCGGCGGAGCGCTATCCCGCAGGCGGCGAGGGCCGCATCCGTTCGCCTTGATCCAGGCCACGGGCGGGCTTACTCTCCCCATGAAGTAGCAGATGGGATGGTTCCCTCTAGATGGGAACCATCCCATTGTGCATTTTCTCTCATTCGCTTTCGAGGAGCGGGAGAAACTTACTCGGTAGAGCAATTGGGGTAGTTGTCTCGCTCGGGCTCAGTAGTTGCCGGATAGGGCGGCCCGATGGTAATGCGTTCGAAGAAGCCCTCATCGGCAGCGGTCACGTTGCACCAGTAGAAGCCGAGGGCCTGGAAGGTGGGCCAATTCGGTATGTGCCACCACTGCTGGAGGGAGGCATCGTAAGCGAAGATGCGGTCATCGCCGCCGTCGAAGCGACGCGCGAGCATGTTCGGCTCAGGCAAGCGGTCATCCAAGGGTACAGCGGCGAGCACTGCTGTTGGCACCGTGTACTGGGTGTTGACGACATTCCAGTCGATGGCATGGATCAGCGGGCTGGTGGGCGAGACCCAGCGGCGGACGACGCGGTTGTCGCCCTCATGGCGGACGATGATATAGGTCTGGCCGAGGGGAGTGTCGCGGATGACGCCGACGAGGATGACTCGAGAGCCGTCCATAGAGACCCAGCCGATCCCAAGTTCGAGAGTACCGTCGGGCTGGCCGTGAAGGTCTATGCGGAGTTTGTCGCCGGGCAGAACGGTGGCGGTAGCAGCGCTGGTGCTGCCAATGACGGGATTTGGTGTGGGTGCACCCCGTGATGTAGCCCGTGGCGCAGGCGAATTCCCATCAGGCTGCCGGCTATCACGCCGCTCAAGTACCCGGACACTTGCTTCGGAAGGACCTCCGACATTGTAGCCGTCGCCAGGTAAGACGGTAACTGTTAATGTCCGGCCCGCTAAGACCTGTGTTCCCGTGTCCGGGCCAGTGACCACACTTATACGTGCAATCTCTGCGGGGGTAGCATTGTCAATGAGTCGTAGCTCTGTATCATGTGAATTAAAGTATGACGGTCCTTGAACTGTGAATCGAACGTTGATTGTGACTCCATCGGCAGGTACACTGCTGGCTGAGAAAACAAAGGGGATCTCTTGCCCTTCCGTCACAGTGCTAACCGAGGAGCGAACCGTTACGGAGGGTAGTTCATCTGTCTGGGCCCGCGCAGGCATCGCCACGACAATGTAGAGAATGACTGCGAAGAGGAAGGGGATTACCAACCAGGTTGACAAAAGCCCTACCCGGGCACTAATCCCATTCTGCAGTTTTGCAGTTGGATCAACGTGCAATAGCTTCATCATAGAGATCGAAACCATTAATGAGTACGACACAAAACAATGCTAGCATGTATCAAATATTGACACAATATTTGATACAAACCCACTAGAGATTGTTTGACAAGAATGTGTTCAATTGGGCCTTGCGGCTCCAAGCCAATCTTGGCGACTCAGGCTAGCCTGAGTGGGACACATTGATTGCCATTGACCGCTTTCCAGAATAGAACGCAGGCCTCCATATCTGGAGACCTGCGTGCCGCAAGCGTAAACATCAAGTGCCAGTCGTTAAGTCGGAATGACGAGTCTAGTTTCGGCCCTGAAAGCTCGTAGATGGCTATTCGATAGTTATCCGCTCGGCCTTGGTTTTATCGTCTTTGGCGCGGGTCTCGACCCGGATTTCCACGCCGCGGCGGATGAAGTCGAGGATAGCGTTCGCCTTTTGGCTAAGCGTCTCCTGCAAGTTCTCAAACGCATCGCCGGGCGAGTTGCGCAGCTCGATGGTGACGCGGAAGAATGGCTGCTCCGCCGGGCCCTTGTGGGCATCCCCGTTGCCGTTATTGGGTGTATTCTCCATGACAATGAACCCCTTTCTTGTCGGTGCTGCCAGGTGGTATGTGCCGCTCAAACGCACTCTACCTGCGAGATCTTCAGGGCGTCACTCGATTAACCATCCGGTAGCAACTGGTTATCAAATTTCTTAATTCAATTATAACCATATCAAGATATATGATGCAAGAGATTTCAAAGATATTCTTTAAAGAAATGTATGTATAGGTGTAGCATCCACCAAGAAGACGCTTATTCTGCGAATAGATCGATCCTTACGGCTTCGACTCTGGCGAGGACTGCCGCCGCTTCTTGCTCCAGGGAAAGTTGGCTGGTGTCGAGCACGATGGCATCGGGCGGTTGTGCAAGCGGCGCCGTCTCTCGACTGCTGTCAATCTGGTCGCGGCCAGCGAGGTTCCGGGCGATGTCGTTGGAGGAGATTTCCGTCCCCCGTCCTGCGAGCTCCTGTTGGCGGCGCTGCGCGCGGGTGGCGAGATCGGCCTGGAGAAATACTTTCACCTCGGCTTCCGGACAGACCACGGTGCCGATATCGCGTCCCACCATCACCACGCTCTTCTGTCGGGCCAGGCGCTGTTGCAGGGGAAGCAGCGCGGCACGCGCTTCAGGCTGCGCTGCGACCTGCGACACATTCGCATCAACTGCGGGCGAACGGATCGCCCAGGTGACGTCTTCAGTGCCGAGCAAGAGCGTGAACTGGCGGTCATCGGCGGGTCGTGTTCTGGCGCGTCGCCTACCGGGGACAGTAGGCGGCTCTATGCGGACATCCAGCGTGCCTGCGAGCGCAGCCAGCGCGGGACCATCCTCCACGGAAACCTGCCCGCGCAAAGCAGCCAAGGTCAGGACGCGGTAGAAAACGCCGGTGTCTACGAAGAGGTAGCCGAGCCGGGCAGCGAGGAGGCTGCCCAAGGCGCTTTTGCCCGAACCGGCGGTACCGTCGATGGCGATCGTGAGGCGAGGTTCATTATTGGTCACGATTGCGATTTCCTACTGCGCCGCTGACGTGCGATGGGTCATCGCTCCCTCGTGCATTCGAGGTGGCGGGAGTCTCACCCCTGCTGTGCGGTGCGGGTGCAAAGGCTTTGCGTTCCGAGTCTGGGGATTGCGGCGATTCGCGCCAGTGCTCGATCTCGGCTTCAGTCAGCGGTCGCAATTGACCTGGGCCCAGGTTTCCCAGACTTACCGGCCCAATGCGGATGCGGATCAGGCGCCCGGCGTGTTTGCCGATCGCCGCGAGCATCTGGCGAATCTGCCGCTTGCGCCCCTCGGTTAGGGTCAGCGAGACCCACGTGTCTTCGCCTTCGCGATCCATCATCCGAACGGCGACCGGCTTGAGCCGATAGCCGTCAATGGTCATCGGCGCTCGCAGCGCGGTCCGCTGTTGAGCGGTCAGCGTACCGTACACGAGGACATTGTACTGTTTCTCGCCGCCGTAACGCGGATGCGCGACTCGATTCGCCCACTCGCCGTCGTCCGTAAAGAGGAGTAGCCCTTCGCTCCGATAGTCCAAACGACCCACGGGCGCCAAGTGCGCGCAGTTGGCGGGCAGCAGGTCGTATACGGTGCGCCGGCCATGGGGGTCGCCGCGCGTGGTCAGGAACCCGGTCGGTTTGTGCAGAGCCAGGTAGGTGGACGCGGCCGGCGGAGCGACTTTCCTGCCGTCCACCATTACTGTGTCGAGCTCGGGACTCACCTTTGAGCCAAGCTCCGTAATTGTCTTTCCGTTTACGGTTACCTGACCCTGGGTAATCAAACGCTCTGCGCGGCGGCGGGATGCTACGCCACAGCGAGCAAGGTATTTTTGTAAGCGTTCCTGCATGTGCTTAAGTATACAGGGTCTTAATTGCTTGACGGCGGCCGACCAAAACCGCCCTGCGCCACTTGCCCGAAGATGTCTGGAGTTTGCCCGCAGGAGCGTTGACATCACAAAATGCCAATGACCTCCTATGCTTGCGGCCATCTCCTCGCGTTGACAGCGTCCGCAGCCGCGTGCTACGTTCTGCCCGTTAGCTTTAATAGAAACCTGAACGAAGCACAATGGCAAGAGAGGAAAATTCATGAAGATACACTTTGGGTGTTTCAGCCGACCTTGGACCAAATATGCCTTGGAAGTTTCCATGGAGGGCACGGCGCAGGCGGGTTTCAAGCACTTTGGATTTATGACAGCGGGGGATGGCGCGCCTTTGCCGCCCAACGCGTCCGAAGACCAGGTGGCAAACCTCGCCAGCTTGTTGGAAAAGTACAATTTGAAGAACCTGGAGAACTATACGAGCATTCCCTGGGGGGATGAAGCCGTCGCGCGCTCGGCGTTGCACAGCTACGTGGACAACAGCCATACACTCGGTGCGCGGTTCATGCACAATAGCGGCACGAATGACGAGGCGCTCTACGATCAGTTCTTGCACCTCATGGAAGAGGCCGCCGAGTATGCCAAGAACAAAGGCATCGTGGTGATGATGAAGCCCCACGGTGGCGTGACGGCAACAGCGCGGGGTTTGGTGGCGCTGATGAAGCGCATTCAATCCGATAATTTGAAGGTCTTCTACGACCCGGGCAACGTGCTCTTCTATACCGGTGAGCGGCCGGAAGACGATTTTGAGGAACTCGCACCATACGTGGCAGGGATGTCCATCAAAGATGAGACCGGTGGCGTTAAGGGTTCGGTGGACGTGACGCCAGGCGATGGCGATGTTGATTTCAAGGCGCTCTTTACGATCCTGCGCGACCACGACTTCGACGGTCCCTGCATGATCGAGCAACTCGGCGAAGGAACCATTGAAGAAGTGCACCACGAGGCCACGCGCGCTCGTGACTATCTGCTCGGGCTGTTGGATGAACTTGGGGCAGACGTAGACTAGCGATGACTGAAGATCCAGTTGAGAGTCGGCACGAATGCAGTAGCAACGTGCCGTGAAGGGAGTTTGGGGACGCGTGGGAAAACTAAATGACATGGTAGCGATTGTTGGCGGCGCGAGCACCGGCATGGGCGCGGCGACGGCGCGGCTCTTTGCCCGGGAGGGAGCGGCGGTGGTCGTAGCGGCGCGCAGCGCCGATAAGCTGGCGTCGCTTGTAGAGGACATCACCGAGAGTGGCGGCACTGCGCTGGCAGTGCCAACAGACGCGAACGACCGTGCTGCCGTGGCCGCCATGGCTGAGCGGACGCGTGAGCAGTTTGGCAAGATTGACGTGCTGGTCAACAGCGTGGGCACCAATATCAAGAACCGCGCGTTTGCTGAAATGCGGCCCGCGGACTGGGATATGATGATCGCGCATAATCTTACGGTTGCGTACAACCTCGTGGATGCGGTTTTGCCAACTATGCGCGAGCAGGGCGCCGGCACGATCATTCACTATTCCTCAGACGCGGTGCAGAAGCCCAACGTGGTTTCAGGCATTGCTTACCAGGCGACAAAGCACGGCGTACGCGGACTGGCGCATGGCACCATGATGGAAGAACGCGAGCGTGGCATTCGCGTTTCGGTGGTATTCCCCGGCCCGTGCGAAACCCCGCTAATGGAAAAGCGGCCGGAGCCGCCGCCGCCGGAAGCGTTCGCCAAGATGCTACAACCGGAAGACGTGGCGGAGGCGGCGCTCTTTATCGCCTCGCTCCCGCCGCGGGCCTTCGTGCCGGAGCTAGTGCTCGGAGCAAGCCAGATGTAGTGGCTGCGGTGTATGCCTGCTGCCAAAATCAGTTGCTTGAGCGGCTTATCAATTCCTCGTCTCCGCGAGAGATTTAGGGTGAGCGCCTCCGGTCGTCGATGAAACGCCGCGCGGCAGTGAATAGTCCCGCATCTCTCCACATCGAGCCTCCAATGACTGCACGTGATGCACCAGCCGCCCTCGTCGCCATTGTCGGGGCGACGGCTGTGGGCAAGACCGGGCTTGCTAAGGCTCTGGCCGCGGAATTTGACGCCGAAATCATCAGCGCCGACTCGCGACAGGTCTATTGCGGTCTAGACATCGGTACGGCAAAGCCCACTAAGACGGAGCGTCTGCAGGTGCCCCATCACGGTATAGACGTGGCGCCTGCGGACAACACCGCTTTCTCTTTGGCAGTATGGCGCGAGCATGTGGACAGTGCGCTGCTGGATATCGCTGCACGACAGAAACGGCCATGGCTCGTGGGAGGGACCGGACTATATATTCAGTCAATAGTGGACGGTCTTGAACTCCCTGCCGTGCCGCCTCAGCCCAAGCTGCGCGCCGAGCTCGAACACACATTGGAGCAGGAAGGAATTGATGCTCTGGGCGCGCGCCTGCATAGTCTCGATCCGGTGGCTGCCGCGCGGATTGATCGGCGCAATCCCCGGCGGCTGATTCGCGCTTTAGAGGTTTGCATTGTATCCGGCAAACCGTTCTCTGCCCAGCGAACCCGGCGTCCGCCGCCGTATCCTGTCTTGCAGATCGGTCTGCGCACCGACCGCGACAGGCTCTATCAGCGCATTGACTTCCGTGTAGACCGCATGATCGCAGATGGCTTTGTGGATGAGGTTGAGAGACTGCTTGCTGCAGGCATCACAAGCGACCTACCGAGCATGCAGAGTGCAGGGTACCGGCAGCTTGCCGACTACCTGCACGGCGAGTGTTCACTGACGGAGGCTATACAACAGACCAAGTACGCGACTCACCAACTCGCCAAGCGCCAGGAGACTTGGTTCCGCAAGCAAAAGGGCATAGAATGGATAGAGATCGGCACAGACGCCGTGGCGTCCGCGCGGGAACGGATCGAAGGCTTCTATGGAGCATGCGAGCGGCGGCGCAGGTGCCAGGCGAGCGAAGGAGCAACGAACTATGGCGGTAAAGGATACCCATAAAGCGTTTGAGCGACTCAGGGGAGCGGGATACAGCAAGGAAATGGCGGAGGCCCTCCTGGAGACCCTCGGCGATTCGTGGGATACCCTCGCGACCAAGGCAGAGATAGATGGGGTCAGAGGCGACACCAAGGCCTTGGGAGCAACAACCAAGGCAGAGATAGATGGGGTCAGAGGCGACATCAAGGCTTTGGAACAACGACCAAGGCAGAGATAGATGGGGTCAGAGGCGACATCAAGGCTTTGGAAACAGCGACCAAGGCAGAGATAGATGGGGTCAGAGGCGACATCAAGGCTTTGGAAGCAACGACCAAGGCAGAAATAGATGGGGTCAGAGGCGACATCAAGGCTTTGGAAACAGCGACCAAAGCCGACATGCGCGAACAGGAACTGCGCATGCGGCTGCACCTCTATGCCGTGGCGATTGTGGTTATTGGCGTCCTGGCCGCGCTGGAACTGATACCGCGTTAGGTCGGCTGGCGAGCACAAAGCGTGCCTCTGCTCATGGCCCAGCAAATGAAATGATGCCACTGCTTGAAAGTTGTCTATTCCAGTCACGAAAGAGACTAGGGCTAGTTTAAGTCAAACGGTGTATCGGATGGCTCTCAATGGATTCGCGCAGATGGGTTCACGCGGCTGCTCCACAACGGTCAAGACCCATGCAAGTGGATTTCCGCTTTTGCGAGATTGACGGGGATAGCAAAATACTGTCAGAGAGTAGGGGCACACCATGGCAAAAGACTTGAAATTCATCAAGATGCACGGTACGGGCAATGACTTCGTCGTTGTAGATACCCGTGCCAACGGTGCAAGAGATTGGGCAGACCTTGCGTCAAAGCTCTGTGACCGGAATTTCGGGGTTGGCAGCGACGGCCTCCTGTTGATCGATGCCGATGAAAAGCAAGGATATCGCTTCCGCATGTTCAATCCCGACGGCAGTGAGGCCGAGATGTGCGGTAACGGCATTCGCTGCTTTGCCAAGTACCTCTACGACACGGGAGAAATTGGCGAGGGTTGGCTGGGAGTCGATACGCTCGCGGGAATGCTCAAAGTCAACGTGCATCCGGGTGACAACGAGCACTTCTCTGTCTCAGTGGACATGGGCCCGCCTTTTCTCGCCCCGGCGGAGATCCCGGTGCAGGCCACCGCTACCCCAGTTAAGGACATGCCGCTGCGTGTGAACGGCACGGACCTTTCCATAACGGCGGTCTCGATGGGCAACCCGCATGCGATCACGTTTCTTGACGACATCGAGTCATTTCCGCTCACCACCATTGGACCGGAAGTAGAGCACCATCCGGCGTTTCCGAAGCGCACGAATTTCGAGATTGCCCGGGTAATCGGGCGCGACCGGATCGAGGTCCGGGTGTGGGAACGGGGCGCCGGCCCCACGCTGGCGTGCGGCACCGGCGCCTGTGCCACGGCCGTGGCTGCTCGTTTGCATGGCTTGACGGACGAGACCGTCACCGTCGGTCTGCCCGGAGGCGACCTGACGATTTCGTGGGACGGCGAGGGTCGCGTCTTGATGCGGGGCGCGGCACAGACGGTATTCGCCGGCACCTGGTTGCAGGGGGACTAGGGATGTCCGATAGTACGAAACGCGTACTTCTCATTGTTCTTGCTCTTCTACTCGGCATCGTGTCAATTGCTCCATTCGGCCGGATTAACCGCAGCGAACGCGCTGGTGTGCTCGCGGCAATTGCCACGGCTATTGTCGGCCTTATTGCATTCACGCGTCGCGAGACGGAAGGCGAATTTCTGGGTATTCCGTATAGCTTTAGCCCGCCTACGCTGGAGCGGCTCAAAGGCAGACTATGGAATGCGGAGGACCCGCGCGTCTTCACGCCGCACATATTCGGCTGGGGTTGGAGCGTGAATTTCTACCAAATTGGCAAGCGCCTAGGCCTGATTTCCTAACTATTTTCTCTACGATACAGTACAAATCTCATTGCTTTGAAGGTCATAGCGCATGGGCACGCTCGTTGGTGTTGACATTGGCGGCACGTTTACCGACGTGGTCGTGCTCGATGAGGCCCGCCGCGAACTGCAGATAGGCAAAGTTGCCACCACGCCCGACGATCAATCGAACGGCTTCATTACCGCCCTGGATGGTCTTAGAGTCCCATACGCCGATATCGATCTCGTCACCCACGGCACAACCGTAGCCACCAATGCCGTCTTGGAACGCGACGGCGGACGCTGCGGCCTGATCGCTACGCGTGGTTTCCGGGATATTTTGGAGCTCCGCCGCCGCGACCGACCCCACATGTACGGCCTGACCGGGACGTATGAACCGCTCATCCCACGCGACCGCCGCTTCGAGGTAACCGAACGCATCGCCGCCGAAGGTACCGTGCTGACTCCGTTATGCGAGGAGGAAGTCTTAGAGGCGGGAAGATTGCTGGTGGCGCAGTGGGTGGAGGCCATCGTCGTCAGTTTCATGAACTCCTACGCCAACCAAGAGCACGAGATGCGGGCGAAGGAAATCTTGCAGGCCGAGTGGCCGCACCTCTACGTGGTGACGTCCAGCGAGACGCTGCCGGTGTTCCGCGAGTTCGAGCGCACGAGCACGGCAGTCGTCAACGCCTACGTCCAGCCGAACGTGGGCCAGTACTTGGAACGGTTGGAAGAACGGCTCAGCGAGCGAGGATACGCCAGCGACCTCTTCATCATGCAGTCGAATGGCGGCATGATGTCCGCTGCCAGCGTGCGCAATTTACCCCTCAACACCGTGCTTTCCGGTCCCGCGGCAGGTGTGATTGCCGCCACCAGAATCGCCGCCGAGGATGGATTCTCGAATCTCATTACCTATGACATGGGAGGAACGAGCCTCGACGTGTCGCTGGTACAGGAGGGCAAGCCCCTTCCGTCAAGCGGGATGGATCTGGAATTCGGCATTCCCCTCATGGTCTCGATGATCGATATTCATACGATTGGCGCCGGGGGCGGCAGCATAGCGCGGTTGGATCAGGGGGGCTTGCTGCAAGTGGGGCCGCAAAGCGCGGGCGCCGAGCCGGGCCCGGTCTGCTACGGCAAGAACGGCACCGCGCCGACTCTCACCGACGCCAATCTGATTCTTGGCAGGATCAACCCCCACTACCCGATTGCTGGCGTAGCGGGAGCTTCATTCGACGTCGCCAGTGCCCGGTCCGTAGTCACGGAGACCATCGGCAAGCCGCTGGGACTCTCCACCGAGCAGGCGGCACAGGCGATTGCAACGGTCGCGAACAACCGGATTGCCGGCAGCCTCCGACGGGTGTCGATTGACAAAGGCCACGACCCGCGTGACTTTGCGCTCTTCTCCTTTGGCGGCAGCGGGCCGTTGCACGCCGGTTTTCTCCTGCGTGAATTGAGCATTGGGCAGGGCATCGTGCCGTACTTTCCCGGAATCGCTTCAGCGTGGGGATGTGTAATTGCCGATCGCCGGCATGATTTCGTGACGATGCAAAACTGCCTTCTCAGCGAGCTTAACCTAGCTTCCTTGGAAAGGACGTTTGCCGACCATCTTGCGGCAGGCGAGGCAATGCTCGCCGGTGAAAACGTGCCTCTGCAGCGCGTCAACGTAGTCCGCGAAGCCGACATTTCCTATGAGGGACAGACCCACGTCATCCGCACCAACTTGCCGGCGGGTGAACTCAGCCACGACACCATCGCCGCCAGTTTTCGCAGCGCCTACCTGCAACACTACGGCCGCGTAGAAGAGGGCTTTAGCGGCTTGGAGGAATTGCTGGCGCAAATCCCGATTCGCCTGCTAAACCTTAGGACGGCCGTCATCGGCGTCCGCACCGACGTGGCGTTGAAAGACTTCATAAGAGCCCCGGAGACAACGCAAGCGGAGGCGCGCAAAGAGGAACGGCAGGTGTACGTGGACGATGGTTTTGTCACTTGTCCGGTATACGATCGTGCCAAACTGCCGTGGGGAGCTGTGTTGTCCGGCCCGGCCCTCATCGAGCAGCCGGATACCACGGTTTGGCTGGAGCCGTGGTGCCGCACCACAGTGACCGAGGGCGGCAGTTTGCTGATGGAGGTAACGTGACATGCCTTTAGACCCCATCACCTTAGCGGTCATTCGCGGCGGCTTGGAGCAAATCGCTGACGAGATGGACGCCACCCTGGAGCGTATGGCATTTTCTCCCGTCATATCGGACGGTTTCGACCGCGCCAGCGGCATTTACCACGTGCGCGACGGTGAAGTCATCATGCAGGGGCCGCGCGGCTTGCCGAACTTTATTTGCGTGATGGAGTTCACTGTCCGCTCCGTAATCGAGCGGGTCACGAATATCGCGGATGGCGATGTCTACATCGTCAACGATCCCTACATGGGCGGCACCCATCTGATGGACGTGAAGATGGTGAAGCCGTTCTTCTACAAAGGAAAGCTCACGGCCTTCTTGGCAAACAGCG
Source organism: Chloroflexota bacterium (assembly GCA_965221905.1). Taxonomy (GTDB): domain Bacteria; phylum Chloroflexota; class UBA11872; order VXOZ01; family VXOZ01; genus VXOZ01. Next base: position 996,431 of record OZ244922.1, read on the forward strand.
GCCACTGGCCGGACATCGGCGGTCGGGTCCCCGGCGGTTTTTCGACGAAAGCAACGGAGATCTATCAGGAAGGTTTGCGCCTGCCGCCCGTGCGCATAATGGATAAGGGCAAGCTAAATCAGGACGTGCTCGACATCATCCTCTACAACGTGCGTGTTTCAGCCGAGCGCCAGGGCGACATCATTGCCAAGATCACCGCGCTCAACCTCGGCGCAGACCGCCTGACAAAGCTCCTTGACCGCTACGGAGAAGCCACCGTCTTCGCAGCCGTCGACGAGATGAAGGAGCGCTCTGAGCGACTGATGCGCAGCCACATCGAGACAATCCCCGACGGCACCTACGAATTCACGGACTACATCGACAGTGACGGCGTGGACTGGCAGCCGCTCAAGCTCCACCTGAAAATGACGGTGAGCGGCAGCGACGTTCACGTTGACTTTTCTCAGAGCAGTCCTCCGTGCCGCGGGCCGCTCAATAGCGTCTTCAGCACGACGCTCGCCGGAGTGTTTATCACCTTCAAGCATATCTTTCCCGATGTGCCCATCAACGCGGGCTGCTTTGCGCCGATCACGGTCGACATTCCGACCACGACGTTTCTCCACGCGCAGCCGCCGCGCCCGGTTGCCGGCTGCGCTGCCGAAGTTTGCCAACGCGTGATCGACGTCATGCTGGGCGCGCTGGGACAGGCAATTCCCGATAACGCCTACGCTGCGCCGATGGGTACGGTGACGAACCTCTCGGTCGGCGGTGAGAATCCGGGAAGAGGCTACTATGTCTTGTATTCGTTCATTGGCGGCGGCTACGGGGGTAACTTCCTCACTGACGGCCTGACGAACGGCAATCCCACCATCGCGGTCGCGCGTACGCAGGCACTGGAGATCTTCGAGTTCCGCTATCCGGTGCTCTTCACGCGCTACGCCATTCGCGAGGGTTCGGGAGGCGCGGGCAAGCGGCGCGGCGGTTACGGCGTCATCTTCGAATTTCAATTGCGGCACGGCGATGCCAGCGCTTCGCTGCTCGGGGAACGGGGGCGGTTCGCGCCATTTGGCATCCTGGGCGGCCAATCCGCGCAGTCGGCGGAGCACGTGTTTACGCTGCGGGGCGAAGAGTACCGCCCGGAACACATTACAAAAGACGAGGGTGTGCACATGCAGGCAGGCGACGTGCTTTGCCTGATGACGCCGGGCGGCGGCGGCTACGGCGATCCGTTCGAACGGCCTCCGGCGCTCGTTCTTCAAGACGTGCGGCGTGGCTACTACGATCGCGCGACAGCCATGCGGGAATACGGGGTTCGGATTCTACCCGATGCTTGGGTTGTGGACGAAGAGTCGACACGGGTGCTACGCGACCGTGGTCTTAGCTAAGTGCCGTCAGACTCTGCAAAGTGACGAGCTTGCCCTGTACTTGATACGGGCGGGAATCCATCTGCTGGCACCGAGCGCCCACCGTCCTCAACTGAGAAGAGTTTCCCCGAGTTACGCTTGACTGTCGTTCTAAGTGCGACGAGGAATCTAGGGCCGGCGTGGGTATGTCTGTTACGCGTACACACCTCATTGCCGGCAAATTCGGTATTCCGGTAGAGTTCAGCCACAGCGGCTTACCCGATGCTTGCCGTTTCTCTGTCATGGACCCTTATGGGCGTCATGCGCCTTTCGGACAAGTTCGCTCAGCACATCTCGATGCCGATCAATGTCAGTCGCGTAAACGTATACGCGGTAGTTTCCATGCCGGGAATTGTATGAATTGGTTTCCAGTCCAGAATCCTCAAGCCAAACGGTCAGTTGCTCATCTTGGGGGATATTGAACTCTGTGAAGACGTTTTTCTTTCGCGGGCGGAATACCACGAAATTGCGCACTGTGCCGCTGCTGGCGGCAAGGCCAATGTAGTTCTTGTTGTATTTTGGATCCACCCCCGGCTCAATCTCCTTTACCAACTCCATCAAACTGTCCAGGACTTCTAAAGATTCTCTCGAGGACTGTTCTACCCACCATTTCCGATCCACTTCTGATCCCCCTGAATCTTCTTCATCTGTGCCCCACGTGGTCAGGTCAACCACACGGGTTGCCATCAAAGTGAGCGCTCCATTAACTTTGGCGCACGTTACTCTAATGGCAATCAGTGGAATTGCCCCATTGAGGAGGGAAATCACGTTGAGGAAACGGCTTGTCACGTCCTCCGCCACAATAACGGCGATATGCTCGTATTGAGGATAGCGGCGGCGTTCAATGTCCCAATACTCGATTGTGCGGATAATGTGAGACTCATCCATCGCGCCAAGTTGAATCTCAACCTCGTATCGGGTTTCGGTATCCACATTTTGTAGAAGCAAGTCAAGTCTTCCGCCACTGGGCTGGCGGCGCTCGCTGGCACGAACTTCCAGTTTCCCCAACCCGAGCAGTGACGGGTTGTCAGTTAGTAGTTCATGGAGCCACCGTTCGTTGAGCGTCGGGTCGTTCTTCAAGCTGATGTATTTTGGAACAACGAAATCGGGGACTGTTACGTCGTTCACCTCTAGCTTCTCCGTTGTAGTAGGGTCTGAACTGATCTCATTTGATCACACCCCACGAGTATAACACTCGCTGAGACAGAGACTTAGCCCTATCTGGATAGACTGTCGCTGTTCCATGAGATGTATATGCTTAAACCCTGAGTACTGTGTATAATCGCGGCAGGATGGGCGCTGATCATCGTGTCCGCGATGTCGCACTCGGTTGCCGGTAACGCGCCCGTCTCGCGAAGGATGCACGTTAGTGCAGGCAAGGCCGTGGCGGCACATATGGCCGCTTTCAGTAAGGAAAACTGTCTAAGAGGAGTGCGTTCACGTGAATGTGTGGAGCAGGGCTCTCGTTGTCTGTGTGCTGGCGGCTGTCTTGACCGCCTGCGGCGAGTCGGCAGAGGATGAGGCGGCGCTTACGCCAACGGCTGCAACGTCTGCACCGACTGCAGTGACAGAGACTCAACCCTCGCCAATTACCGAGGCTGTAGCTGAAGCAGAGACAACGGCAACTCCGACACCGGGGCCTGACGCCACTTCGACGACTGTGGAAGAGACAGTGCCGGAGGAGGCCACACCGGTGCCTCCTACGCGGACGCAAAGCATAATCTTCTATGACCTTACGGAAATAGAGAAGACCTGCCCGGGGTATCAGGAGTTCACGGGATTCCGTCAAACCGTCTCCCAGGTCAAGATAACGTGCACGGCTCCTGGTGTGGAGACCGTGTACTTCGTTGACTTAGATAACTTGGTGGTGACGGGCATACGCGTGCCGCTGCTCGAACAGGAAATACCGTAGTTGGATGCAACCCCTGGCTGGGGATTGGTTGTGCAATCGTTACTTGGGGCGTGTCGTGAAGCTGCTGTGCGGTGTCTTTTTTGTGCTGCTTGCTGTGCTGCTAAGCGGCTGCGGCCGCCAGCCGGTAGCTGAAGCTACGCCTCTGCCCACTCCCACCCTAGCTCCGCAGCTCACGCCGTCACCCGCTCTCGCACTCGGCTTGCGAAAGCAGGGAATCGTCTTTCACGATCTCACCCAAGGCGAGCAGGTGTGCCCCAGCTTCGCGGAGATTCTCGCGCCGTTAGAACTTTCCACGGAGAATTTCTCGGACCAACCCATGGAAGTCGTGCGGCAAGTGCGGTTGGTGTGCACCAATGAGGAGAAGGGGACGGTCTACTTTATAGACCTACAGAATAAGACGATTACCGTCACACGTAAGCTGCCGCCAATCCCGGGAATGCCGTAACGCAATGGTCACGCTCTGCCGCCAAGGCACACTGGTGCTCTGTCTTCTTATTCTGCTCGCCGGCTGTCGAGGGTCGCCGCCAGAGTCTACACCCCGGTCTACCCCGACAGAGGTTGTTTCCGAGTTGCCGCAGCCGACGCCACCACCCCAGTCCTGGCCGGCGGGTGTGCTCTTCTACGAGCTTGAGGAACCGGAACAGACGTGCCTCGGCTACCAGGAGAATCTGTCCTTCAGCGACACCATCTTGCAAATCAAAATCGTCTGCACGCAACAAGGTGTGGAGACTGTATATTTCATAGATACAGAGACGCAGATAGTGACTGTATTGCGCATACCCATACCTCTGACCGTGAAACCGCAAGAGTAGCCCGGCTATTGCGCAAAGCAACGACCGACGGTAAGCAGCAACATGACGGATGAGGTGCCCAAAATGCGACAAAGCGTGTCCCAGGGCCCACAAACGTCATGACGCAGGACGCGTTGGCTCTTTACACAAAATACTACGTGGCTACAAGCTATGAACGGCTGGGGTTGTTCACGCTTGTGGCCGCTAGCTTTGCCAGCCGACGCGCGCTCTACCCGGGCAGTTTCACTCACCTTACACCCGCCTTCGTCTATCCGCACACGTGTTTTGTAGATACGGAAAGGCGCGCCGAGCGATTCTTTGCAGATAAGGCTGTGCGTGACTATGTGAACGAGCGGAAGGTATATTCCCAGGAGCCGTGCATCCGCTTCCACAGGGCTGACTACGTGCGGGAGTTGCCGGAACCCAAGGAGAGCTACGATCTCCTCATTTCGCAGTACGCGGGATTCGTCTCGCAGCACTGCAAGCAGTACCTCAAGGTCGGCGGCATGCTCTTGGCCAATAACAGCCACGGCGACGCAAGTATGGCGTGGTTGGATCAGGATTTCGCGCCAATAGCGGCCATCAAGCGCCGCGGCGAGCGGTTTAGCTTGGTTGAGACGAATCTCGATTCCTACTTTGTGCCAAAGCGGGATCACCCAATCACCCGGGAGTATCTGGAACGGACCAAGCGCGGCGTGGCGTATACGCGCAGCGCCTTTGGATACGTCTTTCGGCGAGTGCGTTAGCGCCACGCCCCATCAAACCGGGCCTAGGCGTGCGGTGAAAGTGCTCAAGCCATGCGTGGGGACAGAGAGAGCCGGGTGATCGCGTGAGCGTAGCACATTGGTTCGCAACAGTTCTTGTTTTTGAAAGATTCAAGAGAGAAGCGTGTTATGCGCCTGTCTATAGAGGTAGAAGCACGTACTTGAACCCCCGGGCTTACTAGCGAGTGGTCTCTCTACTGGAGTGACAGAGTGCGACCGGGCTAGGCAGGGCAGGATGAGCAGTAGCTACTCTGCGATTACGAGCGCCGCTAGTTTGTGAACCAGCAACTTGACACGCTGGATACCACGCCGCACGGAATCGTCTGTTTGCCAACCTTCATAGAAGTTTTGATGCAGAGAATTAGCTACGTGAAAGAGATCATGGAGCTCAGGGTCTCCGGTTTCCCGTGAAACTCTTTTCAAGTTATCGAAAAGACGTGCGTGAGTGTTATGCTCCCAGCCTCTTTGCTCGGCAGTGGCTTTCACAGCCTGCGCCGCTGCACCCCACGCCTTTTCCGATGCTTGAAGCATATCGCCTCTATTGAACTCTTCTTCCGCTTGCTCGATGAATTGGCGGCTTGTTCTCATGTACTTCTCTACGACCTTGTCTCTCCCATTGACCGCCATCATAACCTCAAAGATAATCTACTCGCTCTCTCATTGTACCAAGCACCGCAACACTGTAACACTCCTGGTGAAGCAATGAGGCAAGGGTGACCTGCTTAGGTAGGGGGTTTCTGAACCGGAGGACAGTTCACGTGAGCGGAGGTCGCCTAAAGAAACTGCTGTTCAAAGGAAGAGATTTGGTGTAGGTTCGGTATCCGCGCTGGCCCAGACCTGGCGAATGCGATGGTTGAAGCTATCGGCGATGTAGAGGTTACCCGCAATGTCCACCGCCACGCCGAGCGGGTAGTGGAGTGTAGCGGCCGGCCAACCGTCTCCGCTAAAGCCAAAGAGCGCGCCTCCCGCGACTGTGTCGATGCTGCCTTCCGGCGTAACTTTGCGAACGCGATGATTGAACGTGTCAGCAATGTAGAGATTGCCTTGGCTATCCACGGCAATGCCGTACGGAGCACGCAACGTTGCTTGCGTGGCATTGCCGCGATCGCCGTTGAAACCGGAACTGCCGGTGCCGGCAACCGTTGTGATTAGGCCGTCGGTATCCACCATGCGTATGCGGCGATTCTCCCGATCTACGATGTAGAGCTTGCCTTCGCTGGAGACGGCCACGCCACGAGGGCTGTTTAAGCGGGCAAGCGCGGCCGGCCCGCCGTCGCCGCTGTACCCAGCCGCGCCCCCGCCGGCCACGGTGGTGATAGTGCCGTCCGCCGCCAGTTTTCGCACCCGGTGGTTGCGGGTGTCGGCAATATAGAGGGTGCCGTCAGTCGCCACGGCAACGCCGGTCGGAAAGGAAAGCTCTGCCGCAGTGCCGGGGCCGCCGTCGCCGGCGAAACCTGACTCTCCAGTGCCCGCTATCGTACTGATAGTACCGTCGATAGTCACCTTTCGGATACGGTGATTGTAGGTGTCGGCGATGTAAAGCGTGCCGTCGGAGTCGAGCGCGACGCCCAGCGGTGTGCGCAAACGGGCGTCGCGGGCCTGCCCGCCGTCCCCGTCAGCGCCGGCCTCTCCGGTACCCGCGAGCGTTGTGATTACGCCATCGGGTGCGATTTGTCGAATCTTATGGTTGAAAGCATCTGCGATGTACACGTTGCCCGCAGTGTCTATGGCTAGGCCCGCCGGAGTATTCAGCGTAGCCTCCACGGCCTGGCTGCCGTCGCCGCTGCTGCTCGCAATGCCGTTGCCCGCTATAGTGGTGATGAGGCTGAAGCGGGTGACCACGGACTCGTGCTGGGAAAGCAGGTGGCTGCTTGCCTGGAGCGCGGGGAGACCGAAGATGAACAGCCCGAGAGCGGCGCAGATGAAAGTAAGGAGCGCACGAGCAGTGTACGCGGGGTTGACAAAAGAGCGTTGCGTTTGACGAAACATAAGCGTTTGGCAAATACTGTTGACAGATACTCTCACTTTATCCGGGTTTGCGTTGACTCATTATACGCCAAGCATCTGTGGCGGCCTACATGATTGGCTCTCGTAGGGTGGTGAATGCTGATGTATAAGCGCCTTCTCGTCGTTGTGCTGGCCGCTTGCATTTGCCTATTGTTAGCGGCATGCGGAGAGGACGAGCCGGACGCTGCCGCTCCGGCTGAAGAAGCGCGGCCGCTGCCTTCCCCGCAGATTACCCAAACGGCCGTTCCCACAGCAACGGCACTCCCACCAACGCCTTCGGCGATCCCGCCGTCGCCGACGCCGACGGTTGAGCCAACGTCACTTCCCGCTACCCCAGACGTTTCGCCCACGCTGACCGCAACGCCTGTTCCTAGCCCAACGCCGGATCCCACACCTACGACGGCGCCTTCTCCCACGCCGTTCGCTACATCCGCGCCGACTCCATCGCCATCACCGGAGCTCTCGCCCACGCCGGAGGTAACGCCCATGCCGAAGGCAACGCCCTCGCCGGCTGACATGGCAGCGCTCAACTTTACCGGCGTTCGTGTCGTGCTGCGCGAGCCAAGCCAGGTGCAGGCGATCTTCTCGCTCCGCGATCAAGAAGGCAACCCCGCCATCCTGCCTGCGGCAGAGCTGCAGCAGGCGACGCGCATTTTCGAGCGCGGTGCAGGTGCGGACGTGTGGGAAGAGGTCGACTACACGGAAACCAACCTATTTGTGCACTCCGCAGAGCGTTTTGCGCTAGAGGTGGTGTTTGTCCTCGACTTCACGCGCAGCATGACCACGTGGCAATTGCCGGACGGCACGGCGGGCAGTACCCTCATGCGTCAAGCGCTGGAAAGCGCCCTCGACCGTTTGCCGGAAGCGCACCGCGTCGGCGTTGTTGCCTTTCACGACCGCTCTGCAGAGCCGGTGATCATCGCTTTTCCCACGACCGATAGAGACCTCATCCGGACGGAGGTCGCCCGATTTGCCGAATCCGGTTTCGACTCCGGTTCCAGCCGCCTTTGGGATGCAGTCGAACGTGGCCTTGACCTGTTCTCGGCCCAGGCAGACACGGCTGCCGATGTAACCCGCGCCCTGGTTTTTCTCTCGGACGGCAGAGACACCAGCAGCCTGCGCCAACGCCACGAAGTTGGGCTACTCGCGCAGGATAGAGGCGTGCAACTCTACCCGCTTGGGCTTGGTGATGTCTACCAGGAGTCGGACCTGCGCGCCCTGGCAACAACGACGAACGGCGCTTACTACGCCGTAGCCGAGCTCGCGCAGCTTGAGACGCAGTTCATTGCGTTGGTGAATGATTTTGCCGGTCAATACAAGCTCAGCTACACCACGCTGCGTCGCGACGGGGAATATGCGATTCGTATCGAGACGACTCTAGACGGCGTTACCGGTGTCTTCACCAGTGAGGCATTGCCTTTCGGCGAGATCTATAGTCCCGATACGCAAGGACGCATCGCGGTCGATCCGCTTACGATTGATGTCGAAGAGCAGAGCGCAACTACATTCGTGCGTGCGCTCCACGTGCCGCGCAACATTCAGCACTTTCGCTTTACGCTCGACATCGACCGGCCTGTCACAGTCTCACTCGTGTCGGCGAGTGCAGGCGGTTTGCTGGAAGGATGGGAACTCTCGCCACCGGATGACGTGGGCTACTGGATGGCAACCGGGCCGACGCCGCTGCCGTTCGGTAATTTCGGCCTGCTCTTTAAAGTGGTCGTGACGGACGTAGCCGCTGAAGAGATTGCCATACGCATTGTGTTCGATAACAGCGCGTATGCCGGCAATAAGCAATTCGTCGTGGTTTCCGGTGGCGCCGAGGAGCGACTACCGCAAATCGCTTTTGCCAGTTTACGTGACGAAAATTGGGAAATCTACGCTATGAATGCCGATGGCAGCGGCGTGACGCGCCTGACGGAGGATCCCGGTAACGACGTGGCTCCTAATTGGTCGCCCGACGCGCGGCGTGTAGCCTTTGCCAGCAATCGCGCCGGGAACTTCGATATCTATGTGATGAACGCCGACGGCAGCGAGGTGACGCAATTGACAGACGACCCCGGCGATGACTTTGCACCCCGCTGGTCGCCGGACGGCCGCAAGCTGGCCTTCTACAGCGAACGGGCGAGCAACGTCGATATCTACGTGATGAATGCCGACGGCAGCGGGCAGACGAGACTCACCGCGGACCGCGGGCGTGATCTAACGCCGTCCTGGTCGCCCGATGGGGTGAAGATTGCGTTCACTAGCGACCGCGAACGGAATTTCGACATTTTTGTCATGAATGCCGACGGCAGTCGGCAGACCCGGCTCACGAGCGACCGGGCAGCGGATACGGCTCCGGCGTGGTCGCCGGATGGGCGTAAGCTGGCCTTCACGAGCAAGCGCTCCGGCAATTGGGAAATCCACACGATAAACGCCGACGGTAGCGAGTTGAACCGACTTACATCCCACCCGGCCGACGATTTCGGCGCAGCCTGGTCGGCAGACGGCAACAGCCTGGCTTTCTATAGCATCAGAAACCTGAACTACGAAATCTACGTGATGAACGTCGCCAACGGCAACGTCACACGCCTCACCAACCACCCAGCCCTCGACGCCGACCCGGCATGGTCGCCGTAGCGGAATCTCGACAAAGGGATCACCGTGCATTTCAATTGTGGCACTAGAGTTGCCTACTTGCGCTCTAATCCCTGCTTTTTGCATCCACTATCAGAGGTGTAAGGACTAGGCCAAGTAGCATTTTGCTCAACTCTTCTGGGTGAATCGAAAGCATTTCGGCGATTTGAAACACCGTAGTTCCTTCCTCTCGAAGAGATCGAAGGACCTTTCCAAGGATTTGCGAAGTTTCTCTTTGAGCGCTCTTTGGTTCATTCAAGCGGAAGCCCTTCTGCCCCATTTCAATGAACAACATCCGATATTGGTGATCACTAAGGAGTCCGAGTTTATGCATACGATAGGTCAGGTTAGTCACGGACACGATCCAATACTCCTTTGCCTCAATGATCTGGCCAAGGGAGCCTCTTCGCGGCGCATGAGCCAAAATACTTCCCGGTGGCATCAGGAATGCTGAACCAAACTGTTGGGCTTCAAACTCAGCCTGGCGATTCCTCAGTGACCCACCTTCTGAATGGAGGATTAGATGCCCAAGTTCGTGAGCTGCGTCCATTCGGCTTCGTTCTGTGTTTTTCGTTGTATTGAGAAGAATGTATGGGGTGCTTCCTCTCCAAAATGAGTATGCATCGATAGCCGCAGCGTCTTCTGCAAGTGAAAAAATGCGTACGCCATGCAACTCAAGCAAATGGATCATATTCATTATTGGGCGCTCACCCAAGCGCCATCTGCTGCGTATCTCCATCGCAGTCAATTCAGGGTCCACACTTTGGTATCGAGGAATATCTGTTTCGGGCAAGTCGAACCTCGCCTCAATCCAATCAGAGAGGTTTAGTGCTAGCGTACCTGCGGCTATGGCCTGATCACGCAGTCTTGCGGTTACGGTGCTAAGCGCGCGGAAACTTGCGCCTTCCAATGGTGGATCTTCAAGAGTATCTGCGAAGAAGAAATCTAGAGGGAACCGTAGAATCTCAGAGAATCTAGCAACTGTCTCTTTGCTGGGGATTCGACTTCCAGCAAAATAGTTCGCCAATGCCCTTGTCGATAATCCTGACCGCTTAACTAAGTCGCGTTTTGACATTCCCCTCCGTCGCCGTGCCAGTTCCAACCTGGATGGGTTTATCTTTGAGTGAGCTGTTTTCATCCTGTGCGCCTTTTCCTCCTAACTGGCACATCAATGAGATCGTCAACACTGGGATCGAATTCCGTATGGCTTGTATCGATTTGGAACTTATCTTCTGGATCCGAAAGGATGATGCGCTCTTCCCAAACACTCACACGACCATCCAAATTGGTGGCCACGGGAAGTGAGAATTCTGCCCTAACTTTATCTGAATTCCTACCGTAGATATAAAACAATAGAATCCAAGTCTTCCTCTTTTCCGTGGGCTTGCGCCACTTAGGATCGAAACTCACGTCTGAAAAGCTAGGCTGGTTGTCATTTATTATCCTCTTGGTCATCACCCCCTTTTGAACACGAGTCATGGGTGTCCGGTCTTGAATTCCGGTATTACAGTCTCCTGCTGCTGCAACAATACCTAGTCTCCTATCGGGGTGGACCGTCATCTCATAGTTGTTCGGATTCTCTTTGAGCCAGCCCTTTGGCACTAGAAAGTCACGCAACCTACGAGTCACCTTCGTCCAAGCAATTACGCTCTTTCCCACAGATGGATCATGTAGCGTGCATTCGGCAGCGAAAGCTTGTCCGTACTTTACAGACTCCCAAAGGAAAGTCTGCGTAAGATCAAGTTGGTAGAGTCGGTCCTCAACCTCTGCAAGACCCCGGAAACTACTAGCTGTAAGTTGCATTTATCAATCCTTTAACTCTCAAGATGATGAGTTGATGTGCGTGTTATTCTACCACATATGAGGTGGAAAAACACGCACATCATTGAAAGGTTCCGGTCTATTTGCAGTATCGCAGCCAAATGCCCTCTCGTTCTGATTCGTGATACCGTATACTGCGACTGTTTTGCTTACTGGAGAAATCCCAATTCTCCCTTTAGGATAAGCTGAGGACGCGCGTACACGAAAGAGGATGAACCCATGCGTTTTGCGAATCGGATAGCCAAATTGCCGCCGTATTTGTTTGCCGAGGTTGATCGGCGGATTGCGGCCAAGCGGAAAGAGGGCGTGGACGTTATTTCGCTGGGTATCGGCGATCCCGACCTGCCCACGCCGCAGCACGTGGTCGATGCACTGTCTGCCGCCGCGGCCAAGCCCTACACCCACCAATACCCGGAGTATGAGGGCTTGCCGGCGTTTCGGGAAGCCGTGGCAACATGGTACGGAAACCGGTTTGGCGTGAAGCTCGACCCTGAGACACAGGTGGTCTCGCTGATTGGCTCTAAAGAGGGCATTGCCCACTTTCCCGTGGCGGTGGTGGATCCCGGCGACGTGGTATTGGCTACCGATCCCGGCTATCCGGTCTATAACACCGGCACGCTCTTTTCCGACGGCGAGACCTACTACGTGCCGCTGCGGGCGGAGAACGACTTCTTGCCGGATCTCGCCGCCATTCCCAATGACGTGATCAAGCGCGCTAAGCTGCTCTGGATTTGCTACCCGAACAATCCCACCGCGGCGGTGGCGCCCCGCTCGTTCTTCGAGGAGTGCGTGGCATTCGGCAAGGAGCATGACCTCATAATCGCCCACGACGCGGCCTACACCGAGGTATGTTTCGACGGCTACAAGCCGCTGAGCTTCTTGGAGGTGGATGGCGCCATGGACGTGGGCATCGAGTTTCACTCGCTCTCCAAGACCTACAACATGACCGGCTGGCGCATTGGCATGGCCGTGGGCAATACTGACATCATCGAAGCGCTCGGCCGCGTGAAGACGAATATCGATTCCGGCATCTTTCGGGCCGTGCAGGAAGCCGGCGTAGTGGCCCTTAATGAGACGCCCCAGTCATGGATCGACGAGCGTAACGCCATCTATCAGGAGCGCCGCGACCTAATCCTTGACACTCTGGAATCCATGGGCCTGCAAGCGCAGCGGCCCAAAGCCAGCCTCTACGTGTGGTCGCCCACACCGGCGGGTATCTCCGCCATAGACTTCTCCGTGCGGCTGCTCGACGAGGCGGGTATAGTCATCACCCCGGGCGTCGGCTTTGGCGATGCCGGTGAAGGCTACTTCCGTATCTCCCTGGCCTGCCCCACCGACCGCCTGAAAGAGGCGTTGGAACGGCTCACAGCGGTTAGAATCTAAGTGTAATCTGCCTTGCAGGTCTCGGCTCTATACGCAAAGGAGCGGGGGACAAGCCCCCGCGCTACATTGTAACTCTAGTGGTCATCTTAGGGAGTGAAGTGACAAGGAATCTAGGCGCGAGTTGCTAGGAGTAGGGGCACGGCATGCCGTGCCTCTACGTGTCGTGCAAGGACAACTGATCACGAGGCATGGAGGGGTGGGCGGCGCTTGAAACGAGGTGAGATTTCGCTCGGGCTAGTATCGCGCTGGGCACAAGGGATTAAGTACAAGTATATAGGAGCGAGTCATGAACACGCCGCCTGAAACCTTTATCCGGGTACAATCTGCGCTGCTGGAAGCGTTTGTGAAGGACTGCTTTGTGGCGGTTGGCATGGCGGACGGGCACGCGCAGCAGATGGCTGGGTGGCTGACAGGGAACGACCTGCGCGGCGTCTTCAGCCACGGCACGCGCCAGACGGTTGCCTACGTCGGTCACTACCAAAAGAAGGACCTCAACGTTGCGCCTAACGTGCAAGTGGTACGCGAGACCGCGGTGACGGCTACCGTAGACGGCGACGGGGGTTTGGGGTACTTTCCCTCGTTTGCGGCGGCGAATCTCGCGGTGCAAAAGGCGAAAGAGCACGGCGTGGCCAACGTGATTACGCGAAACCACGGGCACTTTGGCGCGGCGGGATTATGGTCACGCGTGATCGTGGGCGCCGACCTTGTGGCCTACGTGACCTCCGGCGCGCAACTCCAAATGAAGCCCGGTGCGCCCCATCGCCATGCCGCCGGTGGTTCCCCCATGAGCTTTGCCGCTCCAGGCGGCGAGGAGCCGCCGATTGTAATCGACTTTGGCGCCGTCCATGATCTCTACGATGGTGAACCGCACGTCAATGCCATAGAGATGCTGGCGCCCAGTGCCACCTATCGCAGCATCGGACTCGGCTCGTTCTGCCAGATTCTGGGTGGGTTTTTGTGCGGCGTGCCCTCCGCGCCGGAGCGCGCGCAGCGGGAATGGCCCGGCGCGAACCAAGGTTCGTTTATGACCGCCCACGATGTTTCCCACTACATGCCGCTCGATCGGTTCAAGAGCGAGGTGGACGATTATATCCGCCAGGTGCGTCAACTTGCACCGATTGCCAACCAGTCGGAGGTGGAAGTCGGCGGCGGCATGGAGGCGAAACGCGAACGCCAGTGGCGTAAAGAGGGCGTGCCCGTTGGCCCGGAGCACGCGAAGGCGCTGCAGGAATTGGGGCAAGAACTAGGAGTGCACGTTCCGTACTAGGAGGTTAGCTAGCCTCTCCGTCACTCCGGCGTAGGCCGGAGTCCAGGGATCGGGGGAAGATGGATTCCCGCTTGCGCGAGAATGACGGGCCCGGTTCTCTGGCTGTGAGAGGCAAGCCCCCGAACTACGTTTCCGAGCCAGAGGTCTTCAAAGAAACAACAGTCACTGTGACACCCCCTTTTGGGACTAGCAGGCGACCGGAAAGAGGTCACTGATGCCAATACAGCTATCTGTGCGCCATGTGCTCCACGAACCGAATCCGCCGCACCTGCCGTATCGGGAAGAGCACTTCGGCTACGTGCACCTTCCGGTAAGTATTCCGCCGGAGCAGGCGGCGCTGGTGCTGGTGGACTGCTGGGACCAAATCATCGTCGAGAGCTTTCAGGAGCGCGCCGAACGGATTTGCGAGACGACGATCCGCCCGGTATTGGAGGCGTCGCGGTCGGTTGGCATGACGGTAGTTCACGCACCGTCGCCGCCGGTGGCTGAGAAGTTTCGCCAGTTCCGGCCGCCGGGTGCGGCGGACGGGGAAGCGCCGGTAATATCAGACAGGCAGGATTGGCCTCCCCCCGAATTCGCTCAACGCCAAGGGGAATGGGCGCACCTACAGGCCCGGCGCAGCGGCCTGCACCAGGAGCAACTCGACCGCATCGACCGTGACCGCTCCATCCATCCGGCGGTGTTGCCGCAGTCAGGCGACTACGTCATAGCCACCGGCGATCAACTCCACCGTCTCTGCCGCGAGCGCGGCATTCTCTACCTCATCTACGTGGGTTTTGCCACCAATATCTGCGTGCCGGACCGCGATTACGGCATGCGCGCCATGCGCGATCGCGGCTATGCGCTGGTGCTGCTGCGTGACGCCACCACCGGCGTCGAGGCTGGCGACACATACCCGATACTTGCAGCCACTAGTGTGATGATCCATCAATTTGAGTTGCGGGACATCGCGGGGACGATAACGTCCGATGCGTTCTTGGCTGCCATCGAGGATTTGTGAAAAGGATATCCATTCATCCTTCGACAGGCTCAGGACGAACGGATAAAGACTGTTTTGACGGAGTATTCGTACTTGGTTTCCCTAAGGGGGTGTAGGTCAGTATCCTTACATCCTTCGACAGGCTCAGAAACTGTCTTGGGTGTCAAGGTGCGGTGGTTGGTTTCCAGGGCGACTGTGTATTGAGCATGCGGTTGAGGATGGTGAGCAGCTTGCGCATGCAGGCGGTAAGGGCCACTTTCTTGGGTTTGCCTGCGGCGCACAGTCGGTCATAGAAGATTTTGATCACCGGATTGAAGCGGGTTGCGACCAAGGTAGCCATGTAGAGACTGGCGCGCACCGGGGCTCTGCCGCCCCAGACGCTGCGCTTGCCCCGGTAGGTGCCGCTATCCCGGTTGTGGGGAGCGACCCCCACCAGCGCGGCAATCTGCTTGCGATTGAGCCTGCCCAGTTCCGGGAGTTCTGCCAGCAAGCAGGTAGCCGTAACCGGGCCAATTCCCGGTACGCTGGACAGCAGGTTCTCACGGGCACGCCACAGCGGGCTGGTTTGGACGAGCGCCGCCAGTTCCTGGTCCAGGCTATCGAGTTGCCGCCGCAGCCAGGCAATGTGGGACTTGATCTGGGGACGAACCCGCTTGGTGGCCCGGGGCAGACGGTTGCACTCGGCAGTCAGCATCGCGACCACCTGCCGCCGCCGCGCTACCAAGCCCCGCAACTCCTGCGTCTGCGCGTCCGGCAGTGCGCGCGCCTCCGGTTGCACCGCTTCTCCAAAGCGCGCCAGCATGCCTGCATCTATCGCGTCCGTCTTCGCCAACCGTCCCGTGGCGCGCGCAAAGTCCCGCACCTGCCGCGGGTTCACGACCGTCACCTCCAGCCCCGCTGCCACTAACTCTCCTGCCACCGCGCTCTCCAGCCCACCCGTCGCTTCCAACACCACGCCCTGCGGCGCCAATGCAAGCAGACGCTCCCGCAGCTCCTCTATCCCTGCCGCATCGTTCCCAACCCACCACGACTGCGCTTCGTCAGCTACTCCCACGTCAAGCCGGTCTTGCGATACATCGATCCCCACGTACACTGCCATTGCCTCCCTCCTGCTATACTATGGCTGGCGCTCCCATGCAGTCCCTGCCTTACGGATACGGACTTCGTGTCCCGGTAACTGTTCGGGCTCTGGGGGAGCTCGGCAGGTGTGGCGACCACTCTGAGCCACGGTCTGCCAGACCTAGGACGAACCGGTCTGCCACGCCTGCTCCCATTCTATCTCCCTTTTCCAAGATATAAGGACGAACGGATAAAGACTGTTTCGACGGAGTATTCGTTCTTCCGTTTGTGATGAGCACTTCGACAAGCTCAGCGCAGGCTTGACGAACCATGAACGGCGATTGCCCTAGAGCTTCCCACATGCGTTCTAAGATGCAGCACTTTCCAGCCAGCGCACGAATCCCTCCGAGCACCAGTACGCCGGGTCACTCTCCGCCAGCGCGATCCATTCGTCTACAACCGGTCTAATGCGCATGTAGCGCAAGCGGGCGGAACCGATCGTGCCGTAGCGCAGCAAGCCCTTTTCCGCGAAGAGTTCTTCCGCGATCAGGCGCTTGTCGGTGCCGATGCCGGCCCAGATGCCTGGGCGCGTCCAGCCGCGCACCTGCGCGAGCAGGGCCTCACGCCGGTCGGGCGCGGCGCGCGCCAGCGCCCGGTGGGCGAGGTGCGTTTCGACAAAGTGCACCATGGTCAGGCGCTGGCAGTTGACGCCGATAAGACAGTAGAAGACGTTCCAGTCGTAGAGCCGCTGCCAAGGGCTTTCTGCGGCGAACGCGCCAGGGCCCCAAGGACTCTCACGCAGTCCCGCTCTAGCGTGATGCGCGGTGAGTGCTGCGGCCCGCGCTCCGATGGCGGCCACCGAGTGGGTGTAGTGGTTGCTGCGCTGCGCTTCCGGTCGTTGGCGGAAGGTTTCCGGTATCAAGCCGCAGTACGTGGGTGTAGTTGCGATGTCCCAGAAGTCCCACACGCGGCGTTTCTCGCGCTCCTTGCGCCACTGGCTCAGCGTCGGCACGGCAACGGTCCCGGCAGGACCCACCGCGTCTAGAAAGCCGTCGATCACGGCCTCCGCGCCGCCTTCCACAGTTCCCATGCTGCTCAATGAGCTATGGAACATCGCGGTATCGCCTTGGCGAAGGCCAACTTCGCGCAGCGCGGCGGCAATCGCTGCCCGCGTGACCCGAACTGACGGATCGCCCGGCTCGTGGTCCATGTAGCCCCCGGCGGTTGCCTGCACCTCTACGACAGCCTTTAGCCGTTGGGCGGCGCGCTCTGCGCTATCCCTTGACCCCACAGGTAGCGTCCTTTCCTGCTCGGCCTAGCAACAACCTTTATCGAGCGGTGAAGTCTCGATCGGTGTCGTCAGCCTACGAGCTCGCTTGCCGGTGGGACGATTTCGTCAATGGCGGCGCATTCGTCGGCGGTTATCTCAACCTCAAGGGCCCCGAGATTATCCTGGAGTTGCTCTAGTGTGCGCGGGCCGATGATGGGAGCGGTGATGCCGGGTTGCGCCAGCAGCCAGGCGAGTCCAAACTGGCTCAAGGTGACGCCTCTGGCGGCGGCCATCTTTTCTAAGGCTTCGAGCGCGTCGAAAGTCGGCGCATACGTTGCGGTGCCAAAATCCATGCTGCGGTCCGCGAAGCGCGAGTCGGCAGGAGCGGCTTCGTCGCGGCGGTACTTGCCTGTGAGCCAGCCGCCGGCCAAGGGGCTGAATGGCACGACACCAATGCCGTACTTGCGGGTGAACGGCAGCACCTCCGCCTCGATGGCGCGGTTGAAGATACTGTACGGGGGTTGCTCAGAGACAACGGGCGCGAAACCGAGGCGGTCACTCGTCCACATGGCCTCGCAGAGCTGCCAACCGGCAAACTTCGAGGTGCCGAAATAGAGGATCTTGCCCTGACGCCGCAGGTCTTCAAGTGTGCGGAGGGTCTCTTCGATGGGCACTGTGGGATCGGGCCGGTGGAGCTGGTAGAGGTCGATGCGGTCGGTGTTTAACCGCCGCAGGCTGGCATGTACCTGCTCCATGATGTGATAGCGGCTGGTGCCCCGGTCGTTTGGGCCGTCGCCCATGGGGTGGAAGACCTTGGTTGCCAGCACCACCTTGTCGCGGCAGTCTTTGATAGCGCGACCGACGATTGTTTCGGAGTATCCCCTGGGTTCAGAGTAGGCGTTTGCCGTGTCTATCACGTTAATACCGGCTTCGAGCGCGGCATTAATCAGCGCCGTCCCGTCCTCCTCAGAAATACGCGTGTTGAAGTAGGCGGTGCCCAGCCACAACGGCGAGACTTTGACACCGGCACGTCCCAGATTGCGATACTCCATGATTCAGTCTCCTTTTGAATTCGCTTCTTGCTTTCCTATTAAGGATAGCGTCTTGGAGTGCTTTTCGCTAAGCGGCGAGTGCCGGGAGTGGGACATAGGGGAAGTGCAAAAAGCTTGTGGCCCTTCTGGGCCGCACCCCGTATTAGACTCATGGCAGTGGGGCATTCGCCCTAGATGGGTAGGGGCACGGCATGCCGTGCCCCTACGCTCTCGTAGCTGCGGTGCGCTCTGGCAACTAAGCCCGCGTCTCAATTCAGAAATGACACTAGCGTGTCTGCGGGTTTCTATCCCCACAGACACGCTAGTTGTTGCCTAAGATCTTGCGCGTGACGAGAGCAAGTGCGCCGCTTATGCTAAGAGCGCGCTTGGCTCATGTCACTGTCGGTGCTCTAAGCAAATTCCGCGATGAAGTCGTCCATCGCCGTCTGGGCTTGCTCCTCGAAATTGCGCATACCTTCAGCAACTGTGACCTCATTGCGCATGATCGCCTGCAGGTTCTTGCTCGTGATCGGGAGAATGTCGCCCGCGCCGGGCACACTCACGACAAAGCGGGCGCCAATCATCTCGTCGATGGCAAGCCTGCGCAGCTTGTCGTCGCCGATATACGCTTCACTCTGGGCGACGACCTGACGCACCGGGATGCGGTCCATGGCCAGCGACCAGCGCAGGTTCACGTCGGCGCCGTACATAAAGTCGGCCCAGGCAAAGCCGCCATCGGGATTGCTGCTGCCGTTGGGCAGGCAGAAGGCCCAGTCGCCGCAGTATGTAGCCGGCAGGCCGCCGAGTTCCCGCTGCGGATATGTCGCAAAGTCGTAGTTGAGACCCTCGGCGTAGGGCTGGAGAGAGACGCGGGTAGCATTGGTCAGGTACATGTACGTATTGCCGCCGCTACCGTACTCCTGCAAGCGGTTCTCAAACGTGCCGTGGAACTCACGGACCTTTTCGTAACCGCCTTGGCCGTCAAGGACTTTCTTGAGCCAGGTAACGGTGTTGATGGCCAGCTCATTATTCACCTGGATCTTCGTCCTGTCAGGGCTGAGCATCTCGCCGCCCTGTTGCCAGTAGCCAACCATCCAGGTGTGGATGCCGCCGGAGCCGCGGAACGGGTCCCAGCCGAGACGCTCGATGTTGTCGCCACTCACCTTGTGCACTTTGAGCAGTGCATCGTCCATTTCATCCCAGGTAGCCGGCGGAGATTCGGGATCGAGACCGGCTTCCAGCGAGTGGTCTGCGTTCAGATAGATGACGCGGGCGTCGATGCTATAGCTGATGCCGTAGGTCTGGCCCGCCCACTGCATGGCCTCGTACTTCCCCGGCCAGAGGTCGTCCACCTGCACGTTGGCGGCGGTGGCAATGTAGGCATCGAGCGGACGCACGAGTTCCAGCAGACCCCACTGGGGCTGGATGTACGACTGCGTCTTGGAGTTGTCCGGCGCGACACCCGCCGCTACCACGGTGGGAATATCGCCAAATCCGCCGTTGCCGCGAATGAGCGGCACGAGCGTGTAGTTGGTGGTCTCGTCGAATTCCTCACGGATCTGCATGGGAATTTCTTCGTTATCGAAATTCCACGGCGCAAAGCCGGTATACCAGAAGACGACAGGCGACTTCTCCATCATCGCCTCGCCGGCGTCGCCATCGCCTTCAGGCGCGGCTGCTTCCTCCATGGCTCCGGTGCCTGCTTGCGCGCCGCACGCCGCGAGCAATGCGCCCGCGCCGGTCAGGGCGGCAGTGCCGAGGAAATGTCGTCTGGACAGTGATGCCATTAAGTCTACCCTCCTGGGTAAGAACTACAACAAATCAACCTGCGCACCCGTACGGAGCACTGCGCATAATTTTCCGCAAATAAACATACCACTCTACGCAGAACTCTTTGCAGAATGCTTGTCCTACATCTTAGCATAGAATGCACGTTAATTTGCAATATACAGTTGCAGTGGTTTCGTTTTGCGAAAGTCTGATAGAGACGGGGTTGCACTGATGCCGGTTAGAGCGGAGGATAGGGTTCTCGCGAAATTTCGAGTTAACCAAGTAATTCAAGGCATGCTCTGAACACCGGAGCGACCTAGGTGCTAGCCATCCTTCAGCTGCATGTTGAGGAATGAGGTAGGGGCACGACATGTCGTGCCCCTACCAGCGTATTCGGTCTGATGCAGCGGTGAGCTACCGATGCATTTTACGCTCTTACCGCAGGCAGCCGCCTTTGTTGATCCAGCCCTGCACCTGCTCATCGGTCTTCGCCATACCCTCGGCGACGGTCAGCGATCCCTCCACCATGGCGTCCCAGGTGGCGCGCCACTCAGTATTGAAGTCGCCTTGCTTCAGAAGCTGCGGCACCGGCCGGCCTTCGCTTGCCATCTGCTTGTAGACTGCGGGGTTTTCGTAGGGATACAGCGTCAGGGGTTCCAGATTCTTGTTGGCCGTGAAGCGGCCGTGACCGGTGGCCGCGACTTCCGGCAAAGCGTCGGCGCTCACCGTGTACTTCAAGAAGGCCCAACCACCATCCGGGTTCTTGGCGCCTTCGCCGATGAAGATACCGATGGGCGTCATGACCGTTGCGCTATCGCCGTTCGGCCCCTTTGGTCGCCCTGCCATGCCGATCTCAAAGAGATCGTTGGCGGTGATTCTCTCCTCGAATTGGCGGACGCCGCCGGTGGCGCGCTCGAACATGCCGAGGGTGCCTTCCAGGAAGTTGCCGCCAATCACCTTGTGCTTGGCAAAGAGGTCAACGCAAAACTGCACCGCATCAGTAAACGCAGGGGTGTTGAACGTAGCCTGCGTGCAACCTTCATTCCACAAGTCTGCGCCCCAGGCCCAGGCATAGTACGGCAGGTATGACGTGTACATGGGGTAGATCTGCATGCCGCCAAACGCAATGTCATCCCCTTCGCGCTTGGTGAGTCTGACTGCGGCATCCAGCGCAGCTTCCCATGTCCAGTTGCCTTCGGCTTCGAGCTCGGCGGGAGTTTTCAAGCCGGCCTCGACGAACTTGTCATTGTTGGACCAGATGGGGTGCGCGGTGAGCAACCAGGCGAGTCCATACGCCACGCCTTTGTACTTGAGAATGCCGGATTCGTAGAAGTCGTCCGGAGTTACCTCAGTGTCTTTGGCTAAGAAGGAATTGATCGACTGGATGATTCCAGCATCGGAAAACAGTCCCATCCAGCCAAAGTAGCCGTAAATGGCATCAAACGTGAAACCGGCAGCCATGGTAGTAGTCGCTCTTGCGGAAACCTGGTCGAATGCGGAATCGGTTATTCCCAGCTTATATTCAGGGTGCTTTGCTTCGAAGTTAGCGAAGATGGTAAGCCAGGAATTGATCCACGTCTGGTTCTGGCCCCGCAGCACCATGAGCGCGCTTACGGTGGTCGGCGCCATTGTCTTGGGTGATTTCTCAGTCTTGGTCTCTTCTTGCGGTGCTTCACCGGATTTCGTCGCCGTGGTCGCCGCACCGCACGCCGCCAAGGTCGCCAAGCCCGCACCGCTTGCCGCTCCGCTGAGCAGGATCCGGCGTGTCATTCGCCTGCGGTCGCTTACAATTGCTCTGCCTCCTACGTGCTTGACTGAGCTACTTCCCACAAAAAAGTATGGAGTTATAAAAGCGAGACTGTCAAGTGATAAAGACAACAGTACTCTTAGATATCGTCCGTTTCGACCCCGTCATTCCCGCGAAAGCGGGAAACCATCTTCTCTTCGATACGAGCCCTGCAGGTTAGAGTGACGGAGGTTGTTTCGAGTACTTCAACAGGAACCTCAGGAATGAGGTAGGGGCACGACATGTCGTGCCCCTACCAGCGTACTCGGTCTGATGCAGCGGTGAGTTACCGATGCACTTTACGCTCTTACCGCAGGCAGCCGCCTTCGTTGATCCAGCCCTGCACCTGCTCCTGGGTCTTCGCCATACCCTCGGCGACGGTGAGCGAACCCTCCGCCATGGCGTCCCAGGTGGCGCGCCACTCGGTATTGAAGTCGCCCTGCTTCAGCAGTTGCGGCACGGGGCGGCCTTCGCTCGCCATCTGCTTGTAGTATTCGGCGTTTTCATACGGGAAGAGCGTCAGCGGTTCCAGATGCCTATTGGCCGTGAACCGGCCCTGGCCGGTGGCAGCGACTTCCGGCAGCGCGTCGGCGCTCACCGTGTACTTGAGGAAGGCCCAACCGCCCTCGGGGTTCTTGGCGCCTTCGCCGATGAAGATGCCGATAGGCGTCATGACCGTAGCGCGATCGCCGTTCGGCCCTTTCGGCCGCGGCGCCATGCCGATCTCGAAGAGGTCGCGCGCCGTGATCTTCTCCTCGAACTGGCGCACGCCGCCGGTGGCGCGCTCGAACATGCCCAGGGTGCCCTCGAGAAAGTTGCCGCCGATTACCCTGTGCTTGGCAAAGAGGTCTACGCAGAATTGCACCGCGTCGGCAAACTCCGGGGTGTTGAACGTGGCTTGCGTGCACCCTTCATTCCATAGGTCCGCGCCCCACGCCCAAGCATAGTAGGGCAGGTAGGACGTGTGCGTGGGGTGGATTCGCAAGCCGCCAAACGCGATTTCATCACCCTCGCGCTTAGTGAGTCGCACGGCGGCTTCCAGCACGGCATCCCATGTCCAGTTGCCCTCATCTTCAAGCTCGGCCGGGGTCTTCAGGCCAGCCTCAACGAACTTGTCCTTGTTGAACCAAATGGGATGCGCGGTGAGCAGCCAGGCGAGGCCGTACGCCACGCCTTTGTACTTGAGAATGCCGGATTCGTAGAAGTCGTCCGGGGAAACCTCAGTGTCTTTCGCCAGCAGCGGCGTGACCGGCTGGATGATCCCTCCGTCCACAAACGGCCCCAACCAACCGAAATACCCGTAGATGTCGTCGAAGGAAATACCGGCCGCCAGGGCTGCGCCCGCTTTGGTCGTGACTTCCCTAAACCCGGAATCGGCGATTTCCAGCTTGTATTCGGGGTGCTTGGCTTCAAAGTTGGCAAAGATGGTATTCCAGGAGTTGATCCACGTCTCGTTCTGGCCCTGCAGCACCATGAGGGCGTTGACGATGGTTGGCTCCATCGCCTTGGGTGCTTCTTCCGCCTTGGCCTCTGTTTCAGGAGCCTCACCGGCTTCCGTCATCATGGTCGCGGTACCGCAAGCCGCCAGCGCTAGCATGCCCGCACTGCCCGCTACTCCTTTGAGCAGGTATCGCCGTGTCATTCGACTGCGTTCGCCTTGCATCGCGTTGCCTCCTAGGTGCTTGATTAGCCTATTACTGGTATCAAGTATGGTGCTGGAAGTGCGAGACTGTCAAGCGAGGAAGGCAAGTTTAGGGTCAGAGATGGCAAGTCAAGAATCCGTCATTCCGGCGAAAGCCGGAATCCATCTTCGGTTAAGCATGTCCGATTGCCGATGAAAGAGAAGCTCTTTTCCGCACCGACGGGCCGATAGGGGCAAGCATGCCTTGCCTCTACCCCGAGCCCCCGCATGTTGCAAACCTGCGCTACCAGATATGATGGCTCGCTGATGGGTGTGGCTAGAGGAGAGCGTGCTTCTTTGTGGACATGGCGGTGCTATGGTAGACTGCCGCTGCGCGAGAAGTAGCTTACTCGCGTGAAGAAATTTCGTCTCAACTGACGATTTGTACGATTCTCGGTATACAGTCATGAAAAATTGAGGTGAGTGCCTGATGGCGTGGGATGGAAGAGTACCAATACTCCTCATTGGCGGCGGCATGATCAGCCAGGACGTGATCATCCCGACGATATTTCAAGAGCAAGATCGCGGCGTGGTGGGTGACGTCAGTATCGCGTCGCGGCGTGCGAGCACGCTTCGCAAAGTACGCGATCTCTTTCCTGACTATGCGTTTCGCGGCTATCCCGATCCCGATGCGGGCGATCCTGAGGCTTCCGTCCCCGATTCCTACAAAGCGGCTTTGGACGACCTCGACCCCCACGGCGTGGTGATGGTGGCGACCCCCGACCATCTCCACACCGAGATGATCCTAGCAGCCATCGAGCGCGGCCATCACGTGGTGGTGCAAAAGCCGCTCTGCTTGAAGGTCTCCGATGTTTACACTATTCTGACCGCCGCTGAGAACAAGGGCATTTACGTTTACACCGATTACCACAAGCGCCACGACCGCGCCATTCGCGCCGCCCAGCGCTACTACCGGCAGGGACACCTGGGCGAAATGCTCCACGGGCACGCGTGGATAGAGGAGCGGCGCGAGATGCCGCTGGACATCTTTTCCCGTTGGGCGGAAGAGAGCTCGCCGTTCGAGTATATTGGCGTGCACTATGCCGACGCCTACTACTTCATCACCGGCCTTAAGCCCGCCCGCGTGTGGGGTTTCGGTCAGAAGAAATTTCTGCCGACGCAGGGCCAGGATGCTTTCGACGCGGTACAGGGCGTGATCGAGTGGACTGACGGGTCGGTGCTCTGGGTGCAAACTTCATGGGTCTGCGCGGAGGCGAATAGCGCGCTCACCAACCAGGGGATGCAGCTTTCCGGCACGCAAGGCGAGTACTGGGCCGACCACAAGGACCGTAAGCTGCACTTCGTCACCCAGGACAAGGGCTTCGAGCACTTCAATCCCAACTTCTTCAAGCAGTACGAGCCCTGGGACGGCGAGGGCACCGAATACGTGGGCTACGGCTACGATAGCGTGATGCAGGGCGTGCACGACGCGCGGCGCATCCTGCACGAAACCGAGGGTCTGGATGCGGCGCAGGCGCTGCAGGCCCGGCGTGGTTTGCTCGCTGAATTTGCCAAGACCCGGCCCCTGCCGCAGCAGGCCGTGGTCGGCACCGCCATCGCCGAGGCCGTGCGCCTCAGCATCGACCACAACAACCGCGCGGTGACCTTCGATGAGTTGCTCTATCCGGTGTTAGCGTAACACTCCTGTTTCTCGTGGTTGGTTTCCCTTTCCCGCTGGAGCCCATTGAATAAACCGGGGCCTAAAGTTTGGTATCCCCTCTCCATTGAGGAGACCTTTGCGTAACCTTTGCTGAGGCGAGAAAGTCCCCTCTCCCGCCAAGAGAGGTTTAGGGTGAGGGTCAGCCCAGCTAATCCAGTCTGACTACATCGGCACTCGTAGGTTACTGAACCCTCGGACTGTCAGAGTTGCGCCGTGTAAGAGCAACACAGTTCCCTTTCCTGGCGGGGCACAAGGCCCCGCGCTACAAGACTAAAGACCCTACCAACGGCCCAAAACGCGAATCGGATCTCCCAATCCCTCTTAAGTTATTCGCCTACGGATTCTAAGGACAATAACCATGTTTTCGTACCGCAATAGCACGAAACAGCTCACCGACTGCGGAGTCGATACCGCCGTAATAAGCGTTGGGTCCACCGAACAGTGCGGCCCGAGTTTGCCTTTGCACATCGACACACTTGTTGCGGAGTACTTTGCACGGGCGTTTGGCGAACGGCTCGATGCCTATGTGTTGCCGGCCCTGCCGTTCAATACCGCTGAAGAGCACGCGTCGTTCACAGGCACCGTCACGCTGCGCCCCAGCACGGTGATGCTCGTGTTGGAAGAGATTGTGGCCGGGCTGCGGGCGCAAGGCTTTCGCAAGCAGGTGCTCACGTGTGGGCACGGCGGCTCGTACTGGCTGTCGGCCTTCATCAAGCACATTAACCGGCAGTTACCGGACATTGTGGTCTTGAACGCGCATCAGGGAGGCGAGCGTGTCTGGAAAGAGGCGCGCGAACATGCCGGCCTTGCCGGCCGCGGCGAGGTGCACGGCGGCGCCGAATCCCGTGCGCTGGCGCTTTACCTCGCACCGGACTGCGTGCTGCCTGGCTCATTTGGCAGCACGATACCGGAAGACGAACAGGACTACATGGACTACATGACGTGGGAAAAGATCGCCCCGGATGGTAGTTGGGGTGAATATAGCGAAGACGATGCTGCCTTGGCCACGGCTGATGCTGGTCGCGCCCTCTTGGAATACTTCGTAACGCGCCAGGGCAGGTGGCTGGTAGAGCATCTGGCAGGTGTGTGCGCGCGCAAAGGAATACCGGCGTAGTTGCACTTAACTTGAACCTTCCAGCAATCTGTGATGCAGAACGAAAAGCGGTAATCCGTCCAATAATGGACCTTGCCCAAAGTTGCGTCGCGTAGGGGCAACCCTTGTGGTTGTCCTTGCATTGGGTAGGCCTATTGCACAGAGATGAATTCGCGCAGGAAACGGCGGGAGAAAGGACTAGTGTTCCTGCCGAGATCGTGCGATGGGCTTAGAAAGAGGGAATCAGTCCACCTACATTTCTAGTCCACGATTGCGCCGCAGAAGGGCAACCACAAGGGTTGCCCCTACACCGGGTAGGCGACAAGCTCGGAGTAGAGTCCACGCGGGAGTGGAGAGAGAGGACAATTACTCTTACCAAGATTGTCGAATGAGCTTTGAAAGCGGGGATCTATCCATCAAGATGTCCTGTCCATGATTGCGCCGCAGCGGGCAACCACAAGGGATGCCCCAACGCCAGGTAGGCGATAGGCCGCAGCGGGCAACCACAAGGGTTTGCCCCTACGCCAGGTATGTGATAGGCCGCAGCGGGCAACTACAAGGGATGCCCCAACGCCAGATTGGCGATAGGCCGCAGCGGGGAACGACAAGGGATGCCCCAACGCCAGATTGGCGCTTAGGGCGAATGCGTTGATGCCGGCTGATTTTTCGTGCCCGCGCCTTGTATGCGCGCGGCGAGGATGCCGGCCAGCAGGCCGAAGAGGTGGCCTTCCCACGAAATGTAGGCGTCGGTTGGCAGCACCCCCCACACGAGACCGCCGTAGAAGAAGAGCGTGACCAGGGCGATGAGGATCGACCGGAGGCTGCGGTCGTACCAGCCGCGCGCCACCAGGTAGCCGAAGTACCCGAAGATGAGACCGCTTGCGCCGATGTGGTAGGCCGTCCGTCCGAAGAGCCACACCGCCGTCCCGCCACACAGGATGATGAGGAGCGACGCGCCGAGAAACGCTCGCCTGCCCCGCAAGACAACGAGCCCCCCAAGTACGAGAAACGGGAGGGTGTTCACCAGCAAATGGCCGAGGTTGGCGTGCAGAAACGGACTCAACGGGATGCCGCGCAGACCTATGAGGCTACGCGGCAATATTCCCCAGGTGTTGAGCTGATGCCCCGTTAGCAGGTTGGCCGCTTCCACCGCCCAGAGCATGGCAACGGATCCTAGGACGAGGAATAGGCTGGTTTTGAGCTGTGTTGCCATTACGCATCACACTGTTGGCGCTGGTTATTTGGGGCTAATCACTGCTGGAGAAGTAACTGCTTGCAGCGCTGCGGCAGTATTGTGAAAGTGTAGGGGAATCATCCTAGTGTTCAGTATCCGTTCATGCTTCGACAGGCTCAGCACGAACGGATACTTGGCCTCCGGCGGTCTCAATCTCAATCATCTTTGCGAGCCAGCCTGAATCGACCGTACGATCCAGCTTGTATCGACCGTACGATCCAGCTTGTATCGACCGTATGATCCAGCTTGTATCGTCCGTACGCGCCAGCTTGTATCGTCCTCACAAGCCAGCCGATGTCGACCGTTTGCGCCAGCTTGTTCCGAGCTTGTCAATGGATCGAAGGGTGCACGGACTCAATTGCTTAGATAAACCCCACTTCCGTTCGCCCCCGTATCGAGTACGGGGCAAGCTCTGAGCCTGTCGAAGGGTGAACGGTCGCCCCCAGTCAACCGACCGCTACGAGCCGCCTCTGCCGGGGTAGGTTAGTTCGGCCACGCCGGACTTATCGAGCTCGCCCAGACCCATGTCAATCATCTTATCGTACTGGGCCTTTGTTGCCTGAGCCAGCGGCAGGGAGAGGCCGGCGTCTGCAGCCAAGTCCAGTGCAATGCCGGAGTCCTTAGAGGCGTGGGCAGCGGAGAAATAGCACTCGTGGTCGCGCGCCTCCATGTCTTCACCGTCGGTCTCCAGCACCCGCGAGTTGGCGCCGGTCTGGGAAAATACCTCGCGCAGCAGCGCGCTATCAAGTCCCAACGCTTCTCCGAGGCCGAGACCCTCGGCCAGACCCGCAGTATTGATGTTCATCACCATGTTCACAAGCGCCTTCACCTGAGCGGCCGTGCCGGCCGGGCCGATGTAACGCAGCGAGACACTCATAATGTCCAGTAGCGGTCGTGCGCGGGCAAAGGCGTCCTCATTGCCGCCGCACATGAGATAGAGCGTGCCGTCGCGCGCTTGCGTGATGCTGCTCGCCATGCACGCCTCGAGGCTCTGCGCGCCCGCCGCCTCCGCGCGCTGCTCCACGTCCACGTGGACTTGCGGCGCGATGGTGGCGCAGTTGACGAAGAGCTTTCCGGCGGCGTTCTGCAGCAGGCTGTCGCCCTCTTCCGCAAAGATTGCGTACATGGCTTGGTCGTCAGTGACGACGGTGATGATCGTATCGACGAGACTGGTTACTTGCCCCAGCGTATCGCAGGCTTGCGCGCCGATCTCGGCAGCTAGCTCCTGAGCGGCGGCTGAATTCACGTCGTAGACAGCGGTGACGGCATAGCCCTGGTCGTTCAAATGGCGGGCAATGTTCGCGCCCATGCGGCCGACGCCGACGATGCCGACGGTAGTATCGTTTGCTGCCATGACTCTCTCCCTTTCGTACTAAAAAAGAGCCGTCCGGCCCACTTAGTAGTCAGGCCGAACGGCAAGTACAGTCTTTCCTTCTGCGTAGCTTAGCCGGATAGCGAACCGTGCAACTCTTGCCAGTCATCAAGAGCGTTGAGGGAGGCGGCATCGGTGATATTGCCATCGTTGGCGAGGCCGGTGGCATCGCAGATGCCCCCTACGGTGTCGCCGTCATGGTTGTAGCCGAGAATAGCCGCATTGCTCGCCTCAACAGTCTCGGCGGAAATGCTGCCGCCGTTCTGGTCCACGACCCACTGCTCAAACTCAAGGTAAGTCGGGCCGTTGGAGCGCAGGTAGTTGAGGGCCGCATCGCGGTCGACGTTGAGGCCGTCCAATACCATCTGGTCGAAACCGGCGCCGCACTCGTCATATTCGTCGTGCAGCCTGCCGTTCGCGGCCAGCGAGACCTTCAACCACAGACGGGGCAGGTGCACTGCTCCCAGGGGGCCGGCTTCACTTGAACCAATCAGGGGTACGAGCTTATCTGCCATGACAATTCCTCCTAGATCGCTGCGGTTGTGCAACGAATTCCGAACACAATACATCCTAAAGTATCGGAGTCACTATAGCCGCCCAGTGGTAGCACTGTCAACACCGGTAGGCTCGATTGCCTTTGTTACCGGCCGCTCCGGCAGTAGACCGTTACCCTTCTGGAAATCGCGATGCCGCTGCTCTCAAACCTCAAGGTGCGGCTGGATGAGGTCGTCCAGGGTCTCGCGGCGGCGGATCAGACGAGCGTTGCCATCGTTTACCAACACGACCGCAGGTCGCGGCACCAGGTTGTAGTTGCTGGACATGGCCAGGCAGTATGCGCCGGAACTGGGCACGGCGATCAGGTCGCCGGGGTTGAGCTTGGGCATTGCCACGTCTTTGAAGAGCACATCGCCGCTTTCGCAATAGCGGCCGGCGATTGTCACCGTTTCTGCCGGTGCGTCGTGCATGCGGTTGCCGACGAGCACCGTGTACGCCGCATCGTAGAGCGCCGGGCGAATGTTATCGGCCATGCCGCCGTCCACGGCGACGTATTTGCGCACACCGGGAATCTCCTTGCTCGAGCCGACGGAGTAGAGACCCACGCCGGCCTGCCCCACGATCGAACGTCCCGGTTCCACGATCAGGCGCGGCAGGTCCCAGCCCAGCGCGGCCATGCGGTCTTTCACTGTGGTAGTCACCGTCTCTGCCAGAAGCTCGATGGGCGGCGGGTCGTCGGCGCCGGTGTAACGTATGCCCCAGCCGCCGCCGGGTGAAAGCTCCTTGACCTGCAGGCCGTAGGCGTCGGCCATCTTCTGCGCGAACCGGATGAGCAGGTCGAGGGTGTCCACGTAGGGATCGATGTCGAAGATCTGGCTGCCTATGTGGGCGTGGATGCCGATGAGGTCCAGGTGCGGCGCGGCTTGTGCACGCTTTACGGCTTCCTCCGCATGGCCGATGGGCAGCGCAAAGCCGAACTTAGAGTCGAGCGCGCCGGTCTTGATGTAGTCGTGGGTGTGCGCCTCGACGCCGGGACCGATGCGCAGGAGAATCTGCGCCTGCTTCCCCGCTTCTCCCGCGATGGTATTGAGCAGGTCGATCTCGTTAAAGTTGTCCACCACGATGCGTCCCACGCCGACTTCCAGGGCGTAGGCCAGTTCTGCGGGCAGCTTGTTATTGCCGTGGAAGTAAATTCGTTCCAGTGGAAAGTCGGCGGCGAGGGCGACTGCAATTTCACCCGCTGAAACTACGTCCAGTCCCATGCCCTCTTCGTTAGCAATCTTGACTACGTGGGGATCGGAGTAGGCCTTGCTGGCGTAGAGCGGGAGCGCGTCCGGGTAATTGGCGTTGAGGGCATTTACATAGCGGCGCATGTTGGTGCGTAGGGTCGCTTCGTCATAAATGTAGAGCGGCGTCCCGAACTCTCGCGCTAACTCCGTCACCGGCACACCGCCGATGGCAAGCACGCCGGCGTCCGAAACCTCCGTCGAAACCGGCAGCACCTGGTCTGCTACTTCAATCATCTAAGCTTGGCTCCTAATTGATGGAATTGGTTCAAGGTCGTGAGTTCAATAGTATCGTATTCTGTGGGATAGGACTTTGCCAAGCTGCGTCTTGGCGCAAAGCACCTTGGGCAATTAAATCTGATGAAAGAGTTTGACAGTGTGTGGCAAGACTTCATTCTTGAAGCTATCCAGATGGATGTACCTGTCCTTGTGGTAGGCAGCAGGATCTAGCTACTATGGGCACGTTACACTCCACTTCTCCGTGGTTTTCCTGGCTGAAGATTTGTTGGAGAATCACTATGAGGAGTGAAGCGCAGTAGAACTCAAGCAGTTCTTACAGGGAGACATTTGCTCTCGCGACAAGAGCGGGGGACAATAAGCCCCCGCGCTATGTTTCAGTTGGAGTCGTGAGGAGTGTAGTGTTACAAGGGTTCTAGGACACGCGCAATGATTTCGGTTGGTTACACGAAGCCTTCTGGTTACGCATTGAATCCTCCGTGTGAAAGACAGGCTGCGGCCAGCTCTGAATAAATGAAGTGTCAAGTCAGCCTAGATGTTCTCAATAACTACCTGGCGGCTGGCGAGAAGTGACTGTATTTCATGACGGACGAGTCTCTCCTCTATGGCTGAGTCGTTCAATAAGCACAGCAGGTTGAGAGCACGGGACCATACCTGCACCTCAAAGGCGTCTTCAGGCTCTTCTAGGAAGAAGGCGGCGTACTCAAGGAGCCATTTGGATAGCTCCTGATGAGCAAGTTGGCTATCTAGATAAGCTTGGATGCGCCTAAACAGTTCTTTGGAAGGCTCCATGGCAGTGCCTCCTGCTAGACGCGGGAACACAGAGAAACCGCATCGCTTCGTTCATCCGACTGAAATTCGTGCGCACTTCAATGGTATGCAATTGTACGCAAAGGCCGCAAGAGGCGAGCTAGATCAAGTCTTGCGCGCGGAGTACTTAACACCACCAGCGGCCAATCAGGTGCCCGGGACAGTATCACAACTCGTAGCATACTACGAGCGCCTCCATGACGACCAGAAGCGGCCCGTTGCAATCGTCTTCCAATACTTGCAGCCAAATGGGAAGTTAGGTGCTAGCGGAAGACCGGACCCTAAGTGGCTTCGACTGCCTGACGGCACCATCATTGCTGCGAAGTCGCGTTGAGTGGGTTAACTGCATAGGTGTGCATTTCGAGGGCGACTTTCAGCCTGATCGCTCTTCTCTACAATAGATGAATTCGCTCAAGCTTTTGCCATTCCATTAGCACAGGCTCTGAATTGAATCGAGGCTAGCCGCTTGGCATAGTAATAGTATTGAGTGAAACGGAGCGGGTGGCGAGGTACAATTCTAGTAGATTCCCGGAGTATTTGGGAACAACCGACGCGCACAAAGGAGAGACTGGTCATGCACACGCGTGGGATGGGGCTATTTATCTCTCTGTGCGTGCTGATTGTCGTGCTTGCAGGCTGTGCTACTACACCTGGAGCGTTGCCGTCTGGAAAGACTGAGGCAGGGGAAGGCGCTGGCGCGATTGCCGGAGAGCAGACTGTCCAGAGCGCGGAATGCCCGGTAACCACTCCCATCACCATAACGCCGCCGGACTCAAAATACCGCAGTCCGCTGCCTCGCGGCGCATACTATGCAAGCGCCGACGAGATGATTTTGGTACCGTCTGAGGAATGGGGGCTAGGGGGCCGGAAGATTCCTTGGATCAAGCCGCTCGGATCGCGGCTTACCGTGCAGGGACGCCGTCTGGACGGCGACGCCGCGCCGCTCTGGGCCGACATTTCTTCCGGGTATTCTGGCGATTTTCAGTCGAGCATCGTAATCATTCCTACGGCGGGCTGCTGGGAGATCGAGGCCCGCGCCAATGCCAGTGTGTTGCGCTTTGTGCTCTTCATTCCGCCACGGCAGCAGCCCGAGACAGCTCCTTCGTGTGCGGGCATAGACGACGTGGTGCGGCTTGTTAACGTCATTGTCGTCGGTCACATTGAAAGACGCGTGCTGGATCCAAGCGGCCGCTGGGCGTGGCAGCGCGTGCGCGTGATGCGAAGTCTCTACCCCTATTCGTTTTACCGGGAATATGCGAGCCCTGGCACCGTGCTCACGGTCCTGCAGGACGGCGCGCGCGAGCCGTTGCTTGCGGTGGGAGACGACTACGTGCTCGTACTGCGCGGCAGTCCACTGCAAATCGTCTGCCCGCATCAGACCGTGGCGGCGGTAGACAGTGAGCAAGAACCGGCCCGCGTCGAGATTCTAACACCGGGAACAGCATTTTGGTCGGGAGAAACGGTCCCAGAGATCGAAGCCCAGATTAGGGCGGCCCATCTCCAGTAATGCGAGCCGTGCGGCGAGTAGGTGGTGACAAGGGGTCCGGTCGGAGTTGGTGAACACCATGTACTGCATCTACGCCCGCGATCCGGTTGTTGGCGTGGTTAATGTGGTTGGAACCCCCTGCTCTGGCCATGCCCTAGGCGCAGGTTGCAAACCTACGCTACCAGTCACGCGCAAGGCGCAGGTTGCAAACCTACGCTACCGGTCGCGCGCTAGGCGGCTCCTATTGGGCCTCTATCGGGACGAAGCGGTGTTGTTTCAATAGCGAGCGGATTCGCGCACAAGATTCGTGCACAGGAATGGATACCGCAGTCGCCAATTCGCATTGCATGTTTAGGCAACTGTAGTGGGAGCGATTTCCAAGGTCACGACGTCGGTCTCCGACAGGCGCGGCAGAGTGACGATCGTATGCTTGCCATCGCGCCGGACGTGCACGGTTTGACCGCTGGCGGCAGATGCCGCATGCACGGAGAGGACGGACTTGATTGTTACGTCCGCTAGGGTCACGGCTTCCGGTACGTCTACCCATGCGCTGCTTCTCGGCCCGCGCCCAATGCCGTCGCCCAGCGGCCGGGTCACAGGGCAGTTGACGAGAAAGACCTTGAGTTCGTTGCCGTCTTTGGTATAGGCGGCCTCGACGTTTGGCACTCCTTGCAGGCGCAGGTCGGCGGCATAGCCGATGAACATCAGTATATGCATAACCATGCGGCCAAACGCGCGCGCACCCCGCAGCAGGTATTCGGCAAACGGCTCATGGTTGCAGTAGGCGATTTGGCCGTCGCCGAAACGCCCGAAGACTATTGACGGCATGTCGGTTTCCGTGCTCCAGCGCGTGCCGTGGCTGTCCCAGACCTCGTCATGGGGAACGACGACCGGCTTGAGGGAATAGGCAAGTTCGCCAAAACCCGGGAAGTTGCGCAGCGGCCAGTGGCCGAGGGAACATGCCAGTTCCCAATCGGGGATATTCCAGTCATGCGGGGCATGGATGTACCAGCCGTCCTGGCGCGCGAAGCCGTGGCTTTGGCGATCAGCCAGGATGATGCCGAGGTCGCGCTGTAGGTTGTTGGCGCCGGTGACGAGCATGCGCCCGCCGTTCTCCACAAAGTCCCGCAGGAGTGGCAGCGATTCCGGCCTGAGGTCGCCGGGATGGGCCACAATGACTGCTTTCAAGCCGGTGAAGTCGTTTGCTTCCAAGAGATCGTCGCAGAGCAACCGGAAAGGAAAGTGCTGCTCGCTCAGATACTTGTAAGCGCCCGCCGTGTCGCGGCTGAAGCCATGCACCGATGGCACGTTCCCTACCGCCACCTGCTCCTCGGAGAAGAGCAGCCCGACTTCTGCGTACGTCGTCGCCTTGGCGCGTGCTTCTGCAAGCGGACCGATCTTCGCGAAGGTTGTTGCTACTTTGTCCAGCACCGGTTTGCCGAAGAAGCCCGTGCGTGTGTCCGGCGCGCCCCAGAGCGTCGTGGCGTCGGCGCCGGCGATGAGCGCGCTGGCAGCTTGAAACGTTAGCTGGCTCTCGCTAACGCCTGCGTACGGTACATTGTCCCAGCAGAAGGCAATTTCCACGGGACGGCTCTTTGCCAGCGCCCGCAGGCGGTGCGTCTGCAGGGCCGGTAGAAAGAAGTTGGCACCGGTAGCATCGGATTCGCCAAAGAGGTAGTCATCGTGGGTGTAAGGCCAAAAGGCGTTATGGGTAAGTTGAATGTCCTTGCCGCTGGCTTGGATGCGTTCCTTCACTCCTGCGAGATAGGTTTCTACCACGTGATTGCCAAAGGCAGCGATGCGTGAGCGGTGTTCTGCCCCAAAGCGGCGCGCAAAGCCTCGGCGACGCCCTTGCAGAGCGTGCCTCCTTCTCGAATTGGGGTGAGAACCCGGCGAGCGCGTCGGCATGGCGGGAAACGGCTCGCCGGAGTGTTCTTCCCATGCTTGCCGACAGTGATCGCAGAAGCACAGCATCCGGTAGTGCACTATGTCCAGGAAGAGGCGCGAGAAGGTGTAGTTGGCGAGCAACTCTTCAAGCATGTCGTAGGTATATTCGCGGTAGGGCGAGTTGAGGCAGAGCCAACGCCAACGCGTCGGTCGACCGGGCAGCGGCTTTCCGTCGGCATCGTGGCTGCGCCACTCTTCTTGCGTGCGATAGGCGTGCTCGTCCCAGCGCACGGAGTAATAGAGGGCCGGATCGATGCCGTGCCGGTGGGCTTCGTCGGTCTGGGCCGCAATGAGATCGAAGTCAAGCGCCGGGTGGCGCAAGCCTACTTTGGTGTCATAATACGCGTGACCCCAATGGCACTTGGCTTGGAGCAGCACCGCGTCGGTGCCGATGTCACGCAATGCTGCCATCTGTGCAGCCGGATCCACTTGCGAGAGCGTGTGCGGGCCGTAGGGCCCAAGATGATTGTCGATAAGTACGCGTTTTGGGCCGGCTTCTGCCATGAGCTTCCTCCCATGTTTAACGCATCGGACACGCTTGTCGATTACGCGAGTGTGCTCACGCTGCGCGAATGTGCTCGCGGCGACCGAGGACACTTGCTGCAGCTATGGAAAGCTGTTGTTGGGTACTCACTCGCTGCGAGCGCCCACTCGCTGCGAGCGCCCACGGTAGCCAACGTAGCTGCTGCGGTTCCCTTCAATGCTACTTGTCTAGGAGTCTGTTGCCAAATAGCCCTGCACCTGTGTTAGGGATCGCCGCTAAAGGCGCTTACTTGGAGAATCGTCCCTGCAAGGGGGTATTATAGGCACTATAGAGCAATCAGCCTGTTTCGGAGACTGTTGAGTGAACGTCAACCTGCCCCACACCGCGACAGATACGGATAGTCGCGACCGCCTGCTCTCCGATTTATGGCAGGCGGTCGCGGCAGAGATCGCGGCGACGAAATCGCGAGCGGCTGTTTTCCGTGCCGAAGTCTGGTCCGGCAAGCTGCACACGGAATCTGAGAGAAACCATATATACACGTTTCTGCTCGATACGGTTGTGCCGATTGCGGACGACATGCCGGGGGAACTCCACGTCGGGGGGAAGGTGTATCTTTGCCGGATTGTTGCCGTGGAGGGGCTGCGCGTCTCAGTGCTGCTGGCAACCGCTCCCGCCCGGGTCATCGAGCGTGCCACGCTGATAGCACTGCCGTGGGTAGCGCTTGCACGGCTCCATGAGGCGCTAGAGCGATGCGCGAGCGAAACCACCGCTGGGCTGGGATTGAGCACGGCATTTTTTGCCGGAGAGTCTGCCGAAACGGAGCAGATTGCCGACGTGGCGGCCGGACAGCCGGCGTTGTCACTCAACGAGGGACAGCAACAGGCGTTAACAACGGCGCTTCAGCGCGCGGTTACGGCTATTGCCGGTCCCGCAAACTCAGGAAAAACCCATCTGCTCAGCAGAGTTGCGGCGGCTTGCCTCGAAGCTGGTAATCGTGTGCTCCTGCTGGCTTCCTCCAACCATGCAATAGATTCAATGCTCAGTACGCTCGTCGAGTCTGACGCGAGCACAACCTACGCCGCCGGTGACCTTCTCCGGATCGGCTGCAGCGCTGATCCTAGAGTGGGGCAAACGTTCCGGTCGCTTGCTCCGGAGCTTGCGGAGAGTCGCCTCAGAGCGGAACAGGAGCAGGAGCTTGCGGCTCTGATTGCGGAGCGTACAGCATTGGCGGAGAGCGACCAAGCGCTTCGTGTCCTGCAGAAGGCCGTAGCACTGGCACAGCATGCAGCGAATGAGCGCGATGCGGTTCAGGCAGAGGTGGATGCCCTGCTGGCGAAGCAGGAAACTGATGAGCCGCAGACCATTGAAACTGCCGGCGTACAACGCTTGAGAGAACGGTGGAGTCAGATCTGGCAGCGAGCCATGCTCCTTACCGGGCGTTCGGCTCGCAGCGTCCGGAGCCTCTATCGCGAAGATTCCGAGCGGCAGCGGCAGGAGGCATACGTCCACGCCCAGCAACTTGCCGAAGCCCAGCGCCGACTTGAAGGAAAAGTGGCTGCAGCGGCGCGCCTCCAAGAGAGTCTTGACCAACAGCTTGGAGAATTCGGTCTCGGCGCGGACAGTGTTCACGAGGCTTGCCGGGATTCGACAGCGCGCCTGCGTGGGCTGGAAGAGAAGCACGAGAGTGCTCTGCGTGCGTTGGAAGGGGTGCCGCATGCCGCCCGCGCAACAGCACGGCTTGTGGCGGGCACGGTGAACCAAGCGCTTGTGGATGAAGAATTCGAGTTAGGGTCTTTCGACGTTGTGCTCATCGACGATGCCCACCGCATTCCTTTGCCGCATCTTTACTGGGCGGCCGGTCTTGCGAGGTCGCGTCTTGTCATTACGCTGGAAGAGTCGGCGCTGCAGCCGTGGTACTGCGCGCAGCAGGCGGTTGCCCAACGCTGGCTGGGACGCTCGGTTGCTGCATACATGGCAAGCATCGGCGCGCAGTCTGCCGGATGGGTAGCCAAACTGACGGAGCGCTATGCGCTCCATCCCCCTCTAGCCCAGGCAGTGTCGGGTTGGTCCGCCGAGACAAGCGCCGGTGGTAGGGCGCGACTGTTGCAGGCGAAGAGCCCGCCGCAGGGGCAGCGGCGCAGTGCTAGGCGGCGTTTACCGGTACGTGGGCATACGGTGCCCCTGGAGAAGGCCCTGGCGAACGAGAGCCCGTTGGTGTTGGTTGACACCAGTGGACTAAAGCCGTGGTGTGAAGTGATCCCCCAGCAAGGGCGCTTGAACCTGGGGAGCGCCTTGGCAGCGGTGGCGCTCGCGGAACGACTGCTCCAGATTAACTCCAGCGCATCTATCGCGCTCGTCACGCCTTATGCTGCGCAGGCAAGGCTGCTTCTCCACTTGGCGCGACAGCGCGAGGTCGCCCCGCAAGAGCGTGAGGTCGCAGGCGCTGTCGGCATTTACGCGCCTCCTTGCTTGCCTGACCGGGGGGCGGACGTCGTGATCCTGGATACTGTAGAGACACCGGGGCGATTTGCTTGGTCTGCCCTCGACGATTCGCGTCCCGAATCTCAGGCTAATGCCTTCTTTAATAGTGTGTGCACCCAGGCGCGTCAGCGGGTGATGGTGCTTGCCCATTGGAAACACGTGCGCGACTCTTTCGGGACGCGTGCGTTCTTGCGGCGCATGCTGGGCGAGGCTGTGCATGCAGGCTGGGCGGCGTCCGCGGCCAATCTTGTGCAGAGCGAACGGGCAGGCACGTTACCGCGAGGGTCAGTGGCATCGTCTCGCGCCAATGGAACGAGCGGTAAGAATTCCCGATCCCAGAACGGCTGGCGACTCTTGTTGCAAGACCTGCAAGGGGCAGAGCGCCATGCCACTCTATGGAGTCCGCAACTTGCGCCTGCCGCCGTAGAGCGGGTGTTGGGCGGGCTGCCGTCTGAGCTCTTGGAGAACGGCGCAGTGCGGGTTATCACACTGCCCCAGGAGCAACGCGGCGGGACTAGCCTGCAGTCGGCCGAGGCACTCAAGCTATGTGAGCAGATAGGTGCGGCGGTAGAAGAACGCAGCGGGCTGGTAGCCAATCTTGTGACCGTGGACGATCGGCTTGCGTGGGAATGTACGTTTCCGCCGCTAGGGGCTGGCGGCCGCGGCGCAGAGATGCGTCGTGTGGAGAACGCGCACGTGACTCGCATATTGCGTCAACTCTTGTCGTCCCCGCCTGCCGATGCTGCTCAGGATGCCGCGGCTTTCATGCCATTCACTGAGGCAGCCGGCTTGATGACGCGTACGGTTGCGCAATCTCCTGATCACGCGCTGCCGTAGCCTGTGACCGGGTCAAGTCCGTGCAGTGTACGCCGGCAAGGCGATGGCGCTTCTGCGC
The DNA here is from genome assembly GCA_965221905.1 of Chloroflexota bacterium. Taxonomy (GTDB): domain Bacteria; phylum Chloroflexota; class UBA11872; order VXOZ01; family VXOZ01; genus VXOZ01. Next base: position 1,035,430 of record OZ244922.1, read on the forward strand.
AGGTGTATGGGCTATCCTCGGGAGACGCCAAGGCCGGTTTTGGCAACTTCAAACGAGGTTGCCACCTTCACAGGGATGGTCTTGTAAGAGGCGGGTCTTTGCACGAGGATTCGCAGGTTTCAAACCTGCGCTACCGGAGTAAGAAAGCACTGTGGGCGCCCCGGCATTCGTTGCGCAGGGCAAGGTGACTGAGATGGGGTCACGCGCCCGTGCAAGTCAGCGTGCTTGCTCGCAGGTGCGGCGGGTAAACGGGCGGGGGACAAGCCCCCGCGCTACACATGGCTATGCGCTAACAAGATCAAGTGACTCTGAAGGGGCGGGTGCCTACGCTTCCGCAAAGTCGGCGAGGGTGGGCTGCTCGACGCCGATGTAATCGCGGCAGGCCATGATGATCGAGGCTGAGCGGCTGCCGGCGTTGAATGAAATGCGTTCGTTTTCCAGCAGGCCGCGGTCTACGTATGTAGGGAGGTCGAGCACGCTGCCGAACGGCGGCACGGCGCCGACCGGCAAGCCGGTCAAGTCACGCAATTCTTCCGGCGTGATCATGCGTAGATTCTTGATGCCGAATGCGCGCTTGAAGGCGCGTGTTCCCACTCGTTTATCGGCGGGCACCACCGCCAGCACCATTGACCCGTCCGCGGCGAAGACAAGAGCCTTCGCACCCTCGCGCAGGGGCGTGCCCCGTATGTCGGCCGCTTCCTGGCTGGTCTTGACGGGTGCGTGTTCTTTGAAGGTGAAAGGTACGCCGCCACTGCGCAGCAGCGCCTGAATACGCTCCGTTACTGGAATTGACATAAGATTACGGGTAACTCGCTAGACCGTGAGGCGGTTTGGAGGATGCATGCCGGCTCGGCGCTTCGTGCCGATAGTATACCACTGGCAGGATAGACGGTATTCAAACGAAAGAGGCGCACATGGAAATGGCGGATGCATAAAGCTTCTGCTCTGGGTAATGCGAGATCGGACTCTTGTTTTGGTGAATGCGAACTGCCTTGGGAAGAGTCTAAGCTTGGCAGTTGGGGTAGTCGTCCCGTTCGGGGGTGCCGCTGGCGGGGAACGGCGGGCCGATGGTGATGCGCTCGAAGAAGCCGGCATCGGCAGCGGTCACGTTGCACCAGAAGAAGCCCATGGCCTGAAACGTAGCCCAATCCGGTATGTGGCGCCACTGCTGCAGCTCGGCGTCGTAGGCGAATATGCGGACATCGTTGCCGTCGAAACGGCGAGCGAGCATGTTGGGTTCAGGCAAGCGATGGTCCAAAGGGATAGTTCCAATCGCCGCTACCGGAATAGTAAACTGCGAGATTACAATGTCCCAAGGAATGACGTCCACCATTGGACTGTAGGGCGGTATCCAGCGGCGGACGACGCGGGAATCGGCTTCATGGCGAACCACGGAATAGGTTTGGCCGAGGGTTTCATCGCGGATGAAGCCGATGTGGTATTGTTCCGAGCCGTCGGCGGAGATCCAGCCGATGTCTATGTGCGTGGTAACGTCGATTTCATTGGCGCCGCTGTCATCGCTGGCAGAGCTTGGCTGGTCTTGGAGTTGGAATGAGTGGAGGCGGAGAAACTGGCAGCAAGGCGCGATTCCTAGCGTGCGAAACTCCGCAGTATGCCGGCTGAAAGGGCACTTTTCAAGGCTTCAACGTACTCCATATGAGCCGAGGAAAACGGGATGCTGCTTCGTTCCGGATAGGCAACTACCTGGCGCGGAAGTTGATGAGGCGTATTTGACCGTGAAGGCACGAGCCCATGGGCTCGTGCCTTCGTTGCAATGCACAGGTACTGTTTTGGCGTCGGAGGGGTCTCGGCTACGAGAAAGCCACGGGCTCTCTATTGTGGCAGTTGGGGTAATCGCTGCGTTCGGGTGTATCGATGACAGGGAACGGCGGGCCGACGTTCATGCGCTCGAAGAATGTGGCATCTGCTGAGGTGACGTCGCACCAGAAGAAGCCCATGGCCTGGAAGGTTGCGTAGTTTGGGATGTGGCGCCACTGGAGCAGACCCGCGTCGAAAGCGAAGATACGGACGTCGTTGCTGTCGAAGCGGCGGACGAGCATGTTAGGTTCTGGGGCGAGGTGATCGAGGGGTATGGTGGAGACGACCTCAACGGGGACGCTGTACTCAGTGTTGACGATAGCCCAAGGGATTTGATAGACGTACAGGTCGTAGGGCGGGATCCAGCGGCGGACGATACAATTGCCGCCTTCATGGCGGGCGATGTAGTAGGTTTGGCCGAGGGTTTGGTCGCGGATGATGCCGGTGATGATGCGAGCGGAGGCGTCTTTGGCGAACCAGCCGATACCGAGAACGATGGTGGTGCCGGGGATATCGAGGCGTTCGAGCCAGAGGCGGTCGCCGGGCAGTTCGAAGGCCATGGCGGCGCTGGTGCTGCCGACGAGGTTCTTGACGGTAGAGAGTCGTCCGGTGGACGGGGAGAGCAGCCGTCAGCGGAGCGGGCACCGGAGCCTGAACCGCCGCCCCTGCCTCCACCGCCTCCACCACCGGCGCTAGGTGCGGTCCCGGGAACTTGGCCGGAGATTCGGGGTGGGTTATTGTTCTGCGGAGGGTTTTTGATCTGCGGAGGGTTTTTGATCTGCGGAGGGTTATTGTTCTGCGGAGTTTTGGGCTGTTGAGGAGGATCAGGCGGTACAGGAGTGGGCGTGGGAGTAGGAGTAGGAGTGGGCGTAGGTGTCGGTGTAGGATCCTGCGGAGGGTCAACGGGAGGATTGACAGTCGTATCCGGCGTCGGCGTGGGAGTAGGTGTCGGCGTGGGCGTCGGCCTGGGCCTGGGCGTCGGCGTGGGAGTAGGCGTCGGAGGGACAACACCGGAAACCCTTATCGTCAAGCTGCCTGCCCTTTTCACAATAGTCTTGAGACCTTTCCTCACCACGTACCCTACGCCAACACTTGCATTCCCTTCAGCGTGTGAAGCTACTGTCGCTGTGACGGTCTTCTCAGTGTCCCAGTCACCTCCCTCACAATTGCCGCTTCCATCGTCGGTGCCGGTGGAGAAGTAAAAGGATTGTGGCTCGAGCTCGAAGTAGTGTAAGAAAAACCCGTCCGAAACCCCGACAGACACACCATCACCGCACTCCACACCGTCAAGACCCACGGGGTTCGCGCTGAGCTTTATTGTGTACTCCCCACTGTTACCTGGGGAAATCTCCAATGTGGACGGCGACACAATTACGCTAACTCCGCCACCCATTGTGCTGCCTGCGCTGGCTGCCATTACAACAAGCATCAGCACTCCCGCCGGTAAAATACGCAGCCGGTTACCCTTTAGCCAGCGCCATAGGATGCCAAACAGTGTCTGCGGCAGTCTGCGAGCCGGCACCTTCGGTAGCTTGATGCCAAACAGCCAGCTAATAAGAATGACTGTATAAGCGAGCAGCAGCAGTCCGGCAAGCGCCAGGCATCGCCTGATGCCTGCGAGCCATCTCCTAGCAGTATCCATCGTCCATCCCCCTGCACATAAAAGAGTCCTTCTCCAAAATTTGTTTTTCCTAAGTTGTGGGCGAATAAGTGCGAGAAAAAAGTGTTTGGGCCTGGGTTATACGTTGGTTGGCGTGACGTCAGTAGGCGACTCCGTCTGACGGCGAGTGCTTGAAGAGATGCTCAAGGGACGTTATAGAAAAAAGCGATCTTGCTGAGAAACTGATCTGCCTTCCAATGAGAACAGAGCACGGTTGCGGTAGGACATTCCGGCGCAAACTGCGTTTGCAGGCCGGATACCGATGCAAGAGGAAGTAAGTGAGGCTCATGATCTTTCAGTGAAGAGGCTTGGCTGAGAGCAGGAGCACGTACCGTCGCAGACGTGAAGCCGCCGTTGCCGACGGTGCGGCTTAAGACATTGGCAGAATAATTCAGCTAGGGAAAAGCGGGAACGAACGCGTGATCGGATACCACCTAGGGTCTGATGCCCAAGAATAGGATGGCCCGTCTACCCCTAGAGGAGAATTGTCAGAATGAGTAGCTGAAGCAGACTCAATTCAGAAGAGAAAAGTGAAAAAGGCAGAATGGGAGGTGCAAAAGTGGGGCTGGTATCGTTTCGCCACATACTATAACATAGGCCGCAAGTGAGAGCAAGCCCGTGGGTCAATTCCCCGTCAATGAGCAGAGCAGTCTAACAAAGTGCGGTGGCGGGCGTATTCTTGACGAGTTCAGCAATTGCTGCGTGACTTAAACTTAGAGCAAGCCCGCGGTCAGGCCGCCGTCGATATGAATGACTTGGCCGGTTATATAAGAGGCCACGTCACTCGTAAGGTACGAGACGAGTGCGGCGATCTCCTCCGGTCTGCCAGCGCGTTTGATGGGTAGCTTCTGCATCAGGCGGTCCATCAGGTGCGGCGGAATGTCGTGGGTGAGATCGGTTGGGATGTACCCCGGCGCAATCGCGTTGACCGTGATGCCTCTGCTGCCCATCTCCACGGCAGTGGAGCGGGTGAATGCGACCACACCGGCCTTGGCGGCGGTGTAGTTGGCTTGGCCGGGATTCCCCACCATCCAGCCGACCGAGGTTATGTTTATGATGCGCCCCCAGCGCTGCGCCAGCATAGGCCGCAGGGCGGCACGGGTGCAGAGGAACGCGCCGCGCAAGTTGGTGTCTACAACAAGGTCCCAGTCGTCTTCGCTCATTTTGAGGACGAGGGTATCTTTGGTGATGCCGGCGTTATTCACCAAAACGTGGATGCTGCCAAATCGCTCTAGCGTGCGGTCGAAAACGGTTTTGACCGCGTCTGCGTCCCGCACGTCGCCGCTGACCGCCAAAGCACTGCCGCCGTCATTCTGGATTTGTGCTACGGCTTCGAGCGCGGCCTCCTCGTTAACCTGGTAGTTAATCGCTACGTTTGCGCCGGACGCAGCGAGATTGAGCGCGATCGTGCGCCCGATTCCGCGCGAGGCGCCGGTCACGAGTGCTGTCTTGCCAGAGAGGTGTTGTGCCATGAACTCCGCGCGTTGTAGCTGAGCTTCTTTGCTGCTTTGGACGTTGGACTGCCAGCCGATACAGTAGATACGGGGACGCGCTTTTAACTGCGGTGACTGCGCGCCTCGTGGTGGCAGGTACTGTGCTGAACTTCGCTGCTATGCCTTCTCGGCGACAACCTGCAGCCAGTAGCGGGGGACCGTTGTCAGATTCAACTCTCTGATTGCTTCCCGTATGCCGTGCTTCAGCACTGCCGCACCCACGTCCAGCGGCACGCCGGGCAAGACCCCCTCGATGAAGAGCGAATAATCGCTAATGTCCTCTATGCTCTCCAGGGTCATATCAACTTGCTGACACTCGAGGTGGGTGACAGTGAAGCCACTCTCGCCGAGCAGAGCCTCATATTGTTCGGGCGAAATCCAGCGCATAGCGGTGGTCTTTGCATTCTTGACAATCTTGACATTGGGATAGTCTCGCCGCATCTTTTGCACCGCGCGCACGATCCACAAGCGGTTTGTTTTCTCTGTGATCGGGAGATAGGCGCCTTCGAAGAAGGTCGTGTTGAAGGCCAACACGCCGCCAGGATTGAGCGCCTTGCCGATTTCCTTGAGTACGGTGTGCTTATCTTCTATCAGATGGATTGCATTGCAGAAGAAGAGCGCGTCGGCGGATGCGACAAGCTGCGATACGTTTTCCGCACTGCCGTGGAGAAACTTGACCATGGCATTCGTAACGCTCTGCCGCGCCTTATCCAGCGCCAACGGGGAAGGGTCGATACCAAGGACCTGAGCCTTCAGGCCGAGATCCTGCACTTTAGCCAGGACCAATCGCGTGATCGCACCGGTGCCGCAACCAAGATCGACGATGCGCCGCTGTACGTTCGGATCCAGCCGCTCCAGGAAGTTTAGAGCGGAATCTACAAGGTGCGTGTTAGTTTCACGATAGAAGTCATGTCGTGCAAATGGCTCAAAGGAGTAATCTGTTCCCTGCGTCCCACCCATAGAAGACCTCTCTCTCCGGCAAAAGCGCTCTCATTCCACTGGAGCGGCGCCGGATACTTTTCCTCTTCGCAGTCGGCAATAAACTCGGCAGCCGACTCTTCCCTGGTTTCTGCGGTCAGTAGCGAATCCTAAATCCTCATCCTGCCCTGCCGCAGTAACTTCAAACGCGTAGCATTGTCACCATTATACGGGTTTTCCGTGCCGCGCGGACAGTCCCCATCCGGAGTTGTCCTTAGCGCCCAATGCCTAGAGCAGACCGGCCTGGAACGCAATGCTACAATGGGTGCGTGGCCGCGCGCAAGGTGGGGCAATGAGAAGCGCACCGAATCGCCTTATGGCAGTGTTGCGCGTGAAGTAGCAACATGTTCGAACTGGGTGCGTTGCCTGCAAAAGTGGATCATATGAGAGGATAGGCGCATGAAGATCCGCTCGGTAGAGGCCGTTCCGTTGCGGTGGCCGGTGCAAGGAAGCAGTCGCGAGCGACCATCGGACTACGGGACGCATGACGAGGCCCACGCCGTTATCGTGAAGATAGAGACGGATGACGGGCTTGTCGGTCACGGTGAAGTGCATCCCGGCTACGGCTATACGCGAGGGGCGTGCTGGTCTCTAAAGGCTATTGTAGAGCGAGAACTGGGACCGGAGATCATCGGCGAAGACCCCACGCGGCCCGAGTATATCTGGGAAAAGATGTACAACGGCCCGCGCCTGGGCATTGCGCTTACTTACGGCCAGAGCGCGCCGCGCATGGGCCGCCGCGGTGTAACAGTTTGTGCTATGGGCGGCATTGACATGGCACTCTGGGACATTTTTGCCCGGTCGCTCGGCGTGCCGATCCATAAACTGCTGGGCGGCGGCTACCGCTCTCGGCTACCGACGTACGCGAGCGGCGGTCACGCGGTCGCCGAGGAGGCGGGAGATGAGGCGCTTGCGTACATTGCACAAGGCTTTCGCGCTGTAAAGATGCGCGTGGGCGCGATGGATGCGCCGCGCATTGTCAGGGACGGCATTGCGCGCATTCGAGCCGTGCGGGACGCTATCGGGCCCAATAACAGGATCATGCTCGACGCCCACGGTTCGCTCAATGAAGGCCAAGCGATCCGCTTGGCACAGGCGGCAGAGGAGTATGACATCGACTGGTTTGAGGAGCCGGTGAGCAGCGATAACTGGCAGGGCATGCGCCGCGTGCGCCAAGCAACGTCGATACCCATTTCGACCGGAGAGAACGACTTCACGCATTTCGACTTCCGTGACATAATTGCCCATGAAGCGGCAGACATCCTGCAACCCGATTTGGCGGTGGTTGGCGGATTCACGGCGGCGCGGCGCATCGGCACACTGGCCCACGCTGCAAACTTGCAGGTGGCGCCGCACATTTGGGGCTCGGCGCTGCTCTTCTATGCCAGCTTGCAACTGGCGGCGGCCCTGCCAAACTGTCCCGTAATCGAATTCCGACAGGGCGGCAACCCGCTCTTTTGCGACCTCATTACGCCGCCGCCTGCGATTGATAGTGAGGGCTATGTGATAGTCCCTTCAGGGCCGGGCCTGGGTGTGGACATAGACCTGGAGGCTGCCAAGCGGAGGTTTCCGTTTGAGGGAGATTAACGCCGACTACATGGATTTCGACAGGATCTGCGTCTCCGATGAGATTGCATCTACTGGGCGGGTAGCAGACTCTGGATTTGGGAGCACGATATCCGTGTATTGATGGAAGAGGCCGATTGCCTGCTTAGGAGAAGAGGAAGCTTTGGCAACCCTAACAGGGACGATACACGACGCGACTACGGGCAACTCGCTGGCGGCGAAGGTCTCGGTGCAAAGCAGTCATGGCAGGTTCCTCGCGCCTGACAATAGCTTGGAGACCGTCGGCACGACGAATCCGTTCTTCTATTGCGACGGCACGTTCACACTGGAATGTCCGCGGGGACAGGTGGATGTGCACGTGGAACGCGGCACGGAATATGCGCCGCTCCACATGACCGTTGATCTCCCGCTGCAAGGCTCCGTTAACTTAGAATTGCCTCTCCAGCGCTGGATTAGCCTGCCCTCTCAGGGTCTCTATCCCGGGAATACGCACATTCACTACCGCGAATTCGAGGCCCAACCGGAGGAGCGCCTGCGCTTCGATTCCACGGTAGAAGACCTCACCGTAACTATCGTCAGTGTGTTGCAGCGCCAAGAACTGGATTATGCGACCAATCGATTCCCCGTGGGCCGCATGGAGCATCCCACCGTGCCGGACCATGTGCTGGACGTCGGTGAAGAGTCTCGCCACAATGCAACCCCGTGGGATATCGGCTACGGCCACGTGATGCTGGTGCGATTGCAGGAACAGGTCGAGCCGCTCAGTCGCGGCGTGCTAGTGGACGAATCGGCGCCGGACTATCCGCCGCTGATCGATGCGTGCGCTACGGCGCAGGAGCAGGGCGGCGTGACGATTTGGTGCCACAACGGCCAGGGAATGGAGGCGCCCATTGCCGCCGGACTGGGGCGTCTGGACGCTCTAAACCTCTTCGATCCCTATTGGTCGGACCCGGAGTACGACCTTTGGTACCACTTGTTGAATTGTGGATTTCGCCTGCCGGTGAGTACCGGTTCGGATTGGTTCGTGTGCTCGGCGAACCGGGTGTACGTCCAGCTTGAAGACTCTTTCTCGTATGACACGTGGCTTAGCGGCCTCAAGAGCGGCGCCACGTTCATTACCAACGGCCCTGCGCTCACCCTGCGCGTTGCCGGCCAACCGCCGGGACAGGTAGTGGATCTGAGCGCAAGCAGGTGAATACCTTTGTGCGGTGGCAGGCCCTCCGCCCGGTGCAGCGCATCGAGCTGGTCTGCAACGGAGAGGTGGTGGCGCGAGAGGAATGTGGCGAGGGCCTGCGGGAGGGTGTCTTACGCGCAAGACTGACAGTGCCCAACGATAGTTGGATCGCCGCCCGCTGCTGGGGACGGCAGCGCGATAGCTACGGCCACGCCCAATGGGCGCACACCAGTCCGGTCTACGTACAAGCGGGGGGACCGAATCCGGCGACCAGAGCCTCGGCCGAGTTTTTTGTGGAGAAAATCGAGAGCGCGATTACGTGGGTTTCCACGCAGGGCCGCTTCGACCACGACGACCAACGGCAACGTATGCTGGAAATTTTCAGCACGGGCCGCGAGCAGTACGCGCGCCTGGCACGCGGCTAGATTACGCACACAATACCTCGGCGTCCTCCGGCCGGAGTGCTGTAAACTGTCTCACTGCGGGCCGCCTGTCGCATCGTTCGCACTGCTATGTTCAGACTTCTGTTGAATGTTGTCGCATCCGCTGCTGGCGAACAACAAAAGGCAGGATGTGCGCCATCATTTCCGGTAGCGCAGGTTTGCAACCTGCGGCCGCCCGGTGGCGAAGGAAGTGCAGCGGCGGAGTATGGATGTAGCGTGCCCTCTCTCTTGCGACTGCGTTGGGCTTGAGAGCGGCTACACGTCCTTGCGCCGGTCTTCCCAGGCGTTCCAGTAGAGTTCCTCAACTTCCTCCAGCGTTGGTTGGCGGGGATTGCTGGCGACGTTGGGGTCCTGGGAGCCGTTAGCGACGAGCTGTGGGAGCACTTGGGACAATTGCTCCTTGGTCACGCCCGCGTCTCGCAGAGAAGCGGGCAAGCCGACTTGGGAACGCAGCGCGGCGAGAGCGTCGATGAGAGAGGCGATGGGCCTGTTGGAACTGTCGAGGCCAAGGCGTGCCGCTAGATCGGTGTACTGCTCCCAGGCCGCGCGCGCATTGTAGGCGACTATGTGGGGCAGCAGGATCGCATTGGCGCGGCCGTGGGGAATGCCGAAGGCCGGCGTGATCTGGTGCGATAGGGCGTGGCAGAGTCCCAAACCGGCCCGCATCGTAGCGCCGGCCATGGTTGCCGCCACGTGCATCTCAGCACGCGCTGGCGTATTTCCCGACTCCTGAACGGACGCGGGCAAGTGCGCCATGACTGCGGCAATCGCCGCGCTCGCCAACGCTTGCGTCAGCCGGTGGGATTCCCGACAGGCGAAAGATTCGACCGCGTGCGCCAGCGCGTCGTAGCCGCTGTCCGCCGCCACGTGGGGCGGCATGGTGGCCGGCACGGCCGGGTCGAGAATAGCGGCTTCGGGCGGGCCGGTAAAGAGGATGCACTTCACAGGGGGTTGTGCGCTATTGTCCGTAATCACTGCACCCCGCCCGATCTCCGAGCCGGTGCCGCTGGTGGAAGGAATGGCGATACAGGTCATTTGCCCGGCCTGTCGCGGCGGTGGATTGAAGCCCGCGGCAACCAGCTCCGGCACCGTAACATCGGGCGTCTCGCACGCGGCCCGGATAGTCTTGGTGACGTCTAGGGTAGAGCCCCCGCCCAGTCCGACGATCGTATCCGGCGCAAATTCCTCGGCGAGTTCCACGCCCGCGGCGCAGGTCTCCTGCGATGGGTCGGGCTCGACGGCGTCGAAGACAGTCGTCGCTGCGCCCGCCTGGCGCGCCAGGCCGCACACCCGCTCGGTGAACCCCAATTCCGTCATCACCGGGTCCGCCACCACCATCACCCGCTTGCCGCACAGCGTCGGCAGCACGTCTAACGCGCCATCCCCCAGGTGTATTTCGGTGGCAATCGAAAACGACTGGATCTCCACGAGCACTGCTCCTTATGTTAGGAAGTGATAGCAAATTGCAAGCTGACAAGAGATTGGCAATTGCAGGAGGTTCCTTCTTCCAAGCTCAAAGTACCACCGCTGGTAGAATGTCCCACCTACGCCGTAGTATAAGGCAATCCTAATCTAGAGAATGAACTCATCAATTCGTGGGAATTCTGGCGATAGCGTGATATGTCTTTCGTGAATGGCCCACCAGTCCTTGGTCATCCACTGCTCAGCGAGTTCCCGCAGGCCGCGCCTGCTCTGGTACCATTGGATTAGTAAGAGTGTTGGGGAATGGTGTAGCTCTAGCCCGCCAAACTGCACGAACTAAAGACAGCGATCACCCAAACTACAAGCCACTGAATACTAGATTGCTTTCCCGCGCAAGCGGGAAGCCATCCCTTCACAATAATGAATAGTCATGATTACCTCGCTCCGCCTCGTTAACTTCAAGAACTTCGCCGATGAGACGCTTCACCTCGGCCCTTTTACCCTCATCGTGGGTGCCAACGCCAGTGGCAAGAGCAATATCCGCGATGCTTTTCGATTCTTGAACGGCGTCGGTCGTGGGTACGCCTTGGCGGAAACAATGGGTGGAAAGTATGGTGAAGGCGGCTATTGGGAATGGGCCGGTATTCGGGGCGCTCCAAATGAGATTATTCGCTTTGGCGGGGATGAGTTTTCTCTTGAGGTTGAACTGAATCCGATGGTCTTGCACTTTGCTGATGTAACAGACATTCGGTATTGCATCCGATTACAATGTGACGACAAGCATGGTGGTCGGTTTCTAGTCGAATCTGAGTCTCTAATCGCCTATGCTAGTACGCCCGATTCGCCATTTTCGGGAGTGCTGTATACAACCGATCCGCCCCTTGATAGCAACATGAGTGCGCAGCTTAGCGATTCCAAGCTGACTCTCCACTTGCCTGGGGCAAGCGAATCTATAGAAGCGGTTCCGGATCAACCTGGATTGAGCCAACTGCCGAAATCATTCTATGAGTATCTCAGGGCAAAAAATGCAGGAATCGAAATGGCCGAGTGGACTTATGACGATCCTGCCTGGTCTAAGGCCAGTTCGGGATGGCTAGAGGCCCAGCTTAAGCTCTCAAGGATGCGTTTCCTGGAGCTATCGCCGGATAGATTGCGACAACCAGCTCAGCCGGGCGCTACCAGATTGGGCGATTTAGGCGACAATCTACCCACAGTGCTCGAGGCCATTTGCGCTGATCCCCAGCGCAAGGGCGTTCTTCTTTCGTGGTTACATGAACTTACACCAATGGACGTAAGTGACCTGGAGTTTCCTGTAGACCTCAATGGTAGGGTGAACCTCCGAATCCGGGAGGCGAATGGGCGAGCAGTATCTGCCTATAGTGCGTCCGATGGTACTCTCCGCTTTCTTGGCATGCTAGCTGTGCTGCTTAACGAAGACAATGATGGGCTATACTTTCTTGAAGAGATTGACAATGGCATTCATCCGGCGCGGCTGCACCTCTTGCTCGACCTCATTGAACGGCAGACCGCGAAGGGGAAGATTCAGGTTATTGCCACTACCCATTCGCCTGACGTTCTGAATCTTATCAACGACACGACCTTCGAGAATACCGTTGTGGTGTACCGCGACGAGCACGCGGCAGACGCCGTCATCCGGCGGGTGGCGGAGCTACCCAACGCCAGAAAACTACGGAAGTCCCAGGGCTTGGGACGCCTCCACAGCGGCGGTTGGATGGAGAACATACTTTCATTCACGAAGACGGATAGAGAAGATCAGAAGGGTGAAGAATGAAAGCCCTCCTGATCCCGGAAGACTTCCGCAACGACCAGTATATTCTGAAGCCCATCTTCGAAGGGCTATTCAGAGATCTTGGGAGACCCTTCCTGCCCGTTGAGATGTGCCTTGAACCTTTGCTTGGCGGCGTTGGAGAGGCATTGAAATCGGAACGACTGAAGGAAATCGTTGAACAATACCCGACGGTTGACATCTTCATTCTGTGCGTTGATCGCGACGGCAAGAAAGGGAGGCGTCAAAGGCTCGACCAGATCGAAAGGGAGTTCGAAACCCCCTTCTTTGCGGAGAATGCTTGGGAAGAGATTGAAACCTGGCTCCTGGCGGGAGTGGAACTGCCTGCTGATTGGAATTGGAAGGAAGTCCGCGCGGAAGTCCACGTCAAGGAAACGTACTTTGACCCGTATGCTGCCGAGCGCGACTTATCCGATGCGCCGGGCGGCGGACGAAAGAAATTAGGTCAAGAGGCTGCGCGCCGGATTGGCGCGATTCGGCAGAAGTGTCCCGAGGACTTCGACTGCCTTGCCCAGCGTCTTGAGGCTAAAGTCTAAAGGGGTGTTTGCAAAGAGGCGTAGGGCATCGTCGTCCGTTCGCCCTGAGCTTGTCGAAGGGTCGTTCATGCTTCGACAGGCTCAGCACGAACGGTTTTCATGGGCTTTGCAAACATCCTCTAAGGTAAAGCGCAAACAGAAGATGACACGGAATATCCCCGTATACTGTTTACGGTTTCGCTGAAAGGAATACTGATGGCTACAACTACGCCACGCAGTGCTGCTTCTGAGCAAGTTATAACTGGAGAAAACGGCTTGCTGCGTGCGTCTACCCTTGCGGAATTGCAGGAGCAAGGGGTTGTGACGGCGACCGGGCAGGGGCATACCATTGCCGTGTTTTGGCATAACGAGCGCGCGTACGCCGTGGACAACCGCTGCCCGCACATGGGTTTTCCGCTGGCGCGCGGCATCTGCGAGGACGGCGTTCTGACCTGCTACTGGCACTATGCGCGTTTCGACCTCGATTCCGGTGGCGCGTTCGACATCTGGGCCGGGGACGTGCGCACCTATCCGGTAACCGTGCGTGAAAATGCCGTATATGTGGACCTGCGCGAGACGCAGAGCGCCGACGAACGGTACGAACAGGAATTGCCGCGCCTGGAGAAGGCCCTGGAGCAGGGCATTGCGCTCAATCAAGCCAAGGCCGTGCTGGCCTTGGGCGACCTGAAGCCCGCGGACGCGACGAAGCAGATTGTCACTACCACTGCCGATTTCGGCCTGCGGCGGGGTTCCAGCCGCAATCCGGGCGGTTGGGGTGACGGTCTTACCATTCTCACGGCCATGGCGAACCTGCAGCCGCTCTTCTTTGCGGAAGATCGGCCGCTTTCCCTTTACCACGGCACGCGCCGCGTGAGTACCGACGCCATGAGCCGACAGGAGCGGATCATACTGGATCCGCTGCCAACGGCGGCGATTCCTGATGATAGATTGAAGCGTTGGTTCCGGGAGTACGTCGAAGTGCGCGACGCCGATGCGGCTGAGCGCACGCTGCGCACGGCGATTGCGGCGGGCTGGTCGCCGGAGCAGTTGCTCGACATGCTGGCCGCCGCTGGTACCGATCACTACTACCGTGACTTCTCACACGTCATGGATACGCTGGCAAAGGCGGCAGAACTCTTGGACATCATCGGCTGGGAAAACGCCGCAGAGGTGCTCCCGGCGCTGACCAGCCAGTGGGCGCAGGCCACGCGTGAAGAGGAACGGAATGCCTGGCTTCGTCCCGAGAATCTCGTGGCGCTTGTGGAGGCGGCAGAGACCGAGCTTGATGACGCCGTTGATCTCACGGCGCAGCCCACAGGCGGCTGGAATGAGCGCCTTGTGGAGGCGCTGCTCGGCGACGATCCGCAGCACAGTATCGAGTCGCTGCTGACGGCGTTTCGTGCGGGTCTGGCCTTGGCTGACGGAGCGCAGGCGCTGGCGTATGCCGCGGCGTTGCGTCTTACGCGCTTTACCATCAGTAATGAGTTTGGAGATTGGGATACGGCGCTCCACCACTTTACCTACTGCGCTTCCCTTGTCCAGGTGGCCAAACGCGCACCGTCTATCGAGCTGGCGCGCGGCGTGCTCCACGGCGCGATGGTGGTGTATCAAGCGCGCTTCCTCAATATGCCTGCCGCGCGCCTGCCAGGTGCACGTGCGCTGGCGAAACTGCCTACGCACCCCACCGCTTTGCAGGAGCAACTCCTGGAATTCTGCGAGCGGCAAGGCGGCGTAGATGAGGCTGGCGCGATTACGTATCGGTATCTGACGCTCGGCCATGATCCGGCGGCGTTGGTCGCCACCCTCGGTCACGCCGTGCTCTGCGAAGACCCCGGCTTTCACGACTTTCAGATGCTGGAAGAAGGGGTGCGTCTGGCACAAGACTTGGCTGAGGCCGGCCATACCGAAGCCTCTTACCAGACGCTGGTCGCAATCGCCCGCTGGCAGGCGGCCCACGCCCCCACGCGCCGCGCCACCACGCAAACCTATACCATCGCGCGGCGCCTTCACCGAGGAGAAGCTGTGTACGCCGATTCCGCCGATGATGAGGGTGGGAATTGAGATTAGGGACTTGGCTTTAGAGGTTGTACGGCTCATCGCATGCTTGGCTGCGGAACCTAGCGCGTGAGCCGCATTGCTCTCGACTTAGGAGAAGAGGGCAGTCACAAGGACTGCGCCTACGGGGAAGAGAAGAGGGCAGCCACGAGGACTGCCCCTACAGCGGAAAGAGGAGGGCAACCACGAGGACTGCCCTGCGGCGGGAAGAAGAGGGCAATCACAAGGATTGCCCCTACGGGGAATAGAGGAGGGCAGTGACGAGGAATGTCCTTACAGCGATTTAGCGCAGGTTGCAAACCTGCGCTACCGGCTGCCTGGAATCTCTGCTTGCTCCACGTTTAGTATCCAAGCGCATGCCGCAAAGAGCGCTGGTAACCGTCTGCCTGCTAGCTTCAGTTCTCGTTCTCTATGAGTTGCATACGGTCTTTCGCTTCAATAGTTAGTGGCAGGTACGTTAGAATAGATGGAAAGCGGGGCCGGATATGGGCTCGGCTCTGTGTACATTTGGTCGCTATAAAGTGAGAGACAGGTATGGCTGGAAAGACGCTGTTTGAGAAGATTTGGGAGAGTCACCTGGTGCATGAGGAGCCGGGCGCGCCGGCGCTGCTCTACGTTGACTTGCACCTTGTGCATGAAGTTACGTCGGCGCAGGCATTCGAGGGGCTGCGGCTGAGCGGCCGAACCGTGCGACGGCCTGCCCTGACCGTAGCGACGGTAGACCACAACGTCCCTACGACGAGTCGCACAGAGTCGATTGCCGACGACATTTCCCGCCGTCAAATCGAGACCATGGAGCAGAATGCGGCGGAATTCGACCTCACGTTCTATGGTTACCGCAACCCTAATCAAGGGATCGTGCACATCATTGGGCCGGAACTGGGTTATACGCAGCCCGGCAAGGTGATCGTCTGCGGCGATAGTCATACCTCTACCCACGGCGCGTTCGGGGCGTTTGCGCTCGGTATCGGCACCTCGGAGGTGGAGCACGTGCTCGCCACCCAGTGCCTGATACAGAAGAAACCCAAGACGATGGAAGTGCGGGTCGACGGCACGCTGCCCCAGGGCGTCACGGCCAAAGACGTAATTCTCGGTATCATCGGGCACATTGGGGTGGAAGGCGGCGTCGGCTATGTGATCGAATATACCGGTGAGGTTATTCGCTCGCTCTCCATGGAAGGCCGCATGACGGTCTGCAACATGTCAATCGAAGGCGGCGCGCGCGCCGGGATGATCTCGCCCGATGAGAAGACGTTTGAATACCTAAAGGGACGCAAGTATGCGCCGCAAGGAAGCGACTGGGAAGAGGCGCTCGCTCATTGGCAGACGCTGGCTACCGATGCCGACGCTACCTACGATAGAGTCATAGAGATTGATGCCGCCACCCTCGTGCCCCACGTAACTTGGGGAACGAATCCCGGCCAGGTCGTTCCCATCACCGGCTCTGTGCCCAGTCCGGGAGAGATGGCGACACCGGAAGAGCAAGCCACTGCCGAGCGGGCGCTGACGTACATGGGATTGGAGCAGGGCACGCCCATCCAGGACATTCCTATTGACCGCGTCTTTCTGGGATCGTGCACAAATGCGCGGCTGGAAGACCTGCGAGCGGCGGCGGGCATTGTACGCGGCAAGCAGGTGCATCCCAATGTGCGGGCGATGGTGGTGCCGGGCTCAACGATGCTGAAACAGAAAGCGGAATCAGAAGGACTTAACGAGGTCTTTCAGGCCGCGGGCTTCGAGTGGCGTGAGGCCGGTTGCTCTATGTGCTTGGGGATGAACCCGGATATTTTGGCACCCGGCGAGCGCTGCGCTTCCACCTCTAACCGCAACTTCGAGGGCCGCCAGGGCAAGGGCGGACGCACCCATCTCGTCAGTCCGCAGATGGCTGCCGCCGCCGCGATCGCAGGCCGTTTCGTGGACGTGCGCGAGTGGAAAGAAAACGTGACGCGAGCATCTGAGTGAAGTGCGCAGACCGAATCCGTAAACCATTAACGTGTAGGATGCGGGGCTGATATTAGCGCCCCTGCGAACTGTGACAAGACTAAGGAAACAGGGATGGAACCATTTGTAAAACATCTAGGCAAAGTAGCCGCGCTGGATCGAGCGAACGTCGATACGGACCAGGTCATTCCGAAGCAGTTCCTCAAGCGGATCGAACGCACGGGCTACGGGCCGTTTGCGTTCTTCGACTGGCGGTACTTCGAGGACGGCACTACCCCAAACCCGGAGTTCGAGCTTAACGATGCGCGCTACACCGGCGCCACGATCCTTGTCACCGGCAGGAATTTCGGTTGCGGGTCATCGCGTGAGCACGCCGCTTGGGCGCTCAAAGAGTATGGATTTCTGACGATCATTGCCCCCAGCTTTGCCGACATCTTTGCCAATAACGCCGTGGAGAATGGCATGCTTACGGTGGTCCTGCCGCCGGAAGACGTGGCTACGCTCACGGAGCGCGCACAGAATATTGTCGACTACCGCATATCGGTGGACTTGGCAAATGCGACGGTCCAAGACGACCATGGTTTTGCGGCGTCGTTCTCGGTTGATGCTAACGTTCAACACCGGCTGCTCAACGGCCTGGACGCGGTAGGCCTGACCTTGCAGCAGGAAGGCGCCATTGCGGCTTTCGAAGGGCAACGCCCCGGCTGGCTGCGCGCGTCCTGAGGGCGGATTTGAGCGTAATCTGCGGTGAGTGGCCCTCCCCTCCGGCTTCGCGTTTAGGTTATCGATTCTTGCCCGGAAGGAATTGCGAGTTGCTTTGCTTTCAACCGCATATCTTTAAGGCCGAGCGCACAAACTAGATTCCTCGCTGCGCTCGGAGCAGGCGTTCTGCCGCACCGACGACCTGGTAGAGGCACGACATGTCGTGCCCCTACGTGCCGCACAAGCCTTAGTCGGAATCCAGGACCCGAGATCTAAAACCTCGCTTCGCTTGGATTGACTGCCTCTCGCGGCAAACAGAAGGCGGCCAAGCGTAGGGCGGGGGCTTGTCCCATGCTGATTAACGCGTATGCCGAACACTGATTCTTGTGCTCTCTTGCTGGCGGGGATCTAGATTCCTCGCTGTGCTCGGAATGACAGTGTGGTGGCGGTATCAGTTTTGTGGCGGACGCAGCAGGGACGCGACCACCGATCCGCCTAGCAGCACCCCAACCACGGCTAGAGAGTAAAACGGCTGCTCGTGAAAGGCGGTTGCTATCACCTCGATTGTCTCGAGAACGGGGGTAAAGAGGTGATCTCCCTTCGGTACGCCGTGGAAATCGCCTACGACCATCTTGATGCCCACAAAGATGAGCACGAGACCGAGGCCCACACCGAGGTAGTGAAACCGGTCCATCAGGTTTGCGAGCAAGAAATAGAGGGCGCGTAGGCCGAGAATTGCAAAGATGTTCGCGGAGTAGACGATAAACGGTTCACGCGTGATGGCGAAGATCGCCGGTACGGAATCCAAGGCGAAAACCACGTCGGTGACGTTTACGACGAGCAGCACGAGCAAGAGAGGCGTCGCCAGCCAGCGGCCGTCGAGCTTTACGATATAGCTCCCGCCGTGATAGTTGGCAGTGCTTGGAAGGACTTTGCGGAAGACGCGGACGGCGAGGTTACGCTCGGGATCGGTATCTTCGTCGCCCTTGAGCAGAATGCGAATACCGGTATAGATCAGAAAGCCGCCAAAGACGAAGATCATCCAATGGAATGTAGCCAAAAGGGCGGCGCCGACAAGTATGAACGCGCCGCGCAGGATGATTGCGGCAAGAATTCCCCAAAAGAGCACGTTGTAGCGATACTCGTTAGGCACCGCGAAATACGTGAAGATGATCAGAAAGACGAAGAGGTTATCGACGCTGAGCGTCCACTCGATGAGGTATCCCGTAATGAATTCAGTGCCGCGTTCGGGCCCGGCAAAGATGAACATGCCTACGGCAAAAATAAGGGCAAGACTTACCCAAATGCCTACCCAGGTCGCTGACTCACGCGGCTTGATTACATGCGCGCCACGATGGAAAACCACCAAGTCGAGTACGAGCAAGGTCACGACGACGGCGGTGAATCCAATCCAGAGCAAGGGCGAGTTCAAAGTTCCGAACATCAATGCGTCCTTCAGCGTTGTTGGAGATAGTCACTCTTCGGAACCAGCGCACGCCACATGATTACGGCGCCGGTGCCGGGTTCCCGTTGAGGGAATAGATGAGTAGCGCTGGAATACGGTTCAATAGTAACGCGAAAGCGGCATGAACGTCACATCTAGCTGCTAGGGCGCGCCGGTCAACGCTCCTACATGAGAGGGAGACTCGGTGTCCGAAAATCAGGCAAATCTGGAGCCGCATTATTGTGTGTAATCTTGCAGTTACTACTTGCAATATTACACATTTCTCCATATACTGAAAGTATGATTGAGCGTGAAATCACTCCCCGTCTTTTCGCCTTGTTCAAGCAGTATCCCTTTGTGACTGTGACCGGGCCACGGCAGTCCGGCAAGACGACGCTGTGCCGCAATGTGTTCCCTAACTTAGAATATGTGAATCTCGAAGCGCCTGACCAGAGGGAGTTTGCAGAATCTGATCCGAGGGCCTTTCTTGCACGTCTCGATGACGGCGCCATTCTCGATGAGATCCAACGCGTTCCGAGCCTCTTGTCCTATCTGCAGGTTCTCGCCGACGAAAAGGGGCGCAACGGCCTCTTCGTGCTTACGGGGAGCGAGCAGTTCCGGCTTTCTGACGCCATCGGCCAGTCGCTGGCAGGGCGAACGGCACTGCTCCGTCTCTTGCCATTTTCTCTAGCAGAGCGGCAATTGACCGGCGCAAGCACCGCGGTAGACGATATCCTTTACTCGGGTTTCTATCCGCGCATTCACGATCAAGGGCTCGATCCGCGACAAGCACTTGGCGATTACTTTGAAACCTACGTTGAGCGTGACGTGCGGCAGCTTGGCGAGATACGCAACCTTTCGAGCTTTCGGCGTTTCGTGCGGCTCTGTGCCGGGCGTGTTGGTCAGTTAGTCAATCTTGCTTCGCTGGGCGCTGACGCGGGCGTTTCACACACCACTGCCAGAGAGTGGCTTACGGTCTTGGAAGCAAGCTACATCGTCTTCCAGCTCGAGCCCTTTCACACCAATCTTCAAAAGCGCTTGATCAAGTCGCCTAAGCTTTACTTTTACGACGTTGGTTTGGCCAGCTATCTTATGGGTATCGAACATGCCAAGCAGGTGGCCACGCACCCCTTACGCGGGTCTTTATTTGAGAATACGGTTGTCATAGAGGCGCTCAAGCACCGCTTCAATCGGGGCCGGCAATCGAATCTCTCTTTCTTCCGAGACGTGCGTGGTCTGGAATGTGACCTGTTCTACGAGACCGGCCAAGACATAAGCGCTATTGAGATCAAGTCGGGCGCTACGATTGCGTCAGACTACTTTAGTTCGCTCAATCGCGTTGCAAAGCGAGTTCCACACATTATTTCCAAGTGTGTCGTCTACGGCGGCATTGAACGTCAATCGCGCACCAATGGTGACGTTGTTCCATTGGGTGACTTCGCCGGTGTTCTTGAACGCATTGAAGTCGAGCAAGCGGTTGGCGGATATGTCGAAGAGAAATAGGGAATAACGCCTTCCACGTCATGAGGCTCGGCTGTGGGTGGAAGTAGCCGGCACCTGCCATGTTTAGAGTAGGCATCCGGTGCAATACCTTTGAGCGGCGCCCCATGGAGCGCCCTAAGTCCGGTCTCCCGGCTCACTCAAGGGGCGGTGTCGCCGCCTAGTTCCATGGCATCGATGAGCCGCGTGGCGCCGATGCGGACGGCGAGTGACGCGAGTGCCGGACCCTCGATAGCAGCCAATTCCTCCAGACTTTCGTCGTCGGCGATGCTCACGTAGTCCACGTGCGCCAGAGGTTCGCGCGCGAGCACCGTATGCATGGCGGCGCGGAGGGCGTTGGCGTCGCGTTCTCCGGCGGCGAAACGCTCTGCCGCTGCTTGCAATGACCGATAAACGACTATTGCCGCTGCACGCTCGTCTGGATTCAAATGGACGTTGCGGCTTGCCTGGGCGAGACCGTCGGGTTCGCGCACCGTATCCACCGGCACAATCATGGTGGGAATGTCGAGGTCGCGCACCATGCGTTGGATGACGCGTAGTTGCTGGGCATCTTTGCGACCGAAGTAGGCCCGGTGGGGCTGCACGATGTTGAGCAGCTTGCAGACAACCGTGGTTACGCCGCGGAAGTGTCCGGGGCGCGCCGCTCCTTCCAACCGATCGGTAAGACTCTCTACGTGTACGAAGGTGCTGAAGTCGTCCGCATACATCGCGCCTGCTTCCGGTACGAAGACGGCATCCACGCCCCATTCTTCGAACATTGCAAGATCGCGCGACAGGTCGCGGGGGTAGGTAGCGAGGTCCTTGTTGGACCCAAACTGCAAGGGATTGACGAATATCGTGGCCCAGCACAGGTCATTCTTGGCGCGGGAGGCATCTACTAGCGCCATGTGGCCCGCGTGCAAGTACCCCATGGTGGGCACCAGCCCAAGGCTGCCTCGGACTGATTGCCGAGCGGCGCGAACTGCTGGGATGGTGCGCAGAACCTGCATGAGAAAATACTTGGTGGTTGCTGGGAGTAGAATCCGGACTGTGTTCTCGCGCTCAAATGGCCCCCTCCCATTCACCCTTCGACAGGCTCAGGGCGAACGGGATTCTATTCTCGTGGCCTAGTTCTCGATCGAATAGGAAGTTCCCCTTAGCCTTCGTCAGAGGTCGGGACCAGTGTCTCTTTACGCAAGGCGCGGGCAACTTCATTGGGGAGCGAGAAACTGTTTTCGCGGGTAGGAAACGTGCCGGCTTCGACGTCTTGAACATATGCATTCACGGCAGCTCGCATCTCGTCACCCAACGAAGCGTATGCCTTGGCGTGTCGCGGATGTTCGGGGTGTGGGTTGAGCCCGAGCAGGTCATGCAGGACTTGTATCTGCCCGTCGCAATGCACACCTGCGCCGATGCCGATGGTGGGGATGGTCAACGATTTGGTGACCTGTTGCGCGAGCGTCGCCGGAATGCTCTCCAGGACGATAGCAAACGCGCCTGCGCGCTCGAGGGCGAGGGCCTCGTGTTGAAGTTCTTCCGCTTCCGCTAGTGTGCGTCCCTGGGCGCGGTAGCCGCCCAATTGGTGGACCGACTGCGGCGTAAGCCCCAGGTGACCCATCACCGGAATGCCGGTAGCCACAAGATGTGCCGTTACCGCAATTGTCTGCTTGCCGCCTTCCAGCTTCACCGCCTGCGCGCCGCCCTCTTGGACCAGTTTGCCGGCATTGAGGAGCGCCCGTTCGTTGGAAACCTGATACGAGAGGAAAGGCATGTCGGCGATAATCAGGGCCCGGCGCGTGCCGCGCACTACGGCCTGGGTGTGGCGCAAGATATCGTCTATGGTGACCGGCAGGGTATTCTCGTAGCCCAGCACCGTATTGCCCACGCTGTCGCCAACCAGAATTGCAGGCACGCCGCCCGCTTCTACAAAGTGCGCCAGCGGTGCGTCATACGCCGTGAGCATCACAATCTTGCGACCCTCTGCTTTCATCTGCTTGAGGTCGGCGATGGTAGCGCGTACGGTGCTCATGGATTTCCCCGGACTCTCAACAATTCTCTGAGGACAGCCAGCAGCTTTTCTTCGATAACGCGTTGGCCATTGGCAGCATCTTTGCCCTCGGTGGGCGCGAGATTATTGTATATCATCGTGAGTGCCATTGCAGCGTACGTGAGCGTGTGCTGCGGAGCGCTTTCCGCAACCGCTTGGAGATTTTTCTCCACAGTCGGCCAATCTCCACGTGATACCGGGCCGGTGAGGGCGTCAGTTGGACCAAGTCGGCGGAGGTTGTGCAGGGTGCCTTGCAGCAAGGGCAACAAGGCCTGGAGCGCTTCTGGCTCAGTTTTCCCTATCGCGCGCCAGAGCGCGACACCGGCGTGCGTTAGGGCCACAGTATAGTTTGAGACCAACACTGCAGCCGCGTGATAGGCGGGTCGCGCATCCGGCGGAACATAGCCCCACGTGCACTCCAGTGCGGCAGCGATGGCTGCAAGCCGACCAAGGAGCGGCTCTTCCGCTTCAATTGCCACGAATGTGCCGGGCAGATTTGAAAACGCCGCTTGCGCGTCCGGGAGCGTCTGCAGTGGATGGAACGCGCCGGGCAGAGCGCCATGTTGCTCAACCACAGAGAGCACGGAGGCAGGTAACGCGCCGCTGCAGTGGACGACGCCTTGTCCGCGTTGCCAGGTTACGGCGCTGGCGACTGCGTTGATGGCGTTGTCGGGTGTGGTAATGAAGACGAGGTCGCAGGTGTCTGCGACAGCTTGTGCCGTGGTTGATTTACAGTCCGGCAGGGCGGCGGAGAGGGTTTCGGCATGAGCAGGGGTCTTGCCGGCTACGGCGGCTATTGCGTACCCCCGGTCTGCGAGAAGGCGCGCCAGACCTGTTCCTACGCGCCCGGGCCCGATCACGCCGATTTTCATCACTCTCGTCCTCGAAAAGCGATGCGCTGTATGAAGGGGAATAGGTCTAACTGCATCGCCAAGATTTAATCCTAGAAGACGGAAGAACGCGTGCGGCTATCACCGGATCATGGCGTCGATGCGGTCACCGATGACTTCAAGCGTTTGGATGGGGAAGGTGCCCGTTTCAACGATGTTCTTAAGATCGGCAAGGAGGGTCTTAATCTCTACGATCTGCTCTTGTTGTCCCACAGATCCCAACTTGGCCGCAGCATTCAGTGAGCGCTCGACTTCGGCCAATTCGCGCACCGCGAGTCCGCTTTGGCGTTCGTTCAGATGCACGCGCGCGCGGCTAATGCGCACCGATGCCCGCAAGAGATGGTTTTGGAATTGCAGTACGGAGACATTCTGATTAAGCGTCTCAGCCTGCTGCTCGACGCCGGAAACGCGCGTATCCATTGCGCTTGTGACCTGAGCGGCATTCTGCGCCCGGTCGGCGGCAGTCTGTATGGTGGGGCGTTCCTGCCAGAGCAGGATGCCGAGCGCCAACGCTGCCACGCCCACTGCGACGCCAATCACGGCCAGCGCCAACGTGATAACTCTAATGTAGCTTCCGAGCCGGGCTGCAAATGAGGATTTCGCGTTTGCCATGCTGTGGTTCTGCTCCTAGTAGGGACTCCTAAAACCTGGGGAACCTGCTCTTCCAGCATACCAAAGTACGGCACAGGTACGTATGGGGCGGTGGGCAGGCGCGCAAGAGCCCAAATCAGGGGTCTTCGTGATTCCGGCTTCGGCGGAGTCCAGGATGTGTACAAAGACATGATTCAGATACCTGCTTGCGCCGACGCAGGGCTTTTCGCCGGGAAATTTCGGATGATGATCGTGATATGCAGGGGCTTGCCCCTGCATATCACTGTTCTTCTCAATTCTCAGAGCAACGGTGAGGTTTTGAGACTAGCTCTACGTATCACAGATAAAATCTCAGCGGTTTCCCCCGCTCCCCAAGCAACCCTGCCACCCATGCAGCGCGGCGATATAAAGTGTGGCAATTGGTTGCGCATGAAGCGTCAAGGATGAAGCGTTAGCAATAAACGCGGGAAGGTTGAGGCTTGGGGAGGACAACGACGGGATAGGGGATAAGCCAAGCGCGGGAGGAATTGACGCGACGGCCCGAGCGTCTCGCACCGCGTATGCGCCCTTCGTCGCATAGCTGCTGCACACGCTGGCGGCAGCGACCCATGAGGGCGGCGGCCTCGTTGACTGTGACGTACTTGCGTTGCTTCTTCTCCTCAGGCTTCAATGGCATGGCGTAGAAGACTTGCTGCGCCACCTCCTCGAATCCTAGGTCGGGATAGAGGTGACGGCCGATTGGGTTTTGGGTCAAGGTTTCAATGCGCGCCAACGTAAGCTGCTGGTCGCGAAAGTGCCCAAGGCAGTGTTCGATTAGCATGCGTCCGATGCCCTTGCCGCGAAACTGCTCGTCTACCGCCATATCGGGGAGTTGGCCGACGCTGTTTGTGCGGTTGATGCGCGTTGTTGCGAACGCAATTACCTCACCCTTGTACTCGGCCACAAAGCAGTCTTCCGGATGGTCGGTGAGGTCACCGGCTACCATAGGCCATTTGCGCTCGCCCCAAGGCACCGGCAAGAGACCGGGCCAGGAATTCTCGATGTTGTGCTCGATGCTCACCCCCGTGAAGGCGGCGATAGTGAGATCCTTGACCCGCGCCTCATCTTTCGGTTGATACGTGCGTATGCTCATTTCCTTCAGGAACTTCTCGTCAACTGGCATTGCTCACCGTCCAAGTGTCCTTAGTTTTCTTCGGCTCTTTGACCCTCGCTAGCTGAAGCAGCGTGCTGCCTCGGTTGCAGTGGCGATTCGTAAAGACATCGCCACGTACTCTGACGCCCAAGGTGCATTGTTTTGCGTGGCCATGTCCGGTTTGTTGAAAATGTGCGGAACCATGCCGAGCGGGGAACAAGCCCCCGCGCTACAGTGGGAAGCCGCGCCGAACAGGTGACCGGTCTCCGCCCAACAATGGGAAGGGCCATCCCATCCGTCACTTCCGTTCCATCCGTCATTCCCGCGAAAGCGGGAATCTATCCACTCTGTCTTCCTTGGACTTGCTACTATCTCAAGCGGCGCGCACGACCAAGTGAAGACTTCTCCATCAAATCACAGTTTATATCAAGCGACTGCGACGCAGTATGGAGCGACTGCGGACATTCAAGCGATCACGTGCCTATCAGACGCCTCTGCCGCCGTCGATCACAAGTGTCTGACCGGTTGTCCATTCACCATTGCAAATGAGGTAGTGCGTTGCCCCCGCGATATCCTCCGGCGTTCCCAAGCGCTGCGTAATTGTGGACTGGCGAATCTCCTCATTGCGCTCGGGGTGACCTTCCGTCCAACGCGTATAAATGAGACCGGGCGCAACGCTATTCACAAGTATTTCCGGTCCGAGGGCGGCGGCCATAGACTTTGTAAGAGCAATCATGGCGGCCTTGGACGCGGCATACGGTACCGAACTGCCGCCGCCGGTTAAGCCTGCTACTGAGGATATGTTGACAATGCGGCCGCTGCCCAGTGCCTTCATGATGGGCGCGACGGCGCGGATACCGTAAAATGCCCCTTTCACGTTGACGGCGAAGATGCGGTCCCAAAGCTCATCCGTCAGCTTGTCGAGCTCGGTATGTTTGATGAACTGCGTGTATCCCGCATTGTTCACCAGCACGTCCACCCGTCCAAAAGATTCGTGGGCAAACGCCACCATCTCTTTGACCTTTTCTTCGTCGGCTACGTCAGCCTTGAAGGTTACACCCTGGCCGCCGGCTGCCGTGACGTCACGGGCGGTCTGTTCGGCCTCTTTCTCCGACCTCGAATAATTGACTACGACAGATGCTCCCTCACGCGCAAGCGAAAGGCAGACAGCGCGGCCAATGCCGGTCGCGCCGCCGGTCACGATGGCGCACTTTCCTTCCAATTGCATACACTTGTCCTCCTTAGCGAATGATAAACCACAGGCCGACTAAAAGAAGCAGTCCAATCCAACAGTTTGCCAGCATCAACATACGAGCAGCAAAGGCGTTGGTTCTCACAATAAAGCCGGTTACCACACAGTTAATGAAAATCAGCAGCAGAACTCCGAGCGGAAGGCGGAAGAGATAGACCTTGTTGGCCACGAGATCGGCTTGGCCCTGAGCGTTGAAGAGAATGGGCAGCCGTTCCGGGAGTTGCGGGAAGACGTTCAGGATGGCGCCGAGTAGGGCTAAATTGATCAGCACGGCAAGAATGAACAAGAGTATGAACGCCTTATCCGTCCAGAATCGATAGACAGGCGCAAGCTCAGACTCCAGGTTGCCGCCGGTTTGCTCTGCCATCTCTTGTCCTTGGCGGTGGCTTGCGAGTCGAGGGTGTCTGTTAGTCTCAGCGTTCGATTGCGTGTCGCAGCGGAACGGGTCAATACCTCAGAGAACGCCGATGAATTGCGGGACCTCGGCCATTGCGCCAACTCGTTGGAACGCCGGGCACACTCCTAAACGCTGGCGCCTACCGGATAGACGGCTGCGCACCAGTCGCCATACTTCGGACTGCGGTTGCGCACCGCCTCGAAGAAGACCTTCTGCAACTGAGCGGTGACGGGGCCGATTTCGCCGCTGCCGATTATCCTGCCGTCCACCTCGCCAATGGCGGAGATTTGGGCGGCTGTGCCGGTAAAGAAGAGCTCGTCGGCAATGTAGAGCTCGGTACGCGCGATTCGCCGCTCCACCACTTCAATGCCGAATTCTTCCCGGGCCAGGGTCATCACGGCATGGCGCGTGATGCCTTCCAGGATGTTGGAGTCAGGCCCGGTGGTAATGAGCTTGCCGTCCCGCAGCATGAAGATGTTCTCGCCTGGGCCTTCCGAGACCGAGCCGTCACCGTTAAGCATGATGGCTTCGTCGAATCCCATCTCCTTGGCTTGGGAGGTAGCCAGGGCCGAATTGATATAGAGGCCCGTCACTTTCGCCCGTGGTGGGATCACGTTGTCGTCAATGCGCCGCCAGGGAGAGATGGTGACGCGGATCGGTTTATCCAAGTCCAGGTACGCCCCAAAGGGCACGGTGAACATGAAGAAGTCATCCGGCACGTCTTCCAAGCCGCCGTCGGCGGATTTGCGCACCAGTGAGAGACCGACCTGCTCAGCGCTCTTGTAAACAAGCGGGCGCACGTACACGTCTTCGCGGTAGCCGCACTTTGCAATGAGGTCGCACGCCAGCCGGGTCAGTTCTTCCGGGCTGAAGCGCAGCTTCATGCGCAAAATGTGTGCGGAGCGGTGCAGGCGTTCAAAGTGCTCACGCGCGCGAAAGAGATAGACCTGCTCATCCTCGGGTACCCAGTAGCCCCGAATGCCTTCAAAGCAGCCGGTTCCGTAATTGAGCGCGTGAGTCATGATGCCCACTTTGGCTGCAGAAAGCGGCACCACATTACCTTCGAAAAACGCGTACGGTTCGCCCACAACCGACCTCCTCATTAGCCCATTAGCGCATTTTCATATGCTTTATCATGCTACATTTGCCAAGGCCGTGCAAACGCCGTGCAGCGTGTCATGCTCGTGATAGACCCTTCTCGGCAGTCGTTTGCTTTAGGGATGGTTTGAATCACTGCTATGCGCGCTAGCGGTACGAGGCTGCCTGGAGCCGGTAAAGTTCGGCATACTCGCCTTCGGCGGACAGCAGCGCGGCGTGCGACCCCTGCTCGACCAAGCGGCCCTCCCGCAGCACCAGAATCCGGTCCGCAATCTGGCATGACGCCAGACGGTGGGATATGAGAACTGCGGTGCGCTTTTGCGCCATGTCGGCAAAGTGCGCATAGACCGCTGCTTCCGCGTTGGCGTCAAGCGCCGATGCCGGCTCGTCCAGTATGAGAATCTCGGCGGGCCGAAAGTACGCCCGGGCGATCGCTAGCGTTTGCCACTGTCCTACCGACATTTCCGCGCCTTCATGGAATTCCTTGCCCAACGGCGTGTCGAGACCGAGTGGCATTGCTGCCGCTACCTCGTCGGCACCGCTGCGAGCGAGGACTGCTTCAAGGTGTATTCTATCGTTAGCCCCTTCCAGCCAGCCGAAGGTGATGTTCTCCTCTACTGTAGTTTGGTAACGCAAGAAAGACTGAAAGACTGTGCCAAACTTCCTGTACCAATCAGCGGGTGCAATGTCAGCAAGGTCAACTCCATCGACCAAAATACGGCCGGACGTCGGTCGGTACAGGCCCATCAGGAGCTTGACGAACGTGGTCTTGCCCGCGCCGTTTTCGCCCACGAGGGCGATTCGCTCACCAGGCCGGAACGAAAAGTTGAGGTCGGAGAGCGCCGGTCGGTCAGTGCCCGGATAGGTGAAAGAGACTTTCTCCAAAACGATGGCATTGGTCAGTGGCTGATTCAGTCGCCGGCCAGCCTTGAGATCAATACGCGGGTTATCTATCAGTTCGAAATAATCCTGCAAATAGCGGAGATGGTTGTAGAGGAGGGATCTACCCCAAATGAAATCTGAATAGCTGATTTGAAAGCTCTCTATAGCTGCGAAGAGTGCAGCCGCGGTGCCGATGCTTATGTGACCGCTGACGAGCAGTCCCACGCTCAAACCGATCGCCGCTATGTGGACCACACCGTTCATGCCATCCGAGACTACGGTGCGCCTCGCTTGGTGCGCCGCAAGTTGCAGCCGCTCTTTGTGAAGACCCTGGCGGAGATCTCCAGCCTGATCGAGCAGCCAGCGCCCAAGACCAAATAGCCGGACTTCAGCGGCTGCCTCCCGACCGGTCAGTAAGTTAGTGTATACCCCAAAGCGGCGTTCCCTCGGAGTCTGCGCACGCTCCATGACATACCGCCGGCGCAGAATACGCTCGCGCAGGAGCACGCCTGGGGTCGTCCCGATTGCCAGTAGCACCGGCAGCCCCCAGTGGAATTGTCCTAGGTAGATGAGCAGGGAAACCAGCGCTACCATGTCTGACAGACTTGTCGAAAGGAAAGACATGGTGTCGCCCAGACGTCCGACCGTTCTACGCCGCACTCGGTGCAATAGGTCGTAGTGCTCATCGTGCTCGAACCACTCCAGGGGCATGGCTTGGGCCTGCTGGAGGCAGCGCTCCTCGACGTACATTCCCAAGACTTCCTGATGGTGGCGGTCAAGCACTTGCTTGCCGTAGGAAACTGCAGCTTGTAGTAGCGCGAGTAGAGCGAGGACTAGCCCCCAAGTGAGACCGGCGCTTAGCGGCGCGTTGCCTGCTACTACCTGCTCTGCCGTCTCGATGAGCCGGCGCAAGACGTGAACGTCTGCCACGACAAACAGACCCATGCCGGCGCTGAGAATGGACAGGATTATTGTGCCCTTGGCATCGGCAGCCATGAGCATTCCCACCGTGCGCGGCAAGTACTGTAGGCGCTGCCAAGGCCGGCCGGTGTTGTCCTGTGGCGTGCTCATCAACTGCGCTCCGAGCTTGAAGGATTGGCATACCAACGGGCCTGCAGGCTGAACATCTGTGCGTACACGCCGTCCAGGCGCAACAGCGCGTCGTGGTCACCCTCCTCCACGATGCGGCCGTGGGCCAGCACGACGATCCGGTCCGCGAGCCGCGCCGCTCCCAGACGATGCGAGACCAGGATTGCGGTTCGTCCGGCGGCCACCCGGACAAACTGTCGGTAAAACTCGACCTCTGCCCGTGGGTCCAAGGAGGCAGTGGGTTCATCAAGAGCAACGATCTGGGCATCACGCAGATAAGCTCGCGCGAGTGCCAGCCGCTGCCATTGACCGGAGGAAAGCTCCATCCCGTCTGGCCACTCCTTGCCCAGGGGCGTTGCGTACCCTGCGGGGAGATCAGCAATGAACGCATCGGCGCCGCTTTGAGCCGCAGCAGCGGCGATGCGGGGATGAATGACGTCAGCGTCAGCGGCATCCTGCGTAAGCAACGATGAGTCGCCATAGGCGATATTCTCGCGCACCGTCGTGGGGTAGCGGACGAAGTCCTGGAAGATCGCCGTTGCTTCTTTCCGCCACGAGTCGGGATGAATTGAAGACAGGTCGGTTCCATCCACCGTAATAGTCCCGTGGGTAGGCCGGTAAAGGCCAAGGAGCAAACGCACTAGCGTCGTCTTGCCCGCGCCGTTCTCTCCCACGAGCGCAACTCGCTCACCGGGCTGAAGCGACAATTCGATATTTGAAAGAGCCGGTCGGTCTGCGCCCGGATAAGTAAAGCTCACCCCGTGAAAACGAATGGCCTCGCGAAGCGGTCGTTGCAGTGTTTGCGCGGCATCCTGCGGCGTGGTGGTCCGTGCACTGGATGCAGAGGTCTTTGCATGGAATGCAGAAGCCCGTGCATGGAATGCAGCAGTCTCTGCTTCAAGCGCGAGGAAGTCTCGCAGACACTCCGTATATTGTAGGTCCGAGTACACTTGCTGCAGAGCTGCGGAGATACTATCGGCGAGGTCGCGGAACCGGCTCAAGCCATACAAGAGCGCTACCAAGCTGCCCAGGCTGATGTTACCGGCGAGGGCGAGCAGCAAGACGAAGACAATGACCAGCGCTACCGCCTCTTGAGCGGCGATACTTGCCAGCCCCGGCAGAGCCATCTTGCGCTGGGCAGACACAATCTCCACGAGAAATCGTTTGAAGACATTGCGGCGACGGAGGAGAAGGTAGTCAGCGAGACCGGACAACTGCAGTTCGGGGACGGCTTCGCGGCTCGTAAGCAGGCGCGACCAGTAGCCCATCTCGCGCCGTCGAGGCGAATTCTGGTAGGAGACCTCTAGGAAATTGTGTTCCATGTAGGATTGCACCACGGACCGCAACCCCATTACAGCTACCAACGCGACTCCAATGAGCCAGTGGGCGCGGAAGTATAGCGCCATCAACCCGGCAGCGCCGATCAGCGACGTTACCAGCCATGACACGTTTTCCAGGAAATAACTGAGATCACTCCCATCCTCTTTCCCGGCCACCTCCAGCTTGGTGTAGTACTCTTCTCGCTCGAATGTACTTAGAGGGAGTGAGACGGCCTTCTCGCACACCATGTGCTGCACGGCAGCGCCGAGACGCAATCCCGTTAACTGACTCAGATAGTCCCCAAGAGCGCCATCCAGGCTGCGGATGCCAAATGCCACAAGTAGCACCAGCAACCAGGGGATTATGGATAGCCAAACGTTGGTCTGAGCGGCGCCTGAGCGCGGGAGAGCGTCGATGAGTTCGCTGAGAGCCCACACAATGAGAGGTGTGGTGATACCTGCGGCGAAGCTCTGCACCGCGAGCAATGTGCCGGCTACGGGGACTTCCTTGAAGATAAGGGTGATGACATAGCCAATCCCTACGCTTGTGGCCCGCAGGCGAGCAACGGGCTCCCGAATCCAGTAAGTATGAGGCGGAAACATGATGATTCCAGTGAGGATCGAACAAGAAGGACCTGTGGCTGAACTGTCTGTTTGGGTTTGGATAGCACAGCTTTTATTGCGTTTCCGCCAACCCGGCCCAATCATTGCGTGATGACTGACCCCGAGCTGGGGGAGTGTGTGCTACCCAATCAACGCAGCGGAGAACGTGCTGCGTAGAGGAGAAGTGCAAGGGCGCATTGCTGATTTGCTGGGCGACAGCCAGCGGCTGAGCAAGAGGCGCAGTGGCCTTGCTTTTCCTCTAACGGAAAGCCGATCAGGTGGGGGGTTACTTGGGAACGATCACGTTGACACCAACCTCATAAGAAACCACGCCTTGTACATTCTCTGCAGTAGTGAGCAGGAAGGCGCGCGTCTCTCCTGGGAAGAGATTGCTTACCTGGCCGGTTGCCATGCCGAGGACACCGCCCGCGGCATCGAGAAATTCGCCGCCGAGGAAGAGGCTGTAGGGACGGTTGCCGTTATTCGTCACTGTGCCGCGCAACACGTGAAAACCGCCTTCTACCGCGTACTGAGCAGTGCTAAAGCTGATCGAGCGCTCATACTCCCCGCCCCCAACCAACGTGCCGGTAAAGCGGAGTTCCAACGCTGCGGGCTCGGCGAAAGGATCGCTGGAAAGGAGACGTACCGCGCGTGTGTATCCCGGCAGCAGTGCAACGACGTCGCCACTGGCATGGCCGATGACTTCGCCACCGGCGTCGATCACGAGTACATCTATAGCGCTTGACACACTAAGATTAGCATCGTTGCGCAAGCGCAAGTAGACACGTAAGTTGCCGTGGGGCGATGAGATTACTGCCGGCGGGCCCACGATGGACAACTGATCAGCGACGCTATCGGCAAGAATACGCTCCACGGGAAGACCCGGCGCAGTAACCGGCGGTGGCGGAGGTGGTGGAGGCGGAGTCTGCTGTCCCGCGGGTGGGAGTGTGGCACTGGGCGGGGCAGTGTCCAAGCTGGCTGCAGCGGCGTCTAAAGGGGTAGTGGCCGGTTCCGGAATGAGGCCGGACTCTTTCGTAATATCTCCACCGAGCACTACCGTGACGTCCCCCACATTGGCCCAGGGCACCTTTACTTTCCAGTATTGCAGGGCAACGCGCTGGGCGCGCATGACGATCATCGGCCCAAAGTCTTGAATGGCCAATGGCAGGCCGGAGAGTTGCAGCCAGTTGGGGTTACTAAGAAAACGCTCTTGCAGCGCGGCACGCGCCGCCGCTAGCTCCGGCGTGTCACCGGGCTGGGCCTCGAAGATGCGGGTGAGATGACTTTGGATCGTCCCCTCCCAATCGTTGATAGGATCGTCTGCCGACCAGTCGAAGCTCTGGGGAATCTGCCGGAAGGCTTCGAGCCAGCCGTCATAGTTTGCATCGTGGAGCAGGTCGAACGTGTTTGCGATGTTCATGCTGCTATTCGCCGAATCCCACTGTAATAGGGCTTTCTGCGTAGCCTGATAGACAAAGCCGTTTAGAATGAAACGCCCTGAAACCGGATATCCCAACTCCGGCACACCACCAAGCTGCTGAAAGCCGGACCAAAAGGCAATGCCGCCATTGTCCGTGATGGCATAGCCCCTGCCGGTGTCGCTGCCGGTCTGGGTATAGTACCACCCGTTGTTTACGGCGAAGTCGGGCTCGTCGATTGCCTGCGCCGCGAGCGCGGAGGAAGACCACAGGAGGAGCAGGAGTGTAATGCTGCTGAAAAGGCGTGCGTATTGCTTTTGCATGTCGTTGATTTGGTACAGTGTTAATAGTATTAATCTCTATCGTAGCGGAAGTCGCAAAAGCTGACAACGCAGTGTGCTACGCACGATTACGAGAGTCGGAAGTCTCTTGGCAGCGAAGAGACATTGCAGAGTGACTTCAGAGGCATTGCTTGCCGCCGAGAGTCCGGGTGTGCGGCAGCCCATCGACGAGAGACGTAGCCTATTGCTGAGTAGGTGGTTTCTTGGGTTGGATCGCTTGCTTCCGTTTGGTAAGAAATGGGCGTGCCGCAGGCGGACGCGAAGAGCAGAATGAATAACTTACAACATGCCGGTTAAGTTCGGCTTGGCCAAAGATTGAATAGCTTGAACAACGAATCTGGGAGGATACATGGGCCGTGTACCGCGAGCGTGGATGAAGCCGCTCGATAAAGATTACAAAGCGAAGCCGCTACCGGAGCGCAAGCGGCGGCCCTGGCAGGAGACTGCTTGGGGCCGCGTGGCGATGGTCCCAATCCGCCGCCTCGACCCTTACGTGCGCTGGTCGGAGCTTGTAGATCGCATGGTGCACGGCGTGATGTTGAATACCGATGTCTTCAAAGAAGTGCATGAGGACGATTCGGCGAACCTGCAAGCGCTCACAGTGGTCTTGATCGTCGCCGTGGTGCAGAACATCAGCCTGTTCCTCGTAGGTTTGTTCTGGTTCGGATTCTTTGGCTCTGTCGTTTTTGTCGCCAGGGCGATGGGCGACGCGATGGTGTCCTGGGTCATTTGGCTGCTTGTAGCGTATGGGCTGTGTAAAGTGCTTTTCCGCAGCCGGGCAGGTCTTATGCAGGTGTTTCGCACCCTTGCCTATGCATACGTGCCTGCTATCTTCTTGTTTTTTCAGGTAATCCCGCTATATGGCGTCACACTTGCCGCACTGACCTACTTAGCACTGATCGAATACGGCGTATTGGCGCTGCGTCCGGCGCTGAGAGGGTCGATCGCCAAGGCACTCCTTGCCAGTTTCATTGGCTGGACCGGCTTGCTGGTCGTGAGCCTAATTCTCAGCGAAAGCCAGCTTTTCAGTCTGATCCAGGAGTGGATCGCAGAGCAGTGGTTTTGAGTAAAGGATCTTGGGTTTCTGCCTGCGACCGAATTTTCACATTGGCATAGGTCTCTTGAGAAGAGGCGACCGGCGCCTTTCCCCCACTCCTACTGCCTGCGTGCCCCGGTTATGCTCGGCCCAATGCCTCATGCATGCAGTCGTTCCCCGGCGGCACGCATAGAAACTTTACGAGCATTGGCTATGTCGGATGCGGGCGTGTGAAAGCAGTTTGGGGAGACAGTTCAACTCCCCAGCCCGGTGCTTCCGTCAGTAGTACTTCACCACTCTCAGGGAGCGGTTCGCCTGTAAAGAATGGATGGATGGGTGCGATCTCCGTGCCGTCGCCGCTGCCAAAGATGAATTCGGCCATGGGGCACACGGCGTGCGCCGTGACGAAGGCATAGCTCATCACGCCGCCGATGTGGGGGATCACTTGCAGGCCGTGGGTCTCCGCCATTGCAGCCACGCGCCGCGCCGCGGTGATGCCGCCGCACCAGGCGAGGTCGGGTTGCAGAATGTCTGCGCAGCCGCGTTGGATGAGGTCGTGGAAACCGAAATGGGTGTATTCGTGTTCGCCGCAGGCAATGTGCAGCCAAGGCAGGCGCTTGCGTAGGGTAGCATAGCCGCCATAGTCATCCGGGAGCAGCGGCTCTTCCAGCCAATAGATGTCGTATTCACGCAGGCGTTCGGCCATGGCAGTGGCATACGGCACGTCCCAGCCCATCCAAGCGTCGACCATGAGAAGCCTGTCCGGTCCGAGCGCGTCGCGGGCCGCGGCAACCTGCGCTTCGTTCTGCCGCATGCCCTCGGCGCCGTCCCACGGCCCATACCGCATGAAGACTTTATTGCGAGTGAACCCCAGACTAGTGTATGCCTCCGTGCGGTTGCCGCTGGCATAAACTGCTACGCGCGGTGGCTGAGTCCCGGAGCCCTTCGTCTTGCCTCCAAGTAGCACGTAGACCGGTACGCCTGCTGCCCTGCCTTTGATGTCCCACAGCGCGTTGTCTATGGCGCTGAGTGCCATGATGGGCAGTCCCTTGCGCCCGTAAGGAAGCGTGGCACGGAACATGAGGTCCCAGAGCAGTTCAGTGTCTCGGGGATCTCGGCCGACGAGCAAAGACTTGAGATGGTGCTCGATGATGTGACAACTGGGCGCGCCGCCGCCACCCACGCCGATACCCACAATGCCGTCATCGGTAGTGACCCGAGCGATAGTGCGCGGCACCATGCCCTGCCAGGAACTGCGCGTTTCGGCGTATTCCGGATAAGGCGACATGGGGCTTGCCATGCGCTCTGCCACAAGCCAGCTAGGGCGCTTGGGGGCTTCCGGCAAAAGAGCTTCGATGTCGACGATTTTCATGGCGCTCTCTTCGCTACACATGAATCCTTGCATGAGTGCGTCATTCCGGCGAAAACCGGAATCCAGGGGGTTTGCGGCACCTTTCCAGCGCCCCCCGGCTCCCCATCGCGGCCTCACCGCCATCAAGAGGGATGGCGTTTCGCAATGGACTCTACACCGGAGTCATCACGAACCTTTAGATTCGCCAGTTACGCCCACAGTCGCAGCCTGCACAACCCTACCGTCATTACTCTCCCGTTCCCAGACCCGCAGAGCCGGGCGCAGCATCTGCATTGCTTTCAGAGGTCGGATGTGGGCGTTCCAGTGTAACTTCCGGCGCAATCTCGTAACCCCAACCGGGCGCTTCAGGTGGGCGTACCCGGCCGTTTTCCGGCAGCGGCTCTCCTCTGAAGAAGGGCTGCACCGGCACCAGCTCGCTGCCGTCACCCGCGCGGAAGATGAACTCAACCAATGGCGCATTGGCATGGGCGAGGCAAAAGTGATAGCTGGCCGTAGCGCCCACGTGAGGAATGACGTCGATGCCGTGGGTCTCTGCCATTTTCGCCACGCGGTGGGCTTCGGTGATGCCGCCGCACCAGGCGAGATCGGGCTGCAGAATGTCGGCGCAGCCGCGTTGGATGAGCTCGTGGAAGCCAAAGCGCGTGTATTCGTGCTCCCCGGTGGTGATGCGCGTCCAGGAGATGCGGCGGCGCAATTCGGCGTAGCCGTCGTAATCATCGGGCGGAAGCGCTTCCTCGATCCAATACACGTTGTACGGGCGCAAGCGCTCGGCCATTCGGAGCGTGTAGGTAACGTCCCAGGCCATGTAGCAGTCGAGCATCAGCAGCATGTCGGGACCGAGCGCCTCGCGCGCATCGGCCACGTGTTTTTCGTTCAGCTTCATGCCCTCCACGCCGTCCCATGGGCCGTAGGGCATGGCGACTTTGTTGCCCACGAAGCCTAACGACGCATAGACTGCCGACTGGTTGCCGGTGGCGTAGACTGGAATCGCGGGTTTGGTAGCGCCGCCCAAGAGTTTATAGACAGGCTGTCCGGCGGCCTTGCCTTTGATGTCCCACAAGGCGTTATCAATGCCGCTGATGGCCATGATCGGCAACCCCTTACGGCCGTATGGCAGCGAAGCGCGGAACATCTGGTCCCAGAGGCGCTCCGTGTCGCGAGGGTCTTGGCCCACGAGCAAGCGCTTGAGGTGCTGCTCCACGATGAAGCAACCCGGGTTGCCGCCGCCGCCCAGGCCAAGACCTTCCAGCCCGTCATCGGTCTTGACGCGCACGATGATTGGCCCCAGCGGTCCCATCCAGAGCGCCCGGCGCTCGCCATACTCCGGATAGCGCGACATGGGATTGGCCACCCGAATGTGGGAGAGCCAACTGGGCGGCTCCGGCGGCAAGTGGGGAATGAAGGCTTCAACGTCAATGATCTTCACGGGATCGCACCTCTGTTCGTTGCGTATAGGACGCCGGTCAGTAACATGGGTTTTGGCCTGTGGTAGTGTCTATGATAACCGGCTGGACCGGCATGTGTCAGCGCGTGACTTGGGATGGGAGGCAAATCCTGGCCGGACAGCAGACAGACGCGAGTGATAGAGGACCAGGTCGCCGCCACACGTTTCGTGTGAAACGCGGAGGCGTCGTACTCTATCTGCTCGCGCTGGTGGTCACGACGGCGCTGCTCGTGCGGTTTCTTTACCTGGATGGGCGGCCGTGGTACGGGAACTGGCCGGCGGTTATCCTATCGGCGCTCTTCTTTTCGCTCTTCGTCGTGGGATTTCTCGTGGCGCTGCCGCGCCGCGACTGGCGGCAGGCGGCGTTGGGCCCGGCATTTCTCATTGCGCTCTTCACCGAGATGTTCGGCATTCCCTTAACCATCTACCTGCTGAGTAGCGTCTTCGGCTTCTCTATCGGGCTGGACGGCAGCGAGGGACATCTCTGGGCGGTATTGCTTGACCGGCTGGGCTGGGTGCGATTGAGCGTGGGAGTGCCAGTGCTGAAGTTGGGCGGCAGCGCAGTGGTCGTGGCGGGGTTGGTGCTGATGGGCTGGGGCTGGTGGCACGTGTACCGCGCCCAAGGCGGGTTGGTGACCCATGGCCTCTACCGTCACGTGCGCCATCCGCAATACGTGGGCTTTGTGCTGGTTATGGTCGGTTTTCTCATCCAGTGGCCGACGCTCATTACGCTGCTGATGTTCCCCATCCTGCTGGCAGCCTACGTGCGCCTGGCAGCGGCGGAAGACAGCTATCTCGCACAAACGCACAGTGATGCGTTCCGCGGGTACAAAGAGACCGTGCCCGGCTGGCTGCCGCGACTGTGGTGAAGGAGTTTCTGCCATTACATTGACAACGCTGACGGTTTCACAGAGGCGTTATAGCACACTATCATCCGCTGGCGGCTGACTGTGCTCTGCAGGCTTCTGTATCTTCTAGGGAAGAGCGTTGCGAGCGATGCTCGTCAAGAACCGTTCGTACTGAGCCTGTCGAAGTATGAACGGGTCCTGGGGTCCAATCCGATAGATGTAGGAGCGTTACCAGTTCAATTTGGCGGCCTCTTTGCAAAAGGAATGACAGGATCGTTACTAGCCGATCATGCAAGTTGCTCAGACATCTGCGGATTTGGTAAACGAACGGGTAGAGTGGGTACAGCTTAGGATGCGCGTCATTCTCATGCAGGTCACGAAGCGCGTCGTAGAACGTGCAGTACGGAACGCCGTGCTCCTAATTGCAATCCTTTCCGTGCTGGGCTGCGGCCCGCCTGGGACGGCACCGCGCAAGGGTGCGGAGACGCCATCCGCGCCGGTAGAAGGGACGCCTCTATCGTATGAGGCGGTGCTCTGCGTCAACGAGGCGCGCATCAACGTGCTGGTCGCCGATACGCCGCAGGAGCGGGCGACGGGACTGAGCGGCTATGCCGGACTACCGGAGAACGTCGGAATGCTGTTCGTCTTCCCGGAGCCGCGGCAGCCGTCATTCTGGATGCGGGGGGTGTTGTTTGCTCTCGACCTCATCTGGATACGCGACGGCATGGTGGTGCAGATCAATGCCTCTGTCCCGCCCCCGCCCCCAAATACGCCGGACGACCAGCTCCCGCGCTACCACCCGACCGAACCGATCACGCACGTGCTGGAACTAACCGCCGGCTCAGCAGCGCGCTACG
Source organism: Chloroflexota bacterium (assembly GCA_965221905.1). Lineage (GTDB taxonomy): Bacteria > Chloroflexota > UBA11872 > VXOZ01 > VXOZ01 > VXOZ01. The sequence goes on from OZ244922.1 coordinate 1,074,543, forward strand.
GCATCACCGCCGGCAGCCGCGTAATTCCTTGCACCGACGTAACGCTAACGCCGGCCGCTGTAGACAGGACAGAACGGATGCGTTTGCCGCTTTGAATAGGGCTATTCTTCAGAAGACACAACCTCCATTTGGATAGCGCTTTGAGCAAGCACTCCGATGGCCTAGGAATGTGATATTCGCCGTACACTCTCCATGACTTTGTATCCTGCAAATTTCGATACTGTGGCCGCACTCTGCGCTTATCTACGATTTCTAGCAACTCGTCGTGAGGTATCAAATACCAGCGGGGCGAACCCCCAACTACCTTGACCGGAAAGCACATATAAAATTCTTGATTGACGTTTTTCTTGTAAACACCCAAACGTGTCCTGAATTGAACCATAATCGGTCTACAGGCCAAAAAGTCAACACCTTGCTTATCGCAGCTTTCCAATCTAAATCCATTCTTCACAAGTAAGGCTTCAGCCTCGGACATTGATTTCTCTTTCGGGGATTGGACGTTCATATCCTCACCTCCCATCCTCTAGCTATCTTCAAGACGTGTCTAGGGAAACATGCTTTGTGCCGTGAGAGTAGTTCTTACTGGGAATGAGTTAAGTTTCTTGAGAGATACGTCAAGAAGTACTGTCGTTCAATTTGCTGCATTTACCGACCATTGCATTCCGGTATGTCGTCTATCAGCGCATTTAGGATTTGTGGGCGATAACGACTGTCACGGACATAAGGACTTTCGCTGCTTCATGGGAACAGCTTTAGCGCAGCCACCACCAAGCCGCCAACCGCCACGGCAAGCGCGCCAAGTTGAGACACGGTCTGGCGCAGTTGGCGCTCCAACACTGCCGTCATGCGCAGTTCCAGGTCGCTCAGGTCGGCTTTGGTTGCCATGACTTCACGCAAGGCGTTTATGTCGGCTTTGGTCGCCAACGCGGCGTATCCTTCTCCCACCACGTCTATCAGGCTTCTGCTTGAGTCTCGCTAAATCCCGCGCCCGTGAGCGTCTTTACCGCCTTGTGGGTGTCAAACACTGCCATGAATAGACTCCTTAACTCGCGGTCTGATTCCCCAATGCTCCGTGCGCTATTTGGCGGAGCAACCAGCACTTGGGTCGCACCTTTATGATGGTAGTTTTTTCTTCGTTTACCGAAACAATCGGTTATTCCAGCGCCATCTGGCTTCTCTTGCTATAAGATACCATGCCTACTCCGACGGCAGGGCGTCTTTGGAAAGCACGTCCTTCGTGCCGGCCTGGTGGTTGGCGAGGCGGGCGAGGGTGAAGAGCAAGTCGGAGAGACGGTTGAGGTAGATCAGAATTGGTTTGGAGAGTGGCTCTTCTTGCGCGAGGGCAACCGCGATCCGTTCGGTGCGGCGGATGACGGCGCGGGCGAAATGGAGCGCGGCGGAGGCATGGGTGCCGCCGGGGAGGACGAAATCCGTGAGGGGAGCGAGTTCTGAGTCTGCCGCGTCGATGGCTGCCTCTAGTGTCGCGGCATGTTCGGGCGTGATGCGTGGAATGGTATAGGCCCGTGGCTCGTGCGGCGTGGCGACGTCTGCGCCCATGATGAAGAGTTCGCTTTGGATACGCTGGACTAGTGCCGCGAGGGCGGATGCGTCATTCTGAGCCGGGGAGCCCGTGCTGCTTATTACAGGACTGCTGGCTGCACTTGCCGTCTCTTCATCCCGCAGGTGGACGACTGCCATGCCCAGCGCGGCGCTGAGCTCGTCGATGGTGCCGATCAGTTCCATGCGAAGGGCGTGTTTGGCAATCCGCTCGCCGCCAAAGAGCGACGTGGTGCCGTCGTCACCGCCGCCGGTGTAGATGGGCATGAGGTTTTGTGTCCTCCCGAATTGAAGAATGCTGATTTACAAGGGTTGATGGGAGCGGCTTTCCCGTTCGTGCGGAGCTTGACGATGGGTCGAAGAACGAATGGGAAAAGCGTGCTGAAATCGAGAGGGGCTCTCCGATGCAATCCGTTTTTCGACAGGTCCAAGACAAACAGACTTGTGCGTTGCGAGGATTTTGCTCCTGCGCCGTTTACCCTTCGACAGGCTCAGGGCGAACGGCTTGCAACCTGCCAAGGCCCTTTCTTGCACAGCTCGCCCTTCGGCTAGGCTCAGGGCGAACGGCTTGCATCCTGCCAGGGCTCTTTCTTGCACCGCTCGCCCTTCGGCTAGGCTCAGGGGGAACGGCAGTGCTTTGCAGAGAGCTTGCTCCAGCGCTGTTCACCCTTCGACAGGCTCAGGGCGAACGGCTTGCATTCTGCCAAGGCCCTTTCTTGCACCGCTCGCCCTTCGGCTAGGCTCAGGGGAACGGCAGTGCTTTGCAGAGAGCTTGCTCCAGCGCTGTTCACCCTTCGACAGGCTCAGGGCGAACGGCATGCAACCTGCCAGGGCCCTTACTTGCACCGCTAACTCTTTGGCTAGGCTCAGGGCGAACGGTCATGTGCTGTAGACAAAGAGGTTCTCTCGCTTCGCCAAACAGAACTGTTAAGCTTCGTGCGATGGGGTTGCTTGAATGCCCCGTTACTCCGATGCTGCCGTGCGCAGCATGTCGCGCATGCGTTGCACTAAGGCCAGTCCCTCGTCCCACGGTCGTTGGAAGCAGTTGCGTCCGAAGATGAAGCCGGTAGCACCTGACTGCACAGCGAGGCGGGCCTTTTCCAAGGCTTCCTCGTCGCTGGCGCGTTCGCTGCCTGAGACCAGTACCAGAGTTCTGCCTGCCGACTGCACCGCCTTGGCGAGCGCCTCGTCGGGCGTGACTTTCATGGTGTTGTAGGGCGCGGGCGAGAGCTTGTCCTTTTCAGGATCGATCTTGGGCACGTTGATCTTTACCACGTCGGCCCCAAGTTCGCAGGCTACGCGCGCGGCGTAGTCGATGGCGTAGAAGCTGTCGCGGCCGCCTTTGGCCTCCATGTGCTTGCCACGGGGGTACGCCCACATGATCGTGGGCATGCCGAAACGGTCGGCGTCTTGGCGCACCTGCCGCCACTGGGCAAAGTCCTCATCCTGGCGCGACGATCCCATGTACAGCGTGTAGCCGATGGCGTCGGCGCCCAGGCGCACGGCGTCCTCGACTGTGGCGTTGAGCGGATTGAGCGGATCGTCATCCGGCGGAATGTTGGTCTTGCCGTTGAGTTTCAATACCAGCGGCATCCGGCCGGCGTATGGGCGCATGTGCTTTAGGGCGGTGCCGTATTGCAGGGCCACACCCGAAAACCCACCCTCCAGCGCCAGCCGCCAGATGTAGTCGGGATCGAGCGCGTCGGGATTATCGAAGAAGTCCGCCGGGCCATGTTCCATGCCGTGGTCTACGGGCAAGAGCATCATAGTGCCGTTACCGGGACCGTAGCCGTAAAGCAAGCGCTGCAAGCGCACGTGCTTCCCCGGACTTAACTCTAGATCGTCTAGCGTGGTCCGACGGTTTTTCATAGCACCCGCCATGGTAGCCCCCTTAAGTCGTTGCGGTGAAGGCTATTCAAGATAACTGATTACCTGTTGCGCAAGAGTAACATGATTACACCGCTCTTCGTGTGCGGCCCTTGGAGATTTCACCGCTATTGCTACCAGTTGCAGGATGTGGCTGCGGCAATTTCCGGCCGGCATTATCCATTCAACCCCGTGCGCAGCGCTAAACGATCTTGGGGAGCAGTCAAGCGCCGAGGAACGGTAGATGTTTCAATCGATGGTACCTCAGAGCAAGCGAAATGCAGTGCTTCAACGCGTCTACTGGCAGCTCGTCGGTTTCGCGAAATACGATGGCCCTATTCCCCTCGAACGTGAAGAAGTCCGTGTAGAGCGCCTTGAACGTATCAACCAACGAAGTGTTGCAGTTGAAGTACAGCGCGTACTGGTGCGGTGACTTCTGCTTCCAGTCCATTCTGATCGTGCTGCCGCTTTTGGTGAGGTAGCTTGGCTCTCCCCACTTTAGGGTTTCTTCCACGGCAGCAACGCCCTCTGTTTCTGCTGCCGCTTCGAAGACGATCTGCCTAAGCCGCAGCATCTTCGTGCGCATAAGCTCCGGGTAACTGTCGAATACTTGCGCTACATTAGGGTTCTCGATACTGTCCATGCCCGACATCGCTGTCCTCATACGCATCCCGCATCCTGCTTTCACTCATGCGGAGTGAGAACTAAGATGCCGTACCCTCCGGCTATGAAGGAATGGCCGTCACAGACTCTTAGAGAGTTGTGGGTTGCTTCACTGCTGCTTCCAGCCGCGCTAGAGACTCCGGGGGCACGTTAATAGCGCCTAGTTCCGCTTGGGATAGGATGCCGCCGCCGTGAAAGTCGCTGCCGCCGGTGGGAATCAAGTTTAATCGCTCTGCGATGCCTAGAATTTCCGCCTGTTGATCCGCCGTGTAGCCGGTGTAGTAGGTTTCGATGGCGTCGAGGCCGGCGTCCGCAAGCTCGGGGACTAGCGCATCCAGGTCCACTTGATCTGCGCCTTCCACGTTGTAAGGGTGCGCAAGCCCGGCCGCGGCCCCGGCCCGGTGCAGCAAGGCTACGGCTTCACCCGGCGCGAGCTTTGGCTGGTCCACGTAGGCCGGCATGCCGTGTCCGAGGAATTTGTCAAAGGCTTCGTTCGAATTGCGCACGTAGCCTTGGGCGATCATGGCCTTGGCAATATGGGGGCGTCCCACCGCTCCGCCGTCTGCGCGCTGCAGGATGCCTTCCCAATCAAGCGGCATGTTGAGCGCGGCCAGCTTCTCTACCATCCGCTGTGCGCGATAGAGTCTGCCGTCCCGCTGCCGCGCAATTACTGCCTGCAACTCCGGGTGCTCTGTGTCCACGAAATAGCCCAGGATATGTACGGATTGGCCGTGCCACATAGTGTTGAACTCGATGCCGGCGATAATGCGCACGCCGTATTCCTGTCCGGCCTCCTGCGCAGCAGCGACGCCGTCGGTGCTGTCGTGGTCGGTGATGGCAATGCAGTCAAGTCCCGCCTCGCACGCCATGTGCACGAGATCGGCAGGGGCAAACGCGCCGTCTGAGGCCGTGGTGTGCAGATGTAGATCGATGCCGGGCATTTGAGATATCTGTTTCGTCGGATTGCTGCGATGTTGTTGAATTTGGCCGCTAAGCCCCGCCGTCCCTATAATACACTACGGCCTGCGCCGTGAAGACGTGAAACTGAAATGCAAGGATACCGCGGAATGAAGACATTCTGGGAGACACGCTACGCGACAGAGGGCGCTATTTGGGGCCAACAGCCAAGCAAGACCGTGGAACGAGCCCACACGCAGTTTCGGCAATGCGGCATCCAAGCCCTTCTCATCCCCGGATGCGGCTATGGGAGCAACGTCCGACTCTTTACGGATAATGGGTATGACGTGACGGGCATTGAGATCTCCGAGACCGCCCTTGCTCTCGCACAGGCGCGAAAACTCTTCGCGCGCACGTCTTCAACCAAGGCTGAGAGCTAGTCGAGTCGGACGGGAACGCCTGCGAGGAGGCCGGCCTTGTGCATGGATACCCACTCGCCCATGAACGTCTCGTTCCAGGTGTCGGTGAGGGGGTGCTCCATCATCTCTTGGAAGATGGGCCAGAAGATGATGATGCCGTCGGCGCCGTCGCGAAGGGCGGCGTAGGCGGTCTCTACGCTCCTGACGAGGGCGGCGGTGACGTAGGGGCGGTTTTCCCAGCCCGCGAACATCTGCACGCACTCGCGGACGAGCTTGGTCGGGTCGCCGCCCATCTGCTTCACCGGCTCGCAGAAGGGGAGGATATGGGTAGCGCCCGCCTGGGCAACGGCGGCAGCCTGGGGCAGTGAGAATACGGTCGTGCAATAGGTCTCGATGCCTTCCTCCGCCAAGCGCCGGAAGGCCCCAAGCCCGTTTACGGTGCAGGGAATCTTGATGATGATCCGGTCGGACATCCGCGTGAAGAAGTGGCTGACGTCGAGCAACTCATCCGTTGAGTTGCCGTCGACCTCGACTACCACGGGCTTGTCGGTGATGTCGAGGTAGCGCTGGACGACGTCCTTGATCTGACCGTATTTCTTCACCATGTCATTGAGGATGACTGTGTTTGTGACGATGCCGGCGGCGCCGCGGTCCATCCAGTGCTTAAGGTCTGCGGGGTCCCCTGCCAGCCAAATGGCGGGGCCTCTGCCGACGCGCCGGGCTTGCATCACGGGGCCGGTTACTACCGGTTCCACACCGTTCGTGCTGATGTTGGTCTCGGTTGCCATGCTGCGCCTCCAGGGTGTCGTCTTGCGGTTGCAATCGGATTTCCCAAAGTATGACACATGTGGATTTAGCCGAATTTCTTCACATGGTGCCAGCTACGTCTTCCAAGCAGCCTTAAACCAGTGCGCTCTCAACCCACCACATACTGAGTCAACGGATGGATCACTCAGTTCTTAGGCTACAGCCCTAGCATCTCTCGGAGCACCGGCGCGATGTGGGTGGCTATGCGGGTCATACCTGTGTCGTTGGGATGTACGCCGTCTGGAGTGAGGGATGTGTCGTTGGGGCCGATGATGGTGGTGCCGTCAATGAGGCGGATTTGCGAGTCGCCGGCGGCGCGTAGTTTCGCAACGACCTCGTGTTCTGCTTCTCGGAGCGCAGCCACGGTGACGCCCCGCGCATCGGGCGTGGTGTCGGTAAAGTCGCCGTGGCAACTGAGGATGCTCATAACCAGAATCGGCGTGGTCGGATGCCCGGCCCGGACGAGCTCGATGAAGTTGCGGAAGGTCTCGCGCCAGGCGGGGGCATCGAGCCAGGGCGAGACGCGCAGGTTCACGCCCATGAGGATGCTCAGCACGTCAAAACGCATCGCCGCCAGCGATTTTGCTACGCCGGGCTCACCGCGCGCCCAGCCCCGGAAGCCAAGATTGAGGGGATCCACTCCCGCCAGGCGTGCCGCCTGCGCCACGTACGTTAGTCCCGGGTCGGTCGCCGTCCGGCCTTGCGTGATGGAATCGCCGTAGGCGGCCCAGACGTGCGGCGCGGGATCAACGCGTGAGAGGGTGTGACCGTCCGGTACGCCGAGCGCAATCGGCTCTAGACGCGTGACGTACGGCAGGTAGAGCGTGACCGTCTGCGCGCCGTCTGCCGGCAGCGCGAATTCGACGCGAATCTCGCCCTCTGGATTGCGTTGGTTGCTGCTGGCGACGCGTTTGTCGTGCATCCACACACTGACCACGGCCTCTTCTTCAGGCTCATGTCCGGGGTCCCAAGCGCGGAACGTGATCTGCGTGGCGGAGGTAGAGAAGACCAGGCGGACGCCAGCGGTGGAGAGCGCATGCTGCCACGCGCCCACGGGGTAAGTTAAGGTTTCCGCCGGATCGAGACGCGTAGTCTGTAACCGTCCGTCGGCTATCTGGGCAAAGGGCGCGCCGCGCAGCAAAGGGAGCAATTCTTCACCGGAATACCAGCGCATGGGGAAAAGTCCTCCTGGTGGCGCGTGGTGCGAATGTCACTTTAGACCTTAGTCACAAATGTCCTTGGGAATCTTTGGCATGTCGAATGGATTGGGATGGATTACAAAGAATCCCCTCACTCGTACCCTCTCCCCGAGGAGAGGGTTCTCTCTTGCGCGCCTTTATGTACGGTAGTCGCTGTTGAAGATGACGTATTCGGTGGTGAGGTCGCAGCCCCAGGCGGTGGCGGTGGCGTCGCCGTCGGCCAGGTCGAGTATAAACATCGCTTCCTTCTTGTCCAGCAACGTGGAGGCGGTGTCCTCGTCGAAGTCGGTGGGCGTACCGTTGCGGAAGAGGAGGATGTCCTCCAACCAGAGCGATGCAATGTTTGGATCGAATTCCACGCCGCTGTAGCCCGCCGCGCACATGATACGGCCCCAGTTCGGGTCGGAGCCGAGAAAGGCGGTCTTCACCAAGCTGGAACTCGCCACACTGCGGCCGATGATGCGGGCGGCTTCTACCGTGGCCGCGCCGCGCACTTCCACACCGAAGATCTTCGTGGCGCCTTCAGCATTGCGCACGATTCCTTTTGCCAAGCACAGCGCAACCGCGCGTAATGCGCTCTCAAAGGCTGCGCCGGCCGCGCCGCCGTCGATTTCCGGTCCCCCTGCGGCGCCGTTTGCCAGCGCCAGCACCGTATCGTTGGTCGAAGTATCGCCGTCCACGCTAATCATGTGGAAAGAATCATCTACGGCTCGCTTCAGCGCCGCTTGCAGAAAGTTCCTTGCGACCGGGGCGTCTGTGGTGAGGTAAGCGAGCATAGTGGCCATGTTGGGATGAATCATGGCGGCGCCCTTGCACATGCCGCCCACTGCGTAGGTGATGCCGTTGGCTTCGAACTGGGCCGCGGCTTCCTTGGGCCACTCATCGGTGGTCAGCATGGCCGTTGCCGCTTCGAGGTGGCGCTCTTTGACCGGCGCAAGCCGGCTGATACCGTCCCGGACAATTTCCATGGGCAGTTGGCGACCGATCACGCCGGTGGAGCAAACGAGTATTTCTTCGGCTTCCACCCCAATCCGCGCTGCCAGCAGTGCTGTCATTTCCAGAGCGTTTGCCATGCCTTGGTCGCCGGTGCAGGCGTTGGCATTGCCGCTGCAGTAGACGACGCCGCGAGTCACGCCGCGATGCATGCGTTCTTGGTCGACGAGCACGGGTGCGGCTTTGACCTGATTCTTGGTGAAGACACCGGCGACGGTCGCGGGCAGTTCCGATACCAGACAGCCCACGTCGCGCTTTTCAACCGTCGCATCGTACTCTTTGATGCGCAAAACACACCGTCTGCAAGAAACCCGGCCGGGCGTGTTGCGCCCCCGGCAACCAGTCCTTCCGCGAGATCTTCTGTCATTAAACTCTTTCCTCAATTAAGTTGTGGTTGAGCGCTCATCCGTCCGTGCGGGCTATACGCAACACCCAACTGCCATCTTTGCGAGAGTTCCTCCCGCTTACGGGCAGTTCCTCCCGCTTACGGGCAGTTCCTCCCGCTTACGGGCAGTGCTTCCCGCTTGCGGGCACAGCTCCCGTGCGAGGCATTGGGCGGCTAGCGGCAACGGAAAAGGGTAGGCGCAAACTGCTTGCTGCGAATTCCTCTATGATGATACACGAGACCGCTACGGGCTGCGCAGTCGTAGCAGCAAATTGCGTGAAGTGCGCGGGTTAGAGGGCAGCCAGGGGTATCAAGCGGGCGTGACTTGGAGAAAATCGGCTAGCATCTCGCGCGCGTTTTCTCTAATTGGCGGGAAGTGACTAAAGCAAATGGTGGTAAAGTCCACGTCGAGGAGTTTGGCGAGCGATGCTCGGGCCAATTCAGGGTCTCGTGTAAAGAGCCATGAGGATGCCTGCATCTTGCGAAACCGGAACTGCAGCGCATCGCCGACGATGAGAACTTTCGACGATTCAACAAACAGGCAGATGCTTCCCGGGGTGTGGCCGGGCGTGTGGATGACGCGGACCTGCTTGACTGACGGCAAATAGTCGCCGTCTTCCAGAGGATATTGCACCTCTACCGGAGGACTATTGATAAAAGAGACCGCAGAAGGCACTTGTGGGAATGCTAGGCGTCGTAGAAAGCTTGGCGCAGGTTCGTCGCCGCAAATAATTCCGACTTCGGTTCGGTGGATCGCCACTGGCGCGCCTGTCGCCTCAGCTAGCTCCGCCAGCCCGCCGGCATGATCGGGGTGACTGTGAGTCAATGCAATGAGCCGTACCTGCTCCAGCGCGATGCCGAGCGCTCTCAAACCCGCTTTGACAGGTTGCAGGCTTCCCCGACTGCCTACGTCAACCAGTACAACTCCGTCATCCGCTTGCAGTACGGAAACACGCGCTCCCAGCGAGCGCACTTGATGCATGCCGGGGGCGATTGCGAAAGGTCCTAATATTGGGATGTCCCGCACCACTTGCATGCACTCCAATAGCGTTTTGGCACATACGCACTCCAAGGTCGGGCACCACGTGACGCCTAGAAGTCGTAACAGGTTATTCTAACTTCACGGTACCATAGTGCGGTCGAGTTTTCAGAAACCGAAGCACTGCGTATAATACGCCGTAGAATACGCATAATCTCTACCCTATAAAGACTCAAGGAGAGCGGCATGCAGACGCTGAACGATCTCTTGGAGACTGCGGCAAGTCGTTTCGGAGATTCGCCTGCCTTACTCATCAAGCCGGGCATCCGCATCCGCTGCTGGGAGTACCGCGAGCTATGGGAAGCTTCCGGTCGAGTCGCAGCATTCTTACAGCGTCAGGGCATAGCTAAGGGCGATCGAGTGGTCATCTGGGCGCCGAACCGTCCGGAATGGGTAGTGGCGCTCTTTGGCTGCCTGCGGCTCGGTGCGATTGCAGTGCCGTTCGATATTCGCAGCGCGCCGGAATTTGTCGCCGCGGTGCTTGGGCAGACGGAGCCTAAGTTTGCCTTCGTCTCTCAATTTACGCCGGAGAATGCAGAAATCGAAGCCTTGCCGCACCTGAACATTGAAGACCTGGAAGACACGCTGGAGGGCGACAATGCCGAGCCTCCTCGTGTCGAAGTGGCGGCGGACGACATCGCCGAAATCATGTTCACGTCCGGTACGACGGGTGCGCCCAAGGGGGTGATTCTGACTCACGGCAACATCATTTCCAACGTGGTTGCCGGTTGCCGGGAAGTAATGCCGCAACCGAGCTGGCGGTTGCTCTCGCTCTTGCCGCTGAGCCACATGTTGGAGCAGACGGTCGGCCACTTTGCCGTGTTCTTTGGAGGCGGCCGGGTGATCTACCCTGTCAGCCGTCAACCGAGTATCCTGGTGCGGACGATGCAGGAAAACGGCATTACGAGTATCGTGCTCGTGCCGCAGGCGCTGGAACTCTTCATGAACGCCATCGAGCGGCAGGCGGAACTCACCGGGAAGAAGGAGCAACTGGCGAAAATTCTCCGCATTGCGCCCCGCCTCCCAGTATGGGCGCGGCGGAAGCTCTTCGGTCAGGTGCACCGTCGCTTCGGGGGCAAGCTGCAGTTTGTCATGTGCGGCGGCGCCCGCCTAGAACCTGCCTTGGCAGAGAAGTGGGAGGCGCTGGGCGTTATGGTGCTCCAGGGCTACGGCACGACTGAAGCGGCGCCGATCATAGCCTGCAACAGCTTTCAATACAAGAAGCTGGACGCGCTGGGCAAGGTGCTGCCGGGCCAAGAGGTACGGATCGCGCCGGATGGAGAAATCCATACGCGCGGGCCCAACGTCACGCCGGGCTACTGGAACCAGCCGGAGATTACACAGGCTTCCTTTGAGGACGAGTGGTACAAGACCGGCGACCTGGGTTATATCGACGAAGATGGATTCCTCTACTTCAAGGGCCGCAAGAAAGACTTGATCGTGCTGGCCAACGGTCAGAACGTCTACCCGGAAGACATAGAACCGCTCTTGCAGAACCTTGAGGCCGTGGAGGACGCGGTTGTCGTCGGCATGCCGAGTCCGAACGGCGGCGAGGACGTGCATGCTGTGTTGATCATAAGCGACGGCTCCGATGGCGGCCCGGTGATAGCGGCAGTCAACTCAAAATTGGCCGCCCATCAGCAGATCAGGGGTTTCAGCATCTGGCCGGACGAGGAGTTCCCCCGTACACACACGCTCAAAGTAAAGAAGAACCTGGTGCTGGAGCGTCTTATCGCCGATGCGCAAGGGCAAACGAATACCGTCGCAGCACTGGCAGAAACTCCCATGGAAGCGCTGACTCCATTGGAACAGTTGATCGTACGCATTAGCGATAATTCAAGTGCAGGAATTAGTGCTGAGAGCGTTCTCGGCGCCGACATCGGCCTGGATTCTCTCGGCAGGGTGGAACTGCTCTCTGCCATCGAACAGGAGCTTGGCGTTTACATCGACGAGACCCAGGTGCATCCGGAGACGACCGTTGGAGATTTGGAAGCATTGCTGGCGCAGGGCAGCGCGAGTGAGAATGAGCGGTTTCCAAGCTGGAGCAGAGCGGCGTGGTGCCGGGCAGCGCGCTCTGCGCTGCACTATGCGATCGTCAAACCCGGCATTGCGCTGCTCTATCAAGTGCAGGTCGACGGCAGAGAAAACTTGGACGGTCTGTCGGGGCCGGTGCTCTATGCTGCAAACCACAATCTGCAGGCGGATGCCGGCATGATTCTGGTAGCTCTCCCGGCGTCAATGCGCTGGCGGCTTGGAATTGCTGCGGCCGCCGACAACTACTTTACAACGGTTTGGTGGCGAGTCTTTAGCCCGCTGTTGGGGAATACGTTTCCCTTCGCGCGCCAAGGCCCGGTGCGGCGCAGCCTAGAGAACTTAGGTAATTTACTGGACGACCAGTGGTCGGTTCTCATCTATCCGGAGGGCGATCGGAAAGACGGGGAGATCAAGGCATTTAAGCCCGGTACCGGCTTCGTTGCCATGGAGTCGCAGACGCCAGTCGTGCCAATTCGAGTCAAGCTCATAAAGCAGGGCATATTCGAGGGCGCAACATTCCCGACACGCGGCAAAGTGGCAGTGCAGATCGGCCGGCCGATTGTCTTCGCGCGCGGCACCGACTATCTGGAAGCAACGGAGACGCTGGAACAGGCAGTGCGAGCGCTTTAGCCGTAATCTGCCTTGAATAACGTTCAAGCGCCCGCACTCCGGTCCACGAATTGCGGGCGGGCTGGGTGCATTGGAAGAGGATGGGTAAGCTCAAACATCCGTACGTACTTCGACCCTTCGTCGAGCTCAGTACAGGCAGGCTCAGCACGAACGGATGTGTCTCTCAAGTCCAGCCACCCTTGGTGGGGGCACTTGGGGCGCACCAATCAAGGTCTCGGCATCATGGCCGTGGATGACAGTTACGGATTCAGCGGCTTGGTTTCCAGCGACGCGCTTGAACGCCACAGGCAACCGTTCATACTTCGACAGGCTCAGCACGAACGGTTGCTGTTCCCTACGGAAACAGCGGCTTGGCTTCAAGTCCCATCGTTTCCGGCAGACCGAGCATGGCGTTGGCGTTCTGCAGCGCCTGGCCGGACGCGCCCTTGACCAAGTTATCAATGGCGGTGGTGACGATGAGATGCCCCGTGCGCTCGTGCACGACCGGATGGATGAGGCAGTGGTTGCTGCCGTAGGTCCACTTGGTCTTGGGTGAGACTGGGAGTACCTGCACAAACGGCTCGCCGGCGTAGCGCGCTTGGTAGAGTTCGTCCACGGCTTGCTGGGCAATGGGGCGAACGAGCGTCGCGTAGCAGGTGGCCAGGATGCCGCGGGTCATGGGAATGAGGTGGGGAACGAACGTTACCTGCACGTCAGCTTCCGCTACCGCGCTTAGTTCCTGCGCTATTTCCGGCATGTGGCGGTGGCCCTGCAGGGCATAGGCCTCAACACTCTCGTTGACTTCCGAATAGTGATTCGTGAGTGTTAGGCTCCGTCCGCCGCCCGAAACGCCCGACTTGGCGTCCACGATTACGGCAGGTGGGATTAGACCCTCAGCCAAGGCCGGCGCGAGCCCCAAGATTGCTCCGGTAGGGTAGCAGCCGGGGTTTGCCACGATTTTGGCCTGCCGTACTTCATCCCGATGCAACTCTGTGAGACCGTACACGGCGGTACCAAGATACTCCGGACAGGGGTGCTCCTGGTACCACTCTTTGTACGTATTCGTATCATGGAGTCGGAAGTCCGCGGCAATGTCGACAACGGGTATGCCGTCTCGAATGAACGGAAGCAGGGCCTCAGCCGATGCCTTGTGCGGCAAACCGGAAAAGACGAGATCCACGCCGGTCGCAATCTCTTCCGTGATCGTCATTGCGCCGAGATCGCCATCGGGAAAGAGATCGGTGAATGGGAAGACTTCAGCCAGGCGCTTACCGGCTTGACTACGGCCGGTCGCAGCGACGATCTGCATCTCCGGATGCCAGGCCAGCAGCCGGATGAGCTCCAGTCCGGCGTAGCCGGTGACGTTTAATATGCCAATGCGCATCTCAGTACTCCACGTCTCCATGGTAGTGTGTTGACACTTGAAGTCATTCCGAGCAAAACGAGGAATCTAGACAACGCGCGTCCTAGATTCTTCGACTCTTCGTTTCTCAAAATGATCGCTAAGGCGTAACGCGGGGGCTTGTCCCTCGCTTCTTGGCTTGAACACAAGATTACGCCATCTAACTAGATTCTGCGTTAAGTTTGCTCCACTGTATGCGAGGTTGAGCAGCCTATTCTCTATGGTACGTTAGGGCGCATCTCTCGTGTCAACACTGCCTGGTCACGTTCGCGCGTGTTCTCGCTATTGCTGCTCGCAGTGCGGGATGGAAACCTAGTATAGCGAAACACTCCAGCCGCGTAAATGCTAGCGCGTGGCGAGCATGACGAGGATGAGCGCCGCCAGCCCGATGCGGTACAACGCCAGCGGCCAGAGGCGGCCGTGCTGCAGGTAACGCAAGAAGAGGCGGATACAGGGATAGCCCACCACCAGCGCGCTGAAAAAACCGACAGCGAAGATTGTCCCACCGTTGCCGCTTAGGGCTGCACTGTCAAGGTGGCGCGCTTCCCACACACCGGCGCCAAAGATAATTGGCGCCATGAGCAAGAAGGAAAAGCGTGCCGCCTGTACCCGGCTCAAGCCCAGCAACATGCCCATGGTGATGGTGCTGCCCGAGCGAGAGACCCCGGGCACGATCGCCAAAGCTTGCGCCAGGCCGATGAGCAGCGCCTCCCGCCAGCCGAGGCTGTCGCACGCCTGCCCGCCGGTGTGCCGAGCATCTACTACCCAGAGTATGATGCCGACCCCGGCAAGGGTACCGGCGATGATCCAGGGAGAGCGCAAGACCGTTGCGGCAGCTTCTTCGAGCAGTAGACCGGCGACCACCGCCGGTAGCGTGGCAAGCACGAGCAGCCACGCCAAGCGGCGCTCGGGATCAGCTTGGATGTCCCGCTCGCGAATGGAGCTTAAGAATGCACCCGCGAGCGACAGGATGTCACGCCAAAACACCAGCAACACGGCGAGAAGCGTGCCGACGTGGAGCGCCACCGCGAACGGCAGGCTATTCAGCACCGGCGACGACCATCGGAACGCCCAGGGCAGAATGGCAAGGTGGGCGGAACTGGAAATCGGCAGGAATTCGGTAATGCCCTGCACTATCCCCAGGATCGCGGCGGCGGCAACGTCGCCATCCCACCAGGCTGCACCCATGGCGGCAATCCAGAAGCTCTGATACGGCATCATGGGGCTTTATTCCCGACCGGGTACGGGCCCAGCAACAAGACACCACCAACGCCAGCCTCGGGGACGAGTCGCCACCCAGATGGTTCGCTTGCATCTGCGTGAGATTCCGCTACCTTGGCCGGAGCTAGAGTTCCCGGTGGGGGCCCTTCGGAGACGGCGCCAGCGGTGATGCATGCGTTGAGCGATTGCGCGCTTGCGCCACCTGCAATTTTCTTCATGATAGTCTGGCCCGAAACACATGGCCAAGGCATGATTTTGCATTCTCCCGCAGTCCTGCTGTCGCTGCTACGAGTATAGTCTCTTTGGCGGCAGGTGTGCGGCAGGGGAAATCTAGGAGTATTGCCCGCCGCCAGTAAGAAAAGCCTTTGTGTTTTCTCAGCCACGCAGGGGCAATTGCACCTATGCCTATCGTCCTTGCGGTGCAGGTTGCAAGCCTGTGCTGCCGCAGGTTGCAAACCTGCGCTACTCAGGATGGCCTGCTCGGCGCAAAGCGGTCTACAACTGCAGCGTTCAACGCGGTGTGGGTAGGTCAGGCCCCATTCGTAAGTGATGTATCGTGGCGCATTGTCTAAGGAATGCGTAGGGCAACGCTGTGGTCTCATTTTTCGCCTGAGCGTCGTCTAAGCGTTGCGGCGCGCTTGCTCCATTTCCCTAATCCTGGAGACAAGCGCCGCATCTCCGGCAACCACTGGGCCCACCTGTGGCTGGGTTACGGCAGTACCGGCAAACGTCGCCACGCATCCACCGGCTTCTTGTACGATCAAGAGCGCGGCGGCCATGTCCCAGGGCTCGAGCCGATGATGAAAGAACCCACTGAGACGACCGGCAGCCACGTAGCACAGCGCAAGTGCTGCGGAACCTATCAGGCGCAATCCCGCAATCTGAGGTCGCAGCGCTACGGCGAGCGCCAGGCTATCGTGGGCGGCCTGATCATCGTGCCCCAGGTCGAAACCCAAAAGCGCATTGTGCCAGGCGACATCGCGGCGCACGGCAATAGTGTTGCCGTTCCAGGTGCCGCCCCGGCCTGCCTCCGCCACGAACAGGTCATCCAACAGAGGATCGTACACGACGCCTACGACCGGCCGTTTCCGTTCCACGAGCGCAATGCTTACGGTAAATAGCGGAAACCGATTGGCGATGTTGAGAGTGCCGTCTACGGGGTCGACCAGCCACGTCGGTTCATCGGAGAGCGGATGGTTGGATGTCTCTTCGGTAAAGAGCCGATGATCGGGAAATGCGGCGCGGATATGGGATTGAATCAGATCGTTTGCAGCCAAGTCGAGTCCGGTAACGAAGTCTCCCCGGCCCTTAGTCTCGACTATCGCAGAGTCGGCCAGATTTTCGCGTAAGAACGCTCCGGCCTTCTGAGCGGCGGCAACCGCGACCGCGCCGAGCGACCGTTGCACGTCTAGTTGTTGCCTTTCCGCACTGTAGATAGCCTATTGTCGGTTCTTTGTGGCATGGAATTCGGTAGACGACAATCAGGCTTGTTTCCGCCCCATGTCGTGTCAGTGGCAAGGTGCGAGCAGGATTCACGGGCCGGGCTGCGGTCCGCATGCGAAATTAATGGCAGGTCTCCGCACTGACCGCTATAGTCCCAGCTCCTGTGCCAGTCTCTCGGACGTTAGTACATCTTGCCGGTAGCGCAATGCCTGGGGTGCGCCGTATGCGCGGTAGGCAGCGGTGGTCCGGCCGCATGCTGCGAGAAACGCTGCCATGCCGACAGGCTCACGCTGATGGTCGTGGGGCGTCCAGAGCACCAATTGGCGGGGAGCAATCAGCGCCGCGACGTCGCAGATGTCGAACTCGCGCAGTACACCGAACAGAAACCACGATGTATCGTAGGCGTAGTGCTCATTCTCTACCAGCCACCGGTAGGAAGCCAGGCACTCGTGGGCGACGACCCCATCAACTCGCTGGTCCAGGGCAGCAGTAAACAGCGCCACCAAAGCGCCGCCGCCGCGTCCGCCGAGCACAATGTGCTTCGCGGCTGTAGCCGGGAGCGTGGCGAGCGCATCGATACCGCGCATAACGTCCTGCACGCGCATGCCCAGCAGTGGGCGAGCCTGCAGAAGGCCCATGTAGGCGACTTTGTGGCTCGTGTGCCCGTTGTCGCTCGTCCGTGGATTATCTGCCGCCGGAAATCCCGTCTCGCCGATTCCCCTCGGGTCGAGCGCCAAGGAAGCCACCCCGCGCACTGCCAATGCATCGAGTAACACCGCGCTACTCTCGGATTCTTTGCCCGCGTCATCTATCCAAAGGAGTATTTTGTCTTCTTGGGCGCCGACCGGAGTCCGCAGTACGCAGGGAATCAAGATACCAGGTTCCGATTCGAACACGAGGCGCTCGCGCCGCACGCGTTCGCTGGATCCCAGGGGGACACGCGACAGATTTAGGTCGCCGGACAACGAAAAGGCGGAGAGCACACGGCGCACGCGCTCGCGCACGATCTGTTGATACTTTGCGGCTTCACTCTCCGAGCCCACTGCGGGCAGTGCCGGGTCTAGGTCGGCCAAGAGCTTGCGGTTGAGCGTGAAGACGGTCTCGCTGCCCAATTCATAGACGTTGCCTGATTCCGTGCACCAGAGCGTTTCGTCCGGCTCCAGCGTTATCTCCGTTTCTTCGCTTCCTTCTTCTTCCTTTTCAAACTCACAGTTGAACCACGCATACGCTGCTTGGCGCATGGGCAAGTGGTATCCGTGATTCTGTTCCGCCACAGCCAAAGAGAGTTGGTCGGGCACACCGAGCGCCGTGTAAACTCGCTTTGCACTCTCGACACTGCGGCGCGCGCCCTCCAGGGGAAAGTAGTCTCCGGTGGCAGCGCCCACGCATTGTGGGCGCGGCGCGAATAAAGACACATAGTCTTCATGGTCCAGGCCCACGGCAAGTTGCCCAAAGAGATTCTGTTCCGCATCCTGAGGGCCGACGGTATCCAGGAGCGCGGGGAATCCTGCGATGTAGCAGGTTGGCATGGCTGCTGTCACGCGGTCGTCGAAGGGCACGTATTGCGCCGTATTCGTGCCGCCGCCCGAAACACCGGTGCAACCGATGCGCGCCGGGTCCACGTCGTCCCGCGAGAGCAAGTAGTCTACAGCGCGGACACTATCCCAAATCATGAATTGGGCGAGATTGATCCCCAGCAGCAGGCACTGCGCACCCACGTTGCTGTGCTCGCGCGTGGAGGAACTGAAGGCCGAGTCTTTCGTCACCGGGTTCCAGTACTGCCAGCGCTCGCCCTGGCCGAGCGGATCGTACACCAACACGAGATAGCCCTTTTCGGCAAAGCCGGCAGGCGTGCGCTGATAGCTATCGTATGCCTTGCCGTTCCGACTATGTCCTAGTGGAAAGAGCATGCCCGGATAGGGTGCAGAGTGCTGTTTGGGGACATAGACAAGTGCGGTCACGTAGAAACGGGGACGGCTCTCGAAGATGATCTTCCGGATGGTGTAACGTTCTCGCTCTAGCTTTCCAACCGCGCGTGTGTTGAGCGGGGTCCTCTCCGGAAACGGCCCAATGGCCTGCTCAAAGTCAGACATTAGTTGCGCGCGTCGCTGCTCCCATTGCTCCGGGGTCCGTACTGCCGCACGAGCCTTCTCGGCATGGTTGAAAAGCAGGTGCGCTTGCTGAATCAGATAGCTGTGGAGCATATCTGCGGGGATTGTGTCAGCGGCGTACGGTGGGCTTGAAGTTGCCATCGGGCATCATCCCTTCTTGCGGTACACGCGAGACCGTCTTCTTGAGGCGAGTATAGGGGAAATCCCCTCATGTCGTCAATTGGAGCGGAGGGGCCGCAATGAGGTGTAGGTGAGGGACCGGCCTAGCGCTGGCGGAAGATACGCTCCATATCCATGCCGGTGAGATTACGAATGCCGACGACGGTGTAGAGAATGGCTATTGTAAGAATGATGATTGCGGGAACTGAGATCACGGGGAAACTCAGGGCCGTCATCTTGCCCAACTCTTCGTTGAAGGCTGTTGTCCCAGGCGGACTCACCACCACCAGGCGCGCCAGAAAATAATTCGAGACCGAAGAGAGAAAGAATGACGCCGCCACGATGAACGTGGCGTGCACGAGGCGTCTCTTGTAGGGCGCTCGTGTGCCGCGCTCGTCGAGTGCGGCGTTCACCGCTGCGCTGTCGATTACCTTGTTCAGCAGGACGGAAACGAGCGAGAAGCGAGTCTTGAGCGACCCGAGCACGGCAATGCCGATGAAAAACGGAATGGCTCCCTCCTTGACGGCAATCCACTTGGGATCGAGCTTGAGCAGCCCAATGCCGCCCGTGAGCAGAATGCCGACGACGCCGACAATCGGAAGAATGTTCAGCGTACGCCGTTGGGAGTAATCGAAGATTCCGTAGGCCAGAGGGAACGCCAGCGCGACCAGGAGACCGTTCACGGGCCCCAACCACTGGTCGCTGCTGAACCGCATGAGAATGACCACGGGGATTACAATGTTGAAAAGCAGGCTGACCAGCGGATTCTCACGTCGCGCGGGCGTGCTATTTTGCGCAGTGCTATTCATTGAAGGTTTGCCTCTTTTGTGTGGCAACGTTTCCATCTATGATAGTACAACCTGGGGCTTTGGCGGGCGCGTAAATGAGGCATTACCATATTTTTTTGACCGGCTTTGAATAAAGGGAAGACGTGGGCGAGTGTTCTCCGGACGAACAGGCAGAAGTTCCTTGCACCTGCAGCTTCCTCCGTTCGCCTTGAGCTTGTCGAAAGGTGAATGGAGAACTGAACGGCCGCAATTGAGAATTGTCGATTTTGCCGCGCCTGACAGGGCGCTGCCGGCGCTAGCACGACTTAAGTAAAGATGGGTGGTCTTTGTGGCGTCGCAGCATGCGGCATTTGACCCGGAGGGTGTGGGTGTGATGTGCTTGCTACAAAAATTGGAGCGGCTTGAGGAGTATCAATTCACCTATGGTACGGCAACTGGCTGAGGTCACGCTCAAGAGCGGGGAGTTGATGCAGTGCTTGCTGGTTGAAGAACCGGAGGCGCGCTGGGCGGAAGACATTCGCGACCTGCTCGTCCACAAGCGGGAGCACGTGCACCGGCACATCGATCAATGCGTTGCGGGGCCGCTCGACGCGCTCGAAACCCGCTTCTATCTGGGCGTGGTTGATGGAGATGCAGTCGGGAATATCATGACGGTGGAGCACGGCGGAATCGGCATCCTCGGCCACGTCTTTACGCGTCCCGAACAGCGGCGCAAAGGCATCGCCAGCCATATCATGACCGCTCAAATGGAGGACTTTCGCGAGCGCGACGGACGGGCGCTCACTCTGGGAACCGGATTCGACTCGCCGCCCTTTTGGATATATCACAGCTACGGCTTTCGCAGTATAGCCGAGGGTAGCGGGGCGATGTGGTACTGGAAACAGCCTGAGCAAGCGAAAAATCTCTGGCGTGCCGCGCTCACCGGCACTGCGCCACCGCGTTGGGAGCACTGGCCGCTGGTTAACCTGCTGTGCGCGCAGCCCCACGGCGACCGTCTGCGCCACGCCGCGCGGCGCGTCTGGGGCCAGCGCAGTTTCGAGGGTGACTTCATGAAATACAAGCGCGAACTGGATGCTGAAGACTCATCCATAGTGGCCCGCCTACTGGAAAACGAGGCGGGTCTGGTGGTGGGTTGGGCGAGCGTGGAAGACGATCCGCTCTGGGGTGGGACGGCAGCATTGCTCGATCTTTTCGTGCATCCGGCAGCATGGCAAGCGGCGTCAGATCTGCTGACGGCCCTGCCCTTGCCGCCCAAGCCAATCTTCGCTTATGCCGATGAGGACTCCCCGAAGAATGACCTCCTGCGCGCGCACGGATTCACGCAGCAATCGTCGTGGCCGGAATGGCTTCCTGTTGGCGGCAAGAAACACGGCGTAAATTGCTGGCTGCGGCGGTGATGCCTTGCAAATTGCGATGCCCCGCGCAGGCGTAGCTCCATATGGTTCGGCAAGTCCATTCATGTACTAGACTCGAATTCTGCGCTCGCCTTTTCACTCTCGATTGACTTTTGCAATGCCATAACCGGCGCGTAAATCCCGCGCAAGCGGGAATCTGTCTTCACCCTCCTCTCGGCACGAATTCCATTAGGGGTAGACGGCCCCCACGCTACGATCCACCTGCAATCCAGTCCCGTGTAACAGTGAGCGTTGTTGCCTTCAATGATTGACAGACCATGTTACCATTGTTAAATGGGGCGGAAGTCACGTTTCCAATGGTTACAGGATTGGGCATGGCGTAAGAAGGTCGATAGCGATTCCGCTCCCTAGCAGGTGTCATTGCGAAGGGAGATACTTGATGCTCCCACGCCGAGCCTTGATGGCTGGCGCTGCGGCGCTTGGGACTGGCTGCGGCCCGCTTCGTTCTATCTTGTCGCCGCCGCAACTTCCAAAGAAAGCCCAACTCACCTGGGTCTCACTGGCCTTTAGCGGACTGTACGAACCTGCCGCGCGTGTGCAGGATCCCCTTGCAAAGCTCCAAAGCGCGGTGGCGGCGTTGGAACAAGACACAGACAACCCCAACGGTCCGGCGCGCGGCAATTACAGCGTGACACCGTATCTGCTGGAATTCCGGCAACTCGATTCCACTAGCTGGTCTAACCTCGTTACGAGGCTGAAGGAACTTAAGGTGGATCTTCTGTCTTTGCAAGCGCCCTTGGTGCGGGCCCTGGCTAAGTTGGCGGAAAGGGAACAGCGCGTGCTGCTGCCCCTTGATCGGTTCGTGGGCGCCGACGGCCCGCTGCTCAGCCAGGAATTTTACCCCTACCTGCTCGATCCGTTCCGTTTCAATGGTTTGCTCTACGCCTTGCCGGTAGACGCGCTTCCCCTGATGCTCTACTACGACGCGCGGTACTTTGCGGCAGCAGGTGCGCCGCCGGTGGATGGTAATTGGGACTGGGATTCCCTGGTGCAAAGTGCCGCACAATTGACACGACGAGATGAAGATGGTGTAACGCGGCGCTGGGGGCTGGAAGCGCACCGCTATGGCCTGTGGTGGGCGCTGTGGCAGAACAACGCCGTAGTCCACGATCCCGATTCGGGATCGTGCCGCCTGCGGGAGCCGGCCGCCATCGAAGCGCTGCAATTTTACCGCGACTTGCTACACGACCACGGCGTCTCACCGCCGGTAGCGGGGAAAGACGTGGATAAACTATATGATGTCTCATCAGACTCCTGGCCCGCCATGATTTACAGTCCCCGACAAGACATGTGGAGCGGCGATTACCGCTGGGCAGCGTTGCCAGCGGGCAAAGCGCACAGCGTGCCTGTCTATACCGACATGAGCATTGCAATCCACGGACTGGACTGAGAGTACGGAAGCCGCCTATTCGGCGCTGAAGGGCCTGGTTGGCATAATGTAGCAGTACGTGAGCGTGCCCGCCAAGATCGAGGCGGTCGCGCGGTTGGGAGAGTTTCGCAGGAATCTGCGCCCGCCCGAAGTTGCGGCGGTGCAGGATTCCATGGAGCACGGTCGCGTGCTGCCACAGGGTGTCCCGACGAACGACGGGATGCCCGCGCTGATGCAGGCACTCGTCCAGGGAGAAGCGGCCTTCCAACTCACGCGTGAGGCCGCGCCGCGGATGGAAATGGTGGTGGACGCGCTCGTGCGGGGCGACGACGTGACGACTATTGCCAGCCAGGTCTGCGCTTGATGAATCTTCAGCAACCCACCGGAGAAGATGCGCACCGAAGCGGCTTGCTCATAGTTCACTTGCAAGGGCTACACCGCAGTCCTGAGACTGCGAGGAACACCGAAAGGAGGCGGGACGATGCTTACACGTCGAGCCTTAATGGCGAGTACAGCGGCGCTGGCGGCCGGATGTAGCTCCATCGAGAGCGCGTTTGACGTGCCGAGCCAGCCTCAGGTTGTCGATCTAACCTGGGCATCTGAGTCGTTTAGCGGATTGATCGAACAGGGATATGGTTCACGTGGTCTAAGGCCAACGCTCCAGCAAATTGTGGCGGCGTTGACAGAAGATAGTGAGAACCCCAACGGTCCCATCCAGGGGCGTTACACCTTGACGCCGCGCTTCATACGTTCACAGGAGGCGAATCCCCCTCCGAGAGACGTAGAAGAGCTATTGGAGTGGTATGGCAGCCTTGAGGTGGACCTCTTATCTGTACACCCCTTTCTAGCGCAGATGCTAGGAGAGCGGGGTGTGATACTGCCGTTGGACCAGTTCTTCGCTGCCGATGGGCCGGAATTCAGTGAAGCATTCTACCCTTTTCTATTCGATCATTTCCGGTCGGACGCGGGACTGTTTGCTCTACCGGTTGACGCGAGTCCAACCATGGTGCAATACGACCCGAAATACTTCGAGGAGTCGGGTGTGCCGCCTGTGGATAGTAGCTGGGACTGGGATGACTTAGTGGAAAACGCGTTGAAGCTGACACAGCGGGACGACGACGGCGAGGTGCGGCGATGGGGACTGGTAACGCAGCACCATGGAAACTGGTGGGCTCTGTGGCAAAACGGCGCGGACGTGGCCGAAATAACGACGAAGCAGTGCCGGCTGCAAGAGCCGGCGGCAATTGAAGCCCTGCAGTTCTGTTACGACCTGATGCACGTGCAGCGAGTTACGCCACCTATTACAAGCACAGATGGGTGGCAAGTGTTTAGATCACAATCGAGATCATGGCCGGCTATGTACTATACGTCTAATGACGGAAGTTGGAATTCCGAGTACCGATGGGCCGCGTTGCCGCAGGGCAAAGTTCACAGTGTACCGGTCATAGCTGACATGGGAATCGCAATTACTGCGCAGGCGAAGAACACCGAGGCGGCTTACACGGCGCTCAAGGGTTTGTTAGACGTTATGCAGAGGTTTGTAAACGTGCCAGCGCAAAAAGAGGCGGTCGCCCGAATGGGCGACTTTCGCAAGACGCTGCTACCCGCAGAGATCGCGGCGTTTCAGCAATCTATGGAACATGGCCGTGCAATCCCACTGAAGGCTACGATGTGGCGCGCTATGTTTGCCATCGAGGAAGGCCTCGCGCGGGGTGACGATGTTGTCACGATTGTGAACCAGGCCTGCTCGCTGGTAGAAGCGTAGCGACAGCTCCCAGCACGAGCGCGCTTGGAGGACAAGTGCCCGTATGGCTCATATCTCTCTCTCCACGTGGGAGAGGGTCGGGGTGAGGGTAGACCTCTCTCTTGGTGGTCCTCGCGAGTGAAACCTTGCCTGGCACTATCGTATCCATCAGGAAGTGGAACGAAAAAGGGCGGAATTCGAGCCTCGTAGTCGGAAGACGATAGTCGGCACTGAAAGGACCGGGGCCATGCTTACACGCCGAGCATTGATGGCGGGCACAGCGGCGCTAGCGGCCGGGTGCAGTTCCCTTAAATCTTCGTTTTCTCCGCCAGCTCTGCCCAAGGCCGAAGAGCTAACGTGGGGCGCGTTTAACTTTAGTGCTTTACTTGGACGAGGACCAGAACGAACAAATCCTCAGACAAGGATTGTGCAAATTGCTTCGGCATTGGAAGAGGATACGGAAAACCCCAACGGTCCCCTAAAGGGACGCTACGCGCTTACTCCAAAGTACATACGCATGGAGGACGTAGAACCTCAGCCGAAGAGTTTGGATGAATATTTGGCATGGTTTGTCAGCCTTGAGGTCGATCTCATTACCGTCGGGCCTCGCCTGGCACAGATTTTGGGAGAGCGAGGGATAATCTTGCCCTTGGACCCGCTTATCGCTGCCGACGAACCGGGCCTCGCAGAGGCATTCTTTCCATACCTGCTCGATCACCTTCGATCGGACGAGGGGCTCTTTGCGCTGCCGGTAGACGCGAACCCAGTGATGCTACTCTATCATCCGGCGTACTTTGCGGAACGGGGTGTTCGGCTGGTGAACGAGAATTGGGACTGGGACGATCTGAAAGAGAGCGCGATAAAGCTGACGCAACGCGATGAAGAAGGTGAGGTGCAGCGCTGGGGACTGGCATTGATGTCCTATGGATACTGGTGGGCACTATGGCAGAATGAAGCCGATTTGGCGGACCCAGCGACGCTGCGGTGCCTGCTGCAGGAGCCGGCAGCCGCGGAGGCCTTACAGTTCTGCCATGACCTCATACACAAACATCGAGTCGCTCCTCCGGTGACGAGTATGGATTCGTGGCGTCTCATCGAGTCGTCGTCAGGGATGGTTCCGGCCATGGAGTACAGTGAATACCAGAATCGTTGGGCTCTAGATCATCGCTGGGCAGAGATACCCCAAGGCAAGGTGCGCAGTGTGCCGGTGTCTGGCGACATGGGCATAGCCATCATGGCGCGCACGGAGAACACCGAGGCTGCCTACACGGCGCTAAAGGGTCTCGTGAACGTGATGCAGCGGTTCGTGCCGGTTCCAGCGCAAAAGGAAGCAGTCGGCCGGCTGGGAGACTACCGTAAGGTTCTGCATCCGAAAGAGATCGCGGCCATTCAGACATCAATGGAACATGGTCGTGGCATGCCGCTGGATCAAGCGGTGCGGGGCGCCATGCAAGCTATCGAGGAGGGCATCGTCCGGGGGGATGACGTCCTCACCGTGGTCAACGAGGCCTGCACTCTGGTGGAGGCGTAGCAACAGGCCTGACCACAGGCGCGCTTGAAAGGCAGGTACGCGAACAACTTATAGCTCCCTCTCCTCGTGGGAGAGGGCCGGGGTGAGGGCTTGACTCCCGGGTGGGATTCTCTCTGAATTGCCTGGTAGCCGAATGCCCGCAGGTTGCAAACCTGCGCTACCGAAAGAGAGCGCCCATTATGCAAATGTCACCTGCATTGCAGTGGTTCGATTGCAGGAGGCGTACCCTTACTGCGTAGGACCAGACGTGCACACCGAGCGAAGCCGCAACTACACGCCAAATAGGATGAGCTTCTAGGGAGCAACTTCGTAGCATTGTGTTCCTAGGCCGTTCCACAAGGAGTAGAAAGATGCTTTCACGCCGAGCATTGATGGCGGGCACGGCTGCGTTGGCGGCCGGCTGTGGCTTTCTCGAAAGTCCGATTGTTGCACCTGGCCTACGTAAGAGAATCGAGTTGTCTTGGGCATCGCGGTGGTTCAGCGCTCATTATAGGGAGATTGGAGAACTAAGAGACTTGGAGGTAACACATCAGAGGATAGTAGCGGCGCTGGAGGAGGACAAGGAGAATCCTAACGGACCTGTGAGAGCGCGCTACACCCTTATGCCTCACTTCATACGGATGCAGGACGTAGAGCCCCGTCCTCAGTGCAGGGAGGAGCAAGTGGCGTGGTATGGCGGCCTCCAAGTCGACCTCTTGACCGTAAACTCGGTTCTAGCGCCGCTGCTGGCGCAACGGGGTGTGATACTGCCCCTGGACCGGTTCATCGCGGCCGACGATCCCCACTCTTCGGAGGCATTCTACCCGTACGTACTCGATGTCTTTCGTTCGGAAGGCGGACTGCTTGCTCTGCCGGTGGATGCAGCCCCCCAGATGATCCACTTCAATCCTCTCTTCTTTGAGGCGCGGGACGTTTCTCCCTTGGACAATAACTGGACGTGGCGTGACCTCGTCGAAATTGCGGAGAAGCTGACGCGGCGGGACGAAAACGGAGAGGTGAAACGCTGGGGCTTAATGACCCAGCATCTTGGCTACTGGTGGGCGCTGTGGCAAAACGAGGCCGACGTGGCTGACCCACAAACGAAGCAGTGCCGCCTTCAGGAGAAGGCGGCTGCTGAAGCGCTCCAATTCTGCCGCGACTTGATGCACGTCCATCGTGTATCTCCGTTGGCTACAAGCAGAAACGTGGGGCGGTTGCTCCGTGAACTATTCCCCTTCTGGACCCCGATGTTCTTTAGCTCTTATCGAGGAACGAGGAGTTCTGAGTTCCGCTGGGCGGCGCTGCCTCGGGGCAGAGTGCACAGCGTGCCGGTTTCTGTAGATACGGGCATTGCGATTCACGCGCGGTCTCAGAATCCGGAGCTGGCGTACACGGCGCTGAAGGGTCTTGTTGGCAAAATGCAGCAGTTCGTGACTGTACCCGCGCAGAAAGAGGCGGTCGCGCGACTTGGTGACTTCCGCAAGACACTGCTTCCCGCAGAGGTGGAGGCATTTCAGCAATCAATGGAATTTGGACGCGCCTTGCCGCAGGACCGATCATTGTGGCGCGCCATGAACGTCATCGAGGAGGAACTCGTGCACGGCGAAGTGTCGAGCGCGGTGAACGCTGCCTGCGCCATTCTAAGGGGTAGTGGCTGAGGGGGAATCCCATGCGCGGGAAAACGAGGCGACTCAATGCTCCCTCTCCTGCGGGAGGAGGCTGGCGTGAAGGTTGGACTCTGTGGGGGTGAACACGGCTGGGGACACTTTGAAGGGTGCGAAAAGATGATTTCACGTCGCGCATTGATAGCGGGTACAGCGGCGCTGGCAGGCGCTTGCGGTCCGTTCAGGTCTTCGCCCGATCTGCCCGGCGGGCCGGATGCGGCTGCGCTCACGTGGTATACGTTCTCATTTTCTGGGCTCTTTGATCGAAGTGAAGTGTTGGAAGGCCCGCAGGAGAGACTCCCAAAGATAATAGCCGCATTGGAGGAGGACGTAGAAAACCCCAACGGTCCCGCCCGCGGGCGCTACACCCTGTCGCCGCGTCTCATAGGCCGCGACGATTATCCGGACCCCCCACCCAAGAACGATGATGAGTTTGCGGAGTGGATCGGCGGCATCGATACGGATATCTTATCTATCAGTCCCAGTATGGCGGAGTCATTAGGGAAGCGTGGCGTGATACTGCCTTTGGACCGGTTCATCGCGGCCGACGATCAGGGCCTCACCGAGACATTCTACCCGTACGTGCTCGATCAATTTCGGGGCGAGGGCGGGCTTTTCGCTCTGCCCTTAAATGCGGACCCGCTCATGCTCTACTACAATCCCTTGTACTTTGCGGCGGAAGGGATGCCGCCACCGGATGAGAGTTGGGACTGGGACGACCTGGTAGAGAATGCGGTGAAGATGACGCGGCGCGACGCAGACGGCACGGTGACGCGCTGGGGGCTCGTGCCGCACTTTGGCGGCTTTTGGTGGGCGTTGTGGCAGAACGATGCGGAGGTGATCGATCCCGTGACGGGGCGGTGCCGGTTGCAGGAGCCGGCCGCCACAGAGGCCTTGCGCTTTTGTCACGACCTGCTGCACACCCATCGCGTCGCTCCGTCTTTGGGAGGAAGAGAGATGCGGGAGCTTTTCAGCATGCCGGGCGATACGTTACCGGCCATGTTCTATGATCGGAGCACTGGGCTAGCGAGGCGCGAATACCAGTGGGCGGAGTTGCCGCGGGGCAAAGTGCGCAGCGTGCCGGTCTCGGCCAATATGGGTCTCGCCATTCATGCGCGGGCGGAACAGACGGAGGCGGCATACACCGCGCTCAAGGGTCTCCTCCATACGATGCAGCGCTTTGTCGGCGTGCCCGCGCAGATAGACGCGGTGGCGAGGCTGGGGGAGCTTCGGCCAAGTCTCCTACACGCTGAGGTCTTGGCGGCGCAGCGCTCCATGGAATATGGACGGGCGCTATCTCGGGACGAGCGGGCGTGGCACGCCATGCAGCACATCGTCGACGGCCTCGTGCGCGGAGACGAAGTGGCGACCGTCGTCAACGCGGCTTGTTCTGCAGTCGAAGAATAGCGCAAGACTTTAGGCGCAGCGCACCATTCGCGTGCCGACTGCGATTCTCTTGCGCATTAGGCTAGTACGCGTTGCACCTTCCTCCACAGGAAACAAAGAAACGATCGACTAGCCGCGTTCGGCGAAGACTGGTGCGAGCATGTTGTCTACGGGCGCGAAGCTATCGGTGAGAATGATGGCGGGGCGGCTAGCCACGTACTCCCGCAGGCGTGTGGGGTCCAATATTGTGCTCACCGGCCCATCCGGCAGCAAGCCGCCCACCTCGTTATGCAGCATTGCCTCAGAGAGCGGCTGCTTCCCTGCTACCAACACAAAGGTATTGCGGCCGTCCTGTTCCCAGCCGGGCCCGTCGGCCAGCAGATACACGTGCGGGAACACCTGCTCCAGGGTCAAAATTAGCGACGGTAGAAAGACTCCGTGCTTGAACGTATCCACCACGTTTAGCATGTAGTAGCCGTCGGCGGTCAGGAGATCGTGCACTATCTCGGCAAATTCTCGGGTAGTCAGATGGTAGGGCACGGAGAGGTCGTTGAACGCGTCGCCGATGATGGCATCGTACTGTCCGGCCTCCAGGCGTTTCACCACCAGGCGCGCGTCCTCGTTATAGGTCTTGACGCGCGTGTCGCGAGGGAGCCCCATTCTCGCGTGGGCCATTTCAGTGACTGCCGGATCGATCTCCGCCACCTCGATCTTGGCGTCAGGGTAGACCACTTCCAGGTAGCGGGGGAAGGTGTAGCCGCCACCCCCAATGGAGAAGGTGCGTATGTCAGCACGGTCGCCGGCGACGTACTTCACAAGCTCAGCATATATCTTTACATAATCATAGTCTAGGCGGGTGGGGTCTTCCAGAATGCTGTAGCTGTGGATGAGATGATCGAGCACGAGGCGGCGTTGGGTGACATTCTCTTCCAGCTTGCGTTCTGTCACACGTATGCAGAAGTAGTTGGTTTCCACGTTGCAGGGCGCGGCGAACGCACCGCGCGGTTGCAGCGCCAAGGCGTCTTGCGCCAGATGCCGGACATAGTTGAAACCTAAGGGCAGATTGTATGCGTTGCGGCCGTAGCTATAGACGCTCAGCCCAACGAGAATGAGGACCCCGCCCCCCAGCAACAGTCGGCGGTTCCAGAGGTTGCCGAAGATCACGGCCACCAGCAGGAGAAGCAACGCTACCAGCAGGATAATCGTGCGCGTGCCGAACCACGACACCAGGAAGAAGCCGGTGGCGAAGGTTCCGGCAATGGCGCCGACCGTCGAGAGGGCGTAAATGCGTCCTACCACGCCGCCGGAGTGGTCCAGATCTTCCAACGTAAGCCTGACGACAACCGGCGTGATGGTGCCCATGAAAAGGCTGGGCAAGAAGAAAACGGTTGTGGTAAAGAAGAGGATCTTGAGCATGAGGTGCACGGGCAGGTCTTGCGCAATACCGGAGATAATGGCCGTCATAGGCAAGATGGTCAGGGTGAAGATGCTGGAAACGAGGAACAGAATACCCAGGGTGGAAACCGCCGGAAAGCGGTCGCCGATGCGCCCGCCGACGTAGTTCCCCAGGCTAATGCCGGCCAGCATGACTCCGATGACGCTGGTCCAGGTGTAAAGCGAGACCCCCAAATAAGGGGCGACCATTCGCCCCGCAGTGAGCTCGACGACCAGAGTACAGAAACTTGCTATGAAAACAATGATGCCCGCCCGCCAGGTTCCGCGCATGGAGTTGCCCTTTCGCTGCAGTGGTACGTGGTTCTTTTCGCTGTGTAGTGAGAGCGTCGCTGTGAAGAGCAGAATCGCATGATCCCACTAAGAGTTGTGTGGGAAGTTCTCAGCCAAGCGCCGTTCATGGTTCGACAAGCTCACCACGAACGGCAAGGACAAGCTCACCACGAACGGCAAGGAAAAGCTCACCACGAACGGCAAGGAAAAGCTCACCACGAACGGCAAGGAAAAGCTCACCACGAACGGCAAGAAAGAAAAATCCCTCGGAAAAAGCCAGTATCCGTTCGTCCTGAGCCTGTCGAAGGATGAATGGATACTCTTTTCACACACCCTCTAAGGTACTATTGTAGCCGCCACCGTGCCCTGCTCGCATCCCCGCATGTGCTCGGCTACACTATGCTGAGTGGGGGTTCACGCAGTTGAGAGGAAATGGCACGGCATGATGGGCATTACGGCGCGACAACGTGAAGACATGATGACGGTGCTGGCGGCGGCCCTGAAAGCAGTAGACCCCGCGCAGGCGGTACGCAACTGCGTGCGTCGAGAGGACACGCGGTTAGCAGTTGGAGACCGCACGTACGACCTGGACTCTTATAGGCGCATACTCGTTGTGGGCGCGGGCAAAGCCAGCGGACCCATGGCGCAGGCGCTGGAAGAGATTCTTGGCGATCGCTTGGATGGCGGCGTGGTCAACGTCAAGGAGGGTTATGCCGTTGCTACGCAACGGATAGAGCTGATCGAGGCGGCACACCCCGTGCCGGATCAGAATGGTTTGCGGGGCACCGAGCGCATTCTGCAGTTGGCGGCGGGGGCAGGTGAAGATGACCTTGTTTTTTGTCTAATTTCCGGCGGAGGTTCAGCGCTCATGGAGTTGCCGGCAGGGGAGATTACGCTGGACGATCTCCAGCAACTGACTGACCTGCTCCTGCGCAGCGGCGCCACCATCAACGAGGTGAATACGGTCCGCAAGCACATTTCCCAGGTCAAAGGCGGCGGGCTGGCGCGGGCGGCAGCGCCTGCCACACTGATCGCCCTCATCCTCTCCGACGTAGTTGGGAACCCGCTCGACTTCATTGCATCGGGTCCAACGGTGCCCGATACGACCACCTTCCAGGACGCATGGGACCTCTTGGGGAAGTTCGGCCTGCAGGACGCCATACCCCAGAGAGTGCGCGCGCAGCTTGAGCGCGGCCTCAGTGAATCCATACCGGAAACTCCCAAAGAAGGCGATCCGATCTTTGCGCGCACGGCCGGAATTCTGGTCGGCAGCAATGAAATCGCGGCCCGCGCTGCACTAGACGCAGCAACGAAATTGGGGTATAATTCACTCCTAGTCACCACTTGGGTGGAAGGGGAGGCGCGGGAAGTTGCCAAGGTGATGGCTGGAGTCGCCAAGGGTCTTATTCGCCACCACTCACCACTCCCTCCACCGGCGTGTCTCATTTTCGGCGGCGAAACTACGGTTACGGTGCGGGGTGAAGGCAAAGGCGGGCGTAATCAAGAGATGGCGCTTGCCGCATCACTCGCTCTCGATGGCTGGGAGGATGTTTCGGTGATGGCGGTAGGGACAGACGGCACCGACGGTCCAACCGACGCGGCCGGCGGCATAGCGGATGGCGCGGTACTCGCACGGGCGCGAGCGCTAGCTTTAGATCCGCTGTCATTCCTCACCCACAACGACTCCTACCACTTCTTGCAGCAGACTGATGCCCTCCTGGTCACCGGGCCGACGAACACTAATGTGAATGACCTGGTCCTCGTCTACGCCTTTGGCTAGGGCGATAGGATCGCTTCCTCGCTCGTTTTCCTTCCCAGATTTCCCTCCTCAATTCGTTCAGGCAATGGCAGGTAGTCTCCGCATGAAACTGCAAGAAGAATCTCTTCCCCCGCTCGATACATCGCTCCTCCCTCGCGCTCCCGCACAACGCTGGCACTCAGTCGGCAGGCGCAGCGACTTGCGGCCGTTATCCCAAAGCCGCAGCCATCGGATGCTCTTGACCGTTTGTCTTGGGTTCGCAATTCTCCTGGTCGGTGGCGGCGGTGCAATGTGGTTCTTAAATCGAGATGACGCGTCCGGCGTTCGAGTACCTATCGCTCAGGACGGCGAGATTGTCCGTATTACACCCGAAGCGCCAGCTTCCAACAGTTCTTCTACTGCGAGCACGCCGGTAGTATCGGCTGCGCCCGAGTTTCATATCGTGCAACCGGGCGAAGTGCTAAGTACCATTGCGAGCAAGTATAATACGACTGTGGAGAACTTGGCTGAACTCAACGACATTGAGGATGTTGACGCGATCAGGGTTGGGCAACGTATACGTCTTGTGCCTGCAGAGCAATGAAGCCGGAGCGACGAGAATTGGCGCCAAGCATAGTATCTACCATGGCGTCCTCGCATTCGTATTGGCGTTGGTGCTTTGGCTGGTCGCCGTTGACGTGGCGGGCGCGGCATCGGGCACGCCGTGGCACGCCCAGACCGATTCGCTAACCGGAGAAGCACTGCCTGTCTGGGAGCTCTGGTTCAATGCCCTTGATTCAGAGACATGGGCGGATGATCAGCAGGTGTGGGTCACCAGCAACCTGCCCTGGTTGGTAGCGCCGCATCCCACTACTGCAAACTCAGGTCTGGCGGCCAGTTCGCTAGGGGTTCACCGGACCATTGACGGCGGAGAGACCTGGGCCCACCTTCCAGGTATTGTGGATTCGGTTATTGCCATAGCCTATAACACGCAGAATGCGCAAATTGTATACGCCGGAACCGAGTTGGCCGGCACCTACCGCAGCGAAGACGGCGGGCTCTACTGGCGCAGTATCAACACCGGACTACCGAGCGACCGTCTCGGGCACGTGGCGGGCGCGGTGCACATTGCTACCGATCCAACGCAGTCCGGTACCCTCTTTGCCGCGACGACGACTGTGGGCGGCCTCTACCGATCGCAAGACGACGGCGCAAACTGGCACCTGGCGAATAGCGGCTTGCCGGAGGAGTCCATACTTGGTCTTGCCGTCACGGAAAGCGGGTCGACGCGATTGTACGCTGCCGCGCCGAGTGGTCTCTATCTGTCGAATAATCGCGCCCAAGATTGGTCTCTGATTGGAGCACTGCCAATAGAGACGCCCCAGCAACTGCTCTTAGAGCCCAATGCGCTGGGGAATCTGCTCTTGGTGGCTGAAGACGCGATCTATCGCTCTACGAATGCCGGAGTAACTTGGATCGTTCTCGACATCCCGGCTGAAATGTCGCCTATCCGCAATGTCATGTTTGCTACCAGTGGGGAGAGAGCCCTTCTCCTCGTGGCAGGAGAGAGCGGCCCGTACTGGCAGTGGTTTACGCCCGCCACACCGCAATCGCCCCCGCAAGCTGAATCTGAAGATGCGACATATAGCGAGATCACCGGACATACAATTAGAGAGCCCTTTCTCAGCTACTTCAATGCGCACGGCGGCGTAGTGCGATTCGGTTACCCCCGAACCGATGCC
This sequence comes from Chloroflexota bacterium, assembly GCA_965221905.1. Lineage (GTDB taxonomy): Bacteria > Chloroflexota > UBA11872 > VXOZ01 > VXOZ01 > VXOZ01. The sequence goes on from OZ244922.1 coordinate 1,108,428, forward strand.
ATCAGCGAGGATGGCAAGACAGTACAGTACTTCCAGCGGTCTCGATTGGAGATCGGGACGGATGAGGATGGCGATCGCGTGGTGCAAAGTCCGCTCAGCTCAATTTTGCGATCCGGCGGGACTTCAACTGCCGGTTCCACGCAGTCGAATTCCACGCAAACGCAGTATGCCGTTGACCAGGTGTTCGCAAGCTACTACACCAACAACAGTGGTAGTGAAGCGTTTGGCAGCCCAATTTCTACGGCAGCGGATGAGGTGCAGGTGAACGGGGTTACGCTTTATACGCAATACTTTGAGTTCGCGCGGCTCGAGCATCATCCCGGCGCCACGACTCCGGTTCTCTTGGGATTGATCGGTGACGAGTACTTAACGCAGAAAGGCTGGTTGGAATAACGGCTATGCGGCGCACTCGCATTGTTGCCACAATTGGACCGGCGTCGGCGAATGAAGAATCGCTGCGCGCCATGCTGCGGAGCGGCCTTGACGTAGCGCGCGTAAACTTCTCGCACGGCACCCACGAGACACAGGCCCAGACAATTGAGTTGCTTCGCCAGTTGGCGGCCTCGGAAGGCGCTAACCTGCCAATCATTGCCGATCTGCAGGGCCCGAAAGTGCGTGTAGGCACCATTGCCGATGCGCCGCTGCGGCTCCCGCCAGGCGGACAGCTAATTCTCACCGTAGACGGCGATGATACCGATGCGGCAGCGCGCCAGCGACTGCAGGATTACGCCAAATCGGTTGATCCCGAAGCACTCAGCAACGAAGTGGCGCCGGTGCGTTTCGCCGGGCTTGCTGCGGAAACGCGACCGGGCGACACCATTCTGCTCGACGATGGATTGATCGCGGTGGAGGTGGTAGCGATACGCGTTGAATCAGGACAAACGGCAGTCGTCACGCGCGTGGTCCGCGGCGGTGAACTCGTGAGTGGCAAGGCGGTCGTCGTGAGGGGCAAGAGTCTCAACTTGCCCAGTCTCACCGCGAAGGACTGGGAAGACGTGCGTTTTGCCGTTGAACAAGAGGTGGATTGGGTAGCGCTTTCCTACGTACGTTCTGCCACGGATGTCGAAATTCTGCGGCAACTAATGCTGAACTATGGCGCGAAGATTCCGATAGTTGCAAAGATCGAGACCCAGGAGGCAATCGCCAACTTCGACGACATCTTGGTCGCAGCGGACGGCATCATGGTGGCGCGTGGAGATCTGGGCGTGCAAGTGCCGCCGGAAGAGGTGCCGTTGCATCAAAAGGCTATCATTCAGAAGACGCGCGTACGGGGAAAACCGGTCATTACGGCCACGCAGATGCTCGAGTCGATGATGCAGCATCCCGTGCCAACACGGGCAGAGGCCAGCGACGTGGCGAATGCAATCTTGGATGGTAGTGACGCAGTGATGCTCTCCGGAGAAACTGCCGTCGGCCCATATCCGGTTGAGGCCGTGGCGGTTATGGCACGCATTGCAACCAGCGTCGACCCACACGTGGAGAGTTTTGCCGCAATTGACGCCAGCGATGCCACCGACGCGATTGCGACCGCGACGCATCGTATAGCGGAAGAGCTGGGTGCAACCGCGGTCATTGCCCTCACGCAATCGGGATACACTGCCCGCATGCTGGCTCGCTTGCGTCCCCACGTGCAACTGCTTGCGGTAACGCCCGACTTGTCTGTGTGGCGCCAGCTTGCCCTTAGCTGGGGAACGGTGCCATTGCTGGCATCAGTGAAGTCGGACACCGACATGGCGATGCGGGAAGCCGTGGCGCTGGCAAAGCGTGCAGGCCACGTGAAGGACGGCGATACGGTCGTCTTTACGGCAGGCATGCCGTTTGGCGTGGGCGGCACCACAAACTTGATTCGCATCCATGAGATCGGTCAGTCATTGAGTCTCAAGAGTGACTAGAACTTGCCTCATAAATACATTGCTCTGTGTAGGCCTGCCCTTCGACCCTTTGTCAAGCTCAGGACAGGCAGGCTCAGAGCGTGCCCCGTACTCGATACAGCGTATCGACACGATACGGGGGCGAACGGAAAAGTCAAGAATCCGTTCGTGCTGAGTGCTGCGCGAAGCCCTTATCGAAGCACGAATCCGCTATCGAACCGGTTTATGAGATAGCTTCTAGACGTTCTCGTTTGTATGGCAGAAGGCTTCTCTCTAGGGCTTGCGCACAAGGTCCCGTCCTGAGCGAGACTCAACGGTAAACTAGAGTCGCATTGATGCGGGTCTCTGCAGCTAAGAGTTGCCGCGCCACTATACGGAGCGAGAATATGCACCCGGGCACTCAACCCCTGGGGGTCTACCTGCAGCAAGGGAGCTGCGCGACACGCAGTGCGTACATCCTGGAGATTCTGGCTCACGCGGGCGTTCCTTTCACGCGTGTAGATGCAGCCACGCTGCCGGATGCGCTGCAAACGCTCAAGGTGATCATCCTGCCCCACCACGGGGTCACAACACCGGAAATGGGCAGGCTCTATGGTTTCGTAGCGGCCGGCGGCGCTCTGATTGGACTGGGCGGCACGAGCGGCCTGGACGACCTCTTCGGCGTGCGCACGCAAACCGGCGCTCACGAAGCGTTTCTCCAGGTCACCCAGCCGAACCATCCGCTGGTGCGTGATCTTCACTCGTCGCTGCACGTTTGGGACGCCGTTACAGCACGGGCGGCGGGCGCTAGCGTGCTAGCCAATCTCTGCGATGTCGCACAGAAGCGCATTGGCGTTGGTGTGAGCGTCTACCGACTCCAACAGGGGTTGAGCGTCTACTGCGCAGCGGATTTTCCCTGGTGCATCCTGCACATGTTGCAGGGAAAGTCCGTGCAGCATGACGGCGAACCCGCGCCGGACGGCACGGCGCAGATTGACGAGGGAATTCTCAAGTGCGACGACGGCATCGTCTTGGACTGGGATGTGGACCGCGCGTCCGATACTGAGGTGCCGTACTTCCGCGAAGCCGTCGGCGACGAACTGCGCGCCATCCTGCTGCGCAGCATCTTCTATTGCGCGCTGCATACCGGGACCGCGCTCCCGTTGCTTTGGTATTGGCCGGGCGAGTTAGAAGCGGTGGCGCACCTTTCCCACGACTCAGACAACAACATCGAGGAGCGTGCCTTCCAACTTCTGGAGAACACGCGAAAGCTCGACGTCCACTCCACGTGGTGCATTCAGTACCCCGGCTACACATCTAAACTCTATGGGGCGGTGGCGGCGTACGGCAGCGAACTGTGCCTCCACTACGACGCTTTGTCCGGCGAGGAACCTACGCGGTGGAATTATGGCGATCTTGTCTTTCAGTGGGAGTTCCTGCGCCGGGAAGCCGGACTCGACGTAATTACGAGCAACAAGAACCACTACACCCGCTGGCAGGGCTGTCTGGAGTTCTTCCACTGGCTGGAGCAGGTGGGTATTCGTTTAGATCAGACGAAAGGCCCCTCCAAGCGCGGCAATACAGGTCATCTCTTTGGCAGTACGCATCCCTGGTTCCCAATGGACCCGGAATCGGGCAGAGTATACGACGTACTCGAAGTCAATCTCTTGACACAGGACATGGTGCACCCGGTCGACGATCCGGATGCGCCGATCGGCCAGTTTGCGCCGTACAGCATCGCTGAGCCGCTGGTGGACCGGGTAAAGCACCACTATGGCGTTGCGCATTACCTCTTTCATCCGCACCATGTCTTCCGGCCCGGTGTGCCGACGGCTATGGCAGACGTGGTGGGATATGCGCGGGAGCAAGGCTTGCCGTGGTGGACTGCGCAGCAGATAAACGATTGGGAGCGCAGCCGCCGTATGGTAGCGTTCGGCGACATGAGCGAATCCGGAGCTAGACTCCACGTCGGCGCTCCTCTTGATGATGCCACGCTCCTCGTGCTGGTAGCCGACAATTGGCAAGGCGATGTTCTCATTGACGGCCGGTCGGTGGCTGCACGGAGTGTCGATCGCTACGGCTTTCGGTTCCAGGCGGTTACACAGACGTTAGACGCCGGAGAGCACCAGGTGCGGTGGGATGGAGCCGTTTGACGCGAGAGGGCGCCTGAAGCTGCCCAGGCTGTGCGTCTTGCGTGAAGCACCACCTTTTTGGATGTGCGTGAGCCGCAGGCTTTGTTCTGCGACTTTCACATGTCACCACGAACGGAGTGAGGGGTCCAGAGTGTTGTCGCTTGGGGATTTCTGTCTTGCGCGAAAATCCTAGATTCCTCGGTGCGCTTGGAGTGACAGGTCTACGCGCACCTCGCGCTGCCGCACCACCATTGCCTATTTCCCTGCCAATTGGAGCATACAAGTGACACTAGGCATCCCGTGTTATTTGCACGCGTTGAACAGCAAGCATGTATCTCTCCGGAACCATCGGCCACGTCTAGCAACTTGCTTTCCAAATCCGGTAGGATAGAGCGGGAGAAAGTAGATGCGCATTGTAATCGGCGCCGATCACAACGGACTGGCCAGTAAGGGCACGGTGAGGCAGTGGCTTGAGGCTGCGGGTCACTCTGTGGTTGACGTTGGCCCGCATCAGCATGATCCGGACGACGATTACCCGGATTTTGCTCGCATGCTTGGCGAAACACTGCAGCGCGGTGAGGCGGATCGCGGCATCCTGCTTTGCGGCAGCGGTGTGGGCGCAAGCATTGCGGCGAACAAGATGCGCGGCATTCGTGCGGGTCTCTGTCACGATGTGTATTCGGCACATCAAGCCGTTGAGCATGATAATGTGAACGTGCTGTGCTTAGGCCCTCGAATTGTCGGCCCGGCACTGATGGAAGAGTTGGTGACGGCATTCCTGTCTGCCGAGTTTACCGGTGAAGAGCGGCACGTCCGCCGCCTTGCTAAAGTGACGGCATTGGAGCAGGCAGAACGAGAAGCCGGTCTGGGTCAGCCGGAGGAATTGGAGGCGCCGTAGGGTGCGCCGTTTGGTGTTTCGTTGGCGCCTTGACGGTGTGGCTGTTAAGGGTGGGATGGTATGAGCGGCACGGAGAAGAATATGGATTTCCGCTTTCGCGGGAAAGATGGAATGAATAGCGGGAATGACGGATTAGGCGGCTGAAGTGACGGATTGAGCGACAGCAATGACGAATCGGGCGATGTGTATCGCTGATAATGATGGTAGGGTTACTGCTTGCGCTTGGCAAGGATGAAACGGTTCTCTTAGTTCTTACTCGACCGAAACATTTACCTGGCAGCAAATAGGAGGTAGCTATGGCAGAAAGAAATAGACTCGTGCAATTACAGGACTTTGACCAGAGTGTGTGGCTGGATAGCATCAGCCGCGGCCTTGTGCAATCAGGCCAACTTCAAGCTCTAGTCGATAACGACGGCCTACGGGGGATGACGTCGAATCCCGCCATCTTCGAGAAGGCGATCAGCGGCAGCGACGACTACCGCGACCAGTTGCGCGCACTCCATGCCGCCGGCAAGAGTACGGTGGAAATCTACGAGGCGGTCGCGATAACCGACATCCAGTCGGCGTGCGACGTGCTGCGTCCGGAGTACGATGCCAGCGACGGCGAGCACGGCCTGGTCAGTCTTGAGGTGTCGCCCGAACTCGCCTTCGATACGGAGGGCACAATCGCTGAGGTGCGAAGACTCTGGCAGCAGGTGGACCGCCCGAACTTGATGATCAAGATTCCGGCAACTGATGAGGGCGTGCCGGCGGTGCAGCAGATGCTCACCGAGGGACACAATGTAAACATCACGCTGATGTTTTCACTCACCGACTACGACAATGTGGCCGAAGCCTATATATCCGCTCTGGAAGCACGCGCGGCGGCGGGCAAGCCCATCGACCGGATCGCTTCAGTAGCCAGCTTCTTCGTGAGCCGCATCGACACCTTGGCTGACGAAATGCTCGAGGTGCGAGTCCAAGCCGGCGAAACGCGTGCGCAGGAACTCATGGGTCAGGTGGCGATCGCCAACGCGAAGGTTGCCTACCGGCATTTCTTGGAATTCTTCAAGTCCGAGCGCTTCCGAAAGCTGGAAGCGCAAGGCGCGCGCGTACAGCGTGTGCTGTGGGCGAGCACCAGCACGAAGAATCCGGCTTACTCAGACGTGATGTACGTGGATACCCTCATCGGCCCGCACACGGTGAATACCTTGCCGGACGACACCATGGACGCGTTTCGCGATCACGGCACACTTGCCCAAACGGTAGATACGGGTGCGGCAGAAGCGCAGGCCGTGTTGGACGCCCTTTCAGCCGTTGGTGTTGACTACCACGCCATGACGCGGCAGCTCCAGCAAGAAGGTGTGGACAAGTTCGTGCAGCCCTACCACGCTCTGCTCGAACGGATAGAGCAGGTGTGCGCAGAGTTGGTCGCCGCGACATAGCAATGGCAAGGCAAACCGACACCGCAGACGCTGCGATTGCGCAGTCGTTGGCGACGCTCGCGCAGACAGACGTAGGCGTACGCCTCTGGCAAAAAGATGCCGGTCTTTGGTCTGACGATCCACAGACTCAAGCGTCAATTCGCAACCGCTTGGGCTGGCTGGACGTGGTGGCGGACGTGCGGCGATCCGGGTTGGAGGAGATCTCGTCCGTCGCCAACGCAGCACGGGCAGAAGGCTTCACCGATGTTGTAGTTCTTGGCATGGGCGGCAGCAGTCTCTGTCCCGATGTCTGCCGCGCTACTTTTGGCACGGCGCCCGGCTGGTTACAGCTTCATGTCTTAGATAGCACTCATCCGATCGCTGTGCGGGCAGTGTATGATGCCGTCGACGTGAAGCGTACGCTCTTCGTGGTATCGAGCAAGTCCGGCACTACCGGCGAATCGAATGCCTTCTTCAGCTACTTCTGGGATCAGGTTGCGCAGTCCGGGACCCCATCACCCGGCGCGAACTTCATTGCCATTACCGATCCCGGCACGCCTCTGGAAGAGGAAGCCACTGCGCGCGGCTTTCGTCACGTCTTCCGCAATCCCGCTGACATCGGCGGCCGGTATTCGGCGCTTTCGTTCTTCGGCTTGGTTCCCATGGCCCTCATCGGCATGGACGTGGCCGACTTTCTTGAGCGTGCTGCAACAATGACACGGCGCTGTGGGCCGAACATTGCCGCAGTCGACAATCCCGGCTTTGTGTTGGGTGTTCAAATTGCGACCTATGCCCGGCGGGGGCGAGACAAGCTCACGCTCGTTTGCGCGCCGGAAATCAATACGCTGGGTTGGTGGCTCGAGCAGCTTGTGGCCGAGAGTCTCGGCAAACAAGGAGTGGGCGTGGTCCCGGTGGAAGGCGAGGAACTTTGCGAACCGGAGATGTACGGCGCTGATAGGGTCTTTGTGCACATTGGTCTGCCAGGCGCAGACAAAGGCACAGTGGCGGAGCAGCTCAAGTCGCTTGCAGTGGCCGGACACCCGGTTATCAGTCTGGAGATGACGGATCGAATGGACTTGGGGCAAGAATTCTTCCGTTGGGAAGTGGCAACAGCAGTCGCCGGCCACCTGCTGGGCGTCAACCCTTTCGATGAGCCGAACGTCAAAGAGAGCAAGGACAACACCGCCGCGCTCTTGCAGACATACCGGGAGGATGGCGCGCTTCCTGATGAGAGCCCGGCAGTCGCTCAAGGTGCGCTAACCCTCTATGGCGATTGTGAGGGTGAGACGGTTGCGGAAGCGTTGCACGGGTTCCTCAAACAGGTAGCGCCCGGCGACTACGTTGCGCTGATGGCGTATCTGCCGCAGGACGGCGCAGTCCATGACCGTTTGCACGCTATCCGCCACGCGCTTCGCGCCGCCACACGAGCGGCCACCACGCTGGGCTACGGGCCGCGGTTCCTCCACTCCACGGGACAACTGCACAAAGGCGGCCCCAATTCTGTAGCGTGTCTGCAACTTACTGCCGCCATTGCCGTTGACGTGCCGATACCCGGTGCGCCTTATTCGTTTGGCACGTTCATCCAGGCGCAGGCGATCGGGGACATGCGCTCCTTGCAGGGACACGGGCGGCGCGTGCTACGCGTTCACCTCGGTGCGGACTACGAGCAGGGCCTCGCTGCAATCGAGCACGTGCTTCGTGCAGAGTATTGACTACTCAATAGCAAGATAGTCCTCAATAGGCCAACCTCTAGCGAACCGGCCCGCAGCGATTCGGCCCGTCATTCCCGCAAAAACGGGAAACTGTTTTGCTATCTTGTGTGCGAATAGCTACACGTCAAGAGTGGAGCAAAAGCCCCCCGCGCTACGGTCAAGTCTGCATCCCCGCGGTTGGTGGCTTCTTGGGTCTCGGGTGTAAGTCCTCGTTTGCATAGTTTCACTCAATTCACTATGCTGCTGGGATACGTGGCAATGTCTGCGCCGTGCTCACATGGAACGGCAGGAGGTTGCGGCGTACACGCTATAATGGGTTGCAAGATAGATGCTAACAGCCAAAGAGGGGAAGGCATCAATGCAATTTGCCCCGCAAGCTGCTGGACTGGAGGACAGCGCGACTGTGCCGCGCGGGCTTGAGGGATGCGCCATTGTAATCTTTGGTGCTACCGGCGACTTGACGAGCCGCATGATCGTGCCCGCACTGTATAGTTTGCAGCAGCGTGGGCTGCTCCCGGAAGACTTCGCGATTGTAGGGTTTTCCCGTAGCAAGTGGAATACCGCAGTTTTTCGCGATGAGATGGAGGCTGCCGTGCGCAAGTCTGCGGGAGCGGTACCGGTTGATGGGGATGCGTGGGGAAAATTCGCGCAGCGGCTGTATTATATCTCCGGCAACTATGGCAACCGCAGAGACTTTCAGCAACTTGCGGAGTTGTTGGATGCGGTCTCAAAGAATCACAACTGCGGCGGCAACTACGTCTTCTATCTCTCGACACCTCCCAGCGTATATTCAGATGTGATTCAGCAGCTAGGGGCTGTGGGTCTTCATCAGGGGTATGGGGAAGAGTCGTCTTGGCGGCGTGTCGTAATCGAGAAGCCGTTCGGAAGAGACCTCACGACCGCCCAAACGCTCAACGCGCAACTCGCGAACGTCTTTTCCGAATCCCAGACCTACCGCATCGATCACTATCTCGGCAAAGAGACGGTGCAGAATATCCTAGTTTTCCGGCTGGCGAATCATATCTTCGAGCCGCTTTGGAACCGCCGTTACGTTGACCACGTGCAGATCACAGCTTCAGAGAGCTTGGGAATAGAGCACCGCGCCGGATACTATGAAGAGTCCGGCGCCATGCGCGACATGTTCCAGAATCACCTGTTGCAGCTCTACTCACTGGTGGCGATGGACCCGCCGGTGGTGTTCGATTCTGAGGCCGTTGGCGCGGAGAAGATCAAGGTCTTGCGCGCCACCCGGCAGATTCCGCTCTCAGAGCTCGATCAGTGGGCGGTGCGCGGCCAATATGGTCAGGGATGGGTGCAGGGAGAACACATCAAGGGGTACCGAGAAGAGGAAGGTACCGACCCGCGCTCGAACCGCGAGACCTTCGCCGCGCTGAAGCTCCACATCGACAATTGGCGCTGGGAGGGCGTACCGTTCTACCTACGCTCCGGCAAGAGCATGGCGAAGAAGGTAACGGAGATCGCGATTCAATTCAAGCGGGTGCCGCACTTGCTCTTCGGGCTCATGCCCGCTGATACGGTGAACCCGAATGCCATCGTCATCCGTGTGCAACCCAACGAGGGTTTTTCGCTTCAATTCCGCGTGAAGTCCCCCGGTCAAACTATTCGCGTGCAACCCGTGAGCATGAACTTCGACTATGAGTCGCTTTTCAATGGTGAGGCTCCGCCGGCCTACGAGACGCTCTTGCTCGACATAATGCGAGGCGACCGTACGCTCTTCGCCCACAGTGAATGGATCGAGTATGCTTGGGGCTTGATCACCCCCATTATCGAGGCGTGGGATTCCAGCCCCGCCAGCAATTTCCCGAACTACGAGGCCGGTAGCTGGGGACCGCCGGAGGCCGATGCCCTCATTGCCCGGGACGGTCGCTCCTGGCGACGGCCATAGCGGATAGAGCGCCGGTTCCGCCGCGTTGCCGGCGTACCCGCCATCGGGATTCTGCTACACTGAATTCACTTCCCGATACACTATTATCGTTGACTAGTCTAGAAAGAAAGCATTACTGCGGAGCATTGTCCATATCATGAGACGCTCAAACTTACTCTGTGAGACGTTACGCGACGACCCAGCGGAAGCAGAAGTGCCCAACCACAAGTTGCTGGTACGGGGCTGCTACATCCGTCAACTCGCATCCGGTATTTACAGCCTGCTCCCGCTCGGCACGCGCGTGGCAGCAAAGATCAAACAGGTCTTGCGCGAGGAGATGGATGCTATCGGCGGGCAGGAACTCACCATGCCGGTCGTGCAGCCTGCGGAAATCTGGCAGCAAACGGGTCGTTGGTACGACATCGGCGACGACTTGGTGCGGTTGAAAGATCGCGCCGATCACGACCTGGTGCTCGCCATGACCCATGAAGAGGTCATCACAAGTCTCATTGGCTATAACGTCCACTCCTACCGCCAACTGCCGGTGATGCTCTACCAGATACAGACAAAGTTTCGCGATGAGCCGCGTCCGCGAGCCGGGGCGATTCGATTGCGCGAGTTCACCATGAAGGACGCCTACAGCGCCCACATCACGCAGGAGGACCTGGATCGCTACTATCCGGAGGTCTACCAGGCGTATTTCAACATCTTTCGCCGCTGCGGGCTGGACGTGATTTCGGTGGATTCCGATGTGGGCATGATGGGCGGCACCATGGCCCATGAATTCATGTCGCTTACGCCGGTTGGAGAGGACACCTTAGTGCTCTGCGATGCCTGCGGACTCAGCGCAAATCGGCAAATTGCAACCTTTCGCAAGGACGTGGTCGACGGCGGCGAGCCGCAGCCCCTCCAAGAAGTGGCAACACCGGACACGAAGACGATTGCGGAGTTGGCGGCCTTGCTGGAGATTCCCGAGACGAGCACGGCAAAAGCCGCTTTCTTTATGGGGGACCAGGGCCTAATCTTTGCCGTAGTGCGCGGCGACATGGAGGTGAACGAGACGAAGCTTATGAACGCCACGAAGTCTACGGCACTGCGGCCCGCTACCGAAGGGGAACTGAGCGAGTACGGGATCGTGCCGGGATACGCCTCGCCGATAGGTGTGACCGGCGTGGAGGTCGTTGTGGACGACCTGGTGGCGCAGTCCGCCAACCTGGTAGCAGGGGCGAACAAGGTAGGATTCCACCTGCACAACGTAAACTACGGCCGCGACTATTCGGCCGACGTGGTAGCGGATATTGCCAGCGCGTATGCAGGCGCTCCCTGCCCGCGATGCGGTGGGCCGGTGCGCTTGGAGCGCGCCATCGAGGTGGGCAATATCTTCAAGTTGGGGACGAAGTATACGGCGGCGCTCAAAGCCCAGTACCGCGATGAAACCGGCGCCCAGCATCCTATGGTGATGGGGTGCTACGGCATTGGGGTTGAACGCCTCATGGCGGCAGTTGTAGAAGCCTCTCATGATGAGAGAGGCATCATCTGGCCGGTGTCGATCGCGCCGTTCCACGTATACCTGGTGGTGCTGAACCAGAACGATGAATCAGTCATGCAGACGGCGGAGCAGCTCTACGCCGATCTTGGCGCGGCCGGCATAACGGTGCTTTTCGACGACCGGAAGGAGAGTCCGGGGGTAAAATTCACCGATGCCGATCTATTGGGAATGCCGCTGCGCATCACTGTCAGCCGCCGTACGCTGAAGAATGAGTCGGTGGAACTGAAACTCCGCACCGACAAAGACTTTATGCTCGTTCCGCTGGCAGAGGCGGTGGCGCATGCGCAGGCGCAGATCGGCGCGCTGCAGGCGGCAATCTACGCGCGGGTGGTAGAGGAAGAGTTCGTGGTGAGCGACGGGTAGTTTTCCGTTCAGCAACCGCATGGCCGCGGGCCGTACGCGGGAACGACCGACCAAAGTGCCGTGTATTTCACAAAGCATTTGGTGCACTGCTTCGAGTGACCACGGCAACGCAGCCCCTTCATGCCATTCGTACTGAGCTTGTCGAAGTATGAGTTGTGTATGTTTCAAAGCATTTGGTGCACAGCCTCGAGAGACCACGGCAACGCAGCCCCTTCATGCCGTTCGTACTGAGCTTGTCGAAGTATGAGCTGTGTATGTTTCAATGCATTTGGTGCACAGCCTCGAGTGACCACGGCAACGCAGCCCCTTCATGCCGTTCGTACTGAGCTTGTCGAAGTATGAGCCGTGTATGTTTCAAAGCATTTGGTGCACAGCCTCGAGTGACCACGGCAGCGCAGCCCCTTCATGCCGTTCGTGCTGAGCTTGTCGAAGCATGAACGGAAAAGAGCCACCCAGCGGAATGCCCCATACTCCTAGGTGGATATTTCCGCTTCACTCAAACGACCGCGGCGAGTGCACTTCGAGCTCAATCCGCAGGTCGAGAGTCCAGCGCGCCTCCACGAGGTACGTTGCGAAGTCCTTGGGCTGGAAGCCAATCGTCTCCTCCATCGCCGCTACATTTGCGGTGAAACCCTCTTTCCACAGCCAGTCGTAGTACGCCGCGTAATCGTCGCCCATGTGTTCGGCAACCCACTCCGGCGGGAGCGGATAGAATTCCACGGTACGGCCAATTGCCGCGCCAATGTCTTGGGCAATCTCCTCCCACGTGCGTTCGTCGCCGGCGAGGTCAAGGGTCTTGCCTGCCCAGACATCCGGCGCGGCCAGAACTGTGGCGGCGGCGCGTCCGACGTCGTCCACGGCCACAAGTTGCGTTGCGACGTGGGGCGGCATGGGAGCATGCAGCCGACCGGCCAGCAGGTTGCCCGCCAGCGCTTCCGCGCCAAAGTTGTCCATGAAGAACACCGGACGCAGAATCGTCCAGGGAATGCCGCTTGCTTGGAGATACTGCTCGGCGCGAAACTTCTGCGCGTAGTGCGGTACGTCGGCCAGGTCATTTGCGCGCTGCACCGAGGAGTAGACGATGTGTTGTAGGTCAGCGTTCTGCGCCGCGTCGATGCAGGTTTGAAGCTGTTGCCACTCCGCCTCCGGGCCGCCCGAATAAGGCGTGCCCATGAGAAATGCGGTGCCTACGCCTTGGAAGGCCCGCTTCATCTGCTGCGGATCGGTCATGTCGCCCACTATTACGCGCGCGCCGTCGGCAATGAGCGTTTCGGCACGGGCAAGGTCACGCGTGAGCGCCCGAACCGTTTGGCCCTCTGCCAATAGAGCGCGTGCCACGGCGCCGCCTTGCTGGCCGGTGGCTCCGGTGACGAGTGTTACTCCGATAGACACCGGCAATCTCTCTCCATATTTTCTGGTCCACGCTGCTGAATGGTATCACGCTCAGTGGTATAGTGAGAAAAGGAGATGATTCAATGGAGAACTACAAGCAAACAAATGCGGACGACTATGCGGCTTTCAGCCGCCGCTTTGTCCGTCAGGCTCAGGAAGAATTCGATAAAGGCGACCGGCTACAGGCCTCGGAAAAAGCCTGGGGCGCAGCCGCGCATGCCGTGAAAGCAGTCGCTGCGAGCAGAGGCTGGAACCATAACTCGCATAGACTGCTCTTCGACGTTGTAACCCAACTTTCCCGCGACACGGGAAATTCTCTATTGAGCGCCTGCTTCAGAGAGGCAAGCTCCTTGCATCAGAACTTCTATGAGAATTGGCAGCCGGACGGTTCGGTGCAGGAAGGCATAGACAAAGTGAAGCAGTTTGTCGACATGCTGGAGGAGATCCGCGTACAGCCCGTGCAGCCGTCGGTTGTGATTGACCCAAAGCAATGGGAGCGTCTTACGCGGTCGCCTGCTGACTAGGCGTAATCATCGAGCCAGTCTTTCATTTCCTGCTTTTTGAGCTTGGAACGGGAATACCGGTGGTGTTTAGGCGAATACGGTAGAGGCTCGTCCTGGCCGTGACGTAGAGCGTGCGCCAGTCCTTGTCGCCCCACGCAAGATTGGCGGGCTGCTCGTCGCCAATGATTCTTCCCAGCACGTGACCTGCCGGATTCATCACCCAAATGCCGCCCGGCCCGGTGCAGAAGACATTTCCGTTGCAGTCTACCTTCATACCGTCCGGACTGCCGTCGTCAGCGCAGTTCATATCGGTCCACAGGCGGCTTTCGGTCAGCGTGCCATCGCTATTCACCGTAAACGCGCGGATGTGCCGCCGCCGACTATCGTCAATGTAGAGTGTCTTCTCGTCGGGGGAAAAGGCGAGACCGTTCGGCCGGTCGAAGTCGGCCGTCAAGAGGTGCAGCGCGCCGTCGGTAGTAATCATGTACACGCCGCGGAAGCCCAGGTCCGGTTCAAGACCCAGGTCTTCGACGCCGTACGGCGGGTCGGTGAAATAGAGAGTGCCGTCGGAACGAACGACCACGTCGTTTGGGCTGTTGAGGTTTTTCCCCTGGTAGCTGTCGGCGAGGGAGCTGTACGAACCGTCGGCCTCTTGGCGGCTCACGCGCCGCGTGGAGTGTTCGCACGAAATGAGACGCCCCTCGCCATCCAGGGTCAGGCCGTTCGCATTGCCCGAAGGCGTGCGATAGGTGCTCACGGAAAAACCTTCAGGCGATTCGCGCCAGCAAACGGTGCGGCTGTTGCGTATATCGCTAAACAGCAAACTGTTGTCCCGCCAAACAGGCCCCTCGGTGAATGCAAAGCCGCCCGCCACGCGCTCCAACGCCGCGGCTTGCGGTACGAGATCGAAGAACGCCGGGTTGCGAACGTCAAATCTGGTTGCCATGGTTCATTTCTCCAAGCTGGCGTATGCGAGCCAAGTTCTTCACAGCAGGTTCTTTGGGGTTAGCGTCGTCGAAACACGTGTACGGCGCGGCCGTCTACATCCCAGGAGGCCTCCATGATCGCCTCCGCAAGTGTGGGATGGGGATGGATATTGAGGCCGACCTCCAGAGGTGTTGCTTCCAGCATTTGTGCCAATCCCATTTCGGCGACAATGTCTGTGGCGTTGGGCCCGATGACGTGTGTGCCCAGAATTTCATCGGTCTTGGCGTCGCAGACCATCTTTACAAAGCCTTCGGTTTGCCCTTTTATGAGCGCTTTACCCAGCGCGGCAAAGGGGAACCGGCCTACTTTCACTTCCCTTCCCTGCTCGACGGCCTCTTCTTCCAAGAGACCGATGCTCGCGATCTCAGGACGGCAGTACGTGGCGCGTGGCACGCGCAAGGGGTCTAACGGGTGGGGCTCCTCACCGGCGAGGTGTTCGACGGCGACGTGCCCTTCGGCCGTGGCTTTGTGGGCGAGCAAGAAGCCGCCTGCAACGTCGCCGACGGCGTAGACGTGCGGTACGTTCGTGCGGCCATAACCGTCAACCGGGATGACGCCGCGCTCTGTATTTACGCCGATCGATTCAAGACCGATATCCTCAGTATTGCCGGTGCGACCGACGGCTACCAGCAGCACGTCAGCTTCCAGGGACTCCCTCTTGCCTGAAACCTCGATGTCCACTGATACGGAATTCTTGCCGGAATTCACGCTATCCACAATTAGCTTGGCGTTGGTCTTGACGGTGATGCCGCGCCGGTTAAACGAGCGGCCAAGCTCCTTGCCAATGTCCTCATCCTCCAGAGGAACCAATGTGGGCATGACCTCTACAACGGTCACCGCCACACCGAAGTCGTGGAAGAGACTCGCCCACTCAACGCCAACGGCCCCAGCGCCGAGAATGATGACGGATTTTGGCAGCGTCGAGAGTTCAAGCGCGTGGTCGCTGCTAATCACGGTCTTGCCGTCAAGCTCCAGTCCCGGCAGGCTGCGCGGGCGTGAGCCGGTCGCGATGATGACGTTCGCCGCCCGCAGGTCTTGGGCGCCGGCGCTGCCCTCCACGCGCACCAGTTGGGGCGACGTGAGCGTTCCGGTCCCATAGAATACGTCAACCTTGTTTCTTTGCAGCAGACCCTGTACGCCTTTATGGAGTTGGGCTACCACCTGGGATTTGCGTGCAAGCACTTTGGCATAGTCAAAAGAAACGTCGGTGGCGACGACACCGAAGGCACCGCTCTCATTACGAGCGTGGTGCAGGTGCTCCGCGGACTCCAGCAGAGCCTTGGTAGGGATGCAGCCTTTGTGGAGGCAAATCCCGCCGACTTTCTCCTTTTCAACCACCGCGACCTTGAGCCCAAGCTGCGCGCCGCGAATAGCGGCCGGGTAGCCCCCCGGCCCGCCGCCGATAATTACAACGTCATATGTATTTTCTGCCATAGCCACTTTCTTTCACGTGCTTCCGCCTGCCTGCGGGCGGTGCTCGCACCTTTAGCGATCAATAGGGTGTAACGTAATGCACACTGACTCCATCTTGCCGAAAGCACGGCCTGGGATTCAAATAGGGCGAACCCTCAGTTCGCCCTACGCATTGGCGAAGGAAGTGAAGCGGCAAGCTTCTTAGCCCAGTAAGTTGTACGGATTTTCCAAGAGATCCTTCAAGTCGCGCAGAAACTCAGCGGCGGGGGCACCGTAGAGGATGCGGTGATCGGCGGAGATGCTTAGGTTCATCATGTCGCGCACTACGATTTCTCCTTCGCGCACGACGGGCCGCGGCTCAATCGTGCCGACGGCAATTATGCCGGCCTGGGGCGGATTCACGATGGCATAGAAGTCGCGCACGCCAAACATGCCCAGATTCGAGACCGTAAAAGTGCCGCCCTCTAAGTCGCCGGGCCGGTTCTTGCCTTCGCGGGTGCGCTCAACCAGCACTTTCGCTTCCGCAGCCAGCCGGCGGAGAGGCTTGGTGTCGCAGTTCTTGAGCACGGGAACTAGCAAGCCATTGGGTACGGCAACGGCAATGCCAATATTCGCCTCATCATGATAGACAAAACCGCCATCTCGGTAGGAGCCGTTTGCATCCGGATGCCGCATGAGAGCGAGCGCGGTGGCTCTGATGATGATGTCGTTGAAGCTAATCCGTTCTTCCTTGCTCCAGGCGGAATTGACCTGCGCGCGCATTTCTTTGGCGGCGCCCATGTCGATTTCCAGCGTTAGGTAGAAGTGCGGCACTGTGGTCTTGCTCTCAAGCATTCGCCGGACAATTGTGGACTGCATGCGTGAGAGCGATGCCACTTCAGAGGAACTTGGTTCGGCGGCGGGGTCGTCAGCCACTGCGGCATTGCGTACCGCGTTCTCAACGTCTTCCTTGACAATGCGGCCGCTGGGGCCGGTGCCTTTGACCTGCAGTAGGTCGATTCCCTCTTCGGCGGCAATGCGGCGCGCGAGCGGTGACGCCTTGATGCGGCCGGATGCCTCTTTCGCGTTCGAACCGTCTGCGGGCCGCGAAGCGGGCGCAGGCTTTGTTTGGGTACTGCCGTCTGACCCGGCAACGCTTGGCTGTACAGTTTCTGTCGCCGGCGCGTTCTGTGGCGGAACGGCAATCTGCTTGCCCAACTCGCTTTCATCGCCCACCAGCGCAATAGGAGCGCCCAAGGGGGCCGCGCCGCCCTCAGCAACGAGAAGTTCGAGCAGCGTACCTTCCTCAACCGACTCGAGTTCCATCACGGCTTTATCGGTCTCGATTTCGGCCAGTAACTCGCCCTTCTTTACGCTGTCACCCACCTGCTTGTACCACTGCAGGACTCTTCCCTCTTCCATCGTATCGCTCAGGCGGGGCATAGGGATCTCGCGTACCATACTTGGGTAGTTCCTCCTACTGCCGGCCTAGTGGTTAAGGGTTCTCTTGACGGCGTCTGCAATCTTTTCCGGACTGGGGATCACGGCTTGCTCCAATGGTTTGGAGTAAGGCATCGGCACCTCAACGCCGCCAACGCGCTCGATGGGGGCGTCCAAGTAGTCGAAGGCTTCCTCGTAGATGGTCGCGGCCACCTCGGCATTCACGCCAAAGGAGCGGTGCTCTTCTTCCGCAATGACGCACCGGTTGGTCTTTTGCACGGAGTGAACAAGGGTCTCTGCGTCCAGCGGACGTATGCTCCGCAAGTCGATGACTTCCACGCTGATATCTTCTTCGCCCAGTTGGGCCGCGGCTTGCAATGCATAGAGGACCATCCGCGAGTGCGCGATCAAGGTCACGTCAGTGCCGATACGCTTCACGTCCGCCTCGCCAAAGGGCACCGTATGCTCTCCTTCCGGCACCACGCCCTTGGTGTTGTAGAGCGCGAGATGTTCCAAGAACATTACCGGATTATCGTCTCGGATGGCAGTCTTGAGCAAACCTTTGGCGTCGGCAGGCACGGCCGGCGCCACTACCTTCAAGCCGGGTATATACGCGAACCACACGTCAAGGCTGTGCGAGTGCTGCGCCGTGAGCTGCTGACCGCCGCCACCGGGAGCGCGAATCACCATGGGGCACTTGAGTCTGCCGCCGAACATGTAGCTAATCTTGGCGGCATGGTTGGCGATCTGGTCCATCGCCACCATCCCGAAATTGATCGTCATCAATTCGACTACGGGGCGCAAACCCGTCATCGCTGCACCCGTGCCGATACCGATAAAGCCTTCCTCGGCGATCGGTGTGTCAACGACCCGCTTTTCGCCGAAGCGGTCCAGCAGGCCCTCAGTGACTTTGTACGCGCCCTGAAAGACGCCGACCTCTTCACCCATGATGAAGACATTCGGGTCTTGGTCCATCTCTTCGATGAGGGCATCGCGGAGGGCTTCACGGTACGTCATTTCGGTCATGCCTAGGAATCCTCTGCGTACACGAATTGGTGCAGGTCGGCCACGTCAGGGAAGGGACTCTCTTCGGCAAAATCCACCGCTGCTTGCACCTTGGCAAGCACTTCCTCCTCAATGGCGTCGGCGACCTTTTGGTCGAATATCTCGCCCTCGAGCAGGCGCATACGGAAGTTCTCCACCGGGTCGCGTTCGCGCCACTCCTCAACTTCCTCTTTGCTACGATAGTTCTTGCCCGCGTCGGCCATGGAGTGGCCGCGATAGCGATAGGTGACGCACTCGACGAAGATCGGCTCGCTCGTGCGGCGCACTTCCTCTACGAGCTTCTTTGTGAGCTGATAGACAGCAAGCACGTCCATGCCGTTTACTTTATAGCCGGGAATGTCGTAGGCCACGCCTTTCTTCCACAGCTCGGTCACCGCAGAGGCGCGCGCAACGCTGGTGCCCATGCCGTATTGGTTGTTCGTGCAGATGAAGAGGTTCGGCAGTTTCCACAGCGAGGCCATGTTGAGCGCCTCGTGAAAAGCCCCGATGTTGGTGGCGCCGTCGCCGAAGACCGACATAACGACTTCGTTGCTTTCCCGGTACTTGATCGCGAACGCGACTCCGGTGGATAGGGGTATACTGCCACCGACGATGCCGTATCCGCCCATGAAGCGGCGATCGGGATCTACCAGGTGCATCGAGCCGCCGCGGCCTCGCGCGCAACCGTCACGTTTGCCGAATAACTCAGCCATGACGGCGCCGGCGGGTACATCACGGACGATAGCAAAGCCGTGTTCGCGATAGCTGCCGAAGAAATAGTCGTCATCTCTAAGGGCCTTGAGCGTGCCGACGACGGTGGCTTCTTCGCCGATGTTGAGATGACAGTAGCCGCCGATTTTGGCACGCAGGTACATTTCGGCCACGCGCTCTTCAAAGCGCCGCACGAATAGCATGCTTGCATAGAAATCAATGAGTTGGTCGTTGTCGTAGTTTGAAAGATCGCCAGGGTCTCGTACCGGAAGCTCCGCGTCGGTAACCTGGTCTCTTGGTTCCTGGCTTTGATCCATTCCCATGTTACCTCCTTTGGCACTGCAGGCCGGAAGCCTTACTCTAACTAATCACGTAACACACAAAAGACACCGCTTGCCACGTATCCTACTAGGGACACGTCACGCTGTGCCTCAGTTTGCTACACGATGTCAGCACATCTTTGTGCACTCTAGCGAGCGTTATGCTTCTCGATAGGCGCGTTAGCAGCACCCAACCGAACCGCACATACCACCCTTGGTATGCTACGCTCTACAATTCCCATTATACCGCAGGGAGACGAACATAGCAGGACAGGGGCTCGAAAGCCACATGCTATACTGTGCAAAAGCCCCGTCACTGCGAGATTTCCCCTATAGGGTACCCACATGTTGGCTGTGGTGCAACGCGTCAGTGAAGCGCGCGTACAAGTCGGTGAGAAGTTGATCGGAAGCATCGACCGCGGCCTGGTTGCGCTCGTTGCGGTGAAGTCAGGCGATACTGACGAGGCAGCGGCCTATATTGCGGCAAAACTTGCCACGTTACGCATCTTTGGCGATGACGTCGGTGAAGACGGCGGCAAGATGAATCTCTCCGTGCAGGACGTGGGTGGCGCTGTGCTCGTGGTCTCTCAGTTCACGCTGTACGGAGAGACGCGCAAGGGGCGCCGACCCAGTTTTACCCGATCCGCCCCGCCCGCGGAGGCTGAACCTCTGATCGAACAGGTTGCCGGCAGCTTGCGCAACCAGGGAATCCCCGTCGCTTGCGGCGAGTTCGGAGCGATGATGCAGCTATCGCTTGTCAACGACGGGCCGGTAACCATCATCCTCGATTCGGACGACCGAAACACTCCCCGCAGACAGCGATAGCAGGTTTGCCGGAAAACTCGAGTCTCCGCGCAACGAATCACAAAGGGCGGGCGCATTCACCCAGGCTCTAAGCCGGTGAATGCGCCCGCCCTCTTAGCCTATTTTGGCAAACTATCTCCAGTGAGATCAGGCAGGCCGGCTAGACTGCGGGTTCTTCCGAGGAGCCCTCCGCTACGGGTTCGCTCGGAGCAGCCTCCGCTGCGGGCTCGCTCGGAGTAGCCTTCGCTACGGGTTCGCTCGGAGTAGCCTTCGCTACGGGTTCACTCGGAGTAGCCTTCGCTACGGGCTCGTCGCCATCGGTCCCCCCGAAGAATCGTGTGGCTTGTTCCTTCATCGTGGGGGCCGCCTTTGCCGAAGACGCGGCGACTGCCTCCTGCCCAACTTCATCGGCGTCGCTCTCATCCGTAAAGAGGACTGCGGCAGCCTGCTCTGCAGCCTGACGTTTGCGCAACGCCGCGGCCTCTTCTCGAGCGCGAATGCCGGTGCCTGCCGGAATGAGCTTGCCGATAATGACATTTTCTTTGAGGCTCACCAAGCGGTCAACCGTGCCTTCCAGGGCGGCGTCGGTGAGGACGCGCGTGGTCTCCTGGAATGACGCTGCCGCCAGGAAGGAATCTGTTTGCAGGCTCGACTTTGTAATGCCCAGCAGCATCTGTTCAGCCGTGACTGCCTCGCCGCCTTCCGCCAGAACGCGCTCGTTGGCCTCCTCGAACTTGAGGCGGTCCACGAGTTCCCCAGGCAGGAAGTCGGTATCGCCGGCATGTTCGATGCGGACGCGCCGCAGCATCTGCCGTACGATAACCTCTATGTGCTTATCGTTGATGTAGACGCCCTGCGAGCGGTAGACTTTCTGCACTTCGTCCACGAGATTGCGTTGAACGGCCTCGCGTCCCAGAATGCGGAGAACGTCTTGTGGGTTCTTTGAACCCTCCGTCAGTTGATCGCCGGCACGAATCGTCTCGCCCGATTTGACCTGCAGGTACGCAGTCAGCGGGACGCCGTACTCACGCTCTTCGGTCTCCTCGAAGTTGACGGTAACGAAGCCATCCTCAAGGCTAACCCGACCGGCCACGTGGGAGAAAAGTTCGCGCTCGACAATCTCGGCGCTATCCTTGGTGGTTTCAATTGCCTCACTCTCATCATCTGTCTCTTGGCGGGCGAGTACGTGGCCGTAGGCCACTTCATCGCCCGCCGCAACAACCAGCGTGAAGCCGTCCGGCACAGCGATACGCTCGGCAAAAGTCTGTACCGACGTGACGGTGACTTTCAAGTGATCGTCGGCCCGTTCGAGGGACACCACGCCGTCTATGTCGCTGACGGTGGCGACGCCCTTTGGCGTGCGCGCCTCGAAGAGTTCCTCTACGCGGGGCAAACCGCGGGTGATGTCCTCGGTGGCCACGCCGCCGGTGTGGAAGGTGCGCATGGTAAGCTGCGTGCCCGGCTCGCCGATGGACTGGGCAGCGATAATGCCCACGGCAGCACCCTCCGCGACCACAGCGTTGCGGGCGAGGTCCCGCCCGTAGCACTTGGCGCAGACTCCAATCCGCGCCTGGCACGTCACGGGGCTGCGCACTTGCACGCTGTCCAATCCGGCTTCACCAATCGCTATGGCCTCTTCGTCGTCGATGAATTGACCGGCGTCCACGATGATCTCGCCGGTAACGGGGTGGATGATGGGATGAAGGGCGAAACGTCCGCTCACACGTTCGCCGAGCGAATCGGCAACGTCGCGGTCCTGCGGAGCGTGCGTTGTGATGCCAATGGCTGCGCCGCAGTCATCCTCACGAATAATCACGTCTTGTGCCACGTCTATAAGACGCCGGGTCAAGTATCCCGAGTCAGCCGTACGCAAGGCGGTATCGGCCAAGCCCTTGCGCGCGCCGTGGGTTGATATGAAATACTCCAGCACGCTCAAGCCTTCCCGGAGATTCGAGCGCACGGGCAGCGGAATGACGCGGCCTTGCGGGTCGGCCATTAGTCCGCGCATGCCCGCCAACTGCCGCACTTGCTCAAATCCGCCTTTGGCTGCGCCGGATACCGACATCATGTAGATGTTCCCGCCTTCGCTCAGGTTTACCTTCACCGCGTCGGTGACGTCGTCCTGCGCCTGTTTCCAGGTGCGAATCACCAGGTCGCGCTGCTCTTGTTCCGTGATGATCCCCCGGCGGTACTGCTGCTCGATGAGTGAGACGCGTTTTTCGGCATCGGCGAGAATCCCCATCTTCTCCTTCGGCATCTCGATGTCTGACATCGCGATTGTTGAACCGGAAATAGTGGCAAAGTGGAAACCAATCTCCTTAATGTCATCCACAAGCGTGATTGCTTGCTCCGAACCGGCCCTGCGCAAGGCGGTGTCTACCACGTCCTTCAAATTGCCCTTGTCCATGACTTCGTGTCGGAATCGGAGAGTGTGTGGCAGGATGCGGTTGAAAAGCACCTGTCCCGGCGTGGCATCATAGAGGTCGCCGTACTGGAACGGGTTATCGGGATTTTCGCTGCTATCCGGTACATCGATGGGATTGGCGCGAATCTTGATGAGCTCGCGCAGACCGACCATTCCCAATTCATGTGCGAGCATGACTTCATCGAAGTCATTGAATACGCGCACCTTGGCATCTACGGACTCCAAATTGCCGTTACCTGCGCCGTTGGCCTGTTTCTCCACACTAGTGAGGTAGTAGCATCCTAGGACCATGTCCTTCGTTGGGCTGACAACGGGCGAGCCGTCGGCGGGCAAGAGCAAGTTACGGGACGAGAGCATGAGGTCGTAGGCCTCTTCTCGCGCTTTACGAGAGAGGGGTACGTGCACTGCCATCTGATCGCCGTCGAAGTCGGCATTGAAGGCCTGGCAGACGAGCGGATGAAGCTGTACCGCGTTGCCTTCCACCAGCACGACCTCGAACGCCTGGATACCAAGGCGGTGCAGGGTCGGCGCGCGATTAAGCAGCACCGGATGGTTCGTGGTCACTTCTTCCAGCGCGTCCCACACCTCGGACGCCCCGCGCTCCACCATGCGCTTTGCCATCTTTACGGTGGCGGCGTGGCCGCCATCGACCAGGGAGCGCATGACGAACGGCTTGAAGAGTTCCAGCGCCATGCGCTTGGGCAGGCCGCACTGGTGCAACCGGAGGTCCGGCCCGACAACGATGACGGATCGACCGGAGTAGTCCACGCGCTTACCGAGAAGATTCTGGCGGAAGCGCCCTTGCTTACCGCGCAACAGGTCCGAGAGGCTCTTCAGCTTGTGGCCGGTGGAGCCCGCTACGGCGCGCCCGCGCCGGCCGTTGTCCACCAAGGCGTCGACTGCTTCTTGAAGCATGCGCTTCTCGTTGCGGATGATGATTTCCGGCGCGCCGAGGTCGAGCAGCTTCTTCAACCGGTTGTTGCGGTTGATAACGCGGCGGTAGAGGTCGTTGAGATCGCTGGTGGCGAAGCGTCCGCCGTCGAGCTGCACCATAGGGCGCAGGTCGGGCGGGAGCACCGGGAGTGCGGAGAGGATCATCCACTCCGGGCGGTTGCCGGAACGTCGGAACGACTCCACGATGCGCATCCGTTTGATGGCCTTTTTGCGCTTCTGGCTGGAGGTGGAGCGCACCTCGTCCCGCAGATGACTTGCCAACGCATCGAGGTCGAGGTCGCGCAAGATGTCTAGCAGTCCTTCGGCGCCCATAGCCGCCGCGAACATGCCTTCACACGTCTGTGTGAGGCGTTGGTATTGGTTCTCATCGAGGATAAGCAGCGGCTGTAGCAGCTTGAGGTCTTCCGCCTTTTGCTCTAAGAATTCCGGCAGCGCGGCAAGTTCCTTTTCCATCTGCTCCTGCGCATTGGCGATTTCGCCGTCTGTTTGCTCGCGCAGGGCCACTTGACTCGCGGGTAAGGCAGCTTTGAGTTGATCCTGCTCGCCCTGGACGCGCTCGGCGATGCCATTAAGGTATTCGTCGCTGGCCTTTTCAAAGGTGCTCAGGTGCTTCTTCTCGACCACTTCCTCTTCGGCGACGAATGGGTCCTCCTGCCAGGGCACGATGAGATCATATTCGGCGGCGGTGGCGATCCAGTCGGCAAGCTGATCGCGAATCTCAGTGACGTGATGCTCTTCCGCAACCGTGGCCTGCTCGATCAACTCATCTAGCTGATCATCGTCATTGGCGATAGCGTCTTCAAGGCTCTGCAGATCTACGACCAGTTTCTCTTCGACTTCTTGGATACGCTCTTGGGTGCGAGCTTCTAGCTGCGTGCGACGGTCCTTTGCTTCTTCGTCGAGGTTCTCGAGGGAGTCTTGAACGGCCTCTGCCTCAACTTTGCTAATGATGTACGCAGCAAAGTACAGTACGCGCTCGAGGTTGCGCGGCGAAATATCAAGCAACTGGCCCAGTCGGCTGGGCGTGCCTTTGAAATACCAGATGTGGCTCACTGAAGCGGCGAGCTCGATGTGCCCCATCCGCTCGCGCCGTACGCGTGAACGGGCAACTTCCACGCCGCACTTATCGCAGATGATGCCCTTGTAGCGATAGCGCTTATACTTGCCGCAATAGCACTCGTAGTCCTTCGTCGGCCCAAAAATGCGTTCGCAAAAGAGACCGTCTCGCTCCGGCTTGAGCGTACGGTAGTTGATAGTTTCCGGTTTGGTTACCTCGCCATAGGACCAGTTTCGGATTTGCTCCGGTGACGCTAGGCCGATGCGTAGGGCGTTGAACTCGTTAACGTCGAGCATAGAAAAATACGCCTCCTCATGCTGTGCTGGGATAGAAATCCGCTGGCAGCGGCGGTCTGCCGTCTGTTGGGAACAGGTTTCAGGCCTGTGCTACTCGTGATGCTCGCGACCTTGCAAGTTGATGCCACCCAGATCGGGTAGACCGTCCGAGTCGCCTTCTTCGGGGAATCGGATTTCTTCTTCGTTCTCATTCAAAACGTCAACTGCCAGGGCAAGACTCTGCAATTCCTTGACAAGCACCTTGAACGACTCCGGGATGCCTGGCTGGAGCACTTCCTCCCCTTTGACGATAGCTTCGTATGTTTTGACACGGCCATGCACGTCATCAGACTTTACCGTGAGCATTTCTTGCAATGTATACGCGGCGCCGTAGGCTTCCAACGCCCACACTTCCATCTCTCCGAACCGCTGACCGCCAAACTGGGCCTTGCCGCCCAGGGGTTGTTGCGTGATCAGTGAGTAGGGGCCGGTAGAGCGCGCATGCACCTTATTCTCAACGAGATGGGCGAGCTTGAGCATGTATATCCAGCCGACCGTTACTGCTTGGTCGAAGGATTCGCCCGTGCGCCCGTCGTAGAGCGTGGCCTTGCCGCTTTTGGGTAGGCCCGCTGTTTCTAACGCGCTTTCGATCTCGGTCTCGCTTGCGCTGTCGAAGACCGGAACGACCGCTTGGAAGCCGAGCTCGTGGGCTGCCCAACCCAGGTGCGCTTCGAGTATTTGACCGAGGTTCATGCGCGAAGGCGCGCCCAGCGGACTAAGGACGATGTCCACCGGCGTGCCGTCGGCGAGATGCGGCATATCCTCAACGGCCATGATGCGCGCCACCACGCCTTTGTTGCCGTGGCGCCCCGCCATCTTGTCGCCCGCCATGAGCTTGCGCTTGGAGGCAACGGAGACCCGCACCATCTCATTTACGCCACTGGACAGCTCGTCGCCCATGTCCTTTGTGAAGATGTGCACGTCTACCACTTTGCCGTGCTCACCGGCCGGCATGCGCTTCGACGTGTCTTTCACGTCGCGGGCGTCCTTGCCGAAAATGGCGCGCAAGAGTCTATCCTCGCCGGTCAGGTCCGTTTCGCCCTTTGGCGTGACTTTGCCCACCAAAATGTCATCTGGGTGGACTTCCGCGCCGACGTAGATGACGCCGTTCTCGTCCATGTTGCGCAAGGCTTCTTCGGCAACGTTGGGAATATCGCGCGTAATCTCTTCGGGTCCCAGCTTCGTGTCGCGCGCTTCGCACTCATATTTCTCCACGTGAACGGACGTGAAAAGGTCGTCTTGCACCACGCGATCGCTAAGGATGATTGCGTCCTCGTAGTTGCTCCCTTCCCAGAACATGAAGGCACAGAGCACGTTCTGCCCCAGCGCCAATTGCCCGTTGTCCGTTGAAGAACTATCCGCAAGCGGTTGACCCGCTGTTACGCGCTCGCCTTTGCGCACAATGGCGCGCTGGTTGTAGCACGTTGCCGCATTTGTCCGTTCGAACTTCTTAAGGGGATAGACGTGCTCTTGGCCGTCATCACCCAGCAGGCGGACCTCGCGGGCCGTGGCGCCGCTGATAATGCCGTCCACGTCAGCACAGAGCACTTGACCGGAGTCTTCCGCCGCTTTCCACTCCATACCGGTTGCAACCAGCGGCGCTTCCGGCTTCAGAAGCGGTACCGCTTGCCGCTGCATGTTAGCGCCCATCAAGGCGCGGTTGGCGTCGTCATGCTCCAAGAAGGGAATGAGCGAGGTGGGCACACTTACGATCTGCTTAGGCGAAACGTCCATGAAGTGGATGCGATCGGGGGCTTCTTGCAGGAACTGACCGCCGGCACGAACCGCTACGCGGTCTTCGGCGAATTCGCCCACGTCGTTTACCCGGGCATTGGCCTGAGAAACGATGTACAGATCTTCCTCATCTGCGGAGAGGTACTTCACACCGTCCGCATCAAT
The DNA here is from genome assembly GCA_965221905.1 of Chloroflexota bacterium. Classification (GTDB taxonomy): domain Bacteria; phylum Chloroflexota; class UBA11872; order VXOZ01; family VXOZ01; genus VXOZ01. The sequence goes on from OZ244922.1 coordinate 1,135,483, forward strand.
GCTGGCAAAGGGACGCAAGGGAATCTCCGTCCCCACCAGTCCGGCTTCCTTGAGAGCCGCTGCGTCCTTCTTGGTTATCACGGTATCGGACGGAATCACAACGGTATCGCCGCTGGTAACGTCTGCGGTCACCGTGTGGCCGATCAGGTCCGCACCGTCGCCATTGAACGTGAGGGACTTGTAGACCTGCCGGTAGGGCGTTTCAATGAAGCCGTAGTCGTTGACGCGCCCATAGCTGGCCAGGCTGCCGATCAGGCCGATGTTCGGGCCTTCAGGCGTCTCGATGGGACAAATCCGTCCGTAGTGCGAGTGGTGCACGTCACGCACGTCGAAGCCCGCGCGGTCACGGGAGAGACCGCCCGGTCCCATCGCAGAGAGGCGGCGCTTGTGCCCCAGCTCGGAGAGCGGGTTGGTCTGGTCCATAAACTGCGAAAGCTGACTGCCGCCAAAGAACTCGCGCACGGCGGCAACCACCGGACGCGTGTTAATGAGTGCAGCCGGCGTTACCGTTGCCGGATCTTGGAGAGTCATGCGTTCTTTAATGACACGCTCCATGCGCAGCAGGCCGATACGAAATTGGTTCTGCAGGAGTTCGCCAACCGCGCGTACCCTTCGGTTTCCCAGATGGTCGATGTCATCCGGCGGGTTTTGCGAATTGTTCAACTCGATGAGCCGCCGCACGATGTAGACGAGGTCTTCCGGCGTGAGCGTGCGTACTTCCGGCGGAGTCGGCATCTGGAGCCGCTTGTTGAGCTTGTAGCGTCCCACGCGGCCGAGGTCGTAGCGACGTCCGTTGAAGAACGTAGACTCAATGAGGTTCTTGGCGTTGTCGAGCGTTACCGGATCGCCGGGGCGGATGCGCTTGTAGACTTCGCGCAACCCGGTCTCGTGAGTGTTTGACGGGTCGCGCCGTTGCGCACCGTCCTGTCCGCCGATGGTGGTGGTTATGTACGAGTGATCGGGATTGGTGTCAACCTCGCGGAAGAGTTCGTGTATCTCGGTGTCCGACCCGTAGCCGACGGCGCGCAGGAGCGCCGTAACGGGAATAGTGCGTCGCTTATCTACCTTGACAGTCAGGATGTCCTTTGCGCTGGTTTCGAATTCCAGCCAGGCCCCGCGATTCGGAATCAGCTTGGCGCTGTAGAGAAAGCGGCTGCCGGAAGGGTCTTCCCTTCGGGTATAGTACACACCCGGCGAACGGACCAATTGGCTGACTACCACGCGCTCCGTGCCGTTATAGATGAATGTGCCGGACGTGCTCATGAGCGGAAAGTCGCCCATGAAGACCGTCATCTCTTTGATCTCGCCGGTCTGCTTGATGAGAAGCTTCGCCCGCACCCGGAGCGGCGATTGATACGTCAGATCACGTTTGCGACATTCAGTCTCGTCGTAGGGAGGTCTGTCGAATGGGTTTTCCGGCACCTCGAAACTTAGTTCGAAGTTCCTGCCGGTGAAGTCTTCGATGGGGGAAATCTCATTGAAGACCTCGCGCAGCCCATTGGTCTGGAACCAGCGGAAGGACCGCATCTGCAGTTCTATAAGGTCAGGTAGCGGTAATATCTCCGGCAACTTGCCATAATTGATCTGTTGCAATGCGTTACCGCTTATGGCCATAGTTTCTTTCCTCTCTCGACATTAGGGAGTCTGCCCACGGCGACTATTGCGCCAAGGTACAGTATTTCCATAGTAACAGCTTGTGTCTGCGGGAACAACATTACGGTAGGGGCCTTAGATGCTCGCAATATGGTGGGTAAAGAAAACATGATCCTACCCGTCACTCCGCGTATGAGGAAATCCCTCTACTTTTCTTTCCAAGTCGCCCGCTGCCGCGGCTGTGGCAAGACTTGTGGTCATTGCCTATTATCCAATTGTACAATGCCGTACCCATTCGGCATCCTGACCGGCTCTCTTGTTTTTCTCCATGATCTGTAATCTCGGTCAAAGTCGATGCCGCCCAGTTGCCGTTGAGGGCGGACTGAAGTCCTAGATTTCTCGCTGCGCCCGGAGTTACAAGATCGAGCAACAGTAAAACGGCATGAGATGGGCAATTGATGAATGCGGTCCTGTGAGCACGTGCGCATTGGCGGCAGCGCTTTCCAGTTACCGTTCTCGGAGGATTTCCATTGCCGCATTGTGGCCGGGGGCGCCGGTAACGCCGCCGCCGGGGTGGGTGCCGGCGCCGCAGAGATACAGGTTGCGGATGGGGGTGGCGTAGCGTGCCCAGCCCAGCGCGGGGCGTAGGAAGTAAAGCTGATCGAGGCTGAGCTCTCCATGAAAGATGTTGCCCCCGGTGAGCCCGTATTCTTGCTCCAGGTCCAGCGGGGAAAGGGCGTGCACGTGCTCGATTGCGCGCGGCAGATTGGGCGCATAGGCGGCGAGGGTGTCGATGATGCGCTGTACGAAGCGCTCTTTTTCCTCCGGCCAGCTACTCTCCCGCAGGTTGTAAGGGGCAAATTGCACGAAAACCCCCATAATGTGTTTTCCAGGGGGCGCAAGGGACGAATCATAGGCCGTTGGAATCGTGATCTCCAGCAGCGGATGTGTGGAAGGCTTCCCATACTTGGCATCGTCCCAAGCGCGTTCCAAGTAGTCCATGGTGGGGCAAATGTGGGTTGTGCCCCTATGCTGCGGGCCGAGGGTAGTGCCGGGAAAGGCAGTATAGTCCGGCAACTCGCCCAAAGCCAGATTGAGCTTGAACGACGACCCTTCGCACTGATACGACTCGATCTGCGCCACGAACTCATCCGGTAGGTCACTCCGCTCCACGAGGTGGAGAAACGTGCGTTTGGGGTCAGCATTGGAAATAACGACCTTTGCCTGGTACTCCGTACCGTCTGCGAGCACTACACCCGTGGCAGCATCATTGCGTGTGAGCACTTTGGCCACCGCCGCGTCTGTTTCAATTACGGCGCCGTGGGCTTGGGCCGAGGCCGCGAGCGCCTGGGTGATTGCGCCCATGCCGCCCTCGACAAATCCCCATAGGCCTCGTACGCCGCCAACACCGCCCATCACGTGGTGTAGCAGCACGTAAGCGGTGCCGGGTGTGCGCGGGCCGCCGTTCGTGCCGATCACGCCGTCGGTAGCCAGCGCTACTCTTAGGGCTTCCGATTCGAACCACTCGTCCAGGATGGATTGCACGCTGCGCGTCATGAGTTTGGCAACGTCAGCCATCTGGGTGTGGGATAGGCCCAGCAGTGTGCGCCCTGCGCGCAGCGGCTCCAGCCAATCGCTCAAGCGTTGGGGCGGAAACTGGGGCGGCGGCTGTAAGAAAAGCGGTTCGATGAGACGCGCGACGCGCTCGACAAACGCTTCGTAGGCGGGATAGCGTACCGCGTCTTGCGTGGAGAACTTGGCTATCTCCTGACACGTGCGCGCCATATCTTGGTACATGAAGAGATGGCGGCCATCGGGATACGGCGCGAAATAGGCGGGGTTCTTGGGGAAGACCTTATAGCCGTAACGGGGAAGTTCCAGCTCGCGCACCACCTTGGCTTGGAGCAAGCTTACAAGATAGGAAGCGGTGGATACGCGGTAGCCGGGGAATACTTCCTCCGTGACACAGGCTCCGCCCACAATGGGCCGGCGCTCCAAGACCAGCACCTTCCAGCCGGCGCGCGCGAGATACCCGGCGGTGACGAGTCCATTGTGGCCCGCACCGATAATGATGGCGTCGTATGTAGAACTCGTCATCCGTCAATCGCAAAGACGCGCATGGCGTTTGTGCTCAGGATGGCCTCCTGTTGCGCGGCGGTGAGTTTGCGGCAGTGGCGTTGGATGAGTTGCGGGCCGAACTCGATGGGCATGTGGGGCGCGTTGGTGGCGTTGAGCACACGCTCGGCACCGACGGCGTCCACCAGGTTCTGTACGATGATTGGGCGCAGCACCCCCGCAAGGTCAACCACCGTGTTCTCGGCCCTTTGCATGAAAGGAATCACTTCGTGCAGGAATCCAGGCACGCCGGCGTGGGCGATGATGAAGGTGATCTGAGGGAAGTCGAGGGCGAGGTTGGCGACGAGCGCCGGTGTACAGGTGTGACCGTGCTCCTCGCCGGTATGGATCATGACCGGCACCCGGAGCGTCGTGATGGCTTCCAAGACCGGCCCCATCAAGGCGCGGTCGGCGAGATTGTAATGTGCGTCGATTGTGTTAAATTTAACTGCGTGAAAGCCGCGTTCCCGCAGCCAGTAGCGCATCTCGTCGATGGCGATCGTGCCGCGCGGCGGTTTGACCCGCGCAAAGCCATAGATGCGGTCCGGGTAGTCGGCGATTGCCTGCGCGATGCGCTCGTGGTCGGCCGCGAAATCGTCGGCAGTGCCGACACCGGGAGGCGCGCAGAGCACGCGATCCACGCCGCCCCGGTCCATGTAGGCAATCATATCTTTGCCCTGCATGGTGGCAGGCATGTCCTGGGCTTCCCAGATGGGATTCCGCCCCAAGTAACAGTGCGCGTCGATAATCACAAATAGCTCTCCAGCCACGCGTGCCCGGCGTTGCCGATGCGCATTTAGCGCCCGTGGCAGCGCTTATACTTTATGCCGCTGCCGCACCAACAGGGCGCGTTGCGACCGAGCTTGCGCCCGCCTTCCTTCTGGCGCGAGCGCGCCTGCGGCTGGGTGGCGCCTTTCTCGCCGCGGTTTGTGACCATTGCCTGGGCCGGCTGCGGTTGGGTCTCCGGCGCGGCTTGGACGCGGTAGATGATCTGGGCGGCCTGGCGCTGGATGAGCTCCGTGAGTTCCTGGAACATGCGGTAGGCTTCTGACTTGTACTCTGAGAGCGGATTGCGCTGGCCGACGGCGCGCAAGCCGATGCCTGTCCGCAGGTCTTCCATGGCAGTGAGGTGCTCGGTCCAAAGCGCGTCAATGGTGCGCAGCAGCACCCAACGCTCCACACTGTGCATGATTTCCGGCGTCATTGCATCCGCGCGCTCGGCGTAGATCTCGTCCGCCCACGCAGTGAAACGATCGGTAATCCCTTCAGGGGAGAGCCCCGCCAACTCTTCAGCCGGTGGTGATGAAGGCTGATTTATTAACTGGCGGCAGGCCTCTACCAACGCTTCAACGTCCCAATCCTCTTGGGGCGCGGCCGTGTGCGCAGTTACAATCTGCGCGAGCTCACCGTGGACCATGTGCTGGATCTGTCCCGTAATCTGCTCCAGCTCCAACACTTTGCGCCGTTCGCCGTAAATGGTGTTGCGCTGCGTGTTTAGCACGTCGTCGTAATCGACGGTGTGTTTGCGCAGGTCGAAGTTGTACGCTTCGATTTTGGTCTGGGCCTGTTCCAGCGCTTTGCTGATGAGGTTGTGCTCTATCGGCGCGTCGTCATCCATGCCGAGACGGTCCATAATGCCGGCAATGCGGTCGCTCCCGGCGCGCTTGAGAAGCTCATCTTCGAGTGACACGTAGAAGCGCGAGTAGCCAAGATCGCCCTGGCGGCCGGAACGACCGCGAAGCTGGTTGTCGATGCGGCGGGATTCGTGGCGCTCTGTGCCGACCACGTGCAGCCCGCCGGCGGCGCGGACGGCTGCCGCTCCTGCCGCTTCGGGCGGATTGCCGCCCAGCACGATGTCTGTGCCGCGACCGGCCATGTTCGTGGCGATCGTAACGGCGCCTGGTCCGCCGGCTTGGGAGATGATCTGCGCTTCTTGTTCGTGGTACTTCGCGTTGAGTACTTGGTGCGGGATGCCGCGCCGCTTAAGCAGCATGCTCAGCGCTTCGGAGGTTTCAATGGAAGTTGTACCCGCCAGCACCGGTGCGCCTTGCCGATGCCATTCCTCGATAGTTTCTGCAACCGCATTGAACTTTCCGCGCTCCGTGCGGTAGACAAGATCGGGCTCGTCTTGACGCACCATCGGCACGTTGGTGGGAACCTCCACCACATCCAGCCCGTAGATCTTGCGGAATTCGTCTGCTTCCGTGGCCGCTGTACCAGTCATGCCCGCCAACTTGCCGTACATGCGGAAGTAGTTCTGGAACGTAATGGTTGCCAGCGTCTTACTCTCACGCTGGATCTTTACACCTTCCTTGGCCTCGATTGCCTGGTGCAAGCCTTCGCTGTAGCGCCGTCCGGTCATGAGGCGGCCGGTGAATTCGTCGACGATCACGACCTCGGCGTTGGGATCGTGGTGATCGATGACGCGGCCTTCTTTCATGAGCACGTAGTCGCGTCCGCGTTGGTAGAGCGCCTGCGCGCGCAGGGCTTGCTCCATGTAGTGAACGAGCTCGAAGGCGCCTTCCTCGTAGAGGTTGCCGACTCCCAGCCATTTCTCCATCTTCCCTATGCCTTCTTCGGAGATACTCACCGCGCGCAGCTTGTGGTCGATGGTGTAGTCCTGCTCTTCGCGGAGCCGGGGCACGAGGCGCGTGAAATTGCCGAACGTCTCGCCGGGAGCATCGGCTTGGCCGGAGATTATGAGCGGTGTGCGCGCTTCATCGACGAGAATGTTGTCCACCTCGTCGATGATGGCGTACTGGTGTTCGCCCTGGACCATATCGTTGCGGTCAACGACCATGTTGTCCCGGAGATAATCAAAGCCGAATTCGTTATTGGTGCCGTACGTTATATCCGCGCCATAGGCCTCCTTACGCTGTACCGACCGCAACTCCTCGCCGCTGCCGTGGTGCGAATCGCGGTCTTCTTCTTTGGGCGAAAAAAGGTACGCCGTGTCATTGTTCAAGCAGGCCACGGAAAGCCCGAGCGAGTGGTACACCGGCCCCAGCCACTCGGTGTCGCGGCGAGAGAGGTAGTCGTTTACGGTAACAACGTGAACGCCTTTTCCATCGAGCGCGTTGAGGTAGGCGCTAAGCGCGGCGACGTAGGTCTTGCCTTCGCCGGTCTTCATCTCGGCTATCTGGCCGGTGTGGAGTACTATGCCGCCGTGCATCTGCACGTCGAAGAGACGGTGACCGATGCTGCGCTTGATGGCTTCACGGATAGTAGCGAACGCTTCCGGCAGCAGAGCATCGAGCGTTTCTCCGGCCTGCAGGCGGCGGCGGTATGCGGCAGTCTTGTCTGCGAGCTCTGCGGCGGAGAGTGCTTCAAATGCAATCTCCAACTCCGCAATCTGTTCCACATCCGGCCGCCGGCGGGAGATTTCGCGTTCCGAATGATCGAAGAAGCGTTGGAGTACGCCAAACATAGGTAATCTTTAGTCTGCGTGAAGTCAGGAATGGTGCGGTTTCAGTTACTCTTCCTGCCTTCAGTCTACGTGGCGTAAATGGGGGAAGTCAATGAAGTGGACGGCGGTGGGCTTGTCCTCAAGCCGCTGGACGCAATTGGATGAATGGCGCTCAAGACCAAGATGGGCACGTTACCGCAAGCTTGTTGCTTAGCCAATCAGAGGGGAGTGCGCTGTGGACTGCAGAGGCGACTTTACCACTGCATTCGAACGTGATATACTGTCTACGTTTGGCTGCAGGTTCGTCATTGTTCATGCAGCACCCTTGCAACATTCCCCTCGGATTGCCTCAGCGTTTCGCAGTCTTAATCTACTCTATCGTCCTTGTTAAGTCATGTCCGGCGAACCTGCCGCTGAACGTCTGAGCAATCTAGCTGCATGATTTCGCGCCCTTTCCGGTTGGTTTTTCATTTCGAATCTTCCTCCTCTATAGTTGCGCCCAAAGAGCGAACGTGCGACTATAGGAAGGCAGATATTTGCCAGTGGGGTGTACATTCAATACGAGGTAAGAACGGCGTGCTGACGACAGAACAGAAGCAGAGCATCATTTCCAAGTTTGGGGAGAGTGCGAACGACTCCGGGTCATCAGCGGTGCAGATAGCGCTGCTGACAAGTCGGATCCAGCAAATCTCGGCCCATATGGGCGAAAACAAGCACGATAAACACTCTGAAATGGGCTTACTCAAGCTCGTGGGGAAAAGGCGGCGGCTCTTGCGCTATCTCCACCGCCGCGAGCCGGAGCGTTACCGCGCGGTAATCGAAGAACTTGGATTGCGCGGCTAGACGGCACCATTTGAAAAAATAAAGCGCTGCGACCACATTGACGGTCGTGGCGCTTTTGTTTTTCTCCTAAACCTGGTCCGGGTTGCGCGGCCGGAGCCGACGTGCACACGCTACGGCAGTTCTCAACCGACCGTCGTCGGTATTCAATCGGCCCTGGTCGACACTCAGCCGCCGTTCGTTACGGTACTCCACTCTACACGCAGCTCATAGAACTTATCCGCCATTCCTCCAAGCGCCTCGCGCGGCGAAATCTGGCGCAGAAGCACGCGTTGAATTTCACGCTGGGAAAAGTGTTCCCATTCTTGGAACCAGGGCACTTCACGACCCTCGTGCGTACGGGCCACCTGTCGCTGCTGAAGGTAGGCGCTCAGGTCTCCCAAGCCCCGCTCTGTTGCCAGGGCCTTCACCTGAGGTTCAGCGTAGAGCGAATCGTATGCGCTCCCCAGCGAGCGATTCACGAACCAAAAGAGTGGTGTAAAGTAGCGACTCTCGCGATCTAGGCCGCCCAAATACTGCAAGAGTTCCCAGGCGGCCCCCTTGTTTCGGCTCGCTCTTGGAATCGCATACAGCCGCGTCCACATTACTGAGCCGCTCTGGGTGGGGACGTTCCCGGGAAAGAGTGCAAGCCGACGGGATCCCGGTTCTTTTTCCCCTTCCTCTTCCCCCTCTCTCTGGTTGAAGAGGAAGTTGTGCCCGGGCTGGATGCAAAACGCGGTTGGGTTTTGCAATGCCGCTTCATAGCTGCTGCCGAGGATATCGGCGTGGATGATTTCAGTGCTATAGATGCCGTCCAAGAGCCAGTCGAGCGTCTGTTCCGCGGCGGATCCAGGGAGGTGGAAGACGGGATTTAGTACGTCGTCGAAGAAATTCCCGCCGCGTGCATAGACCATTGACCACCAGTCAATATTGGTGCTGCTGTGAAAGCGGTAGGTGAGCCGTATTGGGTAGTCGACCAGGCCGAGCCGTTTGATCTCTCGCGCTTGCTGGGTTACTTCCTCCCAGGTGGCGGGCGGCAGCCCGATGCCGGCATTCCGGAGAATTACTTCGTCGTAAACCCACAGCGCGCACTCCGTATAGTACGGCAGGCCGTAGCTCACCCCTTTGTACTGGATTCCCTCAGCCGCTTGCGGGATCATGGATTCACGATACTGTTCGAAACCAGCGTAGTCGTCGAGCGGTTCGAGCCACTCGGCTTCTGCCCATGCCGCGAGATCGGTCTCACGCACGTATACAGTGTCAATGGGCTGGCCCTCATTGAGGCGGCGACTGACAGTCTGGAAGTAATCGGGGCTAACGACCTCGGGCTCCACACGCAATCCGGGGTACTGCGTGGAAAACCGATCGAGATTCCAACGGAGAAGCTCCGGCTCGTAGCCCCAATAGACCAAGCGCAGGGCAAGCGGATCCTGCTCATTGCCGAATGTCTCGCTACGGTTGCAGGCTGCAGCTAGCAGGGCAGTGGAGATAAGGAAGTTGCGGCGGGATAGGGAAATGCCCGAAGATTGAGGTGCTTGTGGTCTGCTCACTATTGACTCCACGCCATGGGGTTACCTTGAAACGGTACCATTGGCGAGGCGCTCTTGTCAACGACAGCGTGAGAGGCGCTAGCTGAATCGATTGCCGTGCGCGAGACGATTAACAGGCGGCGCAGCGAGGTCAGAACACGCAATGTACCCCTAGACCGGGTCAGGGCAGGAGCGCGAAATCTCGGACGAAAGCGAGTGATTTCCATGTCGGAAAGAATCATGACATTGCATCCAGCGGGTAAGACCGGCGTGAACATCGATAGGCAGAAGTACGATGTTGTGCGGGAGGCGATTCTGGAGGCAGTGCGAACTAATGGCGCGATTACGTTTGGTGATTTAGCAGCCGAAGTGCGCAGCAAGCTGGAAGCTACATTTGCCGAATCGATCTCCTGGTATGTGACCACAGTTAAGCTAGACTTGGAGGCGCGCGGCGAGATTGTGCGCCTGCAGAAGAGCGGCCCCCAGCGGCTAACGTTACCTTGAAGCCCCGTGTTGGGAACCGCTCCAAGCTTTAGCCTGATCGAAGGGAGATGTGTGATCTTTCACCGTGATTCTCATTTGAGGGCGTGGAGCTAGTTGGTTCGCAGTTGGTATCTTGCGCTTCACGTGTCGCCAAAAAGAGAACGGTCTCGGATCCATGGATCCGAGACCGTTCTCTTTGTCGTCCTGCCCCTCAAACCAGTGTGTCATCCGGTAGGTGCAGGGACTTCATGCCGTAACCGGTCTACGGCCAGGAACCGAGCTTCTCGCGGATGACCTTGAGACCGTCGTCCACGATTGCCTGCATGGTCGGCTGGATTTCCTTGAGGAATGTCGCCGAGTCCTGGTTGCCGGTCCAGAGCTGCTTATCGCCAAGGTCGTTGAGCAGCGTCGTAACCTGGCCGCCCGTGGGCAACGAGCCGACGTTCCACTGCGGAACGGCCGTGGCGAGAGCATCCTGCGCCACCGAGATGCGCGGGTTGCTATAGCCTTGGAACGCTTCGTCGATGAACGGCTCAATCTCGGGGATCCACGCCGGAATACGGCGCACGAACTTGCCCAAGCGCCCTTTGTCGAGGAGGAAGACCATGTAGTCGAAGGCCGCTTCACGTTTCTCACTGCCGTAAACCAAGCCGAGCTTGTGCTGGTTGGCGTCCGGCGTGGACCTTTCCACGCGCGGCATGGGCGCCATCACGAAGTCTACGCCCTGGTCGAGCGCCTTGTCGGCATACGTGAGGGGCAGGCTGCGCGGAGCGGAAATCATCAAGGGCACCTGACCGCTCAAGAAGGGATTCTGGCCGCCGAAATAGGTGTTGTTGCGATCGGCCTGTGGCGGAATTACCTTATGCTTGTGCACCAGGTCGAAGAAACTCGTGTAGCAGTCGATCATTTCTTCCGAATCGCAGGTTGCCGTTGTCAGGTCCTGCGATACCCAGCTACAATTGTCGCCCCAGAGCAGTTGCCAGGAGCACCAGTCGTGGGCGTGGTTGCCCATCGCCCACTGGCTCACCTTGTCGCCCTCGAATTCGCGCAGCTTGACCATCACATCCAGCCACTCGTCCCACGTCCACGAGTTTGCCACGTCAGCCGAAGGATAGTCGAGACCCGCTGCCTCAAAGAAGTTGGGGTTGATCATGACGACGTGGGCGTTGCCGCCGTGGCCCATGGGCAGCAAGTACACTTGCCCCTGGAACATGGCGTCGCGCTCCAGGAGGTTCGGGTTGTAGACACTCAGGTCGAGACCCCGTGCCTTAACCAGATCGTCCATGTTCTGGGCGAGGTCCTGCATCACCTGCGCGAACGCGCGGCGCGGGAACTCGGAAAGATCCGGCGGGATGCCGCCGGCCTGCATGGTCTTGATCTTGGCGACGCGGTCGGCCGTACCGCCGACCTGAGAGACCAACTCGATGGTCGTCCCTTCATTCTCGGCAATGTACGGTTCGGCCATGTTCTGCATGAACTCTTGTTCGAGTTCCGTGGGCACCTTCAGGAAGGCGACGATGTTTACACTCTCGGCTTCTTGGGCCGGTGCCGCTTCCTTCTGCTCCGGCACAGCAGGCTTGGCTTCCTCCATTGAGTCGGAGCCCGACGGCGCTGCGCCTCCGCAGGCCGCAAATACGACAGACGTTGCCCCCAGCATGGCTGATCCAGCCAGTAGGCGACGTCGGGATAGGGACTTGCTATCGAGCATTGCGCTACCTCCTTAACCATTGACAATACAAACTTCTGGCAGCAATTCTGCGCCAGTGCCACCCCTGATAGCATAGCAATTTTAAAGCGGTCTCCTGCGTCTGTCAAATGTAAGGGGCTCAAGGCAAAACCGAGGACGAATTCGGCGGCGCTCGGTGCATGACTTCGCAACGAGCATTGGCTGCATGACTCTTGGGGTTTATATGGTTGACAAATGCTCCGATACGTGCTTAACTGCTTGCAGAATTCACCGGCACGGTGGACGGACGATTTGCACGCTGAAGTGTCACTACAGGAGGGAGTTGCATTCAAGACGCTCAGCAACCAGCCACGTACCTGCTTTTCAGAGCGGCGCTTGGAGTGTGCCGGCAAAGAGGCAGGGTCGTTTGAACTGGAGTTTGATCAGTTAGAGGTTGGCAAGACACGAGCTCTTCATCCGCGGACTTGCAGCAGAGAGACAGCACTCAAGGAGCATATTCATGCGTAGAGAGCTAACACGACGGACATTTCTTGGCGGCAGTGCGGCAGCCGGTACCGGCCTGCTGCTTGCGGCCTGCGGGCAGATAGCAACTGCGCCCGCAGAGGGTGAAGCTCCGGCGGCTAAGGAAGAGGCCAAGCCGGCTGAGCAGCCCAAGCCTGCGGAGCAGAAGACGGTGCGCTACCTCCATTACACCACCACGCAGGCGGTGTGGGATGAAAGCTTCGGCGGGCTTTTCGATACGTTCCGGGCGCAGAACCCCGACGTCAACCTTGAGGTGGACCCGGTTACCGGCGGTTTCAGCGTGCTTATCGAAAAGGCCGTGGCGTCGTTTGCCGGCGGCATCGTCTTCGATGTCTATTACGGCCACTTTTCCTACATCAGCCAGTTCGCGACGGCGGAGATGATTCAGTCGCTGGAGCCGTTCTTGTCGGCAGACCCCGAGGTCAGCAAGGACGACTACCACGTCTGGGCCACCGAGCGCATCAAGGGCCAGGTGTACAGTATTGCCTGGTTCACGAACGGCAAAGAGTATTGGTACAACGCCGATCTTTACGTCGAGGCCGGCCTCAAGACCCCCAAGGAGCATGAAGCTGAGGGCACGTGGACCTGGGAGACGGCGCTGGAAGGCGCGAAGAAGCTGACGAAGGTAGAGGGCAAGAACGTCACGCAATGGGGCTTCTGGACGCCCTCCTATTCCTTCGGCTGGCACTGGATCCACCTGATGGCGTATGGCGCAAGTTGGTGGAACGAAGACTTTTCCGCCCCGGCCATGCTCACACAGGAGTTTGCCGAGGGCACGCAATTTGCCGCGGACTTGGTGACCAAGCACCGCGTCATGCGTAGTCGCAGCAACCCGAGTGAGGACGACGTGGCCGCTGACTATACCACTGAACTCTTGGCGGCCCGCACTTGGGGTTCGTATGGCACCCGCACGATCCAAGAGAAGATCATGTCGCAGGACGACCCCTTCAAGGTGGAAATGGAAATGCTGCCGAACGGCCCTGCCGGGCGACAGATCGTGCAGTCCATCAACGCGAATTGGATCTCCAGTTCGTCGGAGCATCCGGACAGCGCCTGGGACTTCTACAAGTTCTGGCTGGGCCAGGAAGGCCAGAGCTTCATCGTGCCGCTGGGCGGCGGGCGCTACGTAGCGAACAAGAACTTCGAGGGCTTCACAGTCTACGACTACGAAGACCCCGCAGTCTACGCGCACGCTGCCGAGATCAGCGTCGAGCAGCGACAGGTTGTGCAGCAGTCTGACGTCAACAATGCATGGGCCGAGAACTGGGCAGCTTTGGAGCAAGGGACCAAGACGGTCCAGGAGGTCCAGGAAGAGATGCAGCAGGTTGCCGAGAACGCCCTCCGCGAGGGTGGCTGCCTCTGCTAGCGTTCTTGCCTATCGTCATCACTCGCTGACCGGCGTTCGGCGGCCAGGAAGATTTCAGATAGGCGCGCAGATGGTTTAGGCGCATACCGTAGGGGCACGACATGTCGTGCCCCTACGTTGTATCATGGACACGGTGAAAAAGCAGTACGCTGAGGAGTCACTAAGGGAGGGGGGTTTCAATAAGGAGGCTCAGCAGATAAGGGCCCTCTCGTTTTTGTGGGCAGCAGTTGTAAGGTGAAGACAAGATTGCGAGAGGGTGTTGGTTGGTTTGCGATTTCAATTAGAGGTATAGCCTAAGGGTGTACCACCCGCGGGTTAGCTAAGAAGAGATAGCATTTTGAGGAGAAAAATCATGCGCGCAGATATAACACGTCGCACTTTTTTGGGTGGCAGCGCGGCGGCCGGTACCGGCTTGCTGCTAGCGGCCTGCGGGCAGATAGCGCCTGCGCCCGCCGGCGATGCGCCTTCATCTAGTGACGCGCCTAAAGAAGAGAAAACTACCGAGGCACCGGCACCTGCCGAGCAGAAGCTGGTCAAATATTTGCACGTCACTACGAATCAAGCGGTGTGGGAGGAGTCGTTCGGCGCGTTCTTCGAGGCCTTCGGAGAGCGGTATCCGGAATACGACCTGCAGGTCGACCCGACGGTCTGCTGCTTCTCGGAGACCATCGATAAGGCCTTAGCGTCGTTTGCCGGCGGCATTTCCTACGACGTCTACTACGGCCACTTTTCCTACATCAGCCAGTTCGCGACGGCGGAGATGATCCAGTCTCTGGAGCCGTTCTTGTCGGCAGACCCCGAGGTCAGCAAGGACGACTACCACGTCTGGGCTACGGAGCGCATCCAGGGCCAGGTGTACAGTATTGCTTGGGTCACCAACGGCAAAGAGTATTGGTACAACGCCGATCTCTACGCCGAGGCGGGCCTCAAGACGCCCAAGGAGCATGAAGCCGAGGGCACGTGGACCTGGGAGACTGCTTTGGAAGGCGCGAAGAAGCTGACGAAGACAGAGGGCAAGAACATCACACAGTGGGGATTCTGGACGCCCTCCTACTCATTCGGCTGGCACTGGATCCACCTGATGGCGTATGGCGCAACGTGGTGGAACGATGACTTTTCCGCGCCTGCCATGCTCACACAGGAGTTCGCCGAAGGCACGCAATTTGCCGCGGACTTGGTGACCAAGCACCGCGTCATGCGTAGTCGCAGCAACCCGAGTGAGGACGACGTGGCGGCCGACTTTAACACGCAACTGTTGGCGGCCCGCACCTGGGGTTCGTATGGCACGCGTACGATCCAAGAGCAGATCATGTCCCAGGATGAGCCGTTCACGGTGGAGATGGAAATGCTGCCGAATGGCCCTGCCGGTCGCCAGATCGTGCAGTCCATCAACGCGAACTGGATTTCCAGCTCTTCTGAGAATCCTGACGGCGCCTGGGACTTCTACAAGTTCTGGCTGGGCCAGGAAGGCCAGAACTTCTTCGCGCCGCTGGGCGCCGGACGCTATGTATCGAACAAGAACTTCCAGGGCTTCACGGTCTACGACTACGAAGACCCCGCAGTATACGCGCGCTCTGCCGAGATTAGCGTGGAGCAGCGCCAGGTGGTGAAGCAGTCTGACGTCAACGCTGCGTGGTCCGAAAACTGGGAAGCCTTGGAGCAAGAGACCAAGACGGTCCAAGAGGTCCAGGAAGAGATGCAGCAGGTTGCCGAGAACGCCCTCCGCGAGGGTGGCTGCCTCTGCTAACCTAAGACCTTGCCGGCTCCGGTCGGCGGCTAAGATGGTTGCAGAATAGCCAATGTAGGGGCACGACATGTCGTGCCCCTACGCAGTAGTATGGACATTACACGAGAGCGGTGGCGGATTGAGCGGAAGCTTTCTTAGTTTGCATAAGTAGTGCAGAGGGAGGATGACTGTGGCAACCGAAACGACGGTAGCGTTACGCGTGTTGGGCACGCATTGGTCAACGCCAAGTCTACACGATGCCGGTTGGGTTGAGGAGGCATTCGATCTCAACCCGGCAGAGACGGGCTTCGTAGCGCTGCATCTATGGAACATGGGCGACGTGAGTGGTCCCGCTGTGCCGGACGGCTATTTCGTGGACATGGGTACACTGGAGGGCCAAGGAGAGTCGGTACGGATTGCCGACAATTTCATACGCCCGGCCATTGCTGCGGCCCGCGCCGCAGGCATGCAGATCTTCCACGTGGAACCGGGGAACATCGCCATGAAGTACGACTCGGTCAACTACATGTTGGAAGAAGAAGATTCGAACCCGCCGCCAGGCCCGGCTCGCCCACCGGAAGCCAATCCGGGTTGGAACTTGGAGCGGGCAGATCGCTCGCACGGCGCGGGCTACCGTGACTGGGAGGGCTGGCAGCAGATGCGCATCATTCAGTCGTGCGATGCCGAGCCCGGCGACCAGGTGATCCTCACCAGTGCGCAGTTTGATCGCATTTGCCGCAGCAAGGGCATCAAGAATCTCATCTACACGGGCTTTGCGACCAACATGTGCATCTTAGGCTCCGCCGGCGCTACGCAACCCATGCTTGGCTATGGCTACAGAGTCTTTCTCATCCGCGAGGCGACGCTGGCAGTGGAGTACCCGGATACCTTTCCCGAGCGGCTCATGACCCGCTCAGCGCTCAAGTATTTCCAGCAGGCAGTTGGCGATACGGTCGCGTACGATCAATTCATCGAGGCGTGCCAAGCGGTCGCGGCAGCCCGTCGGTAGACTCTTGCCGCGGCGGGCCGCACTGACAGGCACGCTTGCGATAGTGGGATTCCTTGTGGGGGCGCTAACGGACTCACGCGAACCGCATACTAGGGTTTCAGCAGAACGCGGGAGCCGAAGCATAGTAAGACTTGACGCAGTCTGGCGCACAGTGGGCACGCTGCGCGCATCTCTCTCGGTGCTTGGTTGCTCCGGCCTTAAGCTTCGTACCGGGGCGATGACGACTGCGCCGAACGGTGCCCATGGCTTCGTCAGCCGTGCAATTGGATGTAAAGACACAGGAGAGCAATCATGTATCCGAACGGCGCAAAGTTCTGCTTGAGCCTGACCTACGACGTGGAGATGTGCACCAACTTCCCGTACTGGACCTCGGTGTGGGACCATCGCAAGGGCGCGATAGATGCGGATAGCAAGCAGTACATCCTCAAGCTAAACGCAGTGGCGGAGAAATACGGCGTTAAGCTGCATTACTTTATAGTGGGCAGCGCGCTGGAGGACCCCGACCTCGACTACTTGAAAGCAACTGTGGATGCCGGGCACGCGCTCGGCAATCACACCTACACCCACGTCAACGTACGGGCCCAGGACATTCCGCAGCTTCAGGTGACCTACGCGGCTGCGCCGTGGCGCGCGCACGGACGCTCTGCGCTGACGTGCATCCGCGACGAACTGCAGCAAACCAGCAGCGCCATGCGGGAGACGCTAGGTGTGGACCCGGTGGGCTTTCGCACGCCCGGCGGGTTTGTAAACGGCCTGGACGACATGCCTGCGGTGCAAGACCTGTTGAAAGATGAGGGGTTTGGCTACGTCAACTCGCACTACCGCTTTCCGGTTGATCCGACTCGCAAGCGGCCGCCGCGTGAGCGACTGGAATCAGCCATGCGCGAGAGTATCGACAGCTTGCAGCCGTACCGCTATGCCAACGGTCTGCCGGAAATCCCGCTCCCGGGAATTACCGATATTTGGGGATTCCGGAACCTTGATCTGGATCGCTGGGAGTTCATTAACCTGCTCAAGACCGGCATCGACCACGCCCACGACAACGGGCAGGTGTTGACGATGGCATTCCATCCACCGTGTCTGGTTGCCAGAGACCCGCATTGCGACATGCTGGAAACGGTCTTATCCTACGCGCAGCAAAAGCCCGGCGGGTGCTGGTTCGCGACGAACGATGAGATAAACGACTACGTGGTGCCGAATATCGCGTAGTCATCACGGCGCAAGGGGGCCCATTGCAGCCGTCATTCGGCGTATCAGTATTGATGATACAGTAGAGTGAGGGTTTGTCCCCGCAATGAGCCTTTGGAAACAATCGTGAAAGGCAGCGAAGAGTCCTATTCCTAAACGGAGGGGTTTGCGTGAGGAGGAGTCCCTTTTCCGAGGGAAAGGGCGACGCCCTTCTACCGGAAGCGCAAAGGTGTAGGGGCACGACATGTCGTGCCCCTACTAGGGTGCAGGCCCGGCGGGAGGGTGAACTCCATGCAATGTTGCCTAAACGGGAAATCCAAAAATACGAGCACTTTAAGGAGGAAACCTCGTGAAACGGACGATTGAGGAATTGGGCGTAACCTTTGACACGGAATTCGAGGCGGCCGCGGCTGAAGACGTGTCCTTGGACGAAGACGGCACCGCACATCTCTACACGCGCGTTGATCCCAAGCCCACGGGCTTCGATGAGCACTTCAAAGGCGTGCCCACGCAGTACCGCTACAGCGTGCGTATTACGGCGCATCGGGATACTCCCGCGCTGCGCATCCACGTCCACACGAGTAGAGAGTTGGGCGGTTGGTACATTCAATTCGGCGGCTTCGTCAAGCGTGGCGGAGAATGGGCGCCGATACCGTTGGAGCATGCCACCAACGTGCCGGAGACCAGCGACGTGCTCGTCACGCTCTCGTTGCGGGAAGGAGAATCCGTGCTGCTCGGCAGCATGCCGTTCATTGCACCCTCGGAGTTGGAGACGCAAATCGCGGCTTTGGAGAGAACCGAGAGTCATAACTGGTCGACTCGGGTCTTGGGAGAAACGGCGAAAGGACGGAAGATCTGGGCTCTTGAAACCGCGCCGCGGGCCAAGCGCATCGTGATGGCGGGCACGTCTCAGGGGGCGGAACCGGTGGCGGAACGGTTGGTGGAGCTGGCGCGGCGGCTCACGGTTGATCTGACGGATTCCCGCTGGCTCCTCGATAACTACCAGGTCTGCCTGGTGCCGATGATCAATCCCGACGGCGCGGCGGAGGGGCATAGCCTCCTCAACGGCAATGGCGAGGTGGTTGCCGGCGGCTACAAGGCGGCGGTGAGCGGCGAACCGTGTCCGGTCGAGAGTAAGGCCTTGGCGGACTACGTCGGGCTCGCGCCCACGCAGGCCTATCTGGAATTCCACGCCCACTATCGCACGATCCCGCCGGGGGAAGAAGACCACCTGGGGGTGCGCAAGCAGCACTTGCTCAATCCCGGCATGGCGGATATCTACCCGCCTGAAACGGACCCCGATTACGTCGAGCGTTTCAATGCGGTCATGCGCCAGCGGCTCGGCACGCACAACGACCACCGACCCATCGGCACATGGTGGAAACCGGCAGCGTTCTTTACGACCAACCTCGCGCGGCTCCACCCCAACTGCATGTTCTACGCCGTGCAGTCGTGGAACTACGATCTTCAATCCACTACAGCCTGGGCGGAGCGCTACCTCTACGCCGCGGCAGAAGGAATCGCCACCGCCAGCGGCGAGCCCTCGTGGCGGGACTGAAACCGAATTGCTGGCTCTCCCATCAAAGCAACCAGGAGTGGAGCAATGGTGGGTAGGGCAAATGGCGGCACAGATTATCCGTGTTGCTGTTGTGCACGAAGCTAGGGCGGATCAGGAGGCAGTCACCGAGTAGCTTCCATCGCCAGCGATTTCACTAGGTCGTAGTGACTATCGGTTATGCCGCCGCGCAGTTCCGGATGAGCAAGCAGCTCTGGAAGAGCATTTACATTGGACACTAGCACCTCAAAGAGAGTAGCCAGTATCCCACTGTCTCTGAAAGTTATGGAATCGAGGAAGGGCATTCCCACGAGTTGCAACGCTAAGTACGCGTCATTTTGGCTTATTTGGCTGAGTCGTACAATCGACTGAGTCTCCCATCTTTCCAATTCGTCTTGAAGCCAGGGCTTGCCTACCAAAGCCAACGCCGCGTCCTGAGTTTCCTCAGCAATTGTCGCCAAAGATATTACTACCCACTCCTCCTGAGTCTTTGGGTCTGCTCGGTCAACAGACTGATAGTTGAAGGGAGCCCTGCCAACTCCGTCTTGCACCCACGGCAAGGACTGTATCGCTGCCGCTGCTTCCGCGCGTGTTTCTCCTAGCACGAGCAACACAAAGGTTGCGACATGGTCGTCCGTAATGCCGCCATCTAGCTCAGAGTGAGATAGGATTCGGTGCAGGGCGGCTAGGTCTGACCTCGCCAGATCGATCGCATAACGGATCACAATAAAATCAGACCCTTGGCCGCGGGTGCGCATGAACGGCATCCGCATGAGTTGCAGAGTGACTTCCTTATTAAGTCGGGCTAAGTTCAGAACCATCCGGACCTCGATACTGCTTAGCGATTTGTCTCCGGCTCGTTCCAAAAAGGCCAGGAAAACAGGCGATGATATCTGCCCGATTTGGCGCAAGTCTTCGACAGGGGTCGGATCTCTGGGGTTGTGCGGGAGCGCCGCAATCATGTTTTCCACCTCCCAGTCGAAGCGCTCGGTGTTTAGGCGTTGCTCTAGTCCGTTCGGGCCGTTGATCCAGGTGCGGTAGCCGTCGGTGAAGGCGGTCCAGTTGTCGGCTTTGCGCCAGACCAGCAGGCCGCCGGTGGTCTGCTGCAAGCTGTCGCCGTTGGCTTCGTAGTGCTCGATTTCCAAGCACTCGCCGACGATCTCATGGCCGATGAGATCGCGCAGAGTCTGGAAGCCGAGAACGAACCGGCACTCCGCCGCCGAGACAGGAGTGGGCATGAGCAGGAATAGAGCGAAGCCGAGCAGTGCTACGAGTCTCTTCACGGGTGCCCCTTTTGTACTTTCCCAATAAGGAAGTTATTTACTTCTGTGGCTTGTACAGTATACATGCGCAAGATTTTAAACTGTGTTAACGCAATTGACTATTTTGGCAATACTGAACGACCCCTCGCACAGTTGGCATGAGCCACAGTATCCCCATCGAGTCTGCGTCGGCTTGCGTATGGTCTACACGCTGGTATACTACTTTCAGCGACATACCCAATTGATCGGGCAACGAACGGTGCGTTGATGGCGTTTGGTGCTAAGGCGTGTATTGAAGGAGAAGAGAAAGGAGAGTAGCCAGTCCCATTAGTGTGAAGTGGCAGCGTACGCACGTGCCCGTGAGCGCACCATCTACGCGGTGTGCATACTATTAACGGTGATGACTCTAGTTTGATGTACCCGGAGGAAGAGAACGTGAAAGCGACAGTAACTCGACGAACTTTACTTGGCGGCAGCTTGGTGGCCGGAGCGGGCATGCTCATGGCCGCATGTGGGCAGGCCATGCCTGCGGCTATGCCGGAAGAGGGAGCAGCACCGGCGAAGGAAGAGGCCAAGCCGGCAGAGGAAACCAAGGTCATGGAGCCGAAGACGGTGCGCTATCTCCACTACACCACCACGCAGGCGGTGTGGGAGGACAACTTCGGCCAGATTTTTGATAATTATCGGGCCAAGTTTCCCGAGGCTATCCTTGAGGTGGACCCGGTGACCGGCGGCTTTGCAGTGCTTATTGAGAAAGCCGTGAGCTCGTTTGCGGGCAACGTACCGATCGACATGTACTACGGCCACTTCTCCTACATCAGCCAGTTTGCCCAGAATGAGATGATCCAGCCGCTGGATCCGTTCATTGCAAAAGACGCCGACGTGGCGCGGGACGATTTCTACGATCACGCGCTGGAGAAGATTGCCGGCCAGATTTATGGAATTGCCTGGTTCAACCAAGGCAAGGAGTTTTGGTACAACGCGGACCAGGTGACCGAGGCCGGTCTAACCTCGCCGAGCGAACTGGTGGCGGAGGGCAAGTGGACGTGGGACGCCGCACTTGAGTTTGCGCAGAAGCTCACCAAGAAGGAAGGCCCGAATACGACGCGCTGGGGCTTCTACTATGCTTACTATTCCACCGGCTGGTTTGGGCATCACCTACGCGCCTGGGGCGCTGACTGGTGGAACGCCGACATTAGTGCGCCGACGATGAATACTCCGGAATTCGCGGCTGCGGTGCAGGCCGCGCAGGACTTGGTCACTAAGCACGAGGTCTCGCCTCGTCGCAGCGCGCCGCGTGAGAACGATGCCAAGGCGTCCTTCGAAGAGGAGACCCTCTCCGCGCGCTTGGCGAGCGGCGCGAATACACGCAGCTTCCAAGCGACGATCATGACCAAGGACAAGCCCTTCAACATCGGGCACACCCTGCTGCCCGAGGGGCCGGGCGGGCGCAATACGATCCAGGCGATCAATGCGAACTACATTAGTTCGTCGTCGCCGGAACCCGATCTGGCCTGGGAACTCTATAAAATTCTCATTGGGCCGGAGTCCGACCAGCAGATTGCCCGGCTCGGCGGCCGCCGCTACACGGCAAGCCGCAAGCAGAGCCCGGTGACCCTGTGGCCCTACGAGAATGCCGACGTATACGCCCAGATGGCGGAACTGAGCGAGCCGGCCAAGCAGATTGTGAAGCAATCTGAAGTCAGTGGGGCCTGGGGCGCGGGCTGGAACGACATGGAGGACGGCGCGCGCACCGTCCAAGAGGTACAGGACGAGTTGCAGCAAGTGGCTACGATTGCCCTGGAAGAGGGTGGCTGCATCTGCTAGGGTGCGATTTGCGCTCTAGACCACTGTCAGGAAGAGAGGGGCACGGTTATCCGTGTCCCTCTTTGTTTGTAAGTTGATGGGCGCAGGCTGCAAACCTGCGCTACCCATTGACGGGGCTATGCTTTGCAAGGTACCCTTCCCCTGTTTGCCTTGTGGACACGCTAGAATACGCCCCCTTGGAGCGATAATTGAACTGTAGGGGCACGACATGTCGTGCCCCTACCCTTGTGAAAGGGCTAGAGATCGGACCAAGACTCGTCACGTTGTGGCGGTGACAGCGAGGGACCCGCCCCCGCGTTCCATGGCTCGGCTGAATGCTTCCATGCGCCGGAGCCACGCGTGCGGTACTATCTCATTCATGGATAGCTGCCGTGAAAAGGCGCTTCTCAATTTAAACGGGTAGAATTGCGTTCAGGAACTCCCGATATAAGGAAAGGATAGCGGAGCCCGATGGCATACAGAGTTGGATTGGTGGGTGTGGAGCAGCATGTACCGCACGTATTTGCGGGTATTGATGAATCGGATGAGATTGAGCTTGTGGCGGTTGCCCAGGCGGGTGCGCGCGCCGATGAGCTAGAGGAAAAGTATGGCGCGCGAGTTTACGACGACCACACGGCCATGTTCGCGCAGGAGCAACTTGACGTGGCGGCAGTCTGTCTGATTCCCGCCGACCAGGGTCGGGTCGTGATCGATGCGCTTGAGGCCGGTTTGCACGTCACGGCGGACAAGCCGCTTGTGATTACGCAGGAAGAGCTTGATGCCATCGTGGCACTGGTGCGCCGGCAGCCGGACCGCAAGGTCGGGCAGATCTTTACCCTGCGGGGCACACCGGGTTATACGAAACTGCGCGAAATTGTGCAAAGCGGCGCCATTGGCGACGTGGCCCAAAGTTACGGCCTGCGTTCGGCGATGGAGAAGCGCGAGACCCGTGCGCCGTGGTTCTTCGACGAACGGCTCTCCGGCGGCCCAATTCCCGACTTGCTCATCCACGACATCGATGCGCTCCGCTGGATTACGGGACTTGAGTACACCCACGTGGTAAGCCGGGAGACCAACTTCGCCCGGCCCGACGACCCCTACTACCGCAATGCCGGACAGCTCTTCTTCCTGCAGGAGCAGCATGCGACGGCCATTATGGAGCATCACCGTCTGGTGAGCCCGG
Organism: Chloroflexota bacterium; assembly: GCA_965221905.1. Lineage (GTDB taxonomy): Bacteria > Chloroflexota > UBA11872 > VXOZ01 > VXOZ01 > VXOZ01. The sequence continues at coordinate 1,158,732 of OZ244922.1, forward strand.
CATTTGCGGGCATGGACTGCCGCATGAAGATCGTGGGTACCGACGGACAGGTGGAGATCACCGCGAAGGGTGAGGTCTACCTTTATAACAGCAAGCATGCCGGGCAGGTGACACCGCTGGCCGCAGCACAGAATGTATTTGCCGATTTTGCGGTCAAGGCCTGTTCCGGCGAGGAGCCGTTGGTGGATACGGCCAGCGCGTTGCAATCAATGCAAGTGGCGCTCACCGCCAAGACAGCATCGGAGACCGAAGCACTGGTGCCGATCCCGCGAATTCTGTAGTGCAAATGGCTTGTGGGAGTGCGCGCGGTCCAGGACGTGTGGAACGGTCTCAGGGAACTTGCCAAGATTCCAGGGCTCTCAGTAACCAAATGAACGGGATGGCCTTCGACAGGCTCAGGCCGAACGGTATACTGGGTCTCTCTGCTGGTTGTGCAAGTGTGCGAGGGGTTCGTGCAAATGGGGAGACTTAGTCTTTCCGTTGCTAGTCTAGGAGATTGAGATCGAAAAGGAGATGCGCGTCTTGACGTTTGTGTAGGAGAGACGGCTCTTGCCGTTCGTGGTGAGCCGGTCGAACCATGAACGGCAAGACCGGTAGTTTTCTTATGCGATTTCAGCGGAAACACACGAAGCGTCCTAGAATTGGCCTGGGGCGCGTGTCAATTGCCGCGCAACTGTGTATAATCCCTAAATAAACTTTGGAAAGGAGTGTTTCATGGCTATCAAGAGTCCTGCGGATGTAAGCCTAGCGGTCGATGGAGGTGCACCGGTACGGGGATCGGAGAATCCGCTGCCGCGAGTCTTTCCCCGCTACGTCCCGGACAGCGCCTACGACAACGTGCGTGAGGTGCTGGATGGCGGTGTTGCAAGCAACTTTCTCAGCCGGTTCGAGGATGCGTTTGCCGAGGCTACCGGCACGAAGTATTGCGTCTCCATTGCGAACTGCACGGCTGCGCTCCACTCCCTCTATGCCGGACTGGGAGTCGGGCCCGGGGATGAAGTCGCCGTGAGTCCCATTACCGACTTCGGCACAATCGCTGGCATCATTGCCCAGGGCGCAATCCCGATCTTTCCCGATGTGGACGTGCGCACGGGCAACGTCACTGCCGAGACCATCGAAAAAGTGCTGTCGCCGCGCACGGCGGCCATCGTTGCCGTGCACTTCTACGGATTGCTCTGCCCGATGGAAGAGATCGTGGCGCTGGGGAAGAGCAGAAACATCACAGTCGCAGAGGATGTCTGCCAAGCGCCGCTGGCGAACTATTCAGGACAGAACGTGAAAGGCAAGGCGGGATCGCTGGGCGATGTCGGCGGCTTTTCGTTTGATGCGGAAAAGCATCTGACAGCAGACCACGGCGGCGCCGTTACCACGGACGATAAGGACATCGCCGATAGGGTGAGGAGCTTTGCGCTCACGCGCGGCGCCGTTACGTACCCGAATTACGGGCGCAAGCACGAATCGTTCGGCCTGAATTATCGCTTCGGTCAGTTCCAAGCGGGGCTGGCGTTGGCCGAACTTGAGGTGCTCGAGGAGCAGAACGAGCGGCGCCGGCAGGGAGCCGCCCACCTGAACTCTCTGATTGATGAGATTGACGGTCTCACGCCGCCATACACTCCTCCGGGCAGCGACCATATTCACTGGCTCTACCACCTACGTCTCGATCTTGACCAGTTCCGCTGCTCGATCTGGGACTTTGCTAACGCACTGTTGGCGGAGGGCCTGACCCCTGGCGCCGGCCCGGCACCATACTATCTCGTGCCCGACAGCCATAAATTCATGCAAGACAAGGCGCACGTGGCGGGTAGGTCCGGCTGGCCGTGGGACCATCCGATGAACGAGTTTGCCAAAGACATCGAATACAGCGCGGCAATGTGCCCCCAGGGCAAGGAGCACCTGGACACCACCATCCGCTGGACGTGGACCGATAAGCACTCCGCCGAGGACATTGAGGACATGGCCACGATGTTCGCCAAAGTGGCGGACTTTTATCGCGTATAGCGCCGAATGGGGGCAACAGCGGAGTTGGGATGCGCGTGAAGTTGTGCTGCTTGGGATGCCGTGAGTCATGCCGTTAGGCTAATTGGCCGAAAAATAGAGCCATTGCAGGATCAGACAAGCGATCTTGCAGTGGCTCTTCTACAATCTTGAGAGCGCTCCTTGGTCCTCATGCCATCGTCTGCGATTATGGTCAGGTAAGTCGCCGTAGAGCGGCGCATCCACAGGTCAATTGCTGTCTGTTATACCTCGACGCAAGAACCCATGGGGAAGTGGCGGGCGTGACACTTCACCTCATCTCCAGCGTGGTCGCATTGAATTGGCCGACTACGCATGGCTTTGGCGTCTGGGCAGCCGGTTGTCGGTGCGGATGAGTTCTTCCATGAGGCGCACCTTTAGGTCGCGTTTCAGGCCTTGGGCGGCGGGATCGTGCCAAAGGTTGTGGATCTGTCCGGGGTCTTGTTCCCTGTCGAATAGCTCGCCGTACTCCTGCTCGCCGTCATCGCCAACGTACACGGTGAGTTGGTGGGTATCGGTGACGAGGGTGCGCAGGCGCAGCCCGATGTAGTCCTCGTCGTTCTCGATGATGATAGCGTCCTGTACGGAATCCGCCGCGCCGGTGAGCAGGGGCGTGAGCAACCGACCCGGCCATGACGCCATCTGCCGCTCAGCTTCCGGCTGCGGCACGCCCTGCATGAACGGCGGCCCGTACTCCGGCGCCGGTACGCCCGCCAAGTCGAGCAGCGTGGGTGGGATGTCCAAGTGCGACACCAGGCTCTGGGAGACTTTGCCCGCTGGGAACCGCGCCGGCCAGCGCCAGATTGAGGGAATGTTGAGCATGCCGTCGAAATGGAACGGTCCTTTGTTCAAGAGCCAGTGGTCGCCTAGCAAATCGCCGTGGTCTGCAGTGAAGACGACGACCGTATTATCGGCGAGGCCCAGTTCGTCGAGCTCATCCAGGATTCGTCCCACTTGCTCGTCGATGAATGAGACCATGCCGTAGGTAATGGCAGTAATCTCGCGCATCTGCTCGTCCGGCATCTTCGTGGCGAACCGGCGACCGGAGGTCCACTGGTCGGTTTCATACATCAGGCGCATGTGGGGAGCCAGATCATCGAGCTCATTGTCGCGCCGGGTCGGCGTGGGGATCGAGGCCCGGTCATACATGGAGAACCAGGGATCCGGCGCGGCATACGGGTGGTGCGGATCGGGAAACGAGGCCCACAACATGAACGGCTGCTCCTGATCGGCTGCATCTTTCATATAGGCAATCGAGCGGTCGGCGATCCAGGTGTTGTAGTGCAACTCGGGCGGCACGTTGATGCGGTAGGACTGTTCCGCGCCGCTCGCGGCGGGGGTAGAGGCTTCACGGTTCCAGAAGGGGAGCACATCCGGATGCTCGCGCTCGAGCCAGTGGTAGTGTTCGCCCGGTAAGCCGGCGCCATGGCCGATGGTCAACTCGGTGCTCTCGAAACCGTAGTAGGGCGAAGGTAACTTTGCAATCTTGCGGTTGTGCCACATCCAGCGGGTTTCCGGGAAGTCGAGGGGGTCGAGTGTTTCCGGGTCAAGACCCAAGGGCTCGCCCGCCACACGCACGTGGATCTTACCAATACTGTGGGTTCGATAGCCGACATTGGAAAGGGTGCCGGTAACTGTGGGGAAGGCGGGATCGAGGTCGATTCCGTTAGTGCGCACGTTGTGTCCGCGCGGCGTCAGGCCTGTGAGCAGCGTGGAGCGCGAGGGCATGCAGAGCGGATTGTTGACATAAGCACGAGTCAGCAGCGCACCGCCGGCCGCCAGCTTATCGAGATTGGGCGTCTGCAGCGGCGTATCGTCGCGCCAGTCGCGCCACGCGCAGGTCATGCAGTCGCCGCGCATCTGGTCGGTAAGGATGATGAGGAAATTCGGTCGCTCGTTCATGTGGTGCTCCTTCGTCTCTAACTTTGATGTCACGCGTGCCCCGTTCTGGATGCGATGGGAGGCGGCATCCTTCAGGTTGACGCCAGGCCGTGAATATAAGAGTTTACTTAGTACAGAGTATACCCGCTGCGTGTCGGCCTCCGTCCGCATTGTTTTGAGGAAAGGAAAAAACTGCGTATGCGTTCTCGATCTCTTGGAAGAGGCCGCGTGACGACGGAGCTCTGGATTCCGGCTTTCACCAGAATGACGGGCCGTTCTCTGTCCCTAAGTCCAGCCTCACGTAGGGCAGCTAGCTAAATTGCGCGTCATTGATGCTCATTCCAAGTAGGAATATAATTGCCGTAATACACTTCTCGGCGTGGACTGGCAGCCAAAGACAGCCGCACCGCAATCTAGCTGCACCACGACCCAATGCAAGGAGCAAATTTCCCCCATGAGTACCGAGCGTCGGGCCAGACTTGCCTTCATCGGTTGTGGCTCCTTTGCTACTGCCTCGATATTTCCGCAGATTCCGCTGATTCCCGAGATCGATCTCGTCGCCGTCTGCGACATCGATGAGGAGAAAGCGCAGCGCAACGCCCGCAACTTCGGCGCGCGACGCGTTTACACCGACATGGTAAAGATGCTTGATACGGAGGAACTTGATGGTGTGTTCACCATCGGACCGGCGCCGCAGCAGTACGAGCTAGCGCCGGTGGTGCTTAGTCGCGGTCTGCCGGTATACACCGAAAAGCCGTCTGCCAACACCTCGGCGGAAGCCAAGGAACTGGCCGAACTGGCCGAGGCCAACGGCACATGGGGACAGGTGGGATTCATGAAGCGGTTCGCCGATGTTTATCGGATTGCCAAGGAAGTTATCGCCCGTCCCGAATTTGGGGGTCTGCACGTGCTCAAGGTCAAGTTCGGGCAGGGGAAGTATCCGCAAATTTGGGGCATCGACTCCGCCAAACGGGCGTTTCTCATCGGCCAGTGCGTGCATATCTTCGACCTGGTGCGATTCTTTGGCGGCGACGTGCGCGCCGTGAATGCGCTTTACTACGAGGTGGGCCCGCAGAATTTCTCGTATCTCATCAACCTGGAGTTCGTGAACGGCACCGTGGGGCACATGGACATCAATACGCTTGATTCCAAGGTGGGGACCCGCGACATCATCGAGACGCTGGAACTCATCGGCATGGAGACCCACGTGGTCTGCGAAGACATGATGAAGGTCAAGTACCAGCCCCAAGAGGCGTGGTCGGCAGAGGCGCCGCGTCTCGGACGGTACAACTTCACCTTGGAGCCCTCGTGGACCGGCCTGGCGATCAGCAAGCGCAACTTCGGCTACACTGGCGAGGTGGAAAACTTCGCCCGCCGCTGCCTGGGCGAGGTGAGCACCGGCCCCGACCTCTGGGATAGCTACAAAGCGCTCACGTTCGGAGAAGCGGTCTACCAGAGCTCCCACGGCGGCGGCCGGGTGCTGGTGGAACAGTAGGCGCCATCGCTCGACAAGGTGTTTTCCCGCGCAGGTGAATTCCTGGCATTGCAGAATCTGGATGGTTTCACTGTGCACTGAGCAAGCCGGCCTAGGATCGCGCAAGAGGCGGGGGACAAGCCCCCGCGCTACGGCAGGAAGTGCCGCACATTCCGTTATGCCCGCGATCTCTGTCCGTCACTCGCGTCATCAATCCGTCATTCCCGCTCGCGCGGGAATTAATCTTCCCATTAGCGCAAGTAGCGCAAGTTTACGCACCCTTCTTGGCTAGAGCTTAGGAATTCCTGGATTCCGGCTTGCACCGGAATTACGGGATGAGCGCATGAGTTAAGGAGCAGTCGGTGACACTTTAGACAAAGCAAGCCGAGGGCGATCGGAAAGCCCTCTACTGGGGGAGAGGGTTTGGGTGAGGGCGACTGATCGCTAATGCTGCCATGCCCGGGCAAATAAAAGGGACAGCCCGGCATTGATGCTCGCGCAGCCTGGGAATATAATTGCCGTAATACACTTCTCGGCGTGGACTGGTAGCCAAAGACAGCCGCACCGCAAACTGGCTGCACTACGCCACAACGCTAGGAGCAAATTTCCCCATGAGTACTGAACGCCGAGCCAGACTTGCCTTCATCGGTTGTGGCTCATTTGCCACCGCCTCGATTTTTCCGCAGATCCCGCTCTTACCGGAGATAGATCTCGTTGCCGTGTGCGACATCGATGAGGAGAAAGCGCAGCGCAATGCCCGCAATTTTGGCGCGCGCCGCGTCTATACCGACATGAACAAAATGCTCGATACCGAAGAGCTCGACGGCGTGTTCACCATCGGCCCGGCGCCGCAGCAATACCAACTCGCGCCGGTGGTGCTCAGTCGCGGCCTGCCGGTCTACACGGAGAAGCCGTCGGCCAACACCTCTGCTGAGGCCAAGGAGCTGGCCGAATTAGCGGAGGCAAATAACACGTGGGGTCAGGTCGGTTTCATGAAGCGCTTTGCCGACGTGTACACCATCGCCAAGGAGATCGTGGCGCGGCCGGAGTTTGGCGGCCTGCACGTGCTCAAGGTGAAGTTCGGGCAGGGTAAGTACCCGCAGATTTGGGGCATCGATTCCGCCAAGCGGGCGTTCCTTATCGGCCAGTGCGTGCACATCTTCGATTTGGTGCGTTTCTTTGGCGGCGACGTGAGAGCCGTAAACGCGCTCTATTACGAGGTGGGCCCGCAAAATTTCTCCTACCTCATCAACCTGGAATTCACCAACGGTACCGTGGGACACATGGACATCAATACGCTCGATTCAAAGGTGGCGTTCCGCGACATCATCGAGACGCTGGAGCTTATTGGGTTTGAGAACCACGTGGTGTGCGAGGACATGATGAAGGTCACGTACCAGCCGCATGAGGAGTGGACGAACGAGACGCCGCGCTTTGGCCGCTACAATTACACGGTTGACCCCTCTTGGACCGGACTAGGGCGCAGCCAGATGAACTGGGGTTATACCGGCGAGGTGCGCAACTTCGCCCGCCGCTGCTTGGGGCTGGAGACCACCGGCCCCGACCTGTGGGACAGCTACAAGGCGCTCACGTTCGGCGAGGCGGTCTACAAGAGTTCCCACGGCGGCGGCCGGGTGCTGGTGGAGCAGTAGACAATCGCTGCGCCACACAAAGAAATGTGCAATTCAGTTAGCGGGTATGTCCTATTGTCTGTTGGGCTTGCGGGAGCGCCCTGAGAGTGGAGGGCCTGGTTGCCCAACAGGCGGGGGACAAGCCCCCGCGCTACGATACTGTCTGCTGCAACATTGGAGGTCATGGAGTACGTGGTATGGCTATAGGTACCTGGTAGCGCAGGTTCGCACGGGTCGTGCGCGTAACCTGCGCCTGCCTGGCGGAAAAGATTGTATAATAACCGGAGATGTGTTTGTCTTCGACGATTCTTGGCAAGACTTGAGAAGGAGAGAGCCTGATGGCGACCGCGCAACTGGTGACACTGGCGCCGGAGCAGAAGCAGTTCTTCGATGATAACGGCTATCTGGTGATGGAGGGCTTGTATGACGCCGCTGAGATGGCGGTCATGCGGCGGGAGTTTCACGACCTGATCACGAATACCGATGACCGTCCTGAAGTCCTGCGCTACAACTTCATGGAGCAGGTGGAGGGGTATCCCATCGACCCCTATAACCCCAAGAACGTGCAGGGCATCATGGACCAGCCGCTGGCGAGCGATTACTGGTTCAACAACGTCACCGATCCTCGCATTGTAAACGTCTTCATCGATCTTTTTGGCCCGGACATCGACTTTCACAACGGCAAGGTGCGCAACAATCCGCCCGGGTTCACCAACACCCAAGGCTGGCACCAGGACTGGCCCTACGAGCGTCACAGTACGTCGGACTTGGCCGCGGCGATTATCTACCTGGACGCGAACGACGTTGACCAGGGTTCGACCACGGTCCTGCCCGGCAGCCACTTGATGGGCGAGTGGGAGACGTCACATGGTCATACGGTGGCCGACGAGAAGGTGGAAGGCTACGACCCGGTGCCGATGATTGCCAAACCCGGCGACGTGCTCTTCATCCACGTGATGGTGCTGCACACGGCAGGCAACAATTTTTCCCACACGTCGCGCCATAAGATTATTAACGAATATAAGTCCAAAGCGGCTATCGACAGGCATGGCAACCGCTGCGCACTTGCCGGTCTGCCCGTGGCGCGCAACGGCAGGCCCTGCGTGCCGCAGCTCTAGTATTGGGAGCCGCGCTACCCGGCAGGTAGTTCCGCGCCGGCTACTACTCGTTAATTGGAACTAAACTGAGTGCTACGCCTCGCTGGCACATAGCCAACGTTGCTGTGAAGGTTTGCTGCGAGTTTCAACATCGTAAACACTGGAATGACCGTGGGCTTGACCGAAAATCCCTCTCCCGGGGGAGAGGGTTTGGGTGAGGGCGACTGCCCATTGGACTCGCCCAGTCCTACCAACTCTGCTTAGTGACGCAAGGGCCTTTCATGCCAAACAAACCGCCAACGCCGCGTCTCTTTGACAACACCTCCGATTGGTTCCCCATCAACCGCTCATGGCAATTCGAACCGCCGGCCGATCTTCATGGGGCGATGTCGCCGCATGAGGTCGAAGCCGCCAGTGGACACACGTTCGTAGCCACGCTCATCTTGGGGCCGAAACTTACGCTGCCTACCGGCGCGCACATCACGCTGGAGGTACCGAGCACGTGGGAGTGTCACCTTGGGAACCCTTACCCGCGCGGTTTGAAGACCGTCGGCAGCCGCGAGCCCGGGCAGATTCGCAAAGTAGGCTACGGGGCATTCACTGACGTGGAATGCTCGCGGCCTGACGTGATTCTAGCCCTTGCCGCATCTTGGGGACGGCACATGGACCTGGTGGACGTGGTGGTGCAGGAGGGAGAGCTCGAACCGGGAGACTCGGTGCGTATTATCCTGGGGCCGCCGGACGGCAATCTGGTGCAGGCGCAACGCTACGCGCAGGTGGCAATCTTCACGGTGGGCGTGGACCGCGAGGGCGATGGGACGTATCGCCGCGCCGCTGCGCACCCCACAGTGCGTGTGGTGGGCGCACACGCTGAACGCTTCAAGGTGTTCGCGCCTGCCGTCGTCCAACCCGGCGAGGATTTCTCGATTCGCGTGCTGCCGGTGGACGGTTACAGTTACAATGCGGCGACCGGTTATCGGGGAGAAGCGCAAACAATTGCCACTAATGGCCTTGACGTGCCGAACAGCGTGGCGCTTGACCAAGCGGCATCGCCCACGGGCGCTTCCATCTCCGCCCAAGCCACGCAAACAGGCATTCACCGCGTTACGGTAGTTGACCCCGCCACCGGCATCGCGGGCAAGAGCAACCCCATTGGCGCGGGGTTCTTTCCCGACCGGTGCGTGTACTTTGGCGAGATGCACAGCCAGATGTGGCACAGCCAGGGGACCGGCACCACGGCAGAGTTCTTTCAGTGGGGGCGCGACGTGGCCGGTCTCGACTTCTGCGCACCGGCCAACCACTACAAGATGCGCTTCGAGATCGTCGACGACGTCTGGCAGGAAGTGGTGGATACCTCAAACGTTTTCAACGATCCTCACCGGTTCGCCACGCTGGTAAGCCATGAGTGGGGCACGGGCAATCCCAACGGTCACAAGAACATCTACCACCGCGGCGATAGCGCCGAGTTCATTTGTTCGTTTGGCCCGGGCGGCATGACCCCGAATGAGCTTTGGGACATTTTACAAGGCCGTGATGCGCTGACCATTCCCCACCACACCAAGTTCGGCAACGTCACCAATTGGGAATACCGCAACGATACGCACCAGCGGTTGGTGGAGATTTGCTCAAGCTGGGGTATCTCTGAGACGGGCGGGCCGAAGAGTGTGCAGCGGGCGCTGGCTATGGGGCATCGCCTCGGCTTCATCGGCGGCACCGATTCTCATCACGGGTTGGCGAACCAGGGCAGCTTCTTCGTGGACGACGGCAACGGTCTTGCCTGCGTGATCGCACCCACTTTGACTCGTGATTCCATTTGGCAGGCTCTCTACAAGCGCCGGTGCTACGCCACCACCGGTGACCGCATTTTGTTGGACTTCTCAATGAACAACGCGCCCATGGGTACCGACCTTGCGGTGGACTTGGCGGATTACGGCTCCCGCCATTTTGCCATGCGCGTCGCGGGCACTTACCGGATTGACCGTATCGAATTGCTACGCAACAACGAGGTGGTTTTCAATACCTGTCCGAACAGCGACGTTTGGGAGGGCACATGGGCCGACGCCGAGCCCCTGGCGGCGCTTTCGCTCACGCCCACGTATTCGTACGACCGACCTTTTGTCTTTTACTACCTGCGGGTCACACAGGGAAACCGTCAGATGGCATGGGCAAGTCCGATCTGGCTGACTGGCCGGGAGAACTGACTCCGCAGCCATAGCTGACGAAGCAGGCGGCATCGGTATATTCTGGAAGTAAGCGGCTTTCTCTAAACGGGAAATATCTTCCAGGAGAATCGTGTTGCGAGACCTGCGACCATTTAGCGGCAGTTCCCATTCCACGGTGATGCCTTGGCTTGGCCCAGGGATCGCACGGTGGGCGGCGGCATTCGTGCTGGCAGCCGTGAGCGCCCTATGGGTGCCGGTCGCGCCTATTCATGCTGCGGACGCCAGTCCCCAGGAGCAAGCGATCGCTCGCCTGAACGAATTGCGCGCGCACGCGCAATCGCCTCCCGTGCAGGTCGATTCTGCTCTGCAGCAGGCAGCGGAGGCGCACGCGGCATACTACGCGGTGAATGGGTTTACGGGGCACCAGCAGGATCCCTTGAAATCCGGCTTTACCGGCGCGACACCAGCCGACCGCATGCAAGCCGCCGGGTTTGCCGGAAAGTGTTCCGGCGAGTCCGCCTCCTCGATTGGTGATGATCCGGTCGCGGCAGTAGACGCCCTGGTGAATAGCGTTTATCATCGCACGGTCATGTTGCATCCGGCGTTGACTTTCGTGGGGTACGGGCAGAGCGCCGGCGGGAGCGTGTTCAACTTTGGCGGCTGTCTAGAGGGCGCGCAGGATGTTGATCGACTGTACATCTATCCCGGTGAAGGGCAAGCGGACGTACCGACCGGCTTCTTGCCGAAAACCGAGCAGCCGAACCCGCTGCCGGACAGCGCAGGCTTCGTTGGCAGTCCCATCAGCGTTGGCGTGTCGCCTTGGTTGGAAGAATCCCTTGCGATCACGAATGTGCAGATCGTCGATCAGGGCGGGGTAACCTTGCCATACCGCCGTGTTGACGACGGAAGCTGGGCCTACTTCATCACCGATCTTCCCTTGGGCGCCGGTCAGACATTCACGGTGAATATCACAGGAAATGCCGCGGAAAGTGAGGTAGGCGCCTTTGTCCGCACCTGGTCGTTCACGACCGAATCCGCTTACTTGCCGTATACAATCCGTCTGCGCTTTAGGGAAGGACCTCCGCGTCTGCTAACGGAATATGAAAACGAAGATTTTGCTTGCTACGGCCAGACCACAGGACAAACCCCCACGCTGGCTGATGCGGTGGTCACGTTGCCCTGTTACGACGTTGTGAATGACTCGGATTGGTACGACGCAGTGCCGTTTCTCACCGAATTTCAACGGGTAGGAGGTGTCGGGGCGCTCGGCTATCCGCTCACTCGCGCCATAACCTTTGAAGGCAGGCCGACGCAATTCTTTCAGAAGGGCATATTGCAATGGCAGCCGGCCGCCCAGTCCTTTACTTACCTCAACGTCTTCGACATTCTTAGCGAAAAGGGATTTGACCCGGTGCTCGCGGCCCAGCACCTCATTCCCCCGCCATTTGATACCTCAGTGGACGATGGGCTCAATTGGGACCAAGTGATGGCGCGGCACATTGCCATCATGGCTGAGGTACCCGCTATCGCCAGCCACGTCTTGGGAACGCCCAATTGGCTGGACCGCTACGGTCTGCCCATGAGCGTCCAGGACTACGGAGACGTGGTGGTTGTCCGAGCGCAGCGGGCGGCGTTTCAGTGGTGGCGGATCGATACGACCTTCGCCAAGGCAGGGGAGGTAACGGTCGTGAATAGTGGGGACATCGCCAAGGCGTTGGGGGCCTTTGTCCGATAGACTTGGCGCATGGGGCAGTTTGTAGCCGCTCATGCCCGTTAGGTACACTGAATGTAGAAACCCAAGCAGGGCCATGCAGCGAAATAAATGATTAACCCATGATTGTTGACTTTCATTCCCACACTTTTCTTAGTGACGGCGTGCTCTCACCGGCGGAGTTGGTGCAGCGCGCCGTTGCCGCCGGATACCGGGCTATAGCAATCACCGACCACGTGGGATATGCAAACTACCAATACGTCTGTGAAGCCCTGTTGCGTGAGTGTGAGGTCATTAATCGGGAGTTGCCCATCACGGCTCTCGCCGGAGTAGAGATTACGCACGTCGCCCCGCGCGCGCTTGGCGCGCTCGCAGAGCGCTGCAAAGCAGCAGGGGCGCAAGTGGTTGCGGTGCACGGCGAGACGATTTCGGAGCCCGTGCCACCGGGCACGAACGCGGCGGCGGCGGAGTGTACGGCGGTAGACCTCTTAGCTCATCCCGGATTGCTAACGGTGGATGATGCCTGCGTTGGGCGTGAGCGCGGCCTCGTGTTTGAGCTCTCCGCCCGCAAAGGACACAGTGCCGCAAACGGGCGGGTGGCGCGGGTCTGCCGGGAAGTCGGCGCTACCATGGTTGTAAACAGCGATTCTCATGCGCCGGGAGACCTGCTGACTGAGGCAGTTGTGGCAAATATTGTCGTCGGCGCCGGCCTGGACCGCGCGCAGATCGATTTGATACGGGAGGATAACCCTGCCGCTCTCCTGATGCGGTGTGGGTTTTCTACCGGAAAACTGAAATAGAAGAAACGGCAAAAGAGAGCAAACCAGTGGCAGAGAGAAAAAAGAAGCCGTCGGAAGGTCGCTCGAAATCGGGGTCTCCAGACGCCGCAAACGGTGACCCAGCCAAGAAGAAGCGGGCCCCGGTGCGTCGCGACCGTGAGGTCGACTTGATGGACGCAATGTTGAATCCGGTGGAACTGCCGGTACTGGCCATCCGCGATCAGGTGGTCTTTCCCGGAATGACGGTGCCGCTCATCGTGGCGCGCGAGCGGTCTCTGGAGGCCGTGAGCAATGCCCTTGATGGCGACCGGAGACTCTTCGTAGTTACGCAGCGCGACCCTACCATTGACGACGTTAATCCTGAAGACTTCTACTTTGTCGGAGTCGAGGTCACGATTCGGCGCACGTTGAAGATGCCGGACGGCAGCGTGAGCATCCTGGTGGAGGGACAACGCCGCTTGACGATCACGCACTTTATCCAGATGGACCCGCACATTCGCGTGCAGGCGATTGTTGTCGAAGCGCCCGCTGCGGAAGGCGAAGAGCTTACCCCGCAGATGCAGGCGATGCTGGCGCTCTTCAAGGAAGCGGTAGAACTCAGCAAGGACCTTCCCGACGAAGCGTACGTACAGGCGATCAACACGCACGATGCCGGCGCCCTCGCAGACTTGGTTGCATATACTATCGATCTAACCACGCCGGTGCAGCAAGAACTGTTGGAAGAACTTGACATAGACGCGCGGGCGGATCAGGTGATTGCCCACTTGCGGCGGGAGTTGGAGATTCTGGCGTTACAGCGCAAGATCGACGAGGATGCCGCGCCCACGTCCTCCGACGCCGAGGAGCACGAGCGCTTCCTGCGCGAGCAGCTCAAGCTCATCCACAAAGAATTGGGTGAGACCGATCAGGTGAGCAGCGACATTGCCGCCTTGCGGGAGCGCGTGGAGGAGACGGCCCTACCGGAAGGCGTCAGGGAAAAAACCTATAAAGAACTCGACCGCTTGGAAGCAATGCCCACCGCCAGCCCGGAAGTGAGCGTTATCCAAACCTACCTCGATTGGCTGCTGGCGCTGCCATGGGGAGAGCCGAGCCCGGATGACCTGGAAATCGAGCACGCCAAGAAGGTGCTGGACACTAACCACTTCGGCCTGCCCAAGGTCAAAGAGCGCATTCTGGAATACATCGCGGTGCGCAAGCTGGCCCCCGACGTGCGCACGCCGATTCTCTGCTTCGTGGGGCCGCCGGGGGTGGGAAAAACGTCGCTGGGCCTCTCCATTGCGCAAGCGCTCGGCCGGAAGTTCGTCCGCCTCTCACTGGGTGGAATTCGAGATGAGGCCGAGATTCGCGGTCACCGGCGCACTTACGTGGGGGCGTTGCCGGGACGTATTTTGCAGGCGATGCGCCAAGTGGGGACGGTGAATCCGGTCTTCATGCTGGATGAAATCGAAAAGATGGGCGCTGACTTCCGGGGAGACCCGTCGGCGGCCTTGCTCGAGGTGCTGGACCCGGAGCAGAACTATGCCTTTTCGGACCACTACCTCGAGGTCCCTTATGATCTGTCCCACGTCATTTTCATCACGACCGGCAACACGATAGACACGCTGGCGGTGGCGTTGCGCGATCGTATGGAAGTCATCGAGCTTCCCGGCTATACCGAGGAAGACAAGCTGCCGATTGCAACCCGCTATATCGTACCGAAGCAGCGCGCCGAGCACGGCCTCAAGAAGAGTAACGTGCGCTTCACCGAAGGTGCATTGCGGCGCATGGTGCGCCAATACACGCGCGAGGCGGGCGTGCGCAGTCTGGAACGACAGGTGGCGACGGTCTGTCGCAAGGTTGCGCGCAAACACGCGGAAGGCGACGACGCGACGGTCTCGGTGAGCGTTCGAAATCTGAATTCGTACCTGGGCGCGCCCCAGTTTTTCCACGGCATGGCGGAAGAAGACGACCAGGTAGGCACGGCGACCGGCCTCGTGTGGACGGAATTCGGCGGCGACATTATCGCAGTGGAAGTTACCTTGGTGCCGGGGAAGGGCAAGCTCATTCTCACCGGCAAGCTGGGTGAAGTGATGAAGGAGTCCGGGCGCGCGGCATTGAGCTATGTGCGCGTGAACGCCGAGCGGCTTGGTTTGCAGGACTTCAATTGGGAGAAACTGGACGTGCACATCCATGTGCCTGCGGGCGGCGTACCGAAAGAAGGCCCAAGCGCCGGCATAACGCTCACCTCGGCGCTGATCTCGGCGTTAACCGAGCGGGCGGTGCGGCGCGACGTGGCCATGAC
The DNA here is from genome assembly GCA_965221905.1 of Chloroflexota bacterium. Classification (GTDB taxonomy): domain Bacteria; phylum Chloroflexota; class UBA11872; order VXOZ01; family VXOZ01; genus VXOZ01. The sequence continues at coordinate 1,173,761 of OZ244922.1, forward strand.
GGGCGAAATGACGCTGCGGGGCCGTGTGCTGCCTATTGGGGGACTCAAAGAAAAGGTGCTCGCCGCGCATCGCGCCGGTATTCGCACGATCATCTTGCCGAAGGAGAACACCAAAGACCTGGTGGACATTCCGGAACACGTGCGCGACGAAATGACGTTCCATCCGGTAGAGAACGTGAGCGAAGCGCTGGCAATAGCGCTCCATCCCCAGAAGAAGCGGGTCAAGGCAACGGCGTAGGGCGTTCTTTATAAGTGTGTGCCAACCGTTCTGTTCGTTTCGCGATAGCGCTCCCGCATGAGATGAGCGGCCTTTCCCTTGCACGTGGGTATCCATCTGGTCCGCTCTATAGGATCGAGGTAGCGTGGGTTTCATGTCTGCGCTAGGCGAGTGTGAGACTTGCCCTTTTTGTCGCCTGTTCCTCCATCGCCAAGTCCCCGGCCTTCTTTCGTGCGAGATTCCGTTTGTAGTGCGTTCTCTTCCCCTGGACTCCGGCTTTCGCCGGAGAGACGGTCTGCGCTGGCGCGTTGAGCAACACGCGGTGCACCCGGTAGGTAACTGCTAGTCTCTTTAACGCGCTGTATTACACATAGTGCAGCAGCGTATTCGTCACGCGTTTGAAGACTTGAATTGCCCGCTGTGCTCCCAAGTGCTTGCCCGCGGTGCCGTTGTTGATTTCGTAGAATGCGTGTGGCACTCCAAGGCGTTTGGCGAATTGGTAACAGAGCGTGTTGGGTTGGTGGATGCTGGCGCGCTCGTGGGTGGAGGGACCGTCGGTCTCCAGGCGCATCGTATCGCATAGTGCCGTGTAGAGCCGACGCTGGTCGGCGTTATCGTAGAGCGTGTAGTCTGCTACCTCGTACCAGCCGTCGTAGGGATACTCGCTGTTGAGCCGCCAGCCGGTAAAGCAGTGGAAATTCATCCAGAGCGCGGGCTTTTCCGTGGCTACCCAGTTCCAGAGTAGGCGGCTTTCGTGGGCCTCCGGTAGTGCGGCATCGGGATTGTCGCCAAAGGCCTGGTACATGTCGAACCCCTCGGCATTGAAAGCGTTGCGGCCCAGCACGTTGCCGTCCGGATTCACCATGGGCACGACGAACACCTCAAGCTCACTGCGGAGCGCCTCTGCCTCAGGCAACGCCGAAGAGATGAAGTCGGCAATGCCGAATACGCCCCATACGCCGGCGTGCTCGTGGGGATGCTGACCGGCCACGCAGAAGAGTTTCGGCTTGCCCGGCGTGCCTGCGCGCAGTCCGAGAATATCTCGTCCCTGTACGGTCGTGCCCACCGAAAAGAGCGAGCAGCGGTCGGCGCGCGCTGCCGCAAATTCGCGCAGGAGCGCGGCGACCTCGCTGTACGGCGCGACGTAGGTCATAGCGACGCGCACGTCCTGGTCTTCTTCCACGGGTACCGTGAAGGTTATGTGACCCTCACTACTGGCGGGCGGCGTGCCCGGCAAAGGCCGGTAGCGATGAAAGTCCACCGGCTTGAACCAAATCGTCGTGGGGAAGAGCGTGCGGAAGCCGGTGGGCTTTCCGAACTTTGCATCTTCCCAGAGCTCGATTGTCACGTCCGCGGCTGGCCCTTCGTTGATGATGTCGAAGCAGAAGTAGGCGCAGTAGCCGCTCTGCTTATCGCCGTCAACTTGCAAGCGGAAGTGGGCCGGCCCCACTTGCTCGATTGCCTTGCCGTTGCCGCACTCGACCTTGCTTGTGATTCTAATCATGTGATGCTCCTTGGCTTCAGGTGTTCTATGGCGCTTGTGCTTGCCTATTTCACGTCGGTGCTCATCAGTGTACGGCATACGGAGGGTAATCGACCATTGGTCGTTGAGGAATGGAAAGTGCTCGACGGAGCAAGACGCGCTTGGGAGGTCTTCCGAATTGGTCGCATCGTATCTTGCGATGTGGTTGCAGCCTGAGTAAGGTGGTAGTGACAAGCCCCGGAAATGCCATGTGCGAATGCGATGTCTTGCGGAGGCAGTTTGAGCGCTTCAGGGGCCAAACGGTCAGAATAGCGAAGAGTCTGGGCATTGGCATCGGCGCTCCGACCCAAAGACAGAGATCATCAAATGTTGCGTATCGAACACATCCAGAACCCAAACAGGCTATGGGCGTTTCCGGTGATCGGCGGCGCCATCAAGCTCTTGATCGTGATTCCGGTGAGTATCTGGCTGTTGTTCGTAGATATCGCCGCAATTGTCCTCAGCATCATCAACGGGTTTGTTGTGCTCTTTACCGGCAAGTACTGGGAGCCTGCCTATGCTCTCGCCGTGGGTTCGATGCGGCTCACGGCCAAAGCCAACTGCTTCTTTCTCGGCCTCAGCGATGCGTACCCTGGATTTTCGCTCGAATCTAGCGACGAGATACGGCTTGAATTTGCGATGCCGACCCAGCCGAACCGCTTACTTGCGCTGCCATTGGTTGGTGGAATCTTCCGGTTTGCCGTACTCGTCCCCTTTTTCATCTTCCTATTTGTAATCGGACTTCTGGTCGTGCTCGTGTACTGGTTCACCTGGATTCCCGTGCTCCTCATAGGCCGGTATCCTGAAGGTCTCTTCAATCTCATGGTATATTCGCAGCGGCTCCAACTTAGGCTTTCTGCCTTTACGTTCGGACTTTCGGACACCTATCCGCTGTTCGACGAAGAAGGACTTGGCCCGGATGAGTGGGGTCCTGGGAGGCATGATAGAGTTTACCGGCCTCTTGGGCCAGAGACCTTCCGGTAATTTGCTTTTACGTTAGCTACTGTGGCTTAGAAGTCTTCTCACACCTCTACTAGCTGTAAGCGCGCCTACGCTCGTGCAAAGCCAATGCAAGTTGCACAGCGGCTGTTCCCTTTGCATGCTATAGATTCAAGAATATTTTGTCTGAGCAGTGGCAATGAGAGACTCATTGGTGTTTGAATCCAGAATCTTTACTGGCGGTCGAACGACGCTGCCTAGGGCAGTGCGCGATGCCCTCGGCCTGCAGACTGGCGATCGGGTGCGCTATGTCGTCCTGGAAAGTGAAGTGCGGATCATCAAGGTCCGCTCAATCGGCCGTTTGTACGGCGTGCTGCAGCATCACGGCCCGGCCGTTACCCTGGAGGAGTTAGAATGTGCCATCAAAGCTAGGGCAATTGAGGCGTAGTCGCTCTATGTGCAGTCAGCTCGCCTGTTACTGTTTGACATGGCTTTGGCGGAGTGCAATGTAATGCTTGCTCTCGACAAGTTGGACGGTGCGGAGATTGGGCGTTATCTGGCGTCGCAGGGCGTGCTGCGAATTGATGCTCAACTGACAGTTGAAGCGCTGGGCGGCGGTGTCTCGAATATTGTGCTCAAAGTCACGACACCGACACAGTGTTTGGTGCTCAAGCAGGCGCTGCCTGAACTGCGGGTGGCGGCGTATTGGCCGTCCCGCATTGACCGCGCGGTGCGTGAGGCTGAGGCGCTGCGTGTCGTATCAGGGCACTTACCGTCCGGGGCCGTGCCGACGGTCCATTTCATCGATGAGGAGAATTACATCTACGGCATGTCGTGCGCGCCTGATTCGGCGACGCTCTGGAAGGAAGATCTGCTCGCGGGAGAGGTGGAATTGCCGGTGGCAGCGGCGGCGGGCCGCATGCTGGCACAGATGCACGCCATACAGGATCCGGCGGTGCGGGAGCGGTTCATCAATGACGAAGTCTTCTGGCAGTTGCGGGTCGATCCGTACTACAACACCATTGCGGAGAAGTATCCGTCGGTGAAGCCGGTGGTTGCGCGGGCAATCGCGCAAATGAAGGCGCGGAAGCTGGCGCTGGTGCACGGGGACTATAGTCCGAAGAATATGTTTGTATTACGCGAGAAGATGGATTCCCGCGCAAGCGGGAATGACGGACAGAGAAGGTCGGCGGAATGCAGCACTATTTCGAGTACGGGGCAAGCGTTACGTGAGAGTGACGGAAAAGGAGCCGCGGTAGATACCCACTCGCGCGGAAACACGGCGGGCCAGACAACACCGCGGGAGACAACAAGGGCAGTGACTCCTAGCGCAGGTTGCAAACCTACGCTACCGGAAGAGACCGCCTCACTGCCCAGCAGTGACGGCAGCCATGCGGGATCTATCCTCCTGCTCGACTTCGAGGTGGTGCACTGGGGCGATCCGGCGTTTGACCTGGCCTTTTGCGTCAATCACCTGCTCATCAAGTCAATCGTCAATGCGCATGTTCAAACGGCGTACTTCCAGGCAGTTACGGCAATGCTGGAAGCATATTGTAACGAACTGCCGGCAATAGACTGGGCAGAGTTGCTGGCGGAGACACGGCTCCAGCTTGGCTGTCTTATGCTGGCGCGCATCGATGGCAAGTCACCCGTCGAGTACATTACGGACGAACCGACCAAAGAAACCGTGCGGCGCGTGAGCCGTTTCATTCTGCACGAACAGTCTGCAACGATTTCCGACATATACGCGTGTATTGCGCGGGAGGCGGCGCACTAATGCGATCCAGGCAGATGGATTCCCGTTTTCATGGGAATGACAGAACTAAACGCGGGAATGACAAAGCTAAACCCTCGGCGACGATTAGGCGCGTGCACGCCAGAGAGGTGCTTGACTCGCGGGGCGTGCCGACGGTGGAAGTGGACGTAACGCTCTCGAGCGGCGCGCGCGGTCGTACTATCGTGCCCTCCGGCGCTTCCACCGGACGACACGAGGCTCTGGAGTTTCGTGACGGCGATTCTGCCCGCTATCAAGGTAAAGGTGTGCGCCACGCCGTGCGCCACGTGAACGAGGTGCTCGGCCCAGCAGTGTTTGGAATGGACGCTATACGTCAGCACGAGGTCGACGCTCTGCTCCTGGATACGGACGGCACCCTCAACCTGCGCCGTTTGGGGGGCAATGCAATTCTTGGTGTTTCGTTGGCAACGGCCCACGCGGCGGCAGAGAGCCTCGGTCTCCCACTCTACCGCTATCTGGGTGGCAGCCTGGCACGTGAGTTGCCGGTGCCTATGGTGAACATCCTCAGCGGCGGACTGCACGCGAGGGGCATCGTTGACTTTCAGGATTTTCTCCTAATTCCCGTGGGCGCCCAGAGCTTCAGCGACGCGCTGGTGATGGTGCGCAACGTCTACTACGCCATGGGTGAAATCCTGGCGGATCGCGGCGCAAGCACATTGGTCGCTGACGAAGGCGGATACGGCCCAGCCGTGGATACGGTTGAAGGCGCAGCCGGTGCAAATAATGCCGTGTTCGCTGCAAACGAGGCTGCAGTGCGGCTCTTGGTGCAAGCGATAGAAAGAGCCGGGTACCGTCCGGGGGAAGACGCGGCAATCGGTCTCGACGTGGCGGCGACCCATTTCTATAGCGACGGCCTGTATCACCTGCACGCCGAGGATCGAAAACTCTCCAGCGAGGAGATGGTGTCGCTGCTCGCGCAGTGGGTCGATGACTACCCGATTATTTCGATTGAAGACGGTCTGGCGGAAGATGACTGGGACGGCTGGCAAGCACTAACGACGCGCTTAGGTGAGCGGGTCCAACTCATCGGCGACGATCTCTTTGTTACGAACGTGCAGCGTTTACAAGAGGGCATTGATAGGCGTGCGGCAAACGCCGTGCTCGTCAAGGTGAACCAAGTCGGCACGTTGACGGCTGCGGTAGCCACACTGCGCTTGGCCTGCGCACATGGGTATCTGGCTGTGGTGTCCGCCCGCTCGGGAGAGACCGAGGACGCGACCATCGCCGACCTAGCGGTGGGCACCAATGCTGGTCAGATCAAGATCGGCTCGATCACGCGCTCGGAGCGGCTGGCGAAGTACAACCAACTGCTGCGTATCGAGGAAGAACTGGGCGCGCAGGGCGTGTATCGCGGGCGCGACGTCTTTCGCCGGTTTCTTGGTGAGTCCTAACTTTCCCTGCCAACCGGCCTGCTCCTACGGGTTTTATGCCAGGCAGCAAACCATTAGGAGACCTTTGGGAATCTCCTTCCCCCTTTGATGTGGGAGGGTTGAGACGGGGGTGATTGAGTCTCTTGGGCAAGTCACAACGCACTACCCCTCCCCTGGATTCCGGCTTTCGCCGGAATGACGAATCTAGGCAACGGTTTCCTAGGGGAGAGAGCGACTATAAATTTCATTTTTCTTCTACCGTTCGCCTTGAGCCTGTCGAAAGGTGAACGGTAGACTTATTCAAAGTAAGAACTACAATTCACTTGAGCTACGATCTATTGGTCTTGGATAACCCATATGGGGCTTGACCAGGCCTGTGCCACACGGCCCGCCACAGGATCTTTCTGCCACAGCCGCACATAGTAGAGCGCGTTAGCAACCGGCTGCGGATCGTCCCAGGTGAACGCGCACTCAGCCGCTTGCGGCTCTTGGCGGTAGACCACCTCGAAGCGCTGAGCGTCCAGATCGCCGCGCAGGATTTCGATCCAGGCGATCTCGTCCGTGCCGACAGCCCAAACGCGTACCGTCACGCCATTGCCGCTGGCGGTCTCTTGCCCCATGAACGTATCGTTCACCCACACTTTGAGTAGAATGCGCGCCCCGGTAGTGCCGTAGGTCTGGCGGTTGTGGATGCTATCAAAGATGCTGCTGCGCGTAAGCGCGGGCGCCCAGACTGCCGCGAGACCGGTCTGCCGCTTACCCGGCTGCGCTTGATGATTGTCCGATGAACAGATCGTGCCCATGCGCTGTCCCGCGAGCCAGCCGTCTTGCGCGTAATGGGGGCCCCGGGCAGAGTCATTGAGCGAGAAGTCGCAATGTTGGTACGCCAAGGGATGATCCGGATCGTAGTACTCGCAGAGGCCGTGGCCGGAGTACACCTCGACGACCCGGCGGAAGGCGTCGTTGGCGTACTGCCAATCAATGTTCGGGCCGGTGCCGCCGGGCAGGTTGCTCGCCTTTGGTGAAAAGCGCACGCCGGTGTGATGAGGTATCGTCATTGCCTCTCCGGGTACCAGTTGCCGCCACAAGTCTTGCACTGTGCCGTTGTGCGCGCCGATGCGCACATCGCCGTCTTCGCGGAAATACACGTCATGGTGCGCCCACGGCGACTGGAAGGTGGCTTCATAGCCGAGAATTGTGGCAAATCGTCCTGGATCGTACCAATCGTGAGTCGCGAGCCGGATCTCCTCCCACATCTCGTCTGACAATTGCTCCACGTGGTCGGTGAGGGCGTAGAAGTCGAGGCGCGCCACGTCCCGCGCGTAGTGGAAGGGCAGGTCGCCGGTAGCATCGAAGCTGCGTCGCGCGTGGGAATGGAGATCTCCCCAGAAGACGCGCTCTTCAGGCAGGTCAGCAGCGCAGAGGGCCGGGTTCGACTGCGCTCCAAATGCTTTTTTACCGTTCGCCCTGAGCCTGTCGAAGGGTGCCTGTGACTCTGCGATGGCGGTGAACTCTAAACGCAGAACGCCGGGTGCAGTTGGCGTAAACGGCACCACACACCGGCCTGTGTCCGGATTAAGCGAGACGGTCTCGGGGCAGTCCGCGTGGCCTTCTGCGACTGTTACCGCAAACGTGAGACGCACAGAGGTGGCGGCATTCTGCCAGGAATCCAGCGCGATGACGTGGCACGCTGCTTCATGGCCGACGCGGGCATGAGAGGGGGCATATGCCACGATCTCCGCCGGTGCCGCTGCCTGGGTTACGAGGAGGGGACTTTCCACTTCAGGGAACACGTCCTTTCCCCCACCAATTTCAGCGGAAAGCAAGGCGATGCGGACGGGTTCCGGGCCGTTGGGATGCAGCGCGGCGGTGAAGCCGGGGCTGCCGCCACTGGTATCGCCGTATGCGATATCTATCCAGTCGCCGGCCCGCAGTACGCCTTTAGTCACCGTCACCTCAGTATGGTACGCGCACCGGTTGGGAGGCCCGGCTAGAGCATCCCGCGTACGCTTCTCGTACTCCTCGGTCGAGCCCTCGGGTACGGTGCAGCGGATTTCCACGTTGTTGCGGGAGGCGCGGGCGGAGACGTAGTTGGGGCTCGCGGGATCAAGGCTGTGCACGCCTTTTGCCGAGTTGCGCAGCCAGGCGTGCCAGGTGTTGGGTAATGCCACGGCAATCGTGTCACCGGAACCGAGTTCTCCCTCGGCAATAGTGCACCGCACGACCCAGGTGCCGTACTCGCCGGCCGTGCCTACCGATGGTGTCACTGAAACGCGTATGCGTGGAGTCATAGTAGTAACCTTAATTCAGATTTGAACACTGTGATTATAGCGACATGTGATAGTGCGGGGCGAGAATGGTTACTCCGGTAGCGCAGGCCCTTCGACAGGCTCAGGACACGTTTGCAACCTGCGTTCGATGGCGGGCGCCATTGAGCACAGTTGCAATCGGAGATTAGCTTGATCCGTAATGCCTATGACCAGGGGACACTTGGCCTGCGGTAAATTGCTTGCCTGATAGGCTGTAGTGCGGCATCCTGCACAGTGGGGTGGTATCCTTCTACCATATAGTTGCAAGTCGCTGTGAGGCCCATTACGTGTTAGCAGCCCGTCCTTGCTGAGATACGTTGTACTATTGGGATAGATTTCAGAGATTTCCGATCGCGCATGCCGGCAGACTGTCCCCGTTTCCAACTCTTTTGGGAATTGGAAACAGTCTTGTACTGAGCGCTACACAGTCCAAAAAGAGGAGAGCGAGACCAATGAGTGACGATGCGAACGTGGACGTCAAACGGTTTAGCAAAGACATAACTGTAGGGCCGAAAAGCGCGCCCGCGCGATCTATGTTTCACGCTATGGGATTCAGCAGCGAGGATCTGGCGAAGCCCCTCATCGGCGTCGCGAGCACGTGGAATGAGGTCACGCCCTGCAACTACCACTTGGATCGCCTGGCCCAGAAGGTGAAGGAAGGTGTCCGCGCAGCCGGAGGCACGCCGATTGAGTTCGTTGCGATCACCGTAAGCGACGGCATTGCCATGGGCACGGAGGGTATGCGCACAAGCCTGGTGACGCGCGAGATCATAGCGGATTCGATTGAGGCGGTGGCAATTGGCGAGCGGTTGGATGGTGTGGTTTGCATTGCCGGCTGCGATAAGAGCTTGCCGGGCTGCGCGATGGCCATGGCACGTCTCAACATCCCCAGCGTCTTCGTGTACGGCGGCAGCATCATGCCGGGGCGCTGGCAGGGCAAGGACGTAACCATCCAGGACGTCTTCGAGGCCGTGGGTGCCCACGCCGCCGGAAACTTGAGCGAAGACGAACTGACCGACCTTGAGTTGCACGCCTGCCCCGGCCCGGGCTCGTGCGGCGGTATGTACACGGCAAATACCATGTCGAGCGCGCTGGAAGCTATGGGGCTCTCGGTACCCGGCAGTGCTTCACCCCCGGCAATGGACGAACGCCGCGATCAGGTGTGCGTGGATGCCGGACATCTGGTGATGGATTGCGTGCGAAACAACCGTCGCCCGTCTGACATCATTACAAAAGAGTCGTTAGAGAATGCCGTTTCCGTCGCGCTCGCTGCCGGTGGCTCCACCAACGCAGCGCTCCACTTGCCCGCCATCGCCTGGGAAGCGGACATTCCGTTCGATCTCGACGACATTGACCGCGTGAGCAAGCGCGTGCCCCACATCGCTGACATGCGTCCCGGCGGCAGATACGTGATGGCCGACTTGGACAGGGTGGGCGGCGTGCCGCTCATCATGCAGAACCTGCTGCGGGCCGGACTGCTGCACGGCGATTGCCTCACGGTCACGGGAAATACGCTCGCAACCGACGTGGCAGGCGCGCAAGTCAACGCGAACGGTCAGGACATCGTGCGGTCGGTGGACGATCCGATCTATGCTGGCGGCACCATGGTCATTTTGCGCGGGAACCTAGCGCCGGAGGGCGCGGTGGTAAAGGTAGCGGGAGTGGCCAATCGCGTGCATTCCGGCCCGGCGCGGGTGTACGAAATCGAGGACGACGCCTTCAATGCCGTAGTGAAAGGCCACATCAACCCGGGCGACGTGATCGTGATTCGAAATGAGGGCCCGAAAGGCGGGCCGGGCATGCGCGAGATGCTGGCCGTGACCGGCGCGGTCTTTGGCTGCGGCCTGGGCGATTCCGTGGGTCTCATCACCGATGGACGTTTCTCCGGCGCGACCCACGGCATGATGGTGGGCCACGTCGCGCCCGAGGCCGCCATGGGCGGCCCCATCGGCCTGATCCAGGAAGGCGACAAGATTACGATAGACGGCGACAACCAAGAATTGACGCTGCACGTTGACGATGCCGAGTTGGCAGAACGCCGCAAGCACTGGCAGCCCCTCGAACCGCGCTACAAGAGAGGCGTGCTAGCAAAATACGCCAAGCTAGTCACCTCCGCCGCGAGAGGCGCGGTGTGTGAATAAACGGCCCAAGGTGTCAATATCGCGCTATGCTGGCCCATTCCTTGTGGAGTAAGTCATCGCTTACGTAGAATTGCAGAACCATCCGTGTAGGGGTACCCCTTGTGGGTACCCAATGCGCTTGGAGCTAGAAGCAATCACCCACTTAGGCAAGGCGCTTAGTTGGTGTGAGAGATGAAGAACTGCGACCTCGTTAGTCAGGCAAGTCTGCGGACGGAACTGCAGGCGCTAGAATTACGCTTGCGCGCCGAACTTGAACAGCGCCTCAACCGCCAGACCATGCAACTGGCAATGATCTTCGTTGCGGCGCTAGGGGTTGCGGTGGCGATCCTGAAGTGGATTCCGTGAGCGCGCCTTACCCGCTAAGCTCAGTTTTCTTTCTCTGATTGGCGCAGGTTTCAAACCTGCGCTACCGTTTTTGCTGGCGGCAGCGCGCAGCATCGAATCCTCCGTTGCAGGCAAGTCATGTAGGGGCACGACATGTCGTGCCTTTACATCGCGCGGACAGCCAACGCACGACCTTGTCTTTCCTGCGTAAAGTGGCTCTTGGGCATACTTGAGCAGAAGAAAGTGACTCTCTCACTCAGGTGAGAAAGCTAGGATGATGGGGTATTCCTTCAATCCTGTCTAGCCTCAGAGGATTGTTGGACGTACGCAAAAACTGCCCTATACCTGAATGAGGGTTCTCCGCAAACGGGTGCACATCTTTGCCCCACGCGTCAGGCGCGAGTGCAACGGTACCGGTTGGGGTTATCGTAGAAAGCAGACTCCGCTGTCTCGTAGGCAGCCTTAATGTAGAGTTTTAGCAGGCTGTCCGGCCCTGACCACGAGGCGAGAGCAATGCTGGCGGCCAGTGTGCCCGGCGCCCTTTCTTCAACTGCTATAGCCCAGGCGCGCTCCTCCGCCGAGGCGGCGTTCAAGTACAACACCCGGCGCTCAGAGACGCCTTGGGATGACTTCATGCAAAGAGCCGTAGGAGTGGCCTAGTGCTGCCCCGCAGTCTTCCAACACGGTGGATGACTCTCTCCATGTCGCAGATGATGCACAAGTGCTTGTGTTCGCGCCTAAAGACGTTCCAGATGAAGGCAAAGGGGGGCATGCGCTCATTATATTGTTGCCTGGCTTGCGTTACTTCGCACCCAGTGTGCCCCTTGGCGCGATCGTGGGGACAGTCTAAGATAACATCAGACATGTCTAACAAACTCCTTGTCATGTTGGAGAAAGCCGCCAGGTATGAACTGGCGGCTTTCCCTTTTGTATTATTCCTATTCTAGCAGAGAATCAACCTACGCAGCGATAGAGATTCGGGTTCTCGTAGAGCGCCTCCTCCGCTTGCTCATAGATCGTGGGCAAGACGTACTGCACAATTTCTTGTGGGGTTACTGCCGCACGTATATTGGCGCGCAGTGTTCCCGGAGACCTTTCCTCAGCTTCTATAACCCAGGAGCGCGCATCCTCGGAAACGCTGCAAGGATCAGCCAGGTAGTTGGTAAGCCACGTGTCAGCGAGTTGGAGGTAGTGCCTGGGTTCTCTGAAGTACGCCTGCCCGAATGCGTCTATGCCGGCAAGTGCATGGTCACTCTCAGGGCCGCCCACTGCCCACAAGTGAATTATGTATACTGTGGGCAGTGCGTCGATGTTGCGAGCGTACGCGGCCACCAGCATTCCCGCTACACTACCGCCAGGATTCACTTCGTGGATTTCCGCCAGCACCCTTTTCGCAAATATGTCGAGGAAGCGGAAGACGTGCTCCATTCTCGCAGAGTCGAAGCCCCCTGGCGCTGGTGTCGGTGTAGGCGTAAGCGTTGGCGCCGGGGTCGGAGTAGGGTGCAGCGCTATGGGCGTAGGCGTCGGCGTGGACGGCGCACCGAATTGCCCGCAGAATTGCCGAAAGTAGAGAATGCCCCGCACCCAATGGGGTAAGGCGCCACTCAGCAGGCGTTGCAGGATTTGGTTGAGAAACGCTTCTTGGAGATTTGGGCTCGGCTTGCCACTACTGCCAAAGAATTCTTGCCAAAGGGCGGCCCGCGCGTGATAGGCGGCTTGTATCTCCTGGTAACAGGCATCCTCAGAATCCGGATCCCCTCCTAGCCTAAACTGAAGGCTAGTGACCAAGGTCCCCGTCAACAACGCGGCAAGCGTCTCCGCATTTTCACTGCGATGGGCAGTGCCAACGTAAATGTGGTTTTCTTGCACATCCAAGACAGTATCAAACGGTATATCGGAAACGTCGGGCAGGTTCTGAAATGGCGCGTCGTCGAACGTTACCGTACCTCCTGCCTCCAAGAAATCCGTGGCCAAGAAACCTCCTCCCTCGGAAGAATGTACTAATCGCAAAGCTTCCGCGATGAGAGCAGCGTCAACATGAGCGTGGAAATTGGCTGCGACTTGACCGGCCGGTGTCTCGGCGATTAAGTGCCATGCGTTGTCAGTCAACCGGAAAGTAACCACGACCTCTTTCGTCGGGCAGCAAGTCGGGTCGTTAGGGCCGAGTTGCTTTGTTTGCAGCGTAACGACCCCGTCTGCGATTGCGACCGAGTCAATCCCTATGTTGAGTCCTAAGAAGGCGGAGGCAACGTGCCCCGGCGCGCCGTTTTCATTAAGGACTGCGGCGAGGTAGCGAAGCCCGGCGTTACCATCTACCAGCAACAGCACCACCACAGCGTCGTCTGTCCCGTCGCCATCGAGGTCGCCGAAGGCGAGCGGGTCCTGTGCGTCAATCCGCTCTTTTTGTAATGATCCGTAAGTTGGAAGGCCGATCACGTACTCAGCACTTCGCAACGCGTCACGGGTGAGTTTGGGCGTTGCCACCGATGGGGTAGCAGTAGCTTGGGTGGTTTCTTGGTCTTTGCGCTCGGTATCTTGGCGAGGTTGTGAACCACTGACCTGGGTGCCATTGCCTTCGGCACAAGAGGTCAGTACAACACAGAATGCCAGGCATGCGCCTAGCATTACTGTTGCAAGTCTCTTTTTCATCCGCCTACTCAATACTCACCATTTCGCCGGTTTCGGCAGACTTGTACGCGGCAAACACCGTGTGCATGACCTTTTCGGCGGCGTCGGCGCCGAGGAAGGGTGTGCCGCCGGTTTGGACAGCCCAAACGAAGTTGTCGATGACAGCATCGAAATGCGCCTGTGAACCGCGGAGTTCGCGGTAGCGGCGTTCGGTGTATCCGGTAGTTGCACCGAAGAGCACTGCGTCAGGTTCCAGTTCATCGGCGACCAAAGTGCCGCGCGTGCCGGTTACTTCCAGCCAGAGATCGCCGTTGTGCAGATTGCCCGGCACGTGCGCTCGACCGACGCAGACCGAAGCGATGATGCCACTCTCCATCTGTAGATTGAGCAGCGCCATGTCCTCAAGGTCGAGTTCGCGATGGGCGCGGTTGTAGTACGCACCGGTGACGCAGTGCACGGCGGTGGCGGCCAGTCCGGTGACATCCAATATGGCCGAGAGGGGATAAAGCCCGAAATTCAGGAGTTCGCCGCCGCCGTTGGCGACGGGGTCGAAGAAAGTGCGCTCCTCGTCGTCCCACTTCTCGCCGTTGCCGTAGGTGACCAGGAAGTGGGCGTGCACGTTCACAATATCGCCAAGTTCACCGGCCGCTACGGCGTCGCGCGCTCGCTGGAGCGAGGGGTGACCGATGCGGGCGATCCAGGCGAAGGTGCGCGTGCTCCGACGCGCTGCCGCGATCAGTGCGTCGCACTGCTCCAGCGTAATGCCAACGGGTTTGTCCACCAGCACGTGCTTGCCGGCCGCGAGCGCGCGTAGGGCGAGCGGTGTGTGCCGCGCGTACTCCGGCGCCACGCACACCGCGTCAACGTCGTCGCGGGCGAGAAACGCATTGAGGTCTGTCGAGTACTCCAGTCCTTGTTCTGATGCAATGGCGCGGTTGAGATCGTGGTAATCCTCCGGGATGTCGGCGTCGTCGGCTATGCCAACCAGAGTTACGTCAGGGTGGCGCGCAAAGACCGTGGCGTAGTCTTCTTGATGGCGGACGCCGCTTACCAAGCCCACCCGCAGTTTCTCAGCCATTTGCCACCTCCTGCCACGCCACACGGCGTCGTTCTTGAAGCGAGCGGTCGATTGCTTGGGCAAGGCGCTCGGCGGTAAGGGTTTGTTCTGCGCACATGAGTGGTTCGTCACGCCCGCTGCGCACGCTCAGCCAGTGGTCCAAGAGATGGGCGGCGAGCGTGTGGTCGGCGGCCTCGTCGCGTTGGTGCAGCATACCTTTTGTGCCGTACACCATCCAATCATCGTGCACCGGGCCGTCCGGTACCTGCACCCAGGTTGCCATCACCTCGGCAGACGGGTAGTGAAGGTTGACGATGATGGTGGTGGTCTCTTTGTACTCGGCGCGACTGGCAAAGACCCACTCCGGAGTGTCGTCTATCAATGTGGCTGCAGTAACGAGGGCAACCGTTAACGGCGCAAAGTGCGGGGCCGTGGGGGCGGATCGGGTTAGCCGTCTCACGGCAACGTAACGCGCCGGGCCTGTTCTCTCTGGGTCGAGCGCCAGTTTCATCGCGCGTACGGCAGGCAACACGAGGCTCGCAGCGCCAAGGAATGGTGAAGACGAAGAGGACTGGAGAAGCTGCAGTTCGTCCGGCGTCAGCGGTCCGGGGAGACACAGGGGCCGATTAGTTGCCAACACGCGCTGAGCTAGGGTGAGCCGATCAGCGAGGTTCCAGTACAGTATGACGCTGTCGAGCGTCGGATCTGCCAATGCTCCTTCAAGCTCACATGTTTGAATCGTGCGGGGCACTCGCTGGTAGCGGTCGCGCCACCGTGTACTAGGGCGAAGCGCCTTTGGGAATGGGCCCACCAGTGCGACCCATGGATAATCGTCCACCGCTTGCCTCTCTTGCGCTGTAGGAGTACATAGTTTGTATTAGCCTATCACAAGATGATCGTTAGCGGCAGGCAGCTTGGTCTTGGGCTGCAGGCACAGGTTTCAATCCCGCGCTACGCGGGTGGGGCCGCGAATGTCATTTGACCAACGCGCGTTTCAGAGGAGCTGACTGCTATTACGGGATGCACTCCCCTGCTCTTCCAGGAAATGGGGAAAGCGGAAACAATGCAGAAGAGATTGTCTTCCGCTTGCGCGGAAACGAGGTTGAGTGGGATGAAGGCCTTGCTTTGAGCGCAACACATTTTGAAAATGCGATCCCAATCCGATTGCGGACCAGGACTTTCGTAAGTAGAATCCAGCCGCGCACATGAGATTCCAAGTGAGGCCCACCGCGATGGGTTAACAGCACATGAGACTGCCTGGCAGCGGGCTACACGATCAGCCAGCCGCCGTCCACGACCACAGTGTGTCCGACCATGAAGTTGGAGGCCTGGGAGGCGAGGAACACCGCGACTCCGGCGTAGTCTTCCGGTTCGGCGAGCCGTCCGGCGGGGCAGCGCGCCTGCACTGATTCGACGAAGGCGGCAGTCTCCGGCGTTTCAGCCAGGTAGCGTCCGCCGCCGATTTGCGTACGGGTATAACCGGGGGCGAAGCCGTTAACTTGGATGTTGTGGGGCGCAAGCTCGACGGCTACCGAACGGATGAGATTGATCACGCCGCCTTTCGCAGAACCGTAGGCGCGAGAAAGGCCGTGGTGAAACGAAGCGACGAAGCCCACCGCGCTGGCGGTAACGATGATCTTTCCTTGTTGGCGCGGAATCATTACTTTGGCCGCTTCGCGCACGGTAAGGAACGCGCCGGTTAGGTCAACATCCAGCACGTGTTGCCACTCTTCCAGCGAAGCATCTATCAGATTGCTGCGTCGTTCGGCCACGCCCGCATTGGCAAAGCAGATGGCAAGCGGGCCGAGTTGTGCTTCGGTGGTAGCCACCATCTGCCGCATGGCGTCCTCGCTGGTAATGTCCGCCTGGATGGCAAGCGCCGTGTGCCCTGCTTGGGCAAGCTGGCGCGCAGTCTCGTCGGCGCGTTCCGCGAGACTATCCACACAGGCGACGCGGGCGCCCGCCTCAGCCAATGCGGCGGCAATTGCTCTGCCGATTCCGCTGCCCGCGCCCGTCACAATGGCGACCTGGTCGTCTAAATGGAACTGCGCCAAGATGTCCACTACTCTGTTCTCCTTCCGCCTACCGAGTATACACGCTTAAGTGTTCAATGCGGTCTCATTCTCGCGGTTCGCCCGTCCGCGCCGCAGATTGCTGCCGTCGCATGCAGTGACTTTGGTGGGCTCGTCAATTCACGTAAACGGTGTTCAGGCCGATAGCTCTTCGGGGTGAACCGAAGTTTGTTCCAGCGCATTCTGGGTGGCATAATTAGAGAGATTGGCAACTCTTGCAAATAGTTAGCAAAAGTGGCTCACCCGGCAAAGAAGGGAAACAACCGAGGCCGTATATGCAGAGACGGGTTCATTATTCTCCTCGTTCTCCTCGCCGCGTGCCATGGTGGCGTGTGGTTATTGGCTTGGGCGTGGCAGTACTTCTCTTGCTCTCGTTTCTTGGGGGCGCGGCGTGGTTCCTGAATCGGGAAGGAGGCTCAACGGCGAGCCCTACGGCAACAAGCGGAGCTCCGCTAGGGGAGAATCCCGATGATAACTCCGGCGTGAAGAAGAAGATCCTGGAGGACACATCCACTATCGATGATCCCCAAATTCCTGATTGGCCCGAAACGGAAGCCTTCAGCGTTGTAATTATAGGGGTAGATACGCGCGCAAATGACGTAGGCCGCGCGGATACCATCATTGTGGTGACCGTTGATCCAGAGAAGAAAGCCGCGATGTTGGTCTCCATTCCCCGCGACGTGGTTTCGATGGTTCCCGGGTATCAAAACCTGCGCATCAATGAACTCTTCGGATACGGCGGCGCGGACCTCGTGATGGAATCGGCAGAGATTCTGCTCGGCATCCCAATTCAATACTATCTTACAATTGACTTTGAAGGATTTAGGCGTATTATCGATGAATTGGGCGGCGTGGAGATCAACGTAATATGTGACATCAACGACTATCGCTTTCCAAACGAAGACGATACAGGTTTCGATCCCTTTATCATCAAGAGCGGTGTGCACCATATGGGCGGCGATACATTGCTCCGCTACGTGCGGACGCGATTCGACGATCCACGCGGCGACTTCGGCCGTATCGACCGGCAGCAGCAGGCAGTGGTGGCCCTCAAGCAATTGCTTACCTTCCAGAGTCTCGTGAAGGCGCCTCTGCTCGTCGACGAGCTTCACGCGATGGTGGATACCAACTTTCCTATCGCTTCCCAGCGTGTGGTTGGATTGGCAAGGCTCGGCCTGGCGATCCCGCTGGAGCGTGTGTATAGCGAAGTAATCGACTATGAAGGAAACTTGGTAGACGACGATGAACTAGAATCGGGAGCAAAGGTACTGAGGCCGAACCTGCCTGCCGTGCGCAGTATGATGCAGGAGAGCCTTGCGACCATGGGCCAGCTCCAACCTCTTGCCGGTCAAGAAGCTACCGTCCAGCAAGCGGATGTTGAACCCTAGGCAGTGCCGTAGCAGCGTGGCAGCTTCGCTTGGCCGCCGTATTCCACTGATCGATACCATTGATTTGCGCTAGATTCACGTGAATAGAGGGAATAAGATGTCCGAAACGCCCGCTCTGCCGCCCATGATATACAACGATGTGCTGCAACTGATCGGGCGCACGCCGCTGGTTCGTCTCAATCGCTTGCCGGAGCCTGATTCGGCAAAGGTGCTCGCCAAGATCGAGTCGCGGAATCCGGGCGGAAGCGTGAAAGACCGCATCGGCCTTGCCATGATCGAAACGGCGGAACGAGAGGGCAAGATCAATCCCGGTGACACGATTGTAGAGCCAACCAGCGGCAATACGGGCATCGGCCTGGCGGTTGTCTGCGCGGTAAAGGGCTACCGGCTCTTGCTCACGATGCCGGAAGACATGAGCGTGGAACGGCG
This sequence comes from Chloroflexota bacterium, assembly GCA_965221905.1. Taxonomy (GTDB): domain Bacteria; phylum Chloroflexota; class UBA11872; order VXOZ01; family VXOZ01; genus VXOZ01. The sequence continues at coordinate 1,191,952 of OZ244922.1, forward strand.
CAAACTCCTCGCTTTGCTCGGCGCTGAACTCGTACTTACACCGGCCATCGAGGGCATGTCGGGCGCGGTATACGCGGCCCAGGAACTCGTGAGAGAGCATGGCTACTTCATGCCGCAGCAATTCATGAATCCGGCCAATCCGACCGTTCACCGCGAAACCACCGCCCGCGAAATCCTGCACGATACTGCCGGCAATCTCGATGCAGTCGTAGCCATGGTAGGCACCGGCGGTACGATCACCGGCATCGGGCAGGCCATGCAAGAGGAAGCGCCGCACGTGCGCGTGATTGCGGTAGAGCCGTCAAAATCGGCAGTGCTATCCGGGGGGCGGCCGGGCATTACGCGCATTCAGGGCACGGGCGCCGGTTTTGTGCCGGGCATTCTCGATCTCAGTGTGATCGCCGAGGTAGTGACCGTGGGAGATGAAGAGGCGATTGCAATGGCAGAACGTCTGGCAAAAGTGGAAGGCATCCTGGCCGGCATCTCCGCCGGTGGAGCCGTGGTCGCCGCACTAACGGTGGCGCAACAATTGGGCTCAGGCAAGACTGTGGTTACGGTCATGCCGGATTCCGGCGAACGCTATCTCTCGATGTGGGATATGGAGTAGCGGCCCGCGGCGCACTCGCTGCTACTCGGAATCCCACGCAGTACCGACGTCAGCCCGTCATTCCGGCGCAGGCCGGAATCCATATCTTTGTGTCAATGATGCTTGACGCGATTTTTCGCTGGCTATTTAGGCGGATGTCTCGAACGTATGCCCCGTCCGCTTTGCCGCGCAATTCCCGATAAACAGCAGCTCCTGTTCCGCCCCGACCGAACGACTATTCCGTCGGATGCAGCAGCATCTTGCCAAATTGCGCCCGCGCAGCCATGCGTCGGTGGGCTTCTTGGGCTTGATCCAGTGGGTAGACCGTGTCGAGCACTGGGTTCAGAATTCCCCGGTCGGCGAGCGCGAGCACATGCTGCAAGTCGAGGCGATTGCCGCCCATACTGCCGAGAAGACTCAGTTGCCGTGTATAGAGATGCCCTATGTCCACCGTGCCGCCGCGGCCTGTGGTCGCGCCGCAGGTGACTAGCCGTCCGTTGCGCGCCAGGGAGCGGACGCTTTGCTCCCACGTATCTTCGCCCACGTGCTCGAAGACGACGTCTACTCCTCGCCCGTTCGTGATGCGCTTGACTTCGCTTACCACATCCGATTCGCTGTAGTTGATCGTTGCCTCTGCGCCAAGCTCTTGTGCACGGTCGAGTTTTTCCTTGCTGCCGGCGGTGGCAATGACGTGCGCACCAAGGAAGCGCGCAATCTGCACGGCATAGACGCCCACGCCACTGCCGGCCGCTTGCACGAGCACCCATTCGCCCGGTTCCACGCGGGTGCGCCGGTAGAGCATGTGCCAGGAGGTGATAGCGGCGAGGGTGAGCGCGGCAGCGGCGTCGTACGAAAGAGAGTCCGGAATGGGCACGGCAACTGACGCCGGTACCGTGATGTACTCGGCATAGCCGCCCTGGTTTGGAGCCGTGCCGATGATGTGACCGTTGGCGCAGAGACTCTCCTCGCCCCGCAAGCAAAACTCGCAGACCCCACAGAAGGCCCAGGGAGAGACCGCAACGCGTTGCCCTTCGGCGACGTTTCGCACGGCCTCGCCTGCCTGCACGATCTCTCCGGCAACCTCTGAGCCCGGTGTGTGCGGCGGCTCGAGGCCCGGCCGCGCGCCGGTACGCAGCCATATGTCGAGATGGTTCACGCCCGAGGCATGAATCTTGACGAGGACCTCATCTGCCCCGGGTTCCTGCGTCGGAACAGTATCGAGTTGCAGAGTCTCAGGGCCCCCAAACGAATGAAAGCGTATTGCGCGCATAGAGTATTCTCCTCAACCAGGTTCACGCTTTTGTATTCATGACAATGTACTTAGCGGTTTGCACCCGTAGTGTACAGCGCACATGGTACCGCGTGTGCGGCCAGTCCGCATCCCGCCGGATGGACGGCATAGATCCCAAGAATCCCAGGTGCGTGGCACAAGGGTACGCGCTACAGTGGAAGAGCGGGGGACAAGCCCCCGCGCTACACAAGAGCCCCACCATGTGCCCATGGCCATATTGGTCGTGAGAGTATTGTGGTGGCAATTCAAACCACCGTTCGTGCTGCGTGTGTCGAAGCATGAACTAGGTCATTTGCAGTCGCGAACAGAACAGGATTCAAACCGATTCTGCCAGTCTTTGGATCTGCAGAGGTAGATATAAGCCGGGAGTAGGGCATGTCAGATGTCGTCACACTGAGCATCGAGGCCACGGACGGCGCTGCTCGTGCCGGCGTATTGTCTACGCCCCACGGTGTCGTCGCGACACCCGCCTTCATGCCTGTGGCGACGCAGGCAAGCGTGAAGGCGCTCACCAGTGACGAAGTCGGCGCGCTCGGCGCGGAGATGGTGCTGGCAAACACCTATCACCTGCTGCTGCGTCCGGGGCCTAACGTGATGGAGCACCTGGGCGGCTTGCATCGCTTCATGCGCTGGCCGGGGCCGATTCTAACGGATAGCGGCGGCTATCAAATCTACAGTCTGGCGCACCGGGTGGACATAAGCGATGACGCGGTTACGTTTCGCTCGCATCTCGACGGCAGTCTGCACGTCCTGAGCCCGGAACGGGCGGTGGAGGTGCAGGAAGCGCTGGGCGCGGACATTATCATGGCCCTCGACCACCTTACGGCCCAGCCGGCCGACCACGCGTCAGATGAAGCGGCGTTGACGCGCACGCTGCAGTGGGCGGCCCGCTGCCGGGATGCGAAACGGCGGGACGACCAGGCGCTCTTTGGCATCGTGCAGGGAGGCTTGCATCTCGACCTGCGGGAGCGCGCGATACGGGCGCTGGAGGGAATCGGCTTCCCCGGCTATGGAATCGGCGGGCTAAGCGTGGGCGAATCGAAAGCCGAGATGCACCGGGTGCTCGCGGCGCTGCACACTCTGCTGCCGCAGCATAAGCCAAGGTACCTGATGGGCGTTGGGTCACCGGAAGATCTCTTGGAAGCCATAGGCAATGGTGTAGATCTCTTTGACTGTGTGCTGCCCACGCGACTGGCGCGCCACGGCGCGCTCTTTGTCCCGACGGGCCGCGTCAACATTCGCAAGGCCGTGTACCGCACGCAGGAAGCGCCCGTGGACCCGACGTGCGACTGTCCAACCTGCCGGCACTACAGCGCCGCCTACCTGCACCATCTTTGCCGCAGCGGGGAATTGCTCTACTACCGGCTCGCTACGCTCCATAACCTGCGCTTCATCTTTCGCCTCTTGGAAGATGCGCGCGCCGCAATCCAGGAGCAGCGCTACGCGGCATTCAAAGAAGGATTTCTCGCGCAGTATACCCCCGCTGCTGAGGAAGTGCGCGTGGCCCAGCGGCGGAAGTGGCTGTCAAGGAAGGATAACGAAAGAGACTAAGCTGCAATAGGGTGACTTTCCCAGCTTCCCCTGTCTCGGTGGTTTCGTTAAACGCGCGAGTGAGATTCTCTCACCCATTGTAAGATCGTCCGGAATCTTGCAACACAAGCAGATGCCACTACCCAAGGGCAGAAAGTTTCCTTTCGCACGGTCAGTGCTTCCCCCTCCAGAGGGAGAGGGTTAGGGTGAGGGGATCCGAGATCTGGGCCACATGCTCGACCGATCTGCTAGGACCTACTTCCTCACGAACAACCCTAGATTTCTCGCTTCGCTCGAAATGACAGTTGATCGCAACATACAATTGGCAGCAGTTTCCGATACAACAGCGACTGCACGAGTCAACGAATTTTAGCCTCACTTTCCTCCCGGGCTAGGGCTTGCACCGTCTTCCTCAATCATATGGTGGAAACTTGCGCTGAACACCCGTGGGACGCAGGCCATGGGGATCATTAGGTTCGCGCACCCAGTCGTGATCAATCGTTATCACCGCATCGGGCCCCCATTCCTCCCACACCCGGTCAAGCACGCTAACGTCGTGCAACTCATCACAGTCGAAGCATTTAATCTGCCGCCCATAGTGTGAGCGAAACGCCGCTACCGTCAGCTTTGACATATAAACGTACCCACGCTCTGACGTTCGCTCTTGCGGAAGGCGCCTCACGATGAACTCATGCCTCGGCATCTCCCACCTCCTCCGATGTGCGGAATTCGTAGGTCGGATACCAAATTTCACGGTAGGGCCGCTCCGGTTTCGCCGATTCGCGGTAGACGATGCCGAAGAGCCGCTCGTGTCGTCCGTCGCCATTGAGGACGTACGTCTCACGCGTGCCCTCTTCATAGAGGATCGCGTGGATTGGCGGGGGAGCCTCCGCGGCGGGACCGTAGTCCTCGGGACGCTCATTGTCCCGATAGTAATTGTGCGTGAGCTGTATGGTAATTTTGGTGTCCGGCTCGTACTCTTCTTCCAAGTATTCGAACCCGTGCCCCGGCGGCATTAATTCGCCACAACCCCCGCAAGCAAATCGACCTGAAGGAGGGGTGTTGCGGTATTCCGCTACCGTAAATGTGGGCACGCCGGGGTGGAGCAGCAGGGCCTTTATCCCACTCTCAATGGGGATAACGCCGAAACTGTGCTTGGGCATTGCGAGACCCCTTTGCAGTGCAGGGCCGCAGGCCTCTCCTACCGGAGTGACAAACTACCAATGCACATGTGTGGCAGCAAGACTGACAAGAATATGACTACACGAGTCAACAGATACTAGCTTCACTTTCCTGCCGGACCGGAACCAGTACCATTTTCCCCATATTCTCGCGGAAGTATGCTCTTTACCATCTCCGCCCAATTTGGCGGTGGCTCACGAGGGTCGCCAGGCTCAAGACTCCAATGGTGAGACACCGTGATCACGGTGTCGGGCCCCCATCTTTTCCACAGCCGGTCAAGACCGGTCGCGTCGATCATCTCGTCGCAATAAGCGCACTTGATCTGCTGTCCCCAGCGGGCCTGATACGCCGCTACCGTCCGGTCGGACATGTCGATGTGCCCAAACATATCCAGTTTTTCTTGTGGAACCCGCTTTAAAATGGTCTCATGCCTCGCCATCCTGTACCTCCAAGGGAGCGCGAAAGTCGCCGGTGGGGTACCAGACATCACGGTACGGCCGCTCCGGCGCCGCGACTTCGCGATAGACGATGCCGAAGAGCCGCTCCTCACGATGGCCGCCATCCGAGACATACCGCTCACATGCGTCATCTTCATATAAAAGCACGTGTGTTGTCGCGGGAGTCTCTGCGTCAGGGGCAACATCTGCGGCACCCACATCATCGGCGTAGTGGTTGTGCGTGAGCGTTACGGTAATCAGGGTTTCCGGCCCGTATTCTCGATCCATGTGCTTGAACCCATCTCGCGTCGATTGCGGCTCGCCGCAACTTCCGCAGCGAATCGCTCCCAATGGATGAGCCTCACGAAACTCCGCCAGCGTATACGTTGGAGCTCCGGGATGAAGCCACGGGGCCAACTTGTACTTGTCACCGAGAATCGAAGGTCCGATACCGTGCTTCAGCATGGGTAGACTCCAGAATGCGCAGGCGGTAAGACATCCTCTATACATTCTTGAGATTAAGGCACATTGGATGAATGGTCAATAGCTTCGGCAGGGAGATGTGCCTTGATTTCGAATTCTCCGGTTGCACAAGATCCGTGGCCCAAGAACTGCAATTGGCAGCAGGAGTGCAATATGTCCATCCGTTCGTGCTGAGTGGGCTTCGCGGAGCCCTTGTCAAAGCATGAACGAATGGCCAGAACAGGCAGCAAGCTTACCCGCAGCCGTTTGACAATGCCGAACCCTTGCAGGAGAGACTTCCGCAGTTCACGCGAACTTCGATAAAGCGCCTAGCCTATTCAGGCGGTTGCCAGCGCAGGTTGGGACGGCGGGCGGCAGTGGTCTCGTCGAGACGGCGTACGGGAGCGGAGATGGGAGCCTCTTTGAGTTTCTCCGGAGCCGTTTGCGCTTCCTCGGCGATGGCGAGGAGGGCGTCTATGAAGGTGTCGAGGGTGTCTTTGTTTTCGGTTTCCGTCGGCTCGATCATCAGGGCCTCCGGCACGATGAGCGGAAAATAGACCGTGGAGGGATGAAAGCCGTAGTCAATCATGCGCTTGGCGACGTCCAGCGTGCGCACGCCCTCGGCCTTCTCCTTCAAACCGGCAAAGACGACCTCGTGCATGCACGTACGGTCGTAGCGCAGGGCGTAAGCGTCGCGCAGGCGCTCTTTCAAGTAGTTTGCATTGAGCACGGCGTACTCCCCCGCGCGCTTGATACCCTCGGCCCCCAGCGTGCAGATGTAGGTGTAGGCGCGCACCTGGTTGAGGAAATTTCCGTAGAACGAATGGATGCGACCGATACTATCGGGGCGGTCGTAGTCCCAGGCGTACACGCCGTCTTCCTCCTTGACGAGCGGCACCGGCAGGTACGGCTCCAGCGTTTCGTTGACGCAGATCGCGCCCGCGCCGGGTCCACCGCCGCCGTGGGGCGTGGTGAAGGTCTTGTGTAGGTTGAGGTGGAGCACGTCCAGCCCCAACGCGGCGGGCTGCACCGTGCCCAGCAGCGCGTTCATGTTGGCCCCGTCGCAGTAGACGAGCGCGCCGACCTCGTGCGCCATGCGGCAGATTTCCACGATGTCCTGCTCGAAGAGGCCGAGCGTGTTCGGCACCGTAAGCATCAAGCCCGCGACATCCTCATCGAGCAACGCAGCCAGCGCGTCCATGTCCACGGTGCCGCGTGCGCTGGAAGGCACTTCGATTGCGGCATAACCGCACATGGCGGCCGTAGCCGGATTCGTGCCGTGGGCGGAATCGGGAATGATCATCTTGCGGCGCGGATTTCCCTGCTTGACGTGGTACGCCCGGATCATCAGCACGCCGCAGAGTTCGCCGTGAGCGCCCGCGGCCGGCTGCAGCGAACAGTTGGCGTAGCCGGTAATTTCCATAAGCGCCCGGGAGAGATTGTGCATGAGGGCGAGTGCACCCTGAATCGTGTTCTCCGGCTGATGTGGATGGATGAACGAAAAGCCCGGTAGGCCCGCGACAGCGTCGTTCACCTTGGGATTGTACTTCATGGTGCAGGAACCCAGCGGATAGAAGTCGTGCTCAATGCTGTAGTTGCGCTGTGAGAGTCGGGTAAAGTGTCGCACAACGTCGAGCTCAGACACTTCCGGCAGGGGAAGTGCGGCCCGCTGCCAGTGCTCGGGAATATCTGCTTCGCTATCGAGCGCAGGCACGTCGCTTTCCGGTAACGAATACCCACGGCGTCCGGGAGAACTACGCTCGAAGATCAAGGGTTCTGCGTTTTGCATCTTTAGCTTGTCCTAATTCTTTGAATGCTCTTGTGACTGTAGCGGGGCGGCGTCTAAGTGACTGTCCAACGTGTTACTCTCTTCGGGATATCTAGCCAAACCCACCCAGCGCTGTCACGAGGCGGTCTATATCCTCCCGTGTACTCAACTCGGTAACGCAGACCAGCATGTGATGATCGAGCTCATCACGCACCCGCCCAAGGTCGTAGCCGCCCAGCACGCCGTGTTCGAGCAAGTGCTCGTTGACGCTGCTCACCGGAGCGGGACAATGTACTACAAACTCTTTGATATAGGGCCCGGGCGACGTAACGGAGAAGCTGGCCAGCGCGTCTATCTCCGCAGCGGCATAGTGCGACTTCGCAAGGCAGAGATCGGCTTTCTTGCGCATGCCCGCCGGGCCGAGCCAACTGACGTTGATCGTGAACGCCAGAGCTGCCAGCGCTTCATTGGTGCAGATATTTGAGGTGGCCTTTTCACGGCGGATGTGTTGCTCACGGGCTTGGAGGGTCATCACGAATCCGCGCTTGCCTTCCAGGTCTTTGGTCATGCCGGAGACCCTGCCGGGCATCTGGCGCATGTACCGTTTGCGTGTCGCGTAGAGGCCCAGCCGGGGGCCGCCAAAGGCGGGCGGCAGCGCCAGACTGTGTCCCTCGCCGGTGACAATGTCGGCGCCGTACTCACCGGGCGGCGTCAGGATGCCGAGGGCGACCGGATCGGCGCTTACGACCAGCATGGCGCCGTGGGCGTGAACGTCTTCCGCGACCTGTTGGCACTCATGTACCCAGCCGAGGAAATTTGGCACCTGCACGGCAACGCAGGCTGTATCCTCATCGATGGCGGCGCTCAACGCCTCCCAGCGATCATGGAACATGCCGTCATCGTCCAGGGCAAACACCGGTACGCGCACGAGGGTGAGTTCGCGACCCTCGGCGTAGGTCTCCAACACCTCGAGGGTGGTTGGATGGAACGTGTCCGGTACAACAACCTTGGAACGCTTTGTGATGCTGCAAGCGGTCAGCACCGCTTCCGCGGTGGCGGTTGCCTCGTCGTACATGCTGGCGTTCGCCACGTCCATACCGGTGAGCACGCAGACCATACTCTGAAATTCGTACATGGCCTGCAGAGTGCCCTGGGAGAGTTCGGGCTGGTAGGGCGTATAGCTTGTCAGGAACTCGCCCCGCAGAATCAAGGCATTTACGATGCTGGGAACAAAGTGATTATAGCTGCCGGCGCCCAGAAAGCTGGGCATTTCCTGCACATTGCGGTTCAGCCCGGCGAGTGATTGCATGTGTCGGATGACTTCCGGCTCGGCCATGCCGGGCGGCAGGTCCAGGGTCGGATGGCGTACATCCTCGGGGATATCGTGAAAGAGGTCTGCGCTGCTGGCTACGCCAATCGCACGCAACATTGCCTCTTTGTCTTCGCTACTGTGTGGTACGTAGTCCATAGCACCTTCTTCATTAAAGCAAGAATTGTCAGACTTCCTAAAACTCGCGCTTGTAAACAAACTACCTAAAGTAATTCTGCATCCTTGTCCAACCCGTAAGCTCTGCGCAATTCAGTTGCGAGGCAATGCAGTGGCACGCGGTCTAAGAGAACTTTCTGAGTGAACAGTAGTTTGGTCTCACGTCGCCGAAATCGCGTGGAGTTTCGCTTCATATGTCATTCCGAGCGCAGCGAGGAATCTAGGGTCAAATTGCGCACTCTCCAAACCAGTCCAGCGCCAAATCCTTCCATCGGGGATTTGCAGACTCGACGAGCGCGATCTTCTTGCTCCTTCGCCACTTCTTGATCTGCTTCTCTCGCGCTATCGCCGATTCTACGTCTGACGTCTCTTCATAGTAAGCTAGCCACGTCAAATTGTACTTCCTTGTGAAACCCGGAACGAGTCTCTGCCTGTGCTCATGTATTCGACGAAAGAGATCGCTGGTGACACCTAAATAGAGCGTTCGGACACTATTGGTCAGGATGTACACGTAGTAAGACCTGTCTTGACTCTTGGCCAAGTTCTTTAGATTCCTCTCTCCGCTTCGCTCCGTTCGGAATGACATGGGGAAAGTAGCTCTCTTACTTTCGCCAACTCGGTTCAATCTAGGCGCCGTGACGGATCTATGATCTTGGTATTTCACTTAAGGACCACAAGTTTCGCGCAAGCCCTGTAAACTCGCGGGCTTTAGAAACTTCCTGGGGCCGCACTTTCAACAACCAACCCTGCCCTAGTGCGCGCCGGACTCTGCCAGCACTTCCTTGTATCCCGCGGCGTCGAGCAGCGTTGCCCATTCTTCATCCAGGTTTGAAGGTCGGATCTTGAGCATCCATCCTTCATCGTACGGGGAATCGTTGACCAACTCCGGATTATCGGTAAGCCCCTCATTCACCTCCACAATCTCGCCTGCAATCGGCGAGTAGAGATCGGAGGCAGTCTTCACGGACTCTACGACGCCGAATTCTCCCATTATCTCCACCTGGGTGCCGGGCTGCGGCAACTCCACGTAGACAATGTCGCCGAGTTCGCCCTGGGCGTAATCGGTGATGCCAACTACGCAGAGGTCGCCCTCCATGCGCGCCCATTCGTGTTCTTTGGTATAGCACAACTCATCCGGTATGTTCATATGCTTCTCCGTTGCAATTCACTGAAAGCAGCTTGGCAGCGCATGTATTCCCTTTATGCCGCCCCGATGATACCGCAGTGCTTCCGATGGCTTCTAGTAGTCTCCCGGACTTGCGGGTGCTCCGGTCCGGTGTCATCGTCTACGCTTGCGTTCCGCTCGATCTTCGCGCAAGAGTGTGCGCGATGCGTCTGCTTGCGATAGCAACAAGCCAATCACCGCGGGCGTTGATAGAACGGCATTGCGACCACTCTGGCTTCGCGCAAGTCCGCACGAATGCGCATGTGGACCGTAGCACCCACCAACGCAGTTCCTGTCTCTACATTCGCTATAGCAATCGCCTTCTGCAGTGTTGGGCTGAACGTGCCGCTTGTAACGAGGCCGACGTCTTCACCATCCACGACGATGAGACATCCCTCTCGTGCGATGCCGCGATCTATGAGTTCCAGGCCGATCAACTCCCTGTCAGGGCCCAATAGCCGCACGTCTACAAGAGCCTCTCTGCCAATGAATTGACGGTCCTTGAAGCGCACGAACTTCTGCAGTCCCGCGTCAAAGGGAGACGTCGCGTCATCCAACTCGTGCCCGTACAGCGGTAGCCCAGCTTCCAGCCGCAGGGTATCGCGTGCGCCGAGCCCTACGGGCTTTATGCCGTGCGCGGCTCCCTGTCCCAGTATTGTGCGCCAAGCCTCTTCCGCGTCCATGGCAGGCACGAAGAGCTCGAAGCCGTCCTCGCCGGTGTATCCGGTGCGGGTGATTGTAATTGTGTTGCCCAGAAACGGAGCCTGCGTGCCACGGTAATAGCGCACTGCGCCGAGGTCGGCGGCACTACCCACCATGCTCTGCAGGAGAGCGAGCGCTTTCGGTCCCTGTACGGCCAGCAGCGCAAGCGCGCCATTCTGGACAGTAATGTCAATTGTCCAATGCTGGCTTGAGATCTGGTGCTCCAGCCAGTCGACGATTGTGTCGGTGTTAGAGGCGTTTACGACCAACCGATAGTGGGTAGGCAGCCGATAGATCAGCACATCATCCAGTATCCCGCCATCCGGACGACACACAAGACTATAGCGAATCTGGTTTTCGGCAAGGTCGGTTACCTTGTTTGTCAGGATACCGTCCAAGAAGGCGGGGACGGCGTCGCCGGCAAAGTCGAGGATGCCCATGTGGCTGATGTCGAAGAGCCCGATCGCGCTGCGCACCGCCCGGTGTTCCGCAATCACGCCTTCGTACTGGACCGGCATTTCCCAGCCCGCAAAGGGCACTATCCGCGCGCCTGCCTCGACGTGGGACTCAAAGAGGGGTGTACGCTTGAGTTGCATAGTTTCCTGACGTTGAGTACTAGAGTGTTTACCTAAGCTTGGACTAACCACCACTGTGTTTATTCTACCCAGTCAAAGCAGTGGCTTCAACGTATGCAGCGCATGCGCCCTGGTGTGCAGTCGCTCGCTGAGATGCTCTCTTTCCGCCCCGCTGCTTTGGTGGGCGCTTAGCGTCGCAAAGCGGCAAGGACGGCGTGATACAATGGCGCACAAGGAAAGGAACTACCCATGCCTCAGTTGCTCCTGTTTGGCATGAATGCGGGCGACGCATCTGCTGAATCCACTGCTGCATCCGCTTTCATGACAGGGCCTGCGTCGATTCTTGCCGGCAATCCCCGGCATCCATTGCTCCGGCAGCACTTTGGGGTGCGCATGCGAGAAGCGACTGCGTCGCGAGTCCGCGCGGCACTGGAGGGACAGGGCGACGTGGCCTATGTGTCTGTAGGGCACCCGCTCCTCGATGACGGATCGGCGCGCGCACTGCACAACCAGGCTGCGGCGATGGGGTGGGAGGTGCAAGTCTTTGCTGCACCCAGTCTGCTGGAGCCGGCATACTCGTCACTCACGGTCGGCAGCACTCCTCACTTGGTTGTAGGCGGGGCAGCGCCTAAAGACATGGCAACAGATACGGCACTTCTTGTATTGGCGGCGAATGTATCGCCGCGTACGCTGCGTGAGCTAGCTCGAAATTACCCCGCAGCTCATCAGGTTGACGCACTTGTGCTCCATGGCGAGCAAGTGTCGGCGGTGCACACGTTGCCCCTTCGCGAAGCGATCACACAGCACCCCGACGTGCTCTACATTCCACCACTAACGCCCCTTGAGCGGCTGGACACACCTGACTCTCTCCGTTGGATCATGGCGCGCTTGCGCGCGCCGGACGGCTGCCCGTGGGACCAGGAACAGACCCATCAAACGCTCAAAAAGCACCTTATGGAAGAGACTGCTGAGGTGCTCGACGCGCTCGATGAAGAAGATATGGCAGCACTCCGCGAAGAACTGGGCGACCTTCTCCTCCAGGTGTACTTTCAAGCACAAGTTGCTGAAGAACAGGGGGATTTTACGTTCGACGACGTGGTGCGCGGGATTAACGAGAAGCTCGTGCGCCGCCATCCCCACGTATTTGGCGACGGTGCGGCGGGCAGTGCCGCGCAAGCCTTGGCCAATTGGGAGCAGATCAAGCAAGAAGAGCATTCAGCGCAGGGCAAGGAGCGGCACTCCGTGCTCGATCGGGTACCGCGCTCGCTGTCCGGCTTGGCGGCGGCGCAGGCGATTGGCAACACAGTAGCTAAGGTGGGATTTGATTGGCCGGACATACAGGATGTCTTGGAAAAGCTGCGTGAAGAGATCGACGAATTGGTTGCCGCCGAGACGCCCGAGCATCGTTTTGAAGAATTCGGCGACGTGCTTTTCGTGTTGGCGCAGGTCGCGAAGTGGCTGCAGGTAGATGCAGAGGAGTCGTTGCGTGCCTCCAACAGCAAGTTCCGGCGCCGCTTTGCCTATATGGAAGACGTTGCACGAGACGCGGGTAGCACCCTAAGCGACTACTCGCCCGAGAAGCTTGACTCTCTTTGGGAAGAGGCCAAGCTGGCCACGAACGATCCTTGGGGATGCCCCCGCTAGTGACACCCTGGCAGCGGCGTCTCCTTCCCGTACTTATCGCGGCATTCACTGCCCAACTCGGGGTGCCGGCATTTCTGCCGTTTATGCCGCTCTACATGGCAGAGCTGGGCATTGACGACATCGGCTTGGCTGCGCGCTGGAGCGGCGTGTTGGTTGCGATAACCCCGCTTACTTCCACCGTGTCAGTACCGTACCTCGGCTTGATCGGCGACCGCATTGGGTTAAAACCCCTCGCCCTCATCGGCCTTGGGGCCGGAGGGTTTACCATAGTAGCTCTGGCGCTGGCTACGAACCCCTGGCAACTGCTCGTCGGTCGGTTGCTCTTTGGCATTTGCGGGGTGTATTGGACGTTTTTTGCGGCTGCCATTGCCGAACACGCGCCGCGCGAACACATGGTGCGCGCGTTTGGCTGGCTGCAGATGGCGAACTTCGGCGCTCTGATTGTCGCACCGGCGGTAGGAGGGGCAATCGCCTCGGTGCTGGGATTGAAGGCGGTCTTTGTGCTTGCCGGGGTGATGTTTTGGATTGCCACCGCGATGGTTGCGTTTTGGTATCCGAGCACGAAGCAACTCAAGCCGCAACGCTCAGGGACACACAATGGCTCGCCTTGGAAAATGATCCTCGCGCAGCCGCAGATGGGGATGCTTTCAATTGTGCTGCTGGTCTCGTTCTACGCCGAAGGAAGCACGCTCCCAATCATTCCGCTTTACCTGCAGTTTCTTGGCGTCGCATCGAGCCAAGTAGCGGCCATGGTCGGACTGATTACCGCCCTGAGCGCGCTGACGTATATCGCGGCCAACGCGTTTGTCGGGCGCGTTGTGCCGACCCGCCTTGCCCATCTTGCCGTGCTGCCGGGTCTCATAGGCGCCGCCATTGTGTGCGTGCCCCTCTTCTTTGCCAACCAACTCTGGCATCTGCTCGTCTTTCGTCCCCTGCTTTCGCTCTTCACCGGCACTATTCCGGCGTTGGTATATTCGGCGGCAGAGCCGTTCGTGCCGCCGGAGCGTCGCGGCGCGGGATTCGGACTCTTGACGAGCGTGGGCCTGGGCGGTACCGCCGTTGGGCGCGTCGCTAGCGGCATGGTAGCCTCGCTTTCACTCTCAGGCGTCTTCATCGTTGACGGCATACTGCTTTTGGGTGGGTTCGGTCTCTACTCCGCGTTGCGGCGTCGTTTCCCCTATCCAATCGTGGAGGAAAAGCAGTGAAGGACGAATTGCTGTTGGTTTGAACAGGGGGAGCAATTCACGCTAGCATTAAATCTAGAAGCCAGAGTACAAGCCACCGTCGTTCCGGCGGAAGCCGGAATCCAGGAAAGCTAAGTACTGTGAACGCCTGAGAGCGCATGGGAGCGCATGGGAGCGCAACGCAACGGCCTCAGGTCGCGCTGACGGATAGCGCAGGGACTGAATCGAAGTAGATAATTGGAACGTTGACTTCCAGTGAAACCAGTAGCTGTTACTGAAGGATGATTGAGTGAAAGTCTTTGTTACCGGAGGCGCGGGCTATATCGGCAGCGTTGTGTCCGAGGTGCTGCTGAATAGCGGTCATGAAGTGGTAGTATTCGATAGCTTTGAGACCGGTCACCGGGCGGCGGTTGATCCGCGCGCCGCGCTCATGGAAGGGGATACGGGTTATGCCGGGCCGGTGCGCGAGGCAATGCTGAGCGCCGCGCCCGACGTGGTTGTGCACATGGCGGCTTACATCCAAATGGGCGAATCGATGCTCGACCCCGGCAAGTACTTCCGCAACAATACTGCAAATACACTGAATGTCCTCGATGCCATGCTCGCGGCGGGCGTGTCGCACATAGTATTCTCTTCCACCGCCGGTGTTTACGGCACACCTGAGTCACTTCCCATCGAGGAAGACCATCCGATAGACCCGCTCAACCCCTATAGCGAAAGTAAGCGCCAGGTAGAGAGCATCATCCGGTGGTATGCACAGGCGCACGGCATTGCGGCGACGATCTTCCGCTTTTTCAACGCCGCGGGCGCCACGGTCAACTTTGGCGAAGACCACCGGCCGGAGAGTCACCTCATCCCCATCGTGCTGCAAGTGGCGCAGGGCAAGCGCGCGCACCTTGATCTCTACGGCACCGATTACGCCACCCGCGACGGCACAGCGAGCCGCGACTATATTCACGTGCGCGATCTTGCCCAAGCGCATCTGCTGGCGATACAGAAGATGGATTCCCGCCCCGTATCAGGTACGGGGCAGGCTTTTCGCGGGAATGACGAGGGAGATATCGAAAGTGAGGCGGGAACGGCCGGGAATGAGGGGAGGATAGCCGGGAATGACGGCGGTGGTAACGTTACCCTCTACAACATCGGCAGCGAGCACGGCGCGACTAATCTGGAGGTCATCGAAATGGCGCGCCGTGTCACCGGCCGGCCGATACCCGTACGGGAATGTCCCCGCCGCCCCGGCGATGCGCCGGCGTCGCTCGCAAGCGCCGAGAAGATCCGCAGTGAGCTGGGTTGGGAGCCGGCAGCATCGGACCTGGAGACGATCATCGGCAGCGCGTGGGACTGGCTGCAGCGGCACCCGCATGGCTACGGACATTCGGCTGATTGAGCGAGAAGCTATCGCACTATTCGAATCGGCGTGCCGACATGTGTTTCGACCCTTCGTCACGCTCAGGACAGGCAAGCTCAGCACGAACGGGTGTCTCCTTTTCCGTTCGCCCTGAGCCTGTCTAAGGGCAGGTATATGGAGAGCAATACTTGACAAGCGTTTTGCTAGCTAGTGGGGAGCCACGCCGTGCGCATTGATCTACATACTCATACGGAATTCTCATCGGATTCCGAACTCCCGCTGGAAGATGCCGTGCGCGGGTGGCAGCGCGCGGGCATTGATTGCGTGGCGGTTACGGATCACAACACTATCGCCGGGGGACTGGCCTTGCGAGAGTGGGCGCCGCTGCGCGTGATCGTGGCGAGCGAGGTCAGGACCTGTGAGGGCGAGATAATTGGCTTATTCCTTGAGGAAGAAATAGCGCGCGGCCAGACGCCGGAGGAGACAATCCAACACATCCGCGCCCAGGGAGGCTTGGTGATGATCCCGCACCCGTTCGACCGCTTTCGCCGGTCGCGTCTCACGGAAGAAGCCCTCAAGCGCATATTGCCGCAAGTGGACATTATGGAAGTCTTCAACGCGCGCACGGCTCTTGGATGGGACAATCGCCGCGCGGAAAAACTGGCGTCTGCGCACGGGCTGGCGGCAGCGGCGGGCAGCGATTCCCATACCACGCACGAGTTAGGCCGCGCCTACGTTGAAATGGCGGACTTCGATTCGCCGCAGACATTCCTCGACTCGCTGCGCGCAGGGCGTCTGGTCAAGAGGCAGAGTTCCTGGTTCGTGCACGCCTCCACCCGCTGGACAAAACTGCGCTCGAGGCTGCGTTAGGCACATATGTCGCCTCAGCGGGATTCGCTGCTCTCCTGGGGTTCCGAAACTTGCTGAACGGTGAGGAGCTACTCTGCAGGAGGATCTTGGTCAGGGATGACCTCGATCGCCAGGTGGCCTGCCTCGAGATCGACGATGTCGATTTCGTAGGTGAACCGGTCCGCCCCAAAGTTTAGTGTCTGACCGGTAACCCTGTGTCCGTCCGCCTTGAATTCTAATGCTGCGTATCTGAAACTCAGTCTGACTTTCTTGTAGGCGCTGGTCTCGCCGACGGCAATGTCGCCATAGTCCCGGCCGGCGATGCTAACGTCGGTGAAGTCGAGCGTTGAGGCGTTGTGAATGCGAATCTCAATCTCGACCTCTCCCTCAGTTTCGCAGGCGCTCAGTGCGATCAGGCACCAAACGACGCATACCGCCAAACAAGCGATCCGCAGCGCGTCTCGAAATATACTGCCGGTAGGTGTGCAAACCCATTGATCTTGGCTCAACAAGGAACGCAAGCGCAGTAGGATCACGAGCCTACTGGTCCACGACACTGCCGTCGACGTGCAGGCGGGCGCCGGTGGGACGCGGCACGGGCGGATGCTTTGCCACAGCGTCGGGCATCAGCTCAATTCCAATTCCCGGCGCGTCCGGGATGATGAGGAAGCCCTGTTCGCACTGCACGGGCGTCTGCACGATTTCGCTCTTTGGCGGCCGATCTTCGCCGATGGGGTACTCCTGGATGGCAAAGTTGGGAATGCAAGCGGCAACCTGCAGGCAGGCGGCGGTGCTAACCGGCGATAGCGGATTGTGCGGCACCACGCCCACGTAGTGCGCCTCGGCCAACGCCGCAATCTTCTTGGTGCCTGAGATGCCACCAACCAGGCAGACGTCGGGGCGCACATACTGCACGGCGCCGCGCGTGAGGAGCATCTGGAACTCTTGCAATGTGTGCAGCCGCTCGCCGGTGGCGATAGGAATGCCGATCTTATCCGCGATCTGCGCCATGGCGTCGAAGCTGTCAGGAAGTGTAGGATCTTCGTAGAAATAGGGATGGTACGGTTCAATGCTGCGCGCCAGGACGACCGCTTCGGCGGGCGTCAACTGGCGGTGGATCTCAATACAGAGATCAACGTCAGTGCCAACGGCTTCGCGATACTGCCGCACGTGGTCGGTAGCCTCGCCAATCCTGGCGGCGTGGGTCTTGAAGAAGGGCTCGTCGCGCCCTTCGTCGAGTAACGGGTTGAGGTGCCCTACGGCGGTAAAGCCTTTTTCGCGTGCTTCCGCGCAGCCGCGCACTTGCTCCGCAATGGTGCGACCGTAGACGTGGTAGTAGACCCGCGCTTTGTCACGGCATTTGCCACCCAGCAGATCGTAGACCGGTACGCCGTGCTCCTTGCCTTTGATGTCCCACAGCGCGATGTCTATGGCTGAGAGCGCGCCCATGATGGCAGACCCGCGAAAGTGGGCAGTGCGGTACATGACGTTCCAGTGATGCTCGATCCGGCTGGGGTCTTCGCCCACGAGATAGGCGGCGAATTTCTCCAGCGCCGCTTGCGAGGCTTCCAGGTGACCCCACGTCCCGGACTCTCCCAGACCGGTGATGCCGGCGTCGGTCTCGATCTGCACGAAGAGATAGCGGTCGATCGGTAACGCGTTTACGGCAGTAATCTTCATGGCGGCGGTGCTCCTCTTCTTGTAGTGGGTTTGAGGAAGAATCACAGTAGGTGTCCAAGAACGTGGCGCGCGCAGCATCCATTCACACTGAGCCTGTCGAAGTGCGAGCGGATGCGCCGTCCGTCAACTGTATGGTATCGCCTTTGCGCCGGTGTAACCAGGGGAACGCTTATAAAGGCCGGACAAAGCGTGTCACGCGATAGGATTGCCCCTAGATCCGTAGTTCGCGTGTGGTCGGCCAAATGCGGTAATCTTGCCAGTGGGTTTGTTGGGCACGAGCCAGTAGAATTCAGTTCGCCCCATATGAGCTCGGTTCACTTTTATTTGAATTCGTCCGTATCCGTTCACACTTCGACAGGCTCAGTGCGAACGGATACGGACATGCGAACAGGTACGCATGGGAGAGCAATGCCTCACCGCGTTGGAGAAGGGAGAATAGTATGAACTCCGGAGACTTACTCGCAGAACTGCTCATTGCCCACGGCGTAGAGTACGTCTTCGGGGCAATCGGCGGTCAGGGCTATCCGCTCAACGACGCGCTGCACCGCCGCCGGAGCAAGGCCCGCCATATCGCCGTGCGCGACGAGCGTTCCAGTGCCTACGCCGCGGACGGCTATGCGCGGGTGAGCGGCAAGGTGGGCGTCTGCGACGCCGCGTTTGGCGTGGGCGTGCTCAAGCTGCCCTCCGGCTTGGCTGAGGCCTATAATTCTTCCATCCCTGTGCTGGGCATTCTGAGTAATGCTCCGCGCGATTGGATGGTGTGGAACGAGCGCGGCTGCACCGCGCAGGGCGTGGAGCAGGTCTCTCCGTTTACGCCCATCACGAAAGGGACGTTTCGCGTCACCACCCAGAGCACGTTGGCGGATACAATCCGCTACAGCTTCAATCTAGCTTCAGCGGGCCGCCCGGGACCGGTGGTATGCGATATACCCGCGGACGTGTTCAAAGCGGATTGGGACGAAAGCGCGTCGGACGTGGTTAGCAGTCCGCGTGCCGGCCG
This sequence comes from Chloroflexota bacterium, assembly GCA_965221905.1. Taxonomy (GTDB): domain Bacteria; phylum Chloroflexota; class UBA11872; order VXOZ01; family VXOZ01; genus VXOZ01. The sequence continues at coordinate 1,210,844 of OZ244922.1, forward strand.
CTTTCCCGCATGGCGCGCCCACCCGGACCCGGCAGATGTAAAAGCCGTAGTGACTGTGCTTGAAAACGCTGAACGCCCCGTCCTCGTGGCAGGCGGCGGCGTGGCGATTTCCCAAGCATGGGACGCCCTCCGCGTTTTCGCCGAGAGGATGCAGATGCCGGTTGCTACCACGATTTCAGGTAAAGGCGTTTTTCCAGACGACCATCCCCTCGCCATCGGCGTCATGGGCGGGCAGTACGGCTCGGAGGCCGCGAACCACGTGGTCGCGGCAGCCGACGTGGTCTTCCTGGTGGGTATGAAATCATTCCAGCAGGTAACTTCCGCTTGGACCCAACCTTCACGGTCGCAGCGCGTGGTGCACTTGGATGTTGATCCGGCTGAGATCGGCAAGATATTTCCGGTCGAGGCGGGAATGGTAGCCGATGCGCAGGCCGGATTGGAAGCCTTACAGGCGGCGTGCGCAGACGTGCGGACGGAGCGGAGTGCCTGGCTCGGTCAGGTGGCGGAGTTCAAGGCGCAGTGGCAGGACGTGATTGGAGCGGAGATGAACGATACGGCCGCGCCGATTCGCCCGCAGCATCTCATGGCGCAGATTCAGGCGCGGCTCAATCCCGAAGACATCGTAGTTTCCGACGCAAGTTTCTCTGTCGGTTGGGTTGGCACGTATCTGCGCGCCCTGCGCGGCGGCCAGCGCTTTCTGTTTCCCCGCGGTCAGGCGACCATGGGTTTTGGCGTACCGGCGGCGATTGGCGCACGTTTCGCCCAGCCGGAAGGCAAAATTGTGGTCGTGGTCGGCGACGGCAGTGTCACCTACGCTATCGGCGAGTTGGCCGCGCTCGCTAAGTATGGCTTGGAAATAGTCGTGGTGGTCTTGAACAATAGTTGCCTCGGTTACAGCAAGATTTCGGAGATGTTGAATTACAGCGGCGACTATGAGGAAGTTGACTTCCCCGATACCGACTTTGCCCTTATTGCCCAGGGCTTTGGCTGCGAGGGACTAGCGGTGAAAGAGCCCAATGAGCTTGCCCCCGCGCTGGAAGCGGCGTTTGCCGCCCAGGGCCCGGTGCTGCTCGACGTGCGCGTCGACCCCTGGCAGACGCCGGAACTCGACCTGCGCAAGCGCTTGGCAGCACTGCAATAGGGGCAGGCAGGCAGCTTCTACGCATGGGGGGCATGATGGCGAATACTGTCAAGAAAGTAGCTGCCTACATCACCCGGGGAGACGAACTCTTGGTCTTCACGCACCGTGACTTTCCTGAGGCCGGTGTGCAAGTTCCTGCCGGAACCGTGGAAATGGATGAGACGCCTGGCGCGGCAGTGCTGCGAGAAGTGCATGAGGAAACCGGCCTGACGCCTACGGCGGGGCGCAATACGGCATTCTTGGGGCGCCGTCTTTGGAAAGCGGGACCCTACTGCCATGAACGTTATTTCTATCATCTCTTGCTCACCGCCGCTGTGCCGGACACGTGGCTCCACTACGAGACGAGCGGCGGGAAGAGTGAACCCATCGCGTTCTCTTTCTATTGGGTAGAGCGCAACGACCCGTGTTTGTGTCTTGCCGGCGAACAGGGCGCATTGATCTGGAAGCTCTCACGGCCTGCACAGTAGGGATGATTGCCTGGTCGGGACGGACTTACACATCGGTATGAGAGTGATACGTGCCTAACGGAAGAGAGATCACGTATGCGATTAGAGAACAAAGTTGCCATTGTCACCGGCGCGGCGGGTGGGCTGGGAGCGACGTATGCCCAAGCCATTGCGCGTGAAGGGGGTCAGGTGGTTGTCGTAGACATGCTGGATGGTGAGGGCACGGCGCAGGAAATTAGCGCTCTCGGCAAGCCGGCCCTCGCGCTGCAGGCAGACCTGACAGATGAGGACGACGTGCGGCGAATGGTGGCGCGGGTGGTGGCGGAGTACGGCAATGTGGACATCCTCGTCAACAACGCGGGCGGCGCGGGGCAGCAAGCTGCCGAATCGGAGATAGAGAAGATCGACCGGGCGCACTGGGACGAGATAATTGCGATTAACCTCACCACAACTATGCTCTGCATCAAGCACGCCGCCCCGCACATGAAGCGGCAGCAGAGCGGCAAGATCGTAAACGTCTCCTCTCGCGCCGCGCGCGGCACGTCGTGGTTCGGTCAGGTGACGCCGGAGTATATCTGCGCCAAGATCGGCGTTATCGGACTGACCCGGCAGCTTGCCAAAGAGCTGGGGCCGCATGGCATTAACGTCAACTGCCTCGTGCCGAGCTTTACGGTCAGCGGCCCGGCGCTCCAGGCCGCCTGGGACCACATGACGGACGAGGAGCGCAGCCATATGATCGAGGCTACGCCGCTGCGCCGCCTGCCCGATCCGGAAGAATTGGCGAGCGTGGTAGTGTTTCTCGTAAGCGGCGATTCTAGCTACGTCACCGGTGCCTGCCTGGACGTCAACGGCGGATCGCTCATGGCGTGAAGGACGCGGAGATGAGGATTAGCAATAGGTCACACGTGTTACGGCGATTTGAGAATTCCCCGCTGCTGTTCCCAAACCTGTGAAGAAGGGATTGCCCACAGGTCACTCGCCTACCGTCCGTGCGAGTGTGTAAATCCTTGGTGAAACGACAAATAAGCACTTGGACTCGGATAGTATCTTTTTGTCAATGTGCGCTTGCCTTCTGCATACCGTAGCGTGGGGGCTTGTCCCCCGCTCGTCGTCGGACTCCCGTCACGTAAGCGACACGGTTCAGACTTTGCGTTGGGCCCACCGCAGCGGACGCAGGTTGCAAATCTGCGCTACCGGGCATGCAGACTCTGACTACTGCCCGAGCTCCTCAAGTAATCAGTAAATGCGACAGAATTAGGTTCTTTCCTCAATTCCTGGCGTCAGCAGTGAACACCTTATCGGGCAAGGCGCTCCATAATCCGTTGGCGTTCTGCTGGAACCCATCGCGGCAGAGCGGTGTAGTATAAGTAGTAGGAACAGCGAATAGCGTGTCGTCTTTGAATTCTGCCTAGCGCCTTGGTGGCGTATCAGCACTTTGCACAGGCCGTAGCAATGTCAGTCACTCTCGTAGAACATGAGCCAAAAGAAGCCACAAAAGGCGTGACGAGCGCTCCCCGCTGTGCGGTGCTTACGCTTGGGTGCAAGGTAAACCAAGCGGAATCGGAAGAGTTGCGCGAGCGTTTTACGCAGGCGGGATACAAGTCGGTGGCTTTCGGCGAACCGGCGGAAGTCAGCATAATAAACACGTGCACGGTGACTCACGTAGCCGACCGCAAGTCGCGCCAGATGATCCGCCGCGCCCATGCCGCCACTGCCAACGGCATTGTGGCAGTTACCGGGTGCTACGCTGCCGTGTCGCCGCAAGAAGCGGAGGCAGTGGTTCCCGGCGCGCTGGTAGTCCAGCGAGACGAGCACAACGACCTAGTAGACATCGTCTCGGAGGCGCTTCGCGAGCGCGGCGTGGACATCCCGGAGTTGGTCTCTCCCGAGGAATTAGCGTATGCGGCAGTGTTCCAGCCTACGAAGGGACGTACACGCAGCCGGGTGTTCGTAAAAGTGCAGGACGGCTGCTGGCACGCCTGCGCGTATTGCATTGTACCGCGCGCCCGTGGCCGCTCAGTATCGCGGCCCGCATCTGAAATTGTCCGGCGTGTGCAGGCGCTCCATGCGGAGGGTGTTGCGGAGGTAGTGCTTACGGGCGTTTGCATCGGCGACTATGAGGACCCCGATTCCGGCAGCTCCCTGACGGCGCTCATCCATCGCCTGCTCAATGAAACCGCTATCCCCCGCATCCGCATTAGCTCCATCAACCCGATGCACTTCGACTACGCTTTTCTGGAGCTATTCGCGCACCCACGCATCTGCCGACACCTGCACTTGCCGTTGCAGAGCGGCAGCCCGTACATACTGCATCGCATGAATCGGCGCCATACTCTAGACGAATACCGTGCAATCGTACGGCGCGCGCGGCAGATTTGTCCCGACATTGCGCTAACGACCGACGTGCTCGTCGGCTTTCCCGGCGAAACGGAAGAGCACTTTGCTGAGACGGCTGCATTTATCGAAGAGATGGAGTTTGCCGATCTCCATGTCTTTCCGTATTCCGTCCGTCCCCGTACGAGTGCCGCGCACTTTGACGCACAGGTGCCCTTTGGTGCACGCAAACAACGGGTGCAGCAACTTATCGCCCAAGTGCCCGCACTGCGTCAGGCATTTACCGAGCGGTTTCTTGGTAGGTCGCTGGACGTGGTTTGGGAGGAGGAAGTAGCGGGGTACTGGCGCGGGTGTTCCGATAACTACCTGCGCGTTTACGTCAAGAGTGATACGATTATGGCGGGCATGCTGCGTGCAGTGCGGCTTGTAGAGCCGTACAAGGACGGTGTTTTGGCCATGATGGCGGAGGATGCGCCGCGAGGCCCAATCGTTTGACGCACCGCTTTCGAACTGGCTTTTTGGCGGAAGATGCACGTGGGAAGCAAGACAATACGGGCTATGCGCTTGCAAATCTTGTTTGGCATGCATTTGCCAGCCGAAGGGGGAGCAATGGCGGGCTGGCATGAATGACCGTCACAAAGGAGTGAGGTAACAGATGGAGTGCATTTTTTGCGGCATTGTCAATCGAAGCTTGCCGGCAGAGCTCATTTACGAAAGCGACCTGATCGTGGCGTTTCGCGACATTACTCCTCAGGCCCCGACGCACGTGCTCATCGTGCCGTGCGAGCACGTTGAATCGGTCGCCCAACTCAATGAAAGTCACACAGAACTCCTTGGCGAAATGTTCCTTGCAGCGAATGCAATCGCGCAGCAGGAAGGCATCGGTGAAACCGGCTACCGGCTGGTTTTCAACTGCGGCCGCGCGGCAGGGCAGTCGGTTGATCACGTGCATCTCCACCTCCTCGGTGGACGTAAGCTCGGCTGGCCGCCGGGTTAATGCGCATTGCGATAGCGTGGCTCGTCTCATGACCGGTGCGCTGCTTCAAGCCGGCTGCGCCGGGTACTACTTACGCGCTTTGACCGCCTTCAAGTGCTTCTCTATCATGGAGTCTGGTCGCAGACATGGGAATGGAGCGCTGCATGCGTTCGGTATATGACGACATCGTAATGCGGCTCGAGCAAGCGGAGTGCCTGGCGGTTGCTACCGTAATCGAAACGCGCGGTTCCACGCCGCAAAAGGTGGGCGCCAAGCTCTTGGTGCAGGAAGACGGACGCACGCAGGGCACCATTGGCGGCGGCTGTGTCGAAGCGGAGGTGTGGAAAGAAGCTACGGCAGCCCTGCGCGCCAAAGCTTCCCGTGTGGTCGAGGTGGACTTGAATGACGACGTAATGGGCGATGTCTGCGGCGGCACGCTTACCGTCTTCATTGACGTCTGGCAGCCGGAAACTGCTGCTGCGGATGGTCGGAGCGAGGATGGGGCATAGGCGGTATTGCCGGCGGAAATTACCTATCCAAACCGCTGTCTGTGCCAAATTCCGTTTTCTGCGCCGAATCGATTCCGCTACCTGCTCGTGACCGCAACACACGAGCGGCCGCACTTGCAGCGAGGCCCCACCGCAAGAGCGGCATACGTCGTATCCATCGATTTCTAAAAGAAATGCCTGCTACTATGATTGAGCGCATGGAATCCCATGGAGTACGCGCATGCTAGACTTGGCGCGACACGTGGCCGCGGTACTTGCACGTCGTCAGTCGGCAGTAATGGTTACCGTTGTCAACGCCCGCGGCGATGGCGGCGGAGCGACTCCGGGAGCCAAGCTCCTGTTCGCCTCTAACGCGCGGACCCATGGCACGCTGGGCTCTGAAGCTCTCGACCAGGTTGCGCGCGACCGGGCGGCGCACGTAATCGACGAAAGGGAACCGCGGCTCGCGCAGTATTTGCCCGATGGGACCCCAGCGCCGCGACGCAGCCGGACCTACGTCCAGTTGCTCTACGAGCCGCTCCTACCGCCCGACCGCCTGCTTGTGATTGGCGCCGGGCATATTGCTGTTCCAATGCATGAGATCGGCAAAATTCTGGGATTTGAAGTAATCGTGGTGGATGATCGGGCTGACTTTGCCACCAAGGAGCGCTTTCCTAGCGCCGACGAGGTACTCTGCATCCCGTTTAGTACGGTGCCTGCGCAAATTACGATCGACCGCACGACCTATCTGGTGCTCGTTACGCGTGCGCATGAGCACGATGAAGCAGTACTACGGCAGGTGGCGGATTCGCGGGCGCCGTATATTGGCATGATTGGGAGCAAGCGGCGGGTGATCACCGTTTATCGACGTCTCCTGGAGGAAGGGGTTACGCAAGAGCAGTTGCGCCGAATCTACGCGCCGGTAGGCCTCGCAATCAACGCGCGGACGCCGCAGGAGATTGCCGTTGCCGTCATGGCGGAGATAGTAAGTGTGAAGCGGCATGGCGAGGGCAACCACTCAGCGTTGCGGGAGTTGCCGCGCTCACTGCAGTCGGTTGCAGCCGCACCGCGGCCCCCTGTATCTTTACCGGAATCCTAGCTGCGCGCTCGTGGGGGATGCACAATTCTACGTGAAGTGATACTCTATGGTGCAATAGACTAGTGAGAGTTCGATGTGCCCGCTATGGCTGTTTGGCGCGAATGGGTGCGGCAGAAATTAACGATATGTGGAGGGTTTCATGAGAATAGTTGCAAGCATACTGCTTGTGCTAATGGTGTTCGGTTTGAGCGCGTGCCGCATTGGGCCGACGGCATCAGACAGACCGTTAGGCGAATCCGCAGTGTTGGGCGAGCTCGATGTGGTAGAAGAAGAGCCGACCGATGTCGTTCTGACCATCGATGGTGAGGGCGTGTCGCCGTCTGCTATTGCCGTACCCCGCGGGCCGGTGCACTTGTTAATACAGAATGAGGCACAGCAGTCGCGGACGTTTACGCTCTCCGGAGATGAAATTGAGGAACAGAAGGTGTCGGTCTCTGCCGGACAAAGCTACACTTTGGAGCTTGTCCTTCCACCTGGGATATATGAGTTTTTTGTGACCGGTGGCGACACTGAGTTGCGCGGCGTTATTACGGCGAATATCCCCAACTCCATCTAGACCTCAGTGCGGTATGCGGCACGTTTTCTGACGAAAACGAGCGCATAACAACGGTACTAAAGAGCGAGAATGAAGAGGGCCGTGCAGGTTTCTGCACGGCCCTTGTGTTTCAGATTTTCAGTCTTTTCGTTCATAGCCCGGCATGAAGCCTTCGAACATGTCGCGCTTTTGCGTCCAGACACGGTCGCTCCAGCCATCCACCCCCGTGCCCCACTCCCAGGCCGGCAAGTCGGCAACGCGGTCAACGGTGGGCGCGATACCTTCCAAATAGTCGCGCGGCAGTGCGCCTTGGCATTGTGCCGGCGGCTCGATGTTGAGCAGATGACAGACGAGCGGCACGACGCTGGTCAAGTGCACGTAGCCCAGGCGATCGACCAGACGCCGATAGCCTTCTTTCAAGCCGGGCCCGTGCGTCAGGAGAAATGCCATGTTAGAGGAGAGGGCGGTGCGAGCGGTAGGCAAATACGGCCCGTGGTGCGCGCCGTACTCGGCCGGCTTAAAGACGTACGGGTCTTGTCCTGCCGCATCGCCGCCGGGATAGCCGCTGACATAGCCGTCCTCCATGGCATAGACGATGTCGCCGCACTGATCGCCCCAGCAGCCAAAGAGCGCGGCGTGGTACTTGGGCAGTGCTACGGCGACGGGACACTGTCCGGTCTCCTCATCCACCCACGAGCGTAGCAGCGTGATGACATCGCGCTGGATGCGCACGTACTCTTCCGAACCTTCCGGCGCGTTGATGAAGAGTTCGTAGTTGCGGACGGGAGTGATGAATACCTGCGTCCGGTCCATGTCGATCTTGGCAAAGTCTTCGTTGGGGTCGAAGTGCGCAATTGGCTCTGTGTAGGCTAAATAGCCGTTGTCATGGAGCAGGCGCGGGATGTCGGTGGCGCGGAACTGCGGAATGGCGGCGTGATCGGAGACGACGATAACGGCAGTGTCCGCAGGCGTATTCTCCAGGAGCGTGCCGAAGAGGCGGTCGGCCACTTTGTAGGATTCGCGGTAGGCGCGCCAGCCCTCAGCGGCGTTCTCTTCGCGGTACCCGGGACAGGCGGGATCCACGAGCGGCAGGAAGATATGGTTGATGTAATCGAATATATGGATGTGGGTATAGAGTAACGCGTAGTCTTGCTCCTCGAGGAGGTACTTCCCTACACGGGCGATCCACTGGCATTGGTACTCAATCTCTTCGAGGCACGTATCCAGGTCGGCGATGCCCCAGACGTAGGGAAACACCGAGGCGTGTTCGAGATACGGCCCAAAGCGCTCGACCAATGTGCTGCTGAGTTCAGGCGGTTCGCAGAAGTCATCCACGTGCATGATTTGGGATCGGTAGAGCAGGAGACGACTCGCGTCGGGGGCGAGCTCGACGGCTTTGCAACGAAAGGCCGCTTGCTGTTCCGCACCTTCGACTATGAAGGTGCGATAGATCCAGTCGCTCCAGGAGCCCACGTGCGTGCGGCCGAGCTCCGTTTGGCCGTCGCGGGTCGCGTGGATTACGACGGTGTCGTATCCCTTGCCTGCCGTGTCGAGCACGAGACCCCAGAGAGTTTGATTCTCACCATCGCGCTTGGTGATGATTTCGATGGGGAATTCCAGCGGCGGCATGCTTCCGGCGGTACTTTCCGGCAGGTTCTGCCAGGTTCCGTCATCCAGTGGCGGCTGGTGGGCAGCATTCAAGAGCGACGCTTGTGCGCTTCCTGTTACGGTTACCGAGGCTCTGGCCGTTTGTAACCCGATCTGCGTGCTGTTGGTAACGTTTTCGAGGTTCGTGTAGCCCCACGCAGGTGTGACTTCGAACGGTGTAGTGCCGTAGGCGGGATGGCCGAACCCGTCGATGACGTGGGCGAGCGGCGATTGGCTCGGTGATGCCGCCGGATAGTGAATTGCGACGCTCTTGAGCCCGGCTTTCGCGGCCGCTTCGAAGACGTTTTCAGCCGCTGCCGCCGGGCGAATGAAGGCAGACAAGGTCTGCTCCTCGTGCCGGGGCGTTGGCAGGTTGAGAAACCAGCGCGAGACGCTGTGCGTGCCGGTGTGCGCGCCCGTAGCGAGGGTAGTCCAGTTTGTAGGCGTCCATACCGGCATGGAGGGGTAGGCTTCGCCTACGATACCGGCATCCGCCAGCTTCTTGAGATTCGGCAGCAGCCCCTCTGCGGCAAACCGCTCGTACATGGGGAACATCATGCCGTCGAGGCCTATGACGTAGACGCGCTTGACCTGCTCCGTCATAATTCTCACTCCTTTTTGCGTCGGTTGTTCATCGGTCTTGGCAATCGGCGCCTGCGGCGAGCGGCACATCCTCACTGAGCGCTTGGCAAGGGACGAGCCTCAACCCCTATATAACTCTACGATGAGAGCAATCATGGGGATCACTCCGGCAGAAGTCTGGCGCAGGTTTTAAACCTGCGCTACCGGGAGGAGGTGGCGCTTCGCACGCTCGGTGTGTAGCGGCAGCCGTTCAATCGCTAACTTTGGATGAGTCCCGCGAATTGCACTTCCCAAGGTCTTACTGACAGCCATGATCTGCAGTGAACAATCAAGCGAGTTAGCGCGTGCCCATAGCGAGCAGCACCCAGTCACCCGCCTCTTTGCGGTCAAGCAGGTTAAGACCCTCCGCCTCAAAGGCTGCGAGCGCCTCGTCGGCCTTTGTGTCAATGATGCCACACGCGAGCAGGCGCCCGCGCGGCGCCAGCACTGCCGGCAGCCGGGGCGACAACGTGATGAGGGACTGGGCGGTAATGTTGGCAAGGATAACGTCATAGGTGGGCGAAGGAGCGGGCAGCGGAAGTGTGCCTTCCATCACGGTGATGGTGTCGGTGAGACCGGCCTGCGCGACATTATCGCGAGCGGCGGCCACAGCCACCGGGTCCGTGTCCAGCGCGTCTACGCGCGCTGCGCCGAGCTTAGCCGCGGCGATGGCCAGAATGCCGGAACCTGTGCCCACGTCAAGAACCTGTGCGCCGGTTACGGGCAGTTTTTCAAGCGATTCTAAGCAAAGCTGTGTCGTGGGGTGCGTACCGGTGCCGAAGGCCATGCCCGGATCGAGCGCGATCACAATCTCATTGGGCTTGGGTTCGTAAGCTTGCCAGCGCGGCTTGACGACCAGGCGCTCACCGACGTGAAGCACGGTATAGAATTGCTTCCAAGCATTGGCCCAGTCCTCCTCCGCTACCCACTTCGTGGTCAGTTCGCCGACCAGGTCGCCGTGAAAAGCGTGCAGGTGCCAGAGGTCTCTTTCCAGGCCGTCGCGGCGCGCGGCCGGCGCGATGGTATCGGGCAGATAAGTTGTGAGAGTGAGCCAAGCGCCGACCGGACGCGGGGCATGGTCGAGGGATTCTTGCTCGTGCTCCTGGAAGATCGCCACACCGCCCTCACCCCACTTATGCAACAGGGCCGCGACCGTTTCCGCCGCCTCCTCATGGGCCCGCACGGCAAGTTCCAGCCAACGCTTTGGGGCGTTCATGGGTGCTGCCCGTCTGTTGCCGCGGCGAATGTGTTGGGATTCTCCAGCTCATGAAAACTGACGTCTGGGAAGTCCCGAAAGCGCCGCTGCATAATCGCGATGGCCTGCGGGTTATCGTCAATGAGCATGAAAGAGCGACCGCATTCGTGCGCTGCTATGCCGGTGGTGCCGCTGCCGGCGAAGAAATCGAGCACCGTATCGCCGGGATTGGAGGAAGCCCGAACAATGCGTCGCAGTATGCCGAGCGGTTTCTGCGTGGGGTAGCCGGTGCGCTCTTTGCCATTCGTCGGGACGATGGTGTGCCACCAGACATCTGTGGGGAGCTTGCCGCGCGCTGCCTTCTCCGGCCCCACCAGACCGGGAGCCATGTAGGGCACGCGATCAATGGCGTCAACATTGAAGACGTAGTTTCCGGAACTCTTTACATAAACGAGAATGTTGTCGTGCTTGGGCGGCCACTTTTTCTTGGTACGACCGCCGTAGTCGTAGGCCCAAATGATTTCGTTCAGGAAGCACTCTCTGCTAAAGATACGGTCGAGCAGCACCTTGCAGTAGTGAACTTCACGATAGTCGATGTGAAAGTAGAGCGTGCCGTGAGGTGCAAGGACGCGATACGCTTCGCACAAGCGCGGCTCCAAGAAGGATAGAAAGTCATCGAATACATCGGCATAGGTGTGGCTGCCGATGGGAGTTGTACGGTACTGCTTGCCTTGGAAACCCTTGCGGTCGCCATTTTCAGCAGCGACCGTCTCCAAGCGCGTGTAGTGACGGTCTTTGCCGGTGTTAAATGGTGGGTCTATATAGATGAGGGGAAAAGTATCGTTGGGGAGCTGCTTGAGAATGGGAAGATTATCGCCGAACCAGACCTGGTTCACCCCAGCGCGTCCTTCATCTTATCGAAGAAGCCCTTATCGTCTTGCGGGCTTGTCTTGCCGCCAAGAGTCTTTGCCAGCTCTTGGAGCAATTCTCTTTGGTGGGTGGAGAGCCGATCCGGTACCTCTACGTGGACGTGAACGTGCTGATCGCCCCGGCCGCCGCCGTTCAGATGCGGCACGCCGCGCCTGCGCAGGGTAAATACCGAGCCCGATTGCGTACCGGGCGGAATTTGCACGCTCTCGTTGCCTTCCAAGGTCGGCACTGCTACCGTGTCGCCCATGGCGGCCTGGGCAAAGTTAATGAGATAGTCGAGGTGGATGTCATCGTTTTCACGCTCGAAGCGGTCGTCAGGCCGCACAGTGACGAAAACGTAGAGATCGCCGCGGGGTCCGGTCCTGGGGCCGGCTTCGCCTTGGCCGCCCAGGCGGATACGCAAGCCACTATCCACGCCGGCCGGTACCTTGACGGAAATCGTGCGGTTCTGCTTGGTGCGCCCGCTGCCGGTGCAGGTGCCGCAGCGCACGGTCGGTACCTTGCCTTCGCCCCCGCAACGCGAGCACGTGGCGACGGTGGTGAATTGTCCGAAGAAGTTCGATTGCATGCGCCGGACTTGACCTTGCCCTTTGCACGCCGGACAGGTGCCGATTTTGCTCCCCGGCTCTGCGCCGCTGCCTGAACAGTCCGGGCAGGACTCCAGTCGAGAAACGTCGATGTCTTTCTCAGCGCCAAAGACGGCTTCCGCGAATTCGAGCGTCAGATCCATGCGCAGGTCGGCGCCCGTTTCCGGGCCGGTGCGTGCTGAAGGACGCGCGCCAACGCCGAAGAACGCCTCAAAGATATCGCCTATGCCGCCCATGTCCGAGGGGTCAACGCCTCGCGGCATGCCGCCGGAGCGACCGTTCGTGTGGCCGAAGAGGTCGTAGGCGCGCCGTTTCTGCGGGTCGCGCAAGGTTTCGTACGCTTCGTTGATCTCCTTGAAGCGCGCCTCGGCGTCCGCGGCCTTACTCACATCGGGGTGGTACTTTCGGGCGAGCTTGCGGAAGGCTTGCTTGACCTCCGCCTCAGATGCGTCACGGCTTACACCGAGCGTCTCGTAGTAATCGGCTTTCGTACTCATCTATTCCTAGTTCACCATCTTGAGTTTTAGCGTGCACGGTGTCTACGCGTGCACGGTATTTACACCTGCGCGGGGTCTACGCTTGAGCGACGTCTACGCTTGAGCGACGTCTACGCGTGAGCGACGTCTACGCGTGAGCGACGTCTACACTTGCGGGGCGTCATTGCCGGTTTCTATCGCGTCAGTGTCAGCGGCGTCCTGCTCTGCATCGGCTTCCGGGCTCTGTGGCGGCGGTCCTACCTTGACGAGGCTGGGACGCAATACACGGTCGTGCATTACGTAGCCCTTTTGCAGCTCTTCGAGCACAACTATCTCGCCGTCATTGTCCTCACCTTCGCGCATCACAACTTCGTGGTAGTTGGGGTCGAAGGGTTGTTCATGTGTGTCAATAGGCTGCAAGCCGCGCTTCTCAAGCACGTTGCGCGCCATTTGATGGACCAGGTCAACACCTTGCAGCCACGAGAAGAAGCGGAGTTCGCGGGGTATCGTGTCCAATGCCCGCTCGAAATTATCGAGAATGGGGAGGAACTCAGCGACGAGGAGCGCAGTCGCAAATTTGGACTGCTCTTCCTGCTCTTGCTGCGTGCGCCGCCGAAAGTTCGCAAAGTCGGCACGCGCACGGGCAAGCGCTTCGCGGACTTGCTGCAAATCTTCTTCTTTGGCCCCAAGCGATTCGTTGGCAGCGGACAACTCGGCATTGAGGCGAGCTATCTCACTCTTGGCGGCGTCTCCCGGATCGGATGCCTCTCCGCTCTCGTTCGCAGGTTCCGCTGCTGCCGCACCCTGTAGGTCTTCTTCAGGGGAAGCAGCGGCTGCCATTTTCTCAGTTGAACTCTTCTTCTTGGTACTACTTGCTTTCTTTGACGCCATTTATCCTATCCTGCCGGCATGAAATCCATTGTGTGTGAGGGTGGGCTGTGGTTCTCCTGACTCCTAGTATACTCAATCTCCGCCTGAGAGGGAGAAGGGGGCCGGACGCGCCGATGCGTCCGTACCTTTGCTGTGCGTCACCAATCGCCGAATTGATAAGAGGCGAAGCTCACGTCCGGCATGGTTGGCTAAAGGGCTGCCAGGCAGACTGTCGGCTGCAGCGAAAGGTGGCACGCAATTCAGCATCAGATTCCGGCAATGTCCCGTCGACGGAAGACGAGCGCCGCTGCTCCAAGAAAAACCAGGCTGGCGGCCAGCAGCACTGCAGGGTCTCCGAATGCCAGGTCTTCACGCAGGATAGCCAATGGTTCGAAGTAGTTGAACGGCCCCAAGATCCGGTAGTCGTGAAGGCCCTCGACGATGTCTGTGAATGCGTCGAAGAAGTATGCGCCTACCGTAAAGACGGCACCGATAACGCCGGCAAGCCGGCGCGACGGGAGCAAGGCGGAAAGGAATAACGAGAAGCAATAGAAGAGCGCTCCCACAGCAAAGGTGCTGAGGAGTACAAGGCCGAGACGATCGAGCGCCAGCACGGCTTCTTCCACGAGGGCCGTACTCACCCAGAGCACCGCACCTATGAGCACGAGAACCAACGCGATGCTGAGCAGCGTAGCGATTGCTTTTTGTATGACCACTTGGCTGCGCGCTATGGGAAGGGAGAGGAGCGTGTCCATGGTGCCGCGTTCTTCTTCACCCCGAAGCGCCCCAGTGCCCTCGATGATCGCGAAAATTGCCAAGATCAACGGCAAGATGATCAAGTACTGCGACACCAGGTAGCCGTCGAACTCGGTCAGTGAGAGCACGCCGCCGGTAAAAGCCTTGTAGGCGTCCGGCAGGTTCTTCATGGCCTCCTCGACTTCAGCGCCGCTTGCTGCGAAACTGGGGTAGATTGCGATGACTAGCAGCGCGAGCGCGCCAAGGCCGAGTCCATAGGCCAGGATTGGAATGCGCTGGTCACGCAGGGTCTTGAGCAGCAGATTCTGCAGCATGGTTTTCCTCTCGGGTGTCGTAATACTGGAGAAAGATATCTTCGAGGCGTCGCTCTTGGTATTCAATATCCACCACGGTGTGGCGTGCCGCTTCTTTGAGGGCTCCGGCGAGATTGCTTTGGACCAGCGCCAGCACGGTATTGCCCTCCTGGGACTCTTTTTGCACGCCGTCCAGGCCGGTTAGAAAGTCTGCCGGCGGCGGTTCAGCAAAGACCAGGCGCAGCCGCCGCACGTGCTTCTCCTGGAGAGACTCTAAGGTGTCGCTCAAGACAAGCCTGCCGTCGCGAATCACCCCCACTCGGTCGCAGATGCGTTCCACCTCGTCCAAATAGTGGCTGGAGAAGAAGACTGTGCCGCCCTGCTGGCGGTACTCATCCAAGATCGCGTAGAGTTCCTGCTGCATGAGGGGATCGAGCCCGCTTGTCGCCTCATCGAAGAGGACCAGGTCGGGACGGTGCATGAGCGCCTGCAGCACGCCGAGCTTTTGTTTATTGCCCCGCGATAGCGTGCCGATGCGCCGGTCGAGTGCAGCGCTCAAACGATCGGCTAACTCGTACACGTACGTGGTGTCTGAAACACCGCGCACGGAGCCGAAGTAGCGCAGCAGTTCCTGCCCCGTGAGATTCTCGTACATGCGCAACTCGCCGGGCAGAAAGCCGGTGCGGGCACGGATCGCCTTCGATTGACGTTCCATGTCCATACCGAGAATGTTCGCGGAGCCGCTCGTGGGGCGGATGAGATTTAGGAGCAGACGGACCGTGGTCGTCTTACCGGCGCCGTTCGGGCCCACAAAGCCGTAGATTTCTCCACGCTGCACGTCAAGGTCAAGTTCCACGACGCCGCGACTCTTGCCGTAGGTCTTGGTTAATTGCCGTGTTTCAATTGCCAGTTCTGACTCCAAGGTTCGGATCCTCTCTGCTTGGCTTCTTGCCTGATGTAACAAGATTGAGAATTTAGTCAATCATACGAAGTTCGTGTAGGTGCGTACTCACGACCGAATTGTTGCAAAGCATGCACATCATCCATCCGATTCCAATCGCACGTCTAATTTTCCGATTGAGAAAACGTTATTCACGTGACGCCTAACGGAGGAATAGCAGGCTTCTGAGATTTCGTAGTCTCAATAGGATTGTTTACGGCGGCAACCACGGTGTTGTTTTGCTGCTTCTACCGCTATTATAGCCTATACGTATCAATAAGAAGACGCGGGTACTGGGGGTGGTGGAGCCCCAAAAGGCTTGATGCTTGCATGTGCGCGGAATCGCCTTGCCGGCATAGTGGCGGCCAGGTTCAATGGAACTTGGCGCACAGGCCACAGCCGTGGCGAGTGCAACGCCGCTTAGGCGCGTTTCTTAGGTAGTTCTCAGACTGCATAGGTAGAATGAAGTACGATCTTAGCTGGCGAGACCGCTAAGGGGTGCGTTCTGCACATTGTCAAAATTCTCTTTATGACTTGCTGTAACGGAGGTTTGCGAAATGGGCACTTTGGATAGACGAGGTTGGGTCGGTATATCTGCCTTGGCAGTGGGGGTGGTGATTCTGCTCATTGTGATATTTTCATCCGTTCGCGACGCGGGCCAGCAGTTCCTCAACCTCTTTCGAGTCCAGCAGGTGCAAACTATCCAGATCACGCAAGAATTCTTGGATTCTCTACCGGAACCGGACGCCGAACTGATCCAGTGGGTAGAAGAGCCTTCAGGCGATGGAGAGGGACGTGAGGTCACGCTTGCTGAAGCGGAGGAGGCGTTGGGCTTTCGACCCGCGCGGCTCTCTGAAGTGCCTGATATTTTGCAGGCAGACCCCAAAGTCATGATTACCGATGCAGCAGAAGCCTCGTTTAGCATTGACTTGCCTGTGGCTCGAAACTACATCTGGGCGCTAGGCGGCGACGGCGCTATTCTTCCCGATGAGCTGGAGGGCGCGATATTCCGAATCACGGTGCCCCAGGTGGGAATGCTGTTCTATGCTTCGAAAGACAATCCCGATCAAGGCGTCCGTCTCCTGCAAACTACCAGCCCGACGCTTGCAACCCCCAGTGAGATAGACATGGACGCAATTCGTACTGAGCTTCTGGAATTGTCCATCTTGTCTCCGGAGTTGGCAGACCAACTGCGGGCGGTAGAAGACTGGGAACAGACGCTGCTCCTGCCTTTGGTGGAAGGTATGTCTGAGGAAGTAAACGTTGGCTCAGCGACCGCGGTGCGGTTCTTTGGCATAGACGACGAAGATCGCATGCTCGTCTGGGTTGTCCAGGATCGAATTCACGTACTTAGCACGAATGTCCCCGACCTCAATCTGGCGGACTTGGCGGAGAACGTCAGGTAAAGAAGCTCTGCCACTGACTACAGAGTCGGCAGTGTCGACCGCAACTTGGCGGCCTGACGGCGTGTTGCCCAGTTATTGCTCTATGGGGACGCAATCGGAATACTTTTTTGCACGCGGTATGAGTCTTGGGGGAGTCGCTGCTTCCTGCAAGAGATTGCGTGCTCTTTGATGCTGATCAGCCTGTTCGTAGGTAAGTAGGGCATTGAACCACGCACCGCATCGGCGGTCCGCGCGTTGGCGCAATGAACTCCAGGTGCG
The DNA here is from genome assembly GCA_965221905.1 of Chloroflexota bacterium. Lineage (GTDB taxonomy): Bacteria > Chloroflexota > UBA11872 > VXOZ01 > VXOZ01 > VXOZ01. The sequence continues at coordinate 1,227,842 of OZ244922.1, forward strand.
CGGTATGCGGTCGTTGGAGTACGCTAGATTCGGAGTGCAATGTTGAGCGAATCCCATTAGGAGGCTTACATGGAGTACGAGATCTTTCACCGACCGTCATACGCGATGCTCAACATGCAATTGTCTGCCGGTGAGAATGTGAGCGCCGAAGCCGGCGCGATGGTCAGTATGTCCAGCGGCATCGAGATAGAGACCAGCATGCGCGGCGGCCTAATGGGCGGCTTACGGCGCAAGTTCCTGGGTGGCGAGTCCTTCTTCATAAACACGTTTAGCGCGGCGCGGAATGGAGAGGTGAATTTTGCGCCCAGCCTCCCCGGCGACATCTATGCGGTTGAGCTCAACAACGAAGTTATATTTGCCCAATCCGGCTCATTTATTGCCTCGACGGCTGGCGTCGAAGTGGATACTTCTTGGGGCGGCGCGAAGACGTTCTTCTCCGGTGAGGGTCTCTTCCTCCTCAAGATCAGCGGCAGCGGCACAGTGTTCCTCTCAAGCTATGGCGCGATCCACGAGATCGTTTTGGATGAAGGACAATCTTACACCGTGGACACGGGCCACATGGTCTCGTTTGCCGAAGGCGTCGGCTATTCGGTAAAGCGTGTGGGCGGCATGAAGTCCACGCTCTTCAGCGGAGAAGGCCTGGTGGTCGAACTGACCGGCCCCGGCAAGGTGACGATTCAGTCGCGCAGTACCGACGCGTTCCTCGCCTGGCTCATTCCCCACTTGCCCAAGACCAACTCAGGTTAGGTGCAGGTCGATCATCGTAAGCCAAGACAATTCCTTGTCATAGGGTCGCTATCGCAAGGATTGATCCTTGCGTTCAATCCGCGGTTTCCACGGTTGGGGCGTGCGTGAGGTCCGCCTTGGTTACTGGTCGCGCCTGTGACGGCAGCACCGTAGCGATAGTTATAGTCTCTCCGTCCGAGGCCGTGAACTCCACGACAAAGGCTTCGCCATTGGGGTGGACATGCACGATTGTACCGACGTCTCCCGGCAGCAAATTGTCTTTGCGGTCGCCGGAGACAGCGGCGGTGAGGACGACTTGCTCGTGTTCTTTGAACATCATCGCCTCAGGCTGCAAGTTCAGGAAGCGCGAGTTCACGATTGGACCATGAGATTCCGTGCACGTCATACTCCCGCAAGGCCGCCATCGCGTTTTCCGCTACCTGCCGTTCCGTATCGTTCAATAGCGCGTAAGCGCGAGAGTCGGGTGTGCGATTCTCTTTGGTGTCGCCCCAAGCGAACACCATTGACTGAACAGTCTGCCGGTTCGGCTGATTGATTGCCTTTACAACTCGTTCAGGCTGCGATCTGGACTTGGGGATCACAAAGTCGAACACGTGATCATAGCCGCTTCTCCCCGAGAACTTAACGGTAGGCGTGTATCTTACGTCGGCATGATCAAGCCAAGTTACGACCTCTTCGCGAAATAGGAGTGGCACGGGAGTCGCCAAGTAAAACAGATCGTTGACAGCAAGCATTGCCTGCACGAGGTTGTGCTTGCGAACTGGGAAATTGTCCGGTGACGTGTTGACCTCTAGTCTATTTCCATTTCGTTTTATGCCAAACCCGTTTAGAGTCATGTCGAGCAACGCGCGTCGCTTGGACGGCCTGGAAGTATCGACACCGCAGCCTGACATCTCCAGGTCATCCAAAACGTATCCGTCATCGCTTAAGATGAATCCGCCGTTGTTTTTTGTGGCAAATATCTGGAGATAGTCATTGTGACGGTCCAGGTGCGGCGTGGTTATCTCGACCCAGTCATTGATTTGGCGCAGTGTCGTCTTTTCTTTCAGCCACTCCCAGTATTGGTTTAAGAGTAGCTGCACTTCGTCAGTCATGGAAACAACTCTCTCCTGATAATGGGTGGCTCCGTTATCCTGCAGTACTCCATGAAATCCTGAAGCGTTTGCCAAGTGTCGCTCAAGTTTGCAAAGCGAACTGACGGCACCGGGATTGCCCATCTATCGCCATACCCTTCCCGGTAGATGTGTAGGTGGGGTGCGGGCACTTCTTCATCATCGGGGTTACGGTGAGGCGGACCGCTTGCATCCAGTCTGACCAAAACCACGACGCCTCGGGCGCGATTCTGATAGGTTCTTCGGGAGAGGGCGATCTTGCTCCGGTATAGGTCCAACCGGAACTGCTCACGACCATCCCGCGAAACTAGCGGAATGATGACCTTCCCACCCATGTGTGGATAGAGCCACTCCTTCGCGTCGACTCTGTACTTGTCTAGAGCAATAAGTTCCTCGGCCTCGGCTTGCGTTAGGTTGACGTTCGCCATTCATTTGTCCGATTGGTATTTCTCTGACTACAGCTCTTCAGCACAAATGTAGCTAAATCGTTGTTGCAAGAGTGAATTCCCGGGCAATCAACAAGAATTCGTAGCATGCTGCAACCGGTACTGGGTCTCTAGCCAAAGACCTCATCAAACTTGGCCCAAACCGACAACTTATGTGCCTGTGCGGCAACCCAGTTGAGAGTGTTCAGGAATCTTCGCCGTTGTCGGAATTCCAGGCTCGGCTGCCTTTAACGTGCAGGTAGCTTGCGCCGGCCTCGATCCAGGCTTCGCGGTAGGCGTAAAGAGTTTGCTCGTTGCGGCCGGCAACGGTGCGCACTTCCTCAGCGGTCTTATGCAGCCACGGCACGTTATCGGCCACCTCTTCAGGACGCTCTTGCAGGAAGCGGCGCATCTCTTCCAGCTTGGCCAGGCCGCCGGGCACGTCCGGCCCGGTGATCGCCTGCATCCGCTGTGCTGCTTCCAAGAGCGCGTCGGCAGCTTCTTTGTACACGTCCCAGCGGCGCTGCATGCGCTCCATCATGTGCTGGATGTCGTCCAGGAGCGCGGTGATGTGCTCAGCCTCTGCCTGCACCCGTGCCGGCTCTTCTTCCTCAACGCGCTTCAATTCGTCAATACTGCCGCAGACGTCGGTGTAGTGAGTCTGGCGCGCGGCGCCTCCCTCCGACATGTCCGGCACAAATTGGTTGGCTCCGGTCCAGCGCACGCGCGGCAGCTCCATCATGCCGCCGTCCTCGAAGTAGACCAGCGGCGGCTGGTTGTGCCCCGCCTCCTCGATGTGCGCGCGGCCCTCCGCGATCTTTTCCAATATCTTCTCGCGGTGCGGTGAAGGCGGCAGCCATCGCTCGTCGATATCAGTGGCGGCGACTCTTTCTTGCAGTTGGCTCATCGTGTTTGCTCCTCATCTGATTTACAGATACATGTGCGGCGTACAAGGTGTAGTACTCGCCCTGCCGGCCCGCTTTTTCTTCGCTTCTGCTCTGCACTTAGTATACTACCCTTATGGACATTGTCATCCCAGAGCTTCAACCCACGCCCGAGCGGCGTGTCTCCGTGATGCAGACTCATGATGTCACCCTGCGCGGCGCAGCCGTGACTCTGCGGCCTATGGCTGAAAGTGACTGGGATGTGCTCCTCAAGTGGAACAACGATCCCGCAGTGATGGAACTCGCCGATCACAACCCTTTTGAAGAGTCCACGCTGGAGGACTTGCAGACCATCTATCGCTGGTTATCGACCCACGCCTACTGTTTCATCATGGAAGTAGAGGGCAATCCAATCGGCGAGTGTTGGTTGCAACGGATGAATCTGCAGCGGATCGTTGCGCAGTTTCCCGATAAGGACCTGCGCCGCATCGACCTCATGATCGGCGAGAAGGAGCTATGGGGCTGCGGGTACGGTACGGAGGCAATAGGGCTCCTCGTAGAATTCGGTTTTCAGATTGAGAGAGCCGACGCCATATTCGCCCCCGTAATGGCGGACAACCACCGCAGCCAACGCGCCTTCCAAAAGAATGGCTTCACCTGCCACGCCCGCATCCAGGAGCCGGACGGAAGGGTGAATACCGATCTGGTACTGTGGCGGACTGAGTATGAAGCCGCCGGAGCGGGCGAATAATCGCCGCAACATGGCGTGGACGACCTATTAGCATAGCGCCCGGCGATGGTCTTGCATTGGCGTTTGAATCCCAGGCTATGCTGACGTTACTGTGATCCCGCTGCCTTCGGTCACGGAGCCGATGATCCAGAGCGGCTCGTTGGCGGTGCGGAAGGCCTCTTCGAGTTGGGCTTGATCCTGCGGGGGTACGGCGGCGAGCAGACCGCCGCTGGTCTGGGGATCGAAGAGGAGGGCGCTGAGTGCGGACGGGATTTCCGCCACCAGGGCAAGCAGTCCTTCATCCAGGAGAAAGTCGCGATTGCGGTCTAGGCCGCCCGGCACCACGTCGTCGCGGGCATAAGCCAACGCGCCGTTGAGCAGCGGAATTGCTTGTGCTGCAAATTCAAAGCGCACGTTGCCGTGGCGCGCCATCTCCATTGCATGTCCGAGCAGGCCGTAACCGGTCACGTCGGTGCAAGCGTGGATGGTGAACTGTTGGAATAACCGCGCAGCGCCGCCATTGAGACGGCACATGCTGGCAACGGCTTCCTCTAAGTGCGCTGGCTCGACGCAGTCGCGCTTGTGGGCCGTGGTGATCACGCCGGTGCCGATAGGTTTCGTTAGGACTAGAATGTCCCCCGGCTGCGCGCCGGCTTTGGTGAAGATACGGTCGGGGTGAACTTGGCCCGTCACCGATAAGCCGTACTTCGGTTCCTCGTCGGTCACCGTGTGCCCACCGGCGATCACCGCACCGGCCTCCAGTACCTTGTCCGCGCCTCCCTGAAATATGCGGCTCAGGATGTCCAGGTCGAGGTTGTCGGGAAAGCCCGCGAGATTTAATGCGAAGAGCGGCTCGCCTCCCATGGCGTAGACGTCGCTTAGAGCGTTGGCAGCCGCAATCTGGCCGAAGGCGTAGGGATCATCTACCACGGGCGGAAAGAAGTCCGCAGTGCTGATGATGGCCTGCTCGTCGTTCATGCGATACACGGCGGCATCATCCGGCGCGGCTAAACCCACCAGGAGATTGCTATCGGATTGTGAAGGAAAGGCGCGCAGAACCTGCGCGAGCTCGGCGGGGCCGAGTTTGCCTGCTCACCCCGCACAAGCGGCCAGGCTGGTCAACTTTATCGGTGTTGCCATCGTGTTACTCCTACTGCCTTTGGCGGCGGTATCGAACGGGTGTTTGCAACGGCGCCACCGCGCCGCCTCACAATGTTGTCCCCTTGTCTTAGGCCCAAATTCACTGAGGCTTGTGCGCTAACTCGGTATTGGCTGCACAGCAATTCCGTTCGGCCTGAGCTTGTCGAAGGCCGAGATTGAGCGCAGAGACAGCACGTATTACACGCTCGTGTTCTCAGCCTTTCATGCTTCGACAGGCTCAGCACGAACGGCTGGCGTGCTCAGCACGAACGGCTGGCGGGCTCAGCACGAACGGCTGGCAGTCTCAGCACGAACGTTTGGCAGGCTCAGCACGAACGGCTGACAGTGTCACCGAAAGCGAGATTGGCAAACGTTGTATACACCCTCTCAGTATAGCAACTCCGCGTGGAGGCAATGGATTTGCAGGAGGACTCAGCACGCGAGCAGCCTCGCGATAGCAAGTCTCTGCGTTGACCGTTTCGCGCATTGGCGTCGCATCCAGGTCTTAGGGATTCCCACAAGCGCAGCAGTTCGTTGCACTCCCTAGGCAAAGTCCCGCCACGAGTATTGCGGTTGAAAGCCGAGGTCGCGCTTTGCCTTGGCGTTGGATAAGCCCGATTGCGTGCCGGTGAGGTGAGCTGCCATTTGCTCAGTGCCTGGGAAGACGAGCGGCGCGGCTTCGGCGAGGGGCATGGGGCAGAAAGCGTCGTCGGCCACGATGTAATACGCGCCTTGCACGGCGTCTTCCGTTTCCAAGGCCAAACGAAAGCCGACTGCCAGATCGCGCACGTCCGAGTAGCCCCATATGCCGCGGTAGTAGACGTTGAAATCGGCCTCCATGGCCGCCAAGCGTTCGGGCCAGTTCTCCGGCACGATGACGTGCGACGGACGGATAGACACAGCGGGTATGCCGGTGCGCCGATGCACCATGTCCACGATGTCTTCCCCCACCACTTTGGAAAGTCCATAGGGGTCTTGCGGGAGGTCTGGGTGGTTCTCATCCACCGGCAGGTAGTGAGGCGCGAAGTCACGGTAGCGGAACCCCATGCCGAGCACGTTGATGCTGCTCGTCGCCACGATCTTTCGGAGTCCGAGCGTGGCGGCCGCCTCGCACACGTTATAAGTGCCCATCACATTTGTGCGAAAGACATGAGCGTTGGCGTGGGTGCCCGGTGAAGGGATGGCGGAAAGGTGAACCACGGCCTCCGCCGGGGCGAGGAGTTCGAAGATGGTGCCCTCGTCCTCGTGGTCTCCGAGGCGATAGTGAACGCCCGCTTCCGGCTCCGGCGGTACTACTCGATCGAAAGAGACGATTTCGTGCCCGTGCCGCAAGAGCTCTCTGACTACGTACCGACCGATGTTGCCGCTGCCGCCCGTTACAACCACTTTCATGCCGCCTATCTCCTCAAATATTGCTTGGTGCTCGCTTGTGTTCGCTGCTTGTAGGCACACTGTCACGTTACATGGTGCCATGCACTCCCTCTGTCAGCCGATTCGTTCCTACAGATGATTCGTTTTCACTCATTGTAAGGGCTCTGCCGCTAGACCGGGCGTCCGCCAGTGAAGATTTCAAGCGGTGCCCAGCCCTCCTACTGTAGCCCGCATGGAAACTGTGTCGGCGGCTAACACCGAATAGGTAAATGTAAGCGAGATCCACGCCATCTTCAAGAATCGGACGGGGGAGACGTGCTACGCTATGCTGGAAAGTGAGCACCCACTCTCTTCTCCAAGCGGATGGTTGACTGCCGTGTGCACGTTAGTATAGCGTGAGAGGCGGCAATGGGAGTATTCATTGCCGCGGCACTTGGTATCGTGCCGCATGCAGAGTCAAGTGGGACAATTGGCTGGCGCGAAAGACAAAGGTGTCTCATAGCAGCGAGAAAGAGGAGACAGCATGGGTACGATTGCCATCGTTACTGATAGCACGAGCGACCTCGATCCCACAATTGCCGCCGAGCAGCACATCACCGTTGTGCCGGCGCACGTGCGTTTTGGCGAAATCGACTATAAAGACGGCGTGGACATCACGGTCGAGCAATTCTTTGCCATGCTGTCGGAAGCACAGGAATTGCCACAGACCTCGCAGCCCTCGGCAGGGGAATTTGTCGAAGTCTACCAACGACTGGCTCAGGACCACGACCACATCGTCTCACTCCACATGTCCGGCAAGCTGAGCGGCACCGTTCAGTCAGCGCTGACAGCTTCGCAACAGTTGCAGGGAGAGTCTTCCTGCAAGATTCATGTCGTTGACACCAGCTCAGCTTCAATGGGGGTAGCCTACATGGCGCGCGAAGCGGCGCGGCTGGCGGCTGAGGACGTAGAAGTTGATCGCATCGTGAATCATATTAAGTACGTCGCAGACCTCATGCACGTCGCCTTTACGCCCGAAACGTTGGATTACTTGCGGCGGGGCGGCCGCCTCGGCGCGGCTTCACACTTGGTGGGTTCGCTGCTCCGCATCAAACCGGTTTTGATCCTCAAGGATGGCGCCGTCGACATTCTTGACCGGGTGCGCACACGCACACGCGTTATCGAGCGCATCGTTAGCTATGTGGAATCCGTTGCCGGCCCTGAGGGAACACTCACCTACTTGGGCGTGATGCATGCGAATGAACCGGGATTCGCGGCTGAGCTGCAAGAGGCGATTTTGAGCCGTGTCTCTGCACAAAGCGTCATGAATGGCTCAATCGGCCCGGCGATCGGCACACACGCGGGGCCGGGCTCTGTAGGCGTATCTTTTTATAAGGAGTAGTCGAGTCCATGCGCGAGCGCATAGAAGACGCGTTGAGAAAACACAGTGCGGACTTCGTGGAGATCCGCATTGAAGAGACACAGTCTACCAGTATTACCTACCGGGGCCAGGACTTGGAAGAGGTGGGCACGACCACGCAGCTTGGCGGCTGTGTGCGCGCGGTAGTAAACGGCGGATGGGGTTTCGTCTCATTCAATCGAATCGCCGATTTGCGCGAGAAGGTGGATCAGGCCGTCAGTCAAGCACGCCTGGTAGGCAGCGAGAAGACCGCAATGGTGGACGTGCCGCCGGTTCAAGACGTAGTGAGCGTCTCCATGCAACGCGACCCGCGCGATGTACCCCTGGCGGAGAAGAAACACCTCATGGACTCCTATGTTGAGGAGATTTGGCGAACGCCGAAGATCCAGACATCCACGGTGGGCTACGGCGACGGCTTCCGCAAGCAATACTACGGCAACTCGACGGGAACCTATATCGAGCAGGAGCGGGGGCGAGTGACCGCCCATTTCGGCGTCGTGGCGCGCGACAATGGAAACGTGCAACAAGCGCGGGCGGGCTTTGCAAGCAGCGACGACTACAGCGTAGTTGAAGATAACCATGAGGCAGTGCGCGAGGCCGCCGCGAAGGCCGTTGGCATGCTTGACGCGCAACCGCCGAAGGGCGGCGAATTCATGGTAATACTGGATTCCACGCTAGCGGGGGTCTTTGCGCACGAAGCATTCGGGCACTTGTCTGAAGCCGACCACGTGTATGAGAACGATAAGCTCAAAGAAATCATGGTCTTGGGCCGTACCTTTGGCGACAAGCACCTTAACATCATCGATAGCGGCCAGGTGCCCGGTCTTACCGGCTCTTTTGCTTACGATGACGAGGGCGTGCCCACGGGCAAGCAGTACTTGATACGGGAAGGCGAGCTCGTGGGGCGGCTGCACTCGCGGGAAACGGCGGGCAAGATGAATGAAGCGCCCACCGGCAACGCGCGCGCCCAGAGCTACCGCGTGCCGCCGCTGGTGCGCATGCGCAATACCGCCATCGAGCCGGGCGAGACCCCGTTTGAAGAGATGCTGGCAGAGGTGAAGGATGGCGTCTATTGCAAGAATTGGTACGGCGGCCAGACAAGCATGGAAATGTTCACGTTTTCCTGTATGGAAGCCTATGCCATTCGCGACGGCAAGCTGGCCGAGCCGCTGCGCGGCGTGAACCTATCGGGTAATGTCTTTACTACCTTGGAAAATATCATTGCCGTCGGCAACGACTTTGCTTGGGACCCGGCAGGCGGTACTTGCGGCAAAGGGGGACAATCGGCGCCGGTTGGCGACGGCAGCCCCCACGTACTGATTAGCAAGTGCTTGGTGGGAGGTCAGTAGTAGCATGTTTGAAGAACTACTGGAAAAGGCCAAGAAGACCGCCGAGGTGGCGGAGGTGCTCTACCATGAGTCGACCGAACTCCCTATCTCATTTGAAGCCAATCGCATGAAGTCCATTAACGCTCGCGAGTCGAGCGGCATGGCGTTGCGCATAATCAAGAATGGGCGCATAGGACTTGGTTATTCGACCAAGTTGAGCGAGCCGGGCGATCTGGATGCGCTGGTGGAGAGCGCAGTTGAGTCCGCGCAATTCGGCGCCCACGCGCAATTCACGCTTCCCAGTACCTACACTACGAACGGTGTCGCAATCTACGATCCGGCAGTGGAGGCGCTTGCGCTGGAGGACCTCGTGGCGCTCGGCACCGAGGCGCTCGAGCTGTTGCGCAGCCACGACGACGAGTTCTTGTGCGAGGTGGGCGCGACGAAACGCATCTCGCGTGTCCGGTTGCTGAATTCCCATGGTGGCGGCACCGACTACCAAAAGTCGGTGGTGTCTTTGGGGGCAAGTATCAATTTGACACGGGGTGAAGACATTCTGGACGTCTGGCACTATGCCCTCTCATGCAAGGCCGGGGTTGACCCCCAGGCTGTGGCGCAGCGCATTATTCAGCGGGTCGAGGCCGCACGTAACCACGCGGCCGTGACTACCAAGCACATGCCGGTGCTCTTCACACCGCAAGGACTCGGTAATACGCTCATGCAGCCGCTGAGGCAGGCGTTCAGTGGAAAAACCGTGCTACAGGGCGCGTCACCCTTGAGCGAGCGTTTGGGAGAGCAGGTGTTCGACGAGAAGCTAAGTGTCTATGACGACGGCACGATCGATCACGCCGTTGGCTCCTCGCCAACCGACGACGAAGGCATTCCGTTGCGGCGTACTCCGCTCGTTGAAAACGGCTACGTACGCACCTTCATCTACGACTTGCAGACCGCCGGGCTAGCCGGCGCTGAGCCGACCGGCAATGGCGAACGTTCGCCAAATTCGTTGCCGGCCCCCGGCTATCACAACGTGGTGGTCGAGCCCGGTGACGGTGGGAGTCTTGAGGACCTTATTGGTGGAGTCGACGAGGGCATTCTCGTTGAATACACTATGGGCGCTTCGATGGGGAATCTCTTTTCGGGTGACTTCTCCGGCAACGTGCACTTGGGCTATAAGATCGAGAAAGGCAAGCTGGCGGGCCGCGTGAAGGATACGATGGTGGCAGGCAACTCCTTCGAGGCGCTCAAGAACATCGCTGCTATTGGCAGCGAACCGGAGTGGGTCGGCGGCAGCTTCTACGCGCCTCCGATCCTGGTGGCGGACTTGAGCGTAAGCACCCGTGAGGGTTGAGCGCTCGACCGCAGTTAACACAGTGTCTCCCTTGCTCTCTTGCCTTCTTGGGATTGCGCCGTAGCATGGGGGGCTTGTCCCCCACTTCTTGGAGCGAAAGGACACAGTCGCTGAGTTTCTGCGCTATTACTTGACCGACACAGGGATCGAGCCATGATGAAGTACAAAGGATACAGCGCGGCTGTTTGCTTCGATTACGAGGCGGGTGTCTTTCAAGGTGAGGTGGTGGACACGCGCGACGCGATCGTCTTTGAAGGCGACTCCGTGGCGCAACTTGAAAGAGAGTTCCGGTTCTCCATAGACGACTACTTGGCTGCGTTTGCTGAGCGAGGCCGGACACCGGATCGACCGTTCTCAGGGCGGGTTCCGCTGCGTTTAGCGCCAGAGATTCATCGCGCAGCTACGACCGCAGCGCGGGCAGAAGGCAAGAGTCTCAATGCTTGGCTGGCCGAAACTATTGAAAGGGCGGCATCGGGCTAATAATTTTTGTCTGCCTACATGAAGCGATGTAGGCGGTTTCACGGATCTATGCAGGAGACGCATCCGATGGCGGCAGATAGCACAGGGGACGAACGGCGCAGCGAGTTTCTCGACGAGCTCTTCGGTCTCAGCGGCGAAGTGGCGGTCGTAGGCGGCGGCACGGGTATTTTGGGCGGTGTGATCGCAGAGTACCTCGGCGCTTCCGGCGCAAAGGTCGCGGTGCTGGGTCGCAATCAGGAACAGGGCCAGCGCCGCGTGGAGACGATAACTGCCTCCGGTGGCGAGGCAATCTTTGTGTCCTACGTCGCTACCGATGCCGATTCGGTTGCGCAAGCGCATGCGCAGGTGCGGGAGGCGTTTGGCGCGGTTACGGTGGCAGTGAATGCGGTTGGCGGCAACCACCCATCGGCGGTCGTCAGCGCAGACCAGGCGTTTGAGGAGCTTGGCTTGGAAGCCGTGCGCGACAATCTCGATCTCAATCTGACGTCGGCGTGGCTCGCCTGCCAGGAATTCGGGCCGGCGATGCTCGCGAACGGACGCGGCAGTGTCATAAATATCGGCTCGATGGCGGGAGGAGAACGTCCGCTCTCGCGCGTACCGGTCTACGCCATTGCCAAGTCCGGGGTGGCAACCCTCACGAACTTCCTGGCGCGAGAGTGGCAGGGAATTGTGCGGGTTAACATGATCGTTCCCGGTTTCTTCGAGACGACGCAGAATCGTTCTTTGCTCCGCAACTCGGACGGCAGCCTCAGCGAACGGGGCGAACAGATTGTCGCGCACACGCCTATGGGCCGTTTTGGCGAACCCTCTGAGCTTGGCGGCGCGGCGGTCTATCTTGCTTCCAACGCCAGCGCCTTTACCACGGGCTTGGCATTCGTGATTGACGGCGGTTTCTCGGTGCAGTCGATCTGAGGCACTGCGCCGCCCGGATGAAACGTGCACTAGGATGGCGCCGTTCGGGTAGGGTGGAGACGAATCTGGGAGAGGCATGTGCCATTAGACGGATGTATTTGGGCGCAATGGAGGCTGCGGAATCTATCTGGCACAGCGGACTGCGCATTGACGACAGTTTTCCCGCTTGCCTATAATCAAGGTGAAGAAGCAATACATGCCGAAGTGGCGGAATTGGAAGACGCGCTAGCTTGAGGGGCTAGTGGGCTTTACGCTCGTAAGGGTTCGAATCCCTTCTTCGGTACCTTTTCGTGAACGTTTGGAGAACCTCCGTCGCGCAGGTCACAGACGGATGCCTGGCGAACCCCGTAGACTAGCCCGCCGGTTCAGAGCGCTGTGAAGAGCAAGCGGCCGCAACTGTCGCAATAGACAGCTTCCTGATTTTGTTGCGCGCGGCGCAGTTGGGTGTCTGGGAGCGCAATGTGACAGAGGGTACAGCGGCCCTGGGAAACGGGCACGAGTACTTGGCCGCCTAGGCGTGCCCGCAGCGATTCGTACGGCGTGACCAGAACTCGGTCGTTCTGAGCCGCGAGTGCGGCACGTTCCTCTTCCCGCAGTGGGATTTCCACCGCTAGCTCTTGCAGCCGCGCGCCGTGTACTTTCTGCATCGCGGCAAACGTCGTTTCGAGGGAATCGAGACGGTCTTGCTGCTCGTCCCGCGCTGCTTCCGTTTCTTCAGCCGCTACCATGGCTTGAAGCGCGCGCTCTTCACGTACGGCGCGTTGCTGCATGAGCTGCGCAATGTCCGCCTGCAGTGCCTCAAGCTCCCGTGAGTTCACGACGCTTCCGCTATAGAGATGCTTCGACTTCCGTTCTACTTCGGCGGTAATGGTGGCTAACGCAAGTTCGGCATCGCGGAGGGTGGCGCTTGCTTGCTCATGCGCTTTCGTCAGCACGGCTTGCGTGCGGCGCGCCTCTTCAATCTCACCGTGATCGGCGAGAGCGGCTTCAAGTTGCACGACCTCGGCGCGGAGAGCGTCCAACTGCAGGTCGATTACCTGCAATTCCTGTAATCGCCCAAATGCAAGGGTAGGCATCACGAGGGACCTCTGCAGAAAACTCAGCTTTCCTGCCATTATACAATTCTCAACCCCGATGGAATATGCTATGCTCTCATGCAGTAGAGGCGGCTTGGCTGTTCCGTTGCTGTCCTTATGGTGTGCTGAGTTCTGCGGAACCCTCCCTCGTGAAGGAAACTGGACGGGACGGCAGTGTGGAAGCACGCAGGTAAGTGCGCCCGGCGGTGCTTAAGTGGAAAAGGCAAGAAAGAAGCCAGTGGCACAATTGGCGTTTCGTCGGTTGTGCGTGGATGAAGTCTCCTGCTCGCTATGGGCGTAGCTGGGCGACTTGTGATTATCTCATTGTTGACATACTATTGGTATACGAAGCTCAGCGCGTTGAGACACTAGTGTGTAGGAAATTGCACATTGTGTTCGCAGCGCTGCACTTGAGAAAACAGGAGGGACCATGAGGCGGCTGAAGATTCCATTCATTTACCGGGTTGCGATCCTAAGTTTTCTTCTGCTCATCGCAGGGGCGGCCTGTGGAATTGATGAAGTTCTTGAAGTAGATGAAACGCCCATTTCTGCCAACCCAAGCCTGGTGGCCACGGCGCAGGCCCGCGCGATTACCGAGGCGGAAGAGAGCCGGCGCGACCTACCACTGCGCATGGAAGTAGCTGAGGAAGCGGGCAATGCCGAGATCGGCGTGGCGCTAAACTCTCACAAAGGCTCGGTCTTCGTGAACGGTCGCCGCATGCCGCAGCCCTCGACTTTTGGGGGCAATATCTTTGTGGTGTGGGTAGGCACGGAAAGAGGTGGGACCATTGAGTATGAGAATGGCGGAGCGCTCATTGCCGATGTTTCGCGTATCGCTACTCTGTGGACCTACACCACCTTCGACACGGTCAAAGCATTGTATGTGACTGCTGAAGAGCATGCCTTGGTGGAGAATCCATCGGTTGCTATAGAGGATGCGCCTCTCTGGCTCATCTTGTCGCGATCGATTCTCATGCGGCCTGGCAGGATCTTTCAATTGCAGCCAACGGAACTTGGTGGTGACGTAAATACAGTCGTGCGCATAGGAGTTAATGGGGGCGTCTCAATTACATTTGCCGGGCTCAAGCAGCCGCGCGAGTATGGTGACAAATTCCTATTGTTTTGGGTCCTGGATACGCTGAGCGATGAACCGATAACTTACAATGGCTCCTGGCTCACAGTGACGCCGAATGGCGATTCCCAGATAGTAATGCCATCCCCGCCCGAAACTAAGGGCATGCGGCAATATAATCGCTTGCTCATTACCGCCGAAAACCTCACGGACGTGAGGTCACCCAATAGTCGGCTTGTCATATTCACACTGGACAGCGAAATTCCGTTCTGGGAGACCGTCTAGGCAGTTCGCTACCACGGCAGTGCATCGGGCGTATGCGATTGAATTTGCGGGCCCCTCGGTCTGTTAGTGGTGCAACTGGGGTCGGCAACTAAGAGGAATCACGCGTGTTCTGCGGCTAGGTAGCGGCAGAGAGTTTAGGTGCATCGAGGAAAACCTATGGCATCGCTTCCCCGTATGGTTCACGTACGTCAGCGGTTCGCTACGGAACAGATTGAGAACCTCCAAGCTGCAATTCACGCCGAGCTAACGCGCGTGGGTTTGGGGAAGGTTGTGCGTCCCGGTATGGAGGTTGCCATTACAGCCGGCAGCCGGGGCATCAGCCGTATTCCGGAGATAATTCGTACGGTCGCGGATGCTGTGAAAGCGGCGGGCGCTGCGCCTTTTATCGTGCCGGCCATGGGCAGTCATGGCGGCGCCGTGGCGGAAGGGCAAGCCTCGGTATTGCGCGACTACGGCATCACTGAGGAGTCAACCGGCGCGCCCGTACGCGCCACGATGGAGGTGGCGAACCTCGGTACGACGGCCAATGGGGCAACGGTATTCTTCGATCAGAATGCCTACAATGCAGATGCAGTCATTGTGGTGGCTCGCGTAAAGCCCCATACGAGTTTCCGCGGCCCGGTGGAGAGCGGCCTCTGCAAGATGATTGCAGTGGGTCTGGGCAAGCAGAAGGGCGCGGAGCAAATGCACGCCCACGACTTGGCTGAGACCATTCCCCAGTCCGCGGCGATTGCAATCGAAAAGTCGAATATCGTGCTGGGTCTTGGCGTAGTCGAGAATGGGTACGACCAACCCCACACGGTGCGAGCGGCCCAGGCCGAAGATATCTACGAGACCGATAGAGAACTGCAGACACTGTCGAAGACGCTGCTGCCCCGCGTGCCGTTTGAAGAGCTCGACCTTCTCATTGTGGACGTGATGGGGAAGAATATCTCCGGCGCGGGGATGGACCCAAATATCATTGGGCTCAACCGCGGCATGACGATGGACCGGCATCCCAACTACAAGCGCGTGCTCGTACGCGACCTGACGCCGGAATCACACGGCAACGCGGTGGGCATCGGCCACGCGGACTTCGTGACGAAGCGCCTGGCCGACAAGATCAACTACTACGACCTTTACATGAACGCCCTCACGGCCAACAACCCGTCCGTAGCCAAGATTCCCATCACACTGGAAACGGACCAGATTGCAATTGAGACGGCCTTCAAGTCTGCCTGTACCGACGTAGCTGCCCCCCGTGTGGTGCGCATCTACAGCACACTCCACTTGGAGTATCTCCTCTTTTCCGAGGCGCTCATACCGGCTGCGGAGGAAAATCCTGCACTGGAGATTCTCGACGTTCCTTATGCATGGGACTTCGACGCCAGAGGCAATCTGCTGGAAGACGGACTGCTCCACCAACCGCAGAGCGCTTGACCTTCGTTGGCAGTCGATTTGCGATTGAGGTCTAATTCGGTTCTTCGGCAGTTGCCCATCCTAACGTTGCTAAGTCAATGGTGCCGGTCTGACTGCTCACACTCTGTGCCCAGTGCTACCTGCTATAGCAATTCCGGTACGGAATTAGCAAGAATGTGCTCACCTGCTTCGTTGCGTTGAAGTATCTGTCATTCCGAGCGCAGCGAGGAATCTAGGGGCCATGCCGTGCATAGTTTCATAGGCCTCAGCACTCTAGATTCCGCGCTCAGAGCGACACTGCGCTGCGCTCCGTTCGGAATGACAACAGGGGTGCGCTCCGTTGGCCGTGCGTTATGTCTCACATGTCGCATAGCTAAAGCCTAGAAGTACAGTTTTCGTTTCGGTTTTCGGTTGAGGAATCGGTCGCCCGGCATGTTATACTGAAGATATACATGGGGATGAGTGGATTCGACAGGGTTGGGAGGCTTGTAACTGCGAGCCGAGGTGCTATCACCCTCGTTAAACAGGTAGCAACTTTTTTAAGTGCCAACAAGCACGATTTTGCTCTCGCAGCCTAAATAAAGCTGTGACGTCCATCTGCTCTTCCTC
Organism: Chloroflexota bacterium; assembly: GCA_965221905.1. Lineage (GTDB taxonomy): Bacteria > Chloroflexota > UBA11872 > VXOZ01 > VXOZ01 > VXOZ01. The sequence continues at coordinate 1,244,158 of OZ244922.1, forward strand.
CGGTGAGCGCAGCGTGGGCGACCTAACAGCCGGGGTGCCGCAGTCCATGCGGATAGAATCCGCCGCCTTCGGGGATTGCGAAAGACAAATGGAGGCTAGTTTCCAGAGGTTTTCGTCCGCTCGTGATCTGGAAATGAACTTCAAAAGCTGACTACGCTCGTAGAGGTTGCAGGAAGAACAGCTTTGGACGGGGAGTTCGACCCTCCCCCATCTCCACCATAGTCACAATTCACCGTGCGACCGCGCAGGAACCTTCCGGTGCGCGGCTTTGTGCGCATGCCAGCCCAAGTCCTCCAATCTGTTTCCTGGCTTTTTCTAGGTGAGAGGGGTGGGCGCAGGGGTGCTAGTCGCGGTGAGGTGTTTTCTGTGAGGCACAGGGCGAAGTACGCCGGTTTGTATGCTATAATGCCGTTGCGGAAGCGTATGTGATAGCCTTCTGCGATTGGAGTAGAGAAAGAGAGCGATAAAGTGATTACGGTTACTGACACGGCGGCGGCTGAGTTGCAACGCCTTTTGGCGGGTAACGACATGGCTGATGCCAAGCTGCGCATCTTTGTGCAGAACGAGTGCGGCTGCGGCAAGGTGAACTTCGGCATGGGCTTCGACCAGCAAGTTGAAGATAACGATCAGGTGGTTGATTCGGCCGGTGTCGGCGTGGTGATGGACCAGCAGGCGTTCGCGGCGCTGGACGGCGCTTCGGTAGAGTATGTTAACGAGGGCGCGCGCCGCGGCTTCATGATAAGTGGTGTTGAGACCGGTGGCTGAGGCGGCGGCGAATAGAAAGCCCGTGTAGGCTTTCAACAAGGTAGGATCGGACTTAGAGGGGCATTCTGCTCTTCCTGGCTGGACAGGGAAGTGGAGCGCTCCTCTTGTTTTGCTTTTAGATTGAGTGTTGGTAGTACGCGGGCGGTTGCGCGCCGGTTTGCACTGCACGCGCGAGGGGATTTGCTGCTTTGTATACTCCTACGGGGATAACGAGATACTATGCGTGATCCCGCTTTCCCAACCCCTGCAGGGCTGACTTTCCACGTGCGCGCTTAGAGTGAGATGGTGTCTGCCAGGCAGTTCACCTTCACCCCGGCCCTTTCTCATCGAGGGAGAGGGGGTACGAGCGTACGCTTGGGAAACTTGCAAAGCAAGCGTATCCCTTCGAGGGAGGGAAAGAGAGCACTCACGCCGGCCTTGGCTTTCGCGAGTCAGTTGAGATGCTCGCTGTAAGGTACGGAGCGGTTTTAGGACCCATGAAACGAGCCACTACTTGCCCATGAAACGTGTGACTATCTACACAGACGGCTCTTGCATCGGGAATCCGGGCCCTGGCGGCTATGGGGCGGTTATTCTATTCAACCAACACCGCAAGGAGATTGCCGCCGGGTATCGCAAAACGACGAATAACCGCATGGAGATTCTGGCGGCTATCCGTGCGCTGGGAAAACTCACTGAACCTTGCGCAGTTGTCCTGCATAGCGACTCCAAGTATCTTGTGGACGCGATGAGCAAGGGTTGGGCGGAAAAGTGGCGAGCGGACGGATGGAAGCGCGGGAAGGATGGCAAGGCTGCTAATCCCGATCTGTGGGCACGCCTGCTCGAATTAGCCGCCACGCACCGCGTGACCTTCAAATGGGTGCCCGCGCACCGCGGCATACCGGAAAACGAACGCTGCGATAAGCTCGCGAACACAGCGGCGCGAGGTGATGACTTGCTGATTGACGAGGGATATGAGAAGTCCGCTGCGTCCGCAGCGACAGATTCGTAGGAATGTCGCTCTATGGATTCGCCGATTGCGGAAGCGGCAGTGCGAGTGGGCCCTAATTCGCTGGCGTAGTGATTTTAGCGGTCGCTCGCGCTCGCTTTGAAACAGAGTTCAGGCGTCCAGGTGCTTAACGGCATCTCGGAGCGCCGTGTCGCTCCTGCTGGGCGCAAAGCGCTGGGGGGTAAGTCTGAGGGCGGAATTGCGCAACCAGCAGGCAAGCGGGTTCTGCCATTGGCCGACCCACCCCATGCGTCTGGATACTCTCACGATGTTGGCGGTGCGTGCGCGGCGGCGGTCTTCGTAGGCGCGCAGGGCCGCAACGTGGTCGGCATGGCGGCTAAGGCATTGGGCGAGCACGACCGCATCTTCGATTGCCATGCATGCGCCTTGACCGAGATTCGGGGTGGTAGGGTGCGCCGCGTCACCGAGCAGAGTCACGCGGCCTTGGCCCCACCGGGCAAGTGGGGGACGGTCACAGATGTCAGTGCGAATGAGCGTTTCAGCAGGGGTGGCAGCAAGCGCTTGGGGAACCGGCGCGGCCCAGTCTTGAAACAAGCCTTGAAGTCTGTCTTTGAGCGGCTGGCCGGTTTCCGCGCCACCTGCGGGTGCGTTCCATGTGGCATACCAGTAGACTTGGTCTCTATTGATGTGAAATAAGCCAAACCGCTGACCGCGCCCCCAGGCTTCAAATCCCGTGCCCTCTGGGAGGGAGTCCGGTGCGAGCATAGTGACCCCGCGGCTTGACGTGTAGCCGGCATAGCGCGGCGGCTTGGCGCCCCACAATTGCGCGCGAACCGTGCTGAAGAGTCCGTCTGCTCCGATCAAGATTGTGCCGTGCGCCTCTTCACCGGTGACAAACTGCGCCGTAACTCCCGTGTCGTCCTGCGTAAACCCAACACACTCGCTGCCTAGACGAATCGTGCCGGCGTTCAATGCCTCGGCAAGCGCCGCGTGCAGGTCCGCGCGATGCACGACTGTGGTCACTACGCGGAGTTGCCTTTCTAGCGGCTCTGGGGTCAACGCGTTCAATGTCGCGCCGTCGTGCGCACGGATTTCGATACGCTCTGCGGGTGAGCCTACCGCTCTCACCGCGTCGGCGAGACCGAGCTTTGTCAGCGCATACATGCCGTTCGCGCCGAGGTTGATCCCTGCGCCTACTTCCTGCAACTCAGGCGCGCGCTCGAAGACGGTGGCGGATATGCCCACCTGCTGCAAGGCTAGGCCGGCTGCCAGCCCGCCTATGCCGCCGCCGATGATGAGGACAGTTGTCTCGGCGGTCGTCGGTGTCCGGCGTAATGAAGCGCTGGCTATCGCAGTCTCCTTGCTTGTTGTTGGTATCCTGCCGTTCCGTTTAGGGGCAGAGCTTGCGGACGGCTATCCGGTGCGGGCCACCACCAGCGCATCGACGCCGGATTCCGCGCCCCAGACTTCGCCGGGCCTGCCGAGGAGTTGCCGCACGGAGGCGCCGGAGCTCGGAAAAGGATAGGCGGCGAATGACTCATCCACCGGATCGAAGCGAACAAGGGCATTTGCGCCAAAGTCCGTGAGCCAGACCAAATCGTCTTCATCGACGTAGACCGCGTAGGCGCGCGCTGCGCCGGGGAGCGGCCACTCCCGCCAGCTTTGGTCTGTCGGGTCGTAGAGACTGACTTGACCGGTATTCCATTCCGCCACCCAAATGCGGTTTTGCGAATCCGACCACACGCGCCGCGCGCCCTGGCGGGCCGTGGGCGGTTCCAGTTCCGTGACCGCGCCGGTAGCCGTGTTGATAAGTCCCACGTAGCTCCCCGCTAGCGACGCGTAATAGACATTGCCGTCAGGTGTGGTGCAGATGCCGTAGGGGCCGCGGGGGCCTCGAACACTTCCACCTCCGCGCTCTGGGGGTCTACACGGCCATAGATACCGCTCTGTCCTGTAAACCAGCAGATGCCTTGGAGGTCGAAGGTTGCCGTATTGAGGTTGGTATAGCCGGTATTTTCCGGCAGCGGGAAGAGCGTAACCGCTTCTGTGGACGGATCGACGCGCACGATAGCGTTGAGGCCGCCGTCGGTGATCCAGGGCGCGCCGTCCGGCCCGACAATCACGCCATGGGGCCGCGCGCCGCCGCCGAGATGAATATGGCGCGTCTCGCCCGTGTTCGGATCCAGAATACCCAACGCTTCTTGGTGCTGGGCGGTGTACCAGACGATACCGTTCGCCTCGGGCGCCGGCGCAACGTCGTGTGGATGCGAACCATTGGGGACGGAGAATTCCTGCAACGTCACGTCTTCCGCCGCAGGCACTTGCGGTGGTTCCGACGTTGGCAACGGGCTTGCCGCGGCCGCTGGCGTCGGTGGAGGGGTCCCGGGATCCGTTTCTATGTATACTTCGGATTCCCCGCCGCACGCTGCCGCCAAGCATGCGCCAGCCACTGTCAGGCCCTGGCCGAGCAGCTTTCTTCTTGTCATAATTATTGGTTCGCTCCTTTGGAAGCGTGACGGCATCAACGTGCCGGGTATAGGTATGTCAAACAATCCTGATTCCACCATACCGCAGAAGTGAAGGGCTTGTGAATCAGCCACAGCGCTGCTCCCGCACGCGGAAAACCGCCGCCTACTCTCTCGTCTCGCTGGTGGAGACGTCCAGCCAATCGCCAATTGGGTCGATATCGTTTTGCGCGCGGTGGAGGCGCTGCATGGCGTTGTCGATGAAGCGCCGGTCATTGACCTGGATGCCGTAGAGCAACTCGATGAAGAGGATCCGTTTCGCGAGATGCTCGATGCGGCGGCGCATGGCGGAGGAGACATCGTGCGTGTATGCGGCGAGCGTATCCTCCAGGAACTCTCTGCCGAAACCCGCGAGCAGGGCGCAGAAGTCTCCTGCCGCATCGCCTTCCTGCCCGGCTTCCTCGAAATCGATGATACCGCTGACCATGCCCCGAGATTCATCATAGAGGATGTTAGAGCCATCAAAGTCACCGTGGGTGAAGACGGGTGTGAATTCCCACAGGGCGGGATCGCTAGTCGTCTCCTGGAAGAGGCGGCTCGTCCACTCTTGCTCCGCCGGACTCAGGAGCGGAAACGCCCTTGCCTCTACCTGGCGAAACAGGTTGCGGGCGTTGGAACCTCCCACGATCGGCGGCGATGGGGGCTGCAACTCTGTCGGCAGTGCGGAGAGCGGTATGGCATGGAGCGCCGAGAGGAAGTGACCAATCTGCCCGGCTGCGCGCCTCCGCTCTTGCGGCGTAAGCGAACACGCAGACAAGCTGCGGCCGGGAAGCATGTCGTAACCCGCCACCGGATAGGGAAACTCGGCGCAGCCCGCACTAAAGTAGCGGTAGCGCGGGACCGGCAGTGGAAGCTGTGACGCTATGCTGTCGTATACGCTCTTTTCATGCCAAAGAAAGGCGCCCTCATCTTCAACTCGCCCGTCGCTTACAACTGAGCCGCCACCGTGAGGAAAGCGGAAGATAAGCGTTTGGTTGACGGCGAACACCCGGCAGGTACCGCCACCCAAGAATTGGATGTGCGAAACCTGGATATCAGGGAAGCACGTTTCAATGATGCGGTGGTAGAAGGCGTTGTCTATAGTCATTGCGGTCTCAATGGCGCTGGTGGGCAATCTGGCTGCCATACCCGTGATACCATGGGCATAGCTGCGACCCACTGTCCTGTCAGGCGGGCATCAGCGGCCTATTCCCAAGGTTCTTCTCTTTCGCAGCCAAGCATTTAGCTCGCAGAATCTTGCGATCGTCAGGTACGACAAGCGGCACCCAACCGGTCTTTACCGCTGGCGAAGCCGGCGTCGCTCCTGCTAGGGTGCAGCCTTAAAGGAGCGCTGCGTTACGCGAACTAAGTATAGTACTTTGGCTGACCGGCAAGTAAGGAGAAGGAACCATGGAACCGCGAGCGAGATTTACTTCTGAGCTGCGCGCCATTCAAGACGACGTGGTTTCTCTCGGACGCATGGTGGGTGTCGCCATCGACCAATCGGTAGAGGCGCTCAAAGGGCGCGACACTGACTGGGCAAGAATGGTTATTCACAACGACATTGCCATCAATGCGCGGCGCTTTGCCATTGAAGAGCGGTGCATGAAGTTGCTGGCTACGCAAGCCCCTCTGGCTGTGGACTTGCGTTTCATTGCCTCGGCCTTAAACATCATTACGGACTTGGAGCGGATGGGAGATCATGCGGAGGGCATCTGCAAGATCAACATCATGCTGGGCGAGGAGCCGCTCGTGAAGCCCCTCGTCGACATACCGCGCATGGCTGCCAAGGCGAACGACATGCTCAGCCGCTCGCTTGAAGCCTTGGTAGCGCGCGACGTTGAGAAAGCAAAAGCGGTTTCGCATGAAGACGATGAGGTAGACGCCTTGCACGATCAGGTCGTGCGCGAGCTCATTAGCTTTATGATCGAAGACCCGCGCACGATTCAGCGGGCGCTCTACCTCACCTGGGTTTCCCATAACCTGGAGCGCATTGCCGACCGTGTAACGAACATTTGCGAACGCGTGGTCTATATCGTCACCGGCGAGATGGAAGAGATCAACGCTTCGAAGTATTGAGACCCGATTTCCACTAGGGGATGGCACACAGCACTTGCTAACGTCCTAATTCTCCGAATCAAGGAGTTGCACGCGGGTGATGCCGCGCCTATCGACGAGCAGTCGGTTGTTCTCGTGAATAACACCGATCCAGAGTTGGACCGGTTCCTGTGGAAAGTCCTCATTCACTGATATTTTGCCTGTCACCGCGACGCTCTCACCGGGTGCGAGATCGCGCCCCAAGCTCCAGCGAAACGGATAGGCCACCCCGCTGCGATTAAGAGAGAATTCCACGCCCCAGCGCACCGTACCGGTATCTGCCGTGAAGCGCAGTGAAGGGGCGTCCTCACCCCAGGCATAGGTGGTTGGTCCCGGTGGCGCCGCTCGCAGTGTGACCGTGCCGTTGTTGATGATCGTTGCAGTGACGGTAACGGTCGAACCGGCCTGCACTGCGGTAGGTGATATCTGAACGTCAGCTACTTGCACCTGCGGCGTGCCGGCCTCGCCGAGTGTAATGCCACGGCGTTGCACGGTGCGATTGCCTGCCCGGTCTTGGATTGTGACTTCCACCTCCGCCGGACCTGCAGGCAAGTTTTCCACTGCTTGATTGAGTTGCGGCGCATGGCGCAACGGCGGCGGCCAGGATGCATGCAAGGTGCCGGGGTCCGCAGCGGTGTTTCGCATCAGCCACCGGGTTTCGTCACCTGCAAAGAGGCGCACGTCCACGACAACGGGCTCGGCAATGGTGAAGCTGAATTCCAAGCGATCGTCGACGCCGTCTTGATTGGGCGTGAAGAGCTCAGGAGTAACTTGGAGACCATCGAGAGCGGGGGCCACGGTGTCGGCGTTGGTGATTGTGAGCGGTTTTCGCAGCTCGACGTCATCGCTTGCCGTCGACTCCCGGGCAGTGGCGACTATCTCATACTGACCGTCCGGCAGCACGCGGCCGTCCACAGCGCCTCTAAAGACGAAGGAAAACGTACCGGGACCGCGCGGCACGCGGTCCCGCAAGACGAATGTAGTTTCATCGGCGGAGCGCAAAGCTAGGGTAACGACTGCTTCGCGGGCAACCTTATACTGAATGGTAACGGACCCGTTGCCGTCCGCCTGCAGCGAAGCCGGACTGACGCTGAGCTCAAGGAGGGCGCGAGAGTTGTCAGCCGAGGCACAACCAGGCAGAAACAGGAATAACCAGAGGAAATACGGCAGGTAACACCATGCCGGCGCCTTTCGTGCGTAATAAGTACGCATCTTCGGAGGCGCCGGGCGCAGCGTTCGCCGTGCCTAGACTGCGTCTGTGCTTAAACGTGACAGGAAGTCCGCATTCGATTTCGTGCGCTCCAGCCGATTGAGCATGGCCTCGTAGCCTTCGGTATTGCCGATGGCCGAAAGCATACGGCGCAAGGTGACTACTTTCTGGAGCGTCTCCGTCTCCAACAGCAGTTCTTCGCGTCTCGTGCCGGAACGTCCCACGTCAATCGCCGGGAAGACTCTACGTTCGGAAAACTTGCGGTCGAGCCGCAATTCCATGTTGCCGGTGCCCTTGAACTCTTCATAGATGACGTCATCCATGCGGCTTTCCGTCTCGACCAGACACGTAGCAAGCATCGTCAGGCTGCTGCCATTGTCGATGTTGCGGCCTGCGCCGAAGAAACGTTTCGGGGGATAGATGGCAGCGGGGTCTAAACCGCCGGAGAGGGTCCTGCCGCTCGGCGGAATGGCTTGGTTGTAGGCCCGCGTCAGGCGCGTGATCGAATCAAGCAGCAACATCACGTCCTGCCCGCCTTCCACCATCCGTTTTGCACGTTCCAGGGCCAGTTCGGCGATACGGGTTTGGTTCTCCGGCACCTCATCGAATGTGGAAGCGACGACTTCCGCGCCAACGGTGCGCTCCCAGTCCGTTACTTCCTCAGGGCGCTCACCGATAAGCACCACCATGACGTGCACCTCGGGGTAATTTGCCATGACGGCGTTGGCAATGCTCTGCATGAGCATTGTCTTACCGGTCTTGGGCGGTGCGACGACTAATCCGCGCTGACCGCGGCCAATTGGCGAGACGAGATTGATGAGACGGCCGATAATACTGGGGGGAGCCGTCTCGAGATCGAGACGCTCTTCGGGGAAAATCGCCGTAAAGTTTTCAAAATGCGGGCGGCGCTTGGCTTCTTCCGGATCAAGGTTATTGACAGTCTCCACACGCAAGAGGCCGTAGTATTTCTCGCCCTCCTTCGGTGGACGCACTTGTCCCGCGATCATGTCTCCGGTGCGCAAACTCAAGCGGCGAATCTGCGTGGGGGCAACATAGACATCCTCCGCCCAGCCGGTATTCCAATACCGATGTAGGCGCAAGAATCCATAGCCGTCGTCGATGGTCTCGAGGAGGCCCGTGCGGTAGAGATTGCCCTGTTCTTCGGATTGTGCCTGCAGGAGCCGATTGACGAGTTCATGTTTCTTGAGAACTGAGTAACCGCTGATTTCCAGTTCTTTTGCACGCTCTCGCAACTCGGTCAGAGGTTTGGCTTCTAAATCTGCATATTGCACGCCGGGATCACTCCTTTGCTGGGTTGGATTGGATGAATGGTCCGTCCCATTACGTTGCATCCAATGGCGATTAGAACGTTTGCGTCGGCGATTGCCACGGTTGCGAGAGGGTATTACTGTTGACAGCTTCGTCCTCCTTCAAGAGCAATACAATGAACCAATGCTATAAAGAGCATGGTAGGCGAGGTTCATTAAAAAGGGGCTATGATCTTCGCCTCTGGTGAGTTACCCTGTCGCGCCTTGTTTATGTGCTTTGCGCCCAATAGTGCGTATCGAAACGTGGGAGGTATAGAGCTTTTGGGGGGCTAGAAGAGTCTAGGCGCTAATAAACAGTGATGGGTAACTTGGTGGGCTTGTAGAAAGATCAGAGCGTTGAAGCAGATACTTCTATCGTTATTCTAAGAGAAGGATGTGCGGGAGTTTGGAAGGATTATATAGAGGTCACGCTTCTTAGTCAAGACTACCAAACGGCAAAAACCTTGTCAACCATTTATCTTGCGGAATTACTAGACTTATACTTGATAGCTTCGCGCCGCAGCCCCATGCTTGAAACGGGGGACGAATCTAGTAATCCTCGCCCTGTAGATTGTTCGTCGCGGAGGTCATCCTGAGCCTGCAGAAGGGCTCCTCAGAATGACAGATCGAGGAACCGCTTCGGGCGTGAGTTCGTGCGATGTTTCGCCTATCCGCTCGGTGTACGTCCAAACCAACTAATTCCGTATTTCTATAGAGTACGGTGAACAGAACGCTGCGGTATGTGGCGAACTGATGAACCGGCAGGATTGTTATACCTGCTTAGACCGCAGCGAGGAGCAAGCCGCTGCAAAATGCAAACATGACACGGCAGCGATCTACATGAGGTATGCGGCCCCTGGTCGCGCTCGTAGCGTTTACAATGTCAGCCGAAGCTAGCTTGCGCTGCGATTCGTGAAACAGTCACTGCAATAGATAGGGCGATCATCGCGCGGTACGAATGGTACGCGAGCGACGCCACCGCACTCTGAGCAGACTCCTTCGTGCATCTCCCGTTCACCGTGGCGCTCCCGCCGCCGGGTATTACGGCAGTCCGGACAGCGGCGCGGCTCGTTCATTAGACCCTTTGTCTGATAGAACTCCTGCTCACCAGCAGTGAATACGAACGACTGGCTGCACTCCACACAGACTATTGTGCGATCCTCGGCTGACACTATGAAATTCTCCTTGCGCTGGTTCTCACCGCTCTTCACCTCACATCAAACAGAACCGTGTGGTACTGAAATCCTGGCACCGAAGTACCACTCTCGCATTTGGCTCACTCATGCATAGAGTACGCATAGTGTGCATTGATTGACCAAGTATACGAGACCATTTGCATCTATGCAAGCCCTCTAGATCGGTTTGCACCTAGTTGCAAGATTACAGGTGCAAGGTGCTTTGCCGGGAATCTCATGGAGCCGTAGAGCAATGGGGTATGGCGACCGCCAAGTGGTTCTGCCGCATGTGCTATAGTAAATGCGCCAGTTCTTATTGTGGCGATAGCGACGAGCTCTATGCTGAGAGATGTAGACGATCTTTTCTGTAGGTTTCCTTCCAGTGCGCTTGGCACGTCCGACGGGTAGTACACGTGGCCAGGCTGAGCTATCCCCTGCTATCGCTACTGAGGCCCGCAAGGGCAGTCGCCTAGCCGCGACACTTGCCGGTTAGCTCCATCCATGAGCCGTCGCGTCTTTTCGCTCTTGCTGCCGGTGTACGTACCCAGCTTTCTGCTGGCCTTTACGCAGGGACTCCTGATTCCGACGCTGCCCCTGTATGCCACGACCTTCGGCGTTTCATTTAGCCTGATAAGCTTGGCAGTTGCGGCACGCGGCTTAGGCACGCTTGCGATGGATCTCCCTTCCGGCATCATGCTGGAGCGCCTAGGCCATCGCAACGTCATGTTGCTGGGAGTGGGCGTGGCGTGCCTATCCCTGGTGCTCATGGGAATCATCGAGAACTTCCACGTGCTCGTCTTGCTTCGGTTACTCTCCGGATGTGGCGCGGCAATGTGGATGCTCTCGCGCATGGCCTATATCTCGGACGTAATTCCCTTGGAAGTGCGAGGTCGGGCCTTGTCGGCGTTTGGCGGCGTGAGCCGGATCGGTGTATTTGCCAGCCCGGCGATTGGCGGATTCGTGGGAGCGAGTTTCGGTCTGCGCACGCCCTTTCTGCTGGCGGCGGCGCTGGCGGGGGTGGCCCTTGTCATTGCGCTCCTGTATGTGCCTGAGTCACGCCAAATTACCAAAACCGAGCATCGCCGCCCCCACTGGCGGACCATGGTGCAAATCGTGAGAACTTATCGCCGGGACTTGCTGACGGCTGGCAGCGCTCAAGTGCTCGCGCAAATGATACGAGCGGGCAGGGAGATTATCGTGCCGCTGTACGGGGGTACCGTGCTTGGCTTAGATGTCGCTGCGGTCGGCGTGATTCTCACAGTTTCCGCCGCGATCGATATGTCTCTTTTTGGAATCGCCGGACTGCTGCAAGACCGCATGGGGCGCAAGTGGGCGTCGGTCCCTTCTATGATTATCCTCGGTGTGGGCATGGCTATGGTGCCGCTGACTGCCGGGTATGCTTCATTGCTCGCGGCGGCTGCAGTAATGGGGCTAGGCAACGGCATCGGCTCCGGCACGATGATGACCCTTGGGAGCGATCTCGCGCCACGGGATGCGATGGGTGAATTCCTCGGCCTGTGGCGGTTGATCGGCGATGGCGGAAATTCCGGCGGACCGCTGGTGGTCGGTGCGGTAGCAGACCTCACGGGCCTCGCCCTCGCGGCAATTGTGCTTGCAGGCGTTGGGGCACTAGCGGCAAGCAACCTGGCGTGGTTTGTACCGGAAACCCGGAATCAGCGCGAAAGACGCGCCTTGATGTGATTCTATTTCTTGAGCTGTGGTTAGCGATGGAGAGAGTCGAAGAGGACAGCCCCGGCCTGGAACAGGGCAATGGAAAGTAGCGGGAACGGGTCGGATGTGTAGGCGGAAAGTGTACATGTCGGCAAAAAACTGGGAATTATATATCAGTCTAAAGTAAAGCCCGACCGGATCAACTCCGGTCGGGCTTTCGCTTTTTGCCCTAACCATTGTCCCTATTGACGGCGGTCCAGCGCGAATGAGAGACTAGGGAAGTGCATATAGACTGGAGGAAGTATCAATATGACTGAACGGGATACTGACTTGGAATCCGTAATTGAATTGAAAGGCGCGATAGAGGATTTTCGATTTCGTAATCAAACGGCTGACAAGGCAAGAAGCTTACTTAGGCTGTGCGAGGACGAATTGAATCGACTAGACGATGAAGAGAACAAGCGAGGAAAAGAGGGGCACCTTGAAAGACTCGCTTGGCGTGTCACTGTTGTTCAAGTCAAAACTGAAGCCCTTGAAACCCTTGTAGAGCAACTTGAAAAAGGCAAGGAGGACATAGGGGGAGCGGGTCGTCGCCTTACTGACGATATGCGCAGAAAAGGATACCCTCCCCCCCTTTGGGCGGTAGCTCCGGATTGACTCGCGCAAGAAGGATTGAGAGAATACAGGCAGGCGCAAGCTCTTGGTGGATGCTCGCCTGCCTGTATTCTCTCCATCTACCACGAAATAGAAAGGAGGTGAACCTACGTGTTAGCGTTTGAAGCCCGTACTGGCAAGCCAACAGTCTCTATGCGATTGACCGTGATAAAGACTGTTGACGATTTGCTAGCACATCTGTTTGCGCGACGCATCGCAGGTAACTGGTTTCAGTTGACGCTGCCCATGCGGTAGTGCTGCCAACATAGCACATCTTAGGAGCCGTGCCTTATATCCCTCTTGATCACCAGGAAAGGCGCGGTTTTTTTTGATTCTCACAAATGCACCAGAACACTTGACAACTCCCACTTTCTGCGGTACAATAAAAGCGTGGAAAGCGCACCAAAGGAAAGATGGAGAGCGTTCGGTACTGCCTTTCCGGCGCATGCCGGATTCCATCTTGCTTGCATCCCATGACCCGGACGCATTGCGGGAGCGGAATAGGCTTTCGGTCGTAGCGATGTCTTGCAGGAAATCTCGGTTGCCATGCGTCAGCCCCGGTTTGCGAGTCAGCGCGGCATTTGGCTGTTGTTTGTCCCGCGCACTGGCGGCCACCAGGCGGCCTAGAGCACTCTTCCACTTTTGTGCATAATCTGTCAGTGTAATACCTGAGACTTACAGAGATGACGGATGGCATATCTGTCGATTCTCACACTGACGGTATCGTGTAAGGTAGGCAGTAATGCCAGTAGATTTTAGCTTCTTTACCATCGGTTGGCTCTTGCTCCTGCTGGGGGCAGTAATCCATTTCGCTCTAACCCTTGCAACGCTGGCAGGCTACGGACCGTATGGGAAGGTCCTCACACCGCGTCTTGGGGCAAGCGAACTACCGGAATTGCAGGCATTCTCGCGCCACATTGCCCTGCACGTTCTCATCATGGGCGTGGCGTGGTGGGCGCTGGCATTTTGGGGAGTCCGTGACGGCCATTGGTGGGCGTGGATTGCGCTCTTGCTCATGGGCCTCGCGCACTTTGCGGCGTTCGCGTGGACGGAGACGTGGCGCGGAGGAAGCTGGCATCCGCCGGACTGGCAGTGGTGGGGGTTGCTGGTCACGTTCGTGTTGGGCATGGTGCTGACGGTTCCGAGCTGACCGCGGGTGTGTGCAATGGAGTGTTGAGACATTCGGATTCTGGCGGCGAATCTGATGCTAGCCAGCGCTAGGCGTTTCCGCTACAATGGCTTCAATCTGCTGCGTGTTTAAGGAAGAAGACGGATTTCGGCTTCCACCGGAATGACGGGAGAAGACTGATGGATCTAGCGCTTGGCGCACCGATCTCTGCTGAAGATGGGGTCGCGCTTGGCACGCTTGGCGGCATTACCATCGATCCGCTTTCGCGTACCGTAAAGGCAATCGTCTTGCACCTCGATCAGGCCCTGGTCGTTTTTGCGCCGGTGGAGGTGAAAGCCGTGCGCGAAGGGCGCGCAACCACTCCATCGACCTCCGCTGAAGGGATCGTGCGCGTGCAGGTGCCCCTGGCGCTGGTGCGCGGCGTTTCCGGTAAGGAGATTACGCTTGCCCTCAGCCAATCGGCCTTGGGCCGAGCCTTGTCCGCGTATCCAGACGTAGACTCGATCGCCGGCGTACCCCTGGTACTGCGTACGAGTGCGGATGGCAGTGTGTACGCGGCTGCGGCCGGGCTGCCGGATAGCTTTGTGCCCGATGCCGAACTGGATGGCAATACCTTTGTCCGGGATGTCTACGCCAAAGTGGGGCATTGGGACGAAATGCGTGTTGACCCATTCACGCAGAAGCTTCAGAGCCTGAGAGTGGCCGGTACGCTAACGAACAGGAGAGCGGAAAGCCGCATTCCTGCGCATGCCCTCGGCAGCATCCATCGCCGCTTCATCACCGTCAAGCTGCCGCTGTTTTAGGGCCCCAGGCTGACACACCGCACTGCCTTTTCTGATTGGTATACTGAGCGACGCAAGCTGGCGGCTCTCTCATTCACACCGCTTGATGGTTCGCTCAAGGTCGAAAATTGCTGTGGCGAGGTAAGACGAGACCTCCACATGTTTTAGCCAGCGCCAGCAGTCCTGATTATTGGCTGTTCCACCCTGGCGAGCCAGTCCGAAAGCATGGCGAGCGACTTGCAGTAGCCCTGCCATGAAGTCTTCGTTACAATGAGTTCTGCAGAATTTGTACTCAAGTGAAACGACCGATGCTGGAACTAATCGCCGAACTTACAGCAGCACACTCCCCTGTCGGCAACGAACGGGAGATAGACGCTGTGCTTCGCAGGCATCTCGACCCCTTGCCTTTCGACGTCTGGCAGGATCCTGCCAGCAACCTCATAGTCAAGATCGCGGGTGCCGCCGGCGATTGCCCGTTGATCCTGGACGCCCATAAGGACGAACTCGGTCTCATGATCAAGCGCATCGAAGACGACGGCAAGATACGGCTCGCGAATCTGGGCGGCGTGTATCCTTGGAAGTACGGTGAAGGCCCGATGGACATTCTGGCAGATGAGGGCACTGTACCCGCCGTGCTTTGCTTTGGCGCGATGCACGTGACAGAAGAGAGCCCGATCCATGAGGTACGCATCGCTGGCGGTCGGCAGCTCAAGTGGTCGGATTGTTACCTTGATGCGAAGCTCAGTAAGAGCGAGCTCTTGGCACATGGCGTGCATCCCGGCTCTAAGGCGGTTGTCTCGCGTGAGCGCAAGCAGCCGGTGCGCATTGGCGACTACGTGGGCACGTATGCCTTGGACGATAAGGGCGCGGTTGCAATTCTCATTTCTCTGGCAACACTGCTTGCCGGCAGCCCTCCGCCGCAGGACGTGTACCTGGTGTTTTCGAGTACGGAAGAGAACGCCGGCGGCGGCGGTCCTTTTGCGGCGCGCACGTTACCGGGAGATACGTACATAGCGTTGGAAATCGCGCCGGTGGCGGCGGAGTATGGCTTGGTGGCCGGCAGCGCCCCGGTACTGGTGTATAAGGACGCCTACAACGTCTACGACGAGGGATTGCTCCGGCGCTTTGCGGCTTTGGCTAAGGAGCTCAATCTCGAAGTGCAACACGCCGCCTTCGACTCCTACGGCACCAACGCCTCGATAGCCCGCAAGGTAGCCGCAATCGGGCGGATCGCGGCGGTTGCTTTCCCGTGTGAGAACACCCACGGCTTCGAGATGATCCATCTCGACGCGCTGACGAATCTCACGACGTTGCTGCTCGCGTTCATCAACCGCTGGCCGGCCATTCTTCAGGAAGAGCCGACGTCGCCGGACGCTTAGGCCGCTCGCAGTGCCGGTGGCAGGTCCACCCGGCGCAGCTTGAATGGGACTCTCGTCCCACCTAGAATGGTGGCTGAGCAGTCCTAATCCACGTGGTCGGATTTTGGCGGGAATCTCACGCCGGAGATCAGTGTCCCGATGCCCAAAGCCTCCTCCCGGAGCATGACGCCGATACAAGAACAGTACTACCGCATCAAGCAAGACTACCCTGATGCGCTCCTCTTCTTTCGCCTCGGCGACTTCTACGAACTCTTTGGCGATGATGCCAAGATAGCGTCCGAAACCTTGCAGATCGTGCTAACCGCGCGCGAATTCGGCAAGAGCGAGAAGATGCCGATGTGCGGCGTGCCCGCTCATGCAGCCGAAGCCTACCTGGGTCGTTTACTCGCAGCCGGACACCGCGTCGCCATTTGCGAACAGGTCTCTGAGCCGGGGCGAGGGTTGGTGGAGCGGGCTGTTGTACGTGTTGCTACGCCGGGCACGATCGTGGACCCCGATCTGCTGGCGGCAAAAGAGAATACGTACGTGGCTGCCATCCTAAACGATAAGAAGGGCGTAGGGCTGGCGTACGCCGATGTCAGCACGGGGGAGTTCGCTGCTACCGAGGTCCGAGAAGACATTGACGCTGTGCTTGCTGCTGAGTTTGGGCGACTGAAACCGGCGGAGTGCGTATTCCCCGAAGGCAGGACGCCGAATCTGCCATCCACTGCGCTCACCCCTTATGCCTCTTGGCATTTCGATTTGCAGGAGGCGACAAGCACGCTGCTGCGCGTGCTTGGGGTCGGCACGCTCGACGGTTTTGGCTGTGGCGACCTGCCGTTAGCGACACGCGCCGCCGGTGGGCTGCTGGCGTACCTGGAAGAGACTCAGAAGTCGTTCCTTGGCGGCCTTGACGGGCTGCGCACCTATTCCCTTGATTCCTTCATGGGCTTGGACCCCGCCACCTTGCGCAACCTGGAAATCTTGCGCAATAACCGCACCCAGCAGGAAGAGGGTTCGCTGCTCGGCGTCCTGGATGACACGCGTTCCGCGATGGGCGGACGCCTGCTCCGCCGGTGGCTCACGCAGCCCTTGGTGGAGGTGCCGGCAATCGAATCGCGCCTCGCTACGGTCGAAGCCTTGACGCAGAATCAAGTGCTGCTGGAGCGGATGCGTGAGCAACTTGGAAAACTCGCTGACGTCGAGCGGCTTGCCCATCGCGCCGTGCAACGACTGGCAACACCCCAAGACCTGGCGCGCCTGGGTCGGTCGCTGGAGGCGGCAGCAAGGATCGAGGAACTTCTGAACGCGTCTTTGGCAGCCCCTATCCAGGATCGTGCGGCGCACCTCGATCCGGCCCCTGAGGTAGCGGCATTGATCGCCAGTTCGATTGGTGCGGAACCGGGGCAATCATCAATCAAGCCGGGCTATAGCACGGAACTGGATCAACTCGTGCGGCGTGCACAAGAAGCGCGCGCCTTCATCGCAAGCCTGGAAGCGAAAGAACGGCACGCCACCGGCATCAAGAACCTTAGAGTCGGCCATAACAGGGTCTACGGTTACTACCTCGAAGTGAGCAAGGGCGCGTTAGCCAACGTGCCGGAACGCTATATGCGCAAACAGACCCTCACGACCGGCGAGCGCTATAGCACCACGGAATTGCAGGATGCAGAGTCCCTGACTCTAAATGCGGAAGAGGAACAGACCGCGCTGGAACAACAGCTCTTTAGCGGCATTGTGGTGAGTGTGGCGGCGGAGGAGCGGCGATTACGGAAACTGGCACATGTCCTCGCCGGGCTTGACGTCTTTGCCGCGTTCGCTAGGATCGCAGTGCGCCGCAACTACGTGCGTCCGGTGGTGGATGGGGGTGACTGTATCGAGATCATCGAGGGGCGTCATCCGGTAGTAGAGGTGACACTGGATGGCGCGCCGTTCATTCCCAATGACGTGCGGCTAGATGCCGCGCAACAGATCATCGTGCTTACCGGGCCGAACATGGCGGGAAAGTCAACCTATCTCCGACAGGTAGCGCTGACGGTGCTCATGGCTCAGGTTGGCAGTTTCGTAGCGGCTCGATCAGCGCGCATTGGTATCGTGGACCGCATTTTTACGCGGGTGGGGGCGCAGGATGAGATAGCGTCCGGCGCGAGCACGTTCATGGTAGAGATGACGGAAACAAGCTACATCCTCACCCATGCTACGCCGCGATCGCTCGTGGTCTTTGACGAGGTCGGACGCGGCACCAGCACCTACGACGGACTGGCAATTGCCCGTGCTGTCCTGGAATACCTGCATAATCACACGGGTCTCCATTCCAAGACCCTATTTGCTACCCATTTCCACGAGCTTGCCGAGTTGGAAGGTACCTTGCCTCGCGTGAAGAATTCCCGCGTGGATGTGCTGGAAGAGCAAGGAAACGTGGTCTTCTTACACAAAGTGGTGCCCGGCGGAGCGGACCGATCCTACGGCGTCAACGTGGCGAAGCTCGCCGGGTTGCCACGCTCGGTGCTGCGGCGCGCGGAGCAGGTACTGCATGAACTGGAAGAGAGGCATTTGCGCGGCGAAACTGCGCCAGGACCCCGATTGAACGGTACGGATCAACTGCCGCTCTTTAGCGGCCCGCACCCGGTGGTAACGCAATTGCAGGAACTCGACGTAGATGCCATGACCCCGCTGGAAGCGATAAGCACGCTGTATGAACTCAAGAAGCGGGCGGAAGAGTAGGTCGCGTAAGCCCTTGAGAAGCGCGCAGGTCCGGGAAAGTGAACTCGCGCCGTACTAGCCGGTGCCGTAAGCGGCGCCAAGTTCCGCTTAACCAGGGCTGGCGCGCGGTGCGTAGTTGCTCGCGGCCAGTCAGCCTTAGACAGTTTGCTAGAGAATTGTGTTGCGTAGCTCTGCTGATTTCCCTGGGTTGGGGATCTGGATTGGCAGCAGTCACCCTCACCCCGGCCCTCTTCCTCTTGTGTGGGAGAGGGCATTTTCAGATTTTAGACAAAAAGAGCTTGTTTCGGAACATAGTTACGTTTGAAACAAGGTCATGCATCGGTCCCCACAAGGAAATGCAACGGTCCCCCCGATTAATTTCAGGGGTCTCTACGAGGAATAGGAGATACGCCAATTCCGATCAGGGCCAGGCGAGGGCCTGTTCAAGGCAGTGGAAATGGTTCCCGCCCTGAAAGTCGGAAGAAGATGAAGGTATCGCCCCCAAAGTGGCGATTGAGGGATTCATTCAAGCGAATCGTCACCGGCTCTTGGCGGGAATCGAACTGCAACCTACCATACACGTCGTATCCTAAGTAGCCGGGCGGCAGCGTTAGCTCTCGTGGCTGGCCCCGTTGGTCGTTCACCCACACCACCCAACCCTCTAGGTCTTGTTCCTCATCGGGCATTAGCGGCGGACGGACGAACCGCACGGTTGTGAGACCGCTTTCGCGGTTAATGCTCGACCAAGCGCTGGCTCCCGCCAGGAGGCTTGTCATGAAGCGAAAGGCCGTAAGTGCCGGACGGGGAAGGATGCCGCCGACGTTGTCTACGTACTCAGTTAGGCCTTTCCTGCTCTCGAATCCGGCGGCGCCAATGGTGTCGATGGCCCCAAAGTAGAAGGCTTGTCTGGCGATACTGGCCGTCGCGGAAGCGAGGAGTTGAGCGACGGTGCGAGACTGTTCGTCCGGCGCAATGCGCCGCTCGTCTTCTGCTCCCTGGCGCACGATGGTTCCGTCCCCGGTCACGTCGCCGTAATGACCAAGCTCCCCGATGATAAGCGGTAGATGGTTCTGCGTGATATTGCCCACGGCGACGCTGATCTCCGCCAGCCATGGTTGGAGCAGGTCGGGATGATCGTAGAAGTGCACGAGCAGCGCATCCGGCAGCACTCTTCGACCCAAGAGCAAGCCTAATACTACCTGCAGGAACGACCGCGTATCACGCCAGGTGCGGTATGCTTCGCCGTACATGTAGACGCTCACTAGAGGATCGCGCTGTTTCACGGCGCGGTGGCCCGATACGAAGCGGTCTACGTACCATTGCATGCGTTGGATATCTTCGGTATAGATGTCGTGCAGATTTTCTTCATTGCCGATGATGATTGCGCTGGGCTCGAATTCGCCGGCGAGATTGCCGAGGTAACGTCCAAAAGGATCAGCGCCGATGTCTTTGGGAATTGGCACAACGAGGTGCTTTTGCCACCGGCCGAGTTGCGTTATTTCCCGGCGCAGACCGTAGAGGTTGGCGTCGGTGAGTTCCTCGAAAATCCCTTCGCGCCTGCGCTCCAGGTAGAGGCCGGCTGTGGTGTCGACGGCCAATGCACCCGTGACAAAGCCATCGGGCGCGAGCATGCCGGGGTTAACGGTTATGCGGTGCGACAGGCGGTAGGCCATGGCCGCTGAGGGGCGGTCAGTGAGGCCAAGCTTGATCAACTCCTGTCCCTGGCCGAGCCCGAGCCGAAAGTTGAGATTGGATTGCTTAACACGCCGATGCAGCGCCAGCAACTGGAAGTCTTGCGATGCTCGCGCCGGGTTAAAGAGCGATGCGGGGCGGAGACTCATATGGGTGTGCCTTCCCCGGTAACGGTGCTAATGCCCTAAGGGAGGTGAATGGGA
This sequence comes from Chloroflexota bacterium, assembly GCA_965221905.1. GTDB lineage: Bacteria > Chloroflexota > UBA11872 > VXOZ01 > VXOZ01 > VXOZ01. The sequence continues at coordinate 1,264,357 of OZ244922.1, forward strand.
AGTGTACGTTCCAAACGGGAGAATTTCGGAGAAATTAGGAGAATGGGAGCGCAACGATCAGAAACTTACTCAATTAGTATACCGAATTCACGACCAAAGTGAAAGAAGGCAGCTTTGTATAGCCAACATACTGCAATGTGATCGGGCTTCTCTAAGTGATTGGGCAGAGTCGATGGGAGAACAAGAGAATGCCCTCGGAGGCGGAATGGCAGAGCGCCCCGTGAGATGCCCTTATTTCTTGACAATGTGGCGTCCGCTGCACCATAGTCTTGGTAAGCGTGGGTGGTTTCTGCCAAGCGCTGTGAATCGGCAGGCGGCGGTGTAGCATGATGGAGGGAGTGTTATGGCAGCGTTAGCGGTTTCAACACGGCGTATTGTTCATGAACCAAGCGCGCCGGACCTCCCTTTTCGCGAGGAACACTTCGGCTACCGCTTCAATGACCTGAAAGTGCCGCCGGAGCAGGCCGGCATTGTGCTGGTTGATTGCTGGGACATCCACATTACGGCGAGTCACGTGGAACGGACGTCTCAGATTTGCCGAGAGCGGATAAGGCCGGTGCTGGACGCCTGCCGCGATATTGGTGTAACCGTTATTCACGCGCCCTCGCCAAATGTGGCGCACAAGTTTCCCCAGTGGCTGCGCTATGCAGGCGACAGCGAGCTGGCGTCACAGCCGCAATCCGCGCCGGCCTGGCCGCCTGAAGACTTTGCGAAGCGCAAAGGGGAGTGGGCGCACCTGCGCGCCGATCGTACGGAAACGTGGGCCGATGAAATCGAGCAGATCAATCAGGACCGCTACATCGACGATTCAGTGTTTCCGCAACCGGACGACTTTGTGATCGCCAATGGCCATCAACTCCACCGGCTCTGTGCGCACCGTAAGCTTCTCTATCTCTTTTACGTGGGCTTTGCCACCAATCTCTGTATTCCGCACCGCGACTACGGCATGATTGCCATGCGCGAGCGCGGCTACGGCCTCACCCTGCTGCGCGATTGCACTACCGGCATCGAAACAGGCGAGACAATTGACGGTCTCCTCAGCACGAACATTGCGATCCACGACTACGAGTTGCGGGACATTGCGGGAACGATAACGTCTGCCGAGTTTTTGGCCGCAGCGCAGCCGTTGCGCACCGGCGCAGCAATTGGCGCGGAAGCGCAATAGATGTCTGACTCTTCTAATTCTTACGGCGCTGTGGTGCAAGCTGCGCACGAGTATTGCTCAAGCAGGTTTAGGATGGTTCTCGTCTTGCGAGGCAGGAATGACTCTTGAACATATGGGCAAACTGAAGACGGTCTTGAGATTAAAGGAATAGGCAATGGATGAAATCCGGATTGGTGTGACCGGTTTGGGGAGTCGCGGTCTTCACTGGATACGCTTGCTGCAGAGTGTGCCGGGCTACCGTATTGTCGCGCTCTGTGATCCAATCACTGCCACACATGAGCGTGCGCTCGCTGCTCTCAACGATAGCGACGGTGTAGCCACCTACGCGCAGTACGAAGATATACTCGCTGATCCGGACGTGGAAGCCATCGCCTTGACCGTGCGCAGCCCGCGCCAGGGCGCGCTGGCGGCGCAGGCCCTCGAGGCCGGCAAGCACGTCGACGCGGAAGTGCCGGCGGCGCACTATATCGAGGACTGCTGGCGCATTGTCGTGGCCGCTGAACGCTCCGGCAAGGTCTACCAGTTGGCGGAGCAGACGCGCTACATGGGAGTAATGCAAGCCTGGCACGATATGGTGGCGGAAGGCCAACTCGGTAGGGTTACCTTTGTCGAGGGGCAATATTTCCACTACTACGTCTCCCAATTCTTCTGGGAAAAGGAGACCGGCACGTTTTACGGCCCCACGGAAGTTCCCGATCACCCCGAGGCCGAGCCTACGTGGAGTGCGCTCATGCCCTCTATCAACTATCTGCCGCACGAGTTGAGTCCGCTGTTGTACGTGCTCGACGACCGGGTGGTGTCGGTTACGGGCATGAGTACGCAGGGTCCAAGCTACGCGCACCCCGTAATCCCCCAACCGGACATGCAGGTCAGCTTGATGAAGACCGAGAAGGACGCCATATTGCGGTTGGCCGCGAGCTTTGCGCAGCCGCAACCGCCGCGTGACTACCACTGGTATCAAATCATGGGGACGCAGGGGTCCGTGGAATGGCGGCGGTCCGCCCGGGAGCGACCGAAGATGTGGCTTGCAAAGGCCCAGATGCACGATATGGCGGAGGTGGACTGGCAGTTTCAGCGCACGGACGCCCCCGCTGAGGCGCGCGGCAGCGGCCACGGTGACGCCGATTACTACGTGCACGCGGCGTTTCGGGATGCCGTGAGGGGCACGAGGCCGCTGGAGTTTGACCTCTATCGCGCGATGGATACCGCGGCGCCGGCCATCTTGGCCGCGGAGTCGATTGCGCAGAATTCAAAGCTCTTGTCGGTGCCGGACTTTCGGCCCAGTGCGGCGCGGCCTGCCGGCACAATGCCATCGGAATCGTAGGTGGACGGAGAACTAACGCAAAATGGTGACACAAAGTAGCTAGCGTAGCGAGGAGAATTATCGGTTATGGAGATTCAACTTGGATGTTTTACTCGCCCCTGGCGGGAATTTGGTGTTGAGGCCGCGGCTGCTGGGATGCGGGCAGCCGGATTCAAGTATTTTGGGCCAATGAGTATGGGGCCGACGCGCCTCGTTGACTACAATTCAACACCGGATGAGGTGGCGGCGATTGAGCGTACAGTGAGGGATGCCGGCCTCAAGTTCGCGATCATGATGGCTACCTACCCTCTTACGAGCGTAGAAGAGGGCGTGGCAGCGCTCAACCGCGAGCTCGATTACGTGGCACAGCTTGGTTTTCGTCACGTTATGACCGGTGGCGCTTCCGATCCCGCACAGTACGACACCTACTACGCCATCATGCGCGAGTGTGCTGAATATGCGTTGCACAAGGGAATCACCCTCATGCTCAAGCCCCACGGCGGCCTGAGCAATACGACGCGGGAAACCATCGAATCGTGGAAGAAGGTGAATCACCAGAATTTCAAGATATGCTACGACGCGGGTAACTTGCTCTTCTACGCCGGTGAGGACCCGCTGGCGCATATTCGCGAAATCGCTCCAATCGTGGGCGCTATGTGCATCAAGGACGAAGTGGGCGGTCAGAAAGGCGACGTGATGGTCACGCCGGGTGACGGCCTAGTGAACTTTCCCGCGGTGTTCAGCGCGCTCAAGGACGCGGGTTTTGCCGGCCCGTGCGTGGTTGAGTGTTTGAGCGGCGAGGCCCTTGACGAGGTTAACCACCAGGCCAAACGCGCGCGCCACTTCTTGGAGGACACCCTGGCCGCAGTCGGGTATGTGGTAGACTAGGAGATTCTTATGGCGATTATCACCCTTTCACGGCAACTTGGCACCGGCGAAGTCGAATTCACGGACAAGCTAACCGACACGCTTGGTTACCCTCTCTACGATGACAGGCTCATCCAGCAAGTCGCCGCGGAACTCGAAGTGCACACGGGAGTGGTGCGGGCGTTCGACGAGCGGCTAGAGCCCAGCGCAATTCAAAGTGTGCTGTCCCGAATCACGGGAGGGAATGTGCGGCGCCAACTGTCGACGCGGCGTGAAGAGGGTGGCGTGCGGCCCGAGATTGTCCGCACAGCGCTGCGCTCGGTGGTTCGCGAGATTGCCCGGCGTGACAACGCTATCATTGTCGGACGGGGCGCGGGCATTATCCTCGGAGACTTGCGCGGCGTGCTGAGACTGCGTCTTGTCGCTCCCCTTGAATTTCGCGCCCGTCATCACGCCAGGACGATCGGAATGAACCTCGGCGAGGCTGAGGAAGTAGCGCAGGGCTCCGATAGGGAGCGCCGCAATTACATTCGCCGCATGTTCAACGTGGATTGGGATGATCCGTCCCTCTATGACTTTGTCATAAATTCGGCACGAACCGATAGTGACGCGGCCGTGAGGATCGTCTCCAAGATCATGGAAGAGAAGCAACTGTAGGTAGCCGCGGGAATTAAGAGTCTACGCACGGAGAAGCGGTTGATTTCCGCCATATTCGTGTGACTGCCCCGGCGTGCCCGCGCCGGGCCCGTTCCCGTTGCGAGAACAGGCAAGCCCTACCGCGCCCGGCTGCTTAGGCGGGCCGTCCGGTGATGACCGCAGTGATGAATGCCAATACCCGGGCAGGCGCAGGTTCGGTCGACGTGCGGCCCTCGTTACGAAGTCGGTTCGCGGTGGCGCTGCATAGCAAACCGCATGGCCCGCGTTACCGCGCTGCTGTCCACCTGACCCTTAACGAGGTAGTCTTGTGCACCGTTCCTGAGCGCTTCAAGGCCGGTCTCTTCATCGTTGAGACCCGTGAGCACGACTATGGGAATCGTAGGAGCGGCACTCACCATCGCGCGTATGGTATCCATGCCGTGGCTGTCCGGCAGCGCAAGGTCAAGCAGGATAACGTCGTAGGGCTCTACTTTCGTCTGCTCGTTTGCCTCAGCGAGTCGCGTCACGTGCGTAACATCGAACTGCATGTTCGGCACCTGTTCTAGCAGCTCGTAGAGCAGTTCAGCGTCACCGCTATCGTCTTCCACAAGGAGGATTTCGAAGATATTCGTGTCCATACCGTCGTAGGCTCCCCTGATTGATTGGTGTGGTAGACTTGTCACGTAAATGTAAGTACTACTCTAGCATACGCGGGCCGAATGTGTGTCAGAGGGGGGCACTTGGGGCGCTCCCCTGTTTCAGTCCGTGCTTTAAATGCCACCGGCCGCTGGGAGCATCAGATGAGTGAGGCGTCAGGACAGGTCAGCACTTCTCGGCAGAGTTCGCCCGAGCAGCAAGCCACCGAATATGCGGTCTTGGCAGAGATTGGCCGCATCATCAGTTCAACTCTCAATATCGACGAAATCTACGAGCAGTTTGCCCACCAGGTTTCACTCCTCATTCCATTTGATCGGCTCTCCATCGCGGCCATCGATCTGGAAGCGAAAACCGTGCAGGCTGTGTACGCGGTGGGCGGCGACATACCGGGCTGGGAACGGGGTGTAGTGCATGAACTGTTGCCCGGTGGCATTGGCGACCAGCTTGCCCGTGAGCGCCGCGGGGTCTTGTTCAGGACGCCGGCCGAAGAGGAAGAGGCCGGGCAGCAACCGGCGCGTGAGCTGGGCGGTGATTTTCAGACCCGGATCGCCGTGCCCCTCATCGCCCGCGGCGTGATAGTCGGTACCTTGAATATCCGGTCGCTGCAACCCTACGCATACAATGAGAGTCAACTAGCGCAGGCGGAACGGATTGGCGCCCAGATCGCCGGTACGATCGCCAATGCGTTCGCATACGAGAAGCTGGAAGACGCCCGGCGCGCACTCGAAAGAGCCGTGACGGAGCTCCGCCGCTCTAACCAAGAGCTCGCGCAGTTTGCCTACGTCGCGTCGCACGACCTCCAGGAGCCGCTGCGCAAGATCGCGAGTTTTTGCAGTCTGCTCGAGGCGCGCTACGCGGCCGATCTGGATGAAAGAGCGAACGTCTACATCCACTACATCGTTGACGGAGCGACGCGGATGCAGGCGCTCGTCAATGATCTCTTGCTGTACTCTCGGGTAGCGACACGCGGCAAAGAGTTCGCCCCGACGGATACCGCAGTTGCGTTGCAGGAAGCCTTAGAGAACCTTGATCTTGCCATCGCGGAAAGTAACGCGCGTGTCACGCATGACCCGCTGCCGACGGTTACTGCGGACGCGACGCAGATGATTCAGTTGTTTCAAAATCTCGTTGCCAACGCCGTCAAGTATCGGGACGAGGAAGCGCCGCGCGTCCACGTCACAGCGGCGAACGAGGACAATGAATGGGTCTTTTCTGTGCGTGATAACGGCATCGGGATTGCGCCGGAGTATACCGAGCGCATCTTTGTGATTTTCCAGCGGCTGCACACCCGTGAAGAATACTCGGGCACGGGTATCGGCTTGGCAGTGTGCAAGAAGATCGTCGAGCGTCACGGCGGCCGGATCTGGGTAGAATCAGAGTCAGGTGCCGGGTCCACGTTCTACTTTTCCTTGCCCAAGATCCGGAGAGATGACGCATGAATGCAAAACTTTCCGGGAGACCGGTTGAGATTCTGCTCGTTGAGGATGATCCCGCTGACGTTCTCTTAACCCAGGAGGCTCTGCTCGGTAGCAAGATTCGAAATAACCTGCACGTAGTTGACGATGGTGTCGAGGCGCTTGCATTCCTGCGGCGGGAGGGGACGTATCGTGACGTGCCCCGCCCGGATCTAATTCTGCTCGATCTCAACATGCCGCGCAAAGACGGACGCGAGGTTTTGGCCGACATCAAGGAGGACCCAGGCCTCAAGGCGATCCCGGTTGCCGTGCTCACCACGTCATCGCAGGATGAAGACATTCTGAAGAGCTACGAATTACATGCGAACTGCTACATCACCAAGCCGGTAGGCTTGGAGCAGTTTGCCACGGTGGTGCAGTCGTTGGACGATTTCTGGTTCACTATCGTTAAACTACCGCCGAAGTGAGTCCACGCTGGGACCTTGTGCACGTAGGGCGCCGATCTTCGTGTGACAAGGCTCGAACGCTTCTCCTACGGCAGCACAGTATCATCCGCCTGCAAGTCTGTGCTTAGAATGGCTTGGTAGCGATAGCGCACTCGCAGCAGGCGCCTCCCGTACAGGCGGTCTGCCTCGTCCGGTTTGAAACACCCCTCGGGAAGGTCGTGGGGCCACGCGTACGGTTCCAGGTCTTCCGGAGTGAGTTTGTGTCCGACCGGCAGCGGACGTCTGGCCACGAGAAGTTGCCTACCCGTTACCTTCATGACGGACGGGATATCGTCTTTCGCATCGGGTGCGAATCCAAAGCTGCGCCGCAGGGCTTGAACAACCAAGAAGCCGACGGCAAACCCGCCCAGGTGCGCGGTGTAGGCAATGCCGCCCCCTCCGCCTCCCACCGAGCCCAACGAGCCCATGATCTGAAGCACTAGCCAGACGCCAATGACGATGAGGGCCGACACGTCAAACGTCGGCGGGCGCCGCTCACCTTGCCCGACGAGAAGGCCGAGCGCCCAGATGACGAAGACGTGTATGGACAAAATGCCGATGGGCGACAACGGAAAGAGTACGAGATACGCGCCGAGGACTCCGGCGATGGCGCCGCTCGCGCCGATACGCGGTATCGTGTCGCTAGCAAAGATCGCGGACTCTATGATGCCCGCGCCCAGCCCGCACAAGAGGTAGAAGGCGGCAAACCCCAGATGTCCCATCTCATCTTCAACGTTGGCGCCGAAGACCCAGAGAAAGAGCATGTTGCCGGCTATGTGGAGCAAGCCGAAGTGGAGAAAGGCGGCGAGTAGGAGGTTGCGAAGTTGGTCGATTTCGCCCGCCCAGAGCCCGGCGGGCCGCAGACCGTACTCTTGTGCGCTCCAACCAAGGGAATGCGCCACCACGAACATGCCGATGTTAATCGCCACCAGAGTGACGGTGACTATGGGGCGACGCTGCCGCTGATCCTCGGGCGCGGCCTCGATGGGTATGAGTTGCATTTGTAGCCCTTGGCCTTCCTAACCGCTGCGTTCGATCACAAACGTATGGGCAGCCGTGGGTGGGCCCATCCAAGACCGAAACACAAGCCCGCGAGCGGATCTGATGGCAAGCTCAAAGCAGTTAGTTTGCGCTAGGCTGCTCGCACCTTGCCTTTGCCGTCACACTTGGGGCAACTGCCCTTGAGTTCGTGCCAGCCGCTCGGTTCATCGGGATTGGGCCATCTCTCATCCACCGCGCCGGTGCCTTCGCAGCGTGTGCAAATCATCTGCGGATGGGGAAAGATGCGGGGAACTATGAGCCAAGCGCTAATGATGAGGACTCCAACGAGCAGGAGTATTCCAAACTGATCCATACCTGTTACCTCTCTCCGCGTGCCACGAGATCCTCCTACTGACAGTGTAAGCCATTGCAGCGGAAAGTCGAAAGAGTGCCAACGGAGAAGGATGCCGGGAAGAACCTACGGTTACGCTCGCTGGGACTGGGGTGGCTCGCGCTAGCGCATGGTGCGAATGGGTTTGCAAGACACAGCGAAACGTCTTGCTAGGGGCGGGAATCTGGCCCTGAAGGATTGGTGAGTGCAGCCTCGGCGGGGTACAAGCCCCCCTCCCCCCCTACATTACGAAACACATGGGATGGTCAAGGCTCAGACAGGGCTTGGGAAGGAGCGAGGTGCGGGAGAGGCAGGACTGCCTGTAGTGGCCGGGAACCGACGCAGGTTTCAAACCTGCGCTACCGGAATTTGACGGAATCGCCGCGCCCTACCTTGGAATGTAGGAGCGTTGAGGAGGTTGGTGTCTGGCGTTGGCGTGGGACTCTGCACCAATCCGATCAGACGGAAGAAGCAAGAGTGATTCAGAAGTGAAGACGCGCCTATCGTACACTTGTACGACAGGCGCGTGATGCCTTCTGATCTCAGCCAGGGACTTCCCCACGAGCTTGGCTACCGACGCCAAGATGTCCCCGTGGTCCTAACCTGAAGAGTCCACTGACGGCCACCGGACTTGCTCGGCGCCTTCTCTGCTACGACGGAGTAAAGAACCGCCACGTGCCGATGTTCTCCCCGCTGCTGGAATCGTCTTCCAGCAGTTCCTCGTAGCTCTCGGCGGCTTTGCGGTACGCAGTCGCGTACTCTTCGATAACCTGCGGCCGAAACTTCTTGAACCACGGAATGCTGTAGGTTCTGCTACCGATTCCCTCGCTGACCGGCAGACTGCCCCTGGGCTGGCGCAAATCCCGATTGGAATTCGCAATGACGGTAGGCTTGCCGTGGCCGTAGACGTCCGCCTCGTGGAAAAGTGGATGCAAGTGAAGGGGATTATTGGTGCCCGGCCCGCAGCGAGCGCCTTCTGCAGACACGGCTTGCGCAAAGCGCGAGATCGAAAGACCGCCAACCTCTTCCGAACGATAGAGCCCCCGAGCCGCGTACCAGCCGCCCATGGTACTGCCGGATTCCTTGGCGGGACGATGCGGCGCGATGCCGGGCACGCCATCCAGAAGGTCCCAGAAGTAGTTCATGGCTTGCTGGATTTCCGCTACGTAGCCGTCATAGTACTTCAGCGTCACCCTGCCCATGGCGGAGCTGAGCTGGTTCACGCGGAATTTATAGCCGCCGAGGGGCAGGCCGGCCCAGGGCTTCAGGTACTCGGTCTCAAGGTTCTCTTCGGAATACATGTCATAGTGGCCGAACGCCAGCGCGCGGTCATAGATTTCGCGGTCATTCGTGGTCATGATGCCCGCTTCGCCGGTGGCAAAGGACTTGCCGCTCATGAGCGACATGGCGCCCACGTCACCGATAGCGCCCACTGTTCTCCCCTTGTAGCGCCCGCCATGGGCGTGGGAAACATCCTCGATGACCTTGACGTTGTGCCTGCGCGCGATCTCCATGATGGGGTCCATGTCGGCAGGGTGACCGCAGTAGTGCACAGCAACGATGGCCTTGGTGCGCTCGGTAATGCGGTGCTCGATGTCGTTGGGATCGATGCAGAGTGTATCTGGGTCGATGTCTGCAAAAACGACGGTTGCGCCCAAGGAAAAGGCCGGCAGGCACGACGCCCAATACGTCACGCTGGGGGAGATGATCTCGTCACCCACGCCCACGCCGCAACCGTACATCGCCCCGCGCAGCGCCTCGGTGCCTGTGTTTGCGCCGAGCGCATACGTCGTCCCAACCCAGTCCGCATACTCCTTCTCAAATTGCCGGGTCACATCCGTGCCGGACATGCCACCCCGGCGCAGCACTTCCAAGACGGCTTCTTCATGTTCCGGGGTTACGATGGGCCAGGTAAAGATGTTGCCGGGTTCGCTTTGCACCGACTTAGGGCCGCCCAGCAACGCGAGCTTCGACTTAACTTGCATGCCGCCGTTTCCTTTCCTGTCTACTGATTGCAAACGTGAATGCGGAACGTACTTACACGGTAGGATAGCATGAACCGGCGGTGCTCAGCATGTTGGCTAGACCAGGCTGTGTCCAGATACGGCTCATCCTAGTCGCTTCGCCATGGGCTCGGCCGCATGCCGCGCGCTAGAGATGCAAGTCAGCACACCGAAGCCTACTCCTCTATACTGGCAGTGGAGCCGCAGCGATTACGTGCCGTGAGTGGCGAAATCGACGTATGTCAGTTCTCAGCGACCGCACAATTACTGAATTGATCGCAGCTGGACGATTGCGCGTCGAGCCGTTTGCAGCGGAACACGTGCAGCCATCCAGTGTAGACCTGCGGCTGGGAAGGCATTTTCGCATCTTCCAACACAGCCGGTACACGCACATTGACGTACGTGAGCCGCAGCCCGATCTGACGCAAAGCATCGAGGTAGATGAGGACGAGCATTTCGTGCTCCATCCGGGAGAATTTGCGTTAGGTACGACCCTGGAGCGCGTGGGATTGCCCGATGACTTGGTGGGTCGCCTGGAAGGCAAGAGTTCCTTGGGGCGGCTCGGTCTGATCATCCACTCGACGGCAGGCTACATCGATCCCGGTTTCACCGGCACGATCACCCTGGAGCTTTCCAACGTCGCGAAGCTCCCTATTCCGCTTTATCCGGGTATGTTCATCGGCCAGATATCTTTTCTCACAATGACCACACCGGTGGACCGGCCCTACGGTTCGCCCGGCCTCGGCAGTAAATACCAAGACCAGGAGCACCCAACGGAGAGCAAGGTGCACCAGGATTTTGAGCCGCGCGACGGCAGGTAAGGCTCTGGGTACAAACGGCGGTAGACCGGCGAGGGCAGAGTATTGTAAGGGGAAGCAAACGGGTTATGGGCCTGACTTTCTATCGAGTGGCTCTGCAAGCCAAGATAGGATGCCCAAAGAGTGCTGTGCAATTACATAATGATACAAGAATGAGATAAGCATGAGGTTATACATTATCCGTCACGGCCATGTGACGTACCGGCACGGCATACCCTTGAATAGTGTGCCGCCGGAAGAACGGAGCTACTTACCCGATCCCGCGCTCACTGAAGTTGGCCGGAAACAGGCCGTGTTGCTTGGTGAGCATCTAAGTAGAAGATTGGAACTAGAGGATCAACCGCAGCCGCTGCCCGACGATCGATCGGGCTTCGCGATTACGCGCCTCTTCTGTAGCCCGATGCGGCGGGCGCTCCAGACGGCGCAGCCCGTGGCAGCCGCGCTTGGCCTCCGGGCTGAGATTTGGCTGGACCTGCACGAATTGGGCGGTACACGGCACGACGAAGGTGACGGTCGCGGTGCGCGGGGATTTCCGGGGCTCTCCCGCGCGGAGGTGGAAGAGCAGTTCCCCGGCTTCATCATTCCAAAAGACTTCTCAAATGCCGGTTGGTGGAACCGACCACCCGAGCGAGAGGTTGAGTATCTCCCACGTTTGGTGGGCGTGGCGAAAGCCTTGCGCACCATGGCAAAGAGCAAAGATGAGCACGTTGCCATCATTACTCACGGTACCGCGGCCAGCCATATCTTGCATGCCTTGCTCGGCAGCAATGCTCACGAAGACTTTAATTTCAACCACTCCAACACGGGTATCACCAGCCTGACGTTCAGAGAGAATGAGATCGTTCTCCGCTACATGAATCGTCTGGAACATTTACCAGATGAGCTAATTACGCTCTAGCGGTGTCGTTAGCTAGGGAGAAAGTGAAGCGATCCGGTTTCAGAGCGGAGGGCCGCTTTTACCCCTTGCGGTAGCGCTCACTGCAAAGTCACAGATATGGGGTAGCCGTTGGCGAGCTTGTCACACCCTTTACGGGTGTACTACATTAGACGTGGATGCTTGGGAGTGGATAAGAGCGACTCTGGGAGTCGGATAGAGTTGCTTTCAGGCGGCTAGGAAACTTGTGTCCTGGTTTCGGCCAGACAACTCGAAAGACTCACAAAATACGTGACGCTGTGCCAGCGTGAAGACTTGCAGTTTGTGAGGTACGTAATTCGCTTTCTTGGCGCCTCTTGCTTAGTGGCAAAGCTATAGAACTCGACCCTACGTACCTCATTTAGTAGGTTCTACTTGGGCTGAATTCGGCGGCGTTTTGCGTTCTTACCTAGTGGAGAGAGTTAGCATGAACCAATTTCGAGTTTCATTTAAGCACGTAGCGCTGCTGGGTCTCGTTGTGGTCTTACTCGTCGGCGGGTGCATCCCGTTCATTGGCAATGACAATGGAGAAGAGGCCACTCCCACGCCCTCGCCGACCATCACTATAATTCGGCCGAGCCCTACGCCAGATACGGAGCCGACTGCGCCGCCGGCTGAAGAGACCATGTATGTAGTAGAGTCTGGCGACACGTTGAGTACCATTGCTGATGAGTTTCCGGGCGTGACGTGGCAAGATATCGCCAGTGCGAACAATCTTCAGGACCCATACGCTCTATCCATCGGCCAAGAACTGAACATTCCCCCGCCGCCGGGCCAGGTACCTACGCCTACCCCAGCGGGACCCACCGTGGTGCAAACGCCCGAGCCGAAGAACTAGCAGGGATATAAGAGACGTAGGCATTGCTAGAGGGGCCGGATGTCGCCGTCTCCGTAGATGATCCACTTGTACGTGGTCATTTCTTCAAGCGCCATTGGACCGCGGGCGTGGAGCTTCTGCGTGCTGATGCCCACCTCTGCGCCGAGACCGAACTGCGCGCCGTCAGTGAATTGAGTCGAGGCGTTCCAGTAGACGGCAGCGGCGTCCACCTCGCGCATGAAGCGCTGTCCCGCAGTATAGTCTTGCGTAACGATTGCCTCGGAGTGGCCGGACGTGTAGGTGTGGAGGTGCTCCATGGCGGCGTCGAAATCATCCACCACCTTCACCGCCATCGTGAGCGCCAGAAACTCCTTGCCCCAATCGTCGTCAATGGCAGGGAGCACGTGCGGGGATTCCCCGAGGATAGCTTGGGTGCGCGGGCAGCCGTGAATCTCCACGTCGGCCGCAACGAGATCGGGAAAGAGGTTGGGGAGAAACTGCTGCGCAACGTCTGTGTGCACCAGCAGCGTGTCGAGTGCGTTGCAGATCGAATACCGTCGGGTTTTGGCATTCACCACGATGCGCTGCGCCTTCTCCAGATCTGCGTGGGCATCCACGTAGGTATGACAGACGCCTGCTCCGGTCTCAATGACGGGTACCGTCGCATTCTCGACGACGAAGTTGATCAGACCGGCGCCGCCGCGGGGAATTACGAGGTCGATCTCCCCCTTGGCTTGGAGGAGACGGTGCACGTGAGCGCGGTCGGTATCTTCGACGAGCTGCACCCAATGCATGGGCGCTCCGGCGGCGACCCCGGCGTCGTGAATCACGTGGGCGAGGGCGACATTCGAGAATATGGCCTCCGAGCCGCCGCGCAGCACAACGGCATTGCCGGACTTGAAGCAAAGACAGGCGATGTCCGCCGTCACATTTGGCCGCGATTCGTAGATGGCGCCGATAACGCCGAAGGGCACCCGAATCCGACCCACCGTGATCCCACTCTCGACCGTGCGCATCGCGGTAACTGCGCCCACCGGGTCTTCCAGAGCGGCTACTTTGCGTACGTCGCCGGCAATCCCCGCGAGGACCTTTGGCGATAGCGTAAGACGGTCTATCGTGTAGGGATCGAGCCCGGACTGGGTGGCTGCAGCGACATCTTTGCCGTTCTCCGCAATGAGGTATTCAGCCTCTGTCTCGAGGGCATCGGCCACCGCCAGGAGCACTGAGTTCTTGGCCTTCGTTGAAAGTTGCGCAACGGCGCGGGATGACACACGCGCCTGAGTCAGTATCTCGGTCAACAAATCTATCGTTATACTCATTGAATTTCCTCCGCCGCCTGCTCCAGGAACGTGGTACTCTTGTACCAACTTTTCCTAATCGCGTAGATATGAATAGCTCAACTGCTTGAGCACATGGCTTAAGTATAGTTACCTGGTGTGGGTGACTGCAAAAGAGATGAATCGCGATCGCATGAAGCAGCGTACCAGGGGACCGAAACCACCGCAGCGCAACCGTAAACGGTCGCGGCGCGCGCAGAAAGAGCATTCTGCGGGCGGCATCGTGTTCCGCGAGGAAGACGGACGGGTTGCGGTGCTGGTTACGCAGAGCAGCGCTCACGACGGCTGGATATTCCCAAAAGGCCACTTGGAGCAGGGCGAGACCTCAAGCGATGCTGCGGTGCGAGAGGTAAAGGAAGAAACTGGAGTGGATGCGCGGATCGTAGAGCGCGTCGGCACGATCCGCTATGCTTTTCGCGCGCGGGGCCGGCAAATTGCGAAAACCGCGTTGTTCTACTTGATGGAATATGTCGGCGGCAAGACCAGCGACGAGAGTCCGGAAGTGCGGGCCGTGATCTGGGTCCCGCGGAGCCAGGTAGCAGATACCTTGAGTTTTGCCAATGAAGCCGGACTGTGGGCTAGGGCGCAAGGTCTCCTAGCACAGCGGCTAGTGCGCTCCGCTTGAGCGCGCCTTCCCGGAGGATGTGAGCGGGCTCTCTCGTGCAGTCAATGACGGTGGAAGGTGTGTTGCCGGACGCGGGTCCGCCATCGAGTATCATGTCTACCGAGTTCCCTAATTGCTCTCGCACCTCTTGAGCGGATGTGGCAGCCGGTTTGCCGCTCCGGTTGGCGCTCGTGCCGGTGAGGGGAACGCCTGCGGCCTTGAGCAGGGCGATAATTGCCGCATGATTGGGATGGCGCACGGCCAGCGTGCTTTCGCCTAGCAGCAGCGAGAGACGCGGTTGCTTTGGCAAGACGATAGTGAGCGCCCCCGGCCAGAACCCCTCCATCAGCAGTTCCGCGCTTGGCGGAACACGTGTGACCAGTTTCCGCAAGTGGTCGCGGTCCGCAATCAGGACCGGCAGAGACTTTTCATCCGGTCGTTGCTTGGCATCCATCACCTTTTCAAGCGCCTGTGGCAGAAAGACGTTGGCGCCAAGCCCGTACACCGTATCCGTGGGAAAGGCGACGATGCCGCCTTCACGCAGTATTGCCGCGGCGCGCGTGATTGCGGATGGATCGGATGCGGGGAGAATTGTCCCCGTCATATTCTTCTCTTGTTGGAGTCAATGCGCACGCTGAAAGTCCGGTTCGGGCGTAATCCGATTAGAGAACGGGATGTGCCGATGTCGGCTTGGTGGTCGCAATCGCAGGTGTGAGAATTGCGTCAGCGAGATATTCGCCCCATCAGCCACGCAGTACGTGCTTCTCGATAGCCACGGCGACACCATCCTCTTCATAGGTGACAGTTACAAAGTCTGCCGCCGCCTTTACGCGTGGATCGCCGTTTCCCATCGCTACGCCGAAACCGGCAGTCTCGACGAGGCTGAGGTCGTTCAGATTGTCTCCTATGCCAACTGTCTGGTCGAGTGAAATATCGAGCACGTTGGCAAGCTGCGTGAGCGCACGCCCCTTGGATACGTCCGGATGAATTGCCTCGGTGTAGTAAGGGTGTGACTTCGTGATTCCCAAGCGACTGCCGAAGTGATCGGTGAGTTCCGCGACGAGGCGGTTCGTCTTACTCTCATCGAGATTCACGAGCACGAGTTTGGTGGAGGGATTATCTGGTAAGAAGGCGATGAGATCTGGCACAACCGTAGCTTCTACACGGGCAATGCGCATGTAAACCTCTGCCTCAGGCGTAAGGCTCTCAACGTGTAACCGGTCATCGGCAAAGGCGTTCACTTGAATGCCCCGCTTACGCGCCAGAGTGACGACTTCCTGCGCTAAATCCGCAGGGACAGGCAAATGGAAAGTCGTTTCCTCCGTCACGGGATGACGCACCAGACCTCCCTGGTAGCAAATAAGCGGCACCGTAATATTGAGCTCTTGGGCAAACGGCACCATAGCGGCAAACATCCGACCGCTTGCAAGTGTAACCGTGACCCCTTCCGCCTGGGCGGCAGCGATCGCACTTTTCACCCGTGGCGTCACCGTGAGCCGATGGTCGATGAGTGTACCGTCCAGGTCGATGGCGATGAGCTTATAGTCGGAGCGCAGGCTCATACTAAGAGCCCCCGCACGATGTCCATGTTGGCTTGATCGGGTCCTTTGTCATCAAATCCCGGCACTTCCAGCACGGCCGGAATGCCGGCAAGCGCCCTATGATTGACGATGTAGCGGAACGCTTCCAAGCCGATGTAGCCTTCGCCGATATTCTCATGGCGGTCTTTATGGGAGTCGAAGGGCACTTTTGAGTCGTTTAGGTGGAAGGCCGCTAGGCGATCCAACCCAAGATTCTCATCAATTTCCGCGAGCATAGCGTCGAAGCCCTCGGCGGTTTCCACGTGGTAGCCGGAGGCGAAGGCGTGGGCCGTATCGACGCAGAGCTTTATGCGTTCGTGGTTGCCGCAGGCGCGGAGGATGGTGCCTAATTCCTCGAAGCTCGAGCCGATGTTGCCGCCGGAACCGGCGCTGTTTTCCAATAAGAGCGGCACGGTTTCGGAGGCGGCCAGCGCATCGCTAATTGCGGCCTCGATCCGAGGCAACGCCTGGTCCAGGCCGTCGCCCATGTGACTGCCGACGTGCGTGACTACGCCGGCTGCGTTGAGCAAGTCGCCTGTTTGCAGTTGGAATGTAAGCGTCATCACCGACTTGTCGTAGTTATCCGGCTTGGGCGAGCCGGTGTTGATGAGATACTGCGTGTGGAAGAGAGCCGGCAGCGGCGTCTCCGTTTGGGCGGCAGTATAGGCCGCCACGTGCTCTTCCTTGGGCAGCGCGCGCTGCCAACCGCGCGGATTGGAGCTGAAAATCTGCATGCATTCGCACCCCAGGTCTTGTGCCCGGGCAAAAGCGGTAGCGATGCCGCCAGTGGTGCGCACGTGGGCGCCAAGTTGCATCGATAGATCCCTTCGTATGCGCTCGTGGAGGGAGACGGCTAGGAGAACGACTGCGACTATTATAGCAAAGCAAGCGGTCGCGTTGGTGGTCTTCGCGGGCAACAGCCAGCGCCGATGAGAGACCCACCATGTGCGACAGCCGGTCCTGGGTCTTGCGCCACGGCAGCGACGGCGTCAATCCTGCGTAGGCTCAATTGTTCTGTATGGCACTCGCGACACTTTGCAGAAAATTTGCAATTGCGGATGGCGTTGGCGCCTTGCCACTCTAGACGGGAAGAGGGCGAACTGGGGGAGGGGCCGCCAAGGGCATTCGCCTGATGCGCACTACCTTTCCGGTGACCTTTGCATAACTCCGTCATTCCGGCGAAAGCCGGAATCCAGAGGGGGGGGGGGTGTGGGTAGACAGGGATTACTTGTCGTGAGGCCGTTATTCACCCCCATCCCGACCTTCCCTCATCAAGGGGGAAGGGGTTTCGCAGTGGTCCCCTTTCCGTGAGTGGCAGCCCATCCGTTCATGCTTCGACACGCTCAGCACGAACGGATGGAATGCTCGTGCCGAACGGATAGTGTGTTCTTGCCGAGCGGATGGAGTGCTCTCGCCGAACGGATGGTGTGTTCTTGCCGAGCGGATGGAGTGCTCTGGCCAAACGGATGGTGTGCTCTGAGATCGACCCTCTCCTCACGAGTATCGCTGCGGTGACGCTATAATGTGGGTGAGGCTATAGTCGCCGCCTAGGATCGGCACGCTTGGTATGAAAGTGCGTGCGCACGGCGGTCCAAATACCAAGTGAGTGCTTGGCGACGGGCGCGGCGACAAGCGAATGCAAGAACGCGAAAGAGAGATGCGGACGCATGCGGAATATTCTGAGCGGGCTTTTGGGCGGTCGTGATGAGGAGGAGCAATCCGCGATTCGTCCAGTGCATCGCGACGCTGCTGACTCCGGCGGTTTGCTGCATGACCTGGGTGGCGGAGTGCTGCTTTATGAGGACGTCTTCGTCCTTGGCAACATCGCCTACGGACGCCGTCAGCCGCCGCTCTCACTCTCCTTAGAGCGCAGCGCTGAAACGTCCTACAGCGAGATACCCAGCCAGTTTGACGGATGGGATGGAGCACGGAGTTTTGCCGGCGCCGTTCCCCAAGATCACGAGGTGTTTCGGCATTGCACGGCGAGCATGACGGCGACGCTCAGGCAGATGGCGCACGTG
Source organism: Chloroflexota bacterium (assembly GCA_965221905.1). GTDB lineage: Bacteria > Chloroflexota > UBA11872 > VXOZ01 > VXOZ01 > VXOZ01. Next base: position 1,282,350 of record OZ244922.1, read on the forward strand.
ATGCGCAGCGACTCCGCGCCTGCGACGCAGTCGGCGTCTTCGATGAAGTCGGCTTCTGCGACGAAGTCATCCAACCCCTCTATTCTGCTTACCGGGCCTACCGGCTGTGGCAAAACGACCCTGGCCAAGACCTTCTGCTACCTGGCAAATGAACCGTGTGTTGAGATTACGTTCAGCGGCGATACCGCGCTCAGCGATTTCTACCAGTCGGTGGAGGTTGTGACCCAAGCCGGGAGCCAGGCGCACAGCACTGCGACGCTGCTCGGCCCGGCAGTGGATGCCATGCTCACCGGCAAGAAACTGCTGCTCAACGAAGTAAACATAATTCCCCAAGACCTGCTAAGCGTCTTCACACAGGCGCTCGATGCCCGCCAGGTGGTGCTTTCAGGCAGCGAGTGGGGCAATGTGACGGTGCCGGTGCACCCGCAGTTTGGTGTCATTGCCACGGCCAATCCCAACTATACCGGCACGCTGGAGATCGGCGTCACGTGGGAGCGACGGTTCGGTCACGGCACCGGGAACGTGGCTATGGACTTCCTGCCGCTGGCAGAAGAGGCTGAGGCGATTCATCACGAGCTACGGCGCGTAGCCGTTTTGGAGCGTATAGAGGCGATGCCGCCGCTGGAGGCGTGCACGGCAGTTGCAGCGGCAGCGGCGGAATTGCGAAGCCACCCGGAACTCGGCGGGCTCATGCGTGACCGCGTCTCGACCCGTTCGCTGGTGCACTGGCTCAGCGTGTGCAGCCTTACCGGTTTTCCCTTGGCCGCGGTTGCGGTGGAGGCCATCCTGACGTTGGCGCCGCCGGAAGCCCGCCAAGAGGCTGCCGAGCTTGTCGAAAAGATGCTGAGCGCGGTTGCCTGGCCGGCAAGAACGCATCGTCGCGTGAGCGGCGTGCTGCTACCGGAGATTACAGTGCCGGAGGAAAGCGTGGTTGCATTGGGGAGTGTTGCGCAAACGCCACTGCCTATGTCACATGGGGAGGAGACCGAAAGGCGAACGGGCGGCTTGGAGAACGAAGTGTACCAGCCGCTGGAGAGCGATTCGCCGGGCAAGCAACCGGCACTCGCGCGTTATGAGTGCACGCTGCCGGACGGCACGCGGTTGCAATTGCAAGAGCCGCTCTACACGTGGGCGGACAACTCGATGGCTCTGGGACTACGCCTGCACGCCTGGGATGCAAATGGCTTCGAGATTACGGACCCGGTCCGGCTGGAGTCGTTTGAATCGGTACTGGGCGCAGAATTTGGCATCACGGTGCCCAGACCGATCGGCAACATACCGTCCGGTGATGTGGCACTCCCGTGTTTTACGCGCTCAAGTTGGTCGGCGCTGCGTCTGCTGGAAGCGGCGCTTGTGCTTGACCGTCCGGTATACATTAAGGGTCCGCCGGGCAGCGGAAAGTCGGCTCTGGTGCGCACGCTGGCGCGGCTGCGCCAACTTCCGTTGGTAGAACTCACGTTTACTGGCGAAACATCCAAGCACGATCTTCTCGTCAGCCGCCGCCTGAGCACGGGAGAGACCCAATGGACGGTGCAAGCATTTCTCGAAGCCGTCATAAAGGGCTATTTGGTGCTCATAAATGACTATAATCTCGCCTACTCGGACGTTCATTCCTTGTTGAACAGTCTCTTCGACAAGGGTCGGTGCCTAACGCTGCCTGACGGGCGAACGGTAACGGCTCACCCGCGTTTTCGGTTGGTGGCAACCGGGCAGCCGGAGGGCCCGGGAGTGAAGCCGCTCAACGAAGGAGTGGAGAATCGCTTTGGCGCAATCCTCGAGCTGGCATATCCTTCCTCCGGCGAGGAGCTCGCGGTACTCCGCAGCGTTGGGCAGAGTTTGCCGGTTCCGGTTCTCCGGTCGCTGGTTGATTTCGTCGGTCAGTGCCGGCGCTGGTCGGCAGGTGCGGTGCCCGCAGACTTGGAGCAGGAAGCGATTTGGCAGGATGCCGTCTCGCCCGAGTTGATTGCCGCGGTAGCCGCGGCCGGCAACTGGAGTACGGCGGAGCTTGTGGGAGTGGTACAGGGCGTGGATGATGCCGGAGTCTTAGTGGAGCGGTTCCAGGAAGGAGTGCTGTCGGCCGCCACCCCTGCGGCCCGCCGCGTCTTGGAAGCGCTCCTTCTTCAATACAACGTAACATTGGCATAGGCATGACTTCTGCGACTTTGACGAACACAGCAGCTCAGGCTGAAGCGCGCGTGCGCAATACGCGCTATGCGCATGGCGAAATAGTGGCGCTCGCGCGGCTCATTCTCCGCGATTCACGCCTGAATGTCGTGTCGGGCAGGGAATGGGCATACATAGCACGCGGGCACACGCTAACGTATCCAACGCGGGTGCTGCACACCTGGCCCGGCACAAGCATCGTTGGCGCTATCTGCCAGCAGATGGGTGAAGCCCAGCACACAGGTGTGATGGGCGAGCGGGCGTTGCAGAGCTTTTCCCGCATCGCCCCGCTGGCGTTCGACGCCGTCATGCCGTTCGCGCGTTTTGTGAATGAACTGCGCGTAAACCGCATGCATTTGGCGCGATACCCCGGCTCGGCGCGATTCCTGCGGGCGCTCTATGCCGACAATCCGCAGTGGTCTTCCGGCAGGCGGCGCAGCACACCCCTCAGGGAGCAAGTACAGCAAGGTCTATTGGATCGGTGGCTCCATGAGGTGTGGCCGAAAAATGCGCGCCCGATGCACATCGGGAGTACGGCCAATCGTTACGTCGACGTCCTTTGGCCCGGCGTGCGGGACGCGCTGCTCCGAGACTCCATGCCGCAGATGCTGGACATCCTGGCCCGGCGGATGCTGCCCATTCTGCACGACCTCGTGGAAGAGGATGCTCGATTGTCGCAGAGGCGGCCGGAAGAGGAGCGGCCCGTTCCCGAGGAAGATGCCACTGCCGAATATGACGCCGAGGCCCTCGGGGAATTGCATATTGAGGTGGGCAGCGCCGATGACACGGAATCGTCGTCCCGTGAAGATGGCGATAGACAGATGAACGAATCTTCAGCGCCCCGATCGGATGTAGAACCCATTCCTGCCTCTCCAGATGATGAAGGCGGCCCCGCTAAGATAGAGAGCAGCCCGGATGAGCAGGCCGAACTCCGCCGAGATGGCGAAGCGGATTCACGACAGCAACCCAAACTCGAGGGTCCTCCGCGACTAATCGACCCAAGCATGTTCAAAGCGCATCCCGGTGCACTCAATCCAATGCCGCGTACAATCGTGCAGGGCTTGGGCGAGCGTCCGGCCGCACCGAAAACGGACTATGAGAACTTCGACTATCGTAGTGCGGTACGGCGGCTGGAGCCCGCGATCCTGCGCTCGCTTAACGGTGAAGCGGGGCGGAGGGGCCTCAAGGAGATCATGATGCGCCGCCGCTTTGGAACGCTTGAGCTGGGCCGGCGACCTCGCCGCCGCCGGGGCGGCGATAGTGGCGAGATCGATACCGATCACGTGGAGCGCCTGGTTGTTGCACCGGAACAAGCGTTCCTCAAAGGCGTGCGCACACCGCGAGCCGATCATCAAAAGGACTTTGCTGCTATCATCCTCATGGATATCAGCGGTAGCATGGTAGCCAAGGGGTACTCGACCCGCAAGTTCGACCACACCGTAGACGCCGCCGTGATTTTCGCCGAGATTCATGAACGATTGCGGATTCCCTATCAGATGATGGCGTTCTCGGAGGAAGTCTGGCGAATGCGCACGTTCGACGAGTGTACTTTCTCAACTCAGGTGGTCGCCAACGAGCGGACCTACACGCCTAGGGACCTGAGCAGTGTATTCCGCACCATGTATGAGCAGCCGCACAAGAAGACGGACGATGCCGGAGCGATGCGCCAGGCGGTGCAGGACATGCAACCGCATAAGGGATTCAAGACCATTTTGGTCTTGACGGACGGTATTTCGTCTCAACGGCGAAAACTGCGGGAAGTTCTGCTTCAAGTGGAGCGGCGCAATGGCATGGTTGGTTCCGGGGACGCAATGGGTATTATCGTGTTTGGAATTGGCGTGCCCGGCGATGCGCTAAACGAATCTTACATAGTACAAGCGGAAGGCCGGTTCTTGCGCTGCCTGCAGACGGTGGTGGTGCCTGACGTGGCGCGGCTGCCCCGTATGATCCAGACGACGATCGAGCGCCGCATTCGCGGTGTTTAACCAACAAGGAGCACGTGGTGAAGTCCAGATCGCAGCGTTCTGACACCGAAAAGCTTCCCTGGGGTCTGCCCGCGGTGATTGTGGTGTGGGTAATTTGGCTCGTGTTGGCGCACCTAAGCCGGGCGGTCCTTGACGTCTACACAGCGATTTCCCCATTGCGCTACTTGGGCGCCGCGAACATGCCGAATTTGCGCGCCTCATTATTTGCCCCCGGCATGCTGGTAGCTGTCGGCCTTTTGGTTCCCGTATTGATTGCGGCCGGTATTGCTTTTCGCATAGTAGCCGCCCGCTATCGGGGCGCCCCCATGGAGGCGCTTGCGTTCACCCGACAGAACCACGTCTGGGTGCTGGCGGTGGTAGTGCTCTTTGGTGTCTTGCTGACGTTTCTTCTGCAGTTCGCCCTTGGCTGGTCCAATTACCCGCTGCCGTTTCTCGAACCCAACGCTGGATTCCCCTCGCCTCTCGATCTGGTGCTGTACGCCGTGAGCGTGCCAGTGACGGCTCTTTTGGCGGGAATACTCGTGTTTGGATTCTGCTATCCCATCTTGGTGGCAGGCTTGGGTAGATGGGTGGGAGGGCTTCTTTGCGCAGTATGCTTTGCCTTGCCACAACTTGCTATGCAGGGCGTCTATTGGCAACCGGCGGCGGCCTTGCTGGTAATGGGCATCTACCTGACAGCAGTACGGATGCGGACAGAATCGACCTATACCGCTACGCTCGGCTATACCGGCTTTTCGATTTACATCGCCCTATCAGCAGTATTGGCAGAACTAGCCATCGCCTAGAGCTGCCGGTAGGTTTGCGCCGGAGCATGCCTACACCGCCAAGCACGGCTACGTTAAGGGCACAAACACCAACACGCCCTGTATGTATTGCAGGGCGTGCCGGCGAGAAGGGCAGTGTGCCTTTGCCGCAATGCTGGAGGCTAGCAGGCTGAGTCAGAGACGTGCTGCCGGCTTGTAAAGGGATCGCTCAGTTGGCCAGAGCGTCTCCACTTTCGAATCAACTTAACGAACTAACACGAAGATTGGTATACCGCAATCATCAAGATCCTTGCGCGAGACCGGTTTCTTGTCCTCGGGGCCGCATCAACTGTCGGTGTCGCTCCACAGATACCGCCCGGTTACACTCGAGACTAAAACTATAATCACATCAACAAACGCCCAAATGACCTGATTAGCGGTCGACTCGCCCTCTATGCCGAAGTTCAGAAAGTTGAACCAATTTGAAAAGAACCAGAGAGCCAGCATGACCGTAATGTACGTTGCCAAGTTGACTTCCAGATATTCACGCGTAATCGCCTCATCCGAACCCCGGCCCAGAGCACGTTTGCGCTGGTAGTTAACGACCAATGCGATCACAATTGCCAGGGCAATCGGCCAATCCAAGATACCCCACACATCGACGGTACCCAGCGCCTCTCGATAGAAGGAATTGAACACAAAGTGCACCGCCACTACGAGCGCGACGCCAATGAGGAAAACCGACAAGAGCTTCTTGACTGCTCCCATGAGAGTTTCTCCTTCTAACTGTGTGAGATTCTAGCGATTCGTGGGGTATTGTTGCTGATAGCGTGCATATTCATTTGCACATGACCGACGCCTACAGTGAATTGCGGCAGTGCGGATTGATCGACTGCTTCGTTCAGGCTCCTCTTGCACTAGCCTAACGGCTTCGCGCTTGTTTAGGTCCCGTCTGCCGGCGTGTAGCGCGCTGTATCGCAGCAATGGAGAGCTTGGGAGAATGTTAGTCAGGGTGTTGTGTGAGGATCGTGTGGTGGGTCGAGCACTCGAGGGAGCACACGTGCTGAATCTACAGGCCGACGGGTAGCTTACTTGAGTTAGGATTGCAGGCATTAATCCATTCTCTTACGCTTTCTCTTCGCCGGGCCGTCAGCTCGGTCATGCGATGCTGCGCCTCCCTATGTTAGCGCCTAGATTAGGTTTACCTGCAGCCACCTTCTCCTAATCCTTGCTGCCTAGCTACAAAGCTGCACCGGCCCGAAATCTCTATTGGCACCGGTGCAGTTGCAGGAGGCTGGGATCCTAAAGAGGGAGTTAGCAACGTGAGTATCCGCAGACGAGGCACTTCTCGCAGCCTTCTTCGTAGACGACACCGGCCGCGCCGCAGTCCGGGCAGATCTCGCCGTGCCGCGATTCGCGGCTCGGGCTTGCGGGTTGTGCGCGGGCCAAGCCGAGTTGCACCACTGACGCCTCTTCGGTGGCGGCAGCGCCGTTAATGCCGTTCGTGCCTGTGGAAATGTTGTAAATCTCGGCGATCACCTGTGCAATCGCATCGGGTATCGAGAGGACGCGGTTGGGGCCGATGCCCATCACGTCCACCGAGCCGATGCCGCGCAAGTGCTTGTGATACTGCTTGATCGGAACGCCGCTCCGCAGACCGAGCGTGATCGAGCGCGCCAGCGCCTCCAAATATGCTTGGTCTGCCGTACCGGCTTTGCCGAGCGTGAGGAAGATCTCGATGGGGCGGCGATCTTCGCCTTTACCGGTGGAGTTGATGGTCACGTAGAGGTCGCCGCGCGCCGTGACCTTCTCCACGGTCACGCCTGACACAACGGCCGGTCGCTTACGCGGGTGCATTTCTACCGGCACCGCCGCGCTGTTAGCCTCTTGTTTGTCCGCGCCTTTGTCAACGGCCTCTTCCTTCTTCTCTTCCACGCGAGAGAGCACCGGAGTGCGTGAGCCGTCGCGGAAGAAGGTGATACCCTTGCAGCCGAGGTCGTAGGCAAGGGTGTAGAGCTTATCGACGTCGGCTATCTCATAAGAATTCGGCGCGTTGACGGTTTTCGAAATGCTGGAGTCCGTATATTCCTGGATGACGGCCTGCACGCGCACGTGGTCCTCCGGACGCAGGTCGTTGCTGGAGGCGAAGTAGTCCGGCACGGGCTCGCCGTCATGCGCATCTTGCCACTCTTTGAAAAGCGGGTGGTAGAGGATGTGTTCGCCGGTGCGGTCGACGCGCTTCATGGCAAAGTCGAATACCGGCTCAATGCCGCTTGAAACGCCGGAAAGCAGTGACGTGGTGCCGGTAGGCGCCTGCGTGAGGATTACACCGTTGCGGACGCCATGCGTGGCAATCTGCTCTTGCAGCGCCGCCGGCAACTGCCGGATGAACGAGCCTTGCATGTACTTTTCACTGTCGAATTGCGGAAAAGGCCCTTTTCCCTTGGCGATCTCCATAGACGCGCTGTAGGAAGCATCGCGGATGGTCCGGTAGATACGTTCCACAACGGGCATCGACTTTTCGCTGCCGTAGCGCACCTTCATCTTGATGAGCGCATCGGCAAGACCCATAGTGCCCAGGCCCGTCCGGCGCGTGCCGTCACGCTGTTGTTGCTTGTTTTCCTCGATGAAGTACGGCGTGGCATCGATGACGTTATCGAGAAAGCGGATCGCGACCCTTGACGTCTTGGCCAGCAATTCGTAGTCCATCACGCCGTCTTCCACGAAGGCCGAGAGGTTGATGGCTCCGAGGTTGCACACGCCCCAAGCGGGCAGCCCTTGCTCGCCGCAAGGGTTCACGCAGCGGATTTTCTCGAAATACCAGGTGTTGGAGCGCTTTTGATAGCGCTCCATGAAGACCAAGCCGGGCTCTGCCGAGCGCCAGGCGGCTTCGCAAATCTTGGCCCAGATTTCACGCGCCTTTACGGTGCGATGGACTGTGACGGCTTTGCCGCGAGCGCGCCAAGCGGCCAAATCGCCGTTCCACACCTCGTCGTACTCCGGATCGGTCGTGTCCGGGAAGACCAGGTCCCAGGTGCCGTCTGCCTTAACTGCCTCCATGAAAGAGTCGGAAGCGCAGATGGAAAGGTTTGCGTGGTTGATGCGGGAGAGATCGGTCTTGACCGTGATTAACTCTTCGATGTCCGGGTGCCAATCGTCCAGCATGAGCATGAGCGCGCCGCGGCGCGAGCCGCCTTGCTGAATCACGTCGCCGGTGGCTACCGAGTACAACTCACCCCAGGAGCACGGCCCGCTGGCGGTACCGTTCACTGATCGAATGTAAGAGCCACGCGGCCGTAGACTGGAAAGATTAATGCCCACGCCGCCACCCCTCGCCATGATCTCCGTCATGACGCTGAGGTTCTCCAGAATGCCGCCGCGGCTGTCCTGCGGCGAGGGGATCACGTAGCAGTTGTAGAACGTGACCTCATGGCCCGTGCCCGCGCCCGCCAGGATGCGGCCGCCGGGAACGAACTTGAAGTCCTGCAACGCCCGATAGAATTTTTCTTCCCATGCAATGCGGTTTTCTTCTCCTTCTTCCACGGCGGCTATGCCGCGCGCGACGCGACGCCACATCTGCTCCGGGTAGTGCTCCAAAGCGGTGCCGGTCTCATCTTTATTGGAGTACCGATCGGCAAAGACCTTCTGCCGGATTCCGTCGAGCATGGTGCCGGTTTCGGGCTCCGGTACAGGCTGCCCGTTGGTACTTCTGCCGTTGGTATGAATGACTGCCATCGCGAGATTCTCCTCGGTACATTCGGCAGCGCGTGATTCGCGCGGGGGTAGGAGTAATTTAGGGACCCAAGAAGATACTATAGGCCGTAGTGGTGCCACCTGAATGCCAAATAAATAGTATATCTTGGTGTAGAGGAATTATAGATAACAAGATATAGAGGTGTCAAGGGAAATTGGGGGTACTTTGGAGTTTTTCGCCTTTCTGCGATTAATAATTCGCGGCGGGTTGACATGCGCAACGATAGGTACATTTGCAGCATACCACAAGCCCCTGAGTTAGTGATAAAGAGTCCAAATCGGAATTCACGAGGGTGACTAGAATAGGCGGCGTTGGGAAGGGGAAAATGAAAAGGGAAAAGGGGCTTAAGCAACGTTCAGCGACTTAGATATCTATGTCAAAGAATTGTCGTTCGGCTGGTCACAGAGCGGTCATTGACCCTAGCTCCGCTTTTGCACCGCCGTAGGGTTCTCCCTATCGAATGTCCATTGCGCCGGGTTGTCGTGGATGTACTGGCGAATCTTTGTCAGAGACTCTTCGCTGCGCACGACGTGCTCGAAGTAATTCCGTTGCCAGAGGGGTCTGCCGGGAAGCCCATGCGCAGAATTGACCCGTTTCGTACTGACGGTCTTGAATGCGCCAATCAGACGTCCCAAGGGCTTACGTTTGCTGTCCCACGAGTCTGCTCCGGTAGGGGCGGTTCGCGAACCGCCCCTACGCGCGTCATCGGTGATCATAAGGATGCCATGGAGATGGTTCGGCATGACGACAAATTCGTCCAACACCACGTAAGGGTATTGGGTCTCCAGCCATTGCCAGCAATCGGACACCAATCGGCCAGTCCTGTTCAGGCACATATTGCCATCCACTATCTCGCCGAACAGACACGCCCGTCCTTGGGCAACCACGGTCACAAAGTATGCGCCCGCCTGCGAATAGTCGTATCCCTTTAGGCGGATAGAACGCCGACGCTGGCTGTCTGGAGCGTAGGGGCTACTCATCGCAATCTCTCCCTTTGCTCAGAGGACGGCCAGCGCGACGCCGGTCTGGGTGAGGGTGGTCATTGGACTTCCCAGGGACTAATGACGGCGACATCGACGTAGTCGAAGTCGCAGACGTTGCGCGTTGTGATCGTCAGGACATTGCTTTGTGCGATGCCTGCGATGAGGGCATCGCCGAGGTCGAGAGGTCTGCCCATGCGGCGGGCCTGCGCTCGGAGACGGGCGGCACTCTCCGCCGCCGGCCTGTCCAGAGCGAGAATGCGGTCGGCGTATGTCGAAATGATACTCGTGAGCAGGGCTTGTAAGCGGTCGCGGCGGTGCCCTTGCGGGAGCAATTGAACGCCGTATTCCAACTCGTGTACGACCAACGACGGCAGCCAGAGGTCTTCTTGCTCGGCCAAGAACGCGATTACACCCGGGTGCGGGACCTCTCGCGTCATTTCCGAAAGCACGTTGGTATCCAGGAGAAATCCGCTCACTCAGTGTCTCTGTGGACGAACGGAATCTCCCGACGGGAATCGCGGTCGCGTGGGATTTCGAGGTTCGCGCCACGCGGGACGTTCTCTATCAGCCACTGACCCAGCGGCTTGCGTGGGGATGACTTCTGGTACCAGGTGTTGGCGGGCACGACGACACAGGGATTGCGGATGCCGATATGCTGTGGCCCCTCGGATTCTGCGAGCCGCAGGATTTCAGATAGCCGCGCCTTAGCCTCGGCCACGGTCCAAACGCGGCGGGTATCAGGTCCTTTCAAGTGCAAGCTCCTTAAAATATATAGACTAGTCTATACTAGACTAGTCAGATGAATAGATGCAAGTGCTTGGTGCAGACACAGACGAACCGCGCGCGCCACTAGCCGCCACCGGATACTCAGGCAAGCGGTCCCGATTCGGCATTGGTTCCTGCGGAGGCAGTCATAGACCCTCCGGCGCACGCGACACGGCCATGGGGTTCTCCCTATCGAACTCCCACCGCGCCGGGTTGTCGCTGATGTACTGGCGAATCTTTGTCAGAGACTCTTCGCTGCGCACGACGTGCTCGAAATAATTCCGCTGCCACAACTTGCCGGAGAATTGCGGCCACCGTAGGGTCTTCACACCCCGCACGTACTCCACGGTCGTCAGAGACTTGAATGCCCCAACCACGTCCCCCAATGCGTACCGGCGATCCACTGTAGGGGCAACCCTCGTGGTTGCCCGTGGGTCATTTTCGCTAATCTCCGCGCCGAGCGGGGCTGATTCCTGGGCCGCCGTAAGGGTAACCCTCGTGGTTGCCCCTGGGTCAATATTCCTGGTTTCACCTTGGGTCAGGGCTGGTTTCTGGTCTTGCGTAGGGGCAACCCTTGTGGTTTCCCTATGGTCTATTTCCCGGGTTGCCCCGTGGGGCGGGACCGCTTCCTGGGCGCCCACAAGGGGCGCCCCTACCGGTTGGACAATGCTGATGATGCCGTGGATATGGTTGGGCATCACGATGAACGTGTCCAATGCGATGCCTGGGAAGCGGCCGGGAATCTCTTGCCAAACCCGCCGGATCATCTCTCCAGCGTCGTTCAACCGCATCTCTGCGCCGACCACGTCACCGAACAGACACGCCCGCCTTTGGGCTACCATGGTCACAAAGTATGCGCCCACCTGCGAATAGTCGTATCCCCGCAGGCGGATCGACCGGCGACGCCGGCTGTCTGAGGGCGGGTTGAATCGGCTCACTGCTTTCCTTAAAAGCTCAGATAGTCACTGGATCGACTACGGACCGGTCGCAAGCGGTCACTGGGCTTCGCGCGTAGTTTGGAGGAAGCTGCAATTCTCTTGGAAAAAGAGATGTCTACTTTTGATGACTAGGCCAGGTGTTTTAGCACCTCGTCGTGGTCGGGGAAGCGGCCTTCATTGTGTTTGGAGAAGATGACGTTGTTATTGAGGGTTACCTCGAAGGCACCGCCGCCGGAGGGGATGAGTTCCAGGCTTTCCATATTGTGTTCGTATTCATTCAGCACTTTTTCCGCCAAACTGACGGCTTTCGGGAGGTAGCCTCACGAAGTGCAGTATTCGATGCTGAGACGATGCTTCTCGGCCATGGATGTGCTCCTTTTTGCGCGGTATTGAGGTTTCTGTTCGGTCTTCCCTCAGTATGGCCTTACCGGCGCGCTTCGGTCAATGGTCGCGGCGTGTTGGGGTTTCAGGGAGATTGATTCCCTTCCTGCATCTAGTACCGGTCAGGCTTTGCGCGGGAATGACAGCGAGACAAGCGCAAGACATGGTTCTCGATGCCGCGGGAGGGTCAATGAAGCCTCTTGTTTAGGTTAGGCCCTGCCGGCGCGGTAATAGGCAATAACCTACAGGTGCTGCACTCGCGGTTTCATTGACAGTTCGCACTTTGAGTTGGAATTGTGCGCCAAAGGCTTGCGTGGGACACCTCGGCTTGGTACCCTGTCCTTGGCTACTGTGGGGTTGGTGTTGCGATCCTGAAGCTAGGCTGCTTCGATCCATAGCAATGCGCTGCCGGTAACTTCAGGGAGGATGAAGAGTAGTCATGAGCCAAGCGAAGTATGATTCGCAGGAAAGTTCTGTGCCTGTCGACGGTCAGGTGCGTGTGAGCGTGCGTGGTCTATGGAAGGTATTCGGCCCGGCCGACGGCCCTGACGTGGGGGAAACGCTCGAGGGCAAGACCAAAGACGAGGTGCAAGACGAGTTGGACTCGGTGCTGGCGCTGCACGACGTGAGCTTCGACGTTCATCAGGGCGAAACGTTCGTGGTGATGGGCCTTTCCGGCAGCGGCAAGTCTACGTTGGTGCGTTGTCTGATCCGCCTCATCGAGCCGACGGCCGGCCGGGTCGTCATGGATGGGGAAGATATCCTCAGATACACCGAGGAGCAGCTCACCCAGGCGCGCCGTCAGAAGACCGGGATGGTCTTCCAGTACTTCGGCCTGTTGCCCCACCGCACGGTGATCGACAATGTCGCCTGGGGCTTGGAAGTGCAAGGAGTGCCTCGGGAAGATCGGCGTGCGCGAGCGGCCGAACTGCTGCGAGTTGTCGGGCTGGATGGCTGGGAAGAATACCACGCTGCGGCCCTCAGCGGCGGCATGCAACAGCGTGTCGGCCTGGCGCGTGCCTTGGTGTGCGACCCCGACATCTTGCTGATGGATGAGCCATTCAGTGCGCTAGACCCCCTCATTCGGCGAGACATGCAGGATGAACTCCTCCGTCTCCAGGAGCAGATGCAGAAGACTATAATCTTCATCACCCACGATCTCACTGAGGCAACCAAGCTGGGAAGTCGCATCGCCATTATGCGTGACGGCGCCATTGTGCAGGTCGGTACGCCTGAGGAGATCATGGCACGCCCGGCTGACGACTATGTGGCTGACTTTACCCGCGACGTTCGCCGGTCTACCGTGGTTACCGTAGGCTACGTGATGGAACGCTGCCCGGTCCAGGTTAGTGCCGCAGAATCACCACGGGAAACGATTGCCAAGCTTGAAGCAGGCGACTCCGATGCGGCATTTGTCGTTGCTGAGGATGGCGTCTATCAGGGGGAGGTCTGTCGCGACGAAGCCCGCGAGGCAGAAGTGCGCGGCGACTCCACCATCGAACGCGCCGTGAACCGCAGACTCGACCCTGTATTTGCACGTGATACCATCGAAGGGGCTCTCTCCAAGGCTTGGTCTTACCGAGGCTTGATCCCCGTTGTAGACGGGGCGGGGAAGTTGGTTGGGGCGGTTGAACGTGAAGCGCTCTTCGAAGCCGTATTTGCGGATGAACGTACGGAGGTCGGCGTGTAGCCGGGAGCGTTATGGCTGTTATTGCTCGCTTGAAGGAAACATCGGACGGCATTCGTGAGGCGACACGCAACGGTGCGTCAGCGCCCTCCAGAGTTGCTCTCGTCCTAGGTGGCTTTCTTGCATTCTTCGTCGTGATGGTGGTGGTGTGGGGCCCCAGGACCGAGTTTCCCCTCGACTGGAGCCGTGGCATTAGCCGTCAGATCAATGAAGGGGTAGAATCCATCACCGTCTCTTGGGGGCCGGTGCTCGACCTTGTTTCCGACGTAGTAATGCGGTTCTTGCTTAGGGTCGAGACGGTATTTCTGTGGACGCCCTGGCCGGTGGTCATCGTGGGTGCGGCCATCATCGCCTGGGTAACGGTCGGCTGGAAGTTTTCCGTCTTTGCTGTGCTTACTCTGCTCACAACCGGCGTATTCGGCCTCTGGGAGAGCGCGATGGAGACGATGGCGCTGATCGTCGTCTCGGTCTTTCTCTCCATCGTCGTGGGGATTCCTATCGGCGTTGTTGCTGCCCGCAGCAGAACCTTCGATGCGGTCCTGAGGCCGCTGCTCGATGGTATGCAAACGATGCCGTCGTTCGTGTACCTGGTGCCGGTGGTAATGTTCTTTGGCATCGGCAACGTACCGGCGGTCTTTGCCACGGTCATCTATGCGGCGCCGCCGACGATCCGGTTTACTAATCTTGGTATCCGGGAAGTCAGCCCGCAGGTGGTCGAAGCTGCACGCTCCTTTGGCACGACGCCGCGGCAATTGCTGTTGAAAGTTCAGTTGCCGATGGCGCTCCCGACGATCATGGCCGGCATTAACCAGACGACGATGATGGCACTGGCGATGATGGTCATTGCCTCGCTTGTCGGCGCGGGCGGCCTGGGTGAAGACGTGCAGCGAGCGCTCTCGCGCGCGCAGCCGGGACAGGCGCTGCTTGGCGGTCTGGGGATCGTCTTCTTGGCGATCATTGTCGACCGCATTACACAAGCGTGGGCCAAGAGCCGTGAAGAGGCCTTACGGATGTAGAGCATTGCGGAGGTGTGCATTAGTTGATAGTGGATGGAGACTTGCGGCATCGTTATGCCAAGGCGTTAAACACTTTAGTGGGAGGTTCCCAACGTAATGAAAACTCGTACTTGGAAGACACTAGGCGGCATGATGGCGTTTATCCTTGCCATCATGCTTACCCTGACCGCGTGCAGCACGGCGCAGATGGAGGAAGAGGCCGATGACGCAGAGATGATGGATAAGCCTACCATCATCTTTGCCGACCTAAGTTGGGATAGCGCGCAGATTCAGAACGCGGTAGCGCGGTATATCCTTGAGAATGGATACGGCTACGAGACCGACGCGGTCTTTGGCGACACCCTACCCTTGTTGGTCGCTCTCCGCGCCGGTGACATCAACGTCAACATGGAAATCTGGCTGCCAAATCAGGAAGAGCCCTTCTTGCTGGCGTTAAAAGAAGGCACAGTTGAAGTCGTGGGCAAGAGCCTGGAGGATAACTGGCAGTCGGCATTCATCATTCCGCAGTATACAGCGGACGAGAATCCGAACTTGCGGAAGGTGGAAGACCTTAGGGACCACATGGAGCTCTTCGTGACGCCGGATTCGAATGGCAAAGCGCGTCTCATTAACTGCCCTCCTGGCTGGGCGTGCGAGGGAGTGAATACAAGGCAGGTAGAATCCTACGGCCTTTCGGACGTGGTTGAATTGACCAATCCTGGCTCGGGTTCGGCTCTGCAAGCCGAGGTTCACGCGGCTTTCCTCAAGAAAGAGCCGGTGCTCTTCTACTATTGGGGTCCGACGACGTTTTCCTTCCAGATGGAAACCGAACTCGGCGGCTACTACTTTCTCGAAGAGCCGGAGTACAACGAGGAATGCTGGGCCAATAACAACGCTTGCGCATACCCCCTGGCTGAAGTTGTCATCGCTGTCCACACGGATATCAAAGAGAGCGCTCCCGATGTAATCGAAATGCTCGGGAAGTGGGACTGGAACTTCACCAATCAGCGCTCAGCCGAGACATACTTCGCGGAGACCGGTGCTGAGTACGCCGAAGTCGCCGTGTGGTGGCTGCAGAATAACGACTCTTGGCGCGAGTGGGTAACACCCGAAGCCGCGGAGAAGATCGCTGCTGCCCTCGCCGAGTAGTAATGCCTGAGGTTAGTGTCACCGCTCCGCGTGAAAGTGGTTCGCCTCAAGATCGTGGAATGGGAACATCGGCCTAAAGCGATAGACAAGAGGGGCGCACATTTGTGCGCCCCTCTTTGATTCCCGTCTTGCCACGGCAATTGCCGCGTCTTAGGCGGCCCCTCTGATTGACAGCGTGAAGAACTATTGGCCGTGACGCGCCACTTCTCTACCAGCGGCGTACCGGCTTTTCGCTATTGAGCAAGTGCTGGAGCAGCAAGTCTTCGTGCTGGCGGACGAGATCGCGGGCACCGGGGTCGCGGGCTAAGTTGCGCATTTCGAGTGGGTCCTCTTCCATGTCGTAAAGCTCTTGGCCGTCCTCGGTGTTCCAGAAGGCGTACTTATAGCGGTTCGTGGTGACTGACTTTCCGCGAATGACTTGGTTGTTGTCCTCGTACTCGCAGAGCGCGATGCCCGGGGCAACCGCAGTGCCCTCCACCACGGGCTTGAGGCTGGTAGCCTGCATTTCCTTTGGAATCTCTACGCCCGCATAGTCCAGGATGGTGGAGGCGACTTGGAACGTCTCGATGACGCCGTCTACGTGCGGCACCCGCGGCATGCTGCTGGGCGGCGCGACGATGAACGGCACGCGCGTAGAACCCTCCCAAAACGTCCCCTTGCCGCCCCGCGACCAGTCGCCCATGTGGTCGCCGTGGTCGCTGGTGAAGATGATGAGGGTGTTGTCCGCCTTGCCGCACTCCTCTAAGGTTTGGAAGAGGCGCTCCATCATGTCGTCTATGTACGTGCAGAGTCCCCAGTAGTACGCCGTCACCCGACGGATCAGGCTGTCGTCCGGCTCTTTGGCGAAGCGGCCGCCCTTATTCTGCAGATGCTTGGGCTTGTCACTGTCGTCCGCGAGATACGTCGGTGAGATGTCCACGTATTCCGATGGATACATGCTGTCATACGGCTGTGGGGGGTCGAAGGGGCCGTGGGGCCCGCAAATCCCGCACCACGCGAAAAAGGGTTGATCGCGGTCGCGAGCCACAAACTCCCGCGTATTCTCCGTAATCCAGGTATCGATGTACTCTTCCAGCGGCAGCACGTTGGTGATCGCGGTCATGTACTTGCGGTATTCCGGTTCGCGGCGTTGCTCGTAAATGCGCTCGTAGCCGCCGGGACGCACGGAATCCAGCCAGCGCGCGTACACGGGGCCTAATGGGCCGGGGCCAAGCGGCGAGCCATACGATTGCGTCCAACGTGAACCCTTGCCGCCGGTAAGTTGCGTCTCGTTGAAGCCCTTTGGCGGCATCATGTGAATCTTGCCGAAAGCGGCGGTTACATAACCCGCGTCCTGCAGGTGCTCCATGAAGGTACGCTCCCAGGGCGGGAGGCCGGGCGTGCTATCTACGGCCGCCTCCATGTAGGAGACGCCGTGCTGATGGGTGTAGCGCCCGGTCTGGAGGCAGGCGCGCGCGGGAATACAGACCGGATTCTGGTTGTAGGCTTTGGCAAAGAGGGTTCCCTTGGCTGCAAGAGCGTCCAGAGTGGGTGTCTTGACCTTCTGGTTGCCGTAGCAGCCCAGCGTGTCCCATCGCTGTTCGTCGGTCGTAATCAGAATGATGTTCGGACGATCCATGTGCTTCTGCTCCCTGCTGTTTTCACTTATCGCCGGTGCCTGCCATGTAAATTCTGTGGTGGTCTCCGGAGACCGTCGACGTGCCCGAAAGCCCGTCTGCCTATTGTAGCATTGCAATGAAAGCTGGCAGGCACACAGCTATCGCTAGCTTCCGATTGGACGCAATGCAGGACCTATAGACCTGCCTCTTGTGCAAGCTTTTTCGTGTATTGCAGGTCCTGCTTTACTTGGGCGAGCAACTCGGTTTGGCCCATGTCTTTGAAACTGTTGGCCCCTCGATACTCAGCTTGAAACGAGGCGTAACCAGCGTACCCGATTTGCTTCAGGTACCCAAAGGCTTCGGGAAACGGCACGAACCCACGGTCAAACGGCACGACCTTGGTCTGCCAACGCGCGGCGCCAGTCTCCGGGTCTTCTATGCGAAACTGGGCGACGTTCTCGAGGGCAAGCATTGCTATGCGGTCCGCAAGCAGGTCTAGGCCGTGAATCCAGCCGCCGAAACTACCTTCGATGCCCATGTGCCCGAGATCGGGATAGTAGCATAGGGCAGCGGGATCGAAGTCTTCCAGGAGCAGCGAGACCACGTGGGTGGTGGCAGAGAGTGTTGGCCCATAGTGCGCGTGGACACCGGCCTGCATGCCGTACTTGTGGCAGAGCCGCTCGATGCCGTGCAACTTTTCCCGTGCCTCGTCGATCTGGCGGCGCATTGCGCCAAAACCGGCGTAGCGATAATAACCCAGCTTGAACTGTTTGATGCCCTGGTCGGAGGCGGTAGCAATGATCTCTTCAGCGTGAGGCGAATCCGCGCTCTCGATGGCCGTTGTCAACCAGCCGATTTCCAAGCCCCGGCTGCGCATGGCCTGCGACGCCTTGGGCAGATCGGTCTTCACGCGCTCCGGCAAGACATGACCGGGCGAACGCACCGTGAGGTCGACGCCATCCATGCCCAGGTCGGCTACGGTGTCGGCGAGCTCAGCGTAGGAGAGGTTTTCTAGGAGTTTTGAGAGCATCAGGTATTTCATGGCTTCTTCTCTCCTCAATAAGAACGGCTGGCCACGTACAAAATTACGTGGATTTTATTAACTATTGCTGCCATGCAGCGGGCCGGCACGTAGACAGTAATGCCTGCGCTCGCGGAAGTCTATCTTTGCCCCACAAAGCGGACACCATACAGAGCGGGGGACAAGCCCCCGCGCTACGTTATCTGCCTGTGGGTGTACTAGGCAATCCTGCTTGAGAGAAAATATGCGCCGGACAGACGTTTACCGCCGCGTGGAGAGCAAACGCTGCATGGTGCCGCCGAGAATCTGCTTCTTCTCGTCGTCGGTGATGGGAGCCAGGAGGATGCGTCCGATCTGGTGTGTGGGACACATCCAGGGGAAGTCGTCTCCGAAAAGAATGCGACCAGCCCCTACTGTATTCACCAACTGAGCAAACGCGCCATATGGCGCAACTGAGCCGGCCGTGTCCAGGTAGACGTTCGGTTCTTCTAACGCGACTTGGTTGATGGCATCTCCTCGCGTGCGCCTGCCTCCCGCTCCAGCGTGGGCCACGATGAAGTGGGCGTTGGGATACGCGCGCGCCGTGCGGCGCAGCACGTCAGGTGAGTCCACGCCGTGGCTGATTAGCGGGAGGCGGTGTTTGTCTGCCAGCTCAAAGGCCGGGACATACGCCGGCCCGGCAAAAGGATACTCATGTATCCCGGTATGAAACTTGATGCCCCGCACACCGGCGTCGACGCAGCGCTGCATTTCGTCGCGCACCTGGCGGGCAAGGTTAGGGTCGGGAACGGCGTAGGCCAGCAGACGGCCAGGGTGCTGCTGTGCCGCTTCCAGGTTCTTGTCGTTGCCGGTGCGCATGTCGGCCGTAATCGCCAGGCTTGAAAAAACGCATGACTGATCGATACCCACACGGTCCATGGTCCGCACAAGGGAATCTGCATCCGGTGCGGGCTGGGCGAATCCGTAGTACAAGCCGAGGTGACTGTGGTTGTTCACTATGAACGTGTCGGTGAGCGGTACGCCGCGCAGGGCGGCCTCGCGCAGTGTCATGTTTGTACTCTCAGTTGCTGATGCTGTCTGTGTCATGTCTTCACGTCTTTCTAGCTGTTGAGTTAGGTAACCAAGTCTTTCATGTTACAAATTGAGGGCCTCGTTGCAGCCGTGATTCGCGCATCCGTTCATCCTTCGACAGGCTCAGAAACTGTCTTGGGTGTCAAGGTGCGGTGGTTGGTTTCCAGGGCGACTGTGTATTGAGCATGCGGTTGAGGATGGTGAGCAGCTTGCGCATGCAGGCGGTAAGGGCCACTTTCTTGGGTTTGCCTGCGGCGCACAGTCGGTCATAGAAGATTTTGATCACCGGATTGAAGCGGGTTGCGACCAAGGTAGCCATGTAGAGACTGGCGCGCACCGGGGCTCTGCCGCCCCAGACGCTGCGCTTGCCCCGGTAGGTGCCGCTATCCCGGTTGTGGGGAGCGACCCCCACCAGCGCGGCAATCTGCTTGCGATTGAGCCTGCCCAGTTCCGGGAGTTCTGCCAGCAAGCAGGTAGCCGTAACCGGGCCAATTCCCGGTACGCTGGACAGCAGGTTCTCACGGGCACGCCACAGCGGGCTGGTTTGGACGAGCGCCGCCAGTTCCTGGTCCAGGCTATCGAGTTGCCGCCGCAGCCAGGCAATGTGGGACTTGATCTGGGGACGAACCCGCTTGGTGGCCCGGGGCAGACGGTTGCACTCGGCAGTCAGCATCGCGACCACCTGCCGCCGCCGCGCTACCAAGCCCCGCAACTCCTGCGTCTGCGCGTCCGGCAGTGCGCGCGCCTCCGGTTGCACCGCTTCTCCAAAGCGCGCCAGCATGCCTGCATCTATCGCGTCCGTCTTCGCCAACCGTCCCGTGGCGCGCGCAAAGTCCCGCACCTGCCGCGGGTTCACGACCGTCACCTCCAGCCCCGCTGCCACTAACTCTCCTGCCACCGCGCTCTCCAGCCCACCCGTCGCTTCCAACACCACGCCCTGCGGCGCCAATGCAAGCAGACGCTCCCGCAGCTCCTCTATCCCTGCCGCATCGTTCCCAACCCACCACGACTGCGCTTCGTCAGCTACTCCCACGTCAAGCCGGTCTTGCGATACATCGATCCCCACGTACACTGCCATTGCCTCCCTCCTGCTATACTATGGCTGGCGCTCCCATGCAGTCCCTGCCTTACGGATACGGACTTCGTGTCCCGGTAACTGTTCGGGCTCTGGGGGAGCTCGGCAGGTGTGGCGACCACTCTGAGCCACGGTCTGCCAGACCTAGGACGAACCGGTCTGCCACGCCTGCTCCCATTCTATCTCCCTTTTCCAAGATATAAGGACGAACGGATGCTAATTGTATGGCGGTTAGACGACACAGTTATCAATCAAGCGCTGCAGGCTGCCAGCGGCAACGGTATCGCGCTCCTCGACAGAGAAGCTGGCGTAGGTAAGCCCGGTAATGGCCATGCCCGGGTCCCAAACTGGCAGGCCGGTGCCAAAGATCAAGCGTTCCGCACCCCAGCGACCGGCGATGAGGGCGATGGCATCGTGACCCTGCATATAGGAGGTCTCCAGATATAAGTTGGGATAGCGCTCCATAAGCGTAAAGAGCGTGCGAAAGTTCGCTGGCGGCTCACGTAAGAGAACGAGGGGCAGCGTAGGATACGTGCGGCAGGCCCACTCGATGAAAGCCCATGGACGCGGCTCGCTCCAATGACGGATGTTTGAGTCTAGAAACAGCGGTACCCGACGTTCGGCCAAGGCTTCGAGCAGTGTATCCAATTCCCAGGGCTCCAGCGTAAGCCGGTTGATTCCCGTGCAGAGACGCGCTGCCCGCGCGCCGGATTCCAGCAACTGGGCGACTTGCTCGCGCTCCGGCGGCATCTCCCCGGCGATGGACGGCATGACGACCCAGCACGGCGCGAGCCGGTCTACACCCTTGGTTTCTTCGATCACGAGCCGGTTGCCTACGGCAGGATGCTGCCACTTGGCGAGGCCGTGGGTGACGAGCGCGCGGCTGATGCCGTTTTCGTCCAGCACGTCCAGCAAGCGCGGAACGTCGTCGGGCGTGTCGTCGTGGCGGAGGAAAGTTGGCCCGAGAAAGACATTGGCGTCAAAGAGGGGCGGAAATTCTCGCATGGGAGCCTCCATCCTATAACTTAGTTTTCTGCGTGGCGCGTGTTTCCCCTGATTATACAAGAGTGCAGCGCGAACATACTCTTCCCGATGATCGGCAATGTTGACTTGCTCGCAATACAGCTTGTCGCTGCCAGAGCGATGAGCGCTGTTTTGTCGTAGGTAGCAGCGGCTAATCGTGACCAAAGTGATTACTCGTTCTCGTTCGATGCTGATAAGGGAGTCATTTACCGGCGACTGCCACGGCCACGCCTTTCGACACGCATAGTCAATCGTGTGTATCCTAATTGCACATGATGAAACACAAGAGATACTCCGATGCAACGAGGTGAACGACATGCCTGTAACAAGCGACAGCCGCGGCCAACACTTCCAGGTGGGGACGGCTCGCGTGAAGATTACGCCTGCGATAGGCATGCCCTACTTAGGGTACGGCTGGGACCGGCAGGACCCATTTCTGGGTGTCAATGACGATCTGTGGGCCAAGGCGCTCGTGATTGACGACGGTGAACGGGTGGCGGCGCTCATTGCCTGCGACATGATCGGGTTTCCGCCCGCGGCCTTTGCCGCCGCGGTGCGTGAGCAGGTGGCGATGCATACCGCCATCCCCGGCGAGCACGTGATGCTCAGCGCCAGCCACACCCACAGCAGTCACGCCTCCATTGACCTCTCCACTCTCGATCTGGAATGGCCGTGGGTGCAAGACCTCATACAAAGCCTGGCGGGGACAGCGATTGCCGCGTGGCAGCGGCGGGAGCCGGCTTCCATCAAAGTGTCATCGGGTGATATCCACGGCATTTCGGAAAACCGCAGGGTCGTGCGGAGCGATGGCAAAGTCTATCGCAATTGGGACCGAACCGCATCCGGTCAGGTGGTGCGTCGCGGCCCGATTGACCCCGAGGTGGGCGTGCTGCTGGCTCAGCGTCCGAACGGCACTCCGTTGGCCGTGCTCTGCAACTTTACGGCTCACCCCATTTGCGCCATGAGCCAGGCGCTCGTGTCGGCGGACTTTCCGGGCTTTGCGACGGCTGCGGTGGAGGCTGTCTTGGGGCCGGGCGTGACGGCGTTGTTTACGCAAGGCGCGTGCGGCGACGTCAATCCGCCGGTGGTGCGGCGCAACGTGCGCGATGCGCGCGAGATCGGGTTGCAGCTTGCCGGTGAGGTGCTGCGCGTGGCGGGGTCATTGTTACCGGAGGAAGTATCGCCCGTTGAACGGCGCGTTCAGATTGCTTCTAAGTACGTGAGTTGGGCCTACCGTACGGATTTGCCTCCGCAAGACGAGGCAGCGCGCGCCTATGCCGCAGCGACGGCTGAGATTGAGCAACTGAGGCGTGATGGCGCAGCGGAAGCAGACATTCGCAGGAAAGCGAATGAGCACCGCTTGGTGCGGGAGCGGTACATGCTTACCCGCAACGAGGCCCGCCGAGAAGAGGGCGAGATTCAGCTCTTGGCGATCGGGGATAGTGCGTGGGTGGGAGTGCCCGGTGAGTTGTTTTGCCAGATTGGGCTCGACATAAAGGAACAATCACCCTTTGCCCACACGTATGTCGTAGGCTACGCGAATTGCTACCAGGGATACTTCCCAACGCCAATTGCCTACGAGGAAGGCGGCTACGAGGTTAACATGGGCCGTTGGAGTCGCTTCACCGCCGCCGCAGGGGAGAGCGTGCAGGAGACCGCACTGGACCTTTTACATAAGATTGGCTAATTGCTGTTGCCCTACATTCTGGGCCAAGTTGGCACTTAATGTCATTCCTGTAAGAGTTAAATAATTCGTTGACAGTTTCATCAGTCCAATTGAATCCATGACAAGTAGAAGACGTTCAACTCCGTCATTCCGGCGCAAGCCGGAATCCATCTTCGCTGCACCCCCTGGACTCCGGCTTTCGCCGGAGTGACTATTCTCGTGTCGTCTGCGATATTAGTCTTTGATGCATGAGCTGTCATTGCTCGTGATGCAGCAACCCAATGTGTATGGCAGCCGATACGAGGGCATCATCTCTGGTTGTTTTATGTTCTCATTCTGTCAACGAAATACCTGAAACTTACAATTCCCGCGCACGCGAGAATCCATCCGCTCTGTGCTGCGCGCGCACCGACTCAAGCGGGAGACAAGCCCCCGCGCTACGCTTACGCTGAGGTTTTGAGGAGCCTTGCGGCAAGAAGCGGCCCTAATCCTATCCCACGTCTAGCTCGGTGAGAATAGTTGGGCCGCCTGCAAGCGTACGATGTACAGGGCAGCGTTCGGCAATCTGCAAGAGCCGCTTGCTCTGGGCTTCGTCGAGCACGCCGGTGACTGTGATGTAGCGCCGAATGAGGTCGATCCTGGACCCGCTCTGTTGCTCGCACTCCGCGCAGTCGCGGGCGTGCACGCGCTCGTGACTGAGTTCTACCCGCACCGCCTGCAAGTTCCACTCTTTCCTGTCGGCATACAGCCGCAGCGTCATCGCCGTTCAGGTACCCAGCGCGGCCAGCAGGAATTCATAGGGGTTGGGCCCGAGATTTTCGCCCTCAGGCGCGGGCTCGTCCGCAATTAGGGCGTGAGAATCGGTGACGACGACGTGTTGCAGTCGTTCGAGACTCTTGATTGCTACCGTCTGCATGGCATATCCTCCTGATCTACATCTGTCTCCGTGTCGTTGGGCCTTGGGAGCAAGATTAGGAGGTGCGCGAGGCTCACATGGCGGACATGAGCTTTGAGCCGAACTCCTCAGGGTCGCTTCGTTCAATTACCAGGTCTGTCGCGTCATGGAACCGCATGAAATCGCGCATGGCTCGGGCAACCGACGCCGCAAGCCGATCGCTCGGCTTTACGCCTGGTTCGAGATAGACCGCCTTTAGCCGGAGCAGTCCGGTCTTTCGTTCAACCTTTGGATCGAAGCGGCCGACCAGCCGCCTCTTGTTCAAGATTGGCAGGCAGAAGTACCCCCATTTTCGCTCTGGCTCAGGCACGTAGCATTCCAACTTCTGATGAAAGTTCCACATGGCGCGGTCGCGTCCTCTGGCCCAAAAGAGACTGTCGAATGGATTGAGAAACGTCGTCCGGCGAACGCGGAGTGCGCCATCCGCCGCAGCATCTAGCAGCGGCAGGTGTTCACGGTGCACCAGGAGTTCGTGCGTTTCCCCATCTGCAAGTTGGGCTTGGATGGTGACAAACGTGCCGTCCGCGATCAGCGCCGCCACCAGTGGTTTTGCTACGGTAGACTTCAGCTTGAGGTAGTTGCCGACTTGGCCCGGCGCGCAGACGCCGAATGCCCGCATGGAAATTTCCAGCAAGTGCTTTAGGGCCTCTTCTTCGGGCGGCTCTTCTCGTTCAACCCAGGATGGCAGCACGCGCTCACGGATGTCGTAGATGCGCTGGAAATTCACGCGGTTGGAAATAGCGAGTTCGCCAGTATTGTAGAGGTGTTCCAGGACAACCTTCGCGTCATCCCAGTTCCACCATGAACCGGGCGCTCGCTTGCCGGTGCGAAAGTCCGCCGGTCGGGAGCCCCCGCGGTCCCGCACTGCTTCGTAGATGTTTTCGACCAACTGCTGTTTCTCAGGGTTTACCACCCAATTCCTATACCACTTGTTGTTGCCCGGCCTGTGACTGCGCATGCGCGGCAGAAAATACGGATAGAGGGTCAATGGGATGATGCAGGCCGCATGCGCCCAGTACTCGAACAGGCGACGGTTGTTGTCGGGCGACGTGTTGCCGTCATCGAAAAGCAGCTTATCGAGCAGCGAGGTGTCGTAGCTGCCCAGCCTGCTCCAGAGCGTGATGTATTGTGCTCGGTTGACGACTTGCAGCGTGTCGATCTGTACCCAGCCCACACGCTCTATCGCCGCGTAGACATCCTCGATTCCCGGTCGGCGGCCTCCGCTCAGCGGCTGGTTCAGTCCTTGGGCATGCAGTGCGAGCGTAAGAACTGCATACAGCGGGTAGGGCGACCGCGCACTCATGAGCGGGGCATTGATTCCGGCAGTGAGCGTGCCGCGACATCATCTGGAAGGCCGTTTGTGGAGGCAGCGGCTTGGCTGGTGTACAGCGAGAGCACGCCGGCCTCGTGCTTTAGCGCGGGCGGCTGCCAATGTGCACGGCGTTCAGTGAGAATATGCTCGATTTCTTCAGGGGACCGTCTTTCTCCATTTACACCCACGATCTCCAAGGTGCGCGCGGGCACGTCAATCGAGATGAGGTCGTCACTTTCCACCAATGCGAGCGGACCCCCCAAGGCGGCTTCGGGCATTACGTGACCGATAGCTGGGCCTTTTGCTGCGCCGGAGTACCGTCCGTCGGTGATGATGGCGGTGCTGGCTTCCAAGTCGGGCCGGGCAGAGATAACGGTAGTGCAGAAGTACATCTCCGGCATGCCGGAAGAACGCAGCCCTTCATAGCGGATAATCATGATGTCGCCCGGCTTGATCTCGTCACTCTTCACGCCTGCAATGGCGTCGTCCTCGCAATCATAGGGCACCGCGCGTCCGACCATCTTATGGGTGCGCGGATCGGCGGCAATGTGTTTCATCACCGCTCCCTCAGGCGCCAGGTTGCCGGTGAGCACGGCAATCGTGCCGCCCGACTTGTAGGGCCGCTCGATTGGATGGAGCACCTCTTCCTTGCGAAGGCCATGGTTATCCAAATAGCCCGCAATTTCGTCGAACCAGCCGGATTGCTCCAGGTCTACCAGGTTCTCACCGATGGTTTTGCCGGTCACCGTGAGGCAGTCGAGGTAGAGGAACTCTTTAACTTCCTGCATTAACGCCGGCACGCCGCCGCAATACCAGACATATTCCACCGGATGGGTGCCGTAGGTCTTCACGTTGGTCAGCACCGGCACCTTCCTGCCGATCTCGTCAAACTGCTGCGGGCGGATTTCAATGCCCACTTCTTGGGCAATTACCGGCAGGTGGAGCAGAAGGTTGGTGGAGCCGCCGACCGCGGCGTGAAGGACCAGGGCATTGTGGAACGCCTCCGGCGTCAGGATGTCGCGGGGCCGGATGTTCTTCTCCAGCAAGGTCATCACCTGCTCGCCCGCATCGCGGGCCATGCGGGTTAGTTCGCGCAGCGGAGCCGGAATGAGCGCGCTCCCAGGCAGCGCCAGACCCAATGCCTCGCTAATCACCTGGTTGCTGCTGGCGGTTCCCATGAACTGACAGGAACCGGGTGTAGGACAGGCGTGCTTTTGCTTGGCAATCAGCTCTTCCTCGGTAATCTGTCCTTTGTCGCGCATAATGCCCAGTGGATACATCAGTTCGGAGGACATGTTGCAGGGACCGTTGGTCTGCGTGCCGCCGGGGATGTGGATTGCCGGGAGGTTCACGCGCGCCATGGCCATCAGGTGGCCGGGCACGGCCTTATCGGCAGTGGATATGCAGACCATGGCGTCGTGCGGGTGGGCCAGAGCGTGAATCTCCGTCATATAGCTGATGATGTCCCGCGAAGGGAGACTGAAGCGCATGCCGGCATGGGCCTGGGCTATGCCGTCGCAGATATCGGTGCAGTAGAATTCCGCAGGCTTGCCGCCGCGTGTGTAGACGCCAAACTTGGCCTGCTCGACAAGGTCGCCGAGGTGCACGCTGGAAGGGTGGGAGCAGCCGGTCACACTCTCCACAAGCACCTGCGGCTTGCCCAGATCGTCTACTGTCCAGTCCATACCCATGCGCAGGGCATCGCCCTGGCGGTTGACGTCTCGCAATCTTTGACTCCGCAACGCCATTCCCCAAACCTCCCTCAATCTCAAGTTGGGTTGTCCGCTGCTGTGTTGCTCTCTATTGTACAGAATAGCCGTTTGGTGCATCTTGGAATGAGGTAGTCGGTGAAGGAGGGAGTGGACGCGAAGGCTATTCCAAGCAACTCTTACATCGTCTTGGCCAATTTGTGGTGGGCAGGCTTGGCGCACTCTACTTTATGCATGCCGAAGGGACATCATAGTGGCGGCGTGCTTTCCGAGTCCCTGAGAGCTCCTGCATAAACATGGAGTAACTCCTAGAAGTGCATTGATTTCCGGCGGAAGACCGCATAGGGTTAGAACGGGTGGCGCATCATGACCGCAGCGACAGCAACTGACCTGGTCCACGCAGCGATCGCGGAAAGAGGCAGGATATCCTTTGCCGAATTCATGCAGATCGCGCTCTATGCACCGGATGTGGGTTACTATTCTGCTTCTGCTAGTTATTCACGCGCAGGCGGAAGTTCAGAGCGGAAGTCCCACTCCGGCCCGCCCCACGACTACTATACTGCGCCGCAGCTTCACGCGGTGTTTGGCACGTACATAGCCCGTCATCTGGCGCAGGTCTGGCAAGAACTTGGCGAGCCACAGCACTTTGACATCGTAGAGATGGGTGCAGGCCGCGGAATCCTGGCGTGGGACATTCTCAATGGGTTGCGTAATGAGATGCCGCAGTGTTGGAGATGCGCGCACTACCAGTTGGTGGATCGCGGTCCCGGGCCTAGCTCCGAGCAGCAGCAGGCGCTCACTGCGGCTTCGGCGCATGACGTTGTCATCGGTCAAACGCTCACGGCGCCGGTAGTCGGTGTCGTGCTCTCGAACGAACTGCTGGATGCGCTGCCGGTGCATCGGGTACGACTCAATGGCGGTGCTTTGCGGGAGGTCTACGTAGCGGAGCGCGATGGTCGACTGCGGGAGGAATTTGACGACCCATCCTGCCCGGAACTTGGAGCCTACGTGGAGCGCTTGGGCCGGCCGCCGGTAGGCTGGCAAGGTGAGATTTGCCTGGCAGCCCCGGCATGGCTTCAGACAGTTGCGGAAAAACTGACACGAGGTGCGGTGATTACGATAGACTACGGTGCGACGTGGGAGGAGTTGTGCGGCTCACGGCATTTGGGCGGTACCCTCGCTTGCTACTACCGCCACCGCGTCAGTAAGGATCCCTATTGCCGCATCGGCACTCAGGATATCACCGCCCACGTGAACTTTTCCGCGCTAATGGAGTATGGTGAAAGTGTTGGCCTGTCCACGATACGTTATCAGTCTCAGGCGGAATACCTGATGGACTTGGGAATTGGCGAGCAATTGGCTGAACTCGCTCGCCAGCCTGCTACCACAGAGTCGATACGAGCGAAGCGTGCGATCACTGATCTCATCTGGCCCGACGGCCTTGGAGGCTTTCGTGTCTTGGTTCAGGAAAAGGGTGTGCTATACTAGCTAGCGTTCGCTTTGATTTGCCCCTGCTCGTAACGCCGCAATTGTGTCTCCCATGGACCATAGACCAATGTGATGCGCTCGGCAGCGAGTGCATTAGCTACGGACCACCCGGCGTCAACACTTGGCAATAACAGAACGAGGATCGTCTGCGAATGGGAAAGCTAGCCTTGACCGGTGGAACGCCGCTCGTTGATTCGCCGTTGGGGGCAACCTGGCCGGTGTACGATGAACGCGACGAGCGGGCGCTTCATGACGTGTTGCAGAGCCGGTCCTGGACACGTTCTAAGTTTCAAGGGGAAGAGTCGTGGGTGTGGCGATTTGAAGAGGCCTTTGCTGCGTTTCAAGACGCACGGCACGGCGTGGCGGTGGCGACAGGGTCGATAGGCATGGAACTGGCCCTGAAGGCAGTAGGCGTCGAGCCCGGCGATGAAGTCATCATTCCGGCGGCTACGTGGATAACTGTGGCCACGGCAGTAGTCGCCGTTGGCGCCGCGCCAGTGTTTGTTGACATCGACCCCGGTACGTTCAACATCGACGCCGGCAAGATCGCTGACGCGATTACGCCCAAGACCCGGGCGGTTATGTGCGTCCATAATGGGGGAATGCCCGCCGACATGGATGCTCTGCGGGCTCTCGTTGACAAGCATGGGATCGCGCTCGTCGGCGACTGCGCACATGCGCACGGCAGCCAATGGCGGGGCCGCGGCGTGGGCGCCATCGAGGACGCGGGCGCGTTCAGCTTTCAGGGAAGTAAAGTGGTAGCCTTGGGTGAAGGCGGCATGGTGCTCACCGACCGCGACGACTTGCAAGAGCGGCTATACGGCTTGCACCACGTGAACGGCGTGAACGGACGTCCGATGCCGGCGCAATCGCTGCCCGCCACCAACCTGCGCATGACGGAGTGGATCGGCGCCCTCGGCATCGCGGCCATGGAGCGGTTACCGGAGCAAATTGCCATCCGTGAGGCAAACGTGCGCTATCTGATACAGGGATTGGCCGAAATACCGGGTGTGGATAGTCTCGTTTGGGACCCACGTGTGACGCGCTGGAGCTTCTACATCTGGCATTGGCGTTTCTTGGGTGCGAAATTCGAGGGTATTCAACGCGACACCTTCCTGGCCGCGCTGAAGGGCGAAGGTGTACCGACAAGTACTGGCCAGACTGCGCCGCTCTACCGGCATCCGGCGCTCACCGAAATGAATTTCGGTCGTACCGGCTTCCCGTTCAACGAGCGGGTGTACGGGCGTGCGATAGACTATGCCGGCATCTGCTGTCCGGAAACGGAGCGCATTGCCGCAGATGAAGCGCTGTCGTTTTCCCATACACTCTTCTTAGGACCGCAAAAGCACATGGACATGATTCTTGACGCTATCCGGAAGATTCGGGAAAATGTCGCTGAACTGCATGCCTGGGAGCGTGCGCATGGGAGTGCCTAGCCCGCGTGACGTAGCGCAGGTGCATGTTGTGGCGCGAACGCCACGAGCGGGTGTGTAGGATGAGTGTGAAGTGGAGTCCCGGTCGGATTGCGGAAGTTTGTTTTTCTGATGCCGTAGTGCACAGTGTAGTGTAGGCGTAGTTGTAGCAAGTAATGCAGGTGATTAACATTGGCAAAACGAAAATTACTCGTCGTTGAGTCGCCAACCAAAGCGCGGACAATCAAGAAATTCCTTGGCCGCAACTATGCGGTCGAGTCTTCGATGGGGCACGTGCGGGACCTCCCCAAGAGCAAGCTTGGTGTGGAGGTTGAGAATGACTTTGCTCCCTCATACGTGGTACCGCGCGACAAGAGTGCCACTGTCAAGAAGCTGACCGAAAATGCACTGAAGGCGAGCGAGATCTTGCTCGCCACCGACCCTGATCGCGAGGGAGAGGCCATAGCGTGGCATCTGCTCGAGGCGCTCAAGCGGAAGACGAAGAACCAGGACCTGACCGCAAAACGTGTCGTCTTTCATGAGATTACCCAGGACGCGGTGCAGCACGCTTTGTCCGAACCACGCGAAATCAACGCTGACTTAGTGGATGCGCAGCAAGCGCGCCGCGTGCTCGATCGTCTTGTCGGCTATAAGATGAGCCCATTTCTCTGGCGCAAAGTTCAGCGCGGGCTATCGGCGGGAAGAGTGCAATCGGTGGCGCTGCGTCTCATCGTCGATCGCGAGCGCGAGATCGAGGCTTTCAAACCGCAGGAGTATTGGTCGCTTCACGCCAACCTCGCTAAGAGGCCGGCCGAGGGTGCGCAGGACGTGTTCGACGCCGAACTCGTGCAGTTAGAGGGCAAGAAGCCTGAAATCAGCGATGGAGAAACTGTGGAGGGCATAGTTTCGGACCTTGACGGGGGCGACAGAGTCGCAGTCGCTACCTGGCCGGTGCAGAAAATCTCGGTGCGGGAAAGAAGACGCCGGCCGAGCGCGCCGTATACTACAAGCACGCTGCAGCAGGATGGCTCGCGCCGCTTGAACTACAGTGCTGCGCGCACTATGCGGCTGGCTCAACAACTCTATGAGGGCATTGAAATCGGTGGCGAAGGTCAGGTGGGCCTCATCACCTACATGCGTACCGATTCGGTGCAGGTGAGTAGTGAGGCTATCGCGCAGGTGCGCCAGTATATCGGAGAGAGGTACGGCGCGGACGAGGTGCCGGAGAATCCGAATCGCTATACCTCACGAGTGAAGAACGCCCAGGAAGCTCACGAGGCAATACGCCCCACCAGCCCCTTTCGCACGCCCGAGCAGATGAGGGAGTTCTTGGATGCCAACCAGCTCAAGCTCTATACGCTCATATGGCAGCGATTCGTTTCCAGCCAGATGCGTCCGGCTCTGTTAGAAACAAGATCAGTGGACGTTGTACCCCAGCGCGACGGGTCTGACTTGAAATACCGCTTCAGAGCGTCGGCTACGCGCGTCAAGTTTCCCGGCTTCTATCAGGTCTATCGCGCGGATGAGGAAGAAGAAGACGAGAGGAAGTCTCTGCCCCTATTGGAGGAAGGCGAGGTTTTGGATCTCCGCAAGCTCACGCCGGAGCAGCACTTCACCCAGCCGCCACCGCGATTCACTGAGGCTAGCCTAATCAAGGGACTTGAAGAGGAGGGTATTGGTCGGCCGAGCACCTATGCGCCCATCCTTTCAGTGATTCAAGAGCGTACCTATGTCGAGCGCGAACGGCGTACCCTCAAGCCCACTGAACTAGGAATTATTGTGCGGGATATCCTGGTGAAACATTTCCCGGATATTATCAAGCCCGAGTTCACGGCGGCGATGGAAGAGGACCTGGATGCCATCTCCCGTGGTGAGAAGCAGTGGACTCCCGTCCTGAAGGAGTTTTACGGTGGCTTCAGCGCGGCATTGGAGAAGGCGGACCTTGAGGCAGAGCGGGTACAGCGCCCGGTGGAAGAGACCGGCGAGATGTGTGAGCTGTGCGGCAAGCCGCTTCTCCTTCGCGAGGGGCGTTTTGGCAAATTCATCGGCTGCAGCGGCTTTCCGCAATGCCGCAATACCAAGCCATTCTTGGATACTATTGGCGTAAATTGCCCGCAGTGCGGTCAAGGTGAGGTAGTGCGCAAACGTAATAAGCGGCGCAGCGTCTTCTATAGCTGCTCTCGCTACCCAGACTGCGAGTACGCGAGTTCGCGTCCGCCTGCCGCCCCTAAGGACACTGCTGACGAAGCACCCGCGAAGGAACCGGCAGAAGTGGCGGGCGACTAGTCGGCAAAGACCATCCTCGGGCAGCGAAGGTGCCTAGCTGCGCACGCCATTCGCCGCCACATAGAGAGTTTCTCTATCTATGCGCCAAATACGCTTGTTGCGCTATTTGGCCCACTGCGCCCTTCATTCCTGTCTTTCACTCCGCTCCGGGCACGTCGCTTTCTTCGCTCTGAGCGGTGCGCAATGACTCTAGCTTGAGCAGTTGCCGTTCTAATGCGCGGCGGCGGGTACCGGTGAGCGTGTCGAAGTCATTGGCAACACGCTGAAAGTCGCTCTCCAGTTTATCCAGGGCCTCCGCGTAGCGCGACCACTCTTTGGAAAGTGCGCTCCACAGGGTGAGCATCTCACCGGCTGTTTGCTGTAGCGAAAAGACCTCTGCCG
The DNA here is from genome assembly GCA_965221905.1 of Chloroflexota bacterium. Lineage (GTDB taxonomy): Bacteria > Chloroflexota > UBA11872 > VXOZ01 > VXOZ01 > VXOZ01. Next base: position 1,314,890 of record OZ244922.1, read on the forward strand.
CTTGCCGAATCACGCTGAGCACACCGAACAGGCTGTACGGTGAGCAGAGCACGACACGGCTTTCCAGGCTGTTCTCGAGCAGCGTGCGATCGTGCTGCAGGATAAAGCCGTACACCTGCTCCAAAGGAATGAAAAGCAGAACGCAGTCTATGGTGTTGGCTGCCGGGTCAATGTAATCTCGTGAGGTTACCGCCTTGACGTGACTGCGCACGTCGCGAAAGAATTGCTTCTCCAAGCGGTCTCGTTCGGTATCTGAATCCGCTTCCAAAGCCCGCAGATAGTTATCGAGCGGGAACTTCACATCCATATTGAGGAACTGGTCTTTAGGCAGCCTGAAGGTGAAGTCGGGTCGCGTGCCTGTCGCGGTGGTCGTCTGCTTCGTGTAATGAATATTCGGCAGCAAGCCCGCCGCTTGCAGTACGTCCTCGGCCATGCGCTCACCCCAGGCGCCCCGCGCGCGGCTGTTGGCAAGGGTTTCGCGAAGCGTGTTAGTGGTTTCCGATAGGCGTTTGGTCTGATCGGCAGTATTGCGGATTTCCGTAGTGAGCGCGCCCAACCTTTCCCCGCTTTGCGCCTGCACGTCGGTCATGAGCGCGCGTACCTGGTCCAGTGTTGCCCCCATCTGATTTAGCTGCTGATCGATCAGGCGCTTCTTGCTATCAAATTCCTGGGTGTTTTGGGTCTGCTGGGCGCCGAGCTGGCTCTTGGCAATCTCCACCAACTGACTTGTGCTCTGATTGAGCGCTTGGAGGGAGAGGCTGCTGAACTGATCGGCCATGTGCTGCAACAGTGTCTGAATGTGCTCTTGCTGGGCGCGTTCGGACTGCTCGCGAATGCGCTCGCCAATGGCTTCGGCCGTGCGTTTGCGCCACACACCTACGAGCATAGCAAGCGCAAGACCGAGGAAAATCCCCACTGCACCGCCAACGACGAGTGAAACGATATCCATTTCTACTCCGTAGAAGCCGTATTTGCTTGCTTGACATATGAGGCAAGCAGCCTCATTGCTGTAGCTAAAGCACTATCCAAAAGGCCCGTCTGCGGCATCACGCCAGGCCCCGGCGCGCGCCGGCATCGATGTCAATAGACGTGCCGGTGATCATGGCTGCGCGGTCCGACACCAGGAATGCCACCAGATTGGCTACGTCCTCAGGCATGGTCACACGGCCGAGCGGATTGGGGGCACGCATATCGGCCGCCGCCTGTTCTGCGGGAGTGCCGCGTAGCCGTTCGTTCTGCCGGGCCATATCATCGATCAGTCCGGTTTCAGTGAGACCGGGGTTTACCATCACGATGCGAATGTGGTGCTCCGCGACCTCATCGGCAAGTGTCTTTGTAAATGCCAGGAGCCCGGCATTCATCACACTGGCAATTGCCAATTGAGTCGAGGGATCGTGGGCAGAACCGCCGCCAATAAGGACAATTGCGCCCCCGCCGCTTTGCCGCATGTACGGGACGGCTTCCCGTGCAGAGCGAATGTAGCCAAGTAACTTGAGGCGGATTTGCTCCTCCCAGGCAGCGTCCGGCACGTCCAGGTTGCCGCCGACGATGCCTCCGCCCGCACATGCTACCAGAATGTCGAGCCGCCCGAGTTCGGTATTGACTCTCTGCAGTGCGCCCTGCAGAGCACTCAAATCCGTAACGTCCGCGGCAATGCCGATTGCCCGGCGCCCCGTCTCACGCGCGATAGCGGCCCCGGTCTCTTCAAGGTCGTGAGACGTGCGCGCGATTAGGGCCACGTCCGCCCCCTGTTGGGCCAGTGACCGCCCGATTGCTTTGCCTATACCGCGGCTGCCGCCCGTGATGACGGCTCCGCGCCCCGCGAGACTTTGCGTATCCACATTTTCCTCCTGATTGTGCAAGTTTGGAACAGACTACGGTACACGCACATCTTTGGTAATGAAATATCTATGTTGAAAGATTTGAATATAAAATGTACAATTGACCAAGAGATTCAGCAAAAGTATTGCAGGTTCTTGAATAGCAATCTATAATACGTCTAATACAACAGTACGGTATCGTGTTTGTGAAAAGTTTGGTGCGGCGCAAAGTGTGGAATTGCGAGGAGCAGCGGGCCTTTCAATGGCTTCACAGTTTAGGCTGGTATACTTGAATAAACGTACACTTCTCTATTTTAACGCTTAAGGCACCTGTTTCGTCTACAGCAATCAACGAAGAGATACCCTACCGAGAGTTGCAGCTTTTCAACGCAGTATGGAGACAGCACTGTGGCTAGATGGCTGAAGATCGTAATTCTGGTTGTCATTTTGGTAGCGCTCATCGTCGGTGGCAGGTTCGCGTTCTTGCGGTTTCTTGGTGGTGACTCCGGCGAAGGCCAAGTGGTTCAAGAAACTGAGTTTGTTACCGTCACGCGTGGGACGATCATGACCACGGTAAATGCTTCAGGGAACATTGTATATCCCGAACAGGTGGAACTTGCCTTCTCCGTAACAGGAGACCTGCGCGAGATGGTCGTGGCCGTAGGCGATGCTGTGGAGAAGGACGCGCCTCTTGCCTACTTGGACGACTTGGAATTGAGGGATGCAGTATTGCGGGAAGAGTCGAATCTGCGTACGGCTGAGATCAATCTTGAAAAGCTATTGGCTCCCCCTCCGACCGAGGACGTACGCAAGTCAGAGCTCGCTTTGGAAGCAGCAGAGTCCCAGGCGGAAGCAAGCTTAAGAAGTGCGAGAGATGCTTTGGAAGATGCGGAAAAGACGCTTGATGCCCTAATGAATCCTGATGAGGCTGCCGTTAAGTCAGCGGAGAAGAAAGTCGCAGATGCAAGGAACGCCTTAGCGCAGGCACAGGAGAGCCTTGCTGCTCTAAGCGCAGGTGGCAGCGAAGCCAAGGTTCAGGCGGCTGAAAACTCGCTGCAGGAAGCCAGGAATAGGTTGGATGCGGAGAAAGTGCGGGTACGTACGGATATTGAAAAGTACTCTAATGAACTGGACGAAGCGCGTAAGCGCCGGGAGCGGGCACAAAGAAGCTTCAATGATGAGAATAGTGATGACAATGGACGTGAACTGCACGAAGCGCAGAAGAATTTCGACGAGGTGAAGGCGCGTGTGGATCCGGAACTGAGCATACGGCATGCGGAACTCTCTGACAATCCGCCGCCGGGAACCATTGTAGGCGAGCTGACGGCTAAGGTGCGAGAAGCTGAAAGCAACCTTGAAATCGTACGTGTTTCGGTGGATAACGATGAGCAGGGCGCGAAGCGAAAGGTAGCAAGCGCTATGGATTCGCTTGAGATCGCAAAGGATGAACTTAGCGCGCTGCAGCAACCAACTGCGGATAAAGTGGAAGAAGCCGAAAACAAGGTGGAGAACGCTCGTACTGAGTTAGAAAGTGCGCAGCAAAAGGCGGATAACGATATTGAACGCGCGCGCCTGGATCTGGACAAAGTTCGCGCCGGTGTAGCTTCGGAGGAAGTTGAACTGCAACAGCTTCAGGTCGAGCGCGCCCAATTGAGTCTCGAAATCGCCAAGCGAAACCTCAACCAGGCCGTCCTGCGCGCACCGTTTGCCGGTGTGGTGGCAGCCGTAGAAGGCAGCGTCGGTCAGAAAACGGGAACCAAGGTCGTGACTCTCGTGCGTGCGGATCGGATCGAGATGCGAGCAAGTGTGGACGAAGCCGACGTGTCTTCAATTCGGGTGGGACAGCCGGTGGAGGTGACCACGTACGCTTCGCCGGACGTCAAAATATCAGGCACGGTCGAGACCATCTCTCCGACCTCCGTGGAACAACAGGGCGTAGTGCTCTATCCCGTAACCATACGGCTGGAACCGGGTGGTCAGAGCCTGCGGGGCGGACTCTCCGCTAATGCCTCAATTGAGGTATCGAGCCGCGACGACATTCTACTGCTGCCGAATCGAGCAATACGGCGCGAAGGCGACGAACGAGTGGTTTACGTGCGGCAAGAGGGAGACGAGTTGGAGCGGCGCGTGGTGGAGATAGGCGTGCGAGACAGCGAAGTCTCGGAGATCGTGAGCGGCGTGAGCGAAGGGGAAGAGGTCGCGATCCAGTCACGCACAGGAGGCAACATCGGCGGTGGCGGGATTGATATACGCACTCGGTAACAGGAAGCATAGTGATTAGTCGTTTGATCTTGCCTAGGCGCCTTCTGACTCAATAGGGACATCCATGCCTGAAAGTGTGATTGAGACAAGCGACCTCAGGAAGACCTACGTAATGGGGGATTCTGAGATTCATGCCCTCGATGGCGTTTCTGTTCAGATCGGGCGAGGTGAATTATTGGCAATCACCGGGCCTTCCGGTTCCGGCAAATCCACACTCATGCACATCTTGGGCTGCCTGGACCGTCCGGATGCGGGTTCCTATCTGCTCGATGGTGAAGATGTATCCACGCTCAACGACAACCGCTTGGCAGAGATTCGCAACCGCAAGATTGGTTTTGTTTTTCAGTCTTTCAACCTACTGCCGCGCGTCAGCGCACTTGAGCAGGTTGAACTTCCCTTGCTCTACGGGGGTGGCAGCAGCCGAAGCAGGTCTGCGAAGCGAGCTCTCGCAGATAGTGGTGCGGCGGTTGGGTCGGGCAAGGGTCCTGCGGAAATTGCCGGTGCTGAGCAGCGCATCGGTGTGGCAAGAGATCTAATGCTCCAGCGAGGCGGTGCAGGGTGGCGCGACCGCGCGAAAGAGGCCTTGATTGCCGTAGGCTTGGAAGACCGGATGTCGCACAAGCCCACGGAGTTGTCAGGAGGTCAGCAGCAGCGTGTGGCTATCGCGCGTGCGTTGGTTACCGACCCTTCGATCATATTGGCAGACGAACCAACGGGAAATCTCGATTCGCGAACCAGCCAAGAGCTTATGGCGCTGTTATTGCGGCTTAATGCCGACCGCGGGATTACGGTTGTCTTCATTACGCATGAGGAAGAGATTGCGCGTCGCACAGACCGCATTCTCCGCATGCGCGACGGTCGCATCGCGGCAGAGGAGCGCGGTAAAATGGGCGGCAGCCCGCCTTCCACAGCCGCTGCAGGTTCAAATAGTGCTCCAAGAGAGGCCCCGATTCGCGATGGTGTTGCCCCTCTCGGGCAAGCAGAGCGGTCGCCGTCACCGGCATCGCAAGCTGATGAGGTGGGCCCGTGAACTTTGCGACCTTGAAAGTGGCGATCAGCGCTCTGGCTGCAAACAAGCTGCGCACGAGCCTGACCCTATTGGGCATGATAATCGGCGTGGCGTCGGTTGTGGCCTTGATGTCAATCGGTCGCGGTGTGGAGAGGCAGATCACCGCTGAGCTGCAGTCGACAGGCACCAACGTGCTCTTCATCTTTAGCGGACGGCCCGGCGGTTCTGCAAGCGAGGACCCGGTACGCCCACTCACGTACGAGGATGCGCTGGAGCTTGAAGAGTTGACGTGGGATGGGACAGTCGTCGGCGTAGCTACGGAAGGAAGTGATCGCAGCCTCAGCGTGGTAGCGCAAGGTAGAGATACGAGAGTCACAGTGACAGGTGTGACCGCCAACTATCTGTCGGTGCGCAATCTTACTCTGGCGTTTGGACAAATGCTCTCTCCATCGGACTTGGATTCGCGCGCTTCTGTAGCGGTATTGGGCTCCAAAGTCGCAGCAGACCTGTTTCCGGACGATGATCCAATCGACCAGACTATCCGCGCGGAGAACCTGCGCCTGCGCGTAATCGGGGTACTGGAGGAACAGGGCGGCAGCGCCGGCTTTGGCGGCAGCAGCGACAACTCGATTTTGGTGCCGATTACGACCGCGCAGGCCCGTTTGACCAGATTTGTGACTGCTCAAGGCGAGAGGCCCATTAGCTCAATCAGTATAAAGCTGCTGGATGAAAAGGAAGAGACAATCGATGCGGGCGCGGCGGGCATCAGACAAATCCTGCGCGAACGCCATGAGATTCCCGATGAAGCCGACGATGACTTTATCATCATGAGTCCCAAAGACCTCATTGAGGCGGTGAGCGCGGCCCTTGGCGTCTTCACGCTCTTTCTAGGCGCGATTGCGGGCATCTCTTTGCTGGTTGGCGGCATCGGCATCATGAACATCATGCTCGTCTCCGTGACCGAACGCACCCGCGAAATCGGCATCCGTAAGGCAGTGGGCGCGAAACGGCGCGACATACTCATCCAGTTTCTCGTCGAAAGCGTGGTGGTGAGCGTTTTGGGAGGCTTGCTTGGGATTCTGTTCGGCACGTTGATTTCGTTCGGTATTGCGCAGATTCCGCTGGGAGAAGATGGTGAGGGCCTGCAAACCGCGGTCACGCTGGACATCGTCCTGCTTGCCGTGAGCGTGGCGGCTTCTGTGGGCATTTTCTTCGGCATCTATCCGGCCAATCGCGCCGCGCGCCTCGATCCCATTCAGGCTTTGCGCTACGAGTAGAAGCGCGTGGCTTGCCCTTCGTCCCAATGGGCATGAAGAGAGACTTTGCCTACAGACCAAGCTGCCTTAGAAACTGCTGTCAGGGAGGGCTGATGTGAGTCAAAAATCGTCGTACGATGGGAGGTACGCGGGCCAAGAGTACTATTGGGGCACAAAGCCGTCTGCAATTTGCCATCAAGTCTTGCAGCTATTGCCTCCCGATCAGCCGGTTTCACTCCTCGATATTGGTTGTGGAGAAGGCAGGAACGCGGTTTTCTTCGCGCATAACGGGTACGGGGTAACCGCCTTTGATTCGTCGGCAGCAGGCGTAGCGAAGACGGAACGCCTTGCTGAGGCAGCGAACGTTCCGATCGCCGTTTTTCAAGCTGACATGAATCAGCATAGGTTAGAAGGCAAATTCGACGTCTTGTTCTCTACCGGCGTCTTCCACCTCATTCCCCGCAAACTGCGACAGGAAGTCTTCGCCCACTATAAGGGACACACAAACTGCGGCGGATTGAACGTCTTCTCCGTGTTCGTTCGCAAGCCCTTCATCGGTAAAGCGCCGGATGGGGACCCGGGCGCGGAGCCCTGGCTGTCGGGGGAGCTCCTAACGCTCTACCATGACTGGAAGATCGAGTATTGCACGGAAGAGATCTTCGACTGCATGTCCGGCGGCATTCCGCATCAGCATGCGATGAGTCGGATGATAGCGCGGAAGCCGTAGCGCCATAATTGCATGCTTCCGGCAAGAGCGTCCAATTGCTCGAATCCTCCCCCAATAAACCTCAGCGGGTACTGGAAATGCAGCGATACCGGGCGCGTTGCCTACAGGTCTTTCCGCGCGAAGACTCGCACCCCCAAGAGCACCGCGAAGGTGATGTACAGGAGTGCCCAAACGAGCATGAAGGCTGAGGGTTGACTGAAGCCTTCGAAGGGGCCGCCGCCTGCCAGGAAAGCGAGTTCTTGTACGTTCAACCGCTGGGCGGCCATGCGCCACAGTGCGTCGGAAGGCAGCAGCAAGCTGGAAATGACGCCGATATTCTGCATTACTTGGTTATCCAGGAGAATGCCAAGCTGTTCCACCATGCCTCCCACCAGGGCGAGACCGTAGAGCATGATGACAGTGACGCCCGCCGTGAGTGTTGAGAGTAACGTGCTGGCGCACACGGAAACACAGGTGAGCAGAATCCCAAGCAGAGCGAGCAGTAGCGCCGACTGCAGGCCCGACCAGGAATAGAAACCTGCAAAGAGCCAGGTGAGGATCAGTAGTGCTAGGGTGGTGCCGATGGCGAAACTGGCAGACATTGCTCCCAACCCGCAGCACTTGCCGACGAGCACCTGCCAACGGCTGAGGGGTTTCGGAATGATGGCGTGGAGCGTGTTCTGCTCGACTTCGGTCGCAATCGCGCCCGCAGAGGTGAAGATTGCCACCAGCGCCGTGAGCATGCCGGCCACGTTTAGCGCCGCTGCGAGGAGTTGGCCGGATACGGCGTCGCGAAATACGTCCGGATCAATGAAACGGTCGGGCACTGCCAGGTCGCGCATTACGAAGTACATGCCCAAGCCAAAGAGCGCGAGAAAGGCGGCCGCCAGCAGCACCCCGCCCAGCACGGCTTTCTTGCGCACGCCTTCCTGCAAGGTGATTTTGGCGATGATGAGAATCGGCGCTATCAAGCGGGTATGCTCCACGATAGTGCTAGAGAGTGTTGCATTTCATCCATGCGGAAAGTGCCAATGACCTTTGGTCCTTCTTTAGATTGGCGCCTCACATATTCTAGGCGCTGCTTCGACTGCAATCATTTGTTATCATTACGAGCCGGTGTCTTCTACCGTACGCACGAAAAGGTCTTCCAGGCTCTCGTGGCGCAGCGCTACGTGGTGCACAGAGACGCCGGCGGTGACGAGGAGATCGACCACGCGCGGCACTTCGTTGGGTTCCGTCAGCGCCAGCGTAAGCCTATCGCCCTCGTGCGCCATGATTGACCACTGCTCCTTCACACGCGCCAAGACGTCGTCTCCAATGCCCTGCGCCTGCACGTCCAGCAGGCGGTGCGGGGCGAGAAGATCGTCCAAGGCACCATCCCGCACCACCTCACCGCGCTGGATGATCGCCACCCGGTCGCAGACCGCCTCCACCTCGGACAGGAGATGGGAATTGAGAAACACCGTCTTTTGTTCTGCTTTGAGCTGGCGGATGATATCCCGCACCAGGCGGCGACCGATGGGGTCGAGAGCGCTGGTGGGTTCATCGAGGAAGACTAATTGCGGATCGTGCAATAGGGCCTGGGCGATGCCGATGCGTTGGAGCATGCCCTTGGAGAAGGTGTGCAGTTGCTTTGCGGCGGCGTGTTCCAGGTTGACGAGCGCCAGCACGTCCGAGATGCGTTGCTTGCGCTTTGTGGCGCTCATGCCGTAGAGCTGGCCGTGAAAGTCCAGAAACTCCTGCGCGGTGAACCACTCGTGAAAGCGAAATAGTTCCGGCAAAAAGCCAATTTCGGCTTTGACGTGGCGATCACCCAAGGGAGCGCCGAGGAGTGTGCCGCTGCCACCCGTAGGAAAAACTAGACCCAGCAGCATCTTCACACACGTGCTCTTGCCTGCGCCGTTTGGACCGAGGAAACCGAAGATTTCTCCTTTAGGGACGGAGAGGTCGAGACTCGCGACAGCCGGCGTGTTGCCGTAGACTTTGCGTAGCTGGTGAGTTGTAATTGCTGGTTCGGGCATGGAAGGCGTTAGGCTTATGCTAAGAGCGTATGAGTGTGGTTCTGTTGTGCGAACGTGGCCCGCGCATTCTTGTAAAAAATCTGCTCCTTCTCGTCAGCCGAGATGTCCGCTGCATGTACTTTCGCCAATTGCGAGATGAAGGAGCGACCGGTGCCATCACTTCCCTGGACGATATGGTCGGCGCCGACGTACTTTACGAGCATCTCCGTGTAGCCGTTGGTTGCCTCGCAGCCGCCGATGTCCAGGTAGACGTTCGGTAGCCCGCGCGCTAGTTTAATCGTATATTCCACATCGCCGCTGGCGTGCCCCCAAAAGAAATCCACGTTTGGATGACGTAAGGCTGCATTGCGCATGTCAAACGGATCGGTCTCGCCGGGGAGGTTGCCCGTAACTTCCATCCAGGTGTGTTGCAATACGGGCAGCCGGTGTTCGGCGCATACCGCGAAAACAGCGTCAACGCACGGATTATTCGCTTTTACCGCCGTCCAAAGTTTTACGCCCTGAGGGCCATGATAGTCTTTGACCCGCCGCTCCAACTCGTCAACGGCGAACTGGCCGTGGGCTGGGTTGAGATACCACATGGGGATGACGCGATCGGGATTGGCAGCGGCAACCGCGGCGGTACGGTCGTTGCAAAGCGATACAAACTGCCGGGACGGAGAATTTGGCGAACTGCTGCCCTCCAGGTTGATGCTGTTGAGACATAGAATCATGTTGAGCTGCGCGGCCTGCCGCAGCGCGCGGGCGAGCATCGGCTTTGAACGAATGTGCACGTGGACGTCAATGATCATGCAGAGTCTCTTTGGATGTTCTTGTCGCTTTTCTGGACCAGTTTGTACCGAACACAAGAGTTCCATGGGTCACACTGCTGCCCTTGCTGCGCTATGTGTTCCGTTCACCCTTCGACAGGCTCAGGGCGAACGGATTGGGCAGCCTGTTTGCCATGGCCCAGATGCCTTGTTTCATTTGCTTCTCGATGCGCCAAGTAGCGAGACCCAGGTTTGGGCTCGGCACGAATATCTCGGCACGAATGAAAGGTGTAGCAGTCTGTCACAAGCGCAATATCCCGTCCGGCAAACGCATATTCCAGGCTGCGGCATTCAGGGCGTGGGTACGTTGGCATCGTCGTACCTCTTCTTTCATTCTATACTATGCCGTAGCGCAAGTATGAGATGTACCTAAGGATCGCTTGTGGAACTACTGTTCGGCTTTCATCCCGTGCGGGAGGCGTTGCGCGCCGGGCGCGTGCCGCACGCTGTTTGGGTAGTGGAGGGAGCTAAGGGGCTGGGGGAAATTGTCGCCTTGACGCGTGCGAGTGGGGCGCCTGCGCAGACGGTCACGCGGCAGGAGCTAGGGAATCTCTGCCAAAGCTCCCATCACCAGAACGTCGCCGCGCGTTTTCCCGACCGCACGTTGCACTCGCTCGACCATCCGCTGGCGGTCGCGGAACAACGCGGGCAACTGCCGTTCTTGCTGGCGCTCGACCATCTGCAAGACCCGCAGAATCTCGGGTCGCTGTTGCGCACGGCGGAGGCGGTGGGGGTGCATGGCGTGGCGCTTCCGAAGGACCGCAGCGCCGCGGTGACCACAACTGTCGCGCGGGCATCGAGCGGTGCAGTGGAGCACCTGGCGCTGTGTGGCGTAACCAACCTCATGCGTGCGCTGGCGTGGTACAAAGAACGCGGCGTGTGGGTGGTGGGTCTCGATACCGCCGGAGAGACACGCTATGATGACCTCGCATATGACTGGCCGGTAGTGGTCGTGGTAGGCAGCGAGGACAAAGGATTGCGCCCTTTGATACAGCGCGCCTGCGACTACCGCTTGCACATTCCGATGACGGGCAAGGTGGCGTCCCTCAACGCCGCCGTGGCAGGCTCAATCCTGCTCTACCATGTCTGGCGCGCACGCGAATAGGCGAGCGCGTACGGAAAGCGAGTATATTTACATAAGATGGGAACTGAGTCCTCATATTCGGCGCGCACAGTTGCGCAACTGTGCGCGAAAATTCGGGCCTAGTGTGGCAAAAGACAGTCGACTACCGCACTGCGGCGGCGTAAGCTTTCTCAGCCTCTTGTGCCAAGACGTCCCAGTGGCAGTGCGACCAGACGTGGCCTTGCGCGGCGGCGCCGAGTTGTTGTGCGCGGGCGGGGTCGCCGAGCAGGCCGGTGACGGCTGCCGCAAAGGCATCTGTGTTACCGGGCTTGACGAGTAGGCCCGTCTCTTGATGGTTGATGTACCTGGCGGCTTCGCCCACACTCTCGGCCACCACGGGGCGGCCTGCCGCCATGAGTTCCACGAGCTTTGCGGGGCACTTGGCTCGGTTGAGCAGCGTATCGTCGAGCGGATAGAGCGCAACGTCCGCTGCCGCTACGTATGCGGGCAAGGCGGACGGTTCCTGCCAGCCGGCCAGCACGACTCGGTCTCCGAGGCCAGCGCGTGCCAAGCCGGCAGCCAAGTCCTGCTCCTCCCCGTGCGGGCCTGACCCGACAACCAGGAGCATGCTCTGTGGCAAAGCGTGCGCCACGCGCGTGAAGACTGCGGCGGCACGCTCCACGCCAAACTCGAAGAATCGCGAATAGAGCAGCACGACCGGGCGGCCGGTAAGCCCATAGTGGGCACGAATTCTCCCTCCATCTGCGTCTCGCCATTGAGCGTAAAGCGTTTCATCCACCCCGTTGGGAACGTAGGAGAGGCGCTGTGCGGGCACATCAAGATTACGCGCTTGGCCGATGAGCGTTTGGCTTGCCGCAGTCAGTGCGCTGGCGTGCCGGATGCCCCACAGTTCCTGCCAGGCAAACATGTGCCGGCTGAGGGCAGAATACTGTCCCCGTTCGTTCCAGCCGCCACGGCCCTCCCAATCGTCAATGTCGAGGACTACACGCTGCTGCCGCAAGGCCCACAAGGCGAACTGCGCAATACCGGTTACGCCCTTCGGCTTGAAGACGTGAATGACGTCCGGCGTTGTGCGCCGTGCGGCGCGAGCCAGCGCGAGGCCCAGCAGCGCAAGAGAGGCATTGCCGGGGTTCGACCCAACCGGCAGGTTGCGTACGCGGACTCCCTGATCTTCCCACTGATCGCCGCTGTCCTTGGGATGGTCGTACGGGGGAATCAGCACGGTGACTGCATGGCCGCGCCGCGCCAAAGCCCGCGCCAAGGGCATCACCCGTACGCGGGCGGTGCCTTTCGGCTGAATGGCAAATGGGGCAAGCAGCGTAATTTTCATGGCCGCGCCGTCAGCACGTGTGAGCACCGGCGGGAGAGGATAGGGCCTCGGAATGCAATGGCAATTTGAACGGCCTCTCGTCACCTAAGCAGAGGTATGCACTTTATTCCCACCCAAGTCGTCTCACGATTGCAGGCAAAAACCACACAAGGGCCAGCAGAGGCAGCGCAATCAGCGCGATCACGAAGCCAAGACCCAGCGCCGCCGGTTGATACTGAAAGACGATTTCATGGGCTCCCGCTGGAACCAAGACCGCTTGATAGTAGGCGTTTGCGCGCCAGATTTCAGTGGGTTCGCCATCGATGGTCGCCACCCAGCCGGGAATGAAGGTCTCCGCGAAGACTAGCACGCGTGGCGTGGTCGAATCCAGCGTTACTGCAAGGTGCTCGGGCCGGGGGCGTTTCGTATTGAGTGTGACGGCTGCTTGACTGTCTGCGAGCAGATACTGTGTCAAATTGAGCGCGCTCGATTCTGAACTCGCGCCAAGGTCAGATTCTTGGCGGGAGCGCACCACACCAAACGGCGGCCCGCCGCCCCAAATATCCCTACGTTGGAGCCAGTGCTTCAAAGGCCGAGCCAGCCTCGTCAAGGCATTGCGTGGCGGTAATTCGAGAAACGCTGTCTCTCGCTCCAAGATTACGTCTTGTCCCACACGAAAGGCGGGGTTGCTAAGCGCAGAACGTGCCAGGTCAGTGCTCTCAGCCATGTAGACTGTGCCCACCGTGTAAACGAGGCTCAGTGCTTGATCCCGGTGATAGAGTTTGATGTCACCGCTAAACAGCAGCGTTACCGGCTCAGTGGTGAGGATCAGTTGCGCGTGGGCCTCCGGCGCGATGGCGCTCATGGCAACCAGGTGCAGCGTGCCGTTGGCAGACTGGTACTCAATGGCGACCTGCTTCAGAGACACGGTCTCACCGAGGTCGATAACTGCATGATAGTGACGGCCTTGTGGATTTTCCGGCCAGGCGCCGACAACCTGCACCGCTTGGTGCTGGGGAGACGCCTTTTCGTATTCGCCTTCGGCAGTGTGCACACCGGCTTGGAGTGGGCGCTCGATAACGCGGTTATCCGTGGTTGTGACTAGGAGAGTGGCAACGGTCTGCTCCTGTGGGAGCGTGGTTGACTCGGTCAAGTACGAGATGATACCGATGCGGTCGGTGCTAATGTTCGGTACGTTTGGAATGACAACGGATGGGTTTCCAGCGCCGATGGACTGGGTAAAGGTGGTGTCGTAGTACACTCCTTCAATCCAGGGATCGCGAATCTTGTCTTTCAGCAAGTAGGCTATCCCAAAGAGGTCGAGGACACGCGGCGGCGGCACGTTGCGGATTTGGTCGCGCAAGATAGCATCCGGTTGCGCTGAAGCACCGGGCTGCAACACTTCTTTCATGCGCACGTAACCGTCAAGCGGCAGTACGCCCCCGTCGTAGCCGTCCGCGGTGGCTATCTTAAACCCTAGGGGCACGTTCGGAGTCATGACTTCGAAGTACTTCTGAGTGACGAGGAGATTGTACGTACTGCCCGTGCCCAAATGGGCGAATTGTTCACGCAGTTGCGGTTCGACACCGGGCGCGTATGCGGTATTGGCAAGGCTGAGGATACGTCCGCCTTGGTAGGAATCGCGAAGGGTAGCGGTCACTGGTCCCGGATCGGCGTAGGCGATGGGAGGGGGCGCCTGATTGTATTCCAGGTGGCGTGACGCCCAGAAGAGCTCTGACGCGATAACCAGCGGCAAGAGCCAAAGCAGCACCGGAACGCGAATTGCCAGGAGTATCAGCCCCACGCTTACAGCGGCGAGACCAAGCCAAATAAATGGGAGCTCAGGTGAAAGCGACTGTTGCAGTGGAGCGAGGGCGGCAAGAATGAACGCCAAGATGAGAATGCCCCCGCCGAGACGGAGCAGCGGCCGGCGCAATTGACTTCGGTTCTTTGCAGTGTTGGCTATCCAGTCAAGGCTGATGCCGACAAGCACGCTGGCGGCAAAAGTGTAGAGCAGGAGCCAACGGGCGGGTACGCGAAACAGGTCAAATCCGGGCACGATCTTGAAGAAAGCCGGGTAAAGCGGGTTCGATACACCCAATGCCAGGAACAGGCCTACCAATGCCAGGCCGGCGAAACCCCACGTGGCCGGACGACGGAATGTAGCGACCACTGCTAGAAGGGCAAGAGTGATGGCGAAAATGCCGATGAAGCCGTAGTATTCGCCAGTGCTGACGAGACCGTCCGGTGTGGGCAGCATGCCGGCGAGAATTTCGCGCGGGGAGAGCGAGAATGCAGTGGCCTCATTATAGCTTAGTCCACCTTGTCGAATGGAGTGATGGGTGAGTTGGAGCATGGGCAGCACTTGTGGCGCGGTGAGGGCCGCCGTGGCCACAAACGCGCTGCCTAACAAGACTAACGCCACTACCGGCCGCCAAACCAGTTCTGTGCACCAGTCTCTGAAGTGAGCGAACCAGGAGGGCGGCGGCCTACGTCCCATCGAGACTTGGGAGACGAACGGGTTGCGCTCCGACTCGGACACACTTGGCATGGCGAAGAAGGCAGGTCGAAAGTTCGTAACGCCTAGCCAGTCCCACGCCGAGTGGGCCAGCCAATAGAGCATTACAGCGACAAGGGTCATGTAGGTGGGTTGGGCATGTCCCGCAAGAAACTGAAAGGCGAGGAAGAAGCTAAGTGTGACTGCCCACCGCACACTGCGTCCGCGATAGAGGTGGTGAGCGGCAAGGAGCACCCACGGCAACCAAACTGCGGAGTTTACCTGGTTGATATGCCCCACTTGCGCGCCGAGGAAGCCACTAAGACTGAAGGTGACGGCGGCCCCTACCGCTGCCGGCCAAACAAGCTTGCTTACCTGACGGGTAAAGACGAAGACGCCGATCCCACCGCAGATAAGGTGCACAACGATGGAAAGGGCTAGGCCCGTTTCAGTAGAAACGAGGAGATAGAGCAGGTTTGGCGGATAGAACACTGCGGTCTGTTGATTGGCAAGAAACGGAGCACCCTGAAAGAGATAGGGGTTCCACAGCGGCAAGTTGCCTTGCCGGAGTGCGGCCGCCGCAAATTGACGGTAGGGATAGAAATACGTTGAAAGGTCATAGCCCGTCAACACCCTATGAGTGAGCAGTACCTTCCAGAAGAACGTGGTTACGAGCGCTGCGAGCAGAATCGCGGCACCCAACCATGGCCCGTGGCGACCGATGAATGAGTTGGAGGAGAGGGATGGGATAGAGAATGCCATGCGTGGTGGCCGTGCTTGAATAGCTCTCTGCTTACTCCATTAATGATAAGAGAGGCGAAGAGTGGGGGCAAACAGACGTCTCGCATACGTTGCGATTACAGCCGAAGGCCCCGATTGCATGCTCCGCTTGAATTATAACGAACTTGATCCGGCGCAACATGGAACGTGGATTCCAGCAAGAAAGTTAGCGTACATCCGCTAGCTCGTGTTGGGCTAAGCGGCAAGATCGATCTAGGAGTTTGCGCGCTGCAGGCGCATACGCCGCCGGGGTGTTCGGCTACGTGATCTCGCGTGCTAAGATGATTGCTTCAGCAATCTCTTTCATAGTCTTGCGGCGGTCCATAGCGAGCTTCTGGATGCGACGGAAGGCTGCGCCCTCCGATAGGCCCTGTGTATCCATCAAGATCCCCTTCGCCCGATCAACCAGACGTCGGGTCTCAAGCGTTTCCTTCAGGTTGACGTTTTCCCGCTCCATGGCCCGCAACTCTTCGAAACGGGCGATGGCGACCTCAAGAGTGGGCACTAAGTCGGCTTCGCGAAACGGCTTTGAAATGTAGCCAAGCACACCGGCTTCCCGGGCATCTTCAATAAGATCGCGATCGCTAAAGGCCGTTAGCAGCACCACCGGCGCAATCCGCTCTTGCAACAGTATGCTCGCGGCGGCGATGCCATCCATCTTCGGCATCTTAATGTCCATGAGCACCAGATCGGGTTGAAGCCGCCGCGCCAGCATGACTGCCGCTTCCCCATCTGCTGCTTCACCCACAACCGTGTATCCGAGGCCGGTCAACCGCTCGCGCAAGTCAAACCGGATGATTGATTCATCATCCACAATAAGGATTCCCGCTTGCGGATTTGGATGCTCAGATGCGGATACGTGTGTACGATCGGTGCTCATTACTTACGGATTACTCTTACGTTTGCTACAACTCGGTGAATTCAGTCTATTCTGCAGTAAAACTTCAAATTGCCATGAAGGCCTTAGTTACTATAAACCCTGAAGATTAATTGTCGGAGGGGTCTCTTCGGTCTGCATGCACGTGATCCCCTCAGGTGAAGGACTGTACCTTTACCTCTGTGGCAACCTCAGACTAGCCATAATCGCTCCGAAGCCAATGATCGGTTGCAACTACACGGCCAAGGTTCTGGCAGACAGTCTCCTTACTTAAGTATGCACACAGACACACCGCTAATTTCCAAAGCGGCGTGTCTGTGACTCTGCTACAGCGTTCTTACCGAATCAAGCCTCGGTTGTCCAGTTCTTCAAGACCGAGTAGGCCTAACAGAATGACCCTTGGCCCGACTTCAGGATGAAGCTCCATGCGTGCACGCTGGAACCACTGCATCGTGTACGCTCGGCCTGAGCCATCGTCGTTGAAGTCTCTGAATAGCTCGGAGATCGGGTAACCAAAGGCCTCCAGACCGCCGTTGTTTTCGAAGTACTCCAAGAACGCGCCATGCACAATGTGCTGAGTTTCTGGGAAGTAGCGGCAATTAGGTGTCGTTCCGCACGGCACCGGCGCAGTCGGGAAGGGACGCAGCGCGGTGGTCAACGTATCCCCAAGCAGCGTCAACTGCACTTCGTATGGAGTCCCGGCATGCTGGGGATGGTGCTCCATACGGCCTCGCTCGAACCATTGGACACGCAGGCCACTTTCCACAATGGCCTCCGACCGCGGGAAACCAAAGCGCCCGATACCACCTCTGCTCTCAAAGTGGGTGAGGAAGACACCCTCGACGTTATGACCGGTCTCGCCAAAGAAGCGGGCGCCAGCCTTGGCCGGTACCGGATCGGCGATACTCGGTGCTCGGGGAGCAACAGGCGCGGGAGCAGGCGCCGCTGGCGCTGGCGCGGGAGCCGGGGCCGGAGCAGCCACAGGTGCTGCGGCTATTGCACTTGGAGCCGGAAGCGGCGCCGGTGCATCGGCAACGACCGCGTGATGCATGGGTTCCGTGCTGACTTGCGCCAATGCAGAACCGTAATCGGCGTTAACGATCCTCGAGGCGAGTTCTGCACGATAGGGAGTGCCCCAGTAGTTCCGTGAAGCATCCAACGGAACTGAGTCCAGCCAGCGCAGGTCGAACCGGGCATTGCCGAAGATATTGTTATGCGTAATCGTGTACTCGCCCGGTTTGAGGCTAAGCCCCCCAAAGCCGTTGTAATTGATGGTGTTGTTGTGGATGACAATATCGGGGTTACCGCCCCGGGATACGGACTCGATACCATCAGTACCGTTGGCGAATATGGTGTTCTGCTCGATTATGCCTTCGTTGAACGCGCCAATACCTTGTTCGATGTTCTCGCTGATGTTATTACGGAACAGACGCGTAGTACCTTGGGTGAAGAGAATGCCTGTAGTATTCCTTGTGATCACCGTATGGAGAACCTCTAATGAGAAGCTCTTGTCACCATCGCCGCCCATCATGTTGTTATGCATTGCGATGCCGTTGTCACGAAAGATGCTAGAAAATACACCCGTACCTGAGCCCCAGCCTTGCGTCAATAGACCGACCTTTGCATTGCTAACAATCACCTGATTCAGTACGGCTTTGCCGCCCCGTACCGTGATGGAGTCCCAGCGTTCGCCTTGGTTTGCCCACGCGAATGTGATCGGCCGACCCTCACGGCCTGTTGCCTCCAACGTGCCGAAGACTTCAATCTTGACGTTAGGCCTCAGTCGTACGGTTACTCCAGGGTCAATTCTCAGCGTTGAGCCTTTATCTATCTTAAAGCTCTTGGTTACGATGTACGGATCCTTATCGGTTGTCCAGTGGACGTCTTCGCTGATATTATCTCTCCACTTCACCTCGGCATGAACTACAGTTGCTGGCCACATAGCCGCCAGCAAGACGGCTACAATGAATAGAAGACGCAGTCGCATAATTTCGCTCCTCTTCGTCCAGCTGTCCTTTTTTCATATAATACACTACTAGACGCTTCGAGATGCATACACCTTTCCGAGAGTCTCTCTTTCATTTGGAGTGATTCCTTGATTATAGGGAGTGAGTCCTGTGAATGCAGTGGTTCTTCCAGTCGTTGGTTCAAGGTCAGTGAGAGTTTTGATGTCTTTCTATTGCAGTTCGAGCTATTGCAATGATGCAAGATGAAGACCGCGAGTACTATGTTGCCCTAAGCATGGTTCCGGATATGGGGCCGGGCCGGATGCATCGTCTGCTGCGGCACTTTGGCTCCATGGCGTCTGCCTGGAACGCTTCACCGGCAGCCTGGCGAGATGCCGGACTTGAGCCAGACGTCGTCGCCAAGCTTGAACACGCGCGCGATGAGACTGACCCTGGCCAGGGGCTGAAAGATCTTGCCGAGGCTGGGGTTTCTGTCTTGACATGGGCGGACGACGCATTCCCGCCGCTCTTGCGTCAGATTCCAAGTCCTCCAATTCTCTTGTACTTGCGCGGAAACTTGAATGCGAGCGACCAATTGGCCGTGGCAATTGTGGGAACGCGCAATGCTACTGCCTATGGTCGCAGTGTCACCCGCCGCCTGGCTTCCGACCTCGCTGCCAGCGGCGTAACAGTTGTTAGCGGTTTGGCACGCGGTATAGACGCCGTAGCACACCGCGCCGCGCTTGAAGTTGGCGGACGCACACTGGCCGTTTTCGGTTGCGGTGTGGATGTTATCTATCCGGCCGAACACCGGCAACTCGCTGAAGAGGTCGTGGCGCAAGGTGCGCTCATATCGGAGTATCCTCTGGGAAGACAACCGGCTGCGGACCAGTTTCCAGTTCGCAATCGACTGATTAGCGGCCTTTCGCTGGGGGTTGTGATTACTGAGTCTCGGGAACGGGGCGGCGCGCTGATTACGGCTGAATTTGCGGGGCAGCAAGGGCGCGACGTTTTTGCGGTCCCGGGCAGCATCCTGACGCAGTCAAGCGCCGGGCCGCACCGTCTCATTCAAGACGGCGCCAAGCTCGTCATGAAGGTCGAAGACATCTTGAGCGAACTCAATATTCACCTGGCTGCACGGCAGCCTGAGCTCACTGCCGCCGTACCCTTGAGCGCGGAAGAAGAGCAGATACTTGAAGTCCTCGCCGGTGATCCGGTCCACGTCGATGAAATTAGCGCTCATACCGACATTCCGGTGCAGCAGGTGAGCAGCTTGCTCACGCTGATGGAGGTGCGGGGAGTTGTCCATGTGGTTGGCTCGCTTACGTATGCACGCGGCAGGCAGTGAGGCTGGCAGATGAACCCGGATGCACGAAAGCTTCATGATCGGCTGGTGCAGGCGACTGCGGAAGAACAGGAGTTAATGCTGCGCTTTCTTCTGGGCAAACGCACCGCTGAGATGGGACGGGCGAGCCCTCACCTCGACCTCTTCCTGGCGGAGCTGCAAATCGAACTGCCGGGTGCTATCGAATTGCTCGGCGATCTGCGCTTCAATCTGGGGAAAAGCCTGCACGGGGAAGTGGCACGGTGGGCGCAAGGCCGGGCGCCTGCTGCTCCGCTCTATCAGAAGGTCATTGGCCGGTACCAGGCCCTCTTCCTGCAATGACTAGTCCTATTGGGATCACGTCTCTTGGAAGTGTTCCCTATGCGCGAGCGACGGCCTTGCAGCGGTGTCTATGGCAAGCCCGGTGTGATGACGCGATTTCAGATACACTGCTGCTCCTCAGCCACCCACCGACAATTTCACTTGGGCGTCGCACAACGGCTGGGGACATCTTGGCGGAGCCGGCCGCCGTTTGCCGTGCTGGCGTCAGTGTTTGGTACTCTCGTCGAGTACGTCTCCTATGCCGAACTAAGCAGCATTGTCAGGGGTATTCCTCGGCTTGACGAGCTTTTTCAGGTTGGATCGGACTTGGCGGTGCAGCGTTGACATTCTCTCACTGAGTGCGGTGTTTGGTGTCAGATCCGCTTTAGTAGCCTGTATTCTGAAGCCAATTGGACTCAATCTGTCAGAAAATGAGATGCGTGGGCCAGCAATCTGAGGCCTGACTCTAGCGAGGTTGCGAGAACTCAATCGCCGTGCCATAATAGGGCAAAAGTTTGCGCTGTGAGGATTGCAATGCCAAGACTTGACATCTTCTTCCAGGTTCCCGTGTTCATCGAATGGGGAAATGACTTTGCATCGAGCTTGACCTTTGTGGCGACCGCTACGAACTATGGGTTGTTTACTGCGGTGATGTTGGCATTGCTCACCATTCTCCTTGTGTCACTGGACTTCTTGGTCTTTCAATTCCGCCGCAAGAAGCTGTGGATTGACTGGGACAAACCCGAGACGCCTTATCGTCCCCAACCATACGACGGCCCCTAAGTTAGTTAGGCGACTGTCTACCAACTGGCAACGGGGAATTGAAGTCTTGCTCGCTGCAGCAGTATCAGCCAACAGTACTGGAATGACCTGTCAAAGCTCGCAGCGCCGCTATCGGTGAGCACCATCTACTAACTTGCGCCTCCTGTCGCAATCAGCCTCACAATCTCTGCTGGCGTTGAGCTGCTGGAAACGTAATTAACAAAACAGATGCAGCAACCCTCTTTCCGCTTTCTGAAGCTCTCCCACACCCGATCTGCAAAACAAACGCACTCATGGGAGTATGCTCAAGCGCTGGGAGTATAGATCTTTGGTGCAAGTAGGTGACGGCCCAATGCACTTTGACGCTGTATCGGCAAAGCAGCTTGAGTAACCCCGTGAGAAGTCGAGATAAGAGTGCTTCCCTCTTAACGCCACACGGTGAATTGCGGAAATGTCAGATGTAGATAAAACCAAGAGCAGTCGCCGGCTGGTTTTCCCAGGCCCGCAGGAAGTCGCTTGGGAGGAGTACCCGGTGTTGCCGCCGCAGTGTGGCGAGTTATCGGTCGAGACTCGTCGTTCGTTGATCAGCATCGGCACTGAGTTGGCCTTCTTCTCCGGTCGACAATGGACGAACCCCGGCACAGGTGTCTTGCCAAAGTACCCGGCGTACCCAGGGTACTCGAATGCCGGTGTGGTGGTAGAAGCTGGTGAAGGAACAGCGCCGTGGCAGGCAGGTGAGCGCATTGCCAGTTCCGCTAAACATGCCACGCTTCAGATTCTTTCCAACCTCGATGGGCCTGTCTTGGTCGCTCAATCGGTAACCGATGAGGAAGCCACGTTTTGTACCCTTGGCGCTACCGTGCTCAACGCGTACCGGCGTGGAGCGCCGCAGCTTGGCGAATGCGCTGTGGTTGTAGGCCAAGGCATTCTCGGTCAGCTTGCGGTTCAGTTACTGCGTCTTGGAGGCTGCGAGCCGGTGATTGCGGTTGATCTCGAGCCGTCACGGCTTGCACTGGCACAGCGAGTTGGAGCCGCGTCCCACTACCTCACTCCCGGGGTAGACGACGTGGTTGGGGCAATTCATGATTTGACAGCCGGACGCGGGGCGGACATCGTATTCGAGGCAACCGGCCGTACAGAGACCTATGACTTTACGTTTGCATTAACCCGGCCCCACGGGCGCGTGGTCGGACTTGGCTCTCCGCGCTACCCTGCGCAGGTTGACATGCAGCAGGTGCACATCAAGCCGCTGCAGCTAATTGGCGCCATCGGCAACCACCCCAGTGTGGAAACCAAAGAAAACCGGTGGACACGCGGCGCGCACACTGCCTTGTTCATGCAACTCTTGGCGCAAGAACGAGTGAACGTCCGCGATCTCATCACCCACCGCGTCCCCGCGCAAAGCGCGCCGGAGGTCTATCCAAGGCTTCTCGATGACCGCACGTCGTATCTGGGTGTGATATTGGAGTGGTAGCGAACTCCCACCGGTGGTGGAGAACTCCCGCCGAAGGGCGAGCTATCTATCTCTACTGCCAATCGAACAAGACTCCCAGGGATTCCTCCTCACCTTTCGCGAGCATGGCGTAGATGGCGGATGCTTGCGTAGGAGGCGCGACGTGCGTAATCAAATGCTCGACGTTGAGGGCACCGTTCTCGAGCATAGTTAGATAGAGCTGGCGGTGGCGCTGCTGAGTCCAAGGCGCCTGCGGTGTTGCCTCTGTGGGCGTGAGCGGCTGAAACATCCCCATTAGCGTGAGGTCTCGTCGGAAGAAATCTGCGTAGAGGTTTAGCTCCGCTTTGCCCATAGGGCCCCCCAGCATCACGATGATGCCGCGTGTAGCAGCCACGCGCAGGCTTGTCGGCAGTGCATGGGGCACTGGCGTGGCGTCGTACACGCGCTCGACACCGTTGCCGTCGGTAACCGCCATGACGGCAGCGTATACGTCTTCGCGCTCAGCATTCAACGTCAAGTCAGCGCCGCTGAGCCTAGCCTTATCGAGTCTAGAATCGACCACGTCGGTGGCGATCACCGGGCTGCACGCGGACGCCTTGAGAAACTGAACAACCAGTTGTCCGACAACGCCTTGTCCGGCTACCAACGCTGCTTGCCCCACTTCCGGCGGGGCGCGGCGCACACCGGCCAGGGCAACCTGCGCCAGCACACTAAGCGCGGCGTGATCGGACGCTACACCCGGCGGAATCCGTTGAATAGCGTCTTCGCCTACGGTGCGCAGGTAGTGACTCGCATGGTTGGCCATGGTGAGAATGCGATCGCCGGTTTGAAACGAGTCAACACCTGGGCCAAGCTCCAGTACCGAACCGACGCTTGCATAACCCGGCCGGACCGGGAACGGACGCTGGGGTACGCCGGAGTCTGCATATTCATTCATATAACGCTTCCGTTCCGTCCCGGCGCTGATGGCGCTAAATTCGGCTCGTACCAGTATCTGGCCGGGCCCGGGGCTCGGGACGGGGAACTCTTCCAGTGCGGCCGCGAACGCACGCGGGAAGACGACGACTCTACCGGTTTGCACAAGGGCTCTCCTTTTGCTCGATCATTGAGTCGGGCTTCAAGCGAAGTGTGCTCTCTTTATCTGACAACCTTACGCGGCTACGGAGGTTGGCGACACATTGCCGTGACTAATTGCGACAAAATCCGGCAATTGGGCGCTCTCCAGGCAGCCGGTCGGTCCTGCTTCTCAAACTGAGATCTAAGACAACAGGCGAAGGCGGCAAAAGCGCCTGATACCTAAAGGAATACCATGTTGTTGCGGTGGACAGCTTCATCACCGAAGAACTCGGGGAGCAGCCTGGTGATTTCGCTGGATTTCCTGCCCATGATCTTGCGTATATCGTCGGATGGATAGTTCGCAAGACCGCAGGCAAAGGCATCCCCGCCGTCAACGCGTATCTCTACCGTATCCCCGCGATCGAAGGTGCCCTCCACCGCGATGATACCCGCGGGCAAGAGGCTGCGTCCGTTTTCCAGCAGCGCATCCGCCGCACCGGCATCGACAATAATACGGTGGCCGCGCGCGAGATCGGAAGCCATCCAGGCATCTCGCAAGCTCTTGGTTCGGCTGACTTTGCTCGCGAACCGCGTGCCCAATTGCTCTCCGGCAGCAATAGCCAGGATCACATCGGGAATAGTGCCTTGACAAATTACTACGTCGGTGCCCGCGGCGGTAGCCATGCGGGCGGCCTTGATCTTGGTCGCCATACCGCCCACACTACTGGTGGAGCCGGCGCCGCCTGCCATGGCTTCGACTTCGCGCGTAATACTTGCCACTACCGGCACGTGCGTCGCGGAGGCATTGCTGCGCGGATCCGCCGTGTACAATCCCTTGATGTCGGTCAACAAGACGAGGAGATCGGCGTCCACCAGATTTGCAACGAGGGCGGAGAGCGTATCGTTGTCGCCGATTTGATGCAGTTCGGCGACGGCAACCACGTCATTTTCGTTGCAAATTGGTAATACGTCCGCCTCCAGTAGACCCAGGAGCGTGTTGCGCGCATTGAGGTAGCCGTCGCGTTGCAATTCCGTCCGCGTGAAAAGGGCTTGGGCCACCGC
Source organism: Chloroflexota bacterium (assembly GCA_965221905.1). Lineage (GTDB taxonomy): Bacteria > Chloroflexota > UBA11872 > VXOZ01 > VXOZ01 > VXOZ01. Next base: position 1,339,244 of record OZ244922.1, read on the forward strand.
AATGCCATAGGGGGCGCAAAATTCCGCATAGGTGCGCATGAGGAGGGGCTGACCGATGGCGGCGAGAATCTGACGAACGGGAATTCCTTTACCGCTTGGAGGAGGCATTCCTGCGCTAGAGCCTGCCGCCACGGCGCCTGAAGTGACCAACACCACCTGCTTGCCCTGCTCGCGAAGAGCGGCAATTTGGCGCACAAAGTCGGCCATGCGCTCTCGATTGAGCTGCTTGCCACTGTGTGTGAGAAGATTCGTGCCGACTTTGACGACAATTCGTTGTAGTGATGTTGACATGCTACGGTTTCCGCAGATTTGGGTGGGATTCGCTACCTACTGAAACAGGATACCAAGCCTGCCGTGTTGCAGGAAAGTAGAGGGTTTGGGCAAGATAGTGTTAGCATGGTAATCTTTGGCGAGGGCCGCAAGCACTGTCGGCCAATGAATGCAGGGCTAGGGAATGAGATTATGTACATTCAATTTATCGGTCTGATGCTGGGCGCGTACGTACTTGGGGCGTTCCCGTTTGTTTACTTGCTGGGGCGGCTCTCCGGAGTAGACCTGCGGGTTGAGGGCAGTCAGAATGTCGGCGGCACCAATTTGTTTCGAACGGTTGGGCCGCTTACGGGCGTCGTTGGTGCTTTGCTGGATATCGGCAAGGGCTTGCTGCCGGTCTTGGCGGCACTAGCGCTCGATTTCAATGAGGGCGTTGCAGGGCTGGCGGCGATTGCGGCGGTTACGGGGCAATGTTGGCCGATCTTTCTTCGTTTTCACGGAGGCCGCGGCATTTCTGTGGTGGGTGGTGCAGTAATTGCCTCTTCGCCTCTGACTTTTGTCTGGGCGATCTTGCCAACCGTAGCCGGTCTTGCGGTATATATCGTCACGAAGCGCCGTCAGCAGCAGGATGCAGCCGCTATTTTTGGGAAGGACAGCAAGGACAGCCGCAGCGTTCCCTTGCTCATGATGATCTCGGTCATTTCCCTGCCTTTTTTGGCTGCCGTACTTGGCGAGACATCCTCAGTAGCGCTCACGTTTGCGGTGCTCTCGCTGATCGTCATCTTGCGCCGTTTGACTGCTGGACTGCGCCAAGACCGCGGCTCCACAATCCCGCTCTTTACGCGCTTGCTCAATCGGTTTCTCTATGACCGCGCCCAGGTCTAGGCGATGGTTGAAAGAGAGATTCTCTCAATAGCCAAGCGCTGCCGAGGTCGGATAGTATGGGTCGGCAGCGCCGATGAGCGAACTTCCACGCTGCTGGATAGCGACCGGACTGGCAAAGTAACGCGGTAGGAAAGCTTCTTCCGCCACGATGATGTTGTGGCCGCGGCGCTTGAGTTCCGCGCAAACGGCTGGATCGATCCGAACGCTCAGGATAGGGTTCAAGGTACTGCAATCGATGCGCGGGGCGTTAATGGCAGCCTGGATGTCCTGATCGAAGTCCACCAGATTGATGGCGAGTTGGGCCACGGTGTTGATAATGCGCCGCCCGCCGGAGGCGCCCAATGCGGCGAGCGCCTTGCCGTCGCGTTGCAGCACTATCGGGCACATATTGTTGAGCGGCTTCTTGCCGCCTTCCGTGGAATTGCTCGTGCCCGGCTCCGGGTTGTACCACATCATGCCGTTGTTGAGCAGCACGCCGGCGCCCGGCACGACCACACGCGAGCCCCAGGCCGAGAGCAACGTCTGCGTGAGCGCCACCGCATTGCCCGCGCCGTCCATTGCGGCGAGATGGGTAGTAGACTCGGCGGATGAACTGGCCGACGGGCTCGAATCCGGCGCGCCGCTGCCTGCCTGAAATTGCCATGGGTCACCGGGCGCGCGCTCTGTTTGGGCCTCATGGGGATTGATCATCTGGGACATTGCTGCGGCGTATTCCTTGGAAAGGAGACCGTCGAGGGGTACCGGCACACGCGTTGGGTCTGCCATGTACGCAAAGCGATCGGCAAACGCTTGGCCGGAGGCTTCAATGAAGGCGTGCAGGTAGTCGGCTGAGTTGTGGCCGGACGCGCGTACGTCGAAATTCTCCAGGATGTTGAGAATCCCCATCACGGTGGGCGCGCCGGTGCCGCCCCGCATGCCGATGACGTTTGCGCCGCGGTACGCGCCCAAGACGGATTCCGCATGGACTGTCGCTTCATATTGGGCAAGATCGTCGGTCGAGAGTATGCCGCCATTTTGCCGGACATGGTCGGCAATCTGCTCGCCCAGCTTCCCCCCGTAGAGTACTGCAGGGCCGTTCTCTGCGATGGCGCGCAGCGTTGCGCCCAATTCAGGTTGGTGGAGCATGCCTGCCGCTCCCGGTTCTGTTAAGTATGGCAAGCGATGGGGATAGCCATTACGAAGCAACGTGGCTGCTGTGGCGGGAAACCGGTTGAGCAACTCAAGGTCCTGCGCCTGCCACATGGTCTCAAACCAGGAGAGCGAATAACCTTCTTCCGCAAGACGAATGGCCGGCGCCACGGCCCGGTCAAGCCCAATCGTGCCGAATTGCTCCAGCGCTGCCGCCATACCGGCCACCATGCCCGGAATGGCAATCGACTTGTAACCGTGAATGTTGGCGTTGTCTTTGACCAAGCGCCAGCCGAAGAGCTCGTTGTCGTAGCCTTCTACCAGTTCCCACATGTCCGGGTTTGCCGCCTGCGGCGCTTGCATCGGAAAAGCCACGACTACCTGTTGCTGCGTTTCTCGGAGGAAGATGGTCATGTAACCGCCCCCGCCGACGCCGCTCATGGGCGGCTCCACCACGCCCGCGGCAAAAGCGGTCGCGACTGCGGCATCCACCGCGTTTCCGCCGGCCTGCAGCACTTCCAGTCCCGCCTGAGCTGCCAGGCGATGTTTCGCCGCTACCATTCCCGATTGTGCCGTGGCTGCCTGCACGTGCGCTTCCCATTGCGTTTCCTTGGCCATGCTTTCCTCCAATTGTTCGCGTGTTCTATTTGGCGTATTTCAGAGTCTCATACGAGCTTCAGCGTTTGAGTTTGCCTGACTTCTGCTGAATTCCCTTTGACGGAATCTGCGCTAGCCGGGGCGCGATGCCCTCGCGCTCGTGGGCAGCCAGCGTCACCCTTGTGCTTTGCAATGCAATTTCACGCGGGAAGTCAGGCGATTCCGTTTATTGGGGACATGACTCCTTGCGTTGTCACCTCGCACATTGATGGTCGCTAGCCGAGTCCGAAGTTGACATAGCCAAGCGAGCGCAAGATGTATAGGCCCGCGGCGGCGGCAACCGCCAAGAAGGCAACGACTTGCACCAGCTTCAAGACGGGTCGCAGCAAAGCGCCTACGATTTTTGAGATGACCGAGAAGATTACCAGGACGCCGATAGCGAGTATGACCCAAATGCCCCAATCGGGCACTTGGTCCAACTCTGCCGGCGCAATGCTCCGCAGCCACTGCGTGGCGGCGTCCAGTACCTCTTCGACGGCAGGCAGCCAATTCTCCGTATCCATGCGCTAATCCTTATCTTGCGACCGCTTAACTTCATTGTCGAAGCGGCTTTGCCACTCTGTCAACACCGTGGTGCGGTAGCCAACGGTGGATTTACATTGCACGCGTACCGAGGGCTGCATTGCGGTATCATGAAATCCTACGAGTAGTCCAAGCTAAAGATAAAGTCTGTCACAGGGAAGAGCTAGTAATTGCACGTGTGAAGAGAAGCGGCCTTTGGCAATTGCTAGCCTAGGCACCGGAACCAATCATGCAAAGAGCGTCATTTTAGGGAGCAATGGAATGTATACGATTGACCTGCGCGGCAAGCATGCACTTGTCATGGGAGTAGCCAATAAGGAGAGTGCGGCCTGGGCCATCGTGCAGGCATTGGCCGGTGCTGGGGCGCGCATTGCCTTGAACTATCAGACTGAACGTCTTGCAAGTCGTGTGCAGGACCTCGCGGATACATTGGATAATCCGTTGGTAGCGCCCTGCGACGTCACGCACCCTGACGAGGTGGAGTCGCTCTTTTCCTTGGTAGAGCAGGAGTTCGGCACGCTCGACATTCTGGTGCATAGTCTCGCGTTCGCCAATCGGGACGAATTCGCGAAGGAGTTTGTGGATACGTCGCGCGACGGTTTCCTGCAAGCGATTGAAATCAGCGCGCACTCCCTGATTACGCTCTCGCGGGCGGCGCTGCCCCTAATGCAGAAAGCCGGAAGCGGCAGCATCATGACACTGACGTATCTCGGCGGCGAGCGCGTGGTGGCGGGCTACAAGCTCATGGGCCCGGCCAAAGCCACGCTGGATGCAAACGTACGCTACCTCGCCGAAAATCTCGGCCCCCACAACATCCGCGTGAACGCTATCTCCGCCGGAGCGATGCGCACCCTTTCTTTGGCGGGCATTCCCGGCGGACGCAACTTTCTGCTCGACCTGCCGGAACGCACGCCACTGCGTCGCAACATCACGCAAGCAGAAGTGGGAGATACCGCCCTCTTCTTGGCTTCTCCCCTTTCGTCAGGCGTGACCGGCGAGACCATTCACGTGGACGCGGGATACCACATCATCGGCCTGTAACAGGGGCGAACGCGAGATACGCTAAGTCCATACCCATTGTTCATTCATCCCGGCAGCAAAGCCGTTCATGCACCAATCCTTCGTCAAGCTCAGGACAGTCAAGCTTGGCACGAACGGCTTATTCCTACACACCGAGAATAGTGCGCTTGGATTGCCGCAAACTCCCTCTACAGGACTCAAGAATCCGGCCCGGTGTTTACTCGCTCTTTGCTTCCTGCCAACTGTGGTTCTTAGCCGATGGCAAGTGTGCCTAACATAGCACCAGCTTCTTCGGCCGGTAGGCCGATACCAAACACAGAGGCGACAATAGCCACAATGATGAACATCACAATCCAGCCGATGATTGCGGTCAAGACAGCCTTGCCGGTACCTACGTCGAGTGCCTGGCGAATCGCGATGAGGCCTGCGAGGAGAACCCAAATAAGTAGGGCGAGCCGCAGCAAGCCGCCAAGCAACGGAATGCCTCCAAGAATGCCTGTAAAGATCAGTAGCACGTTTGGCGACTGGGCAAAGCCGAGCGTACGGAGCATCTCACCATACGTGGCGGTGCCGCCGAATATTTTGGCGCCGATGATGTAGGTGACCAACGCCCAGGCCAGCCAGCCGAGTACTGCGACAAGGATGCCGCCAACGAGACCCGTTACGGCATCGATTGGGCTCAGGGTTAAGAGCTTCCATAGGGCGCTGCCGATACCGCTGGCAAGGGCAACGATGAGCACCACTTGCATGGCTTGACTGGTAGCAGATTGGTCGTGCTCCACCTCCTCATAGAGACTGGTATCGAGCATAGCGGCGCGGATCATGCGGTTGACGAGCATGGCGTCTTCCTTTCTGTGTGCTTCTGCAACTCTCTCTACACGGTGCCACCCACAAAGCGACAAAACATACTTGCAGTTCTTGCTACATGCTAGCAGAGGAACTTAGAAAAAGCAATGTATGTGTTAAGTATCTTAAGTTTCTATGGCCTTAAGCTTGTCCTGGAATTGTCCTGGTACTGCGTGCGTTCTCCCATGCCCACGGACTTCTCTGCTCGCATCACGCTGATCGGGGCTCCGGCAGTGCCGGGACCGGCCCATTAGAGGCCTTCTACTTGGAAATTCTCAGGGAAGAACGCAAACGTAATGGATAGCGAAATTACGATCAAGACGATGGCAGTGATGAGCGTAGTGATTGTCGCTTTGCCGGTGCTAATGCCCAGGGTCTGCCGGGTTGCGATGACGTCGACTATCAGGACCCAAAGTACTGCCGCGAGTCCCAAGAGACCTCCCAGGGCGGCCCCGGCAAACGGAACGAATACCAGCGGCACGGTAAGAATGGTAATCACCGACGGCGATTGGGCGAATGCAAGGGCGCGGAGCATTTCCACGTAGCTGCCGGTACCGCCAAAGAGGCCGGTGCCAATGAGATAGGCGAGCAATGCCCAAAGCAACCAACCGAAGACTGCGGTAGCGGCGGAGACCGCGATGTTGTTGAGCATGTTTGTCTGTAGAGCAGAATCTACCGGGGCGTTGAGTGCCTGCACCACGCTGCTAATGACGCCGATGACGGCAACGATGACAATGACCTGCACGGCTTGGAACATGGCCGCGCGGTCTTCCTTGATCTCATCGAACACCAGCGGATCGAGCATGGCGGCACGGAACATGCGGTCGGCAAGCATAGCTCCTCCTTTTCTGTGCCCTTATGTAGAAATCGCTAGTATCGCGCCTCAAGAACCCAATGACATCAAAAGAGCATCGTACGAGCTGTAGCGCGGGGGCTTGTCCCCCGCCTGATGGCAGAATCGGCCGTATAGCCAATGCGGCGCAGAAATCCCAAACAGGACAGGATGCATCACGCTCCCGCCGCAAGGCTGTGCAGTATCCGGTATGATGCACGCTTTACAGCGGTCTCGCGGCAAGCAAACTATGTTCCGAAGACCCTCTCTCGCACTATATATTGAAGAGGCTGCAACGATTTGTCAATGTTCGGTATGTCGGCGCGCGCAACGTTGCACTTAGCGCTTGCCACATGCGTTATCTTGTTTGTGCGCCTTGACAGTAGCGTGCTGCCGCAGCAGGATAGCAACTAACGAAAGATAGAGCCTGCAAGTCAAGCGAGAACGTTGCAAGGGACATCCAGAAAGAGGAGCTAAAGACCATGAGCGTTGCCATTGCAGAGCCAAGACAACTCTCCGTCGACGATGTGGATTTCTACAATGAGCACGGGTACCTGCGGTTGAAGCAGGTCTTCGATCCGCAGGAGCTAGCGGCGCTCAGCGAAGAGCTCGACCACATCATTCAGTACTTCGCGACCCACGGCAAGGGGTGGTCCGGGCCGTGGCGCAAGCAACTGATGCAGAGCGACGTGGAGACCAAGAGCCTCTTGGTGACCATCCACGAACTGCAGAGCTATAGCGCCGCCTGGGCGCGGGCGCTGGTGCAGGAGCGGCTGGTGCAGTCAATTGCGGACATCATTGGGCCGGAATTGGAATTTCATCACAGCACCCTGCACGCGAAAGGCCCCGATACCGGCACGCCGTTCCCCATGCATCAGGACTACCCCTTCTACCCCCACCAGGACGGACGCTACATTGACGCAATCTTGCACATCGACACCGCCGATGAGACGAGCGGCTGCCTGAAGTTCCTGGAAGGCAGCCACAAACTGGGGCCGCTGGAGCACAGCCGCGAGGGCTCGCCTCACCTCGATCAGAACGTGTACCGCCTTCAAGACGCCGTGTCCGTGCCGGCAGACCCGGGCGACGTGGTGCTCTTCAGCATTTGGACGATCCACGGCTCCGCGCTCAACGAACAGCCCCGCTGGCGGCGCGTAGTGCGCTTCGGCTACCGCAACCCGCGCAATCTCCAGGTGAGCGGTCAGGCCATGGGACGCCCCGGCACCCTTGTGCGCGGCGTCCGCCCCAAGCTGGAAAGCCAGTCCATCGAGGTCTACGGCAACTGGGGTCCACAAGCGGTAGCGCCAAGAGATGACGATTAGACTGAGACTTACATAGATTACACTCGTCGAGCGCACAATGCAGTGCTCCGACCTGCAGAAGCCATAGGAACCTTAGAAGGACTGGGAATAGTGATCCGCTTTGGGTATCGCACGCCGGGGTTGAAGGCGCTTTCGTTTCGGGAGAAGGTGCAGCTTGCGGTGGACTTGGGATTGCCCGCCATCGAGGTGGCGCGGACGGAGTTTGCGTCGCTGGAGGACTGCAAAGAACTAAAGGCGGCGAGCGCGGAGCTGGGCGTAGAGGTGACGTCCATGGGCGGCGCAATGGGCCTGTGCAACCCGGCTCTCCGGGAAGAGATCCTGGAACAGCTCGAGTTCGCGCTCGACGCGTGCGAGGAGTTGGATGTTGACATCTTCTTCACGCGCGCCATGTCGCCGGCGCCGGGCGTGCCTCAAGCCGATACGTGGGAAGCGTGCGCGGACATCACGCGCGCGGTCTGCGAGCGGTCGGCGGAGCGCGGCATCCGCTTTGCGCTGGAGGCCGATCCGCCCTGTTTCGTGCACACGTTGGAACGGGTCGAGCGGCTGATGGAGATGGTCGATCACCCGAACTTCTGGCTGAACTACGATCCCACTAATTACTATGTCGTCGGCAGCGACCCGCTGCAGGTCATCACGCGCCACGCCGACCGCATCATCAACGGCCACATCAAGGACGGCGTGTACCACGCCGACGAAAAGGGCGAGCGCCCGGTGGGTACTGGTGAGGTGCCGTACGGGGAGATCTTCCGCGCGCTCCTCGACCGGGGCCTCGACATCGCCATGCACATTGAGCACTGCAACTCGGTCAAGTGCGTGGCTGAGGCGGCAGCGCACGTGAAAGCGGTCATGGCGTCTTTGTAGATGACGGCGTATGCGCGGGGCCATTGGGCACAGCTTCCGCTTCTTGGTGATTGACCGCTACTTCTGCTGTTTGGCTTGGTACTTTCCTTCCAGGTGAGCGCGTTTCCTAGTGGCCCCATGTTCTCTTTCCGGCCAATTGGTCGCAGGTTGCAAACCTGCGCTACCGGTCAGCAAACCCCCGCCACCGGTCAGCAAACCCCCGCTACCGGTCAGCAAGCCTTGAAGTTCCTCACGATTTAGTATTTCTCGCTGCCTGATCGCCGGAGCGGCACGCTTCGCGGGCGTGGTACCATACTCCCTGCACACGGCAGGAAATCGCGCGCCGTTTTACACGGCGCGATTTCGTTTTGTAGGAGGCAGACGCTCCGTGCAGACTGCGCAAGATGCGACGGCGGTGACCGGCTACTTCCAAGCGCTGCGGCTCTTCAACCGCAATGTGCGGATATTCATTCTCAGCGCCCTGCTCCTGGGATTCGCCTTCTTCGGCATCTATGCCGTACTCCTCAATCTCTACCTGTTGCGCTTGGGATACGGTCCCACGGTTATCGGCCTTGTTAATGGCATGGGATTTGTGGCGTACGCACTATTCAGTTTGCCCGCTGGGGCCTTGGGGGCGCGCTATGGCACGCGGCGCATGCTGCAGGTGGGGTTTGTGCTCGCGGCTGTGGGCATGGGGTTGCTGCCGGCGGCGCAATTCCTCTCCGGCAACGTGCAGGTGGCCTGGATCGTGGCCACGTACACGCTGACCTCGATGGGGCTCGATGCCTACTTCGTGAACAGCAACCCGTTCATGATTCAGTTCACGACGCCGCGCGAACGTATGTACCTTTACTCTCTGCGCGTAGGGATGAGTCCCATGGCGGCATTTGTCGGTGCTCTGGTGGGCGGATTTTTGCCTGGGACGCTAGCGAGATTGCTCCCAATTACCGATACGGCTTCTTTTGCGCTGGCGCTCCTCGTGGCGCCGGTCGCGTTGCTGATCGGTGTCGTAGCGCTCTTCAGCACCAGAGCGATAGCCGTGCCTGCGGAGGAGGAAGACCGCCCCGAGCGCACCGGCAGCGCCGCCTCGACCGCATTGCCAGTGCTCCTGATAACAATGATGGGGTTGGTCATCATGCTGCGTATGGCCGCGGAGGGGGCGCAACGCACCTTTTTCAACGTCTACTTGGAAGAGATACTGGTGATGCCCACCGCGCACATCGGCATGCTGGCCGCGTGCGGCCAGCTTGTGGGAGGATTTGGCGCCCTCTCGGCTCCCTTCCTCACGCGGCGCTGGAGCTTGGAGCGGGTGATATTTTGGGCAAGTCTGGGGATGGCCGGCAGTGCCGTAGTCTTTGCGCTTATACCGCATTGGGCCGCGGCGGCGGTGGGATATGCGGGATTGGTCAGCTTTACCTACATTCAGCGTCCCTGCAGCCTGCGCTTTACGATGGAAGTAGTGCCGAAACGCTGGCGGGAGACGGCCGCGGGCGTTGCCAACATGGTGGCGGGGATCGGCTGGGGTACGATGGGTTTTTCCGGCGGCTACTTGGTAGGCGCGTACGGCTACCAAGGCTTCTTTCTGGCCGGCGCGACCCTCACCGGAATCAGCGCCGTGATCTTCTTCTGGTACTTTGGCATACCCCATAGCACTCTCTCGAAAGGGCAGCGCGCCGATACCCTAGAGAGCGTTTCCAATGGGGGGCAGTGAAACGTCATGCATTCGCCCCCGTATCGAGTACGGGACAGGCTCACAACGAACGGCTCTTGCAATATTGAATACAACCTCTAAGACAGCTCTGAGACTTTGCAGAATCTCTCTTAGATTAGCTGGGGCCAGTCTCGGCCGTGCTCTTGGAATTGTTCCCGCAGGGAACGCAAGACGGCGGCGGGCAGCGGCCCTTCAGCCACCTGCTCAATATTGCTTGAGAGTTGGTCCAAACTGTCGATGCCGACAATGGCTGTTTCGATGTAGTCGAACGAATGGCAGAAACGCAATGCCAGCGCCACGCCGTTATCGGGCGCGCCCTCCGGCACCGTGAAATGCTGCGCGCGCCGCCAGTACTCGTCCGCATAGCCGTAGGGCGAGGCGGGCCGGTTGAACGCGGCGTTTGCGATGGGGCGCTTGGCTATGATGCCCATGCCGGCTGCTTCAGCGGCGGGGAGAATCTCATCGAGCGCGCTCTGGTCGACGACGTTGAACGACGTGAGCAGTGTGGCAAACACACCCATGCCTATGGCTTCCAGTGCCGCGTCGTTGTCACCGCTATAGCCGATATATCGGGTCTTGCCGCTGCGCTGGGCATCTTGGAGGGCGCGCACCACGTCTCCCCGGCGCAACACGTCAACTTCGCAGGTGTGGATGTGAACGAGGTCGAGGTGATCGGTTTGCATGCGGCGCAGCGACTGGTCTATGCCTTGCGTAACCGCGGCGGCAGTCCATTCCGGTGCGGTGACGCCGCCCGCGGCGTGCCCGCATTTGGTAGTCAGCCAGTATTCGTCGCGGCGGCGGCTGATATATTTACCGAGAGTCTCCTCGCTTTCGCCGTAGCAGGGCGCGGTGTCGATGTAGTTGACGCCACTATCAAGAAGCGTGTTGAGCAACACCTCGGCTTCTGCCGGAGAGCCAGCATCTGTGGCGATACGCGCAGCGCCAAATCCCAACCAACTGACGTCCATGTCAGTCCCGCCCAGTCTACGCTTCTCCATTCTCAATCTCCAATGCTGAATCGACTGTTGCGTTGACGCTTTGTGGCGATGAACCATTCCAATTGTACTGCTTCTGTCTTAAGCCAATTTCCCTTTCCGGCCTCCTCATGCAGCAATGTTTGAATGACGCGGAAGCGTCCGGGCAGGACTTAGCGGAAGTCCGACGCGAGTCGAGGATCTTTGAAGAAGAATGTGATTCCCAGCGCGAGCAGCGCCAGCGTTAAGGTAACGATAAAGTAAGGAAGATACCCGGCAAGATCGATCAAAACGCCGCCACCCACTGCGGACAGGCCGAGCATAGGTTGCGCCACTAAGAAGACCACCATCGTATACGTGCCCTTGTCGCCCGCGGGGGCAAAGTCCATTGCCAAATTTATGCGAGCGATCATCATGGTAATGAGCGCCGCATTGCCAAGAATCCAGGCTATGTAGAATGCCGGCTGCCAAGCAGGCAGCAAGAGCAGCAGAGAGATGAAGAAACCAATGAGCGCGGCGCGCATGAGGAAACGGTGGCCCCGCCTATCGCCAAGCGATCCGCCCAGCAGCGCGCCGCACGCGCTGGCGATGAATCCTACGGCGGCCAGCAACCCGGCGGCAGCCAGCGGCAGGGCCACTGCGTCAAAGGCATAGACGGAGTAGAAGTTCAGTACGGACTGAAAGAGGCCGGTCAAGGCAGCCACGATCAACAACCTCATGAAATCCCGATGGCGCGCCACTTGATCGGTCAAGGCGCGCGTATACGCGCGGAGCGACTGAAACGACGTGCGCGGCGTCGTTGCCGGCTCAACTATGAGCAGAATGAGAATGTTGCCCAGAATCATGAAGGTTCCGCCGGCGATGAAAACCAGTGTGAAGTTCGTCGGCCAAGCCCAGGCCGTTAGCAGCCACGTTGCCATGAGTCCGCCTACAACGCCGGTTGTGAGACTTACGGAAAATTGCCAGCCGCTCACCGTGCCGTAGTGGCGGCCAAAGAGAATGCTCATCAGCTCGAACCCCGGGGCAATGATGGCGCCGAACGTCAGCCAGGTTAGGGCAAGCAACGTGAACAGGAGGAGGATGGCAACGGCAGGATGCTGCCAGAGTTGCCAAACTACAACGCCGATGAGCACGTAGAAGAGCCCAATTAGGGCACGTGAACCGGCAAGAAAATGACGCCGCGTCCGCAGCCTTTGATTCAGCATAGCGGCGGGTATCAAGGCAGGCAAAGAGGCGACGTGGGCGAGATACACCAAGCCGACAATCGTTCGGGAATCGGTCAACTGCAGGAGCAGCGCGTTGATCACGGGCGGCGCCACAAAGGCGAGGCCGCACCCCCACACCGCCTCGCAACCCAAGAGAACGGAGAGGTTGCGGCGGTAGGTACGTTCAGTGGAAGGTATATAGAAGAGCGAACGCAGCAACGAAGCCACGCGACTCATGGCACACAATCCATCGTGCGGAAATGATCACTTATCCAGTGTACGCGCGTCCTCGGCCTATTTGTCATCCTGGGGAATGGCGTGAGGGTAGTGGCCGCCCGTATCGTCAAAGGGACGGTGCTTTTCGGAGAGCTCGTAGGTGAGGATCTTTTCCATAGTGTTGCCCCAGACGCCTTGCTGGATGTCGGGCGGCACGCCGAGCACGTCCATGCAATTCCGGTAGTCGTTCATCACGTCTTCCATAAGGAAGTACGGTACGTCGGTGCCAAAGATAATCTTCTCCCAGGCGTCGCGTCCCCAAGGATCGCGATACTGGCTGTCGCGCCGCCACCACAGGATTTTGCCCACGTCCTCCGGAGCCAGCATCTTCAGGGTCGAGCCGGTGATGTCCATGTAAAGGTTCGGATTCCAGCGCAGTACCATGCCGCCCTCGTACCACCAGGGATTGCCCAAGTGGGCACCGATCATGACGAGTTCGGGCACCTGCCGCGCAATATAGTCAAGATGCACCGGCATCATGCGGCCTGAATGGATGTCATTCTCTTTATCACCGGCGTGGCGGGCGACAATGCCTTGGTGGAAGAGAATGGGCATTTCGAGGTCGGCGGCTTTTTGATAGGTGGGTAAGTAGGAGCGGTCGTCGTAGGCTTTGCGGGTCTTGATAAACTTCAGACCTTTGAAGCCGTTGTCATAGAGCTGCTGCACGGTATCTTCCGCATTGGGGTCTAGCGCTGGGTCCAGCCACCCGAAGCCGACGAGTTTTTCCGGGTGTTTCTTGATGGCTTTCTCAATTTCAACGTTTGAGCTTCCCGGTCCGGTCGTGTTGGTAGCCAGCAGGACTGTTTTGTCAACGCCGAGCTTAGCCATAGTGTCGATGAGTTTGTCTGCGTAGTCTCTTTCCTGGCCGAGGTGATGATGAGCGTCTATGACCACGGGTATTCCTCCCAATAAGCATAAAGTGTTTCAAGGTTAACCAATGGCGATTATATATCATTGGCCCGCACTGGGAATTCACGGTAGTGGCGGGGGGCTCTTGTCGGCCCGACGACCGGCAACAAGGGTATTCTTGATTTGCAAAGGGAAGTAGCGCGGGTCTTGTGCCCCGTAGCGACTGGTACGTTGAGGCCCAGTCAGTTCAGTCCGGCAGCCGGCCGTACCTTCTCGACTCTTGCTAAAGCGTGGAAACACAGAAACAGACGTTGCTGGAGTAGACGTGCAGTTGTAATATAAACTTGTGAAGATAGTATGTTCAACATGGTTAAGTGAAAGACCAGTCCTGCGTCGATAGCAGTTTGTCAATCTAAACCTTGGATGGTACGATTGTTGGTGAATACTGTTAAGAGTTGAGATGGGTCTTCCGTGTCGGCAATTGAAGTAGAAAACCTGCATAAGTCATACGGCGACCTCAAGGCCGTAGACGGCCTCAGTCTTGACGTCGAGGAGGGCGAGGTCTTTGGCTTGCTGGGCCCAAATGGCGCCGGCAAGACCACGACTGTAGAGATTCTCATTGGTCTGCGCCAGCGGGATAGCGGCGACGTGCGCGTGATGGGGTTCGATCCGGCGCAAGAGGGCGATGCGGTCAAGGCGCAGATTGGCGTGCAGCTTCAGCAAACGCAACTCTACCCGCTGCTCAGCGTCGAAGAGATGCTGCGACTCTTTGCCAGCTTCTACAGCAACAGTGTGTCGATTGACGATCTCCTTGAGTTGGTGGGGTTGCACGAGCGCCGCAAGGCAAAGTACCAGCACCTCTCCGGCGGCCAGAAGCAGCGGCTTTCCTTAGCGCTGACGCTCATAAACGATCCTGAGCTGGTGTTCTTGGATGAGCCCACCACCGGTCTCGATCCCCAAGCCCGCCGCGCACTTTGGGAAATTGTTGAGCAAATGCGGCAGCAAGGTAAGACCGTACTGCTCACTACGCACTACATGGAAGAAGCGGAAGTCCTCTGCCGGCGTGTGGCTATCATCGATCACGGCAAGATTCTTGCCCTTGGGGCGCCCCGCGATCTGATAGAAGAATTCGTACCGGAAAGGGCAATCGAGGTGACGATCTCATCTAACGAAGAGAAAGGCCGGCTGGAAGAACTGCCCGCGGTCTCGCACGTAGAGATCAAGGATGGGATTGCTGCCATTCATTCCACAAACATTCGCGAATCCATGACGGCCATCCTACAGGGGTCGGGCGATCTCGCCGTGAGTTTGGATGACTTGCGAATTCAACGAGGCACATTGGAAGACGTGTTTCTCCATCTCACGGGAAGGACTATTCGCGAGTGAAGGCGCTGTGGACACTCACCTACTACACGGGCGTGCAGTTCGCGCGCGACAAGGTAGCGCTCTTTTGGACGCTGGCCTTCCCGGTGGTGTTGATGGTCATCATCGGCTCTGTATTTGGAGAATCCGGTAGCGTGTCGATGCCGGTTGGCCTGGTGATTTTGGATGAGGGCCCGGCCGGTCAGACGGTAGCGCAGGCGCTCGCAGGGATAGCGCTCTTCGAGGTAACTACCGGCTCTGAGGAAGACGAGCTAACGGCACTTAGCAAAGGCGACCGACGGGCCGTGGTGGTTATCCCGGAGGACCTTTCTGCCGCGTGGCAGAGGCGTGAGCTGGCGACTATCCAGGTTCATCTCGATGTAAGCCAGCAACAGTCTGCGGGGACGGCGTTGAGCATCGTGCAACAGGTGGTGGAAGGCGTGCAGCGCGAGTTTACGCAGCAGCCCAGTTTGGTGGCAATCGAAACCCGCTCGGTACAAGCGGAGCGATTTCGTCCCATTGACTACATTGCACCGGGGATACTGGCGCTCTCGATCGCGCAGCTCGGTCTCTTTGGCGCAACAACCCTGGTGGAGCAACGGCAGCAACGGCTCCTACGGCGTCTGCAAGCCACCCCTGTATCCCGCTGGATGGTGCTCATAAGCATGATAATCGTGCGGCTCGTGACCGCGTTTGTGCAGACCGGCATTCTGCTTGGCGTCGCATTAGCGCTCTTCCGCATCCAAGTGGTGGGGTCTTGGCCTGCGATCATTGGCATTGTCATCTTTGGCACCCTGGTCTTCATTGCGCTCGGCTTTTTGTTGGGTGCGCTGGCGCCCAGTGCGGAAGCGCTGATCGCCATCGTGCAGATGGTGAACTTTCCCATGATGTTTCTTTCAGGCGCGTTGTTTCCCCTTGACTTCCTGCCGGAGTTCCTGCACCCCATCGCCGTGGTGCTTCCGCTCACCTATCTAGCCGACATTCTGCGCCAGATCATGGTGGACGCGACTCCCTATGCGTCGATAGTGCAGGGCGCTGGAATTCTGCTGCTATTCATGATTGCGTCCGCACTGCTCGCCTGGCGCTTCTTCCGCTGGGAATAGTACGATCGCAGCCATTTGTCCGCTCCGGCGGGTTGGCTTCGCTCCCTTCCCTGACGTGATTGGGGCACATTCGCTTGAGAGCGGGAGAGACGTTGCTGACCGGGCGAATCGCAGTGTGCAGGTGCAAAATCTATGCGACTTGGAACGGACGGAAGGGATAGAAGTCTGGGCGAGTGTGGGATCTGAGGAGCGGGAGACGGGACTCGAACCCGCGACATCCAGCTTGGAAGGCTAGCGCTCTACCAACTGAGCTACTCCCGCAGCAAGCTCTGCTAAATTCAATTATAGCCCAGTAAAGGGTGAGGCGAAATGGCAGCCCGCTGCGAGCGGCTGGGGTAGTCGACATGGCCCCTGTGGTGCTCTGGTTGCCTCATCTCCTGCCTATTTCCGTTTCTCAGCCACCTAGCTGTCACGGATTCATGCGTATGCAGATCATGCGCAGACCACCCCTGTCTACCAAGCATCCCGCCGGAGGAGACTTTTGCAACAGGCTCGCCGATTCTGGGTACCTTTGACAGCATGCCCTTTCTATATGCTGTCAAGTCACTTCTCCTACTGGAGCGTATCGGCTGCCTGCGCCGCGTGTATGGGTGAACAGCGAGGATGAGCGCAAGGGAACGCAAGGCCCTCGGGGATGAGGGAGAAGTTATCATGCCTTAGCACAGGAGCGAGAGCCTGCGAGGGGTGAAAAGAGCATGGCTGGCGTGGTTGAAAGCTGGTGGCAAGTTCCTTGACATTGCGGGGGGTAGTGCTATACTCTCAGCAGTGGCGAGGAAGGGATACTTTGTATCTCGAACTCGTTCATATGGGAAATGTCGGGTAGAAGACTGATGGAGGTCAGAACCATGGCAGCGAGCTTCAGTACGATTACGCGACGACAGGTGCTTGCAGCAACGGTAGGAGCGGCGAGCGCCTTGACACTGGCAGCGTGCGGCGCAGTACCTGCAGCACCGCCCGCCGAGGCTCCGAAAACTGAGGAGAAGCCAGCGCCGAAGGCAGCGGCGCCCCCGGAGACTGGGGTGAGGGAAATCACCATCTCTAACTATCACAGCCCGGAAGATGCGCGCTGGAAAGCCCTCTCGGAGACATATCGAATCGGCGAGGAGGCGCTGGGGATCAAGATCAACACTACGCCGGAATACCGTGAGGTGAACACGAAGCGCGCCACCGAGTGGGCGGCGGGAACCGCCACCGTTGACATCACGTACAACCAGCTCAACTGGTTTCTCCCCTGGGGCCTCAGCGGCATGCTTGTGGACCTCAACCCGTATTTCTCTAAAGGTCCACGCAAGAAGGCAGATTACTTTACCACAGATTTGGAATCATGGGGTTGGGGAGGCAAGTTGTACGCGCTGACGTTCCAATTCGGCGGTGAGTGCTTCATGTTCAACCGGCAACTCTTCGACAAGGCTGGACTCAATTACCCCACCAAAGACTGGACCTACGATGACCTGCTGGAAATGGGTCGCAAACTGACCAATCCGGATGAGAAGCGCTGGGCTGTGCGGGTGGCGCAGAACCACATCTTCTACATGCATGGCACCTATGTCCTCAATTTCGGTGGGCCACTCCTGGATGAGAAAAAGGAAAAAGCCCTATTCGGCGAAGATCCGGGCGCCATTGCAGGTACCCAGTACAATGTTGACCTGCACCTCAAGCATCAGTTCACACCGCCCGCTGAGCTGCGGGAGCAACTCCCGCAGGGTCAGAGTTACCTGGAGGCAGGGTTTGTGGCCATGGAGGACAACGGCATCTTTCGCCACAACACGATCCGGAAGTTTCTGGGAGAGAGCCTGGACTTTGCGCCACCGCCAAAGGGCGTCAACCAGCGGGCAGCCGTGCTCGGTAATGCGTATTCCATTTTGTCACTGTCCAAGGTCCAAGACCTGGCCTGGGACTTCCTGATGTGGCTACACTCTGAACAGGGATTCCTGGAAACGCCGCAGTTCGGCGCCATCGCGTGGCCGCCGGTGATCACATATGCCAGGCATCCCAAGTGGTTGGAGCCGTTCAAGGGCACCCAGGTGCTCGACGCGGTAGATGTTTGGGAAAGCGGCGGCCATACGTCCGGCGTGCTGCCTGAGCGTGGCGAGGTACTCAAGGTCGCGAGAGCGGAAATGGGACGTATGATCAAGGGCGAGACCACGGTGCCGGAAGGGCTGCGGACCATGGGAGACCAAATGAACTCGATCCTCGCGCAGCGCCCCCCTGAGTGGCGACAGTAGATCACTTGGAGGAGACGGTGCTCGGTTGCGGTTCGTTCCCAATCTAGCATGGACATGAGTCATCACGAATAGAATGAGTCGAACAGTTGCACATCACAGAGGAGTGTGTGATGGCGAAGGTAGTTAGTACAGAGGCGCTTGCGCTTGAGGGCGGCCCGTAGTCTGTGACTGCGCCGATGAATGATCGTTGGGAGAAAGTGAGCGCGCTGGAAAAACAGTATGTGAATGCTGTTCTCGACAACTACGGCAGCGCCTACGATGAGATCGAGAAGTTTGAGGCACAGTTCCGGGAATTCGTCGGCACGCGCTATGCCCTCGCCCATTGCAATGGCACTTCCACCATCCACGCGGCGGTTTTTGCCTCTGGTGCCCGCCGGGGGAAAGAGGTCATCGTGCCGTCGGTTACCTGGCACGCCAGTATCACGCCTATTCTGCACTGCAATGCCGCGCCAGTGTTCTGTGACATTGATCTGGAGACATTCTGCGCAGATCCAGAAGATGTGCGACGCAAAATCATGCCGAACACATGTGCCGTCATCGTTACTCATGTATAAGGGAATCCGGCTGACATGGATGTCTTCCGCGAGATTGTGGAAGGAACAGACATTCTTCTGATTGAAGATGCATCTCATGCCCACGGAGCACTGTGGGAGGGGAAGCCGGTCGGTTCGCTCGGAGACATCGGAAGCTCTAGTATGCAGGGCGGTAAGGCGGTCACTGGCATTTAGGCTGGCGTTGCCACAACAAACGATGCCGATCTCTATGACCGGATGCTGGCCCGCGGGGACGAGCCAGAGATCTCCCTGTTTGTCTGTATTTTTGTGGACCGTCGCATCGCAACGAGACAACGCAAAAAAGCGAGGGCCAAGCCACAAAGAAGAGCGAGCAACGGAGGGAGCGGGAGACGGGACTCGAACCCGCGACATCCAGCTTGGAAGGCTAGCGCTCTGCCAACTGAGCTACTCCCGCAACAAGCTCTGCTTACGTCAATTATAGACCAGTAAAGGGTGAGGCGAAATGGCAGCCCGCCGCGACGCGGCGCGTCTTTCGCGAGACCTCAACCGATCAGTGCTCATGCCATCACTTTCCCGCCAAAGGGGCTTGCGGCAGTGGTACGTGCGGTCGGATGCGGTATAATCAATTGCAATGAAACGGCAATTGACTGGACAGCATGGTTTTGGCAAGTACGTGCTGCAGCTTCTCACGGAACGCCCGCGGGAACTCATCGAGCCGTCGATAGACGAAAGCCCGGTGCCGGGGTGGGTGCTGATTTGGATGCTGATTCTCATTAAGCTCTTCATCGGCGGGGCAATTCTCTTCTTCTTCAGCGCCGAGGATTCGCTCGTCTTCGTCATCGGCACGCATTGGATGGCGCCGGCGGCGATTGTGGTACTGCTCATGCCCTTGGCACTCTTTTGGGGACGGCTCTGGCGGGTTCGCTTGCGGCGAGCAGAGCTCCAGCGTGCAGAGTGGGAGCTTGAGAAGCCCCGTAAGCGGATAGAGCGGTAATCGTGCCCGGTTGGAGGCCCTTCTTTCCTTAAGGAATCCGCTTCCACACCGCAAAGCGCCCTAGCTGCAAGAAGCGTCCGTTAGGTACTTGACTTTTGTGTTAACATAGACTATCCTTGCACGGTTAGGATGGGAGGATTCTCATCCGGGGTTGTTTGTGTAGAATGACCTAAGCGAATGGATAGTTCCTCTGTTTTCAGGTGCAAGAAACCAACAGAGGGAGCGAATGCCACACATAGGAGGCTGAGTATGCGAAAAGGTTTGTCACGTCGAACGTTTCTCGGGGGAAGTGCGCTGGCCGGCGCAGGGCTGCTATTGGCAGCTTGCGGCCAAGCGCAGATGATGACGGAGGATGCTCCGGCCAAGGAAGAGATGGCCGAGGAGCCCAAGGCTGCAGAGACAACAGAGGCGCCTGAAGCCGCAGTGGTTAACTAC
This sequence comes from Chloroflexota bacterium, assembly GCA_965221905.1. GTDB lineage: Bacteria > Chloroflexota > UBA11872 > VXOZ01 > VXOZ01 > VXOZ01. Next base: position 1,359,215 of record OZ244922.1, read on the forward strand.
CTGCACGTGGACCTGGCTCAGAACGAGATTTGGCAGAACTCCTGGGGTAGCATCTTTGATACCTTCGCGGACAAGAATCCGGACCTGAATCTCACCGTAACCGGTACGAGCTTCGGCGAATTGCCGGCTAAGGCCGGCGCGGCCCAGGCGGGCGGAATTGCCTTTGATGCCGTTTACGGCTACTTTGCCTGGTTGGGCCCGTTCATCGGCTCCGAAATCATCACGAACCTCGACCCCTATCTGGCCGCGGATGCCGACGTTTCTCCCGATGACTTCTATGATGCCACGACAGAGAGGTACCAGGGCAAGATATACGGCTTGGCGTGGTTCAGCAACGGCAAAGAGATTTGGTTCAACAAGAATCTCTTCACCGAGGCGGGCCTGAAGAACCCAGCCGAGAAGGAAGCCGATGGCGAGTGGACCTATGAAGCGCTCTTGGAGGACGCCAAGGTGCTGACCAAGATGGAAGGCGATGAGATCGTGCAGGGCGGCGTGCGACTCTACGCCGGTTACACGTCCTACCTTTGCATGTATGCCTGGGCGTACGGCGCCGATTTCTGGGATGCGGGCTGCACAATGCCCACCTTCACGACCGACTCCTTCCGCGACGCAGTGCAGTTCCACGTGGACGTGGCGCTGAAACACAAGGTGATGGGCGGCTCATACACTGAGGGCACGCAAGCCATGTTCAACAGCGGCTCCTTCAACGTCCGCACCTTCGAGGCCAAGATCACGCCGAACAATCTCTTTGAGATTGGCATGGCGCCGATGCCGAACGGTCCTGCCGGACGTGAGATCGCTTTGGCAAACAACGCCATGTATCTCGGCGGCTCCGGTGTGAACCCCGACGGTGGTTGGGAGTTCCTGAAGCATACGTTCAGCGCCGACGTGGTTGATGCCGTTGCCGCCATGGGTGGCGGTCGCTATGTTGCCAACAAGAATATCACGCCGGCAACAACCACCGACTATGAGGATGTCAACGTCTATCTCATGCAGGCTGCCAATAGCCGCATTACCCCCACGATATTCAAGCAGACCGAGTTCAACGCCGGTTGGCGGGAGACGTGGGACGAGATGGTTGCGGGCACTCTGACGGTGCCCGAGGGACTGGAGCGCACGCAGGGTCAGTTGGAGAACTGGCTGGCCGATGGCGGCTGCATCCAGTAGTTGCTAGTATTCTAGTACATAAGAAGAGGAGTACCCATTCAGGGTACTCCTCTTCTGTTTTCTTCAAGGGCAACTTGCCTTCTACTCGGAATTAGTAGACCTAGGCTGGAAGCCTTTACGAGGCAGCGGTTCTTGTCATTCCGAGCGCAGCGGCGAACCAGAGTTCGAGGAATCTAGAAAGCTCCCGACTCTAGATACTTCGTCGCGGAGTCTATTCTGAGCCTGCCAAAGGGCTCCTCAGAGAATGACAGTTTGAGGGTCTGGCTTAGGCCTAGGTACGGCCACGTGACTTGCATGTGACCCATCTAAGCCCAAAGCTACTAATTCCGCTTCTACTTAGTCTTGCATTGCCCATGCTGCGAAGCTTCGGTACTGCCAGGTGGGCCTGAGTCGACAATGGCGTAGCGAACTTACTCTCTGCCATCGGACTGCTTGCGGCACTTCCGGGAAAGCGTCCAGACCCCAAGCTGCCCATGAGTCTGTGCGCTAGCACGTGTGGCCGGATTGTGTCTATCTATCGTAAGTCCGCTGGCAGCCCTGCCCGCTTACCGTGGACGCGTTGGGTCTTGAATCGGTTTCGCAAAGGGTAGAGAAGGATCATAAGCCAAATGAAGAGTGCTGCCAGGGAGATACGCACGCCCCAGCGCCAGGAGGCAGGTTGGTAGGCAAACTCCACGGTGCTGCTGCCCTGCGGAATGGCAACTGCCCGGAATAGTACGTTGGCTGGGTAGATGGGAGCCGCATCGCCATTCACGGTGGCCTGCCAGCCCGGATAATAGGTATCGGTGAGCAGGAGCCACGCGGGAGCATCGGATTCCACACGGATGCGTACGCGCTCCGGCGCGTGGGTTTCGACATCCACGGAACTCTCTTGCGACGACGGATAGGACAGCAACGCCGAGGCATTCTCAAGGACAACCTGCATTGCGGGGTCAAAATCCGGGTCTCGCAGGCGCCTAACGGCTTCTTCGGAGTCTGCCACCGTCACTGCACTTCCGACAAGAAACGCGCGCGGCAAGACGTTAGGGTTGCGGTAGAGCACGCCGCCGCGCAATCCCTGCTGCTCCATTACGAAGTCAAGCTCGGAGAGGTCCAACGGCGGCGTAGGCCGATACTGCTTATCCAGCACGATATACTCGACGTTCAGCAGACTAAGCAGCCGCAAGTCATGGAGCGTATCGTAGTCAATGCGGTGATGGTCGGAATAGAAGCCCGTATAGCCACCGGTAGAAGAAGACGCGGCAAGCGGGTCCAAGCCGTTGACAAGGTGGGCGAACTGCAGGACTCGCAAAGGGTAAAGCGCGTTGTAACCGCGCGCATCGGAAAGGCCGTATACCATTGCCGAGTTTGACAGAAAGGTTGTCCGCGGCACGCCGATGATGCGAAAGAGCCGCTCTTCCCGCTGTTCCTGCAAATAGGCGGTCATTGGCGTAGGAGGATAGAGCGCGGAGACAGGGACGTATGTGTAGAGCGGAGCGGCAAAGCCAGCAAGATCAAGGATTGTAGCCGCGGTCAAGAGAGCAATGCAGCTGATCGGTATATGCTTGCCCCAGCGGAGCACGAGAAGCAGCGCGCCACCGCTTACCAGCGCCATGGCCACGAACCACATGAGGCTGTCACGCAATGCCGAGAGAGCCTTAGGATACTGTTCTGCCATCGGAGCGGGCCACTCTTGTATGGCGAAAGCGATTGTTGCTGCTCCTAGCAAGATAGCTGCAAAGGCCGCAAACAGTGGCAGTATCCGGCCCGGGGATAGCTTCACGTGGGCGAGCACAGCCTTAGCTCCAAAAGCAGCCATTAGGGCCAACCCAAATTTTGCCAAGAGCAAGATGCGGCCCTGCTGGGGGAAAAGCTGGTAAGGTGGGAAAATCGTAGCAAGAATCTCAGGCTTCGGCCAAGCCAGGGCTAACAAGAGACCAACTATAGTGACCGCTGCACCCCACGCGAGATAACGATTTGGGCGCGTCCACCAGGCCAAGAACGCTAAGGTTAGCGGCAGTAAGCCCACATACAACGATGTTTGGACCAAGTTACCAGCGCCCCAAATTGTGCCCGAAGGCGGGTAACCTGCAAGTCCCGGTAACAGCAGGAATAGCAATTGCGGGAATTGCAGTGGAATATGAGCCGTGGGCCCTGTAATAGCTGCGCGATGGGACAATTGCGTTAGCTCCAAACTCGGTAGAAGCTGTGCCGCTGCGATGGCTAAGCCCAAGACTGCGCTGCCCGTGAGAATTCCAAATTGAATAAGCAGCGTGTCCTTGTTCAACTCTTTTCGAATCCAACGTGCTGCCAGCATCCAAGCCGCATAGAGGCCAATTGCCAGCGAAATGTAAAAGGCCACTTGCGTATTCCCAAGCAATGCCAGCCCGATCGCGCTGGCAATCACAAGCGCTCCCCAGCGGCAATGGCCTCGCAAAGTTATCTCAATGCCCACCAGTGCCATGGGTAGGAGCCACACCACACTTGCCTGCATGTAGCTGAGAATCAGCCACCAAGTGGCGACTGAGGCAAGCGTAAACGTAATCCCTCCTACCAAGGCGGCTCCGCGCGGAAGTTCGATGACGCGCAGAAAGGCGTACATGCTGATGCCGGCCAGTGCCAGGTAAAGCGGAGATACGGCAGCAATCGCTGCTCCCGGTGGAAGTATGGCAAACAACACGTGTAGAGGCTGGAGCAGTTGCGTGTTGGTAGACTCTGCGAGGAAGGGCGTACCCGCAAATACGTAGGGGTTCCATAAAGGTAAGAGGGTGCTGTCTGCAACCCAATGTCGAAAATGGGCGTATGGATACACCTGCCAAAGTGTGTCCGATCCTACGGGATTCCGAACCACCGGCGGGCCGTTTGTCAGCAAACCGCCCCAGGGTGGGCCGTAGGGCAGGAGGTCGGCGGGAATCGGCACGCGGCCGGTGAAGATCGGCCAGAAGAAGAGTAGTGCAATCCCAACGAGAAGGGCAATGGCGAGCAAGTCCTGCACGAATAGAATAGTGCGAGGGTTGAGGGCCGGAATCCTGGAGAATGCGTTTGCCCAGTGCGGCGCAGACCGATTGAGTATGGCTTCATGGATGACAATGGCTGCTCCAATGGGCACGAAGATTACCGTCCATTGGAGCAGAGGATGAGAACTGAGGGTGTGATTGAAGCCATCGGAGAGATAGACAAGCACGAGTAACGGCAAAGTGACGGCAAGCGGGATATCGGTTAGAGCGGTGCGCCGCTGAGCACTGAGCGACGTGCCTGTGGCCCCCATTCCACGCCGCAAGACAGCGATAAATAAAAGGCGTGTTGCTAAGCTAACAAAGATTATTCCGGCGAGCCACACCAGCCACCAGCGGCTCAAAGTCAGCGGCGTGGTGCGCCCCAGGAAGAGGGAGAGACACAATGCGGCCCATGCCGAGGTACTGAGGAACCAAGAGGCCCAGAGTGAGAGCTTTCTTACGATCTTGCTCTGCAAAACACCTATGATAGAATTCCCTTCCCTTGCCCTGAATTCCTCAAGCCACAGGCACCGATAACCCATCGCTTCGGCACTTCATCTGACCTTGAAACGGTAGCACACATCGCGGCTGTGGCGAACGCCGGCAGCTTGCATCAGGGCTGTGACAGCAATGAGCGTTAGGCGGCAACTTAGATAATGGCGCAGTTGGCGCACAGTGGCGGGAGTGCCAATTCGCGAATTGCAGGTGTAGAATGACTGCTCTGTCAAGCTTTTGCAGTCGCTAGCGTGCTCCTCGTGCACGTGCAGGCATCTTACGTGACATTATTCACAATGTTCGTTATAATGCTCCAGTTGCCAATATGTTGGCGAGGGTTGACTTCTCTAATTGTCAGGGCTTCTGCACTAATGGCGACCTTGGTCTGCTGGGAGTTGCAGCAAGCGGAAGGCACAATAGCGAAGTACGTGCCGAGGAGGCGAAACAACCAGTGATTCCGGTCGCACGAAAAGCCGTCCAGGAAATGTCGCCATATGTGCCTGGGGAGCAGCCCCAGGGACCGGGGTGGACGAAGCTCAATACGAATGAGAATCCGCACACCTCGCCAAAGGCACTGGCGGCGCTGGAAGGCCAAGCCAATCAGGCCCTTTCACGGTATCCCGATCCCCTGGCGCGAGACCTGCGCCACAAGCTGGCAGAGATTTATGAGCTTGACGTCGAGTGGATCTATGTTGATAACGGCTCGGACCAAATCCTCAATCTGATCTTTCGCGCCTACGTTGACCGAGGGCAAACCGTAGCGTACACGTTCCCCACCTATCCTTACTATGAAGTTTGGGCGCACATGCAGGATGCCGTAATCAAAACCGTTGAGCCGGGCCCCGACTTTGCGGTGCCTATCGATGCGTTGGCAGCGGAGCAAGCGACGTTGACGGCGCTCTCAAACCCCAATTCGCCGACGGGGACGTATACGCCTCCCTCTGAGATAGAGCGATTGGCGCAGCAGTGTGCCGGTCTGCTGGTGGTAGACGAGGCCTACGTTGATTTTGCTTCAGCGTCTGCGTTGCCCTTGGTGCGGCAGTATGACAACATTATTGTGTCGCGGAGCATGTCCAAGTCTTTCGGTCTCGCCGGAGTCCGCGTTGGGTACGCGTTTGCGCGACCCGAGCTCTTGGAACCCTTGTGGAAGCTCAGAGATTCATATAGCGTCAGCCGACCCAGCCAGGCGATTGCGGTTGCAACGCTGGAAGACTACGATTGGATGCGGGCAGTTTGCGCTGAAATTGGCGCGCGACGCGAGCGCGTAGCCGCCAGGTTGGCGCAGGAATTTCCCTGCAAAGTTTACCCCTCTGACGCGAATTTTCTCTTTGTCGAGCCAACGCAACACGCGGCAGTGGACGTATTCGAAGCATTGAAGGCGCAGAAGGTGCTGGTGCGTTACTTCCGTCAACACGGTTTGGAGCGTTTTTTGCGTATTACTATTGGAACCGAAGAGGAAATGGAGTCATTCTTCAGCGGCTTGAGCGAGGTGTTGAGGCAGAGCAACGTGCCAACGACGGGAGGTACACAGTAACGTGGAACTAGTCTGGGCAGTCCCTATTGCCAGTATTATCTCGGTTATTTTCGCTATTTGGCTAGCGTACGATGTGTTGCGCCGCGACCGGGGTACCGAACAGATGCAGGAAATCGCGGGCATGATCTTCGAAGGCGCTACCGCATTTCTCAATCGGCAATACCGCACGATCGCGATTTTGGCGATTGTGGCGGCGATTGTGATTGGCGCCATTGTCGGTTATTTCTCATCTGACACTACGCTCGGCATCAAGACCTCAGCGGCTTTTCTGGTGGGCGCGATATGTTCGGGCCTCTCCGGTTTCGTCGGCATGTACATTGCCGTACAGGCGAACGGACGTGCTGCTAGCGCCGCTCGTTCGAGCTTGGAAGAAGCGCTGAAGGTCTCACTGCGCGGCGGCGCTGTTTCCGGTTTCCTCGTCGTGGCGCTGAGTCTTATCGGCGTCGGCGCAATGCTGTTGATCTACGGCGGCACTGACCTCACGCCGGAGAATTCGGTTGCGGTCGTGAGCAGTATCGTTGGTTTTGGCTTTGGCGCTAGCTTCGTGGCGCTTTTTGCCCAGCTTGGCGGCGGTATCTTCACTAAGGCTGCCGACGTGGGCGCGGACTTGGTCGGTAAGGTTGAGCAAGGAATTCCCGAAGACGACCCGCGCAATGCGGCGGTGATTGCTGACTTGGTAGGCGATAACGTGGGCGATTGCGCCGGTCGCGGCGCGGACCTTTTCGAGTCGACGGCTGCCGAGAATATCGGGGCGATGATCCTCGGGGCGAGCCTTGCGGTTGCTACCAATAATCTAGCCTGGGTGCTCTTCCCGCTGATCGTGCGCGCATTTGGGTTGGTTGCCTCTATTGTGGGTATCTTCCTGGCGCGTGGCGCCAATCCCGATAATCCGATGTCGGCCCTCAATAAGGGCTACTACGTGATTACCGGGCTCTCGATTATCTTCATGTTCGTCTCGGTGCACTATCTGCTGGAAGACCTCATGTTCTTTTGGGCAGGGACGGTAGGCATCTTGACCAGCCTAGCCTTTGTGTACATCACCCAGTACTATACGTCCGGCAATTGGCGTCCGGTGAAGGAAATTGCGGAAGCTTCCCGTACCGGGCCGGCCACGAATATCATTAGCGGGTTTGCCCTCGGCCTGGAGACAACCGCCACGTCGGTGCTCGCGATTGTCTTGGCGCTGGGTCTTTCCTTTTGGCTCGGCACGATGGCCGAAGTGGAAGGTGTGAGCTCGTCGGTGAAGGGCATCTATGCGACGGCGGTGGCGACGATGGGCATGCTCATGAGCGCTGCCTACGTGCTCTCGATGGATACCTTCGGGCCGATTACCGACAATGCAGGCGGCATTACCGCGATGTCGGACGCGCCGGAAGAGGCTCGCGCGATTACGGACCAGCTCGACTCGGTAGGAAACACCACCAAGGCGCTCACCAAAGGCTACGCCATCGGCTCTGCCGGTCTGGCGGCCTTCCTCCTCTTCCAAGCGTTTCTCGATGAGGTGCGGTTCGAGTTGAACCTCCCGTATGAGGCCGTACAAGTGGACTTGGTGAAGGTCGAGGTCTTCATTGGCGGTTTCATCGGGGCGATGGTCGTCTTCCTCTTTAGCTCGCTGGCGATTCGCGCCGTGGGGCGCGCGGCGAGCGATATCATCGAGGAAGTCCGTCGTCAGTTCGCGGAGAACCCCGGCATTATGGAAGGCACGGTGCGGCCCGACTATGCCCGCTGCGTGGATATTACTACCCGCTCGGCCCTCCGACAGATGATTCTCCCCGGCGTCTTGGCAATTTCGGCCCCGATCATCGTTGGCGTCGCCTTGCGCTGGGAGGCGGAAGCGGCGTTCCTCATGGTAGGTACGATGTCCGGTATCATCCTGGCGACAGTCCTCAATAACGGCGGCGGCGCGTGGGATAATGCCAAGAAATACATTGAGGCGGGCAATCTGAAGGACGCTGATGGCAACGTGATCGGCAAGAATTCGGTGGCGCACCTTGCGGCTGTTGTCGGCGATACCGTTGGCGACCCCCTCAAGGACACGGCCGGACCGTCCCTCCACGTGCTTATCAAGCTCTTCTCCACGATTACGCTCGTGTTGGCGCCGCTGTTTATCTAAGGGTGCAGGATTGCGTGTAGCGTCGCCGACAATAGAATCGAGATTTTGTAGGGGCGGTTCGCTCGTGTTGGCGCCGCTGTTTATCTAGGGGTGCAGGATTGCTCGTAGCGTCGTCGCTGACAATAGAATCGAGATTGAGTAGGGGCGGTTCGCGAACCGCCCCTACATTTCATTTACGATTGTTGGTCACTAGTGAATCGCTGAGATAGATTGCCAATGCCTGAGCTTTTCTTTTACGGCGGCAGCAACGAGATAGGGGGCAACAAGATCCTGCTCGTTGACGGCGCCACACGCCTCTTCTTTGACTTCGGCATTTCTTTCAAGGCGCGGGGGAAATACTTCGAAGAGTTTTTGAATCCCCGTGCAGGCTATGGTTTGAACGACTTCTTCCAGACCGGAATGTTGCCGCCATTGCAGGGCATCTACCGGCCCGATCTGGAACCGGACGCCGACTTTTGGGTGCGTTGGCAGTCTGAGCCGCTCTCCCGCACGCTCGACCATGTGGATGGCGTGCTGCTGAGCCACGCTCACGTGGACCACACCGGTTCGGTCTCTTTCCTACGCCCCGACATTCCGCTCTACACCACGGCCCTTACGGCACTTATCTCCAAAGCGATCCAGGATAGCGGGCCGTCCGACATGGAGCGGGAAATGGCATATGCCGTCCCGCGCGAGAGCAAGGATGGCGTGCTGCAAACTATGCGGGGAGCGCCTCTGCAGCAGCGTCCGCTGCGCGTGCTCTCGGGGCCGCTTTCGCTAGAAGCGGAGAGGTTTTGGCACGAGTCTCCTCAAGCGCGGAGAGGCATGGCGGCAACGCCCGTGGAACCGGCAGGCGATACAATCGGTGCGGGCAACGCCTTGCGCTGGTTTCCGGTGGACCACTCCATCTATGGCGCGGCGGCGTTTGCCGTGGAGACTACCGCCGGTTGGGTGGCGTATACCGGCGACTTGCGCTTGCACGGTCTGCATGGCCAGCAGACACAAGAGGCGGTGGCGGCGCTGGCGGCGCTCAAGCCGACGGTCTTGCTCTGCGAAGGGACGCGCGGAGCGGAAAGTGCTCCCACATCCGAACAAGATGTCTACGAAACTGCAGCCGAGATAGTAAGGCAAGCGAGGGGCAAGCTGGTCTTTGCCGACTTCGGCCCGCGCAACGTGGAACGGCTCCTCATCTTTCACAAGATTGCGCGGGAGACCGGTCGACGCTTGGCCGTACTCAATAAGGACGCATACCTCCTGGAGGCGATGCACTATGCCGCGCCCGATGAGGTACCCGACTTTGGCACGGCACCGAACTTTGCCCTTTACCAGAAGGGTCGCGCTCGCGTCAGCGGCTGGGAGAAGAAGCTCCTGGAGCGGCATAACGCCCTGCTCGTGGATGCGGAAGAGGTGCGCAACAGTCCCGGTGACTATATTCTCTGTTTCTCGTTCTGGGACATCAACGAGTTGGCGAGCCTTGCGCCGGTACCGGCGGTCTACATCTACTCCAGCAGCGAGGCCTTCAATGAGGAAATGGCGATCGACCACCAGCGGCTGGGTCATTGGCTGAAGCATTTCGGCGTGGAGTCTCACGGTTTGGGCGAAACGCAGGACGACCCATTGCACGCCTCCGGCCACGCCAGCGGCACCGAGTTGCTCGACATAATCTGCCAGATCCGCCCCCAGCAACTCGTTCCCATCCACACCCAAGACCCCACGTTCTTTCTGGACGCCCTAGCGCACGACGACATCGAGGTAGTTCTGCCCACGCCCTATCGACCATTGCGGTTCTGAGAGAGACCGTGCGCCTGGTGGCTACGTCCAGCGCGCAGGCGGTGTAGGTGGGTACCGCGCGTTGCCCTCACTACCGTATTGGTTCACGCTTTTCGCCTCTTGCCATGGTACGCTAAGAGCTACGATACGTTAATAACTGTGGCAGGAGCGGGGAAAATGGAAGAGAAGACAATCTGGCGCAGTCCTGAAGCCCTGGTTACGATTGGGTTTCAGCGCGCTACCGTCGTGATGATGAATGAGGCTCACGACGGCTATCAGCGGTGTATCCGCACGAGGGAGATCGGCCGGCGCATCTTGCCCGCGGCCCATCAGGCCGGTGTGTGCCACCTTGCCATGGAGGCACTGATGCCATACTCGTTTGCCGCTGAGGCCAACCGGACGCGGCGGCTACCGGCTCTGCCTGTAGAAGGTTACTTGTGCCAACCGGAGATGCGGCTCTTCATGCAAGCGGCGCTCGACCGCGGTTGGACTCTGGTTCCTTATGAGGCAGACTATGAGGCGCATCCTGCAGAACTCAAGAAGTTTGAGAGTAGCAACTTGAACGAAGAGCAGCAGGCACACAGCCTTAGCAACGCTCTCATGGAGAGGCTCAATTGGCGCGAAGACCAGCAGGCGCGCACCATCGCCAACACTCTTGATGCACTACCGGCAGGAGCTAGACTCCTTGTCTGGTGTGGCTGGAGCCATCATGCGAAATCCGCCTTCGGGAGACATCTATCCATGGGGTACCGGTTTCGCGAACTGAGTGGAATTGATCATTTTGCGATCGATCAGGTTGTTACCGTTGACGTAAGTGCTGAGGGTTCACCGAAGGGGCCGCATCTGGCGGAGCAATATGCATCGGAACTGGCAGCATACGGCGGCACGGCAGGGTTTCTCACGGAGGAATCTCCCGTCTCCTTCCTGCGCAACCGCGAGGATCACGACGCGTTCATTTTGTCCACGCAGAATGAAATGGTCTGAGGCCCGTTTACTTCCTCTGTGCCTACCGTCCAAACACCTCGAAGACAATTGTCGTGCTGAAGCCTATGCCATCGATTTGAACACCGTAGCAGCCCGGCGCCCGTACGACGACCCATGTAAAGAGTTCTTCCCACCAGCCTGAACCCCGTGTATCGAGACGGTTACCGGTGGTGTACGCGGGAAAATGCAGCGACGAATGAGCCAACTCCGGCGCCGGGTGGCCGTCTCCCATCCGCTGGAAGCGCAGGGATTCCGGGCCGTTCAATTGGCGGCCGCGGATCACAATAGGGCCGGTGTACTGCGGGTCGCGGGTCCATACCACTTTGTTCCAGTACCACCCGTCGTGCGCGTAAAGGGCGGACCAGTTAATGCTCATGCTCGTCAGATAAGGTAAGCTATAGACGGGACCCTCTCCCATGACTTGATACAGATAGCCCTCCACCGAGCGAATGGGAGTTTCCGCACAGGCGTCACCCGGCTCAAGAACCGGCAGTTGCAGCGGACGCTGCTCCAACGCGAGAACTATCGCATTCCAATTGGTTGGTTCGTCACAATTCCCGTACCGGCGGCACTCTCGCGCAAGGCGTTCCAGCATATCCGGTGCAGTCGGAGCCACGGCCGTGGCAGTTGCAAGGAGCTGGGCTTTAGACTCTACGGTCGGCGTAGCCGTTGGCGCTCCAGGATGCACAGTAACGCTACAGGCCGCGAGCAGCAGCAGGTAAACACCCGCAATCACTAGCGGGCGGACTATGCGGACGTGACGGGATCGCCAGGGCTTTTCCGATGTTGATCCGTCAATCCGGCGAATGCCGGAATCCAGGGCTCGGCGCAGCAATTGCGTCTTCGATTCCCGCTTACCTGGAAACAATGAGCGTTTGCAAACATTCAGCAGTGACCAAATAGGTAAAGCCATGAGAAACTCCGTGTGCACACACCCTTTTTGTCAGTATACTTGACCAGACAGGTAGAGCACGTGTTTATTTGAGAAGTACAAGGCAATAGGCCTTCGCATGACGCGTATCCTCCACATCACGCAACGTGCCGCTTGGGAAGCGGCGCGGCAGGCAGGCAGCTACCCTGTACCGCCACTTGCCCCGCAGGGGTTCATCCACTGCTCCCGGCCCGATCAGGTGATTAGAGTGGCGGATACTGTGTTTCGCGGCCGGCCGGACCTGGTACTCTTGTGCATCGCCGTAGATTGTTTGACTGCGCCGCTGGATCCAGATGGCTTAGCGGAGGGTGAGGAGGATTTCCCCCACATCCATGGCCAAATCAACTTGGATGCAGTGGTTGAGGTGCTAGACTTTCCGCCAAATGAGGACGGTACGTTCGCTCTGCCAAAATCAGTCAGCGAGTTGGATGATTAGGCGGCTATTGGAAACTAGCCACTGCCGATGGCCGCTGCCCTTCCTTCAGCGCCTTTCTAGCGGCTGTGTTTCAATAGTTCAGGTATGCCCAAAGGGCTATGAAAGGCCATTCTTGGAAGCGGACCCGGATGTCAAGGGTCTAAGGTTAACGACTGGGTACGCCTCTGCATAATTTGCTGACCCTAGATTCCGGCTTCCGCCGGAATTGTACGTGTTGACTAATTCGTTGACAGAGTCCCCTCCCCACTTGGCAGTGTTGACTGTCAATGTCATTCCGAGCGCAGTGAGGAATCTAGGGTCCATGCCATACATAGATTAATAGGCTCAGCACTGTAGATTCCTCACTGCGCTGCGCTCCGTTCGGAATGACATGTGTAGTAGTCATATACGGTACTGCGTTTAGTTGCTCTTGTATTCAAATCTGTCAACGAATTACCTGACACTTACAGGAATGACGGATGCCGATACAAGCTGTTCGCGCGGCGAACGGACGCAGGTTGCAAACCTGCGCTACCGGAAAAGCATGGGGGACTCAAGTCAAACCGATTGGGGTTTCCACGGGCTTGGAGAGTTCGTTTCCAGCCATCAACTGCCTCACACCTGCACGGGCCCTGTGAATATGTGCTCGGGAATGAAGCTAGCTTTAGCGCTGGCGTGGACGTGGTCGATGCCGTCGGTGGTAACTTGGGAGAGGGCGGTGAGGTGGGTGCTTTCGCCGCTGACGCCGCTGCGGTTGCCGCCGCCGTGGCCGCGCAGCCATTGGGGGTCGATCAGTTGCTCGCCTTGCCATTGGCCCTGCGTGGCGAGCAGGTGACCGAATCGGGCGATGTCGGCGGCGCACATGACCGCCCACCCGGGGCCGCTGCGTACCACGTGACCATTGATGCGGTACGGCGGGTCGAGGTAGGTGTAAGAGTCAGGGATCTCCGGGTAGAAATACTGCTGTGACTGCACATCCTCACCGAAATACCAGTCCCAGCTATCGGGCGCGATGCCAATCTTGCCGAAGAGCCGCTCATCCAGCACGTCTTTAAGGTCGCGGTCCCAGACGTATGTCAGCGCCTGCCCCATCCGCCAGAAGCCGGCGCTGCTGTAGTGCTCCTGTGTGCCGGGCGCAGCATGGGAATAGAGATCGTAGAAGGGATCGCCGGTCCAATTTGCCCAGGCCGGACAGCACTTGTCGGCTTCTTCCTGGGAGCGTCCCGCACGTCCCTTGGCGTACTCGCTACCAATTTCCATGGGAAAGCCGCCCTGATGGGTGCGGCCGTACTTGGTGCCGATGATGTGCCGCCAGGTAAGGTTCTCATGGTGGCCGCGGTTGAGGTACTTGTGGGGATGGGAGAGCGCGCCTTCACCCGTCCACGTCCGGTGAATCGGCGCATCGACGTCCAGCAAGCCGTCTTCCACCGCGAATCCAAGCAGTAGCCACATGAAGGCCTTGCCCATTGACGCGGTCTGGAAGCGGTAGTGCGTGTCGCCCCAGACGTGCACACAATAACCGCCGCGCGTGAGCATAGTGCCCCACTTGTTGCCGGAGTGGTCCTCGCCGCCAAAACTAGCGCCCATTAGGTCCAGATTGCCCAACCACTCCTCAAACGCGCGCGGATTGAGGCCCGCTTCTGCGGGAGTGATTGTCACCCAGTCCTCTTCCGGAAAAGTGATCCACGCAGGTAAATCGCGGCTCATTGACGTCCCCTTATCGCGAAACTCTAGCTAATCCAATCTCGATTGAACTCAGGATCCAACCCATGCGGCCCGGTGTAGCGCAGGTTTGCAACCTGCGTCCACCGAACTCAGGATACAATCCTCGCGACCCGGTAGCGCAGGTTTGCAACCTGCGTCCACCAAACTCAGGATCCAACCGTTACAGCCCGGTAGCGCAGGTTTGCAACCTGCGTCCACTGAACTCAGGATCCAACCCTTGCGGTGGGGTAGCGCAGGTTTGCAACCTGCGTCCACCTGCCATGGTCTTCGTTGCAGGTCGGCCGGATTCACATTCACACAGGGATGGCAAACCCCTCTTCTCTCGTGCGGGGGACAAACCCCCCATGCCGCGATCTTTCGCTCCACTTAGATTATGGCCGGCAATTGTCACCAACCAAGCCGTGCTGTCATCTATTTACGCGGGCAGTTCACCCTTGCGCCGGTTAGGTCCAGGGCGGAAGTCCGGCACCTGCATGAGCTTGCTGCCCTGGGCGATAGATTCGGAAGCGAGAACGGCAGGAGCGGCGGTGTTCATTGCCTTATAGATGTCGAACTCCAGCGGCACGTCATTGAGCACCGCATCGCGAAACGTGGCGTGGATGTAGTAGTCGGTGTCGCTATGGCCGCTGCCGCGCGCTTCCTGGGGCGCATCGGTGCGTTGCGGGCGCCAATCTACCTCGGCCAGGTCGTGCATTTGGGCATCGGCCAACCACAGCTTGGAACTATCGCGCAGCGAGCGCGCCAACTCGACCGAACCCTTGGTGCCCATGATGTGGCACCAGTGGTTATCCCGCGGCGCGGTGGGCTGGGTGTAAGAAACGGCAAGGCGCATGAGGGCGTCATTGGCCGTCTTCATGATCGCCAGTTGGATATCCGGCTGCTGAATTTCACTGTGAACGTAGCTCGGTGAGCGCGTGCTCATGGCGGTCACTTCAGTGACCCGGTCGTCGATGATCATGAGGATCGGGCTGAGTTCATGCGGGAGGTAGTGAATTGGCGGCATGAGGTTGATCCATGTGGGTTCGGCCTCGGGATGAGCCGCAAGATCGGCGATCGGCACAAGCTGCGCCGTGCCGGGCAGCCGGTGGTAGCGCGCCGGATCTTTATGGCCGATGTACTGGCCCTCGCAGAAGGTTATCTTGCCGAGTTTCCCTTCCTTCACCAAGTCGCGCCACGCTGTAACGACACCGGAGAAGCGGCTTTGCTCGGCGAGCTGGTAGACCAGGCCGCTGCGCTCGGCTGCTAGCACGATGCGCCAGCAGTCCTCCATCGTGTGCGCGGCGGGCACCTCGGAGTTGACGTGCTTGCCGGCCTCCAGGGCTTGCGCCGCCAAGGCGCCCTGCTCTTTGCAGCGGACCGTCAACGCTATGGCATCCACATTCGGATCCGCTAGAAGGTCGTCGTACCGTGTATAGGCCGTTACCGAATCCGGGTTTTCCAGGACGGCAAAGGATGGTTCATGGAGCTCGGTGATGGGATCACAGATCGCGGTGACGCGATAACCATTGAAACCGTCCAACGTCTTCAACCAGTGACGGCCGCGCCCGCCGAGACCGGCAAGGCCGATACGAATCTCCTTCACAATCACTCTCCAATTCTGCTTTAAAGACTACACGCTGGGGGCATCGCCCTGAATCCAAGCTGCTTGCCCAAGAGGATATAGCGAATTGCCTGCAAGATGCTCAGGCAAGAGCCTGTGATCGGGTCTGCCCTCCCATGTCTTGACTATTGATGGTTACGCCCACCTGCCGCCGGTTCTTACACCAAGAAAAATCTTGGGTGGTTGACGGTGGGTACAGTATACCAGCGCGGACACTCAGCCTGAATCCCGAACGGAACTCGCGGGCTTGGACTCTGGACGTGCAAAGAGGCTCGTCATTGCGCGTATCTCCGTGCAAATTCCAATTTCGAAAACAGGTGGAAAATGTGTGGGTTGCGTGATGATTGCAGAATGGTAGAAAAGGGTGTGCACAACCGGCCTAAGAATCATAGGCGAATGGTGGGCGCAAGCTACAAGGGACGCTTGACTCAAGCAAACCCTCGCCGGTGCGCGCGGTTACCAGCTATCCCGGGCAAACTCTCTTGTCGCGCGGTCCATCTCGCGCTGGGCGTCTTTCTCTGCCAGCGCTTGCCGTTTGTCGTAGAGTTTCTTGCCGCGCGCAATGGCGACTTCGACTTTGACCCGGCCGTTGCGCAGGTAGAGTCGGAGCGGAATGATGGTCTGCCCCTTCATTTGGAAGTGCTGACGCAGGGTGGAAATCTGGTCTTTGTGGAGCAGCAGCTTGCGGGCGCGTGTGGGCTCGTGATTGACGTACCCGCCACGTTGGTAGGGTGAGATATGGGCATTCCAGAGCCAAGCCTCGCCGCTGATAATGCGCACAAACCCTTCAGTCAGATTAACGCGGCCGGCGCGAATTGACTTCACCTCGGTGCCCACGAGCGCGAGTCCGGCCTCAAATGTAGCATCCACGTGGTAGTCGTGAAAGGCGCGACGGTTTGTCACCACCACCATGTTGTTGGGGTCGCGGACGTTGTCAGCGCGGCGTGCCTTTTTTTTCTTAGCTGTTGCCATGAATACAGCATGCCATAGGATGAGCAATCAAGGAATGTCCTCAGGGGCGCAACCTGGATTCCTGAAGGAGACTCAACACTGGGCCAAGCGTCACTCTGCAGCTAGCTCGTTTCTGGCGAACGACTTCAGGTAGCGCCGCGCCTCCTGGGTGCGGGGGTAGCGGTTTACAATCTCCCAAAAGCGCCGATTGTGGCCCGGCTCGACGAGATGGGCCATCTCATGCATTAGGAGGTAGTCTCGCACCCACTCCGGCACCTCAGCGAGATGGTGCGAAAGGCGAATGGTCTTGCGGCGCACGCAGCAACTACCGAACACGGAGTTCTGATTAGTAACATAAGTAACGGAGGCGATCTCTAGCGTACCGGCGAAATACTGCGTATTGAGTTCAGCAGCGCGATTGAGGAGCGGATCGCCTTGATTAAGTTGCTGCTTGGTCTCGCGCCGTTCAACCCGCTCGCGCACTCTCGCCACGTAGTACGCTTCCTCGGCCTTGTTCAGGCTCGCGGGCACGATTACGCGCAGCTTGCCATGCTTGAACTCGCCGGTGACGGTCTTGCTGCGCTGGGTGCTGCGAACGATTTCGATCGCTTGTGGGTCAATCTTGAACATGTGAGCAAAGACAGAAAAGTAGCGCAGCGCCTGATGATCAATATGCCAATGAGGCCCGGCCTGCACGGTCGGCTTGCAGTGGGCGCGAGCAGAAACAATGCCTACGGCAGGGCAGACCCGGTCTTGGCCTTGATCATATCCGAAAACGTCATCTTGGCGGAGACCATCTCGTCAAGGATGCGCTCAAGTGCCATGCCGTGGCTGCACAGTCCGTAGATTGTGAAGAAGTCGCAGTCGCAGTGCCACTCGCCGTCCTTGAAAGAGACCTCGTGCTCGTTATTGTCGCCGCGCACGCGTACGGTGAAGGCGGTAAACGAAAACCGGTCCCGCTCTTCCGTATAGCGGTTTGCTTTCTCCACTTTGCCAATCAGACTGGAATACATTTAAGCCCCCCTTGTTGAATTGCTTAGACGAGCGCAAAAGCGCGTCTCTCGAAAAAGGCACCACCGAGGGTCGACAAACATGCTGTACGTGAGCAGTGCGCATGGCCACCGAAGCGAGGTTTTCACAGGAAGTTGTAGTGCGTGCACAGAATGATGCCCTCAAATCTCAGTATACTTTGAGGTACGCCCAGGGTCAACGGTATTGTGAACGCAAGTGTATCAAGCTAGAATACAGGCAAGAGTTGGTATATGAGTTTGTTCGGTTGGCAGGAGGCGCGATTTCCGCAGCATTACTGACAACACGCTGAACGTCGACAAGACTAATGCCAACTCCTTCTGGTAGGCGTGGTCACCGATGAACAGCATCAACAGGCGTGTTCTTGTTTTGAACCTCGACTATCGGCCCCTGAATATCTGTAACGTGCGGCGGGCATTTATTCTATTGCTCAACGGCAAGGCGGAGATCATCGAGCAATATGCGGATGATCTCGTGTCGGCCGAAGCTCGCTACATACGACCTTCGGTAATCAAACTGCACTACCTGGTCAAGCGGCCGCCTATAGGGCCGCGCCTGGTGCGCCAAGAGGTCTTCCGTCGGGACAGTCACACGTGCCAATACTGCGGCGTGCAGACCCGCGAGTTGACGATTGATCACGTCATGCCGCGTCACCGCGGTGGCGGCCACACGTGGGAAAACCTGGTTTCCGCCTGCAAGGACTGCAACCACCGCAAAGGCGGCCGTACTGCAGAAGAAGCGCGCATGCGACTGCTTGCGAGTCCTGGCAAGCCGCGGCTGAAGGGCTATCTGGCACACTTGCGGTATGTGCCCTCTCCGCCGCACGAGACCTGGGTGCCGTTCCTCTATCCAGCCGGCGCGCCTACATAGCTCGCTCGGTACGCGGGCCTACCATTCATCACGTGCGCATCTCAGAGGACCTCCGGCGAGCAAAGTCTGAGCATTCTCGTCTGACTGTATGGTCGCCGCGCATATTTGGGGTCGAGAGGTGGCAGTCAGTATGCTCGTGCCACACTTGTGGCTTCCCGATAGTCGGCATGTGCCAAGGGCGACTAGTCCCGCTTGCTGCTCAGTGGGATCATACGCAATGAGAGATAGAGGACACTGAGCGCGTACACCAGTCCTCCCAGGCACGCGACAAGCAGAAGGTCTTGCCCAAACACAAAGGATGTGGAAAAGACTATTGAGCCTGCTTCGCGTGTGTATTCCACGAGAGTGACAGGACCTATATGGACGGAAAACGACCCCCATTTGGCAGCTATTGCAATTAGGGAAATAAGCAGCGAGGTGGTGCTGGTCACCACGACTACAAAAAGCCCGCCTTTAATCCAATCAGCCATGAAACGCTTCAGCAATTTCCACTTCTCCTCCCGTTGCCAAGAGCTTTGAAAGATGCCTATTGCTACGCAAAGAGCAGTGTGGCAAGGCCGTTCGCCAGTCCCACCGCGATGGCGAGGTAAAGGAGTTCACCGCGGAACGCAACGGCGAAGATTGTGGAGCCACTCCTGCCTGAGTACTCAAAGAACCGCAGCGGTCCTACACCAATGGAAAACGAGCCCCACTTAGCTGCAATCGCTATCATCCCTAGGAGCGACGCTACGCCAAATCCGATGGCGAAGGCAAAGATTGCGCCGACATACCAAGCTGTTGCGAGCGTTTGGATCATAGCCGATACTTCTCCGGCCACGTAACCAATCACGAGCTATTCTCCGTCAATGTTATGTTTGTTTGTATTGGCTGTCAAGTAGTGCCAGCCGAACTATGAAGAATAGAACGCCGCATTCAAATCGACCGGAGTCTGCGGTATTCACTACTTGCGATATGGTCAGGCTCCACTTGTAAGTTTGTACCGCTTGGTGTTTTGCTTTTGGACTGATGAGACACTTCAGCCAATCGCAATTCTTGATAAACGCCCTTCCCACAATATGGACTGGTAAGCTCTTCAAGAGTGCTTCGACAGGCTCAGCACGAACGGTTCGGCGGACTCAACACGGGCGATGTGGCAAGCGCAGCGCGAAGGTTCAGGCAGGCTCAGCACGAACGGTTCGGCGGACTCAACACGGGCGTTGTGGCAAGCGCAGCGCAAGGGTTCAGGCAGGCTCAGCACGAACGGTTCTAGGCGCACGATGCGACCGGACCAAAGATAGTCCGTTTGGAGGCTCATTTCAGTTCGTCCTGCGCGTGCCTGTCCTGGGCTTGCGCAAGGTTGAAACATTAAACGGTTACTCGTGGCGAATGACCCCATTGGGTGATTCTCAATATTGGACCACAAAATGAGCGGTTAGCCAATGCAATTCATTGCGACGGCTTGCGGCAGCGGAGGTGGAGGAAGCAGGCGATGACGCGGGTGGCAGCGAGGCTGGGGTAGATGGCGATGGAGTCATCACCGGCAAAGGGCTCGGCGGTTTCCTCAATAGAAAGACCTGCCGCGCACAGCATGTTCAGCCACGTGCTGAGGGTGTGGAAGAAGCGCGGGATACGGAATTTCGCAAAGCGCTCCTTTAGTTCGTCAGGCGCGGAGCCGAAAATCCACTCTTCGATAGTCCCTTGCTCTGGGCTAAAGTAATCGCCGCATTCCATCGCGACCCGCTGCCCCGTCTCATCGAGCACCCACTTGAAACGCGGCGTCATGAAACAGGGGTGGAGAATCGAGAACTGAAAAAAGCCGCCGGGCTTGAGCACCCGCGCTACCTCGCGGATGGCGTGGTCCTGTTCCGGTACGTCCATCATGCTCATGGTCGCCATGACGAAGTCGAAACTGGCGTCGGTAAGCGGTATCTCCACAGCGCTGGCGCGGAGATAGGTAATGCCGAGCGGCTCCAGGGCCTCCTGCTCTTGGGCATAACGGATGAAGCGACCGGCAATGTCGAGTGCGGCCAGCCGCGCACCCCTTTGGGCGACGATGCGGGTATTGTGACCTTCACCGCAACCCACGTCGAGGCCCCGCAGTCCGGTCACATCGGGAAGAATACCCATGAAAGCCGGGGTGTTGATGTGGTCGCGGTACTTGTCATAACCGAGGCGAGTGAGCGTGGTCCAAGCCTCGGCGTTTGCGTTCCAGAGTTCGCCGACCGCGCTGTGGTCCAGGGCATTCTCGTTCTCCAACGTCATGCGTCTTCCTTCCGTCGCATCTCTATACGCTCTACACGAAATCGGCGCCGTTCCCGGATGCTATTTCATTACTCTCCGTCACTTCGGTGGAAGCCAATTCTATGACGCGAGACGAAGATGGATTCTTGCGAAAGCCGGATTTACGGTAATGAGGGGTTCTTCGCAGGAATGACCGCGCCGGTGCGGTCTAACTGCACTAGCCAGTGCCGAACTCTCTTAGACCGGTTTTAAGGCGTGCTATGTCCTATGAGGCGGCGCCTTGGTCGGGATACGGCTGCGCGCGTCATACGAGCATAGCATAGGCGGCGCACGGGGGTGTTGGGATGCGGTCTACGACTGTGCGCCGCGCAACGCGCCCCATAAACGCGCGAGATCTTCGCGCGGCAGAGCGCCAAGCACAAGAATCAGGCCGAGATAGACGAATCCCGCGAGTGCCATGCTCGGCAAAGCGGGAAGACCGCGCGTCAGCAGGGCGACGGCCAGCATGCCCCCGCCGGCAAGCAGCGGACGCCACCCGGCGCTAACAATGGGCAGCGAAATGCGCTGGCGGCGCGCGACAACGATAAGTGGGACTAGCAGCACAATCTCGGAGAGCACCGTCGTTGCTGCTGCGGCCGCGTACCCGTAACGCGGGACGAAGATGATGTTGGTAATCAAGTTAAAGGCAGTGGCCAGCGCAAAGGCGATGGCGATCCACTTCTGCTGGTCAAGGGCAATCAAGACGTACTGGGTAATGGCATTGACATAACTAATCGGTAGAAACCAGATTAGAATCGCGAGTGCGATGCCGGCGTGGGGTAAGAACTTGCTACCTCCTAGAATCCAAATGAAAGAGTTGGCGTAGACGCTAAAGCAAACGGCACTACCTACAGCAATAACGAGCAAAAGTTGTAAAGCCTTGTTAAGAATGCCCTGCAGAGCAGCGCGGTCTGAGGCAGCAACGCGCGAAAGGGCCGGAAAGAGCGCGAGCACCAGCGCCGAAGGCAGCAAGACGAAGGCTTCGATGTACTTGTAGGCGGCGCCGTAGGCCCCGACCTCTGAGATGTCGCGCATCACATGCAACACTTGTATGTCAATGCGGAAGAAGAGGACATTTAGCAGCGCATTGAGCATGAGCGGAAACGACGCCAGCATGAGCGTGCGTGCTAACTTCCCATCCCACGGCGCGGCGGCCTTGGTTTCGCGAGGCAGCGCACGGAACAGTGCGATAGCAGTGACGATATTGGCAAAAAGTGCCGTGGTGGCTAGTCCCACGTAGCCCCAACCGAACGCAATTGCCAATGTGCCCAGGCCTACCGTGAGGAGCGCCGTCGCGATCTGCACGAGCGCCGTAAAGTCCATGCGCTCACGAGCGGCAAAGAGCGAGTGCGCAGTAATTGCGGCGTTTGACGGTATGAGCGCCGCCGCCAACAGACCCGCCGCCAGGATGGTGTTCGCCTGCACTTTATCGGCATTCCAGTAACCCAGCATTATGAGGAGCACGACGGGAATGGCGGCGAGTGAGAGCAGGAGGCGGACCCGCTGTACGATCGCGACGTACGCCGAGGCAGCGTCGGGACGGCGACTTACGTCCCTTATGAGGAGTACACCCAGTCCGAAGTCAGTGAGCGGGCCAAAGAACCCAATTACATTGACGGCAACGGCATAGTAGCCGAAGTCTTGCAGACTAATTACGCGGAGATAGTAGGCGGCAAATGCCCACATGAGGCCGCGCGCAACGACCACCGCCATTAGGGGTACGAGCGCGTTGCGGGCGATGCGCCGCAGGAACGTGGGGCCGGAGTGTACTGCCACTTCTGCCAAGACCGTTCGTCCGGCGAGCCACCAAAACATGAGCAGGGCGAGCAAGGACAGCGTCGCCCCGATGCTCGGGAAGATGAAGGATTGAACCTGTTCGGTCATGAATTGAGCAGCGACAATCTCCCACGGTTGGAGTGGAAGGCTGCGCGAATGCGCAGCTACTCTAGATTCAATATACAGCAGCCGCGTCGAGTATGGGGATCATCCCTACGCGGGGGGAACAGTACGACGCTCTCTGTACACTGCTGCAGCGGGCAGCAGCCGTCTGGATAGGAAAGGAATGTGGCGCCCTTGCGAATTGGACTCAGCCCACTTGCGGCAGCCCTTCCTCGACCGCATAGCCGTCTTTGAGCCAGCCCACGATGCCAGGTCCCAGGTTGAAGAGATCTTCCAGGCCCATGGCAGCGGCGATCTCGCAGGCCACCTGGCTGCTCTGGCCGACTTCGCAGACGAATATGATCTTGTCGTCGGCGAGGAACTCCCACGGTTTCTGCAAAAGTACAGGCAACGGCGCCAAAACGGAATCTGGAATGTGCGCCTTTGCGAATTGATTGGGCATACGCACGTCAATCACCTGGTATTCACCACTGTCGATCATCTGCTTTGCTTCCGCACTGTCCACCGTGCCAAAAGGAATTTCGGAATCTGCTTGCTGCGCCATAGAGAGCCTCCGGTAAGTGTAACGCTACCGTATCCATTCTATACAAACCGGCGTGGTTTGACACCGGTTCAGCACTATGTTACTTAGTTAATATATTATCTAAGTAAAGTTACTTAGTAAAGATTACGTGTTCGGCATGCAGTGTCGGTTTATGCAGAGAGGATGGGCTTTGGCGGTGGCAAAGGTAACGACACAGATCACTGGCGATGCTTCCTCTACGCAGGCAAAGATTGTGCTGGACGGCGCCACGAAGGTCTTTTCCTCGCGGAACGGCGCTACGGTGGCGTTTCAGGACGTGAACCTATCTGTGGATGAGGGAGAGTTATTGTGCGTCCTGGGGCCGAGCGGGTGTGGAAAGTCCACCCTACTAAATGTCGTAGCGGGTCTTGATCGCCTCTCGCACGGTTTTGTGACCGTGGCCGGTGAGCCGGTAGAGGGCCCGCACTACACACGCGGCATGGTCTTCCAGGACTATGCGCTCTTTCCCTGGCTCACCGTTGAGGGAAATATCCGTTTCGGCCTTGACGCACGGCGGTACAAGGGCGATAGAAGGGGGATTGTTGCGGACCTCGTGGCGCTCACCCGACTGCGGGGATTTGAGCGGGCCCGACCGTCGCAGCTCTCCGGCGGTATGGCGCAGCGGGTAGCGTTGGCGCGCGCACTTGCAAACCAGGTGGAAATCTTGCTGATGGACGAGCCCTTCGGCGCTCTGGATGCCTTTACGCGGATGGAAATGCAAGAGGAAATCGTACGGATTGTGAAAGCCCAGGGGGTGACCACAGTCTTTGTAACGCACGATATCGATGAGGCGCTTTACGTTGGCGACCGAGTGGCGATCATGTCCGCGCATCCTGGCGAATTGCGGCGGGTCATCGAGGTGCCGATAGCTCATCCGCGGGATCGCGTTGATCCGCAACTGGTTCGTCTGCGGGAAGAGGTCTTCACCGAGTTCAATC
Source organism: Chloroflexota bacterium (assembly GCA_965221905.1). Lineage (GTDB taxonomy): Bacteria > Chloroflexota > UBA11872 > VXOZ01 > VXOZ01 > VXOZ01. Next base: position 1,383,411 of record OZ244922.1, read on the forward strand.
TCGCGCACAGCCGCGAGCAGTACTATCACATATAGGGAGTTCTCAATATGCCGTACATACCACAGCCGTCCCGCAAGCTCTATCAGGGTGTCGTGCAGGAGCTTTGTCAGGCTGCTGCTGGTATGGGCTGTCTTTTGGCGGCCCCATTCACGGGAAGCCGCTTGATTCATGATCGCCTAACGAAGTAGAAACCCGCGGCGTTGCTTTGGGAAGCAAAACAAGCCAGATGCCGCACTGTATTGTTGACCGCAAGAATGCCTAAACTCATACGAGGAGAAACAGAATGTCCAAGAAAATTACGCGTGGGCAATTCCTTGGTGCACTTGGCGTAGCGGCGCTGGGCGCCACTGCCAGCCCGCTTCTTGCCGCCTGCGGCGGTGACGACGATGTGGAGAATACTGGAGGACCGGTTAGCCCGTCCAAGGTGTCGGACATTCCCGTGAAGGTCGGCTACTTGCCGATTACGGACTCTACGCCGCTCACGCTCGGGTATGCCGGCGGTTACTTTGCTGACGAGGGCTTGAATGCCGAAAAGCCTGCGCTCTTTCGCGGCTGGTCGCAACTTGCTGAAGCCTTCATGGCGGACCAGGTCAACGTGGCCCATTTTCTGATGCCGATGACCGTGTGGATGCGCTACGGCATAGGGTTTCCTGTAAAAGTGGTGGCCTGGGACCACATTAACGGGTCGGCGTTGACTGTGCATCAAGAGGGTGGCATAAATGGCATCAAGGACCTGGGCGGCAAGCAGATTGCGGTGCCTTTCTGGTACTCGATCCATAACGTGGTCCTGCAGATGGCATTGCGCCACCACAATCTGGAAGCCGTGATCCAAGACCGCAACCGCGAGTTGGCCGGCAATCAAGTGAATCTCTTTGTAATGGCTCCGCCGGACATGCCGACCGCACTGGGCAATCGTTCCATAGACGGCTACATCGTCGCCGAGCCGTTCAATGCCGCCGGAGAGTTGTTGGCGAATGGGAAGATAGTTCGATTCACTGGCGACATTTGGAAGGATCACGCCTGCTGCGTCGCGGTGCTGAACGAAAAGTACATCAATGAGAATCCGGAATGGGCCCAGCGCGTGCTAAACGGTATTGCGAAAGCACAACTCGGCGCGCTGAAAGACATTCCCGGCACGGCGTTGCTCCTTTCGAAGGACGGCAGCGGGCTCCTACCGCAGGGCGCTCCCGTGATCGAGCGCGCCATGGGCAAGTATGATTTGGAGACCTATGGGGCCCAGGGCACCAACGCCATTCATCATCCGGAGTGGGGCGCATCTCGGATTGGTTTCCAACCCTGGCCGTATCCGTCCTACACGATCGAGCTAGTTAATCAGATCAAACAGACGAAGGTCGAAGGCGACACCAGTTTCTTGGGTGATCTTTCGGGCGATCACGCTGCCGAAGATTTGGTAGAGTATACGTTGGTCAGAGAAGCGTATAACGCAGCCGGTGGACCGGGTGCATTTAATATCGCGGAAGATGAAGCCTTCGAGCGCAAGGAGATCATCGGCATTGAGTAAGGCCGCGAGCACCGAAAGGCGGCTGGCTGAGCATGCACGCGACGAGGCACGCACCGAATCAGAAGCGGCGAGAGCCGATTCTACGCCGGTATTCGTACGGTGGGCAGGGCGTCTCCGCGGCGTCGGCATCCCGCTTCTGGGTTTGCTTGTCATTCTTCTGCTCTGGCAGTTCTTGACGAGCGGCCTGCTCTCGGACTCGAGTATCGTCATTGCTTTTCAACCGCGAAACGCTTTCCGTGAGCTTGTGGGCTTCTTTGTCAGCGGTGTCATCTACTCCCACATTGTGGCGAGCCTAGAGCGGATTGGAATGGGGCTCGCGCTGGCGGTGGCGATTGGGGTGCCGATTGGCGTAATCATCGGCCATTACCGTGCGGCCGAACGCGCTTCTTCCCTGGCGTTTCAGTTCATCCGCATGATTTCGCCCCTCTCGTGGATGCCGATTGCCATAGTCGTCTTTGGCGTTGGTAGTAACCCTGTCATCTTCTTGATTGCCATTGCGGCGGTGTGGCCCATGATCATCAATACGGCCCATGGCGTGAGCAGTTTGGACCAACGCTGGATTCGAGCGGCACGCACGCTGGGCGCCAATGAATGGAAGCTTGTGCGCATGGTCATACTGCCGGCCGTCGTGCCGGACATGCTCACCGGACTGCGCTTGGCGGTGGGCCTCGCGTGGGTGGTCTTAGTGCCTGCCGAGATGTTGGGTGTTTCCGACGGCCTTGGCTACTACATTCTGGATACTCGCGACCGTTTCAACTACGGTGAGCTGATGGCGGTGATTCTTGTCATTGGCGTGATTGGCTATGCATTGGACCAGCTCATCCGATTACTTCGCGTGCACGCCTCCTGGGACCAGGAAGAGCGCTGATGGACGTACCCCATGACGTTTACACCACCGATGTGTTGGTAATCGGCGGCGGGCTGGCAGGCTGCTGGGCCGCCATCGCGGCAACCCGCCAAGGGAGCCGCGCGCTGGTGGTGGATAAGGGATTTGTCGGCGGTTCCGGCTGTAGCGTGTTTGCAGGCGGCGTGGTGCTGCACCTGACGCCGGAGGACGATCCTACCGATTTCGTGCGCGAGCACTGCCGCGAGAGCGAGCTTCTGCTTGACCCGGCATGGGTCGAATGGCTGGTGCAAGCCAATTACGAACGCATCGCTGAGTTGGATGGCTGGGATGCGCCATTCGACCGTCACGACGACGCGGCCTGCGGTCAAGTCGGCTCGCTCCACCGCCGCCTCATCTACGTGGGATCGCGCGAGACGGTGTGGCGGTTGGGCCTGGACAGTGTCGAGTTGATGAAGCTGATGCGAAAGCACGTGTTGCGCACGAAGCAGGCAAAGCTTCTCGACCACACGGCTATCGTGAAGCTCTTAGTGCAAGACGGCCGCATTGTCGGTGCGGTAGGCATCCGGCGGCAGGACGAGCGGCTCTGCCTGATCCAAGCGAAGTCCGTAGTATTCGCGGCGGGAGGCTGCGCGTGGAAAGGCACGCATTTCGGCCACGACATGCTCTGCGGCGAGGCGTATGCGCTGGCGTGGGACGTTGGGGCTTCTTTGATGAACATGGAGTATGCCAACGGCTACATTGCCACCAATACACGCTTCGATAGTCACGGACAGTGCATTCTAGCTGCCATTGGCGGCGAGTACTTGAATGGTGAGGGCGAGCCGTTCCTCGGCAAATACTCGGATAAGGTGCCCCCGGCGATTCATGTAATCGCCCGCGGTATGGCATCAGAGATACGGGAGGGCCGTGGGCCAATTCAGCTTGATCTCTCTGCGGTTCCCGCGACGGACCGTGAGATGTGGCTGCACGCCTTCAAGCACATCGCGGAGCTTGCCCGCCGCAGCGGCCAGGACCTGTTCGCCGACCGCACGCAATGGCATCCCGGGTTCAACGGCTCTGTATCGGGCTCTGCGGGGATTCACTTCGCTGATACCTCGATGGCCGCCAGCGTGCCCGGCCTGTTCGTTGCCGGTGACGCGGCGACGCGCGGGTACGTGGTCGGGGCGTCCAGCGGCATCACGTTTCTCAATCTCGCCTGGGCGAACGGCAGCGGTTACGCCGCCGGCGTGAGTGCAGGAAAGTTCGCCCAAAATGCAGGCTGGGAAGAGATCGCTGACGCCCGCAAGGAAGATTTGTTTGCCGAGATACTGCGCCCCATGGAAAGCAAGGACGGACTTTTGCCTGATGCGGTGTATGGGGAGTTGCAGTCCCAGGTCATGCCGCCCGAACTCAACATCTTTCGCCAGGAGGCCCGCATGCAGCAGGCATTGGCGCACGTGCGCACGCTCCGGCAGGAGGCGGTGCCGCGCCTCTTTGCGCCGGACTTCCATGAGCTTGTGAAATGCTTCGAGGTTGAGGCAACGGCGCTGACAACGGCGCTAATGTATGAGGCGGCACTTCTCCGGACGGAAAGCAGGGGCTGGCACTACCGTGAAGACTATCCGCAGCGTGACGATGGCGGCTGGCTGCGCTGGATCATCGCGGAGCCGGATGCCGGCGGCGAACCGGTCTTCCGCTACTCCCCAGTGCCGCGAGACCGGTTAGAGAAACTGGGATTGCTCGAAAAGGCGGCGGCGCAATCCCCTACTACCTAGTGGGTTCTACTGCGCTCTGCGAGAGGCAGATTGCAACAAGCAGTTGCAACAGGTGGAAAAGCTAACTAACCTTAAAATGATCGCTGAAGAGGCTTTTGAGCCTACTGCAACCGGGCGCAGCGCCCAGCAGTGGGGTTGGGCAGGTCCTGTGTTATGACGATGCTAGTTGGAAAGAGTGAATAGTGGCAATTGAAAAAGTGTATGAGGACCTGTGTATTGGCTGCACCCTTTGCGTAAAGGTCTGTCCGCTCGACGTGCTCCGCATGGACCGGAACAAGAAGGCCTACATCCGCTACCAAGATGACTGCCAGTCGTGCTTGCTGTGCGAAATCTATTGCCCCACTGACGCAATCTACGTCGGCCCGGAGAATCCCCGCGATGTGCCCTTCGTCGTAATCTGAGTCTCTCAGTTTTCCTTAGGGCCGACTAAAGCTACAATGTGCGCATGAGCCTTTTCAATCGTAGTCTTGGCGCTATTGGCGCGTTCTTGCGTGCCGGTCAGGACACCTCTCACGTAGCACTAGACTCGCAAGGATCTACCGCTTCCCCTCGCTCGGGCGACAGTGACTCTGAAGAGATTCCGGTACTACACCGGCTTGCCATCATCTACCTGATGCTGCCGGTAGTGGTCTGGCTGGTGGGGTGGTTTGAGTGGTGGTTCGGTGTCCCGTTGGCCCTGCTGGTGGCTGTAGGGGTCTGGCAGGTACTAAAGACTGGGCAAGCGAAGATCAACCGGCGCACTCTTTTGAGTGCTCTGCGTTCTGCGCTGCGGCCCACCACCGTCGCGCTGCTGCTCATTGCTCTTGCGTGGGTGATGGTGACCGGCGCTGGGGGTGTCTTCGACGTCCAAAACCACCACTGGGATAAGCACCAAGCAATATTCCTAGATCTCAGCCGCGGCAACTGGCCGGTTTTCTTGCCGACCTGGACGCCTGACTTATCCATTTATTTTTCTGGGGAAATAAGTCAGCCTGGCTCCCTACTGCGCTATTACTTGGGCTATTACATGGTCCCAGGCTTGGTGGGCAATTGGTTTGGGCCGGCGACGTTGAACGTGGCAGTGCCTTTGTGGACTTGGTGTGGGGTTGGCCTCACGCTGGTGCTCTTCACGCGTTGTCATCGTGGATGGAGAGTGCTAGCCGCGGCAACAGTCCTCGTTCTCTTCAGTGGTATGGACCTAGTTAGCGGGATCCTACTCGAGGGAATGGAGTGGCTTGAAATTGAATTTGCCTGGGAGGGTTGGCCAGAGTTTCGGATAGGGCGGAATAGACTGGATGGGATATGGCTGAAGGATGTAAGGGTAATGTACCTATCCCAAATGTATGGATTGATGTTGATCCCGCAGCACTTCATAGCAGGTGGGCTCTGTGCTCTGCTGATTGTGCAGCTTCGCCGGCACGGGCGATTTCTCGCGGTGAGTGGCGTCGTGCTAACGGCGGCAACATTCTGGTCACCCTTTATCGTTATCGGCCTGCTGCCGCTCGCGGCAGTGATGCTTGTTGAGAACGGTCTCCGTCCTTTCCTGCGTTGGCAAAATCTGTTGTTGGCGACACCTTTGGCGGCTTTGCTCTTCTTTTACTTGTCGAGCGGAACTGGAGATATCGATCGGGGCTGGATATGGCAGATCCACTCGAGCGACTTGCCGAACTTGACGAGAGTTTTGCCGATATTGTACTTGAGCGAATTTGTCATATTGGCCGTTTTGCTCGTCCTATTGAATCCACGCTTGCGCCGCAACTTACTCTTCTTCGCTTCTTTGGCGACTCTGCTACTCTTGCCCATGTATTCCTACGGCTATCACAATGATCTCGTCTTGCGCGGGCAGATACCCGCCCTATTCTTGCTCTCCTACTATTGTGCAAGCCTATTTGGAGAGAGGTGGATTGACAAGACAGCGAGATGGGCCAAGCGCAACTGGGGGCTTGTTGGGAGTCTCGTTGCCGTTCTGAGTATCGGCGCCGTATCGCCGATATTCGATTTGGTGCTGGTTAGCAAGGATCATGACTTCAACGTTATCCGCTACGAGGATATGGGGCCAGAAGTCTCGGTATTGCGTAGTATTTGGATTCCCAGAGGTTTTAGAAGGCAATATGTTGCGCATGACGTTCCCGAATGGTTCCATTGGCTGCTGCGGAGTGCGGATGGAGACGTACCGGAGCCGCAGGTGAAGGGCGACGTAATTATCCGCTCCACATACACTGTGCACCGTGAAAAACAGAGATTAGTCTATGTGAAGGACTTGTGCGGTCCGGAAGACGTGGATTCGCGCTTTTTCTTGCACGTGGTTCCACCCGATACAGACCTCCTTCCCACTGGCCGCAGCCACTTGAGCTTTGATTTCGAGTTTATTGGGCATGGCTGGCGGATTGATGAGACCTGTATTGCAGTGCGTGAATTGCCCAGTTGGTATGCCAACGGGCACATTACAACCGGCCAATTCAATGCGGAGCGAACCAGCCATAGTTGGCTCCGCCATTACTATGGTGAAGACTATCGCAATCGTTTCCTGGCAGAGGCTGGCGAGCCGATCATCCGCTCTGACTATGACATTTACCTACACAAAGAAGAGGCGGGGGACAGTTCGGGCGAAGCGAGTCGACTTCGCTTACTTTTCTTCAAGCCCGCGTGTAGCCAGGGGGACGTGAAGGGACGATACTATTTGCACGTAGTTCCCGTTAGCCAGGACATCCTATCCGACGAGCGCAAGAGTGTCGGGTACGATGTGCTTGACTTTTCACTTGATGATTTTGGTGGGATGAGCGATGGGTCATGTTTTGTGGTACGGGAATTGCCAGAGTATGACATCCTCGAGATAAGGATGGGGGAGTTTAGCGCTGAAGGCGAAAAGCTGTGGGAAGGCCGCATCGCTTTTGACAAATAGCTGCGAGTGCACAAAGCTTGAACCTGTTTGTTTAGAGATCATGGTGTTGGAGAACATATTGCAGCAGCGCAACTACAGTAGTTCAGTAGAATGAGCCGGATCAAGCGTACTCTAGCCGCTCTCACCCAGTCTCGCGGCGCTGCATCCGCTATAGCCGTGAAGGCACTCGGGTACTGGGGCTCCTCAGCCTCCGACGGTGCTGCATCTGTTCGGATTCCATTAGTTCATCGGCTGGCGATTCTCTACCTGATACTGCCAGTAGCAGTTTGGCTGGTGGGGTGGTTTGAGTGGTGGTTTGGCGTACCTGCAGCCGTGCTACTGGCGTTAGGACTCTGGAGGGCTCTCGCGCCATCCCGGGAGAGCCTGAACTGGCAGGCCTTCTTCTCCACTCTGCATTCGGCGCTGCGGCCCACCACCGTTGCCCTGCTGCTCATCTCCTTCGCCTGGGTGATGACGACTGCCGCAGGTGGAGTATTCGACGTCAATAACACCGATTGGCCGTTCCACCGATCGATATTCCTTGACCTTAGTGATGGCGACTGGCCGAGCGAGGTTCTGCCGGATGCCATAACCTATCTGGGCGTGCCCAGCTTGTTACGACACTACCTGGGCTATTACATGGTGCCGGGAATGCTGGGTAACTGGTTTGGACAGGCGGCGTTGAATTGGGCTGTGCCACTCTGGACGTGGTCCGGAGTTGCCCTTATCTTGCTAATGTTCAACCGTGGCAGAAGTGGCTGGAAGGCAGTAGTTGCAGCGCTGATCCTCATTTTCTTTAGTGGCATGGACGCCCTGCGAATCATCTTTGCAGAGGGATGGGATATTTCTGAATTCAGGCTTGTTCTCGAAGGCTGGCCGAGGATAGAAGTTGGCCGTGATCACTTGGAGTGGGAGGGACTTAGGTCAATCAAGATCCAATTTTCGTCTCACATGGTAGGGTTGATGTTTGTGCCTAAGCACTTTATCGCAGCCGCGCTCTACGCCCTACTATTGTTGCAACTGCGGCGCCATAGGCCATTCATCGCTGTAAGCGGAATTGTCTTAGCGGCAGCACTATTCTGGTCACCTTTTGTCGCTGTTGGCTTGTTGCCATTTGTCGCAGTGTTCGTCGCTGAGAACGGCATCCGACCCTTTCTGCGCTGGCAGAATATTCTAATTCCACTGCCGTTGGCAATCCTACTGTTGGTCTACCTGTCAAGCGGATCAGGCGATATTCCGCGTGGATGGTTTTGGGACATACACCAGGGAAATTTCCAAGAGGCGATAGGAGCCTTGCTTTCGCTCTACCTTAGTGAATTCTTGATCCTGGCGATCTTAGTCTTGATTCTGCAACCGCGAATGCGTGCAAACCCGTTTTTTATAGCAAGCCTGGCTACATTGTTGCTCTTCCCTCTGTTTTCGCTTGGTCTCTTCAATGATCTTGTCATGCGCGGTGTGATGCCGGCCTTGTTTATCCTTTGCTACTACTGTGCTGACACTCTTCTTGGCTCATCATTTGACATGGAAACGAGAAGGGGACTTCTAAGAATTCTCTTTTTCGCGCTCATGGTTGCCGTATTGGCAATTGGTGCAGCCACACCATTAGTGGAATTGACAAGAGCTAATAATAATCACGAGTTTGGTATGGTCCGGCATGAGCAGCTTGGAGACGAGCTTTCAATTAGGGGCATCTTGGAGGAAAACTATCCTGAGGGGTACGTGCCCCTCTACCTGACCAATGAGATTCCTGATTGGTACCTTCGCCTAATGGGATATACATCCGACATTCTGGCGCCCGCAATAGGTGACTTGGCGGTCCGATCCACCTACGACGTATATTTTGACGGCCGAACTCTCCTATACATTAAGGATCCATGCAGCCAAGAGGAGAAAGGCACGTACTTCTTTGTGCAGGTGGTTCCGCTTGATCGGGAAAGTCTTCCCAATGACGATGAACATTTCAACATGGACTTTGTTTTCACTGCAAAGCACGCGCTGAGAAAAGAGAATATATGCTTAGCGTATCGGACCCTGCCGGATACATTTGAAGTTGCATATATCAAGACTGGGCAACTTAATGCAGAGAGAGCAAGCCACAGTTGGATCGCCCATTACTACAGTCAAGATTTTCGCAATCGGCTGCTCGCAGAGGCCGGTGAGCCGATCATCCGTTCCGAATTCGCCGTTTACCTCCATCACGAAGAATTGGAGGCCGACGGGGGCCAATCGAACCGACTTCGTTTACTGTATTTCAAACCCGCGTGCAGCCAGGATGACAATGGCACGCGCTTCTTCTTAAATATACTTCCAGATCGCGCAGAAGATCTTCCCGATGAGCGTAAGGAAGCAGGATACGAAGAACTGGACTTTGGCCTTGATGACTTCGGCGGTAGATATGACGGGGACTGCTTCGCTGTTCGTGACCTGCCGAAGTATGACATCCTTGAAATTAGAACAGGGCAGTGGAGTACTGAGGGCGACACTCTGTGGGAAGGGCGATACGCTTTCGACTAATGGCATGGAAGTAAGCTATCCCAAAGTGCATGTAGTGAGGTCACTCTCGTTGAGACTGTATTGGAGCAATGAGGCTACAGTGACTTGATGAAATGAAGCAGATTAATCGAAGCCTAGCACCTCTTGTCGCATCCTTCAGCAGCAGCCTCAGTGTGTTCGCCATAGCCGTGAAGGTACGTGGGTTCTTGAATTGTCCTCCATCCGACAGCGGTGCCAACGATGAGATTCCCTTGATGCACCGGCTCGCCATTGTTTACCTTTTGTTACCGGTGGTGATTTGGCTGGTGGGGTGGTTTGAGTGGTGGTTCGGAGTCTCACTTACTGCCTTGGTAGCACTGGGTGCTTGGAAGGCCCTCGGACCTGCGCGAGCAAGCCTCAATTGGCAGACCTTCTTCCGCACAATGCGTGCGGCGTTGCGTCCCGCCACCGTCGCGCTGCTGCTCATTGCCTTCGCATGGGTGATGGCGACCGCCGCTGGCGGTGTCTTCGACGTCCACCACCCCGAATGGCACAAGCATCGCTCAATATTCCTCGATCTCAGCCGTAGTGAATGGCCAGTTCATTTGCCGGCGTGGACTTCCGACCTATCCGTCTTTCTTCCTGGAGAGGCGGACAGGCCCGGCTCTCTGCTGCGCTATTACTTGGGATATTACATGGTTCCTGGCTTGCTAGGTAAGTGGCTCGGTCCAGTGGTACTCAATTGGGCTGTGCCGTTGTGGACGTGGTGCGGCGTGGGACTCATGCTATTGCTCTTCACGCAATGGTTTCGTGGTTGGAAAGTGCCGGCTGCAGCTGCAATACTCATCTTATTTAGTGGCATGGATGCTGCAAGCGTACTTGTATTCGGAGGCTGGGAGTGGCTTGAGCTAGGTTTCGCATGGAATGGCTGGCCGGAGATTCGGCCAGTCCGCAATTCACTGGACGGGATCGTACACAAGGACGTATGGGTACTATTCCTATCAAATATGTCTGGGCTGATGTGGATCCCACAGCACTTCATAGCGGGTGGGCTCTGTGCTCTATTGATCGTGCAACTTCGTTGGCATGAACGATTCCTTGCGATGAGCGGCCTCGTGCTAGTGACGGCAACATTCTGGTCGCCCTTCATTGCGATCGGCCTGCTGCCACTCTTTGCAGTGCTGTTTTTGCAGAATGGTATCCGCTGCTTTCTGCGCTGGCAGAATTTGCTCCTGGCGCCGCCTTTGGCGGCCTTGCTTTTCTCTTACTTGTCAAGTGGCACGGGACAGATCGAGCGGGGTTGGATCTGGAACATCCACTCAGATTCCTTGCCGGACGCAATGCGAGTCTTATTGGTATTATTCTTGACGGAATTTGTGATATTGGTTTTGCTGCTCTTGCTATTGCGACCAAAGTTGCGCCAAGATTTGTTATTCATGGCTTCACTTGCAACTCTGCTTCTCGCGCCCCTTTTGTCGTATGGCCATCACAATGACTTAGTCCTACGCGGACAGATTCCCGCCTTATTCTTGCTCTCTTACTATAGTGCCTGCGCACTGTTGAAAAGCTCAGTTGAGAAATATCGGAGTTGGAACTATCCTTCCTTGACGCTTGCCGGGCTGCTCGTTGCTGTCTTGGGTATTGGTGTGGTTACTCCGTTGTTTGAATTGGCGCGGGCCAACAACGATCATGATTTTGGTGTGATTCGCTATGGGCAAATGGGACCAGACACTTCGATTCTGCGAAATCCGTGGATGCCGAGGGAGCTGCACTACCAATATGTCACGCAGGATGCTCCCGGCTGGTTCCGTTGGCTTTTGCGTAATTCGGGTGGGTATGAGCAGGCACAGCATGGGAAGGGTGAAAAAGTCATTGACTCCACCTATACCGTGCATCGAGAAGGAAGACGATTGGTCTACGTGAGGGACTCGTGCGGATCGCAGGATGTCGATACGCGCTTTTTCTTGCACGTGGTACCCACTGAAAGAGAAGTCCTCCCTCCTGGCCGCACTCACTTCAGCTATAATTTTGAATTCAGGGGATACGGCTGGCGGATTGGCGAGACGTGTCTGGCTGTGCGAGAACTGCCCGACACGTATAGCATCGGACACGTCACAACCGGTCAGTTCAATTTGGAGCGTACCGGCCATAGCTGGCTGCGCCACTATTTCAGCGACGCGTATCGCGATCGGTTGCTGGCGGAGGCCGGTGAGCCGATCATCCGCTCTTTCTACGAGGTTTATCTTCATCGAGAGCAGGCGAGGGAGAGCTCGGGCGAACCGGATCGAATTCGCTTACTGTATTTCAAACCCGGGTGCAGCCAGGATGACAATGGCACTCGCTTCTTCATGCATGTCATTCCACGTAGCGCAGATTACCTACCCAATGAGCGCAAGGAAGCGGGATACGAAGAACTGAAGTTTGGCCTGGAGGACTACGGCGGTAGGTATGGCGGGGACTGCTTTGCAGTTCGTGATCTTCCGGAGTATGACATCCTTGAGATCAGAACCGGACAGACTAATGGAGAGAACTCGAATTCTTGGCAAGGCAGCTTTACACTTGGCAATTGAGAAGGAGTTGCGTGAAGCAGTCTAACGCAATGCAGCGCCATGTCAGTGGGAAGCAATGTAAAGAAGCGATGATTGTAGCGATAGTATGGAATGGTACACATTAAATCTGATCGGCCCCCACTGCTAGGCGCCTATCCACTCGCACTTTCTATCTATGAATAGAGCCAATGTGCAGAGAGGTGAGAACTCAACTCTCATCAAGACTGAATCTGCTGACGAGATACCGGTAGTACATCGGCTTGCCATCATCTATCTGATGCTGCCTGTGTTGATCTGGCTGGTAGGGTGGCATCAATGGTGGGTGGGCGTACCGGCGGCGGCGTTGCTGGCGTTTGCGTGCCGGGAGGCGCTATCCGGCTCATGGAGGATGGCGGTGCGACCTCTGGCCGCCGTGCTTCTGGTGATTGCGCTGGCATGGGTGATGGTGACTGCTGCGGGCGGCTTATTTGATGTTCACAACTTTGATTGGATCAAGCATCGGGCGATTCTGCTTGATCTCGCGCGCAACACCTGGCCGGTGTATCTTCCTGCTTGGGCGCAAAGCCTTTCCGCGATAATTCCCGGTGAAGGGGATGTAGAGGGGCTTCTGCTTCGCTACTACCTGGGCTACTACATGGTTCCCGGATTGGCCGGCAAGTGGTTTGGAGTGGAAGCGCTGAATTGGGCGGTGCCTTTGTGGTCGTGGAGTGGCGTCGCGCTAATGCTGCTCATGTTCACACGCGGCTATCTCGGTTGGAGGGCCGTGGCCGCTGCCACGATACTAATTTTCTTCAGTGGCATGGACATCGTTTCGGTCGCACTATTCGAGGGTTTGGAGTGGCTTGACTTTCGATTGTCATTGGATGACTGGCCGCGTGTCGGGTTTGGGCGCGACTTCCTGGAGTGGAACCGCTACTGGGAAATCAAGGTGCAATTCCTATCCCATATGGTAGGGATGATGTGGGTGCCGCAACACTTCATAGCGGGTGCGCTCTATGCCTTGCTGCTGGTTCAGCTTCGACAGCACCGGCGTTTTCTTGCGGTGAGCGGTGTGGTAGTGGGTGCAAGCCTGTTCTGGTCGCCCTTTGTGGCAGTGGGACTGCTGCCGCTGGTAGCGGTATTGTTGAAGGAAAACGGCGTCCGGCCGTTCCTCCGTTGGCAAAACCTGCTCTTAGGACTGCCGTTGGCGGTGTTAGTAGTGACGTATCTAGCCAGCGGCACTGGGGATATTCCGCACTTTTGGCTTTGGGAGTTTTCCGGTTGGCAGAACGTACTGCGGGGTTTGCCGGTTCTCTACCTTGTAGAGTTCTTGCTCTTGACGGTCTTGCTTGTTCTCTTACGGCCCCGACTCCTCAAGGAACCATTCTTCCTTGTTTCCTTGGCGACGTTGTTGCTCCTGCCTCTCTACTACTTTGGGCTACACAATGACTTGGTCATGCGTGGGTTGATACCGTCGCTGGTGTTGCTCTGCTACTATTGCGCCGGTTCTAGTCTTGGCCGGTCGTCCGATGAAAGGAGAGAAGGACGAGACTACCGTCGCAAAATCCTTTCCGGTCTGATCGTGGCAGTATTGGGCATTGGGGCGATTGGGCCGGTAATCAACTTGGCAAGAGCGAACAGTGCCCACGACTTTGAGGTGTTCGGCTACGAGCAATTTGGACTTGAATTCTCGACTACACAAGCGGTAGGAGGGCCAATTGTCAATCAGTACTTGGCCGATGAGGTCCCTGGCTGGTATCGCGTGATGCTGCGTGACAGTGCCAATGATAATGCGCTTGCCAAGAGCGAGTTGCTGATCAGTTCCATCTTTGACGTTTACCTGCTCGATGACCGTATCTTGGTATATACGAGAACCCCGTGCACGCAGGACGACATGAGAGCCCACTTCATTCTTTCCGTATTTCCGCTGGAGGAGACAGGAAACGCGCAAGACACCCTGGACTTTGAATTTAATCAAGGCGCCGGTCTATCCATTGGTGAGACTTGTGTAACTTCACGGGCGCTGCCTAATTACAAGATCGGTCGTATTCGCGCCGGCCAGTATTCGCTCGATCGCGGTGGACATAGTTGGATGGGGATTTACCTTAGCGAAGAGTACAGAGACCGCATGATTGCGGAAGCGGGGGAGGCAGTTATTCGTTCCAATTACGATGTGTACGTCAACAAAAAGTGGCTGATTTTCAGTAAGGCCGCTTGTACTGAGAGAGACGTGGTTGCGCCTTTCACAATGCGTGTAACCCCGGTTGACGTAAATGCCCTCGGTGAACACTTGAGAAAGCAGGGCTTCGAGGAGTTTACGTTCAATTTCAGCGAACATGGGGGCTGGATTGGCGATAGTTGCCTAGTGATGCATGAGCTACCTGACTACGCGATGTTGAGCATTACGACGGGGCAGCACATACCCGGGGGGATTCCTATTTGGGAAGGTAGGTTCTCTCTTCAGAAGTAACTGTCAAATCTCCAGGCAGCGAGGGTCTGCTGTGGCCGCACATGAGGGGGCGAAGGAGAGGTAGTGGAAGAGCACAATCGGCAAGGCCAGGCATCTAACGGAACCACTAGGTAGCTAGCCCAATGTGCCTTCAGTCCTAACCCAGTGATGCCCAACGCTAGGCGCGAAGGCCGGCAAGAAACATGAACCCATTTATTCAACCCGACAGTGGATCTGATGAACTACCAGTATTGCACCGGCTGGCCATCGCCTATTTGGTGTTGCCTCTGGTGATATGGCTGGTGGGGTGGTTTGAGTGGTGGTTCGGTTTTCCCTCGGCCGTGCTGCTGGTGCTTGGCCTTTGGCGGGTGCTATCGGGGACCTGGCAGATAAAGATACAGCCGGTGACCGTTACACTGCTATTGATAGCGTTGGCTTGGGTGATGATGACGGCTGCCGGGGGAGTTCTTGACGTTGGAAACTTCGACTGGGACAAGCACCGAGCGGTTATGCTCGATCTGGCGCGTGGCGGCTGGCCAACCTACCTGCCTGTGTACTTTGAGGCGCCTCTGCTATTGCGCTATTACCTTGGCTACTACATGGTGCCCGGTCTCATTGGAAGCTGGTTTGGACCCGCAGTACTGAACTGGATTGTTCCACTATGGACATGGAGTGGAACCGCGCTGATTATCCTTCTGTTTACGCGAAGGCTCTACGGCTGGAAGGCAGTTGCTGCTGCCGTAATGCTCATCTTCTTTGCCACAATCGCTCTTTCTTTCGAGCCGTTGGAAGTGGGCTGGGGTCGCACAATGCTTGTGGAGTTCATGTTTTCTCCTCAGCACTTCATAGCAGGTGCCCTGAATGCTCTGCTGATTGTTCAGTTGCGCCGCGACAGGCGATTTCTACCTGTGTACGGGGTCATACTGGCCGCAACCATGTTCTGGTCGGCTCTAATCGCCCTTGGAGTGCTCGTCTTTCTCGCCATTCTCCTTTTCGAGAATGGTATCCGGCCGTTCCTATCTTGGCAGAATCTGCTCCTGTCTGCGCCCTTACTCGGATTGTTAGTGGTCTATCTGTCTAGTGGCGCCAACTCTATACCAAGCGGATGGATTTGGGATAGGTACGGATGGGATGGAATTGCATCCACGATCGGATTGACGAGACTAGCCGGATTCCTCTTGTTGGCTGTGCTACTCTTGCTCTTGCGTCCTCGGCTGCGTGCAGACTCGCTTTTCCTCTCTTGTCTATTCGTGCCGTTGATCATACCTTGGTATTCGTTTGGCCTTCTCAATGAGTATCTCCGGTACGCGTCGTTGGGGGCGTTCATCCTGCTATGCTACTACTGCGTCCAAACAGTGCTAACCGAATGGGGGAGTTCTCACAAATGGATGCAACGAAGTGTATTGGTTGGGCTGACCATCGTATTGGTAGGCGGGTTTGTGAACCCTTTGATGAACCTAGCGCAAAGTGCTCCCACTGAAGGCTTTCGCGTGCTTCGGTATGAGGATCTTGGCGCAGATCTCGCTACAGTCTTGAACGCAACCGGAGCAAAGTATCATGACCAGTACGCAACGTCTGAATTTCCGAATTGGTTTCGTCGGCTTCTCCGGGGCGCTGGCGTGGAACCCTTGGATAGAGGGGAGCTGATAATCGAGTCAGAATACGATGTGTACCTGAATGGGAAGGAGCTAATTTACGTTCGCACTCCATGTAGTGAAGAAGAGACAGATACTCGGTTCATTCTCTTCGTGTACCCTGCTGATGTTAGTCTGCTTGAAGGCCGCGAACACGACAATCAAGACTTCTGGTTCTTTTGGCATGGGAAAAGAATCGGAGGAGTCTGCATAGCAACTCAGATGCTACCAGACTATGAAATCGACCACTTTCGAACCGGCCAGTATATAGGAACATACGTGCCAACTGGCGCACTCTGGGTCGTTGACTACCATTTCAAGTGAGGGCAGGAAGAGAATGGCTATTGTTTGTGGGCAGGGAATGCAAGCACAGAAGAGAGGGGATACTCTGATGAACGATACTTTCGATTTCGATACCTTCGTTATGGCGTACTTTGAAAAGCACCCGCCGCTGCTGCACTTTGCTGGAGAGAGCAGCGAGGAGTGGTATGTGTGGCAGAAGCGATTGCGTACGCGGCTCCTTGACCTTATGGATCCGTTTCCGGAGCAGGTCCCGCTGGAACCGCATGTCGTCGAAGAGCGAGAGCAATTTGGGGTGCGCTACGAGAAAGTGGTATACACCACCGCTGAGGACGTGCAGGTCCCGGCATGGCTCTTGATCCCTGAAGGCATCGACCGGCCGGCCCCGGGCATCATCTGCCTGCACGGGCACGGAAAGTATGGCAAGGATTCCGTGGCGCACGTGGACTATGGCGAGGAAGACCGTGCGCGCGAAATCGCACACTATAACTATGACTACGGCTTGCAGCTCGCCAAGCGCGGGTTCGTGACCCTGTGTCCCGACGCGCGCGGCTTTAACGAGCGCGGCGAAGGATTCAGGCGCTACGGCAGGCGCGATGGCTGCAATGTCAACGGCATCAAGACTATGCTTCTAGGCATGAACTTGACGGCGCTCAACGCGTGGGACGACATGCGCGGCATAGACTACTTGGCGAGCCGCCCGGAAGTGGACTCGAGCAGGATCGGCTGTATCGGCCTATCATTCGGCGGCACGCGCTCAACGTACCTGGCGGCGGTGGACGAGCGCGTGAAGGCTGCGGCTGTGGTCTGCTATCTCACAACCTTCAAGCAGTATGCGCTTACTCAAGGCAACTTCTGCGGCTCGCAGTTCGTTCCCGGAATCTTGAAGTACGCGGAAGTGGCGGATCTTTGCGGCTTGGTGGCGCCGCGGCCGCTGCTCATCGAGGCCGGCATACAAGACGGAGGCTTTCCGATCACGGCCACGCGTGAAGCCTATGCACACTTGGAGCGCATATACTCGGCGGCCCACGTATCGGAAAGCCTCTGGCTTGACGAGTTCGAAGGCGGTCACCAGTTTAGCGGCGCGAAAGCCTTCGACTTCTTTAGCGCCTATCTGTAAGACGGAGGCCGCGAGGGTGGTTGCTTAGCGAGGCGCAACGAACCAACCGGGGTCGGCGACCAAGGCCAAGTATGCTCGGAGGCGCGACTTCCGCGTAGACCGTTTCGTTGTTTTCCATGTCTACTACAATGGCGCTTACTTTGCCGAGCCGGCGATTGCGGCGGTCGTAGACCTGCATACCACGCAAGTCTTGAAACCGTGTATCGAGCACACTTGCTCGCCCTTGCTCAAAGCGGCGGAGGGGCATGAATTCTCACTTCCTTCTGACTGCACGTTGGCATCTGTTCCTATATATAGGATGCACGAATAGTATTAGAGCAGTGTGAAAGGAAGATTGCCACGAGATTAGAGTTGGGATTCTACTCTTACTTACAAGCTGGATGTTCCGCGGCAAAGAGGGCCGGATGGACGGTTGACGAGAAAACTAGGCAGGTCTTGGCGCCGGTCTCATTGTGGCGTTGGAGACAGGTGCTTGGCCTATGTGATTGGACGCGGGCACTCGCGCCCATCATAACCGGTGCAATCCCAGCAGGAGGATCTACTTAACCCGGCTGAGACGCTTCTGCCGCTTCTGCTGCAGGTTCCCCCGCGTCGTCTACGTGGAAGATGAACCACGCGGCAATCGCCATCATGGGCAGGAAAGCGGCGACCGCGGCGGGACGGCCCCAGTCCAGTCCGTCTACGATGAGCGACCAAAGGAGCGGGCCGAGTACTGCGGCAAAGCGTCCCACCATGGCGTAGAGGCCGTAGAACTGACCGATGTGTTGCGCTGGCGCAAGGCGGAGCATCAGGGGCCGGTCGGCGGCCCAGGTGCTGCCAAGAGAAAACCCTCCAAGCGGCGCGATTGCCCAGAAAATGGCTGGCGTGAGGCCAAAGAGTGGAATGGAGAAGGTCAGCGTGATTGCAACGGCCCACAGACCAAGCACGATTAGCAGGGACGGCTTTGGCCCAATCCAGTCAACGACAAAGCCCCACGTTATCCCGCCCAACGAAGCCGCTGCGATGCCTAACATTAACGCAATGTAGACCTCTCTCTCGGTAAAGCCTACCTCATTCGTCAGATAGATGCCCATGAAGATGATAAATGTGTTGGCGGCGTCGGTATAGAAGACGCGGCCGATCAGAAAACGCCGCAGGTTTGGTAGTTTTCCCAAGCGGACAAGTGTATTGCGCAGGTCGTGAATTGCACGGGCAGCGGCTTGCTTGCCTAGCATTACGCTGCCAACGCGCGGCTTTTCGCGCACCCACAGGAAGCACGGCACCGCAAATATGAGGAAAAGCACCGCCGTGAGCTTGAAGACAAGCGGCTTGGCGTCAGGATTGCTCTCCAATACGATGAGCCCCATCAGAACGCCTATGAACGATCCCATGTAGCCTACGCCGACGCCGATGCCGCCCACGCGTCCCCGGTTTTCTTCCGTGCTAACGACCGGCAGCAGCGAGTCGTAGAAGATCAAGCCGGACTGATAGAAGACATTGGCAACGATGAATATCAAGAGTGCGATGAATATGCCGGTGATGCCAAGCAGAAACGTTGCTAAACAGCACACGAGCGTCGCTGCTATAAGAAATGGCATGCGCCTCGGGGTCTGGTCCGAGAGCGCGCCGAGGAAAGGAGCGACCAGGAAGACAACGAACATGGAGAAACTATTGGCGAGTCCGTAGTCGCTGTCTTTGCCGCCCATGTCGTTGACGATCCACAGCGAGAAGAAGAGCGACACAATATTGAATGAGAATATTGTGTTGGCCAGGTCGTAGAATACCCAGCTTCCTACTGCCAGCAGCTTCGGACGGCTAGGCGTCGCGGCGGCAGTTGTTGCGGCTTCCATAGTTACCTTCTTAAGTGGTTCGCTCTTGACTCGAGCGACGGCCCGTTGCAGTGTGCGGACTCCGGCAGGCACGGCGGCTCGGTCATTGCGAAATGCTCCGGTCTACAAACTTCTGCGTCTGTCAGCCAAAGATCAACGTCGATCCGGCACGAGACATGGGAACAAGCGCAGCATCCTTGCATTGGGTGAATGAATGCTACGCTGATAGGAGTATAGCAGTTGTGCTTGCTCAAGTCTTGGCCGCAAAGATGGACTTGAACCGGAAGGCAGGCAAAGCCGGCATTCACTGCCCGCTCAGGCCCCAACCGAAACGGGGCCTCTTTACGACCTGACAAGCGGTGGAAATTCAAGTGATTGTCTCAACAACGGGTAAGCGCAGGTTTCAAACCTGCGCCTAACCAGGCACAGGGGCCGTGTGGGCAATCGACTGCCATTGCGGCGGGGCTCAATGCCATTTTGCGGAGAAGTGTCTTGAGTGCGAATTAAGGTGCGAGAACCGCGTTGTCACGGTCAGACCGGTTCAGCCCGCGAGCGCTTAGCTAGACGGCTCTCTACGTTCGGTGAGCAGTGTCTCCGCCAAATTCGCCATCCCTCTTACCTGCCGCACGTGATCGTCGTAGGCATCCATCGGAGTGCGCGTGTCAATGTACTCAACGGCGAGCGGTCCCGAGAAACCGTGCTGCGTGAGGCCGCGCAGGATTTCGGCGAAATCGACGCACCCTTTACCGGGCGGCATTTGGATCTTTTCAGGTGAGTTTCCGGCATCGCGCAGGTGGACGATTTGCGTATGTGGATACGTGATAGAGAAATCGCGGCCTTGCCACGGCCCGGCATGGTAGTGCGATGGATCGAGGGTGAGTCCAAGGTTTGGCACAGACTCTACCAGGCGCACGGCCACCGCCGGTAATTCGGTGAGACAGTTGACGTGTGTTTCGAGACAGAGAGTCACGTTGTAGGAGGCAGCGATGGCGGTGAACGAACGGAACTCGGTGGTGGCAACGCCCAGAGGAGTATTTCTCGCAGGTGCATTGATGCAGATTGCGGGCAGATCATGGGTAGCAGCGAGCGCACATACGGCTGTCGTTTGCTGCTCGAGTGAGACGTCTGCGTTCCGTTCAATGCCCACATTCATTGCACCTAGTGCGACGTTTGCTGCTTCCAAGCTACGACTTAGTGAGTCTGAGAAGCGCTGCCCGGAGCTAACAAGCTCCGGTGCATTCACGTGCGCCCAGCGCTGGACGCCCAGATCGACATAACGAAAGCCAAGTTGCGCAATGCGCTGTAGGGCCCCATCAAGCGGATGCTGTGTGAAGCAGAGCGTGGAACAGGCGAGTTCCAGCATGTTGGGCTACGTACTCCTATTGCCAAGGGGCTTCACTGTGGCCTCACAATGCTCTTCCACTGCCCACTACCCAAAATTGCTGCCTCGTGGTTGTGGGCTACTTTGAGTTGTGACCGGAAGTCATCTATACGTGCGGAACGGATAGCTCACTTTACGGTACAGGTTGCAAACCTGTGCTACCCTCATGCCTGCCGATTACCATCATCTTATTGGCTCCCTTGAGAAACTCATACGGTACGGTGCGAACTGTGGTGTGGAAGCCCTCACGACGGAGCGTCGCCAGCGCCGGGCGGAGGTGCGGCGAGACTTGACCTTCCAGATTCAGGAGGGGAAAGACGCGGACTTCCCTCGCGACACGGCAAAGCTCGCGCAGAGCCATTAGGTGAAACGCTTCGCCCAATTGCTCTGAGTAGAGGAAAAGAAAATTGGAGCAGAGTGCAAGGTCGAAGGCGTTATCTGCAAATGCGATGCGAGGGAGCGCAGAGGCGACGTACCGATTGCCTTGATTGCCGCGCGCAAAGTCGCGCAGGAAGGCTTCCATAGCCTCCATCCGCAACTCGCCCAGCGCCTCGATTGACGGTATCGTATCCCACACGAAATTGACCCGCGTCGCAGGCATCTGGCCCATGATTGTCTCGAAGGTTGCGGCAACGCGCTGGCGAATTTCGTGGTCGGTGAATACGTAGATGGGATCACAAGAGACGACCCGGTAGCCGCGAGCCGTCATCTCTGCGTTGAAGCTCGCAGGGCCGTCTGCGCAGCCAAGGATGCGTTTTTCAAAGTCTTCTGTGCTGAGAGAGAACATGCCCACGTACTCAGCCAGCGAGCGACCCCATGGTAAGACGTGAGACAACTGCACGCCCATGCGGCGCCCCTTTTGTGGCTATTGTGTGTGGGCAGTCGCCTCGCGCATAGCGCGTACCAGGTCTGTTAGGGCCCCGTAACGCTCGGCAGCGGGGGTCTCATCCAAGATGTTAATCAACGCGCTTGCGCTGACTACGCCCTCAGCCATCTGAGCAATCGTGGCCACGTGCGCGGGCCGCGACACGCCGAAGCCCACAGCCAGCGGCAGGTCGGTGTGTCCCCGCACGCGGGCCAAGAATTCAGGCAGCGTGGTAGAGAGCTGGTCGCGTGCGCCGGTGACGCCCGTGAGCGACACGCAGTAGACGAAGCCGCTGCCGGCTTGTACGTTCGCCTCGATGCGCGAATCAGTGCTGGTAGGCGCCAAGAGCGGAATGAGGTCGAGGTCGTGTGCCCTGGCAAGAGTCGCAAATTCCTGACCCTCTTCCGGCGGCAGGTCCGGCACGATGAAGCCGTCGAGACCGATGGCTTTCGCTTCAGCGACAACGCGCTCTAAGCCGTAGTGCAGGAAGGGATTGTAATAGCCCATGAAAACGAGTGGTGTGGTCACATTCTCCGCCCGCAATTCACGTACGAGGTCGAACGCCATAGCGAGTGTGGTGCCCTGATCAAGTGCCGTTTGCGAAGCGTGTTGGATTGTTGCCCCGTCGGCAAGCGGATCGGAGAAAGGAATGCCAAGCTCCACCACGTCAGAGCCGCCGGCAAGCAAGGCGCGCACAACGTGCGCAGAGTCCGCCGGCGTGGGGTACCCAACGGTGGCAAACGTAATCAACGCGGCCCGGTTCTCCGCTTTGGTTTGGGCGAATGTCGCGGCAAGTCGGTGTCTGCGACGAAGTCGGCTCACAGCGCCACCCCCAGTCCTTCAGCGACGATGGTCATGTCTTTGTCTCCCCGGCCGGAGAGATTGATCAGGATAATGTGATCCTGCGGCAGGTCGCGCGCCATTTGCACGGCGTGGTACACGGCGTGGGCGGATTCAAGCGCGGGGATGATGCCTTCAGTTTTGCATAGAAGCTGGAAGCCCTCCAAAGATTGCTCGTCGGTCACGCCAACGTATTCTGCCCGCCCGATATCCTTCAGGTAGCTGTGTTCGGGGCCAACGCCGGGGTAGTCCAGTCCCGCGGAAATGCTGTGGGGTTCATAGATCTGGCCCTCGTCGTCCTGCAGTAAGTAGCTTTTGGCGCCGTGGAGCGTGCCGGGTGTGCCTGCCACCAGCGTCGCCGCGTGCTCGCCGCTTTCGATGCCATGCCCGGCGGCTTCCACGCCCACCAGGCGCACCGCGGTGTCGTCCACAAAGGGATGGAAGATGCCCATGGCGTTGCTGCCGCCGCCAACACATGCCACTATGTCGTTGGGCAAGCGCCCAAGTTGCGTCAAGCACTGTTCGCGCGCTTCTTTGCCAATGACACTTTGCAGGTCGCGCACAATTGTCGGATAGGGGTGCGGGCCCACCACGGAGCCTATGATATAGTGCGTGGTCTCAACGTTGGTGACCCAGTCGCGGATGGTCTCGTTGATGGCGTCCTTAAGCGTGCGGCTGCCGGATAGTACCGGTACGACGGTCGTGCCGAGCAGCTTCATACGGAAGACGTTGAGCGTTTGGCGATACACGTCAACCTCGCCCATGTAGACGATACACTCGAGGCCGAGCATCGCGCACGCGGCAGCCGTAGCCACGCCGTGCTGTCCGGCGCCGGTCTCGGCGATGATGCGGTTGCGACCAAGGCGCTTGGCAAGCAACGCTTGACCGAGAGCGTTATTGATTTTGTGTGCGCCGGTATGCGCCAGGTCCTCGCGTTTGAGGTAAATCTGCGCGCCGCCGATCTCAGCACTCAAGCGGGCGGCGTGATAAATCGGCGTGGGGCGTCCCACGTAGTGGTCCAGTAAATCGTTAAGCTCGCTTTGGAACTCAGCGTCGTCGGTGATGCTAGCGTAGGCTTCCTCTAATTCCTCGAGCGCTGGAATTACGGTCTCGGGAACATAGCGACCGCCGTAGTCACCGAACTGCCCCCGTACGGTCAGTGATGGTGTTGTTGCCATGGGAGCGCTCCTTTTGCTATCCCTTACCCCGTGTGCGAGGTACGTAGTAGTGGTAAGTCTTCGTTTGCACGTGCGTTCGCGCTTAGCTCGTTAAGGCCTGCGGCGCGAGTAGCTTCGGATAATCGATGTACATGGCTGCGCGCACGTGATCCATGGTTTCGCCGCCCACGGCGCGTGTTTGCTCAATACCGCCGCGCAGCACCTCTTGCACGATGTCGGGGTCCTTAGCAAAGGCCTCACGCCGTTCCCGAATCGGATCGAGCATCGCATTGAGCGCGGCAATTAACTTACGTTTTACCTCTACATCGCCGACGCGTCCTTTGCGGTACCGGTCTTTCAGCTCGTCCACCTCAGCGACATCCGGGTTGAATGCATCATGGTACATGAACACCGGGTTGCCTTCCACGTGGCCGGGGTCGGTGGCACGCAGCCGCGTCGGGTCGGTGTACATGCTCATGACTTTCTTTTGAACCGACTCTGCGTCGTCGCTAAGAAGTATGACGTTCCCTAGGCTCTTGCTCATCTTGGCCTGGCCGTCGGTGCCCATGAGGCGCGGCACCTCACTCAAGCGGTGGCTGCACTCGAGAAAAACACGGTCGTAGGTGCGGTTGAACCACCCGGCGATATCGTTGGTGAGCTCAAGCAGCGGCAGTTGGTCTTCGCCCACCGGTACACAGAGCTCGTCGCCATCGGTGTGAGGCGGCGGCGGCGTAAAGAGCAAAACGTCGGCGGCTTGGGAAACCGGATAGTTGTAAAAACCGAGGTTAGCGGCGCGTTCGCCGTATTGCGCGCGCTCGCTCTTGATGGTGGGATTGCGCTCGATATATGCCATCGGCGTGAGCATCGAGAAATAGGTGGTTAATTCGGTCAGGTCCTGTATCTGACTCTGAAGAACGAAGAATATGTTCGACTGCTTGGTGGGATCGAGCCCGACCGCAAGCCAGTCGAGCACCATTTCGTATACGGAATCTACGATGCGGCGGGGATCATCGAAGTGCGTGCTAAAGGCCTGCACGTCGGCGAGCAAGAAGTAACACTCGTACTCGCCCTGCATATCGACCCAGTTACGCAGCGCACCCGCGTAGTGACCGAGATGCGCCGCCCCAGTGGTGCGCATGCCGGTGAGAATGCGTTTGAGAGGTGGTCGTGCCACAGTAGTCTATCCTCCTTGATTAGAATGGTTTGGTAGTTTGGTCAGGGGTCATTCTTCTTTGGTTTGTAGGATCGAAATTCAAGTTGAGACCCGTAGGCATACATTCGCACTGCAAGTCAGCAACAATCTAGACGCTCTAGTCTCCCCACCATTCAAGTGACTTGCGCTGGAGATCAAGCGACGTATAGTGGTCTCGATACTCTCGCAGCGCTCCCGCCCAGGTTAAGCGTAGCTTGCCCTTGCGGCGTGGCTGCGCTTTCGTTTCCAGTAGAAAGCGTGCGAAGTCGTAGACTTCTTGCTGCAATTCCGGAGGCAATTCCTGTATTAACTCCTCTAGTCGTTTCATAGAATTTCCTCGCGTGAAGGTGGACTGACTTTGGCTCGGCGGATGAACGCCGCAATCTTGTCCGGGTCTTTTGTCCCGCCGGTTTCCACGCCGCTGCTCACGTCCACTCCCCAGGGCCTTGCTTGTTTGATGGCGGCGCTAACGTTGTCCGGTGAAAGGCCGCCCGCGATTAGAGCAGGGCGGTCGCGCGGCGCGCCGCTTGCAAGCTCCCAGTCCCAGGTCTGACCTGTGCCGCCCGGCCCGTTGTCGGCCCCTTCCAGCACAAATGCTGCGGCCGCAATATACGGAGGCAAGCGGTCATAGTCCGCCGCCGAATGCAAATTAATGACCTTCCAGTATGGAATACTCAGTTCTAAGCAATAGTCAGGCGACTCGCTGCCGCACAATTGCGCGTACTGCAGTCCGCCCTCCCTAACCACGTGGCGCACCGTTGCCAGATCCTCATCGAGGAAAAGCCCCACGGTGGGCGGACATGCGGAGCCGAGCGCGCGAATGATGTCCCGGGTGGTGTCCACGGTCATAAACCGGCGTCTGCCCTTCACAAAGATGAATCCCAAGTAATCCGCGCCAAGCGTCGCGGCTGCTTCCGCATCGGCCAAGGCCATAATGCCGCAGATCTTTACTCTGGGTGCGTCAGCGCCGCTCGCTGGAGTCTGGTTTGCGGTTGCTTGAGGCGTCGTCATGTGGAGCTCCCGGACTGGACTCCGGCCCCGTTTCGAGAACGGGGCAGGCTTTTCGCCGGAGTGACGGGTGAGTCTTGTGCGGCAGCGACTAGCGCTGCTACTTTGGCCGCCGTATCGTGAGCGGTGACCAACGCTTCGCCGATTAGCATCGCGTCAACTTCCTCGACGCGAAGCTGCGCAACGTCTGCGGGCGTATGAATGCCGCTTTCACTTACTACTAAGCGGTCACTGGGAATGAGCTTGCGGAGTGACGCCGTGGTCTCCAACGTCGTCTCGAAGGTGTGCAGGTTGCGGTTGTTGACGCCGATGATGGCCGCATCAACCGCTAGGGCCTGTTCAACTTCCTCCGCCGTATGTACCTCTACGATAGTTGCCATGCCCCACTCTTCAGCGCAGCGCAGCAACGCCTGCATGCGCGCGGGCTGAAGCGCGGCCACGATGAGAAGGATCGCGTCAGCGCCCGCTGCACGGGCTTCAACCACATGGTATTCGTCGGTCGTAAAGTCCTTGCGCAATGCGGGCAGAGACGTGGCGGCGCGGGCAGCGGCGAGGTCGGCCAGCGACCCTTGGAAGAACCGTGCGTCAGTGAGCACCGAGAGAGCGCTGGCTCCGCCGGCTTCATAGGTTTGGGCAAGAGCCGCCGGGTCGAGGTCGGGCGCAAACACGCCTTTCGAGGGCGAGGCACGTTTGAATTCGGCGATTAGGCGAATGCCCTCTTGCCGCAGCGCCGCCGCAAAGTCACGCGGCGGGTCCGCCGATTCAGCCTTTCGCGCTAGGTCACGCAGCGGTACCGCCGCTTGGCGTTCCGCCAACTCACGCTCTTTGTGTTCCAGGATGGTATCGAGAATCATTTCTATGCCCTCAAGCGAGACTCTGGCTAAGGCTGGCGAGCGATTCCAGCTTGGCGGCGGCCTGCCCGCTATCGATAGCGGCGGCAGCCTGCTGCGCCCCATCTTTCCAGTCACCGGCTCTTCCACTCACGACAAGGCCCGCAGCGGCATTCATGACCACCACGTCGCGGCGTGGACCTGCTTTACCGCCTAAAACGTCGCGCACGTATTGTGCATTTTCTTCCACCGAGCCTCCTGAGATTTCACTCACGGGCGATTTGGCGAGGCCGAAGTCGTCCGGTTCCAGGCGGTAGCTGCTTACGTCGTTGCCATCCCACTCGGTCACCAATGTGGGGCCGCTATTAGAGATTTCGTCCACGCCGTCGGCCTCACCGTGCACGACGAGTGCGCGGCGCACGCCGAGCGCGCCAAGCGCTCGGGCGATGTCTTCGGAAATTCCTGGATCGGCGACGCCAAACAGTCGATAGCTTGCGCGGGCGGGGTTGGTGAGCGGGCCGAGAATGTTGAAGATCGTGCGGATGCCGATTTCGCGGCGCAGCGGCGCGGCGAATTTCATCGCCGGATGGTATGACTGTGCGAACATGAACCCCATGCCGACTTCCTCGATACACTGCGCCACCGCCTCGGGGCCAAGCTCGATCTGCACGCCGAGAGCCTCCAGCACGTCGGCGCTGCCGCAGGCGCTGCTCATGGCGCGGTTGCCGTGCTTTGCCACGGGCTGTCCGGCCGCCGCCAGGACGAGAGCGGTAGCGGTGGAGATATTGAAGGTACCCACGCCGTCACCGCCGGTGCCGCAGGTATCGGCAACCGGCTGGCTGACTGCCACAGGCACCGCTCTGTCGCGCATGACGGCGAGGCAGCCGGCGATCTCGTCGGCCGTTTCGCCTTTGGCGCGAAGCGCGGTGACAAATGCGCCGAACTGTGCCGGAGTGCAGGCCGCTTCCATGATCTCGGTCATTACCGCGGCCGCTTCGTCACGCGTAAGCGACCCGCCTTCGATCACTTTGGTCGTAGCTTCACGAATCATTGTCCCGCTCCCTCGTGCGGAGAATCCGTGAGGGCTTCCCGCGCGCTATGCTGCTCGACGATATTGAGAAAGTTCTGGAGTAGCTTCTTTCCCTCAACAGTAAGGATGGACTCGGGGTGAAACTGGACTCCATAGATTGGGTATTCCCGGTGGCGCACGCTCATAATCGTCCCATCATCTGCCCGTGCCGTCACGTCGAGGGAAGATGGGAAGCGCGCGGGATCGACGATCAGTGAATGGTACCGTGTCGCGACGAATGGATTCTCTAGGCCAGCAAACACATCTCTGTCGTTGTGGTGGATCATCGAGGTCTTCCCGTGCATCAGTGTATCCGCTCGTATGACGTTGCCGCCGAATACTTGACCAACGCACTGGTGGCCGAGGCAGACCCCAAGAATCGGAATCTTGCCGGCCGCCTGCGCAATGAGCTCGTTTGAAATACCGGCTTCGTTGGGCGTGCACGGACCTGGAGAGATCACGATGC
The DNA here is from genome assembly GCA_965221905.1 of Chloroflexota bacterium. Taxonomy (GTDB): domain Bacteria; phylum Chloroflexota; class UBA11872; order VXOZ01; family VXOZ01; genus VXOZ01. The sequence continues at coordinate 1,411,513 of OZ244922.1, forward strand.
CAGCGGGCTTACTTGCCAACACCGCTTCGGTTGTGGTCTTGTCGTTGCGCGCCACTTCCATCTCGGCGCCGAGTTCGCCCATGTATTGCACCAAATTGTACGTAAACGAGTCGTAGTTATCGAGCATGAAAATCACGTTCCATCTCCTCCGCAACGTCAATTGCCCGCATGGTTGAGGCAGCTTTGTTGCACACCTCTTGGTACTCCTCTTCGGGATCGGAATCCGCCACAATACCGCCGCCGGCCTGGATGTAGGCGGTGCCATCTTGCACAGTCATCGTGCGAATCGTAATTGCCATATCCATGTTGCCGGAATAGTCGAAATAGCCGACCGCTCCCCCGTAGGGGCCACGAGTCGTGCCTTCGAGCTCGGAGATGATCTCCATGGCGCGCACTTTAGGGGCGCCGGAGAGCGTTCCCGCCGGAAAACACGAGCGCAGCGCGTCGAATGCGGTCTTATCCGGCAAGAGCTCTCCTTCCACTTGAGAAACAATGTGCATCACGTGGGAGAACTCCTCGACCACCATGAGCGTTGGGACATGCACCGAGCCGGGGCGGCATACGCGTCCAAGGTCGTTGCGACCGAGGTCCACGAGCATGATGTGTTCAGCGCGTTCTTTTTCGCTGGCAAGCAGCTCCTCGGCCAGCGCCGCGTCTTCCTGCGGTGTGCTGCCGCGACGGCGGGTACCGGCAATGGGGCGGGTGGTGGCGTGAGACCCTTCCACGCGAACCAGCATCTCAGGTGAGGCGCCGACAATTTGCACGTCGTCCAAATCTAGGTAGTACATGTACGGTGATGGGTTGACCATGCGCAGCGCGCGGTAGACTGAGTAAGGATGCACCCCCAAGGAGCGGGACCAGCGTAAACCGAGGACGGACTGAATAATGTCTCCCGCTGCGATGTATTCCTTAGCGGAGCGTACCATTGCATGATGCTGTGCTTCGGTCTTGCTTGGCATGGCCGCGCCGGCGTCGCCCGAACCGCGCACTGTCGGCACAGCGCATTGCAGCCGCGCGTTGATCTCCTCGATCGCCGCAACTGCCTTTTGGTAGTTCTCGTCAGCATCTCCGTGGGGAGAGACGTAAGAGATGATGGTAAGGCTGTGCTTCACGTGGTCGAACATAATCAAGCTATCCGTGAACATGAAAACCGCTTCAGGTACGGGCAGTGCATTCTCCGCGGGTAGCGGCACGCGGGGCTCAAAGTAGCGCACGGACTCGTAACTGAGATAGCCGACGGCACCGCCTTGAAAGCGCGGCAGACCGGGCATTACGGCGAGATCGGTCTTGGAGAGTTCTTCTTCCAGGAGTTTCAATGGGTCAGTGTACGTGCAATCCTCGCGCTCTCCATGCTGCGTGCGGGTTGCCGTACCGTTATCCATGCGAATGATCGTGGACGGATTCGTACCGATGAAAGAGTACCGCCCCAGGCTCTCGCTGCCTTGTACGCTTTCGAGCAGAAATGAGTAGCTGCCCTGCGCGATCTTCAGATAGGCAGAGACGGGCGTTTCCAGGTCTGCGGGAATGGTGTGCGAAATGGGAACGGTAAGTCCCTGGGAGGTGAGAGAACGCACCGTAGCCCGGTCCGGTTGAATGCCGGAAAATACTGTGCCCGGCGCGGATTGTATGACTGCCATGGTAATCCCTTAGTCGTTTAATCGTTAGAAGTAGGTCTAGGTCTTGTTTGAGGTAGCGTGTACGGTAGGACCGGCCAAGACCACCGCCAGCGGTTGGATAGAAGGCCAAGCACGCGAGAGTGCGCACTGCGGCGGTTTGTGATCGCCTTTACTATGTTCCCCATCCGTCAGCCCCCCAAATTAAAGTAAAAACTCGTCCCCAAAAGGGACGAGATGGATCTCGCGGTGCCACCCTTCTTGGCTGCAGACGCAGCCCACTTCATTCATTCAAGCACTCCCCGCTCGCGCAGTTGTATACTTGCCCCAAAGTATACGGTAGGGGCTCCGTTGACGCCTACTCGGCTGCCAATACAACCGACATCACACTTGTCCGTTATACGGCGACCTTTCAGGTCACAGCTCCCAGGCCCATTCCGCTGACTGCGCACCACCGGGCTCCCACCGTTACCCGGCTCTCTGGAGGCCGCCTTGGCAGCGTACTCTTCCTGATCTTAGCCTTTAGCATCTTCAATTGTGCATTGTATTCTACGAAAGCCGCACAATGCTGTCAAGGGCTCGAGAGCACAACCGTGGGGGTGGGCTCTATGATGATGGGCGGTGATGGTTGCACTGTCGGTTGTATCGGAATTGGTGTTGTAGCTGGCGGCGGGTACAGAAGCTCCGAGACCTTCACTATGCGATAGCCCTGCTTGTCGAGTTCGGTCAATATGTCAGGCAACGCCTCCAGTGTCTGCGGGCTGCCCAGGTGAGCGAGAATGATGGCACCGTTATCTAGGCGGTCGTGGATACGCTGCATGATGAGAGCCGGTGTAGCGTCTTCACGCCAATCGATTGTGTCTATCGACCAGTAGATACTGCGGTAGCCTTCGCGTGCTACGACGTCGGCGACGTGGGAGTTGCGCGCGCCGTATGGGAAGCGAAACCAGGGCTTGGTGCTAATTCCCGCCACACGGTTGACGATCTCTTCCGTGCGGGAAAGCTCCGTGCGGATGGCATCATCTTCTAGCTCGGTAAAGTCGGGGTGTGCGTAGGAGTGGTTTCCGATTTCGTGCCCGTCGGCGATCATCTCACGGACAAGCTCCGGGTAGCGCTCGGCGAATTGCCCGGTAATGAAGATCGTTAATTGCACCTCGTGCTGGCGTAGTAACTCCAACATCGCAGGGGTAAAGGCTGCAACTGAGCCGCCGTCAAGCGTGAGCGCTACAGCGGGTTGACCTGAGTCCCCGCGCACTACCTCGTGGATGAGGACCTCGTAAGGGAGATTCGTCAAGTCGGGCGTGGCATAAGGGACTGCTGTGGCGACGACGGCTACTGGCCCAGTATGGGGCGTAGGTATGGGCGTGGCTACGAGGGAACTCGACACAGGGGGTGTGGGCGGTATGCTACGCCCCAACGTCATCTGGTTAGTACCAGCTTGCGTGCAAGCTGCGCAGAGCGTGATGAACAAGGCTATCCAGCGTAGTCGGGTTAAGGCCGCAGACCACGCCCCAACTTGCTTGAGCAGCTGGCTGCGAAGAACGAAAGGGTCAAACCTTACACGCTCACGTATTAACATAATAATTAACCGCAATCTACGTGTAGTGCCGGACGGCTCGTCAGAGCGTAGGCAAATCCTACAACCGTATTGTAGACAGAGAGAGTTGATCAAGCATCTATTCTAGTGTAATGCTAGACTCATTCTAAGCTCAAGAGGAGATTTCTAGATCGATTTTTACTGCAAGTGATGGCGGTCTAGTAATAGGGATTCTTGTATCTCCAGGATGGAAAAGGGCGTTTGACCTCGCAAAGGAGATTGGCATGAGCCGATCGGCGCTGATGAATGAGCTGCTTGAAGCTAAGATAACCGCGGTTGTGCGTACCAAGACTGCGGAACAGGCAGTGCAGACCGCACATGCGCTGTATGCTGCCGGTATTCGGCTAGTTGAAATAACCTTTACGGTGCCGGACGCTGCAACGGTCATCGGCATGGTGACAGCGGAGAAGCCTGCCAATTGCCTGGTAGGGGCGGGTACCGTGACTACCGCGGAGCAGGCGCGAGCGGCGCTGGCGTCCGGCGCGCAATTCATTGTCGGACCGGTCCATCGTCCCGCGCTCGTGGCGCTCGCGCACGAGGCGGACGTGCCCTGCATCATGGCCGGTCTCACGCCGACGGAAATCTTGGACGTCTATGAATCCGGATCGGACATGGTGAAGGTTTTTCCCATCGATAGTGTCGGCGGGACGGGCTACGTCAAGTCAGTGCTGGGACCGCTCCCCGGCATTCCTATTGTGGCGTCCGGCGGAATTGGCTACGACAACTACCGCGCATACTTGGCGGCAGGAGCGGTTGGTGTAGCCCTTGGTTCCGGCCTCATGCCTACAGTGCTGATCGCAGCCGGCGACTATTCCGGCCTCACCGACTTCTCACGGCGGTTTGTGGAAAAATTGGCGTTAGCATGAGGGTGCGCGAGGAGATTCGAAGGGCGGCCCGCGTACGGTTCTCCTCACTTGTATGAGACGGTGGGGCTGCAGAAGGGTCGGATATGCCTGACATACTATCCCTTGGCGAGAGTATGGTGGAGTTCTTTGCCGAGGAGCCGCTCTCGCAGGCGGAGCAGTTGCAGAAAGCCTTTGCCGGTGACGCGCTTAACTTGCTGGCGGCGGCGTCTCGTCTGGGAAGCTCGACCGGCTTTCTCTCGCGCATCGGCAACGATCCATTTCAGGAGTTCCTGCTGAATGGTTGGGAGAGTCTGGGAATCGATACGTCACGCGTGAAGCGGGTGGAGGGGCGGAATGGCATCTACTTCATCTCCATTTTCGGCCACGGTGAACGAGAGTTTACCTACTACCGGGCCGGCAGCGCGCCGAGCACCATGACACCCGCCGACCTAGACCCCCACTACATCGCCCAGGCAAAGATTCTGCATATCAGCGGTATCACCCAGGCGATCTCCGAAACGGCCCGCGCTACGGCGCTGGCGGCAGCGCGCATGGCCGGAGATGCTGGAGTGCGCGTCTCGTTCGATCCCAATCTGCGGCCCGCGCTCTGGTCGGTGGCCGAGGCGCGCGCAGCGACCGAGGAACTCTTGCCCTACGTGGACATTGCCTTACCCAGCGGCCCGGAGGAGTCCGAGCAGTTATTCGGTGCTTCTTCCGCCCGGGAGACAGCGGACTACCTCCATAGCAGAGGCGTGGATACGGTTGCGGTAAAGCAGGGGGAAGCCGGGGTGCTGCTTAGCACAGACGGCGTCGTACAGACCATACCGGCATTCACCGTTCCCGATGTTGTGGACACTACCGGCGCGGGCGATGCATTCGACGGCGCGTTTCTGCACGGCCTGGTGCAGGGCATGTCCCCAGTGGAAGCAGCCAGATTAGGCGTGGTCATGGCCGGCCTGAAGGTGCGCGGTAGAGGCGCGATAGCCAGCTTGCCGCAGAAGAGCGAAGTCGAGGCCGCGCTCGCCGCCTGGGAAAAGTGAGTGCAGGAATATTAGGCGCAATGCCTAAAGCATCGGCAGATCGGCCAAGGAGAGAGTCTGCCACCAGTGACCGGCGTCGAGTACCTGCAACATGAAGTGGGGCGTGCCGAGCGGTGTGACGATGCAGGACGGATCGAGCGCGGGGTAGTCTGGGTTGGCAAAGAGCTCCGCTCCCGCCTCCAGCAGATTGTCTAAGGTCAGTGCTTGCTGAGCCGCTGCTATGAGCAAGGGTTGGCCCAGAGCGAGAAGAGCGGCGACGTCTTCTCCAGGCTGGGGCCTTCCCTGCAGGTGGGCGAAGTATTCCACGCCGTACACGGTTTGCAGGTCGCCAAAGGGGTTGTCCGGCGGACGAAACGCGGCGGCATAGAGCAGGGCCGGCGCCGGTACGTCTTCTACATCTACTGCATAGATGTCGCTATTGATGTTGAGATAGTAGGTCTCGCGGCTTGAGAAGAGCTTCACGCTACAGCCGGTGTCGGCTTCACCGTGGCGTCGGGCGGCGTCCTGCCAGGATTCGCCTGCCGCGCACATGCCTCCAATGCCCCAGAGCGGGAGCGATTGCGCGCCATTCTCCAGCTCTTGTACGTACTGTGGCCCAGGCAGAGAAAAGAGCAGCTTGTTCTGGCGCAGGCCGACAATGCCGGCGAAGCCGGAAGACCCGGCAAAGCGCTGGTCTACTGCGCCAAAGTCACGGAGTCGCATGGCCGTTGGCCTTTTAGGGTTGTGCCGGTCCTTACAGTCCTAGGAACCATAGGGAATTCCGTTCGTGGTGAGCCCGTCGAACCATGAACGGAATTCCTAACTTTGTCATGATACGCAGTGCATGAGAAGACTGCGCTATGGAACTACTGCTCTGAACCCTACGGCGCGACGATGGCGCGAATGCGCGCGGCAACCAGTTGCGGTTTGTTGCCGTCCAGGTTGAGCGGATTGATGGTAATGCTGCCTTCCTGGGAGCCGTATTGGCTGACGGCGACAGCCGGATCCTCGTCGAACAAGCGGTTTACTAAGTCGATGGCCGACACGCCGTGCACCGATTCATCCAGCGAAACGCGCAGCGTTGGATAGGATGCGCCTTCTCGCCCTACAACCTCAGAACTGACTCCGGCAACACTATTGAGATCGGATGCGATGAATTCCAGGCGGCGGAGCCAGTCCTGGCGCGCGGCCGCATGATCGCGATTGACATAATTCTTCACTGCTGCCAGCAGGCCGGCGATCTCCTCCTTGCCCACTTTCATCGGACGGCCGATTCCTTGGAGCGGGGGGCCGAGCAGGCGACCGCTGCCAAGCAGTTTTTCCCGCAGCGTCCACGTTTCCACCATTACGTCCATGTCCTGATGCTGCAGCGCAACCGATTGGATGAGGTCGCCGCGACCAACCAGGATCCCCGAGGCTTGGGGGCCCTGAATTGCCTTGCCGCCGGAGAAGGAGACGAGGTCCGCCCCCGTGGCGATGAGACCGCGCAGGTTTTCCGCGGGCGGCAACCCACCCGCCGCGTCGACGATGACGGGCACATTGTGCTTGTGCGCCACGGCAACGGTATCTTCCAAACTCACCGCGCCCTCTACGGGCATTGCGACCCAATGCACGGCCACCGTACGCTCGTTGATGGCTGTTTCGATATGCCAGGGCTCGGTGTAGCCGCCGGTCGGGTGGCCGATGTGGCCGACCTCGATGAACTTAGCCCCTGCGGTGCGCAGCGCGTGGTCGTAGGCATTGCGGTGGAGGCGTTGGATAATGACCTCGTTGGGCATGGTGTCGGTATCGGGTAAGAGGTGCATCTTGTGAATGTCAAGCCGGGCGAGGCAGGCGGCGGTGCCGACCAACAGGCCCGCGGCCGCGCCGGCCGTGACGTAACCGGCTTCAGCCCCGGTGACCGAGGCCAGGTAATTCCCCGCCGCTTCCTGCAGTTCCTCCATGCGCACGCTCCACTGCGCCGCTTCGCGCATGGCGTCGAGCACATCGTCGTCCATTGGCGTGCCGCCAAGCCGCGTTAGGGTACCGGCGGCATTGATCACGCGTTTCACGCCGAGCTCTTGGTAGAAGTCACCCACTGTATGTTTTCCCTTTCTCTATGGTGTTTTTCACCTGTAATTCAGTTCTTTTGGGTTTTGCCCTTGGACAGGCTCAGGGCGAACGGCAAAAGGCAGGAACAGGGGAATGGAATAGGAAGATCAGTTCTGAATTGCATTGATTCGTTCCAAACAATCCGTTCCTAACGATTCGATACTAAGTATTCGTTACCCACGATTCGTTCCTGAATTGTAGCTTTGCCAGTGGCCTTCTAGGATCCAATCCTAAGGCTCTCTTTCCTGTCACAGTTTGCCTAGCGCGGCGGCGTGGCGTCAGGCGAGAGCGGGCCCAGGGTAGCGTCGCTGCCGTTGTCGAAGTAGCCGCGCACCGGATAGTTGTGCAATTCATCACAGGCCAGGATAAGGCGTTCAACGGCCAGGTTGAAAATGCGCTCGCCTTTTTCGGCACTGGCCACAAAGGGATCGCCCATCACGCCCTCGTCGGCTTCGCGGCGGCGCTCCGGCCACTTGGCGAACTTGCCAACCACAGGGTCGCGGAACCACGGTGCGAGGCCGTTGGGCGCGCGCTTGTCTAAGTCTATGAGATGCCCCCGCAGGTGGAGTTGCAGCGAAGTCTCCCACTCACCGCCGTGGCCGATGCTATCGTCGCTATCGCCCCATTCCTTGAGTTCGTCGTCCACCATGTGGAAGTAGGAAATATGCAACGCCCAGACATCTTCTTGCGCAAGCTTGACGGAGATGGCTTGTGTTGGCGCCACGTTGCCGCCATGGCCGTTGAGTAAGATCATGCGCTCGAACCCGTTCGCCTTAATGCTGCGGCAAACGTCCGAAAGGACGGCAATATATGTTTCGAGGGTAACCGTAATCGTGCCAATATGCCCCATATTGAAGTGGGTGAAGCCCGTCCAAACCGGCGGCGCTACGATTATGGGGTAGTCGTCGGTGCGAGTTGCGGCTTCCGCGGCGAGGTGATACGGGATGCTGATGTCAATGTCCGTTGGGCTATGGGGGCCATGCTGCTCAATAGACCCCACAGGGATGACGACGACCGGGTCATGCTTCAACGCTTCATAGAGCTCGTGCCGCCACATTTCTTGCCAGAAGACCTTCTTATTCGTGCCGTCGTAGGACTTGCCATACATAAACTAGCCTTTCATGAGTGCGGAAATGTCTCACGCATTTAGATTTGGTAATCGTTAGGGTACCATGCCGCGCCAATATCGTTGCATATGAATGGGAATGTGCATCGGGGCCGTGGAGAGTAGGCACTTCCCAATTGAGTCGCGCAGACTGAAGGTGTGCCCCTTGCCTTCCATGTGTCTCTATCCACAGGAGAAATGGTTGGAAAGTGGTGCGGTCCCATTGGCGCTCTTCTGACCGTTCATACTTCGACAAGCTCAGCACGAACGGTCAGAACACAGACACAATTTTCGCTCTTACGACTCCCCCGGTTTTATCGTGAGCCACCAGCCTTGGCCTCTACGCAGGCGGCGCTACGTTCACCCATCCCCGGCTCTGCACAGACGTGCCCACTGCATCCATGATCTCCTGCACACGCAGGCCGTCAACGAAATCGGGACTCATAGGCTGACCGCTGCCGAGCGTTTCTAGATAGTCCTTGACGATGTGAATGAACGCTTCACCGTACCCGATGCTATGGGCGGCGGATGGCCAGTAGCCGTGCATGTAGTCGTGCTGGACGGAGTCCGAGGCGTGGATGGTGCGAAATCCCGTTAGCGGTCCCGGATCGTCACCGGCATAGTACTGCAGTTCGTTCATGCGCTCGAAATAGAAACGCACGGACCCCTTGCTTCCATTGACCTCAAAACCGAAGTTACTCTTATTTCCTCGCGCGAGCTTTGTAACTTCCAGGATGCCCTGTGCGCCATTGGCAAACTGCATGAGCACTTGCGCGCAGTCGTCAACGGTAACGGCGCCGCTGCCGCCCTCGGGCGTCGGGCGCTCTTTAATGTAAGTAGCAAAGTTTCCGCAAACACTACTTACGTCGCCGAGCAGGTGGCGCGCCATGTCGAGAACGTGGGAGCCGAGGTCCCCGAATACACCGAAACCGGCGTACTCCTGCTGCATGCGCCAGCCGAGCGGCGTGTTGGGATCAGCAAAGCGCTCCGCCAGGAACCAGCCGCGAAAGTGGTAGATGTCTCCGATTGCGCCCTCCTCGATAAGCTTTTTTGCCAGGCAAACTGCCGGATAGCGCCGAAAGTGGAAGCAAATAGTGTTGTGCACGCCGGCTTTCTGTACAGCCTCGACCATGGCTCGCGCCTCCGCGACTGTTACGGCCAGCGGCTTCTCGCATATGACCTGCTTGCCGGCTTCGGCGGCGGCAATGGCCACGTCGGCGTGCAGATGGTTCGGTGTAACGACGTCAACCACGTCTATGTCGTCGCGCGTGACCGTCTCTTGCCAATTCGTCGAAGATTCTTCCCAGCTCAGTTGGTCCGCGGCTTCTTGCACCGCCGTGGCGTCGCGCCCCACGATCACTTTGAGCCGGGGCCGGTAGGGCACCGACGGAAAGAAGAGGTTCACGTCGCGGTAAGCATGCGTATGCGCCTTCCCCATAAAGCGGTGACCTACCAGGGCGATGTTGATGTCTTTCACAAGCTCATCCTTTCCATGTGACGCGCACCATTGGCGGATAGTGCATGCCGGGCTTACGCGTCAGGTTCACTCTTACAAGACCGTGTTGCCGCAACGGCGCAATTATAGATTCTGCGGTGCTGAACGTGCGGCAGATACGTGTCAAATTGCTTTAGGTGGCGCGCAGAGTCGTGCCGTTTGCTATCAAGGGATACGCTTGCTCCACCGCCGCGTTACGGCATTGAGCGTAACCGACAGAGCGGCGCACGGTCAAGGCGCACATGGATTGCGGGAAAGTGCGCGAATGGAGCCGACGAGCAGTGGCAAGCGGCTTGTACCTCCTTAGGGCGTATGGTCTAATGGGTTGAGGTACTGACGTAACGCCTCGTGCGAGGAGTATTCGTTATGGCGAGTATCACAATCCAATTGAGCGCGCCCAATCTTGAGCTGGCCTCCGTGCTGGCCGACGTGACCGGGGGTGTGCTGCATCAGAACGGCCCGTGGCTCACTATCGAGGGCAAACGACTTGAGATCACGCGCTTGCTAGTTGAGCAGGCGTGGGGACGTCCCATGGCAGAAGATAAGTGGCGTTCGCTGACGCAAAGTAGGCGGGGTCACGTGGTTGAGTCCACCGATCAGGTGATCGTAATTCAGGACGAACCGGCGGCTCCACAGGCCGCTGCCACGTCCGAGCGGTCGCGTGCTTTGATAATAGAGGACGCCTGGCTCATGGAACGCTTAGAACAGGAAGCGAAACGGCGGGGCGTCAAGGTAAATCAGCTTGCCGCCCAGGCGATTGAACGCTTCCTCCGTGATACGGGCGGCGAAGAGTAGCGTCTTCGATAGTCTGCCCTATTGTGCAGGCAGCTACTGAGATTCCTCGCTGCAATAGCTAGTTCAAGCTGCTACAAAGCAGGTTGCGGAACCATAGTCCTAGTTCCGGTTATTGTCGACTTCGGTTCGTCCCACCGCGCTAATTGACTGGCGTACGCAATTGCTTTCTGCTGGGCAAGAACGTGAGGAATGCGTGCCGGAACGTGCGGCGACCTGATTCCGCTTCGGTGCGACGCCTGTCTTTTGCAGGAATGTAGATGTGGGCCCGCGGTTTCTTGGTAGAGCCTCATTCGCTATACTTCATTGCAACATCGATCTGTTTCTCCTGCGGCCCGGCACTGCCTCTTCGAAACACAGCACGTTGAAAGGCGCCCTGCCGGTCGCATGAGGACATCCCCTAATGTATCGAGTGGCTGTACTCTCGAAAGATAGGAGCGCGCAGGTGTCTCAGAACGCTAGTTTCGCATCGCCCAATGCAGTTGAGTTCGTGCGCTGGGACCAGGCGGCGCAACTGGAGCGGTATCTCGATTCCCTCGCCACCCAGGCGTACGAGAGGCGGCGCGCCAAGTGGCAGCGTGACTATACGAGCGCACGAGCGTATTCTCAGTCTGTTGCAGAAAACCGCGAGCACTGGCGCGACATGCTGGGAATCTGGCCCACGGCAGAGGAGCGTGTGCCGCTGGCGCCGGAGCGTCACGTGGTGGCGGAACGTGCCGATTACACCGTCTATGCCGTGACCTTTGGGACGCTACCGGGAATCCGCTCGTTTGCCCATCTGCTGGTACCGAAGCGCATCGAGGCCGCGAGGCCGGCTGTGATCTGCCAGCACGGCATGGGCGGCACACCGCATTCCATCGCGGGTCTGGTGGAAGAGGATGACGCCTATCATAAGTTCGGTCAACGGTTGGCGGAGCGCGGCTATGTGGTGCTGGCCCCGCACTGTATCAATTTCGTCGACTGGCGCAATCGCTTGCACAACAAGGCCCTTCTCGTCGGGCGCACACTGATGGGCTTGGAGATATGGCGGGAGATGCGGGCGGTTGATCTCTTGGAAACGCTGCCCGAGGTGGATAGCGAGCGGATTGGATTTTATGGCCTTTCGCAAGGCGGCAAGATGGCGCTCTGGTTCCCGCCGCTGGAACCCCGCATCCGCGCCACCATTATCTCGGCTTTCTATAACGAGCGCACCAAGAAGCAGCTCCAGGCCTCTCCCCGCTACCGACCCTTCATCAATACTCAGGAGCAGTCCTACTTCGAACCGGACTTTTTGACAGAGTTCTCTGACTATGACCTTGGTTCGTTGATTTGTCCGCGCCCAGTAATGATTGAGCATGGACTGGGAGACAGTTCGTACTACATCGAGAGTGCACGCGAGGAATTCTTCCCACTGAAAGACATCTATGAGCGCTTAGGAATAGGAGAGCGTTGTGAGTGGGGAGAATTTGAGGGTGTCCACGAAATTCACGGTGTGGAGTCATTTGCCTTTCTCGACCGCTGGCTGAACGATGGTCTCCCACCGAATCGGAATACCGCCGTCAAGAGTGAGGGGCCCACGCCGCCGCCGCCTGTGTTCGTAGATCAGGACGCAATTCAGGCAATGCGCGACGAGACCAACGGGCAGCACGATCGCCATTTAGATGCGCTGGCCGATCAGGCGTATCAGGAGCGCGCGGCGCGCTGGCAACGCGACTACGCCAGCGCGGACGCATACACGGAGTCTGTCGCCCCTAACCGCGAGGCGTGGTTAGCGATGATGGGCGGGCTGCCGCCGGAGAACGAGCAGGTACCGCTCAATCCTGAACGGCACGTAGTGGCAGAGCGCCCCGACCATACGGTCTACGCCGTTACGCTTGGCATGCTGCCCGGCGTGCGGCTTTTCGGGTATTTGCTGGTGCCTAAAGGGATTGCCGAGCCCCGGGCAGCCGTGGTGACACAGCACGGTCTTGGCGGGGCCGTGCAATCAGTCGCCGGAATTCTGGAGCAGGACGATGCCTACCATAGCTACGGCCGGAGTCTTGCGGAGCGGGGCTACGTGGTTTTTGCGCCGCACTGCATCAACGGCACGCCGCGGCGCGTGCGTTTACATAACAAGGCTATCGTAGTTGGCAGTCGGTTGATGGGCTTGGAGATTTGGCGCGAAATGAAGGTGATCGACTATCTGCAGACGTTGCCCGAAGTCGATCCGGAGCGCATCGGCTTCTACGGTCTCTCGCAGGGCGGCACCATGACCCTCTGGTTCACGCCGCTGGAGCCGCGCATCAAGGTTGCTGTGGTTTCGGCGTACTTCAACGAGCGTACGCGCAAGCTCAATACAGAGTCTGAGCACTACCGCGCTTACGTTACCACGGACGAACAGCATCAATACTATCTTGGTCAGCTTCTTGAGTTTTCCGATGCCGATCTGGGGTCTCTGATTTGCCCCCGCCCCCTCTTCATCGAGCAAGGCACGCAGGATCGGGCAGTATACTACAAAGAAGCCGAAGTCGAATTTCAGCGGCTTCACGCGCATTATGCGCAACTTGGCTTAGCCGAACGCTGCGTCTGGGGCCTGTTCGAAGGCAAGCACGAAATACACGGCAGAGGCTCTTTTCCATTTCTCGACAAGTGGTTAGAGCACACGCCCACCGACTAGTGCGATTATTGGTTGCGCCAGTTTCTCAAGCAGCCGCCATATGGAGGGCTCCCGCTAGAGACTCCGACCTCCCCCAAAAAGAAAGCGGGGACGGCTGAAGGTCTCAATTGGAGAGAAAACCGACGGACCGTAGGTGTTCCACACTGCGGACGACGCGCTCTTGGCGTTGCTCCAAAGTCGGTTCCGGCTCGTCCCTAATGCCCTCGATTTCCAAGCTATACGGACCGAAGAAGCCGGCGTTGTTGGTTATTTCGCCGATGCGGGCGAAGTCAACGGCGCCGCCATCGCCCATTGCCGTGAAGTACCAATCCCGGTAGCCGCCGCGGCTGTCCTTCAAATGCATGTGCACCACATAGTCCATGACCTGTTCAAGCTGGCGGTAAACGTCGGCGCCTTCGTTGTAGAACAGGATGTTGCCGGTATCGAAGTTAATGCGGATGGCGTCATGCTGTAGCGCCTGCATGGTATCGAGGATGGCCTCTGCATTCTGCGTGATACCGGGATGGGTTTCGAGGGCAATAGTGAGACCGTGCTTGGCCGCCACGTCGCCGATCGCCCCCATTTTATCGAAGAAGTCAGAACGATCTTCCTCTGCCGGTTCGCCGCCCAAGCCGACGAAGTATTTAGCGCCAATGCCCGCCGCAAGACGCATGCGTTCCGCGATGCGCTGAAACCCGTCTGGATCCATGAGGTTATCGGACCCATTCGCGCTGATTACGGTGAGACCGTGCGCATCCAGCTCTCTCTTCAGATTCTGGATCCCTTCGTCACCCAACTTCTCACTGGCGACAACGTCCTCGGGAATCTCCAGCACGCCGCCATGCTGTTTCATAGCGAGTTCCAGATGGGTGATGCCGGCCTGCGGTGCGAGATCAATTGCCGCGCGCACCCCGTAGCGTCCGTAACAATTCGTGAAGACCTCAAGTAAGTTGCTCGGCATGTCGTGCTCCTTGTTCTGCTACTCAGCTTGATACGCTTGCGCTTGCCTGCGGGAGTGCGTGCCATTTCCCGCTGTTCATGCTCTGCTCGATGTCCACCGCTCTACGAGAAGCGGCGCTCTCCCTGTCCCATCGTCCCGAGATGGCGCGCTTTCTGCGCGGATAGGACTATTGTACCCATGCCAGGCCGCGCGTGCTGCTTCGCCTAGTGGCGGACGTCAAGATCGCTGTATTCGGTGCGGAACCCCGCGTGGTTGGTGGCCGTATTCCGGCGGTCGGCAGTGGTATCATCTTGAGGCTCTCGCGCAGGAAGGTTGCCCTCCTCCAAATAGACCGATTCTCGTGCTCGAAGCCTTGCGATCAGCTCGCTCTTGAGCTCCTGTTTCTGACTTGCGCAGCGTGCCTTGCCAGCCAGATTGTAGAGTTCCGATGGGTCCTCAGCCAGATTGAAGAGCTGTTCTGTGGGCCCTTCCGGGTACCAGATGTACTTCCACTGCCCATCGGTAAGTGCCAGATAGACGCAGGGGATGCGCTCTGCCTGGGGCCAGCGCGGTCCGCTCATGGCCTCTAGGTAACGGCGGGGGTGTTCAAGTTCGTCCCGTGCCAGCGCAACCAGGTCTTGGCCGTCACTGTTGCTGGGCTGCGTGCCACCTGCTACCCCTACGAGCGTCGGCAGAATGTCGGCGTGGGTAATGGGTGAGTCTACCGTTGTACCGTGACGGCGATTTTCCCAGCTCTGCGGCATGCGCAGTATAAACGGCACGCGGGCGGCCGGTTCATAGAAGAAGGTCTTGGCACCGTTGCGGTGGTCGCCCAGCATCTCGCCGTGGTCGGAGGCAAACATGATGAACGTGTCATTGAAGAGGCCGCGGTCCTCCAAGGCACTGATGATGCGGCCGATGACGTGGTCTATCTGCGTGATGAGCCCGTAGTACACGGCGCGAGCAGCGTGGATAGCCTCATCGGAAATGCTGTCAAATGCGCGCCGCTGCGCTTGGCGCTGGAACGATATGGGGCAGTCCGCGCAATCGCGCCACTCGCCAATGGCCGGAGCCGGAATCGGGCTATTCTGATACATCGAATAGTACGGCTCAGGCGCGTCGAGCGGGGGATGCGGTTTGGCGAACGAGCACCAAAGGAAGAACGGAAGCGTGGGATCATGGCGGAAGAGAATGTACTCCACACACTGCTCGGCGATCCAGGAGGTCATGGTAAGGCTCTCGGGCACGGTAGCCAAGGTGGGATACAATTCGTTCTGGGCCAACCCGTGGTGCATCGGTTGGAGGGAACTGCCGGAGTGGCGCATCTCGCGGTAATAGTCATCGGGCAGGATCATCTCTTCGAAACCATGGCGCACCCGCTGGGGTCCAAAGTGCATCTTGCCAATGGCGGCGGTCTGATAGCCGCTCGCGCGCAGGTATGTCGGCAGTGTAGCCTCTCTACCCATCACCGTGGAGGTCTGTTCATTGTTAGCCACACCGTGCGAGAATACCTGCTTGCCTGTCATGATGCCGACACGCGCCGGCACACAGAGCGGACAATCGGCGTAGGCACGCGTGAACTGCACGCCTTGGTAGCCCAGTAAATCAATGTGCGGGGTGCGGAGAAAAGGCGGTTTGGCGTCGCCGATAGTATCGAACCGCTGCTGGTCTGTGGTAATGAGCAGAATGTTGGGCTGGGTAGCGGACATTCTTCTGGATATCCTCTTATCACGCGGCGGCGGTGAGACTTCACTCGCCACAGGACAATGACATTCTTGCATATTTTGCAAGTACTACTCTACCGGAATCTGCCCTGTAGGTCTTGGCTGGTCAGACCAGGCAGCTATAGGAATCGAGTGTCGCCGCGGCAAAATGGAAGAGCAGTGGGGTCGGATACATTCGACCCCACTGCTCTCTCAGACTCGCGATCTCTGTACTTCTACCCGCCGCCTGAGAAGTAGGCGCTCATCTCGTCCGTGATGAGTTTCTGGAACCAGTCCGCATACTCCCGCGTATCGACTTTGCCCAGTTGATACTCCTCGCGATAGCGCGGACGCGCCTGGTCGCGGATTTTCTCCCACGCGCTGTACTTAAGCATGCCCCACCCATGAGGCCGCGTTTGCTGTGCTTGCAGGAAGTACGCCCTGGGATCAATGCCAAGCTGATTGCGGAACACTTCTTGGGAAACTTCAGAGTACGCTGGGTCTATGAACGGTGAGACGACGTGTCCGGCCGTGCGCGGGAAGCGTCCGGCATTCTCCGGTGTCATGAACCACGTGAATACAGTCCATACGGCCTCTTCCGTCCCCGCATTGCCGATCTGTAGACCGTGGTTGGAAATGCGCGCTGACCTACTGGGGCCATCACCGTCATACGGCAGCGTGCCGGCGGCCCAGTTGAAGTTCGTGTCCTGGTTGATGAAGGATACCTGCATACCGATCTTGCCGGTGACGAAGGTATTCATGCGCTGGCCGCCCTTCAACGCACTGGTCTCGTCTGGGTTGGGCTGTACGTGGTATTTGACCTCGGTCACGTCCCGCCAGAACTCAAGCCCCTGCATGATGCCGGGTGAGTTGATGAAGGCCACTTTCTTGTCATCGTCCCACGGGCCCTGGCCAAAGTAGGTTCCGGTGGTCTCGCCCGCCGCGTTGCCGCCGCCCAAGCTGCCGCCAAAGCCGAACTGCCCGTCGCCGGTCAGCTTCTGCGCGTAATCGAGAAACGTGTCCATGTTCCACCACTTGGCGCTCGTGTCCACCGGCGGCTCTTCCAGTCCGGCCTCGGCAAACATGTCCTTGTTGTAGGCCATGGCATCGGAAGACGTACTGATGGGCATGCCGCCGAGTACGCCGTCGAGCACCCACTCGAACAATGATGATTCAATGAACAATTCTTCCGGCACGAGCTTGTCGGCCTTGAAGAATTCAGTCTGGTCGAGAATGGCGCCTGCCTGGAACATGCGGTCCCACGTCAACCAGCCGTTGTGCACGAAGTCTAAGGTTACACCTCCGGCGTGGGCGGTCATGAACTTCTCATATACGCCGCGCCAGCCGCCCGCCTGACCCGCTACTTCAACCTGAATGTTGGCGTGCTGATCGTTGAAGTCGTCGAAGATGGCGATTTCCTTTTCTTGGCGCGCCGGACTCTCCGGCGACGCGTAGACAAGGTTCACCACTTCCATGGTTTCAGGCTGAGCGGCCTCTGTGGATGTCTCTTCATCCGCCGGCGCTGCTTCACCACCGGTCATTGTTGCTTGCCCACACGCAGCAAGGAGACCGGCCATACCAATGGTGGCGCCGGTACCGATTAGCCGTCGTCGCGTCATGTGAAAGTCAGACATTGCATCATTCTCCCGTTCGCACTTCAGCCTAGAACTCTATACAGCGACGCGAGCATCCTTCAATCTAATCGCTGTTGCGAAAAGTATAGATTTTCGACCTGTAATTGTCAAGAGGAAAACCTCCGGAACGTAGATTAGGCCAAAGGCATATGGCAAGAGAAAGCAATTGTGGAATTAGTAGACTTGGACTTGATCCATCATTGGGCCAGAATTCATGTCATTCCGAGCGCAGCGAGGAATCTAGAAATCCCCGCACTCTAGATTCTTCGTCGCTGCGCTCCTCAGAATGACAGAGTGAGGAGCGCTTTGGGTGTAGGTGCGCGCGATGTCTCGCGTATCTGCATGGCACAAGTCAGATTCTACTAATCCCGAAACTTCCGAAACGTAGATTAGGCCAATGGCATTTAGCAAGAGAATGCAATTGTGGAGCGGATGGAACATCCCCCGCACGCAACCTAACACACAAGCGAATTGTGGCACCTGACTGAGCCGGCGAGCCCGTACGCGCCTTCGCCAACGAGGGCCTGCGAGGAACTGCGAGCCTAGAACGACTCGCTACCTCCCAACTCACCTTCCAAGAAGTCCACGAACTGGCGCGCGGTGCGACCGGAGAAGCCATTCTGCTGCTGTGCCCAAGTGATGGCGCGGGCGCGGAGCGTTGCCGCATCAATCGGCAGGTTTCGCTGTGTGGCAAGGGCCGCAACGATCGCAAGATACTGCGCTTGCGAAGGCGATACGAAGGAAATGCGGATGCCGAACCGGTCGCTGAGCGAGAAGGTCTCTTGTAACGTCTCTTTGGGGTGGACTTCCCCGTCCAAGATACCTGCGCGATCGGAGAAATTCTCGCGGATGAGGTGGCTGCGATTTGACGTTGCGTAGATGACGACGTTGCGCGGTTGGGCCGCGACGCTTCCTTCGAGAACGGCCTTCAGAGCTTTGTAGTCAGTCTCATGGGGTTCGAAGGAAAGGTCGTCCACGAAGATAACGAAGGACTGTGGCCGAGCGCGAAGTCTCTCAGCGATGTATTGAAATTCGCCGAGGTCATCCTTGGCAACTTCAACCAGACGCAGGCCGCGACTATTGTAGTGGTGCAGCAGCGCCTTGATCGATGACGACTTCCCAGTGCCTCGATCACCGCACAGCAGAACGTTATTGGCCGGGTAGCCCGCAAGCAAGTGCTCGGTGTTTTGCATGAGGAGCCGTCGCTGGCGCTCGTCACCAATGAGTTCCTCCAAGCGGACGGGGTCAGGGTGGGCAACGCCCTGCAATCGGCCGCCGTGGGCGGCGCGCACCCAGCGGAAGGCTTGGTAGCGCGCAAAGTCACCCGTACCGTGCTGACGATAGTGCGCCGTAAGCAGCGGAACGGCTTCCCGCCAGTCTTGCATCGCAGTGAGCGCTTTCCCGGTTTCTGCGTTGGGCATGTGGCTGCCGGATGGCCCGAGTGAGGAAAAGTCCTCCCACGCCAAATATGGAAGCGCTTCTTCCCAGCCCTGCTGTGCCACGAAGGATCTCAGAGTAGCAGCGTTGAGCGCGAAAAGCTGCTGGAGTATGGCAAGGTCTTGCTCGGCCAAGGCAGTGAGAGCAGGACTCAGCCCGGCAAATCCGGTGAATTCCGCTTTGCGCGAGAAGGCGTTCTCAGCTTCCAGCAGGCGGATGAGGAGGTAGCTCTGCCAGGCATCTCCATGAGAGTGCGCCGACTCTAGCTCTGCGTGCTCTCCGAGCAATCCGCTGAGCCGGGCCAAGGCTGCGATGAATTGAAGAGGTGATTCGCCTGTCGCGTGACGCAGCATGGCGCAATAGCTCTGCCCAATGGCGTCATCTAGGATATCGGTGTAAAGGGCAAGCCGGTCTAGGCTGTCCAGGACGGCTTGTATCTGAGAGGTGGTGATGCGCATGTCGGTGCGAATACTCATTTTCCGTGGGTTTGCTGCTTTCTATCTCCTTTGTAGCTAGTCCCAAGTACCATTATGTACCGCTGCAACTGGGCCGAACTCTAAAGTTAATCCCGACTGCTACTAGAATACCAGCCGGGTCAGGCCACTTACACATCGCCTCAGGCGGGGGACAAGCCCCCGCGCTACGTTGAGAAGCTGTTGCTCCGTTCCTCGTTTGCCGGATTGAGCCAGTGATTGGAAGACGTTAGGCGAGCGGCAGCCATTTCGCCGCCCAGTGCCGCCACGGGTCGGTGGTCTCATTCATCCAGACCAGCAGTCGGCGTTGCAGGTCATGCCGGATTTCCCGGTACGCTGCCTCATCAAACCGATTCTCCAGCTCATGGGGATCGCGTTCCAGGTCGTAGAGTTCATCTATGGCGTGCGGATTGTACACGAGCTTATAGTTCTGATAACGAATCAGGCGCGACGAGAAGAGTCCGCATTCGTCGCCGTGAAATTCGCACCCTATTGTGTCCCGCCAGGCTGCGTGCTGGGGGTCGCGCCACAACGGCTGAAGCGCTTTACCATCGATGTTCTCTGGGATAGGCAGGTCTGTGGCCCGCAGAATGGTGGGCATGATGTCGATGAGGCTGACGAACTGCGCGGTTGTGGTACCGGCAGGAATCTGTCCCGGCCAGCGCATGACCATGGGAATGTGGTAGACCTCTTGGTAGAGCAGCGGTCCTTTGTTGAACTGTCCGTGGCTGCCGGTGAAGTCGCCGTGGTCGGTATTGAAGATGACGAGCGTGTCATCACGAATGCCGAGGTCGTCTAGGGTTTGCAGCAACTTGGCGAAGAGCGAATCCAGGAAGCTGACGTAGCCAAAATACTTGGCGACGGCCGGCTGCCAATCCTCCCAGGTGAAGTCCTGCACGCCCCGGTGATGCTTATGCCGGACGTGCACCTGCGGCTTTTTCTCGAGCGTGTCATGGAAGTTCGGCCACGGCGGAATCTGCTGCGGGTCGTAGAGCGAGGCCCATGGCTCGGGAACGACGTAC
Source organism: Chloroflexota bacterium (assembly GCA_965221905.1). Lineage (GTDB taxonomy): Bacteria > Chloroflexota > UBA11872 > VXOZ01 > VXOZ01 > VXOZ01. The sequence continues at coordinate 1,431,893 of OZ244922.1, forward strand.
GGATGATGCGGGCCGTTGAAGTCTACCCGCAGGTAGAAAGGCTGTTGGTCATCGTACTCGCGGAGCAGGCGCATGCCCTCTTCCGCGAAGTAGTACATCAAGTTACCCTCTTCCGGTAGCTGCTCTGTACCGGAAATGAGAAACTCTTCGTTAGGATACGTGGCATAGACCGCGTCCGGCGGTGTCGGCGGACTAACGGGAAAGCCACGTTGCCGCCGGTATTCGGCGATGCTCTGCGCGCCGACGTCATGAAAGCCGCGCGTCGTGGGCCCGTTTTCGCGCCCAATGTGCCATTTCCCCACGTGCCCGAGGCGGTAGCCGAGTTCGTTCAGAAGTTCGCTATAGGTAACTTCCTCCGGCGGCAGCTCTACGAGAATGGAGTCATCCATGTGGCAGTTGTTGTAGATGCCGTGATTGTGCGAGTAGCGCCCGGTCACCATGGAGGCGCGCGCCGGTGAGCAAATCCCCGCCGGTGTATAGGCTTCAGCGTAGTTGACGCCCTACTGCGCAAGACGGTCCAGCGTAGGCGTGCGGCAGATTGGGCTGCCGTTTACGCCCAGCACGTCGAAGCGCATCTGGTCGACCATGATGTGAAGGATGTTCGGTCGGTTTGTATTCGCCACAGTTAGTGCCTCGATTCACTACCTATAGGTACGTTTACTAAATACGCGACTACCAGTGGTGAGCGGCAATTTCTCTCCGGCCATGAGGTAAGCGGGAGCGGGCCTACAAAAGGAATCCCTGGCAGTGAGCGAGCGCAGGTTGCAAACCTGCGCTACCGGAGAGCGCGAGCAAAGAGCGCCTCACCGGTTACCGGCACAGGCATTGCTCGCTCTAGCGAAATTGCGGCACGTCCAGCCAAACCCCGCTCTGCATGGCGGCGTCGTGGGCGACGATACCGGGTGCGGTAAACTCCACGGCGCGTACGGCATCTATGGGCGCTTTCGTATTGGCGTCGATGGCTGCAATGAAGTCTTGCACCATGAAGTATTCGGATGTGCCATGGCCGCCGTGGTGAGCTTCCGGCGGCGCATTGGGATCGATCGTCGGGCAAGCAATCTCCTCTGCTCCGGTCTGCTTGGACATGGTGTCTACATTAAAGTAGCGTCCGGTTGAGGCGCGGTCGTCGATGTGGCGGCCGCTTTCGATGAAGCCTTTGGTCCCGTAAAGCGTGTAGTAGACGGAGTGCGGGTGCCGGTGCGCCACCTGGCTGCGCAGGATTTTGACGACATTGCCTCTCTGGGTCTGGAACAAGCCTACTTCCATGTCCAGGTGGCCCAATCCCTCTTCTTCAGGATGCATGTTCCTGCCGGAGGATGCGCCGGTAGCCTTCACAATGCGGTCATCCATGAGGGTGAGCACCGGGCCGAGCGTGTGCGCGCAATACCAGATTGGGGCACGAGGCAGCCGCCACTTTGGTTGGCCGGTTGCCGGATCGCGCAGCAGATCGGCAATCTCATGGACGTACTCCGCTTCCGCGTAGAATAGCGTGCCGAGTGTGCCCTTTGCGATGAGTTCGCGCCATTCGCGCATATAGTGGAAGTAGCAGTAATTCTCCGCCATCATGTAGACGTTGCCGGTGCGCTCTTGGGCGGCGATGACTGCCGCGCACTCGTCCAATGTATAGGCCACAGTCTGTTCGCACAGCACGTGTTTGCCGCTTTCCATAGCGGCGATGGACTGCTGCGCGTGAAACTCGATGGGTGTCGCAATGACGATGACGTCCAGCGGAGTGTTGACAAAGTGCTCGAATGCCGTGTAGAGCCTATTTTCCGGCAAGCTAAAGTCCTTGCCCATGGTGACCAACGTTTCTTCGTTCAGATCGCACAGCGCGGCTACTTCGACGCGGGGGTGAGCGGCCAGGGCACGCACCAGGCCCCCGCCGCGGCGGAGACCGACAAAGCCAACCTGCAGCTTCTCCATGGTCTTACCTCTCCTTCTCCTATTGTAAGGGAGTGCCGATTGCACACCGGCGTGCACCCCAAATCGCGCTTTTCTTGCAAGAGTACCTTGTAAGCAGATATAGCCGTCATCAAGCCATTAGCTTAGTTGATAGCCACCCTTTCTCTAGCGTTTACAGAGCATGGCTCGTTGGGTGATTGCTCCTGCACCGGCCTCGCCCACACTTTAAGGAGAAAGGAGCGTCAGTTTGCATGACGCCCCTTTTCTAATTGTCGAAACGACCCGCCTATGCGGATGGCTCGCCATTCGACCTCGCGTCTTTGAGGGCCATCACAACCCGCTCCGGCGTGAGCGGCATGTTGTGAAGCGGAATGCCGAGAGCATCGCTGATGGCACTGGTAATGGCGGCGCCCGGCGGTACGATACTGGGCTCGCCAACGATTCGGGTACCGTGCCAGCCGTAGGGATTGTATTTCTCGACGATAACGGCGTCCACGTCGGGCACGTCCGCTGCCGTGGGCAGGCGATAGTCGAGAAGACCGGGATTACGCACGCGGCCGTCTTCGTCGTAGACGATCTCTTCCAGCAGGGCGTAGCCGACCCCTTGAATGATGCCGCCCTGGATTTGGCCTTTCACCGAAAGCGGGTTGATGGCAAAACCGGCGTCCTGAACGCCCACAAGGTTGAGGATGGTGACCAAACCGGTCTCCGTATCGACCTCAACGTCAGCGATGGTACCGGCGAAACCGGGACTGCCGCGTGCCGGCTTGCCGTGGCCCGTGCCGATGATGGGGCCGTTGGCAGAGCCTACTGCTTCATCCGAAATGCGCTTGTAGGTGACATAACGATCGGGGCTGCCGTTTGCCCACATCTTACCGTCGTCATACTCGATCTCGTCGGCGTCTGCGCCAAGGCGCTGCGCCGCGACTGTCTTCATCTGCCGCAGCACTTCTTGGGCAGCAGCAGCGGCCGAAAGGCTCATCGTGTAGGTGATCTGACTGCCGCCTGCCACCGGGCCAAAGGGCGCTTCGTTCGTATCGCCTTGCGATACGCTCACGTATTCGAGGGGTATGCGCAATTCCTCGGCAGCGACTTGAGCGATAGAGGTCGATGAACCAGTAAGGTTGATCGTACCGACGAGGATGCTAAACGAGCCGTCGGCTTCGAGCTTGATGGTGGCTGCGGAACCACCCGCGCCACCGGACCAGCAACCGATTGCCACGCCGCGGCCGCGGGGCTTGCCGTTACTCCCTTGCGCAAGGGGCGTACTCCATACCGCATGCTCCTTGATGGCTTCGAGCACCTCCACACCGCCAACGTCCGGCAGGGGTTGACCGTTCGGCCAGCGGTCGCCTTCCTTAATCACGTTTTGCAGGCGGAAGTCCACCGGGTCCATGCCAAGTCCTTGCGCGACCCAACTCATCACGTTTTCTACTGCGTGTGCAGCATTCGGCGCGCCGGGAGCGCGGTAAGCGCCTACGCTTACTTTATTGGTCAGTACTTCGAAACCTTCCAATTCCATGTTGGGGAAGACGTAGCAGCTTCCCAAGAGCATCGTAGCCGTAGACATTGGTGAGCCAGGATAGGCGCCGGTATCCATGACCACGCGGCCCTGCAAGGCAGTGACCGTGCCGTCACGTTTCGCGCCGACCTTCACGTCGATTACGGATTGCGGCGCCGGATTGGCAGCGACGAGTTCTTCGCTTCTGCTCCACACCACCTTTACAGGCAGGCGCGCCTTTTTAGAGAGGATGGCGGGAATTGGCGCCAGCAGTGTCATCTTGCCGCCAAAGCCACCGCCGATGGCGGTGCCTTGTACGATAACTTTATGGGCCGGTAGCTTTAGCAAGCGTGCTACCGTATCCCGCACGTAGAACTGCCCCTGTGACGTAACCCACATCTTCATGTCGCCGGACGGCGTGTAATGGGCCAATGCAGCATGGGGCTCAATATACGTCTGGTGCACCATGGCCGCCGTGAAACGGCCTTCCTTAATAACGTCCGCTTCAGCAAAACCTTCCTCTAAGTCGCCGCGCGAAAACTGCACCTGGGAGGAGATATTGCCGGATTCATCCATGTCCTCTGCGGATGAAGCAACGGAAGAATGGAACGACATCTCGGTGCGGTCAATCTCGCCGCCGTCGCCATGCCGTATGGTGGGGGCGTTGGGTTCCATGGCTTCCAACGGGTCGAGCACGTGGGGAAGCGGCTCATAGTCGACCTCGATGAGTTCGAGCGCTGCCTCCGCATCCTCATTCGTGACGGCGGCCACCGCGGCAATCGGCTCTCCAAGGAAGAGAGCAAAGTCACCGGCGAAGACGTTGTGGGGACGCGACGTGGGCTCCACCACATCCTCCGCAAAGTCGGCGGCGGTTGCGACCGTAACGACGCCGGGCGCCTCCAGCGCCTTGGAGTAATCGATGCCCTTGATGCGGGCATGTGCGTGGGGGCTGCGCAGGATTGCGCCCCAGAGCATTCCGGGCAATGAGAAGTCAGCGCCAAACTTGGCGGCGCCCGTGACGTTCTCGATACCGTCAATGCGAGTCACCGGTTTATTAGCAACACGTAGCGCGGTCTTCTCTTGCGGACGTTCGACCACTTTTGCCATGGTTCCTCCTCCTCGCGATATGTAGACGTGCAGTCTGTGGAAGGCGCTTAGGCCCTTAGATTTCGCCTTCGGGCTCAGGTACAAGCTCCCGTGGCTCCGGCGCCACTTCGATCAACTCTACTTTGCCGTCAATAACAGAATGTAGCGCAGTCACAATGGGTTCGTAGCCGGTGCAGCGGCATAAATTGCCCGCAATAGCCATGCGCAACTCATCGTCAGTGGGATTGGGATTGTCGCGCAAGTATGCGGTTGCCATTACCACGAATCCGGGAGTGCAGATACCGCACTGCGTTGCGCCTTTGCTAACGAACGCGGATTGCACCGCATTCAGCTTGCCATTGCTTACAAGTCCCTCGACGGTGGTTACCGCCGCGTCCTCGGCTTCAACGGCGAGGGTTAGGCAGGAGTGGTGCGGTTCACCGTCTACGAGCACGGTGCACGCGCCGCAGTCCCCGGTGCCACAGCCCTCTTTCGCGCCGGTAAGGCCCAAGTCTTCGCGGAGGAAGTCGAGAAGCCGCACCTGCGGCTCAACGATTCGCTTCACCCGTACGCCGTTTACCGTTAGTTGCAACGGATAGTCCATCGCTCTTGCTGCCTCCAAAAATGTAGTTGTGCCAATTAGGTGTCGTTAACTCGCCGCTCTGGCGCGTTCGATAGCCGTCGTGAGGGCCCGACGTGTGTAGACGTCCACCATCATGCGGCGGTATTCTGCCGATGCACGGACGTCCGAGATCGGCCGCGAATCAGCCGCGGCCGCCTCGCCGGCATTTGCCAGTGTCTTTTCGTTGACCGGCTGGCCGCGAAGTGTCTGTTCCGCGGTGGTAGCATGCGGCCAGGTGGGTGCAACGGCGGAGAGGACGACGCTGGCATCCTTAATGGTTTCCAAATCATCTTCCAGCGTGACGAGGGCTGCCACCCCGACCACGGCGATATCCATCTCACGCCGCGGCACATGGCGCACGTAGCGTGTTCCGGTGTGGGACGGCAGTGCCGGAATCGTGAACGATTGGATCAACTCGCCGGGTTCGAGTGCAAGCTGACCGGGCCCTGTCATAAGGTCGCCCACGAGGGCCTCACGCGTGCCCTTCTTGCCAACGATGCAGGCAATAGCATGAGCGGCTACGAGGGGCGGGGCCGCATCGGCACTTGGCGCGGCGTTGCCCACATTGCCGCCAAGCGTACCGCGATTGCGGATCTGAATTGAACCGAGAAGCTCCGCGCCTTCACTTATGAAGAAGGCGTGACTTTGCACAAGCGGGCTGTGGGTCACTTCATTGCCGGATGCCATAGCACCGATAGTCAGTGTGCCGTCGGCACTCTGGCTGATGCCCTTAAGATCCTCAAGATTGCGCAAGCTGACGATGAGGGGAACCTTACGTCCGCGTTCCCTCATCTGCACAATGAGGTCTGTACCACCCGCCAGCGCTCGCGAGTCGTCGCCGCGGTCTGCCAGCAGTGCACAAGCCTCAAATGTCTGGGATGGTGCAGCATAGTCAAAACGTCTCACGCGTCGTGTTTCCTCCAAGTAATGGGCGACTTTACCGCTGTTCGGCAACGATACGCCGATACAATGTTCCGAGGTGAATTCAGTTGCTAAATACCATACCATAGTGCGCCTGCACCGTAAACGCAGCTAGGCTGCAGCGAAAACGCGCTCACGCCGCTTGGAGCGCTCATCACCGTGGATTCGCCATCATCCCCGTAGCTAGGCTGTTATTGGCATGTAGCGTGTTGAGCGTGTATCATATTTGTGCAGACTTGGTCTAGGCCTTTAGCAATGAAGCGTTAGAGGCCGGATGCACAATTGAGAGGAATTTATGGAGTTCTACAAGGCAGAGTATCTCTGGATAGATGGCGTGGAGCCAACTGCAAAACTTCGCTGCAAGGGCAAGGTCGTTCCCAAAGGGGAAGAGCCGCCCATTTGGGGTTTTGACGGATCAAGCACAAATCAGGCGGCGGGTTTCAATTCGGACTGTGTATTGCAGCCGGTATACACCTGTCCGGACCCCATACGAGGGGGCGACAACGTGCTGGTAATGTGCGAGGTCTTGTTGCCGGACATGAGCCCGCATTCGACAAATACGCGGGCTGCCTGCGCGGCCGCAGCGGAAAAGTACGCAGACTTTGACACGTGGTTTGGCATTGAGCAAGAGTACACGTTCTTTTCCGGCGTCACGCCTTTGGGTTGGCCGAGGAATGGTTTCCCGGCTCCGCAGGGCGGATACTATTGCGGCGTAGGGTCGGATGAAGTCTTCGGACGTCCTATCGTTGAAGAACACATGGATGCTTGCTTGGAGGCCGGCCTGATGTTTGCCGGCATCAATGCCGAGGTCATGCCGGCTCAATGGGAGTTTCAGATTGGGCCAATCGCCGCACCCGAGGTGGCCGACCAGCTCTGGGTCGCGCGGTGGCTGCTGTATCGCATAGGCGAGAAGTACAACACAAGCGCACGACTCGATCCTAAGCCGGTGCTTGGTGATTGGAACGGCGCTGGCGCACACACGAATGTCTCGACTTGGCAGATGCGAGAAAGCATCGATGCGTGTGTGGCGGCAGCCGAGGCTCTGGGCAGGAACCATGATGAGCACATTGCCAATTACGGCGACCGCATTGAGTATCGCCTAACCGGCCTGCATGAAACCTGCTCCTACAAAGAATTCAGATACGGCGTTTCTGACAGAGGCGCCTCCGTGCGCATTCCTTGGCAGGTCGATAGAGACCAAAAGGGATACATTGAGGACAGACGGCCTAACGCCAACTGCGATCCTTACATCGTCACGGGTTTGATATTGAACACCGTCTGCGGCGCTGCGTCATAGTGTCGGATTGACGCGATCTGCTTCTTGCCAGGCTGTGTTGACTTATCGGTCTATTGGCGGTTTTTGAGGCGCACTTCCTTCGGCGGCAATGTCTAGAGTGCGGAGGGGAGAGGTGCTAGTGTATCTGCACTTCGGTACAGGGATAGAATCGATTTTCGATTGAGGTCAACACAGCCTGGCGTTTTATCCGACTTGAGTTGGTGCGCGCGAATCTTGGCAGCATTCAGTTGGCATGCCGACCTTGCAACTAATGCGTGGCGTGAAGTGGGCCACGTGTCTCTGCGTTCACCTACATCCGACGACCTCAATGAGACTCCTTTAGCGATTGCAAGTGCGTTTGTGGCTTGTTTCCGCGCATAGCGGGCGTGTCGCAAGATGTGTCGTGGATAATGCTATTTTAGGCTTGGTTGGGACCTTGGCGTTCTTGAGTCCACGCTGCGCAGGAAGATCGTATGCCAACGTATGAATACCAATGTGGCGACTGCAAGAAGGCGTCGACGCACTTCTTTCGTAGTTTCTCTCAAGTGCAGGGCACTGTCTGTCCGCACTGTTCCTCCACTAACCTGGAACGTTTGATCTCTCGGGTCGCCGTCCACCGAGCCGGCGTATCTTTCGAAGATCCTTCAAGTATGGATGAAATCGACGAAAGCGATCCGCGCGCACTTGGACGACTGGCGCGCACTATGGGAGAGGAGTCCGGTGAAGAGCTGCCCGGTGAGTATGAAGACATGGTGCGCGAACTTGAGTCGGGCAAGATACCCGACGATGACAGTCTCGCCGGCTCAGGCGAGGCTGATGATTTGCCGCTCTAGCGAAATACAGTGACGTTTGCAAAGTCCACGGCCAAAACGATTGCAACTCCATATCGACTAATTGCCTTAGATGTTGACGGCACCCTGCTTGACAGTCAGGGAGGCGTCACTGTAGGCACGAAAGCTACGCTCCAGAATCTTGCGGCGCGTGGCGTCCACGTGGCGCTGGCGACCGGCAGGCGCCGCATCATTACGAGCTTCTTGCCGCCGTTGCTCGAAATACCGCTCTTCTTGATTCTCAGTAACGGCGCAGTAATCCGCGATCACACCGGCGCCATTTCATATGAAAGCTACCTGCCGAGCGAATGGGCGTGGCGTGCAGTGGAGGAGGCGCGCCGCCTTAATCTGCGATCGACTATCTATGAAAACGGGGCAGCGGGAGATCGCATGCTGTTCGATGGCGATTGGCGCGCCCACAAAAGTCCTCAAGCACAGCTCAAGCGACGTCCCGATCTTGAATCGCTCTTTGTCGACCTCAATACTGTGACCGACCTCCCGGATCCGATTGAAATTGTGCTTTGGGGCGAAGAGGACAAGCTGCGGAAGCTGGCTGACGCGCTGACGGCCACCGGCCTGGACTACACGTTGGTCTTCTGGCGAGGCCGCGAGTCCAGTTCGTTTGTGCGAGACGGGCAAAGCGCGATCGAAATCCTGGGCCCCAACACCTCGAAGGCCACGGCCCTCACGTGGCTCTGCGCGCACCTCGGTATTGATCCGACGGAAGTGGCGGCCTTCGGTGATGACGTGAACGATATTGAAATGCTGAGATTCGCGGGATTGGGTGTGGCCGTGGGGAACGCGACGCAGGCTGCCCGCGACGCCGCCGATGAATATGTCCACAATGATGATCATGAGGCCGTGGCACGGACACTGCGGCGGCTCTTTCCAACTGGCTAGTTGGCCGGATCAGGGTTCTAATGTAAGGGACGGCCATGGCGTGTCTGATTTGGGCGAGAGGTGGCGCCGCTGTACTTGCCGCTAATATTCGCGCAGGGCGCTCTGTCAGGCCCTGTGCCACTCATCTATCATAAATGTAAGTGCATAGGTCGTTCACTGCTGCTATGCAATCTCAAATTGCAGGTGCCCATATCTGGTCATACTTGAGGAGAAATAGAAGTTGAAACCAATTCGCGTCGTGCAGTTGGGTTTGGGAGCAGTGGGGTGTGGCATTGCACAAACTGCTTTGGGGCGTTCCCAATTGCAGGTGGTTGGAGCGATAGACGTGGACCCCGCCAAAGCCGGGAGAGACCTGGGTAAAATCCTTGGCACGGATGAATCGCTGGGAATCCCGGTGACGGCTTCGCTTCGAGACGTACTGGAATCACAATCAGTAGACGTGGTCCTGCAAGCGACGGGCTCGCACATACCGGATGTGGCAGATCAACTCAAGGAAATTGCGGCGGCCGGCTGCAATGTGGTGAGCACGTGCGAGGAATTGGCATACCCCTGGCTGCGCCACCCTGCGTTGGCGCGGGAGATCGATGCAAAGGCCCGCGAGTGCGGCGTGACTATTGTTGGAACTGGCGTCAATCCCGGCTTCATTATGGATACGCTTGTGCTGGTAGCAACTGCGGTTTGCAGCGACCTGCGGCGCATTGCTTCTTCACGAGTGGTAGCGGCGCGCGAGCGGCGCTTGGCGCTGCAGCAAAAGATCGGTTCCGGCATGGAAGAGGCGGACTTTCGCCAACTGGCGGCCCGGGGCGAGATTGGGCACGTGGGCCTGCGGGAATCCTTCTCACTCATTGCCGCCGGCCTTGGGTGGGAGATACGAAATCCGCAGGAGAATATCGAGCCGGTGTGCGCAGAAGAGAAGATCTCGACCGAACACTTCGACATTGCCGCCGGGCAAGTGGCAGGAATCCACCAGACCGTCCAGGGATTGAGCGAGGAGCGCGAGCTAGTCTTGGATCTTACCATGAGCATGGCCGCCGGAGAGAGCAAGGATAGCATCAGCATAGAAGCCGACCCGCCAATGCGCTTGGAAGTGGTAGGAGGAACGCACGGCGACCAGGCGACGTGGTCGATAATTGCAAACATGGCGCCGCGAGTGGCGGAGGCGCATGCAGGTCTCCTGACTATGCTCGACTTCGGCCTTCCCCGCGCGATTGGATAGCAAATCACAATGGCACGCCCGCTCCGCCAGTTATCACCAAGCAGTATGCGCACCTATGAGCGCTGTCCGTATATGTACCACTTGCGGTACACGGAGCGTATTCAAGTCCCGAACACGGCTGCGCAGCTTCTCGGCCGCGCAGTTCATGCTGTCATCGAGATTTACTATAAGCAGAAACGCGAAGGCAAGACGTTTGATACCGAAGCCGCATTCGATGCACTCGATGATGCGCTCGACGCCACATTGCATGAACTGGATGAGGAAGGCCGCCTGGAAGTAGATGAAATGCGCGAACTGGGGTACGACCTGGTGGAGTACTACGTGGAGGAAGTGGCGCCGCACATCCGGCCTCATTTGATCGAGGAGCGCTTCAGGTTTTCCGTGCCCGGGGTCGACGTACCGATTGTTGGGTACGTTGATTTGGTCGACCAGGACGGCACGGTGATCGACCATAAGACATCTTCATCACCATTTCCAGAAGACTACTTGGCGCAGGATGTGCAGTTGCTAACGTATAGTCTCGGCTACAATGCCCTACGCATGGGTGCGCGCCAGCGGCCCGGACAACTCCCGTTAGTCAGTATGCTCCCACCGGTTCGCCTCGACGTTTTGATTAAGGGCGAAGAAATCACTTATCAGAGACTTGAATTCCGCTACGAACAGGAGCACCTAGAGCAGTATGTGAAGCGTGTGAACGCTGTTGCCGCGGGCATTCGATCCGCGGACTTTCGCCCCTTCTGGCAAATTCGTCAGCCCGATCCCGCTGTCTGCCGCTATTGCGACTTTAATAGTGTCTGCACGTACCGCCTACCATCCCCTCCAGAGTCGTCTCCCAAGGGCGACACGACGGATTCGGCATCCACAGAAGTCGATTGACCGTAGACGTGCGCTAAGGATTTCCCTCTTGGGTTGAAGATTCCGCTTGGCAGAACATCCCACTCAAGCAAATTCTCTTCAAAAGGGCCACGTTGGAGGATATTTTGCTTGCCCCGTAATCCCCTTGCGTGGGCCGACCGCCATTCACTCGTGTTTCGATGCGATCGATCACGCTGGAAATCCCGTTGCACCGGCATTTCTTAGAACGAGATAAGAAATATACGGTAGTTTCTTGCCATTGGCTCATGCCGTAAGTACTATGTGGCTAAGGTGCGAGCGGTGTGCGCTGGGGTGATTGTCTTGAAGCCGGCACGCCGCGCTCAAGGGGGAATCAGCAAGTCCGGAGTTCGCAGAGGTTTGTCCTTTGCTTTCCGGGAGATTGGGGCACTCCAATCGAGTGTTTCCGGTACCGATTACTCAGCTCCCGCCTCTGCGCTGTTCCCTCATGGCAAATGGGAACGTCGGAAGCAGCCTACATATAATAGGGCTCTGGGCGGAATCAATAATTTGTCCAAGCCTAGGTAACTGTAGTGACGCTGTTTTTTAAGACACGAGCTGAGGATCGACAGGCGCAGCCAATATCGTTGCGCAGGCAGTTGCATGGACTGAGCGGCCGAGTGCCGGGGTACGTTCTGCTCTTAGGGACAATCCTGCGCCGTCGGAATATGCCCGCAGCATATTCTCGGGCGTTGGTGCAAGAGGCCGGTTTTGGGCGCTTGCCGGTGCGCGTACCGGGTAGGATGCTGCCGGGATTTCGCCGTCTTGGCAAAATAGCGGTTCTAGGAGTGCTATTGCACATGTTGCTTGGACAGAGGGGCTTAGGAGCACGCAATAGAGGGCGTTTTGCAGCCGGTCTCAGTGCAGACGGTCTTCGCGACGATCTTAGAACGATAATGGCAATTGCGCATTGGGTGCTTTCCGGTCTGACCGGAAAGTGGTCGCGGCGGCGCTCTGAGGTATAGGAGCCGGCGACCTTGCGCCGATGCAACGGCGCACTATTATGTATGCTTCTGTGGAATACTCGTGCTCGGCTGAATGATTAGGGAATAGGGGGACAGTGCTCGTGGCAATTGCGGAGGAACGTCTCGGCCAAGAAATTTGGGCGGACTTGCAGAGTAACGCGCAGGAGCGCATTCACGGCGCGCTTCTCATGTTGAGCGAGCGCGAGAAGGAAATCGCGCTCATCGACCTTGTGCGCATGGTTGCTACGCCCAACCAGTATAGGGTTGCGGAGCGCGTTTCGGTGGGTAAGGCCCTCTCGTTTCTTGGTGACCCGCGAATTCGCACGTTACAACCTATGCTGAACCGTGTGCCGGCGGGAGCATTCACCATGGGCACGGTAAGCGAGACGGTAGATCGGATACTGGGCGAAATCGGTTTCAGAAATGGTGAGGACGAGGCGCTCCATCGAACGGCGCGCGGTGCGATTCTCATGGAAACCCCGTCACGAACGGTTGACCTTCCTGCGTTTGCCATTGGCAGATACCCCGTCACCAATTTAGAATTTCACTCCTTTGTACTTTCAGGCGGCGTGCCGGCGCGTGACTACTGGGATGGCACAACCATTGACCCCTGGATTCAGAACCATCCGGTCCAAGGTGTCACCTGGGAAGAAGCAATGGGATACTGCGATTGGCTGGCGGATGAGACAGGGCATCCCTATCGCTTGCCGACAGAAGAAGAGTGGGAGAAGGCGGCGCGCGGGACGGATGGAAGGCTGTTCCCCTGGGGAGATGAGTATAGCTATACGTGCGCCAATGTTTGGGAAGGCGGTATAGCGACCACGACGCCCGTGGGGGTCTTTCCAGACGGCGTGAGTCCCTATGGCATTCTGGACATGGCTGGCAACGTAGCGGAATGGACGGCATCTTTCATAGGGACATATCCGGATTCCGCAGGCAGTGATGAGATCACACTTCAGATAGCCGAGCATGGGCGCTACCGCGTTGTACGAGGCGGCTGCTGGCGGGATTCAAGGCAGCGGACAAGGTGCGCCGGCCGGGGAAATCCAACAGATGTCTATGGGCACGCCGTCGGATTCCGGCTCGCCTTGGATTCCGATGATTAAGAGGAAAAGGTCATCAATGGTGATAACACAAGGTAATCACGATTACTTGACGATGGTCAAAATCGTGTGCTAGGGTACACTGTAATATAGTGCGTCGGGTGGTCGGGATGGTTGAAAGTCTTTTGGATCAGGAATAGAATTCGGTATCCGCAGAATCTTTGGTACGTGATTAATCGCTCTTAGTGTGAGGGTGGAAATAGATGAGTATCCTGGAGAGAAGCATTACGGGGCTTCAGGCAGCTGGTAGGAAGTCCAGCACGCTGCGCAATCTGCGTTCGTGGACTGTTTGGGCCAACCTTGGTCTCGTTGTAATGCTGCTCACTATTTCCTTGCCAACCGCAGCGTCTGCTGCCGTTTACGCGCAACAAGACCAGCCCAAGAATGATGCAGAAGAAGAGGACGCGGAGGAGAAGGGCACGTTCATCACACACGCCACGGGCGTGGTCGAAGTGAAACTTGAGGCCAATTACGCTGAAACGCAAGAAGCCTACGCGAAGGAAGGCTATGAGTGGATCGAAAACGTTGAGGTCCCAATCGATCACACGAATTACGTTCGGCACCGGGGTTCCGAACCGGAGATTGTGAATGAGCTCGGCGGTAAGACGGGCGAAATACTCAATTGGGAGGAAGAGACCGAGTGGATGGAGTGGCGAGTAACCGTACCCAAGACCGGTCTCTACAATATCGAACTTGAGTATTTCCCCTTGCCGGGCAAGCGTGCTTCTATCCAGCGGCGAATCCAGATTGACGGTGAATTCCCGTTCCTTGAGGCGCGGCGACTGGTCTTCGTGCGCTTCTGGCAGGACAAGGGTTTGCCGACCACTGACAACCAGGGCAACGACCGACGCCCCGGCCAGAGCGAATTCCCGCGCTGGGCGACGGTGCGCATCGTTGACGGCGATGGCATGTATCCCTGGCCGTTTGACTTCTATCTGACAGCAGGTGAGCACGTCATTCGTTTGATCACGGTGCGCGAGCCGATAGCGATTCGTAGTATGCGTCTTGTATCACCTTCTCGGCCGCCAACCTACGCTGAAGTCCTTAAGATGTATGAAGAGCAGGGCTACAAGAATGCGGGCGAGACCCTGATCCGACATCAGGCTGAGCTTCCAGTGGAACGGACCGAGGCTACCATTCGTATGGAGTACACCTCCGGTCCTCTGGTTGACCCATACTCGGCCGGCTACGTGCGGCTGAACGCTTACGGCTCCTATCGCTGGCGCCGCGCTCTGCAAGCGGCCACCTGGGAATTCGAGGTGCCGGAAGACGGTCTCTATAAGATTGCTTGGCGGCGCTGGCAGGCGTACGCAAGCTTCTTGCCTTCCGCGCGGCGGATTCTCATTGATGGCAAAGTTCCCTTCCAGGAGCTCAACAACTTCCTCTTTACGCCGGACAATGACCGCGATTGGCGTATAGTGCACTTTGGCGAGAGAGCAGGCGAGGGTGAACCGTATCTCTTCTATCTTGCAAAAGGAATTCATACCCTTACGATGGAGGTTACGGTAGGACCCTCGGCGGAAACCGTTCGCGCTATCAATAAGGTTGTAACCGACCTGTCTATCATGGTGCGCGAGATTACGATGATTACAGGTGTAAACCCCGATCCGTATATGGAATTCGATCTCACGTCGCGTATTCCGACCTTGGTTCCCCGGTTGGTAACCAACTATGACCTGCTTGAAGAGCAAGTGAACCACATGACCGCGGTCAATAATGGCGTTAAGCCGAATGTTGCTAATGTATTGGGTGAAGTGGCGTTCCAGTTGCGTGACATGGCCAGCGACCCTGAGAGTATGTCGCGCCGCCTGAGCGATCTAAGCGCCAGCCAAGGCCGCCTCTCGCAGTGGCTCCTTTACCTGCGTGAACACCCGCTTTGGCTTGACTATCTTCTGGTTACGAATCCCGAGATGGAGTTGGGGTCGGGCAGGGCCAGTATCTTCTTGAAGGCATGGGCCGGATTCATGAACTTCATGAGTTCGTTTGTCCGCAATTACTATGGTGTCGGCTCCGTTTACGGCGATGACGACAACACCATTACAGTGTGGGTGGCACGTGGTCGCGAGTGGGGCATGATCATGAAGGACATGACTGAAGATGACTTTTCACCGGCGAGTGGCATCAGTGTCAACTTGCAAGTGTTCCCACCGGCACAGTTGAGTGCAGGCTCGGTAAATGTGTTGCTCCTGTCTGTGGCGAGCGGCGTGACGCCCGATGTGGCGACTGGAGTGTTGCCGGATGTACCCGTTGAGTTTGCTATTCGTAATGGCGTTGCCAACATGAATAAGTTCTTGGACTATCAGGAGGTTGCCACGCGATTCCGTCCAGGGGCGCTCTTGCCCTTCCGTTGGGAGGGCGGAGACTACGCAATACCGGAAACGCAGGACTTCTTGATGATGTTCTACCGTACGGACATCTTCAATGAGTTGGGTCTGACTCCGCCCGACACGTGGCAGGACTTATATAACATGATCTGGCTGCTTCAGCAGCGCGGAATGGACTTCTTCTTCCCGCCGGTTGGCGTGTCCGCGGGCGGGGGCATCTACGGTTTGGCTGAGTCCCTTGTGCCGGGGTTCCTGCCTTTCCTCTACCAAAACGGCGGAGACTTCTATACGAATAGAGGACTGAGCGCCCTTGACTCGCCGGAAGCCCTGGCCGGATTCCGTGAATGGACCGAGCTCTACACGAATTACAAGATCACACAGCAAGCGGACTTCTATAACCGAATGCGTACGGGAGAGATGCCGATTGGAGTTTCCGGGTTCTTTACCTATGTTCTTCTCTCTGTAGCGGCGCCGGAGCTTGAAGGCCGCTGGGAGATGGTACCGCTTCCCGGTAAGCGCCGCCCGGACGGACAGGTGGACCGGACCTCAGGCGGCTTTGGTCAAGCCGTTGTGATCATGGATAATTCAGATAAACAAGACAAGGCCTGGGAGTGGGCGAAATGGTGGACATCGGAACGCGCCCAGGCGCGTTTCGGAGCAGAGCTTGAGGCCTTGATCGGCACGGAAGCACGCTGGAATACCGCAAACGTGAATGCGCTTAATCAGCTTCCCTTCCCAAGGAAGGATATCGAGTCTATCCAGGAGCAGTGGCGCTGGTTCAAGGAGCAGCCGGTTACCTTGGGCGGCTACTTTACGCCGCGTCACATCATAAATGCCTGGAACCGTGTGGTGCTTCAAGGGTGGAACCCGCGTGAAGCCCTAGAAGAAGCAGTAAAGCAGATCGACCGCGAGCTCATCCGCAAGCGCGAGGAGTTCGGGTTGGATGTTGATCTTTCTAAGACGAAAGGGGGTCTTGAATAATGGCCGAGGTAAAGAGTAGCGGCCCGGGCGCCGAGGCGACGACACAGCCGCGAGCGGGAGCAAAACCGAAGACCGGCCTGCGCCGGATTTTCGCCCAATATGGCGTGTCGTATGCGTTCCTGCTGCCTTATATGATCTTCTTTTTCGCCTTCTTGATCATTCCAGTAGGCGTGGCTATTTGGCTTAGCTTCACGTACTTCAACATGCTGGAACCGCCGCGCATCATAGGTTGGTCCAACTATCGTTTGCTGTTTCTAGAGGATGATATCTTTGTTCTGTCAATTCGTAATACCTTATTCTTTGCCTTTATTACGGGGCCGGTTAGCCTAACCGCATCCTTCCTGCTCGCTTGGTTTATCAACCGGATCCGGGTGCGGACCATCTATGCGTTGGCTTTCTACGCGCCGTCACTCACAAGCGCAATTGCAATGGCAGTTGTCTGGCGCATCGTCTTTTCCGGCGACCGCTACGGCTACATGAACTACTTTATGATGCGCATGGGTTTCATTCAAGAGCCGTTTCTGTGGCTCATCGATCAGCGGACTATGTTGCCGGTAATTATGTTTGTCATGCTTTGGATGAGTATGGGCAATAATTTCCTGGTATTCCTTGCCGGTTTGCAGACTGTGAACACAGAACTCTATGAGGCTGGGAAAGTGGACGGGATCGCCCATCCGCTCCAGGAGATGTGGTACATTACTCTGCCTTCGATGAAACCGCAGGTGTTGTTCGGTGTTATCAATGCCGTGGTGCTGATGTTCTCGGCGGGGTTCGAGATTTCGCTATCCCTGGCCGGGCTACCCAGCCCACTCTACGCCGCACATATGATTCTGTCTCACCTGTACGACTACGCCTTTATTCGATTTGAGATGGGATATGCGGCTGCAATTGCCGTGATACTCTTCATCATTACCTTTGGTGTCGGGCAAGGCGCTTTGCGTATGCTTTCGACCAAAGACGAATAACTAAGGAAGGGGAATCGGTAGATGATAATTCGAGTTGGCAGATTTAAGATGACGAGCGGTGAGTTTACGACCATCGCAGCGTTGACCATACTTGCTGCATTCATGTCGTTGCCACTGATCTTCGTCGTTTCGCACGCATTGAAACCAATAGATGAACTGTTCCTCTTCCCGCCGCGCTTTATAGTGCGGAATCCTACCCTGCGTAATTTCCAGGACCTATTGATCGCTACGTATTCGCTCAATGTGCCGTTCATTCGATACATCTTCAATAGTGTGTTTGTGGCCTTCTGTACCGTAATCGGCGGGGTTTTGCTGGCGAGCTTGGCTGCTTATCCCTTGGCGAAGCATAACTTTCCCGGACGCAATGCGATGTTCATGGTGGTTATCGCGGCGCTCATGTTTACCCCGCAGGTGACGGCAATTCCACGGTACCTCGTGGTCTATCAGCTCGGAATCATCGATACCTATTTTGCTCTCGTGCTTCCCAACCTGGCGATCCCATATGCGCTATTCTTGATGAAGCAGTTCATGGAGCAGATACCGGAAGCGCTGATAGAATCGGCCAAAATTGACGGCGCATCGGAGTGGACTGTGTTTTGGCGTGTCATTATGCCTTTGGTGACTCCGGCATGGGCTACGCTGGTTATCATCATCTTCGTTGCGACGTGGAATGATATCTGGGCGCCTTTGGTGTTTACGCGAACGGAATCGATGCGGACCCTGCCCATTGCATTGCAGACTCTGATTAGTCAGGGATCTGTAGCCCGGCAGGGAGCATATGCGGCCGCAACCTTTATTATGATTACGCCGCCGGTGGTACTGTTTACTCTTGTGCAGCGGCGAGTGATTGCTACAATGGCACACTCAGGAATCAAGGCGTGACGTCTTGGCTTGTAGCAAGTAGCGAGTACATCAGAAGTGGGTAAGGGAATGGCAACAATGTTTAGACAGAGAGGGTCAAGGTTGAGAGCAGGGCTGGCACTGCTGGCGGCGATTTGGCTTATCCTTACATTTGCTGGCACTGCATCTGCTTTGGAACTTGATCCAAAGCTGTCATACACGATTGATCCCCGTAGACAACGGGTGCCGTCACCCCTGCCCTATATCTTTGAGAAAGAGATAAACGGTATTCACCTGCCGACAGGTGCGTTCAAGGAGCCCTCTGACCTGTTCATCGACCATGAGGAGAACCTGTGGCTTGCCGATACAGGCAACGACCGGATTCTCAAGTTCTCCAGAGAGGGCGAGTATCTCATGGAAGTCAGCAATTTGAGTAAGCCCGAAGGTGTCTATGTTGACCCGGATGGGAATATCTTCGTTGCTGATACTGGCAATAACCGCATTCTTCGGTTGACTCCGAGTGGAGGTTTTGTTGACGAGTTCTTCAAGCCCTCGACGACACTAATCCCAATTGACCATACGTTTGCACCCAGCAAACTTGTGGTAGACCGGAGTGGTCGTATCTACACATTAGAAGCGGGGAGCAATCTCGGCATTATTGTGCTGGATGGCGAAGGGAACTTCCGTGGCTTCTTCGGGGCTACGCGGCTGGACTTTAGCTTGCGCCGCCTGATTGTCAGCATGTTTGCAACCAAAGACCAGCGGCGGAAGATCTTCTTGCCCCAACCCACGCCGCACTCTAATCTATTCCTTTCCGAAGACGGCTTCCTCTATACCGTCGTGGCGACTGCTGTAAAGGACCAGTTACAAAAGCTTAGTCCTGTGGGCGTTAACGTCTACCCCCACTCGACTTCCGTCGCAGTTTACATGCGGTTCTTCAAAGAGGATTCCCTTAAGTTCTACGGCGAGCGCCAAGGAGCAGGTAGACGCACTCAGTTTCCACGATTTTCGGATGTCAACGTTAATGAATCGGGCATTATCACCGTCGTAGATGCAAATTCGGCAAAAGTGTATCAGTACGATCAAGACGGCGAGCCGCTCTTGGCGTTTGGTGGTCGGGGAGTGCAGCAAGGGCAGCTTGGATATCCGACTAGTGTGGTGACGGACTCAGAGGGTTCGCTATTCATCCTAGATGCCATTCGCAACAATATCCAGGTGTATCGCCCCACCCTCTTCGCACGCTTAGTTCACTCTGCGAGCAAATTCTATTGGGACGGTCGATACGACGAGGCGGCAAACTTATGGCAGCAAGTCCTAAAGATCGATGCCAACATGTACCTTGCGCATAGCGCTCTGGGCAAGGCTCTTTACCGTCAGGAGCGTTACCAAGATGCAATGGTCGAGTATTTCAGAGGCTACGATAAGGATGAATATGCGAAATCCTACTCCGAGGCCCGGTACTTGTGGATGCGCGCTAACTTTGGGTTGTTTATGTTGTATGTATTCCTGGGTATCGGCGCAATCATAGTCATTCCACGGGGCACGCGCCGTGTGTTTGCACTCGGTTTTCAGCGCGGTATCCTCAAGCGGGAAAGTACGTGGTACAGGATCTACCGTCAGGCGGTTGGCGTCTTGCGCGACCCGATGGAGACATTTTGGGCATTGCGCGAAGATTCAACGTGGTGGACCGTGTGGACGTTGCTGGCTTTGGCTATTATCGTGCGCATGATTACGCTCAACGTGGTGAGTTTCCATTACTCCAGCATCGATCCTGAAGATATCAACTTTGTCTTGGAAGTCTCGCGAATTCTGGTTCCCTTCTTTGTCTGGGTGATAGCGAACTACGGAGTGAGTGCGATTTTCTACGGAGAAGGCTCGCCGAAGGTGGTGGCTGCGACTACTGCATATTGTTTGCAGCCGTACATCCTAATCGCCCTGCCGTTGGCTCTGGTTTCGAACGTGCTTACCAAGGATGAGAGTGCGTTGTATGGCTTTGCGCAGACCTTCATGTATTGGTGGATGGGTATTCTCATCTACATGCAGGTGAAGGTGGTGCACGACTTTGAATTCAAACAGGCCGCAGGTGTAAGTTTCTTAAATATCATGGGTATGGTTGCAATATTCGGCATCTCCGCCCTTAGCTATTTCATGACGTCGCGGGTGATCCGCTTCCTCTGGGAGGTTGTTTATGAAGTTGTCACTCGTTAGAGGGTGGCGTTTCGCACGGTTTTTAGTGCCGCTAATCCTGCTTTTAACTATATTGCCAATCGTGCCGGTGACGGCTGCTCCGGTCATGGATCCTGCTAATGAGCTTGGTCCGCAGTTTGAATTGATGAGTAAGGTAGAGCATTTGTCGCTCTTCCTGAATAAAGAAAATTCACAACTCGCGGTATTCGATGACCGTGAAGATGGGCAGCTGTGGCGTAGTTCTCCGATTATGGAAAACCCTGAGGCAGTTTCAGACTCCATCAAGGCGCGCCTAAATTCGGTTGTTATTGTGGAGTATACCGACAAGGTGCGTACGCAGACTCGTGTTGCCGATATCATCTCCGATCAGCCGAAGATGACGTTTGATCCCATCGACGGCGGTGTCCGGGTGGACTATCTGTTTGAGGAGTTGAATATTGGCTTCACTATCAGTTACTGGCTAGAAAATGACCGGTTAGTCGTTGCGGTTGACGAAGATAGTGTGCGCGAGACAGAAGAACGGCTGCTGGTAACCTTGGATATAATGCCGTTTCTTGGCGCTGCTACCAACGAGGATAAGGGATATCTATTTGTGCCGGATGGCCCCGGCGCTATCGTGCACTTCCGGCCCGAGCAACCTGAATACCGGCACAACTTCCTGGCCGAGGTTTACGGGCCGGCACTTTTCTCTTTCGAACCTGAACAACAACAAGGGCCGATACCGGTACCAGTCTTTGGGTTAGTGCGCGGTGATTCGGCCTTTACTGGAATTGTGACCAAGGGTGACATGGACGTAAACATCAGTGCGGCGCTCAGCTACACCGCCCTGGGTTACAACCGTATTTCGGGTCAGTTTATATTCAGACGCAAGGCGCCATTCCCGTTGCGGCGCGCTTCATTTGTGACCCGTTTCGAGCAAGAGCGTGTTGAAGGTGACCGCGAACTGAAATTTGCGTTCCTGCGTGGCTACGAGGCCTCGTACGTCGGTATGGCTAAGAAGTATCGTGACTACTTGATGAGTGAACGTGGCTTGCAGCAACTTGCAGAAGCTAATCCGTTCCTGCATCTTCGTATTTTCATGGCTATGCAGCGTGAAGCCTTCCCGCGAGACCAGTTTATTACCATGACCACGTTCGACGAGGCCTTGGGAATGCTCAAGACCCTCAAGGAGGAACGAGGCCTGGATAACCTCCGCATAACCCTGGTGGGATGGAACCAGGATGGGTACGACTGGTCATTGCCAAAACGGCTGCCTGCTGAAGGAAAACTCGGTGGTGATGAAGGACTGCGAGCAGTCTCAAACTACGCTAATGCAAACAATATCCCAATCTATCTTGAGGACAACTATCTGCTCGCCTTCAGGAACCTTGACTCATTCTTGCGTTTCAACCCCTTGACAGACGTTATGCGTGGGGCAAATCGCTTGCCGGTCACGACCAACTATGTGGGCTTTAAGCGAAAAGAGGATGAACCGCACACTGAGGTACAGTTACTGCGGCCGGAAATTGCCCGTGATCGCTATGCAGCCACTGACATTGCGAAGATGAGTGAGTATGGCATCTCCGGCGTTGAGTTCCGGTTCTTTGGGAAGGTGGCACTAAACCACTATCCCCTTATTTTTGCCGGTAGGTCTCTATTTACTGCTGGCCTCAGAGTGCTTGGATTGACAGCTATTATCGCAATTGGGCTCTACGCTGTCTTGGTAGGGACCAGGCGTCCGGGCGATACAATGTTTGGTCAGTTGATTGGCGGTGCTCTTTGGCGTCCGATTGTTACTGCGGCGCTCCTGTTCGTCCTGGCAGGAGGCTATTTTATCGAGGTTCAGAATATGCGGCAGCCTGTCGATACAGAGCAGGGCGGTACTAGACTAAGCCGGCAGGACTTTGTCGGAATTTGGAAAGATATTGTTCAGATTAGCATGCAGGAAACGGGCGCGGCTGTTATTCAGGGTGGGAATGCGTACATGCTCGATACAACCGATTTCTTTACCCGGGTGCCACTAGACCGCTATAATTATGTGTTTAGTGAGGAGACGGTGCCGTTCTTCCCGCTGGCAGTGCACGGTTTAGTTCGCTATACGGGCGACGAAAGCAATTTGCGCAGTGATCGCGACGAATTTCTACGCGCGATTGAATATGGTGCGCTCCCAACATTCGAGCTCACTACTAACCCAAGCGTTCTTCTTACCCGGACCCAGTACAACCGTCTCTATTCATCGCGGTTTGCCGACTGGGAACCGCAAATAGTCGATGAGTACGAGCTATTTGTGAGGCAGTTGGGCTATACAGTCAATCTACTCATGGATGACCATAGGCAGATTGCTGATGGCGTCTATGAGACTGTGTATGAAGACGGGACGCGAGTGATTGTGAATTACAAGACGCGTCGCTACACGGATGGCGAGCACGCGGTTGAGGGCCAGAACTATCTCATAATTCCGCCGCGGAGGTAACGGCTATGCAATTCGAAGATAACTTTACGTGGGTAGCTATACTTACGGGGTTGGCGTTTGTGGTGCCGGCACTTATTCTTTCGGTTCGTGTCGTTTTGTCTGCGGTCGGCGTTCGGATGACTTATCGATTTCAACGTGCTTTGGATGGATACTTCTATATTAGTACGTGGATCGTAGGTTTCTTGATTTTTCTTGCCTGGCCGTTGTTCCAGTCCCTTTACGTCAGCTTTCATAACGTCAAGATTACAAGCTCTGAGCTCAAGCTGACGTTCATAGGTTGGGAAAACTACGCAGAGCCGTTCTTGGAGGATATTCATTTCCTGCCTTTGTTCACCAAGACGGTGGCTAACTTGCTGACGGACCTGCCGATTATCTTGGTGTTTTCGCTGTTTGTCTCGATCTTGGTTGTGCAGGACATGCCTGGGCGTGGTATTTTCCGCATGCTTCTCTTTATGCCGGTGGTGATCGGTTCCGCGATTGTCATTCGCCGTCTTTTTGGCGAAGGGGTGAGTACGGAAGCTATCGGTATTAGCGTACAGACGCTGAGTGAGGTCGTGTTTACCTACCTGCAGGGCACGATTGCGGATTGGGTTCTCGACTTGGTGAATCGCGTGACCCTGGTTCTTTGGCGAACCGGGGTGCAGATCCTCATCTTCGTGGCCGGACTGCATAGTATCCCGCTGACCATGCGGGAGGCCGCCAAGACAGACGGGGCTTCCGGTTGGCAGATCTTTTGGCGGATTACGTTGCCCATGCTCTCGCCGGTCATTCTGGTCAACGTTGTATACACCATTGTGGATTCTTTTACCGACAACTTTAATGAGGTACTTACTTACATTCAGACCGTGGGCCTTACCCGAGACTTCCGACTTGGCTATGCGGCGGCTTTGGGTTGGATGTATTTTGCCTCGATCTTCTTGTTCATGGCGCTTGCTTTGTTGATTTCAAGGCGCTTTGTATTTTACGCTGGTGAACGGTAGGGAGTACCTGGCACATGGCTGATTCTGTATTCGTCATTCGGCAGCGCCAAGGTGTACTGGGTGCACTTACGTCGCGTAAGTGGTGGGCGGCGGTGTTTATGCGCCTCGCTACGTATATTATCCTTATCAATGTCTGCTTTGTATTTCTCTTTCCCGTTATATACATGTTTTCGACCTCGCTCAAGACGGTTGCGGACCTTGCGGACCTTACGGTGCTTTGGATCCCGCGTACCTTCTTCTGGAGAAATTATGAACTCGCTATAAGCGGCATGCTCTATTGGCAGGCGGCGCGCAATAGCGTCATCATTTCGCTTGGCTCGGGAATACTGCAGACTGTTGCTTGTTCATTTGTGGCTTACGGTTTCGCGCGTATACCCTTTCCCGGGCGGGATATTCTCTTTCTGCTGGTCCTGTTCACCTTTCTAGTTCCGCCGCAGACCATTATCGTCCCCCTCTTCATCCTGTACCGCAACCTTGGGTTCATGGATACGTACTTCCCCTTCCTGATGCCTGCCCTGTTTGGTCACGGCCTGAGGGGTGCGCTCTTTATTCTGGTCTTCCGACAGTTCTTCAAGAATTTACCGTACGAGTTGGAGGATGCGGCACGTATCGACGGAGCAGGGCCGTTCAGTGTGTATTGGCGTATTATGCTGCCCCTTGCAGCTCCGGCGATTATTGTTGTGTTTCTCTTTTCTTTGGTTTGGCACTGGAACGACTTCTTCGAGCCGACCATTTATCTATTCGACCAGAACAACTTTACTTTGCCGTTACGTCTCTCAATTCTGAGTGCCGCGCTGTTGCAAATGCTTGCCGGTCAAGGCGCTGGGGATGAATTCAATGAGGCTGTAATTATGGCGGCGTCATTCCTTGTCATTATGCCCCCACTCGTGGTCTATCTCTTTACCCAACGCTATTTCGTGGAAAGCGTGGACCGCACGGGCTTGGTTGAGTAGATGCGCTCGGGTCAGCGTGGCTCTTGTGCTGCACTCTGGGTGGCTCGTGGGTTCATTCAGGCCGGGTAGATGTCTCTCTATGGCCATTGATCGGCAGTGCCTTGGCAAGCGTTCTATTCTTGAGTAGAGCGCTTAGGGCGGGAGGCTCTTGCTCAGGCGCGGTTGTATCATGCCAGGCTGGGGTGCCTTCTTAGGTCTTACTAGTGATTTCTTGCGGCACAGCAAGGCATCAGGGGGATCTGCGCTATGCCGAGGGCCTTTTGAAATTTGTAGGTATCTCTGACTGTCGCCAACAGCAGCGCTTTTTGTCATGCATCAAATTGCTGAAGGCATTGGGAAGCCACTTGTAGGTCGATAGCTTCGTTTATGGTGCCCGTGGTGAGGCGAGACCAGTCGTTGTCCGAGTGTCAAATAGGATTAGGTAACTGCTAGGTCGTGCAATTCGGTATTGATGGAGCCCTATAGGTTTAAATCGCCCGCCCCTATCAGACGCAGGCGGCGGCCTGCCTTCCGCGTTTGGGTGATAGCGATGGTCTTGGTCTTGGGAGGCGTGATGCTGCTCGTGCGCCTGACGCCAGGTTCGACAGGACCGGTTATCACGGTAACTGAAAACACGCCGGTGACTGCTGCAGAGATTGTCTCGACGGTTTCCCCTCCGCGTCCTCACTTTTCCTATGCTTGGTTGGAAGCTAATCCCGCACCTGCCTTGAGTAACTTCACGGCAAAGTCCGCTTTTCTTGTAGATCTTTCTACCAAGACTGTCCTCTATGCCAGAAATGAGCACGAGCAGCGGGCGCCTTCGAGCACCACCAAGATACTCACTGCAATCATTGCCTTAGAAAATGGCGATCCTGGCCAAAAGGTGCTGATCTCAGATCGAGCCGCAATGGCGGAACCCAATGTGATGGGACTGAGCGCCGGTGAGGTGGTGACCTTGGACATATTGCTCTATGGGATGTTGCTCGACTCCGGAAATGACGCAGCGATTGCGGTTACAGAAGGCACACTCGGCTACGATGCGTTTATTCAGGCCATGAATGCGAAGGTTCAGGAGCTAGGGTTGCAAAACACGAAGTTTAGCAACCCTACCGGATACGATGAAGACACGCTGCCTCACTACTCATCCGCCCATGACTTGGCTGCGCTGGCAAAGTATGCGCTTGAGTGGACTCCTGAAATCGTCGATTATGCCGGGGTAAAGCGTATCGAGTTTACGGCTACGGACGAGCACGGCTGGTACGGGCCGTGGAACCTGAATCGATTGCTGTGGACGTATGACGGTACCTATGGCCTAAAGCCCGGCTGGACTCCTGACGCGGAATACTGTTTGGTCGCGGTTGCGGAACGGGATGGTCGCCAATTGCTGGTCGTGGTGCTGGGTTCTTCCCAGCATTTTACCGATGCTGCCGTCCTGCTGGACTATGGGTTCTCGCAAACGCCTGTCTAGGCGGCAAGACAAGGTTGACAGTGGCAGCCGATCGACTGCTTGCGGCTAGGTCATAGCTGCTCGACACCGCTAGTATGGCGTGATAATCGCTTCTGAGTTTGCCTTGGCAGCTATGCAAGCCCGCCAATTGAGCGTGGAGTAGACAGGTCAAGGAGACGTGTCTAGGGTTCGGGGACGTCCTACTGAGGAGGATCTCCGGCCGGCGTGCTGCTTTCTTCGTGGACGTGAATGCGGATGCTACCCCCGCTACTGCTCAGTTGCAGGCTGGCTGTACCGGCTCCCAGGGCGCCGGTGTACTGGCCGGTACCGTATCGATTCCGTGCCTCTCCCGACGCCCCAGGAAGACTGGCGTCCACACCTCCACCGGTGGCAGCAGCCTCAATGGATACCGCGGAAGCAGCGTCGAGCACTAGCATTACGCCTCCTCCGGCGCTCTCAACATGATGGTTTCCTTCGTGGAGCAGGGCGTGGTTGATGTTTACGCTGCCACCGGCAGACTTAATGTCGAGCTTCCGCGCCTTGCCCAATAGCGAAACTGATCCACCGGCGGCATTTGCCTGGAGGGAAGGCACATTGCCTGAGACGCCAATAGCGCCTCCGGCCGCACTCAGCTTTAATTCTCCGGTAACTTCCGTAAGTTGAATGGACCCGCTTGAGGTGGAAATGTCCAAAGGTGACGTGAGTCTATAGCCTGACATGCTGCTGCCGATGACTTGGCACGCCAAAGATCGGACGGGAGGCAGGCGCAGGGACACGTTCGGCACGCCGGCCCAGACGGCATTTGCATATACGGACAGAACATACGTATCGCCCAGCTTGAGCACTGACCACTCCCAATCGTGGCCTTCACGGTCGAAGCTAATGTGGGCGTCTCCCGGGGCCTCCTCGACAGTAAGAGCGCTGCCTTCGATATCAACTTCCACGCGGGCATCCGGCGGAATGGCAAAGGATTGCTCCTGTAGTTCCACGGGCGTGTAGCCTTGCTCTTCGCGTTGCCGCATCCGCTTGAGGCCGCGCAGGGGCATGCGAATGCTGCCTCGCGGCAAGTCGGTTACTGCGCGCGAGATACGGTCCTCTACCTTGGAAAGTGTTTCACCAAGAGACCTTTCCACTTCCTCCCACCAGTTATTTTCCAAGACCGAAGAGACTCTGCGATCCGCTTTCTCACTACCGTTCCGCACTGCACCGAGTAGGCGTTCGGCATCATCCACGGTGATTTTGCCCTCGCGCAGCATTTCAAGTACGATGCGTTCTTCTGCGCCCATTTTGCTACTCCCTATTTGCCAGGCGGCGTAAGGCCTCTTCAACACTCAGCGCACCGCTTTCCACTTCCTGAAGCGTGCTTACGCGCTCGGCCTGTAGGGCAACTTCATTCGATGCCGGTTTGTGACCAAGTTGGCTGATGACTTCCTCCAAGCGCGCGCGCACAGTGGGATACGAGACGCCCAATTCCTTTTGCACCTCGCTCATGTTGCCGCGGGCGATAAGAAAAATCTCGACAAAGCGCTGCTGATCCGAAGAGAGACGGTTGAAGGGATTGAGGTGAAACTCCCCCTCCAATGCAACACTGCACGATGAACATCGCAAGCGCTGTACGGTGAGCTCGCTCGAGCAAACGGGGCAGCGCCCGAGCACTTCAGGTGTCTGGGAACTACCCAAGATGTTCCGCATGGTATGCCTCCCCAACAAATAGTTAAAGTATTCTAATCTGTATCTTTAGAAAAGATATCAGAATATGCAGAAGTTGTCAACAGAGAGAGGGAAATGTTTGAAAACCGTATAATACGGTTGTGTTTGCACATCTGGGCCAAGGAAGCATGAGGCTGCGCGCGCCTGGGGAGACGCCGGCATTCCTGGTGACCGGGGGAATGGCCTTTCCAGGGTCTCGACTCTCTAGGAGAATCGGGTATCTGGATGTTCAACCATCCTTGATCTGCGGACAAGCCAGACTCCGCGGATTGCCATAAGAAGGCTTCCCAAAGCCAAGCGCATGCAAGAAGTGCATGCGGGGCAGACTAAAGCAAGGGGAAACAGCTAGAAAAGGGAGCAGCCGAATTCCTAGCCGCCAATCTGGGACATCGTGCGGTTAGCACGCTGGAAGAATTCACCCTCATTGATGCGGTGCTTGAGTTCCTTCTGCCAGATAGCGGCGCGAATGATATGCTCAAGCTCGTCGTCACTCGCTCCTTCGCGTAGAGGCAGGCGCAGGTCGGTTTCCCGCACTGAGAAGAGGCATGTGCGGAGCATGCCCTCCGCCGTGAGGCGAATGCGGTTGCACGTTGCGCAGAATGGCTCACTAACGGGATTAATGAAGCCTACTTCACCGTTACCGTCGGCAAACCGATAGACGCGCGAGGTTGATGAGGGGTCGGTTGGAATTGGCTCCAGCGGCACTGGCATTGCATCGTTGATGATGTCCAATATCTCGCGACCGCTCAGCACCTTCTCTTCGCGCCAAATGCCGTCAGCGTCCAGCGGCATAAACTCGATGAAACGTACTACATAGGGCTTACGCCGCGCGAGTTCGGCGAATCCAACAACCTCGCGTTCCGTGAACCCGCGTATACCTACACAATTCAGCTTGATTGGGCTAATGGAAGGGAACTTTTCGAGCTCCTCAAGGCCTTCCATTACCGCGTTGAACGAATTCCGCCGCGTAATGTAGGCAAACTGCTCCGGCACGAGGCTATCCAGACTAACGTTGATGCGTGTAAGACCGGCTTCGGCAAGCGGCCCTGCTAGTGCTTTGAGACGGAAGCCGTTAGTAGTTATCGAAAGGCTCTCCAAGTCGTCAATCAAGCGTAGGCGGCTAATGAGATGAGGGAGGTCCTTGCGGACAGTTGGTTCGCCGCCGGTGATGCGGAGGTCCCGAATCCCCAGCCGGACGAAAAGCCTGGCAAGCCGCTCGATCTCTTCGTACGACAGTATCTCTTCGCGCGGTACCCACTGCATCATCTCTTCAGGCATGCAGTAACGACAACGAAAGTTGCAGCGGTCTGTTATCGAGATGCGCAGGTTTTCGATTTGCCGACCGAAACTATCTATCAACGGCTGCATCCGGCTGTCTCCAACATCGCAACTATGGATTTTGCGGACGTTTGCTCTTTGTACTATCAAGGTGGCAGGGAGTGTATCTTGCCTGTCCTCACAGCGAAGCGATTTGCGCTCCTGATAGACCTCCACTTCACACTCGACACCTTTTGGCACGAGTGTCACATTACGCCTTTAAGTCCCATTATAGCGTAGCAACGGCCCTCATGTTGAGAGACTTGCCAGAATATGTCTAACGGCTTGATCTTGTGCCGGCAAGACAGTGCGCGGATCAAGTACCACGGCCTCATCTTCGATGCGTACCACAAGCGGCGGACTGCCGGAGCGAAACTGCTTTGCCAACCAATCGGAAGAACGCGTAGGCGACGAGAGACGCAGAACCCACGTTGGCAGTGTTTCGCCGGGA
Source organism: Chloroflexota bacterium (assembly GCA_965221905.1). Lineage (GTDB taxonomy): Bacteria > Chloroflexota > UBA11872 > VXOZ01 > VXOZ01 > VXOZ01. The sequence goes on from OZ244922.1 coordinate 1,461,674, forward strand.
AGAGCACCGCCGCCAATTGCGGACTCGCCGGAAACTACGGTAGTCGAAAGCAATTGGCCGTGTGCAGACGCAATCGTGCGCTGCCAGGCGCGCGCGCGCCGCTTCAGCCGCTCCGGTGGCGCGGAGATCATCTGCCAGACCGGAATGTGCGTTTGTGCTTCATGCCTGTGGTAATGGGCCAGTGTGGCCTCCAGGCCGGCAATGGTTGTCTTGTCGAGTCGAAGGGCGCGAGCCAGCGGATGCCGCTTCATTCTAGCTATGAGGTCGCTCTTGCCGACTATTAGTCCGGCTTGTGGCCCGCCAAGGAGCTTGTCGCCGGAGAAAGTCACAACGGCACAGCCCGCGGCAATCGTCTCTTGCACCGTTGGCTCCCTGTGAAGACCGAAGGCTGCTGTATCGAGCAATGAACCGCTGCCTAGGTCGTAGATCACGGGAATGTCGTGTTGCCGGGCCTTTTCCACCAAAGCGTCCAGCGCCGGCTCATGGGTAAAGCCCACAACGCGAAAGTTACTTGAATGGACACGGAGGATGGCGGCCGTTGCCGGCGTGATCGCGCGAATAAAGTCTTCCGCGTAGGTGCGATTGGTTGTCCCAACTTCCACAAGCCGGGCGCCACTCTGCGCGAGGACATCGGGAATTCGAAAGCCACCGCCAATCTCAACCGCCTCGCCGCGAGAGACAATAACCTCTCTTTCTGAAGCCAGGGTGCTAAGCGCGAGAAGGATTGCGGCAGCATTGTTGTTGACGGCCAGCGCGTCCTCTGCGCCGCTAAGGGCAGTCAGCGTGTTTGCGAGATGCGTATAGCGGGACCCGCGCGTACCGGCAGCTAGGTCGAACTCAAGGTTGCTGTAACCGTCGCTCACCGCCAGCATGGCCTCGATAGCGGCCTGGCTCAATGGTGCGCGCCCCAAATTGGTGTGTAGTATGACACCGGTTGCGTTTATTGTCGGTCGCAGGGAGGGAAGAAATCGCTGTACGGCAGCGCGTTGTAGGCTCTGCGCCAGCACGTCGAGCGAGGGCGCGGCATCGCCGTTGATGATAGCGGCCCGTGCCGTTGCCAGCACGTCTCGCGCAAGCTCCACCTGTAGGTGATGTGGGATTTCGAGCTTCAGGGACTGAACGGCGGGAGCAAGGAGCAGACGGTCTACACCCGGTAGCTCGCGCAGGCTTTCCCTATGCCCCGTACTTGGCGAGTTTTTGCGCATGGCCCATCGCAAGCAGCATCGCATCTTGCGCCGGGAAGCGGCCGAGGCTACCCCGCACAAGAGCGCGTTCTGTGAACTCGGAGATATCGTCGCTGATGCACGTGTTGCTGTAGAGGGCGAATGGCACCGGATGCCAGGAATGGCCGCTCAGGGCCGATGGTGAGGAATGGTCCCCGGTAATCACAAAGACGTCCGGCTGGAAGCGCAGCAAGGCGGGAATCAGGCTATCTATCTCTTCCAGCACCTGAACCTTCTTGTTAAAGTCACCATCTTCGCCTGCGGTATCCGTGGCCTTGACATGGAAGTAAAAGAAGTCGTGCTCATCCCAATACTGCTGCAGCGTCTCGAATTCATCCCAGATCGTATCTCCGGTTTCCAGCACCTCCATGCCAAGAAGCGTAGCGAGACCACGGTACATGGGGTATGTGGCGATAGCAGCCGGGGAGAGCTTGTAGATCTGTGGCATCGTTGGAATTGCCGGCAAGCCAGCGGCACCGCGCAGCAAGAGCGCGTTGGCGGGCTCCTGCCCCTGCAATACCATGGCGGCCTCGGCGAGAAAGCCATTGACGATCTGTGCCATTGGGGCTGCGTCTTCGTTCGTCGGCTCAGCGGGCAAAGGGGGCACGCCAGTGCGCTGCGGATCGGTGTCGGTCAGGTAATCCGAGAGTCCTTCGCCGCGGAACACCACCAATGCACGGTGCCCGGACTCGGTCTCGACGAAAACCTCGACTTCGGGGAGATGTATATGCCGCAGCAGGGCGCAGAGTTCACGGTTCAGTTCGGTGGCGAGCCGTCCGGCGCGACGGTCGGTGATGTTGCCGCTCGCATCAACAGTGGCAAAGTTTGCTCGAAAGCAGATGTCATTTGGGCCGATTGGGAAATCAATGCCGAGCGCGGAGAGCACGCCCCTGCCAATGTCGTGCCTGATCGGATTGTAGCCAAAGAGAGCTAGGTGCGAAGGTCCGCTGCCGGGCGTTATCCCCGGCGCAATCGGGTCGATGACCCCGCAAATGGAGAGTCTTGCAAAGCGGTCGAGGTTGGGAATGCGCGCAACCTCTAGCTCAGACTTGCCGACCTCTGGGTGCGGCATACCGCCCAGCCCGTCCAGTACGAGAAAGAGGATCTTGGACGGTGTTTGCTCTGAAAGATCCTGAATGAGTGCTAGCGGTACCACCGGGTTTTCCTATCAACCAGTTTGCGACACTTCAACGGCCATGCTATCAGGTAGCGGCACCGCTGTCTATTGAGGGGATCACGCGCCGCACAGGCATGGTGACAGGGCGCGTCGCTAGCAAACGCGCTATTGCATCGTGCTCTGCGAGGGGAACCTAGGCGATAAGCATGCTGGAGCTATACGGTAGCGCCTAGTAGGCAAGCCGGCTCTCCGTTCGCTTCGGGCACAAAGCATTGATCTAGAAACGAGGTATTCCTAGTAGACACCCGACGTGATAGATACCACACGTGGCGCGAAGAAGCGGGGGACAAGCCCCCGCGCTACGCACTAGCGGTCTCTCCGAGCAAATAGGGAAATCAACCCCCTGTCTCGTCTTTCCGATCCCTACTTGAGGTTACGTGCGACGGGGATGTGCAGCGTTAGGAACACTGCTGCAAGGCAGCGAAGTAATCATCCTCATCGCGCGGATTGAGCGGCTCGTTGACGATCTTGCCTTGGATCACCCCGTTCTTATCGATGATGAACGTGCCGCGTGTGGCAAAGCCCAACTCATCCAGAAAGACCCCGTACTGACGGCAAACGGCACCGTGCGGCCAGAAGTCGGCAAGGAACGTGGCTGGAAAGCTGTTGTATTCCCTGAACTGCTTGAGCGTCCACTTGGTATCGGTGCAGACGCCAATGACCGCGGCGTCGCCGGCGTCGTAGCGGTCCGCATTTGCGGCCATGCCACGGAATTCGCCGTCACAGATTCCGCTGAACGCGCCCACGTAGAAGACGAGCACGACATTCTGCTTGCCGCGATAATCGGAGAGTGAGACTTCCTCGCCGTCTTGGTTTACGAGCGTGAAATCCGGCGCAACTTGGCCGACTTCGGTTCCTTCTGTTGCCATGGATAAATCCTCCGTGAAGTGTGAGCATGAAGCGCTGCTTTGCATTCAATCTTAGAACGAAAGGCGATGCGGTGACAACTGCGAAAATTGTGCAATTGAACGGCAAATCCTATTCCAGATATTCGTCAGTAATATGCCTTTCGACAACCTGTGTCTAGATACATGCAAATGAGCAGAGCCACCGCTATCTATAGACTCCGGCTTGCAAAGGATTAAGGAGGAACGAATTCTGCCGAATAAAGTCACTAAGTAGGGGAATGGTTAGCCAACAAAGTCTACAAAGACCGGACTGGACCACGCCATTTCCATATCGGACTGTATCACCCGCACCCAATAGGGATTCACGCCCGGCTGCGGTGAAGGATCGGTAAACGTGAACGCGGCGCTCTCCGGGGCGTCCTGGGGTGCGAGCGAGATCGTTACCCTGCGGCCAAGTGCCCCGATGGCGTATTCCATGGGTCCCGCCTCCAGCTCGCGCAGCGGGACGCCAAAGGCGAGAGACTCGGCGGGAGCGTACGCAAGCAGTTGCGGTCCTGCCGCGCCATACTCGCCGAATCCCGGCCGGCTAATGAGCGCAGTGCTGGCGGCCAGATTGAGCACGGTATCTGCGCTGCGTTCTAGCTTAAGAATGATTCCGCTGCGGTAGCCGCAGGCTACTGAGTGCCACTTCAGACTGCGGTCAGTAATGTCCGAGAGAAAGGAGCGCGGACTATCGAAGCGGATCGTGTTTGCCATGGTCAGCGTTGCGTTTGTAAGCGTTGCTGTACCGTCCCAGACCACGCCGGAGTAGCTGGACTTACGGCTTGCCCCATGCCAGAGGATGCGCACCCGTTCCGGGTCTGGTGTAGCCTCAATGGGATGGGAGTAGATTCTCTCCAAGCCGCGATAAAGTTCCACGCTTTCCAGCGGAGCGGCGCCGGTAATGGAGACGGCAATGGTTGGCGATGTGGACGTGCTATACGCTGCACCCATCGCATGGCCGTCCGCGTCCACACGCACGACGATGCGTGCCCCGGTCGTCGCGTAACACCTTCGTGCCTTCAGCGCCGTAAAGAAGGCCTCCAGCGTGAGATCGGAGGCGTAGATACCGGTGAGCCCGGCCTGCGCGTAGCGTCTGGGCTGGTAGCCGGGCGTATCCGAGCCCGGCCTCCCCGTATGGCTATCGCTGCCACCGACAAATCCCACCGTGTACCGGTGCTGCAATGCTTCCTCGAGAAACCATTCAAAGGAGCCGTGGGTCGAGGTAATCTCGATGGCAGGCTCAATGGATGGTTCATGATAGGTTAAGTCCGCATGCGCGCCGCCGACGTGGGGTGTAATGAGCACGTCGCTATGACGGTAGGCTGCGTAGAGATCACGAACGTGAGTAAGATCGGTATCGACGTCGGATTTATCGACAACCTGTGCGTGGCTGTTGCGCCGGATTGGTTGATTATGGCGACGGAAGTATACGTTGTGATGCCCGCCGCGTGCTGTTTCGGGCGACCACTCGAATCCCGGTAGCGGGACGAAGCGACCGGGGTCCGAAAAGGCTGCCTCGGCCTCCTGCTGCAGTCGCCAGTCTTCCGCTGAGACCATGTGGTCGTTGCGTTGATAGCCGACAAAGTCCAGGGCGGCAACGTCCCGCGCAAATTGGAAGAAATCGGGTATTTTCGCTGCCAAAGCGACTTGCCCACCATGGGGGTCGGCCCAGTAGAGGTTGTGCTCCGGCCGGTGCTCTGTACTGAGAATTGGATTGCTGCGCGCAACGAAGCCGCGCTGCCTGTCCTTTACATAAATCCTGTGTGTGCCGGCGTTGGACGCGATGCAGCCTTCGATTACCCGGACACCGTGATCGCCAGCCTGAAACAGCAGGTGCTGATTCGTTACCGGAAAGTGGATGCCCTCTGCGCTCACGTCTAGGGTGGCTGCGTAAGCGTGGGCGGGATTACCCCACCTGTCTTCGGCACGAACCAGCAAGCGAAACGGTTCGCCTGCGACGACCGTTGACGGCGCGACGGCTACGAGCTTCACGGCTTCACCGCCCACTATGGTCAAGTACGGCGAGTTAGCGAGCGTGGTAAAGGAACCATCTCCGGTGGCATCAACGGCCACCCAGAAGTAGCGCTTGGTCTCCAGGAAGGTCTGAGCGCGCGACCCCGGTCCACCGCCGCTGCGATTACCGTAGGTCACTGTGACCGTTTCTCCTTGCCGCAAGCAGCGGCCGCGCACGCGAAGACGTACCGACTTTATTTCCTCAACTAAGATATCGAGGAGCGCTCCGGGCGGGCCGTCCACGGTCATAAATTCGGCCAGGGAAGGGTCCGCCAACTGCGGTACGGCCCAATCGGTGTCCGATTCCGTGTATATCCTGATAGCGCCACCCGCGGCGATGCCGCTGGCGCCGACCGTATAGGAGAGCTGCCACGTGCCAAAAGCGCCTGCAATTGCGCAGCCGGCCGGTTCTAACGCTGCGGTTCCATACTGCTCTTGCGGTTCATCATGTGACATGGCTGTCAGCTTACTCCTGTCATAGCGCGGGGCTTGGAAGGGGGTGAATTCCCCCCGCGAATAGTGCTCAGAGGTGACTGCGGCGTAATAATTGTCGCTCGTAGTGTACAACGAAATGGTCAACTGTGTCAGACGAACTCCAGGTCTCCAAGCATGCATGAAGAGGCCCAGCATTCGTGCGGTGTCCTTTCGAATGACAATGAGGCGATGGGCCTGTTGTTTGGGCTAGGGTTGAGTGAGCAAGTGAGGCGATGGGACGCTCAACCGACGGCGGCTGCCACTGCTTGGGTCTTGCTAAGTTAAGAAAAGCATGCTCGATCAAGCGAAGATACGGCCTGGTGACGATGCGTGATAGCCTTGTTCATTGAAATAGAACCCTTTCCTCGAAGTTAACGGATGGCGAGCGCAGACTTGTAACCTGGGCTACTGCAGATGGATGGGCATACCGGATACTCTACCTAGCATAGGGAAAGAGAAAATTGCGCCATGGGCCGTTGCGATCGGATGATGATCGATGAACGTCAACATTTCTCCGCCTATTGGCGCCGTGAAAGACAGCCGCGTAGAGGCACGTAATTTGAAGAATCGATGGGTGTTGGCTAGACTGAGAATTAGGAAAGAAAAAGATTGAATAAACGTGTTTGCGAGGCTAGTGCTAGCGTCGCATGGCAGCGATGAAGGGAGCCAGTATGGCCCGGGAGATGCCGTGGTACGATCAGTTCATTCGCTTTGGACAGGTAGTGCTTCATGAAGCTGATCCCCCATACGTAGACGTAGACTGGTGGCAAGAGCGTTGGCGTGAGTATGGGCTTGGTGGGGTAGTGCTTAGTGCCGGTGGCGTGCTGGCGTTCTACCCAACGGAAGTGCCATTTCACCGACGCAGCCGCTGGCTTGGCGAACGGGACGTATTTGGGGATATGGTTGAGGCAGCAAAGAAGCAAGATCTCGTCGTACTGGCTCGTATTGATCCGAGCCTCGCCCACGAGGATCTTTACTACGCTCATGCCGATTGGTTCATGGTGGACCATGCAGGCAAGCCCCGCCGAACAAATGGCCTTTACAACACCTGCATCAATTCGCCGTACTATCGTGAGTACTTGCCTGCGATCGTCCGTGAGATTGCCGAACGCTATCCTGTAGACGGCTTCCTCGGGCACAACTGGCAAGGAAATCGTGAGATATGCTACTGCTCGTACTGCGAGAAGCGGTATGCGCGGGAAGCGGAAATGCGGCTGCCGTCCCCGGCTAACGCACCGGGGAACCGTGAAGAGGAGCGCGCTCATCGGAGCTGGCAACGCTGGCGCAAAGAGGTCGATGAAGAACTGTGGAGCTTCTTGGACCGCGTGACCAAAGAGGCGCGGGACCAGGCCCTGTGGGTGGGGCATTCGACGCAGGGCCGCGTCGCCTCGCTGGCGGAATTCGTGATCACCCAGCATGAAGGCGGTCACGGTGGGAACCCTCTATGGACCGCGGGCCTGGTGAGCCGTAAAGCGCGGGGCGTTGCGGGCAGAGGCAAGGCTGCCTATGTCACGGTAGACATGGGTAGCAGCGCTTCAGACGCGATTTCTCCGGCAACAATCCCCGTTACCCTAGCGGAAATTCTCGCGCATGGCGCTTGGCCCTGGGCGAGCATGGCCGCCGTGCCGCGCGATAGGCGCGTCCTCAAGGAAATGGCTTCCGCCTTTGCATGGCTGGATCAGCATCAGCAAATACTCGGAGGTCGCATTCCCGGAGCTACTGTGGGTGTGCTCTACTCCGCAAGCTCCGCGGACGATGCGATTTGTGGATTCGATAGTCATGTAATGGGCGCGTGCTTGGCCCTGTTGCGTGCGCGCATTCCATTTGACTTGGTGGAGTTGGATCGCATTCAATCAGGAGCGTTGCAAGACTACCAGTTGATCTTGTTGCCGAACATTAGTGAATTATCGGACAGCCACTCGCAACAGATTCGAAGCTTCGTTAGCAGCGGCCGCAGCCTTGTGGCAACGTTTGAGTCCTCGCGACGTGACACCTCAGGCGACTACCGCACCGATTTTGGGTTGGCGGATGTGTTTGGTGTTTCCGCCACAGGACACGCGCCTCTGCAAGGCTTGGACAATGCGCAGTACCAAATCGGTGGCGACCATCCGATCGTCCAACCGTTTGGCGACACAATCGTGCTGCCGGCGGCGTCTCGACTCAGCCTAGTCCAACCGTTGGCGAAGACAGAGACGCCCTTGGTGCTGGTGCCGCCGGCGGTTGCAGAGCCGGCGGAATACGCGATCTCCGGGCTACCGCAAATTTCGCGCCCGGTGATGTTCGCGCGCGAGCAGGAGCAGAGCCGGATCGTCTACTTCCCTGGGGACATCGATCATGCAATTTGGGATCAGAATAACACCGACCTGGCCGGCTTGCTTGCTAATGCTGTGCGTTGGGCCCATGGCACTGAGTTGCCGGTCACGGTGGAGGGCCCCGGCCTCGTAGACATTGGCGTGCACGTCTATGGCAACATGTTGCAGGTGCACCTGGTCAATCTCACTAGCCCGGATGCCTGGCGTGGGACAGCCGAAGATATCGTGACTCTGGGCGCGCAGGAACTCCGAGTCGTGCTTCAACCTGGAAACGCTGTGCAAGATGCACGGCTTCTTGTGAGTGGAGAGAGCGCCGAATACAGCATTAGCGACAATGTGCTGCGTGTGGCAATCCCGCACGTCGGCACGCATGAGCTTGTAACTGTTCGCTTTGTGGCGGGGGCCGCCGAGTCGGCCGAATCCCAGTAGCCCTCAGGACTTCTATCATGTGTGGAGAGACCGGTATACCGCTCAGGTAGGGGAGGGACGCGGACATCGGCTCCTCAGACATCGGACCCCCTGACGAAACTGACGGCACTCAACCGAGAGAGCGCCAACGCCCGCCCAAAGTGGTATTCGTGTCGCCGCCTCCCAATCCCCAAGGGCACGAGCGAGGACGCCGTTTTGGGACTTCCTTCATACTTGCGGGCGGTTTTGCAGCCCTTATCGCATTGGGTACGCTCTTTCTCATGTTGCCCGCTGCGACAAAGCCCGGCAATACAACAACCATCATCGATGCTCTCTTTACGGCCACGTCAGCCGTGTGCGTTACTGGGCTGGTGGTGGTCGATACAGCGGATCACTGGACGACGTTCGGCCACGTTGTGATTCTTGTCCTCATACAGCTTGGCGGATTTGGCTTCATGACCAGCTCGATCTTGCTGTTCATGCTGCTCGGACAGCGGATACGACTGCGCCAGCGCGTCCTCATGCGTGAGGCGCTCAACATATCCGGTATGGGCGGAATTGTCAGTATCACACGCAATATCGCCATCTGGACGATTGTCATTCAGGCTCTCGGCATCTTGGCGCTCTCGCTCTACTTCGCGCAGAATCACGAGCCCTCGCGGGCGTTCTGGATGGGATTGTTTCACGGCATATCGGCATTTAATAATGCCGGCTTCGACCTGATGGGGGGGTTTTCAAGCCTTACCAGCTTTCGAAGAGAGGAGCTCTTCCTCCTTGTCGTCGGGGCATTGGTTGTGTTTGGGAGCACCGGTTACATGGTATTCGAGGATATCGCGAAGTCGCGGCGCTGGTTGCGCTTCAGTCTCGAAACCAAACTGATCGTGATCGTGACCAGTGCGCTGTGGCTGATTGGTGGTGTGGCTTTCTTCTGGCGCGAACGCAGCAACCCACTCACGCTGGCCGGAGAGGTGTGGCACGTACAGTTGGCCGACACGTTTTTCCATAGCATCGCTGCCCGCACGGCCGGATTTGTAACGCTCCCCGTCGGCAGTATGACCGAGGATACAACTTTCCTTACAATGGTTCTCATGCTCATTGGCGGAGCGCCGGGATCGACGGCGGGTGGGATAAAGGTAACGACGTTTGCCGTTCTCGCAGTGACAATCTTGGCGGTAATGCGCGGTCGATTGCGCACCACGATTCTGCAACGCAGGATCCCGGATAATGTGGTTCTGCGTTCACTCGCCATCATCTCCTTGGCTACCTTGCTGCTTATCGCCGTGAGTTGGCTGCTCGCGGACTTCGAACCCTTCAGCTTCATTGCGGTTCTCTTTGAAGCCGCATCGGCGCTCGGAACAGTAGGGATGTCTTACGGTATTACGCCGCAATTGCATGATGCAAGCCGCCTTGTGTTGGTTGCTGCAATGTTTGTGGGCCGCCTGGGCCCCCTGACGCTTGTCTTGCTGCTTGCGCAGAAGAGTCAGCGAGATCATTTGGAGTATCCTAGTGAAATGGTGCGCGTGGGATAGGAGATAGGCTATGCCGAAACAGCAGATCGCCGTCATTGGTCTGGGTCGCTTTGGCTCTAGCGCCGCAATACAGCTTGCCAGCCTGGGTTATGACGTTCTAGGTGTAGACAAGAATGTAGACCTCGTAGAGAAGCTGTCGGATGAACTCACTCATGTGGTCCGGGCTGATACGGCGAATGAGGGGGCCTTGGAAGAGTTGGGTATTCGCAATTTCGACGTGGTGGTGGTAGGAATTAGCTCCGATGTCCAGAGCAGCATCGTCACGACGCTAATTCTCAAGCATCTTAACGTGCCCTACGTGATCGCAAAGGCGCGCGATGAACTTCACGGCGAAATCCTGGATAGAATTGGCGCCGATAAGGTAGTTTACCCAGAACGTGAAGCCGGCATGCGCATTTCGCATACGTTCATTTCACGCGACATTCTGGACTACGTGGAAGTGGTTCCAGGCTACGGCGTTAGCAAGATTCGGGTACCCGATCGTTTTGTGGGGCGGTCTTTGCAGGTGTTGGGTTTTGGGGAAGAGAGTGGGCTACAAGTATTGATGATTGGGCGCAACAAAAGCGTCGTGTTCGATCCGAGTCCTAGCGAGCGCATACAGGGCGGCGATGTCCTAATGTTGGTGGGCGAAGACCACTACTTGAGCGAAATGGAACTGTGAGGCCGGTTCTATCGCTGCAAGTAGAGTTTCTGCGAGTTGCCGGGACAGTGCAGGAAACCTTCCGATAGGAGCACGCAATTGACCCCGCGAAATGGTCAATGTTCCTCTTCTTCACTCGGTCGATAGCAATGAATTCAGCAACAAAATGACAGTCAGTGCTTGACAGCGTTGACACGGTGAGGTTTAATTGAACTTAGGAGGGCGGGGGCCCTCGAAGCGGCACGAAAGGAGGGAGGTGGGCCATGAAGAGTATGCGCTTACCGCTTGATAATCCGCGAGTGCTGTATTGTGTTTGGCAAGTGGACAGGTATGCCCCCATCCGCGCATAGTACATGGAATAGAAATGCGGGTGGGGGCTATAGACAGGGTGTCGGGTTTCGCCCGTTAGTGCGTAGTCTCGAATAGGAGCTACTGCAACCTAGTCGAACTAGAGCCAGTGCTCAAGGTTAGGGCGATACTTGGTGCGAAACTACGGCCCGACCCAAGATTGGGATTAAAGCGCACCTCGGCTTTGCCGGGGTGCGCTTTAGGTTGCTTGGAGGGCGTCCACGCGGACGATAGCGGGTTCGCACAGGGAGTAATACCGCCGTCTTAATGGATAGTGGGCTAGAATGAAGGGGCAAGCCGTGAATGCGGTACCAACTTTCGTGCCCGGAGGCGCAACAAGACTAATCTGGAGCAAGGTATGAAGGATATGCGCGCGCGTACGCCGGCGGTGATTTCCCGTGGCGAGGATAGCCGCGAGCTCGTTGTCGAATGGCGTGACGGACACACCAGCCGCTATTACTGGGACGACCTACGCCGCTCGTGTCCGTGTGCCCTCTGCGCCGGAGAAATGGGCACTCCCGGCTCAATGCATGCCGGCGTGATTCTGACGGCAGCTCAGACGTATCTGGAGTCTATCGAACTGGTTGGAAGTTATGCGGTCCGCATGCATTGGGAAGATGGACACAATACGGGAATTTACACGTTTGACGGCCTCCGCGAAGGTTGCCCGTGCTGTGCGGAATCGAAGTAACGCGGGCCAAGCCGGTGGTGTTAGCCGGAATTGGGGTTGCGCTTGCGCCGATGTATTGACCGAAGGCGCCGACTTTGAGGACGCCCAATGCCCAAAGCGACTACGGGTTGAGGTAGATAGCTGCGCTTGGGCAGAGGTCTTGCAGAGGGCATTCGCTACAGGCCGGCTTGCGGGCGGTGCAAAGAGCCCGACCGTGATGGATCAAAAGGTGCCCTATGTCGATCCAATCTGCTTGAGGCACGACTTGCATGAGGTCGCGCTCTATCTTGGTGGGGTCCTTCTCGCGGGTTAGCTTCATACGCTGCGAGAGCCGCGATACGTGCGTATCGACCACAACCCCGTCGGCAACCTGAAATGCCACTCCAAGCACCACGTTTGCGGTCTTCCGCGCCACACCGGGCAATTCGAGCAGCTCGGCCATCGTCTTGGGCACCGCGCCGCCAAATTTCTCCAGCATGACGTGTGCCGCACCCTGGATGTTCTTGGCTTTGTTGCGGAAGAAGCCGGTAGACCTAATCTCAGTTTCCAGGTCTTCCCTTGACGCCGCCGCGAAGGCTTCCACTGAGGGAAAGCGCGCGAACAGCGCCGGCGTTACCATGTTCACCCGCTTATCCGTGCACTGTGCGGAGAGAATTGTGGATACGAGAAGCTCCCACGCATTGCGATACAACAGGGCGCACTCGGCATCGGGATAGGTGGTACGGAGGAGAGCGATGATCTGCTCCACGCGAGCGCGCAGAGCGCGTTTCGACTCTCGGCCTCTTTTGCTCTTGGATGGACTCGCGGACTTCTGAGCGGTCATGAAAACTAGAGACCGTGGGCTATGACGATTGATCGGCGCCGACCAAATCCCCGCGTCCGCGCAAACTCTCAAGGTTTTGCGTATGCACGTGATTTCCCGGCGCTATGTCTTGCGTCGCGGCCCCAATGGACTCGCCGTACTTTATCACGTGCTCGCCATTCCCAATGGCCCTTACCGCGACCTTGTGACCAAAGGGAATGTCGTCCAGGATGGTAAGCTCCTGTGACCCATCGGGCCCCGTAAAGGAAACCTTGGCGCCCGGCGTAAGGTCCGCGAGCGCAATAGCGGTATTGTCTTTGTCATCGATGATGTGGAGCACTTGCTTCATGTGCACTTATCCTCGGGGTAATAGGCGTGTGCCTCGTTAGCGTCACCAAAAGCCCTGCAGAGCGGCTGGCCGCACGGTTGGTATCAGCATACAGTAACAAGAATGCGTTTGCTACTGATGCTTCATGACTCCAATCCATACTCCATGTAATGGAACCCGCTTCTATTGCGCCCATGTCATTTCGCTTGATGGCGGAGGCAGGGATAGGTTTGACCGGCTTCGGGGCGTGTGATTTAATCAACGGGCACCTTACAATGGGTAGAGTGAACGCTTTTGGTTGAATTTGCGTTCTTGTGTGGGCGGTAGAGCGCGAGATTCTCTTCGAAAATCGACCTGCTAGAATGGCAAAGCGGATGAGTTCCATAAGCAAAACCCAACGCAAGGCTCGAATTCTGTTTCAGCGGCAGCCGACGCTCATTGGAATCCATTGAGTAGTGTATTCCCGGTAGGTATGTCCGCTTAGCTTCGTGCGATCTCAATTGTCCTTTCGCTGTCTTGTTGGAACTCACGTAGAGAATTGCATGGTGGTCGCACAACACCGGTCAGACTAGAGAGCCTTGCTTTGATTGTAGAGGTTCACATTCCGCTGTGACCTTAGTCCTTGGACGGACAGATAAGACGAAAGAGTTGAAGAACATGATTGAAGAACGAATAATTGCTTTGAGCGCACGCGCCGCAGAACTTCGGAGGCGCCTTTGACCTCGCTGCATGGGAAGTGGAAATTGCCGACCTGGAGGGAAAGTCCCTCGATCCCGAACTATGGGATAAGCCGGAGGCTGCGCAGCAGGTAATGCAGCAGCTTGCCGCGGTGCGTCGCCTGTTTGATGATTGGGACGGCTTCTTTCAGGAAGTTGAAGGGCTGGAGGAGTTTGCCGCGCTGGATGACCCTGCGCTCGAATTAGAGCTCGATGCCGAGGTGAGCCGTCTGGAAGCGGATGGCGAGAAGCGCGAGATCCAGACGCTCTTTCATGGTCCCTATGACAAGCGCGAGGCTTTACTTTCCCTCCATGCGGGCGCGGGCGGCACCGATTCGCAGGACTGGGTTGAGATGCTCCTCCGTATGTATATCCGCTGGGCGGAGACACACGGATTCAAGCCGGAGATTTTGGATAGCACGCCTGGTGAAGAGGCCGGCATCAAGAGCGTCACACTGCAGATCAGTGGCCTTCATGCGTATGGGAGGCTCAGGTCGGAACACGGCGTGCACCGCCTCGTGCGGCTTTCACCATTCGATGCTAATCACCGCCGCCACACTTCTTTTGCTCTCGTAGAGGCGCTTCCCGTAATCGATGATGACGTCACGGTTAAGATCAGGCCCGATGACGTGCGGCTCGACACGTTTCGTGCCAGTGGAGCGGGTGGGCAGCACGTGAACAAGACCAGTTCCGCAGTGCGAATCACCCACGTTCCATCGGGAATCGTGATAACGTGCCAGAATGAACGCTCGCAACTCCAAAACCGCGAAGCAGCAATGCGGATCTTGCGCGCGCGCCTCCTAGAGCGCAAGCTGCAGCGGCAGCGGGAAGAACAGGCGGCGCTCAAGGGCGAACATACCAGCGCAGAATGGGGCAACCAAATTCGCTCTTACGTATTGCACCCGTACACGATGGTGAAGGACCTCCGCACCGGCGTTGAAACCGGCAATACGCGAGCAGTGTTGGATGGCGAAATCGATGCCTTTGCGGAGGCATACCTGAAACTAGAGGCTGAAAACCGCAGGCATGACCTTGCTTGAAAAGTGTAGAAACCTAAGAGCCGCATGTTTGGCCCCAATCTCATTTATGCGGTCCTGCGGCTCGGCCTGGGTTACGCCGTCGCATCTTGTCTGGGCGAAATGCCGTGCAGCGCAGACTTCATTGAGGGATATCGCAGAGTGATTCCAGTAGTGTGCATTGTTGGAAAGCATAATTCGGGCAAGACGACTCTTCTTGAGAAGCTCATCCCTTGCCTGCAGCAGCGTGGACGGCGGATTGCGGTCATAAAGCACGCCGCGCATGGCTTTTCACTGGACCGAGAGGGCAGCGACTCCTGGCGTCTCGCCCAGACAGGGGCCGACGCAGTGGTACTCAGCGGTCCAGGGAATGCAGTCACATATTGCCGTCTGCCCGATGATGCTTCACTACCACAAGTCCTCGGGCAGCTGCCGGTGATGGGGTTTGATCTTGTGCTGGTGGAAGGCTATAAGGGCTCGGACTACCCCAAGATCGAGGTACACCGTACCGCACTAGGACCGGACTTACTGCTAGCGGAAGAACAGCTTACAGCAGTCGTGACCGATAGCAATGCGGCATTCTCGATACCTACTTGCCGCTCTGACGACCCGCAGGGGTTGGCGGCATTCCTGGACGAGCGCTATGGGCGTCCCAACGCGGAGCGAGATGCGATCCGAGTCACGATAGATGGTGAGGAGGTCCCAATTAATGCCTTCGCCAGCGCCGTAATTTCGGGCGGCATTCTGGGAATGCTGTCCGCACTCAAAGGAGTCAAGGAGCCGGGCGCCGTTCGCATCGAGTTGCGCCGTGGACGCGAGCGAGATGGCGCGTAGCATTGCATCGTCAAGCGAACCCAACCCGTCATGACGGTGTCTAAGCATTTGCAGGCACATTCAGCAGTAGCTGCCAGGCATGAAAGAGCGGAGGCGCGATCTTGTGGATCCGCCTCCGCTTCGATTGCAGAGCCTTGTCACGCTTTCGATGCCTGGCCCGATCTAGGAAGCGCTCTCTTTCTCCGATGCCGCGACCGCCACCGGCGCTCTGTTTTCCTGCGATTCAGCGCTGTTTTGCGCAGAAATGTGCTTGTTGAGAGCGTTCATATAGGCTTTCGCGCTGGCGACGATGATGTCTGTATCTGCGCCGTAGCCGGTCACGGAAACACCGTCGCTCTCAAGGCGAATGCTCACTTCTCCCTGCGCGTCGATGCCTTCAGTAATGGCTTGGACGCGAAACTCGGTGAGTTCTGCGGGTACGTTGACAAGGCGGTTGATGGCTTTGCAAACAGCATCCACCGGCCCGTCCCCCAGTGCCGCGTCTTCCAAGACCCGGCCTTCTTCATCGATGATGCGCACGGTAGCCGTGGGGATGCTATTATCGCCGCAACTTACCTGGATTTGGTCGAGATGAAAGTATTCTTTGGCATGCAAGACATCACTTGAAAGCAGCGCCTCGATGTCTCGCGCCGTGACGTTGCGCCGCTTGTCGGCTAAGTCCTTGAAGCCGTCAAAGGCCTCCTGAAACTCCTCCTCATTCAGGTGATAGCCCATCTTTGCAAGCTGGTCGCGGAAGGCATGCCGGCCGCTGGTCTTGCCAAGGACGATGCGGCTGCCATGCATGCCCACGCTCTGGGGCGTCATGATCTCATACGTTTGTCGATCTTTCAGCATGCCGTCCTGATGCAGACCGGAGGAATGCGCAAAGGCGTTTGCGCCCACCACAGCCTTGTTCGGCTGTACCGGCATATTCATGAGTTCGCTCACCATCCGGCTCGTACGGTAGATTTCCTCGGTATTGATGCCATGCGATACTTTGAAGAAGTCTTTCCGCACGGTGGTGTTCATCACCACCTCTTCCAACGAGGCATTCCCAGCGCGCTCGCCGACGCCATTTATCGTGCACTCTATCTGGTCCACGCCATTCAAGATGGCGATCAATGAGTTGGCGTTGGCTTGGCCGAGATCGTTGTGACAGTGTACGGAGAGCGTGATGTTTTCGATACCGGGCGTGTTGGCGCGTAGGTACTGCAGGAGCTCAGCAAACTCATCCGGTTGCGTATAACCCATCGTGTCAGGGACATTGATGACCTTGGCGCCGGCCTGAATCGCATCTTCAATGAGCTGACAAAGAAAGTCCCAATCGCTACGCGTGGCGTCCATCGCAGAGAACTCGACATTGGAACAATAACCCACGGCTTGCTGGACGCACGCGACCGCCGCCTCTCGGACTTCCTGGCGCGTCATGCGCAGTTGACGCTCCAGGTGAATATCGCTGGACGAGATGAAGACGTGGATGCGCGGCGCTTCACCCTCCTTGATTGCGCCCCAGGCGGCCTCAACCTGGTCCGGTTTGAAACCGGAAAGCGCGCAAATCTGCACGTCCCGCAGTTTCTCTGCCAAGAGTTGCACTGCCCTGAAGTCGCCGGGGGAGGTGCGGGGGAAGCCGGCCTCGAGAATGTCGACACCGAGGCGTTCCAGTTGCTGACCCAGATATAGTTTCTCTTCTACCGTCAAAGACCCGCCCGCTGCTTGTTCACCATCGCGCAGCGTGGTATCGAAGATTTGTAACGTTCGCATGCTGGATTAAGTCCTCTATCTAAAGTAAACACACAGTGTGCTAATTGCACGTCAATTCGCAGAAACTTCAGTCGTGGCAAGTGTGCAGGCCCGCCAGCATACCAGGGCAGCTATGCCATGGCACCGGTTGGGCCTGAGACCACTCTCCTCATTGACTACAAATTGCGGATGTGTGAGATATGGATACCGCAGTATCCCCATCTTTTGTATTCCCTCAAGGGTGTTTACTTGGGATCGAGCCATGGCATCATGGCGCGCAGGTTCTTGCCGACGGTTTCGATCTGGTGTGTCTTGTCCATTTCGCGGTAAGCGTTGAACGCCGGTCGGCCGGCCATGTTCTCCAATATCCACTCACGTGCAAACTCGCCGTTCTGAATTTCGCGCAGGATTTCTTGCATTGACTCGCGCACGTGGTCGTCCACCACACGCGGGCCGCGACTATAGTCCCCGAACTCGGCCGTTTCGCTCACAGAGTAGCGCATGTAATTGAGGCCGCCTTGGTAGAACAGGTCCACGATGAGCTTGAGTTCGTGCATACATTCAAAGTACGCGACTTCCGGCTGGTAACCGGCATCGACCAGGATTTCAAAGGCTGCCTTCACCAGCGCGCTCACACCGCCGCAGAGGACGGTCTGCTCGCCGAAGAGATCGGTTTCCGTCTCTTCCTTGAACGTTGTGTTCAGCACACCGGCACGGGTGCAGCCAATGCCGCGGGCATAGGCCAGCGTTAGTTCGCGGGCGTTGCCGCTGGCGTCCTGCTGGATAGCAAGCAATCCAGGCACGCCGTTGCCTTCTTCGAAGGTCGCGCGCATGCGATGACCCGGGGCTTTTGGCGCGACCATGCTCACGTCTACAATCGCAGGCGGAACTATCTGCTGGAAGTGAATATTGAAACCATGAGCGAAGAGCAGCATTTGTCCGGCGCGCAAGTGAGGCGCGATAGATTCCTGGTAGAGGCTCGGCTGGACCGTGTCCGGCGTGAGCATCATGATAAGGTCTGCCTGCTGTGCCACCGCGTCCACGGCGTCAACGCGTAGACCGTCGCTCTCTACTTTCGACCAAGAGCGGCTGCCCTCGTAGAGCCCTACCATCACCGAGCAGCCGCTGTCGCGCAGGTTCAGCGCGTGCGCGTGCCCCTGGCTGCCGTACCCAATGATGCCAATCGTCTTATCATTGAGCAGATCAATATTGGCGTCTTCGTCGTAGTAGACCTGAACCACTGTACCCTCTCTTCACTCTGATTTGGTTTCTATTCCATGCATGTGCGAGCCGCCTCTTCAGCTATAGAGCGGTCTCGCCCGTGCGCGCAAACAGGTTAAGCCGCCGGCCCTTCTTCCGCCACGACCGTGGGCGTTGGCATAGCACGACCCCGCACCATGGCGACCTCGCCGCTGCGGCTCAACTCCAAGATTCCATAGGGACGAATAATTTCAACGAACGAGTCGATCTTATCTTCGTCACCCGTCACTTCAAGAATAATGCTGCCCGGCGACACATCCACCACTTGGGCACGGTAGACATTGGCGAGCTGCAAAATCTCCGAGCGCTTCATCTCCGGCGCGGCCACTTTGGCAAGGACCAACTCGCGCGATACGTGGCGTTGCTCGGTGACGTCGGTAACTGAAATCACCTCGATCAGCTTATCCAACTGCTTTGCTACCTGTATTGCATCCTTGTGTTCTTCCGCCACGACAATTGTCATGCGAGAAATACCTGGCCGGTGCGAGTGACCGACGGAGAGACTCTCGATGTTATATGCGCGTTTGCGAAAGAGGCTGGCTATGCGGTTCAGGACACCGGGATGGTCCTCTACCTCTGTTATCAGGACGTGTCTCATGCGTATCTTGTCTCTTCTACTTCATCGCTTTCGATTGTCTCGGCCAAGCTGGAGCCGGCCGGCACCATGGGATAGACCTTCTCAGCTTCGTCCACCACCAGATCGAGCAGCACGGGGCCGGGAGTTCTCTGTGCCTCTTTTAGCACCTTGACCACATCGTCCTTCGTCGTCGCTCGCAGACCTGTTATGCCATAGGCTTCGGCGAGCTTTACGAAGTCCGGGTTCTCCAACTTAGCGCTCATGAAACGACCGTCGTAGAAGAGGGTCTGCCACTGCCGAATCATGCCGAGATGGCTATTGTTGATTATGGCAATCTTGACGTCCACGTTGTGCTCCTTGACGACTGCAAGGTCCTGCAGGGTCATTTGGAACCCGCCGTCGCCGATGATGCACCACACCTGTTCATTGGGGCGCGCAAACTTTACCCCAATAGACGCAGGAAAAGCGTAGCCCATAGCGCCAAGGCCGCCCGACGAGAAGAATGTATTCCTTCGGTCGTACCAGAAGTGCTGCGCGGCCCACATCTGCGCTTGGCCGACGTCCGTGACGACCACTGCATCGCCCTTAGTGATGTGGTAGATCTGGCGAATGACCCACTGCGGCAGGACTATTTCGGTCTCGCGGATTGCGAGGCTGGGATGCTCCTCGCGCCATTGGCAAACCTGCTTGACCCAAGGGCTGTGGTCGAGCCGGTCGATTTCGTCGATGAGCGCACGAATAGTGGGCTTAAGGTCGGCCACGATGCCGACGTCGGTTGTAACGTTCTTCCCGATTTCCGCCGGGTCGATGTCCACGTGGATAATGCGCGCCCCTGTAGCAAAGTCGGCGAGCCGACCCGTTACACGATCATCGAATCGCATGCCCAAGGAGATCAGGAGGTCTGCGCGGTCTACGGCCCAGTTAGCGTAGATATTGCCATGCATGCCTACCATGCCGAAAGAGAGATCATGGCTTTCCGGGAAGGAGGAGACACCGTGCAGCGTCGTGATGACCGGTATGTTCGCCTTCTCCGCAAACGCCAGCAATTCATCATAGGCACGGGAGTAGTGGATGCCATGACCGGCCAAGATGATCGGCTTCTCTGATCCGTGGATCACTTCCGCAGCTTCGCGCACGAGAGTTGGATCGGGCTGCATGCCTTCCTCCGGGTTGTACCCGGGAATATTAGGCGGTGGAAAGCCGTCGAATTCGACCTCTTCCAGAAAAACGTCTTTGGGAACGTCCACCTGCACCGGTCCTGGTCGTCCCGTATTAGCCACGTAGAATGCTTCTTCCATCACGCGGGGAAGCTCTTCGGCGTGCATCACGAGCCAGTTGTGCTTGGTGATGGGCAGCATCACGCCGGTCGCGTCAGTTTCTTGAAAGCCGTCGGTGCCGAGCAGGTTGCGGGGAACCTGACCGGTGATGGCAACCACGGGGACCGAGTCCATGTGGGCGCCTGCGATGCCGGTGACGAGATTAGTGACGCCCGGCCCGCTGGTAGCGATGCACACGCCTACGTCTCCACTGGCACGGGCAAAGCCGTCGGCTGCGAAGGCAGCACCTTGTTCGTGACGCACAAGGATGTGATCGATCCTGTCCTGATAGTGATAGAGCGCGTCATAGAGGGGCAGGCACGCACCTCCGGGATACCCGAATACAGTGTGCACGCCGTGCGCCACCAAGCTATCCAAGATGATCTCTGCACCGGTCTTTTTCATCTGCTCCCTACCTTGTTATCCACTAGCACACTAGGTTCGTTTCGATTGCGATTCGCTACGCGGGCCATCGTTGCGCGTTCCATAGAGGCGCCGCAGCGATACGTACCGCCCCGCAAGACGTGGCAATCTCCAGCCCATGGGAACGCCCCGTCTTACAGGTCTTTGCCTCCGTTGTACCGAGTATGTTCATCCACTTCATGATACTAGCCCAACCAAACGCTGTTAAGCGATTGTCGACACTATTGTTGGCCCTTCTATGCTACCGCGATGCCAAACTTGGCTAACACGTGCCGCACGATGAAGAAGGCCGCTACGAGTAGCCACGCCAGGACTAACTCAGCAGCCAGCAGCATCGGGCTAAGGCGCCATAACTGGGCCAAGGCCTGTTCAGCGGCCTGCCAGCTTCCTTCTATCAGTCCATTCGTCAATGCAATTGGGACTCCCACGAGCAATAGGGCGAACCCTCCCAAAATGAGAATAATGGCGGAGAACGCCAAGGCGCCTGAGGCGAGCGCTCGCTTGCTCCAGCGATATTCTCTAGAGAGCCCATCCGGCTCAATCGTCATCTCTACGGTAGATTCTGGAATATCATTCAACATTGCTTCAATTGCCCGGTAAATGCTAAGGACGCGACTAACAAAAAACCCGTCCCCACAATTGGGACGGGCATCCATAAATCCTACAATGCGTACAGTGTATCTCGTCTTGCTGGTTAGTGTGCACGCCCGGTGCCTGACTTTCTGTGCCTTTCGTCAGGCGACCTCGTATCTGCTCGTGCATCACATCTCTATGATCGGTGCTGGAAGTTGCTGCCGTCCCGCTGGTACGTGTGTGTATGTTCTCTCTCTTGCGCCGCCTAGGCGGCTACATGAATCATCAACACAAGCGGCCACAACTCGGGAGTGTGGCCGCCATGTAGTGCGAGGCTTTTCTTACCCGCAACACGGTTCATGGCAGCGCTCGTCGCCTTTTAGGTTTACTGACTTCAGCTCTATTCTTGTACGTTATATCACGAGACCGGCGGCGGCGTCAAGAGCGCAGGCAGTGTGTAGTTGACAACAATTCGCAGTTTCTGGTAGTTTTGGAGATAGGTCAAGGAAACTCCTGTGATGGCGCCTTACTTGCGCCGGCGTGCGCAAGATTGACAGGGGCAATCTGTTAGCTCTTTTATGGTGATTACCTGACAGTCGCTTGGTGCAAAAGAAGGAAAGCTTAATGAGGGGTATTCCCGGTCGTCCTGATATCAAGATTGTGCCCACTCTGGATGGTGGCCAGGAAATTCTACAGATGGTGGCAGGCATGCTCTTCGTGTGTGAAGCATGCTGCTGTGGCAATGGGTACTCCAGCCCCAGAATCGAAAAGGCCCACTTCTTGCGGGAGGCGCGTCGCCGGGGTATTTCGGAGCAAATTGGCATTGTGTTCACGGCCGATGACGGCGGTGGTTGCCTGGGACCGTGCGGCCTTGGAAATAACGTGTTCATGTATCTCTTTGGCAGAGGGATGTGGTTCCAGCGCATGAACACGAAGTCAGATATTAATGCGCTGTATAGCTATCTTGAAGAAAGTATCCAACTCGGCCAACCCGCACCGGTTGAAGGAAGCTTGGCCCAGCGGGTCTACACCAAAGTGCAGGGCGAGCAGGTACCGGTGGCCGCCACGTGATCCTCATCCCCTAGCTACAACGCCTGGCATCGGGGTAAAGGGGTAGACTGCTGGACCCGGCAGGTTACGCTTAGCTGCGCCTGAACTCTACCGCCGACCTGATGAGCCGCTTGAGCGAGAGCACTCGTATGTCTCTTTGGCGGCTTATCCGCACATAGCGGGTCTGTTTCCCGTCCCCTTTTAGATGGTCTTCGGGGTCAGCCAGTAGCGCGCCGTACTCAAGGACCAGCCGCCCGCAATCCTCTTGGGGCAAGACACCACAGAAGTAGCCGCTCTCCGGATGTCGATATCCAATGCCGCGCCAGACGGGATAGGCTCCTTCCGCAGCGATCGGGCAGGTCTCCCGCACCAGATTGCGCAAGCGCGCGGAGACTGTACGCGATAAGGATGTGAACGGGCGTGATCTCGGACTCGAGGCCGTGCGAGCCGGATGCTGCCAAGAGCGGCCACCTACGCTGCGTTGGGATCCGGCTGCATCATGCCGAAGAGGTTTCCCTCCGTGTCCTTGGCGTACCCAACCCAGCCGACGCCGGGCACCGGCATCTTCGGTAGGGCAATTACGCCCCCCTGTGCCGTGATCTTCTCCAAGGTAGCATCAAGGTCTGCTACTTGGACCACGCACGTGTAGCAGTTCACCGCAGCGAACTCTTCCGGTGGGTCGCCTTGTCGCTTGACCAGACCGCCGTTGATGCCGGGCTCCTCATCGGGCCCGGTCACAATGAGCCAGTAGTTCGCGTCCCCGCCTTCCCACTGCTGGAACTCCCAGCCGAATACGCCGGCATAGAAACCTATGGCGCGCTCGGGGTCGGATGCATGAATCTCAAAGTGCACAATCCGTGACACAGTTTCCCCTTTCCTTCGTCTGCGTGTCCCTTAGAATGCCTTTGCCTAAGGAAGTCTTCCTTCACACATTTCAGTGCATTCTAATCCAAGACACCGCCTCTGTCACAGTGCGGTGGAGAGGCTTAGATACTCTAATTCGTGCGGGCCGGTAAGAGCAAGTAGAATTGAAATTCGCAATTGGTGGCGGCATCTCTCTACTCTGCGCGGTACTGTTTTATGCCGAAAGCGCAAAGTGGACACTAGGTTGCGTTTAGGAGCCGCGTGACCGTATTCCACGTGCGGGTGGTGATGGTTGGGCCGAACTCCCGCTCAAGTAGAGCCATGAGGTCCAGGGTGCCGCGCTGCGGCGATAGCTCAAAGGCACTGCACACTTCCCTCGCGGTCAAGCGCACCATAGCAAATCCATCTTCGGGGAAGTCGTATGACGACTCTTTGTCGCCGGTTAGTCCATCGGGGAGAAAAGTAACGTATGACCGCGTCTGCTTGGTCGCTGCAATCTCCTTAAATGGGTTTGCAGCGACCAAGCACTGCAATTCTGCGACGGTACGAAGCAGCACGAAGATCTTGTGCCCAAATTCCTGCTTAAGGTGTTGTTCGATTGCCTCGCAAAGTACGGCCGCGTCCGTTTCCGCCGTATCAAAGAGCACGTTGCCGCTGGCAAGCACGGTCTTCACGTTCGTGAATCCCAGTGCGGCGAACGCGGTTCGCAATTCAGCCATCTTTCTGGACCGTTTCCCCCCTACGTTTATGCCGCGAAGAAACGCAGCGTAGGGCAGTATATCGTTACCGTTCTGTTCCATGCGCGGTTGATCCTGTTGACTGGGGTAGGTCGTCTGTGTGCAAAGCTACATCAAGAAGCGTACCGGCCGGTAAAGGGCGCTTGAAGCTGTGCAATGGTAGGCACTGTGACCATTGGCAAGGAGGGTAACCGACGTGACAAGTGAAGAGTGAACTCTTCGCGTTGCAGTCAAATGCCAATTCTAACGGAAGTGAGAGTTGACGAGCGGAGCTAGGCGACTTGGGCTACCAAGCACGTGGCAACAAGGCAAACTCAGTCTTTTCCGATCTTCTCAAGCTGCAACGTATATCCGTTGGGAGTTTGGATGTTCATCTCCCAGGCATCCATTTCTTCCCAATACTGGGTTGGCATTGCAAACGCAAATGCGTTCTCAACACAAATGGCAATGACTTTACTAAAGCTATCCGTCTCCATTTGCCAGACGAAGCTTTCCATGGCTTTCATTGGATCGAAGTCACTTGTTTCCTTCAAACCAAACTCGATAGCGTCTTTTCTCAAGCCGACAAAACCAGGAAACTCGTCGCCCTGATAGGAAATCTCAAAGCCGAAGTACTTGTAGAATTCAACTTCTAGCGCTAAGTCCCTGACATAGAGAATGGGGACAAGCCGATGGAAGTTGGGGAATTTCTCAGCCATGGCCGGTCCTTACCGTAATACCCCTTTAAGTCAACGTGTGTGCAAAGTAGCACGACCTTTAACATCAAACGAACTGGCGGAGAGGGTGGGATTCGAACCCACGACGCCCTTTTGGGGCGTAATCGTTTTCGAGACGATCTCCTTCGACCACTCGGACACCTCTCCAAGGGTGGATAACTAATACGATAGCGAAACCCGGCTCAGGCTACAACCGGCCGATGCGACGCATGCTTGGCATTCCGGACCTCGCACGAGATCTTCGAGGGCTATCTACTAGGCCTTAATGCTGTGAAAGGGAAGGGTGAAGCTGATCTCGCTTGTCTGCTCGACGGCGCGCGGTCGGATATTGACGCCAAGAACTCAAGGTTCGAGAACCGCTAGCCGCCAAACGGGCCTGAGCAATTTGGAGCGTCAAGGGAGAGGCGGGCATTATCTTTACATAACAAGACTGCCTGCAGAAGATTACACGGCGGCGCGTGCGGCACGGCAGTGGCAAGGAGGCTGACTGAGGAAACGGCTAGCTTCCGGAGTACGGCTGCTGGGGCGGTGGTTCCTTCGGAGGCTGCCACTGCCCTCCCTCAGCCTGGCGCATGAGGGAGCTAATCGTCTCGTCGGGTTCTTCTTGTGAGGGATGCCAGCGCGAAAGCACGCCATCGCTCATTGTGAACGTCTCATCCGCAATGTCTCGGACAGACAGGTCGTGGGTGGCTATAACGACGGTAACGCCTTCCTGGCGCACGATTCGTGAGAAGAGGAGCATCATTTGCAGGCCGGTGACGCTATCCAGGTCGCCGGTGGGCTCGTCCGCCAGCAGGAGCGACGGTTGGTTGGCGAGGGCGCGAGCAATGGCCACGCGACCTTGTTCGCCGCCGGAAAGTTCGAACGGGCGGTGGCTGGCGCGCTTGCTCAGCCCGACCAGGTCCAATAGCTCCAGCGCGCGCTCATGACGCTTCCGCGCGCCCATACCGGCAATACGCATGGGCAACTCGACGTTCTCGTAAGCAGAGAGCACGGGCAGTAGGGCGAATGCTTGAAAGATAAAGCCGATCTTGTGGCGCCGCAGCATGGTGAGTTCGCGGTCGCTCATGCGGCGCGTATCGTTATCCATGATCTTGATCACGCCGGCCGTCGGACGGTCAAGGCCGCCTACGAGGTTGAGCAGGGTGGTCTTGCCGCTGCCGGAGCGTCCTTGCAGCGCAAGAAGACGACCGGGAGGGATTTGCCAGTCTGCCTCCCGCACGGCAAACACATCCTCACGGCCAACGTGATAGACCCGTGATACACCTTCGGCTACAGCAATTGGTTGTGCCATGGCTACCATCTTGCCTTTACTGATTATCAAGCATACTCAAATTAAGCAGAGGTGAGGCGGGCAATGTGCGTTCTACCGGCGCAGCAAGCCTCGCAACCCTCGTTTCTCCTTTTCCTCATCACTGGATGAATAGGCCGGCTTTACGATAATGCCGTCGTCCGATATCTCGACAATGGCACGGTCGCGGATGCCGAATTGGTCGAGGTACTCCTGGGGGATCTGGAGGCGGCCGGCAGAATCGAGCACCACGTATTCGTCGTGGCTAATCGCCTCCTCGCCTTCCTCAAGGCTTCTGCGGCGCACCGTCTCGGTGCTGGTACGACCGTCCCGGATGGCGACAACCCGGTCTACGCGATAAGCAACATTCGGGTCGTGGCTCACGATGATGATTGTGGTGCCGAATTCTTCGTTGACGCGGCGAAACGTGTCGTAGATGGTGCTGGCGGTTTGGGTATCGACCTCACCGGTGGGCTCATCCGCAAGCAGCAGCGGCGGCGAGAGTGCCAGAGAGATAGAGATAGCAACGCGTTGCTGTTCACCGCCGGATAGTTGCCCCACGCGGTGGCGAAGGCGGTGTCCCAGACCCACGGCCTCCAGCAATTCCGTTGCTCTCGCCTCGCGCTTCTTTGTGGACATGCCGGCAATAATCAATGGCATCTGGACGTTCTCCAGCGCCGTAAGATACGAAATCAAGTTGCGCGAACTCTGTTGCCATACAAAGCCGACCATGTGCCGCTTATACCAGACAAGGTCCGTGTCTGAGAACTTGATCAGGTTCAACCCGCCAACCGTTAGAGTGCCGGCGCTTGGTCGGTCCAGTCCCCCCAAAGTATTGAGGAGCGTCGACTTTCCACTGCCGGAGTTCCCAATGATGGCCATGATCTCGCCGCTGGCCACCTCTAGATCAAGCCCTTGCAGGGCAACAACCTCGAGGTCCGCGACTTTGTAGATCTTGACGAGGTTGTCGCAAATGATGAAAGGCTTACCACGTTCTGGCAGTGCCGGAATTCTCTTCATCCCTGCTCATCCCCAAACTTGATTGCCTCGTGAATGCGCATTCGTGTGAGCATGGAAATGATCACAGGCACGGCGATGGCAAGTATTACAGCCAAGATGAGGTAAATCTTGGCAATGTCACTCCAGGCGGTTACCACGACGAATGAAGGGATGTTGGCATGTTCGCCGGTCTTAATCTGAAGGAATGGTATGAATACCCGTCCTGCAATCACGCCAAATGTCGTGCCGATTGCAACTCCCATGACTATAAGGAAGCCTTGTTCGAAAATATAGAGACTAATCAACTGTCGAATAGAGAGCCCCATGGCGCGCAGGATGCCGAAGTCCTGCATGCGACGTTGGAATGAGAGCAGCGAATAGGTGAGGAAGCCAAGGACTGTTAGGAGAATGGCGATCAAGAAACCAACGGTCAGCATGCCGAAAACCCCGGTCCGCCGCGGGTCGTCACGTTGTGAAATCACTTTTTCGCGCGTATCTTGGGTGCGCACGACGATGAAATCTAGTTCTCGCAGCTTCTCTTCCATGGCTTCGATGTCGGCATTCGCATCGGTCTTGACCCATGCGTCATAGGGGCCGATACCGATATTGTCAAAGATATAGTCCAGGTTGGCAATAGCGAAGTAATCGGTGTCGGGAAACTGGGTGGGGAAGTAGTCTACCCAATCAACAATGACAAAGTCGAGCTGTTGCTGCCGCAAGTTGATGCGCACGCGGTCGCCCACCTTCAACTTATGGTCGATCATGAAGTTGGCGCTGGCAAGAATCGCATCCGGCTGAGCGGCAAGCTCATTCATCAACGTGACGAGCGAACGGTGCGCAAAATCAGGACGCCAGTACATTACGTTTACGGCATCCCACGGATCGAGAGCGACGATCTGGATTTCCGGTGTGGCGCGGTCGGGCAAAATAGCGTTGCCTTTGCTGTCCCAATAACGGGCGGCGGCTGTGATCTCTTCAAGCAGCAGGTGGTCGGAGAACGGCGGGATGTACCATTGCTCCAGTTCCTCATCGTAGTCGCCGGACTCGTAGAATGCCATGTCGGCGCCGATGCGATAGTAGACGGAGTCTGAATGGTTGCGCGTGAGAGTGGCAGCCACGGATGCACTAAAGGTACCAATAGCCAACGTCAGTACGAGAAGCAAGAGCAAGCTGTTGTACTGGCCCGCAGAGCGAGAGATGTGGCGGAGGCCCAGGAGGATCGACACCCCCCAGAAGCGGTTACCGATACGCGTAACCAACTCGACGATGTAGGGGAAGAGCCTTACGAATAGCAAAGCCATGCCGAACATGAAGACGGAGGGCACAACGAGTAGCAGCGGATTGGAGAAGACGTTGCCCTCTTCTCCTAGTACGATGACCTGTCGTTGGTCTTGCAGCAAGCGATAGCCATAGAATGACAACCCCAGGAGGAGAATGTCGAGGAAAAAGCGCTGCCACCAAGGACGCCTAAGCTTTCGTGAGGCTTCCTGTTTGAAAGTGACGATGCTGTGTCTGGCCGCGGCGGCAGCAGGCATCAAGGCAGCGCCAATGGAGAGCGCAATTGCGGCAAGGGCATAGTTAAACGTGTTTGTCGTAATTGTAATTGGCAGCGGGTCGCGGCCGATAAACGTTAGAAACGTGTACGTGCGCGCGATGAGCTGGGCCAAGTAGACTCCCAGCACAGGTCCAACCACGAGTGCCAAGATGCCAATCATGCCGCCTTCCAGCAGGTAGATGCCGATGATCTGCCAGGTGCTCGCCCCCCGGCTCTTGAGTACCGCGATTTCGTTACGCTGGCGGTCAACAACCATCGAAGAGGCAATGCCAATGTAATAGAGCACAATGCCAATGACGGGAGCCGAAAGAATGAAGAGCAATATCTTGAGGAAGAAGAGGTCCCGCAAGTACCGCAGCAGGATATCCTCGGGAGAGATGTCGATCTTTACCTTGCCCAATATGGTGCCCAGAGTGGAACGAATCTCACTAATCCCCGTTATGATGTACCTGGCGTTGTTCGCATTAATCGCATCGACGTCAAAGACCGAAAACCAGGTGTATTCATAGCCGATCTCTTCATAATCGGACAGGACTACATCAATGAAAGTCTCATCGGGCACTATGAGGCCCTCTTTGAAGTATTGAGGGTGATAGAACCAGTAAATCTCGTTGGGATCGTTTGGGAACCAACGGCCAACGACCTTCACTTCGATTGGTTCCGGCTCGCCTCCCGGTCTTTGGAAGCGGACGAATAGATGGTCGCCGACTTCAGCCCCTATTGCATCCAGCTTTTCAGTCATTACCACGGCTTCGATGAAGGGATCGCCGGACTTTGCCGGATTGGCGTAGCGTCCCTCCAATATGCGGACGTGTTTATCGAAGTCCGTGGCGAACGCGATAAACCCCCAGTCGGCGAATTGGCGCGATGAAAAGCTGACCTCATCACCACTGGTAAGTATGGCCATGTGTTCGGTCTGGCCGTAGCGGGTTGAGAGGAGTAATGGGATGCCCATCTCGGTTGGCGCCGTCACCCGCATGTACTCGTCTGCTTGTTGGTACTGCAGGAGTGAGATGTTGGTCTCGTTCTTCTGCTCGAACTTGCGGATCAGAAGACTGGCTCTTGGTTGCGCCTGTCGCGATTCCGTATCGCGCAGCGCGCGGTGCAAGAGCATCTCGCTCATGCCTTCAGAGTAAAGCGGGACGCTAGAGACAAGGGTGACCGTAACCACCAAGCCGAGGATGGTGGAGAAGACTATATTGATGTTGTTGAGCAGACGCTTGGTAACTAAGACCAGAATTGAATAGGTCATTGGGTAGTGCTTTGTTCTTCACCTTCTGCCAAGATGCCGGGCGGCAAGATGTCGATCTTAACCTCGCCGATTATTGCGGCCAGATTTGTGCGGATCTGGCTGACGCCCGCGTTGACAGCATCAATGTTGCTCGGCTCTACGTCGAAGACCGAGAACCAGGTGTATTCATAACCAATATTCTCCCAGCCTGGAAGGATCACGTCGATGTACGTTGCCTCAGGTACCAAGAGTCCCTCGTTGAAATAGGGCGGATTGTAGAACCAG
This sequence comes from Chloroflexota bacterium, assembly GCA_965221905.1. Taxonomy (GTDB): domain Bacteria; phylum Chloroflexota; class UBA11872; order VXOZ01; family VXOZ01; genus VXOZ01. Next base: position 1,491,650 of record OZ244922.1, read on the forward strand.
AACACTTCATTGGGGTCACTCGGGGACCAGCGTCCAACGATCTTTACCTCAATTGGTTCCGGGTCTCCACCGGGCGGTCGATAGACCAGTATTAGGTGGTCGCCGACGTTTGCGCCGATTGCATCCAGTTTCTCGGTCATCATCACGGCTTCGATGAAGGGATCGCCGGACTCTGCCGGTTTGGCGTGGCGTCCTTCTAGAATTTGAACGTGCTCATCGAACTCACCGATAAATGCGATGAAGCCCCAAGCGGCGAATTGGCGTGATGACAGACTGGTGTCATCGCCCTTTGTGAGTATCGGCATGTACTCCGTTTGGGCATAGCGGGTGGACAGGAGAGGGGAAAGTCCCATCTCAGCGGGCGCTGTACCCCGCAGGTAGTCGTCTGCCAATCTGTACTGCGGGAGTGAAATGCCTTTTTCATTCTTCTGCTCGAACTTGCGAATGAGCAGGCTTGCCTGAGTGGATGGCTGCTCGGATTCTACACCTTCTGTGGAACTACCAGGCAATCCGCCAAACTGCCCAGTATAGGGAGACCCGCAGGATACAAGAGATGCCATTACGACCAACCCAAGAATGCTCGTAAAGACGACACTGGCGCTCTGACGCAGGCGCCGGGTGACGAGATGCAGAGTGGAGTAGGTCATGAGGTCGCTCTCTTTTTCCATGCTTCTCGTGGTTCGCCGCGAGTACCGCTTTTATCCGCGACTCATTGCGAACGGCTATGCGATTAGGAACCTACTACAGTTGTCTCTCGCAGCCGGCTTCTGTGAAGAGTGCTGCGCGCCCATTCTACAAAGGCCGTGCTTTTCATCACTGGCCTTGTAGGATCACGAATCCCTCTTCCAAACCGCTTAGGATTTCTACTTCGGTCTCGGTTTGGATCCCTATCTCTACGTTCTTGGCCCGTTTGATGTCGCCATCCATGAATTCAACGAACGTGCGTCTGCCGGAGCGTTTTACGGATTCGATAGGCACTTTGAGCACATTTTCCTTGTGCTGCACGGTGATGGTAACCCGCGCGAGCATGCCGATCTCTGCACCCGCTTTCGGCCAAACAACTTCTATCCGGATTGAGCGGTCTTGGATTACACCCTGAGTGGTGACGAGCGAGGTAGGCAGTTTCTTGATTATGCCCGTGAGCTCCTCAGATGAGAATGCGTCAAGGGTCAGGTCCGCCACTTGCTCCAGTGCCAGTTTGGGAACATCATCTTCTGAAATATCGGCGGTGATGATGAGGTTTGTCGGGTCTGCGAGCCCAATAATAGGCCCGTATGCGCTCACACTCTCTCCCGCCTTGCCCTTGATGAACTGAATGACACCGTCAAATGGCGCCACAAGACGCGCATCGTCTAGCTGTTCGAGGAGCAACTCGTGGTTCGCCCGGTTGCGCTTGAGGTCATTTTGCAGCTTCGCGACATTGCCGGCGTCCGCGGCATTGATCAGTACCTGCTCCAGACTTGCTCTGGCCTTCTGCAGAGTTGCTTCCTTGTTCGCTAAGTTCAACTCGGCATCACGCACTTTCTCGGAGTCGACACCGGATTGAACAATATCCCAGGCCTCTTTGGCGACTTCTAGATCAGCCCTGGCCTTACCCACTGCAGCATCAGCCGCATTGCGATTCAATTCAGCCGTCGTCAAGTCTTTGGCAAGTGCATCCCCAACCTCCTGCAGCGCTTGCCGTGCCTTGTCCAACTCAAATTGCGCCATATCAAGAGTCGCCTGGGCCTCGGGCAATGGATTTGCCGACTCACCCTTGGCCAAGTCGTGCGCGAGCCGTGCTTTTTGAAGGTCGATCCACTTCTTTGCCATTTCCGTATTCGGCAATGGCGCAGTCACAGTAACTTTGGTGTCGCTTACTTGCCCATCCTGTATCGCATAGCAATTACTAGAACCTACGATTTGACACTCGCGGATGTTTGTTTCCCACTTAACTTCCTGCGCGACCTGTTTAAATCTCTTCTTTTCAGCGTCATCGTCTGGCTTTTCGTCCAATCGCTTTTGAGCATTTTTGAGCCTATTATCCTGGTCCCGGATTTCCCCGAGCAGCTTATCGAGTTCCGAATCCACCGCTCGCTGGGCAACGTTAAGCTGCCCTTCTGCATTCAAGACACTCGTGTCATCGCCGCCGGACTGCAGTCGACTAACGCGCGCCTGCGCGGCATTGAAAGCTTGGTCGGCGTTGCTGAACGCGAGTTCACGCTCTATCTTCAAGTCTACGGGCGCTCCCGCATGATAGGCATCGATGTCCTGTTGCGCCTTTGCATAGGCCTCTTGCGCTAGCAGCAGGGCGTTCTCAGCGGCGGCAAGGTCCGCAGCGGCCTTTGTGTAAGCAGTTTGTGCCTGCGCGTACTCTGAGGAGGTAGGCCCGCCTTGGGCTTCCGCAAAGGCTTCACGCGCTTTTTCGATGTCGCGCTCGGCCTGTTCGACCGCGAGTTTCGCGATAGTGACGTCTGCTTCGCCGGATGCGGCTTGGGTCCGCGCTTTCGTTAAAGTGCGCTCCAAGTCCTGCAAGGATAGTTCAGAATTCTGAATTGCCGTCTCCAGGTTTCCGGTCTCCAAATCAGCGAGCAGCGTGCCTTGAACCACGGCTTGGTTGTACTGAACATAAACGCCCTTCAAGCGGCCGTTTTGTTTGAAGAAGAGGCTCTCCTCGTTCTCTGCCACCACGCGGCCGAGGACACGCACCGCATCGATGATCGAGCCGCGAACTACTTTGACGGTGGGGCGGTCGACACTTCTTACAGGGCGCCTTACTATCTCTTCCGGCTCATCGTCACCTGAAATAAAGGGCAAGGACGGTACGCACGCTGTGAACAGCAATACGCCGCTCAACAGGATTGCAATGGCAGATCGTATATTCACGCGGCTCTTACCTCATCAAATTGCAGGACCTAATGTTCTAAGGAAGCTGAATGCCAAACACTGCTAGACTCGAATTAGCTCGGCTGGCTGCTGCACGCATAATTGCAGTGTACTCATATCCCATGCATGCTGTCTATCGCCCGACAAGCTGTCAAGGGAAATCTTATAGGATTCTTAGACATCTGCAGAATTTGTGAGCGACTGCGGACACCGAGCGACTTCGGGCACCAAAGTTGAAATCGTCTTGCGGTGCGCTTGGTGTGCGAACGCCAAGCGGCGTCAGGGAGTGCTGCGATTCGAGATTTATCCAATGTACCTAAAATGTTCCTAAGTGGTATAGTTTCTTTGTCAGTTGTCCCTTGCAAGGCAAAGGTGATATCCTCTTTCGGGTGTCCCAGGCAGCTTTTGGGGGCGCTGTTATAATGTGTTGTGAACAGGCGCTATGATGAAACTAGTGGACGCACCTACTCTTAGTTGGAGGTACTGGCGATGACTCAGAGCGATCTAATCAAGGACATTGCGTCTCGGACGGGTACAACGCAGAAAGCCGCTAAGGAATTCATAGACGCATTTGTTGAGTCTGTCCAGGACTCGCTGAAGCGCGGTGAGAGTGTTGCACTGCCTGGTTTCGGCACGTTTCGTGTGGCACAGCGCGCGGCCCGGTCTGGGCGCAATCCACGGACGGGGGAGCCCCTTGAGGTTGCAGCTCGCAAGGCGCCTGTGTTCTCGGCGGGAACTGCCTTGCGCAAGTCTGTCGGCAGTTAGGGAATCCCGCCTCTCTCGTTTGTTGCTCACGTGAAGAAAAACCTGTCAGCGCGGTCATTAGCACTATTGACCGCGCTGTTTGCGTTACTGCTGGCATGTGGCCCAATCCAGCAATCGGCTCTTCAAGGGCCGGTTCGCTTGGTGGTTCTTCCGGATGACGGCACGGAAGTGATCCTTTCATTGTTGCGTCGTGCCGATTTCTCCATAGACGTCATGGTCTACCTTCTCTCCAGTAGGGAGATAGCAGAGGAATTGGCGGCGGCGCAGCAGCGCGGAGTACGAGTGCGGGTCCTACTTGAAGAAAACCCAGTTGGCGGCGGCGAAAGTAACCGTATTTCCCGCGAGAGTCTATCCGCCGCCGGTGTGGCAGTGCGTTGGACAGACCCAAGTTTCCGCTTTACGCATGCCAAAGTAATCCTTATGGACGGTGTACAAGCAGCCATTATGACTCTGAACCTCACAGCTAGTTCGTTTCGTAACAATCGTGAGTTTGCCGTGCTAGTGGAAGACTCTTCCCTCGTTCTCTCTCTGGCTCAGCTCTTTCAAAGTGATTGGGATCGCGTGCCGTCTCCCGCAATCGACCTCCCACTTGTCATCAGCCCGATAAACTCTCGCAGTACCTTGCTCGACTTAATTCAGACTGCACACCATAGCCTTGAAGTCTACGTGCTCTCCTTGGAAGACGACCCTATTGCAACCGCGCTCGCGGCAGCGGCTAAGCGGGGAGTGCGCGTCCGGCTGGTAACGAATCCACCCTCCGGCCAAGACCCCTATGCGGACGAACGCGCTCTCTTGCGCGCCGAGGGCGGCATCGTGGGTTTTCTCCATCATCCGAACGTTCATGCCAAGACGGTTGTTGCGGACGGTCAGCGCGCATTTGTGGGCAGCCAAAATCTCACAGCCACATCCCTGGACCGAAACCGCGAGGTGGGAATCCTCATTGATGATCCCGCAGCAATTCGGCGCTTACAACAGGTATTTGAAGCCGACTGGTCTCAAGCTACGCTGGAAGGATCCCCAGTGCATCTTCTCGCACCTGCCGCGTAGAGGGAACTACAGCCCTTTCTTGCAAATGTGGTCTCGCAAGTTAGACTTTTCGGCAATTTCGGTGAGATGCAATCGCCGACCCTTGCTCTATCCAAGACCCTCCTATATCCAAGGATATCCTTTTTCCTTGACTATCGGATAACGACCACTGGAAACTTTAGGACGTTATCGCCATGGTGGAAGAACCAGGTAATGCTTTCCTGAACAGGGCCGATCCAGACCTCGTATTCACCGGGTGGCAGCGGATCGCCAGTTTGTGTGAAGGGAGCGAGGATGGCGGTGAGGCTAAGAGCATCGCCCGGTGCAAGTGCATAGGGGAGCGCTGCCCTTCCTTCAGCGACCCGTGAGGCTAAGTCACGGTCTGCAGCGTGCATGGGAAACCAAAGAATGCCGAGTTGCACCGCGCCCGGGGCATTCCCAATTTCGCACGGAGTGGGCCAGGGTCGATCGCCGGCATTTGTGACGGAGAGACGAAGGGTACCCATGGTGCCGCGCATGAGCGTCTTGGGATAGTGAGGGGAGATGAGCGTGAGGCGGGAGCGATACCCACTTGGGGTTAACGGATCGGTGGAATACGTGCCATGGAAAACCCCTGGGACATGGTCGAGCAAAGTTATGCCGCGCAGCAATAGGAGTTCACGCGACGGCCGAGAGAGCCGAATAAAGACATCCTCAGTACTTTTGGTGGGTAGCGGGAAGAACTGGCACCAGTTGCCCGGCGGGATGGTATCGGCAAAGAGGATTTCGCCGTTGACATCTATTTGGAGCGGTTTCTCTTCATCCGCCGGGTTGATGATGTTTAGGAGCAGTGCCTCAGAGGAGTGCTTTCCTGTGGGTACGCGGATAGTGGCATCTGTGTCGAACCAGATCGGCAGGGACACCTCATTAGTGGCTGTCAGATGGTAGAAGCTACGATGTGCGAGACCCCATACTGGTTGTGCCGGTATACCTGGAACCTCCTCAATGCCCCAGGCAGGGAGGGCATTGAGGTTGAGCGCGGTATTAGAGTAGTCCACGCGCGAGAGCAGGGCAGACTGAACAGGGCCGGGGAGTGTCCAGAGGGCTTGATCGGCGCCGATGAGAGGGACATGGGGTTCAGCCTGCCAGAAGTGGGCTTTCAAGGTATCGGCGTCTTTCCAGAAGCGGCTACTGATGACGATGAGAGCCGGCGGCAGTTCGCCCGCAGCGCCGTCAAAGGGGATAAACCGTGTGTGCGGCAGGAGGTATTCGTAAGTGAAGTAAGTCAACGGATGATAGTAAGTGGTGTCGTAGGCAATAGTGGGAGGGGAGCCGAGGTAGGCACGGATGTAGGAAGCGAGGGAAGAGGAGCGGGCGACACGCTCTTGGAGCGGGAGGATAGCGGAGAAGTAGCCGAAGGCGCTGGTAAGGAGGAAGAGACAGGCGATGGTGCTGACGGCCACGAAACGCCAGCGGCCACGGACGAAGGAAAAGAACACAAAGCCTACAGCAGCTAAAACGGAAGCAACAACCAGAGCGAGTGGCGTAGTACCGAACAGTGCGGCATATGGATAGATTCCGAGGGACTGAGGCGCAAAGATCACGGGCAGAAAAATGAATAGGCTGTAGCTGGCAGCCACTGTGCTGATGCCAAGGAGCGCGGTGAGAACCGTTGCCAAGCGCCAAGACCGCAACTGCTGACCGCGCAGGACAGTAGTGAGACCGAGTGCAATGGGTAGCGCCGAGATGCCGTCAACATACCGACCCAGCATGAAGTGTGTATCTTGGGCGAACGCACCATTCCATGCGGCGCTAACGACCGCTGTGCTAAGCCATGCCAAAAGGAAGAACATGAGTGTAGCAGCAGGCACATCATGAGCAAGGCTAGTCAGCCCCATGCCGCGGCGCTGCCAGAGTAAAAGGCAGATAGCCAGCGCGCCAATGGGTAAGAGACCGAAAGAGGACTGCACGGCATAAAGTGCCAATTCATTCGATTTCAGGAGGAAGTCATGCAGACCTTGAAGAGAGAAGAAGTGCGCAATAATCGGAAGAATTGGGTTCTCCGGACTGTCTGTGCCGCCGGCCGTCCTCAAGTCGCTGATGGCAAGTCGCGTGCCGATCAGGATCAGGGCGGTAGCGCTGAGGGCTGCGCTCACCGCTCGCCACGGCAAAGCGCGGCATAGGCCAAGAGCGACGAGGTAAAGAGCAGCAACGGGAATGAGAGGCAATGAACGGGTGTGGACGGTGTACATGAAACCCAGGAGCACGCCGAACATAAGCGCGAGGCGCACTGACTTATGGCGCAAAAGAGCGCCAAAGAGCGCGATGAGAAGCATGAAGGCCGGAACGTAGGCATTGTCACCCCAAGCAAAATTAGCTCGAAGCAGCAGCGGTGCAAAGAGGCACGTAAGGAAAGAAGCGACCATGGCAAGGCGGCTGGAAATGCCGAGCAGGGAAGCCAGAACGTAGTAAAGGCTGAGATACACCGTGCTCATCAGGAAGGCACTGATCACGAGGCTAGCGGTGTAACTGGTGTAGGGGCTATCGAACAGCCAGAATGCGGGCACAAGGAATAGCGAGTAGCCAAAGTGAAAGAAGACGGCCCCGTGGAGCGTAGGCATGGGGGCAGTGCCGGAGAGGTAGCGGGCATTCGCTAGAAAGACCGCCTCATCCGCCATTATCAGCGGTTGCTCGCGGAAGAGTACTAGCCCGACTTGAGCTAGCAGAAGCAGCGCAAAGGGAACCGCGTGCCGGAATTTGCTCTTGTCATGAAAGACCCGCGCAATCAATGTTGCTGACCTCGTGCAGTTGCTGCCACATTCCCTGTGTGCGTCGATGTGCTAAGAGCTGAGTTCTCTGCATGGTTAGTGCAACAAACTAGTGAGTGTGTTCTTGCAGGATGGCGCACAATCCTAACTTAGAGTACCAATCGGGTAGAGGGTAGGTACAGTAACATGCAAGTGGAGTCCGCTGGTAGATATTGTAATCCCCCATGAAGATTCTACTTCGATCAGGCGCCATGCAAGCGCCCAATACGACTCTACATCCGCAAAATGGCGCATGACGAAGTATTGCCTCTTGCCTTGACGCTGTCGCGAGTGGCGTGCTACGCTAATCCCTAGAAGGTGGCTAGGGTATTGGATTGCTAGAGCAGGTTTGGGTTGTAGGATGCTAGGGATTTCTACGAGAGGACATTACGGCCTCGTCATTATGACGGCGTTGGCGTTGGTGGTGGAAGGAAAACCGCTCTCTTTGGCGCGAATAGCTGAAGAGACCGGAATCTCTCTCGGCTATCTCGAGCAGATCGTGTCTACACTTAAGGAGAAGGAACTGGTTGAGAGCGTTCGCGGCGCCAAGGGCGGCTACGTGCTCGGCAGAGATTCTTCTGAGATTACGGCGCTCCAGATAATCCTGGCGACCGAGCGTGAGATTGCCCCAATTTCCTGCTCGTTGCAGCCGGAGGAGGGTGTTTGCTGTGAGCGGGTGCACTACTGCCCAACGGTATTCCTGTGGGGTCGACTTGAACAACAGCTCAACCTCGCATTGGGGGATACGACGCTGGCAGACCTGGCACGCCACAGCCAGACTAGCAACCAAGCAACGCGCGGCAACCTCTCCGTAGTGGCTCAGATGCGCGCGGGGGCCCTGGGGTAGCGCCATTTGCGATACGAGCGCAGGCAAGATTGCAATGCGCCTACCGGCGTCGGTCTGAATAAGATTTGAGAGTGGCAGGCTGAAGGAAGCACGACCGGATTATGTATAAAGGGAAGGGTAGATAGCGGTTCACAATGGCTACTGAGCAATCATTCTTTGAGATTGATGATCTCCACGTCGAGATCGAAGAGAACAAGATTCTGCGTGGAGTGGACCTCTCCGTGAAGCGGGGCGAGATCCACGCGATCATGGGGCCGAACGGCTCCGGCAAGAGCACGCTGGCCCATACGCTGATGGGGCATCCAAGTTACGATGCAACTGCGGGTCAGGTGCTCTATAACGGTGAGGACATCTTGGAAAGGGAGCCAAATGACCGCGCAAAGCTCGGCATCTTCCTGGCTTTCCAGTACCCGTTGGCGATACCTGGGGTAAGCACCCTGAATTTCCTGCGTACGTCGCTTAAGGCGGTGAAGCAGAAGGAGATTAGCGCGCGGAAGTTTCGGAAACACTTGCTGAAAAAGATGGATATGCTCAAGATAAACCGCGAGTTTGCGGGTCGCTACCTCAACGACGGCTTTTCCGGCGGTGAGAAGAAGCGGATGGAGATCCTGCAAATGGCGGTCTTGGAGCCGCAGCTCGCCATCTTAGACGAGATTGACTCTGGGCTCGATATTGACGCAATTCGCGCGGTGGGTGAGGGTATTTCTTCCATCATGCACCCCGAAATGGCCATTGTGATCATCACCCACTACCCTCGGATCCTTCACTTTGTGAAGCCCGACTATGTGCACATCATGGTGGATGGTAAGATTCGACAGTCGGGCGGGTTTGAATTGGCCGAGGAGCTTGAGGCCAAGGGATATGACGTTCTGCTTAAAGAGGTCATGCAGGAAGCCTAGGAAGGCAGGTTAGTGATGGCGGTTACCGAGAAGGACATTCAAGAAAGCAAGAGAGTCTATAAAGAGAAGTACGGTTTTGCCGATCCCGATCAGGCGATCTATAAGGCGCCAAAGGGTTTTGACCCGGAGCGGGTGATTGAGATATCCAGCATGAAGAATGAGCCGGACTGGATGCTCAAATTCAGGCTGAAGTCGCTTGAGATTTTCAACAAGAAGCCGATGCCGGCTTGGGGCGCCAACCTCTCCCCTATTCCTTTCGATGATCTCTCCTACTTCGTGCGTACCACGGAGAAGCAGGGCCAGACCTGGGAAGACGTGCCGGAATATATCAAGGATACGTTCGAAAAACTCGGCATTCCCGAGGCAGAGCGCAAGTTCCTGGCAGGAGTGTCCGCGCAGTACGAATCGGAAGTGGTCTATCACTCCATCCAAAAGGACCTGGAAGAGAAAGGCGTGATCTTCCTCAGTACAGAGGAAGGACTGGAGCAGCATCCCGAGCTATTTCGGCAATACTTCGGCACGGTAATCCCTTCGGCTGACAATAAGTTTGCCGCGATGAACGGCGCATTCTGGAGCGGCGGGTCATTTGTCTACGTGCCGCCGGGCGTCCAGGTGACCATACCGCTCCAGGCCTATTTCCGCATTAATTCCGAACAGATGGGGCAGTTCGAGCGGACGCTCATCATTGTGGACGAGGGCGCGTACGTACATTACGTCGAGGGCTGCACCGCGCCAGTCTACTCCACGGACTCCTTCCATAGCGGCGTGATCGAAATCATCGTCAAGAAGAACGCTCGTTGCCGCTACACGACGATACAGAACTGGTCCACCAACGTATATAACCTGGTAACCCAGCGCTCCGCAGTCTATGAAGGCGGCGTGATGGAGTGGGTGGATGCTAATCTTGGCTCAAATATCACAATGAAGTATCCCAGCGTCTATCTGATGGAGCCGGGTGCTAAGGGAGATATTCTCTCGATTGCTTACGCCGGTGACGGCCAGGTCTTGGATGCGGGAGGCAAGGCAATTCACGTTGCCCCCAATACGTCATCCAAGATCATCTCCAAGTCCATTAGTCAGCATGGTGGACGCACTTCGTTCCGTGGTTTGCTCAAGATCTATAAGGGTGCGGAAGGGTCCAAATCGGCCATGCGTTGCGACGCCCTCATACTAGACTCCGCATCGCGCTCCGATACCTACCCAACTATCGAGATTGAAGAAGAGCAGGTAAGCCTCGGCCACGAGGCCGTGGTGAGCAGAATTGGCGAGGACCAACTGTTCTACCTCATGAGCCGCGGCCTAGGCGAGTCTGAAGCGGCGGGCATGATAGTAAGCGGCTTCATCGAGCCAATCGTCAAGGAACTGCCGATGGAGTATGCCGTGGAGATGAATCGCCTTATCCAATTGCAGATGGACAAGGCAGTGGGCTAAGCGTAGCGATTTTGAACGGTCATTGAGCAAGCCTAGTTCGTGCAGAACGAGGCGCATAGCGCCAGACAAAGAAGCATGGCGGCCGTGCCTCTTGTGTGGCGCAATTGTTGTAAGACGCTCCGTGCGAGTGGAAAGGGTCTGGGCATGTTGATACAGGATCAGGTCCAGCACCGGCTATTTCATGTCTTTCCGAGCACAGCGCGGAATCTAGGAAAACTCTGAACAAGTCCCTGGCATAGTATCATAGCAAGAAAGCAGGATACGGTGAGGAGCTGGGTAATGGAGCAACCGACGTTTGCCGACTTGGAGTACGCGCAGAAGAAGCGCAAGACGCGCCGGGGGAAGTTCTTGGAGCGGATGGACGCGCTGCTCCCGTGGGCGGAGATGGAGGCGCGCATTGCGCCGTACTATCCCAAGCCAGGGCGGGGGCGGCGGCCGTATCCCTTGTCGGTAATGCTGCGGATACACTGCGTGCAGTTGTTCTACAACCTGAGCGATCCTGGGATGGAGGACATGCTGTACGAGGTAGAACCGGTGCGGCGGTTCGTGGGGCTGCGGCTGTCAGAGGCGCTGCCGGACGAGACGACTATTCTGCACTTTCGGCATTTGCTGGAGAAGCACCGGTTAGGAGAGGGGTTGTTGGCGGAGATCAACGCGCATTTGGCAGGTCGGGGCTTGCGGCTGCGAGCGGGGACGGTAGTGGACGCGACCATCATCGCGGCGCCGACATCGACGAAGAACCGAGAGGGGGAGCGAGACCCGGCGATGCGGCAGGTGAAGAAGGGGAACCAGTATTACTTTGGGATGAAGCTGCACATCGGCGTCGACGCACAGACGGGGCTCGTGCATAGCTTCACCACCACATCGGCCAACGTGCACGACGTAACGCAAGCGGCGGCGTTGCTGCACGGCGCAGAGCAGCAGGTGTGGGGAGACGCCGGGTACGTGGGGGTGCAGAAGCGACCGGAGCATCAGGGGCGCGCCGTAGCGTGGCAGGTGGCGCTCAAGCCGGGGCTGCGGCGGAAACTGGCGCCTGAGAGCGCGGCGGCGCTGGCAGAGCAGCGCAAAGCATCGGTTAGGGCCAAAGTAGAGCATCCGTTCCTGTGGGTGAAGCGGCACTTCGGCTACGCCACGGTGCGCTACCGGGGTCTGTCCAAGAACAGGCAACGGCTGGCGTTGCTGCTGGGGCTGACCAATGTGATGACGGCCGCACGCCAGTTGGCAACATGACACGGGAGCAGTGCGCCCAAAACACGGCCAGGAGCGTATTGCGCTTCCAACGGGACCGCATCAAAGCCAAAACAGCCCCTCCCACATGCCAAGACACACCTCAAACCACCCCACAATCCCGCACATACCCATAAACCGATGCATATCCCGACTTGCTCAGACCTTTCCTAGAGCGTAGCGAGGGGTTTACCCCCTGCTTAGGACGGTCTGTGCGAGTGCGGAGTGGATGCATTCCCGCTTTCGCGGAAATGACGGACTGATTCTTGTAAAGTCATCATAACCTGGCGATTAGAACAGCTAAACATTTTAGAAATCAGGAAAGGGAAGCGTGAGCCAATCATCAGTTGAACAAGCGCCATTGACTGCCTTGCAGGCCATTACGGCCGAAGCATGGCAGGAAATCTCCCGGGCGGGCAGAGAGCCGGAGTGGGTGCGCAGCCTGCGCCAAGAGGCGTGGGAGATGTATCTAGACACGCCAATGCCCACGATGAAAGACGAAGATTGGCGGCGGACCGACTTTCGTGAGCTTGCGCTGGACGACCTGTTGCTCTACATGCCTGCCGGTCTGGACGCGGCGAGCGAAGAAGACCTGCCGGAGACTCTCCGGTCGCACATAACCACCGGGGATGAGTGGGGCGGCCTGGCGGTGCAAGTGAATTCGGAAATAGTCTTCACGAGGCTAGACGAATCGCTTCAGGCCCAAGGGGTAATACTCGCGCCGCTGGCGGAGGCGATAAACACGCACCCGGAGCTTGCGCAGCCGCACCTCGGACGAATAGTGACACCGGGGGACGGCAAATTCCCCGCACTGCATGGCGCCTTCCTTTCGGGGGGAATATTCTGCTATGTGCCGCCCGATACTACGGTCGAACTCCCAATACAGGCGCTCATCTGGATGAATGCTGAAAATATCGCGGTTTTCCCCCATGTACTGTTGGTGGCAGATCGAGGGAGCAAGGTGACGTTTGTCGAGCGATACGCCAGCCCGACGCTTGAGGCGCAGTCCTTTTCATGTCCGGCGACTGAGGTTGTCGTGAGAGACGGTGCCCAGGTGAGCCACGTGACTATCCAAGACTGGGGACGGCATGTAATCGAGCTCGGCTTCCAGCGGCTCCGTGTCGACAATGACGGTCACCTCCATACCATTCTGTCAGCCACCGGGGGCAAACTAGTCAAGAACTACGTCGATAACAGCTTTGCAGGATCGGGCGTCGAGTCGTTCCATCGAGGGGTTTTCTTCACGGACGGCACGCAGCACATGGACTATAAGACCATGCAGGATCACCGTGCTCCCTACAGCACGAGCGACCTGCTGGTCAAGGGTGCGCTGCGCGACCGCTCTCGCGCAGTTTTCACCGGCGTCATCAACGTCCGGAAGGGATCAAAACGAACCGACGCCTACCAAGAGAACCGTAACTTGCTCTTGAGCAAGCGCGCGCGATCCGACTCAATACCTATCTTGGAAATCGATAACGACGACGTGCGGTGCACGCACGGATCGGCTACGGGACAGGTGGACAAAGAAGAACTGTTCTACGTCATGGCTCATGGCTTGGATAAACATAATGCGGCACGCATGTTAGTGGAGGGTTTCTTCAGCGAAGCAATTCAACATACACCGCTGGACGGCGTGCAGGCGCAGCTTGCAGGCAAGATTCGAGATAAGATGACCGGATGGAAAATAGAGGATTGACGCATGGCAAATTACGTGAGAGCAGCGTCGGTTGACGACATACCGGAAGGTCGGGCGGTTGTAGTTGATATAGATGGAGAGAGTCTCGCGCTTGCGCGTGTCGATGGCGCTGTCTACTGCATCGATAACATATGCACGCATGACGGGGGCCCGCTGGGCGAGGGAGAATTGGATGGAACCGCGATTGAATGCCCCCGACACGGCGGCAGATTTGACGTCTGTACGGGTCGTGCCCTCAGCTTTCCGGCTGTCGTGCCGGTAAATGCCTATGATGTCAAAATCGAAGGTCAGGATATATTGGTGGATCTGGAATGATCTGCCAGGCTGACTGACGCTACCCAAATAGATAGGACTGTGCCCGATGGAAAATGGCTTCGATGTACACGCAGTGCGGCAAGAATTCCCAATCTTGGGGGTTCAGGTACATGGCAAGCCGCTGGTGTACCTCGATAACGCGGCTACCTCGCAAAAGCCGCAGGCGGTCATTGACAGCCTGGTAGATTACTATTCGCGGTATAACGCCAACGTTCACCGCGGCATTTACACTATAAGCGAACAAGCGACCGCCGCGTATGAAGAGGCGCGCGCCAAAATTGCGCGCTTTATCAATGCGCCGTCTCCGGAGTGCATTGTCTTTGTCCGCAATACCACCGAAGCCATCAACCTTGTGCGGTATGCGTGGGGTGCCGATAACGTCAATGCCAATGACGAGATTCTCGTTTCTGAGATGGAGCATCACTCCAATCTCGTTCCGTGGCAGTTGCTGGCGCAAGAAAAGGGAGCAGACCTCCGTTTCTTGCGCGTCAACAACGAGGGTCGCCTCATGCTGGACGGCCTCGACGTGCTGATCACCGATAAGACGCGGCTGATTGCTGTTACGCATGTCTCCAATGTGCTCGGCACTATTAACCCGGTGAAGGGAATAGTCAAGAAAGCGCATAAGTACGGGGCTTTGGTCTTGCTCGATGCTGCGCAGAGCGTACCCCATATGCCGGTGGACGTGCAGGACTTGGACTGTGACTTCATGGCCTTTTCCGGCCACAAGATGATGGGCCCGACCGGCGTGGGCGTGCTCTACGCCAAGCCGCATTTACTGGAAGCAATGCGCCCCTTCATGGGGGGCGGCAGTATGATACGCAAGGTCATGCTTGCCGAATCAACGTGGGCGGACGCGCCACAAAAGTTCGAGGCGGGCACTCCCAATATCGCGGATGCAATTGCACTGGGCGCGGCCGTTGATTATCTCACCGATCTTGGCATGGAAAATGTGCGTGAGCATGAAATAGAGATTACCCAATACGCCCTAAACCTGCTGGGCGAGATTTCAGGCGTCAAGCTCTTTGGGCCATGGGAAATACAGACCCGAGCCGGTGTAATATCTTTTGTAATGGATGGCGTGCATCCGCACGACATCGCGCAAATTCTTGATAGCGAAGCAGTGGCAGTGAGAGCGGGGCACCACTGTTGCCAGCCGCTCATGCGACGCTTCAATGTGCCGGCCACGGCGCGGGCGAGCTTCTACGCGTACACCACTGAGCAGGACGTTGACGCGTTGATCGAGGGCATACATAAGGCGCAAAGGGTGTTCGGGCATGCAGTTGAACGATCTCTATAAGGAGATCATCCTTGACCACTACCAAAGCCCTCACAACCGGGGCAAGCCGCCGCATGCCGATATTGAAGCTGAAGGTGTCAATCCGCTCTGCGGGGATGAAGTTGAGGTCTTCGTTCTGCTGGACGGGGAGCTTTTGAAGGAAGTGCGCTTCGACGGCGTGGGTTGTGCGATTAGTCTCGCGGCAGCATCGATGATGACTGAGATACTTGAAGGTAAGTCCAAAGAAGAGGTCAGGCACATTGGAGGCCTCTTCAAGGCCCTGATGCATGGCGAGGACGTCACGCTGCCTGACGAGATGGAGGACCTAGAATCCCTGAAGGGCGTTGCGAACTTCCCTCTGCGCGTTAAGTGCGCCATGCTGCCCTGGACGACGCTGGAACACGGCTTGGCCAATGAAGTTGCCGGCCGCAAGGTCTCTATCGAGGTAGAGTAACGGGCCTACTTACTGGAGATTCCGCGCACTATGCCTTTGACTGCAACCATGATAGCCAAACAGGTCAAAATGGCAATCATTGGCGCGACTACGAATGGCAGCCCTGAAAAGAAACCCCAAACGATAAACCCGATCACGCGCAGCACGAAGTCCAGCATCTGCACAATCCTCCGAGATCTTAGTTCTCCGGCACAGGCGAAAGTAGCCTCATAGTACACTAATCGTGCGTAGGGCGCATCTCTTGTGCTTTGCTTCTTTTGCCACTCAAGTCCTCGCGATTCAACATGAGCATTTAGGGTGTATTCCTAATTTAAGTGCTGTCATTTCCAAGGCAGCAGTGCAGTCATTAGGAGCAGTAACAACATGGCGGCAAAGATTGGATGTCAGGCGCGACTCTGGTTGCGGGAGACCCAAGATCTTGGCAGCATCCTGCCAACTATAGGCAGGGACTTGGGGGCGGCCGGCTACGATGGATTGGAAGTTGGCTACGCCTATGTCAACAACCCGGACGACATAGCGGCCTACCGGAAGGCAGTCGACGACAAAGGACTGAGAACCGCAGGCATTCACGTGGGCGGAGCCTGGCATGACCCCGGCACTGTCCGAGAGAAGTCCATGCCCCAGGCGCGAGCCGCGGCTGACTTTGCGGGAGCAGTGGGCGCTGAGTACCTCGTCATTAGCACGGGGCGCAAACAGGACGGCTCGCTCACACAAGAAGAAATCGGCCTGCAGGTAGCCCACCTCACGGAGCTCTGCGCGTACACCCTAGCCAAAGGTGTGATGCCGCTCTTGCACAACCATCAGCACGAGTTTGAAGACGGTGCGCAGGTATTCTATGGGATCATGTCCGGCATCGACGCCGGCTTGCTTGGCTTGTGCCTGGACATTAACTGGGCTATGGGGGCAGGCGCTGACGGTGTAGCGGTGCTCAAGGAGTTCTACTCGCGGCTGCGTATGGTGCACCTTCGCGATACGGTGAAAGACGCCGCCTGTGTGGAGGTGATGGGCGAGGGCGACGTGGCGCTGAATGAAATAATTTCGGTGCTGCGTGAAGCTGAGTACGCGCACTGGGTTCTCTACGAGTGGTCTGCCTGCGACCCGACGACCAACCGTCCTACGGCTGAAATCGCGCGGCTAAACCAAGAATATCTTCGCCAAGCGCTGAGCTGACGCATCGCGGGGCCGGCACAATTTACCCTTGTGCACTTCTCCTACCGGCGCTGCATGACAGCTTGGGTGAGGAGTGAATGCACTTTAGGGGTGCGATGCGTTGATCTCTCTCGAATTCTCCGTTCACCTGTGGAGAAGGTGTGGAAAAGCTGTTGGACCGCTCAAACTATTCTGGATTGCGCAATCTGCAGCGGAGGCGCATGGGAGTCGAACCCACCCAGGACGGGAGTAGCCCGCCCCGCAGACGGTTTTGAAGACCGCGAGGCCCACCGGGACCCGAGCGCCTCCACATTTCAGTCTAGCAGTCTTCTTCGCGGCAGGAAAAGGCAGCACTGCTTTCCCACCCATAAACGGCCCAGAGCCCAGTATGCCTTGGGGCTATGAACGCGAAGCTCTGGAGTCCAAATCATACCGGCGGCAGGAATTACAGTCTTGGTTAGCGGTAGTCATTGCCGCTCGCAGTTGGATGGTACGTGGGCTTCTAACCACTTACTTGACAATGCCTGCCCATGTTCGGTATCTAAGAATTGCAAGGGTCGGCGCCTTGTGACAATGTGGACAGTGCCTGCGCCTGCAAGAGAGTGGAGTGAGCCCTGTGTGTGAGTTGGAAATGGAAGTCGAAAGCGCGGAAGACGCAATAGTGAAGACCTACAAAAGCCGAATTTCTTAGAACTCAATCCGTGTGGTGTGACAAATGCGTGTTGGATTTAATCCTCGTTTACAGCCGTTTCGCCGTATGAGTGTGGCTGAACAGTTGCAGGAGACGTTGCACACGGCCCAGCGCCTAGAGTTTGCGGTAATAGAGATCAATGTGGGTGAGGTTCTCTATCGCAAGGGGTTGTGGGATACGTTTACGCGGGACGTGCTGGAAGTCATGGCGCACGCGTCCCTGCAGTTTCAGGTAAACCTCTTCCCGGATGAAGGATTCGAAGAGGCGCCGAGCGACATCACCCCTATACCGCGCTCGGTCTATCTGCGGCGGCTTGTCCAGACAATCGAGTTCTTCGAAGCCTATGCCCCGATGTCGCTCTACGTAATGCATGCAGGACGACGCAAGAGGCACATCGACGATCACTTGAAAGCGCTCTATGAGGCGTTTCAGGCGCTGCTCGTGCTCTATCCGGGCGTGCCGCTGGCGATCGAAAACGGTGGGCGCGAGACCGTGCTGCACTTCCCCGACGACTTTCTGACATTCCTGGACGCCTTCCCGGCATTGCGGTTCGTGATGCATACCGGTTGCGCGTTTCAGTCGGTAATGTGGGATAACGACCAGCTAGCGCGCTACGTGCGCAAGGCGTCGCGCTTCGTGGATCGACTTGCTGCCATTCGTTGGACAAATGCCAATCCGGTCACTGACCCCGATCGCCCTTTGCAGCTAGAACTCGATCGAGCACCCGACCTTGCGCTGATAATGCGAGGGCTAGGGCGAAATCCTGCCTTGGTGCACGTGCTCGATACGGTAGGCGGCAGACCGTCTGCCCTAGCTCGTGAACGGCGTGCGCTGCACGCTCAAGTCCAGCGCTAGGCGCGCATCGCGGAGAGCACTATCGCTTGGAGTGATGCAATACCTGCGGCGATTTCGCAGGCATGAAGGGCACCCCGAGTATTGCGCTCTGCCGATCCGGTTGCTGGCACAGTCGGCAGAGCCTGCTAAACGTGTCGCACGCTCCTGCGGTATAATTTTGGAGCTACGATTGCTCCTGGCTACGCATCGATTCGGCAATTTCGGCGCGTAGCACACAGTTCACTATGAAGTCTACCCGAGGCAAGTCCGGCAACGAGGCAACAGTAGTCATGGAAGCGAAAATTGCAGATCGTGACATCGAGCGATTGCACTTCGACGCCCAAGGGCTTGTGCCTGCCGTGATTCAAGACGTGGATACGAAACAGGTGCTCATGCTGGGCTACATGACAAAGCAAATGTTGGCCAAGACACTGGAAACGGAGCAGGTGTGGTTTTGGAGCCGGAGCCGCCGAGAGCCGTGGCTAAAGGGCGCTACGAGCGGAAACTACTTGAACGTGGTGGGCGTTTATCGCAATTGTGAAGACAACTCGTTGCTCATTCTTGCCAGACCCGATGGTCCTACCTGCCATACGGGCAGTGTCTCATGCTACTACCGCACGCTCGATGAGGAATAGCCATGGCAGATGAAGGCAAACCCGCAGAAGTCAAGGCAGCGATGCTCGATGAGGTCTTTCAAACCATCCGTGAACGGCAGCAATCGATGCCTGAGGGGTCTTACGTAACGCATCTGCTCCAGGGAGGCATTGATCGAATTGCCCGAAAGGTGGGCGAAGAGGCGATAGAGGTGGTGCTGGCAGCCAAGAACGAAGCACCGGACGACCTGACGGCGGAAGTGGCCGACCTGTGGTTCCATTGCTTGGTGTTATTGGCACAGTGCGGACTCACGCCGGATGACATCT
Organism: Chloroflexota bacterium; assembly: GCA_965221905.1. Lineage (GTDB taxonomy): Bacteria > Chloroflexota > UBA11872 > VXOZ01 > VXOZ01 > VXOZ01. The sequence continues at coordinate 1,510,834 of OZ244922.1, forward strand.
ACCAAGAACTCGCCCAGCGGCACGGCAAGCAATCGAGTTTTAGGCAAAAGGCTGATGCACAGGCTCAGTTGCCTTCTTCTCAAGACGTCTAGTCCAATTGCAGCTTTCGCGCGCGTTTCGATCCAAATGTCAGCGGATGCTTGCGCTTCCCGCTTGGAGGCGTTTGCGCTCCGAAAGCCACAGACAGGCCGAGTGTGGCCCTTGGCGCATAATTCCAAGATAAGCCTACTCCCGTCGATTGCGTGCCTGAATGCAGGGGCACTTCTTATCTCAAAGAATTGAGCGCAATGCGTAGAATCCCGCTGCATCCGCAGGGCACACGATGATATCTGAACGCAAGAATCAATTTGCGCCCACGATGCGAATGTTCCGCACTATGATCAGCCTGAGGGTTCTCCCGCCAGCGCTCAGCGTATTGTGGGTCGGAGGACTGCTCGCCGGTATAGGACTCTTCTTGCGTGCCTTGCGCTTTGTAGGGCTGTTGCCAGCGGAAAACCACTGGGGGTCGCTGGTCTGGGTGGTTCCGGCGTTAGTTGCGCTTTCATGGATTGCCCTCGCGCTTCTTTGGTTTAGAGCGACCCGGGCTCTCGTGCCGCTGCGAGTGCTTGTGCTTACCGGACTCCCATTCTTGCCGTTTGCAGTGTTGGGATTTCTCCACCACCCTCCGTTCCACATGGGCATCGGGCTGCTGACGGAGATTAGCGAAATCATCCACTACGTGCGCGGCGGGAGAGTCGCACTTGGTACAATTGTGGCATTGACTATCTATTTCCATGCCCTGATAGGCAGCGCGAGTCTGCGCTACGCGCGAGGAGGGCATTCGTGCCGGACCGCTCTTGGGGAAGGGGCGACTTCTCTCTTGCCAACGGTGATAGCAGGGGCGCTGCTGGTATTGGGTTTAACGCAAGCCGTTACCTATATCTCAATCGCCTTCGACGACCAAGTGCGCTACTGGTCGGTTGCAGATGCCTTGGCTCGGGGCCAAGGGTATCCGCTAAGGACATTCGATCAAGAGTTTGCGAATTCGCTAAGTGAAGTCCCGTATTGGACCGATGACTTGCCCGTATGGCCGGTCACTATGCTAGTCGGCTTTGCGCTCTTTGGGCACACTACAGCCGGGTCATACGCGCCTCTGATTGCGGCAAATGTACTTCTGCCCCTCGTTGCTTTTCTTGCTGTACGCAACATTTCCGGCAATCTAGTCTTGGCTTTTGGCGCAGCGGCAACGCTTGTTCTTTTCCCGATGTACCAGATCTATGCGCTTGGCGCGGCTGAGCCGGAGCCGCTTTTCCACTTGTTGCTACTGGCGATGATCGCCTGTGTGCCGAAAGCACGGCATTGGCAGCATTGGGTACTTTTCGGTATTGTCACCGGGCTTGTGGTCATGACTCGACCGGAAGGTGGGCTCTACGCGGCTGTGGCCTTGGTAGTACTGCTTGCAACGCGATGGCGGGAAGTTGGCGTCTGGGTTGCAGCAGTTTTGGCTGCAATACCTTCCATGATTTATGCCGGGATGACGTGGTTGCAAACGGGAAAACCGTGGCCGCTCCAGCGCACAACTTATTTTGCCCTGGAGAATCTGGCGCAACACTGGCAAGGATTCGCTACAGTGGGCGCAGAATACTACAGTGCTCAGCTTCGCACTACAACGACGGGCTTCTGGCTAGTCGTGGGTACCGCGTTGCTGCTCTTCATATGGGGAGCATTTTGGCTTGCGCTACAGCGCCCTGTGTTTCTCTTTGTGCCGCTGGCGGCGGGAGCACATGTGCTTCTTCTCTGGCTGACGGAGGCAGGTCCCGCGCTTTCAAATGTTGAGAATCCACCCGACTTCTTTCGCCACATGTCGCATGCTCTGCCTTATGCGTGGAGTACGGTGAGCCTTGGTATATTTGCCCTAGTTTGGTCTAAGCGTCACTTATGGCGGCAGTGGCTGCTTGTCACAATCTTTGTTCTTAGTACCTACTACTCCTACCAGGTACTCATAACGCCGGAGGCAACGTATGGCAGCGCAAGTATATTGTTGCCCTCAAGTGGAAGGTTTAGCCTGCTCAAGGCCGATACGTATGTCTTGGCCCAAGACCTTTTCGCGCATCCCCATGAGTTACCGGAGATCCCACACGCGTGGCGAGACGGCGTGCTCTTCATGCAACCGTGGGACTATCTTGGTTTCCGAGCAGGCGTATTCGATCACTATCGACCCTTCGACATGCACAGGGCGGACGTGGGCAAACCCTATATGATGGCGAGCCTGTATGCTAGTCTTTTGGCTTACATAACGCTTGCACTCGCCGCACTTGTCGGTTCAGTGGAACGCCCGGAGGCTACGAAGCGCTGGTGGCGGCGGGGGTCTGCCACCCCGTCTCAGTAAGCAGATTCATGAGCGCGGCGTGCGCCTTGGCGAAGAGGTCGTGCCCCGTGTAGCCAAAGGAACGTCCCGCTACCTGGAGATGCGGCTCAAGCGAGAAGAATCCGTCGTAACCTTGATGTTTTAACGCTCCCAGTAGTTCACGCCACTCCGCGCCCCCTTCACCGGCTACAACAACCTTGCCCTTTTGAGATTCCTTATCCTTGACGTGCACGTAGTGCAGCCAAGGATTCAAGGCAGGAAGGGCTTCGCTATACGGCTTCACACCACAGGCTACGAAGTTCGCAGGGTCAAGCGTCAGGCGCAAGTTCTCTGCCCCAACCGACTCAAATATGTCTTTGCAGCGGGCGGGCGTGTCGCCATAGATGTCGCTCTCATTCTCGTGTAGGAGAAGCACATCGGAACGGTGTTGGCGCGCCGCAGTGCTCAGGGCTTGCAGACGGCGCATTACTTCATCGCGGTAGCTATCCGGTTCCTCCCCCTCCGGCATGAAGAATGAGAACATGCGGATATAGTTGGTCTCAAGTATGTCAGCGGCCTGCAGCGCACCCTTGAATCGTTCTAGGTGCGATTCAAAGTCATCAGTGATCATAATCTTGCCAATTGGCGAACCGATGGCTGAGACTCGCATGCCGCGGTTGTCTAGTTCACGCTTCGCAGCGCACAGGTCGTCTTTAGACAGGTCGACGACTGCGGCCTTGGCCTCGCCATTGAAGGCAAGGTTGCGTACTTCAATGAAATTGATGCCGATTTCTTGCATGGAGTCGAGTTGCGAACCAAAGTTGTCCGCAATTTCGTCCCCAAAACCGCTGATGTTTTCGTACATGCTTTGTCCTCCTTGATTGTTACTGAGCCAGACTACAGACACCTACTCTGGCGGCATTCCTTACGTCTTTTTCTTGATGCATTACGTCGAATATCTCGGCTGGTTCTAGCATAGCGCCCTACCATGAGCATCACAATCTCGCACAAGAAGCGCTCGCCAGGTTGTTGCTGGCCCAATGGCCGCCATAGGGGCGCCTAGAGGGGAGGAAGTCTTCTTGCACCGAAGGTACGTACAGAGGGAATCTCCGCACAGTTCTGCCTCCGGTTGAGAGATGAAAAAATGGTTAAACGAATTGCTGCTGGTTGTTAACTCTCGTTCCTCGCCGGTCGCATGACTGCTTTGTGATGAAGTGGGAAGGAGATATGAGTCTCTGCCGTAACCCAAAGTTGGTATAATGAAGCAAGCGCCGCGCTCCACCTCGCAGAGCGAAGTAAACCGCTGTTCTATCGTGCTTCCGAGGTCTTGCGGTGCAGCATGAAAGTGTGGTTTTGGGAGTTCGCCAAGAGCACCCCAATCTCAAGTATACGGTTTCGTAGAGTTAGGAGAAGGCCACCGTGCAGCAGTATCTCCAAGCAATTCAAATCATCCTCTCCGTCGCGCTCATTGCCGCAGTGCTTTTGCAGGCACGTGGCGCTGCGTTGGGCTCGGCGTTTGGCGGATCGGATAGCATCCACAATACGCGTCGCGGTGTTGATCGGTTGCTTTTCAATGTCACCATCGGGCTCGCGACGCTCTTCATCGTGGTTTCCGTCGTCCTTGTGCGCATTTAGTGCGCGGCAGGGGTGAAGTATGGCAGATCAGTTTTCGCCCCCATCTTCCCGCATTGCCGGGATTGTCATTGTCGGTAGTATCGGCTCACTGCTGGCGGCGGCGCTGCTTGCGTATTTTGCCTTCGCTGCGAGCGTTGTCGATGTCCCCGACTTCGGCGGCACCTATATAGAGGGTACGTTGGGCCCTCCACCGACGCTTGTGTCAATCCTTGCCAATGATGATACGGCGCGGACCATTTCGGGGCTCATATTCAATGGCCTCACACGCTATGCGGCGGACGGCACGGTTGTGCCGGATTTAGCAACGGGTTGGGAAATAGACTCACAGAGTCGATCTTTTGTGTTCCATCTCCGGGACGACGTACGGTGGCAGGACGGTACGCCGCTTACGGTTGACGACGTGCTCTTCACTTACGGCCTGCTGGCGAGTCCTCAACGCCGCGATCCGGTTTGGAGTAACGTGAGAGCAGAGCGCGAGGGCGAGCGGAGCGTGCGGATTTTTCTCTTGAACGACGTGTACCTGCCGCTCCTCGAATATGCGACGATCGGTATCTTGCCGCGGCATCTCTTGGATGGAGTTAGTGCGGATCAGTTATTGCTAACTCCCTTCAACCTGGAGCCGGTGGGCACAGGCCCATATCGCGTCGTTGAATTCACTGAGGAATTTGCGCTGCTCAGTGCAAACGAAGATTACTTTGGCGGGCGTCCGCATATCCGCTATTTGAAGTTTAAGTTCTATCCGAATGCTAAGGCCGCCATTACCGCGCTGGAGCGGGGTGAGGTTGAAGGCGTGAGCTATCTTCCCGTCTCGGAGAGGAGTCGTGTGGACGCGATTGCGGACGTCGAGGAATACAGCGCACCTCTTGCCGGCTACACTGTTCTTTACTTCAATCTGCGTCGTCCCCCATTCTGGGATCGTACGTTACGACAGGCAATTGCCCATGCTATCGATCGGGACTATCTTGCCAATGACGTGCAGGGAGGAATGGCTGACCCCCTAGAGGGACCAGTTCTGCCGGTCTCCTGGGCACACTCCCCAAATGTACCGCGCTATCTCTACGACCCCGAAACAAGCAGAGATTTGCTTGACAAGTTAGGCTGGATTGTCGGCCCGGATGGCGTGCGGGTTAGAGGGGAAGTCCGTCTCTCGCTAAAGTTGCTGAGGACAGACATTCCGGGCCAGGCCGAACTCGCGGAAGCAATCCAGGGCCAACTGCGGCAAGTTGGCTTTGAGGTGGAGATTCAGGTTGCGGGTCCTTCCGGGCTGCTTTACGACTCCTTGCTCACAAATGACTTTGACATCGCATTGTACACGTGGCTATTGAATGGTTTGGAACCAGATCCATATCTGACCTGGCATTCCAGCCAGATTAAAAGCGGATGGAATTTTTCCGGCTTCACCGATCCCCGTGTAGACGAGGCGCTACAAAATGCTCGCAACACGCTTGATCAAGATGAACGGAAAAGCATGTATGCGGACTTTCAGCTCATGTTTGCTGAAGAAGTGCCGAGTTTGATGCTGCTCAGCCCCCGCTATAGTTTCGCCGTACGAACGACTGTGCGCGGCGTTACCGTGCCCGCAGTCTTGCCAACCATCGAAACTCGCTTGTCCGAAGTGGGTAGTTGGTACATTAAGACAAAGAAGAACGTCTTGAACGTGCGTGGACCGCTGGAGGGTTGGCGTTTACCTTTCTTTTCGTAAAGGAGCAAGTGCAGCGTGACCGGCCTCAAAGTCCCAACAGTACGGATTATTGCTATAGGCACGGAACTCGTGCTGGGTCGGATTCAGGACACGAATTCATTCTGGCTTTCGCAGCAGCTCACGGAGTTGGGCGCGGAAGTGCGGCGGATAACGGTGCTTCCCGATGTGCTTGAAGAGGTAATTCCCGTGCTGCAGGGAGCCGCCGATGACAATGCAGACTTTGTGGTGGTTACCGGTGGGTTAGGCCCAACTCCCGATGACTTGACGGTGGAAGCGGTGGCTCGATGGCTGGGTGAAGGAACGTATCAGGAACCGAGCCTACTTGAAGACTACATGCGGCGGAGGCAGATAAGCGAGGATGAACTCAGCACCGGTATGCGCAAGATGGCAACAGTGCCGGAAAGTGCAGTAGTTTGGGCGAGTCCGGCGGGTTGGGCGCCGTGCATCCAAGTAAGCAAGGCAGGAACGACCTACTTTATATTGCCGGGCCCCCCGCGCGAGATGGAGGCGCTCTTCGATCGCTATGTTGCCACCTCGATTTCGGAGTCGCTTGAAGTCAAGAGCGCCGCCCGCCGCTTATATGTCAATATGAGCGAGTCGGAGGTCTCACCGTTCATTGAAGATGCGATGGAACAGTTTCCCGGGCTCTATGCGAAGGCCTACGTTGCCTTGCGCAGCGACACTCATTTGCCTGTCGACTTTGTTGCTCGAGCAGCCTCCGATCGCGAAGCGCGCCTGATGCTGAGCGAAGTCATAGACCGGTTCTCCGCGGAGGTGAAAGCGATGGGTAAGGACATTCACTACTAGACTAGGGAGATTCTAGCCGGCAAGTCTCGGAGCACGAACCGCGATCGCTTAGGTGCTTTGGCTCTTTGCCAGCGCATCTCTGGCGGCCAGGAAATTCGCATTTAGCTCTAGAGCCGTTTCGAAGTCGCTGCGCGCCCCTTCTCGGTCTCCAGACATCTCCCGTGCGCGCCCCCGCCAGAAATACCATTCCTCAATGGCTGTGTCTCCCATACCGGCTTCCGCGAGTGCAATCACATCCTGGTATCGTCCCTGGGCCAAGTAGGCTTCGAACGGGCCGAATTGATACCAGAACATGCGCCAGGGCAGCCCAAGCTGCCGTGCCCAATCAAAGGCCTGGGCAGCCTGGCGAGTGTCGCCGAGATTCAGTGCGCTCGTGCCCAGATTGAACCAGGTAAAGGCGTTGTTCTCGTCTTTTGATAGCTCTTCTTGGGCAATGCGCAGTGCGAGTTGCCACATCTGTGAGCCTTTGGTGCTCCCATCAAGGATCGCATCCACGGCGAGCTGATCCTCTTGCGGATATATAACTATGTATGTGCGATTGAAGACATGCCATATGGCGTCGAACTCCGAGTAAGTCATAGTCAAATTCGGCCCCGAGTATGAGTCGTGCGCCTTGAGAATTTGCGATTGATTGTCGTAGCCGAACAGCACCCGATAGTGACCCATCCCGTTGTTTGGCTCCGGCTCGAACCATATCTCAGCGATAACTGGATAACCGGCGGCCAAGAGCTGCATTACCAGGTTCAAGTCACCCCCGACGCCCACGTGTGCCTGAAAACCGATTGCTTCGGCGTACGCTGCAATCTCGTGTGGACTGACGTTCTTGTCGTTGGGGTCGGGCTTCAGTATAGGTGCGATTTCTGCTTGCGACTCCGTGCGGTCATAGTAGCTCAGCACCATGCCCACAGAGGTTGGCGCGCAGTTGTTCCACCCTTGATACTCGTGCCGCAAGCCGATGAGCAATGCGGATGGGGGTACGGACACTGACGCCGGCGCCGTTGCAGTAGCTGGTTCTAAGGTTACGCGAACCTCCGCTGCCGGCGAAGTTTGCTCCTGAACGGTAGTGGCTGGTATTAGGGTTGGCACGGCCGGCGGGAGCACGGCGCTGCGCGTTTGCGATACCTGGGGGATCGCACTCTGACGGGGCGACTCACTACGCTCGAAGGCAGGTAAGAGCAGTCCGACGATGGCAGAAACTGCAAATGCGCCGGCAAACACGCCTAGTACCGCCAACAGTGCCCAGAGCGGCAGCCTGGAAGACTTCCTACGCCGTGGTGCAGGGCGAGGAATAACTCTGACTGTTGGGTGACTGTCGATCTGCCACATGAGTGCACGCTCCAAACATTCGAGTCTCTCGCTTCATCATACTCGACCCTTACAGGGATGAGAACCCTTCTTGGCGTGACTTCCCCTTTGTGGTTGTAGCCATGGCGGCGTCTCGGATCTCGTGTGGCAGTGTGGTGGGATCAGAGCATCATGGGTGGCATGCAAGAAAGTCGTTGCGCTTGAAACGCAAACTGCGCATCCTCTTGCATCGCATCACGACCATTGTTGACGGCGCTCGCAGGGCGCGCTATCGTGCCAAAGTGAAACCCTTAGCAGTCTTTGGAGCAAAACGATGAAACTTTGTCTATTGACCTACAATATGGCGCGGCACTGGGAGCTTCCGGAACTCCTCAAGTTAGCGCGTTTAGGAGGCTTCAGCGGTTTGGAATTTCGGTCCGAAGCCGGTCACAAACATGGTGTGGAACTGGAAACATGCGCCGAGGAGCGCCGCTCGATTCGTTACCAGGTGCAGGATGCATGCCTGGAAGTCGCCGGTATCAGCACCAGTTCACGCTTTGAAACGCCCGATGCCACAAAGCGACGGGAGATTGTGGAGCGCAGCAAGCGCTTCATTGAGCTTGCGGCAGACGTCAACGCGCGCCAGATACGGGTCTTTGGCAATGACATGCCCAAGGAAGGCGCAGATGGGGGGGCTCCTCCGCCGCGCGAAGACGTAATGCGCTACGTAGGCGACTCGCTCCGGGAACTCGGTGAATTTGCCGAACCGCTCGGCGTCAACGTGATGCTGGAGATGCACGGACAGTTTAACTATTGGCATTTCGCCATGACCGCGGTTGAGCATGCCGACCATCCACAGGTGGGGATACTCTATAACTGCGATAACCGCGATCTCGTGGGCGGGTCGGTGGCTTCCACGTACAATCGCGTCGCACACATGATCGGTCACGTGCACATGCACGACTTCGTTAATGGTTTCCCCTACGCGGAGCTCTTCGGACTGCTCCAACGAGACGGCTACGATGGGTATCTTTCCTCAGAGATTGGCAAGACTGAACCGACCCATGAGGACTACTTCCTCATGTATGCTCAGCTTTTCCGCGCCTGGAACGCACTGGCCGCCGCAGCGGGCGAAAGTGCATTGCCGTATCACGCCGCCGCTGCCGGTACCGTGGCGAGTGCCGCCGGCTGAGGGTAGCCGGGGTCTCTCCTAAGTCGTGCATTGAGAGAAATCTTGGTCGGTATTCTTTGTTTTCGCATCCGTTTCGCTACAAACCGGAGAGATAGCGACGCAAAAATGTGGAGCGAACGTGAGGCGCTCGCTGTGCGTGTCTTGTTGAAGGCGGGAGTAGAAACAGCATTGTGATCCGCGCATTCGATTGAAGAGGCAGGGCACTCGTGCCCGTAGGAAGAGTATTCGGTCGATAGGGATTTACTAGAATTGGGAGAGAGCCCGATGGCATACCGTCCCCCTGAGAAGCTGATCGTATTCGGTATTGACGGTCCAATCTTGCCCACGCTGCAGCGGCTGATGCGCGAAGGCCGCATGCCGTTCATGCAGAAACTCGTTGCAGGCGGCACGTGGGCGGATAGCTGTTTGGTGCCGTATCCAACGATTACGCCGCCGAATTGGACGACAATTGCGACTGGAGCCTCGGCCGGACGGACGGGCTTCACCGACTTCAACGTCCACTGGAAAGGGGAACCAATCGGCCAAACCCACGCTGCTTTTGACTCTCGTTGGCACACGGCAGAATACCTGTGGGAAGCGGCTGAGAAGGTGGGGAAGCTGTCGATTGTGATTAATTGGCCTTCTACCTGGCCGGCGCGCATGCAAGACGGTTGGCAAATCGCCGGCTATGGGTTGTCCGTCAATGAATGGCACGACCATCCCACCTTCCACCACGCCTATACTTTTTCAGGCGATGCGCTCTTTTCCACAGACGATTTTGTAGAAGGAACGTTGGTTGAAGTAGATGAGGTCGAGGACTGGCAAGGAATCGAATCAGGGGTGGAATACCTTGAAGCCGAACTGCAGTGGCGCTTCCGGTACCCCAAGTACACGATGGAACCGCTTTCGTGGCACGTGCTCTTGGAAGCTGACACGCAGGGCAACTTTACCACTGCCCACGTCTGCGAGGAGCGCGACCGCGATACCGCCATGTGCTCGTTGCAGGTCGGTGAATGGTCGGAATACATCGTGCGCGAGTTTGCGAGCGAGGAGTTGGGCAAGACCGAGGCAGTCTTTCGCATGAAGCTGCTGGAGTTGTCGGCAGATGGCGAGACGGTAACTCTCTTCGTGACCCCGCTCTGCCAGATTGACGGCTGGACCCATCCGGAGGGCTTGGACCGCGAAATCCACGAAAATGGGCACTGCCGTGGGCTGCCGGCTCCGTACCTTGGATTGCGCACTTTCCGCATGGGCTGGTTCGACGCCGATACGTTCATCGAGCTCTGCGACATGCACCATCAGTGGTTTGCCGATGCTGCGCGCTACCTGATGCGTCGCGCTGACAGCAGCGCGCAAGAGCCCTGGGACCTTTTCTTCATCCACATTCATACGCCGGACTACTTCTACCATTTGTTTGCCAGCGAAGTTGACCCGGCGCTCAACCGCGATGCAGAGAGCCTCAGACATTGGCAGGAAGTCGAGGCCCGGATGTACGAGAGCCTGGATCGGGCCTTCGCCGACATGGCGGAAGCTGCGCCGCGCCGGACGCTCTATGCCTACGTCTCCGATCACGGCGCGAAGGCGAACGGATACAAGTGCAACCCCGGCCAGATTCTCATTGACGCAGGGCTTACGGTCCTTGCCGAAGAGGAAGACCCTGATGCTGTGGCGCACTTTGCGGCGTATACTGGGCGCAAGCAGGTGGATTGGTCGAAAACCCGCGCGGCCGCGAGCGGATCGTCCTACATCTGGGTCAACTTGAAGGGACGGGATCCAGAGGGGATCGTTGAACCGGAAGACTACGTCTCGGTGCAGAATGAGGTAATCAAAGCCTTGTACGACTATACCGATCCGGAGACCGGCCTTAAGCCGATCGGCTTCGCTTTCAAGAAGCAGAACGCGAGATTCCTGGATTTGTACGGCGACAATACCGGCGACGTTGTGTTCTGCTACGCCGATGAGTACGGCTCCCAGCACGGACCGCAGTTTCCTTCCGCTACCGACGGCATGGGCGATATGCGCGGCCTCTTTGCGCTCTCGGGGCCGGGTGTGAAGAAAGGCCACGTGCTGGAGCGCAACGTCAGCCTCAAAGACCTCGTGCCCACGGTCTGTTACCTCATGGACCTGCCGGTACCTGCCGATTGCGAAGGCGCCGTGGTCTACCAGGCGCTCGACGACCCGGACGCTCCCCTCAAAGAGCGCATGCGCCTCCAGCACCATGTGGACGTGCTCTCCGGCGTGGCGGAATCAGAAGCGGCGATGACTCATACGTACCACAAAGCGGAGGGCTGATAGCGCAGAGGGCTATCTGTGAAAACTACTCAGGTTCGCTTAGGTAGACCCGGTATAGGCTATGCGCTCCGGTAGCGCAGGTTTGCAACCTGCGAAAACTTGAACTGCAAGCGAATATCCAACTGTGCTTCTTGGCACTGAGCGTGTGAGAAAACGTTGGGGCCATGATGGGAAGTAAAGGGCCTCTCCATCCCGGTAGCGCAGGTTTGCAACCTGCGAATTCTCGAGCTGCAAGCGAACATATATCTGTGTATTGGAACCGTGTATGCAAGAAAGCGTTTTATGCACGATGAGACGCAAGGAGCCTCTTCATTCCGGTAGCGCAGGCTTGCATCCTGCGCAAGCGACACTCGCGATCAAGAAGAGGAATCTTCCCCACTGGCAGTTGGGCGGCTCTACTTACTTCCTTACCTTTCACCTTCATTCTAGTGTCAGACCCAATTTAAGCATGGGAGAGCGTGCTGTAGTGAAGCAGGCTGTTCTTCATTGGCATCAAGTGAAATGGCGCGTGCACGTGCTAACTGTGATGCCGGACCATGCGCATGTACTTGCATCTCCTCTGCTTTCCGGTCCAAACGAGTGGTATTCTCTAAGTGGGATCATGCATAGCGTAAAGCGGCACAGCGCTCGCCAAATCAACCTCGTCCGAGGCCGGCAGGGCAAACTGTGGCAAGCTGAAACCTATGATCGAATCGTAAGAGATGAGGCTGAATTTGATGAGAAGTCACGGTACGTTCTTGCCAATGCGCTGAGACGTGGCTTGGTGGAAGACCCGTGGAAGTATGATGGGTTTTGGTGTGAATCTATGGCTTGATGGGGTCACCGCAGGTTGCAAACCTGCGCTACCGGAGAAATTCCTTGCTTCTCGCACGCAATAGTGAGGGACTTTCCTGATTCGTTGGGATTGCTATGGCGCGCACAGGATGCAGGTTGCAATCCTGCGCTACTGGAGAAAATCCTTGCTGTTAGCGCGCTATAGTGGGGCCTCTTCCGATTCGCTGAGATTCTGATTGCGTGCGCATAGGACGCAGGTTACAAACCTGCGCTACCGGAGAAGCTGCTTCCCACCGCTGGCGAGTTAGGACAGGTGGGCCACTCCAATGCGGTGATGTGATGAAACTGTGTGCGCAGGAGACGCAGGTTACAATCCTACGCTACCGGGCAAGCCGTTCTCATGCAGCTATCGCGTCATGGCTGGTGGGGTTCTTCGTTTTGATGGGAGAGTAAAGTATGCGGGTATGGCGCAGGTTACAAACCTACGCTACCGGGCAAGCCGTTCTCATGCAGCTATCGCGTCATGGCTGGTGGGGTTCTTCGTTTTGATGGGGAGGGTAAAGTATGCGGGTATGGCGCAGGTTATAAACCTACGCTACCGGAGTAACCGTTTCTCAGCAGCTAGCGCGCTGTAGTGGGTAGAGTCTAAATTCTGTAGGGGAAAGAAGAGAATGAAGAATCAAGATAGTTCGGGTCGTATGGCGGGGAAGGTTGCGGTGATTGCGGGGGCCGGTGGCGGCATGGGAAGCGCAACGCCGTTACGATTTGCCCACGAAGGTGCAAAGGTGCTCTTGGTAGCGCGACGCGCGGAGCCGCTGGCGGTGCTCGCAAAAGAGATCAATGAGCGCGGGGGTGAGGCGGCAATTGCCACTGCCGACTTGGCGACGCCCACAGGGGCGGCTGCAATGGCCCAGGCCGCTCTAGATCGCTGGGGCCGCATCGACGTGCTCTTCGACAACATCGGCGACTATGCTTACGGCGGTCAGAAACTGCACGAGACGGCGCCAGATCAATGGCGGTATTTGCTCTCAATCAACCTCGACACGGCCTACTATTGCACGCATGCGGTACTACCGTCGATGGTGGCGCAAGGCAGCGGATCGATTCTCCTGGTCGCCGCAGCCTCGCGCACGCGCCGGGAGGCAAACGTTGGGTATGCGGCGGGAAAAGAGGCGCTGGTCGGACTGACCCGCACCTTGGCACGGGAGTATCGTGAAAACGGTATCCGCGTGAACTGCATCTGTCCCGGCGCTATTGGCGATTCGCGCGGCGCGGAAGATGCGGGGCTGCCACCGGCAGCGCTTGACCGCGACGGCCATCCGGCTGACGTAGCGCATTCAGCAGTGTACTTGGCCTCAGATGAAGCGGCGTGGGTCACCGGTCAGTGCTTGGACGTTGACGGCGGCGATTCGCTTTGAGCTGCGGCTGAAGGTCCAAGACGATCTACACGTGGGGCAGCTCCGCTCTCATGATTTAGCGTGGGCGAGGATGCGTTCCACCTGGTAGCCAAGTCCGGTCCCGGTGAGCGTTTCCGTGCTGGCAACGCCGTTTCGCACGTTCGCAATGCGGGGGTGGACGGCGGCCACGGCGCTATTCGAGGCTGGGAAGAACTGGCGCGAGTTGCACTCCACGCCTTTCATCGGATTGATGCGCGCCGCAAAACCTAAAGAATGGACCAGCGAGAGATCGGGATTGGTCAGGTCCTGCACCGTATATGGCAAACCGTCGTGGGTCGCCAGCGCGGTGAAGAGCAAGCTATGGGAATGGCCTTTGCAGACCTTGAGCGCGATGCCGGACCAGCCGAGTTCCTTGGCGCGTTCGTACTGCCGGTGGTTATAAAGACTTTCATCCATGATGACCGGCTTGAGTTTATCAATGCCGTCCATGCGGAACGGAGCTTTGTCCAGGTCGCGGTGGGTCGGCTGCTCGACGTAGAGCAAGGCATCGTATGCCGCCGGCGACTGCTCGCGCACCCGCTCCAAGTACTCGACCATATAGTCCGGTGTCTCGCAGATCTCGTTGGTATCGGCAGTGAGGTAGATTTCTTCCTTGCCCTGCTTGGCCAGCGCCTCTTTGCCAATGGCGTATACGTCCAGCGTGCGTTGCACGTCCCATTCCATGTCATTGCCCAAGAGTTTGATTTTCAGGCAGTAGACGCCGTCCCGGGCGATCCATTGGTCGAGCGAGACCGGTTCGCCATCGTCCGGATCATCGGCAGTGATTTCGTGCTCCCACAGCTTGTCGAGGCCGCCGACGAGATGAAACACGGGAAGTTCGGCGACGTAGGCAGGGCGCACGTAGTCGTCAAGATACTGTCCTTTGAACTCCGGCCCGAGGTAGGCGCTCAGGTCTTCCGCCATGAACTCATCGGAGTAGCCGTCGTAGCTTGAAATACCGTTCACGTTGCCGAAAGCATCATGGAGCGCGCCGTCGAAGGGCGAGCCGCAAACAAGCGAGGCCAGCACGGGCACCGGCTCGGCAAGCTGCATGGCACGGCTGGTCTCGGTGGCATTGCTGAGGAGGGCGGGCTCGGTCTTGAGCGCAATATCGATGGGATGGGCGTAGGTGTTGTGTCCTTCCAGGGACTTCGCATAGCGTTCCACAACCTGGCGCATTGCGGAATCACGGTCGAGGGCGTCTACCGCGTCGGTAGGCCAGGCCCAGCCGATAGCCAGAAACATGCTGCCCCAGCCTTCCGCCACCTGGCCGGCGCGGTTTTCAACCGCCACGCGCACGCGCACGTGTGTGGCTTCTTCCATGGTGACACCGCCGAACTTCAGCGGTGTCCGCGCGCGCTCGTCAGTGAAGTACGTCTCAACTTCGCGGATGCGAATATCGGATAATAGCTGCGCCGCCATGCTTAAGTACCCTTTCACCTTGATTATGCCCCGATGTTTCACCCTCACCCTAGCCCTCTCCCTCGGGAGACTTTTGCGTAACTTCCGCCAGAGGCGCAAGAATTACTCCCTGTCCATGGGGAGAGAGGGCCGGGGTGAGGGGATTCCTGCTTATCCTGTCCTTTCAACCTCTAAGACCTATACGTAAGTGTGCAAAATTGGTGAGAACGGCCCTGATTGTGGGGATTCCCCCTCACCCTAACCCTCTCCCGCCGGGAGAGGGGACTTTCTCGCCTCGGCAAGGGTTATGCAAAGGTCTCCTCGGGGAGAGGGGACAAACGCGGAGCTTCGCTTAATCGAGTCAGCCGCTCCTAATATTCTTAGCTCATTCCCAGTGCGTTCGTGCGTGGGGCGTCGATCATCTCGTCACGGAACATGACCTTGCCGCCCACTATCGTAAGCTTCACGTTGGCCATCGCCTTAATGTCGGCGAGCGGGTTGCCCTCCACTGCGATTACGTCGGCTATCTTGCCTGTTTCCAGAGTGCCTCTCTCGTCAAGTACGCCCAGACCCTTCGCGGGATTGCGGGTGGCCATGAGCAGCACGTCCTTGGTTGGGATACCGAGCAATTCTACGGCGCTGCGCAGCGACACAAAGTAATCGTCGAACGGGGTATATCTTACGCCTGCATCGCTGGAGATGATTAGGTTCACACCCGATTGCCAGATTTTGCGAAACATCTCGACGCGCTCATCCTCTAGCTTCTTGCTGGTAATTGCCATGGCCTCTCGCATGAGCTTGCTGCCGGGCAGATCGGTAATGTAGCCCCGAAACACTCCCGCGAGGGTGATCGAAGCAGTCAGGCCCTTCGCGGCTGCCGTTGCCATGGCTTCCGCATCGTAGTCGTAGCCGCCATCGGCGCCAAGCCAGACGCAATGCTCAATGGTGTCGATACCGGCCTCGATGCAATTGCGGATGCTATCAGCGGGAATGGCGTGCGCCGCCACCGGTGTATCGAGTTTGTGCGCCTCTTCCACCACCACGCCTAGTTGCTGGGCGCTGTATTGGACCATGAGCGGGTTCGACTCGGCGGTCATATTACCGCCACTTGCGCAAATCTTGATTACGTCCGCGCCTTGCTTGATCAACGTGCGCACGGCCTTGCGCAACTCCCACTCTTCATCGGCTTCCCAACCTACGAAGTGAATGTGGCCGCCGGTTACGGTGATGGGCACGTTGCATGAGAGAATGCGCGGGCCCGCGATCCTGCCGCTGTTGATGGCGTCGCGTACCGTGGGCACAACATCACGCCGTCCGCCGAGGTCGCGCACGGTCGTCAAGCCGCCCCGCAGGCATTTCTGAGCGTTTGCTGCCGTGCGGAGCACCTGCTGCATGTCAGTCTCGCGGCCAATCTCGTCTATGACTTCCTCGTGATTCCGGCCTGCGGTAAAGGTCAGGTGCGTGTGTCCGTCGAGCATGCCGGGCATCAAGGTGTGACCGGGGAACTCTTCAATGATCGCGCCTTCCAGATGGCTCTGGCCGAGATCCGACGCCGGGCCCACGTACGTAATGCGATCATCTTCTAACGCGACTGCAGCCTGCGCGATGAGATCTGCGCCGGTAGCGGTGAAGGCCCAGTCGGCTTTGAGGACTCTCTTCTGGCTCACGAGGCATCCCTTTCTGGATAAAACACACGCACCCCTGGTGTGAGGATGAGCGGTTGCACGCTTCCTCCTTCCCCAATGAGTGCGCGGGTGAAGTCTGCGGGATCAGCGGTGTTATTTGCAAACATATTGTAATGCGTCGGTACGGCGGTTTGGGCGCGCAACAATGTGGCGAGATGAGCGGCCTCCGGCGCCGACATGTTTCCCCAGCGTCCGTTGATGCAGATGAAGGACAGGTGGGGTTGAAGGCTGGCGATCCCTTCCATCCGCGCGTGATAGATTGTATCACCGCTGATGTATACGCGTAGACTACCAAAATCAATTACATACCCGACGGCATCAGGCGCGTCATCGGGGTCTCCCCAAACGTGGTTAGCAAAGGTGGCATGAATGCGGACGCTGCCGCTATGGAGCACGTCGTCGTGGTTGAGCGTGTACGTCTGGCTGGCGGGGATGCCGAGATCACGCATACCGCTGGTGCATGAGGAAGGGCCGACGAAGAGAGCCGTCGCGTTGTAGCGCGCGATTACCGGAAAGGCATCTGGGTCCAGATGATCGGCGTGATTGTGAGTGGCGAGCACGAAGTCGGCCTGCACCGCAGCCGCCTCAAGCGGCGGTGAGATTAGGCGTTCAAGCCCGTAGAGTTGGTTGCAGGCATCGCCAAGGTAGGGATCGACGTAGACAACTGTGCCCCGGCTCGATTTGAAGACAACACCCGCTTGCCCCAGACTCCACACGGCAAGAGTGTCTTGCGGCACGCACGTGCTCTTGATCTCTGCAGCGATACTCACCGCTCTCGCCTTTCAGCCCCATGCTTGAAGCGCTCTATGCCGTGTTATTGTAGCAGTCGCGCGGCCTTACGGCTACGTAGCGTGCACGCCGGTTAGGAGGTGGTGTGACCGTTGGCATCCAGACAGTTCGTGTAGTTGATGACGAGCATCCTGACAGGGAGTTGACGGTTACGAGTGCACTTTGCAGATACTCGGTTTCAAATACGAACGCGAGCGTGCTGCGCGTTTCTCTCTCGCACAAAGTCAGAGGCGCGGGGACGGTCCCGCGCCTCATGCGTTCTTCTTGAAGTGTAGTGTCCGCTATACAAGACCGGAAAGTCATTCCGTCCTAGCGGGATGCCAAGGTCGCCTTGGCGGCCTGGTAACGCGCATTTACGGAATCCCAGTCCACGTTCTTTAGCAGTGCCGTGATGTACGACCCACGATCGCTGCCGTAGTCCATGAAATAGGCGTGCTCGTACGTGTCGATTGTCCATAGGGGCACTGTGCCCCAAACGCCGCCTTGGTTATGCACGTCGCACAGGAAGTTATGGATCCTGCCGTCGGTGGGATCGAGCGCGGTGACCATCCAACCGCGCGCGGCCATGGCGCAAGCACGTGCATCCTCGATGAAGGCGTCCCAGGACCCGAAGTCCTCGGCGATCTTATCCGCCAAGTCACCGCCGGCTTTGCCGTTGCCACCGAGCGTATCGAAATAGAGTTCATGCAAAATCTGGCCGTCTGCGGCAAAGGTCTCTTCCAGTTTCAAGGCGCGGTAGGCACTGTATGCCTGGTTGGCCTTGGACCGGTCAACGCCCTTGAGACCTTCCTCGATCTCGTTGCGCTTATTGACATAACCCGCGTAAAGGGTGTCATGGTGAACGGTAACAGTCTTTTCCGAAATACCGTCAAGTGCGTCTTTGCCGAATTTTAGGTCCTGCACAGTAAAGGCCATGGTTGATGCTCCCTATTGTCTAAAAACCTCTGTCGCAGTAAACGAATCCCGATAGGACGAATCATAGTCTTATTGGGAGTAAGACTACCATACTTCCGGCAATTAGTGAAGAAATCGGGGCGGGCGTAGGTGGCGCTCCAAGAAATAGATCGGGTGCGTGAGCTGCTACTCTCGCCTTGAGACGTTCGCAGTGCCGTCCGATCATGCTTCGACAAGCTCAGCACGAACGGGAGATGGGGCGTGGTTCGACAAGCTCAGCACGAATGGGTGATGGGGCTTGTTTCGACAAGCGCAGCACGAACGGGCGATGGGGCATGTTTCGACAAGCTCAGCACGAACGGATGATGTGACTTGCTTCGACAGGATCAGCACGAATGGGTGATAGGGCTAGTTTCGACAGGAGCAGCACGAACGGGCGAGGGGGCTAGTTTCGACAAGCTCAGCGCGAACTGGTGGTGGGGCTTGTATCGATAGGCACAGCACGAACGGGTGATGGGGCTTGTTTCGAGAGGTTCAGCATGAACGGAAACTCCAGCAAACCGTAACAGCCGAAAGGGCCTGTGCAGGGCCTAGTTCTCTTCTGTGCCGCTGGTGCTTGTACCATACAGTCTCCGTTTCACCAGATTGAGGTACTCGGCACCTATCACACCCCCATGGGAAGAAGCGTATAGATAGACAGTAGGATCGTAGTCGTCGAGGCCGGAGGTCGTGACAATGCGTGCTGAGTCCAGGCCCTGTTCTTTGAGCCAACGCAGCACGTGCCAGAGCAGCGCCGAGCCGATACGGCGCCCACTGTAGTCGCGGCGCACGAGCAGTCCCCAATCGAACGTGATGTCATCCGCCACGGCTTTGGCGTCGCAGAGACCCACTATGTCGCCATCGAGCCGCGCGGCAAACAACGTCTGCGGCGCGGCCTTGCCGAACGCAGCGACCCGCGCTTCCACGCGGGCGCGCATCTCTTGCGCCAGTTGCTCGTTGGGGGGCGCGTCCGGCGTGGCGGGATATTCGACGCGGTGCCAACGTGTGTCTTCTTTGTACTCTTTCCACCAGCGCCAATATGGTTGGTAGCTGCTGAGTACGAAGTCGGTAAGGAACGCCGGATCCGGCTTGGATTGCTCTTCGATGGTGAATTCGTGGGTTGTTTCGAGCTCGCCGAGGG
Organism: Chloroflexota bacterium; assembly: GCA_965221905.1. GTDB lineage: Bacteria > Chloroflexota > UBA11872 > VXOZ01 > VXOZ01 > VXOZ01. Next base: position 1,530,210 of record OZ244922.1, read on the forward strand.
ACTGCAAATCCCACGTCAGCAGCACCATTTTGCGGGATGCCCAGTAGCCGCGCTCGTAGAACGGCACAGTGGCGCCCTCGCCGTCGCGTACGATGGCGTCGATCTTCGTCACTCCTCGCGCCTTCAAGCTCTCTTCAGCAGCCGCGATTAAGGACTCCTCGATTCCCTGACGAGCGTAGTCTTCATGCACGGAGAGGTCGGCGATGAGGCCGTGCGTACGGCGCGCGTCTTCCCGCGAGGCAAGGCGCACCGCTCCGGCGATCTCGGCGCCGTCTTTGGCGAGCAGGATCTCGCTGGGGCCGTAGGTGAGCAGGTTGAGTTCTTCGCGGGTGCCTAGCACGTGCTCGGGCACCGGCGTCAACGCTTCAATAACGAGAGCAGTTTTCTTCAAGGTAATTCACTAGTAAGAGTGCTGCGAGCCGCGGTCACCGGCTCAGGATTTCCAATTGTACGTCAAAACGACCCGTATTGAACGGCGACAATTGAACGAACGCCGCTTCGCTCAGGTCAATCCACATAAAGCCCGGTGAAGGAGCGTGGTCCTTTACCGTAACGACGATTGTAGCCCCGGTTGCAAGCCGAGTCACGCGTACCACGGTGCCCAAGCGGAAGAAGGGACTGGCGGCGATGCTTGGGTCGTAGCGGTTGTATGGTTCACCATTTGCCATGGTGCCGCCGTGGAGGGATGGGTGGTAATAGGTAGCGTTACCGTACTCGATTTGCGTTACCGTGTATTCCGACTGGCTGCGCAGGAAGGCCGGAGGGCGAAAGCGCGTCAGGTTCGTCTGCGAGCCATCTTCTTCCTCGACGACAAACGAGAATGCCGATGCCGGCGTTACCGGCGCCAGGCACACCAAGAAGATAATGAGCAGTCTTGCCGCGAATTTTCTCACCATGGTACTCCCATGACTCTTTGTTACTTCGCCTTCTTATAGCGCATCGGAGGCATAGTCGTCAACATTGGCGCACGCTATTGGCGTTGCGTGATGGCAGAATGGGAATTCTCTCATGAAGCCCGCTACAGGTCAAGGTCGGCGGGTTTGACCGTCGCGCTAGGGCTACGCTACAATCGAAATTAGTGGTGCGAGTGCAATGGTGGGCCATGAGGCCCATAACGGGGATTAGGAAACTCATGTCCACTCGCTGTTCTGACAAGGATGCTGAGTGCGCGATTGCGCGTACCGCCTCATTGATTTGCGGTCGCTGGACACTGCTGATTCTGCGCGACCTTGCCGCAAGCCCGCAGCGCTTCTGCACGCTGGAACGCTCCCTCGAAGGCATTAGCCCCAACACTTTGGTCGAGAGACTCCGCACGCTGGAGGAAGAGCAGATCATTACGCGCCGGGCCTATGCGGAGATTCCGCCGCGGGTAGAATATACCCTCACTGAAAAAGGCAGCGCGCTCGTCCCGGTGCTCGAAGTGATGCGACTCTACGGCGAGCGGTGGCTCAAACCGAACGAGAAAGATCTCGTAGAGTCTGTGTCCGGTACAAGCGCGGTCACCCTGAGGTAAGTATCTGATAAAAGTTCTTATAGTAAGGATCGACCGCACATCGGAAATTCATTCAATTCTTAGGGCCTCTGCTGCGTAACCAAGCGGTAGAGGACTTTTGCATTAACGACAGCGGGCTCTGAGGATGGAACCAACAGAGCCCACTGTTCGGCCACTTCCGTAAACACACTCTTGCGTGCAAACGACATTCCGAGGCGGATCAGCCTTCCGAATCCTCATACTGCCCGCGAAGCTGATCCACGATGTTTGCGTCCAGCAGAGTCGTGGTGTCACCGAGAGCACGCCCTTCGGCGACGTCGCGTAAGAGACGGCGCATGATCTTGCCGCTGCGCGTCTTGGGCAGATCGGCAGTAAAGAAGATGTCGTCCGGCCGCGCGATCGGGCCGATCTTCTGGGTCACGTGCTTCTTAAGCTCATCGACAAGCGTATCACCCGGGTCCACGCCCTCTATGAGAAGCACGAATGCAGAGACCGCTTGACCCTTGAGATCATGGGTCTTGCCGATAACGGCTGCCTCCGCCACCGACTGATGGTCTACGAGTGCGCTTTCTATCTCCATCGTCGAAAGCCGGTGGCCCGCTACGTTCATCACGTCGTCCACGCGACCGAGCACCCAGAAATAGCCGTCGGAGTCTATCTTCGCGCCATCCCCTGTAAAGTAGAGGCCTGGGTATCGGCTCCAATATTGCTCCTTGAAACGCTCAGGATCGCCGTAAATTGTCCGCAGCATAGCGGGCCAAGGACGCTGAATTACAAGGTACCCGCCGCCTTCCGGCACCACATTGCCGGCTTCGTCCAAGATGGCTGCGCTGATGCCCGGGAAGGTCTTCGTGGCAGAACCCGGCTTCGTTGCGGTGTAGCCGGGAAGCGGCGTGATGAGGATTGCGCCGGTTTCCGTCTGCCACCAGGTGTCCACGATCGGACAACGGTCGCCGCCGATGTTCTTCTGATACCAAATCCAAGCTTCGGGGTTGATCGGTTCTCCCACTGAGCCCAGCAAGCGCAGGCTCGACATGTCGTGCTTCGCCGGCCATTCATCACCCCAACGCATGAAGGCGCGGATTGCGGTCGGTGCCGTGTAGAGAATGGTAATGCCGTACTTCTCGATGATGTCCCAGAAGCGGTCACGCCCCGGGTAGTCCGGCGCACCCTCGTACATAACGGTGGTGGCGCCATTTTGGAGCGGCCCGTAGACAATGTACGAGTGACCCGTGACCCAGCCAATGTCCGCCGTGCACCAGTACACGTCTTCATCTTTCAGATCAAATACCCACTTTGTAGTGATGTAGGTCTGCGTGGAATAGCCGCCGGTGGTGTGCACGATGCCTTTGGGCTTGCCGGTGGTGCCGCTCGTATAGAGGATGTAGAGCATATCCTCGGCGTCCATCTCCTCCGGTTCGCAGCGCAGATCGGCTGAGTCCATCAGTTCGTGCCACCAGTGGTCGCGGCCCTCTTTCATTTCGATAGCGGCCTCGTCCCCAATGCGTTTCACCACGACCACACTTTCAATCGTAGGGCAGCGATCCACTGCATCATCGGCCATGCGCTTGAGCGGCACGATGCCGCCGCGCCGCCAGCCGCCGTCGCAGGTCACGAGCACGTTGCCCTGGGCGTCATTGATGCGGTCGGCAAGGGCTTCAGCGCTGAAACCGCCAAAGACGATGCTGTGCGGCGCGCCTATGCGCGCGCAGGCCAGCATGGCAATCGCGAGTTCGGGCACCATGCCCATGTAGAGCGTCACACGGTCGCCGCGCTTCACGCCGAGACCCTTAAGGGCGTTGGCGAATTTATTTACTTCGCGCCAAAGATCGTAGTAGGTGAGAACCACTTGGTCGCCCGGCTCGCCTTCCCAAACGATGGCGGCCTTGTTGCGCCGCCAGGAGGTCAGGTGACGATCGAGGCAATTGTAGGTGATATTGAGCTTACCGCCCACGAACCACTTGAAGAAGGGCGGGTCGGACTCATCCAGCACTTGGTCCCACTTCTTGAACCAGTGCAGCTCGTCCGCGATTGACGCCCAGAATGCCTCCGGATCGGCAGCAGCCTGCGCGAAGACGGAATCATCGTTGACGTGGGCGTTGTTTGCGAATCCCTCGGGTGAAGCAAAGACCCGCGACTCTTCCAACAAGGCTTCAATCGTGTTACTAGACTCTGTTGCCATCGTGTCCTCCTGCGTTTGGCACAGCACAACCCGGCTGCCAAGTTAGGTGCATGTTTGGGTGCCATAATAGCATAGCGTTTCTGGTGCTTCAATCACGGCTGCGTTTACGCATGGGTGGTTCTCAGGTAAGATTGAAGCTAGAAGCAGTGCACGTCTGGTGCAGGCTGTAACTCTCCGCTTCTTTAGAGGTGCGCGGTACAGGACACGCAGTCATATGTGATGCACTGAAGGCATCCGCCGCTGCAGCCACCTGCTATGAGGCCGCAAACGGCTGCATTCGAACCGCAGTTTCTTGCGATAGGAAGTAGCAATCAGCGTGGCATCTTCAACTGCTGAGTTCTCCGGACACGGTGTTGCCTCTGCGGGGATCTATGTCCACCAGATTACGCGATTCGGCCGGCGCTTGCGCTTGCTGGCGGTGCTGACGCGAGGTGCTCGCGCCTTGTGGATTGCGGCACTGCTCTATGTCGGTCTCTCATTAATCGGCTCACTAATTTGGCCGCAGTTTCCCATCTTTGCGGCCAGTTTCTTGCTTGCAATCGGCGTGTTCCTCGCGCTGGTGGTTCCTACTCTGGTGCGGCGACTCAGCCCGCTCGACATTGCCAAAGCCTATGACGCCCGCTTAGCTCTGTCTGAACGCCTAGCCACGGCGGTGGAGCTGCTGGGTCGGTCCGATGAAAGCCCATTTCGTGCCGTGCTTCTCGTCGATGCGTGGCGCCACGCGCAAGAGATTCGGCCCGGAAAAGTGTACCCGTTGCGCATCCCGCAAAGGGACGTGCTATTGCTGATAGTAGGATTGGTGGCGCTCTTTCTTTGGGAAATATTTCCTTATATGGCCGGTCAACTAGCGCCCCTTGCGCCCTTGGCGTATCAGGTAGCGGCAGTGCGCGAAGGCACACTGATAGAGCGTACGACGCCGGACGCATTGGTGGTGGGTGAAGAGGCACTGAGTCCCGCTGCTAATAAGGATTTGGCCGACCCGGCAGCGGCGCAGGAGTCGGCGCAATCCGCACTGGACCAGCCGCTGCTCACCCAGGCTGAGCTCAATCAGCAGCAGACTCAAGCGCAGCAAGGCCAAGCGGCAGAAGAAGGAGAAGCCGCAGGAGGCGAAGAAGGAGAGGCTGGATTCTCCGACCTTGCCCAGCAGCTTCAGGATTCGCGTAATCCCCTAGTCGACCAACAGGCAGCCGCCCTCAGCGAGGTAGGCCGGGAGCTCTCGCAAGCGCGGCCGTCACGTGAGGCCGGACAGAACCTGGAGCGCGGCAGCTACGAGCAAGCAGCGCAAGCCCTAGAGGACCTGGCGAGCCAAGTGCGCGACTTGTCGCGAGAGGACCGCAATGACATGACCGACGCATTTGCAAAGGCAGCCGAGCGCGCCCAGCAGGCTGACCCGCGTCTTGCCCAGGAGTTGGCGGACGTGAGTCGAGAGGTAGCATCATACAACGACCGCGCGACTGAGCGTGAGCTGCAGGAACTCGGCGATGCCATTAAGGAACGCGGGCAGCGCATACAAGCTCAGCAGCAGCTTGAACAGCAAGCCGATCAACTGCGCGCCGGCGCCGGCGGTGAGGAATCCGGGGGACAGCAGGGAGACGCGCAACAACAGATGGCACAGGCGCAGCAAGCGTTCAACACGTCGGCCTTCACAGAGCAGTCAGGGCCGTCCCAGCGGCAGGACTCTTGGCAACTCCAGGGAGCGCAGAGCGGCCCAAGCCAGGGCGGCAGCAATCGCGGCGAGGAGTCATTCAGCCCGGGAGCGGAGGCGCCCCGCTTGCAGATCGAACAGAAGCCGTCCGTGGTCTTGGCAGATAGAGGGGTGGGCCCGTCCCTCTGGTCGCCGCAACGCGCGCCGGTGGTAGTCCCCGGTCCGGGCACGGCCCCCGCGCAATTCGGTGTAACCGACGCCGGCAACGCTATCGTTTCCTCCGGCGGCGCCAGTCACTTCGTGCCCTGGATGGTAGCCGACTACGTTCAACAATACTTCAACGCCCTATCAAACGCTTTGGAGCAATCACCATGATCTCACGGCCAACCGAAGAACGGATCGCACACTTCCAAACGCTCAGCCATGATATCCGCGCCGAGCTGGGGAAAGTCATCGTCGGCCAGAAAGCGGTCGTAGACAACGTGTTGATCTGTCTTCTCGCCGGAGGGCACGCTCTGCTTGAAGGGGTCCCCGGTCTGGGCAAGACTGAGCTAGTCAAGACACTGGGAGAGGTGCTTGATCTGCGGTACGGTCGCGTGCAGTTTACGCCCGACCTAATGCCCGCGGACATAACGGGCACGACCGTTATCACCGAAGACCAGCAAGACAACCGGTACTTTCGGTTTGAGCAGGGGCCGATCTTCAACAACCTAGTTTTGGCGGATGAAATCAATCGAGCCACTCCCAAGACGCAATCGGCGCTGCTTGAAGCGATGCACGAGCGCACGGTAACGGTGGGAAACTCCCTGCATGATCTGCCGATCCCGTTCTTCGTAATGGCGACCCAGAATCCCATCGAGATGGAGGGCACCTATCCGTTGCCGGAGGCCCAGCTTGACCGCTTCTTCTTCAAGATTGTCGTAAACTACCCCGATGCGGCGGAGTTGGAGGAAATCGTGCTCCGGACCACTACGGACACGGTGCCGGAAGTCCGCAAGGTGGCGACGACGAGAGACATTCTGGGGTTGCAGGTGCTCGTGCGCCAGGTGCCTATTGCTTCACACGTGCTACGCTACGCCGTGCGCTTGATTACGTCTACGGACCCGGAGTCGCCGGAGGCCCCGCAGATTACGCGCAACTACGTACGCTACGGCGCGTCGCCCCGTGGCGCGCAGGCCCTCGTGCTGGCCGGAAAGGTGCGCGCTCTGTTTGATGAACGCTATAATGTCTCGTTTGATGACATTCGCGAGGTTGCGCATCAAACGCTGCGGCATAGGCTCATCCTAAATTTCGAAGCCGAAGCTGAGGGTGTCAATACTGATACAGTAATCGATGAGCTAGTAATGACGATTTCACCGGATAGGGAAGAATGAAGCCGAGTCCCTCGGCACTGATCGACCATGCGTTTTTGCGGCGGTTGGACCGACTGCAACTGATTAGTCGGCGCGGCTACGGCATGGTGAGCGGCGGCGGCAGGCGCAGTAGGCAATTCGGCTCTTCGATTGAATTTGCCGACTATCGCAACTATAGCCCCGGCGATGACTTTCGTCACGTCGATTGGAATGTGTTTGGCCGCTCAAACCGCCTCTACATCAAGCTGCGGGAAGCTGAAGAGCATCTGGCCGTGCACGTCCTCGTAGACGGCAGCCGCTCCATGGATTGGGGCCGACAGAGCAAGTTTGCCTATGCGAAGTCTTTGGCCGGCAGCCTAGGATACATCGCGCTCAATCGCGATGACGTGCTATCTGGGGCGGTCTTCAGCGAAACAATCGAGCAATACTTCGCGCCCGTCCAAGGGCGAGCCCACATCCTACGCTTCTTTAACTTTCTGGAACAAGCGAAACCGGTTGGCGGCGCCACGTCGCTTGTATCGGCAATTCGCAATTACGTTGCACGGAATGCTCAGCGCGGCTTGGTAATTCTGATTTCGGACATGATGACAGAGGACGCATACCGGGGTATCACGGCGATACAGGAGGCCGGAAATGAGTTGGTCCTGCTCCACGTGCTGGATTGGGCGGAGATCGACCCGGAGTTGAGCGGCGAATTGAGTTTGGTCGACCGTGAGACCGGGCGCTCCATCAATGTCTCGGCAGACGCAGAGACGCTCAACCAGTACCGCGAGCATGCGCTCAACTGGGCAGACCAGCTTGAGGTGTTCTGCGGGCGGCGCAACGCCCGCTACGTGCGCCTTGAGACGTCTTGGCCGTTGGATGAGGTGGTGTTCCAGCGGTTGCTGCGGAGAGTCGTTCTATGAACCTACTGGTCCCTTTGGCTCTCGCGTGGGGAGCGCTCATGGGGCTAGTGGTGCTCTTCTATATTTTGCGGCCGCGTAGCTTGCGGGTGGAAGTGCCGAGCATCTTCCTCTGGCGCGACCTAGCGCAACGCGAGCAGGCGCTTACCCTGTGGCAACGGTTGCGTCGGCACTTCTTGCTTTTCCTGCAACTCCTCGCCATTCTCTTGCTTGCGCTTGTGCTGGCGCGTCCAGAGCGCACGGCGGAGACTTTGCCGCAGCGGCACGTGGTGCACGTGATCGATGCCTCAGCAAGCATGAGTGTCGCATTCGGCACCTCTACGCGGCTGGAAAAGGCAAAGGCCGCCGCGCTCGAGCAGGTGGGAATTATCGAGCCGGGCGATCGGCTGACCGTGGTCAGTTTCGGCAGCCAACCTGCGATTCTTGCCTATCAAACACGTGACGTGCAGACAGCCCGCGACGCTGTCAACGGGATTACACAGACCGCCACGGTGGGCGATACTGAGCGTGCCCTGCTACTGGCCGTTTCACTGGCGGACTCCCTGCCCGGCAGTGACGTTTATCTCTATACCGACGGCAGCTTTCCCACACCCGCCATACCCGAATCGCTCAATACCACTGTGCGTTTTGTACGGGTGGGCGCACGGGCGGACAATCAAGGCATTAGCGCTTTTGCGGTCCGTCGACACCTCGATAGCCTTGAGGCTTTTGTCCAGGTGCAAAACTACAGCGCGCAGTCCGTCACGGTACCCTTGGCCATTCTGGCGGACGGTCAGCCGCTAGAACGGCACGACCTTACGTTGGCGCCCTATCCTGAGCCGGGCTCTTCGCTGGACTTGGTTTTTGCTGACTTTCCGGCCGGCATATCCCGTGTAGACGCTGTCTTGGATCATGAGGATGCGTTAGCGGCGGATGATCGTACCGCCGCGATTCTGATGCCGCCGCCGGTACTGCGGGCGCTCTTGGTTTCCGATACGCCCTTCTTTCTCAGCACCGTCTTTGCCCCATTTCCGTTCCTGGCGCTTGACCACGTGCGTCCCGTGGAATTTCGCCCGTTGGACGTTTACGACCTGTACATCTTCGACGGGTGGCTGCCTCCTCAACTCCCGCCCGGTAACTGGTTGATATTCAATCCCCCGGCGGGATCGACGTTGTTGCCCGTGAGCGGCGAAATGCTGGAACCACCGCTTGACTACGTGGCGCAAGACCACCGCCTCATGCAATTCGTGGACATCCGAGACCTGCGCGTGTCGCGGGCGCAACGCATGGAGCTGCCTCCTTGGGCGGACGAGTTGCTCGGCAGCAATCGAGGGCCGTTGCTCTTCAGCGGCACGATCGACGGACGGCGCATGGTAGTCTTTTCGTTCTCACTGTTGCAAAGCAATTTGCCCCTGCGTACGGCATTTCCGGTGCTCATGGGGAACATCTACCAGTGGCTCAATCCTTACCGCATTCAAGAGACGGTTTCTCACCTACAGCCCCAGGACATAATAGAATTGGGACTGCATCCGCATGCCGACCGCTTGATCGTAGAAAAGCCGGGAGGCGCACGTGTCTCATTTGTGGGTAGACAACGTATTCCTTTCTCCGGAACAGAAGACCTCGGAGTCTATCGCGTGCTCCACTATGCGGGGGAGCAGGAAATCTACCGTGAAGTATTTATTGTGAGTCTCCAGGAGATGGCGGAAACAAACGTTGGGGCACAGATTCCCGCGGTTGCCGGTAGTGCAGCGGCCGTACCGCCGGTGGATCTGCCCGTCTTCCAGGAAATCTGGAGGTTTCTGGCGCTAATCGTGCTCTTCCTTCTGCTCTTTGAATGGGTGTGGTACCACCGGGTGCGTACGTAACGATGTTTGCCTACTTTACACAACCGTGGCTGCTGGTCCTGATCCCTCTCGCGTGGGGCATTGTTATTTTCGTTGCCGTGCATGGCGTGATGCAGCTTTCACGACGCACGCTCTCCTTGGCGACGACATTGCGGTTGGCTGCGGTTACCTTGCTTATCTTGGCGCTGGCAGGGCTGCGACTGCCGTTATCGGGTGGGCCGGTCAATACGATTTTCTTGCTAGATACCTCTGCGAGCGTACCTCCCGCAACACAGGCTGCCGCGCGCCAGTGGATTGAATTAGCGGGAGAGGAAAGTTCGCCGGATGACCGCTTTGCGATATTGACGTTTGGTGCGGACACACGCATCGATCAGCCATTCGGTCGCAGCAATCTAGAAGCAGGTGATGCCATTGCCGGTCGCGACGAGCGCACGAATATTGCCAACGCGCTGGAGATGGCCGCTTCATTGTTTCCGCCGGACGCGCCCAAGCGTATCGTTTTGCTGTCGGACGGCAATCAAACGGCCGGTGACGTCATGCGCGCCGCGGAAGTAGTCGCGGCACAGGGAGTGCAAGTGGACGTCGTGCCGCTGCTTGCGGTACCCGGAGTGGATGCCGCGGTGACCGAGGTGGGGCCGCCGAATGCGCTGCGCGCTGAAGAGAGCTTTGAGGTGCGGGTTACCGTAGCCTCCACTACGCAAGGTGAGGCGGTGCTGCGGCTGTTTATGAACGAAACGCTCGTTAGCGAGGGACCGGTTGTACTTCAATATGGACAGAATGTCTTTTCCATTCAGCAACCCGGCATCGAAGAAGGATTCTATTCTTTCCGCGCCCAAGTGGTAGCGCCCAACGATCAGCGCCCACAGAACAATGACGCCTACGGCTATTCGCAGGTTGGCCCCAAGGGTATTGTGCTGGTGGTGGAGAATTCTATCGGTGACGCGATCATTCTCACGCAGGCCCTCCAGGCAGCAGGCATTCAAGCGCAAAACGTGACGCCGGCCCAGCTTCCGGCCCGCCCGGAAGACCTGGACGGTGTGTCCAGCGTCGTGCTCGTGAATATACCGGCTTCCTTGCTCACCGAACAGCAGATGCAAGCACTGCAAGACTATGTGCAGAGCTTTGGAGGCGGTCTGGTGGCACTCGGCGGCCCAGCGGCGTTTGGCATGGGCGATTACGGCGGCACCCCATTGGAACACGCGCTGCCTGTGATCTCGCAACCGCCGGACCATGAGGAGTTGCCGACCTTAGCGTTGGCGCTGCTCATCGATAAATCGGGCAGCATGAACGAGGGTGCGCCGGTGTCTAAGATTGCCATGGCGCGGGAAGCCGCGGCGCAGGCAGTGGAGATACTGGAGACCGGCGACGTGCTGGGCATATTGGCGTTCGAATACTCGCCCCAATGGGTGGTGCGTCCCGCGCCGGTGAATAATGCGGAAGATGCCAAGAACGTCGTGCGGCGAGTCTCTACTATCGAGGCTGGCGGGGGCACCGACATCTACAATGCGTTGCAGCTTGCCTACGATACACTCCGCCGCACTCCGGCTCAGGTTAAGCACATTATTCTCGTGACTGACGGCCAGTCAACGTCCGCGCCCGGTCTCTGGGAAACCCTGATGACACGCATGCGGCGCGATCACATCACTCTTTCGGCGGTGGCGATTGGGGCAGATGCGGACCAGAATCTCTTGCAGCGGCTGGTCAGGCTGGGGGACGGCCGCTACTACTATGCTGATGTTCCAGAAAATATCCCGCAGGTAGTAACGAAAGAGAGCCAGCGCGCGAGCCGATCGCTCGTTATGAGTCGTCTCTTCCAGCCCCGCGTAGTCACGGCTAGCCCAATTCTCCGTGCCATCCTGCCGGATTCTCTGCCTAATCTTTCCGCCTTTGTGCGCACGGAGCCGAAGGCAGCGGCTGAGACCCCACTACTCTCGGATACTAGTGAAGTGATTTTGGCGCAGTGGCAGTACGGATTGGGCCGCGCGGTGGCCTGGACGAGCGACGCGGGACAGGATTGGGCGGCTGATTGGGGTGAGTGGCCCCAAAACCAACGATTCTGGGCGCAGATGGTGCGCTGGACGATGCCGAGTCCGCTCAATCCGCAACTGGCGACCCAGGTTCGGGTTGATGGTAACGACGTAACGGTTGCCGTCGATTCCGTGGATGAGCAGGGCAACATTCGCAACTTACTCAATACTGAAGTCGAGGTGGCCGGGCCGGAACAGCGGGCGTTCTCCCTCAACTTGCCGCAGACGGCGCCGGGACAGTACGAAGGTACGCTCACTACGGACAAGGCCGGAGTATATGCGCTGCGGATTACGCAATACGATGGGGACACGCCGGTGGTGGAGCAGATTACTGGCGCGGTCGTGCCGGTGGCCGCGGAATTCTTGAGCTTTGAGACCGACTATCGGCTGCTCAGGCGTCTCGCTATAGTTACCGGCGGCAGGGCGCTCACCAGCGCGGCAGAAGCGTTTCGCCACGACCGGCCGCCGCCGGAAGGATACAATCGCCCCTTCTGGCAGCCGCTCGTGATCATTGCACTGATTCTCTTCGTTGCCGACATTGGCGTGCGCCGTCTCCGGTTGACTTGGTACGAAATCGGCATCTTTGGCTCCCTCGTGCGCGCGGTGCGCTTGCCGCGGCTGCAATTCCCCATGGCGGGTGAGGTGCGGCGCCAACAGCAGCGCTTTGCTCAATTGCCTTGGCCGGCACGTTTGCGGTCGCTGAGGCGTCGTGCTCCCAGACGGCGTTAACCATGGGGAAAGATAATGCAGCGGAATGCCGAGATAATCATTGCGCTTGCTAATCCTCTTATACGCTCGAGGGTGGTCGCGGTGCTGCGCACGCTAGGTGTAGCCGTGCACACACCCCACAACCTGGAAGAGCTTACGAGCTACCTGGTGTCAGAGATCGAAGGCGAGCCGTGGCGAAGGCGCGTGCTCTTGCTAGATGAGGCGTTCATCTATCCGCACGTATACGAGGAGTGTTCTGGCATCAAGGCCGCTGCCCAGGTGCCCCTAACGATAATTCTGCTGGTCGAACCACGCACGCGCACGCGCTGGGATTGGAACGGCGTGGACCAGGTACTTAGATTGCCCATGAATGTGGAGGAGATAGCAGGCCGGGCGGTTGGTAGCCTTGCGGCGCAGAATTGCAGGTCGTATATTCAAGATGAGACTGCTCCGTGAGGAGAGGTCTTGAGCGGTGCAGAATGAAACACTTGATGGGACTACAGGATACGAAGCGTCCACTTGAGACGGTCACACCATACTGATAACGTGACGAAAATCGAAAGGCAAGTGAAAATGGCAACGGGGCCTGCGGCCGAGAGCGTGAATGGGCCGAATTCAATTCCATTGACCAGTATAGAAACGCACCTGGCGCTTGAATTTGTCCGTGTAACCGAGGAAGGGGCGATAGCTGCCGCGCGCACGATGGGTCAAGGTAGCGTGGAACTCGCAGATGATGCAGCAGTGAAGGCGATGCGTGCCGCTCTCCAGGAAATCGCGATGGACGGCACAGTAGTAATCGGTGAAGGAGAACGAGACGAAGCGCCAATGCTGTACATTGGCGAGCAACTTGGCAGTGAAGGCGGTCCGTCGGTGGATATCGCCGTAGACCCTTTGGAAGGCACGAACCTCGTTGCCAGGGGATTGAATAATGCTATTGCCGTGATTGCCGTTAGTGAGCGCGGCGGACTGCTGCACGCGCCGGATATCTACATGGAAAAGCTCATAGTCGGCCCGCCGGCTGCCGGCAAGATAAACTTGGACTTCCCGGTGCTCGCCAACCTTCAGATTATTGCCGATGCCTTACAGCGGCGCGTCCAAGACCTTACCGTAGTCATTCTCGACCGCGACCGGCATCGAGACCTCATAGAAGAGGTACGCAGCGCCGGTGCGCGCATTCGGCTCATCACCGACGGTGACGTGACGGCGGCAGTGGCGTGCGCAATATCGGGCACGGGCGTGCATGCGGTCATGGGAATCGGGGGTGCGCCGGAGGGCGTGCTTGCCGCAGCGGCACTGCGTTGTCTTGGCGGCGGCATGGTCGGCCGCTTTTGGTACCGCAACGACGAGGAACGCGAGCGGGTGAAATCCATGGGCATCTCAGATCCCGACCGTGTGTTCAATATCAATGAGCTAGCCAGCGGAGAGCAGATGATTTTTGTAGCTACCGCCGTGACCGACGGCGATATGCTGCGCGGCGTGCGCTTCTTCGGCGGAGGCGTTCGCACGCAAACGCTCGTCATGACCGGTCAGCGCTTGCTCGTTCGGTTTGTCGATAGCACCCACATCTTCGACACCCAGCAGGTGGGTCGCATTCGCATCTAGCCTTGGTTCAGAATGCCAAGTCACTTGTGTTGGCTCGTGCGGAGTGCACGGGTACTCTCGTCCGGTAGATACCACTTGCGGCCAGCCGGCCCTCCTAACTACTACAAACATGAGGCCCGGAACAGGCCAACATTTGGCCCCTAGGAAAGTTTGACGCTCAGCCGCCGCGAGCGAGCACAGCGCCCCAGATCCAGGGCGCGCCCCCATCTTGCGCCAGTCTGCCGGCGCACGTAACCAGGGTTGCCCCGGTTGTGGCCACGTCGTCCACGAGCAGCATGCCGCCGTGGCTGAAGGCGCCGCGGCGTACTGAAAAAGCACCGGCAACATTGCGGAGACGCTGCTCTCGCGAAAGCCCTACCTGAGGCGGTGTGTCCGCCGTGCGCGCCATGCCGTCCCTCAGCACGGGTACGTGCAGACTGTCGCTAACTTCCCGGGCAAGTAGCGAAGCTTGGTTGAAGCCGCGCGCGGCTTCGCGTTTGGGATGGAGCGGGACCGGGACAACCGCCGCGCATGGCGGTATTCCCGCTTCCGTTAGGGTTTCGCTCATCAATACTCCTAATTCCCTTGCCAAACTCGTGCGGCCGCGATACTTGAATTGGTGGATTGCATGGCGGAGTGGCCCGGCATATGCGCCTATCGTCACAATTCCACGGAGCCTTGGATACTTCATACTGCACGCGCGACAGAGCGTGTATGGCTTGGTGACCGCTGTGTCGCAGAGAGGACAGCGCAGGGTCGGCAGATTGGCGAACCGCCCGATGCAGTCTCGGCAAAGGTTTTCGCCGAGACTGCCGCATCCTACGCAGCGTTGAGGCAGCAGTAGGTCAAGCAAGTGGTGCAGCATTCTCTGCACGAGTCAGCCGATCGGCACCTCAGCCGGTTGGATTTCAACGTTGTCTCCGGCTGCATTGAGGGTGACGAGCCAGTGCGTTAGCGTTTCATCTTTGAGGCGGAGATCGGTCAGGGGGTCTTCGAGCAGTGCAGTGATGAGCCGGCGCAGGGGCCGCGCGCCCTGCGCGGCGCCGCAGCGCTTGGCAAGGTGCTCGATCACCGGATCTTCTACTTCGAGGGTCACGCCTTCGGTAGCGAGATGCAATACACACTCTTGGACCAGCCGCCGAGCGATGTTGTGAATGTCGTCATCGTTTAGTTGACGGAATGCGCATACTGTATCCACCCGATTCAAGAATTCAGGGCGTAGATTGCGTTCAAGCGCCTTGAGCGCGGCCTTCTTGATGCGCTCATAATCCACTACCGTATTGTCTGCGTTGAAGCCAATTCCGATCCGATTCGGATCATCGTCGAAGAAGTTGGAGGTGAAGATCAGCACGGTGTTGCGGAAGCTCACAACGCGTCCGTGACCATCGGTTAGCTGGCCGTGGTCGAGAATCTGCAGGAGAGCGTCCAATACGGCAGGATGCGCCTTATCGATGTCATCGAGCAGAATAACGGCATACGCCCGTCGCCGCACTGCCTCCGTGAGTTGTCCGGCGTCATCATAGCCCACGTAACCGGGAGGCGATCCAATGAGACGCGATACCGTGTGGTACTCATCGTATTCGGACATATCGATGCGGACCATTTGTTGCTCGTCACCCAGCATGAACTCCGCAATGGCTTTGGCAAGTTCAGTCTTGCCCACGCCCGCGCTGCCAATGAAGAGAAAGGATCCAATCGGGCGTGCCGGGTCCTTTACCCCTGCCAGCGCCCGACGCAGCGCTTGGGCAACGTCACGCGCCGGTTGCTGTTGGCCGACTATGCGCCGGGCTATTTCTGATTCCATCTTCATCAAACGCTTGGCTTCATCGGTGTCTACCGTACTGCTGGGTATGCCGGTCCATTGTGCAATAACCTCTGCGATTTCTTTCTTGCCGATCTCAGCATTGTGCTCCGCGAGTTTTCTCCGCCACCCGATTTCTATTTCGCGTAGCTGCATATGCAAGTTCTCAATCTCGCTATTGACGCGCGTAATCCAATCGTAATTGCCCTCTTCCCGGGCCTCTTTTGCCTCTTTTTGGAGTAATTCCAGCCGATGCTTCAGTTTGCGCATCTCAGAAGGGGCCGTGAGGCGCGAGACTTTCAAGCGCGCAGCCGCTTCGTCAATAAGGTCGATCGACTTGTCGGGGAAGAAGCGACCGGGTAAGTAGCGTTGGGCCAGCCGCACTGAGCTAACGAGCGCTTCGTCTGTTATGGTCACGCCGTGGAAGGTCTCATAGAGCTTTCGAATGCCCGCCAGGATTGCGACGGTCTCCTCGAACGCCGGCTCTTCAACCGCAATCGGCTGGAAGCGCCGCACCAACGTGCCGTCGCGCTCGATGTAGCGGCGGTATTCCTCCCACGTCGTAGCGCCGATCATGCGCATTTCGCCCCGCGAAAGCACGGGCTTGAGCATGTTGGCGGCATCCATTGCCCCTGCGGCGGCTCCCGCACCCAGGATCATGTGTACTTCATCGATGAAGAGTATGAGATTGTCGACGTTCTTCACCTCTTCGATGAGTCGCTTGAGCCGCTCTTCGAATTCGCCGCGGAACTTTGTGCCTGCAATGAGACCGGCAAGATCGAGTTGCACAACACGCAGGTCATGCATTACGGAAGCGGCTTCTTTTGAAACAATGCGTTCCGCTAAGCCCTCAACGACGGCGGTCTTGCCAACGCCGGCCGGGCCCACAAGCACGGGATTGTTCTTGCGGCGGCGCAAGAGCACCTCGCTCATGCGCTCGACTTCCTTCTCCCGGCCAATGACGGGGTCCAGTTCTTGTTGGCGGGCCATTTGCGTGAGATCACGCCCATGCTGCTCAAGAATCGAAGTTCGCTCCTGGCGGCGAGAGCGTTCGCGGGTACGCTGTCGGCCTACTTCGGGGCTCTTACGCGACCAGCGGTTTGCCATGCGCCGCATCACGTCCGTCTGCACGCCCAAGCGATTGATGAGGACATGCGATGCCAGGCCTTCCTCTTCGCGGAGAAGACCGAGCAGCAGGTGCTCCGTGCCGATGTATTCTGAGGAGAGTGATCGCGACTCTTCGTCGGCGAGCTCAAGCACGCGTATGCCGGAAGAAGAGAGCCGTGGGCTGGCAAAGGCTTCTCGGGATTGGCCGAAGTCGATGGCGGCAACGATCTCACGCACAATCACGTGCAGATCAAGCCCTAACTCGCGTAGCAGGCGCGCTGCAAGACATTCCGGGAGGGCAACCAAAGCAAGCAGGATGTGCTCCGGTCTGATCTGCTGGTGTTGGAAGAAGAGCGCCTCATTGCGCGCAAGCGCGAGGGCCTGCTTGCCCATGTCGGTTAAACGGTTGACAATATCCGCCACTAGGCTGCTCTTCCGATAGTAAAAACCCAGGTTCTGCTCTAGTCGCATTATATCATGGCAATTGAGCCGCCACGCTCGTGCGGGACCGCACTTGGCGTACCGGTCACTTGCAACGCTGCGAGCCTTCTTCCGGATTCTGACACGCCCGGCCTCCGACCATTCTGCGAACCTTGTCGATCTTCACACCCAGGCTAATTGCTAGCACGTGTTGCGCCAAACTGTCTTCGCGGAGAAGGCCGAGAAGCAGGTGTTCAGTACCGGTTCGTTCAGCGCACATGGCCCGCGACTCTTCGTGTGCACGTTCCAACACACGCAAGCTAACAGCAGAGAGACCTGGGCTGGGAGGGTCTGTTCTCGTTGGGCCAAATCTAATTAAAGCAACGACTTCAAGTACAATGACGACTAGATCATGCCCCAACTCCCGCAAGAGACGGGAGGCGGGACACTGAGGGATAGCGACGAGCGCAAGCAGAAGGTGCTCCGGCTGGACCACATCCACCTGGAAGAAGAGCGCTTCGTTGCGTGCAAGGGCAAGGGTCAGCTTGCCCTCGCTATTGAAGCGGCTGACATCCACAACCGGACTACCTCCATCTCCCGATAGACTCGATTCCTGCCTTAACGGGCTATGCGCGAAGACTCTGAGCCGATAGGCTTACCCAGAGTCGAGTCCGTTGTCCCAGTCACGTACGATCTGAAAGAGAAGCCGTGCGCCGTATCCGCTGCTGCCTTTCGGAATGTAGGGTCGGTCCAGGTCTGTGTAGTCCACTCCGGCA
The DNA here is from genome assembly GCA_965221905.1 of Chloroflexota bacterium. Classification (GTDB taxonomy): domain Bacteria; phylum Chloroflexota; class UBA11872; order VXOZ01; family VXOZ01; genus VXOZ01. Next base: position 1,548,029 of record OZ244922.1, read on the forward strand.
ATGTCCAGGTGCACCCAAGGTTTCTCATCGACAAAGAGCTTGAGAAGCGCCGCACCGGTGATGCTTCCCGCGGCTCGGCCGCCGGTGTTCTTCACGTCGGCAATGGGGCTCTTTACCTGCTCTTCATACTCCGGCCACAGGGGAAGTTCCCAGACACGCTCGCCCGTCAAGTCTCCCGCTGCCTTGACCCTGGCCGCAAGTCCGGCATGGTTTGTCATCAGGCCGGCGGCATGCTGACCCAGAGCGACGATGACGGCCCCTGTCAGGGTTGCCATGTCAATGATGGCTGACGGGTTGTACCGCTGCGCATAGCACAACGCATCGGCCAAGACGAGCCTGCCTTCGGCGTCGGTGTTATCAATCTCGATGGTTTTGCCGTTTGCGGCCCGCAGAATATCGCCCGGCTTGAAAGCATTGGCGCCGGGCATGTTCTCGGACGCAGGCACCAAGCCGATCACGCGCACGCTGGGCTTGAAGTGGCCCACCAGGCGCATCGCACCGATGACGCCGGCACCGCCCGCCATGTCCGATTCCATGTGGCGCATCGAGTCGCCGGGCTTGAGATTTAGTCCGCCGGTGTCAAAGGTGATGCCTTTCCCAACAAGGACGATGGTCTGGTCGGTCGCCTCGGCCGGCGTGTAATCGAGGACGATGAAGCGGCAGGGCTGATCGCTGCCGCGGGAAACCCCCAAGATTACGTTCATGTTCTCCGCGGCGATCTCTTCCGGCCCGAGAATGGTGCACTGCAGGCCGAATTCCTGCGCCATAGTGCTGGCCGCTTCAGCTAGGGCGGCCGGTGGAAGATCGCTCCCGGGTGTCGTGGACAGGTCGCGGACGAAATTCTGGGCGCCGCCAATTGCGACGCCCTCGCTCACGCCAGCGGATATCTCAGCAAATTTCGCAGAGTCGGCTTCGACAAAAGTAACGGAATCGAGCTCTTTCTTGCTGTCGTCAGATGAGTAGCGCAGATAGCGGTAGAGTCCTAAAGTTGTACCTTCAGCCGCAGCACGGGCAGCGTCGGCAGGGTCAAGTCCTCCAATACCGGCCCCATGCACGATACTGGCAACCCGTTTCGCGCCAAGGTCGCGTGCCGTACGCGCTGCTTTCGCCGCCACCTGGCGGGCGTGATCCAGCGTGAAATCGTCTTGCTTGCCGAGACCGATGAGGAGTACACGCCGTGCCGGAATGGCGCCTTGGGTGTAAAGGTAAAGGGTTTCGTTCAGCTTGCCTTCGAAATCACCGGCGGATATGACGTTACTAATCTGACCGTTGAGGGCGCGATCCACCGCGCCGGTGCCGCCTTCCGGCTCGGTTACGCCATCGAAAAGGTTGACGACGACAAGGTCCGCATCCTGCTCCAGGATGTTCCCCTGGTCTGCCAAGACGTTCATAGGCATCTCCTGTTCATTCCTTTGCTTGAGGTGATGTTACTGGGAAATTGACTGCATATTACCCCGATAGAGTACACGCCGGCCGCGGCTCGGCGCACTCTCCATATGGGCGGACACTAAACGATACCCTAGACGTTACGGATTGAAGCGAAGCAGTATGCGGCTGACGTGCCCTTCGCGTCCGAAGCAGTTTTTACCTTTCGCCATAATCTGGTTCTTACCCGCGCGCAAGTGCCAGGCGAACTCAGGTGTCGTCTCGCGCCACTCTTCATCGTTAAGGCGCACGAGTAGCTGATCGAGGTTGGGCATGCTGTGGTCGAGCGACACGGACAGCACGGCTTTTCTACTCTCCCAAGCTGCTTGATCTACCTTGAGATTGATCTGCACTTGATCGACTGACCAGTAGAGATCGTCTACGTTGCTGGTAAAGTGGCTGCTGTTCGCCCGGTTGTAGGCGATGATGCGTGGCGGTGTCCAGGGGTCAATCCATTCCAGCGCAGCTTCATACTCGTTGGACGAATGTAGGGTGTTACGCATCGGAAGCACCACGTGGTAGTAATAGTCACCGACATTGTGCCAGCCAAAGATCTGAAATTCGGCGTCTTGATTGTCTAGATTCAGGAATGTGGTGCCTGCTCCGGATTCCACCTTGTCCGTCACTCGGAATGGGGTCGGCCCTGTCAACATGGTCACTTCATCCCAGCGGCGAGTGGCCCAAGCAGTGTGGATTTCAAGGACGCTGAGCGGGATACTGTCGCGTTCGTAATGCACGTTCAGGTCGGGATCGAGCAGTACCCACTTGTGGTATTCGTGGGACCAGAATTCGACGATTGAATGACCGATGTTGCCCTCGTCGGCGGACATCCAATCGCTCTCCGTCTTGCAGATGCTCAAGTTACGTGCGACGAATCCAAGAGACAAGAGGCACTGCATCAATGTGACCGCAAAGTAGCCGCAATTGAAGTCCTTGCCTTGCTCTACCGCAGCCAGTATCTCTAGTGCATTGCGGGGCTCGGGCACGCGCGTCCAGCCATGCTTCCAGCGGGTGTGCACCCATTCGCGCAAAAGGAGCACCTGATCGAACTCGGTCTTACCGGATGCGATTACGTCATCAAGCCGGTATCGTTGCCGCAGTTCCGTCAGCATGGCGTCAGGGGCTTGATAGCTAAAAGGAAACGCGCTCCGTACAAGTCGTTCGTTCTGGTATTCGATGACGCGCAATTCCGGCGCTATCGCCTCTTCCCTGGACGCATCAGGTTGTAGTTCCTCGAGTGTTACACGGTCAAGAGTGGTTGCCATAGGTAATGCCTCCAAATCTGAATTGTCTTATGCAGGCAATGTCGCTTTGGAAAGCGGCAAGGCCTCTTCAAGCGCCATGCGGATCATGGGGAACGAGGCCGGCACGAGTTCAAGGCCCTCGCGTTCGGTTGCTTCCTGAATGTACTCCAAGACGTAGTCCACGTTGGGGATATTGACTTTTTCGGAGTTGTGCGTGGCGCCGATAATCGCCCGCACCGGAGTTTGGATAAGACCGGAAAGCTCCAGATTCCAATCGATGATGGTGCGGTAGAGTTCCCTGCTGTCATCGCTGACCGGCTCCTCCGAGCGCAGGTCGCGGGGCCGCGCCCAACGGCCGCCGCTCATTTCGCCGCTGCAGGAAATCACGCAAACTGGCAAGGAGCCTCCCAACACGTGGTGTTGTGTGCTGCCCCAGTGGGGAAAAGGATAGTCGCCTTCTGTGCAGCGGTCCGACCGGTCCGGGAAGTAGCGACCCGGCGCAGGCGCAATGTACTGCCGGTAGCCCGCTTCGTAAAGCAGGCGGAGCGTAACCGGACTCTTCGACCCACAGCACGCGCAGTAGGTGTCGGTTCTAAAACCCAGGGCAGTCTCAAAGTCCTCCGTAGCCTCGGCGATGATCTGGCGCTGCGTGGTTTCGTCGTATTGACCGAGATCGTTTTCGTACTTCGGATAGCGAAAGCCGGGGACATTAGGCTGGATTCCAATGTTCACGCCCTCGCTGTGCCACTCCCGCATCATGTCGGCATGAGCCTTAGCCGCCTCGGGCGTAAGGTTGAAGGTGACCGCAGGCAGCAGGCCGTGCGATTCGAAAGACTGCCGGATGTTGCGCACCGTGCGCTCGCTCACTTCCCACGACCCCGGCCCGCCGCAGCGGGGCGACTTGGCGGCCAGTGGTTCACAGTCGACGAAATAGGAAAAGAAAATCTTGTTCGACACAGCCATAGGGCTCTCCTTTTGCAGTACGAATCTTGCTCCAGCCGCGTTTCTGCGAGGCAGGTACCGCCTCATGACTTAGCGTACTTTACCAATGCGATTATATACCGATGCAAGATCATTGGAAACGCGGAGCGACTAGCGCCCAACTATCGCTTTGGCCATACATACCGGGACGCCCCGGTCTTGTCCGTAGGTATCACTATCGCAGGATGGATCAATGGAGCACTAGAGTGGAGATGGGGGATTTGGGAAGCAATAAGGCCGAGTCATTCAACAACCCACCTTGGGAAAGTGAGTGAGGCAATTACGCCACTTCGGATGGGAGCAGGCAAAGCGTGTTGTTCCTGAATGGCGGTTTGCCCGGGCAAGTGCACAGACGCAAGTAGGGGCACGACATGTCGTGCCCCTACTCCACTTGCTCCGATCAAGAAGATCAGGTTCGCGTACTCAAAGGGTCGAGACTTAAGTCTCGCGATACTCCTCGGGGCGGCGCGAAATGATCTCGTTGAGGATGTCGGCAGATTGGCGCAGACCCTCGGCCACGGTGATCTCGCCTTTCAATGCCTGGTACCACGGCGCGTTGGACGGACCAAAGGCTTCGCTGAACTCAAGCACGCGCGGGAAGGGACGCCCGCCAGCGGCCCAGCCGTTCACGACCTGCTCGACCTGCGTGCCTTCGTAGCGCGCTGCCCACTTCGGAAACAGGCCGTGCCGGATAATCGGCGGCCACGCAATGTAGCCGAAATAGTCAGATTCCTCGGCACCCTCGTCGCTATGGATATACTTGAGGAAGCTCCAAGCGGTCTCCTGGTCCGGAGAAAGGGTCATAAGGGAATAGCCGTTGCCGACCAGGGTGGCCGTCTGTTCGATGCCCTTCGGCGGCATGGCGATGTCCAACCTCTCCTCCAAGTGCGTCTTGGCGGCGTTGTAACGGAACATGCCGTTGAACTCAAGGGCAAGGGCCCCTGACTCGAGGATGCCGATACCGGCACTACCGGTAGTGATTTTCTTTATATCCTCGGAGGACGGGGTGTACTGATGCTTGATATGGAGATCCACATTGAACTGGGCGCCACGCAGCGAATTGGGATCCTCGCCGTAGAGCGCCTTGTTGTCGGTCTCGTCCATGATGGACCCGCCAAAGTTGAGCAAGAAGGTGCCGCCCATATACCAGAGGCTGTTCTGGCCAACTTGCATCGCCCAGCGGCCGTCGTCAGGCTTATGGAGCCGTTCCGCCATAGCGAGCAGGTCGTCGTAGGTCCAGTCACCACCGGGATAGTTCAGGCCGGCCTCGTCGAAGTATTCCTTGTTGAACAGCACTACCTCGCCGCCGGACTGCATGGGAACGGCATAAAGCTTGTTCTGCCAGGTCCAAGAACGTAGATCGGCGTTGAAGTAGTCTTCCAACGGAAGCTTGTCGCGCTGGAAGAAGGGGATGTGATCGGGGAAGATCCCGTTCAATCCGCCATAACCGTACCAGTTGATCTGGTTGATGGAAAGATCCACGTCGGCTTGTCCGGCCGCGTGGTTCGTCTGCCGTCTTTCCCAGATGGTACCATACTCACCGGGTACGACCTCTGTCTTAATACCCAGCACTTCCTCGGCCGTCTTCAACGTGTTCCGGAATGCCTCGTAGCGACCATCGGACGGGACGAAGGTCTCGTCAATCCGCATGATCTTCTCTTCCATCACCACTTCTTCCTTGGCCTCAGGCTCCGGCTCTTTGTCGTCGGCCATCTCGCCAGTCTGTGCAACTGGCACTGCGCCGCACGCCGCCAATAAGACCACTCCACCAATACCGCCTGCACCCGCCAAAATCCCACGGCGGGAAAAGACGTGTAGCTTCTCTTGCATTTTTGAAACTCCTCAGTCAGCCAACTCCCATTGGAGCGGCAAATGACAGGTTTACACTAATCGAAACACTCACGCCCGTAGGGCGGAATAGCCTCCTTTCCCCTCTACTCACACTTGTCGGGTAGCAGTAGTATCCCACAAGGCCAAAGCGTCGTCAATACCGCTCGGTATTGACGACGCATTTGTTGAAAAACGCCGATTATTTTACTTAGATGGGCAGTCAGCCCACGTTGAAAAAACATCACTGCAGCAGAAGGAATTCCGCTGAGCCGACCTAGTTCGAATTCTTGGAGCGCTGCCCAGCACTGAGAGGCCAGCAGAGCGCTTTCGGTGCGCGGCAATGAAGAATCTATTCGACTTCACTTACCGCGATGTCATCGAACCAGGCGGTACCGCTAGTGTCCGGCAGGGCAGAGAGCACGACCCGAAAACAGTAGACATAAGAAGGTAATTCGGGAGTGGTAATGTCCAGTCGCGTCCATTCATGCGTTCCGGTAAGCGGCTGCGACTGCACGCGGCCGATGAATCCCATGTCGCCGCTCCACTCCAGTGAAACTGCAATCCTGCCGCGCACGTCTTCTGTGCGTACCCAGGCTTCAAGCGCGTAGCGCTTGCCGGCAACCGCGTCCAGCAGCTTGCCGTCATCCTTGAGCACGCGGCGGATTGCCGGGACAACGGGCTCTCCACCGGACTTGTGCCAGCGGATGCTCTGTTCGCCGGTGCGCACCACCGCCGCGTCGCGGGCGTATTGAGTTCGCGGCAACACCCACCGCGCGGCGCCCTCAGCCATGCCGGCGACCACAGTGCCGGCCGGAGGGAGGTCGGGATACGGTAGTTGCAGGCTGGCGGCAGGCTGAGGAGCGAGCGCGGCTGCCGGTTTGCTCAAGGTCAGTGTGTCGAACAGGATGCCATCGGAATCTATGGCGCGTACCTGACATTCATCCGGCGCCACCGTCGTCAGCAGAATGTGATTCGTAGACTTGGCCAGCGCGGAGACGGGATGCCGGTGGTCCCAGAGCTCGCTGGGCGACAGGCTCATGTCGTATCCACCGCCTCCGGAGACAAAATAGACAACGCCATCCTTGCTCGCGTATTGCCCACTCCGCAGCGGATGGAACCGTTCGTAGATGGTGGCGTGTGCCGTATATACGATGTCAACCCCATAGCGTTCGAAGAGCGGGCAGAGCACGCGCGTCGCCGGAATTTCACAGTTGTTCGAGCAGTACGGCGGATGATGGAAGAAGACAAACTTCCAACGGGCGTGCCGGAAGGTGACCAGATCGTTTTCGAGCCAGTGCCATTGCTCGGAACCCGGCCGGTAGTCCATGTTGCTATTGAGCACCGTAAAGTGCGCAGCGCCGTAGTTGAAGGAGTACCAGAAGTGGGGCTCCGGGTAATTGAAGTAGCGAAAATACCCCTCGTTGGGTGAATCGTGATTGCCCATCGCCGCGAACCACGGGGTATACGGCAGCAGGTCCGCCGTGCAGGCAAAGAAATCGCCGTCAAATCGCGCGATCTCGTCTTGGGCGTGGTCGCCCGCGCCTACGCAAATGTCCGTGCGGTACGCGCGGGCAAGGTCCGCGTTGCGCTGATGGACATCGTGCTCGCGCATGCTGTCGCCGTAGGTGGCGAACGAGAAGGGAGAGCCATCGCGGACGGCGGTGCGAAAGCTGGCGCCTTCTGATGTAACGGAGTCTCCGCCAGGTGTGGAAGAAGAAACTCTATAGAAATAGTCCTGTTCGGTCTCCAGCCCCGTGAGGCGAACCGCATGGATTGTCCGCAGCTCATCACTTTCGATCCGGCACGGGTACGTTGGTTCCGGTCTGCCGACGTAGGCGCTCCAGCCAAGTCTGGCACTCTTCTCGTATTCCACCAGGGACGTGGCAGGTTCGTCGGTGTGCCACATGACCGTGATGGCGTCCCGCGCGACGTTCTGCAGGTAGGGCCCGGCGGTGATCTGCATGCCCATTACCGCTGATACGACCACACGTCGTTATAGAGCGTGTCGCCGAAGCCGCCGATCAGCCACAGCTTGTCGCGGTAGGTCAAGCAGACCGGCGCGTGGCGAATGGGCCAGATGGGGTCGCCGACGGCTTCCACCCAATGCGCGCCGTCTGCGGAGAACCACACGTCGTTGCGGTTGCCGTGGGTGTGGCCCCCGATGATCCACATCTTGTCGTCATACACGGCCGAAGCGTGGAAGCGCCGCTCCTGCCAGGCCGCGGCCACCGCGACCATCTCCCATGATTTGCCGTCGGTCGTACACCAGACGTCGTTGTGGTTAACAACGGTGTTATTGGGGTAGTTCGTGTTGTAAACGCCGCCGCCCATGAGCCACATCTTGCCGTCGAAGACCACGGAGGTCTGCATGCTGCGGGCGCTCCACGGCGCATGTTCCTCCACCAAGTCCCAGTTCTTGCCGTCGGTCGAGGTCCAAACGTCCTGATAGTGGTGGAACTTGGCGATGTCAAAACCGCCGAACATCCACATTTTGCCGTCGTATACGACTGCTGAAGCGGCGCTGCGTCGTCCCCACGGCGCGTCCAACGTAGCGGCTTCCCAGTGCTTGCCGTCGGCGGAACACCAAACGTCGTTGTATGAGACGTGTGGGTTATCCGCTCCGGTGAAAATCCAGATTTTGTCATCGTAGACGAGCGTACAGGGCAGGTTGCGCGCGGCCCATGGAGCGGTGGGGGTGGCCTCTTCCCAGTTGACGCCGTCGGACGACGACCAGACGTCATTGACGCGCGTGGGGATGAACCCCCCCAGGAACCACATCTTGTCTTGAAAGACCGCCCAGCCCATCGAGTCGCGCCGCGTCCATGGGGCTTCGGCTGTCTCTTGATTCCAAGCGATCGCAACCGCTTGGCTTGCAGAATCAGATGGCATCGGTGTCCTCTCTTGTGCGGGCTGCGTGTTCGCACAATCACAATTTCTGCGAATACAATAACAGATTGAAGGAGCTTGCGGTCGCTACAGCGGTTCTCTGCATCAAGTTTATGCGTAGGTTGCAGAAATAGAGAAGGGGCACGTGAATTCGCGTACCCCTTCTGGACTTCTCTTTTGCGATTTCCCGTTCACACTAAGGGAAATCCTGTAGCGTTTCGCGGGCAAATGCTACTGGAGTTCCGGCGGCCGATTGGCGAATACTTCGTTTGCGGCGGCTGCGGACTCGCGCATCGCCTCCTGTACGGTAGTCTCGCCGGTGAACATGGCGCCGAACGGACCTCCGGCAGCGCTCCAGAACTCGCCCGCGTCCGGCGTGACCATGTAGTCGCGCCCTTCAATCGACCAGTGGTATACTAACGGATCCCAGTTCAGCTTGGGGAACGTCTGGGTATAGACCGGCGCGGATTCGATGAGCGCCGGGAAGGTGGTCAGGGCCCAGAGGTCTTGCCCCGGCTTGCCAATGAGGACCTTCATGACCTCCCAGGAGGCGTCCTTCACTTTGCTCAACTCCATGATGCTCCAGGCGTTGCCTGCCACGGCATTAGTGCTGATGCCGGCCGGGCCTTTGGGAATCGGAACAACGCCCAGATTGTCGCCCAGCGCCTTATCCGCATCGCCAACAGTCCAGTAGCCGTACCAATCGATGGCCACCTTGCCACTGCCCACAGTGGTGCCGCCGCCCGATGTACGCAGCTCCGTTTTCTCGTCACCCCAAGGCATCACCTGGTGTCTGAGAATCAGGTCTACTGCAAACTGCACGCCCTCGATCGCCTTGGCGTCCTCGCCATAGAGCGCTTGGTCGCGGGATTCGCTCAACACTTGGCCGCCGTTGTTAAGCATGAATGAACCAAGGGCCTCGAGAATCGAGAGGTTCTGAATGTTCAGGCCCCACTGCAGGGTATCCTCGCCTTGGCGCTGTGTCATTTGAGTCGCCAAGTTGAGCAGGTCATCCCACGTCCAAGCGGCAGTCGGCTCGTCGAGACCGGCGTCGGTAAACAACTGCTTGTTGTAGTAGACGATCTCGCCGCCGGCCTGGAAGGGAATGGCATAGAGTTTGTTCTTCCAGAGCCAGGAGGGGATGTCGAGATACTCTTCGCGGGTGACGCCATCACGCGCCATGTACTCGTCGTGAGAAGCGAAGATGCCGAATGCGCCGCCCCACTGCACCCAATTGACCTGGTTCACGACGATGTCATAGGTGGTCTGGTTCGCGGCAAACTCGGTCCTAAGTTTGTCCCAGACGTTGATGCCGGTGGTGACCTCCAACTTGGTGGTTACGTTGTCGATAATTTCGTTGGCCGCGTCTGCCGTGTCTTGCAGGACGGCGTTGCGGACATCGCCCAAGTTATAGCATGCCCAAATGACTTCTGCGGCTTCCATCTGCTTTGGCGCTTCCTCCGCCTTGGACGCCTCTGCCGAGTCGCCCTCCGGCGCGTCTGCCATTTGCTGCGCTGGCACTGCGCCGCAAGCGGCGAGCGCCAGCGCGCCAACTGCTCCTACGGAGCCCATCAGGAGTTGCCGCCGACTCAATCCACATGCTCCGGTTACCATGGTGTCTTCCTTTCTACGGGTAATAGAGGTTCCCGCGAACTTAGGACATCCAAGATTTGGACATCCAGACTATAGGACAGACGTAGGGATTGACTTCCCAAATCTCATTATATATTCAGAAACTTCCTTGTCAAGACATTTAACCGCACAATTGCTTAGGTAATTGGTGTGCGATGCCTCCTCATCGGTTGGGTCCGGTTCCTGCTCATTTTGAGCAAAGTCCTAGGCATGGGTTCTGTTGGGGTCAGGAACTGTGAATTGCAGGCGTAACGCCCAACGGGAAGCGCAGATTGCAGGTATTGGCGGAACTTGCTGTGACCGTCTATCGTTATACTGTTATTCGCGGGGCCCCGGCCGAAGAACCTAGCTACCAACTCTTTACATACCTTCGGATGAATAGCAAATTACAATGATTGCTTACACACTTCGCGACGAGGAACGTCTCTTTCCCGAAGAAGAGAAGATTGCCGACGACCGGGAAGCATTCGAGCGGGACCGCGGGCGCATCATTCACAGTGCCGCCTTTCGACGCTTGCAGGGCAAGACTCAGGTCTTTGGCGTGCGTTACGGCGACTTCTTTCGCACGCGGCTCACCCATTCGTTGGAGGTAGCGCAGATCGGCAAGGCGCTGGCCTTGCGGTTGGGAGCTGATCCCACCTTAGTTGAAGCAATCTGTCTTGCCCATGATATCGGCCACCCGCCATTCGGTCACTACGGCGAGCAGGTCTTGCGGACGCGCATGGCAGAGCATGGCAACTTCGAGGCGAACGCCCAGAACCTGCGCGTCCTGACGCAGCTAGAGGTCAAGTCGGACCGCTATTCCGGGCTCAATCTCACGCGGAGTGTGCTGGACGGCCTGCTCAAGTATAAGGCGATTCATGGCTCACGGCCCGGTTTGAGGAAGTCGTGCTATGCCGAGGATGCACCCCTGCTGGAGTGGGTTTGCGAGCACGGCTCGTTGGAGGAGCGCTCGTTCGAGTGCCAAATCATGAATTGGGCCGATGACGTAGCGTATTCGGCGCACGACCTCGAAGACGGCATTCACGTCGGCATGATCACCGTGCACCACCTGCGGCGTCCCTCGAACCAGGACGCGGTTATCCAGCGAGTGCAGGAAGAAGCGGAAGAACGCGGGCGCTCGTGGTCGGCTGCCGAAGTGGTGCAGGAGTTAGACTGGCTGGCTGCACGCATGACCGAGTTGGAAGGCCTGCCGACTCCGCGGCACGTGAGCGCCGCGCTGAAGGACCTTACCTCGCGCTTGATCAACGAGTTCGTGCGCTGTGCCCAGGGTGCACCTCGGTTGGGTTGGACGGAGGACTCATCGGAACGTTACCGGTACGGCCTTATGGTGCCCGATGCGCAGGAGCGGCGCTGTGAGGTGCTCAAGCAGGTGGCGTTCGTGTTGGTATTTGCCGAACCCCGGGTGACGACGCTCGCCTATCGCGCGCATCACATGATCGATCGTTTGTTCGAGGTCTTCCAGGCGGAGGAAAGCGCGGCAATGTTTCCCTTGGAGTTTCAAGACCAGTTCGCTGAAGCGCGAGACGACTCCGCCCGCCGCCGGGTGGCCTGCGACTACGTTGCCACCATGACCGACTTTCAGGCTGAACGCACATTCCAACGGCTCTTCGTGCCCGGCTACGAGAGCATTCTCGATCCGCTGGTGTGAGCGGTTGTCGGCCAATGGCGACTTGAAGGGCGTGCGAATCCAATCTCCATTAGTTTGAGGAAACGCGTCGGGGCACGACATGTCGTGCCCCAGCTTCTTGCAATTGCGTTTGTCGCTAGGCGGTTCGCGAACCGCCCCTACTAAATGCGTGCTCTACCAGACTTCGTCCGTCCTGCGCCAGATCATCTGAGGGCGCACGTTCTCAAGGGGTAAGTCGGCAATCATGCCGTAATCCTCGCCGTGATAGGCGGCAATGATGGCCTCCATGGACTTCTTCGACTCGACGCCATCGGTGAGCGGCGTCCTATCGTTTACGATGCAGTCGATGAAGTGCTCGCACTCACCGGCGAAGTTCTTGCGGGCGCTAAAGGCATCCATCAGATCGGCCTTACTTGGGTCATCTTCTACTAGAAGCGTGCCTTCCTTATTGCCCGCTTGCCAGAGCGTAAGGCGGCGGACGCCGTCGGGATCGTAGCTCAGGATTAGCTCGCCGCCTTCCAGGTAGACCGCGAAACGCAGATGACAATCGCTGTGCTTGGTACCCCAGGAAGCTACGTAGTTGCCCAAAGCGCCGCTGGCAAAGCGGTAGATGGAAACCGCCGTATCTTCTCGGCCGAGGGTATCCCGGCGGAAGCGGTCGTCGCTTAGGCACGTGGCTTGCACGACGTCGCCCAGGTTCCAGATCATCTGGTCGACGTAGTGACAGCCGTGGCTGAGCAGGCATCCCATGGGAAACGTCTTCCACGACTTGCGCCACCCTGCCGGATTTGCCATGTTATCTTCCGTGCGCACTTGGGCCATGTAGGGCTGACCGTACGCGCCGCCGGTCACCTGCTCGTTGAGTTTCTGCCAGATGGGTAGGAAACGGGTGACGTACGCTACCATTAGCTTGACGTTCTGCTCGTCGGCCATGCGAATCATCGCGTCGGCGTCTTCGAGGGTAGTCGCCATGACTTTTTCGGTAAGCACGTGCTTGCCGCGACTCATGGCGGCGAGGCTCATCTCGGCATGGAGATGGGGCGGCGTGCAGATGTCTACGGCGTCAACCTCATCGAGGATCGATAGGTAGTCTGTCGACCATTTTGCGCCGGTGCGCTCCGCTTCGGCTTTGGCTTTTTCTTCGTCAACGTCAACGCAATAGGCCAACTCACAGGCTTCGCTCATGCGGGCGTAGGCATTGATATGACCGGTGCTAATGCCCCCGCAACCGATGACGGCGATGCGAATCTTGCTTTCGTTCATGCTTTTGTGCCCCTCTCGTTGTTATCGTTCATCAATACGGTTTCTAACTGCAGTCTTGAACTGCTTCTAGCTTATGCAAGCGGCGAGTAGGCTGCCGTGCTGCGACACTGACAAGCAAGCGTGCCTATCGGGTCCAGGGCGCGGAAATAGCTCGGCTGCGAACACGCCAATGCACCACGGCTAGAACAGCCGTCCGAGAAGCTCCAACGCGCACTCTTCCATTGCAGGCCCGGTGCCGACCCCGCCCAGGGAGGAGTTTCCGGCCCAGGTCTCGTAACCGCCATGCTCCGTCAGGGCTTTGTCCGTGCAAACGTAGCCTATATAGCCGTTTGCCAGACTCACAACAAACTGAGGTGAAGCGGGGGAGCGCTCTTTGATGCTCAAGCCGAACTCGACGAAGATTTCGCCGGGCAATGCCACGATGGAGGCGTCACCGAGCCGCAGGGCTTGCACCGGCGCGCTGTGCTTCAGCGGCATTTGCGCCAGGCGTTGGCATTCAACTGCGTAGACATCCGAAAGCGGATGCGGCAACGGCTGGCCGACCACCCAGCTAAACGGCCCGGAGTCGTAGTCACTATACGTGCCCGCGGGTACCGCCAAGATCTTCTCCGCCACGGCGAGATCCTCATCCGTGATGGTCTTGCGAGTGAATTCAAAGGTGTCTACTGCCGCCCCAAGCACGAGTTCGTCCTGCATTTCCATCAGTTGAATCTCGGTGATGAGATGGCCGGCAAGCACGTTTGCCATCTTGATGGCTTGCTTGTGGCCGCTGGCGGTCCATTTGCGTTTGCCGCTGTAGTCATTGTTGTTAATGTCGCCCGAGGTGCCATTCCAGAGCATACCGACGCATTGCGGGTCGAGGTAGCGTTGTATGAGCCGGTGGAAGTGCCCAAAGTAATCCGCGGAGATGGAGAGGCCGTTGTCCGTGCCCACGTAATGAAGCACGAAATTAGAGACGGCGGCAATAGCACGACCGTCCGCTCCTTCGACGTAGAGCATGGTGATTTCGGGGTCGATGGGGTACGTGGGCTTTACGCGGTCGGGATTGTCGACGCCGGGGTTCATGCGCACGGTACCGTCACGCATGTGCCAGCGGCGGTTAAACGAGATGCGGTCCTCGTGCGCCGTGGCAAAGCCAATTCGCGCAGTCTGCATGCGATGGGTTGCCGCCTCTACGGCATCCGCTATCTTGAGCGGCACCCAGTCGACATACGCCTCGTTCGCATTTGTGCCGAGCAGATCGGCGATCCCGGCCGCGGTGTGGGTATGCGTGGCGTTGATCATGACGTTTTCGGGTGGTATCTCACACCGCGCGGCGATGCGCTCCTTTGCCCTGTCCGCGATCCCTTGAGGCAAGGCGATTAGGTCGCACGTGACGAGCGCAACCCGCATTTCACCGTTGTCAAGAACCAACGCCTTAGCCAGAAGCTCGTCGTCGACGTTTTCGGCATAACGCGTGCGATGGCTTCCAGGAATCTCAATGCCTAGCCACGGTGTGATGTTCGACGTGGCAGCACCGGCCTGCAGTGATGTACTCACGTGCGACACTCCTTAGTATGCGATCCATGCAAAGTCAGCTATTGTAGACGAAAGTATAGCGCACAATGATGTCAAACGGAAATGGACGAGACTTTTGTCTGACGGTCAATCGATTATGAGACTGAAACGGGCGTAAGTTTGGGAGCCGATTGCCATCCATGCGCGGCGGCAGTGCATAAGGCCGAGACCGTAATTGCAATTGCGTAACGCTGGAAGTCTCCCGGCCCGCCTAGCGTACCATTGACTACAGGAGCTCCAACGTCTTAAGATAGCTGCAGGCCCTACAGCGTAGTAAGGATTGAAGCCGATGTTGCGATTTGCTGAAGAAATCATGCTGCTGCTTCTCGACGATGAGAGCGGCGAATTTGCGCACATTCCCGAGTGGTCGCTCCGCTATGCCCTTGCTGGCGCTGTTCTAATGGACATTGCATTGGAGAACAGGATCGACACCGATCCAAAACGGCTTACCCTTTTGGATCCCACGCCTATAGGTGACGACCTGCTTGACCCAACCCTGGAGAGCATTGCCCAGTCAACCGAAGTGCACGACATCTGCCATTGGATCGAACACTCGGCTGAGAGTGCGTATTCGGTTCGCGACAAAGCGATGAAGCGCCTTATCACGCACGGCATTTTGGAGAGCCGGGACGATCGCTTCCTCTGGGTGTTCCGGTCGCGGCGTTACCCGGTAGTAGACGGCAAGGCCGAGCGCGAAGTGAAGCTGCGGATCATGGAAGTGCTCTTCAGCGACGTGATCCCCGATCCGCGCGACATCGTCATAATCTGTCTTGCAGACGCGTGCGGCATTTTCCGCACGTTGCTCTCCAAGCAGGAATCGAGTCAAGCGGCCGGACGCATCGAGCAGGTGCGCAAGTTAGACCTCATCGGCCAGGCGGTCTCCCAGGTGGTTTGGAATATTGAGTCGTCCTTGGCCCTATCCATGCACCCCATTGCGTAGCCCCCAATTCTCTACCAGCGGCTCTTCGGCGATCGCGCTAGTAATGCTCAGAGCAACGCGCCGCGTGCTTAGGAATGGCAGCTTTCTTAGAGCAGGTTTGCGCGGAATTGCCTTCGTAGCCGGCACCTGACTGCCTGAGACAAACGCCTCGCCAATCAAGCTCGCAACGCGGATTCTTTCTCGTTCTCTAACGAGCGAGATAGCGTGCATGGAGCGCTTTCCAAGGTTTGGGCGTTTGACCGTGCTTCTGCGCGGCCCTGTTACGTTCCCTCCGGCCAAAGGCTTGCAAGCTGCCGACCGGCGACAGTCGCGAGGTTTTCGGCTGTGCCGGCAGCGGCGATGGAATGGGGAGAGGCCCAGGTCTCGTAGCCGCCCTGCCGCTCCAATGCCTCTTGGGTGCAGATGTAACCGAGATAGTCGTTGGCAAGCTCGGCAATGAGCGTTGGTAGCAAGGGACGTCCCGCCCTGATGGTTAGTCCCGTATCGGCAAAGACCTCACCAGGTAGCGCCACCAAGGCAGCGTCCCCAATCCGCAATGACTGTATGCGCGTGTCTAACACGGGTGGCAGTGCGGCCAGATCGATGCACGCTTGTGCATAAACGCCAAGATTTCCTTTCGATACCGGCTGACCCACTACCCAGCTAAAGGGGCCGGCGGTATATTCAAACGCGGCTGGATCTTGTAGGATTTGCCGGGCCGTAACAAGGTCTTCGGCCGCAATGGTCTTGCGGGTGTAGTCTACTGTCTCCAGCACCGCGTCCAATTGACAGGTGTCATGCATTTCTAACAGTTGGCTTTCTCTCAGCACGTGTCCTGCGAGCACTGAGGCCATCTTGCGCGCTTGGGCATGCCCTGCATCGTTCCACGTCCGCCGACCGCTATAGTCAATGTTGTTGATGTCGCCTGACGTGGCGTTCTGGAGGATCGGTAGACACTGCGGGCCGAGTAAGCGCTGTACTTCCGCGGTGAAGTGTCCGTAGTAGTCAGCAGAAAGTGCGGTCGGCGAGTCTGTGCCGACGTAGTGGAGCGCAAAAGTGGCAAGGATTGCCAGCGGAGTACCGGTCGTGTCTTCAAGGTACAGGAAGCTCAGCGCAGGATCAGTGGGGCCGGTCGCACGCACAGCGTTGGGATCCTCGATGCCGGGGTTCATGTGCACGGTGCCGTCACGCATCCACCAGCGGCGGTTGAAGCTGATGCGGTCTTCAGTCGACGTCCCCCAACCGATACGCGCGGGCTGAAGACGATTTACTGCCAATCGCACGGCATCCGCAATCTTGACCGGCACCCAATCGACATAGTCTGGGTCTTCGTTCACGCCTAGGGCGGTGCGTATCGCCGGGCCGCTGTGGGTGTGGGTGGCGCAAATAAGCAGATTGCTGGGCGCGATACCGCAATTCTGAGCTACACGCGCCTTAACTGCATCGGCAATGCGCCGGGGCATGCAGACAAAGTCACAGACGACGATGCCGATGCGAGTCTCGCCGTTATCCAGTACCAGCGCCTTGGCGTGAATCTCGTCGTGCACGTCTTGGGCCTTGCGTTGGGCAAAGCCGCCGCAAAGGGCAATGTCCAGCCAGGGCGTCAAATTGCTCGTTGCAGCACCGGCGTTGATCTGAAGTGTCATGGTTGTTGTGACTCTCGATGGCGGCACGCAGACCACGTCGCGTGTTCGCGGCCGACGGCACACTCATTAGCAGCGCATGGATTTAGCAATTCGGCTCATTCACGGACTATAGAATAGCACGTACAGATTGAGCCTCGCCTGTGCTCCCTGTGATAGCGCATGGTACTCTCCAGGTTTGTCGTACAATTACGCCAGTCCGGATTACCCGTTAATATAGTAGTGTGCGACGGTTAGCGCTTCGGTGGTATGCTTGACGCTGTCGCTGCGAGGGAGTGCGCTCTAACTTGAGGTGCCAAGAAGTAGCAGGAGGAAAAGGATGCTTTTAAGAAGGTCGTTACTCGCAGGCACAGCGGCGCTCGCTGCCGGGTGTAGCTTTGCAGGGCCGTCGCTTGACGCGCCGAGCGCACCGCAAGAGGTCGCACTGAATTTCGTAGCGCCCACTTACGGCTTTTTTCGCAATCCGCTCCTCTTCGAGGAAAGACCGGTGGATACTTACCGACGGACGGTAGCGATGCTCGAGGCGGATAGTGAGAATCCGTTCGGTCCAACACGCAGCGGATACCGCCTGGATTTGCGGCTTTATGAAGAGGTGTATCCTCTCTATAGACCATCAAAGGCCCAAGAAGCAGAAGAGGCAGCCCAAACGGCGGCTCGTGACACAATCGCGTCCTTGCTGGAAGACCTCGCAGCAGACCTCGTAATTGTACATTGGATTGATGCAGGGCGGTTGGGGCAAGATGGTCTCTTGCTGCCCTTGGACCGCTTCAGCGGCCCGGCGGGAACCGAACTTGATCAGGAATTCTTCACGAGTGTCCTTAACCAGTTCCGGTCAGACGGAGCACTCTACGCTCTGCCTATCGGGGCGCTTCCGACTATGCTCTATTACGACGAGGGATATTTCGCAGAGCAAGGCGTGCCGCCGGTGGACGCACGTTGGGATTGGGACGACTTGGTGGAAAGCGCCGTCAAGCTGACGACGTACAAGGAAGACGGCACGGTGGCGCGCTGGGGGCTGATTGCCCATTTGGAGGAAGTTTGGTGGGCGTTGTGGCAGAACGGGGCGGAAGCGGTTGATCCGGACACACTGCAGTGCCGCTTGCAGGAACCGGCGGCCGTGGAGGCCTTGCAGTTCGTGCACGACCTGATGCACACGCACCGCGTCTCTCCACCGGTGTCTTCCAGAGCCTTGTGGGAGTTAAATTTCATCGGACGCTCGCCGCCTGCGATGCTGTATAGTCGCTCTCAGGTGGTTCCCGAGGGGTACCGCACGACTGCCCTGCCACTGGGTAAGCTTTACGCGGTGCCGGTGAGAGCCGGCTTTGGGATCGGCATTGCGGCGCGGACAAAGCATACCGAGACTGCGTACGCGGCGCTGCGGGGACTGACGCTGGCCATGCAGGAGGAGACGGCAGTACCTGCCGGAAGAGTGGCAGTCGCTAGACTGGCGGATATTCGCACTGACCTCAGACCGGCTGAGGTGGCGGCGTTTCAGCATTCGCTGGAACACGGTCGCGCATGGCCCCAGGCCAGCATTCAAACGGTCACCATGCATGAAATAATGGAGCGCTTGGGGGGCGATGACGACATGGCGACGATAATAAACGGCGCCTGCGCTCGCGTAGCCGAATATCAGCAAGGCTGACCGCCGAACTTCCTGCCGTCGGGACTACGAGTGTCCTGGCAAGTAGCGAGCGGAGCGAGTATAGGTATGGGTTGCTGGAGCATGTAGTTCTATTTGCATCCGGGCGCTCCGCTGCTATTGTGCAATCCCGTAGAACTGGGCGGCGTTGCCGCCAAAGACTTTCGCCATGTCCGCTTCGTCTATTGTTGATGCCAGTATCTCATTCAAGGCGCCCATCACGGCGTCGTAGCTTCCTGCGAGCAGGCAGACCGGCCAGTCGCTGCCAAACATCACGCGCTTCAAGCCAAAGCACGAGACGGTGTGTTCCACGTACGGCTTGAGGTCGGCGGGCGTCCAATTGTTGTGGTCGGCTTCCGTCACCATGCCCGAAAGCTTGCAGTAGACGTTTTCGTGTTGTGCAACGGCGCTGAGTTGCGCGCGCCACGGGTCAAACTGCCGGTCCTCTATCAAAGGTTTCGCGATATGGTCGATCACTGCGCGCAGGTTCGGCACGCGTTCCAGCACCTGGAGCACGTGGGGCAAGTGTGGGGGACGCACCAAGAAGTCGAACGGAAAGTCGTTCGCTGCCAGCAGCTTGAGATTGTCGAGCACGCGCGGCTGCGTTACCCAGGCTTCATCCGACAGGTCGTGCAGCATCGGGCGGAGGCCTACGAATGCGGGCTCTTTGCGGTACTTCTCAAGGAGGCGCGGGAAATCGGCGTCCGCCATATCGAGCCAGCCGACAACGCCGCCAATCGAGTCGTGTTCTGCCGCAAGCGAAAGCATGAAGTCGGTCTCTGCCACGGTCGGTGCGGCCTGCACGAGTATTGTCTTGTCTATGTGGTGGCGTTCAAGTGCAGGACTGAGGTCGGCAGGGAGATAGTCCCGGTAGAGGTCTTCCATGTCGGGCGTGAGCCAACCGTAGTCGCCTCGGCTTAGTTTCCAGTAGTGCTGGTGTGCATCGACGCGCATGATGTCGCTCTCCGTTTTATGTTCAGACCAAGAGCGTACTCTAACCTGCTTGCATTAGAAAAAACGGTTGCTGGTGTCCTCGACCTCCGCGTCGACGATGCCGACAACGCGCAAGCAGACCTGGCGGGCGCGGTACACCTGGTCAGGGTCGCGAAAAGCCGCGCGAATCTGCGCCACACCGCGTTCCGGGTCTACACCGACGGACTCGAATCGAATTCCGAAGAGGTACGAATCGTCCTCCAAGACTTTCGCGAGGGCAAGGCTTTTGCGAAACCACGCGGCACGCCCCGTGATCATGCCCAAGATGCGCGTGTGGGCGAGTTCCCAGTAAGCCCAGAAGAGAAAACCGGAGAGAATCCAGACTGGGAACACCTGTAGCGCGAACGTCCAGCCATTGGTAAACGCGGTGGAGAGCGCAACCATGAGACCCACGGGCACGACAATAAAGGATAAGACTTGGTGGGGGCCAAAGTAACTGGAAACGATGGGGCCGAAGCCAATGCGCCAAAACACGTCGTGTTTGGCTTGAAATCGACGTAGGAGCGCCATGACCGCTCCCAATGCGCCCGCGCCGAGTATTACGGGCAAGATGTTCCATACCACTGCTACCACTGTTAGGACCACTCCGAACAACGTCCCGATCCCAATTGGGGTTTCAGAGTTGCGGATCGTAAGCACGGCAATGATGACTACAACGAGGATTATGAGCGCCGCGGCGCCTTCTATAATCTGGAACGTGCGCATGCGTTCCCAAAAGCCGGAGAGAATGACAAGCGGTATAAGTACGATTGCAAAGAGCAGGGCGCCCGCCATCAGCGCCACCATCAGGGAATTCAGAATTGGAAACAATCCGACCGCAAGCGCCACCGGCACAGCGAATGCCAGCGGAGCAAGTGCACCCGCAATGCCGCCGGCCAGCAGTGTAACGCGCAAACTGGCGATCATAACCAAGGCGTCCGCGACCGTGGCGGAGACGATCTCGTGACGCGAGAGGAAGCGCACGTCATCGGAAGAGCCACCCGTACCATACTGTTGTGCCATGCTCTTTCCTATTCTCAGGAGGGGTGCGCGCGCACTGCTGCTTCATTGATGCTGAATAGTTCTGAGGCTGAATCAAGTGACGCGTGGATACCTATGGGAAGGGTTACTTTGGGGTCGGTGTGCCCCAAATCGACTTGGCTGAGAATGGGAAAATCATACGCTGCGGTGTGCTGGGAGATGAGCCGGTCGAACATACGGGTTTCAAAAGCGGTTGCGTCATTGAGCTTCCCAACGACAAGGCCTCGTATGTCGGCGAACACGCCCAGCATAGCGAGATGGGCAAGAGATTGGTCGACCTCCTGCAAAATGCTCGGTCCTGTTTTGACTTCCTCAAGAAAGAGCACGGTGTCTTTGAACGAGGGCCGGAACGGTGTGCCCGCTAGGGTGCAAAGTGTCGCTAGATTGCCGCCAATCAAGCGGCCTTGCGCCCGGCCTGAGCGGAGCCAACGCCAGCCGTTCTGCTTCAACCGGGCGCGCGGTCTGTCATCGCGCGGATAGTCGGTTGTCCATTCTTCCGGCGGCCGGCAGGGGCCCGGCGCCGTCGCATTCAGGAGCACGTTCTCAAACTGGCGGTAACTATACGTGAACATCGTGGGAAACTCGCCAAAGCCATTCAAGAGCATCGGGCCGTGAAACGTGACGAGGCCGGTGCGGCTGTATATGCCGATGAGAAGTGCGGTGACGGCACTGTAGCCCAAAACAATCTTTGGCTTGTTAGCGAGGCACTGCCAATCGAGATACGGCAGCAGCGCATTAGCGCCGCGGCCACCGACGAGCGCGATGACTGCCGTTATTGCCGGCTGAGCAAAGAAGTCATTGATCTCTTGTGCGCGCACCTTTGGGGGAACGTAGGTGTGCTTGCTCGCGTTCTTGATAGAGGGAGATACTTGTACGCGAAATCCCTGGCTCTCAAGGTGTGCGACGCCGCGGGCGAACTGCGCCTGGAATGCCGGGGGCACTGCCGGAGTGAACGGTGTTGCCGGGGCAATGATGCCAATCGTATCGCCAGCGGAAAGCTTAGGAGGCTTGATGACCTGGCTCCCCATCTGTCCCACCATGCTACTGACCCCGGTGATGGCGATACTGCGGATTCGGGGACGTTTGCGGTTAGATTACGAGGGACCTTGCGCCGGTGGCAGTGTACTCGTCCCACATTTCATCCTGCAAATCCCATGAAAGTGCTTCCACCTCGACCTCACGGATGCCGACGACACGCCGTGCGACTTGGCGCGCCCGCTTTATTTGTTCCGGTGTGCGGAACCAGCCTTGTATCAGCGCTTTGTGGCCGTCCTCGCTCACGGCAAGGTCACCGATGATGCAGCCAAAGAGATCGCTATCGTTGTGCAGGACGAATGAAAGACCGAGGGTGCGGCGGAACCAGACCGCCGAGCCTACCCACGATTGGAGCATGCCTTCAAACCAGCCATTCCAATACTGGTCGTACACCAAGCCGGAGAGCAGCCACACGGGCAAGAGGTATATGACCATAATCGGGAACTCTTTCCAAAACGCAAGCCCGAGAAAGAGTAACGGCACACCGATGAGGCTCAGGAGCAATCCGGGTAAAGTATCCCAGAGAGAATGCAGCGGCATGGGCTGCAGACGGTTCTCAACAGAGCGCAAGTTAAGACGGGCTTTGACCAGACCTAAGAGGCCGCTAATCAACAGGGCGGGCCAGAGCGCCACGAGGATCGAGACCCAGCCAAAGGTGTGGGAAAGGACGAGAGAGAAGACCCCGACGACATTGAGCGTAAATAGCATCACCATGATCGGCCAGATGGCGATCACGATCATGATCACGGCAAAGAGGCCGGCAAAGACACCCGCTCCCGCGATGAAACCGGCAATGAGGGGGATGCGCCTGTCGGCGACGAGCAGCGTTGTTTCATGAGGTGTACCGGTCACCCACTCCTCGCGGCGGAGCGCTCGCTGCTGTGTCCACTCGTGCGGATCCCACCACGGTAACTGTTTGGCCAGCATAGCCTGCTCTCCCCTACTGCCCCGACAGTGCGCTTTCAAGCTAATGATACTACGTTGAGGGCCAAATATATACTACCGTCTCGTTTGCCAAGCTTCTCCGCGACCCTGGAACTTCAAATTGTGATGGCAATCAGCCTGTGCGCGGGTCTGAAGCCCGCCTGCGGAACATCCACGTGGCCAACGGCATGGCAGTCACGATAATTGCGACGCACCATACCAGTGCCAGCCACCCGCTATTGCCGATTGGGGTGCCGACCATCCAGGCGCGCATGGCTTCGATAACGTGGGTAATCGGCTGGTTCTCGGCGAAGACGCGCAGTACGGTCGGCATGCTCTCAGTGGGGACGAAGGCGCTGCTGGCAAACGTGAGCGGCATAAGCACCATGAAACCGACCCATTGCGCAGCTTCCAACGATTTGACCACCATACCCAATATGGCCGAAATCCAGGAAATCGCGAGCGTAAAGAGCAGCAGCAGGCCGAATACCAAGAACCACTCGACGAGATCCGCCGTGGGGCGAAAGCCAACGAGAAAGCTTGCCGCAAGCATGATCACAGCCGAAATGGTATTGCGTGCGAGATCGGCGATTACGTGTGCTGCGAGAAGGGCGGAACTGGCCATGGGGAGCGCGCGAAAGCGGTCGACAATGCCGCGCTGCAAATCTACCAACACGCTGATCGTGGTCGTATTCGCCCCGAAGGCGGCCGTCTGGACCAAAATTCCGGCGACAAGAAAGTTGACATAACTTGTTTCGCCCGTGTTGATTGCGCCGCCGAAGACGTATCGAAAGAGCAACAAGAACATCACAGGCATAAGGAAAACGGAAAGCAACTGATCGGTGTTGCGTATTATGTGCGTGAGGCTGCGTTTCGTCAGCACCCAGGAGTTGTCGAACGTCCAGAAAATTTCCGGGCGTACTTCAGGTTGCGTGTTGGCGAGCAGGGAAACCTGTTGCTTCATTCAGCGCTCTTCTCCTGATTTTCAGCTAGTTCTTCGTTGGATTGCGGCGTAGCCGCTGCCCCGGTGAGTGTGAGAAAGACGTCATCCAGGGTCGGTCGGTGCAATGAGATGCTCTCCACGGCAACGTCGGCATCCTCCAGCCGCTGCAACACCTCTCTCAGTTCGTGCACGCCGCTTTGGCTGGCAATGCTGATCAGACGCCGCTTCCTATCGGAGTGCAACGCCTGGCCGTCCAGCGTTTGCTCTGCCCGTGCAAAACCACTGTCTGCGGCGATTGTAATATCCAGGCGGTCAGTGCCGATGCGGGCTTTCAGCTCGTCTGCCGTCCCGGCGGCAATCACCAGACCGTGATCGATAACGACGATTTGGTCCGCCAGTTGGTCGGCTTCCTCCATATATTGCGTCGTCAGCAAGATGGTGACGTCACCGGCGGATAGCCGCTTGATCATGTCCCATAGCGTCAAACGACTGCGCGGATCGAGCCCTGTGGTGGGCTCGTCCAAGAAGAGCACCGGCGGCGAAGCAATGAGGCTCATAGCTAGGTCGAGGCGGCGGCGCATTCCACCGGAGTAGGTCTTCACAGTGCGCCGGGCTGCGTCGGTCAGTTCGAATAATTCTAGGAGATCGCGGGTGCGGCGCTTGGTGTCCGGTTTGCTCAGGCGGTAGAGCCGTCCCAGCATTAGGAGGTTCTCTTCCCCTGTCAAGTACTCGTCCACTGCCGCGTACTGGCCGGTGAGTCCAATGCTCTTGCGCACTTGGTCCGCCTCGCGGGTCACGTCGTAGCCATTTACGCTGGCCCGACCGCCGTCGGGCGGCAGCAGTGTGCTTAGTATGCGAATGATGGTGGTCTTGCCGGCGCCGTTCGGGCCGAGCAGTGCCAAGATGCTCCCTCGATCAACGGTAAGGTCTATTCCTTTGAGCACTTCCAAGTCCTTGAATGACTTGCGCAATCCGGCAACGGCAATCGCGCTGTTGCGGATGTCGGACTCGGTTGTCGCGGCCAATGAAGGTAGGGTTTCGGTCATTGCAGCTCCTTCAATGCGATAGATGCTGGTTCACTGGTGTTTGTGTTGTGTTAAATTCAATCCTGTCGCGGAATCGCAACGGTTGTTCGGCAAGAGTGAATCGATCGCTGAGAGGGGCAGACCCAGTCATGGCCCCCGCTAGAGCTTGCGCCGAGAAATAGCGCGCCCTGCAGGTATTGCTGAGAGGCATCTAATGGCGAAAGATATGCGTGCTACGCTTTGTCGGTTAGCTCTTTTGCGTAGCCGAACATTTTGTTCTTGGCTGTCAGCCGGACAAGGTGGTTGAGGCGTTTTGTAAACTCCTCCGGTCGGTTGCGCGCGGTTTCGATGAAAGCCACGCGGATGCGCTGATAGTCCTGAGAGAAGCCTCGAAAGTTCCGCCAGGTTAGCTCATCAATTTTCAAGGCAGCCTCGATATCCGGCGGTATTTCGAACGGTTCGTCAATGAGAACACCTTGCGCGGCGGCTAGTCCCGCAGGAGTCATCTTGCCTTCGGCGATAAGATTGCGCAGGCGCACCCGATTGGTCTCCGACCAGTTGCTACCCGGCTTGCGTGGAGAAAACCGCTGTGCAAAGCGCTCTTCATCGATGCCCTTTTGCCGGCTGTCTATCCAGCCAAAGCAAAGCGCCTCTTCCACGGCGGTGTTATACGAGACGCGCGGCTTGCCGGTGGCTTTGCGGTAGTAGATGAGCCAAATTTCCTTGGCGTGGGCATGGTGCTCATGCAGCCATGTCCGCCACTCCAGTCTATTCTTGGCGTAGAAGATTTCCAAAGCCAAGGCATCCGATTATAAGGGTGGATAACAATACATGAACTCCCATGCAACCTGTTCCTGTGTGCGGCTCAGGTCTCAAAGAGCGGGGGACAAGCCCCCGCGCTACGATTACTACTGCTCATTTGTAGGAAATTTCAAAGAATAGGTATTTTCCAGGTGGCAAGTCTCCATGCAATACAAGCCTGCAAGCGTGCCGTCTATGATTGGAGAATTCCCAAACGACGTAGGGCGAAGCCCCCGTTCTCAAACTCGCCGCCGGGCGATTGTTTGAGCGCCTGCCAAGCCGCTATCTCCGCGAAACTTGCACGGTGCTCTGCTATTCCACGTCGTCCATTGGAGGCTCAGGAGCAGGTTCGATGAGTGCGAGTGGTTGGCCGTATTCAACGGGCTGCCTCGATTCCACCAGAAAGCGCTCAAGCGTACCGGCATACGGCGCGTGGACTTCGTTGAGCACATTGAGTACCTCAATATAGCCCAGCAACTGCCCTTCCTCCACCGCCGCGCCCTCTTCGATGACGGCAAGTTGCTCCTGGTTGCGGCTGCGGGAAAAGACGCCAACTCTGCCCGCGTGCACGACTTGCATCTGCGGCTCGGACTCTCTCACTGTTGGCGGTGGGGGCGACGACACTGTGGACACCATCTGCGCTGTGCGCTTGATCGCTACCCGCACACCGCCCTGTTCGAGAGATAGCTCTTCAACGTCAGTATCAGTGATGAGATCCAGCAGCGGCTTGAGACGTTCTTGCACAATCCAAGAGAGAGCGGTGGCTTGCCCTGAGGAAGTGTCTTCTGTTTCTTGGCTCTTCTCGCCCACTAGGAACGTACCCGTTCAATATAGTTGTTCGTACGCGTATCAACCCGTATCGAGTCGCCCACGTTTACGAAGAGCGGCACGTTGACCACCAGTCCGGTCTCCACTGTTGCGGGTTTTGTGCCACCAGCGGCAGTATCCCCCTTAACGCCCGGAGCGGTATCGGTAACTTCAAGCCCGATTGACGGCGGCAACGCCACGTCGAGGACGCGCTCGCCATGCATCTCAAGCTCGACAGTAGCTCCGTCCTTGAGGTAATTCACCGCGTTATCCAGTAGAGCGCCATCTACGAGGATCTCGTCGTAGGACTCCGTATCCATGAAATGGAAAACGTCATCCTCTCGATAGAGGAACTGGGCCTGGCGTTGCTCAAGCCGAATTCGAGGAAAGCGCGCACCGGCATCGCACGTGCGATCGATGATGTGGCCGTCCTGCACGTGGCGGAGTTTGAGTCGTACCACGGCGCCGCCGCGCCCCATCTTGATGTGCTTCACATCTTCCAGTCGATAGATAGCGTTCTCGTACTCGATTACGACACCTCGTCGTAGGTTTCCGGTTTCGATCAACGCGCAATGCCTCCCAAAATTCTGTACTTGCTAATAGGTCAACTTTGGCGATCCGGTGAGAATATCGGCACCGTCATCGCGCAACAACACCAAGTCCTCAATGCGCACACCACCCACACCGGGCAGGTAGACACCCGGTTCGATAGAAACAACGGCGCCGGCAGGGAGTGGTGTATCGTCTGCCAGCGGCGAGAGACGTGGTGCTTCGTGGATTTCCAAGCCCACGCCGTGTCCAAGTCCATGTCCGAAATGGTCGCCGTGTCCGGCTGACACGATCACCTCCCTTGCCAAGGCGTCGGCTTCTGCCCCTGTCATGCCCGCTCGTACCTGTGCCTCCGCCGCTTCTTGAGCCTTCAAGACAAGCCGGTACACGGCTTGCATCTCCGGAGAGGGTGTGCCGAGCACTACAGTGCGGGTCATGTCAGAGCAATATCCATCGGCGATGCAGCCGAAGTCCATCACAATGAATTTATCTGAAGGGATGATGTCGTTCCCGGGACGATGGTGCGGCATGGCGCCGTTGGGGCCGGCCGCGACAATGGAAGGAAAGGAAAGCCCTTCCGCGCCGCCTTCGCGCATGAGCACTTCCAAGCGCCACGCTACGGCTTTCTCGGTCACCCCGGGACGCAGCCACGCGAGTAGCTCGGCAAGCGCGCTGTCGGCAATCCTAATGGCACGTTGGAGCGCCGCCACCTCGTCCGATTCTTTAGCCACGCGGAGATTCTCCACCGCGCCTCGAGACCCGATGAGTTCAACTTCATCTTCAAGCGCCTCGCGGTACGAATCATAGGTTGCAACACTGACGTGCTCGGATTCGAACGCCAAACTCCCTAAGTCGTGCTGTTTGCAGAGGTCCAAGAGTAGCGGGGCCATTGGCCCGGCCTGAGGCACGACCGTGAATGTTTGCGCTTGCCTGCCCGCCTGCTCGGTGTAGCGGGAGTCTGTGATGAGAAGGGCGCTGGCGGCGCTAATCAGCAGCCATCCGGACGAGCCCGTGAATCCCGATAAATAGCGGCGGTTATAGTCATTGCTGACAAGGAACGCATCCGCCTCAGACGTCTGAAGCCAGTCACGCGCTCTCTGTACGCGTTGGGCGGTTGAAGATGGGGCTAGGCTCATTGATGCAGTGCGAGTGGTAGGTGCGAATACTATTTCCATCCAATTGTAGCACGCCATCCGGCCTAGAGTTAGGCTATGGCTGGGGTAGCGCAAGGATTGCACTAAGGTCGATGAGCCAGCGCGCCATGCGGCCGGTAACGTTTATCTCCACCCAGGCGGCAAGAACAAGCAGGGGGATGACAAGAAAGACATACCCTTTGATGGTATTTGCCGCGGCCCATACCACATTTTCTGTGGCGCTTAGGGAACTCACAGGTCGAAACAACGACCACGCCAGGCGCATTGAGAGGGCACTGCCAAACGCAATGGCAGGCAATTCGAACACGCCGTGGGGCAGAACGAGCACTAGGCCGACAAGCACCTTTAGGGGAGCAATCATATCGATCTGCACGGCCAGCATGCCCAGAATTACTCCAGGCAGTGTTGCCACAATCAGCGGGTAGAGACCGAGCGTGAGGACGGCGAGCACAGGGCTAAGGAGCAACACCCGCAGGTTATTGCGCAGGATAGCCGCAGTTGAAATCGACTCTGCGCCGCCAAGACTCTCGATCTGCTCGGCGTAAGCACGGAGGAGGGATTCGGTCGCGAAAGGATTGGTCTTGGCAAGGATAGCCCCGGCGACAATACCAACAAAGAAAACACCGGCGGTTAAGAGTATTAACCACCGGTTGAAGGCTAGGAGAGCAGGTATGTCTTGCGCATAGATGCGAATCAGAGTGAAACGATTTCCAGGTGCGCGGGGAGCGCCTTTTTCGTCACAGACGGCGGTTCCCAACCAGCGAAGTCGCTCCCACATTAGCAAAGTGTGCTAGCTCTTCTTGGATGCGTCCTCGCTGCTTGCAGCCTGCTCGGACTCCTCTTTCTTATCACTAGATTCCGCTTCGGAAGCGGCAGATGAATCGGCTTTCTTTTCCTCACCTGAATCGCCGGATTCTTCATCTTCATCCTTCATCGCAGTGCGGAATTCGCGGATGCTCTTGCCCAGCGAACCTCCCAGACCTGCGATCCGACTCCCCCCGAAGAGAATCACGATAATCACAAGGATGATGAGGAGCTCCGTCCACCCAAATGTGCCAAGCATTCCTGTTTGCCCTTTCATAAGCAATGATCGCTCTAGACTTGAATTCCATGATACGCGCCTGGCAACAGAGAATCAAATTGACTCTGGACTGGAAGCGGCGGCCAATGCCCGGGCAAAACGCAAGCGGAGTGTGCAATTTCCACAGTCTGTGTTCTAGTGCGCAAGAGCAGGCAAGCTGCTATGCCGGAGCAGGTCTTCGAATCTAGTCTTGACAAACAAGGGCAGACTTTCCTCGAATGCATGCCGTCGAAACAGGCGGCAGAACCGCATCCGCGGCCGCTCAGGGCCGAGGCACGCGGTGGTGGAAAAGCGGTTGTTTCTGACATAGTGCTATGCTATCGTGAAAGTAGGATAAGGGTGCCGCATGTCCCAATTCGCTAGTGCAGCGGGTGCCATCCGATCGCGAGGCTAGACCTATGAAGCGCAAGCACTTCCTTGCAGTCATACTATCGTTTTCGCTCGTGCTGACGGTTTGCACCGGCGTCTTTGCAGCAGGCTACACAGCGGGATCCAGAGGATCTCCAATCCAGCCTCTGGCGGAAGTCCTATCCAGTGTTTTTCCCGGGATAATTCCTGCTGCGCCGCCGATCGGCCATGAAGGCAAGTTGGACCTCTTCCTGCAGGTCTGGGAAATCGTCTCGCAAGAATTCTACCAGCAGCCGGTGGACCACGATGAAATGATTCGCGGCGCCATACACGGCATGCTGGATACCCTCGGCGATCCGCACACTATCCTCCTTGATCCCTCGATGAGCGAACGAGCGCGGGAAAATACCCGTCAAAAGTTTCAGGGCATCGGCGCGCGCATCGAAGAACGGGATGGGCAGATATTCATAAATTCCGTATTCCCCGATTCCCCGGCGGAAGGTGGAGGCCTGCAATCAGGTGACATAATCATGGCGGTGGACGGTATACCTCTTGAGGGTGACTCCGCTGATGAAACGGCGTCGCGCATACGAGGAACGGCTGGGACTGACGTGGTGCTTACGATTAAGCGGGGCGAGGAAGAACCATTTGATTTGACTTTGACCCGCGCTGAAGTGGACATTCCCTCGCTTTCGTCGCAAACGTTGGCTGGAAACGTGGGATACATCAAGCTGTGGAGCTTCGGCGCCCTTACTGCCGATGAGTTGCGTGCGGAGTTGGAGACATTAGTTGACGCGAAGAAGCCCGGGTTAATTTTGGACTTGCGCGACAACCCCGGCGGCTTGCTAAGAACTGCGATTCAGGTAACGGGCGAATTCTTGAATCCCGGTGCTGTGGTGCTCTATGAACAGCAGGCAACGCACCAGTTGCGTCCGTATCGCGTGCGCAGTATAGGAGTGGCACGTCAGATTCCCCTTGTTGTCTTGGTAAATGAGCGCAGCGCCAGTGCTTCGGAGATCGTTGCCGGTGCGCTGGCTCACTATGACCGTGCCGTCATCATCGGCCAGCGCACGTACGGCAAGGGTACGGTCCAACTACCCCACGACCTTACCGACGGCTCTCAGCTTCGCGTTACTATTGCGCGCTGGCTTACGCCGGGCAAAGAGTCGATCTCAGATGTTGGGATATCCCCCGCCATAGAAATCGAAGCCGATGTGACGCTACATATTGAAGACGACGTGGCAGTGCAGCGTGCTCTTCAAGAGCTTACGAAGTTGGCTGCTTTACCCGACGTTGCCTGATGGATGCCACGCATGAGTGAGCAAACTATGGTTAGGCACACGCTGCCAAACGGTCTGCGTGTGCTTATTTTGCCTATGCCGCATACTCGGGCTGTGACCGTGAGTGTCTTCTGTGGTGCCGGGTCCCGCTATGAACCGTACGACCTTATGGGACTATCCCACTTTATGGAGCACATGCTCTTCAAAGGTACGGCGCAACGGCCGGATCCTCAGGAAATTGCGGAGGCTGTCGAACGAACCGGGGGACTCCTCAACGCAAGCACCGGTCGGGAAGCGACGGTCTTGTGGGCCAAAGTGGCGTCGCAGCACCTCGCGATTGCCTTTGATATCCTCTCCGACATTATCCTCAATCCCGCTTTGCGTCCCGATGACGTAGAACGTGAACGGGGTGTGATACTCGAGGAATTAGAGCTCTATCAAGACACGCCTTCGGATTGGGTGCATGTGCTCATGTCTCGCTTGCTGTGGCCGGGCCATCCGTTGGGAGAAGACATTGGCGGACGCCCCGAAAGCATCATGCACATTACTCGTGATGATCTCTTAAAGCACGTGGAAGACTTCTACCGCGCCAACAATATGGTACTTGTGGTTGCAGGAGGCGTAAGTGCTGAAGTCGCCTTGGCGCATGCTGAGGAAGCGTTCGGCGGCCTACGTAAGGGTACCGGCCCTGCTTGGCTCCCGGCAGTCGCAACCCAGCCTGTCGATCGGGTAATTACGCAGCCTGATGAATACAATCAAGTGCAACTTTGCATCGGCGGCAAGGGCCTTTCCCATGCCGATCCCGATCGTCACGCTCTGGATCTACTCAATACTGCATTGGGTGACGGCATGAGTTCGCGTTTGGCGGTGGAAGTGCGCGAACGCCTTGGCTTGGTGTACGACATCTACTCCTATGCAGAGCAGTATTTCGACACCGGCGCATTCATCATTTCCGCCGGCGTGGACGACGCACACCTGGGAGGCGCCCTGGATGCCATTTGGGAGCAAGTAGACCGCCTACGACAAGAGAAGCTGCCGGCGGAGGAAATGGACAAGGTGCGCGAGTTCATGAAGGGCCGGCTGCTGCTGAGCATGGAAGATAGCTGGAACGTAGCAAGTTGGTACGGAAGCCAAGAAGTGCTGATGCACACCACGATAACATTGGACGAAATGCTCGCTACAATCGATGCCATTTCCGCCGACGACATTCTGCGCGTGGCGCAACGGGTCTTCACTCCGGGCTGGGCGCACGTGGCGCTGGTAGGGCCGGGACTCGATCGCGCGGCGATGGAAGACCTCGTGAGCATGTGGAATTAGACCGTACTTGACAGCGGTCTGAGACATTGTCCGCCGCGCGTTGGAAGACAGTTATGGTTTGGCATGGCACATCTCTCGCAGTCGGAAGGGTTCATGCCAGGGCGGCGGCGGTGCGCTGGGAGCTTTGCAAATGAGAATTCCGATGGAAGGGCCTGAGCGCGTACGTCGGTACGCGCGATGCAATTGACTAAGCAGCAACGCGAGACGTTCGAACCACATAATTCGGACCAAAGGGGATCATGAAGCTAAGAGATTTCCTGCAATGGGGTGAGCAAGCGCTTGCGCTGCGGCACAATGAGCTTGCAGAGGAAATTGCCCGATACTTGCTTAGGCAGTCTCCGAGTAATCTGTCGGCTCGCGCCCTGCTGGGTAATGTCTACCTCAAGTCCGCCCGGCTCAAAGACGCCGAAGACCATCTCTTGCAGGCGCTTGACATGGACCCGGAAGATGTGGCCACACTCACAAGCTATGCTGAGGTCTTGGAAGCCCTTATACGAGATGAGGAACGACTGGTCGTGCTCCGGCGGGCGTTCGAGTGTGATCCCACCCGCACGGAGGTGAAGCAGCGTTTGCTGGCGTTAGAAGGTGGTTTGCAGAGCGAGACCAGCGGCAATGGGTTCTTGACGCGGGTCGGTCTCGCGCGCATTCATCTGCGTAGCGGGTTGCTGGAGCATGCGATTTCTGAGTTTCGTTATTTGCTAGAAGATACGCATATACACTGGAGCGGCCAAGTGGCGCTCATGGAGGCGTATTGGCTCAACGGGGATAGGCAGGCAACGAGTAGACTCGCCGATGAGATCGTACGCGAGCACCCGAATTGCTTGAAGGCGATCTTGCTGTCAGCCGACGTGCGAGCGCACATGGGTCTTATCGACCAAGCGCGGCAACTCTTGGAGCGCGCGCGCCAGATAGACCCGGACTTTGCTCTTGCACGTGCGCTCTACCCTGCCAACGGCCCGTCCCGCTTGCCCTTGCCGAGTGACGACGCAGAGATAGATGTTCCGGTAGACTTCCTGCAGCGGATCGAATCTACTTTGACCACAGACAGCGAGACGGAAGAGCCCGATGCACGGACCCGCGCGGCTGCCCGCCTCAGTGCGCGCGCCGCTGCAGGCAGCCGAGTAGGTCAACAACGCATCCTCGTCACTCCCTCCCTGGGATCCGAGCCGGAGGCGGCTGATACGGCAGCCATGGATAATCGGTTCGCGGCTGAATCAGAGCCCGATGGCGGCAAGGATGAGGGGAAAACCGAGACGTGGGACGCACTGCTGCTCAAGCTGGAGCGGGAAGGCGGCCAACTGGATGTGGCCGCGTTGGATGCAATCGCCCAGCAAGTCGAGGCCATCGCGGCGGCGGCACCCAATAAACTGCAAGCATGGCAGCAACTTGGCGACGTATATCAGCGGATCGAACAGACAGACCGCGCCATGCGCGCCTACATGCACGCCCTGGACAGTAGCTCTGCACAGCAACGGTAGCGCGGCCGCTTTGGTGACCACAACGTTAGCACCGGTTACTTGCTGCGAGTGAGCGTATCGCGTCTGACTTGCGGTGTTGGTTAGCGAAAGACTTTTACGCCAGGTTCGTGCTGGGGGTTGGCAGTCGGCTGGATTGACTGCTTCACGCAACGGTGGCATACGGTGGTATTAGGAAGGAGAACGCATGAAAAAAATCCTACTAATCTTGGGGGCGATCATTTTGGCTCTTAGCGGCGCGCTTCTCATAGGCGCCTTGTTATTCATCGTTTTCGCCGGTGTTTCCCAAGACGCAGTTATGTCGGAATCCCGCTCAGCACTCACTCAAGATTCGAGGGCTCCGGCAGACGTTGCTGTCTTGGAACGGGAGGAATCGGCTCCGCAGTCGGAGCCTGCGGCGAAAGTGGCTGGCGGATCACAGAAGGTGGCGTTGGCTGCCCCGGTCCCGAACGTGAGCTTCGCTGACGACGCTAAAGTCATCCGCAACGGCGTTCTCACACTCGTCGTGGAAAGTCCTACGACCGCAGTGGCTGGGGTGGAACAGATCATTGCCGGCATTCCCGGAGCATTCGTCGCCACGGCTGACGTGCGGCAGGCCGGTGATCTGCAGCCGACCTCGCTTACATTGCGGGTGCCTGCAGCCGCATTCGACCGTGCAATGTCGGCATTGCGCGCGCTAGCGGAGGAGGTGCTGGCGGAGCAGGTCACCGCCCGCGACGTAACTGAGGAGTATACCGATCTCGACGCGAGACTCCGCAATCTTCAAGCCGCTGAAACGCAGCTACTCGCGCTGGTGGAGCAGGCCAATACGGTAGACGACCTGCTGAAAGTAGAGAAACGTCTGTCGGAAGTGCGGGGAGAGATCGAACAGCTCCAGGGACGGTTCAACGTCCTGGAAAATAGGATTGCCCTTGCGACAATACGAGTGCTGTTGCATGCACCGCCGGACCTTTCTGTGGTGCTCGCGGCAGAGAGTCTGCCCACTGCCCACGCCGTAACCTCATTCGCTCTGACCTATCGCAATGACGGCAGCGTGACGGCGCGTGACGGGATGCTGGTGCTTCGCGTTCCTGAGTTTCTCAGTATGCTCGATATTAGTCAGGGGGGCGTATACGAACCGCTTGCTCGCCAGATACGCTGGAATCTCTCAGATATTCCGGCCGGGTCGGTGAACACGGTCTACGCCCAACTGCGCGTGGAGTCTTCGGAAAACGATATTTTCCTGTATGCTGACATCCATTCGGCAAGCTCCGACGCAGATAGCGCAGACAACGCTACCAGCCTGACGCTGACTTTCGCGCCGGATCTCACGCTGCAGGTCGACGGCCCGGCATCGGTCGCACAAGGGAGCAGTTTTCCCATTTGGATGTTCTTTGCGAACACGGGCACGGCTGATGCCACCGACGTCACTATACGGACAACGCTCCCACCGGGTTTGACCTTCGTTCGCGCAAATTCCGGGGGCAGTTATGACAGCGAGACAAGCACTGTGGTGTGGAAGCTCGGTCTGCTGCAAGCAGGCGCGGGCAATGAAGTGCTCATGCACGTGCGGGTAGACGTGGCGGAGGGTCGCCTGCAAATCCCCGTTTCCATTGCCGCTGAACAGGATGATGCCGTTGCATTCAATAACCGGACCGAGATGTTTCTTACAGCTTTGAGTGAGGATGTATCCACGCGTTCGGTCTGGCAGCCCGGACAGACAATCGAGACGAGCATCGCCGCACTCATAGTGGTGGCGCAGCGCGCTGTGGATGTGCTGATCTGGCTCATTATCTTTGGGGTCCCATTGGCAATCGTCGGTGCGCTTGCGCTAGCCGCCAGGGCAGGCATTCGCCGCCTGCGGCGGCCAAAAGACGCCTAGGATCGTGCTGTTGGGATGCGACAAGAGTGCAAGCCATTCGCAGAGTGTAGTGCGGCATGTTACTTTGCACAGAGCGACCCGGCCGTGAACCACAATGCATGGATAAACCTCGGTCTACACATTCAAGAAACCGCAATGTACGCCGGTGTTTCGTACTATGCTCTGCCGGTCCTAATCTGAATTCGGAGCGGCGAAAATTGGGGCTAGGATGCAATTTGAGAACCTGGCAGTGCGCCGTTAGAGGATCGCATTGTTTCGGATCCAATCTGATTAAAGTGCATCTCAATAGATGAACGCGTCTGCCTCCACCGACGTGATTCTGGCGCGTGCCGCGGTCGTGTTGCTGCTCGGCAACGTGATCAGCCGAATCCTAGGGCTGGTTCGCGAGCAAACCATTGCCTATCTCTTCGGCGTGAGCGGCACGGCCTCTTCTTTTGTAGCTGCGTCCCAAGTGCCGACAATGGTCTTCGACCTCTTGCTCGGCGGCGCAGTGACGGCCGCGTTGGTACCCGTTTTTGCTGACTACGCGCGGAACAACCGCGAATTCTCGGCGCTATTCGGCGCTATGCTCGCGCTGGCGGCCGTAGTTCTCGGCGGCATGGTGTTAGTGCTTAGTGTCTTTGCCGAACCACTCGTCCGTGTGCTCGTGCCGGGTTTTGCTTCGAATATTGCCCAGCAATGCATCATTGCTTCGGAGACTGTTCTTGCAACGGGGTCCTCCAGTGGCGCATCAAGTGAGTTGCTCACGCAGACGGTTCGCCTAACCCGAATTGCCCTGCCCGCTGCTGCGTTTCTCGGCCTGTCCGGTGTGGTTAATGCGGCGCTGTACGCCGGCCACAGGCCCCACTATCCGGCCTTTTGCGCAGCCGTCTATAACCTGAGCATTATTGTCACGGCATTGCTTTTCGTCGGTCGCTTTGGCATCGCCAGCCTTGCTGTGGGTGTGCTTGTAGGCTCGGTGGGTCAACTCGTCTTCCAAGCCCCCGGTCTCTGGCGCATGGGGCTGCGGCCGCGCTTGGCGCTGACACACCCCGGTGTACCGCGAATCCTACGCCTCTACGCGCCAGTCTTCGTAGGGCTCATCATTACGCAGCTTGCAATTGTGCTGGACCGCAACCTCGCGTCGTGCACCGGCCAAGACAGCATCGCAGCCATGAACTACGCGACGCGCTTAGTTCAACTTCCTCTCGGCCTCGTCGGCTCCGCGATTGCCCTCGCCGTGCTCCCACTGCTGGCGAGGGAGGGTCAAAACCTTGATACCGCGAACTTTCGACGCATTCTCAATCAGGGGATGCGGCTCATTCTGCTGCTGATGTTGCCGATTTTCGCGCTGATGCTGATCTGGCACCAGCCGATCGTCGAGCTGGTCTATCAACGGGGCGCGTTTGATGCTGAAGATGCTAACGCCACCCGTCTGGCCCTGCTGCTCTATAGCTTGCAACTGCCGCTCACAGGCTTGGATCAGCTCTTTATCTTCGCTTACTATGCGCGCAAGAATACGCGCACCCCTGTGCTGGTCGGCATCCTTGGCATTGGTTTCTACTTGGCGGTTGCATTGCCGTTGCTCAAGCCGTGGGGCATGCCGGGACTTGTGCTAGCTAATACCGTGCAGAATTCCGGCCACGCGCTCGTCATGCTTTGGTTGCTCAGTCGTCTCTTAGGCGGCATGGGTGGTGACGGCTTTGGCGCCTTCTTTGCTAAGATTGGCGCCAGCACCTTTCTCATAGCGCTCGCCGCAGGCGGGATGCTCTACGTGCAGCGCGTGCTTACCGCTGGAGGTGGCACGGTGGGATTGCTGGCGATGATTTTGGGTGGAGGAGGGCTGCTGCTTTTTGTCTATCTGGGAATTCTGCGCCTGTTCAAGCTGCCCGAACTCGCAATGCTCGCCAGGATGATACCCGCTCCGCTCCGTACGGCGTTGCAGCGTTAGTGGGAGGCATGCCAAACCTAGTACAGTACATTCATTGTGATGCCGAATAGAGGTCTTTGTGGGTCGTCCGGTCAATGTGAATGTGCGGCCCTTTCTGAAGAGAATATCTAGGGCCGCGTGGCGGGTAAGTATGGCATGATAGGGATTGGCCCAACCTTCTTGCACATTTGGCTAATTCACCAGACGTCTTCGGCAGACTTCACGTCCGTTGGGGCAGCGGGGAGACCTTCCCCATTCTTAGAGGATTGAGGAATCGCGGTGCAGAAAATGGATCCCGAACCAAGGCAGACCGGTCTGCGGCGGGTACCTATCGAGCAACTCCGTGAGGACGTGCACTTTCTCGGCAGAGTGCTCGGTCGGGTGCTGCGTGAGCAACATGGTCAGTCGTTCTTGGACCTGGTCGAGGACATTCGTCTGCGCGCCATTTGGCAACGGACGACGACAGCTACGGTTTCCCTGCAACCACTTGCGGACTCCGTGGACGGACTGAACCACGATGAAATGTTCGCGGTGTCCCGGGCGTTTTCGCTATACTTCTATCTCATCAATGCGGCTGAAGAGCAGCACCGTCTGCGTCGTATGCGGGAGAGCGAACGCAAGAACTATCCTCAGCCGCGGCATGAATCAATCGCCGCTGCCGCTGCACACCTCAAGAGCGAGGGTGTCACACCGGAAGAACTGGCGCCGATTTTGGCGCTCCTCTCCATCCGACCGGTCTTCACGCGCCATCCGACGGAAGTGCGGCGACGCTCGCTGCTTGTCTTTCTTGAAATGCTGCGCGCTTGTCTGGCCGAACGCGAGGGCAAGCGCCAGGATCTTTCGATTGAACAGCGTACCAGCGAGAAGATTCATGAAATCGTCACGATACTGGCGCAGACCGATATCACGCCCTGGGAGCGGCCGACCGTTCTGGGTGAGGTCGATGACGGGCTTTACTACTTCGATCACGTCCTACTGGATGTGATTCCCTCTCTTTATCATGAGTTAGAAGACGCATTGCAGGAGTACGCCGAAGACTACGCGTTCACGCTGCCCCGATTCCTGACTTTCGGCTCCTGGATGGGCGGCGACCGGGACGGCAACCCGTTTGTGACGCCGGACGTAACTGAAGAGACCCTGCGCATGCATCGGTCGCTGATTCTCGATCGCTATGCGCGTGACCTTGACGAGCTATGGCGCATGCTAAGCCTCTCAGTTCACTTTGCATCGGTTTCCCAAGAGCTATTGGACTCGATTGCGCGGGATCGCGCTTCGCTGCCCGGAGCGGGAGTTGGCGCCAGTACAGGCATAACTGAGCCATACCGGACGAAAATAGTAATGATGCAGAAGCGCTTGGCACGTACCAGAAGGCGCTATGCCGGCGGTGGCGCCGCGGCTTCAGGGGCGTACCACGATCCCAACGCGCTGCTCGACGACCTCTTACTCATCCAGAGTAGTTTGATCCAGAACGGCGGCGCGCGGATCGGGCGCCGCCTCCTACGCGACGTGATCCGGCGGGTGCAGGTCTTTGGCTTTCACTTGGTGGATCTGGACGTGCGCGAGCATAGCGCAGTTCATGAGGCCACGCTGGATGAATACCTTGCCGCGGCCGGCGTCACGGCGCGTTACAGCGATCTCGATGAAGCGGGTAAGGCTGCGCTGCTCACTCGATTGCTTGCCGATCCTAAGACCATTGGATTCCAAGAACTCACCGTTGCTCCCACTGCCCGCCAGGCGTTTCAGACGTTTACGAGCATTGCCCGCATGCAGGTGGAGGTAGGGGTGGCAGCCTGCAATACCTACATCATCAGTTTCACCGAGACCGCTAGCGACGTGCTCGAGGTAGCATTGTTGGCGAAGGAAGCGGGGCTATGGCAGGTGGACGCCGCCGGCAGAGTAAGCGAGAGTCGCCTCAAGATTGTGCCGTTGCTGGAGGCAATTGCCGATTTGCGCGGCAGTCACGACCTCATTCACGCGCTGCTTTCAATCCCGGTTTTTCGCTCTCACATTGCGTGCTGGGATGACTGCTTCGAAGTCATGTTGGGGTACTCGGACAGTAACAAAGACGGTGGATTTCTTACGGCTACCTGGGAACTCTACTGCGCGCAAAGGCAGGTTGTTGCCGCGTGCCGATCCTACCACGTGATTGTCCAGCTTTTTCACGGTCGCGGCGGCGCGCTTGGCAGGGGAGGCGGGCCAACGAACCGCGCGATCATGGCGCAGCCGGCCGATTCACTGGCTGGCGGGATGAAGCTGACAGAGCAAGGGGAGGTCATCTTCTCCCGCTATGGTCGACGCGCCGTCGCCCACCGCAATCTCGAGCAGGTAATTCAT
This sequence comes from Chloroflexota bacterium, assembly GCA_965221905.1. Classification (GTDB taxonomy): domain Bacteria; phylum Chloroflexota; class UBA11872; order VXOZ01; family VXOZ01; genus VXOZ01. The sequence goes on from OZ244922.1 coordinate 1,587,537, forward strand.
GCCATGCTCTTGGCGCGGCTTAGCCCGAGCGTGTTGGAGTCCCGTGCCTCCCTCGAACCGGACTGGGAGAGCGCTATGGCGACCCTATCGCAGACGGCGTTTCACGCCTACAGGTCGTTGATCTACGAAACACCCGAACTGCGCCCGTACTACCAGCAAGCAACGCCCATCGAGCACATCAGCCGAATGAATGTAGGGTCGCGGCCGGCGTCACGGAAGGGGGGCGACCGGGTGGAGGACCTGCGGGCGATACCGTGGGTATTTGCTTGGACTCAGAGCAGGCATAACTTGCCCGGTTGGTATGGCGTTGGTAGCGCCCTGCAAGAGTTTATTGCCGCCAGTGAGAGCAATCTTGAGCGCTTGCGGACAATGTACAAGCACTGGGTATTCTTTCGCTCGCTTATCGATAATGCCCAGTTGAGCATTGGCACCGCCGACATGTCGGTTGCGCGCCTCTACGCCGGATTGGTTGTCGATGAGGCGGTGCGCGACAAAGTCTATTCCGCTATTGCTGAGGAATTTCAACGTACACGGGAAGCCCTTTTGCAGATTGCGGTTCAGGAGCAACTCTTGGACTCATCGCCAGTCCTCCAACGCTCGATTCTGCTGCGAAATCCCTACGTCGATCCGCTGCATTGCCTGCAGGTACGCATGATGGAGGAGTGGCGTACGAAATTTGCCGCGGAGGCAGAAACGCCTCTCGATGAACTCTCGGCGGAGGCGCGCCGCTTGTTGGAAGGTGTCTTCCAAACGATCAATGGCATCGCGGCCGGGGTGCAATCGACTGGATAGGGCCTTGTCGCAAGAGCGAATGCCGAATTTGAAGGGATAGCTGCCTGGGCACTCCGCAGAGCCGCTGCTGTGGGAGTGGATTCTCAAACACTTGGAAGTATGTCCTCGTCGGTCAATCACTGTCGCAGGCAATCTCTGGCATAATTGAAGCGGCGCAAGTGCTTGAGTATTATCAGGCTCACGATCAGTCCGGCCATGTCGTCTCGCAGACAATCTCTGAAGATTGGGGGATTCTCAGATGGCGACAAAGTCTGTGGGCTTACAGAATGCCGTAACGTCGCATGGTCATGCATTTGACCTCATGGTTCAAGGACTCGACTGCTGAACGAGGCGACTTAGGGGGGCACCAATGCCCCTGCAGGATCAGAATCAAATCTGTAGTTCTGGGAACAAATTGTGACCGGTCTACCCAGCGTGTAGGATGATTGTGGAGCGGCAGAGACTGCCGCGGGATGCCTGGGTATGAGAGAATGCCGTTAGACAGTGGCAATCGCGGAATATAGGAGGAAAGTTCAAGTGGCGATTAAGACAACGGTCCTACCTGATACTTTACAGTCGAACGGCAATGCCTTCGACCTCTCAGACGAGACCTTCGGGGAGCTACGCGACGCCAACAGCTTGCTGGGCAACATGGCTGCGATCCACGAACGGTTTGCCGAGGACGGGTACCTGCTCTTCCGAAACTATCTCGACAAGGATAAGGTGCTGGCAGGGCGCCGGGAACTGATTGGAAAGCTCGACTCCATCGGCCTTATAGACCGCGCCAAGCCGTTTATGGAGTCTATCTTTTCCGGCGATACGAGCGGCATCACTGCGTCGGATCGTAAGACATTCGCCCGTGAACTCCGCTCCGGCCCGGCGCTCAAGGATATTTGCTTCTCCGGTAGGATAATGTCCTTCTTCGAGCAGTATTTCGGAGACGAAGTGCTGAACCTCAATTACATCTGGGTACGGAACAGACGCCGGGGGGCCGCCACCCCCTGCCACTTTGACTGGGTGTACATGGGACGCGGCACCCGAAACGTCATGACGGCATGGATTCCGCAAGGAGCGGTGCCCTTATGTGACGGCCCGCTGGCGATCTTGCACGGTTCCCATAAGTGGCAGGAACTCCAGCAGACCTATGGCAGTATCGACGTGGACAAGGATAAGGAAAAGAACCCGTACGGCGGCGGCTCGCTGACAAAGAATCCAAACGAGCCCCAGCAGCGGTACGGCGGACGCTGGCTTACGACAGAATTCGAGCCGGGCGATGTGCTTTTGTTCGGCATGTTCACATTGCACTGCTCGCTGGACAACGAGAGCCCGGAAAACCGCATTCGCCTTTCTACCGATACCCGCTACCAGCTCGCCAGCGAACCCGCCGATGAGCGCTGGATCGGCGATGATCCCTTCGGCCACGGCATGATGTAGCGCTCCGACATCTAAAGTGCCGACTTGCGGGAATCCGGGCACTCACGGCATTGGCCGGCGCATTGCCTGCCTGGAATCTGCGTTGGGGTCCTAGCAAGGGTGACCGCTTTTCTCCGGTTAGCTTCGGAATCTCACTTTACCTTTGCATCGGTGCCGTAAATTGTTGCCGGTTGGACTTGGCCGACGGCCCGTGTCAGTCTGCGAGACCCTGCGGCTCTCGGCCCAATGAGACACACTTGTTGCGTGGTCTTGCTGTTCGGCCCGTCAAATTGTCCGAAGAAGTGATCTTTGAGGCGGTTAGTGCCGCCAGATTGCGGTACATGGATGTAAAATGTAGTATTGGTTTAGCAGCAGCATACGCTGATTCGGCCTAACGGCCAAGAGTGGCTGCCGCTAACCAAATGCAGCCACGCACAGAGGGAGGGTTGGCAAAGTGGCGATTAAGACAACGGTCCTACCGGACACTTTGACGTCGAACGGTAATGCCTTCGACCTCTCGAATGAGACGTTTGGAGAGTTGCGAGACTCCAAAAGTCTGCAAGGCGACACAGCCGCGCTCCACGAGCGGTTTGCTGAAGACGGCTATTTACTCTTGCGCGGATACTTGGACAAGGAAAAGGTGCTGGCGGCGCGCCGAGAACTGATTGGCAAGCTCGATGAAATCGGCCTGATCGATCGCTCTCGCCCCTTTATGGATGCCGTCTTCTCAGGTGATACCAGCGGCATCAGTGCGAGCGACCGCCAGGAATTCACGCACAACCTCCGCTCCGGCCCGGCGCTAAAGGAGGTCTGCTTCTCCGGTAGGATAATGTCCTTCTTCGAGCAGTTTTTTGGTGATGAGGTGCTGCATCTCGATTACGTTTGGGTGCGGAACGTGAGGCGCGGGGCGGCCACCGGCTGCCACTTCGATTGGGTCTACATGGGACGCGGGACGCCGAAGCTCATGACCGCGTGGATTCCGCAGGGCGAGGTGCCTCTCGGCGACGGCCCGCTGGCGGTCTTGCAGGGCTCCCACAAGTGGCATGAACTGCAGAATACATACGGCAAGATCGACGTGGACAGGGACAAGGATAAGAACCCCTACGGCGGCGGTTGGCTGACGAAGAATCCGAATCAGCCCCAGCAACGGTACGGCGGACGCTGGCTTACCACGGAGTTCGAGCCGGGCGATCTGCTCGTCTTCGGTATGTTCACGCTCCATTGCGCCATCGATAACGAAAGCACGAAAAACTGCATCCGTCTCTCCACCGATACGCGCTACCAACTTGCCAGCGAACCCGCCGACGAACGCTGGATCGGCGATGACCCCTTCGGCCACGGCATGATGTAAGGAATTCAGATACTGGCGTGGGGAGTAGTATGTGAATTCGGACGAAGTGCCCAGGCTTATCGCCTGCGAACCGAGCCCAAGTACTGCCGCAGGAGTCCACTTAGTTCGCGGATATCCTCCTGCAATACTCTTAGAGGTTGCGTCTGAGCATGGTTGCGGTCTTCTATAGCTTCCGCAGGGAGGCCCAGGTTCTCCTTGGCCAGGGCCCGGTTGGCGTAGTAATAGGCAGGGGCTTCTTCCGGGTGAAGCTGGACGGCTTCGTCAAAGTCTTCTAAAGCTTTACCATACTCCTTCAAGTTGCTGTAGCAGACGCCACGACTATAGAAGCAAGCGTGAGGACTTCCAATGTGCGAGGCACTAAACCGGTAAAACGCAATGGCAATGTCAAAGTCTGCTATGGCCATTGTGTACTTGGTCAAGCTGCGATAGGAGGAGCCTCGAATGTAATAGGATCCAGCATTCTCTGGCTCTAGTCTAAGTGACTTTGCATAGTTCGAAATTGCCTCTTTATGTTTCCCCAAGTGCTGATAAGAATCACCGCGTCTCAAATAGTGTTCGGCGTTTCCTGGCTCAAGTTCGATAGCCTTGTTGTAATTCCTAATGGCTCCTTGATACTCCTGATTCTTTTTGTGTAGAAGACCGCGACTCGCATAGAGTCTGGCCACGTCGGGCTTAAGTTCAATAGCTCTATCGTAGTGTCTGATGCTCTTACTGTAATCTCCAAGCCTACCAAGCAGTTCGCCACAGGCTTCATAGGCTTCAGCGAATTCTGAATGGAGTTCTAAAGCCCTATTGAAGTCGGCAAAGGCTTTCTCAGGCAAATTAACGTAAAGGTTGCTGTATAATTTTCCCCGGCTGAGATAGTTATGAGCGTTCTCTGGATCGAGTTCAATTGCCGCACTGTAGTCTGCTATAGCCCAATCGTAATAGCGTAGAATCTCGCGACAACGGCCTCGGCGAGAAGCGTAGCTGGCGTTACTTGGCTCGAGTTCTATAGCCTTATCGTAGTCCTTTAGTGCTTCAATAACGTAATGTTCTGTCATGAAACCAGAATATCGTTTCAGGTAACAGTCGCCACGTCTCACATGGGTTTCAGCAAGCTCAGGTTGTAGAGAAACAATCCTGCTGCAATAGACTGTGGCAAGATGGTGCTCTTCGTTCTTCTGGGCAAGCTCAAAGGCTCTATGAAAGTCTGCCGAGGTCCTGGAGTTCTTCCTTAGCTCCCTGTAACAATCACCCCGAGAAGAGTAGAATTCATCACGGCTTGGATCAAGTTCGATTGCTCTGTCGTAGTCTTCAATGGCCTTTCGGTAGCTTCCATGCTCCATGTGGAGAGCACCCCGGCTTGCATAGGCGTAAGCGGAGTCTGGAACGATGGACACTATCTTGCCATATAGTGCCAATGCCTCTTTATCGTCTAAGTCAATAGTGTAATCGTAAAATCCTCTCAAGTAGCTTTGAGCATTCTCATCATCTAGTTCGATAGCTTTGCAGTAGTTCGCAATGGCTTCATCAGGTTTCTCTAGCTTCAAATAGAAGTCGCCACGGTAGGAGTAGTGCTGGGCATTTCCCGGTTGAAGTTCAATTGCTCTATCGTAAACGATCAAAGCCCTTTCGGGATTGTCTAGCCGTGCATAGACGTAGAAGCCACCGAAACTCCCTCTGACTTTGGAGTGCGGGATGCTCCCTGGTTGGAGTTCGACAGCTCTTTGGCAGTCTGCTAACGCTCTATCGTAGTTTTGAAGCTGCAAATGGGTATAGCCGCGATGGGAGTAACACTCGCTATCGTCTGGCAGCAGTTCCACAGCCTTGCCAAGGTCTTTGAGGGCTGTTTCGTAATCTTCGAGTCTCTTATAGCAAAGGCCGCGGCGCAGATAGTGCAGTCCGAACTCTGGCTGGAGTGTAATACAGACGCTAAAGTCTTTCGCGGCTTTTTCATTTTCAGAATTTCGTCCGATTGAATTGCCACAATCATAGTGGAAGTTGCCACGTGTGGCATAGGCAGTAGCATCATGTGGTTGAAGGTTGATTGCTTTCTCGTAGTCAGCTAAGGCTTTGACATTCTCGCGTTTGCGCGTATATTGGCGCGCATAGATGTTACCGCGGGCGAGATAGGCAGCGGCATTACTTGGCTCCAGTTCAATGGCTTTATTGAAATACGCCAAAGGTATCCAGAGTTTTCTTGGATTGTCGAATAAGGTGCCAAGGGCGACATAGACGGCAGAGCTTTCCGGCTGAAGTTCTTGAGCCTTCTGGTAGTCCGCCAAGGCTTCCTCATTCTTGTCCAAGTCCTTAAAGCAATTGCCACGAGCTAGGTAGGCATCGAAATAATGCGAATCGAGCCGGATAGCTTCGCAATACCGTTGGATAGCTTCATCAAGTCGACCTTGCTGGCTTAGTACGGTGCCATCCCGATAAAGTTTCTGTGCTTCAACTGAATAGTCAGACTCCATGAATTCCCCCGATTTAGGCAAGACCACAATGCGCTACTACCGGGCTGGTAGTAGCGCATTTTTGGTACCCCGTGAGCGACTCGAACGCTCGACCCCTGGCTCCGCAAGCCAGTGCTCTATCCACTGAGCTAACGGGGCATACCTGTCTGTGCCTTTAGTATAGCATTTCGTGCGGTTGCGGCGGGTAATTACGGTCGAGCTTGCCGAATGCTGCAGTGCGATTCATGACGCATGGCAGGGGGCAGCTTCGTGTGAACGGAGCTCTGCGCGACACTGTTTTGGTGCCCGCTGGATTCCGGCTTGCGCCGGAATGACGGCATTCTGTGGCAGGTTGCGGATGAGCAGATATAGAAGAGGGTCTGTGGGTTTCATGATCCACAGACCCTCTGTCCGCATTCAGCGATGGCCGTTTACTTCAGCCAACGCACACTTGCTACTTTCCCCGTCCCGGCATTACATTGGCAGAGCCGTTCTTTGGGAAAGCACGCTTGTGCGTTACTCGTCCCCTTCTAGCGCAGGGGCCAATACGGGCAGCACACTGCCAACGTTAGGCCGCGGCGACGGATCGATGAGATACTTGAAGAACTCGCTGTCCGGCGAAATCACAAGTATGTCGCCTTGCTTGAGTACATTGACATAAGCCTCTAGCCGTCGGCGGAAGGCAAAGAATTCAGGGTCCTGATTGAGGGCATTGGCGTAAATCGCGATTGCCTGGGCGTCGCCCTCGCCCCGGATTTGCGCCGCTTCCTCGTTGGCTACAGCGACGATCACGACGCGCTCACGGTCGGCCGACGCCATGATCTCGGCGCCTTGCTCCTCGCCTTCAGCGCGGTAGCGGTTTGCTTCACGGGCGCGTTCGGCCTTCATGCGCTCGAAGACACTGTCCTCGACTTCTTCGGGCAGGTCGGCGCGCTTGAAGCGCACGTCGATGACCTCGATGCCAAAGTCCAGGGCGCGCACACGGCTGGCAATCGTAACCGCATCCATGATGTTCTCACGTTCGCCGGCGATCATCACGTCAAAGTTGAACGTAGCGAGTGTGCGACGCAGCTCCGAAAACACCACGTCGTCCAATCGCGACCGAGCGCCGACCTCATTCTGCACGCTAATGAAGAACTTGATCGGATCGATGATGCGCCAGCGTGTGACGTGGTCAACGCGCACACGTTTCTTGTCAAGAGTGAGATACTCTTGAGGGGCGGCATCGCTCGAGAGCAAGCGCCGGTCAAAGTACACTGCATCTTGAATGAAGGGCAGTTTAAAGTAGAGCCCCGGATCATTGGCAGTGTACTGGTACTCGCCAAGTTGCAAGACGATGGCCTGATTAGTTTCTGTGACGACAAACGTCACCTGCGAAAACACGAACAACGCCAGTGCCCCAAGGGCAACAATTACAGTTAGGGTCCGTCCCATGTGACACCTCCTTTATTGACTAACGTTTGATGGTTGTGATCCGGACGTCCCGGATTGCAGGCTGCGCAGAGGGAGGAAGGGCAGAACGCCGCTGTCAGATTGCGAGATCAGCACTTTCTCCACGTTCGCCATGGCTTGCTCAACCGCCTCGATGTACATGCGCTCACGAGTCACCTCGGGAGCAAGGCGGTATTCTGCGAGGATCGCGAGGAAGCGCTCGCTCTCGCCGCGCGCACTGCGAATGCGCTCTTCTTGGTAGGCTAGCGCTTGCTCCAGAAGTCGCTTTGCCTCACCGCGCGCCCGTGGCACCACGTCTTCGCGGTAGGCCTCTGCTTCGTTCACCTTGCGTTCGCGGTCCTCACGCGCGCGCACCACTTCGTGGAATGCGTCTCGCACTTGATCGGGCGCGTCCGCCACCTGCAGACGAACGTCGGTGATCGAGATTCCCATGTTGTATTCGTCTATTAGTTCCTGCAAATAGGCGCGTGTATTTTCCTGGACCTCGGCCCGGCGTTCGGTAATTACGCCGTCAATCGGCATCTTGCCGACGGCGCTGCGCAGGGCCACTTCAGTGGTTGTATGGAGGACATCTTCAGGATTATTAACGTTGAAGACGAAGGCTGGAGCATCCGTCACACGGTACTGCACGAGCATACCGACTTCGACGATGTTCTCGTCGGCCGTGAGCATCAACGCTTCCTCGAGGATGCGCCGCGATTCCTGACCGCTCACACTGCGGAAGCCGATTTCAGCACGACGGACGTTGCCAATGTCAACGATCACTACGTTTTGGATCGGCCAGGGAAGGTGATAATTCACGCCGGGCGAAGAAGTGTTTACATGCCGTCCAAATTGGAGGACGACACCTTGTTCGGCAGGATCCACGATGTAAACGCCCGACCCTACCCACAGCACGACCGCGACGATAGCGCCGAGAATGATGAAGCGCTGTAACCGTCGGGCCCGATCCCGGGTCTGACGGAGCATTTCTCCGAAATCCTCATTGTCTTCATCGTCCGGCGGCCCGCCGCGCGGCCCACCACGGTCATAGATGGACATCCCTTCGCCTCCTTTTGGCTTGAGATACGTTTTAGACTCTGATCAGTGTCGCTGTTCGACTAGCGACTCCGCAGGTTGCACGCTGCATTACTCTATACTACTACCGTACCATTCTCCGGCTCAATTGTAGAGTGCAGCCGTGCGTAGTATGTACTTGCCAGCCGCGACGAAATTCGTCGGCGACTTACGTAGGCAAGAGTGCTTTACGAGCAGACCCCACTACTGCGGCGATAGCGATGTAACGACCAGGCGTCGTTGCTCGCCAGCCGCGAGCCGGGTTTCAAGCCTGAAGCGGGCATTTTTTCATCTCCTATGCCAATAGGGTTGACAGTAAATTCAATGAGAAAGATGCGCAGCAAAAGTGATTGCGAGCATACGGGGACTATTCCCGCCAACATCAATTCTCCAGGGTCGTGTCTGCTATCCGGCGCAGACCATGGGGTTTCGCATTCTGTGTTGATCGCTTTCGCAGAGCAGGTAGGCACGTGTACGTCAAGAGGTGATATGGCCGGCTGGGCATGTAGTATAATGGGCTAAACTGGTGACAAAGAAACAGAAATACGAGTGCGAGAAGTGAGTCCGACCATACTTTCGCTAGAGAAGGAAGACGACCATGCTTTCAGAAAAGGTGCTAGCAGCATACAACAAACAGATTACTGCAGAACTCTACGCCTCAAATCTCTACTTGGCCATGGGAGCATATTTCGATGCTCTTGCTTACCGCGGTTTTGGTACCTGGCTGCGAGTGCAAAGCGAAGAGGAACGTGGGCACGCGCTGCGAGTCATCGACATCGTGGTGGATCGAGGAGGCGACGTTGACATTGGAGACATCGAAGCGACTAGTGCTCGTTTAGAATCTCCCGCGGCTGTGTTTGAGCAGGTATTGGCGCAGGAACGAGAAGTGACGCGCATGTTCCATGATCTCTCTAATCTCGCCGAGCAGGAGAGCGACCACACGACGCTCGCGGAACTGGAGTGGTTCCTCCTCGAGCAAGTGGAAGAAGAGCGCGTCGCGGGCGATATTCTGAAGGAAGTTAGGCGCGTGCAGGATAACCTAAGCGGAATGCTTGTGCTCGACCGCGAGTTAGCAGGGCGTGCTGCAGGAAACGACCAACAGCCTGCTGCCCCATAGCTTGGGTCCTCTTGCAGAGCGCATCTGAGACCCAGTTCGCCACGGTGAATTGGAGCGGGCAATGGGATTCGAACCCACGGTCTCAACCTTGGGAAGGTCGCATGTTGCCACTACACCATGCCCGCAAATGTGCTCAAATCCACTGTAGGCGAATCCGGTCGCTCTGTCAAGCATTTGTAGTCTTGACTGCCACCGCCGCGGATGCATACCCAATGACTGAGTGGCGCCGGCGAGCAGAGCCCGCCACGGATTGTCTTGACTGATTCCTACAAAGCGTCCTAATAGCAGCGCTTACGATCAAACGGAGACGAAAACATGCCTGGAAAGTTAGCCGATCGCCGTGTCTTGGTTACGGGAGGAGGGCGCGGCATAGGCCGCGCGATTGCGCTGGCATGCGCGCGAGAAGGAGCGCGCGTGGCGATTACGGCGCGTTCTGAAGACCAGCTAGCCGCGGTGGTGGAAGAGATTCATGCCGCGGGCGGCTCGGCAGTTGCACTAGTCTGTGACGTAGGGGACCTAGGCCGGGTTGAAGGCATGGTAAGCGGGGCAGTGAAAGCACTGGGCGGGATCGACATTCTCGTGAACAACGCCGGTGGCGGCACCGAGCACGCGCCGGTTGCTGAAAGCACGCCGGACTTGTGGGTTGCATGTATCTCTGCAAACCTCATCGGCACCTATGCGTGCGCTCGCTATGTCTTGCCGCATATGGTTGCCGGCGGTAGCGGCAAGATCATCAATATCGGTTCAGGCATGGGCCACGAAGTGCGCGCTGGTATTTCGTCGTATGCCACGGCGAAGGCGGCAGTGTGGACGTTTACAAAGTGCCTCTCGCTGGAGGTGTGGCAACATGGCATTGACGTCAATGAGATCGTGCCCGGACCGGTGCTCACGCCTGCCACTGACGACCGCTTCACCCTCGACGGGCCTCCGCCTTTTGCGCCCAGCGAGCGTGTAAAGCTACCGGAAGAAGTAGCGGAATTAACCCTTTGGCTCGCTTCTCAACCTGCGGGCGGCCCCACCGGCCAGAGCTTTAGCCTCGCTCGCCGTCCTCCTGGAAGCTGAAGGAAAGCTACTCGAGGAAGCTCTACAGCTCCGCTACGAAAGGGCGATCCCGGCCAGGTCAACGGAAACAAGGCGATACTAAGTCAGAAGCCAACTGTTAACTGCTGTCCACCCAAGTCACTATGGTCGTTAAGGTGGAATCTGCAGGCGTTGACCGACGGAGATCACGTTGGGATCCGTGATTTGATTGAATTCTGCCAGCGCGGTCACGGTGACGCTATATTGTTGTGCGATGGCGGTCAAGGTATCGCCTGCCTGCACCACATACTCTCTAATCGTCGGTGTGGGCACTAGCGATGGCGTAGGCGTTGGGGTTGGAAGATTACTAGCGCTAGGAGTTGGGACCGCCGTCGGCGGCGGCACGGCCAATATCAGCGGCGTAGGTGAAGGCACCGCAGGAGCCTGTGACGTGGAACTAGCAGCTACGTGGGTAGACGCCTCGACGGTCTCGGGGTACCAAAGACTGCGCGTGGCAAACGTGACTGCAATGAGCAGTGCGACGGACATGAAAACAACGCCTCGTGCAAGACCTTGCCCACCCACTAGCGGTGCGCTCGCACCGGCTGGCAGGAGCGGCCACCAGTTCGCTCTAATGGAAGCCGGCCACCAGTTCGCTTTGCCAACCAGGGTAACAATCCCCGGCACGAGCAACGAGCGCACAACTAACGCGTCGATGAGAATGCCTAGTGCGATAGCTGCACCCATTTGGAATAGAAACTGGAGCGGCGCTGCCGTAAGCGCGGCAAAAGTGCCGGCAAGAATCAACCCGGCGGCCGTAATGATCGCGCCTGTACGCGCTGTGGCTATGCGAACACCTTCGCGCAAGGGCAGCGTCGCGCTCTCCTCGCGAATGCGGTGAACCAAGAAGACATTATAGTCGGCGCCCAGTGCGATGAGCATTACCATTACCATCAACGGCAGCAGATAGTAAACCCCTTCGTGCCCGAGTACTCCTTGAAAGAGCAACGTTGAGAGCCCTAAGCTGCTGCCGTACGAAAAGACAACGGTGCCTACCAAATAAAGTGGAGCCACAAGGCTGCGGAGCAGAATTGCGAGAACGGCGAAGATGCCTACTACCGTAATGATTCCTACTGCCTGCAGGTCCCCGCGTACCACTCTTTTTATGTCAGCGCTTTCGGCAGTGGCGCCGCCAACGAAAGCACTGGCCGATGCGAGTGGGCCTGGTCGGTCTTGCCGAAGTGTCTCACGTATCTTGTCTAGAGTTGAGATTGCTCCCGTACTCAACGGATCTTCCCCGAGAATGACGAAGAAGCGAATTGTGGTCTTGTCTTCTGAGAAGAAGAGGGGAGCGACAGCCTCCGAAGCTTCCTCAACGCCGGGCAGCGTTCTTGGGATCAAGTATGGGTGTGGATATGTCGAGAAGGCTTCTCGCAAACCGGAAAAGGCTTCCGCCAGGTCTTTCGTCGCTCCGCCGAGTGGATTCTGCTCGCCTTGTTGCGCGGCCAGGTCGCTTGGTAGGAATGCGGCGTCCGGCCTACCGGCAAAGTAACCGGCCAACTGATCAAGTTGCGTGGCAATCCCGCCCGACAGTGCCTGAAACTGAGATTGCTGCGCCAAACGTTGTTGCGCAGAGAGACTGGAAGACGCAGCCGCGTTCTGCTCAAGTAGCCGGAATTCCTCGAGGAGTTGTGCTGCTTCCCCGTAAGCCGGCTGCGCAATTACATCCGGAAAAGCTTCGAACAATTCCGCTAGATAGCGGCCTACTGGAGCGAGACCTGTGGCAGGAGTGATCGCTTCTTGGTTTGGCGGAGGCTGGCGCAATTGTTGTGCCATTTGCCGCAACTGTGTGGTGGGGTGCGCTTGAGTTCGGAGGTCCGCAGCCGCGGTGGAGAAACTCGCGAGCGCTGCCCGTGCCTGGGCAAACTGCGTCCCTTGGGCCACGTCAGGAAAGGCGGCTGCCAACTCCTCCACGTATCGTTCAATTACGCCTACCTGGCTTACAGCTTCATTAGCTTGTTGTGCAGGTGTCCTTTCTCCGCCGGCCGTGGGAGCAAGCAGTGAAGCGGAGATTTGGTCAAGTTGCGTGGAAACCCTGAAAGCATCAGTGGTGCCATCGCCAATGGGGTCAAGGATACTGCGAGTCCGGTCTACAGAATCCAGTGCCAGAAGTCGGTCTTGCAGCTCAGCAAGAGCGCGCAAGTGCGGGGTCGATGCGAGGTCGGTGCTCTCAGGAAGCTGCAGCAGCACCACTGCAGGCGCGAACTCTCCTTGCGGGAAGTGCTCTGCAATGGCATCAAAGCCTTGGCGTGAATCCGTAGTATTCGGCAGGGAACCGACCACAGAAAGATTCTCGCGATACTGCAGCAGTCCCAGGTAAGGAATTGCCAGAAGCACGCTGATGACTATTACAGGAATTAGCGGGCGGATGGCAACCAGATTGCTTACTTTTACCCAGAAGGCAGACGGTTGTGTGTTTTCGACGCTTGTCTTCCGCGGCCAGAAGAGATGACGACCAAAGAGGGAGAGCAAAGCCGGCGTAAGCGTAAGCCCGGCGAGCAGCGTGATACCAACGGCAACCGCCAGACCGGGTCCCATAGTTTTCACGAGGCCGAAGCGCGCAAACCCAAGTGCGGAAAGACCGACCATCGTGGTTATGGCGCTGGCAAAAATTACTGCTCCGATGCGCTGAACGGAGCGTACCGCCGCTTCATAGGCAGAATGGTGCGCCAGTTCTTCACGAAAACGGGAGATGAAGAAGAGGGAATAGTCGGTGCCGGCGCCGAAAACAAGCACCACCATGTAGGTGTCAAGTAGGGAGGAGATTTGCCATCCCGCCTCTGTTAGGTATCCGAGAACGCCCCGTGACACGAGGTAGGCAAGCGTAATGGTGATGAGGGGAATGAGGACGGCAAGTGGTGAACGATAGATGATGAAGAGCAGGGCGATTACGAGAATGACCGTAACGATGGTTGTGCGTTCCGTGCTCTCGACGATGCTATCCACCAGGTCTGTGCCCAGGCCGGCCTCGCCGGTAAAGTGCACGGCTAGGCCGTCGGGTTTGCCTTGCTCCACCCGCTCTCGGATGACATATGTTGCCTCGTCCACCACCGGCTGAAATGCCTCAACGGTCAGGTTCACCTTCATGAGCATGGCAGCACTATCGGGGCTGACTAGCGTGTTTTCCTGCTCCGGGTGACTGAAGACGGAGACCACGTCTTGCACAATGGCCGGGCCCTCGGGAGAGAGCAGCCAGTTGTGGATGGCTTCGGCGAATCCGCGGTCCGCCGCGGTGAGCCCGCCCTCACGTGTGAGAATCAGCAGACCGGTGCTAGCGCTGCCGCTGGCAGCGAATTTCTCGGCTTCCAACGTGCGGGCGGCAATAGAATTAGCAGCAGCAGGAAGAAAGCTCGTCTGATTGGAAGAAGCGACTTCGCTAATGGATGGGGCAGTGAGGCCAAGGAAGAGCGCCAGAGCGATCCACAGCAGGAGAATTGGAATGCGAAGGGGCACGACTAGATGCCCAAACCTACGGAACATCAAGTCACACTAGCAGCGGCGGGTGCAAAGAGGATTGTTATTCTGCATTCTCCTAATCCGGATCGTATTCGAGGCGAGAGATAATTCCCTCTAAGAATCATTGTACAATCAGATTATTAGGCCCACAACTGCTTGTATTCCTTATGAATTGCAGTACGCGCCGTCGAAGACAATCGCATTCGTGTGATCATGAGACAGGGCGGCAGCACTCGCAGTGTGCAAACGCAATAATCTGGTTGCTAAGGATCACGGTGCCTAGTTTCAAGCTTGTACTCTAATGTGCTGCTCGGCAATGCCGTTGACTTCTGACTCTGTAACGGGTTTCATGTTGAAGATAGGCGTTTCCGGCGCAAGGCAATTGCGCAAGGGGACAAACAAACGGAGTTAGTAGGTTTGGACTTGGGCGGCGCAGATATGCGATGGATGACCGTACCCGCGCGCAAGCAGTTCCTAGATCTGTCATTCTGAGGAGCGCAGCGACGAAGTATCTCGTGTATACCGGATTCCAGATTCCTCGAACTCTGGTTCGCCGCTGCCCGCTCGGAATGACATGAATTCTGGCCCAATGATGGATCAAGTCCAAGTCTACTAATTTTAAAAACAAAACACGGAAAGTGAGAGGGGTAAAGGAACACCATGAAGAAGGGTCTCAACCGTGGAGCATTGCCGCAGGATTGGCAACCTACGCAAATTCTCGATACGGCTAAGGAAGCGGGTTTCGACGGTGTGGAGCTGACGTTTGGCAGTGAAGGATCCTTGCACGTCAACCTCACCAATGACGAGTTGGGCGCAATTCGGAAACATGCGGAGTCCATCGGGCTTGAGTTACCGAGTACCTATACCAGCTTGAATTGGCAGGTGCTCATGACGTCTGCCGACCCGGACGTACGTGAGAATGCGGCGCGCATCAACGAGCGAATGCTGGAGGTGGCGCATGAGATTGGTGCGAACACGCTGCTGATTGTGCCGGGAGTGGTTGATGAAAACACCGCCTACGACGATGCGTATAACCGGGCGCGCGACGGAATTGCGGGTCTTGTTCCAAAGGCAAGAAGCCTGGGCGTGTCGATCGGGATAGAGAACGTCTGGAATAAGTTTTTGCTCAGTCCGCTTGAGTTCGCCCGCTTCGTGGACGAGATCAATGACCCACACGTAGGCGCCTACTTTGACGTGGGTAACATCCTTGCTTATGGCTATCCGGAACAATGGATTCGGATACTTGGCAAGCGCATCAAGAAGTGCCACGTCAAGGACTTTGTCGTGCAGGGCCCCGGGGGGCACTTTGTGCCACTTTTGGAAGGCTCGGTTGACTGGACGGCCGTGCGCCAGGCGTGGCGCGAGATCGGCTACGAGGACTATGTCACCGTAGAGCTTGGGCCTTTACGCCACAATCCGGCACTGGGCGCGCGTATAATGGCTGAATCCTTGGATACGATCTTCGGCTTAGGCTAAAAAGGAATTGCGGTCAATCTGGAAGTCTCTTTCACTCCCAAGCAGGTTGTTTTCGACCGACATCGGCGAATTTGCCGCAGGCGGTTTGTTCCGCAAGACTTGGTACGGGCAAGCTTCCCCACTCTCCGGGGAGAGGGTGCGACCTGTGTTCCGACCATGCAGGACGGTGCATCTAGGCGCTATGCAAGGAACGCGGGGACGCATATGCAGAGTTGTTGCAAGGTCAACAAAGAGGCCGAACTGCAATTGGGTTGTCTGCTCCGCTATGGGGCCACGACGCCGAGGGAGCGGTAGAAGCTGTAACGACGCTCCATCAGTGTGTTTAGCGGAAGCTCTTGCAGCGCGCCTAGCTCTTCCACGAGGGTAGTCTTCAGTGCCCGCGCCGCGCCGCGCGGGTCCACGTGTGCGCCGCCGGTCGGTTCGGGAACGACCCGGTGGATGATGCCGAGTTCTGCAAGATCGTGGGCAAAGGGCTTCAAGGAACCGGCCGCTTCCGGCGCGAACTTTGCGTCTTTCCAGACTATCGAAGCTGCTCCCTCCGGTGAAGCTACCGAATAAATGCTGTATTGAAGCATAAGCACGCGGTCGCCTATCCCCAGCGCTAATGCCCCGCCACTGCCGCCCTCTCCAATGACGGTGACGATGATTGGCGTCCGCAACCGGCTCATCGTTAGCAAGTTTTCGGCAATCGCCCACGCCTGGCCGCGCTCCTCATCGGCGAGGAAGGGGCTAGCGCCGGGGATGTCGAGGAAGGTGAAGAGCGGCAACCGAAATTTCTCTGCCTGCAGCATGAGTCGCCGTGCCTTGCGGAAGCCCTCGGGGTGCGCCATGCCGAAGTTGCGCTGCTGGTTGTCCTTTGCATCCTTACCTTTCTGATGGCCTACCACCATGACCGGTGTGCCTTCAAGGCGAGCCGGCCCGCCGACTACCGCCAAATCGTCACCGAAGTGGCGGTCGCCGTGAAGTTCTACAAATTCGGTGAAGGCATGGCGGATAAAGTCCAGGGTGCGCGGGCGCTGGGGGTGCCGCGCAAGCTGCACCCGTTCCCACGGCGAGAGACTTGCAAACACATCCTCGGTCTGACGCGCTAGCTCCGTGCGGAGCGTTTGCAACTCCTGCGCTGCGTCATCCGGAGCACCGTTCTTGATTTCAAACTCCATCGAGTCGATGCGCTCACGCAGGTGGACTAGTGCTTGTTCGAATTCGTACGCCATAGTTAGGTCACAGTCTCTGCTTGCGGCACACCGTCGGTGCGGGGATCCGGTGCATGGGGGGCGTAAAGGCCGATCAAACGGGCGACCGTGCGCCGCAGATCGCTGCGCGGCACGATACAGTCCACCATACCGCGCGTGAGCATGAATTCGGCGGAGTGAGTCCCGGCGGGCAGCTTGGCGTGGGTGATCTGCTCAATGAGGCGCGGGCCGGTGAAACCAATCGTGGCTTGTGGTTCGGCGACTATCACGTCGGCGAGCGTGGCGAAACTGGCGGTGACGCCAGCGAGCGTGGGGTCGGTGAGTATTGAGACGTAGAGCACGCGGGCCTCATGCAGTCGCGTTAAGGCGGCAGAAGTCTTAGCCATCTGCATCAACGAGAACATGCCTTCTTCCATGCGCGCGCCTGCCGACGCTGCAACTATGATGAGCGGTGTGCGCGTTTCAGTGGCAAGCTCGATGGCGCGGGTGATCTTCTCGCCGACCACCGAACCCATGGTAGCCATGAAGAAGTTCGTGTCTATGACGGCCAGCACTACGTCCTCGCCGCGAATCGAGCCGGTGCCGTAGATGACTGATTCCGGTATGCCGGCTTTGTCTGCTTCGTCCTCAAGCTTTTGATCGTAGCTGCGATCGGGTCTCTCAAAGTCTAGTATGTCCTGCGAGCGCATGGCGCTGTCGCGCTCGGCAAACGTATCCGGATCGAGGAGAAACTCCACGCGCTTGCGGGCGCTCAGTCGTGCGTGGTGGTCGCACTTCGGGCAGACGTGCGCATTCTGCTCAAATTCAGCAGCATAGATCATCTCGCCGCAGCCTGCGCACTTTTCCCAAAGTTCATCAGGCACGTCCGGCTGCCGCTGCCGCCCGGGCAGGAAGCCGAACCGCCGTTCTTGATTGCTGAATAATTTCCGCATAAACCGGCTTAGTCGTTAAGTAATAGGGGGACTCCACAGACATTATACCAATGGCACGACTGTGGGTATATGCCTGGGGTTGTGACCGGTTTATAGATCGCTGGAATGCACGGCAGCCGAGATTCACAGACCGTTGTGGCAGGGCATGTAGTCGAAGTTGCAACTAAACTTCAATGATATTGACTATATTCCTGCCAAGGTGGTAGGGTTATGTCGGTAGTAAGATTGACCCTTTATTAAGGAGGGGCACAGTGAAAACAGCGCACGTTTCGCGACGCAGTTTCTTAGCGGGAACTGGGATTGGCGCCGCAACGCTCTTTGCGGCGGCTTGCGGTGTTCAGCCGGCAGCAGCACCGGAGGCAGCGGAACCGGAAGCAGAGGCGGAAGAGCCCAAGGCCATGATGGAGCCGGGAGCGGTCGAAGGTGTGGTGACGGTCTGGAGTCCCACCAAGTACGACTTTGGCACCGACACCGGCGGCGAGATCTCAAATGCATTTCGTGAGGCATACGACAACAAGGTCCGCGTAGTGGGCTCTACGCCGGCAAGTTTGTGGAATACCGTAATGACCGCGGCCGCGGCCGGCGCTTCGCCGGACGTTGCCTCCGGTGGCGACTGGTTCTCACCGGAGTGGGGGCTCACCGGTGTGGCAACCGACCTCTTGCCGCGCGTCAAGGCCTCCAAGCTGGATATGAACGAACTCTGGGAATCTCTCTTCCAAGAGAATTACTGGGATGGCAAGCTGTACGGCTTCACCTATTCTCCCGACCTGCGCGTAATGTACATTCGGTCGGAGAGCTATCTGGAAGCTGGGCTTGATCCGGAGAATCCGCCCCAGTATTGGGACGAGATGGAAGAGGTGGTGGTCAAGACATCCAAGCAAGATGCTGGCGGCGTGCTTACCGTCTCCGGCTATGCGCCGTTCTGGGGCAGCGGCGGCCACAACGAGTGGATCGTTCCCCTAACGCAGCTCGGAGGCTCGCGCTTTAGCGATGACCGCTGGACGGTCACGATCAATAGCCCGGAGGCCGTGGAGGCGCTCACGTGGCTGAAGAAGATATTTGATCTCCAGGGCGGCTGGGACAACGTCAAGCAACTCAGAGGCAAGGGCATTCGGTCCAACGTGCACTTCAATGACGGCCGTATCGCCAACTACTGGGCGACGTATGCTGAGCGTGGCGAGTGGCTGCGGGTCAACGCGCCGGACCTCTCCTTCCACTTCATGACGTATCCGCGCCCGCGTTCCACCGATAAGCACGCAACCTGGGGCGGTACGCATACGTGGCACATTGGCAATAGCGCCTCCAACCCGGACGGCGGCTGGGCATTCATTGAGTTTGGTGCCCGACCCGAATGGAACCTGAAGTTCTGCAAGCGCTTCGACCGCATTCCGATCCGCATTGACGTGACCCATTCGGAGGAGTTTCACGAGAACGATCCGTTCTTGCTGACGCAGAACGCGATGATTCCACACCGCGTGGGCAACGTTGGTATTCCCGGCGCAGAGGCCTTGCGCCGACGCTGGCGAATTCCGTTGGTCGACGACGTGACCTCGGGCAAGTTGACGCCGCAGGAAGGCTTGGCGGCAGCCGAGCACGACATGCAGGCCATACTTGACGAATGGAAAGCCCGCATCGACGGCTAGCCCTAGGGCCTTCATAACGCATGTCGTTTGCGTTTTCCACCCGCCTTGTAATTTGCAGGGCGGGTGGTTTCTTGTAGAGTGCTTATATCCGGCGTGCTGGATCCTTACAGGATTACGTTGCAAGGATGCGCGATGAATAGCGGCAGCGTATCATTGTGCTTAGAATCCGCCTCGAAAGAAAGTTGACCTGGAGAGTCCCTCCCTTTGACACGCTCCAGGTGTGAGTCGCGCTAAAGACCGTTCGTGCTGAGCCTGTTGGAGCACGAGTTGGTACGCCGCGCTGAACTATGAAGCGGGTTCTAGTAAACTGTGAACAACGCGGCTGACGCCTAATGAACATGCTGGAGGAGAGCAATAATGGCGCTTTCTGACGATCAAATTAAGCTCTTTCGTCACAATGGATTCCTGCGGCTGCCGGGGCGGCTGCCCGACGAGACGGTGGCGCAACTCAAAAAGACCATTCTCAAAGACGTTGAAAATGTGGTCGAACCGGTGGTGCGCGACAAGAATGGGGACGTGATCCGACTTTCCCAAGTACTTGATCGGGATCCGATATTCAAAGAGATCGCGACCAGTTCGCTCGTGCTCGACTCATTGGAGTCACTGCTGGGGCCAAACATCGAGCTCATCACAAATCGGCACAACCATGCCACGCTCAACCCGCCGTCTCGCGGCTACACGGGCCTGCACCGCGACGTACTCCAGTGGTCACGCGACATCGTGACGGTGATTTTCTATTTGGAAGAAGCCACGGTTGAAAACGGCTGTACGCACGCCGTTCCCGGTACGCACCTCTTCAATTGGATTCAGAATCCCGGCACGAAGACGAGCGTCGAGAGCGTCATCACCGATGAAATCCGCCAACAAGAAATTCCGCTGCCGAGTCCGGCCGGGGGCCTGGCCGTTATCGACAGCCAGATATTTCACCGCGTAGGCACAAATCTATCCACAGGCACACGCACGAGCATGACCATGGGCTATGTGAGTGTGGATGAACTCGCCGGGGTAAAGGACCCCTATCGGATACAGGTGCGGGGAACGGTAGCATATGGCGGCAATGTTGCGCGCAGTATGATGTAATCCCTCAGATATGCACGCTGTGATTCACCTGTAGATTGGCTGAACGCTGGCAAGAAGTGACTTACCGCTTGCGCTGAAATGACGGCGATAGGCGTCGCCAGAATGCGGTGATCGGGTCTAGCCATTGGATGTAGGGGCACGACATGTCGTGCCCCTACGGTGTTCCTACGGCCAGTCATGGGTTGGCCGTATTTCCGGCGCTATGTCGCCGCTAACTGCGCACGCAATTCTTCTGGGTCTGTGGTGGGCCGCTTGCAGACAAACTGGCGGCAGACAAAGGCGGTCGCATTGCCGTCTCGCTGCTGTCGCTCTGCGAGCAGGGGGACTGTCTCCGCTGCCTCAGTATCCTCAGGATTGCGCAACGCAATCACGACATCCGGCGCATATTGTTCATTGATGCTGGTGAGAAGCGCTTGGGTATCCTGTGCCGCCGGATTGCCCACGATGGCGACTTCTTTGAGCGGCGCTAAGAAACTATCCGCCACGCACAGAATCTGCCCAAAGGCGCTGGGCGCCTTCGTCAAGGCTCCCGCCTGCAGGCTTAGCGCCGAGTCTACAGGCTCATAGTATGTGTTGTCGCCGGTGTAGGCATAGAGCGTGAGCAGAGCCTCGCATGCCAGGGACGTGCCCGAAGGCACCGCATTGTCGAAGAGATTGCGCGGTCGGACGATAAGGGATTCATGCTGCATTGAGGTGTCAAAGAACGCGCCGTCGCCGTCGTAGAATTCCCGCAGAATCGTGTCGCAGAGGCGGCGCGCGGCGGTGAACCACTTTGAATCAAACGTGGCTTCATAGAGCGCCAGAAATCCGACGGCAACACTGCCATAGTCGTCCAAGAAGCCGAGCCCCGCAGCTTTGCCCGGTGTATACGTGTGGGCAAGCTGACCGTTGTTCACCATGGCACTAAGTAAGAACTCGCCATTCGCAATGGCCGTTTGAAAGTCTGCGGGACGACCCAATTGACGGGCGGCTTGAGCGAATGACTGCAACATAAGACCGTTCCAGCCGGCGATGACTTTCGTGTCTGTCTCCGGCTTTATGCGCTGCGCGCGTGCTTCCAAGAGCTTAGGGCTCAGGACAGTGCGCACGCGGGCTATCTCCTCCTCCCTGAAACCGTCGTCCGCGCCGCTGCTGAGAAACAGGATGTTCTTGCCCTCGAAGTTTCCTTCCGGCGTTACGCTGTAGTAATTGCAGAAGAGCCGCGCGTCGTCTGCGCCCAGCACCGCTTCGATCTCGTCCGGAGTCCAGACGTAGTACTTGCCTTCCACGCCCTCGCTGTCGGCGTCTTGGGCGGAATAGAACCCACCGGTGGGGGCCGTCATCTCGCGACGCACGTAGTCCAGGGTCTCGCAGGCGACTCGTTCGTAGAGCGGATTCTGCGTGCGCATGAACGCGTCGAGGTAAACTCGACTCAGCAGGGCGTTGTCGTAGAGCATCTTCTCGAAGTGCGGCACCAACCAGCGCTCATCCACCGAGTAGCGGTGAAAGCCGCCGCCGATCTGGTCGTAGATCCCGCCGAAGGCCATGCTATCCAGGGTCTTGGTGATGGCATTGAGCAGGCTGAGGTCTTGCGTACGGTGGTAGCGGCGCAGCAGAAAGTCCAGTGACATGGCCTGGGGGAACTTCGGCGCGGCGCCAAAACCGCCGTGGATCGGATCGAAATTGGCTTGGATGGCTTCGCCGGCCTCTCTGAGAGTGGTGAGGGTGAGCGTGGATGGCGAGAGGTCGAAGGCGGTGTGTTCGGCGATGAATTCGCGCAGCTTCTCCGATTGTTCCTCTACCTGCTGGCGGCGTTGCTGCCACGCGTCGACGACGGCCTCCAACACGTGCCGAAAGGATGGCATGTTCATGCGGGCCACAGGGGGAAAATAGGTGCCGCCGAAGAACGGTTTGCTGTCCGGTGTCAGAAAGACGGTGAGCGGCCATCCGCCCTGTCCGGTGAGGCCTTGCACGGCCTTCATGTATATGTCGTCGAGGTCGGGTCGTTCCTCACGGTCCACTTTGATGTTGACAAAGTGATCGTTCATGTATTGGGCGGTCTCTCCGTCCTCGAACGACTCGTGCGCCATGACGTGGCACCAGTGGCACGACGAGTAGCCGATGGAGAGAAAAATCGGCCGCTCCAACTCTCTGGCGGCTGCGAGAGCATTCTCCTCCCAGGCGTACCAGTGCACGGGGTTCTCGGCGTGCTGCAGGAGGTAGGGACTCGTCTCTTCTATCAGCCGATTGGACATCATCAGACCCTCTTCAGTGGTTTAGAAAGTGTGCCGGGCAGAAGATCGTTTCCTGGCGCTCCGCAGGTTGTCAGCAATCATCTACTGCGCTACCTGCTCAAGTTCCTTACCATCGTGACAGATGGTTGCACGTGCAGCAAGCGCGAGAGGGGCGGGCATGTTCTTGGTGAAAGGAGAAACGAACTATTCGTTCGCTTGCCATTAGGCGGGAGTATAATGAAAGAAAGTGCAGGGGAGGAGCGACGATGCGCAGAGTGTTATTAGGCATAGTTATTCTGGCTGCCGCACTCCTTATGGTTGAAGGGGCTCTTGCACAAGAGCGCATGGGCACGGTAGATACCGTTCGCATAACCGGTGCCATTGATCCAGCCTCCGAGAGGCTCTTCGCGCGCGCACTCGACCGCGCCATTGCCGACCAAGCGGAAGTACTTATCGTTCTCCTCGACACTCCCGGCGGTCTTGACTCCTCTATGCGGGCCATGGTGCAGGGAATGCTGATGTCTCCTGTGCCGATTGTAGTCTACGTCTACCCCCAGGGGGGCCGCGCGGCCAGCGCAGGTGTTTTCTTGGCCATGGCGGCGCACGTGGCGGTGATGGCGCCGGGCACCGATATCGGCGCTGCGCATCCGGTTGCTGCCGGCGGCGGGCAGATCACTGGAGTCATGAACGATAAGGTGACTAATGAAGCAGTGGCCTACATCCGCAGTCTGGCGGAACTGCGGCAACGGAACGCCGAATGGGCAGAGCAGGCGGTTCGTTCCAGTCAGACTATGACGGCGCAGGAGGCGGTGGAGGCCGATGTGGTGGACTTCATTGCGCGTGATGTTCCGGACCTTCTTGCACAGCTCCAAGGATATCAGGTGCAAACGCCCACGTGGTCACGTACGCTCGTCGTTGAGGGTGCGCCGTTGCGCGAATTGGAACAAAACTTCGCGGAACAGGCACTTAAGTTCATTTTCAACCCCAATACCGCCTATTTGCTCTTCTTAATTGGTCTCTATGCCGTAATTGCAGAGCTGTATAACCCAGGTGCGGTACTACCGGCGGTAGTAGGTGCTATAGCAATCGTGCTGGCGCTGGTGGCGTTCGGGATGCTGCCCATAAACTGGGGCGGCGTGGTGCTGCTTGTGGTGGCTGCAGCATTGATTGCATTCGAGGCGCAGAATCCCGGTCTCGGCGTGCTTGGATTCGGCGGCGTGGCGGCGCTAGTGCTGGGCACGTTGCTGCTCTACCAGCCGCTCACCGCTCCATTTGGCGGCCCGTTCTTTGTATCGCCCTGGGTGCTTGGCTTCATGGTAGTGCTCACAGTAGCTTTTCTCCTCCTATTGCTGCGAATTGCTGCGCAGTCGCAAAACCAGCCTCAGCAGTTTCGTGGTCAGCGGCGCATTGTCGGACAAGAAGGTGTGGCGGTGACGGCACTGGACCCCGAAGGCGTCGTGCGGGTAGGCGGTGAGGAATGGTCGGCCCGCACCATGGGCACGGCGGTCGCGGAAGGCGAACAGGTTTGGGTCTATGATGTAGAGGGTCTTGCCCTAGTGGTAGGCCCGGCGCCGGAGATACCGGCACTGTCAACCTAATCGCGACCGGTATCGTTTGGGGTAAGGAGGTGGATCGGCAAGGTAGGTCGGCTTACGACAGCGTGTAGTGTGCACAAAGGAGAGGGTCACGCGCTATGGACGGTCAATTTATCGTCTTAATAGTTATCTCTGTTGTTCTGTTTCTCTGGCTAGCGTACTCCGCGATCAAGATTGTGGCGGAATATGAACGGTTGGTTGTCTTCCGGCTGGGACGCGTAATGTCCGATCCGCGGGGGCCGGGGTTTATCTGGCTCTGGCCGATTATCGACCGGCCGGTCCGCGTGGACTTTCGCGAGCAATTTCTCGAAATTCCACAGCAAAACTGCATTACCAAAGACAATGCCCCGATCCTCATTGACTTTCTCATCTATTGGAAGGTCACCGAAGCGACCGACAGCGTTGTCCAGGTGGCGAACTTCGCGGGGGCCTCGCAAGGTATTGCCACCACTACGCTCCGCGCCGTAATCGGTGACATTTCCTTAGACGACGTGCTCGCAAAGCGCGAGCAGATAAACACCGTCTTGCGTACGAAGCTCGATGATGTTACCTCGCGCTGGGGGGTAAAGGTCACTACGGTAGAGATTCGAGAGATTGTGCCACCACGCGAGGTGCAAGACGCGATGAACCGTCAGATGTCTGCCGAGCGTAACCGGCGTGCAATGGTCACCGAGGCCGGCGGCCAGAAGCAGTCGGCAATCCTGGTGGCTGAGGGCGCCAAACAGTCTGAAATCCTAAAGGCGGAAGGCGACCGTCAGGCAGTGATCTTGCGTGCCGAGGCGGAGAAACAGGCGCAATCGCTCCGCGCAGAGGGTTACGCCACTGCCATAGACCATGTATTCCAGATTGTGCAGACAGTGGATTCGAATACGATGCTCATTCAGTACCTGCAAACGCTGCAGAATATGGCCGAAAGTCCCTCCACCAAGTGGATCTTCCCCATGGAATTGGCGACACTGGCAGGAGGCCTGAGCGGTATCGTTGATTCGGCACCCAACCAGCGGCGGTCCAACGGCAGCGACTCCTAGCAAGGACGTGTCGTGCTTTGGAGCCGGTAAGTCGCTGTGGGAGATGATGGTGGCCGACATTTTTTGTCAACCGGAGACGTTCGCGGGAGGGCAATGTCACTTCCCCTCATTGAAGCGCTGTGGGCTGAAAATAGTGAAGCGACACTGATCTTCACTAAACAATTGGGGTTCTGTATGGCCGGCGGCGTGCTCTCTAGGATGCGCGTGTTTAGGGCTACGGCTGAACAGCCGGCGGGTGTTCGTGGATGTCCATACACGTACAAGCGCCATGGTTTTCCCTAGACAACATGCTGTGTGCCGAAGCCCAGGCCCGGAGCTGTAATCTGTGCGGTGGAGATAGTGCCGTTCTCTACGCCAAAGAGGTCAGGATAAGCCTGTCGCGCGTCGCGCGATGCCTGGGGGTAATATTGACGGGAGTTGTACTCCACGCCGGCGAGGGTGTAGCTACGGGCGGCTAGTCCGGCTGATTGAATGAAGGCGATGCCGGGGTTCGCCAAGTCTTGTACCGAATAGGGGAGGTGATGGTCTGTAGCTTGGGCGATGAGAAGGAGGCAATGAGATTGTCCCTTGCCGGTCTTCAACGCAACACCACTCCAGCCACTGTCCCGTATCTGCGGAAATTCATCCGGACCCGAAATCCCTTCGTCAACCACGACCGGCTTGAGTCGGCTCAGTCTTTCCAAAACGGCACGCTCCGGGATGGCCTCGCGGGAGATGGGCTGCTCGACATAGAGCAGAGTCTGGTATGCTGCCGGATCACGCTCTTCGAGGTGCTTAAGATAGTCTTCAAGGTACATTAAGTCTGTGCATTGCTCGTTGAAATCCGCGGTAAGCATGAGCCCCGTTTGCCTGCGTTTTGCCAGGACTTCGCGTGCGAGTTTAGCCACGTCGAGCGTACGCTCTAAGTCCCAAGTTAGATCTCGTCCGCTTAACTTTAGCTTGAAGCAGTAGATGCCATCTTTGGCAATCCAGTCTTCAAGGGCTATCGGCAGGCCATCAGCGGGGTCACTACTGGAGATCTCTTGACGAGAGAGCTTGTCAAGGCCTCCGACCAGGTGAAATATCGGCAGTTTCTTGGTGTATTGAGGTCGAAGGTAGTCCGCGGGGTACTTGCCTACGAATTCTTGGCCGAGCCATGGAGAAAGGTCGGTAGTCATCGCCTCAGCACCATAGAGCGTGTAGGTGTCCTGTTCATATAGGTTCCCATAGGCATCGTGTAAGGCCGCGTCCAGTGGCGAGGCAGCAACGACTGCGGCAAGCTTCGGTAGCGTAAAGGGGAGAGATGCATTCCGGCTGGCTGTCCCCGTAATCTCTGTAAGCGCTGTTTGCACGGCCATACCCAGCTCAAGCGGATGTCCCCACCGAGACTGACGTTCCAGCCAGGATGCAACGTGCTGGGCAACGGCACGCATGGCAGCGTCTTTAGCCTCGTGAGACACTGCCGGATCAGGAAACGCCCAAAGGTCTGCTAGGAAGATACCGCCACGTCCAGTCGCCGTGTGCCCCTCCGGCGATACCACTTCTACCTCCGCGAGACAAAAGGTGACTTCAGACATCTCTACGGCGCCGTATTTGATCGGTGTCCGCGCTGTATAGGTCTGGAAGGAAACTGCCGCTCGCTCTACCCGCATCAATAGCTTGGTTCCTATGGTATTGATTGGTTGAATCGGATTTTTACCTTTCACCAAGTGCGACTCTGACAGCGATCAACGTATTGTCTCTAGCCTCTCGATCTTGGAGACCGACAGGACAGCGCCTCGCGCACGGTAGTCCAATGTACGCTAGGTACTCCGGGCAATGCCTTCTAGGGTGAGGAGCGGGGTTACCGGTCTACCGCTAAAAAAGTTGAGGAGTTGCGTGGCGACATTCTCAGCCACTTCGTTGTACCACGTGTCAGAGACGTTACTGGAACCGTGGGTAAAGAGAACGTTCGGCAAGGTTTGAAATACCGGATCGAGCCACAGGTCTGTGCGCAAGGGAATGAGATTCAGGGCGGCATAGAGTCTTTGTGCCTTGACAAGTTCACAGAGTGCGTCCTCATCTACAATGGGCATGCGCGAGTTCACGATGAGCAGCCCACGCGGCCCCAGTAGTTCCAACATGCTCCGCGTGACGAGACCCGTCGTTTCCTGCGTCCACCCACAATGCACCGTGAGTATGTCACTCTGCTCCGCTAGCTCTTCAATGCTGTCCAGCATCGTCACGTTGAGCCGCCGGGCGAGCGTGAGGTCAATGTACGGATCGTAGCCGAGTAGCCGCACGTTGAAGACGGCAAGCATCTGCGCGAGAAATGAGCCAATGGGGCCGAGGCCGATAATCCCGATCGTCTTTCCATCCATGCCAATACCGACTGTCTGAATGCGATCGAATTCGCGGTCCTGTAGATATACAAATTTCTCGTGTGAATACCGCATGTGGTATCCCAGCGCCAGCATCATCCCGATGGTGGCCTCGCTCATACAGCGGGCATAGGCATGAGCAGAGTTGGTGAGCAGGATACCCTTTTTGAGAATAGCTTCATGGGGAATGACCTGCTTGACGCCACCTTGTGCATGCACGACCAACTTCAGCTTCTGTGCACGCTCGATACTGTCGTCCGAAATCTCTGGAGTACCCCAGCCGGTGACCAGCGCGTCAGCGTCCAGGATCAGCGCCTCTACTTCCGCCTTAGTCGGCTTCTCCGACTCTTGCAGCACGATGTCAAAGCGATCGCCGACTAGCTGGTAGAAGATGTCGTTGATGTTCTCGTGGCGCGTGCGCGGACTAATGACTACCGCTACGCGAGGTTTCGTGGTCATAAGGCAGCTCCCGAAACGTGTTGCATGGATTCAAGAAGGCCCGACATATACCGCGCAGAGTGAAAGCAAAACGGCTATCTATGCACAAGCGTATTACGTGCGATTCAAACTGCGCCGCCGATCACTGGTGCGGGCTTCTGGGTCAAGCATGGAACAGGGCCGCTGCGCAATTTCCCAATCCCGTGGTAAGGGGGCATGCCATGCCCCCTTACCACGGGATCATCGGTTCCGCCCGCGTAGCGTGCCGTGGGGCGCAGCCCACACGCGCGCCGACGGGTTCGCTACGTCCTCATACCTGAACGCAGCCCAAGGAACTGCACCCTATGCGCCAAGCTCCTGCCGCCGCTTGGTCACAATCTGATCTATTTCGGCATCTGTCGTTTTGAGACCCTCTTGGATTGTAACTGCGCCCGTCATCATATCCGGCAGGTGCTTGATGAGCAGACGAAATGCCTCATATCCCGCCGGGATAGCTTCGCCAAACGGCACTCGATACGGGATTTGACTGGATTGATGGAGCAAATGGGGATCATTCTTCGTGAAGGCTTCCGACTCCGCCACCGACTTGAGGACCGGTACGCGGTCAAAGCGCTGGCAGAATGCCAACACGTTTTCCGGCCGGGTGATGAACTCAAGCAGAGTCCAGGCAGCATCCGGCGCCTCTGAATCTGCAGCCACAAAGTGGACGTGGTCGCCGCTCAGGCTTGCCGAATTCACGGCATTCGGCGGTTTCGGATGCTCGGTTACCGTGAATTTAAGTTCGGGCGCTTCATCGAGCAAGCTCTGTGAACGCTCGGAATATGTCATATAGATATTGGCGAGCTTGCCTTCAGCAAAGGCAACCGTGCGCGTGGTGCCAGAGGGGCGGACCAATTTCTGAAAGTCGCGGATTGTCTGCCAGCCACCCTGCATTTCGTAGATCTTCTTGACCCACTCATGCGCCATGATGCCCAGTTCATTATTGAGCGTAGACTTGGTCCGCTCGGCATTGAATGTCTCACCGCCCATCTGATAATACGGCACCAGCCAGTCCCAGTGGCCGCCACTGCCAAAGGCCGGCGGGTAGCCTGCTACTTGGAGCGAGCCGTCAGCAGCCTGTTTGGTCGTCTTCGCGATGACCTCCTCAAGCTCTGCCCAGTCTTGCGGACCGTTCGTATAGTCGAACCCGGCGGCGGTGTACAGCGGTTCATGCAAGTACATGGTACGCATGTCAGGCGCATACGGCAGTCCGAACACGCGGCCGTCAACCCATGTCATGGTCGCCATGAAACTCTGGTAGAGATCGTCTGGGTCTATGGACGAGGTCCTGATAGAGTCGTTGAGCGCGCTTACGAGATTTGCCAACCCGAGGTCTACCATCTCAAAGTCATCTAAAGACGTGATGTCGATGGGTTGACCGGCAGCCACCGAGGTGAGAAAGGCTTCGCGGCGGTTGCTGGTATGCGGCTCGAGGTTTAGCTCGATATCCGGGAATTCTTCCCGGAACGCCGCGATAATTAGTCCGGGCGGCTCATTGTCTTCATGCCACCTAAAGAACGAATGGGCAAGAAAGTGCACCGCGCCAGAGACCTTGGCCTCTGGCATAGCCTCTGCTTCTTTGGCCTTGGGCTCTTCTGCTGGTTTTTCTGCAGGAGCCGGAGCGGCGGTAGGAGCACCGCAGGCTGCGACAAGTACGGGGACACCGACGCCGGCAACTACCAGCATTGACCGGCGTGTTACGCGCGTAGCCATGAATCGTGTCTCCTGTCATCAGCGTATACCGGTCGAACGTAGCACCGTGGGCAAACCTATATAGCGACCGGTTACACTATACTGTTTAGTATTGTTCCAGAGTATAGGCCTATTAGAGCACTATGTCAACATTAAGTACATCTAATGTACCAATTAATGTGGGAAATTACTCCAGTATTTGAGTTTGCGGGCTAGTACTTGACCTAAGTCTTGTGCCGCTATAGCATGATGCAGCGGTATGGTGAGAGGAGAAACGGTGTCTCTCGATGAGGATTGGTGGTGCAGCCGGTGTCGCTACAGGCAGAAAATATGTTACGGCTCTCCAGCCGGGCACGGGTGATTCGACATATCCTGCGGTTCGGTCCAGCAACTCGTGCTGAGCTAGCGCGCGCTCTCGAATTAAGTAAGGCTACTTTGACGAAGGTAGTAAACGTGCTTCTCAAAGAGGATGTGTTGACCGATGGCGCATTGGACACGGTGGCACGCTCACGGCGTCGAAAGCTGCAGGTCAACGGTTGTCTTGGTACCGCAATTGGTGTCGAGCTGACTGCTGACTGCGCTATGTTGACAGCAACTGATCTCACCGGACGGATCCTCCTCTTTCGTGAAATCGTGCATCCTTCGGCTGACATCAGCTCCGATGTGCTCATTGCACACCTCACACGCCAACTGCAGGAATTGATGTGTGCGCTACCGGCGCGCGCAGGACCGGTGACTGGTGTCGGCGTGGCGCTGGCCGGTCTGGTTGATGAGGAACGTGGAATCTCTATCCGTCTTTTAGGACTGCGCCACGTTGACATGGTGCCCTTAGCGGACCGCCTTGCCGCATCACTACAATTGCCCGTGCACGTTGCCTGGCGGGCCCACGCGGCGGGGTTAGGGGAACTGGCATATGGTGTGGGCCGCACCCGCGATGATTTCCTTGCAGTCCATGTCGATGACGGTATCACCGTTGGTACTGTATTCGGTGGGAGATTGCTCCTCGGTGAATCACGGCTGGCCGGTGCCTTAGGCCACATGGCAGTGGCGGAAAATAGGCGGCTTTGCGTCTGTGGAAACTATGGGTGTGTGCAGACGGTAGCCTCGATACCGGCAATTCTCCAACAGGTACGTGAGTCGTTGAAACACGATGTGGTGTCATCGCTGAGCTCTCTTCAAGCAAAACAGGGACTCACGTTTATGGATGTTGTGCAGGCTGCACAGAGGGGTGATCGCCTTGCGCTTACGATCCTTGAAGAGGCGGGAGACTATCTGGCACAGGCGCTTGCAAATCTCATCTATACACTCAACCCAGGTACGGTTGTTTTTGGGGGCAGTATTACGGACGCAGGCGAGTTGCTTCTTGAGCCCATACGCCGGGGATTACGCAGGCGTCTGCTCAAGGGACTCTATGATGTGCTTGAAATCAAAATGACCGACTTGCCGGTGTGTCCTGCCGTAATGGGGGCAGCATGGCTCTGCGTCCAGTCCTATCTAGGATTGCTAGAATGATGTGCCAAAATCCGCCCGGTTTAGTCCCACCCACCTTCTCACTGTTGTAGCCTTATCCGCGAGGGGGCCTCGGCGCGAATCCCCTCCCTACGTTGGTGAACTCTCAGCAGTGACCGTATACGTGTACGCTGCCGGCGGTGCTACACGCCGCTTTCGTCTGTGACCACGCGCGCGGCGGCGAGAGCATAGACCTTCGTAGCAGTTACCATCTCTGCGATGCTGATGCGCTCGTCGGGCACAACGCGCCAATCGCTTGGGCCATAGACGATGGTTGGGATACCGAACCGCACGATGTCAGCGGAATCGGTGACATAGCTGCTTACAGGTAGTCCGGCGGAAGTAGCAGGCTCTTTCCCTGTAACAGCGCGGTGCGCCTGGGCCGTAAGCCCAACGACCGGCGCATCGGGGTCGATCCGGAATGGGCGCTGGTATACTAACGTGCGAACATCGGCACGGAAATCGGGATCGTCGTCTGCGATGCTCGCGATTACTTTCTTGAAGTCTGCAGTGAGAGTCTCGGCGGTCATGCCGGGTATGATGCGCACGTCGCCCCGCGCGACGCATCGTTCGGCAGTGCGCGAGGGCGCGGTACCACCGGCAATCTCGCCGACCACAAGGCGCGGCAGTCCTTCAATGGCGTGGGCGGGATCGAACGTCAGTTCGCGTTCGTCCAGGGCGGCGAGCAACTTTAGCATCTTGCCGGTCGCATCCGCACCCCCTTCGCGTCGGCTAATGTGCTCGGCAACACCGTGGGTTGTTAATTCGAATTGCCACGCTCCGCCGTGGGCAAGCTGGAGGCGCAGCCCGGTCGGCTCACCGTTGATTGCCATGGCGAAAGGCCTATCGTTAGACGCAAGAAAGAACTTCGTGCCTAGTCCGCAAACGTCATGATGCACTACGGCGGACACGACCACGTCGCCTGACGGCCGTATGTCGGCGCGCGCAATGGCCTCGGCCGCCTTGACCAGGCAGGCAACCGCGCCCTTCATATCGGTTAGCCCGAAACCATAGAGATAGCCGTCTTCTACGCAGGCGTCATAGGGATCGCGCGACCACTTACCCGAGGGCGCGCCGGTGTCGAGGTGGCCGTTGAGCAGGATGTTGGGGCCGCCGCCGCTGCCGCGCACGACCCCGATGACGTTGGGCCGGCCCGCCACGACATCTTGCAGGTTCACTTCATCGAATGCGCCTGACTTGCGCATTTCAGCGGCGAGATAGTTGGCTACTGTGCCTTCATTTGGGATCTGGCTCGGAATGCGCGCTAGACCGCCGGCAAGTGCTACGAGATCATCCGTGTCGATGTGGGCGAAGAGATCGTCTGGGCGAAAATCCATGGTTCCTCCACGTGCCTGGGCGGGGCACTCTTATTGGACTCTGACTTGAAGGAAAGTATACTGTAGAGCAATTCTCCTGTCCTGCAAGCAGACTCATGAGTGAGTCATTGTTTCCATCTCCATTCCAAGTAACTGTGTATAATGGGCGCGGACGAGAAAGGAATTCAGATGGAAGTCGTTACGGTGCCGTCGTACGCGGAACTAAGTCTGCGTGCGGCGGATGTTGTCTGCAAGGCCATTAGAGAGAAACCTGGTCTCATACTGGGATTACCCACGGGCGCGACCCCACTAGGAATGTACCGACAGCTTGTATTGGCACATCAGCGCGGGCGTGTAGATTTCTCGCGCGTGCGCACGTTCAATCTCGACGAATACCTTGGTTTGGGAAGGGACCACCCCGCGAGTTACCACACGTACATGCAGGAACGCTTGTTTGCTCAGGTCAATCTCCCACCGCAACAGGCACACGTTCCAAATGGGGCCTCGCCGCAACCCAAGGAGGAGTGTCACGCGTATGAGGAGGCAATCGCGGGCGCGGGGCATTTAGACCTGGCGGTCTTGGGTATCGGACAGAACGGGCACGTGGGCTTTAATGAGCCGGGAACTGAATTGCAGGCGAACGTTCACGTTGCCGACCTCAGCGCAGATACTCGTCGACTTGCGTACGATTGCTGGAGCGAATCTGCTCCAAATCTGTTTCCTACCCTGGGTGATTTTCCCGGGCGCGCCATGACGATGGGTATGGGGACAATCCTGAAGGCCGAGCGTATTTTGCTGCTGGCGAGCGGAGAGTGCAAAGCGCAAGCAGTATCTCGGGCCATGAATGGCGCGCTCACGCCGCAGGTGCCTGCCTCTCTTCTCCAACTTCATCACCACGTTACGCTGCTCGTTGACTGCGAGGCGGCGGGGCTGCTTTGAGCTGCACGCTGGTTAGCGGCTTTCGCTCCCATGCACTGCAATCCCAGACCACACCAGGGATGCTGGGCCACGTGGGCGGCTTGGAAGGAAACCGCGCTGGCGCTGCCGTGGCGCATGACTTGGCCGCGCTAGGGCTTGACCAACGGGCGCCGCGCAGGTTTGCCGTCCCTACGGGGATACTTTTCCGGTGTGCTTGCGGTCTTCCGCACAGTTACTACGCAGTGCTGCGCGGGTAATTCGGGCAGATTGAAGGGCATGACGTGCGGTTCGGACCCGCCGAGTGCATGGATTGCGTAGTTCGCTTCTTGCAGTTCGGCGTCCATCGGCAGTGACTTGTACGCCACCAGCGTCCCGCCAAGTGCACAAAAGGGCAGCGCAAGCTCCGACAAGGTCGCGAGACCGCCGACACCCCGCGCTGTAACCACGTCATACTGCTCCCGGTGCGCCGCCACGTGTGCTTGGTCTTCTGCGCGGCCCCAGAGCGCTGCGACGTTTTCAAGGGCAAGCGTTTGCACGGCACGCTGCAAGAATTCCACCTTCTTGCGCGTTGCTTCGAGCAGTGTGACTGATAGGTGTGGGAAGGTGATCGCTAGCGGTATCCCCGGAATGCCGCCGCCAGTGCCGACGTCCAAGAGCCGGAGCGAAGACTTTCCACTTGGAGGCGAGCCCAGATCCGGCACTGCCAACACAGTGGCAATGGACTCAAGGAGCAAGAGCCGCTCCGCCTGCGCCGGATCGCGAATTCCGGTAAGATTTACTCGTCCGGTCCGATCCAGAAGCAGCCCCAGATACGCCTGCAATCCACGTATTTGCGCCAGATTGAGGCTGATGTTCAGGGCTGCGCAGCGGGCGCGGAGCGCGGACAAGTAATGTGTGGAATTATCCGGTAGAGGTGTCGATGGGAATTCTGTGGTCACCATGGCGTAAGGAGTATCTGGAGCAAGAGAAGCATCCTAATGACGCGTGCGTGTTTTGTCAGGCAATCCAGGGAACTGACGACAAAGCCAATCTCGTGCTGCACCGCAATGAGGCGTGCTTCATCATCTTCAATCGTTATCCCTATAATAACGGACATCTCCTCGTGGTGCCCTATCGGCACGTCGGCGATCTGGAAGGCCTAACGGCAGACGAGAGCGCAAACGTCATGCACGTCGTTCGCTACGGTGTGCGGCTTCTGCGGAGCGCCTTCCAGCCCAATGCGGTCAATATCGGCATGAACCTCGGCGCTGCAGCCGGCGCCGGCATTCTCGACCACGTCCACATGCACATCGTGCCCCGCTGGGAGGGCGATACGAGCTATATGACGGTATTCTCTGGAACGCGAGTAATTTCCGAGGCACTGGAAAAAACTTTCGATCGGCTCACGGCCACGATGGCTGAGATGCCGTTCGGGGCGTAAGGGTGCTGTGAGCGTCACCGACTATGCGTTTGGCGACAGCCGTTCATATTTCGACGGCCGTTCGTGCTGAGCCTGTCGAAGTATGAACGGCTGTGGTTGCGTCCCCACAAAAAAGAGACCGCATACACTCCTTCATCCTGCCTGTGTGGGAAGCCATCCTCCGCGCCGCGTGCGCTCCTTCCCAAGCGAGAGGCAAATCCCGTCCTTGTTGCATTGAGTAGGAGGCCAATTACAAGGCTTGCCCCAACACCAAGTGGGCGCAGGCTGCAAACCTGCGCCCCGAAGTGACGGCGCTCGACTTGCCTAGAAATGAGGCGATGCCGTCGCTATGTGGTCGAGCCGGCAGACGGCGGCGCCGTCGGTCTTCAGGCCGCAGGTATGAAACCAGCCAACGCTGATGGCAGTAAAGGCCAATGACTTGTCGTCCCTGATCGCTCCAGTATTCTCTTCAGGCGGCGTGGGTGTAGGCGCGGGTAGGGCCACCGTCAGAGTATAAGAACCTGTGCTGTAGCCCTCCACCGCAACGTAGTATTTGCCTGAGCGCGGCGCTTCCCAGATGATGCGCGAGGCCAGCGAATCACCGTGGTCGTCGTTGTACGCCAGTTCCTGCTCGTCGGCGTCATACAGCTCAACCACCGAGTCGGAGAGCGTTCCCAGCGCCACGTCTATCTGGTAGAACACGCCCTCCTCTGCCTGGAATACAAAGAAATCTTTGTCGTCCGCGTAATCCAGCGCGCCTTGCACGGCCTCCTCGACTGAGTCTTCCTCATCCCCTGCGCTGAACAGGTCCGGAACGCAGTTCAACAGCCCGACGCCAAACTCCACGTTCGCGGCGGAGTCGTCGGGAGAGGCAATCAGGGCAGTTAGGTCGATATCGGCTACCAGTTCCCGCAAGCAGTCCCTCTCCTCCTCGCTCAAGTCTTCTATGCTCGCCCCCGTTTCCGCAATGAAGATGGAGATGAACAGATCCGGGACGCAATCCACCAGGTCCGGCGCCAGCGCCGCAAACCCGGCGAGGTCGTCTGCGGCGGTAAGCAGGGTGGAAATGTCGATAGCGGCGAACGACTCCCGCAGGCAGGACGCTTCTTCCTCGCTCAGCTCCACCTCTTCACCCAGCGCGCTGGACAGGAGTAGGGCCGAAACGCAAGAAATCATGCCGACGGCGAAGTTCGCATTCGCCTTGAAGTCTTCATCGGCGAAAGTCAAGGCGCCCCAGTCGACATTGGCCATCAACCCGCGCAAGCAGGCCACTTCGTCCTCGCTCAACTCTTCCCTCTCCAACCCCATCTCCGGGATTATGAACGTGAGGAGCAGGTCCGGCAGGCAGCGGAAGATTTCCGTAAAGGACTCCGCAGCCGCCGTGTGGTCGTCTGCGTCTTGAGCTATGGCGGCAATCACGACCGCCGCGTCGGTAGCGGCCACTGACTTCCGCATGCAAGACACTTCGTCCTCGCTCAGCTCCACGTCCTCTTGCATCTCGGTGATCAGAATGGAGAGGTAGACGGCGCGGGCAGTCTCCGGCGCGAGACATGTAAATATGGACACCTCCCACTGCCCCGGGGTGTACTCGCTCACGACAGGCCGGCCCAGCGCCGACTCCAGCTCGTCACCCAGCGCGTTGCGCACACAGGACTGCTCAGAGACGGTGAGCGTGTCGAATACGTCCTGCCAAACAGTATCGCTATCGATGCTGACATCAAGCTCGGCAATAGCGGCGGCGGACTGCTCCGGCGTTGGACTCGCGGGGATGAGAGTCGGCGTCGGCGTGTTCGTAGCTACGGGTGTAGCAGTGAGCGCCGGACTCTCACCACAGGCGTTTAGAACCACAATGAGGAGCAGGACTCCCAAGACCGCCAACCAACGGGTGTGAGAAGTGGATGCGCTCACTTCGGCAATCTCCTTTTATATGCGGCGGGAATGCCCGCTCCCGGCCCGTACCGCCATTGAGCCGGGAGCATGGCGGCCCGCCCCAGGCGGCAGGGGAGCGTGTTCCGGGCGGGCGCTGCCTGCTTCTGCCGGGCATCCTATCCGACGCTGAATTCGATAGGAATTCCACAGACCTGAGCGATAACCAGAATGGCTATCACGATTGCCCCGACTATGATCCAGTTAAGTAGACGCTTCCTAAGAAATTCTGCCGCATAACTTTTAGCACTAGCTAATACACCATCTTATAAGGAGATTCAAGGGTATGTCAAGACAAGATTGAGCGCAATTAGTAGTTCGGGGCTTGAGGTATGTGACACGTGAGAGGTTTCGCGAACCTATGCACAAACCGGCTCCATAATCGGTCATTCTGAGGAGCGCAGCGACGAAGAATCTAGAATCTCGGTGCAGAACGATAAAGGTTCTGCAATGGACACGCTCTAGATTCCTCGCTGCGCTCGGAATGACACGAAACCCAGCCCAACAAAGAAGACAAGCCTTAATCTACTAATTCCGGGATTGAGAGGGGGGGGAGACTTCAGGACTGTGGGTCCGGTTGAAGGATTGGGGCTTGGCAGTTCAAAGGCACCCGGGACCCTCTCAGTGCTAATCCGTCTGCCGATGCTCCTACTGGCAGCTAACCTGGGGTTCACGCCCCTTGTACCGTCTGCCAAGAGCCGTACGGGCTACAGAGAATAGGACCGGGGTGGTGTACAAGAGGCGGACTGTAGTGGAGCGCCCGTTCCGCCGGTTTTGAAAGGCTATCGCCGCCTCTTCACGAGCGATGAGAAGCCGGATGTGCTCTACTGGGGGTGTATCCTCTTCGCGCTCATCGTGGAGGCGTTGCGTTAGTGTGAACATGCCCTAGTCATATTCGATACCGTGAACGCGCTCTAGATAGTCAACACGGCCTCGCTCCAACATCCTAGTCTAGCGCTTCTTGCTCCGGGGCGGGCGTCTGCGCTTATTGCCTCCGCCCCTCTTCTTACGGTCATCTGCCGATTCGTATATTCTGCGGGGCAGTTCACGGAAGAGGTACCAAAACGTCCTAACCAGGATGTATATCTGCAGAAAGGCGATTAGGACGAGGACGAAGCGGTAAGAGAGAATGCCCCATCCTGCTTGGCGTAAGAACACGGCGAACAAGCCAAGGGCGTTGACGACCATGCTCGTAAGCAATACCACCCGCACAGCTAAACGCCGCAGTGGGCTGCTGCCGAAGAGCATGCCGCTGATCATGTAGTAGACAAATGATATGCCGAGGCCGGAGCCAAAGCCAATTGTCAGCAGGGGAGCAAGCTGGCGATAGAACGTCCCCGTCGGCCCGGGGGCCGCAAACAGGTATTCAAAGAGGTTGGGAGGCACTAGGCCGCAACCTTATCGAAGACTGCGACTCTCTCGAAGTCGCTGACCTTGTCAAAGTCACCCGCCTCTTTACGGCCGCCGGGATCCGGCACCGGGAGCTCAAAATGCTCGATGATGCCAAAATCAGGCGGCGGCCAGTACGCCAGCCATACCTTGCCCACAATGTACTTGCGCGGCAAGAAGCCCCACTCGCGAGAATCCCGGCTGCCGCGACGATTGTCGCCCATGACAAAGTATGATTCGGCTGGAACAGTGCGTACAGAGAGTTCGTCTCGGTTGGCAAATCCTGCTAACTGAGCGCCTCTATCGATGTAAGGCTCGATGATCTTCTCACCATTTACATAAACATTGCCTTGGCGAATCTCAATGGAGTCGCCGGGTAGGGCAATGATGCGCTTTACAAACTGCTCCGACGGGTCTTCCGGATAGTTGAAGACGATGATATCACCATGTCGCGGTTCTGAGCGCGTGTACGCCAGCTTGTTCACCAAGACAAACTCGCTGTTATGCAGGGTGCCATACATACTGCTCCCTTCAACGCGGTAGTTTTGGACCGCAAGACGGGTACCAAAGAAGATGAGGGCGGTGAGCAGGAGTGTTTGCAGGACTTCCTTAGCGAACGATTTCGTGGCGGTCTCCTCCAACGCAAAGGGGCTACGTTTTATTTATAGCATATAACCGGTAACTGGTTGCCATGCATCGTGCCTGGTCCGGACACTTGTGGTCTAATGGATTCCCGGCAGGCAACATCTAATTCTTTTCCAAATCAGCGAAGAATTGCGGGCGTTGCCGCGCCTAAGCTACTTCCTGAGTCCGGTGAATCCAAGGCCTCTTTCCTGCAGTGAGACCGCGCTGTTGCGACCCACAATAAAGTGATCGACGAGTTCAATGTCCAGATTCTTCCCAGCCTGTGCCAGTCGGGCCGTCATGGCTACATCGTCGGCAGAGGGAGTGGGATCGCCGCTCGGATGGTTATGTGCGACTATTACCGCCGCACAGTTGGCGCGCACGGCTTCCCGAAAGACCTCTGCGGGACGCACTGCCGTCTGGTTTAGCGTGCCCCGATACAAGGGTACCTTGCTGACGACCCGATGCTTGGTATCGAGCAGGACGACTAGGAATTTCTCCTGTTCCTCGTCGACAAAGTCGGGCAGCAGGTAGTTCATGGCATCGGCAACGGAGCGAATGATCGGTCGTTCCGGTTGTGTGCTCGCCGCGGCGCGACGACCAAGTTCCAAGGCCGCTTTCAGTTGTGCGACCTTGGCCTCGCCAAGGCCGGGATACTGGGTCAACTGGCGGAAGTTTGCCTGGGCCAAGCCGCCGGCCCCGCCATGCTTGTCGAGCAATCCTTGCGCGAGGGCCACGACGGAACTCTCCCGCGTGCCGGTGCGCAGAATGATCGCGACAAGCTCGGCGGTCGAAAGGTGAGCCGGGCCGAGGTCGCGCAGTCGTTCTCGCGGTCTCTCCGCTGCCGGCCATTCGCGGACCGAGAGCCGAGATGCTTCCGAGGCATCGGGGACGTTCGTTGGCAGGCTTGCTGCGGGTTGGTTGGTGTCAGGAGGCACGGGTTTACTCGGGTCAATTAGCACTTGGCAGATTAGAGCTGTGCAATGGTTGGAGACGGCATCGGTCGAGAGCTACTCAGGAAGAATCAGCGGGCTTTAGTGAACAGGTGTGCCACAGTAGGCGCAGACGATCCAATGCAAGTCCGCAAGGTTCCTGCAGCCGGTGCAGAGCTTTCTAAGCTCGAGCTGGCACATCGGGCAGACCTTGTAATCGCTCTCTATGCGGTGCCGGCAATTGGGGCACCTCGACCAGGACTCGCTCTCGGCCAGATAGCTTTCCTCCTCGAGCGCCAGCACGTTCGCCTCTGACAGAGTCTCTTTGGGACGAAGGAACAAGTAGAGGATGAGACCGAACACGTTGAAGGCAAGCACAAGCAAGACCGAAAAGAGTTGCACCAGAATGTCGTTAGTACGTGTGCGAATGTCATAGAATGCCCAGATTGCGAGGGCAACCCACAGCGCGAGGAAATAGGCAATGAGAAATGCCAGGACGTAATTCAGAATGGTGGCAAT
This sequence comes from Chloroflexota bacterium, assembly GCA_965221905.1. Taxonomy (GTDB): domain Bacteria; phylum Chloroflexota; class UBA11872; order VXOZ01; family VXOZ01; genus VXOZ01. The sequence goes on from OZ244922.1 coordinate 1,627,865, forward strand.
GGTCTCCATCAAGGCTCCCTGTAGCGGACGAACATAGGCAGGTACCTACGTATTGTACCAGCCATTTGTAACCGACACTAGGAGCGCTCGCGGCCTGAACCGCAGGCGATGGAGCAACATGCCCATCCGGCATGACGGCTCTTGCGAACGTAGGCCCAAGGGCGTGGAGGAGAGCTTTTGGAAAAGGCTACAGTTACGGCCAGGCTAGCCGCTGCGGACAAGATTCCGATCAAGTGCGGCTAGGAGCCCGTCAAAACGAGTAGCTGATAACGCGGTACGACTCGCTGCCCGCAGGTGTTTCCACTGCGACAGTGTCACCGGTGCGTTTGGTGAGGAGACTTGCGCCGACGGGAGAAAGGTAGGATATCCTGCCTTCAAGGGGATCGACTTCCGATGGCCCAACGAGCTGATATGCGATCGTTTCGCTGCCGTCGGTTAACTCCAACTCGACGCGCATGCCGATCTTGATCCCACCATCCTTAGCGGCCGCAGTGCCGTTGTCAGATGACTGAGCTTCGTCTTCAGTAATTGTGCTTGTCCGGAGCGTTTGCTCCAACTCTCGGATGCGGCCCTCCAGCATGCCCTGCTGATATTTGGCCTCGTCGTAGGCCGCGTTCTCACGCAAATCCCCGTCCTTGATGGCCTCATGCAGCATCCGGCTGATACGCTCGCGCCCTTCGGTTTTGTGGTTCTCCAATTCGACGCCCAATTCATCGTAGCGCTTGCGGCTGATGAAGGTGCCTCCGGCTTGAGCTGCCGCGGCACGAGGATCGCTCTTTGCACTGCGCTTGGTAATTCGCAAGCCGGTGGCGGGATTGTTCTCTACCCAGCCGGCCTTCAGAGCGTGAGCAAAAAACGTGCGCAATGCGCTAGCACAGGGTTTTGGATCGCCGGCGGACGACGTAACTTGGTCGAGGTAGGCCTGAATTTGATGGGGGTAGATTGATGTGATACGAGAATCGGGCCCGCACCAACTGACAAATCTGCGCAGATGCTGGGCCTCTTCGCCATTCAGATTTGCTACGCCCACTGACTGCAAATACAGCGTGAATATTGGGCCTAACTGATTGGATTCCTGTGCGCTCATGGTTTCTCCAAACGTTTCTTTACTGGTTGGTTACACGAGCCACCAGGCCTAAGAGGTGCCGAAGGAGGGACTCGAACCCTCACGAGCGCAAGGCCCACTACGCCCTGAACGTAGCGCGTCTTCCAATTCCGCCACTTCGGCGTTGCCGATCCTCAGCACGATTCTATCACGGGCTGTGGGGGCGGGCAACCGGCGAGCGACAGCCGCTAGCGCATTGTGGCGCCCCTAGCCACCTGTAAGTTCTGTGTAGTGGGCAAATAAGGTTGCCGGTAAGCCTGTAGGCAGCCCCGTGCGAGGATCGACGGTGAAGGGCATCTCCGCTGCCAGCACTTGCGTCGCGGCAAGAGCAACCGCTAGGAATCCGGCGCCAGCGTGCGCCTTGAGCGACTCTGCAACCGCTTGGCCAATCATCTGCACGACGTTAATGCTGTCCTGAACGGTCTGCTCTGCATCCTTGCCGGTACGCAGGGCGTCGCGGGCATCGTGCGTCCAGAGATAGCGATGGGCCAGCGCCAAGGTCTCAATGCCTAAGGACGCTAGCCGACGCATGGAATGTTCGTAGCCGCGGGCAGTGTAGTACAGGGGAAACGTACCTGGCTTGCTGCCAAGTCCCTGCACGGCGTCGCCAACGAAGGCGATCTGCTTGGCTTCCCAATAATAGGCAATGCTGCCTGGCGAATGGCCGGGCAGGTGCACCACACGGAGCTGAATGTCCTCACCGAGGTCGACGATTTCGTCATGTTCCAACTTCCGGTGCACCGCAGAAGGTCCGGTGACCGTATGCAAGAATTGCGCGCGTCGTGCCGAGAGGTCTTGTCCGAGGACGTGCTTGTCGGCGTGCCAGATGTAATCCATGTGCGCCTCGAGGTCTTCGACGAGGAATGCATCTTCACTGTGCATATAGACCTGCGCCTCAGTTTGGCTGAGCAGCGCGTGGTTGCCGCCCATGTGGTCCTGGTGCCCGTGGGTATTGAGGATGACGTCGATGTCGCTGAGCGTCAGATCCAGCGCACGCAGCGCGGGCTCGATGCACTCTCGCGGCGTGTCGGATGCGCCCGTGTCGATGAGAGCGCGGGTGGGACCGTCGATGAAGAAGAGTTCGACGATGCTGTCCCAATTCCAAATGGCAGTTATGCGGTGAATTCTTGGGTCTTGGGCCAATCTACTCAGTGCCATGAGCTCTTTTCCAGATTGAAATACAGTGCTATTCAGTATGGCAAGTCTAGCACAGTGTTGGCGGAGAGTGAGGGAACAAGTACAATTGATTTAGACGTTCCCTTGGGAAAAGGAGTGGATAGATGGCCGTGCCGAACATTGCCGCGCGTACCGAATTGCTAAAGGGAGAATCGGCGTTTGCCGTCCTTGCGCGCGCCCGCAGATTGGAGAGTGCCGGCAAAGACATCATCCACTTGGAGATTGGAGAGCCGGATTTTCCTACGCCTGAGAATGTGGTGGCCGCCGGGGTGCAGGCGTTGCAGGATGGGCATACGCACTACGGTCCCACGCCCGGTTTGATGCCGTGCCGCGAGGCCATTGCGCACTACGTGCAGCAGGGCTGGGGGGTTGAGACGTCGCCGGAGAACGTGGTGGTAACGCCGGGGGCAAAGCCCATAGTCTTTGCCGGCATCTTGGCCACGGTCAATCCTGGCGATGAGGCGATCTACCCGGACCCCGGGTTCCCTACGTATGATTCAATGCTGCGGTTCGCCGGGGCGAACAGGGTACCGCTTAAGCTCTATGAAGAGCGCCAGTTCCGCTGGGACCTTGATGAATTGCGGGACAGCATCACGGATAAGACACGACTCATAATCTTGAATGCGCCACATAACCCAACCGGCGGCGTGTTCACGGCGGAGGAGTTGGGGGCGATTGCCGACATGGTGCGCGGTAGGCCGATCTGGGTGCTGAGCGATGAAATCTACAGCCGCATCATCTACGAAGGCAGCCATGCATCTATCCTGGCCCATCCGGGAATGCAGGAACAGACAATTCTGCTGGACGGCCATTCAAAGACGTATGCGATGACCGGTTGGCGTTTGGGCTACGGCGTGATGCCGGTCGCTCTCGCTGAGAAAGTGGGGCTAATCCTTAACAACGCCACTTCGTGCACGGCGAGCTTTACGCAGATAGCAGGAATCGAGGCGCTCACAGGGCCGCAGGACTCGGTAGATGCAATGGTGGCGGAATTTCGCCGCCGGCGTGACGCCTTCATCGGAGCCCTCAATGCGATTGACGGCCTCTCGTGCTTGCTGCCGCATGGCGCGTTCTACGCCTTTTGCAACGTGAAGAAACTTGGCGTGGGTTCAGCGCGCTTGGAACGGTATTGGTTGGAGGAAGCAGGAGTGGCCTCGCTCTCCGGCACGGGCTTTGGCGCTGCGGGCGAAGGCTACGTGCGGTTTTCTTTCGCTAACTCGCTGGAAAACTTAATGGCCGCTGCGGAGCGCATTGAGGCAGCAATGCCGGGCGCACGGGATCTTGCAGGCGAGTGAATCCTGTTCTCTGGCTCTCTTGCTAGTGGATGGCGCGCGCCTGTAGAGATAGGCTGCCACGTTGTGAGAACCTCCTACTACGTCCGAGTAGACGCGGGTTGCAAACCTGCGCTACCGGAAGCAGTAGAGAAAACGTTGCGGCGCGGCTACGTCCACTCCAGCATCACTAGCGCACTAGCAATATAGAACCCAAGTAGGAAGCTCGTTCTCTTACTCCCTCGAGGAAGAGGGCCGGGGTGAGGGTGTCCCAGCAGAGTTCCTCAGCCCATCTTTTCTCAATTGGCCCCGATTAGGCCGCTCTTCGCTTCTAGATCCATTCCAGAATCACGCCCATGGCGTCTTCCGGGTGCTCATAGAGCAAGTCAAAGGCTTCCTTCGCCTGGCTGCCTGGGAAGCGATGGGTAACGAGCGGCGCTGCGCGCACGAGGCCGTTGGAGAGCGCCTCCATTGCCGCGCGGGCTATGGCGTTCATGTCGGTATCCGGTAGATAGCCCCCAATTAGACGCTTGCGCTGCATCTTGCCGGCGTCCAACGGCAGCGGGCCGTCGTGGTAGAGACCGATAATCTGCAGCAAGCCGCCGGAAACGAGCATATCTTGCGCTTGCGCAAACGACTTGACGCCCGCGCGTCCGCCGACGCAGTCAATCACGATGTCCGCGCCGTCCCCGTTCGTGCGCTCCAGCACTGACTCCACCGGATCGCGCGCGGCGCCGTCGATTATAATTCCCATGTTTCGCTCTGCGGCCAGCCTGCGGCGAATTGGCAACATGTCGATGCCGCAAAGTTGCGCGGGCATGAAGCGGGTCGCGGCTTGCATGACGAGATTGCCCACCAAGCCCAGGCCAAGAATGACCACGGTATGGTGCGGTTGGATGCCGGCGGCGGCGGTCCAACCAAGGGAGCTCGAGACGAGGGGTTGAAAGGTGCCGTCTACAAAAGGCACATCGTCCGGCAGCGGTGACACGCGCCTGCGGATTGCAGACATAGCGTCTCCAATAGCGTATTCAGCGTGAGGCGCGGTGCAGGAGACGCGGTCACCGGGCGCAAACCCGGATACCTCGCTGCCGACTTTCTCAATGACACCAGCCGTAGAATAGCCCATGGCGCCGGGGTCAACCGGTCCGGGCATGACGTAACGCCTCCAAAGTTCCGAGCCGCGGCTAATGAGGCTCCTGTGGACGCGCACGAGTGCCTCGTTGGGGCCGAGATCGGGAATCGGCACTTGCTCCATCACGATGTTGCCCAAGCCCTCATGTTTGGCCACACGCCACATCATGTCAGCCATTTTGTTACAAACCTCTCTCGTTGAAGAACGACACCAATCTGCACGTAGCTGCAATAGTCACGAGGTGTGAGAACGAGCATGCCGTATGGGCCTTTCCGTCACTTTACGTGAATCATTTCCATAATTCCCGTGAACCTCCTCCGTCATTCCCGTGAAAACGGGAATCCATCTTCACGTGCCGCGAAACAGTGCAGTTGTGCGGAGAAGCAACCGCAGCATGCTTGTGTTCGTTTTTTAGCTGTTGTTACTCGATCTCTTCTATGAAGCGCGTTGACTTGGCGTACCTATCGACGACCTTAGATTCCTCGCTGCCGCTCGGAATGACAGCTATCCGGGTAAAATGTCCCTAAACAATGATACATAGCTTCCATAGAGCCTAGTCGGAACGGTACCTCGGCTGACGCGCCACGTGGTCGTGACGGATGAACCGTAGGTCGTGATTGGTCAGCGGGAGCTCTACCCGCGCGCCGCCGCGACGGTGCGATTCGATCATGCCAAAGATGATCTGCGTGTTCCAATACGCCACTTCCACGCCGCCGCGGGTTGGCTCACCCGTATCGAGGGCGTGAACAATGTCGTTGACGAGGTTTAGCGTCGCGCTCGTCGGCGGGGAATCCAGGTTTGGGCTATCCTCAGACGAGTCCATGTGTTTCGCACGGGTGCGGAAGTCAACGCCGTTGTTCAAGGCGGTAATGACACCGTTGCCGCAGACGGCCTCAACCTCAGATCGCCTGGGACTATCCAGGGCATAGCCGATGACGTCGTTTTCAAACATGATGATGCCCGTGCCCGCCGGGTCTTCCAGCACTTCCGTGCCGACCACGAGCTCATCGAAGTGGAAGACATAGGCCTGTACCCACTTAGGCGTGAGGTCGTTGTTAAGATATATAAGTAGATCGAAGAAGTGACTTGACGTATTGAAGAAGTTCCCGGTTGAGAAATTGATGAGCGTGCGGAGATCTCCAAAGTCGCCCGAGTTAATCTTGTCACGCATCTCTCGAAAACCGTCATGCCAGCGGCGATTCGTGCCCATGTTGAAGGCGACGTTGTTCGCGCGGACGGCGTCGCGAATGGCTTCGGACTCCCCCACGGAAGCGCAGAGGGGCTTCTCGACATAAAGTGCCCGCACGCCCTGCTCGATGGCATGAAGAATGATCTCGGCGCGCTGCTCCGGCTGTGTGGCGATGCTGAGAATGTCCGGCTGTTCGTTGGCAATTAGGTCGCGGTGGTTGGTATACCAGTGATCGGATCCCACGTTGTAGCGTTCGCCAAATTGCGCCAAGACGTCGGGGCGCAGGTCGGCGCCTGCTACGAGATCGGTACGCGGACATGCCTCATAGCCGGCGGCATGCGAATACGGTAGCGGTATCGAGCGATTTGCGGTGACCTCATTGTCGATGAAGGCTCCCATGCGGCTGCAGCCGACCAGCGCAGCCCGATACGTCTTTGCCATGTTAAGTGCTCCCTATGTGTACAGGCGTTTTGTACTCGCTGAAGCTGCAATTCCCTTGACGGCATCCGCAATACACCATATACCATCTAGGAATTGAAATGTTGCCGTTCCGTCATTCTCGCGAAAGCTCGCCCCCACACGGGGCCGCGGAATTCATCATCGTGCTATTCAATGCCATACCGCTTCATGGAACGACAACAATATCATTCAAGAGTGCAGAGCGCTTGATCGACTCTTCCGCAGCCACTCTGAACACTTGCGCAAGAGTGGATTCGGTCGGATATTCAAGAATTCTCGCTTACGCTCCAAATGACTTCCTTAGGTGACGAGTTCAATCGACATCGTGAAAACCTAGCCCGGCTGGTATGTGGGCTGGTTGGCCGCGCGGTCGTGACGGATGAACCGCAGGTCATGGTTGGTCAGTGGGAATTCCACCCGCGCGCCGCCCCGACGGTGCGACTCAATCATCCCGAAGATCACTTGCATATTCCAATACGCCACTTCCGCCCCGCCCCGAGTCGGCTCTCCCGTATCGAGGGCGTGGACGATATCGTTGACGAGGTTCAGGGTGGAACTTACGTTGGGGAAGTCCAGGTTTGGTCCGTCCTCAGACGTTTCTGTGTCCTGCAAGCGGGTGCGAAATTCCACGCCATTGTCCAGGGCCGTAATCACGCCTCTACCGCAGACGGCTTCGAATTCAGCGCGCCGGGAACTGTCCAGGCCATAGCCGATGACGTCGTTTTCAAACATGATGATGCCGGTGCCAATGGGATCGTCCAACACTTCTGTCCCCACAACGAGCTCGTCAAAATGAAAGACGTAGGCTTGCACCCACTGGGGAGTGACATCATGGTTGAGGTATAGCATCAGGTCGAAGAAGTGGCTGAACCCATTGAAGAACTGCCCGGTCGAATAGTTGATGAGCGTGCGCAAATCGCCGATATCGCCTGAGTGTATCCTGGCGCGCATCGCCTCAAAACCGTTGTGCCAGCGACGGTTCGTGCCCATGTTGAAAGCGACGTCATTGGCGCGGACGGCGTCGCGAATGGATTCAGCTTCGGCAACAGAAGCGCAAAGCGCCTTTTCGACATACAGCGCGCGGACGCCCTGCTCGATGGCGTGCAGGATGATCTCACAGCGCTGCTCCGGTTGCGTGGCGATGCTGAGGATATCGGGCTGCTCGTTCGCTATGAGTTCTCGATAGTCGGTATACCAGTGGTCGGATCTCACGTTGTAGCGGGCGCCGAATTTCGCGACCACCTCCGGGCGGAGGTCAGCGCCGGCGACCAGATCGGTGCGCGGACACGCCTCGTAGCCCGCGGCATGGGAATAGGGCAGGGGAATAGAAGGATTATCCGGAACTTCATTATCGATGAAAGCGCCCATGCGGCTGCAGCCGATCAGCGCGGCGCGGTACGTCTTTGCCATTCTAACTGCTCCTGATGATTTCCCCGTAATGCCTGTTCGTCCGGACTGTTTCGCTGACAGAATCTGTATCTTGGCTAATGCGAAGAAAGAATCTAAGTCACGTCACTTCGTCATGCCGGCGAAATCCGGAATCCTTCCTTTCGTTCGCCCTCCATTCCTGCCCGTATCAGATGCGGAGCAGGCTTTCCGCCTCAGTGACAAACCATTCGCCTTGACCTTGTCGAATGGTGAGCGGGCTCCCTGTCTGCCTTACCCACCGGGAATGTAGAGGCTCCGGTCGGCAACCGGCAGCGACACACGCGCGCCTCCCTGCAACGAGGAATACGCGATGCCGAACTGCGTTTCCACGGCTTGCATCGTTACGTTGATATTGCCGTCTGTGCGTTCACCGGTCTCTATCTCACGAATGATGTTGTGAATGTTCGTAATGCCTGGAGGATCTCCCGCAGCGTGGATGGTAGTCTCTTCCACTTCGTCGCCGCGCCGCAACGGCCGCTGGATGCGGGTATCCATGCCATTGTCCCAGGCAAGCGCACGACCCTCCGTGCCGCGAACTTCCAGATCAAAGGATCTCGGCGTGGGCACAAAGTAGCCCACGGCGCCGGTCTCATAGCCAACGCGGAAGAAGTCCACCATAGGGTCGGCGATTTCCTGGCCTGGCAGTGGCTCAAAGCTGTGGTTTTCAGCATTATAGGGAGCGGTTGCTCGCTCAGAGCCCTTAACTCGCGGATCGCTGGGGTCAACCAAGCGCCCTTCCACCCACACCGGTGTAGGATCGCCCAACATCATCTGGACCAGGTCAATGGTGTGAGGGTGATGCTTGATGATGTCGGTGAAGTAGTTGAGAATTGCGTGAATGGGCCGGCCGATAGCCCCGCCCTGGATGGCGTCCCGCAACCGCTTGTAGGCGTCGTGGTGGCGGCGCTGGGCGCCCCAATTGAATGCCACGTTGTTGCGGGTTACGGCCGCATGGATGCGGTCGGCTTCTGCCAGCGAAGCGCACAGGCCCTTCTCCGCAAATATCCCCTTTACACCGTGCTCGGCGCAGAATATGATCGGTTCCGCACGGGCAAACGACGGCGTGGTGACGCTCACAATGTCCGGCTTTTCCTTTTCAATCATCTCGCGATAATCGAGATAGGTGTTAGTCATGCCAAAGCGTTTGCAAAACCGATCCAGGCGCTCTCTGCCCCGGTTGGCCACGGCGACCACCGTCGTTTCCGGCATGGCGTCATAGCTGGGGAAATGCCCGTAGGGTGTCATGAAGCTACGATCACCTTGCTCGTCCTCGATGAGGCCGCCCATGCGACCGGTTCCGATGATGGCGACTCGATACTGCTCGCTCACAGTTCAACTCCCGGCCACTGATCGCTGCTCGCAGTGACGTCCACCACGATGCCGTCCGGGTCTTCGACCTTGAATGAGCCGGAGGGCGGCTTTGAGGGGTCGTACGAATATTCTTGGCCCTCACTCACGCCTTCCCAGAAGATCTCGTAGCCCATGTCGGAGAGCCGCGTGGCGGCCTCTGCCAAGCTCGATACCTTTACGCCGATGTGAAGGTAGTCCAACATGCCGGACACGTGGGCCGGTCGGGCCGGTCCCTCGTGCTGAAATACCCGAAAGTTGTGGTAACCGTCACTGAGATCAAAGCCGTGGTGGAGTTCGTTAACCACCTCAAGACCCAGGGCGTCACGCCAGAAGTGAATAGTCTTGTCTATATTGCTGGCGCGCACACCCACGTGGACTAATGTCGATGCCATTGTATGCCCTTCCTATTCGTAACCGTGCTGATCTTGGTACATGTACTGCGTTGATGGGTTGTTTCTGTTAGTATAGCGTTCCCTTGGGTTGGCTGCATACAAGCTGCGAGAGATACCTAAACTGACTCTGCGCCTTGAAGTCATGATGACGAGAGCTTCAGTAGTCCATTGCACGCAAAGGTTGCGCGTAAAATGGCGATCGACTTGCATAGCTACGAGTACGTTTAGATCACAGCCGCCTGCAAGCTACTATGGGGCTAAATGGCGGGCGAGTGCAGCATACACCTGTTCGCACAGGGCGTGTTCGGATACTCCCGGGATTGCCGGTTGGTGAGAGGTCACATAGCCCTGGTAATCAATGGCAGAAAGCCCGTCAAAGAAACGCGGCAAGTCAACGCCGCCCGGGTCGCCAATCACCAGCCGTTCGTAGCGAACCGTGCCGCGATTGGTTTCGACGGAGGAATCGCCGCTGTCCGTGACGCGCAAGTTTTGCACATAGACGTTGAAGACGGATGTGCCGAGCGGCGCTAAGGCCGCCGGGCCATAGTCCTCTTCACAGAGCGCGAAGTTCGCAGGTTCCAGTATGAGACCAAAATTTGGTCGGGCAATGCGTTCGATCATCTCCTGGCAGCCCGCGGCGGTTTCGAACGGCGTGGCGGTGTGGGTCTGTTGGGCGAGTCGAATGCCGAACTCCCGAGCTTCGTCCGCTGCACGCTGCGCCCACACTATGTCGTCCTGACTCTTGACGCCCACGCGAATGAGGTCTGCCCCAAGCGCGTTGGCGCGCTTCAGGGTTGGTTCCAGATCGCGCAACGGCGTGCCTGCTTCGAGAGCCCTTCCTTCTCGCGGCACACGAGAGTCCGTGGTGATCATCGAGGCGGCTAATCCTTGCCGATCAAGGATGGCGCGCATCTCGTGTACGCGTTCAAGCGGGGTTGTACTTGTAAGATGTGTGGGCCGCACGCAGACGGCCTTGAAGCCGACACGGGCGGCAAGCTGCGCCAACCCGGTGAAATCAAGAGACGCATGGTCCTTGATGTCCTCGGCTTCAGCGATGCGTCCCGACAGTGAAAGTTGCATTAGTGGTTTCCCGGTTCTACACAATGCAGCGCGCATTGGATTGAACACACTATACGCCGCCCGCAAACGTCAAAACAAGCATGTTCGGCGATCGATGACGGCGCCAATTGTCAGTGGCCGCCGCCGCGTGTTGCACCGCGTGGAATATAGTATCCTCTAGTCAGAGATCCAAGAGAGAGCACAATCGTTCTATTGCGTGATTTGTACGAAATTCGAGGACTTTTGATGAGCACTGTGAATAGCTTCAATAGCAAGGCTGCCTTCTCTGTCGGTGGGAATGCCTATACGATTTACCGTCTCGCGGCGCTTGCGCAAGCGGGTGTCGGCAACGTGGCGCAATTGCCCTTTTCCATCAAGGTGTTGCTGGAGAGTCTCTTGCGCACTGAAGACGGCCATTCGGTAATGGGAGACGACGTGGCAGCGCTGGCGAACTGGGACCCGCGCCAAGCGGAGGCGCGAGAGATCAATTTTACGCCGGCGCGCGTGATCCTCCAGGACTTTACCGGTGTGCCGTCTGTAGTTGACTTGGCGGCAATGCGGGAAGCAATAAATGACTTGGGAGGAGACCCCGACCGCATAAACCCCCTGCAGCCGGCCGATCTCATCATCGACCACTCCGTGCAGGTGGACGTGTACGGTATGGCTGAAGCCTTTGCCATCAACGCCCAGCGCGAGTTTGCCCGCAACCAAGAGCGCTACGCCTTTCTGCGCTGGGGACAGAAGGCATTTGACAACTTTAGTATCGTGCCGCCGGATACCGGCATCGTTCACCAGATCAACTTAGAGTACCTCGGCAGGGTTGTCTTTGCTGGTGAGCGCAATGGAGAGCTCGTTGCGTACCCCGATTCGCTTGTGGGAACCGACTCGCATACAACGATGATCAACGGCCTCGGCGTGCTCGGATGGGGCGTGGGCGGCATTGAGGCCGAGGCGGTGATGCTCGGCCAGCCCATCTCTCTTTTAGTGCCGGACGTGGTCGGCTTTCGCTTGAGCGGCCAGTTGCCGGAAGGCGCTACCGCGACCGACCTGGTGCTTACCGTGACCCAGATGCTCCGGCAGCACGGGGTGGTGGGTAAGTTCGTAGAGTTTTGCGGACCGGGTATGGCTTCGCTCAGCTTGCCGGACCGCGCGACGATTTCGAACATGGCGCCGGAGTACGGGGCTACTGTGGGCATGTTCCCGGTGGACGACGAGACTCTCCGCTACTTGCGCCTCACCGGACGTGATGAGGACCTCGTCCAACTGGTGGAAGCATATTGCAAAGAACAGGGAATGTTCTACCGTCCATCCGACCCGGAACCGGCGTTTTCCGACATCCTGGAGCTCGACTTGTCGGCGGTGGAGCCCAGCTTGGCCGGGCCCAAGCGTCCGCAAGACCGCGTGGCCTTGCGCAGCGTGCGACAGAGCTTTGTCGATGCCTATCCGGAGAAGTTCGCGCAGACGAATGGCAATGGGAGCGCCGGTGGAAACGGCGCGGCGAGCAGGGCTGCACAGGGCGCCGGGGCAGTTGCAATCGCAGACCCCGCTGCGCATGTTGATGTTTCGCTGGATGGCGTGCCCGCTAGAATCGGTGAAGGCGCAGTGGTGATTGCGGCCATTACAAGCTGCACCAATACTTCCAATCCGGCCGTCATGATTGGCGCAGGCCTCTTGGCGAAGAATGCCGTTGAGGCCGGCATTGCGCGGAAGCCATGGGTGAAGACGAGCCTGGCCCCAGGCTCGCGGGTGGTGATGGACTACTTGGAAAAGCTTGACTTGGTGCCGCATTTGGAAGCGCTCGGCTTCCACCTGGTGGGCTACGGCTGCACCACCTGTATCGGCAATAGCGGCCCGCTTGCCTCGCCATTGGAAGAGACGATTAGCGATCATGAGTTGGCGGTGGCGGCTGTGCTCAGCGGCAACCGCAATTTCGAGGGGCGTATTCATCCCTTGGTCCGGGCCTCATATCTCGCCTCGCCGCCGCTCGTAGTTGCCTATGCGCTGGCCGGAACGGTGAATACTGACTTGACGAATGACCCTATCGGCTTTGACGGCGCAGGCAGGCCGGTCTACTTGCGCGAAATATGGCCGAGCCAGCGCGAAATTGCCGATGCCATGGCACGCGTGGTGGATGCGGAGATGTTCCGCCAGCAATATAGCAAAGTCTTCGAGGGCATGGGGGATTGGGAGACGCTGGCGGTGCCTGAAGGCACCCTATTCGAATGGGACCCGGACTCCACGTATGTGCGCAAACCGCCATTCTTTGTGGGTATGGAGTCTGATCCGGCGTCTCCAACTGATATTGCGGATGCGCGCGTACTGGCCGTGCTCGGCGACTCGGTAACGACCGATCATATTTCTCCAGCAGGTTCGATCGCCAAGAATAGTCCGGCAGGCGAATACCTCATCGGCCAGGGGGTGCAGCACAGGGAGTTCAACTCCTATGGTTCGCGTCGCGGCAATCACGAAGTCATGATGCGCGGCACGTTCGCAAACGTGCGGCTGCGCAATCTGCTCGTGTCGAGAGAAGGCGGCTGGACGCTGCACCTTCCAGCGGAGACTGAAACAACCATCTACGATGCTGCCATGCAGTACCAGCGCGACGGCGTGCCCCTGCTCCTCCTTGCGGGTAAGGACTATGGGATGGGTTCCAGTCGTGACTGGGCGGCCAAAGGGCCGTTGCTTCTCGGAGTGCGCGCCGTAATTGCCGAGAGTTACGAGCGCATCCATCGCAGCAATCTCGTCGGCATGGGCGTGCTGCCGCTGCAGTACGTCGAAGGCGAGAGCGCAGAGACTTTGGGTCTCACCGGTAAGGAATCGTTTACTATCGAAGGCATTGCAGAAGGACTGTCGCCGGGCAAGATGATGACCGTCCGCGCACGCGATGCTGCCGGTAACGAGAAGACCTTCACAGCGATCACATGCATCAGTACTCCAATAGAGGTGGACTACTACTGTCACGGAGGGGTGCTGCAATACGTGCTGCGCGACCTGCTTGCAGGCAGCGGGATCGAAGGGGAGAGATAGAGGAGAAGAGCGTTTTCGCAGAGTCCTTTCGCGCGATGTGATCCGTTCGCCCTGAGCACTTCGACAAGCTCAGCACAGGCTTGTCGAAGGGCCGTTCATGGTTCGACAGGGACTTGGCGAAGCCACCTCGCCACGAACGGCTTTGGCGGACTCTGCAATCAGCCCATAGTGGACTCTGCAATCAGCATATAGCGGATTGGGACATTGAGGCGGTACCTGCGCTTGAGCATTGAATCTGCTACCGCCGCAATAGAGTTACGTGAATAGCACTTTTCTTGGGGGCAGTAACAACCGATGCGTATTGCAATTCTAGAGATCAGCCACTGGCACGTACCGCTGTACTTGCCGGCGTTTACGGCGCTTGGCATTACGCCGGTGGCGGTGTCGGACGAGCAGCCGGGCTACGCCGAACGGTTCGCCGGTCAATATTCCGGTTGCACGCCGTACGTGGACTATGTGGAACTCTTAGAAACAGAGAAGCCCGACTTCGTGTTCGTGTTTGGGCGCTACCGGCTGCAGCCTGAAATCGCCACCGCACTCCTCGAGCGGCGCATTCCCTTCGTCATCGAGAAACCGCTCGGTACTGACGCCGGTCAATTCGAACGGTTGATCGCACTGGCTAAGCAAAATGACGTCTTTGTCGCTATACCACTTACGAACCGCGCGGCGCCGTTTTCCCAAGCCGTGATGGAGTTGCGCGCAAACGGACGCATGGGGCAGATTAGGCATGCTCACTTTCGCTATGCCGGCGGCCCGGTGCAGCGGTACGTAGATTCCGGCTGTCCTTGGATGCTAAATGCTGAAGAGTCCGGCGGTGGCGCGCTCCGTAACCTTGGCGTACACTATGCAGACCTCTTTTCCTGGTTCACAGGAAGCCGGGAAGTACGCGTGGGGTCCGCCCACTTGCGGCGCATCACGCCGGGAATTCCAGTGGAAGAGTATGCAAACGTTTCGTTTTGCGGTGATGGCGACGCCTTTGCCACAGTCGAAGTTGCGTATACGTATCCGGCGGATGCCGCCGACGTGGTCTGGAACGTGAGCGACGGCACAACCTACGTTACGTATCGCGACGGCGCAACGCGCATCATTACCGAAGAGGGTATCGAGGAGCGCGGCGGCCACTCCGTGCCGGGACTCTACCAGGATTTCGTCAAGAATACGTTGCATGCATACCGCGAGGGACAAGCTCCCCTCGCTACCATCGAAGATATGCACCGCGCCATGGTGCTAGTGGATGCCTGCTACGCTAAGGCGGGTAAGTAAGTCTCGTTTTGAGGGATGGTGTCATATGGAGTCGCGAACGATCTTGATCGGCAGCGCCACTGCGCGCACGGGAGAGGCCGTGATTACGGCATTCCTCAGTGCCGGGTATCGCGTGGCGGCCACGAGCCGCAGTCGAGACCAACTCGAATCAACGCTGAATCGCATCCCCAATGGGAATTCGGTGCTTGGGATAGAGGCAGATCTCTCTAAGCCGGAAGATGCCGCAGACGCGGTGCGCCGGACCTGCGCAGCATTCGGTCGTCTGGATGCGGCTACGCTGCTATCGGGCAGCTTCGATCAGCGCGAGGTAACGGAGACGACATTGGCCGACTTGCAGCATCAGATCGAAGCGAATCTCTATACGAGCTACAATCTTGTGCGTGCGGCGCTGCCGGTTATGCTGGCGCAAGGGCAGGGCCACATAGTCACAGTCGCGGGCGGCAGCGCCAATGATCCTGCGCCGGGTCGGGCGCTCTTCGGTGCCAGCAAAGCCGCAGTGGTCACCTTCACTAAGGGCGTGGCTCGTGACTACAAGCAGCGCGGCATTGTGCCCACGTGCCTTGTGGCGGGCACGATTGCGACAGAAGAGGCGAAGCAATACCTCGATGCTGAAGAATTCCAAAATGCCGTGAGCCTCGATGAGTTTGCCAACGCGCTCGTCTTCCTCGCCTCACCGGCTGCCACCGGCTTCGCCGGCAGCATCCTGGAACTCTACGCGCGCGAGGTAGACTAGGAGTGCGCGAAGTAGACAAGAACCATCGGAATTCTTGTCCCTATGTGTGTAAAGTGACATCTCAAGCGTAGCCTAGACGAAGAGTCTGTCGAGATGCAGTAAGCCGTTCGTACTGAGCCTGCCGTAGAGTCGGAAAACGGGCGGCGTGTCGGACCCACGGCGGTAGCATGTCCTATGCCACCGTGTCGCTGCCGTTCACCCTTCGACAAGCTCAGGGCGAACGGAGAGTTGGCACTTAGGGCGTTCGCAAGAAGAGATTCGTTTCGCGGTAAGTGGGGCAGTGCCCCACACGAGATGCGCGTTCGACCACTGCTCACTTTAATAGCCCAATTGCGGGAGCGCGCTTGCGATTGGTAGTATGGGATGAGAAGCACGACTCCGATCGGAGCCAGGAGATCAAAACATGGCTATTCTTGCTGTAGACGTAATTCGCGAAGGTTTGAAGGAAGTTATCGACCCTGAACTGGGCGTCAATATTGTCGACTTGGGCCTAATCTACGAGATTAAAACCTCTGAGGATGACAACAATGTCGAAATCAGGATGACGCTCACATTCCCCGGTTGCCCGGCGGGGCCGTATATCATCGCCCAGGTGAATCAGGTGGTAGAAGACCTTGAGGGCGTGGAGGAAGTGGACGTTGAGATAGTTTGGGACCCGGTGTGGTCGCCGGAAATGATGTCCGAAGAGATTCGGATGGAATACGGCTACATGTAGGTGCTTGGCCCCTACACGTGGCTGCAATTGCTTTGAGATTCTTGACAGCCGCCGGATGAGTACTACGGTATTTGATCTGGCGGCTGTCTGTGTGCGGGCCGCCCGTGGCTGAGCCGGCTCTTTTCTATGAAGTATCAGGTTCTACTGCAAGCCTAGTCAAGCGAAACGCCGAGAAGGTCCGAAGCCGGACGCAGGTTTCAAACCTGCGTTACCAGGGAATACCGACCTGTCGTTCACGAGCAACTTACCGAGTCCGTTGAGATTAGCTTGCGACAGGGGGCTAACGGGTAGAGTGGCGCAGAGATCGCCGTAGGCTTGACGCCACTGTCTTGTCGCAGCAATTAGAACGCTGCGGGCACCACTTTGGTGTATCGGTTTGCGTTCAAGAGACTTACCCGGTCCGTCCTGCGGCGGGTGCCGATTTGATTTGTCGAAGGGTGATGCGCGTATGGCAGACGAAGTAGGTCTTGTTCTTTTCGCGGGCAAACAAGGCACGAGCGCGCTTGAGCGGTTGGTCTATGCCAGTCACCTTGCCATCGCCCGCGACCTCGTTGCAAGGGCGCAGGCTGCGGGAGGGTTTGCACCAATTGTCGTTGCCACTTCGCAAGCAGAGTCCTTTAGCAACATTGGGTCCGGGGTCATCGTTACGCCAACAGCGCAGCAAGATTGCTTCCATTTTGGCAAGTCTCTCGCGGACATCATCTCTCCACACGGTATGTCTCGGGTGCTGTACATCGGCGGCGGCAGTAGCCCTTTGCTCTCTGTTGCCGAATTGGCTAACCTGCGGGACGTGGTTGCGCGCCTTGACCATGGTGTGATTGCGAACAATTTCTTTTCGGCAGACTTCATTGGCTTTCATCCAGGCAATGCGCTAACGGCTGTCGCCCTTCCCCAGCAGCGCGATAACGGCCTGGCGCGCCAGTTGGTGCAAGAAGCAAATCTCTTGCATGAGCCGCTGGAACCAACTATTGCTTCCATGTTTGATATTGACACGCCCACCGATCTTGCGATGCTGGCACTGCATCCGCTCTGCGGGTCGGCTACGCGGGCGTATGTGTCACACGATGCCGTAGCCCGGCAGTTGGCGCCGCTTATCTCGCGCCTGCAAGAGGCGATGCCAACATTTGTACGGCCGCAAGAGGAGGTCATTCTGGCCGGGCGCGTCAGCGCGCAGCTCTGGCCGCTGCTCAGGCAGGATATGGCGTGCCGCATTCGCGTTTTCTCCGAAGAGCGCGGCATGAGCACGAGCACGCGACCGGTGCGCTCGTTGCTGGGATTCTACTTGGAAGAAGTCGGACCGTCGGCTTTCTTCGATGCGTTCTCGCAGATGGGAGACGCCCTCTTTCTGGACACCCGGGTCCTGTTTGGGCACAGCGGACGCATGATCAGCGGCCACGACCGGTTTGCCGCCGACTTGGGCTTGGTTCAGGAGATTCTTGATGACTCAACGCAGGCCTTGGCCGAGGCAGCGTGGGGCGCGGGTTTTCCAGTGGTGCTGGGCGGCAATGCGGCGGTGAGCGGCGGTCTATGGTCGCTGGTGGATGCCGCGTGGCGCTTGCACGACGACGGCGCTTTGCTGTAATTGAGGTCCTCTCAAGCCCGTAGCCTTCTTGCCAACGATCAATTACGCTATTATGACATCGTGGTCTCACGGCAGGAATTCGAGCGAGAAGGGGAAGGGAATCGTGGCGATGGCCAAGAATGTTCGCCCGAAGAGACCCTTGAATTCTGTCAGCTTGAAAGAAGAGCTTGCGGCTGCTTTGGCCGCCCGTCGCGAATTGGGCGAACAGTATGAAGATCACGTCGCGGCGGCGCTTGCCGAGCGCATCGATTCCCTTATCGATCAGCGCGTGCAGGCCGCAATGAACCAAACACGCAAGCAGGCGAAGTCGGACTCAGAACCTTTCTCAAGGTGGCGATGCCTGTATTGGGCTTTGGCGTTCCGCTGACAATTGTCGGCGCGATCGTGGCTGGTGCGGACGGCTTCTACGCCGTACTGGCAATGATCTTCGTCATCAATGTTCTTTGGCTATGGCGCTCACGATAGTTTTGCTTTGCTACTGATCTATCGGCGCGGCTGCTATGCCCAACCCGCGAAGCGAATGTTGATTTTTCCAAGAGCCAAGTATGTCCGCTGTTGATTGAAGATGCGGAGCCGGGTAAGGAAGCGTTGTAATCCTTCACTCTCGCGACCACATCCGGAACAGAATTCCCCCACCGACCAGAAGCAGCACCACACCTGCAAGCGTAAACCACCACGGTTGGTGCGCGTGCACTCCTTCTTCCCAGGCGCTGAAGCCTTGAATTTCCACTTTCAACACGTCAGCCATGACGACCACCATGCCGTTGTTCAGGGCGTGGCCGATTAAGGCCGGAAGCAGGGACTTGGTCTGTAACGTCCACCAAGCAAAGGCGAGACCAAGGAAGAACGCTCCCAGGAATTGCCAAGGGTTCATATGAATTGCGCCAAACAGGAATGCGGTGCCAAAGACCGCCCACTTAGTGCCGTAGTTGCGCGCAAAGCCGTGCAGCAATATGCCACGGAAAATGGGCTCTTCAGTGAGGGGCGCGACGACCACGAGCACAATGAAGGTGCCAAGCGCAAAGCCCTGGCCGAGACCAAGCTCAGTGAGCATTTCCATAAACCAGTCCGGTACCGGCAGGAATCGTTGCAGGACGTTGCCGAGTTCCGATATTACGATGATGAGACCGAGCGCCATTACTAGCATCGGCAGCAGCAAAGCGGGCGAAAAACCCCGCAGGTAGAGGATTTCCCGCGCGGAAATGCGTGACCATGCTACGGCTACGATGGCCGTCGCCCCGAAGGTGGCTACACTAACAATGGTGAGCAGTGTGGTCAGCTCTTGATTCGGAATGGACTGAATTACTTGGTAGGCGGCGACAACCACTGTAGCGCCCAATTGCAATATCACGAGGAGGGCAAGCAAGACAATCGCTTGCCAGACGGTGGGAAAGGCGCGGGTCTTAGGTTGGTTGTTCTCGGCCGTTGATTCAGTCATCGCCCTAGGGTTGAGTGCATTCTAGGCCACATACTGCTAGCCGCCAGGCACGCCGAGACGCTTTGGAATTGTCACGGTCCGTACCCGTACTCTGCTGTATTGGATGCACGTGTCGTACGGCGTGTCCGGCTTGTTTTCCAGAGGTCCTCGTCGCGGCTAGTATAGCATCGACGTTCCCGCAGCGCGCGCATTCGGTTGCCAATCAGAGTGCTTCTGCCCTCTTACCATGCCGATAGTTTGGACAAAGGAGGAATTGCCATTGAGATGCAAATGGAGGTCCATCGTACTCGCAAGGTACAGAGACATTCTGTACAGGAATCCTTCCGCCCTCATTCGCGCCTGGGGCGGATAGACGGTACAATAGGGTGAGTGTGTTCCGGATGTTGCAAAGGCTCTTTGTAGGCGCTCAGCGAAGACTGAGCGAGCGCTAAGAATAGGCTGAGCAGGCACTTTGAAATGGTTGCGCAAGCAATCTGAAGTTGCACTGAGCGTGTAGGGCGTAAGCAAATCTGAGCAAAGAGCCGGCTAAAGAGAGATGCTGAAAGAGAGACATATAGAAGCTGTGAGTGTAGCGATGAAGATGTCAATCGAAGAACTGAAAGAACAGGCGCGCATACTGCGACGCGACATAATTACCTGTACGACGATTGCGGGATCCGGCCATCCGTCGAGCTCGCTCTCCGGCGTGGAGATCATGGCGGCGCTCTATTTCGGCGGTATCATGCAGTACAATCCCGTAGAGCCCCAATGGAAAGACCGCGATCGCTTTATCATGAGCAAAGGTCATGCGAGCCCGTTGCTCTACGTCGTCCTGGCACATGCCGGGTATTTCTCCACGGATATGCTGGCGACGCTTAGGCAAATCGAGAGCCCGCTGGAAGGGCATCCTAACATGTCCCGTTTGCCTGGCGTAGAAGCCAGCACCGGCTCTTTGGGTCAGGGCCTTTCGCTCGGCTTGGGTCATGCTTTCGCCGCCCGTATTGAGAAGAGAGACTCCCATGTGTTCGTCATCTTGGGTGACGGCGAGCAGGACGAAGGCCAGATATGGGAAGCTGCCATGACGGCGGCTCACTACAACCTCGATAATGTTACGGCAATCGTAGACCACAACAAGGCCCAGCAGACCGGCTGGGTGCGGGACGTGCTGGACTACTCTCCGCTTGCCGAGAAGTGGCGGGCCTTTCAATGGGACGTCCAGGAGATTGACGGTCACAATATGGAAACTGTGGCGACCGCGTTGCAGCGCGCCAAGGCGACCCAGGGACGCCCATCCTGCATCATCGCGCACACAGTGAAGGGCAAAGGCGTTTCCTTTGTGGAAGCAGACTACTCATATCACGGCAAAGCGCTTACCAAGGAAGAAGAACAACGCGCCCTGGAGGAATTGGGATGGCAGTAGAATCTGATACCGGTTTCAAAATGGGCAAGGCAACCCGTGACGCGTTTGGCGCCGCTCTGCGCGAGGCCGGCCGGACCAATTCGGACATCGTCGTGGTGGATGGCGACGTCAATAATTCAACGCGCACGGAGTGGTTTGCTCAGGAGTTTCCCGAGCGCTTCATCAACGTGGGCATTGCGGAATCGAACTTGGTGGGGATCGGCGCGGGCCTGGCGGCCTGCGGCAAGCTGCCGGTGATCGCCAGCTTTGCCTGCTTCATTATGTGCAACGCCTACGACCAGTTGCGCATGTCGGTAGCGTTTCCGAACCTCAACGTCAAGGTGGTGGGCAGTCACGCAGGCATCAGCATCGGTGAAGACGGCCCTTCGCAGATGGCGATCGAGGACGTGGCCCTGGCTTTGGGCTTGCCGACGTTTACCGTGATCGTACCCGCCGATGAACCCTCGACGCACAAGGCCGTGGCGGCGATGTTGGAGTCCGAAGGACCGGCGTACATGCGCGTGGGCCGACCGGACGTGCCGCTCGTCTACGGCGACGATCCTGATATTACGTTGGGCAGGGCGAACGAGTTGCGCAGCGGCAGTGACATTACACTCATAGCCAACGGCATTATGGTGGCTGCCGCATTGGAAGCGGCGCAGGCGCTCGCCGCGGAGGGTGTGCAGGCGCGCGTGCTCGACGTGCACACCGTGCGGCCGCTAGACGTGGAAGCAGTGACGAGTGCGGCGCGCGAGACGGGCAAGATCGTGGTGGCTGAGGAACATCTGGTCCAGGGCGGGCTGGGCAGCGTGGTGGCAATGGCGGTTGTCGAGCACGCTCCTTGTCCCATGGCATTCGTTGGAGTGGAGAATACGTACGCCGAGTCCGGGGATGCGGCTGCGCTCCTCAAGAAATATGGCTTGACCGCCGAGCATATTGCGGCCAAGGCCCGCTCATTGCTCTAGCGCCGATTCGTACCGGATGCCGCTGCCCGCTTGAATTGTTTGGCAAGAACAGGCATCATTGTACATAGCCCCTGTTTCTTCAATCCCAGAGAGTGCGTATTGGACTGCGTTGAATGCACCCCCGTTTGTGTTATTCGCCCAAGCGCAGCTTGGATTGGTAGATATTCCATACAACGTCAGACACAGAGACGTTTGGTATGTGCATCCATTCGGGCCGTGGCAAAGATAGCGTGCTAGAGGAGGAGTGTTGCCAGTGAAAACGAGCCTAACGAGCCTTCGGTTAATTCTTCTATTGTTGGGTTTTGCGGTCTTTACGGCTGCGTGCCTCCCCTTCGTGGGAGACGGCAACGGTGACGATGCAACGCCCACGCCCGATGAAATCCCAACGATCATACGCCCGAGCCCGGACTCTGCGCAGCCGGCCTCCTCACCAATACCGACTATTGTCCCGCTACCGACTCAAGGGCCGCAACCCACAAGCCCGGCGCCGGCGTGTACGCCACGGAACGATTGGCCTGTTTACACTGTGGAGTCCGGGGATACGCTCTATAGCATCGCCGTCCGCAGCGATACGACGGATGATGTACTGCAGGCGGCGAACTGCCTGCCTGACCCCAATAAGATTAGCGTAGGTCAGAGTCTGCGCGTACCGAAACAACCGGAACCACGGGAACCTGCTGCGACCCCCGAGCCCGCCGCGACGCAACAGCCATTCTTCCAGGGGACGCCGGCACCCGGTGCGACCGGGGACGTGGAATTCACGATTATCGTAGAGGGAAACACAGCCACCCTCGTTTCCCAAGGATCTTACCAGGCGGGGACAACTGACGGCGACGTTAAACTTGGTATTTCGGTTAGCAATGTTACGAGCTTTGAGGTGGTCCGTGGGGATGGCCGCGTCTTGCATAGAGGACAGGCCGCTTCCGGTAGCACGACCGCAGGCGGTAATTACATCTTTAGAAGAATCGATCGTGCAGAGGGCAGCAACTTTTTAATCTTTACCATAAAGGCCCACAAGCCGGATGGCACGACCGTTGAAGGGAATCCCGTCTACATTCGATGGCCGTAGCAGTGACAGCGCCATTGTTGGGTTCGTGATGGTAGGTGTACGACGCCAAATGTACTTGAACTTGATCGGCTAGTTCGCTGACGAACCCCGTTCCGTGTCAGGTCCCATTCAGAAACAGACAAAGGAATAGCCCCGGGAAGCAAGATGAGTTGCCCGGGGCTATCCTTTTCCCAATTTAGTAGGTCACTCGTTTTTCAAGAGAAATGATCCCGCGGACAATGGATGCGTACGTTCGGCGAGGGGGATGCTGACGCGCTGTCCGGTCAGGTGCGAGGTGTAGATTGCCATCACCATCTCCAGGTTGAGGCGGCCGGTTTCCCCACTGCACGGGTGCTCGCTGCCGGTCTCAATTGATGAGATGAGTTCACGCAGGATGGGCGTGATGCCCTCCTTCCCGAAGCCAGGATCATTCTCCTCCGGCACCTCCACGCGTTGCCACAGCGGCTCCTCCTGCAAGTCAGGGGCATAGAAGGCAGGCACGGGCAAGTGGTAAAGATCCCCGCTGCCGCGCCGTGTGCCGGTGCCGCGCAACGAAAGCTGGCCTTTCGTGCCGAGCACGTCAACGCTGTAAAGCAGGCTGTTCGTCTTCTCATAGCCGAGGAAATAGCACTCGCCTACCGGCGCGCGCGTCATGCCGAAGAGGGCAAAGGCGCGTTCTCCCAGCACCAAGCCGGAGGCGCGGTCGCGGGGGCTCATTTCCTGTGAATCCATGATGTGAGCGGTAGTGGCGGCCTCTCCCTGCCACGTCAGGTGCGCAAAGCACCACTGCGGCGCCCCGCCGATGTATTGCATGCGGTCGAAGACGTGGGTACCCATCTCCATCAACTCGTTGCCGGCCTTGCGGCCGCTCTTGTTGTTGCCGCGCACCAGAATGACGTCGCCGATGTCGCCGTTCTCGACCATGGCTCGCATGCGTTTCAGGGAAGGACGCACGGTTGCCTGGTGATTGATGGCGAGCTTTACGCCGGCCTTCTCGCAGGCATCAACCATCTGATCGGTTTCCGCCAGGTCGAGGGCCATCGGCTTCTCGCAGAGCACGTGCACGCCGTGCTCGGCCGCAGCGACGGTGGCAGCGCAATGCTGGGGCCCTTGGGTAGCGATTGACACCATGTCCGGTCTTTCTGTCGCGAACATGGCATGGTAGTCGGTGTAACGGTTTGCAACGTTGAACGCATCGCCAACCGCTTGCAGACGGTCTTCGTCAATGTCACACACCGCCACGACGTCTATTTCCGGGACTTCATTGAGCGCGCGCAGGTGGGACGTGCTCATCCCTCCGCAGCCGATTAGTGCCGCTCGGTATCGTTTCATTGCTCTTTCCTTCATGCATTCAGCAGCTTGTCGCGACGGTCTGGGCGGTTTTCACTCGACGCGCTGGGTTTGGCCGGTTTCCGCGGCGCGGTAGATGGCGTGGACGACCTTGAGGACGTGGAGCGATTCGGCTGTTGTGACCGGATGCGCCGTTACACCTAGTGCACCGAGCACAGACGCGCGGACCAAGCCGAAGTAGGTGGACATGGCATCGCCGGTGGGCGAATCGTACCGGATCGTGCGATAGGGCGCGGAGTGCTCGGCGGGATGAGTGCTATACCACTCCAGGCTCTCCCAGTCGTTGGGGCGTCCGCGCAGCCAGCCTTGCGCGCCCCAGAGATGGAGGTGCGACTGCTTGTTGCGGTCGAGGTAATAGG
This sequence comes from Chloroflexota bacterium, assembly GCA_965221905.1. Classification (GTDB taxonomy): domain Bacteria; phylum Chloroflexota; class UBA11872; order VXOZ01; family VXOZ01; genus VXOZ01. Next base: position 1,652,284 of record OZ244922.1, read on the forward strand.
CAGAGGTCAAGGTGCCGACCATGCCGTCCTCAAAGCGCAGCACGGCGACGGCGGCGTCCTCCGTGTCGATGGGCGCGCCGCCAACGACTGCGGTCAGTCCTGCGACTTCCACAACGCGCTGGCCGGTGAGGTGGTGCAGCAGATCGACATAATGAATTCCCAGCCACATGAGGTGTCCGCCACCGGCATAGGCCTTCTGCGAAAACCATGATGCTTGCCACTCAGCCTGTTGCACACGCGTCTGGTCGGCGATGAAATAGGTATCGACGCCGTAGAGTTTGCCGAGCGTGCCGCCGGCGACGAGGCGTTTCGCATCCTGCAGAAATGGAAAACCCCGAGCCGCAAAGGCCAGACCGATGTTGCGCTGCTGCTCTTCGGCCAAAGAAGCCAGCTCAGCAAACTCCTCCCACTGCAAACAGGCGGGCTTCTCCGCGAGCACGTGGCTGCCATTGCGCAGGCAGGCGGCGATGGTTGCCGGCGCAGTGCGGGGCTCTAAGCTGACGACGGTCAGCTCCGGTTGAAATGCGGCGAACAGCGCATCCGCATCAGGATAAACGCCGACGAGGCGCGTGCCGAGGTGCGCTCGCGCATGGGACTCTATATCATCAGCGCCGTTGGTCACCAGCGCGAGCTGTGCGACCTCGGGCAGTGCCGCCAGAATTTCCAAGAAGCCGCTGACGTGCATGGTGCCCGACGGAGCAGTGATGACGGCAACGCGTGCTTGTTGGCCCATTGGTCACTCCTTATGTGTATTGTGTCCCAGATAGAGATCGCGGCCCTCGACCAGCGCGGCCATCTTTTGATCGGCCACAATGCGGGAAAGCATCCAGAAGCCGCAATCGGGATGCACCCACTGGACTCGTTCAGGTCCCAGCACAGTGACGGCGCGCTCGATGCGGCGGGCGATGAATTCAGGCGATTCAACGACGTTGTCTTTGATGTCAACGACGCCGATACCCAGGGCTATTTCGGGTTTGAGGTCAAGAAAAACCGGTAGCTCTGCGTCCCCGGGACGAGCAAGTTCCAAGATGAGGTGATCGCACTCTAACCGATTGAAGAAGGGGAGCAGGTCTTTGAAAAGTCCCTGCTGGATGGTTTGGCCGCCGTAGTTGCCAAAGCAGAGATGCACTGCCTTCTGACCGCTAAATCCTGCGAACACGCGGTTGAGGACGTCAGCCGCCCACTCGCCGTCATGCGGTGAACCGACAAGGTTGGCTTCGTCTATCTGCAACACGGCGGCATCGAGGTTTGCGACTTGCTGCTTAAAGACATCGGCAATTGCGAATGCAAGTTCGCGAATGTCACGATAATGCAGGTCGAGCAAGGACTTCGCCAGCATGTATGGGCTTGTCACAGTAAACTTGAGCGGCTTTGTAGTGAGGGCGCTGCCGGATGCGGCGGCGGGAAGGTCTAGCGTGCCCTCGCCGATAGCTTCCCTGACGACGCCCGCCGGCTGCTTGCGAAACTGCATGCCCGCTTGCCGGCGAAATGCCGCAACATCGGCGCGGCTGAATGTAGAGTCTACACCCGCCAGCGGTTGAATGAAGTATTCGATCATGCCCTGCGTTTCCGGATGGTTGACGTCGAAACGGGAGAGTTCGCCATCCGTCACCACGTCGATGCCGGCAAGCTCCTGGGTCTTGAATACCGCCAGCATGGCGTCGCGCAGAGCCGGTTTGCTCGGCATGGCGAGCAGCCAGGACGGCGCGGGGTAACTGCCTACCACCGTGGTCAGGATGGGTGGGGTATGCCGGCCCTGCATATTGGGGACCTCAGCTTGAATTGGAGGTGCGGGCAAGACGGTCTTCCTCTAGGATTTGGCTAGTCTTTTCAATTGAAGGCCAAGATTGCCGGCTTGGGCAATCGACTGGCACCATCAGCATCACTGTAGCCGCTATTGTGAGGAGATACAAGCTGCGAAGTGTAGCGCTGCACAAGCCGTCTTAGAGGGAGGCGCCATAGCAGTTGCTTGCCTTCAAGCAACCGCATACGGCGGCAGACCGTTCCCGCTCACACTTCGACAGGCTCAGTGCGAACGGGAACGTCCTGCTCTGACTCTGCTGGGAGTTTGTCTCTATTTATTGGTGTGAAAAGGACACAATTGCCAAGTCATGCTCACTAGGGCACGGCTTGCCGGAACGGGCGGCCGATCCAATCGAGCAGCTTGCGCACCGGTTTGGCGACCACTTGCTGGCGGACAGCCTTCTCTACCCGATCATGCTCAAGCGCGTCGCCATGGTACCGCACGGTGAATGTGTCTTCGTCAGGTTTGAATCTAACGTCCTGAACGCCCGGCAGCGTTGCGAGGCCCTGTTGCGTACGCCGCACGCAGATGCCCGTGCACGCGAGACCGGCAACGTGAATGTCCATTTCCCTAGTGGGCGCAGGTTTGAAACCTGCGCTACCGGATTTGTCGCTCAGGGCTTCATCGCGTCGTCGTATGACGTGGGGATCGATGAAGAGGTTCAGCAGTCGTGGCATCGTAGAACCCCCATGGGTCGCTCGCGTGAATCCTCGCCCTACACCGTCTTCAGCCAGTGGTCGAGAAACGCGACTGCTTGAATGTCTGTGATCTCATCTTCCGGCTCCGTCTCGTGTCCCAACTCGTGGATGCGGATGCCGCACTTCTCCGGTATGCCGAGACTTTCATAATTGGCTTCAACGAGTTTGAACTCTTGTATGGCATTGGGCCACCACACGGCGCCGTCGTGCTTGCCGTCCTCCACGAAGAACGCCCGCGGGCAGATGAGGGAGGCTATGTCGGCGTCACCAAATTCCCTAAATAGATTTGGTATGAATTGGAATTCGGAAGAGGTCTCGATGAAGGCGCCGCCATTGATCAGTTCCGGCTGCAGCATCTTGCTGAAGCGCTCGTTGAACCAGGCAGAGGACACTACCGCCTGCAACCGCTGCTCGAGCGCGCCCATCCAGAGGGCCGCTCGACCGCCGCGCGAAAGGCCGTACAAACCAATATGGTCGATGTGCACCTCGGGCAACGTTTCCAGATAATCTACGGCGCGGGATAGCGTGAAATACTCCAGCGCTTGAATGGTTTGACCGATGAGGATGGCTTTACGGTGGATCTGATTCTGGGCGCGGCCCTGCTCGTGGTTGCGTAGCGAGGGAACATTGGGCACGTTGAAACGGTCTTCGCCGTAGCCGCCAATCATACGCGGCGCAATGACCACATAGCCGTGCTTGGCGAGGCGCACGCCGATTTCGTGATAGGCGGCGCTATACTCCGGTTCGGTGAAGCCGCAGATTTGCTCCGGCGTGTGGTTAACACCGTGCTGGGCCAGGACTGCCGGAAACGGCCCTTCGCCATGGGGCCGAATGAGAATGGCGTCCACCCGCACGTCGTCGAACGAGGTATAGAAGACTCGTGACGCCGTATAGGTATCGGTGGTGGCGATCTCCTCGATGCTTGGCTCCAAGGGCCCGCGCTCCCAAGGCCAGCCGCCGATCATGGCGAGCAGGCGGTCCCGGTTTTGTGCCACCGAGCGGGAGTACGCCTCCTGACTTGAGTAGTCCCGCTGCCAGCGCCCAGCACGCTCGTCGTAGCGCTGACGGCATTGACCCATGAGCCAAGCATCGTACGCTTCGAAGAGCTGCTGCCGCAGCGGGTCAACGTCGGCTCCTGAGAGTTTTGGATCTTCGCCTGTCACGTGGCACCTTCCCTTTCAGTGAAGAGGGAGGAGGCCATGCGGCCTCCTCCCTCTCTTAGCTTTGCCGAGTAAATTGAACTACGTTACCGCGATTGGCCGTGCTCTTCCAGGAAGTCGTCGAGGATGGTCTGGACTTGGTCGTTGGCTTCCTTGAGCGCCTCGGGAATCGTGCGGTTGCCGGCCATGACATCCGGGACAAACCCGTTGACGAACGACAGCACCTGCGGCGCGCCCGGCAAGGGGATGACAAACTTGCGGTGCTGCATCATGTTGGCAGAGAAGCGCACGAAGTCGTCGCCTTGGTGGTACTCTTCGGAGTCCGCCACGTCGGAGCGGATGGGCAGACGGTCGAAGTGCTGCGCCCAGCGAATATTCACGCTGCGGCTGCCAAAGTGCTCCAGGAACTTCCACGCCTTATCCGGATTTGGCGAGTCTATGGTCAAGTACCAGGTATGGCAACCACCGTAGCCGGCCTGTCGCCCGCCCTCGGGGACGGGATAGGGGCCATAGTTGAACTCGAAATCGGGCTGATTCGGTAATATCTGACCGGCACGCTCGGAGTTGGTCAGGTGCATGTTGCCTACCACGCCTTGGAAGAAGGGTTGGAAGTAAGCAGGATAGCGTGCCGCCTCACCCCAGAACTCCAATACCTGGTTATAGCCGCCCTGGGCATCGAAGATGCTGCGCTTCTGCCAGTTCAGCGCCTCTTCAGCCTCGGGTGTGTTGAGGGTGACCAGTCCCTCCGGCGTAGTGACCTCGCCGCCCAACTGCCACAGGGGCACCATCCAGAGATGGTTGCCGCCGGTGCCGCGCAGCGGATCGAATCCCAGGCGCTCGATCTTGTCACCGCTGACCTTATAGATAGTGGAAATCACGTCTTCAAGGTCATTCCAGCTTGCCGGTGGGCTTTCCGGGTCGAGCCCAACGTCGAGATAGGCCTTATTGCCCGTGTAGAGAAAGCGAATGTCCGGGCCGAAGGGCATGCCCTGCACCACATTCTTCCACTGCAAGTCGCCGCGCAGCGACTCCCAGATCTCTTCTTTCTTGATGACGTTGGATGCCGCCATGTAGGAGTCGAGTCCGAGCGGTAGGTTTAGAACGGCGAGCGTCTGCGCTTGCCACGACCCCGCCTGCCCCACGTCGAGCCCGAAATTGGCGGCCACGGCGGTCACCATCTTGTCCATGCGATTGCCGGATTCAACGGTGGCGTTGACGGTAAGGCCGGGGTTGGCCTCCTCAAGTTCCTGTACAACCTCCAAACCGATGCCTTGGCTGAGATCCCAACGGGAAGTCGTAAAGACCCGAATTTCGTAAGTATCCGGCGGGTCGGGCTTCACCTCTGCCTTGGGCTCCATCTTCTCTTCGGCCTTTGGCGCATCGGTCATCGTCGTCGCCTGACCGCAGGCCGCCAACAGCGCGAAACCAGCGCCGGAACCGAGTCCAAGTAACATCTTACGTCGAGTCATTTTAAAGTTCCTTTGAGGGTGCTCCAACCAACCGATTGGTTGGAGATTAGCACCGAGTGTGCTCACTGTCAAGGAAGAAGGTGAGAGCGCGTGGTAAACGCCTACACTTGTACGCGTTGCCGGCTAACGGCTTGTGCAATCTGCGCCGAACTAGCCAGCGTCGCCCAGCGAGTGCCTACCAGTGGCGTGATCATGGCCTGATCCACGGCGGAGGCATGCAAGATAGCGTCACTCGGCCAATAGTTGGTGAAGCCGAATTCGCGGCTCTGGATCAGACTATAGAAGACACACGCGCCGCCGTACTGACCGGTAAGCACGACGTTCTCGATGCCGGCATTGTTCAGGATGTAGTCGAGGCCCGTCCCGGTGAACGCCGAACTCGTGAGTTTTCGAACAATAATCTCCTCACGCTGTGGAGCAAGCTCGTCTATGACCGACATGGCGTGGGAGTCGAAATAGTCGTAGTCGCGACCGCGCTGGTAGGGTACGGCCTCACGGGCGTCCGCAGTCCACTTGGCATTGACGACGTGGACCACCAGGCCGCCGGAAGCGCGAAAGGCGTCGAGGATCGAACGCAGGTTGGGGATCACGGTCTGCAATTCAGCCGTAAACCAGCGTTCGCTCTCATTGCTACCGCTACCCAGCCAGGTCGGATCGCAGAAGCGCCGCATCATATCTACAATGATGAGCGCGGTCTTTTCCGGTGGCAGCACCGCGTCGTCGGCGAGGTCTTTCGTTTTGAATTGCGCGGTATCAATGAGCATTGGATGGTTCCTTTCGTGCCGTTTGACAGTTACTTCCAGCGTAGCGGGGGACAAGCCCCCGCGCTACAGATCAAATTGCTTCTATCCCCGGTAGCACAGGTTAGTAACCTGCGTCTCAACCTGCTATCCCTGGTAGCACAGGTTAGTAACCTGCGTCTGAACCTGCTATCCCCGGTAGCGCAGGATTGTAGCCTGCGTCTGAACCTGCTATCCCCGGTAGCGCAGGATTGTAGCCTGCGTCTGAACCTGTTATCCCTGGTAGCGCAGGTTTGTAACCTGCGTCTTATCCACTCGCACTGAATAGCAAATCAGGGCCGGTTATCGAGAGAGCTTCCGCTGAGTTTTCTTTGCAGTCGATTGAACAGCAGGGATAAGACTTGGTTCCTGCTGATGCTCATTCGTGACTGCTTATTCTACATATACCAACCGCCGTTGACGCTTAGTACCTCACCGGTGATGTAGCGGGCGTCATCCGAGGCCAGGAAGAGAATGGCGGCGGCTACGTCTTCTGCCCTGCCAAAATGGCCGAGGGGGATTTGCTGGCGCACCTGCTCCCTGATTTCGTCGTCGATGGCGCGCGTCATGTCGGTATCCATGAACCCGGGCGCAACAGCATTGACGCGGACGTGGTACCGCGCTAACTCTCTGGCCAGGGACTTCGTGAAGCCGATGGCGCCAGCCTTGGCTGCCGCGTAATTGGTCTGGCCGATGTTGCCCATGAGCGCAATCACCGAAGCCACGTTGACGATGCTGCCCGTCGCGCGCTCGCGCATGTGAATTGCCGCGGGTTTCGAGCAATTGAACATGCTGCCGAGGTTTACGTCCAGCACCTCGTCCCAGTGTTCGCGGGTCAAGTTGCGGAGGGTCGCGTCTCGCAGAATGCCGGCATTATTGACCAGAATGTCGAGGCAGCCAAACTCTTGAATGGCTTGCTCGACCATTTGTGCGCTCGGCTCCTCCTGGGCTACGTCCGCGCCAACGACCAGCGCCCGGCGACCCATGCTCTCCACCTCCTTGGCTACGGCCTCCGCGTTTCGGCGGTGCACCCCCGCCGCATCCGGGTAGTGGTTGACGGCCACGTTAGCACCCTCACGGGCGAGGGTGAGTGCGGTGGCGCGACCGATGCCTTGGGAAGCGCCGGTAATGAGCGCGCATTTGCTATCCAATCTCATGAAGCTAGTGCACCTCTCGTTCCACCAAAGCAGCGATTCCCATGCCGCCGCCGGCACAAAGCGCGGCAATGCCTCGGCGCACGTTGCGTCGCTGCATTTCGTATATGAGCGTGCCCAGTATGCGGGCGCCGCTCGCGCCGACGGGATGACCGACGGCGATTGCCCCGCCGTTTACGTTTACGCGCGCACGATCCCACTGGAGTTCGGCCTCCACGGCAAGAACTTGAGCGGCGAAAGCTTCATTGACTTCGAGGAGGTCTATGTCATCAAGGGTCAGCTCGGTTTTGTCGAGGAGAATGCGAATCGCCTTTGCCGGCCCGATACCCATGCGCACGGGGGCGACGCCGGTGGTCGCGACCGCCATCAGGCTCGCGAGCGGCTGGCGCTCATGTGTCTCCGCCCATTCAGCGGATGCCACCACGATTGCGGCCGCGCCGTCGTTAATACCGGATGCGTTGCCGGCGGTGATGGTGGTAACGTCTTTGAAGGCGGGATGGAGCGACGCCAGAGCCTCGATGGTCGTGTCCGAACGCGGATATTCATCGTCGCTTATCACTCTAGGCGGTCCCCGGCGCTGCGGTACCGACACCGGGGCGACTTCCGCGGCAACGTGACAGGCGCGCGCCGCTGCCGCATACCGCTGCTGGCTTTGCAGAGCGTATTCGTCTTGCGCTTCGCGGGATATGCCGTACTCTTGCGCGAGAGTGTCGGCGGTGTTTGCCATGTGGCAGTCGGCGAATGCGTCCCAGAGTCCGTCGCTGAGAAGAGTGTCAACCAGGGTGGCATGGCCCAGCTTGTTGCCCCAGCGCGCACCGGGCAGCACATAGGGCGCTTGGCTCATGCATTCCGTGCCGCCGGCCAGCGCCACGTCAATCTCGCCTAGCCGAATATACTGTGCGGCGAGCGCCACGGATTGCAAGCCCGAGGCGCAGACTTGATTAATGGTCATGGCCGGCGCTGCTTCGGGTACGCCTGCGCGCAAACTGACCTGGCGGGCTGTATTCATGCCGCTGCCGCCCTGGTACACTTGACCGAATATCGAGACCTGTACCTCATCAGGCGCTACGTCCGCCCGCGCCAACGCGGCCTGCGCCGCAACGACACCAAGTTGTGGCGCGGAAAGCTCACTAAACGAGCCGCCAAATTTGCCAATCGGCGTCCGGGCAGCCGCAAGTATCACCGGCTGTCGATTGCTCATGTTCTTTGTCTAACCTCCTTCAGTTAGGAGTTGTTGTACTGAGTTGTGTTGACTTTCAAGTCTTAGCGTTCGGTTTACACCAGTAAAGAAGCTGTGAGCTAGTCCGTCTCCTCTCCGACTGAGACTCTTGGGTTACCCAGTCAGACCGGCAGACTTGGGTTGATATGCCGATATTCACTCTCACCTTCTCCCAGCGGAGACCCCCATATCGGGGTACCGGGCATGCGCGGACTTCCAGTCCGATGCATAACTCCGTCATTCCGGCGAAAGCCGGAATCCAGGGGTGTGTGGGTAGTTTGGGATTGCTAGCCGTGAAGCCCTTGTCACCCCCTTCCCGACCTGCCCCATCAAGGTGGAAGGGGTTTCGCAAAAGTCTCCAGCGGGAGAGAGGACTTGCAACATCCGGCCAAGGTAGTGTGGGTTTACTTGCAGTGGCAATTATTCCCCCTTTGCCAAGAGCGCATGGTTCCGTGAATGGGTAAGTCCGGTGCTGTATGCCCTCCGAACGTGGTCTCCCTTCAACATGCAATCTCCGATAGGAGCTGCGGCACGTCGGCGATTGAATCTACCACCCAATCGGGCTTGACCGAAGAAGCCTCCAGTGACTTGCGGCTGAACTTTCCCGTTCTTACCAATACACACAAGGCGCCAACCGCCCGCGCTCCCGCGATGTCTGTCGTCACATCGTCGCCGACTACAACAGCTTCTTCAGGACTGCAACCGATGTGCCGAATAGCAATTCTAAAGAAGTCTGCTGATGGCTTACCAAGGACTCTCGCGGCCTTGCCGGACCCATACTCCAGGAGTTGCACGAAGGCCCCAGTATCCAGATTGTAGCCATCTTCGGACACAAAGTACCTTCCCCTTTGCAGGGCGAGCATCTCAGCCCCCGCCATAACGTGGCGGAACGCCGTGTTCAGCGCTGCGTAGCTCACGGAATCACGACAGTCTCCGACAACTACATAGTCTACGGCACCTTCCTCGGCAAGAAAAGGCGCAAACGCAGCAGTCAGTTCCTGCGAAACCAAACAGTAGCTACGCTTGTCAGGGTGCCGGCGCAAGAAGTGCAAACCTGCACTGACGGCACTAAAGATCTCCTCTTCTTCAACTGCCAAGCCCATTGCGGCCACCTCGCGTTGGAGGGTTTCGGCGGTCTTGGAGTCTGTATTCGTCAAGAAGCGCAACCCAAAATCCATTTTCCTCAGAGTTTCGAGGGTCCGCTGGGCGTTTGGAATTTGCGCGCCTCTGAAGTAGAGCGTACCGTCCAGATCAACCAAGAGAGCCTTAATGGGGTTGCCCAGTGTACTGCCTTTTCTCGCCTCGAAACGCATAGACTTTTGCCCACGCCACAAAGATGTTTCCAGTGGGTTACGTGAATTGCTGCGCCAGACCCATCGGCTCATTGCGAAACAGGCGCGAATCCATCTGCCGCAGATCGGGCGCGATGTGCGGCTTGAATGCCATGTGTGCCAGCAAGTCCCTTTGCATGTCCACGCCGGGGGCGATTTCTACAAGTGTCAGACCGTCATCGGTAAGAGTAAAGACCGCGCGTTCGGTCACATAGGTGATAGCACGTCCGAGTGAGCGCGCGTAGGCGCCGTTGAAGGTTATCTGCTCGACGGCTTGTACCAGCTTTGGATGCCTGCCCTCACGGACGATCTGCAGGGTACCATCATGGACCGTAATCTCAAGGCCGCCGGCAGTGAAGGTGCCGCAAAACACGACACGCTTCGCGTTGTGGCTAATGTTGATGAATCCGCCCGCGCCCGGCACGACGCTGCCAAAGCGGCTGACATTCACGTTGCCTGCGGCATCGATCTGGGCAGCGCCCAGGCAGGCGATGTCCAGCCCGCCGCCGTCGTAAAAGTCGAACATATACGGCGTGTCGATTAAAGCCGTGGGCATATAGGATGCGCCAAACGAAAAGCCGCCTGCGGGTACGCCCCCAATAGCGCCACTCTCCACGGTCATTACCAAATCAGCGATGATGTTTTCTTCCGCCGCTACTGCCGCCACGCTCTCCGGTAAGCCAATACCGAGATTGACGATGTCTCCTCGTCGCAGCTCAAGCGCGGCGCGGCGGGAAATAATCTTGCGTTCGTCGAGTGGATGCGGCGGAAAGTCCGGCGCCTCGCCGCGGGATTCGGAAACGTACGCCGGATTAAAGTCCTCGCTAAACGTCTGCCAGTGCTCGGCGGGATCGGCCACCGCGACGACATCTACGAGAATCCCGGGAATCTTGATCTGCCGCGTGGGCAGAGGTGTAGAAATTGTGCGCTCTACCTGCGCAATCACAGTGCCGCCGCAGTTGTGCACGGCCTGGGCAACGCTCAGCATCTCGCCGTAGACCGCTTCGCGTTCCATGCTGATGTTGCCGTCGGGATCGGCGGTAGTGCCCCGGATGAGGCCGACGTCGAGCTCGATACGCGGATAGAAGAGGCACTCTTTGCCGTTCAGTTTGAGAAGCTGCACGAGTTGCTCCGGTGTGGATGCCGGATTGACGCGTCCCCCTTCCAGGCGCGGGTCTACGAACGTGTGGAGACCCACGTGCGTGAGCGTGCCCGGCTTGCCCGCGGCAATGTCGCGGAAGAGATGAATGATGACGCCCTGGGGAAAGTTGTAGCCTTCGATCTTGCCGTCGAGGACGAGTTGGCATAACGTGGGGGCAAGGCCCCAGTGTCCGCCGATAATACGCTTGACAAGCCCTTCGTGGCCAAAGTGATTGAGGCCGCGCGTTTGGCGGTCGCCCTGACCGGCGCCATACATCAGCGTAAGATTCCGTGGCTCGCCGGTCTGCAAAAAGCGCCGCTCTATTGCCGCGGAGAGGGCTTCGGGGTGCCCAATTCCGACGAATCCACACACGCCGATGGCGTCCCCATCCTGGATGAGCCAAGCTGCTTGGTCAATTGAGAGAAACTTCCCCCCCATCCATCCTCCCTGGTCGTCGCCTCGGACTCGCGCACAATGCCCGACTGAAGATTCTGAACTCATATCGCGCCCAATCCGCGGGGGTGTAGGAAACTACGCTTTTGCCTAGCCACTACATGAGCAGCATGCTAGCTGCCCCTTATGATAGCGATTCTCAGAAGGTATGTCTTTGCGACCTCAGAGAGTTGTGTTTACCATGAAGAAGCTTGTCGACAGTTCGCTCGAACACTGGATACTGTAGAGGGACACAGCGTAGACACACCTGCGACCAACCGACCGTGGGCGGCCACATTTACAAAATTGTCTGAAATGTTACATAGTCCCAATGCATTTTGCTTGTGCCAGATGAAGGAATATACATGTCAGCGAATTCGTTTTCAGTTTGGGTTACCGGCTGTGCGCATGTAGGTACAGACAAGAGATTTGGCCGCGAGAGCTTGGCCGAGGCGATTCGCCAGTCCGAACACGGCGGCGCCGAGGGCGGACCGCCGTTTCACTGGGACATCATGCTGCATCTCGGCGATCTTTCCGGCAACCAAGGCTCACCGGACGATGAAGAAGGTGAAGAAGTTGTGCGGCAGTTCGGCGCGGCGCAAGCACACGGCCGCGAGAATTTCTATAACTTGGCGGGCAATCATGATGCTACGTTCTATACGGAGCCGACTCAATGGTGGTTCCGCAAGTGGGTTGACCCTACGGGTGAAAACCGGCAGTTTTCCGGTGTGGATCCCTCCCGACGTCCCTATCCCGTGGAAGGGACGTGGGAGCGGTATGCCTTTCGGGCGGGCAATGTGCTCTTCCTGATGATGAGCGATCGGAATGACTTGCCGCCGCCGGTCGGCCGCAATCCAAAAGGGGGAGGCTACCCATCGGGGGCGGTTACGGGCGAGACCTTTGCGTGGTGGCAAGAGCAAGTAGAGAAGAATCCCGATAGCATCATTGTTTCTGCGCATCATCACATGCTCAAGGAGACCACTGTGGCGTCCGGTCCCTGGGAAGGATACCGCCAGGATGAAAATGGCGCATGGCGCGGCCACTACCACGGCTACTTTGCTGACGGCGGCCCGGCAGGCGCTTCGTATTTGTACTTCTTGGATGACAAACCCGATGCGCAGGCATTCGAAGGCTACCTTGCGAGCCAGCCCGGTGCAATTGACCTGTGGCTCGGCGGCCATACCCATACCCATCCCAACGACCGCCACGGCGGACGGTCGCACGTCGAGCGCAAGTGGGACGTGAGCTTCATCAACTGCGCCGCCCTTGCGCGCCATCACGCTGGGCGCACGACCCTACCTATGAGCCGCCTCTTGACGTTTACGTTAGGCAGCGATGAGGTCCGCGTGCGGTGCTATCTCCACACCGCCGACTATGCGCCGCAAGGCTGGTATGCAAAGGCCGAACGTGTTGTCCGAATGGGGAAGCCGTATCAACCGTAGGGGGAGACTTTTCATGGCTCGGCCAGGCAAGCCGGACTGAGCAGAAGTGACGGGGATTTGCCCTCACCCTAGCCCTCTCCCTCGTGGAGAGGGGACGCCGGGCTCCAGGATAGGGGAGAATTGCTCCGGACCATGGATGCGCAGAGGTTTCCCTTATGGAGAGTGCATAAGCGGGCAGTTTCAACTCGTTTGAAAACTGTGAAAAAGACAGTTTATAGACTGTGAGGAGGATAAATGAACGCGCGAGCTAACTCTGAAAAGTATCAGTTCTACGGCATTCAGCCCGTGCTGGAAGTCGCGGATGTTGAAGCTACGGCGGCGTGGTACTGCGAGATCCTGGGGTTCTCACTGGACTTCGTGGACATGGCACACGGCGGGCATGCCCGGGTCTCTATTGGCGGCGGGGCCGGCAAGAGTCCCCAGCGTATGCGATTCACCGGCTACCGCCGCCGCCACGGCACTGAACCGATAACGGCGGGATACACCTATGTCCACTGTGTGCTGATAGACGAACTCTACGCAGAGTATCGGCAGAAGAGCGTCACGATCCGACCGGAGTATGAAAACGGGCCTGTCACCAAGCCATACGGTTTACGCGAATTCGAAATAGAAGACTGTAACGGCCATATCCTGCTCTTCGCCCAAGAGGGTGGATAAAGGCAGCGCGCCGATTTGACCCAGAAGCAGGCTAGTCTGCTAATGAATCTACCGTCCAATCGTCCAGCGGCGTGAATTGGGTGGTATCGAGCGTAAAGCCGTAGCCGAACGGCGCGTCCACGATGCTCGATACGTCCACGCGCCCTTGCCGCACGTCGAGCGCAGGAAACCCTTCCTCGTGGCGGCGATAGAAAGTGCTGTGGCTCGCGAGCACCTGAGACTGGACGCTCTGCGGGTACATGCTCAGTCCCGCAAAGTAGTGATGGCCGTTGCGTTCGGCGTGTGTAATTCCGAGATTCGCCGCCACGGTGAGGTCTTGAATCATGGCAACCGGCCCCACGCTGCAGAGGTCTTCGCTGCTCAAGATAAACGCGCGACTTGGATCGCGCTGACGAAAATGAGCAAGGAGACAGGCGTTCACGATCCCGCGAAAGACTCCTTTGCAGTTCTTGTGACTGCCGCCGGCATAGCCGCAAGCCAAGGCGTCGGCAAGGCTGTTCAACTCGCCATCGGACTCATCGATGATCAACGGCGGGCGGTCATGCCAGCGCTGGAGGTCCGCTTGCACAGACTCCCCGAGCGCAACGTCGCGATGGAACGGCTGCTCCACGAAGAGCGCACGGTCAAGGAAGGAACGGAGTGAAGGTTCGGACTGAATCGTCTCCCAGAAACGCTGAAACGGGCCGACTTCCGTGTAGAATTCGTTGCCGTCCAGCGTGTGGGCGTAATCGTCGGGCGCATGCGATTCCATGATCCGTGCAATGCGCTGCAGCCGCTTGATGTCTGCGCCAGTTTCACCAGATAACTTGATTTTAAGGTGCGTCAGGCCGTAGAAGCGAACGCTCGCTTCCAGGGATTGGGGTAGTCCGTCTTCTAGGCGTTCTTCTTGGGGAACATCGCTATCGGTAATCGGGTCGGCCAAGCCAACCGTGTGACGGATGATCATAGTACGATTGGCGCGATCCGGCAGCAGCGCGGCGGGTTCTTTACCGGCAAGCTCCCGATGGAGGGCCTCGAGTCGCACGCCGAGAGAATTGTCCCGCACCGCTTGCTCGAACGACCTGCCGGTGGCGCGGCAGAAGGCGTCGACCAAGGCCCGTTCCACCATGCTCACGCCAAAGCCCCAGAGCAGGGGTGGAAAGCTCGTTTCGGCCGCCCACGCTGTCTGGCGTTGGAAGACCTCTTCCCAAAGATCGAACGGGCTCGCGGCTGCAGGCGCGTCAAGGGCAAACTTTACCGCTTGCCGAATCACCGTGAGCATCTCGTCGAGGTCTTCGGCAAAAGACGTTTCGGGATTCTTGGTAAACCACTTCGGCGGCAGACCTTCTGCGGAAACGCCAACGGCAGTCGCTCCGTCAACTCTTGCGGTCACACGCAAAAAGAGGTGGGGAACAGACTCCAGCGAGGCAATGCCGTACCGAAACGGCATGCGAGTCCGCATGTTGAGGACGTTAAGATCAATGTCTTGGACTGAGATATTCAAAGAGATGCATCCAGTTTTGGCTTGCTCTGCTCCATGATACCCCGCAGCACGCGCGAATTCATCTCCACGTGCGCAAGGCACTTCGACAAGCGCAGTGGAAACTCTGTCGAAGCACGTGCCAGCCGGTGTCATCTTTCCCAAACCGGAGAGTATCCAGGAGGGATAGTGCTCCCATTTACTCTCGGTGTGGATAGACAGGCAGCGCCCATGCGCTATTCTCTCAGATTGCTTTCATATAAGTTTGACATGATATAGGGAAAGTGCCCGCAACAACTGGGAATAAGTGGAGGAACTAGAGTGAAATGGCGCGAAACAGATTCCTTTGGCGGATATTCGGTCTGTACCTTATCAGCGGTCTGCTCATTGGATGCGCCGTAACGCCTGCTGCGACTGCTCCCAGCCAAACTGCGGAGCCGCGCAAGGAGGCTCCTGTAGAGGCCCCTTCAAAAGCTCCTGAAAAGGCTCAGAGCGTCGTGAACATCCTGCTGCTTGGCGTGGATTCATGGGATACACTTTCAGGCCGCAGTGATGCTATTGTCATGGTCAGCGTAGACTTGGAACACGAGCGCGTGTTGCTGACATCCGTGCCGCGGGACTTGCGCGTCAACCTCGGCGATCTCCCACAGCCGCAGCGCATCAATGCCGCGTATGCGTATGGCGGCGGCGAACTGGCGCGCGCCACGCTCGAGCGAGTGCTCGATGTTGAAATTCCCTACTATGCGGTCGTGAACTTTGCCGGTTTCGCGCGCATAATCGATACGCTTGGCGGTGTAACGGTTGACGTTCCGGAGAACATCATTGACTTGGAGTTTCCGGCAGTAGACGGCATAGAATACGAGCCGTTTGTGCTGCTGGCGGGCGTCCATCACTTCGACGGCGAAACTGCGCTAAAATATGCGCGGACGCGCAAGTCTAGCGAGAATGGTGACTTCAGCCGGATGAACCGTCAGCATCAGGTGATGCGGGCACTTAAAGCGCAGGCGCTGACGCCCCGCACGCTGCTCCATATTCCAGCCCTCTACAGGGATTTCCGTTTTGCGGTCGACACCAACATCTCGCTAGAGATAGTCCTGCGCCTGGCTAGGGTTGCCAGCAGCATTGAGGGAGACTCCGTGGAATCCTATGCGATAGATGAGGCGTCCGGGCTAGTAACTTCCCAGATGGTCGACGGGATGTTTGTACTCGAACCTGATCTCGTCGGCATTCGAACGGCAGTAAGCGAGAGAATCTCATCGCTTGCTGAAGAAGGGACGCAGGTTGTGGGAGCGGCAGGCTCCTGAGTCGCCCTGGATTCACAGAGCGCATTCGGTCGGGCGCGAATTCCCTTGCCCAGTGTGATCACATTAGAGAAGGGCGCGGTTGGTAAGACCCCATTTGCGCCAAGTGGATCGCAGGTTTGTAACCTGCGCTACCGGGAATGGCGACTCATGCTGGGCGCAGGTAGCAAGACCTGCGTCAAATGACTTCGCCTGAGCGGCGTAAAGTGATTCCCCTGGGCGGATCGATCGCCCTGCTTTTCACGGTGCCGCTTGGTCGGACAGCGCCGGCCTAGATGCCCATCACGTCGACCAACTCGCGGACCGCGTCCGCAGATTGATTGAGCAAGGTGCTTTCTTCTGCGGTGAGGTCGAGCTCAACGATACTCTCTACGCCGCCTGCGCCAAGTTGTATCAAGACGCCAACGTAGACCCCGCTGATGCCATACTCGCCCTCCAAGTAAGCCGCGCACGGCAAGACCCGTTTCTGGTCGAGCAAAATAGCGTCGATCATCTCGACAAGCGCCGCGCCCGGCGCTTCATAAGCGCTGCCCAGCTTGAGGAGGTTCACGATCTCGGCGCCGCCGTCGCGGGTGCGCTGAATGATCTCTTCCAACCGCTCAGGCGCGATGAAGTCGGTGATCGGTTTGCCGGAAACGCTGGAATACCGTGGCAGCGGGACCATCTGGTCGCCGTGGCCGCCGAGCACGTAGCCGGTAATGTCGCGCATAGAGACACCGAGCTCTTGGGCGAGAAACGTCCGGTAGCGGGCTGAATCGAGCACGCCGCCCTGTCCCACGACGCGGTTCGTGGGAAAGCCGCTTACTCTCCAGGCGAGTTGCGTCATGGCATCAACGGGATTGGTGACGACGATGATGATGCAGTCGGGCGAATGCTTGGCAATTTCGCCGGTTACGGCGGTGATCACCTTCTGATTAACGGCCAGCAAGTCGTCGCGACTCATACCGGGCCTGCGGGGACTGCCACTGGTAATAACGACCAGGTCGGACCCGGCGGTATCGGCATAGTCATTAGTGCCGACGATGCTGGAGTCGTAGTTGACTATTGGCGCTGCCTGCAGGATGTCGAGCGCTTTTCCTTGGGGCAACCCCTCAACGATGTCAATCAACACGATATCCGCATAATCCCGCTCAGCTAAGCGCCGGGCGCAGGAGCCGCCGACTTGGCCGGCGCCAACTATTGTCACTTTCTTACGCATTACTTGATGACCTCCATTGTCCTATTCATGTCTTCATGCCAACTGAGTGCTGAATTGTCGTGTCCACGTGAGGCGTGGAGTCGCATGGGGTTTCGTGTATGTTAGCGCACGCATCGGCGCTGCCAGGCATTGTTGTCGTGTCTTCGGGGTACTTAGCAAGCAGTCAGAACACAATTCCACAAGACACGGTTGCCGGGATTGCAGGTGCACGCCAGCTCCACGCGAGCTATGCCAGCGGCAGCGCATGCAGGCGTTCCCGCACCGGATTGGTGGAAACGACGTGACGATTGAGGCCCAGGGCCGCCTCGTCGATGCCCAGCGCCATACCGATAAGTTGGGAGAGGTGGAGAATCGGCAGATTGAGAGGCGTCTGCACAACTCTGGCGGCATCAGGCTGCTGGGCGTCTAGATTCAAGTGACAGAGCGGGCAGGGCGTTACCATGAAGTCGGCGCCCTTCCCCTGTGCTTCACCCACATGGTTACCGGCCATTGTGAGCGAATTTGTGCGGTTCATGGTGATGATGGGGAAGCCGCAGCACTTCTTCTTGCCGGAATAGTCCACCGGCGTGGCGCCACAGGCCTCGATAATCATCTCGAGGTAGCGCCCGCGCTCGGGGAAGTCGTGGTAACCGAGCACGTCGGTGGGGCGTGAGATATAGCAGCCGTAGAAGGGCGCAACGTTCAGTTCGGTAAGAGGACGTTTCACGAGCGACCTCAGGTTATCCAGACCAAAGTCTTCTACTAATACCCACATGAAGTTGCGGGGATCGGCATTGCCTGAATACGCTAAGTCTTCCTCAGCGAGCATCTCATTGATCTCTGCCAAATACTCCGGGCGCGCCTTGAGCCGCTCATTGACGCTGCTCATAACGCCCTGACACGTGCTGCAGATGTTCATGAGCGGGAGCCCGGTCTGCTCCGCGAGTGCAAAGTTGCGCGCGTTCAGAGCGTCGGCCAGTTTCTGGTTGCGCTCGCTGATTACGCCGGCCCCGGTGCACGAAGCGGTCTCCATGAGTTCCAGTTCCATGCCGATGTGTTCCGCTACGGCGGTGAGCGACTGCATCAGTTCAGGACACGCGCCGCGGGAGACGCAACCGGGAAAGAAGGCATACTTCACTGTGAGGATTTCACTCCTTGTGCAGACTCAACTGCTTGTGCGGAGTCCACCTTTTCAAAGAGGCGCTTTACGTTGCCATGGTCCGGAATCTTGTGATGGAACGGGCCGGAAGCCAACGGCAGTTTGCCGGCGCGCAGGAGACGCAGGCCGCCGGGCACATTCTTAACCTGCTCGACCGGATTCAGGCCAATCGAACGGAGCAAGAGCATCGGCTCATCCAGAATGCCGCTGTCCCGGATGATGCCTTCAAAAGCTTTCGCATGGCGCGTACCGGCATTGTTCGTTACGCCGGCGTGCTGGGCGCGCTCGCGAATTTCCACGATGCGCTCCAGCGGCGCGACGCCTTTCGGACAGACCTCAACACAGAAGAAGCAATGGGTGCAGTCATAGACTCCGCCGTAGTCGCTGAGCTCTTCCAGGCGCTCCTGTCTGGCATCGTCGCGTGGGTCGTCAACGAAGCGGTAGGCTTTTGCCAGCGCCGCCGGGCCGATGAAGTTCTTGTCGACTTCCAACGACGTGCAATCGGAAACGCATGCGCCGCACATGATGCAATTCATAGCCACGGTGAGGTCGAGAATTGTCTCGTTGGGTACCAGATATTCACGCTCAGGCACAGGCTGAATCGGCTCCAGCCATGGTTTTACCTGGCGAATCTTGTTCCAGAACACGTCCATATCCACTATCAGGTCTTTGAGCACCGGCATGTTGCCGCCCGGCTCGACCGTGATCATCTCGGAGTTATCCTGCATTTCCTTGGCTTTGGTAGCGCAGGCCAACCGTGCCTGACCATTGACGCGCACCATGCAGGAGCCGCAAATGGCGGACCGGCATGAGCAACGTACGGCAAGCGTGCCGTCAATGTACTCGCGAATGTGGATGAGGCAGTCCAACACAGTGGAAGTTTCCGGTAGATCCACGTCATACGCACGCCAGTAAGGGGCCGGATTTTCCGCCTCGGGATCGTAGCGCCGCACGTTGAGCTTGAACTGCATCTAGTACGTTCTCCTCGCGGGTTGCCACTGGGTGATCGTGACTGGCAACGTCTCCAACCGCGCTCCCTTGCCACTTTGGTAGACCAGCGTGTGTTTCAGCCAATCGTCGTCATTGCGGTCGGGGTAATCGGTGCGGAAGTGGGCTCCACGGCTCTCCGTGCGGTACAGCGCACTCGCTACGATTGCCTCGGCCACGTCGAGCATCAGTCCGACTTCCAAGGCGAAGAGAAGGTCGGTGTTAAATACCTTCCCCTTGTCGTCGACGCTGACGTTTTGAAAGCGCTCCTTAAGGTTTGCCACTATAGATTGCGCTTCTTCCAGGTCCTTTTGATTGCGGTAAACGCCAACGTGGTCGTGCATGGTTTGTCCCATGGAAAGCCGAAGCGCTGCTGCACGCTCGCCGTTGTTGCCGTTGCGAGCCAAGATGCTGCTGATGTGCTCCCGGTCTTCCTGCAAGCGCGATTCCGGCACGTCTGGGGTGGAGATACTGTCCGCATACAACACCGCGGACGTGCCCGCCCGCTTGCCGAATACGAGGGTGTCGAGAAGTGAGTTGGCCCCAAGGCGGTTGCCGCCATGTACCGAGACGCACGCCGTTTCGCCGGCGGCGTAGAGGCCCTTGACGAACGTCGCCCCTTCGATGTCAGTTTTGATGCCACCCATCATGTAGTGCATGCCGGGCCGCACAGGGCAGGGCTCTTCGATAATGTCCACGCCTTCATATTCGAGCCCAAGCTCGCGAATCTGGCTGAGCTTTTGCAGAATTGTGTTGCGGTCGATGTGGCGAACGTCGAGGAGAACACAGCCGTCTATGTCGCGGCCTTCGTTGATTTCGGTCTGCTCGGCACGCGAGACTACATCTCTGGAGGCAAGCTCCATCATATTCGGCGCGTAGCGCTTCATGAAGCGCTCGCCGTTGGCGTTGATGAGATAGGCTCCCTCGCCGCGTGCCCCTTCCGTCATTAGCGCGCCGTTACCGGGAAGCGTGGTGGGGTGATACTGGACCATCTCCATGTCCATCAGGGGCGCTCCCACCCGATAGGCCTGGGCGTAACCGTCACCGGTGCAAATCAGGGCGTTGCTACTGGGTTCATAGACGCGACCGGCGCCGCCAGTGCAGAGAATCACGGCTTTGGCTTTGATCAGATGGAGCTCGCCGGTGCGCATGTCCATTGCCACTACACCGCAGACGGTATCGTTTTGGCGCACGAGCGAGGTCACGAACCATTCTTCATAGACCCTGGTTCCCGCCTTCATGAGCTGCTCGTAAATGACGTGGAGCAGCACTTGGCCGGTAATGTCCGCCACGTAGCAGGTACGCTTGCGTGCCTGGCCGCCGAAGGCGCGCAGGTCAATTTGGCCGCGGGGGCCACGATTGAAGATGACGCCCATGTGTTCAAGCTCGATGATTGTCTCGGGAGCTTCACTGCAAAGCACTTCGATGGCGTCCTGGTCGCCCAGGAAGTCGCTGCCCTTCACCGTATCGTAGGCGTGATCTTCCCATGGATCGTCTTCTTCCATGGCGGCATTGATCCCGCCCTGTGCAGCATTCGAGTGGCTGCGTACAGGGTGCACTTTCGAGAGTATGGCAACGCTCACGCCCTGCCGTGCCGCGTGCAGCGCAGCCTGCATGCCGGCAAGACCGGCGCCTACCACTATAACGTCATGCTCCAGCATGAATTGGCACTCCCGTGCAATCGCTCTTCTTACCCGGCGCGCTGGCGCCGAGAATTGTTGCAAGGACTACTGCAAGAGTTACTACAAAATAGGCTGGAAAATTGCCTCGCCAAGTCCGACGTGGCGTACACGCTAAACTTCGGGAGTTACCAGCCCTCAGCCACTAGTATACAGTCCAAACAGCATGAATGTTAAGCAAGTCTTCGACGCCCACCAGCAGGCGCACAAAAGCGAACCCCAACTTCATGGAGTCCGCTTGCGATAAATCTCGATTGAGGAGCGACACTCTTGCGTGTTAGCTCATCTGATCGAAGAGATTCTCCACCACGGTCATGGCGTTCTGCGTTACTTCCGGCCGGTTTCGCTTGATATGGTCCTCGAACGTAGGCTGCTGGGCTTGGTAATGGAGCCCCAAGTAGAGTGGGTCTTCGCTGGCAGCGTACTGCAGAGCGCTGCTGAAGTCGGTGGGATCAAAGTCGGCGGGCAGGTCTTCAGTGGCGTCCCGATAATACTTGAACGTATTGACCGTATTGAAGGTAGGGCACGGGCTGTACGTATCAATAAAAGCGAACCCCTCGTGCGCGATGCCGCGCGAGATAAGGTCGGCCAATTCCTTGGGCTTGCTTGAGAACCCACGGGCCACGAACGTGCAGCCGGTGGCAAGAGCGAGCAGAAGCGGATTTACTGCCGGATCGCTGGCCCCCTGCGGCGTTGCTTTCGTTGCAAGGCCGCGCTCGGCGGTGGGAGAGGTTTGCCCTTTGGTGAGACCGTAGACGGCGTTATCCATCACCACGTAGCAAATGTTGAGGTTGCGGCGGATGGCGTGGATAAGATGCCCGACACCGATGGCAAAAGCATCGCCGTCTCCGCCCATTGCGAGAACTGGCATATCAGGCTGCACCGCGCGAATCCCGGCGGCAACGGGCATAGCGCGTCCGTGCACCGTGTGGAAGCCGTAGGCATTGGTGAAGAAGGGCAGGCGGCTGGAGCAGCCGATACCCGATACGATGATAACGTTCTTGGGATCGAAATTGTGTTCGCTCAGCGCCTTGAAAACGGAGGTTAGAACGCCAAAGTCGCCGCAACCGGGGCACCAGGTTGGGCGCTCATCGCCCTTATAGTCGGCGACCTTTCGCTTCTCTACGGTTACTACACTAGACATGCTGTGCCACTCCCTCTCTTATCTTATCCAGGAGCCAGTCGACGCGGAACGGCATGCCGCCGAAAATGTTGATCCGCACGTATTCGCGTGGGAACCGGCTCGTGATCATGTTGGCAAACTGACCGCTATAGTTGACTTCGGGTAGGAATATGATTCGTTTGCTTTCTATGAATGGGCGCAATTGCTCGTCCGGCAGCGGCATTAGCATTCTTGGCGCTAACATATCGAGCTTCAAGCCATCCAGTGCGGCGCGGTCAATTGCTTCAATAACGGAGCCTACAGTGGAGCCCCAGGTGAGAATGCCGATCTCAGCGGTAGGATCGCCATAGCGGTCCGCTTCCGGGGCTTCCAGGGCGGCGCGCTCCAGCTTGCGGAAGCGCTTCTTGGTCATGATAGTGTGCGTGGCCTCGTCATACCGGTGGAGACCTTCTTCGTTGTGCTCAAGCCCGGTGGCAATGTATTGCCCACCCGCTTGACCTGGGATTGCCATGGGGGAAACGCCGTTCTCCGTGAGCACGTAACGACTATACTCACCGTTTATGCTGCCGACCTCGTCACCGACGCCGACTTCGTCACCGACGCCGTTGCCGTTCTCCGAGAACAATAGACGGTCTACAACCTCGACTTCGTTTAGGTCAGGGCGCGGAATGCTCTCTGAACGCACGTTGAGCAGCGTATCGCCAAGCAGGATAACCGGCGTTTGATACTTTTCCGCGAGATTGAAGGCGTTAACTGTTTGGTAGAAACAGTCTCTTACCGACGTGGGCGCAAGCACGATGCGCGGACACTCACCATGGCCGGCGAAAGCGGCCGAATTGAGGTCTCCCTGTTCATGTCGAGTCGGCATGCCGGTAGAAGGACCTGCCCGCTGCGCGTCGACGATGACGCAGGGGAGCTCTGCCATCGCTGCGAGGCCGAGCATTTCAATCATCAGGCTGAATCCTGGCCCGGAGGTCGCGGTCATTGCCTTCGATCCCGCATACGAAGCGCCTAGCACCATGCCGATCGCCGCCAGTTCGTCCTCTGCCTGCAATGCGTGACCGCCCGTCTTTGGAAGATGGATTTCCAGGAATTCTTTGATGTCGCTGGCAGGCGTAATCGGATAACCCGCCATGAAGCCGCATCCGGCGGCAATAGCGCCAAGGCCGATCGCTTCGCTGCCGCTAACCATGATTTCGCCGGAATGGGATTTTTCCGGGTAGAGGGCAAAGTTTTCCCGCTGTGGGATGTGTTCAATGACATAGTCGATGCCGGCCCGGAGCGCATCCAGGTTCTTTTGCACAACCGCTTCGCCTTTACGCAACCACTTCTCCTCGATGAGAGAATCAAGGTGTTTTGTCGGCAAGCCAAAGAGCTCCGCCAGCGCGCCAACCGCCACAACATTCTTAGCAATGGGGAACTTAAGTTGGTTCTTCGCTATGTCGTTGAGCGGAAACTCCACGTGTGCAAAGTGACTGTCGACGGCCGGCGTGACCTCTGAAGGATCATAAACGAGCAAACCGTCGTCCTTGGTCTCGGCAGCGTTGCGGTCGTAAGCTTCTTGATTGAAGGCGAGCAGAATGTCAACGGAATCGCCTTTGCTGTAAGAGGGTTGGGCACTAAGTCTAATCTGGAAAAAGGCGTGCCCACCCTTGATCTCCGATGGCGGCTGGGAGTAGGTAAGTATGTGGAATCCACCCCGCAATGCCGCCTGGGTGAGCAATTGTCCTGTGGAGACAATGCCTTCGCCGGCCTCGCCGGCGACGCGAACGACTAGATCGTTTCTCGTCATAAGTCGTGTGCTTTACTTCCTGCGACTGTCCAGTGTTGCTCTACTAGCGCTGTGCTTGCCCGGGATATGCTTCTATAGGCGCTGTGCAGCAACGCAACGTTAGTATAGTGTATTCATCTCCAATTATATACCAGCGGGCGTATCAATACAGCAGCTACGAGGGTGGTAGCCGCTAATTACGCCAATATCGTGCCGGCCAATGTGAGTAGGTAATACGCGCTGTCAAGCAAGACGCGCGTGTTAGAGCGCAGCGATTTCCTGCTGCAATTCAAGCGCCGCGCGCACGAGTTGCTCGCCGGAGCCGGGTAATACCCGGCTGGACGTCGGCTCGTAGGCGCCTTGCGGGTAGGACGCTTCAGTGCAGATGTATCCTAAGTTGCCGTTTGCAAGCTCTGCCAGCAGATTGTGTTCAAATGGCGAGTGCTCCTTGATGGATAGCCCAAGCTCGACGAACATCTCGCCGGGAAGCGCCGTAATCGCGACATTGCCAACTGCCATCACCTGGACTTCCGTATCGAATTGCTGCTTTTTCAACTCCTGAAGCGCCAGATCACGGTGGGCGCGTACTAAGTCGTCCCGGCCGGGGCCGCCGCCCATGGGCGAGGCTGCCACTGCCTCTTGCGCCCAGGCTATGTCTGCCGCCGTCGGCACCACGGCCGGCAACGCCTCGACGCGTTGGAGTGCATGTACGGTCTCACCTTTTACGGGCTCTAAATGTGACAGCGCCTGGGTAGCGCTTTCCGCCAACGCACGGCCAATGCGTTCGGACTCCTCAAAGCCCTTTAGTTGATCCGGATCGTTCACGTTGACGTGATTGATGTCACCGCAGAATCCATTGGCGTAGAGGAGCACCGTATCGTCCAGCTCAGGCGACATGTTCTTGAAGTGTTTTTCCATCCAACCGGAGTAGTCGGCGGAGATCTGGTCGCCGCCGGTCGTATCTGCGTGAAGGGAGTAATTTACGAGGACCCCAATGGGATCGCCCGCGCCTGATTCCGCGAGTAGCACGTAGACATCGGGATCGATGGGACCGACCGGTCCGATGATTTCCGGATTGTTCTTGCCCGGATTGGTCTTCACACTGCCGTCGCGCATGTGGAAGCGCCGATTGAAAGCGATGCGGGCCTCATGTGATTTGCCGATGCGCAGCGTGCCGGGGGCCCGTGACTCCCATGCCTCCGTCACCGCCGCGGCAATCTGCGCTTCCAGAGTCGCCATGTACGACTCGCTCATGCTGCCAAAAGTCGCGGAACTGCGGTCGCCGCGCGTTATGGGCCCCGTGTGGGTGTGCGTACAGCAGACGAGCACGTTAGCGCCGGGAATGGCGGTAGCTTCCGCAATCTGCCGTCGCGCGTTGATCACACTCTCTTCACGAATGGAAACAAGATCGCACGTTACGAGTGCAATTACCGTACTGCCGTCTTCGATTACGAGCGCCCGCGCGTAAAGGTCATCGTGCACGGCAATCGCCGGACGCACGTGGTAGTAACCGGCCATGTTGGTGCCCAAAGGCGGTGAAATGTTGCGCTGTGCTGCGCCAATTGAGAGTGCCATCAGTCTCATACCCTCCCGTTGCGTAGATACTCTTCCAGCATTACCGCTCTATTCGCTCGGCCGCCAGCAGCGCCGCTTCGCGGGGGAAGTCCGCCACGTGCACGCCCGCGGCCTGAAGCGCCTCGATCTTCGACTCTGCCGTGCCAATCCCTCCGGAGACGATTGCCCCCGCATGTCCCATGCGCTTTTCCGGCGGTGCGGTGCGACCGGCAATGAAACCAACGACGGGCTTAGTCATGTGCGCTTTGATAAAGGCCGCGGCCTCCTCCTCATCGGTGCCGCCGATTTCGCCAATCATGACGACCGCCTCAGTCTCCGGGTCTTCCTCGAACATGCGCAGGACGTCTATGAAACCGGTCCCAATCACCGGATCGCCGCCGATGCCGATAACAGTGGACTGTCCAACATTCTCGCCGGTGAGATGGGAAACTACCTCATACGTGAGCGTGCCGGAGCGGCTGACGACGCCGACAGGACCGGAGATGTGGATGTCGCCTGCCATAATGCCCACTTTGGCTTTGCTAGGAGAGATCAGGCCGGGACAGTTCGGCCCCTGCAAGCGGGCGCCTCTAATATTTACATAATGATACACGCGCAGCATGTCCTGGACGGGGATGTGCTCGCTGATACAGACCACGAAGGGAATGCCGGCATCCACGGCTTCGATGACGGCGTCCGGCGCAAAGGGGCCGGGCACGAAGATAATCGAGACGTTAGCTTCGGTCTCGCGCACCGCTTGGGCGACAGTGTTAAACACCGGCGCCCCGCAGGCTTCTTGTCCACCGCGTCCGGGGGTTACACCGGCCACAACCTGCGTGCCGTATTGCACCATCTGCTCGGTATGAAACGTGCCTTCGCGGCCGGTGATGCCCTGCACGAGCAGGCGGGTGTTTTCATCGACAAGTATGCTCATGAGCTCGTCGCCTTTGGCGCAGCCGCCACTCTCACTACTTCCTGCGCAGCGGCATGCATGGTGTCGGCGGCCACGAGACCGGCCTCTTGCAAGATCGCGCGTCCCTCTTCCTGGTTGGTGCCGACCAAACGCACTACCATCGGCACCTGGCGGGAGAGCGACGGCAAGGCACTGACAATGCCCCGAGCGACTTCGTCACACCGGGTGATGCCGCCAAATATGTTGAAGAGGATTGCCGTTACGTTCTCGTCATCCAGGATGATATGCAGGGCGTTTTCAACACTCTCCGCGCGGGCCCCGCCGCCAATATCGAGAAAATTGGCCGGACTCCCGCCGCTCAGTTTGATGGTATCCATGGTCGCCATGGCGAGGCCGGCGCCGTTGACGACACAGCCGATGGTGCCGTCGAGCTTCACAAACGATAGCCCCGCTTCGCGCGCCGCGCGTTCGGCGGGCTCTTCCTCATCATGGTCGCGCAGTTCTGCCAGGGCCTTGTGGCGGAAGAGGGCGTTGTCGTCCAGGTTGATCTTGGCGTCGATGCACTGCAACTCGCCGTCCTCAGTAATGACCAGCGGGTTGATCTCGACCAACTCGCCGTCGTTCTCGGTGAGCGCCTGCACGAGCGTGCGCACGATGCGCGCGAAATCTCTGCTCAGGTCGGAAGGTATGCCAATCGCAAAGGCCAGTTGGCGGCCTTGATAGTCGGCGTACCCCGCGAGCGGATGCACGTGAATGCGATGAATCTTCTCCGGTGTCTCGCGGGCGACTTCCTCGATCTCCACGCCGCCCTCGGCGCTGGCCATGATGGTGATGGCCTTCGTCGTGCGGTCGAGGATGACGCCGAGATAAATCTCGGAGGCGATGTCTACCGCCTGAGCGACTAATACCCGCTGCACGGTGATGCCTTTGATGTCCATGCCCAGAATTGCCGCCGCCTTTGCGGCAGCCTCGTCCGGCGTTTCGGCGAGCTTTACACCGCCGGCCTTGCCGCGCCCGCCAACGAGCACTTGCGCTTTTACAACCACGGTGCCGCCAATCCGGGCCGCCGCCTCCCGCGCCTGATCCGGCGAGGTTACGACGTGACCGGGCGGAATGGGCAAACCATACCGCGCCAAGATGTCTTTCGCTTGATATTCGTGAATTTTCATAAAATAAGAACCGTACCTTGACCAATCCAGAGAATTGCCAGCATCAGGATACCGGAAAGTCCAGCCGTATGTCGAATGAGAATTGCTGCCGGATGAAGTGGAGAACGCGAACTACCCAGTTGGCCCCCAATCTGACTCAATCCGCAGTCCAGAGGGTTGTGCTAGAAAATTCTTGCTACGACAAGTCTGAGGGCAGGACAATTGTAGTTGTTCTCGCTAGTGATGGAGAAAGCAAAACGACCGTGGAAAGATTGGCAAAGGAACTGAATGCATGAATCGGCGCGCTCAATCCTCGACTCCCTTCCTGGCCCGTAGCTCCCTGAGACTGTGCTTCGTATCCTCAGGGATACTCGCTTCAAGGAGGATACCGGTCAGTTCCTGTGCTTGCCGCCAAGCTCCTTGCAAATCGAACTTTTCCAAATGTAGCACCAACTGTGCGACCGCTTTCGGATAACGCTGTGGCAGATTGCTTTCCGCGAGATCATGTATCACCAAGCTATTTTGCAAAGGGAATGTGTCCATTCTTGCGGCTAGCGCGACGGCCTCGGGGAATACGGCTGGCAGGTGCGCCGGCCAGCGCAGCATCTGCGCGATTTCTTTCTGGGTGAGAGCGACTGGGGTTCCCTGCAAACGCCTTACCCAGTATTCCTTGAGCCAACGCTGCCACCACTCCTGTTGCGTCGATTCATCCATCTCACGCAAGAATTCTTCATAGAGGTTCGACGTGAACACTTCTCCAATGTCCTCACGTCCATATTTGAAGAGCTTGGAAATCCAAGTGTCGAGAGGGTCTTCGACAAAGTACGCGATCATGTAGATATAGCGCATGATGAACTGGTCGCGCAGATAAGCGTTCGTGGAGCTACACCATTCAACTGCCTCAAGGAAGGCATCTTCCAAGAGTTCCCCCACAGAAGGATTGAGGTCGACGCGCGCTAAACCTTCTCGCGCTACTTCCCACTCATCACTTCCGGGGTCAAAGAATGGGAGCACTATCTCCCGTGTCCATGCTTCATCGGCCGCCAATAGGAAAGCGAACTCTTTGATGAAGACTGAGCGGCTCAGCTTGCCGGGCAACGTGGGGTCCTGCACCATTGCTTTCAAGGCCGCGCGATACTCATCGTTCATGGCCCTGGGTGCGGGGTCTTGCGCATCGCGCCACACCGAGAGTCCACACAGCCAAAAGAGCGCCAACTTCCCCGCTGTGTGGCTCATCGCTCTCTTTAACCAATCGACATCTTCCTCAGCCGTCTCGTTGCGACCGAGTTCCTGCGATAGGGCGACGGCAATTCTGTTGGCCTGCGGGAGCAGGTTCAGCGCGTAGGGCTTTCCTCCACTTATCACCAAGGAGATCAACACCTCGGCAATCTTGCGAGCATGTTCAGGGCACAGTTCGGTCCTACCAAGCCAGGGAAGTACCTTGCGGTACTCGTCCTCACTCAATTCCATGGCCGACCAAGCGCTGAACAAGGCGGACCAGGGGTAGTCTTCCCATTTTCCAGCCTCGGCTAATGCGTCGGCCAGCGCAAGACCCCACTCGAAGCATCTTACCGCCGCCAAGGTGATGTTGCGCTCCCGCCCAAAGCGCGCATGTGGGCGATCCATAGGTTGAAACGACAACAATTCATCCACCCAGGCGGCAGCCGGCCCCGCCAGCAATTCTTCGACCGTGGGGCGTATTTCAGGAAGTGGACTCCGCCACGTCAGGAAGTCCGGGAGTTCTCGCGGTTCGTAGCCTGGGATAAGCTTCTGCGCGTCATCACGCGCTTGCTTCGCTAGTGGGCAGTCTGGATCACTCTCATGCAGCCAACGACACCAGTTGAGGTGATGCCACGCGGTAAGCTGTATATCACTCAATCTAGACTCTGTTTCGCCCACCCAGCGGTATTCATGGACTGCCACAATGAGCGCTTTTCGGTACTCCTGATCGGCTTTGGGATAGGCTTGCTCCGCTAGTCGAAATACCTCGTGGTGAAACTTCGAATCGTGTATGTCTAGGTTGGTCAGTAGCCAGGTGATCTTGTCGTTTGCTGTCACTGCATTCTCTGTGAAGACGGTATGTATAGCAAGGCGTCTCAAGAGCGGTACCTCAGAAGCGGCAAGTTGATCACGCCACGAGGCCGCCGCTTGCGCTTGATTCTCCACGAGCCACTCAAGGCAGTCCCGCGCCACGTCAATTAAGATGTTCGGCGTGTCGTAGCCGCTGTTCTGTCCATGAGATTCGATAGCCGGGCGGCTTTCTTCATGCCCCCAGGGACGTAGCATGCAATGACGTTCTTCCAAGCGCTTGACTGCTCGCGTTAGTAGGGGTTCCGCAATCTCACTCAAATTCGGCTTGAGGCTTTGCTCCCACAGGTCCCGAAGAGCATATGTGGCGCCAATCATTGGCAAACCTGCGCGAATTGGGATTTCCTCATCGTCGTCCAAAGGGAAGTCCGACTTGAGACTTAGCCGGCTCACCGTCATCGCGTCGAAGATCTGCAACAGACTAGCGTAGTCGCTATGACTGATGCAACGCATGCCAAGTTCTGCAAGCACATAATGTTCGTGGCTTCTAGCTGTGGTAAGAGTGCCAAGCAGAACGGAAACCCACCGAGACAAGAGCTCTGGGTCTAGCTTCGCTTCGTCGAATTGTCCGAGTTGCCATCCCAAGCGATGCCACAGATCCGGGTGCAAGCGCATGCCGTGCCGGCCGAATAATAAGAACAACTCGTCGGCAGAACTGCACGCGAACCGTTCGGCCAACCACTGGATTAAGTGTCTATCCGTATTGCTGAGGTCACCCTCGCCAAAGAGCGCGTCCAGGTGCTTGCGCTTATCGAGCCAATCGATCCATTCAGGTGATGAAGCATGCTCGGTAAAGAATCTCGTCTTGACTTCGTCTCTCAATGTTTCTTGGATTCTGTCCGCGTCTTCCTTATTGACAGGAGGCGGCCTTTGCGCGATCTCTCTTATCAATTTCCTCCAATCCAAAACTCCGCGGCGAACGTAGTCTGCCAGGCGTTTGACCCCTTCATCAAGCGCGCTGTAGTCTTCTCCACTTGGCTTCTGATAGATGATTGGTTTGATTCCCCGGGCTTCCCAAAGCTGCGTTTCATTGTCGTCAGAACCAATTAGGGCAAAGCGCTTCGCCTCTGTTTCCGGCAGGGCGCGCGCCAAGTAGTGCATGTCTGTGTCACTATGGCTATAGCCTACGAAGAGGACTGTGTATTGGCGGAAGAGGGAGACGAGAAAGCGGCGTGCCCAACCTTCGGTCAGATACGCCCTGCCAAAATCTTTGTCAGTGAGCACCATTTCGTGGGGACGGCTGACCGCGCCGTGCACATGGACGATGCCGCTGAAGTTGTGGCCCAAGGGCAACGCGGGCGCGTGAAACACCTCGGGTTTTGTGTCAAACAAAAGCTCAGTGTCTGCCACCTGCTCGAACAATTCGTCGAAGTTGGTAGTTACGAAACGAACGCCCTTATCCCGAGTAAAGAGCCGCAAGAGATTGAAATGAAGGCCGGTTGCCATTAGGCCCTCTCGCGAAAGGGCTTTGGCGGCAAGGGCATGTACATCCGTCCCATTCTCGTGCCGGAGTCGGCCCAGGAAGCGATCTTCGGTTTCGCCCTTTTGCGATTCAACGCCAGTCCCACTTGCGATCTCGCAAGCCAACTGTTTGAAATCTGGTAGGCGAGCCGGTTCCCCCTTAGAGACACCTGCTCCAGCGAAGACAACAAGCGTGTTGTCCCGTAAGGCATCCATTACTTCTCGAGGGAAATCCATGTCTGCAATTCTCATCTGTGAAGTGTCTTATGCATCCAGTAGCCACACCTGAGTCTCTACACCTATCATTATACTTTGCAGACTTGCGTGGGTTGACTGCGGACTTGATTCGCATTGCAATGCTAGTAGATGCTTGGAGTCTGTCTAAGGAATTTAGGCACAGCTTTAGAAGCAATACCTTGTAAAGGAGACTGGAGAATGCAATACCGTACGTTGGGTAGGACGGGTATACGCATCTCGGAGGTGGGGCTGGGGACGTGGGGGATGGGCGGCGACCGTTATGGGAGGGTGGACGATGGGGAGTCGCGGCGGGCGATTCTGCGGGCGCTGGAGCTTGGCATCAACCACATCGATACCGCACCCTTATACGGAAATGGCCGTTGTGAAGAGGTAATTGGCGAAGCCATTGCGGGACGGCGGCACGAGGTGGTGCTGGCGACGAAGGTGGGCATGTTTCCCGGCGGACGTCAGAACTTCGACTATTCGGGCGTCGCGGTCATGCGCGAGGTCGAGCAGAGCCTGCGCCGCCTGCGCACCGACTATCTCGACATCTACTTTCTCCATAGTCCTGATGAAGACCTGTACCGCGACGACGGGTTGGAGGCGCTCGTCCGCTTGAAGGAGCAGGGCAAGATTCGGGCCACCGGATTCTCCGTAATGTCGGTGGACGAGGGCATTCCGCTGGCGATGCGTCTCATCGAGCAGGGGCACGTGGACGTCATTCAGCAAGCTTTCCGTCTGCTGTACACGCTGCCCGCCCAGGAGCTCTTCCCGCTGGCGCAGGCGCATGACGTGGGCGTGGTCGCGCGTGAGAACTTCTACTTTGGGTTCCTTACCGGAGCGATAACGCGGCAAACGGTCTTCGACGACCGTGACGATCGGCGCAAGTTCTCGCCGGCCTTCATCGACGCCGTGCTCGCGCGCGTCAAGAAGCTGCGCTTCCTCACGCAAGGGAGAACGATGCCGCAAGCGGCGCTGCAGTTCGTGCTGGCCACGCCGGGTGTGCACGGCGTGATCCCCGGGGCAATGACCGTACGCGAGGTGGAAGAGAACGTGCGGGCATCAGGCGGCCATCCAATTACCACCGAGGAGATGGCGCAGATCATGACCTTGGAAGCGCGCGACTACGACCTGCCGCCGATACCACCGCCGGTGTGAGAGGGTGTGTACTTGAGTGAGATAGTGTTTACCTGTGTGACAGTGTGTACCTGTGTGAGAGTGTGTGCTTGAGTGAGATAAGGTGTACTTGAGTTTTCCAAGTCCGTTCGTGGTGAGCGTGCCGAATCACTATTGGCCCTTCGACAGGCTCAGGACGAACGGATGGAGAGGCCTTCTACAGCGTCAGGGCGAACGGATGGTGGCGCTCAGCATCGTTCAGGCATGCATGTTCAGCATCGCTCTTGCATGCGCGTTCAGCTATTGGCCCTTCGACAGGCTCAGGGCGAACGGATGGTGGCACTCAGCGTCGTTCATGCATGCGCGGTCAGCATAACGGCTCACGAAATCTGTACGAAGTCAACTGAAGCGTGCAAAGACTAGGTCTCTTAGTGTGCGCAAAGACGAGACTTACAGCGTAATGACCTGTCCCGCGGCTTGGGTGTAGCCGAGATACATGCGGATCACCTCGTGGGCGTCCTCGAGTGTGGCTGTGGTTGGTGGTGTGTTGTTGAGCACGCTTTCAGCGAAAGCGATGATTTCCGGGGCATAGCCCAAGAGAAACAGCCCTTTGTTCGCGAGGCGCCCGTGCGAGAAGTCGGGCAGCCAGCGGCGCGGCGCGCTGGCATCGTCGCTGACAAACGAGTTCGGAGAGCGGGGTTGGCCCGGTGGGTAGTAGGTGAGGTCGATGCCGTTTTCAACGACGAGCGATGCGCCTTCGCCATTCACCTCCACACGGTCCCATGGCGCGTTTTCCCCCTTGCCCGCGGCCTGATGCAGACAGCCGATGCTGCCGTTAGCAAAGGTGAAGACGCCAAGCGAGCTACCCTTTCGCGATTCGTCGGCTAAGTAGAGCGTCTGCGGCGCGCCGAGCAAATATTGAAGAATCGACAACGGATGACAGCCGATTTGGAGAAAACGCATCATCTCTCGGCTATGGGGGCGTCCCTCGGCTGGCGGCAGGTCCACGGCGTAGTGGACGTAGGCGGAGGTGGGCGCGCCAAACTCCGGTTGGGCCATCAGGTGCTTTGCGTGCTGAATCGCGGGGTAGAAGGGCTTCTTAAATCCTACCTGGACAAAGCGTTGGGCCTCGTCGCGCGCCGCTTGCATGTCCTCGATTTCCGCCAGCGTCGAGGCCGGCGGCTTTTCAATCCAGACGTGACGGCCCGCCCGCAGCACGTCAATTGCCACCGGCGCGTAACGGGGTCGTCCTGACGCATCGTGATTGAGCACCACAAATACCGCGTCTAGCTCTTCCTGTTCGAGCATTTCGGCATAGTCCGTGTACCAGCGCCGGGCGCCAAACTGACGGGCGCAGAATTGGGCCCGCTCCGGCACGAGATCGCAGATTGCGACCAACTCTACCGGCGCATACTGGAAGCTCGGCAAGATGCTCTGGAAGGCATGCCTACCGCAGCCGATGAATGCAGCGCGTATGTGCTGCTTGTATTCATGGTTGAAGGGCATCTGGCTGATTCCTCTGTTTCGGCAGAATGAGGCTGCTAGTGATTAGGGCCGGTGCTACTCGGCGAGCATGATTGCTCGCAAAAAGCTGCGCTACCGACTGCCGCTGCTCTTACGGAGAATATTGCTGCGGCCGCGCGGCGGGCCTTCCGGCAGCCCGGAGGCGTCAACTTCGCGGCGGCGGCGCGCCTCATCCGAGAAGTACTTGGCCCATTCGCCGGGCGCATCGGGCTCTATGCCGCCGTGGCGGGTGATCCGCTGCCTTACGCGTATTGCAAGCGGCGTGTTGACCGCGGCACCGGCCACGATCGCCTGCCCCTTGGAGAGCGCCGGCAGTTCCGCCAGGAGATCATGGCTCGCGCTCTCAACGGCGGCAGCCACACTACTCTGGTCGTATTCATTAACGATACGCAGTAAGAACTGCGTCATGCACTGCGAGAGCACGTCCGAGTCGAGCTTGCCCGGACGCTGGCTGATGAGGCCGACTCCTACCCCAAATTTGCGTCCCTCTGCCAGGATGGTCTTGAGTATATTCGTAGTTACCACGTCTTCATTCGCCGGAGCAAAGTGATGGGCCTCTTCGAGCAAAATGAAGACCGGATAGTCGAGGCGGTCTTTGGGGTTGCCTGTGCCTTTGACGGCGTTCATGCGCGCTTTCCATACCATCCGTAAGAGCACAGCCACGATTACTTGCTGCTGGCGGCGGTCGATCTCATTGAGCTGAAGCACTGAACAGAGGCCGGGGCGGAAGACCTGCTGCAGGTCCATGGTCTCAACATTGTCGAAGTTTGGAGACTCGGCAAAGAGGCTCTTCAGTCGCCAGTCGAGCGCCCGTGCACTGCCCCGCATCTGAACATCGGGCTTGGCGCGCGTGCTCTGCTGCTCCTGTCGGCCGGCGTTTTCGAGCCAGTCGAGGTCGCCGTCGCCTGAAGATGGATTCCCGCTTTCGCGGGAATGACGGGCCGGGTCGGGCTGGGTCTCCTCTTCGCCATTCTGCATGTATGCCAGCGCCGCGTAGACATCGTTCATCGTCCAAGCGGTCTTGTCTTTGCGGTCGCCTTCTACTCGATCCAACGCCAACCGCAGCACGTATTCCATGGGCCCGGAAAGGCCGAATTGCGCGCCGAGCAGAAAGCGCAGATCGTGGAACGTGAGATCGGAAACTCGGATCTTCACTTGGCCCTGGGGGACGACCTTCACATCCGCCTTGTAGCCTCCGTCGTACCCGTCGTCGGTGCGGAATTCTTTGGCATTGCGGATTTCTTCCAGCGTGTCGTACTCGCCATGGGGGTCGACAACCAGAATGCTGGCACGGTTGATGGGTTTCATCATCTCTTCGATGAGGACCGAGGCCAAGTAGCTCTTGCCCGCGCCGGTACCGGCGATAATTGCCATGTGGGTTGCGGTGATGGAGCGGACGTCCAACACCACCGGCACACCAGCGCCATCCTCTGTCAATCCCTCTTCCTCCGTTACTTCCGCGCCTTCTGCTATTCCCGCTCCCTCTGTCGTTCCCGCGGAAGCGGGAATCTCAGCGCGGCGTTTCAGGGGATTGAAAGCAGGGCGTGAAAGCAGCGACCCGACGAAAGCGCCGCCCCGCTGCGCCTCGCCTTCTTCCCAGTTGAAAGCGACCCGGTTCAGTACCTGCGCCAGCGCGTCGTCCGGGGCCAAATAGATTTTCCAGCCAATGCGGGGCGGGATACGTGGGTTGACGAAGGCACTCAACTGCGGATCGTGGTAGCCCATGATGCTCACGTGGATTTCGAAGAGCTCCGCAGAGGCAGCGTCGGCATCGCGGTCGCCATCCAATGAAACGCCATTGGCGTTGGAGTAACCGACAAGGGCCGCCATTTGCGCTGGATCGACTTCCGGGTGGGCGAGAAAAGAGTCCGGGTATAGACGCAGCGGCACGCGTCGAATTACCCGCCCCAGGATCTGTCGCCGGACGCCATCAACGTCAGCTTCGTAATAGACGAATTCGCTCGTCTTTACCCGACGCTCCGTGTCTGGAGTGACGAACGTGTACTCGTTCGGCGTCTCGCCGGGACCCTTGGCAATCCCTATATTCATCTATTCGCGTTCCCAGCTCTTTGCGTTGGCAGACTAGTGCGGTGGCGGCGGTCTTGGCTGCATCTGCCGTTGAGTCTCTCCTACAACTCTCGCCGAATTACGTCCAGCTCATCGGTCGCGCCCTTAATGAGAAAGCGTTGATCGTTAGCGAGGCCCATATAGCGAAAGCCCTGCTCAAGTCGCTTGTTCAACGCCTGACCGGAGCTCGTATGGATACCTGGAGCGACACCGTATTTCTGGGCCACGGTAACGACCTGGCTGACAGCGGCTTCAAAATCGGGATGGTCGCTATCGATGCTCGGTGGAATTCCCATTGAAGCGCAAAGATCGTTGGGGCCGATGAAGGCTGCGTCGATACCGGGCACGCTGAGAATGTCATCGAGACGTCGAATGGCGTCGGCGTGCTCGATCTGAATTATGACGAGAAGCTGGTCGTTGGCGTGCTCCAGGTATGCAGCTTGGTTCGTGCGGAAGGCATAGTGGTTGCGCCCGCTGCCGATGCTGCGAATACCGGCCGGCGGATAGAGGCATGCTGCCACGGCCCGCTCGGCTTCTTCGCGCGTGCGCACCATCGGTACCACCACGCCATATGCGCCGGCATCGAGCACACGCTTAATCCAAACGTGGTCGTTCCAGGGCACGCGGGCGGTGGGTACCACGTCTGTCGTGTTGATGACCTGGAATAAGGCGCGGGTCTCGCGCACGTCAATGGAACCGTGCTCCATGTCCACGTTGAGCCAATCAAAGGCCATGTGGGCCAGGGTCTCGGTAGCCAGTGGGTCGCCAAGGGTAAGCCAGGCGCCGATCGCGGGTTTACCCGCTCTGAGGAGT
Source organism: Chloroflexota bacterium (assembly GCA_965221905.1). Taxonomy (GTDB): domain Bacteria; phylum Chloroflexota; class UBA11872; order VXOZ01; family VXOZ01; genus VXOZ01. The sequence continues at coordinate 1,689,147 of OZ244922.1, forward strand.
TGCTTCACCGGATTTTCGCGCATACGCTATTTTCCTCGTGCTCTGCTAGGGAAGGAACTGTGTTCCACCATAGTGTACCAGAGCGATCGCGCCACAATAGATTCCCGATAAATCAGGAGCGCGATCCTACCAAGAGAGGTAGTGGCGAGGCCGTTATACCAAGGTGGCTTTATCCACCAACGTTTCGGCCTTTGCGCGGTCGTCAGCGGCAAGCGCAACAATTGTGTGGCCGGATTGGCGCTCGAGGATATGCAGGCTCTGTATGTTCACGCCGGCCTGCTTGAACCGCTCGGCTACTTTAGCCAGAGCCCCCGGCTCGTCGGGGAGCCTGAGTACCAAGGACTGGTCTGAGATTGCCTTGAAACCGGCATCCGCGAGAACTCGCAGGGCAGCGTCCTGAGCGTCAGTAGTGAGGGTGACGGTGCCGTGATCGTCGAGTCCTTCGGCGCTGATGGTCTCTATGTTGATTTCTGCGTCGGCCAGCGCCCGGCTAATATCGGCGATGACGCCCACTTCATTCTTCGCTATGACGGTAATCCTATTCATCTTCATCCTGCTGTCCTTTACTGTTGCTGTCATACCAGGCAGTCGTCTACAACCAAATCTATCGTTTCACGAGTCACGTTGGGCATAGCAATCAGATGCGCGATGTCCTCGTAAGGCGCGAGTTGCCACTTGCGTATCACCTCGGCGGAAGGCTTTGGAAACACCACCGTGACCGAGTTCTGGTTCCGCCACGCCGGGATGCCGCAATCGTTGAAGCGGGCCACGGCGTACTGGGCGACGGCCAGACACTCTGCTACGATCTCGCGGAAGCCATCCAATCCGTGCTGCTGGAGGGCGTACCACATGATGAGCGGAGAAATGGCGTTGCGCGACCCCGCCAGTGTTGTGTCCAGCACGCCCACGTATTCTATGGAGCGAGCGATGCGCGCGACGTATTCACCCCGCGTCAGGGCGATTCCGCAGGGCAGGGGCGAACCGATCATCTTGTGGCCGCTGATCGAAACGCTATCGAACCCGGCATCGAATCCATAGGGCTGCGGCTCGTCTACGAACGGCAAGATCATGCCGCTCAGAGCCGCGTCCGCGTGAATGTAGTAACTTGCAACCGCCAGATCGTCCAGGATCCCGCGCACCTTGCGCATGTCATCCACGGCCCCTTTCATGGTGGTGCCGATGTTCGCCAAGACAATGACAGGCGCGTCGCGGTTGATGCGGATGGTTTCGCGCAGATCGTCGTAGTCGATTTCGCCGTTGTCCCGGCTCTTGATCATGATGTTCCGCGCTTTCAAAACGCGCAGTATCTTGACGACGCTGTAGTGCGTATCCTGCGAAAAGTAGACCACGCCTTCCGGGAACATCTCGCGCGCCAAATAGAGCCCGTACATGTTGCCTTCGGTACCGCCGGAGGTGACATAACCCCACGCCTCATCGCGCGGCAGATGCATCAGGTCGGCGAAGGTTCCGATGACTTCTCTTTCGATCTCGTGCGTGTTGCTCTGGAAATTGCTGTCGTGAAACGGATCCCCGACGTTATTGGGACTGTACTCGAGGAAAGGCAGCAGCGCCGTGTAATCGAAATCTAAGTTGCAGGGGTACCCCACCGACCGTGCTCTCAGGTCGGCAAAGTCACGCAACAGGTCATCGAGCCGCTCTTGTGTAGAAGTTTTGGTTTGCATCGTTGATTCCTCACTGTAACGTTTCACTTTTGAGCATAGTGCAAACTCCGTGATAACTCCAATTCACTTGTCGCCAATATCTGCAAATTGATCCAACATCTTTTCTGTCAATGGGCGAGCGGCTGGGAAATGGGCAGGCCGCCGCAATCGCTGCGGCGGCCTGCTATTGCCTCGCCAGGTGGGTTGCCCTGCTGCATCCGCAACACAGGCGGCGAAGATGGGCCTTGGCATGTGCCGAATGCATTCACCAAGAGTTGCAAAGTGCATAGCCCTATTGGGACGTGCCAACCTTCTGGCCCGGGTCGGCTGGCACGGCATCGTGGGAAAGACCCGACGCGTACCGCTCTACGTCCGTGCCTTCAGCCACAACTGTGCCGTCTCCACCTAACGCGGTTCTGAGAGAACCCTAGTCTTGGGCCGGAGTAAGGGGACGAAATGAACGAGGAAGCTTGCGCATGAAGTCTGCGTCGAGGTTCGACTTGAGAAGCCGGTAGAGGAAGACCAGCCCAAGGACCGCCGCGGCCGTGATCACGGACGCCAGCAAACCGTGTTGCCTAACACTGTGCCTGATGCTCTCGCTGTGAATGCCCATGGCGCCACCTCCCAAATGGCTTAGACGGTTGCCCGCCGTTCCGATACGCCGATTTACATACACACAATCGCAATCTCTCTACCTCCAACATACGGCATGAATAGAGGAATGTGTCGGAAGTTAAGCAAACTCCTAGCAAGGTCTTAGGCGGCTCTAAGAGAAGACGCCGAGAGGCGTAGATGGGAGAAGACGGGGGTACAATCCAGGCGATTTGGCGGAGGCAATTCAGGACTACGGCGTGACCTGTCCGGGATGCCGATACCGCGTACAATAGTAGAAGCTATCATATAAATCGGTTCGATAGCCGATTCGTGCTTCGCCCCTGCGTCAAGCCTGTGCTGAGCTTGTCGAAGTGCTCGGGACAGGCAAGCTCAGGATAAGCGAGTTCAGCACGAACGGATTCTTGCCTTTTTCCGTTCGCCCCCGTATCGAGTACGGGGCAGGCTCTGAGCCTGTCGAAGGGCAAGTCTACACAGAGCGATGTATATACGAGATAGCTTCCAGTCACGTATTTTTATTTCCATGTATGTCGGATTGAAGGAGCCGCAGCAGAGATGGCGCGCCAGACCGAGCCAAGCGTGAACAACGCCCTGGGCGGATTGCTGCAAGGCATGCTGTCCCGCAGTGATGTGCTCTCTGAGAATACGCAGACTATTACCGGACACGCGGGGTTTCACCCTGACATTCTCATCGTGGATCCGGGCCGCTCGCCGGTGGTGATAGAGGCGGAATACATGCCCGGCGCGAATGTGGAAGCCGAGGCAAAGTCCCGTTTGGGGCTGGACGTGGCGGCGAGCGGACGCCGCATCGAAGCCGTTATCGCGCTACGCTATCCCGACGCGGTGAGTGACGCCGATGATCTCCGTGCCGCGCTAGAGCAGGCCCGGCTCTCCTACTGCGTTTTTACGGAGGAACGCAAGGGCGTCAGTCGCTTTCCGGAGTCCGGCTGGCTGGATGGGTCGCCGGAAGACGTGGCCGATCTGGTGCGCTTGGTTTCCGTGCCGCAGCGCGCCGTGGATGATGCCACCACCACGCTGCAAGAGGGCATTAGCGCGGCGGCAAAAATCCTGGACGAGATGGACACCAATCGCCAGGCCGTCACCAAGGAGATTGCCCGCCTGCTGGGCATGAGCAACGTGCCGCAGACGCGCCGCATGGCCTGCGCCATCATCGCCAACGCCTTGGTGTTTCACGAGCGCATTGCCGGTATGCACAAGGGAGTCGATTCCTTAGAATTGGTCTGCGGCGATGACGTTGCCAATCCGAAGGGCGCGGTACTCGCGGCGTGGACGGATATTTTAAAAATCAATTATTGGGCGATTTTTGCCGTGGCGAAAGACATTCTGGCACACGTGCCCGCGGCTGAGGCGGCGCGGATTCTGTGGCGGTTGCGCGACACGGCACAAGCGGTGAGATCAATGGGCGTGGAGAATTCCCACGACCTGACCGGCCGCATCTTCCAGCGCCTCATTGCCGACCGCAAGTACCTGGCGACGTTCTACACCTTGCCCGCGTCGGCGGCGCTGCTGGCGCGGCTGGCTGTTGCCAAGCTGCAGGGCGTGGACTGGTCGGATGCTGAGGCCATCGGCAAGCTGCGGATTGCCGACTTTGCCTGCGGCACGGGCGCGTTGCTCTCGGCGGTGTACGAGCAAATAGCCGCCAAGCACGAGCGCGCCGGCGGCGATCCGGCTGCCCTGCACCGCGCGATGATGGAAGATGTGCTCTACGGCTGCGACGTCATGCCCTCGGCCATCCACATCACCGGCTCCACCCTCTCGGGCGTAGAACCAGCGGAAAGGTTTGGAAATTCCCGCCTCTATACCATGCCCTACGGTCGCCAGCCCGACACTTTTGTGAAGATTGGCTCCCTGGAGTTGCTCGTTACTGACTTCACGCTGACGCTCCTCAACACCAGCGACCCGGCTCTCCGCACCGGCAGCGTGGGTGAAGAGACCGCAACCCAAGTTACCGCCGAATTGCCCCATGAGAGCTTTGACTTGGTGATCATGAATCCGCCGTTCACGCGGGCGACAAACCATGAAGGTGCCCACGCAGACATCACTAATCCTGCGTTCGCTGCCTTTGACGCTACGCCTGAAGACCAGACCGAGATGGGGAAGCTTATCAACAAAATGGGTAAAGGGACGTGTTACCACGGCAACGCCGGCATCTCATCCGCCTTTGCCGCACTAGCAGACCGCAAGCTTAGACCCGGCGGCGTCTTGGCGCTTGTCCTCCCTTTGTCAGTTGCCGCTGGGATGTCTTGGCAGGGATTCCGTAAATTGCTGACGAGCGATTACACAGACTTGACGGTCCTCAGCATATCGGCAAACGGACACGAAATGTCGTTTTCCTCCGATACCGGCATGGCTGAGTGCTTGGTAATCGCCCGCAAACTCCATCCGGAAGAGTCCCGTCAAGAGAAGTCGTTCTTCCATTCACTCAATCGCAGGCCGAGCAGCTTCGCCAACGCAAGCTTTCTGGCAGGTCAGGCCAACTCCAACAGTGGAGTTAGGGCAATTGAAAGTGGCCCGTACGGAGGCACACGATTGATGGTGGGGGAAGAGCAATTGGGTGCAAGTGTATCTGTGCTTTGTCATACGGGTGGATTCAAGTGGGGTGCCGTTCGTCTCTCCGATTTCGCGGTAGGACAAGCCGCATTCGCTTTGTCGCAATCCCAATTTTGGCTGCCTGGCAAGTCCAATCCCTTAGAGCTAGATCTGGGCACCCTAGGGGATGTTGGCAAGCTTGGCTTGGTGCACCGTGACATCACCGGGCCAGCTCCTCGAGGGCCTTTCGACAAGATTGCGCCAAGTCCCACAGCTACATATCCCGCGCTTTGGAACCATGATGCTGCCAAGGAGACTCGGATAGTTTGCGAGCCTGACAGTCAACTGCAGGTCAGGCAAGGTCTGGAAGATAAAGCTGCCATTGTTTGGGGCACTGCAGGTCGCTCCCATCTGAATCTTGACTTTACCTTTGGATCCCAACCTCTAGCTGTGGCATTCACCGCCCAAGAATCCATTGGAGGCAGAGTCTGGCCTAATGTCAACTTCTCAAGTAGAGCCTTCGACTATGCCTTTGCAGTGTGGGGAAATAGCACGCTTGGCTTACTTTCCTACTGGTGGCACTCCAGCCGTCAGCAGTCAAGCAAGGCTAGCATTACGATCCGTTCCGCCGAGTCACTCCCCGTGCTGGATTTCCGCGTTCTCAGCGACGAGCAACTTATCATGGCGGAGCTAATCTTCGACGAGTTCCGCGACAAAGAGTTCCAGCCGGCCTATCTGGCGGACGCCGACCCCAACCGCGCCCTCCTCGACCGCCGCGTAATCTGCGACCTCTTGGGCTTCGACGAAAAGACCTACGAAGGCGTCCGCCGCCTCGCCGCCAAATGGTGCGCCGAACCCTCCGTCCACGGCGGCAAGCCCCGACCCAAAACCGCCAAGCTGTTCATCTAATGACTGCGTAGCGACACAACGATTCACTATTCTGCGAATGGCACAGCGAGGGACCACCGAGGAAGAAACTTTAACAGAAATTGATTAGTGCTTCTTGTCCTTTGGTGGGTTTGGATCATTGCCAGGCGGGACTGTATCAGAATCACGCCACTGCCCATCCCTTCCCTGAATGGGTACCTCTCCACCACCAAGGTTTTCAACAATCTCCTTAGCTCGCGTCTCAGCTTCACGCTGTGTACTGTGAACACTGCTGGCACGCTCCGCGTTTGGTTTCTTAACGGCCCAGCCATCGGGATGGTTGACCACAAACCGTCTGTTCTTACTCATGGAACCCTCCATATAATGCGTTTGCTTCTTATAAAGAGTACCACATATAGTGATTATTTGCAAGAGCGTGTGAGGGAAAACTTGCTGCCTTACCGGGCAGCGTGCAAGATTACGGCTGTTCGTTATTCCACAGATATGGGCCTCCCGCAAAGACTAACGGTGCGCCTAAAGAGGATATGTCGCACGATGCTTGCCGGCCTTCGCTCTTGAATGCGTACCCAAAGGTTTCACTCCACTTGCTAAGGGACTCTTGGCCGAGGAAGGCCGTATACTGTGATGGAGGTAACGAAGTGATTCGGCGAATTGCTGAAGGGTGCCCACTACCAATTGCTTAGAGGCACGAGGTCTTCAATTAGGGAGAAGGCATGAGACTTAGTAAGGTGCAAGTTACGAGTTTCCAGAGTGTGCAAGACTCTACTGAGTTTGAGATTGATGATATTACTTGCTTGGTGGGTAAGAATGAGGCTGGTAAGACGGCATTGTTGAAGGCACTGTATCGACTTCATCCAGTTAACAGGGCAGATCATAGCTTTGACGCAACAACTGAATACCCACGACAATTGGTAGCCGAGTACGAAGACGACGTTGCTGCTGAACGCCGAGAACCAGCGAAAGTCATTCAAGCCACGTTTGCGTTCGAATCTGAAGATGTCGCCGCTGTTGAAGCTGTGTTTGGTTCGGACTGTCTTGAAAACGCAAACCCAACCCTAACTCTTTGGAAAAGATACCCTGCCTCAATGTATTTCAGAATCTCTAGTGTGAATTCTGAGGCAGCTTTGAAGTATCTTGTTGAGACTGCTGGTCTGCCTGCACCGGTTTCTACCGAACTGCTTGAGCTAGATACGGCCGAAGCGATGGTGGATGCTCTTGCAGAAGCCGAGCAGACAGAGGCTTCGCAGGAGCTTGAGCCAATACTTGAGAGTATCGCCGAGAAAAACGTCCATTTTGTCATTTACGATCGCATTCTCAGTGATCGTATCCCTAAATTCCTCTACTTTGACGAGTACTACCAGATGAAAGGACAGGACAATCTTGATGCCCTCCGACTGCGAGTTTCAAGTGGGACCCTTGAGGATTCGGACCACCCGTTACTGGGGCTAATCCAGCTTGCAGGTCTCAATCTTGACACGCTTGCGCGCCCTGGGCAGACAGAAGCTCTGATTTCACGGCTTGAGGCTGCTGGGAATCATCTTACACAGAAAGTTCTCCCCTATTGGTCGCAGAACCAACACCTAAGGATGAAATTTGACATTCGCCCAGCGCAACCCGAAGATCCGCCGGGTATGAACAGTGGATCAAACATCTTGGGACGCGTAGAAAACACAAAGTACTTCGTCACAACGCCCCTAGGAACCCGATCTCGGGGATTTGTTTGGTTCTTCTCTTTTCTTGCTTGGTATCAAAAGCTTCGCCAAGAGAACGAAAACCTCATCTTACTGCTGGACGAACCGGGGCTTTCACTTCACGCAAAGGCTCAGGCAGACCTGCTTCGTTACTTTGAAGAGGAACTCAAGCCTCATCACCAACTCATCTATACTACCCATTCACCTTTCATGGTTGATCCCACGCATTTCGAGCGCGTACGAATCGTCCAGGACCTGAGCATCGAGCCAGATTCGGAAGATCTACCTGCCGAGCAACAGGGCACGAAAGTCATTACTGAGGTTCTCGATGCAACACCAGACAGTCTGTTTCCGCTCCAGGGTGCACTTGGCTACGAGATTTCTCAGACTCTATTCCTTGGCCCCAACTGTCTCATCGTAGAGGGCGTGTCAGACCTAATGTACATTCAAGTCATGTCGGCCCTCCTCCAAGCCAACGGAAAGACAGGTTTAAGCGCTGACTGGACCATAACGCCAGTAGGAGGATCTGATAAGGTTCAGACTTTCGTTGCCTTGATTGGCGCCCAGAGCAATTTGAGATTGGCAGTTCTGATTGACTACCAAAAAAAGGACAAGCAGAGCATTGAAAACCTCTACAAGGAGAAATTGCTTGAGCAGAAAGCGGTTCTCACTTATGCGAACTTTGCTCCAGGAACAGAAGCCGACATAGAAGACATGTTTAACCCTGGATTCTACCTGAAACTCGTGAACGGAGAATTTGGGACATCCTTGACTGTGAACGATCTGCCGGCAGGATCGCCTCGTATCCTTAGCCGACTTGAGAAGTATTTTGAGAATAACCCACTACCAAAGCACGCGCCTTTCAATCACTACCGACCGGCTCGTTACTTCAGCGAAAACATTGGGTCTCTGGGAATTAAGCTGACCGATTCTCAGCTTGACCGCTTCCAACAAGCCTTCGACGCTTTGAACAGCCTGCTTTAGGTGGTTGAGCGTTATGTACCGCGTACTGATCAAAAGTATGATCGCCCCTGAAATCAGGTCGCGACTTTCCTTCACTGAAAATAGTCGACAATCGCCATGTCTGAAGATGATCTGCATCTCCCCAATCTAACCATAAGAAGGTTTCGCGGTATCCAAGACCTCTCGATTGAGCGCTTGGGCCGCGTGACTCTCATTGCTGGCAAGAACGGCGTCGGCAAGACGACGGTGCTCGACGCAGTGCGCGTCTACGCATCTTGCAATCGGCACTTTGTACTCGCTGACATATTGAGCAATCGAGAGGAACTAAAGGGTTCACGAGGTGAAGATAGTGGTGACTTGGCTTCGCCTGACTGGGATGCGTTATTTTACGGTCGACAGACCTCACCGAATAGTCCGATTGTGATTGGTCCGACAGGGATTTCTGCAGGGCTCAGAATCAGGATTACTCCGCTCAATAGAGAGGATGAGAACCGCTGGGGGAGAGGCCTATTTGATTCCGTATCGGCCGATGATGCAAGAGTGCTTCGAGTGGCACTCGACGGAAGAGAACATGCCATTCCGCTCTCTATACCAACAAGGCATTGGGGTCACACAACAATTCTTGGAGAGTCTGATTTACCAGCTGGTAGTCAGTGCGAGTTCCTAGGGCCGAACGTGCTGGACAACTATGATATTGCGCGGTTTTGGGACAGGGTTGCGCTCACGGACGACGAAAATCGCGCGGTAGAGGCGCTGAGACTGGTATTTGGTGAAACGATAGAACGTGCTGCCGTGATTGGTGATGACCGAAGTTCAGGCTCTCGTTTTGGTCGGCGGGCGGTGGTGAGGATTGCAGGCCAGGAACGTCCGGTGCCTTTGCGGAGTCTGGGCGACGGCGCGGTGCGCTTGTTTGGTGTCGCATTGGCGCTTGCCAACAGTCAGGGCGGGTTTCTGCTGATCGACGAAGCGGAGAACGGCATTCACTACTCGCTGCAGCGCGACTTCTGGCGCATGGTGCTGCTGACGGCGCAGGAGAGCAACGTGCAGGTGTTTGCCACCACGCATAGCTGGGATTGCGTGGCGGGATTCGCGCAGGCTGCGGTTGAAGCTGAAGGCGTGGAAGGCGCGCTGGTGCGGCTGGATAGCGATGGCGAGGACATCCGCGCGGTGGAATACTCGGAGCGCCAACTCCATGTGGCGGCCGAACAGGGCATCGAGGTGCGCTAGCCCATGGCGCAACCCCTTGGCCCGACGCCGAGCCGCGTGCTGCTGGTGGAAGGCGTGGATGACAAGCACGTGGCGCGGCACGTCTGGCAGCGCATTGAAGGTCAACCTGACTTCTGCATCAAAGAGAAGCGCGGCGTCGTTCAGTTGCTCGATTCCATTGACACTGAAATTCAGACATCCGGCCTACAGGCGATGGGCATACTGGTGGACGCGAACGAGGACGTGGCCGCGCGTTGGAACGCGGTGAAGGATCGGCTTGCGCCAGCGAAAGTCGATTTGCCCGACAGCCCCGTTCCATCCGGCACGATCATCGATGGACGTCCCCACGATGGCATTCCCCGGGTCGGCGTGTGGCTGATGCCGGACAACACCGAGCCGGGCGAACTTGAAAACTTCGTTGCACTGATGATCCCCGTCTGCGATCCGGTCTGGCCCTTGTCGCAATCCTACATTGACGGTATACCGGAGGCAGCGAGGAAGTTTCGCGAGAAGAAGGTGAGAGCGCAGGTTCACGCCTGGCTGGCGGCGCGAGAGGACCCGCGGCAGATGGGCGCCGCGATTGGCGCGCGCGACTTGGACGTTAACAGCGCGCTCAGCCAAGCATTCGTCGCTTGGCTGACAAGGCTATTCAGCTAGCGGGTGGATGCGAACCTACTGAGCCTTTCCCTGCGCAGATGTTTGCGTAGCTCTGCCAAACCCTAGGGTAGCCGGAGTGAAGTCTTTCCCCTCACCCTAACCCTCTCCCCAAGGAGAGTGAATATACTAGCGCGATTATCGTGCTTATGACCATGGTCATGACTATGGTATAATTGACGCAAATCCTCCAAACTAGGATGGCGGGGCATGGAAAATGACAACGATCTTACGACCGGTGGGGTGCGGGTGATTAAGGCGTCGGAGTTCAAGGCGAAGTGTTTGCAGCTTATGGACGAGGTGGCGGCGAGTGGTGAGGAGATCGTGATCACCAAGCATGGTCGGCCGGTCTCGCGCTTGGGGCCTTACCAGCGGAGGCCGAAGAGCCTCTTTGGCATCGACAAAGGGAGAATTGACATCCTGAGCGACATTGTCGCGCCATTGGACGAGGAGTGGGAGGCTGAGAGCGATCCGGACCGGGTGCTGGATCCGTGATAATCCTCGATACGCATGTCATGCTGTGGCTCAGGACAGGTAGCGAGCGCTTAGGCACGCGTGCCCGACATGTGATCGACGAGGCCTGGCAGTCGGGTGGGGTCTGTGTCTCCGCGATCTCCTATTGGGAAGTAGCGCTGCTCGAAGAAAAGGGGCGAATCAGGTTCCCTGAAGACATCGGCCTGTGGCGGCAGGAACAACTGGCGCAAGGCATGATCGAAATCCCCGTAAGCGGCGCCATCGGCATCCGCGCGGCTCTTCTACCAGACTTGCACGGCGACCCGGCCGACCGCCTCATCGTGGCCACCGCGCTGGAAGGCCACCAACTCATCACCGCCGACGAACGCATCCTCGCCTGGCCGGGCAATATTCGCCGCTTGCGCGCTACGGAGTGAGGGCGGACAGAAACACAATCGGGTGAACAGTCGCCGGGCGCGCGATTTGAGCAATCGAGACTTGAAGGCGGGGGCGCAGGTTGCAAACCTGCGCTACCGGACATAGGTACGCAGGAACGTCACCCCCATAGCGCGCGTGCCGGACTTCAGATATGACTTGACACACTGCGACAAGTGTGTCATATACTTGCATGACTGGGCCTGCGATTGGGGACAATCGCACGACAGAGTTAAGCAGTGGCGCTCTCTGATGCAAACCAAAGGAGGTTTGGCGGCATGGCAATTGTCAATCGCGCTTTAGCGGTCTTTCTGGTCGCTGTGGGATTCTTGGTGTGGGCCAATCTGATAGCGACGCCGATCTACCACGACGGCTCGCCGGACTATCCGGTTTGGCAGATCCTCAACTACTTTATGGCGGTGGCTGCCGTCATCATTTTGGTCAAAGGGTTCTTGATGCGGCGCGCCCATGCGCACCAGGACGGCGCGTGTGCCGATACGCTTGAGCATCTGCGGGTAAGCATTGCCTTCTATGGGGCAATCGTCCTGACGATGCTGTTCTTCTGGGAATGGATCTGGACCCTGAACCCTGCAAGCGAGACCGGCGACGCGGTCACCTCGCACTTGATCTACTTCCCGATAGTGGATGCGCTGTTGGTCGTGCTTGCGATCCTTGTCGGACGCCGCTTCTGGAAGGAAGGCAGCGGCTCCTAAGTCTAGCGGTGCGGCTAGAAGCTCGTTCGTACGACGTCCAAAGTTAAACCGAAGAGGGTCGAGACCATCATGTTCGGTCTCGACCCTCTTGCTTGTTTGCCAAGTGAATGGCCCGGCGCTAGTAGAGGCTGTCCTTTGTGGTGGAGTAGCACCACTGGGAGGTCAGCAAGAAGTGCACCAGGGCATCCTGTGCCTCTTGCGTGCCGATGCGGCGCAGCGCGTGGACGGCCTTGCCCCGCACGTAGCGATCCTCGTCATTCAGGGCATGGGCCAGGGCGGGCGTGGCCTCTTCCGCTTGCTTGCCGATGCGCGACAGGGCGAGGGCTGCGCTGCGACGAGTAAACTCGTCTTCATTGGAAAGGGCATCGATTAGGGCCGGCACGCCGGCTGCGGAGTGCTGTCCGGAGATGCCGAGCGCATCTACGGCATGGCGGCGCACCTCGATTGATTCGTCGTGCATTGCCGCCGCCAGGGTCGGTATGACCTCATCTCCCAGAAAGGCCAGATCGGCCAGGGTCTCTACTGCCATGCTGCGCGTGCCCTCGTTCTCATCTTGGCTGGCATCCAGCAGGGCGGGCACGGCGCCGGCGCCGATAGTGCTCAGGGCGTAGCTGGCGTTGCGTCGCACGGCTTCATTGTCGTGACGGAGCGTGTCAATCAACGCAGGCACGGCCGCATCACCGAGCGATCCCAGCCGATAAGCGGATTCCAGGCAGGTAGCTTCATCGTCAACCTTCAGGTTCTCAATCAACACCGGTATCGAGCCATTGCCATTGGCGGACGGGGAGCCGTTGTTGGCGCCGCCGGTATACCAGCGCCACATGTGACTCCACAAACCGTTGAGGTTGCTGTCGTCCTCGGCAACCCACTCGCTGTCCTGATTGTCCCAACTTGGGGCCTGGGGCTCTTCGATGCGGGCTAACATGAACTTCATCATGTAGCGCTTCTTGTCGGTAGAGTTGCCCATGCCGCGATGCCACAGGTCGTAGTGGACCATCAGCACGGTCCCGGCCTCCACGACCACAGGGACCTCACCCTCGGTGGAGTCCAAGCGCATGTTAAGGCCGATCGGGCCCCGCAGCCAATTGAAGTAGTGCGAGCCCGGAAGCACGCCGGTCGGCCCCATCTCGACGGTCGTATCCTGGGGATAGTACATGGCCAGCAGCCAGCGGGTGCGGTGCCGTCGCTTGGTGAAGGAGTCTCGGTGAATCTGCTGTCCTTCGCTGTGGGGAGGCCGATAGTGGCAATGGCGGTGCGGGTGAATGAAGTAGCTGTTGCCCAGCACACCTGCCAGCGCGCCGTCTACGGCCGGATCGTCGAGTATTTGGCGTATGGCGGGGATTCTGGCTATCAGGTTGTTGCCGGGGTTGCCCTCCTCATCGAAGAGCTTTTCCGTCTGATTCCAAATGTCCTGGTGAAATTCGCGGGGATGCCCGGTCTTGACAGCGACATACCCATTGCGGATGAAGCTGCGCATTTGCTCATCGGTGAGCCTGGTGAGAGCCATTGGTGACCTCCTGTGGCGTTGCTACACGCTGCTGGCGTGGCCCCGCATGTGGGGCGTTCTACATCTCACTTGTCAGCGTCGGAACACATGCGGATGCTGGACGAAGAGAAGGATTTATATGACTCTATTACGGAAAGCAGCCGCTGTCAAAGTCCTAGGCCTTGCGCCGTGCGTGAACACTGAATTTCGAACAAATGAGGGATTTACGTGATCAATCCTGGAATAAATGGAAAGGTCGCGCTGGTTACCGGCGGCGGGTACCGCATGCATCAATGAAGGGGCCGTAGCGGCAGTGGCCTATCGCACGAAGGATTTTGTCTCATGCACCTTTGAACAAAACACGCGAACCGCACTATCATGGCTGTAGCGTTGGTAGTAAGTAACCCGTTGCCAAATCTACATAAGGAGAAAGAGCATGTACGTTATTGTTGCGCCGATACAGATCAAGGAAGGCTACAGGGATGCCTTTGTCGAAGCGATGTTGGGCGACGCGAAGGGATCGGTCAATGACGAACCCGGCTGCCTGCGGTTCGACGTGATCCAGGACGCCGGCGACCCGAACCGCATCTGGCTCTACGAGGTCTACGTGGACGAGGCCGCATTCCAAGAGCATTTGAAAGCGCCCCATTTCATCAAGTGGCGGGATACGGTCAAGGACTGGACGGAAGAGCGGCCCCCGGGAGCAGGAGCCGCGAGGGGTAGTTCCAACATCTGGCCAACGGACGACGAGTGGAAATAAAGGGTGCGTGAAAAGAGTATCCGTTCATCCTTCGACCCTTCGGCAGGCTCAGGACAGGCAAGCTCAGGACGAACGGATACTGGCTTTTTCCGAAGGACTTTTCTTTTTTAAGGGATCATTTTTCCGTTCGTGGTGAGCACTTCGGCAGGCTCAGTATAGGCTTGTCGAACCATGATCGGCGATTGGCTGTGAACTTCTCACACACCTTCTAGGTCGTGTTGCGTGCAAATATCGCCAGTTGCCTCCTGGCTAGTTCTGTATCTGCTTGAATTTGCTAGACGCGGTCATCAGCTTCCCCTTTCCGTCATTCCTGCGTATGCAGGAATTCAAGGGTGCGGCGAAGATAGATTCCCGCGAAAACGGGAATGGCGGAGTCCAAATCTCCGATGCGCGTTCAGTGCTGGCTTCCTTTCGTCATGCCATGGTGAACTTCTGATCTCTCCATTGCGGTTTCTGCGCAAAAAGGAAGTTCTTAAGTGGCAACGGCATAGATGCCAAACGGCATTTATGTCATAGGATTCGAGACGAGAGGTGAGGCATCGTGAAGGTTGCCTGTGTGCTTATTACCCACTTGCGCGCCAAGTGCGAGTTGCGGCGGCAGCCCGCGCTGGCGGCAGCGTCGGCTGTGATTGTCGACCGCTCGGCGGGCAGCCCTCAGGTCAGTGACGTCTTCCCGGCCGTTACCGGGGTAGCGGTGGGCATGTCGCTGGAAGAGGCGCTCTCCCATAATGCCAACGCCGTCGTCATAGAAGCCAACGAACCGGCATACCGGCGGACATTCCGGCAGGTGCTTACCTCCTTGCAGGAGATTAGCGACCGGGTGGAGCATGCGGCGCCGGGCGTCGCGTACGTGCGCCTCGACGGACTGGAGACCCTCTACGGCAGTGAAGAGCGGCTTGTTGCTGCCCTGCTGAACGCCGTCCCGCCGGATCTCGCGCCGCGTGTGGGCGTGGCGGACACAAAATTTCCCGCTCTGGTTGCCGCTCAAGCCAGCCGGGCGGGTGCGGTAACGCGGATTCCCGATTATGCGGCTGCGTTCTTGGCGCCGCATCCCGTTACGCTTTTGCCGCTCGGTCCCGCAGTGCTGGCGCGCATGCAACGCTTCGGCTTACGCACCCTGGGCGACGTGGCGGCCATGCGTGTAGACCAACTCAGCGACCAGTTCGGCACTGACGGTACACGGGCCTGGCAGCTCTGCCACGGCATAGACGACGAACCCTTTGTCCCGCTAAAACACGAGGAGTCTGTCACCGCGCACGTCACGCTGCCGTTTGTCTCTACCTCCCTGGAACTCTTCATGGTAACGTTGGACGGTCTGTTGAAGAGCGCGTACGCGCGACCGCAAATGCGGGGGCGGTATGCGGAGAAGGCCACCATACAGTGCAGCCTTTTCCGCTCGCTGCCGTGGGAGAAGGTAATCAACTTCAAGCACGGCGTGGGCTGCGAGCGGGCCGCGCGCATCATCAGAAGCCGTCTGGAATCCGACTATCCTCCCGCGCCCGTCGAGGAAGTGACGCTCACCCTGGCGAATCTAACGGGCGAGTCCGCTATGCAGATGGGGCTGCTCCGCGATGTCCGCAAGGATAGGACCGACCGTTTAGTAGAGGCGGACAGACAGCTCCAAGCCCGTATGCAGGGCAAGCGCGCGCTGTTCCGGGTGGTGGATATTGCGCCCTGGCATCCCGCGCCGGAGTTGCGCGCACTGCAGGTGCCCATCGATCCGGCAGTGAAGGACAGCATGAAACCGCTGGCGACGCCCACGGCAGCGGAAGTGCGGGCAGGTGAGGATAACCAGCCCGTAGCCGTACGCCTGAAGAACCGTTGGCACCAGGTAGCCTGCATCGACGACCAGTGGTGCTTCGATCTCTGGTGGCTGGCTGCGCCGCTTACGCGTACCTATTACCGGGTGCGGCGGGCAGATGGTATTCCGCTCACCCTGTTCCATGACCGGAGAGGCGGACGCTGGTATCAGCAGGTCTCATAGGGACAGCCGCATGTTTTCGACAAAGTCGCCGTCTTCGACGCAGTCGCCGTCTTCGACGCAGTCGCCGTCTTCGACGCAGTCGCCGTCTTCGACGCAGTCGCCGTCTTCGACGCAGTCGCCGTCTTCGACGCAGTCGCCGTCTTCGACGCAGTCGCCGTCTTCGACGCAGTCGCCGTCTTCGACGCAGTCGCCGTCTTCGACGCAGTCGCAGTCCGCCGGATACGTTGAGCTGCACGCCAAGAGCTTCTACTCCTTCGGGACGGGAGCCTCCCACCCGCACGAGTTGCTCGCCCAGGCCAAGGCGTTCGGCTATGCTGCGCTCGCCCTGACCGACACCAACCTCTGCGGTGCGCTGGACTTCGCACGCCTTGCCAACAGCCTGGAGGTCCGGCCCATCACCGGCGGCGAGCTCACCCTGCTGGATGGTTCGCGCCTTGTTCTTCTGGCCAGGACGCGGGAGGGCTATGCCAACCTTTCGCGGCTGTTCACGCTGGCGAACGCCGTGGACCGTCGGGAGCCGCGGCTGGACCCGGCACATCTCCCGAAGCATGCTGCAGGCCTGATTTTGCTCACCGGCGGCCGTGACGGAACGCTGGCGCGATTAGTCGAGGCAGGCCGCCACCAAGCAGCGATGACACTGCTGAAAGAGTATGTGGCATGGTACGGCGACTTCGTCGAAGACAACGACCTCGTTGGAGACAACCGGGACGCGGTGTACGTGGAACTGCAGCAGAACTTCCTGCGCGGCGACACCAAGCGCAATAGCGAACTGGCGCGGCTTGCCCAGGACGCAGGCGTACCCGTGGTCGCTACCAACGACGTGCACTATCACGCGCCGGAGCGCTACCGGCTGCAGCACGCGCTGGAGGCCGCCAAGCGCAATATCACCATCGACCAGGCGCTTCCCCACCTCAAACCTAACCATCACCTGCACCTGAAGTCCCACGCCCGGATGGAGCATGTTTTAAAAGACTATCCTGAGGCCATTGCCAACACCGCGAAGATCGCAGAGCAATGCACGTTCGATCTCAGTACCGATCTTGGCTACACCCTGCCTGATCCCGACGTGCCGGAGGGCTTCACGCTCATTGCGTACCTGCGCGCGCTCTGCGAGACGGCAGCGGTGCGGCGCTACGGCACAATATCGGTACAGGTGAAGGCACGGCTGGACGAAGAGTTTGACCTGATCGAGAAACACGGGCTCGCCGGTTTCCTGTTGCTGTATCGGGAGATCGTGCGCATTGCGCGGCAGATGATGGTGGAGCGCGGTTTGGTGAGCCCTGAAACGCCGTTGGAGGAGCGGCCGCCGGGCAGAGGGCGCGGCTCATCGGTGGCGCTCTTAGTCGGATACCTCATCGGCATCAGCCACGTGGACCCGCTCAAGTGGAATCTCACCCTGGAGCGCTTCATTTCCGCGGACATGACCATGCTGCCCGACATCGACCTGGACTTTCCGCGAGAGCTTAGGGACCCGTTGCTGGAGCGGGTGCACCGGCATTTTGGGCCGGAGTACGCTGTGCTGGCCGGCGCTATCGCTACCTATTCGGTAAAAGGAATCGTCCAGGACCTGGGGAAAGCCCTGGGACTGCCCAAGGAAGACCTGTCGCTCCTTTCCAAGCAACTTCACTCGCACGATGCCGTCAATCTCAAGGAAGAGATGCTGGCGCTGCCGGCTTTTCGGGAGAAAGTGACGGCTGCGGGGTGGCGCGACCTCATCCGGCTCGGGCCTGCGCTCATGGATGCACCCAAGGGACTTGGTCAGCACGTCGGGGGCATGATCCTGAGCGACACGCCCATTTCGGCGCTGGTACCCATTCGTGCCGGCGCTATGGAGGGCCGCTACATCATGGACTGGAACAAGGATTCCGTGGCGGATGCCAACTTTGCCAAGATCGACCTGCTCTCCCTGCCCGTCCTCGACCAGATCGAAGAGGCGCTGGACCTGATCGCAGCCAGAGAAGGAGCGCGGCCGGACCTGAGCCGGGTCGATCCTGAAGACTCGCAGGTGTACGATATGATCAACGCGGGGCGCTCCATCGGCATCTTTCTGCTCCAGTCGCCCGCGCAACTCAAGATGGGGCAACGCCTGCGGTCGCGGACTTTGCTGGATTTAGCCTATCAAGTGGCGCTTATCCGTCCCGGTGTCGGCGTGCAGGGGAGTGCGGTCTCGCAGTTCGTCGAGCGGTACCGGCACGGCGTCGCCTGGGAGTACGATCATCCCTTGGAGCAGCGCGCGCTGGAGCGGGGCTACGGCATCATCGTGTGGCAGGAGCAGGTGGTGCAACTCATCATGGACGTGGCCGGCATGACGGCGGCGCAAGCCGACGAAGTGCGGCGAGCGTTCGGCAAGCCCAACAACGCGCACCTGATCGCCATGCACTGGCAACATTTTTTAAAAGGCTCACGGAGTAGGGGAGTGCCTGAGGCAGTTGCGGAGAAGATTTTTGCCAAAATCAACGGTCACTACATGTTTCCGGAGAGCCACAGTCATGCCTTCGCCATCACGGCCTATCAGGCTGCCTGGCTGAAGCGCTACTACCCGCTGGAGTTCTTCATCGGCTTGATGAACAATCAGCCCATGGGCTTCTATCCGCTGGAAACCCTCAAGCAGGACGCGCAGAGCTTCGGCGTGCCGTTTCTGAATCCGTGCGTGAACCGCAGCCAGGTGCGGTGCATCCCCGCGGAGGGCGCGGTGCTGCTGGGGTTGCGGTTCGTCAGGGATATAGGGGAAGAGGTGGCGCAAAACATCGTTGCTGAGCGGGAGAGCGGCGGCCCTTACACCGGAGCGAGCGACTTCGTGCGGCGCACGGGGGTGAAGCCCCAGGCAGCGCAATCGCTGGTGCAAGCGGGGGCGTTCGACGGGATCACGCCGACTTCGTCGCAGACGCCGACTTCGTCGCAGACGCCGACTTCGTCGCAGACGCCGACTTCGTCGCAGACGCCGCATCGTCGGGTAGCGCTCTGGGAGGCCGGTCTCGCTATTCCTCCCGCCAAGCATGGGCAACGCGCCTTTCCGGTGGCGACGGCAGACAATGTGCCCCAGATGGCGGACTTCGACGACTTCGAGCGGATGGTGGGCGAGTATGCGGTCATGGGCATCTATCCCAAGGGGCACCTGATGGAGCACTTCCGACCCTCGCTGGGCCCTGAGGTGCTGCCCACCGTCGCGATAGAAGACGTGAAAGAGGGTGAGCGGATACAGGTAGCCGGGTGGCCGGTGGCGCGGCAGCATCCACGCGGCAGGGACGGCACGGTGTTCGTCACCATCGAGGACGAGGTGGGCAGCGTACAGCTCATCCTCTGGCCGCGGGTCTTTGCCCGCCACCGGAGAGCGCTGGGGAGTCAGGTGATCCTGGCGCACGGTGTGGTGTCACGCTGGGACGGCACCACCAACGTCATCGTCTCAGCGGTGCGGGCGCTTGACGCCTCGGTGCCCATGCCTGCCTCTCACGACTGGCACTAGACGCGGGGCAAGCCGGTGTAACGCGCGGCGCGGGTATGGGATAATGGCACGCAATGAAGGTGCGCATGTGTCATACGAGCGGAGGGTACCATGTGCGGCAGATATAGCCTCAAAGCAGACATCGCACAGCTCGCCATGCGGTTTGAGTTTGCCGCCGATGAGGCCATACACGAACCGGCTTACAACATCGCGCCCACGCAGCAGGTGCTCACGGTCACGAACGACGGCGAGCGCCGCGCCGGGTATATGCGCTGGGGTCTGATCCCGTTCTGGGCCAAAGACGCGAAGATCGGCTACCGCATGATCAATGCCAGGGGCGAGACCGTAGCGGAGAAGCCCAGCTTTCGCACCGCGCTGCGCAAACGGCGCTGCTTGATTCTCGCCGATGGTTTTTACGAATGGCAAAAGCTCGGCGGCAAGCAGAAACGCCCGATGCGGATCATACTGAAGTCGGGGGAGCCCTTCGCGTTCGCCGGTCTCTGGGAGACATGGAAAGACCCCGAAGGCGAGATGGTAAAGTCTTGCACCATCATCACGACGGCGGCAAATGACTATCTACAACCGATTCATGATCGGATGCCGGTGATTCTCCCGCGAGAATCGGAATCGTTCTGGATGGACAAGGATGTGGAAGACCCCTTGGCGCTTACGAGTGTGATCGCGCCGTACCCTGACGATGAGATGGACGCATTCGAGGTCTCGACGCTGGTAAACAATACCCGGAATAAAGGGCCTGAGGTGATCGACCCTGTAGCGAGATTGGTCTAGGTGCGGAGAAGCGCAACGAGCGACCACCCTTGTCGTGAGCGCTGGAAAGCTCAACACCGGACGTAACGTGGACTCTTCATGAAACAATCTTCTCACCCACGCGGCGACGTCGTGGAACCGGCAGGCCAGGGCGGATTGCCCCGGCGGACGGACTATGTCGGGCAGTTTGTCACGCTATCGCCGGTTGATTCCGAGGCGGATGTGAACCAACTCTTCCTGGGCACACATGGCTCCGCCATCAGAGAGCTCGTTTGGGAATACATGGCGTACGGCCCCTTTGAGACGGCAGAGGACATGCAACGCTGGCTCGAAGAGAGGGCAGCGTCCGATGATCCGCTCTTCTTCACCGTGCACCACCATGAATCTCAGCGGCGGGTGGGGATGGCGAGCTTTCTCAACATTGAGCCGGAAATGCGGCGTTTGGAATTGGGCCACATCTGGTATGCGGCGGACGCGCAGGGGACACAGGCAAATACCGAGGCTGTGTACCTCATGCTGTGCGAGGCCTTCGACAGGCTCAACTACCGTCGGGTGGAGTGGAAGTGCGATGCTCTGAACGCCCGTTCGCGGACGGCGGCTCTACGCCTCGGCTTCAGCTTTGAGGCCATCTTCAAACAGCACATGATCGTCAAGGGACGCAATCGGGATACCGCTTGGTTTGCACTGCTGGACAGCGAGTGGCCCTCCATCAAGAAGAACTTTCAGAGATGGCTCTATCACAATCCGGACTGGAAGTTGTCGCTCGCCGAACTCAACCGCGGTAGGCTCTAAGTTAGAGGCAATAGTTATCGGGGACTTCTTGCAGGCCTCTACGACGATAGATTGCATAGACTTGCACCGCTCTTCAGGGACTTTTGAAAAACAGTTCGGAATGTGGAGGGATTCACCCTCACCCTAACCCTCTCCCTCGACGGGAGAGGGAACTGGTCCGCTCCGCGAATCGTAGTGCAAGGGTCTCGGTTGGTGGAGAGGGGACGCTCTCACGTTTGCCCAAGCCAATCAAGTGTCTCTCAGCATCCAAGAATCTGCGTTGTTGCCGCTGTTCGCGGTCAGATTACAGAAACCGCGGACGGAGCGAGCGCGTTGGCGACCTCTTCCCGGTTTGCCAGTACGGCCCAGTGCTGGCCGACCAGCGCGGGGAACAGGTGCTTTGAAGTCTCATTGCCATAGAGGATGCAGTCCTCCAGCCAGAGCCGCTTCTTGAAGTTGAGTTCCCTGCTTTGAATCAGGGAATAGAAGACGCAGGCGCTGCCGTACTGCCCGCATAGCACCAGGTTTTCAATGCCGGCGTTGTGCAGCAGATACTCCAGCCCCGTACCGGTAAATACGGAGCCGGTCGTTTTGCGTACCAGCAGTTCCCCAGGCAGGGGCGCCAACTGATCGATCACCGACATGGCGGGGGTGTCGAACAGGTCGTAGTCCCTTTCTTGCATGTGGAGTGGAGCATCTCGCTTGTCAAGCGTCCACCTGGCGCAGACGGCATGGACGACGAGCGCACCGGCTTCGCGAAATATGTGAAGTGCGTCGGTGACGTTGGGAATCACGTAATCGAGCTCGCGTGCAAACCACTCAGCCTTTTGGTGGTTGCCTTGTGCCAGCCACACCGGATTGCAGAACCGGTTCATCATGTCGATGATGATCAGCGCGGTCTTTTCCGGTTCGAGGATTTCGTCTTCAGCGATACGCTGCGTGACGAACGAGTCAGTGTCGATGAGCATGCGACAGTCTCCCCTTGTAAAAAGTTTGAAACGAATATTCAGGGCGCATCTAGGCACTCTGTGCAACGACTGGGAAGGGCATAGGTAGTAAGCCTAGTGCAATTTCATTTCAACTGTACTCTGATGCGTTGCCCTCTCCCTCGGGATAGGGGACAGAATCGGAGCGTCGTTGGGTGTTGGAACTAGGTTGAAACGGTACTAGGCCTCTACTTCAACAGGCTGCGTGGACGGCTTCTTGGGCGGATCGGTTGCCCAATACCCGTGGTCGAGAAGTTCCTCGTACGTATCGGGACGGCGGTGATTCCAGGCGTCTTCACGGAAACTCGCGAGACCGGTTGTGCCACCCCGCATGACCATCCGCGGACGGTCGAGGTCAAGTGTGGCAAGGGCCACGCCCCAGTAGCGCCCGCGGTCCGCCAACGCAATGCCGTCCGGTCCAATCACACTGCTGCGATTGAGGCACATGCCCGGCATCCAGGGCTCATGGTCTGTGAAGCCGTAGTTTACGGGACAGACGTAGACGCAGTTATCGATGGCGCGAGACTGGATCACGGCTTCCCAGCCGACCTCGCCATACATGCTGTACATGGTGGGGTGAAAGATGATGTCGGCGCCTTTGAGCGCGAGAATGCGGAACCCCTCAGGGAAGAAGACATCATAGCAGATGGTAATGCCAATCTTGCCGAAATCCAGTTCGAAGACCGGCCAGGAATCGCCGGCGGTGAGACCCCACACTTCCTCTTCAGTGACAGTGAGATGGACCTTGTGGTACCCGCCGATGTAATCGCCGTTGCGGCCGATGACCATTGCCACATTGCGGTGAACCCCGTCCTCCACGCCAACTACGGGAGCAACGACATACATACGGTGCTGCCGCGCGATAGCCGCCATACGCCGGTAGGTTTCCCCGCCGGGTACCGGTTCGCGCCAGCGGTGATTAGTCCCGCCGTCGCTGATGCCGCGAATGGTAAATGCCTCCGGTAGGCAGGCAATATCCGCCCCCTGCGCGGCAGCCTCGTGGAGCAATTCCTCCGCTTTGCCCAAGTTGAACTGATAACGTTCCTCGTCACTCTCTCCAAGCACGGTATTCGGAGTGGAGCAAACGGCCACTTTCGCCAATCGAGCCATGTCTAAACTCCCCTATCCGTTAGAGATTGCCAAGCAAACCAGACTCATACTCGCATGCTATTGAGTCGTGCGGCAAGTTCCAGGCAATGCAACGCCTAAAAGAGAACCAGGGGAGCGGGCCGCGCTCCCCTGGTCGAGTAGTCACGTTGTCACGTCTACCAGAGACAACCGCGATCGTCCAGCCAAATTTGGACTTGATCCTGCGTTTTTTGCAGCGCTTCGGGTACGGTGAGCGAGCCTTCCAAGATTGCCGGCCACGTCTCATTACGCCAGATATCGTTGAAGTCGCCCTGTTGGATGAGTGTCGGCGTCGCGTTGGCAATTTCCGCCATCTTCTTGTAGACGCTCGCGTCCTCGTAGTCCTTGGTCGTGATCGGCTCGCGGCGCAAATCCGCCGGATAGCGTCCGCCGCCCTGTGGGACCCAGATCTCCTGCAGGTCGCCGATCACCGTGTGCTTGATGAACTCCCAGCCACCCTCGACGTTCTCGGCCTGAGAACCGAGGTGGATGGCTACCACGGCATAGGCGGCCTTGCGACCACCCGGCCCATTCGGGGTCGGCGCCATGCCGACTTCAAACAGGTCATTTGCCGTGACCTGTTCATTGATGCGCCGGATTTGGAAGTGCCCAGTGTGATAGATGGCCGTGTTCCCCTCGAAGTAGTTGCCGCCCTGCACTCTGTGCTTGTTAAAGGTATCCGCTTGGAACTGTACAGCTTCGCGGAATTCATCGCTGCCGAAGCCGGCCTGCGAGCAATCCGGATTCCAGAAATCGGCGCCCCACGCCCATGAGTAATACGTCAGCACAGAGGGGACATGCGGCTGAGTGCCGAGACCGCCCTGGACGACTTGATCGCCTTCGATCTTAGTCAGCTTCTGGGCTGCTTCCAGGGCAGCTTCCCAGGTCCAGTTACCCTCAGCCTCGAGCTCGGTTGGGGTCTTAAGACCGGCATTGACGATGAGGCTCTTGTTGTACCAGATTTCCCGCGAGTTGATCCACCAGGCCACGCCGTAATTCTGGCCCTTATGGATCCACTTGGCAGCATCATGGAAGTTGGCGGGATCGATGGCTGGGTCCGTGGCAATGATGGGATCGAGGGCCTGGACAATGTTGCCCGCGACAAAGGTACCTACCCACCCAAAATAGCCGTAAATGATGTCAAATTTGAGCCCGCCCGCTTGGGCAGCCGCCGCTTTGGTCGGCAACTCGCCAAACGCAGAGTCGGCAATCTCTACCTTGTGACCGGGATTCTTCGCCTCAAACGTCTCTACCACCTCTGCCCAACCGTTTTGCCAGGTCTCATTCTGGCCTTCGAGTACGTGGAGGAAGTTGATCGTCTTTGGGCCTTCTTCCTTGGGCGCTTCCGCCGCCTTGGGCGCATCGGGGGCTTTTTCCGTCTCCGCCGGCGTTACAGGTACAGCGCCACAGGCTGCTGAAATCGCAACCGCGCCGGTTACCAGCGCGCCGCGCAAGACGGTTCGTCTAGAGAGTGTATCCGCCATGGTATCCCTCCTTTTAGAGGAAGACTTCGATAATGGAATTACACGGACAGAAGTGCGGCCGATGCTACATTGTACTCCACCCCCTTTTACTCCATCAAGCCGCTCCGCACCTAATATAGCAGTGACAAGCATCTCGGCGCAATTATCAAGGACTTGAATTTCCCGGTTGTGTCGCTAGAGCATGCCATAACTTTGCCTTCCCAGGGTTGAAATGACGTCCGTTGAGCCGGACTTTCCCGGTCAAGCTGCCTCCTTGTCCCGTTGGCGTAGGCGGTCGATACTAGGGTGACGGTAGACATCCTTCTTCAATCCAGGCCTGTTGCTTCTTCACGTGGCAACCGCTCGCTCCATCATCTAAAGTTAAGTTGATCATTTTGGTTAGCTGATTCACGAGCGCTAAGCCAAGGGTTAACATTGCGTTGGCTGTCCACTAAGTGAATTCTTGTACAGGACCTAAGGACGATCCAGTTGGTTCCGCAACCTAAATTAAGAAGGAATGAATGAAGAAACTCTCGCAAGCGGCATTTGAAAGCGCCAAGACTTTTGTTTTGGATCAGGGCAGAGACTTAGACCGAGCACTTATTGCATATAACTTCGAAGCCGGGTCTAAGAATGATGTCTTGGCTGCGCTGGCGGCGTACCAGAACGACGACGGTGGTTTCGGCCACGGTCTGGAACCCGATCTCAGAACTCCGGCGTCGTCAGTCATTGCGACGACGGTGGCGTTCCAAAACTTCCGGTCTCTTCGCGTCCCAGCAGACCATCCAATGGTGCGTAGGGGAATTGAATACCTACTCGAAACGTACGATGTGTCCCGGCAGGTGTGGCCGATTATTCCACCCGAAACTGCTGATGCGCCCCACGCTCCTTGGTGGGACTATGCCGGTAGCGAAGCGGGATTTGGCGGGTTCTTGGTCAACCCGCGTGTTGAGATAGTCGGCTACTTGCACGACTACAGCGGAATAGCGCCGACAGACCTGCTGGATACATTGACTACGTCGGTTTTCGAGCACCTGGAATCGCTGCCCGATGAAGTGGAGATGCACGACATCATTTGCTTTGTCAGCCTCGCGGAAACCGCATCTCTGCCCCAGCCCTACCGAGACCGCATTTGGGCGAAACTGGCTAAGGCTGCGGAGCACGGTGTCGCCCGACAGCCTGAGCAATTGAGTGGTTATGTGCTCAAGCCCCTGTACTTGGTATCCTCCCCGGAT
This sequence comes from Chloroflexota bacterium, assembly GCA_965221905.1. Lineage (GTDB taxonomy): Bacteria > Chloroflexota > UBA11872 > VXOZ01 > VXOZ01 > VXOZ01. The sequence goes on from OZ244922.1 coordinate 1,714,996, forward strand.
TCACCGCTGGCGGCTGGGCTTGCGGACGAAGTGGCGATGAATTTGGATTTCGAGATCGAGCAGCAAGGCGAGGACGGCGCCTGGTCGCCAAACTTCTCATGGGGAGACCAGTATCCTGAGGCATGGCAGATCGCCAGGAGAGAATGGCAGGCGAGGATTACGCTGAGCACTCTGCGAGTGTTGCGTGATTTCGGTCGCATCGAGACCGTCTGAGTCAGCGTTGCCTTTCTCGCCCCTAGGCTGGCGCCTGACCCTTGGAGGGTGCTGTCCGCGCTAAGCGCCTTGCCTGAGATGATGTGTACGTTTCGCGCCAAGAAGCGGGGGACAAACCTCCGCGCTACGGCTGGTTAGCAAGGATTGAGCGTACTACGCGGCAAGAGAACATAACTGCGGCAAGGTGCTCAGCAACGTTCGCCCTGAGCTTGTCGAAGGGCGAACGTTGCAATGGGGAAGCGGCGTTAGAAATGCCGTTCATGCTTCGACAGGGACTTGGCGGAGCCGCCTCAGCACGAACGGTTTTCATGGGCCTTGCAAACACTCTCCTAAACGCGCGCGGCTGGCCTTAAGGCACGTCCATGGTGCGCAGGCGATACAACGCAAGCAAGAAGAAGGCCACGATCACGACGCCGGTCCCAACGATTGCGGCGGGAAACTCAATTACGCGGGCTTCGAGGGATGCAAAGCTGCTCCCGTCCATGCCGTGAAGAAGCGCCAGTGTATAGCCGCGTACACTGAGATAGCGAACGCCGCTTATGATGGTGCTCAGCAGCCCTTCCCACACGAGCACGTACACCAGACCGTAGGCGAGCGCCCGTGGGGTCAGCAGTCCGGCCAGAGTGAAGATCGAGGCGTAGGCGGTCACACCCGCTACGAGAGCAACCGCGAGCGTGCCGAGAGTAGCGATCTCAGCGCCTATCAGCGCAGACGCCACGAGCCCGCTTGCCACTACCAATGGCAGGGCCACGACCAATGTCGCAAGCAGTTTTGCAAGCACAATATACACTCGCGAGACCGGTTTAAGCACAAGATAGTAGAGGGTCTTGTCTTCGAGTTCGTTGCCGAAAGCGGCCGTGGCTAGGGCCATCGTAACGATTGGCATGATGCCGCCGATGACCATGCCGTCGACTATGGTGTCAATGAATTCCTGTTCGAATCCGATGTCTGACTCGCCTAGGAGTCTTATCAATAGGATGAGCAATGTCGGAAGGGCAGCTAGGAGCAGAATGACGAGCACGCGCCAGCGGCTAAGAAGCTGCCGGAGTGAGAGCAAGAATACCTCAGCCATCTAGCCCTCCACGATGTAGCTGAAAACGCTCTCGAGCGAATCGTCCAGCGGTTCCACGCGCTCGAGGCGAATATTGCGGTCCTTGGCCATGCGAGCAAGCGAGCGTTGCAGTACTGCCACGTTCCTACTGAGTACGATCACGTCGTTGTCGGCTCCCAGCGAGACCGATTCGATGGTCTCCAACTCGATAAGCGCTGCCGCCATCTGTCGAGGTTCGCTGGACACGATGCGCACGTTATAAGGTTGCTCGTCGAGCTTGGCGCGAATCGCCCGGAAGTCGCCGGAAGCGGCCAATTTGCCGCTTACCATCAGGAGAATCCGGTCGGCCAGGGTTTCGACCTCTTCCAAGATGTGCGAAGAGATCAAGATTGTCCGGCCTTCGTCCGCCAGGTGGCGCATGAGATCGTGGAACTCCAGGCGCTGGCGCGGGTCGGTGCCGTTTAGCGGTTCATCGAGGATGATCGCCTCGGGCTCGTGCACGATGGTTGCTGCCAGTCGCATTCGTTGTCGCATCCCGCGCGAGTACGTGCCAAGCGGTCGGTGCTGCGCATCGGTCAGTCCCACGCGCTCGATGGCGCGTTCGGTTGCTTCATCTATGGCGGTAACGCCGTGTAGCTTGGCGGACCACTCGACGAATTGTCTGCCGGTCTGGAAGCCGTACACGGCCTCGTGCTCCGACATGACACCGACGCGGCGAAAGAGATTCGGGTTGTTGCGCGGCGATTGTCCAAAGATGGTGACAGAGCCGTCCGATGGGGAGGCAAGGCCTTCGATCATCTTTAGGAGCGTCGTCTTGCCCGCGCCGTTCGGACCCAGCAAGCCGGTGATCCCCTGCTCGACGGTGAGGGTAACGTCGTTTACCGCCACGACGCTCCCATACCATTTCGAAATACTCTCGACGGCAATGATAGGAGCATCAGGGCCGGTCATATCTTCATTCTCCAGTACCGCAGCAACAGGAGCGCACCCGGTCCGACGACCAAGAGACCATACCAGCCTATGGGTACGGCCAGGGGCAGCTCGGCGACAAGGGCGGACGCGTCATCTTGGGTGTCATCGTCGAACATCAGGTCGCTGAGGTGCGTGGGAGCGCGGCCAACGTCCAGCAGCACGAACCACTTGGCATAGTCGCCGGTTAAGCGTCCACATTCTTCTACCCCATCCTCGGCGACAACTTCACCGCTGTCCACGGCATACGACACCGAGGTCTCGCACCATTCGGTTGTGAGCAGTCCCGACATCGGCGTGGTGATCACAAAGAGTGCGATGACAAACGCCGCGGCGTAGGCCCGCCGGTCGGTGAATGCCGCTACTGCCATTGGAATGGTCGTTACAAACACGGTGATGATGACTCCGGCCAAGATGAAGCTGGGTATGTCCAGCCAGTTCTCCCGCAGGAATTCACCAGGCTTCTCCGCTAAGAGCAGGTTTCCGGCGAGTACGAGCACCTGTCCCATAAGAGTGACCGCGAGCGTGACGCAGAGAAATGCCGACCAACGTGCCGCGACGTAGTCGAAGGCGGTCAGAGGCCGCACCAGGTAAAGAGTAGTGACACCGCTCCGCCGATCGGGAATGAGCAGCTCCGGTGCGATGATGGCTGAGAAGAGAAGCAGAAGTATCGCCGTAGCTTCGTAGAAATCAGCATGGCTGACCTGTTCCGCAACCGGCAATACCGCTGCCAACACGAGGAAGACGGCAGGCGGGGCAACGACGAAGAGTGACATGAGCACCGGCAAGATCTTAGCGCGGGCGCCCCGACCTAAGCCAAGGGTCGTTCGGAAGCTATTCACCCACAATGAACGCACGGCTTGAATCCTGCCGCCGCGTGGGCCGTCGTAGTGTTGGTAACCGAGATCGTAGATCTCGCCCTGCGCCTCAGTCATCCTGCATTCCTCCGGAAGATGTCTGAGAGTTCGCCGCGACTGGGGGCGAGTCGCCGCAACCGGGCCTTTGCCTTTACCAGCGCGTCGCGGACGTCGTCGAGTTGGTCGTCACCATGCAATCGGACCACCAGCGATGCTCCACTAATAGACGCCTTGATGCCACGGACTTCGAGAGCGGTAATCACCTCTTCACGACGATCGTCCACGTCGAGGTAAAACGTCTCGGTCTCTTGCGTGAAATCGGACACGTCGCCCTGCTCGATGATGCTGCCGCCTTCGATCACGACGATGCGGTCGCAGGTACTCTCAACATCCCCCATGAGGTGTGACGAAAGCATGATATTGATACCGAATTGCTTGCCGGTCCGCCGCACGAGTTCCAGCATCTCTTCGCGTCCGCCCGGGTCAAGGCCGGCGGTTGGTTCGTCGAGCAGCACCATCACCGGGTCGTGCACCAGGGCTTGTGCCAGCTTCACACGCTGCTTCATGCCGGTGGAGTATTCTTTGATGTGGCGGTAGCGTTCTTCATCCAGGCCCACGTGCCGGAGCATGTCGGCGGCGCGGGTGCGGGCGTGTTTGGGAGGAATGCCGCTCACCTGGGCCATGTGACTGAGAAATTCCGATGCCGTGAGAAAGTCTGGCAGGCAATCGTGCTCCGGCATGTAGCCCAGACGCATGCGAATGGCGACATCTTCGTAGGGCTTCTCTCCCAAGACCGTTGCCGCGCCGGCGGTGGGCCTGAGCAACCCGAGAAACAGCTTCATAGCCGTGCTCTTGCCCGCGCCGTTCGGCCCCAACAATCCCGTGATACCTTCGCGAACCTGCATATCAACTTCGTGCAGCGCGATTGTTTGGCCGTAGTGCTTGGTCAGGTTTTCTGCTTCGATAAGAGGTTCGCCCACTGTTGTTCCGTTCATAGGCTCTGATGCAGGGCTACACTTCCAGCCTTAGGGTAGTTACGGTTTAGCTTTAGGAATAAATAGATTGTTTATAATTATAAATGTCTAATCAGAATGGTGTCAAATAAAGTCAAGTGATTGATAGAAAAACTGTAAGCGAAGTTATGATTTCCATTGACAGGATACAAGGGGTGTGGCATTGGAGCAAACAGGACGTACAGACTGAAGGCGTACGGATTGAGGCAGCCAGTGTGTGCTAGCGGTACCAACTCGCCTGCATCGAGTAGAGTTCGGCGTAGCGCCCATTTGCGGCCATGAGTTCCTGATGGGAACCGGTCTCTATGATGCCTCCGTCCTCAAGTACCATGATGTTATCCGCCATGCGCACGGTAGAGAATCGATGCGAGATTATGAGAGCCGTCTTACCGGCAATCAACTCTCGGAAACGTTGGAAGAGGTGGTACTCGGCCTCGGCATCCAGCGCAGCGGTCGGCTCATCGAGAATTACGAGCGCGGCATCGCGCATGAAGCCGCGCGCCAGCGCAACCTTCTGCCACTCCCCGCCGGAGAGCTCCACCCCGCCTGAGAATCGGCGGGTGAGTTGCGTGTCGTAACCTCTTTCTAATCCGGCAGCCACCTGGTCTGCTCCCGCCCAGACTGCCGCTTGCCGCATGCGCTCCTCGCTCGCGTCCAGACCGCCGCTGCCCACCGTGATGTTTTCCCCAAGGCTCAAGGCAAAGCGCGCAAAGTCCTGGTAAACAACGGCGATGCGCCGACGCAGGCTCTCCAAGTCGTACTCGTGTAAGGGCTGGCCATCCAGCAGGATTTCTCCCTCCACGGGGTCGTACATGCGGGTAAGCAGCTTGACGAGCGTACTCTTGCCGGCGCCGTTGACACCCACCAGTGCGGTTACCTTGCCTGCAGGGAGTGCCGCACTGACTCCACACAGGACATCTGATTCGCCCTCTGGGTATTGGAACGTGACGTTCCGCAGCGAAATACCCTGTTGGAGAAGTGTAGGTGCGTCGAGGGCGTCGGCAGGAGCGGGAAGTGCAATCCGCGGCTCGCTGCTGTCCAGGAAGCTGAAGATGGTGTCGAGCCGCAAAGTCGTTTCGTAGAGCCTGCCCACCCATTGTCCTATGTAGCGGAGCGCCGTTTCGGACTGAGTGATGGCGCCGAGATAGAGGGCGATGTCTCCCACGGTGAGTTGGCCCGCTCCGGCCTGAGCCGCCACGTACCAGAATCCGCCGCCCAAAGCCGCGGCATAGAGGGCGCCAAAGAAGCCGTTGCTCCGCAGGTGTTTCAGTCGCACCCGATCGAGCTCGCGGAGTGCCCGCAGACGCCGCTCTTCGAAACGTTGGAGGAAGAGGCCGCCCAAGCCAAAGACGCGCACTTCCTTGGCCGATTGTGGTTCAGTGGCTACCTGAGTGTAATACGCCATCTCACGAGCCGCGCGAGATTGCTCTTCGATGGCCTTGTGGCGGTTTCTCGCCATGCGCCGCTCGCTAATGAGGTAGGGAATGGTTGCGAGTAACAGGACCAGGGGTATGAGCGGATGCAGCCGCACGAGCAGAACGAGCAGACCCGCCAAGGTCAAGGCAGGGCGCAAGCCGCTCTGCAGGAACCCCACCAGCCGGGGCACGATGCGGCTGCCAAACATGGCATGCGCAAGTCTCTCTTGGAAGGACGGCCGCTCAATGTCATAGAGATCTACCATGCGACCGCCTGCCGCCATGAGACGACGGTCGAATTCGCCAAGGGCCCGCTCTTCCAGCCTCGCGGTGATAGCTTCCTGAACGGGCTCCAGGGCTGTCTTCAAGACCATTATCAAGGCGTAGAATGCGGCTGTTAGCAAAATAGCAGACAGCGCTATTGCGGCCCCGCCCACTGCGAGCGCGAGCTGGTCCAATAGCACCTTGGCGAGCCACACTTGAGCAACCGGCATAGCTGAAGTTAGCAAAGCCAGAGCTACGAAGATCGTCGCCACGCCCGGTGTCGGCGCTAGGCCCAGGTGGAGCCCGCGACCGAAGAGGACGATGGTGGACCGCACCATGCGGAGTTGCTTTAACAATAGATTCACGCCCCGTCTTCCTCTTGCGTTGCATCCGTATACTGCGCTGCCTGCAGTCGGTAAAGGCGAGCGTACCCTCCGTCCTGCGCCGTGAGTTGGTCGTGGGTACCTGCTTCGGCAATACGCCCATCTGCCAAGTACAGGATGCGGTCGGCCATGCGCACCGTGGAGAAGCGGTGACTGATGAGCACGGTGATCTTGTCCCGCGTTAGCGCGTGGAAGCGCTGGTACACTGCGTACTCGGTCTCCACGTCCAGCGCAGCGGTCGGTTCGTCGAGAACAATGAGTGGAGCGTCCCGCATGAAGCCCCGCGCCAACGCGAGTCTTTGCCACTCGCCGCCGGAGAGTTCGCGTCCGCCGAATTGCCGGCCCAATTGGGTCTCAAGACCGTCCGGCAACCTCTCGAAGACCTCGTCGGCGCCGGATTGGGCGGCAGCGGCGAGGATACGCTCTTCGTCGTCAAACACTTCCACCTGACCCAGCCCTACGTTCTCGCCTGCCGTCAGCTCGTATTGGACGAAATCCTGGAAGATCACACCCATTCTGCGACGCAGATCGGCTAGGTCATACTCGCGCAAATCGACGCCATCTAACAGAATGCGCCCGCCGGTAGGATCGTAGAAGCGCAGCAGCAACTTGACGATGGTTGTCTTGCCGGCTCCGTTGTGCCCCACGAGCGCCGTGGATTGGCCCGGCTCGAAATGGAATGAAACATCCTCCAATACCGGCTTGTTGGTGCCTGGATAAGTGAAGCCGACGTGTTCGAAGACGATGCCTTCCCGGATAGGGCTTGGCGTCGGTTTGGGTTGGCTGGGCTGTGGCAAGTCCGGTGGCGCTTCCAGGATGCGCTTCAGTGTGCGCAGTCTGCTAAAGGCGAGAGGGAGAAAGCCCATTTGAAATCCAACATAGAGGAGTTGCTGGTGGAGTAAGGCGGCCGCCCCACCGTAGAGCAAGAAGGCGCCCAAGGACTCTTCACCGAGAAACACACGCCACGCCAGCCAGACCCAGAGCACGCCAACCCCCAGCGCTGCAAGCAAACTTGCCAGCGTTACGCGCGGCACCATGGAGTGGCGTACGCGGTAGAGCAACTCCAAGGTGCGGTCGAAGATGGTTGTGTATCGCTGCGCGAAAAACTCGTTCAGTCCGTAGAAGCGCACATCCTTAGCGGGTTCGGGGGTCAACATCATGCCGCGGCTGTACTCGAGACGGCGTGTCTCAGGGGTCTGCACATAAAGATGACTGCCCATGCGGTCGGAAAAGTCCCACCGCTGCCCAATGGCTGGGAGCGTGAGCAGTAGGAGTACTATCGGCACAAGGGGATGCAAGGCCGCCAAGACCACTGCCATACCAATGGCGGTGAGAAGGGATAACGCCGCGAACTCACCGGTTCTCATGATGTCCATCCCGCCGCCGCTAACGTACCGGCGGGCGTGTGCCAGATCGTCGGCAAATTGTGGGTTCTCGAACCGTGCCAGGCCCTGCCAGCTATTGGCGACGCGGATCAGTTCACGCCCAACGAAGCCCGTGATGCGATCATCCACCATGACCGGAAACGTGGCGGAAAGGGGCTGCAAGAATTGGGAGAGGGCGACCGCCGCGGCCGCAAGGCCGATCCAAGCGCCAAGGGGAAGTAGCCGCACCACGTCAGGTGCTTGCGCGGTCAATCCAAGGTCGAACGTGAGCCGGTCTACCAGGGCCTGCGTGAACCAGAGGAGCAGGGGCGGGAGGGACGCCTGCACGGCGAACAACAGCAAGAGGAGGCTGCCCAGAAGCGGCTGGGCGCGCCATGCCAGCCAGACAGCCAGGCGACATAGATGGAGCGTCTCCGGCGCCCGCTTGAAGAAAGACCTCTCATGATGTGGGACCATCTAGGTGCCTTCCAATGAAGAGATGAAGTATTGCATAGATGTTCGTGTGGTGCGGTGAAGCCCTTTATGAGAGCTCACTCCTACACATAGGTGCAATTGTGACGCAAGAGTCGTGCACTAATGCAACATGGCTCGTTGGCTGAGGAGCCCCACTCCAATTAGTGCAGCGTGAGAGGATCGAAGAGAAGCCACAGGAATTGAAAGTCGTGACTTCGTTGAGGGATGAATCTATATCCAACACGACCGGGGCAAAGGGAGGAATTGCCAGACAGTTCCAATGCATGAATAGAGAGAAAAAACAGAAACCTAGTCTATTGATCTATCAAATTCAATAAACTCTCGTATGGCAGCCGGAAATCTTTCAACAAAGTTTGTCGCTTTTCGGTATAGATCAAAAACCTCATCAACGGTCTTGCTTAGTTGAAAGTCCGCATAGTTTCCGTGAACCATTTGATTCCTAAGGTTTCCAATTTCTAAGAATGCTTTCACCGATTGATCTAAGGAAATGTCCTCTCTAACCTTTCCCTCCATGTAACTCTTGAACTCTGGGCCAAATTTCCGATAGAAAGAGTTAGCATTCTGACTGGTTCTGCCTTCATTACCCCACTCGAATAGCTGAGCAAAGCGCCTTCCAATTGCCTGTTTCTTAACGAACTGTGCGAGAGCGTCTGCCTCCCGTGTTGTTTCATAGTAAAGTTCAACTATTGATTGCGATAGTCTCGTTTCGAAGTAACTTGCCGCTGCTATGATGAGTGTCTTGCTGAACGCGTCTTCTATTCTGGACTGTAACCGTAACTGGCTGCGAGATTGCAGGTAGGCCACCAAGTCCCTATGGTCACTCCACAACTCTTCAATTCGGTTGTTTGTATCCGGTCCTGGTTCTACCATGGAATTATTCCAGCACCAATATGTCCCGAGCTCGTTCTAGACGCCTCTTCACGTTCGCCATGCTAGTTGTTTGGCTCTGGGTAGCACCTCGAAAAACATCGTCCTCCTTTAGGGAATTCAGTGATTCAAGGTTTACGCTCCCTTCAACCACGGTTCCTACGCTGTAGGGCTCCCGACAAGCAGCAACAAATACTGATTCAAAAATCATTGGGCTAAATCGACCTTGGATATTTTGGAAAGCATTTGATGGCAAGTCCTGACAACTTATCAGAAAAGATTCTAGCAACTGCTGCAGTTTACTAAGTTGGCGGGCATCGAATAATTTTGCTTCTTGAGAGAACTTGTTTAGAAACTTAACCATAGAAGGTCGGTAGGACTCTTCATTGATTAGCATTGCAAATCCACGAAGCAGAATCTCCACATCTCTCATACGCGTGTCTGGGATCTGTGTACCTACCAGGTTTCGCCACTCTTCTTGGGTGTTGGTTCTGTAAAGCATTTCATAGAAATTCGAGTCGAATGTACACCTTCGAATTTCCTGGGGCGTCAAGTTAATGCCGCCCGAATTAAGCCGATTGAAAATCTCATACATGGCTTCATCACCGGTCGGCCCCACCTGTCGTACTATGATGTGTCTTATCGTCCGGAGGTCAAAAGAAGACCGATATTCGTCATCTAAGTTCGAGTAGCTTAGTTTGTGGAACCGGTTTGGCCGCTCTGGGATGCTCACTGGCAGGCTTAGTCGAAAGTCGACGAAGTACTCGTCATTAGAGAGTTGATCCGCTGGCACTGAGCTTTGGCCTTCCGCGAGCAAACGGAGTTCTGCTAGCTTTTCCTTCCGAGGAAACCTCTCCTTGGCAAAGTAATAAATCGACATTAGCCTCTGCTGTCCGTCAATTACTAGGAATTCGTTGCGCCCCTGTTCGTAGAGGAAAATCTGCGGTATAGGGAGCCCAACTATTATGGACTCAATCAGTCTTGATGCCCTATTTATGTCCCAAACGTAGTTGCGTTGAAATCCGGGAATGACAACAACACCCGAGTCAATGAAGTCCACGAGAGTTTTCGTATTGAAGTCGTTAGGTGAAGAAACTAGATCGTATTGGTCAATTGGATACGAGTCGTCGCTTTCATCGCTGCCTACTGCATCCGTCTCGAATTTGTCATTCTCCATACTGTCTACAGTCTCTTGCGTTTCGCGAGGCAGGATCATCAGTTTGGTCTCCTCAATCTAAAGACCCACTTGCAGTGGCCAAGTTACGCCTTGATTTCCCGACTACAACCAATTCAAACATAACCGATCCACATTCTTCAATCCATTCCTCGGAAAGCTTGACAACTAAGTAAGCCATGATGCGATCGGCCGAAGCTTTCCAGCTCGAGTCCGCACTTCTATGGGGCTCTTGAACCTCTGAATGGGCATGCTTTCAGGCCGATTCATGCGCGTATCCGAGACAAGAAGGTAAATTGAAGGACAGGTCCTCTTTTATAGGCGGACGTGTCCTTATTCAGAGTATTTGTCTTAAAACAAGCCATCTGAAAGTGTCTGACGAATCCGGCCGGTTGTGTCAGCATAGCGTGGAGAGCGAGATTGTGCTGCGGCCTGCCGAGTCGCTGTCAGAAACCGCTGCCAGCCGAAAGATAGCAATGGGACCCTAGCGCTTCGCAGTTAAGGTCTTTCAAAACCCGGTACATCCCTGTGAATTCCAACCACTTGGCAGCTCAATTTGCGGGCCCGGTGTCTCTGGGTTTGTGGCATATGGTCAACTCACCACCTTGCCTGAGATGGAGTATTCATATCCTGCCCTAGAGCGGGGGACAAGCCCCCGCTCTAGGGCTTGTCGGCCGGAATCGAGCGTGCACGCGGCAAGACGACCCTAACCGAGACTAGGTGTCTAAAGCAGCTCTTCCGGCGGGTTCTTGGTCGCTTGGCGGCCGATCTCATACAGGCCGACGGCAGCGCCGCCTGCCAGTATGCCCAGCACTAGACCCGCGTACCAGTCCGCACCGGTAATGTTTCCGCCAACGCTCCCGGCAATCGCTCCGAGCGTCACCGCGGTGAGTGGGGCGAAGCGTTTGGGCAGCCCTGCCTGCTTGAGGGCGGAAACGAGAATGCGAACGCCAACAGTAATGCCGCCTAGGCCGGCCAGTTCAACTCCAGTCATGCAGTCTCTCCTGTTTCTTGGATTCGGTTCGTTACAATGTACTCGGTTTCTCTGGGACGCCGGCGCCGGATGATGATGTGGAACAAAGCGGTCGCGCCGGGAGTAGGATCACGAGAGAACGCTTCTCAAATCTTCCCAGCCCACTTTTCATTGAGAATTCGCAGCCGATCTTCTCTCGTCATGCCGCCGAGATCGTTGGGGTGCCTGGCACCGTTGGCTATGCGAATGGCGTAGGCCAAGTCGGTGCGATCTGACATCAATTCCCCATACATTTGCTCGAGCATGGCATCCCGCTGTGCGATGAGTTGCTGTTTTTCCAACGCGCACCGAGCATGAATGCCCCGATCTAATGGCAAGTGCGCCTGTATTCCATTCGCGATGCCCTGCGCAAAGCGATCGGGATGCCGCTGAAGCTGCAGCGCGTCGCTTTCGTAGTCCAGAAACGCCAATTCCAGCAGCGCATCGTTGGCAAGCTGTGAAAAGGTGTACCAATTAGTGCGTGTCGCTGAACTACCTACTTTCAGTCCCCGATTCGGCACCAATTCCATATCGCAAATGCCCTTTTCCAGCGCTGCGGCAAATGCCCGAGAAGATTCGTCACCATCCTGGTACCAGACCTCGCTGCCCGTTCCGCCACCGGCATTGGCATGAATACTGATGTAGGCGTCTACCTGCTCCGCCAAGGCCAAGCCGGTGCGCTCGTGAAGCGGCACGTCCACATCCGCTTCGCGGGTCAACAGCACCGTATAGCCGAATTCGCGGAGAGCCGCCGCAGCCAACAGCGAAACATTGAGGGTGACGTCCTTTTCTTGCAGCCGCTCATTGGGCTCCATGCCGTCCGGCGGGTCTGCCAGCGGGACCCCAATCGCACCGGGATCACGCCCGCCATGACCGGGGTCCAAGACAATCTTCATTCGGTTTTGGCTCCAGGAGAATTGCAAGTGTACCCGCATGTGGGTAGGACGAATCCGGGCTTGGGTCTCATTAGATCCATTGAGGCCGCGTCGTGCCCGGTGCTAGGGATGCGGTGGAGGAGTCCTTGCCGTATGCAGTGACCGAAAAGTCTAACTGCAGCATCAGCGAGTACTTTCGCCTCCGCAGGAAAGCCCTGCCGGACTAATGGCGTATTTCGCTCCACATGATTAGACATTCACCGACTGCCGCCAAAAGCAAACACACCTGTTGGCGCTGCTAAGTCTCCTACGGAAGGGCCTCACGAACACGCTTTCAGATTGTTAAAGACTAGACGGCAAACGCTGGTTGTAGGGCGCAACTCGCGGCTCCGTTCATTGTCTTTCGGTGTCTCCAGCTTCCCAAATCGGTATTCAGGCTTAAGGTCTTGCAAGCTCTTCAGTGTCATGGCATGCGCGGAACTTGCCGCTTTACGCCACCTTGCCGATCAAAGATCATTAACTTGATATACTAAAATGTCAATAACTAAGTGAGCACGGAACGTAAACTATTAGGTATACTTAAACTATGAGAACATTAATCTGAATGCTCCCTGGAGGCTGCATTGATTGCATTCATCACTAATCTCGCGCTGCGCCGTCGCTCAGTTACGGTGCTCGCCGTCATTCTGGTATTGGCAACGGGCATTTTCACTTACAGCAGGTTGCCTGTGGAGCTATTTCCGGAGATCGAATTCCCTCTGGTTACGGTCACGACCTTCTATCCTTCGGCCAACCCTGAATCGGTTTCAGAGAACGTAACGATTCCAGTAGAGAATGCAATTGTGGGGATCGACGGTCTCGATGTTATCCAATCGATATCCACGGAGAACCAATCCATCATCATTGCCACCTTCGAGTTTGGCACCGATATGGAAGAAGCGGAAAACATCATTAATTCAAAGGTGTCCGGGCTCCGTTTCCCGGATGGAGTTAATGAGCCCATTGTCGGCCGCATCAACCCGGATTCCTTCCCGGTAATACGGATTAGCATCACGGGTGAAAGAGAAATTGTTGAACTCCAGCAAATACTCGAGAAGAGCATCCTGCCGAAGATTTCCGGCCTGGACGGTATCTCAAGTCTTGACATAAGCGGAGACGTACAACAGCGCATCCTGATCACCGTTGACCCGGATCGTCTGTTAGAACGAGGTATCTCGCTCTTCCAAGTCTCGCAAGCGCTGCGGGAGAACAACGTCACGTTCCCCGGCGGGGCGATCACGCGTAACGGCCAGGTTATACCGGTAAAAACAACCAACACTTTTGGTTCTGTAGAGGAGCTTGAAGAGTTGGTAGTTGGGTTTCCACGCGCCGCTGGTGGGCCGTCCTCACAGTCTGCCGCGCCGCAGCCAATTAGATTGGCTGACGTCGCGGAGGTTCAACTTGGTTCGGGTGTTGCCCGCAGCATTTCACGTACAAACGGCAAACCCAGTATCAGCTTGTCCGTATTCAAAGATCCGGATGCAAACACTCTAGACGTCACGAACGCTGTAAAAGATGCATTGGATGGCGTGGAGGACTTGCCGCCGGACGTAGAGGCAGTCATCGTCTACGACGACGGCCCCCAAATCCAAGGACAGATAGATACGCTGGAGCAGGAGGCGCTCATGGGTCTCTCTCTGGCTGTCATCGTGGTCTTCGCCTTTTTCTTGACCCTACGCCCCAACGCACTCAAGGGCATGTTTCGGACTCTCCGGCCAACCTTGGTGATTGGGCTCTCTATTCCGCTCAGTATTTTCGCCGGTGTGCTCCTGATGAATTGGCAGGGGTTATCGCTGAATTTCATGACGTTAGGTGGCCTGGCCATATCGGTGGGTAGAGTGGTGGATGACAGCATCGTGGTACTGGAGAACATCTATCGCAACATCGATGGAGGCAAGGAACGCTGGCGGGCGGCTTTGGATGCGACCGTTGAAGTGGGCCCGGCCATCACTGCCTCCACTTTGGCAACGATAGTGGTCTTCGCGCCTCTGGCGTTCATTCAGGGGCTCGTGGGTGCGTTCTTCCTCCCGTTTGCGCTTGCAGTTAGCTTCGCATTGATTGGCTCGCTTCTGGTGGCATTGACCGCGGTACCCGTGTTGGGCGCATACCTGCTGCGGCCGGGTGATCTCCCTGAGGGCACCGGCGAGGAAGAGGACATTCCGGAGACGAACACGTGGATGCAGCGCATCTACGTGCCCATGCTGCGCTGGTCGTTGAATCACAAGACGCTCACCTTGCTGGCTGCCATCCTCATCGCCGTGGGGAGTCTGGGGCTGCTGCGCTTCATTCCCGTCAATCTCTTCTCCTCCGGCGGCACAGAATTCGTCACGATCAACATGACGCTCCCGCCGGGTACACCTGCCGAGGTCACCTTGGCAGAGGTCGTCGAAATAGAGGATCAGATTGAGGAATTCTCAGAAATCTACGACACCACCGTAGGGGCGACAAGTCAATCTGGCGGGCAGAGCTTTGCGAGTGGCCTCAACCAGTCCACCACCTTCATTAGACTTAAGGAGGACGCGCCTGAGGATGTAATGGCGCAACTGCGTAAGAACATTCCAAGCTCCAGCGACCGACGCATTACTATTCAAGACATTGGCGGCGGGCCTCCGGCGGCCGGATTGGATATTAGTATCACCGGCAACAACTACGGTGACATAGCGCTCATTGCTCAATTGCTTGCGAGCGAACTTGAAACCATCGACGGCGTGGAGGATGTCACGAGTAACGTGAGCGAGGCAAGGGATGAGTTGATCGTCAACGTCGACCCGGAGCGCGCTGCGGCGATTGGGCTTAGCACACAGTCTGTCGCGTTCCAAATCAACCAATTCCTCGTAGGCCAGAAAGTTACCCAGATAGATCTGGACGGCGCCCCCGTCGACGTGTTCCTGAGCGGGCCTGCGGGCAGGATCAACAGCGTTGAAACCATTGGCTCGCTGATAATTGCCGGCCCCTTTGGAGTAGCTCCTCTCAGCGACTTAGCGTCCGTGCAGATCGAGGCAGGACCCGTGGCGATTAGCCGTACAGACCGTCTGCGCTCTGCCAGTGTCAGCGGTGACATAACCGTGGATGACACACAGGCGATTGGGCTCCTGATCCAGGAAAAGATCGATGCCCTCGATCTGCCTCCAGGCGTGACCGTGACGAATGCAGGGGTCTTTTCGCAAATCACGGAAGGATTCGAGGATATATTCCTTGCCATGGGAGTTGGCATCATCTTGGTGTACCTCGTGATGGTCGGTAGCCTCGGATCGCTGAGAAATCCGTTCGTGATTGTGACCAGTCTGCCGCTCGCGCTGATCGGCGCTTTGGCGGCATTGGCAATTACGGGACGCTCGCTCGGCCTGCCGGGGATGATGGGAATCCTGCTGCTGATCGGTATCGTCGTTACAAATGCAGTTGTGCTCGTGTCCTTCGTCGAGCAGCTCCGGGAGCGCGGCTTAAGCGTTCACGAAGCGCTCCTGCAGGGCGGGCGCACTCGGCTGCGGCCCATATTGATGACCGCCATCACTACCAGCTTTGCGCTACTTCCCCTCGCGGCGTTTTCCGAGGAGTCAGGCGGCATCCTGGGCGCGGAGCTTGCCACCGTGGTGATCGGCGGCTTGATGAGCTCGACGTTTCTGACCTTGCTCGTGGTGCCGGTGGTCTATACTTTGGCCAACCGAAGCATTCCCGGTTCGTTCCGGCGGATGTTTGGACGGAGGTCCCCAATTGAGCGGGTGGAAATTATCTGATCGGTGTGTAATCACACTCCGAAGTAAGACTCTAGTAAGCCCGCTTTAGGTCCTCTCTAAGAGCAGTGAACACACATCAAGGCGTCATTGTGCCGAGAGATTGTGGCAAGACGCTCATGTTCTCGTGCTTTGGATTTGTGTAGCAGCATGCCTTCGCGGGCGAGCCCGACAGTTTGCATGTTCTGGATTGGGCGCTGGAGGTGAGCCAGTGAAACAGCATTGGGGGTGTCGCCATATCGGACCGGCATCTACTTGAGCCGCAATGCTAGCGCAGTCGCGGTACGTTTGAGCTATCTTGCATTGAGCACACAAGAGAAGAAGAACCTGAAACAAGCGCTTCAGGTTCTTCACTTTGTCGGCGGGGACGCGAAGTCTCAGTGGTTTCGGATCTAGCCCGGTGCTCTTGGCGCAGCGGACAGGGGACCTGCGGACCCTTGCAGGTCTTTACCACAGATGTGTGGCGAGCTCTCGGATGACGCTACTCTAACAGAGCTCTAACCTTGCCCAGCACTGCGTCAACCACCCGTGGCGTGGCTTGACACGCGAATCTCGCACGGCGTGCCCGCCAGTCCAAGCTCTTGATCTGGTCTGACAAGACGACACCGGTAACGGTGCTCTGGGTGGGTAAGTCCACCTCAAATGGATACCCCTTCACCCGCGACGTGATGGGACAGAACAGGGCTAGGTTTGTTTTTTCATTGTATAGTTTGGGGCTTACGACCAAAGCAGGTCGATGTCCAGCCTGTTCATGCCCTGCTTGAGGAGTAAAGCTGAGCCACACGATGTCACCTCTGCTGGGAATATACTCTTTCTCTACCATTCTTCATTGCCCTGCGCCGCGCCGGTGTCTTGCTCGCCATGGAGATTTTCTGCAGTAATCTGGGCAAGCATTTCGGCAAGGTCATAGGTCTGCTTTTGAAGAATGACGTGATCGCCGTCCGCTGTGATCTCCACTGCTGATCCCTCTCTAACGCCCCATTGCTGCGCGATTGCGCGAGGGATGCGGATAGCTAGACTTGTGCCCCACTTTGAAATGTGCGAGCGAACTCCCATGAGAATGCCTCCTCTCAACATATAGCTATTATATATCTTTGGTTTGAATTATTCAATCGTCTTGCTAGAGATTGAAGACAGTCCTGTCCAAGAGGCGCGCCCCTTCCGGATTGAATTCGTCGCGTATTCAAAGTTCTTTGACAATCCTCCATTACGCTCGAATCAGAGGCGGACTGAATCGCACGAAGTATTGGAGGTAAAGAATGAGAAAGAGGATTTGGCTCATTGGACTGGTCGCGGTCATCGCGGCGGCGATTGGGCTTGGCAGCATGACCGCGTTCGCCCAAGAGAAGGAAGAAGGGTCATCCAGAACCGGGCTGATCGCGCGAGTCGCCACGATCCTGGGACTAGAGGAGCAGCAAGTACAGGATGCCTTCGACGAGGCGCGGCGAGAGATGATGGATGAGATGCTGGATCAGAGGCTTGCCGCTCTGGTTGAGAGTGGACGCATCACTCAGGATCAGGCTGACGAGCTTCGTGAATGGTATGCTGATCGGCCGGATGGGGTCTGGGCTGGCGGTAGTTTTGGCCGTGGCAAAGACGCCAGATACGACCGAGGACATGGCTTTGGCGGCCGTGGGCATTTCTCTTTTGGCCGTGGACATTTCTCTAACAAAGGGAATCGTCTTGATAAAGGCGAAACTGTCCCGGCAACACCCGCGACTGCTCCAGCCGCAACGCCTACGGCACCGGCAGACTCTTCCAATAGCAACTAGATTGGCGGTCTAAGGCACCGTTTCCCCGCCTCGGAGGCGCTTTAGGCCCATTTTCCTAAGCCAAGCCCCTGGCGAGCACCGTGAATGCGCTCTCGCCAGGGGCCTTGCTCTGTGGAACTACATTCATAATTTCTTCAAAGTTATTGCTATTCTTTAAGTTAGGGGTTGCAGTGAGTAATCCAACGTGCTCTAGCGATCTCCACCACCTTAGAGAGGGGCACCTGGCTTCAAAGCAAGGAATGCCGCCAATGGAGCGCGGTGTGACTCTTGACAGGGACGCGGTTTGTCTGTCCCTCAATCTCACCGGAAGACAGTGAGCGCCGACGCTGGGTTGCGGATAGGCAATTAGGCTAGATTCTGGAGAACATAATCTATGGCAAATACAGTACTAATAGTGGAAGACGATCCGGACACCGCAAAGCTCGTTAGTCTCTACCTACAACGCGACGGGCACAAGGTACTGTGCGCGCGTGACGGCATGGAAGGCTTGCGTCTTGCGAGAGACGCCCGGCCCGATCTTGTAGTCTTGGACCTCATGCTCCCAAAGCTAAACGGTATTGGGGTTTGCCGTACGCTGCGGCAGGAATCAACGGTGCCAATTGTCATGGTGACGGCGCGAGTCGAGGAAGAAGACCGGCTCAAAGGGCTCGACTTGGGGGCCGACGACTACGTCACCAAGCCGTTTAGTCCCCGCGAGCTTGCGGCACGCATAAGAGCCGTGCTTCGCCGCACCGCCAAAGTCGATCTGGAGCCCGGCCCGGTGGAGGTCGCGCACAGCGGTGTCACCGTGGACTTGCATCGCCGGACGGTCTGCGTGGACGACCGGAAAGCCGTCCTCACGCCGACTGAGTTTGGCATTCTTGTGATGCTCATCAAGGAGCCGGAGCGGACGTTTTCGCGCGAACAAATTATAGACCGCGTGCTTGGGTTCGACTTTCAGGGCTTCGACCGGACGGTAGATGCCCACATTGCGAACATCAGACGGAAGATCAGGCCGCTGGACGGCCCGGACCACATTCAAACCGTATACGGCGTGGGCTATAGATTTAGCAATGACTAGGTGGTTCTTCAGCCTGCAATTTCGGCTCATCCTCGGTTTCGCCGTAGTGCTCATGTTGGCGCTGGCGGCGGTCGGCATTTACAGTAATCTCGCGGCACAGCGCGAAGTGCGCAAGCTGCGAGCCGCCGCGGACGAGGTCTTGATTGTCAGAGTTCAAGAAGCGTTCACAGAATTCTATGCGGATACGGGGAGTTGGAGCGGAGTTGCAAATACTGTCGAAAGGGTAAGTTACCTGATCGGACGCGAAATTGCGATCTTGGACGGGGAGGGTAGTGTTCTCGTCGCAACGAGGCTGACGAGCGAAAGCAAGCGCCCTCCGCACGAACAAGAATACACGTCATCGAGCATAGTTGTTGGCGGCGATCACGTTGGCTCAGTCTTGATCGGCCCAGCAGCTTCGCGACGGACGTTTAGGCCGTACCGTGGAAGTGACCGCCCCCCTGGTCCGCCGGAGGCCCTGCGAGAAATCCAGGAACCGTCGCTGCGACGATTTACCGATACTACCTTTCAGTCTCTCCTACTATCGGGTCTCGGCGCGGGAGTGGGGGGTATTCTGCTTGTCTCGCTGCTTTCCCGTAGGCTGCTTACGTCGGTGCGCAGGCTGACGGCCGCGGCACAGAAACTCGGGCAGGGCGACCTCTCACAGCGAGTGACTGTGTCCGGGCGCGACGAAATTGGCGAGTTGACGAGCACCTTCAATGCCATGGCAGAAGGACTTGAAAACGCCGAACGGCAGCGACGCAACATGGTTGCGGATGTTGCCCACGAACTCCGGACTCCCTTGTCCAACATACGCGGCTACGTTGAGGCGGTCCGTGACGGTGTGTTGGAAGCCGATGCGGAGACAATCGAGAGCATTCATCGACAGACGATGTATCTCTCTAAACTGGTGGAAGACCTCCGCCTGCTGGCAGAAACCGAAGCCGCCGACTTCCAACTCGACCTCGAGCCGGGGCTGCTGGAGGAGGTAGTTTCCCGGTCGGTGGAAGCGTTTCGCCCGCAGGCACAATCTAAGGGGATTGAACTTGCCTTTAGCGCCGGTGCTGATATGGCAGAGCTTTCCGGCCGCCTTGTAAGCATTGACCGCACGCGCATAGAGCAGGTTATGAACAATCTGCTGCAGAACGCTGTTGAGCACACAACTGAGGGCGGTCGTATCGACGTTTCCGTCGCTGAGTTCGATGAGACGGTGTCGGTTACGGTTGCCGATACAGGGGAAGGCATTCCAAGCGAGCACCTCCCCCACGTCTTCGATAGGCTCTATCGCGTTGATCCTTCACGTACCCGCAGCACCGGCGGGGCAGGGCTCGGGCTGACCATCGCCAAGCAGTTGATCGAGGCACACGGCGGTACCATCCGTGTGGAGAGCACTGAAGGCGAAGGCAGCCGGTTCATTCTCACTCTGCCGCTGGCCTAAAGGAACTTCCGCAGACCTCATGGCATCTATTGCTTCCGCCGGTTGAGCCTTTCGCGCTAAGCCCCAATTCCATTTACGCCATGCTCCAATCCCATTCGCGCTGAGCCCCATCTCCGTTCGCGCTGAGCCTGTCGAAGCGGAAACGGCCCGTCCTTCCTGTTGCCACCTAAACCTATATCAATGACTCGGTCGAGCGGTCGTAACTGCGCGGCTGCATCGCCGAAATTGCTAAAGCATAGGGCGTATGAGCCTACAGCCCGCACTTTCAGATGCACTCTCGTAAGCCTGCGCAGGACACAGCAATGCGCGCCGGACACCGCTTTCGGGATTAGTAGATTTTGACTTGGGCTGTGCAGATATGCGAAAAATCGCGTGCACCTACACCCAAAGCGTTCCTCATTCTGTCATTCTGAGGAGCGCAGCGACGAAGAATCTAGAGTGCGGGGATTTCTAGATTCCTCGCTGCGCTCGGAATGACATGAAATGCAGTGCTGCAAAGTTATCAAGTCTAGGTCTACTAATTGCGACTGCTTTTTCTCTTGACTTCATCCCAAAGCCGTTACATACTCGAATATGGGGGTTTCTCCAATCTCGGAGAAATGTGTGCGAATAAGGAGGTCTCGCATGACTGCGACGAGACCGCGGACTTTGTCATGTCCGCCGACTACGGCAACGCCGCCGACTACGCCAGGACTGCCGCCGACTTCGGCCAGGAAATTCACTCGGCGAACGTGGCTCGGCTGCGTTCTGCTTGGCGCGCAGGCGGCCGCACTGGCAGCCTGTGGCGGCGATGACGAGGACGAAGCGGAGCAACCGCGCGCCGCGCCGGAGGCTCCGCAGGCTTCCGTGCCCAAGCTCGCGCGCGAACCGGTGACGCTGACACTCGGTGCTATGTTGGTCGAATTCGCGCCTGTTGTTGGCAAGGCCATTGAGCAGTGGAACAGGGGCGAATTACCCGGAGCATCCGAAAGCATCCAGCTAGAGCGTGTTACGATTGGCATTCCCCCGACGCGGGAGCCGTTGGCGTTTACCGAGCATCTGCAAGCTAAAGTGCAGGCATTCTTGATCGAGCGGGAGGCGGCCGGCATGCCGCTTGACTTGCTCATGGTCAACCGTCTCTTTGATTTCCCCTGGGCCTTCCGCAGCGGCATCCTCCAGCCGCTCGACCGGTATCTGCAGCAAGACCGCAACGAACCGCTAGCAAGGTTTTTGCCATTAGCATTGGAATTGGTGCGCTATCAGGGCCAGTCCATGGCGCTGCCCGTTGCCATGAACGTGGGTGTGTCGCGATACAACCCCAAGTTCTTCGACGATGCCGGCCTGTCTGTGCCGGACAACGGCTGGAACCGTGAGCAATTCATCGCCGCCGCCCAGCGGCTCACGAAGGACACGGACAATGACGGTAAGGTGGATTCCTGGGGCTTTCGTCCTGACGATTTATTCGTAAACTGGTTGCCTTTCGTCATGCAGGAGATGGACGGGGACGTGATCGATTTGAATACGGGGGAGGTGCGCCTCACGGACCCGGCGGCCCTGCGCGGTCTTCAGTTTTGGGATGAATTGGGGAGAGTACACGGCATTCTGCCCCATGGCCCGGAAGTGTCAGCGGACCCCGTTCGTGTGAGCTTTTGGCTTCGACACCCTGGTATCTTTTTCTATTACTTTCTCTCCCCTGGTAGCGTGAATTTGGGCAAACAAGCGCCGCTCCCCACCGGACCGCAAGACCTTACACCGTTGACATTGGGGGCGGCCCTAGCGATTCCTGCCACTGCGGGGGACGCTGCTCAATCGTACGAGGCGCTGGTGCCGCTGGCGCTCTACATTGGCGAGCATCTCCTGCTGCCGCCGGTGATTTCGGGACAAAAGTATATTGAGAAACCTGTCTCCGACTACATTCAACTCATGCTTCCTGAATACGACCGGCAGCTTGCGCTGCACCTGCTACAGACTGCCCGCCCATCGCATCTGGGCAGTAGCTCTGTGATGACGATCCAGCTCTTCGAGAAGCTGACGCTGCCGCTGGCGCGAGGGGAAGTGGGCTTAATGCAGGCCGCGCAGGAGGCGCAGAACTGGCTGCAATTCTACCTGAGTCAATGATTCTTCATGCCACATGAACACGTTGAAAAACAGGCGGCATCAGGGCGCAAGGAGAGAAGGAATCACCGTAAGACGCAGTAACAGGCTCAACGAGGAGGGTACGTCAAATGCGTGAACTGACACGGCGGGAACTACAAGCCGAGACCGAGGATGACATCATGGTAATGGTGGCCGATACGCGCGCCACCATCCTGGCCGGATTTGTCGCAGGCACTGCGATCACTGCCGGCTTCATCGCGGCGGTTGTGCTGGTCACCGGACTTTGGGGCGTTTTGCAGGCGTTTCGCTTCGGCATGCTCGTTGGCCTGACCGGCTTCGTCGTGCTTGCGGCGATCGTCGGGCTCCTAAGCTTCTTCATTCCCAGGTTCCCCACCACCAGAGCGGTCGCCGGTATTTTGGTATTGACAGTTGCCGTAATCATTTCCGTCTCCGTTTACGTATCAGATGTGGCGATTTTGCCAATGGCAGGACGCCTCTTGCTTAAAGCAATGGGCGGCGCCGTATTACTGGTCGTTAGTCTTTGGTACCTGGTGCTGCTAGGGGGCGGTTGCGGCGCTCTGATGGCTCTCCTGCAGCGGCGCACGGCCCAGCAGGGCGAACACTGGGGTCTCCGATTTGGACAAGTCGTCACGATCCGCACGGACCCGCATGTCCTGTTGGCCGTTTTCACCGTGCCGCTAATGCTGGCGGCGGTGTTTGGCGCTGCCTACTACCCGGCCCACTCGCTTGCGGCTGTCGTATTCTTCTCGCCTTTCTGGGTACCATCAGGATTCCTATTCGAGCAGGGATGGGCGCCGCTCCTGCGCCTGGTGCTTGATGCGCGAGTGGGGCAGAAGCTCTGGTTTCAGCAGAGCGTTGCGCTCGTCCGGCTGCTCCAGTCTGAGGACGTGCTCTTGCTCGGCGCAGTGTTCCAAACAGTGACGGTTGACCCCGCAACCGGTGCGGCTCGCATTCGCGGTACCTTTCGAAATGAGGCCCAGATACAGCGGGTTCAGGAAGTCGCCCAGCGAGTACGCGGCGTGAGACAAGCTGAAATTGAGAGTGTTCTGCCGAGAGCTTCGATAGAGCTGGCAAACTTAACTCTTTCTGAGCGTGAGCGGATGCTTGCGCAGCGCTGCCCGGAGTGTATGCAGCCCATCGTAACTGATGAACTGTTCTGCCGTTCCTGCGATTCCTTCTTGCAAAACGAGCTCGTGGGACGGAAGGCCAAACTCTTTCCGCGTTTGCTGGCTGCCGCGATAGATGCAGGCGTCCCCGCTGCGATCCTACTCATGTTTGTTATCCAGCCGGTTACGCCCTGGGCCATTGCGCATCCGCTCAACTGGTTTTGGCGGTTTATTTTCGCGCCGGCCCTGTACGCTTCATTCTACGTATCGGTGCTCCATAGCGGCACGACGCCGGGGAAGGCGCTGCTCGGCCTGGAAATCATTGACTTGAGGAATCACCGTTACCCGCGTTTGCCACGAATACTGCTGCGCGAACTTGGGGGTAAGCTCGTCAGTACCCTCTGTCTCGGTATTGGATTCTTGTGGGCGGTCTGGAACAAAGACAACCAGTCCTTGCACGACAAACTTGCCGGCACGGTCGTAGTGCGTAATCCAGACCTGTGGTAGTGCGCCCTTTGAAATCGCACCCTTACCGGCTGCAGTTCACTTTGTGTTTCAAATTGCTGTAGCGGGACTTTAGGGTTGGAGATAACTTTGAGTTTAGGAGAGTCTTTTATCCGAATCCGCATTGGCTTACACGGGAAAGGTCTGTCATGACTCGTCGTCAACTGCTTGAATGCCTATTGCTCGGTACTCAGGTCCTGGCCCTGGCTGCCTGCGGCGGCGATGACGAGGACGACGCGGAGCAGCCCCGCGCTGCGCCGGAGGTCCCGCAGGCCTCTGTGCCAAAAGTCGCACGAGAGCCGGTGACGCTGAGGCTTGCCGCCGTGCTGGATCGGCATGGCACTTCCGTCGGCGATGCCATCGAGCGGTGGAATGCAGGCGAGGTCCCGGGCGCTCCTGAAGATGTCCAGCTACAGCGTGTCAAGATTGGAATATCGTGGTCGTCCGAGCCGCTGGCACTCATCGAACGTGCGCAAGTCACATTGAGGGCCTTCCTGAGCGAACAAGAGTCTGCCGGCACACCGCCGGACCTGCTCATGGTCAACACATTCTTTGACTTCCCCTGGATATATGGGAGCGGTCTGGTTCAGCCGCTCGACCGGTATCTGCAGCAAGATCGCACCGAACCGCTAGGAAAGTTTCTGCCCGCCGCGCTAGAGTTGGCGCGCTACCAAAGCCAGACAATAGCGCTGCCGGTTGCCCTGGACGCCGGCGTGGCGCGGTATCACCCCAAGCACTTCTCCAATGCCGGCCTTTCGCTGCCGGAAAAGGGCTGGAGCCGTGAGGGATTTGTCGCCGCCGCCCAGAAGCTGACAGAGGATACCGATAGTGACGGCAAAGTGGATGCATGGGGCTACCATCCGGCCAAACTGTTCGTGAACTGGTTGCCATTCGTGCTGCAGGAGATGGACAAAGACGTGATCGACCTGCAGACAGGCGCCGTGAGACTAACTGATCCGGCGGCGCTGCGCGGGCTTCAGTTCTGGGAAGAGTTGGGACGGGTGCATGGCATCATGCCGCACGGTGCGACAGTGACCGAGGACCACTTCGATGCGGACTTCACCACCTTGCTTCCCGGCATTCTCTTCTGGCTATATCTTCCTCCCAGCAATATGCTGCCCGGTCAACAAGCCCCGTTGCCGGCCGGACCGCGGGACGTAACACCGTTATCGGTCTCGCAGGCAGTGGCGATCCCTGCCGTCGCGCGCGATGCCGCCCTTTCCTACGAGGTGTTGATGCCGTTTGCGCTTCACCTTGGCGAGCACCTCCTCATGCCGCCCGTGATCGCGGGACAGCAGTACATTGAGAAACCCACCACCGATTACTTGGAACTCATGCTGCCTCCTCAGGACCGGGAGCTAGTTTTTCATCTACTCGATACCGCTCGGGCATCGCCACTGGCGAGCAGCCTCGTGATGACGATACGGCTATTCGAAAGGCTGACTCTGCCGCTGGCGCGCGGGGAAGCGGATGTCGTCCAAGCCGCGCAGCACGGACAAGACTGGCTGGAATCCTATTTGAACCAGTAGCGTTCACTGCGTACTTAGGAGCCTTTTAGCGTAGGAGAATCGGCACGATTGGGTGAAAACTGCCAACTGGTGTGAAGACCGTTCCTGGAATTAGATACATCCACAAACGAAGTTGGAACCAAAGAGTTGCCGCCGGAGGGCGGGGATTCCTTTCAGAGATACAGAGGTTTTTCTTGTGACTAGACGTGAGTTGCTTGGCCGTACGCTATTGGGCGCGCAGGTCATTCTCTTGGCGGCCTGCGGCGGCGATGATGAGGACGAAGTGGAGCAACCGCGCGCTGCACCCACGGCGCCACAGGCTTCTGTGCCGAAGCTCTCAAGAGAACCGATTGTACTGACGCTTGCCGCGTCTCGCGGAGGCGGCCCGACGATCGACGCGATCCGTCAGTGGAATGAGGGCAATATCCCCGGCGTTCCCGACAATGTCGAATTGCAAGACGCTAAGCTGACGTTTTCTACATCGGGAAATCTGGAAACCACTCAGGATGCGTTAGCCGGCGCCCTTAGCGCTCGTATCTCTGCAGGCACAGTGCCGGACATGATGGCGTTTGATTGGCAGATTGACTTTCCGTGGCTGTTTAAGAGCAATCTCTTACAACCCCTGGACCGCTTAATGCAGCAAGATGACAGACAGCCGGCGGAGCAGCTCTTCCCCCAAGCGATGCGGCTAGTGCGCTACCAGGGGCAAACTATGGCGCTGCCGACGAGAGTGACTGCTGGCGTTGCCCGGTATATTCCAGATATGTTCTCGAGTGCGAATGTCGCAGCACCGCACGCGGGATGGACACGAGATGACTTTGTGACTGCTGCGAAGCAGCTTACGCAGGACACAAATGGCGATGGCGCGGTGGACCAGTGGGGTTTTGCCGTTAGTCACTTCTATCCGGATTGGCTGCCCTTCGTGCTCCAAGAGGCAGGCAAAGATGTGATTGATCTCGAGACCGGCGCAGTACACTTGGCCGATCCAGCAGCGCTGCGCGGCCTTCAGGTCTGGGACGAGCTCGGACGCGTGCACGGCATTATGCCCTACGGGCAGGAGTTTCATGCTAGCCAACCGCGAATTCGCGGCCCTTATCGTCCCAATCGCACAGGCATCCTATTTCAGACTGCTTTTGAGACAAGCCGAACTGATGGCCGCAACCTGGCCGCGATCCCTTTGGGACCAATGGAGGGCACACCGCTCATACTTTTTGACATCGTAGCGATTCCTGCAAGTGCGCGAGATGTCGATCTTTCGTACGAAGCGTTGGTTCCGCTTGCTTTGCACAGTGGTGAACGCAGTAAGTTGCCAACAGTCAAGGCAAGCTTGCAGCACATCAAGACACCGGGATCGAGAGATCACATCAATCTACTCTTTCTTGAACAAGACCGAGAGATTATCCTTAATATTCTCAATACTGCTCAGCCTTCGTACTTGGCCAGTAGCAATGCTATGAATAACTGGCTCTTTGCCAATCTGACGCTGCCGCTGGGGCGTGGTGAGGTAGACGTGGAACAGGCTGCCCAACAGGCGCAGAATTGGCTGAAATCTTACTTGAACGAATAATATGCCACGCAGAACTAAAACCCATATAGGTAGAAGTGTTGGTAGCATTGGACGACAATTGTATTCGCGTGCGTAGACTGTATCTGGACTGAAGTGTGGGTCGATTGCGGGAATGGAGTACAAGCAATGCCGTTGAATGGTAGGGATTTCTTCAGGAGTTGCGGGGATGTTTCCAGTTTCCAGACGTGAACTGCTCGGCCGCACAGTGCTTGGTGTGCAGATTCTATTGTTAGCTGCCTGCGGCGGCGATGATGAGGACGAAGTGGAGCAACCGCGCGCCGCGCCGACGGCACCGCAGGCCTCCGTGCCAAAGCTTGCCAGCGAACCGGTCACGCTGAGGCTTGCCTCGGTTCAAGATCAGTTTGCCGGCGTAGTCGAAAGGTCTATCAAGCTATGGAATGAGGGCGGGGTTCCTGGGGCGCCGGAAGGCACCTTGCTGGAGCGTGTGGGAGGTCCAAGAGTTGGGCCGTCTGGGAACACACTGATGTTTGTCGAGAGTGCACAGGCAGCAACGAGAACCTTCCTAACCGAGCAGGAGTCTGCTGGAACGCCACCCGATTTGTTCTTGTTCAACAGGTTCTTCGACTTTCCCTGGGTCTTCCGCAGCGGTCTTGTCCAGCCGCTGGACCGGTACCTGCAGCAAGATCAGACGGAGCCGCTAGGAAGTTTCTTGTCGTCTGCAATGGAGTTAGTGCGCTACCAGGGCCAGACGATGGCGCTGCCAGTCGCCCTTGACGTCGGCGTGGCGCGGTACAACCCCAAGCAATTCACAGATGCAGGCATTCCTCTGCCTGACAAGGGCTGGACCCGCGAGGAATTCGTGGAGGCTGCCCAGCGGCTGACACAGGACACAGACAATGACGGCAACGTGGATGCGTGGGGTTTTCGGCCGATAGGTTTATTTGCCAACTGGTTGCCCTTTGTCTTGCAAGAGATGGATGAGGACCCGATAAATTTCGACACCGGCGCCGTTCGTCTCACGGACCCGGCGGCGTTGCGCGGACTTCAGTTCTGGGAAGAGTTGGGTCGATTGCACAAGGTCATGCCTCATGGCGCGACCGTAACAGCCGACCAATTTGGCGCCAACTTCACGTCCTTGCTTTCCGGCATTCTCTTCTGGGACTTCTTGCCTCCCAGCCACAATTTGCCCGGCCAGCAAGCGCCGTTGCCGACTGGACCGCAGGACGTTACGACGTTGACTCTATCAGGAGCATTGACAATTCCCTCTGTAGCCTCAGACGCCGACTTGTCATACGGTGCGCTACGGCCTTTGGCGCTAAATCTGGGAGAGCGCCTCCTGTTGCCGCCCGTGACTGCGGGGCAAGAGTTCATTGAGAATCCCAGTTCTGACAACCTGGAACTTGCGCTGCCGGAGCACGAACGGCAGCTAGTTCTTCACCTGCTCGATACCGCCCGACCCTCCCTACTGGCGACGAGTTTTATCATGACAAATCAACTTTTCCAAAGCATGGTATTACCCCTTGCCCGCGGCGAAATGGACGTAGGACAGGCCGCGCAGGAAGCGCAAAATTGGCTGCAATCCTATCTGAACGAGTAGTTCTGCATTTGTCTTGCCTGGATTTGAGCACGGGCGGATAAGATGGAGTAGGATAGACACCAAAGAGGCACGGTTCAACAATCGTGAGGAGTACGTGTCAGATGCGGGACTTTAACCGGCGAGAGCTCGTAGCGGCCACCGAAGATGATGTCCTCATCATGGTGGCGGACATCCGATCGACTCTCATTGCAGGTTTTGTGGCGGGCATAGGAATTATAGCCGCCTTTATTGGCCTGGCCGTGGTCCTAGCCAGCCTATGGGAGCTCTTGCGCCCCTTCTACTTTGGCATTCTCATTGCCGCTGTGGGGCTTGTGATCTTTATTGCATTTCTTGGCATCACGGGGTACTTCATTCCGGAGCTTCTGTCGGCGAGGGTGGTTGGAATATTCCTTGCCGTGATGCTTGTGCTAGCTTTTGCCGTGGCGTCGCTGACGGCAGATACCACGAGCACTTCCATCTTGGCCAATGCTGGCGGACTCTTGCTTAGTATGGCGGTCGGGATTCCGGTCCTCATCGGACGTCTTTGGGTTGTCGTGATCGCGGGAGGCATTCTTGGGACTCTGGTCGCTGCGGTCCAACGGGACGCACTGCGACACGAGAAGCGCATGCGCCTCTACTTCACGTCAATTTTCACGCTTGATGTCGAACCTCACACCTTCCTCTCAATCATGGGTGGCAATTTGCTGGCGATTAGTGCAATTACCGCTGCTTTTTCGCCGCCCCTCAATGCCGGTCTCGCGGCCTCCGTAGTGTTAACGCCCGTGTGGGTTCAGGCCGGCTTTCTCTTCCAAACGTACTGGCGTCCGCTCATGCTGCGCGTGCTTGACCAGCGTGTAGGTCAAAGTGTCTGGTTTCGGCGGAACATCGGCCTGATGGAGTTGCTGCAGGGCGAAGACTCGGATCTCACGGGTGCCACCTTCATGTCGGCCGGTGTGGATTCGGAAAGAATGGTGGCACGGGTGAAAGGTTACTTCCGACACCCGGACCAGATGAGGCGTGTGCAAGATAGCGCCATGCGCATTCGGGGGCTAACAGCGGTTGAGGTGGAAGACCTCGCCGTCAAAGAAGCCGAGGAGGATTTGGCACGTGAAGACACAGAAACCGGCGGGTTGCGATGCCCTCGTTGCCGGGCTGCGGTACCCGACGGGCGCTTGTTTTGTACAGAGTGCAAGACGTTTGTACAGAATGAAGACCTCGGCCACCGGGCCCACTTTATCCCGCGTTTTCTCGCTGCGTCGCTGGACTTTGGTGTGCCGGCAGGGCTCATACTTCTGTTCGGACTGACCGGCTTTAATCCAGCGGATGGCTACAACTTTCTAACCATCTTCTGGCAGTTCCTCTTCATGCCCATCGTCTACGTCATTTTCTTCTTCTCATTCTTGAGTCGCGGCACCACGCCTGGCAAGTCACTGTTTGGCCTGGAAGTGGTCCAGTTGGGACAACAAAGGTACCCTGATTTCAAGACCATGTTACGGCGCGAGATTGTAGGCAAGTTCGTGAGCGGCCTGCCACTCACCTACGGTTTCATTTCGGCATTTTGGGATAAGAACGGCCAAACCTGGCACGACAAGATGGTGGGCACGGTCGTGGTGCGCGATCCGGATGTCTGGTAGGGACCAGCTTGGTTAGGATTGACTTCGGGCACCTCTGCGGTGGTGGAGTTACTCGCTGAAACTAGAAGCCTGGGAATAACGCGAGTGGCACTGACATGCAAGCCCTCCTCATCGTGGACGCCTGTGGCGCAGACATCCGGCACTATAGCGCGATTTGCCCCGTTCTGTAGTAGACTGCGGCCCTTTACCAGACTGAAGGCGCAGGTAATTGCGCTTGCGTCGTGCAGTGAGATGCGTCAAACTTAAGACAGGTCAGGTGTGGTAAATCAAGGTAGATAAGACACCCCATGATCCCTCGACGTGTTTCCAAGCAACTCAGAATTGGCGACGTTACGATTGGTGGCGGCGCGCCGATTCGGGTGCAATCAATGACCACCGCTTTTACGCGGGACGTGGAGGCGACCGTCGCCGAGATTCTGCGTCTGGCTGAGGCCGGATGCGAGATTGTGCGTGTGGCCGTGCCCCACAAGGAAGACGCGGACGCACTACCGGAAATTCGCAAGCGCTCGCCGATTCCGGTGATTGCCGACATTCACTTTGACTATCGCCTGGCGCTGCGCGCCTTGGAAGCCGGTGTGGACGGGCTGCGCTTGAATCCCGGTAACATCGGCAGCAGAGAGAAGACGCGCATGGTGGTGAAAGAGGCCAAGGACCGCCAGGTGCCGATGCGCATTGGCGTCAACGTCGGGTCGTTGGAATCGCGCCTCATCCCTGAATTGATGATGCTCGAGGGAGATGAGAAGGTCGATAAGACGGCGGCGGCAATGGTTGAGTCTGCGCTCGATCATGTGAAGATCCTGGAAGATATGGACTTTACCGATATCAAGATTTCGCTCAAAGCGTCGGACGTGCCGACGACAGTCCTTGCTTACCAGCTCATCGCAGACCGTGTCGAATACCCCCTTCACTTGGGAATCACCGAGGCGGGAACGCCCAAAGCCGGTATGGTGAAGAGCGCCGTGGGACTTGGCATCTTGCTAAATCAGGGCATTGGCGATACGCTGCGGGTCTCGTTGGCGGCGGAGTCCACGGAGGAAATCTTCGCCGGCTATGAGATACTCAAAGCGCTCGGCCTGCGGGAACACGGTCCGACGCTTATTGCCTGTCCAACGTGCGGACGCTGCGAAATTGAGCTCATCGAGTTGGCGGAACGCGTTGAGAGCTTCCTGCAGAGCGTCAAGGAACCGGTGAAGGTCGCCGTGATGGGATGCGTTGTGAATGGCCCCGGCGAGGCGCGCGATGCCGACGTGGGCATTGCCGGCGGGCGCGGTAAGGGCGCCTTGTTCCGCAAGGGCAAGCCGGTGCGTAGCTGCCGCGAAGACGAGCTTTTCGATCTGCTCATCGAGGAAGTCGAGGAGATTGTGGCGCAGAAGCAGGCAGAGCGGGCCGTCGCGACTTAAGGGCCCGCAGGGAGTGACCAATTGCAGTCCTCGATACGCACAGGGCCTTTGAGCGCTTGACTGAGGCTGGTTTCGACAAGGAAAAGGCCGAGGCCATACTGGACACTTTAGGCGAATCAGGAGAATCCCTGGCTACCAAGGTCGATCTGCGAGACCTGGAACAGCGCCTGACAATTCGCCTGGGCGGGCTTGTGGCAGCGGGTGTTGCAATCTTGGCTGTTCAGGACCTATTCACGCGATAGGAGCGAATGTTACCAGCGTCCTCGCGACTGAGCACAGTTCTTACTCCTCTTTTTGATGATAGCGGAGGCACTTGACATGGCAGAGCAGGTTTACATCGGCACGGAAAAGGGCGTCTTTCGGCTCGCCCGTGAGGGAGACAGTTGGGCCCTGCAGGCATCCGGCCTTGGCGAGCATGAAATCGAAGCGGTTGCTTCCCATCCGGATGGGAAACATGCGATTGTAGGTACACACGGCGTCGGCCTGTTCACGACCGCTGATGGCGGAGAAAGCTGGGATCCGGTTTCCGGCTGGCAGGGCAGTCCGTATATCCGCTCAATTGCCTACCATCCGCATGATCCCCAGGTCGTCCGTGTCGGTACCGAACCGGCCCGCGTGTGGTGCAGTGGGGACGGCGGCGCCACGTGGGCGGAAGAGCGCGGCTTTACCGCGCTTCCCGGCTGCGCGGAGTGGTTCCTACCCTATTCGCCGCGCGCAGGCGCCGTGCGGAAGATCATTATGCTTGACGGCGCGGATCCAGCGATTTGGGCCGCCATTGAAGTGGGCGGCCTGGCTGAGAGCTCTAACAACGGCGACACGTGGGGGATTTCGGAAACAATCGGCCAATGGGAGTATCCGACGAACGGCATTCACCCCGACGTGCACAGCATCGACATCCACCCAGGTAAGCCAAACACCATCATGGCGGCCACGGGCGGCGGCGTGTTTCGTTCGGTTGACCGTGGAGAGTCGTGGCAACACCTCATCGATGACTACACCCGCGGCGTGTGCATCAAGGCTGACGATCCCGCTACCGTGGTCGTTGGGCCTTCCCGCCGAGTCGGGCATCTCGGACGCATGATGGTGACCCATGACGGCGGCGATACCTGGCAGGACGCGGAGCGGAATCTCACCTTCCCCCTCGACCGCATGTGCGAACATATCATCTGCGACGCGCAAGACGTGCTCGCCGTGGTCCTGGATGACGCGGTCTATCAGGCTGCATTCGCCGATCTCGCCTGGAAGCCGATAGGCAACGGCCTTCCGTCTCCCACCTGCGCCGCGATCATTTCCTGAGTTCTCAACCGGGTCGGCAGCTAGGGATGCGTCGCAGCGGGACTCTCTGATTGGGAGTTTGCATCGGGACCAACCCCTCGCTGGAAGAAGCTGTTCACCGTCTCCAGGAATTTTTGGGATTCTTCCTCATGGGGGCAGTGGCCGCACTTAGGAAATACGACCAGTTCGGCATTTGCTATGTCTTGCTGAAAGCGGTAGCCCCAGTGCAAGGGAATCACGGCATCGTACTGTCCCCAAATGATGAGCGTGGGGGCGGCTATTTCTTTAAGGCGATGGGCGAGACTGGTCTGCCCAAAATCGCGGGCGAGCAGCGGGACAACTCCGCCGGATCCCGGCGTCAGCAGGGGCATGAAGTAGCCGTCGATAACGTCGGGCGTACACATGCGGTCCGGATCGTAGTAACAACTGCGTAAGTACAATTTTGCGAGGCTTCGCTGGCGCAGCAAGAATGCTGCAACCGTACTGCCAATGGGCGCGCTTGCGAATCGGATGAGCAGCGGCATGATATGGTAGTTTAGGGTATAGCCTGCGGCGCTAATCAGCACCAAGCGCTCAACGCGCGAGGGATGCCTGATGGCAAGCGCAGCACCAATCGCGCCGCCCATGGACAAGCCGATGATCTTGGTGGAATCGATCGCCATGGCATCCATGAATTGCGCCATCAGGTCGGCCATTCCGAATGGGGAGTAGTCGCCGGTACTTGGCTTATCCGAGAGCCCGTGTCCCTTGAGATCGAGCGCATAGACCGTGTATTCGCGGGCGAGTTGGTCGAAGACGAGACGCCAGGCGAAGATATTGGCGCCGATCCCGTGAATGAGAATCAGCGGCGGGCCCGAACCGGCCGCGCGGTAATGTATTTGCAGGCCCTCTACCGTGACGAATTGACCGTCAGTGCGCAATGCCTCCACAGGTATCGGGCGCGGCTTTAGGCGCGTATAGGCCACGTAGGCAGCCACAGCGGCGGCTGCCATGATGAAGCCGCGTCTCAGCCATTTGAGCATTGCGCCAATCCTCTCAATGTCTCGTCAGCGAGCAGTCGATCGTCAATTCCCTACAACGGTGGGTAAAACGAATGGGGCATCCGCCAGCCACTCGTTTCACTTAGCGCGCTTAACCTTATGGTACATTAAAGAACGCGGCTAATCTGTCGCGTTCTTTGTTTTCCTCTGCAGAGGGCACTCTTCATGGCAAAAGCTGAATCTGAATTCTGTGTGCGCGTACCGGCCACTACTGCCAACTTAGGGCCGGGATTCGACGCCTTTGGCATGGCGCTCACGGTCTACAACGAGTTTACCGTGCGACCGGCGGAGAGTGGTCTCAAGATTACGATTGAGGGTGAAGGCGTTACGGAACTGCCGTGTGATGAAGAAAATCTCTTTGTACAGGCTTTCACAAGTGTTTTTGAGGCGGCCGACACAACGCCACCTCCGATCAATCTGCACATGCAGAACAGCATCCCCCTCTTTCGAGGGTTGGGTAGCAGCGCCAGCGCCACCGTCGGCGGCCTGGTGGCGGCCAATTACATAATGGGAAATGCGCTTTCATCGGAACGGCTGCTGCAACTAGCCTGTGAACGAGAAGGCCACCCAGACAACGTGGCGGCCGCCTTGTTTGGCGGCCTAATAGTATGCGCTGCGGAGGACGGCGGCCTGCCGACCTATGCCCGCGTTCCCGTGCCGCGCAACCTTCACGCCGTGGTCTGCGTGCCGGACCAGCACTTGCCCACGGCGCTTGCACGCAAGGTGGTGCCCAAAGAGGTGCACCTGAGCGACGCTGTTTTCAATATCGGTCGCGCCGCGTTGCTGCTCACGGGGATCATGCAGGCCGATGAAGACCTGATCCGCATCGGCATGAACGATCGCTTGCATCAGCCCTACCGCGCCGCTATTTTCCCCGCCATGCGACCCATCATGGACACAGCCCTCGCAGCAGGCGCGTGCGGCAGCGCGCTCTCCGGCGCCGGATCGTCAATTCTCGCGCTGACCTTCCGGGATCCGGAAGCCATCGGGGATGCAATGGTCGCTGCCGCCCTCGCACACGACGCGCCCGCGCACTCTCTCATACTCTCCTGCGCGGAGCATGGCGCCGTTGCTGAGCCCCTTTGATCCCAGGATTGGGCCGAGCTTCGGACGGTTGGCCGGACGGCGCGTTCGGAGTGCGGTTCGCATCGAGCATGAGCGCGAAGTGCCGTCTAATCGACCCGCAGCGGCACCATTGCAAAGGCATCCACGTCCACGAGGCCGCGATTGGTAATCTTGAGTTGGGGGATGACCGGCAGGGCGAGAAACGAGAGCAGCAGAAAGATATTCCGGCTCGTCGTACCGGTAAGCTTAGCGGCGGCCAACAGGGCTTGATACTGCCTCACGACCGAATCAATCTTTTCTGTTGACATAAGTCCGCCAATGGCCAAGGGCAGGGCGGTCACCTGATCTGCAATGGCTATAGCCATGCCGCCGCCGATTGCAATCAAGTGATTAGCGGCTGCCGCCATTGCCTGTTCGTCTGCGCCGGCCACCATGAGGTTGTGGCTGTCGTGACCCACCGTGGACGCGACCGCGCCCTGCAGCAAGCCAAGCCCACTGACGAAGCCGACAGCATGCGTGCCCGTGTGGTGGTGGCGCTCGATCACGGCGATCTTTGCCGTATCCTGTGAGGGGTCGGTTCCGATCTCGCCGTCATGCACAGGGAGAAAAAGGACCTTGTTCTCCGTAGTTAGACTCCCGTCCTTCGCACCGATGACGCGTGTGGCCGCCTCATTCTCCGGCCCGCCATAGGGAACGGCGAAGTCGGACGCCTTCAGAGGCTGCTTGACCGCTACGGAATCCAAGAGCCCGCCGTAATCGCTTGCCGTTGAGCGCCGCTCTATGTCGCCGTTGGCGACGACCACCTCGCCGCGCCGTAGCACGGTTGAACACTTAAGTGTCTCCAATGATTCAAGAATTGCCAAATTGGCGATCTTGCCGGGCGCAATTTCTCCCATCTCAGCGTAGCCGTGGTGACGGAAGAAGCGTGAGAAGTAGCGGGCTGGGTGAAGGGTCGCCATGGCAATTGCCTGGATCGCAGCCTGCTCCGCGTCGAAATTCCCGTGCTGCGCGAGGATGTCCCGCGCGCGGCGTACAATACGGTCCACGTGGCCGTGCTCGTGAAGCTCCTCCGCATCCAGATCGTCGCTGCAGAGCATGAAGCCTTCCAGATGGACCCCCTGCTCCGCCAGGAAGGGCAGAATCTGATCCAGATCTTTCGTGGCACTGCCATAGCGAATGGCGACGTTCATGCCTGCCTGGCGCTTCTCTAGGGCCTCTTCACCCGTGCGCGACTCATGGTCGGACATAATCCTGACCGTGCCGTCGTCCTTGCCGTTGGTGACGTAAAGGGCAAGGTCATTTCCCGAAACGCCCGGCGCGTGGCCGTCGACGACCTTACCCAGGTTGTAGGCGCTCTCCACTTTGGCGCGGGCATCTCCCAAGTCATGGATAATACCGGGAAAGTTCATCATTTCGGCCAACCCATAGACGCGTGGGTGAATTAGAAGCTCCTGGATGTCGGCGAGGGACAATTCTGCCCCCGTGTCCTCGAAAGCGGTAGCCGGCACGCACGAGGGGACGCCGATGAAAATATCGAGGGGAGTTGTTTCTGCGTGGCGCAAGAAGAGAGCAATACCCTCTTTGCCGGCCACGTTGGCTATTTCGTGCGGATCAACGAAGACGGCGGTGGTGCCGCGCCGCACGGCGGCCTGAGCGAATTCCAACGGACTGAGCAGACTGCTCTCAATGTGAAGGTGTGGATCGATGAATCCCGGAATTACGTACTGGCCCGTAATGTCAAGCGTTTCCGCCGCCCCCGCGGTTGTGGGCGTGCGCTCTATGCTATGGATCAGCCCGTTCTTGATGCGCACGTCGCCCGCGTAGCAGCGCTTTGCTGCCACGTCAACGATGGTGCCGTCCCGCAGTACCAGGTCAACGCTCATCCCTCTACTTTTCCTGTGTAGAGCTGCTCTCGTACCGTAACGATGTACGGCAGCATGCGGAAGTCCTCGCTCGCGTCGGTGCCGTAGCCCGCTACCCAGCGGTCCGGCACGTCAAAGCCGACGAAATCGAGAGACAAGGAGGCGCGATTGCGCGCCACTGCTGGCGAGGGTTGTTTGAGGCGTTTGGATAGCAGGGCGCAAATGCGCACCGAGCGGACGCCTGCCTTGAGGACGCGCTGTATTAGGGTAGTCAACGTGTACCCTTGGTCGATCAGGTCTTCGACCAAGAGCACGTCTTTGCCTGCCAAGTCTGCGGGCAGCCTTGCCACGCTTACCTCGCGGGCATCTTCATTCTGCTGCTTGATGGTATGACCGTAGGCGCTGGTGCGAATGAACTCATAGCGAAATTCCAGTCCGCCAAGTCGAGAGATCGCACGGCCGAGGTCGGCCGCAAAGACGAATGCGCCTTTCAGGACCACCAGCAGAATGAGCTCGTCGCAATCGGCGCAACCGTCGTGAATCTGCTGCGCCAGTCCCGCCACCCGGTCTTGCAACACCCATTCGGGAATGAGGATGCAGTCAACTCTATCCGCCATGCTCGCCGGCAGTAGGTCCTCATGCTCGGTAGCCAGCCCACCCTCCGGTACCGTGATGATTCGATCAAAGCGCATGGCGGTCTGTTTTTCTTCTCACAGGTGATTTGGGCGCCGGGACATACGTTGCTATGCCCTCCCGGCTGCCGTCTCGCGGGCGAGTTCCACGGCGGTATTCACGAAAAGGATCTCGGCTTCACCGCTGTAGCCTGCCGGAGACTGCGACCCGTGGCGGTAAGCGTTCACCTCGTAGCCGCCGCGCGGGATTTCGTTTGCCGTCGGCACGTAGCCGATCATGCCGTTGGCAAGCTCAACGTGCAGGGCTTCCAGACCCAGTTCGTTCTTCACGCGCTCTTTGACGGCCAAACCGAATTCAAGGAAGACTTCACCGGGAAAGCTGGCGAAGACGAGATTGCCGACGCGGATGACTTGGATTTCCGCTTTGGGCTCGTGGTTGGCGGTGCCGGACTCGAGTTCGGCGATGCGATTGCGCAGCCACTTCATAGAGTCTCGGCTGATGCCCCCTTGCGTGTCCGGCCAGACTTCCGTTTCAAGCGCCTCCTTGAAGAACGAGACATCGGGGACCTCGCGTATCGGCACCGTGACGACGCGCTGCGCCACGGCAACGCCTTCCAGCGGCGCGCAATCGATGGACTCCCGCACATTCACGACCTCAGCGCCAAGGCCGCGCCAGACGCTCTCGAGTTCGTCAAAGGTAGCCGAACGGAAGCGGCTGCCGTCACTGGTGAATCCGGGTCGAATATTGCCGCAGCAACCCAATAAGAAGGCCGCGGTGTGACCACTGCCGTAGGTTTGCTCGACAAACGTCTTCGCTCCGCCCGCGTAGTCGGCGCTAAACGCGTAGTTTGAGCCGCCCATGCTCGTCGAATGGCAGGCGTAGTGGAAAGCCGTGGCGAGCGGCGTGCCGTCTTCCGCGTCGAAGCGGAGCACGGCAACGGTGTGATCGACGACGCCGTCAGGATTGACGCGCATTTCCGTTTTGCCGTCAGTTGTCAGGCGACGGTTGACCGCAAGGGGGAATGTGCCGGCGCCTAGCCCGGCCACTACGGTCTGCAGCCGTCCGTTCGCTACCTGCACGCCGCCCGCCAGCTTGCGCTCAAGTTCGCGCATATAGGCGTTGTTGAAGGGAGCATCGTAGCGCCACTCCCGCGTCGACGGCCCGGAGTGGGTGTGGGAGCACGTGATCATGACGTGACTACCCGGTATATCCGTCTGCTCCTCTACCAGGCTGCGCACCGCGGCGGTGCTCTCCTCAGTGATACCGACGAGATCGCACGTGACGATGGCGGCTTTTGTCTCACCATCGGAAAAGACCAATACCTTGGCATAGAGGTCGTCATGAATGTCCGTCGCGCCGTGGTCGCGGCCGCCGTAGCCTCCCATCCACGTACCTACCGACGGTGTGATGTTGATGCTCGCGGATCCTAACTGCACTGGATTCGCCATGATTGCCGCTCCTTATCTGCATGCTCTTGCTCAGCCGAAACTGTAATAATTCCAATCCTGTTCCTAGTTTGCAGGATTTTCCCTCGCGGTGCCAGTGAAGGTGAGCTCGTGGGACGAATCGAAGAATCCCGCCACGTTCGCGGCGCTTCTTTCAATTGCCTTGCGCTGGCGGTTGGTGAGTCTGCCAAAAGGCTCCATTGTGATGCGTAAACTTCCTGCGCGCTTCTTGTACGACCACACTCCGGCAACGCGGCCATTGATCAACACCACCGGGGAAATCCAGCCGGCGGCGCGGTAGACGCGTTTGTAGTGAGCATCGTCCACAAGATGCGATTTACTGCGATGGCCGAGCAGATAGACGTCGAAGTGAGGCAGCAGGCGCACATCATCCACAACCGGCGACGCGTCGGCAAGTGCTGCAAAGTCGCGTTTGAGGACGGCGGCCGGACTTCCTTCAACCGTAACCGTGCGCATTTGATCTTGCTGCCTTCGCCAGATCTGCCTCGCATCCGTAACTGCCATGCCTGCCCAAGCGGCAAAGTCTTGCACCGTGGCGGGACCGTAGGCCTGAAGGTAGCGTCGTAAGAGCGAGTTTTCAGCCTCCCGCCCGGGAATGTCATCCCATTCAGGCAGCCATCGGTCGCGCCGCACGAACGTGGCTTCTTGTCCTTGGTTTGGGCCAAGGCAGAGGTCGCCTTGCAGGCAAACATACTTGCCTAACCCACCCCAGCCGTGCTCGATCAACTCCTGTATCTGCGGAGCATCTTCGTGCAGTCGTGGTGAAAGCGCCTGTGAGAGCTGGCGGCGCGTGAGCGGGCCATCACTCAAGGCTTCTAGGATAGCATCTGCCATTGCCGCGATTGCTTGTCCATCGAGGCCATACTGCGCCATCCAGCGTTGTTCTTGTTTCAAGCGGTAAGGCTTCAGCGCGGCTATATAGAGCGGGAGCTCGCGCGCAGGGAGCAAGTGAAGCGTACCGCGCATACTCCAGACTTTCACCAATTCGCGGTCCTGCCACAAGGCGCGCTCAATCTCGGAGACGGCAACTCCGTTGCTCCGTGCTCGCAATGCCAATTGCGCGGCGGACATGACCTGGGCTTGTATGCCGCATGTACCGCTAACGACCTCAAGCAAGTCTTCAGGCCGGTCGGGCTGCCCGAGGAAGTGGCGTTGGAGGCGAAAGGCATGTACTTGCGACCACGTAAAGTCACTCATCTCCCGCTGCCTGTGTCAAGAGGGGCGAATGTGTTCAAGGGGTGTTTTAAAAAAAGCTACGTGCCGGCAAAGGCGGCACGTAGCTTTTCATCTATCCCGATGTAGAGCGTCCCGATGTAGAGCTCCCTGCAAAGATTCAAGAAGCCGCAATCATCTACGCATCGACGTACCGCCATATTGTGCCGCCCAGCGAGACGGCATACACCCCGTGGTCTGAGGCGTAGTTTGGCGAGACCAGCAAGGAGACGATTGCCTTATTGTCCAGCCCTTCGTTGATGTTCTTCCAGGTAAGGCCCTCATCACCGGACTTGTACACCCCCCGGCTGGTACCGGCATAGATGGTCGTATCTTGCTCGTAGTCGGGGGAAATAGCCAGACAGACCACCGCCGCCGTTGCCTCGCCGATGGCGTCGCCGACCCAGAGATTCTTGCCGCGCCACATGGGGCGGAAGAAACGCGTTGCCGTGGCAATGAAGAAGTTGCTGTAATCCTCATCGGAGCCGGAGTAGTTCGGTGGCATGGCGAAGCTAATCCACTGCGCTCCCGTCGCGTGGACGAGAATTCGCTTCCAAATCTCGCCGCCGTCGGCTGAATGCCAGACTGTAATCGTGCTCGCGTAGTCGCCTTGAGAGGCGCGGAACGTGCCTAGAAGCAACGTACTATCATCGGCGAAATTTGGCGAAAGAGTCACACCGATAACGTCTTCATCACCGAACGACTCTTCGGCGCGTTCCCAGGAACTGCCCGCATCGCGGCTAAAGTAGAGCGCGCCGCCCGGCCCTCCCGCGACGACGATGCGGTCTGTAGCAAAGCTATTCGATACCGCTAGTACGCGGAGGTCGTGCGCCTCTTCTTCTATGCCCTCGTTGCTTGCTTGCCAGCTTGTTCCGCAGTCTGCCGAAATTGCAATGCCTTGGTGGGTCGCTGCAAAGACCGTTGAGTCGTTTGCATAGTCCGGCGAGACCAAGAGCGAGGCAACTTGCATCTCCTCGATCCCCTCGCCGGCAGGTTCCCAAGACACTCCCTCGTCGGTTGACCGCAGAAGGCCGTCTTCGAGACTGGTAGCAAAGAGTGTCCCATCTTCGTGGCAGTTTGGCGAGAGCGCCGTGCCCAGCAACGACCGCGCTGCGAGGCCATCAACTGAATTCTCCCAATTTGCAGCATCGCCATGCGCGCGTATAACGCCCTCGCGATGAACGCCCGCCATGACGATGTCATCGTCGCTAGTGCCTGTAGTGAGTAGGCAGAGCACCGATGAATCTTGGTCGATGACGCTTTCCCACGTCGTTCCGCCGTCAGTTGAACGGCAGACCGATCCCTCTGCCGTGCCGGCATAGGCAAGACTGTCTGCGGCAAAGTCCGGTGAGAGGCAGAGCGCATTTATCGATACGCTATCCAGCCCGTTGTTTGCTTCCTGCCAGTTGGTACCGCCATCCGTAGACTTGAAGACGCCCATGTCTTCAGTGCCGACCAAAACGGTGCGGTCCTCGGCAAAGTTTGGCGAAACGGCAATGGCTTGAATCGCCATGCTGTCGAGGCCCCTATCCACCAAACGCCAGGCGCGTCCCTCATCCAGTGTCCGGTAGAGGCCGTCGCCTCCCGCCACGAATGCGGTTTGATCTTCCTCATAGTTCGGCGAGATAGCAACAGCTTGAATGCTGAGCTCCATGATTCCGAAGTTGGCGGAATTCCAGGTGCGGCCGCGGTTTGTGGACTTAAATATGCCGTCTTCCTGGGTGCCCGCCAGCATTACG
The DNA here is from genome assembly GCA_965221905.1 of Chloroflexota bacterium. Lineage (GTDB taxonomy): Bacteria > Chloroflexota > UBA11872 > VXOZ01 > VXOZ01 > VXOZ01. Next base: position 1,756,612 of record OZ244922.1, read on the forward strand.
CCGTCATCAGCAAAACTCGGCGAAACAGCGAGGCACGTAACCGAAGCGGCTCCTTGCCAGAAGTCGAGTTGCTGCCACGTTTCTCCACCGTTATCGGAGCGGTAAACGCCGCCCTCCAAGGCACCGGCAAAGGCGACCTCATGATTTGCAACGTTGGGCGCAAACACAAGAGCCTGGATATAGGGGCTCGTAATGCCTTCGTTGGAAATCTTCCAAGTTTTGCCCCTGTCTTCTGAGCAGAATACGCCGGCCATGGTGCCGGCCAGTACCAGGTTGTTCTCACTAAAGCTCGGCGAGACGGCAAGTGATGCAACCGTGCCACCAAGCCGCTGGCCCACAACCTCCCATGCTTGCTTTTCCATCACTGTCAGCCCGGACTTACTCATCGATGCTCCTTCCTGAACGAGTCACACTCATACTAAATTGAATAAGGCGTAGCGAAACCAGCTATTATTCTTGAGGAATGCTTATGCTCCTAATCCGCCGCACGCGCCGTGCAGTCCTGCAAGGTACCGAATCTACGGCGCAAACAAAAAAGCACACCTAACCGACACCCCCGCACGGGGGCGCGAAAGATAATCTTCCATATGCTACTGTAATGCTACCAGACCGACTAGACAATTACGAATTTGGCTGCCAGGCAACCTCACGCATTGCTAAACCGCTAGCAATTGTGGCATGTTTGTGCCGGTACTCCTTTAGTACCGAATAGCTACGGCTTTGCTTGCATTTGGCGCCGGGTTCCTAGTCCCCGTACAAGCAAGGGCTGCAATCTGTGCTTCGCGGTGGAGGTGGAGATGCTGGCCAAGATTATGGCTGCCACGCTTGTAGGGCTGGATAGCGCCCAAGTTGAGGTAGAAGTTGATCTTGCTGACGGCCTGCCGATTACGGTGGTTGGTGGCGTGCTCGCTGGCTGGGTATGGGACTTGATAATGCGGCCGCAGGCCTAGAGACGCACGCACAGAAATTGAGAAGAAAAAGAGGACCGGCCCTACTTGCGTCCAATTAGCCGTGCGAACATGTCGAGCACGGCATGCACGGGTCCGAATTACGTGAGTCCCGTTCTTTGCCGGGCTTCAGCAGCCTGCCTGGCGCACTTCACGCAGGTGCAGTAGGGCGGATGAGCCGCCCGCCGGTATGATCTGTCGTCTATGATGCAAAGTGTAAATCAACCTGGATGAACCGTTTTCGAGCGGACCACGGGAGCGCCAACGTGAAGATATCCAACGTCAACACCACCGACATCAAGTCGGCGATCAAACTTGGTTGCCGGACGATGTCGAACGTGTTCAACGCCGACGACAACGACATCCCGTTCTTTGGTTCAGAGGTCCTTCCCAACCCCCGGCTCAGCTTCAGCAACGTCCACTCTGAGTCTCATGTGCCGGGCAGGCACCTGAACGCCCTGCTGAATGCCGAAGACGCGGCTGGCGTCTCGATCTCGGAAGAGGCGGTCGAAAAACACGCCGCAGCGGCCTTCTTCTCCTACTCCGGCCCCGTGCCTCTGCCCATGAACCGCGACCGCGTGAACGGACCAATCGAGAACTTCAACGATCACAACGTGCGTGAGGGAATGCATGCTCTTTACGCCCTGGTCAAGTATCGAAACTCCGACATGGCGAGGGAAGTGGCCGAATCCAGCATCGAGTTCATTCTCGATGCGTGGGACCCGGTGGACGGCTGGGACCGCGAAGGGATTTCGGCGGCCCACGGCATTCGCTGGACCCGGCAGAACACATTCATTACGGGAGTCGCCCGCGCCATCGGCCCGCTGGTCAAGTACTTCCGGGCCACCGGCTCGGGCAAAGCGCTCGAACTGGCATCTCTCCTGGCCGAGAAGGCCACGTCCGAGTTCTACTTGCCGGACGGGTCGTATGACCGCGAGAAGTTCGGCACGCACACGCACTCGACGACCTGCGTCTTGTCCTCTCTCGCGCAGCTTGCGGACCTGACCGGCGACGCCGCACTCCTGGAGCGAGTACGGGCCTTTGCCGACAACGGGCTGTGGGCGATCCGCGACGAACTGGGCTGGGTGATCGAGAGCAGCGCCGACGACAGCCCGGCCGACAAGGGCGAGGGCAACAACACCGGCGACATCGTCGAAACAGACCTGATACTCGGCCGGCACGGATATCCCGGGTACTTCCAGGACGCCGAAAGGATACTACGCGGGCACCTGTTGCCGTCCCAACTTCGCGACGCGGATTTCATCCCCGAACCTGCCAATCCGGCAGACGAAGATGGTCTGAGAAGTGTGAGAGAACGGCACCTGGGAGCGTTTGGGTTTCCAGCGCCGTACGGCCACCGCCCGATTGGTCTCGAGCGGGTCAGCTTCAATATGGACATAGTCGGCGGAGTAGTCGGGACCCTCTGCGAAGTGCTCAGGGAGGGCGTCGTGACAGGGCCCGATGGCGTACGGGTGAACCTGCTGTTGGACCAGGACACGCCGGACGCGCGGGTGCAGGCGGGCGAATCGTCAGGCCGAGTGAGCGTGACGACCAGACACGCGGCGCCACTTTGGATCAGATTGCCGCGGTGGGCCGACAGGTCTGCGTTGCAAGTCAGTGGTACCGACGACTACCTGGTATTGGGAGAACACCTGTTCATTGCCCAACCTGATCCGGGTAAACCAATTTCACTGGAATACCCGGCGGCACGGACTGAAATTACGCTCGCTCACCGCACGCGCAACATCCGGACGGCTCTTGAAGGAGACGCGGTGGCGGCGATGGACAATTTCGGCGCTGAACTGACGTTTTTCGACCCGCTTCACTGACTGTGACACGTTGGCTTCGGCTGCGGGCCGACAGCGCGCAACATTCCTTCGGCGGATCAAATGTTCGATTAGTGCCGGAGACGGCAGTTTCCGCCGTTTGGGGGCGAAATTGCTTCTAGTTGGGCAGGCGCTTCCCTCGAAGGGACTATGCACCATTGACATCGGCGATATGCGGCAGAGAGCGCCGACGTAGCCATTTGCTTCATTCCTTGCTTACGTGTACAAGTCTCCGTACCTTTAGTGATGCATGTGTAAGACTGATTTAGCTGGACACTAGGATTCGGTATGCTCGCCAAGATTATGGCTGCCACGCTTGTAGGGCTGGATAGCGCCCAAGTCGAGGTAGAAGTAGATCTCGCCGACGGTCTCCCCTCATTTGTCATTGTCGGCTTGCCCGACACGGCTGTGCAGGAAGCGCGAGAACGGGTGCGCGCTGCTGTGCGCAACTCAGGCTTTGTCTTTCCACAGAAACGGGTAACGGTCAATCTCGCGCCGGCGGACGTAGCAAAGGAAGGCACCGGGCTCGAAGTCGCCATTGCCATCGGAATTCTCGTTGCCAGCGGTCAATTAGCTGCAGAAGGATTGGAAGAGTCGCTATTCCTTGGCGAATTGGCGCTTGAAGGGGCGCTGCGCCATACGAGAGGCGTTCTGCCGCTTGTGTCCAATTGCCTCGGCTGGGGCGTACGCACCGTATTCGTGCCGGAGTCCAACGGCGGGGAGGCCGCGATCATAGCCGGACTGGCAGTTTATCCGGCGACTCACCTGCGGCAACTGGTGTTGCACCTCAACGGCATGGAATCGCTTGCCAAAGCCCGACCGCCGGACGCGGAGAACAATGACCCGGTGGAATACGATGTCGATCTGGCGGACGTAAAGGGCCAAGAGCACGCCAAGCGCGCCTTGGAAGTGGCGTGCAGCGGCGGCCATAACGTGCTCTTTTCCGGTCCGCCCGGCACCGGCAAGTCCCTGCTTGCCCAGGCCGTTTCGTCGATCTTGCCGCCGCTCTCGCTGGAGGAAGCCATTGAGGTGAGCAAAGTCTATAGCGTGTGCGGACTATTGCAGCCGGATGAACCTCTCGTCTTGAAGCGGCCTTTTCGCTCGCCCCACCACACCGTCTCCCATGCGGGACTTGTCGGCGGCGGGCGCTTTCCGCGACCGGGTGAAATCAGCCAGGCGCATCGCGGCGTCCTGTTCCTCGATGAGATACCCGAGTTCCCCAGCAACATGCTCGACATGCTGCGCCAGCCGCTCGAATCCGGCAAAGTGACAATCTCGCGAGCTTCGGGTTCAATGACGTTTCCCGCACAGTTCTTGCTCATCGGCGCGATGAACCCCTGCCCGTGCGGCTGGTACGGCGATCCGGTGCGCACCTGCACGTGCAATCCCGCCATCGTCACGCGCTATCAGAGAAAACTCTCCGGCCCGCTCCTCGACCGCGTAGACATTCATGTTGAAGTACCGCGTGTAGAGTATGAAAAGCTGACAGAAGATCGACGCGGCGAACCGTCGGCAGACGTGCGCGAGCGCGTTATCCGCGCGCGTCAGGTGCAACGGGAACGGTTTGCCGAGCTCCCCTTCAAGACCAACGGCGAAATAGGGCCCCGTCACGTGCGTGAATTCTGCGCGCTCCAAGAGGAGGCGCAGAATCTCATGCGGACGGCCATGGATCGCATGCAATTGACTGCGCGCAGCTTTCATCGCGTGCTCAAGCTCGCTCGCACGATTGCGGACATGGACGAAGCCGAATCCATTGCAGTCCAGCACTTGGCTGAGGCCCTGCAATACCGTCCCAAGCTCATCACCAGCTAGACACTCTATAGCTCCCCTTGTGGACTCTTCTCCTTTGGTCATTAGCGGCGCAGTGCGCCTCTCATAGCCAAGTAAGCGGTCTTTTGATGAGCACGCTTGCTGAACGAAGGGCCTCAGGCGCCTTGATTCTTGGAGGATCGTTTGGGCGCCGCTTCTTCTTGGGAAGCCCTCTGTCACAGTCTGAGACTTCGATCAATTGGTGCGCTATAGTATAAGGACGCCTCGCGGAACCCCGTTGGAAGAGGCTGTTACTCCCGTAAATTGACCGGTTAGCGGATGCTGAGGATTCGGTAGTGAACAAAGACACCGAAAACGTGAATGCTGCAAACAATCGCGCTTCGCCGCGTGCGCACAGGCCGTTTCGTGTCTTTGGCCTCTTTCAAGAGTTCGCTCATGCGCAGGCCTCCAGTGGCATCGTCTTGATGGTCTGCGTGATCGTTGCCATCGTGTGGGCAAATTCCCCTTTTGGCTCTTCATACTATGACCTCTGGCATCTCCACATTGCCGTCAAATTCGGCGACGTTCATTGGCTAAACGATGTGTTCGACCAGCCGCTCGAATACTGGATAAACGACGGCCTGATGGCAATCTTCTTCTTTGTGGTGGGCCTTGAGATAAAGCGCGAGGTAATTGCCGGAGAACTCGCCTCCCTGCGACGCGCGATGCTGCCAATCATGGCGGCTATCGGTGGCATGCTTGTGCCCGCTGCCATCTTCCTGTGGTTCAACTGGGGCGGGCCGGCGCAACGCGGCTGGGGCATCCCCATGGCAACCGACATCGCGTTTACGCTCGGCGTGATGGCAGTCCTGGGTAGCAGAGTGCCCACTCCCATAAAGGTTTTCCTCACCGCTCTCGCCATCGTGGACGACATTGGCGCGGTGCTCGTAATTGCTATTTTCTATACGAGCGACATCTCGCTGCTGGCGTTAGGCATCGCAGGGGTGTTCGTGCTATTGATGATAGCGGCCAATCGAATGGGAATTCGCAGCACCCTGGTGTACATCCTCTTGGGGGCGTGCGGTCTGTGGCCGGCCTTTATATTTTCGGGCGTACACCCGACCGTGGCGGGGGTCATGGCCGCGTTTACGATTCCGGTGCGCCGGCGTATCGATAGCGCGGAATTCACCAACTTGAGCCGCGTGTACATCGACGAGTTTGCGCAGGCCTCGGGTCACGGGGACAGTGTGCTGGCGAATGAAGAGCAGGTTTCCCTGATGCGCTCAATCGAGCGAACTGCCCTCGGAGCGCAATCGCCGTTGCAGCGCTTTGAGAACACGCTTCACCCTTGGACGGTTTTCGGCATCATGCCTTTGTTTGCGCTCGCCAACGCCGGTGTCTCGATCAAGGCTGACTTTACCAGTATGATCGAAGAGCCGTTGGCTCGGGGTGTGGCGCTAGGTCTCCTTGTCGGCAAGCCGCTCGGCATCATGCTCTTTTCCGTAGTAGCGGTGCGGTTGGGTCTCGCTACGTTGCCCAGTCGCGTGCGTTGGGTCCACGTGTTTGGCGCGGGATGCCTGGCGGGAATTGGCTTCACGATGTCGCTCTTCATTGCCAATCTCGCAATGGGCGGCACGGAGTTGTTGGAAGCCGCAAAGATCAGCATTTTGGTGGGATCGTTGCTAGCAGGTATTCTCGGCTGGTTGGTCTTTCAGTTTGCCCCGCTCTTCGGCCGGAGCCGCAGCGGCGAATAAGGCGTTCCGGTATCGTGCGAATACTTGCGCTCCAGAACTGCCTCTCTCGATTAGCTGTCGACTGTGGTCGTACATTGTGCCTGCCCTAGGAATGATGGCGGCTACTGACCGCAGGGCCGCCAAAACGGTGCAACTCGACCGTAATACGAGACACTTCCTGCAATCGAGAAGAGTGGAGAATCCGGCCCAAGTCTTGGAAAGGCGCTGTGGATGAGACAAGAACGGCGCCGCAGAACTGTACGAACGACCGGACTATCCGAGAAGGCGCGTGAGATTGCTCGGAATCTTGCCCGTCGCCAGTGATTTCATCACGGCCTGCATCTGGCGGAAATTGTTGAGGAGTTGGTTGACTTCGGCAGGGGTTGTGCCGCTGCCGGCCGCTATGCGCCGCCGCCGGGAACCATCGATGATTGCAGGGCTGCGCCGTTCAGCCAGAGTCATCGAGTAGATCATGGCCTCTACGCGGGCGAACTGGCGTTCGTCTAGCGCCGCAGCCATTGCGGGATTGCGCATGAACTGACCCATACCGGGGACCATTTCGAGAATTTGTCCCAACGATCCCATTTTCTTGATCTGCTGCAACTGCTCTACAAAGTCCTCCAAGGTAAAGCTGGCGGTGCGAATCTTCTTCTCTAGAGCAGCAGCCTGTTCGGCATCGATGGTCTCTTCCGCGCGCTCGATGAGACTGAGCACGTCGCCCATGCCCAAGATGCGCGATGCTAAGCGGTCCGGATAGAAGGGATCGAGCGGCTCGATCTTCTCGCCGCTGCCCAGAAACCTAATCGGTATGCCGGTCACACTCCGTACGGACAGCGCTGCACCGCCGCGCGCGTCGCCGTCGGTCTTCGTGAGGATTAGTCCCGTGAGCGGCACCTGGTCGTGGAATGCCTGTGCCACGTTGACGGCTTCTTGACCCGTCATGGCATCGGCAACGAGCAGCACCTCTTGGGGTGAGACGGCTGCCGCGATTTCCTGAATCTCTTCCATCATATCCGTGTCAATCTGAAGGCGTCCTGCCGTATCAACGATGACTGTGTTCAGCCGCTCTTTTCGCGCTCGTTCGACGGCTGTTTTGGCAATTATCGTGGGCGGTTGAGTCGTGCCCATGGCATGCACCGGCACATCTATTTGCTTGCCGATGGTCTGAAGCTGTTCGATTGCCGCGGGACGATAGATGTCCGCCGCAGCCAGCAGGCAGCGCTGTCCTTGCTTGCGCAGCGCCAGGGCAAGCTTGCCCGCGGCGGTTGTCTTGCCTGAGCCCTGCAGGCCAACCAGCATGATAACGTGCGGCGGCGAGCCGGTCAGCGTGAGCGGAACGGGATCGCCGAGCAGGCGGATGAGCTCTTCATGAACGATCTTGACGACCTGCTGCCCCGGCGTCAGGCTTTCCATGACCTCGGCGCCTATGGCCCGTTCGCGCAGCGCCTTGAGAAAACTGCGCACGACCTTGAAACTAACGTCAGCCTCGAACAGCGCCAGGCGTACCTCACGCAAGGCGGCATCCACGTCGGCCTCGCTCAGTTTGCCGCGCCCGCGCAGCCCCTTGAGCACGCCCTGCAGGCGATCGGAAAGCGATTCAAACATAATTAACACACACCATTAGGTATCGAGCTTGTTTGCCCCATGCTGGGCTACGAGGTTTTGGGACTCCAGGTACATCTCGAATGATTCACCGCAGTCTGCCCAAAAGCCCTCAAGAATATCGTACTCCAGATTGCCTTCCTGGAGATAGTAGCTATTAACGTCCGTAATCTCCATCTCACCCCGTCCTGAGGGGCGGAGCTTGGAGACGATCTCAAAAACCCGCTCATCGTAGAAGTAAATCCCGGTCTGTACGAGATTTGACTTCGGTCTTGCCGGCTTCTCTGTGATGTTCTTGATGCGGCCGTCCTCGATCTCTACCACGCCGTAGCTCGATGGATTCTCAACCCGGGTCAACATGACGCGCGCGCCCCGCTCCTGCGCCTCGAAGTTTCGGCGTGCTGCGAGCAGGTTCCCTTCAATGATGTTATCGCCGAGCATCAGTAACAGGGAGTCGCCTTCCGCAAAGTCCCGCGCTAGTCCGAGGGCGTGGGCGATGCCGGCAGGACGATCCTGATACGTGTAGTGGAGGCGCTTCAGACCAAAGTCGCTGCCGTTTCCCAACAAGCGCAAGAAATCACCGGCGTTACTGCCGCCGGTCACTAACATAATGTCGGTTATACCGGCGTTCACCAGAGTCTGGATGGGATAGTACACCATTGGCTTGTCATAAATCGGCAATAGATGCTTGTTTGCCACCCGAGTGAGCGGGTCCAAGCGACTACCACTGCCTCCGACCAGAATGACACCCTTCACGCTGCACGTTCCTTTCCGCTGTTATCTGAAGCGCCACACTATACTTGCTGAAACGTGCCAATTCTACGTCGGCACGGGCTCACCAAGTAAGGCACGGACGAACCGTGTGCTATCAAAAACATCCATATCATTCAATTGCTCGCCCGTGCCCACGAGCTTAATGGGAAGATTCAATTCACGGGCAATGCCGAAGACACTGCCGCCCCGTGCGGTGCTATCGAGTTTGGTTAGGACAATTCCCGATACGTTAACCGAGTCACAAAAGATCTTCGCTTGATTGAGTACGTTCTGCCCCATGATCGCATCGATTACAAGCAAGGTCTCAATCGCCGGAGCACCCACGCGGTTGGCAACGATACGCTGCACCTTGCGGAGCTCATCCATGAGGTTTGCCTTGGTATGGAGACGACCGGCAGTGTCCACGATGAGGTGCGAGGCATTGCGCGCGAGCGCGGCATCGATGGCATCGAAAACCACTGCGCCAGGGTCCGACCCCGGCTGCTGCGCAATGAGGGGCACGTCCAGGCGCTCCGCCCAAATACGTAGCTGATCAATGGCGGCAGCGCGAAACGTGTCCGCCGCCGCCAGAATGCAGGTGTGGCCTTGCTCCTGCAGCCAGTGCGCCAGTTTCGCCGACATCGTGGTCTTGCCGGAACCGTTGACGCCAACCATAAGGACAACGGTGAGGGGTTGCGCGGTAAGGAGCTCACCAGAGTCTGCAGTGAGTTGTGCTACGAGCAGATCTTCAATCAGACCGTGCGCGTCTGCCGCCGAATCGAGCTTGGCTTGCGCAACCGTCTCCCGCGCACTCCTAATGAGGTCGTCAGCAAGATAAGGGCCCACGTCGGCCATGATAAGGGTGGCTTCAAGCTCTTCCCAAAAGTCTTCGTCCAGCCGGACTCCGGGCCGAAAGAGCTCACGGAGCGCCGAAAAGGCGCCCCCGCGACTCTTTTCCACACTCTCTTCGAGCGACTTGCCACCAAGTATCTGTTTGAACCGCTTCACCGCGGAGTTTTCTGCATGTGTGTAGAGGGTGTCATCTTGTTCATTGCGTTTCGTGGGAGCAGGCGGGCGGCATGGCCGCTCATGTCGCGGCCCAGGCTCGTGTCCGATCGGGAAAGAACCTACTCCGTGAGGTAGACGCCTACCTCCATCAGCGATGTGTACTCGGTACTCCCATAGTTGCTCAGAATGACGATCTTCACATACCACGTTGGATGAGTCTCGAAAGTAAAACGCTGCAAGAGCGGGCTCTCAGCCAGTGTAAACGTGCCCACTTCTTCCCACGGCCCATCTGCAGATTCTGTGCTTACAAAGACGCGAAACTCTTGAGGCCACGTTTCTGGCGGGCTTTGTTCGCTGGCCTGAAGCGTAATCGCATTCGCATAGGCTTGGCCTCCCGCAAGCACCTCACGCTCGATGCCTAAGACGACTTCCTGCGGAAGAGTGGCATTCTCTGAGCGCCAGTCCGCAACTATGGTGCCGGTCCACCCATCCACCAAACGCTTAGCAACGTGGTCGCCATCCTCCCGCTCGCTGGAAGCAGCAAGCACCTGACCGCCCACAATTGCTTCGACGAGGTTTAGCCCCTCAGAAGTTTGCAGCGTGCGACTGAATGCGCGCGCCACGCGCGCAGCTTCTTCCGGCTCTAGAGTGATCGAGGCAAGCTGTCTTCCAAAAATGCCGCCAACTGCCAAGATCAAGGCTAAGAACCCCAGGGTAAAGATTACTGACGAGCGTTTTGGCGCAAAGTCCATAAGCTTTTGACGCAAAGGACGTTGGCGGCGCGCCTGAATAGCGTCATATTGCGTAGCGCAATGGAGGCAGAAATGCCGCTCGCCCCGAGCAGTCAAGCATTCATCGCAAAACACGGTACCACAGCGATCGCAACGATCGGTGGTCTTGCGATGCGGATGGTTGTAGCACGCGTACTGCTCACGCAGCAAAATCTTTGCCATAGCGAATGCCCAGGAGCGTTACTCTGAGATTACCCTCATAGTGCGCTGTTGTGCCGGTTGCACACGACCGGTGGCTTCAGCGGAAGATACTAGCGAACAGGACGAGGCTCCCGTTCAGCATCGGTGACTCGTTCGTTTACGTAAATATCTCCGTTGCGGATCTTGAGATTGAAGAAGCAGTCAGGATTTGTGCACACCCACGCCTTGAACAGTAACGACGAGCCTTGACCGCCAAAATCGGAAAACGGCACGAGCACGCCCGTATGACACTTCAGGCACTGGGGAAAGTTGATCATGGTCTCCATTGGTTCCCTTTTCCTGCGAACCCAGCTACCGCGCCCCCACGTTGTTGCTTAGCAGGAACTGGGTGTAGACAGTAACAATTATACCATTGGGTATCTGGCGCCTACTATAGCGTGACGGTCGCAAGTCGCCAGAGCAGGCAACGGTTAGGTGGGCGAGCCGCCTGCAAGGCGGAATCCAACTGTACGCAACGTCTTGACCAACTCGGCAACAAGCAACGGCAGCACCGCCCGCATTCCCGGCGGACGATCAGGCTTCTTGATCGGGCACGGATCAAATGTGGACGGTCCGACCGCCATCCACAACCATGGCTGCGCCGGTAGTGTACGGGGCCTCGTCCGATGCCAGGAACGTCACGGTGTTGGCAATGTCCCGGCCTGCGCCAACGCGCCGTAATGGCGTCTTCTGAAGGAATTGACCGACTCCATCTTCAAAGCTTACTCCGTCCGCCGCCATATTCTCCCGCATCATGTCGGTATCGATAGCGCCGGGGAGCACACAATTGACGCGTATGCCGCCGTCGCCAAATTCCGTCGCCATAGCTTTCGTGAGCGCTACGACTGCACCCTTGGTGGCCGTATACGCCGTGGTGCGTGCCGTGGTGGCGATGGCGCGCACGGAGGCGATGTTGACGATACTGCCGCTGCCGTTCTCAATCATGAACGGAACGCAGTACTTGCTGCAGAGGAAGATACCCGTCAGGTTTACGGCAAGCACCTGATTCCACTGCGCTAAGGTAGTTTCCACGAGCGGCGTATAGAGCCCGATGCCGGCGTTGTTGACCAGTACGTCGATGCGGCCAAAGCGGTCACGTGCGGACTGGGCCAGGCGTTCGGCATCCGCTTCACTGGAGACGTCTACCTGCACGCCGATTGCGGCGCCGCCCGCATCGCTAATCGCGCCGGCAACCGCCGAAGCGGTCTCGGCGTTCACATCGCCCACCACCACTTTGGCGCCGGCTTCCGCCAGCCGCTCAGCCGTAGCGCGGCCAATGCCCCGACCGGCTCCGGTAACTATCGCCACTCTGTCGGTAAGTTGCATCACGATACTCTCCAATAGTCGGATTCCGAATAGTTGATTGATGCCATTAGTCCTGTAGAACCCTTGCAAGGCCGGCAGCAATCATCGTGTACTCTACACGCACCGCCCTCTTGGATTCTTCCTCTTCAATTCGCTCATTACGACGCCTCTTGGAGTTTCGAATTTGCGAATGCCGCATTCTCTTGATGCGCTCCTCAGTGACAACAGTTAGTTGACCCTGGAGGCTTTCAATGAGTGAACTGAAATGCCGATTCAGGCTAGTGATACGTTCATCGATCAGGGGGTCGTTATATTGCCTTTCAGAAGTTTCTTTGTCTTGACTAACAATCGCTACGTAGTTGCTAGCAGCATCCTGAAGTTGCGAGAATCTGCCTTCGTCAATTGCAAATTCTGGCTGCTTTCTGTCTTGCTCGCTTGTCAATTGTTTCAAGAACACCTCGGACTGAAAGGGTTGTGGGTCAGGGTCATCTGTGGGGACAAGAATAGGGATTAGAGTACATTGGGGAGTAGCCGAGAGAATATCAAACCGGTAGATGAAAAAAGCGTAGTCACCATGGGGCGTCTCAGAATTTCGATCAATCCAGAGCACGATCTTGGGGACACCGCGACCTCCAAACTTCCTGTAGTAAGCCAGTGCAGCCTGTGCCATTGGATGGTGCAAGGTCACGAACTCAATGTTTCTTCTTTTGGCCGTCTCAGCATCGAACGTCAGGGTCAAGAGGCGAGGTTCAGACTGTATTCGACTCAGGAATTGTTCACTCAAGGCCTTGTCTCTTTGGCCTGCCCGCGCACTGTTTACAAAGTAGTCGGCCAGTTCGTTTCTCGGATAAACGTAGAATGAGCGACCATCTTCCCTTTGAACAAGATGCAAGCCTGGAAGCGCGTCTGCGAGGAATGTCTCCACCAACGCACGAACTTCCTGGGCTGATACAAAACGACCGGAAGATCGTATCTCCTCCATGTCGCGTTGAAGCAAGAAGTCCTGCCCTAGAAATAGGCCTTGCTCTCTCTCAAATGCTTTCTGCTCTTGCCGGTGTAGCTCAAGGATGCGTACTGCTTCTTCGACCTTTCGTCTCTCCTCTTCTGCGGTTAGCCGTGCCACGAAGATGTCGCGCGACAACCTGCTCACTACCTTACCGAGGATCGGCTCTAAGTCGCCAATTGAGGATTCGAAAAGTCCTATTCGGTTGTACAACCGCTCAAATATCCGTGTCTCAATAGTATTCTCGATAACCAGATTGTAAATCCTTATGCGCTTGTGTTGTTGTCCGAATCGATCAAGCCGGCCGATCCGTTGCTCAACTCGCATGGGATTCCACGGTAAGTCATAGTTGAACATTGCGCCGCAGAATTCGAAGTCCAGACCCTCGGCGCCCACTTCCGTAGACACCATAATCCTTAAGTCGCTGCGATCCCGGAACTCGTCAATTCTGCGTTGTCGTTCATCTAAAGGGACTTGGCCGTGAATAGTCTCTACGGCGATTCCTTCCCGGGTTAAACGGTCGAATAGATACTGCGCAGTGCCACGGAAGAACGAAAAAACCAGCACTTTACAATTCGGATCATCTTCGAACAGAAGGCTGAGTGCCTTACTAAACTCTTTGTATTTTGTGTCCTGGCTTTCTAAGAAAGGTCTGAGCAAGTCGGGATATGCATCGGTTTATGGGTATGTGCGGGATTGTGGGGTGGTTTGAGGTGTGTCTTGGCATGTGGGAGGGGCTGTTTTGGCTTTGATGCGGTCCCGTTGGAAGCGCAATACGCTCCTGGCCGTGTTTTGGGCGCACTGCTCCCGTGTCATGTTGCCAACTGGCGTGCGGCCGTCATCACATTGGTCAGCCCCAGCAGCAACGCCAGCCGTTGCCTGTTCTTGGACAGACCCCGGTAGCGCACCGTGGCGTAGCCGAAGTGCCGCTTCACCCACAGGAACGGATGCTCTACTTTGGCCCTAACCGATGCTTTGCGCTGCTCTGCCAGCGCCGCCGCGCTCTCAGGCGCCAGTTTCCGCCGCAGCCCCGGCTTGAGCGCCACCTGCCACGCTACGGCGCGCCCCTGATGCTCCGGTCGCTTCTGCACCCCCACGTACCCGGCGTCTCCCCACACCTGCTGCTCTGCGCCGTGCAGCAACGCCGCCGCTTGCGTTACGTCGTGCACGTTGGCCGATGTGGTGGTGAAGCTATGCACGAGCCCCGTCTGTGCGTCGACGCCGATGTGCAGCTTCATCCCAAAGTAATACTGGTTCCCCTTCTTCACCTGCCGCATCGCCGGGTCTCGCTCCCCCTCTCGGTTCTTCGTCGATGTCGGCGCCGCGATGATGGTCGCGTCCACTACCGTCCCCGCTCGCAGCCGCAAGCCCCGACCTGCCAAATGCGCGTTGATCTCCGCCAACAACCCCTCTCCTAACCGGTGCTTCTCCAGCAAATGCCGAAAGTGCAGAATAGTCGTCTCGTCCGGCAGCGCCTCTGACAGCCGCAGCCCCACGAACCGCCGCACCGGTTCTACCTCGTACAGCATGTCCTCCATCCCAGGATCGCTCAGGTTGTAGAACAACTGCACGCAGTGTATCCGCAGCATTACCGACAAGGGATACGGCCGCCGCCCCCGCCCTGGCTTGGGATAGTACGGCGCAATGCGCGCCTCCATCTCCGCCCACGGGAGCAGCGCGTCCATCCGCTCCAAGAACTTCTCCCGGCGCGTCTTGCGCTTCTTCTGCGCGTACTCCAAGTCGGCAAACGTCGGTTGCTCCATTACCCAGCTCCTCACCGTATCCTGCTTTCTTGCTATGATACTATGCCAGGGACTTGTTCAGAGTTTTCCTAAGTTCTTGCAGAGTCCAAGTAGCTTGGTAACTTGCCGCCGATCGGCTGCAGAGAGTTGGTGCGTAGAAACATCCCGTTCTCTGATGTCCGGATCTGTAATTTCTAGGTCCAATTCAATATTAGAAGACGTAAGTGAGCGCTCAAAGTGTCCCTTTAGCACTTGAATGCAACTTGCTGCTTGCCGCTCCCGCATGATCACCGCAAAAATTGAGATTTCGCCGGTGCCTTTTCGCTGGGAATGCTGCCAGCGTACAAAGTCATCAACGGCATCGTAGAACCTCCTTTCGTCGTGGCTTAGCTTTACTTCAACAGTGAAGGGGCTGCGCTTGGCAGTGTCGACATGCACATCTCTTTTCCTAGTACGATTGAACACTCTGGCCAGTGAGTGGAGTTCAAGCAAGTCCCTTTCAACACTTACTATCTCTTCGATACTTGGATAGCTCTTTTGCCCCAGGCTCTTGATAACTCTGCGATATCTTGGGTTTCTTGGATATATCTTCCCAAAAGGGGTGGATTCTACTGCTCTCAGTTCACGCAGCGCTCTTTTTAATCTGCCCTGCGACACCAGTCGAGACGCTTTGTTGATGAACGTGTTCGGACGAAGTCTCTCTTCGAAGTCTTCGAATCGTTCAAAGTCACCGGCGTTTATAAGTCGCATCAAAGTGAACAAGTTCTCATTGCCTGTTTGCAGTGGAGTTGCCGAGAGAAGCACGAGAGCGTGCGACTGTTCAGTTATTGTACTTGCAAGTGCAAAGGACTTTGTAGTTGGATTTCTCAGATGATGCGCTTCGTCAATGATTATCAGATCAAAATCCACAGCTTGTCCATCTAGTTTTTCCCGAAACTCATCTCTGCGGAGCATCTCCAGCGAGCAAATTCCGCGCAACCTTACTGCATCTCCCAGTTCGTGGTGGTCATGCAGAAATCGCCTGAAGGATGCAGCATCCAATACATCGAACTCCTCATCAAACCGAGAGAGAAGCTCCCGGCGCCACTTCTCTCTAAGGCCGGCAGGGCAAATTATCATGACCCGCTTCATATCGCGGCGAGCAGATAGTTCCCTGTAGATGAGCGCGGCTTCGATCGTCTTGCCTAGCCCGACCTCATCCGCTATCAAAATGCGTTGGTTTGGCGACTTGAGAAACCGCAACACCGGTTTGAATTGGTAGTGATAATATTCGATGCGCGATGCACCCAGCGAATACAAGGTGTCTGACAACGGGGAATTAGCCTTGAGCAATATGAACTCACGCAAGAAGTCCTTGTGTGGCAGGTACTTCAAAACCGGTCGAGTTGGGACGCGCTCTAGTTCCCGCTCGCTTATCGTGGGTTCATCAGTCGCACTGAAGAAAATTCTATAGTCAAATCCTCCAGGACTACGAATTGGCTCTCTGACAATAAGTCCTTCACGCGAAGGCTCTCTCTTGACCCGTACCTTATCTCCAGGTTTGAAGAGTGGAGTCTTTCCCCTTGACTGAGGTTGGGGTTTTGGAGTGGCCAACTTATGTCGTTTCTAACTGCTTTTTGTTCTTGCCATGCTCTGCTTAGCACGTACGGGCCGGCAAGTGACACACGCTTCTATCCGCAAGCCGTGCTTACAAAGCTCGCCTGAATTCAATTGCCACCAACCCTCCCTTGTGTGAGCGCAAGCCTGATCCTACCGAAAAGAAAGGCTTGCCCACTCCTCTGCGTCCTTTACCGCACTGTCTGGAGTGCTAGTACTCCGCGCAATGTGTCCTTCCTCCTTGCGCAACGTCGGCTGTCTCGCGTCTTGGTAGCGCCAGTCAAAGCTCCAGCGGATCTCGTTGCTATGGTTTGGTTGCCCGCGGTGGAAGAGAAGGTTTTGGAACAGAACAACGTCTCCAGGATCGAGTTCAACGTCGATGGCCGTCTTCACGTGCGAGTCCAGTGTCTCTTGTGCGATTTCCAGATAGTACTCGCGTTTTTCGTGAGGCACAGTGCCGAGCTTGTGTGTGCCCGGTACAAACTGCATGCAGCCATTCACCGCATTGGCAGGCACCAACGGTGTCCAGACATTCACCATCCGCTGCAATTCCACACTTCCCTTAGCGCCGGCGATCTGCTCCGTGTAGCCGCCGTCCTGGTGCCAGAGGACCTCGGTGCCTTTCCATTCCGGGAATTTTGGGCGAGCGGTGTAATTGGGGTATAGGCGGACCTCCGGCCCAAGGAGGACTTCAACCACGTCCAGCAAGGCCGGGTTAAAGAAGAGGTCGAAAAGGCCGGACAAGTGCAGCTCTCTGCGAAACGACTTCGGGGCATCATCCAGATGGTTCTCGAAGAGCCGGAAGAAGCGCGTCTCAAATGGCTCTTCTTGCATGGTACTTGCGATTGTTCCCGCTGCGACCAGTTGCCGTGCTTGGCGCTCCACGAGCTCTTCCATGGCAGCGCGTGCTCGCGCCACCACACTCGAATCGAGAAAGCCACTGAGCCTCACGTAGCCTTGATCGTCGAATTGTTGTCGAAGGTCATCTTGATTCATAAAGGGCGTCTCCGCTTCTTACAACTTTAGGAGCTTGCCAATTGGACTAACTCAAATTCGCTCCGCTGGCCTTTCAGGCATGGTAGCACACGCGTGGCAGACGCCTGCACGCGTTGTTGTGCAAGTACCTGCTTATTCCGCAAAGAGAAGGTTGGTCGATACGACAATCTGTGCGGTAACTAGATGGTGCGAAACACTTCGGCTATACTTGACACGACGCACAATTCCCCAGGAGCGCCCAAACGGCCGGCTGGGAAGGACACGTAGGTTGTGCGAATTGTGCAGAATTGCGGTCGCGTAGTCATCTGAGAGGTTAAGGAAAACAATGCGCAAGATCGGCTTGGTGGATTTCGACACGTCACACGTCGTGCAATTTACGAAACGACTCAACCACCTGGATATCGAAGAAGACCAATGGGTGGACGGTGGAAACATCGTCATAGGGTGCCCGGGAGAGTCGCGCGTCTCGCCGGAGCGGATACCGGGCTACACTGAAGAGCTCAGAGAAATGGGCGTGCAGATAGTTGACAGTCCGGCTGACATGATCGGTCACGTTGACGCTGTCTTCATCGAGTCGAATGAGGGCAATCTTCACCTCGGCCACGCCAAGCCGTTCCTTGAAGCCGGTGTGCCGCTCTTCATCGACAAGCCCTACGCCGCAACCACTGCCCAGGGGCGCGCTATTGCCGACTTGTCGGCGAAACATGGGGTGCCTGTCTTCTCTGCGTCATCGCTGCGTTATACGGAAACGGTGGTGGATCTCCAGGCAACGATTGCCGACGAGGGCGGTGCGCAAGGAGCTATGGTATACAGCCCGGGATCGGAACACTATGCCAATCCGGGACTGCTCAATTACGGCATTCACGGCGTCGAAGTGCTCTTTTCCCTCATGGGGCCGGGTTGCGAAGAGGTGTGGGCTATGCGCACTGACGGCGCAGATCATGTGACAGGGCGCTGGGATGGCGGTCGCTTGGGCACCGTCCGGGCTATTCGTTCTGGCGGAGGCGGCTACGGATTGACGGTGTTCTCGGAGAAGCGGGCCATAAACTCCGATATTTTCACCAGCAATAATTACCGTAACTTGCTGCGGGAAATCATGAAAATGCTCGAGACCGGCACTCCGCCGCTCGCCATCGAAGAGACAATTGAGATAATTTCGTTTATCGAGGCGGCATATCGGTCGAGCCAGAACGGCGGCGCAGGGACAAGACTGGAATCAGCGTCTTAGGCCGCGAGCGGGAACCAGACTCCGATCTCGTTGGGAGTGCGGGTCAGGTCTCCCACTTCTGTAAGTAAAACGTGTGTAAGGAAAACGTAGGGGCACGGCATGCCGTGCCCCTACGTAATCATGTATGGCCTACCCGGTCCCCAGGTTTCATCCCCGGTGTGCGGCCCAGCATGGCCCGTGGCGGCTGTTTTTCTCAAGTAGCTTAGTTTCTAGGCGCGTTTGCCATACACACTCCCATTCTCCGGCGCCTAGGTTTTTCGCGATTGACCTTACGGCAAAGAGAGTGAAAAGAAACGCGCCATAGTAGAGTGAAAAAGTCCTTGATTGCGCATAGCGAACCGCTATCCTCGCCGATGTAATCCTGGTAAGACGCGCCTGAGATTTTCATATCCCGGATTCAAGGTGCTACCATGGAGAGAGAACCGATAGGCATTCGAACTCCTAGAGGGAGCCACAGTGGCACAACGCGTCTTGCTCTACACCGGCAAGGGAGGAGTGGGAAAGACCACGTGCGCAGCCGCAACTGCGTTGCGATGCGCGGAGCTTGGCTACCGCACGATAGTCATGAGCACCGATTCTGCGCATAGCCTGGGTGATTCTCTTGACATAGATCTAGGGCCCGAGCCGACTAAAATTGCGCCAAATCTGTGGGCACAGGAAACCGATGTCTATTATAACCTGCGTAAACACTGGGGCACGGTTCAGGAGTGGCTCAGCGCCCTACTGGCGTGGCGCGGAATTGACGAAACGCTTGCCGAAGAGATGGCAATTTTGCCCGGCATGGAGGAGCTGTCGAGCCTGCTCTGGGTAAACATGCACCACGAGTCGAATGAATTCGACGCCGTGGTGGTTGATTGTGCGCCGACTGCTGAGACGCTGCGGTTGCTTGCTTTTCCGGAGGACGCCCGCTGGTGGCTGGAAAGAATCCTGCCCCTGAAGCGGCGTGTGGCACGTGTGGTCGGCCCGGTGCTGGAGTCGGTTATTGGAGTACCCACACCGGGCAGCGAGGTTTTCAACCAAGCTGAGGACCTGGTGCGCCAACTGGGAAGGCTCCGCGATCTTCTGGCCGACCGCCAACGCGCCTCCGTACGCTTGGTGCTTAATCCGGAGCGCATGGTGATCCGTGAGGCGCAACGCACGCTCACGTACCTAACGTTGTACGGGTACGGCACCGATCTGGTTGTCTGCAACCGCGTCCTCCCCGATACTGTGCAAGATGCCTATTTCACGGCGTGGCATGTGTCCCAAAAGAAGCATCTAGAATTCATTCACGAAGCCTTCTCGCCGATACCAATTCGGGAAGTCCCGCTCTTTGCCCAGGAAGTCGTGGGATTCGATAGTCTCAAGCAGACTGCCGCCGTGCTCTTTGCCGACGACGATCCGCTGAAGCTCTACTATGATGGACGCAGCCATTCTGTACACAGGGACGATGGGGGCTATATCCTAGATATTGAATTGCCTTTCGGTCAGAAGGGAAACATTGACGTGGTGAAGCGAGGCGATGAACTTACTGTACGGATTGGCGCGTATCGCCGGAACATCGTTTTGCCAACGGTCCTCGCTCGGCTCTCACCGGGCACTGCGCGGCTTGAGGATCGTACGTTGCGAATTCCATTCAAAGAACACGTGGAAAGTGCGGTCTAGCACGTACCCGTGTAAGGTGAGACGTGCCAGGACTTAATGAGGCGGGACGGATTACTCGCTTGGACATGGGGCGCGAGGCGCGAGCCATATCCCCCGACTAGAGGCAGCGACGCCCTGAAGAGATAGCGGAAGTTCAAGGGAAGTCCTAGTAACGACATGCACCCAGATATTCAAGAGTAGACAGAAAAGAAGGAGCCAAGCGCATGGATCTCGAGCTTAGCGGCAAGACCGCTATCGTGTCCGCAGGGAGCAAGGGTCTGGGGAAGGCAATTGCCCTCGGCTTGGCCATGGAGGGCGCCCGCGTAGCAATTTGCTCGCGCAGTCCGGACAACCTCTCGCAAGCCGCACAAGAGATTCAGGCGAAGGCCGGCTCCGAAGTGCTGGCGGTTCCCGTTGACGTGTTAAAACCTGATGCCATTCCCAATTTCGTTGACACCGTGGTGCAACGGCAGGGCAAGATAGACATTCTCGTGAACAATGCGGGCGGTCCGCCCATGGGGACGTTTGCGGACTTCGAGGATGAAGATTGGGAGAACGCCTTCAACCTGACATTCATGAGCGTCGTGCGCTTTGTGCGCGCGGTGCTGCCCCACATGCGGAAGACAGATGGTGGGCGCATTATCAACGTGACATCCACGTCTGTTAAGCAACCGCTGGAGAACCTCCTGCTTTCGAATTCAATCCGTCCGGCAGTGATTGGCTTGGCCAAGACCCTGGCGAGCGAATTGGCGGCTGAAAATATTCTGGTGAACAACATCTGCCCCGGAAGCATCTTCACCGACCGCATCAAAGATAACGTCGCCGCCCAGGTAAAGTCGACCGGCCGGACCCAAGAGAGCATCATGCAAGATTACGAGACCAAGATTCCGTTGGGTCGTCTCGGACGGCCGGAGGAGCTGGCGGACCTTGCCGTTTTCCTCGCGTCGCCGCGAGCAAGCTACATCACGGGTGCGACGCTTCAGGTAGACGGCGGCCTAATCCGCTCCATCATGTAGCAGTTAGCTGGGTGGCAGAGGTTACGTGGACGAGATCGCCGCGTGCTGGGGAAGCGCCGCGCCGATGATGTCCTTAATGCTCTCCAAGCCTTCTTCCGCGCAATAGGCTTCAAGACCTGCGATGATCTCCAATGGCGCACGGTGGTTGTAGAAATTCGCCGTGCCCACCTGTACTGCCGTAGCCCCTGCCATCAAGAACATGAGTGCATCCTCGGTGGCGCCGATGCCGCCGATGCCAATGATGGGAATGTCAACCAACGGCGCTACGGTGTAAACAAGCCGCAGGGCGATACTGCGCACCGCGGGACCGGATAGCCCGCCTGAGGTGGTGGCCAGCACGGGGCGTTTCTGCGCAACGTCAATGGCCAGGCCGGAGAGAGTATTCATGATCGCCAAGGCATCGGCGCCGGCCTCGGCAACGGCGGTAGCAACCGGCCGGATGTCCGTGACGTTCGGCGTTAGTTTGACGATCAGGGGTAAGGAACTGCGCTCGCTCACTGCCTGCGTAACTGCGCCGGCCATTGCAGGGTCGGTGCCGAAGTCGAGTCCATGGGCGACGTTGGGGCAGGATATGTTGAGCTCTAAGGCGGCGATACCGGGCGCGCCGTCCAGCATTTCGGCGATGGTTACGAACTCTTCCAAAGAAGCCCCGGCCACGTTGGCAATTACCGGCACATTCCACCTGGCCCAAATTGGTGCTTTGTCTCGGATTAGGGCTTCCGCGCCGACGTTTTGCAAGCCAATGGCATTGAGCATGCCGCCCGGCACCTCCACGATGCGGGGCATAGGGTTGCCGCTACGCGGTCTCAATGTAACGGCTTTGGCTGCGATCGCACCGAGGCGATTCACGTCATAGATAGAAGCGTACTCTGTGCCATAGCCAAACGTGCCGGATGCCGTTATGACGGGGTTCTTGAGTACGAGGCCGCTGGGGTGGCGCGGTGCAATGTTGACTTCCAACGACGGCATTGTGCCTTACCTGAAGGTGTGGTCTCTCTAAGGCGGTAAGGGGTAGCGTGCAGGGCGTTTTGCAGTGACTGCTTCCACGGTTTATGGGTGTAAGCTTCGCCCGCTCTCAAGGCGATTCAACTGTACCACATGACAAACATGCGGTATACTATTAACGCATGCGTGCACGAAGTGGCGCTGAATTTAGGGTGTCAACCGCTTCCCGTTAGCAAACGAGCGCGTGGCTTGTGGAGCGCGAGCAGCCGTCAGCCGGTGAGCGAATTGGCGGGTTTGGGGTCGTCTCGGATCTGAAACTCACCAGATAATCGCGGAGCCGCGAATGTGTAGCATGTCCCAATTGCGGAGGATTGCGCTTTCAAGGTAAGGAAGCACTACTAATGAGAAAGATCAGGAAATGAAGACTGGCATACATCCAACGTATCACGAGCAAGCAACAATCGTTTGTAGTTGCGGCAATGAGATGAAGACCGGATCAACCTCAAAGTCACTGCGTGTGGACTTGTGCTCGAAGTGTCACCCCTTCTATACCGGCCAGCAGAAGTTGGTCGATACTGAGGGTCAGGTAGATCGCTTCATGCAGCGGCTGCGCCGTTCGAAGCGGCTGCAAGATTAGCTGCCGGTTTCCGGTTACGCCGTACAAGAAACTCTACGCTCACTGCGGCGAATTGAGGCTAGGGGGATAGGCAGTGTTGCTCTATCCCATGCATGGTGGATGCGGTCTCAGAGCCCCCTTCTCCAAGGAGTAAATGGTGATTGCGTTGCGAGGATAAGTTTCACGTGGCGCAAGATGCATGACACGGCCTCTCTACGGCGGACAAGCGGTACTTGAAGGTGTGATGATGCGCGGTCATCGCCACGTGGCGGTGGCCGTACGCCATCCTAAGGGGCACATCGTCACTTGCGCCGACACGCTTCCGCCGCGATTTCATGGGGGATTCATACGCAGGATCCCATTACTGCGCGGCATGGTGATGCTATGGGACGCCTTGACGCTTGGTAACCGCGCGCTCTCGTTTTCCGCGCAGGTGGCAGAGGACGAAGAGATTGGAGAAGGCGAGCCGGAATACTTGCCCCCCGGGTCCTCGGTGCGCCCAAACATGCTCATGTCGTTGACGATTGGGATCGGCCTCTTTTTCGTTGCACCCACGCTTTTCGTCGGCCCTCTGTACGGGCAAGGTAGCAACGCCGTAGTTGCCAATCTTGTCGAGGGCCTGGTGCGGCTCCTCTTGTTGATTGGCTACCTTTGGCTAATTGGAAGAGCGCCGAAGATCGCGCGGGTATTCGCATACCACGGCGCCGAACACAAAGCAGTCCACGCGCAGGAGCGGGGTATGGACTTGGAGCCTGGAACAGTACAAGCCTGCTCCACTGCGCATCCACGCTGCGGTACAACGCTGCTGCTGGTTGTGGTAGCGTTGAGTGTGGTCGTCTTTGCGCTGCTGGGGCAACCGCCGCTGTGGATTCGCGTACTTTCTCGCGTGCTGCTGGTCCCGCTGCTCATTGGACTCTCATATGAGTGGCTGCGGTTCTCGGCAACGCACTTGCGGCAAGTGATGGTGAGCGCACTCGTTCGGCCGGGTTTGCTTCTACAATCTTTGACTACCCGCGAGCCTGACGATGGACAAGTAGCCGTTGCCATTGCCGCTTTGCAGGCCGTGATGGCGGCAGATGAGCAGGCACAAGGAAATACCGTTCCCGCGGCAGTAAGAACCGCTTGAGGCTACAGAGCGTACGATGCTTGAGAAACTCGCCGAAATCGAAGCACGCTTTCAGGAACTCAATCTGCTCATGGTTGAGCACAGTAATGACATTCCTCAGCTCACTGCATTCGCCAAGGAACAAGCCTCACTGAGAGAGGTAGTACTCCTCTTTAACGA
The DNA here is from genome assembly GCA_965221905.1 of Chloroflexota bacterium. GTDB lineage: Bacteria > Chloroflexota > UBA11872 > VXOZ01 > VXOZ01 > VXOZ01. Next base: position 1,780,556 of record OZ244922.1, read on the forward strand.
GCTGCTGCGAGTCGATAGGGAAATCAGAGGCGCCGAAGAGTTGCTGGCAGAAGAGGATGAAGATGAGCTCTTGGAGATGGCTCGGCTCGAAATTCAGCAACTTGAGAGCGAGAAGGAGTCTCTCCTGGAGCGGACACGGGCCGCCTTAGTGCCGAAAGATCCAAACGACGACCGTAATGTAATCATGGAGATACGCGCCGGCACGGGTGGCGATGAAGCGGGGCTCTTTGCAGCGGACCTTTTCCGCATGTATAACCTCTTCGCGGAAAAGCAGGGCTGGAAGACGGAATTTTTGTCATCCAGTCCGACCGGCATCGGCGGATTCAAGGAGATCATCTTTCTCGTCAAAGGGCAGGGCGCCTATAGCCGTCTCAAGTTCGAAGGCGGAGTGCACCGTGTGCAGCGCGTGCCCGTAACTGAGACCAGCGGTCGCATCCATACCTCGACCGCCACGGTCGCCGTATTGCCCGAAGCGCAGGAAATCGACGTCAGCATCAACCCGGAAGATCTCTCAATCGACGTCTACCGCGCCAGCGGTCACGGCGGCCAAAGCGTGAACACTACAGACTCAGCCGTGCGCATTACCCATCTCCCGACCGGCCTGGTAGTGACGTGCCAAGATGAACGATCGCAGCAGCAGAACCGGATGCGTGCGTTGGCAGTCTTGCGGGCGCGCGTGCTTGAATTGGAGCAGCGCAAGCAGCAAGAGGAAGAGACCGCCATGCGTCGGGGCCTGGTAGGTACGGGGGAGCGGAGCGAGAAGATCCGCACCTACAACTTCCCGCAAAACCGCGTGACCGATCATCGCATCAGCCTTACCATCTACAACCTAGACCAGTTGATGGACGGCAACGTGGAAGGCATTGTGGACGCTCTCACAACCACGTACGAGTCAGAGCGATTGGCTGCCGCCGGCTCGAAGAGCTAAGCTATTGGAACGCCACCGTGGTCGCATCTTCAGCAACCAAAGCGCCCGCAACCGGGAATGAAGAAGCCGCTGCTTCTCCCCAGTCACTTCCCCCAAATGTGAACGCTGTCGCGTTCGCTAGCGGTAGTCTCCAATCATCTTCCCAGCAAGACGTGCTCCACCGGGCCTCACAACAGCTCAGAAGGAGCGGCATTGACTCCCATGCACGGGATGCGCGCATACTCCTTAGGCATGTGCTTGGGTGTACCGAAGAAGACTTGGCCGGCGGCAGGGCGGACTTGCTCTCGGCCGGTCATGTTTCCACGTTGCAGAGGCTGATTCTACGCCGTCAGCAAGGTGAACCCGTCGCCTATATCACCGGCAAGAAAGAGTTCATGGGGTTGGCGTTCGCGGTAGACCGGCGAGTGCTCATCCCCCGGCCGGAAACGGAACTGCTTGTTGAAAAGGCACTTGATCTGTTCGGCTGCGAAAGCAGCAATGGCCGCCATTCGCTCAGCCCACCGACTTGCCACGATGTGCCCCGACCGCTTTTCGCCGACATCGGCACAGGTAGCGGCGCGATTGCCGTGAGTATCGCGCAGGCGCTGCCGCAAGCCACCGTTTACGCCACAGATATGTCTGCCGATGCGCTGGCATCGGCGCAGCGGAATGGAGTTGCTCACGGGGTTTCGGACAGGCTCGTCTTGCTACAGGGAAGTTACCTGCAGGCATTGCCTGAATCTGTCCACGTCATCGTCTGCAACCCGCCCTACATCCCACGAGACGAGATAGCGGGCCTTGACCGCGACGTGCGGGACTATGAGCCGCGCCTCGCGCTTTCCGGCGGCGCTGACGGCCTTGACGCGTATCGGGCGATCTTCGCCGATTTGCCTACCTACCTCCATCCTGGCGGGACCGCACTCTTCGAGTTCGGTTTCGATATGGCGGCGCGCTTGAAAGCGCTCGCAGCACGACACATTCCCGGGGCTCGAGTTGAGGTCTTTCCAGACCTGGCCGGGTTTGATCGGATGCTGCAAATCTCCCAGGTTGCATCGGGCAGCCGGGAGTAAGGGATAATCGCCACAATTTGCACCGCGAGTGAAAGACAAATAGCAGCTATGCGCATTACCAACGTACGCGCGATTTGCACCGCGCCTGAAGGCATCGCTCTCGTTGTTGTAAAGGTGGAAACCAGTTCCCCCGGTCTCTACGGACTCGGCTGCGCCACGTTTACGCAGCGACCATTGACGGTCGTAACCGCCGTGGAAGAGTACTTGCGCCCCTTCCTCATCGGCAAGGACCCCGCCGCCATCGAGGACGCTTGGCAGACGGCCTACGTCAGTTCATACTGGCGCAGCGGGCCGGTGCTGAACAATGCGTTGGCGGGTGTGGATGCGGCGTTATGGGACATCAAAGGCAAATGCGCCAACATGCCCCTCTACCAACTCTTCGGCGGCAAGTGCCGCGACTACGCCGCGCTCTACGCGCATGCTGCGGGCGAAGGCGTGCACGCCCTGGAAGAGTCTGTGCGCGCTTACATGGCCCAAGGGTATAGCTACGTGCGTTGTCAATCGGCGGTGCCGGGCCTGGCAACGTACGGCGCCCGCAGCAACATCACGCGGTGGCAGCGCATGGCACAGGGCGAAACGGGTTGGGAGGCTCAGTCCCCTTCAGAGCCCCGGCAGAGCCCACCTGAGATCGACCACAAAGCCCTGGAGGGAATTTGGGAGCCTACACCTTACGCGCGCCTTGTGCCGCGCCTCTTCGAACACCTGCGCAACCAATTGGGCGATGGCGTGGAATTGCTCCACGACGTGCATGAGCGTCTACCGCCGGTGCAAGCGCTGGGCCTGGCGAAAGCGCTTGAGCCCTATCATCTCTTCTTCCTCGAAGACCCGCTCGCGCCGGAGGATAGCGGGTACTTTCGCATTATGCGCCAGCAGACCACCACGCCCATCGCCATGGGCGAGCTTTTCGTAAACCAGGCCGAGTACATGCCCCTGATCGAAGAACGGCTCATTGACTTCATCCGGGTCCACATCTCCGACATTGGCGGCATTTCGGTTGCTCGCAAGCTGGCGGCATACTGTGAGTTCTACGGCATTCGCACGGCGTGGCACGGGCCGGGCGACGTATCGCCAGTCGGCCACGCCGCCAATCTGCACCTCGATCTGGCGTGCCACAACTTCGGCATTCAGGAGCAGCATGTCTTCAATCAGGCTGCACAGGATGTGTTTCCCGGCACGCCGGAAATTCGCGACGGCGCGCTCTGGTCGAACGATCGGCCCGGCCTGGGTGTGGAGATCGACGAAGACCTGGCAGCCCGCTTTCCACTGCCTGAAACTCCCTATGGCGGCGGTTGGCCGCCAATCCGCCAGGCCGACGGTACCGTGATCCGGCCTTAGGCTCTTGATCGAGGTCGTTCGCTGGGAAACTCGCTTGAAATACGAGACATCAGCGACTCGAGTAGGCCCACTTCGTATCGTCTCCCGTAGACTGGATTCGCATGGCAGGATACGCTCTCTCTCCTGCTATAATTAGACGAGCGCCTTTCTTGCGCCTGTAGCTCAGTGGATAGAGCATCGGTCTTCGGAACCGAGGGTCGGGGGTTCGAATCCCTCCAGGCGTACCAAGCCTAATGTCGGCAGAGTCGGTCTGAGGATACCGGTACCCCAGTGTCATTCGGAATGTCTGCTGCGGCTTAAGACTCCCTTTTTGAATGAAGCCGGAATAGAGGAGCGTACGTGAACGGCCCAAGCGACGGTATTGTCATACGCGCAACCGGTATTACCAAGCAGTTTGGTGGAACCGTCGCAGTGAATGGGGTTTCGTTCCAGGTCAGCCATGGCGAGACCTACGGCCTGCTGGGACCTAACGGCGCAGGCAAGACTACTACCATGCGCATGGTGAGCGGGTTATCCCCGTTGACCGCCGGGGAACTGATCGTGGCGGGTATTGACGTTTCCCGCGAAGCAAGAGAAGTGCGAAACGTTTTGGGCGTTGTAACGCAGGAGGACGGCCTCGACACCGACCTCAACGCCAAAGACAATCTCATTGCGTATGGATACATCGCCGGACTCTCGCGTGCGCAGGCGGGGCGTAGGGCGGACGCCGTGCTGATGTTCTTTGACCTTACCGACAAGGCGAAAGAGGACATCGATAGCCTTTCCGGCGGTATGAAAAGACGACTTGCGATAGCCAGGGCCTTCATGACCAACCCTCAAGTAATCGTGCTCGACGAGCCCACGACCGGCCTTGACCCGCAAGGACGCAATCGCGTGTGGCAAGAGCTGGAAACAATGAAGCAAGCGGGTGTGACCATCCTCATGTCCACGCACTACATGGATGAAGCAGCGGCCCTGTGCGACCGGCTCGCCATCATGCATCACGGCAGGATCCTCGCTGAGGGGGCGCCGGACGAACTGGTGAAACGGCACGCGGGACCGGAAGTGGCGCAGGTGCGCGTGTCCAACGGCGTACGTAAAGACGTGGTGAACTGGATCGGAAATGCCGGTCTCGACTATCGGGAAGCCGGCGCAATTATCACCGTCACCTCCCCCAACGGTGACCGTCCGGACCTCTCCGGCCTCGAGGGCGTGCGGGTCTCTTACCGGCCTTCCAATCTCGAAGACGTATTTCTTTCCATGGCAGGCAGGAAGCTGACGGACGAGTAATGGCCGCCGCACGCAACACCTACTTCGCAGGCATTAGGCCGCGCAGCATTGCCGGGATATGGTACCGTCACGCTCTGGTGTTGAGGCACACCTTACTGCCTTCTCTCACCTGGTATTTCGTTGAACCCTTCGTCATCCTCGTCGCCGTAGGCATAGGTATCGGAACTCTGGTAGTCGACATCGACGGCGTGCCGTATGCGCAGTTCGTTACTCCGGGAATCATCGTGGGCTCCGCAATGTTCCATGCCATATTCGAGTGCTGCTGGGGGGCTTTCTTCCGTATTCAGAAGGGAGTCTATGAGACAACGCTGACCGCCCCGGTGAGCACGCGCGAGATCGCCATGGGTGACATTTCCTGGGCCATGAGCAGAGCCGTCATCGTGGCTGTGTCCATAGGGACAGTGGCGGCCATTCTGGGGTGGATTGACACCTTCTCCGGTGTAGGCGTCCTGCTTGCCGCTGCGCTGGTTGGTGTGCAATTCGGCGCCATGGGTCTCATCTTCGCCGCGCTCGCGCCGAACGTGCACATTTTGTCGCTCACGTTCACCGTGGTAGCGACGCCCCTTTACTTCTTCAGCGGAGCCTTTTTTCCTATCTCCTCGATGCCGGACTGGATAGAACCCCTCGCCTGGGCCGCGCCGCTAACGCCCTCTGTGCACCTGGCGCGGGGGTTCGTGACTGGGGACTTGGGGATGTCCCACCTGCTCTCCGGCCTTTACGTAATGGTCTGGATCGTCGTGCTCTTCCCTATCGCCGCTGCCCTCTTGCACCGCCGTCTGGTCAAGTGATCGCCGCCTCCGAAGCACAACAGAGGTTCCGAGCATTTTACGACCTGTAACGGCATTGAGTTGTGGCTCATCATTCCCCAGGACCACTGGGTCGTGATGAAGCAGTCGGTAGTGGACCCGCGGCTTGAGCGGAGGGGAACTTCACGATCCACCGGCGCGGCCCGGCGTTCGGTACCACGTTCCTCACGTTCAACATGAACCCCGGCACAGACGCGGAAACCGGCGAACCTTACGTGGTGGCGGAGAAGCTGGCGTGGTTCCAGAATACGCAGTTTCGGCAGGCGGTTGCCCATAGCATTGACAAGGATACTCTCGTCGCCGACATCTTGCATGGTCTCGGCTATCCGCAGTGGGCGGCCATTAGCCCGGCAGCCGGCGACTTCCACAATCATGACGTGCGCCGGTTCACCTATAACATCGGCAGAGCCAACGAAATCCTGGACAACCTCGGTTGGGTGGATACCAACGGCGACGGCATCCGCGAGGATAGAGAGGGCAACACGATTGAGTTTGCGCTGACTACCAATGGCGACAATACCGTGCGCGGGGCCGTGACAGAGCACATCGCGGAGGGGCTGTTGGCAATCGGTATCAATGCCAACTACGAGTCCGTTGAGTTCGGCGAGCTTGTCGGCCAATTGACTGCTTCCTACGACTGGGAGGCCATCGTCAGCGGCTTGACCGGCGGCACAGACCCCTACAGCGGCATCGCCATCTGGCATAGCAGCGAGTCCCTGCACCTCTGGTATCCGAACCAACCGGAGTCCGCCACCGACTGGGAAGCCCTGATCGACCACCTCTACATCCAGGCCAGCCAGGAACTCGACCACGAAATGCGCGTGGAACTCTACCACTACGCCCAGGAAATCATCGCCGAAAACCTCCCCCTCATCTACACCACCCTCTCCGAACGCCTCACCGCCACCCGCAACACCTTCGGCAATACGACGCCGACGCTGTACGGTCTGTGGGACATCCGGTACTTGTACAGAACGGAGAAGTAGAACAATAGGCTAGCAAGGATATTAGGCAGTTAAACTTCGGAGCGACGCTGACATACATAGGTTGGTGTCGCTCCGCTGTGATTGTTGCGTGATTTACTTCTCGTTCACTCGGGGGAATTGAGCACTCAAGCGCGTGATACACTGATTCTTAGAGCCATATCTTGTGCAGTGCGCTAGAGGGAAATGACTTAGGAGGTCGTGCCAGTGTCAGATGGCATAGATGCTTGTCCGATTTGGGGCCAGAGTTATGTAGCAAGTGGATATTTTTTGCCAGCCACACGTACTTGGGTAGTCGAAGATTCGCCTCGAGCCGGGGGCGGGTATGAGATCGGCCAATTAGCGTGTAGTTCAGTTTGGGAGCTTGACGACCCACAGAGAGCAAGGCTCACCACAATGCTCATAGATCAACGGGCGCTGGGCGTTAGTAGACCCATAGTAAGTCTTGAAATGGTTGAAGACGCAAGGCGCAGACGCCCACTCCCAATTTACCAGCGCGCAGAGAGGCTCTTGCGCTATTTTGTAGAGCAATCCAATTACGCTGGACACCACATCGGAATTGGCGATGGAGACCCAGTTGAATTGGGTGCAATTGCGTGGTCCGAATCGCAAGCAGGGTCTGATATCGACTACTTCAATCGCTATTTGGAGCAAAACGGGTGGGTCCAATTACGCGGTGGTGACAACATAATCACGGTCTTGATAGACGGCTATAATCGAGTTGCAGACAAAAGAGCCAATGTTGATGCTTCCCAAGCGTTCGTCGCCATGTGGTTTAGCGATGAGACAAAAGGCCTGTACAAACAGGGAATCCAGCCTGCCATAGAAGACGCTGGCTACGTATCAATGCGAATTGACGAGAAAACTAATCTGAACAAGACAGATGACGAGATCATTGCTGAAATTAGGAGATCACGATTCTTGGTGGCCGACTTCACGCATGGAGAGGATGGTGCGCGGGGAAGTGTTTACTTCGAGGCTGGATTTGCATACGGTTTGAACATTCCCGTAATCCATGCTTGTCGTAGCGATCTAGTGCAAGACCTCCATTTCGATACGCGGCAGTACCATCACATCCTTTGGAATGAGAGTGACTTTAGAGAGTTTCGCAAGAACCTACGTTCCAGAATTATTGCTCGCATCGGACCCGGCCCTGAACTTGCGACCAATGACTAAAAACGTTTGAAACAGACACACTACCCTATGCCCGAGGAGTTAGGCGTGTCATACAAGGAGACGAATACATGACCCAGCAAGGCTTGGGGCGGCTGGAAAAGGTTAATCTGAGACAGGTCTGGTCGGGTGAAGCAACTGACTTTACGCCTTGGTTAGCAGAAAAGGTAAACCTAGATCTGCTTGGCGGCACGCTAGGTATGAAGTTGGAATTGGAAGCGCAGGAGCAGGACGTTGGGTCTTTTAGAGCCGACATTGTTTGTAAAGATACGGCTGATGGCAGTTGGGTCATAATTGAGAACCAACTTGAGCGAACAAATCATACTCACTTAGGGCAAATCCTGACGTATGCTGCCGGGCTTAGTGCCGTAACCATCGTCTGGATAGCGCAGCGTTTCACCGATGAGCACCGGGCGGCACTGGACTGGCTAAATGATATCTCTGGCGACGGCGCTCAGTTTGTTGGGCTGGAAATCGAGTTGTGGCGAATCGGCAAGTCTCCGCCCGCTCCGAAGTTCAACATCGTAGCCAAGCCGAATAACTGGACAAGAAGCAAGGAAAGCCGTACACAAGGACTGACTCCCACCAGGCAAATGCAGCTTGACTTCTGGTTAGGTTTCCGCGAATTCGTGTTGGACAAGCAAACACCCATCAAGCCTGGAAAACCGCAGCCGCTGCACTATATGAATATCAGTTTGGGACGATCCGGCTTTAGACTTTCCGCCGTGGCTTCTCTTGAGGATTCAGCGAGTGGCACTTTTAGTAGCCACGAGCTCAGGGCCGGATTGTATATACATGACCAGGATCATTCAAAGAAGTACTTTGAGCTTCTTCAGCAGCATAAGGACGAGATTGAGAAGGAAATGGGCTGCACACTTGTATGGTACAACCCAGAAAACGCCCGGCCCTGTACTATTTTTGTCCGCAAGACTACCAATTTAGAGGACTCATCTGCTCGAGACGAGCAGTATGCCTGGCTACTAAAGAATCTCGAACTGCTCTACGGAGCATTCGTAGATCGAGTTCAGATCCTTGATATTCCCAATGATGAATTCGCAAATGATTCTGGCTCTCAGTGAGAGCGCTACATTTGACGGGAACTCAGAGAGATTGTGGCGGTACCCTAGTCCAGGCTGCCGAGGCGGTTGGAGAGGATTTCGTCGATGATGGCGACGGAGAAGAGGAGGGTGAAGGGGATGGCGAGCATGAGGAAGATCGCGATGAGGGAGATGAAGAAGAGCACGGTGTCTGCCGTGCTGAGGGTTTGCATCCACTGGATCAACATGGCCGGTCTCCCCTGGCGACGCGGACTAGAGTAGCGGTAACTCCAGTTCAATCATCGGCTTTGTCCAGAACGACACCGCTAAGTGGAGTGCAAATTAGCATCAAATGACATTGTCGCGCATTATTGAGTAGAGTGTAGCAGAGCAGCGGACAAGGGACAATCGCTAGCAGGTGACAGGCATCTCGACGAATTTGCTGTCTTAAGTCTATCGTGGCAGCAGTTCCAAAGCGGCTAAGACGCCAATGACTACGATGGCTACCCCATAGAGATGCAGCCGCATGCGCAACTCTAATTCGCGGAGGTTGGCCTTTATGGTGTCTGTATCTGTCTTGGTTGCCAGCGCCTCGTTCGAATCACCGAGGGTATTCAGTAATGTCTTTGCCTGGGAATCCGTGAACCCTCCCGCCGTAAGCGCCTCATAGGCCTTGTGCGTATCGAAAACTGCCACTGCCTCGCCTCTTTGATCTGGAACTGAGTCCGCTAGCCTGTGGTAAGTCTACCAAGTGGCAAATTGACAGACAATCCCATGGAACCACCAGCTAACTTTCGCATATAGTCCGCTCAATCGGTCGTGGATAGTGACTTGTACACCGCCTGGGCACTACCCTTCCTCCGGCCAGTCGAGCATCTGAACCGTGACTTCGCTGCCTGGCTCGACATAATCCTGGTGCTCGGAGATGATGGCGAGGCCGTCGGCCTTGGCGAGGGATGTAAGAAGTTGCGAGCCCTGTTCGCCGGTCAGACGTGCGGTGTAGCCGTGGTCGTCTCGCTCGATAATGACGCGCACAAACTGGCGGCGGCCGTGGTTTTCCATGCCGTCGAGGAAGCGGGCTTTGACGGTGGTCTTGTGCAGGCTGCTGTGCCCCTGCATGATGAGGAGCGCCGGGCGCACGAATTCCTCGAAGGTGACGTAGGCGGAGACGGGATTGCCGGGGAGGCCGACGACGGGCACACGGCGGGTGCGATTGTCGGATGAAGGATGGGCTGCCGCTTCTGTGGTAATGAACCCCTCACCCTGGCCCTCTCCCCAGGGAGAGGGATGACTTCCCGCTACAGTGCTAGTGATGCCTGAACCCTCTTTCGCATCGGGTTGTGCTGCGGAATTATCAGGGCTCACTGATTGCTCAATAAATCCAAATGCCAGCGGCTTGCCGGGACGCATGCGGATGCGCCAGAAGTCAATTTCGCCTTCCGCGCCGAGCACGTTGCGCACCAGATCGTAGTCGCCCATCGAAACGCCGCCAATCGTTACGATCAGGTCGCAATCCAGGCAGGAGAGCAGTGCCGCGCGGGTCTCTTCCACTGTGTCACCGACCACGGGCAGGCGGCGCGGGACGCCGCCATAGGTGGTCACCAGCGCTTCAAGGGCATGCGCCGCGCTGTTGCGCACTTGGCCCGGTTGCAGGGGCCGGTCGATCTCAATCACCTCGTCGCCGGTGGGAATTATCGCCACCACGGGACGCCGGTAGACCGCTACCTGCGCTCTGCCCAGGGACGCCAGCACGCCGATCTCAGCCGGCCGGATGCGCTTGCCGCGTGCCAGTACCTGCTCGCCCACTTTGATGTCTTCCGCCCGGAAGCGCACGTTGTCCTGGAACTCCGGCGACAGAAGAATGCCGACGGTGGCGGGATCGCCGCTTGCACCGGGCCGTGTGCCGAATTTCGCCCAGTCGGTACGGTCGGTATCCTCAAACGGCACCACGGCGTCGCTACCCGGCGGCACCGGCGCGCCGGTCATGATGCGCACCGCCTCGCTCGCCCCTAGCGGCACGGTGGGCACGGCACCGGCGGCAAGGTCGCCGACAACACGCAGGTGCACGGGCTGTGCCTCACTTGCCGCCTGCGTATCTGCAAAGCGCACGGCATAGCCGTCCATAGCGGAATTATCGAACGCGGGCACGTCTTCGGTGCTCACCACGTCCTCCGACAGCACGCGGCCGAGCGCATCCAGTAAGGAGACCGTTTCGGTTTCGAGCGCGCCGAATTGGGAGACGATGCGCGCAAACGCTTCCTCTACGCTAAGCATGCGGTCCTCTGGCATGGTGTTCCTGATTTCCTACCGTGCTGCGATGCCGTATTGATTGAGACCTAGTGTCTCAGGGCATAGCTCTCAATAAGTGTCACAGTTGATCGTTGCGCAGTTTCGCGGGTAGCTCTTGGCTGCACTGCGTCAAAGTCGGCGGGGGACAAGCCCCCGCGCTACAAGTTTTCAAAATACACTGCGGGGGACAAGCCCCCGCGCTTCAGTTGTCAATAAAGACTGCGGCGGAAAAGCCCTCTCGCTACAACCTCACATTGAATTGGGTATTCACCGGCCAACTATGGTGAAGCCAAGCTATGCCAATCGCCGGTGGTGCAAAAGTGGGCTTTCGACCCGGTTACCCTTGCAGGTTGAAGACCACCAGCTTCAGGTCGGTCATCTCCTCGATGACGAACTTGGGGCCTTCGCGACCCATGCCGCTTTCTTTCACACCGCCGAACGGCATCTGATCGGCGCGGTAGCGTGAGGTATCGTTGATCATAAGCGCGCCGATGCGCACCTCCTTGGCGGCTTTCCAAGCCGTTTCCAGGTCGTTTGTGAAGATACCGCCCTGCAAGCCGTAGCGCGAGTTGTTTGCCAGGGCAATCGCCTCGTCAATGTCGTCATAGACCGTAACGGTAACTGCCGGGCCGAAGAGCTCGTCTTTGAAAATCTGCATATCGGAGCGTACACCGCTAATCACAGCCGGTGAGACAAACTGGCCCTCACGCACGCCGCCACAGAGCACATTCGCGCCGTCTGCCACCGCTACTTTGAAGCAAGCTTCCACACGTTCGGCGGCGCTCAGCGTTACCATGGGGCCGACATCAGTGCTATCTTCGTAGGAAGGCCCTACCTGCATCTTCTCAACGTGTGGCACCAGAGCCGCGAGGAATTCCGCCTCGACGTCGCGATGCACCAAAATGCGTTGGGCGGAGGTGCATACCTGACCGGCGTTCATATACCCGCCCTGGGCCACCGCTTCGGCAGCTACGGCCACGTCGGCGGTCTTGTCCACAATCACGGGTGAGTTGGCGCCCAATTCCAGGGTGGCGCGGCGGAGTCCGATGCTATTGCGCAGATGTCTGCCAACCTCCGGTGAGCCGGTGAAGGAATACATGGCAAAGCGCTCGTCCTGAATGAGCCACTCGCCGACGGTTGCGCCGCCGCCGACTATCAGGTTCAAGTGACCCGGCGGCAACCCGGCGTCGAGAAAGGCCTGACAGATCTTTGCCGCAGTGACCGGCGTGGCGCTGGCGGGCTTGAGTACCACGGTGTTGCCGGCAGCAATGGCGGGCGCGATCTTGTGCGCCACGAGAATAGCGGGAAAGTTAAATGGCGAGATGCAGCAGATCACGCCGATGGGCTGGCGCAAGGTGAATGCCAAGCGCTTCTCAGAGCCTACCGCGGCCTCTACCGGTATCTGTTCGCCGTGGATGCGCTTGGCTTCCTCCGCCGCAACCAGAATCGTGCTGGCTGCGCGCGCCACCTCAATTCGCGCCTCTTTGATCGGCTTACCGCCTTCCATACTCATGTGGTAGGCGATGTCCTCGACGCGCTCTAAGAGAAGCTGTGAGACCTTTAGGAGGATTTCATAGCGTTGGTAGGCGGAAAGCTCTTGCTTGTCATAGGCGCGCTGCGCCGCCTCGATTGCCGCGTCAATGTCAGCTTGCGTTGCTTCCGGCAGCGTAGCGAACACCTGACCGTCGTTGGGGCTGCGCACTTCCAGCAGCTTGCCGTCGCGCCGTTCGAGCCACTCTCCGTCAATTAGCAGTCCAAAATGCTTCGGTTCTGTCGTTACCGCCATTGTTTTCGATCTCCTTGCATAGCCTTGATTGCTTCATGCTTATTCCATATCACCATAGCATAGGCATTGGCATTCGTACACGCATGTCTAGCCCACAGGTCGGTGACCCCTATGACACGTGCGTCGAATACCCGCTGTCAGCGGGCAACAGTGCTATCATGGCCCTGAAGATCTGCTACTGAGCACCACGCCAACAGCAAAGCAAGTCAATCGTTTCTGTGATTTCCGCACAGCAAAAATTCACCAAGAGGGGAGTAGACACATGCCTCTATTGCCATACAAGGGCATCATGCCGCGTGTGGGAAAGAACGTCTTTATTGCAGAGAATGCCTTCGTGATCGGCGACGTGGAAATCGGCGACTTTGTCAGTGTGTGGTATGGGGCGGTGCTGCGCGGCGACTTTGCGCCGATTGTGATTGGCACGCGCACCAGCATCCAGGAGAATTGCGTCGTGCACACCGATCGCGGGTTTCCATCCACGGTGGGTTCCCACGTCACGACCGGTCACACTGCCGTCATTCACGGGGCGAGCGTGGGCCACCACTGCATCGTGGGCATGGGCGCGCTGCTCCTCAACGGCGCAACAGTGGGACCGGAGAGCATTGTTGGCGCGGGCGCGGTGCTGGCGGAGGGGAAGGAGTTCGCGCCGCGGTCGCTGATTCTGGGCGTGCCGGGCAAGGTGCTGCGCGAGGTTTCGGAGCAGGAGATTGAGCGCATCTATAGCAACGCGGAGACCTACCTGGGCTACGCCCGGGAGTACCTGATAGCGCGAGGGGCGTATGAGGAAGACGAGTAGCGAGAAAGAACTCCTACTGAGGTCTCCTCAATGCTACCTGGATGGGGCATAAAGCTATCGGGCAAACTGAACGCGCTGTCTGCCGTCACGTTGCGGCGACATCTTGGCGTTTGACGACTGATGGGTGCTTACCGAACAGATACTGCGGAGTTTATTCCGATTCACCCGCATGGATGATTTCACCGCAGTGGGGGCAGACTTCCGGTTCGCTACGACGTTTTCCCATCTCCCTGGCAAAGCCGGATGCCAAGATACCGGCCGGCAAAGCGAACATGCCGATGCCCATGATGGCGACGATTGCCCCAAGAAGGCGACCCAGCGGCGTAACCGGGTAGACATCGCCATAGCCCACCGTGGTCAGTGTCGCTACGCCCCACCACATGGCCGCCGGAATGCTTGAAAACGCGTCTGGCTGCGCTTCGTGCTCCACAATATAGAGAAAGCTTGAGCCGAGCACCAGGAGCACGCCGGCAACGAAGAGCGCTATCATCAGCTCGGTACGTTCGCCGCGTAGCACTTTGCCGAAAATCCGCATCGACTCGGAATAGCGGGTGAGTTTTAAGAAACGCAGCAGGCGGAAGAAGCGCAAGGCACGGAGGACTCGGAGGTCTACCGGCAAGAACATAGGCAGGTAGAAGGGCAGAATAGCCAGCAAGTCTACGACCGCGTGCCACGATCCGGCAAAGCGGAGCCGGCCAGAGATTGGATGGGAGTAGCGTGGGTCCGCCGTGCACGTCCAGAGGCGCAGCACGTACTCCATCGTAAACACGGCCACGGAGAAGACCTCAAAGAAGAGAAAGATGGGAGCAAATTGCGTCGCCAGATCTTCCACGGTCTCCACGATTACTGCGACGACGTTCAGGGCAATCAAAACGAAGAGAAACAGGTCGGTGAACCGGCTGGCAGAATCGTCCGGGTGCGAGACCTCCAGGAGTTCGTAGATTCTGTTCTGGATGCGTTTCATGCGGAATTGTCTTCCTAAAAGAATTGCGTACTAAATCCCTTGGGATTCCCGTCGCGGCTCTCTCACTTTGCTCTAAGTGCCGCAGAGGTCGCTGCGGCTTAGAAGTCTCCTATGCGTGCTAGTTACGTGTTTGTTAACCTTGGTCGAGTATACTTTTCCCCTGACACCACCAATGATTTCCCGGTTTCCAAAATCACTCTGGAGATTTCCATCATCGGCAAAAAGCAGTCGTGCGCCGCTCACTCTTGCCAGTGCAAGCACATGTTGATCGTTTGACTTGCAGATTTTGAGATCTTCCAGCTCTTTGGTCGCATTATCCACTTCTTTGTCGGGGATGCTCTTCGCTCGGCCTGCCAATTGTGCAGCCTGAAACCAGGATATGAAATTCTCGGAGCCGCTTAGTTCCTGGAGGAGCTTACCACCGATTACTAGCTTGGGTTGGCCCTTGCCGCTATTCAACCAGTCGAAGAAGAACTGCGCCGCTTCGGATTTCTTCTCCCCAAAGACCTGGTCCCTTACACTTGCGTCGACGATTGCGCACATTTACAGTCCAATAGAGCGTCGCGTTTCAGCCATGAAAAAGTCTCGGTAACCATCCGGAGCATCCAGGACGTTACCTTCCTCGTCCAATCGGAGTGAATGGATGGTGACGTCAAGCTCGCCGGGCTCAAAATACAAGATCGAAACGTCCTCCGGCTTCAGATCGGTCTTCTTGTCACGGATGTCCATGCGCACGCGATCGAGAATGTAATCACTGTGGGTTTCCACAATGAGCTGCCGGCCCTGGGCGGCAATGCTGCAGAATAAGCTTCCGAGGGCGGCTTGTGCGCTGGGATGCAGGTGCACCTCCGGTTGCTGGATCAGAAACATGCGAGGCGCGTCCCTACGCAGCAACTCTGTAAGGAGCGGGAGCGCTTGGCTGACACCGTAGCCAACGTCTATTAGATTTCGTTTGACGCCTTTCAACCGGCGGCCAAACTTGCGAATTTGCACTTGAAATGGAGATCCTTCCGTCTTGCCAAGCAACTTGATATCAATCTCATCAAAGAGCCCTGACTCTCGCCCGAATGCTTCGAGAGCCTCTCGGAGACTAGCCCATTCCTTTATCTTTCGACCAGAAATGCTTGCAAGGTAAGTAGGCACGTATTCTCCTTCAGGATCGCGCGAGGGGCGCGTTAGATCGTAAGTCCGGCGTGGGCGCGAACGTATAGGCGCACTAGCAACTGGGCGCTGTCCCTCGAACACTGACCACAGAGATTCATAGAGAATTTCGGCCATCTCCACTAATTCATTGCCAATATCCCGACGTCCCCAAGCTGAAACAAAGTGCTTAAGGGGAAACAGGAACATCTCATCCTGCAAGAATATCCGATGTTCTACAGCTTCCTCTCTACTAGAGTCCGGTGTAGCCAGACGGACCAGGTAACTCCCATCCTCCTGTCTGGCTTCCCGGAACTTTACATTGTCCCCGGTGATGGATCGCATCATCGGATATGGGATAGCATTACGCTCAACGAATGTGACGTTAAAAGAGATGTCTTGCTTGCTCTGGGTAGGAATTCGTTCTTCACAATATTCGAAGCCTGCAACAAAACTAGCTGCTTGACTACCTCTGCCACCACGATTGTGAGCGATGTCTTGAAACGTACCGAGGTCGAAGGGATCCTCTCGAAAGTCCGGTACTCTGTCCAAGAAGGCGGTGTCCCACAGCGCACGTATAAGCGCCAAGAAGGAAGTCTTCCCCGTACTATTGTTGCCCACGAGGAGAGTAAGTGGGGCCAAGCGCGCTGTCTGCTTTTCTCGGAAGCAGCGGTAGTTTTCAAGCGTGATGCGGTCCATGGTTGGATTCTAACAATCGTTTGACTGTCTAACAAGGTATTAATGACAGGTTCCCACCTTGACGTTCACAGGTCGCTGTGCAACGATAGTAGGCGTCTCCCCGTGTTGTTCGCAATCTCCCTCCCCCGGCTATGTCTTTTCAAGAGCCGCCCACCGAGCCGCCGCTGAAGCTTTTCACGCTGCAAGAAGCCAATGCACTCTTGCCGCGTATGAGTGAATCCGTCGCACGTCTCCAAGAAATCCTCGTTCAGTTTAGGCAATACAGCGAGGGACAAGCGTATCCCGCCTCCTTGCAGCGCAGCAACGGTCATCCCACAACTGAGCCCGCGTCTTCCTTGCCTTCTCTCCGCATCGTACAGTCTCTGCGCGATGAGGCCGAGTCGCTGATCAAAGAAATTGTTGAACTGGGCGTTGCGCTGAAGGATATCGAGCAAGGTCTGGTTGACTTCCCTGCCGAACGCGATGGACGGATCGTCTATCTTTGCTGGAAGCAAGGCGAGGACGAGATTCGCTTCTGGCATGAGTTGGATACCGGCTTCGCGGGCAGGAAACCCCTCTAGGAAAAGATGGCATAAACTCCCCATATGGAGATTCTCCGTCGACTCATCGCCGCATCGTTCAAGCACCGTCGTTTTGCCCTCCTAGCGTATGGCTCGTGGCTCATCAGTACGGCCCTGAGTTTGGTCGCGCCCGCACTCTTCAAGGAAGTGATTGACAATGGCTTGGTGAAGGGTGACTTGAGGTTCATTGGCGCGATGGGTGGCGTGATTTTCGCTGTGGCGATATTCGCGGCCCTCTTTCTTTTTGGCAAGGCATTCTTCACCGCTGTCACATCGCAGAAGACCGGGTACGATCTGCGCTCGCAGCTCTACGACCATTTGCAGCACCTCTCATTTGGCTTCCATGACAGAATCCAAGCGGGTGAGATGATCTCCGTCGCCTTGAGCGATGTTGAGCTTGTGCAGGGGTTCGGTGTCCAAGCTATCATCAACATCCTGGATACCTTCCTCCGCTATGCCATGGTGCTCGCCATCATGTTCTGGCTCAGTGGAGAACTCGCCTTATGGTCGCTGCCGCTTCTCCCCATCCTGGGCGTGATCGCTTGGATATACCACAAGAAGGTGCGACCGGAGTATTCTTGGATTCGCCAACAGCGCGAACGGGTCGTCATCGCGTTGGAAGAAGCCATCAACGGCGCGCGCGTCGTGAAGGCTTTTGTGCGGGAATCCCATGAGAAGGAGAAATTCGAACGAGAGGGACGCGAGCTTATCCGGCTCATGATGCGGGCAGTCAACCTCAATGCGACGTTCGGTCCCCTGATGAATATGGTAGCGGTTTCCGGAGTCGTCATCGTCCTGTGGCTGGGAGGACGGTTCGTAATCGGTGGTGAGTTGTCAATTGGCGCGCTCGTCGCATTCGTCACCTACTATCAGATGCTTGTACAGCCTACCCAGCAACTCCCCGGCATCATGGACAGTATCGCCACCAGCATTACGAGCGGCGAACGACTGTTCGGCGTGCTTGATACACGCTCTCCGGTGCGGGACTTGACCGGCGCACATAAACTTCCGCGCATCAAGGGACAAATAGCGCTGGAAAACGTCAATTTTGGGTACGAGCGCGGCCACGCCGTTCTAACCGAGATCAATGTCGATGCCGCGCCGGGCAAGATGATTGCCATCGTAGGTCCCACCGGCAGCGGCAAGAGTACGCTGCTCTTTCTCATTGGGCGGTTCTATGACGTGCAGGAAGGGTCAGTCAAAGTAGACGGCCATGACGTGCGCGACGTTACGCAGGAATCGCTAAAGGAACAGATCGGAATCGCTCTCCAAGAACCCCTGCTCTTTGCCGACACCATGGCGAATAACATTGCGTACGGCAGGCCCGATGCCACCATGGAGGAAATCATGGCGGCCGCCAAGGCCGCGCAAGCCCATGAATTCATCATGGAGTTCCCGGACGGCTACCAACACCGCATTGGTGAGCGCGGCGCCGGCCTCTCCGGCGGCCAACGGCAGCGCACCGCGCTTGCGAGAACGCTCCTACTGAAGCGACCCATTCTGATGTTGGATGATGCGACCGCCAGCGTGGATATGGAGACAGAATACCGGATCTACCAGGCGCTCAGGACGTACATGCAGGAGTGTACGACATTGGTGGTGGCCCAACGCGTTTCAACCATTAAGGACGCCGATCTCATCCTGGTCATAGAAGAAGGCCGCATCGTGGACCGCGGCACCCATGAGGAACTGCTTGCACGAGAGGGATTCTACGCGCGCATCTGCGACATTCAACTCAGAGATCAGGAACGCATGGCTGCGTTAGCGCGTGAGGCCGGTTGGAGTGAGAGCGATCACGGAGCCGCCCATGACTAATCGGGAGAAACAGTCGTCCGGCGCCACTAGCGACGACCGTAGCAACTCCCGCAAGCCACCCGTAGAGTCGCAGGTTGATGAGGATAAGATCTCGGGCGAGCTTGACCTGAAGATCCTTGCGCGTTTGTTCGGCTACACGTCAGGATATCGTCTGCAAATCACCGGTGCCATTGCGGTGACGCTCGTCAATACGGCTGCAAGCCTTCTCCGCCCCTATTTGCTCAAGCTGGCTATCGACGGCCCTCTTACCACCGGCGATCTGCGCAGTTTGGACATTATCGTCGTACTCTACCTGACCGCCGGACTAGTGCTCTTTGGCGCTATGGGAGCGCGACAGTGGATCATAAGATGGCTGGGTCAACAGTTGCTCTTCTCGCTGCGCCAGAGCCTCTTTCAGCATCTCCAGCGCCTCTCGCTGGGGTTCTACGACCGTAACCGCGCCGGACGCATCATCACACGCGTGACCAGCGACGTGCGGGACATAAACACACTTATCACAGAGGGCATTGTAACTACCTCAAGTGACCTCTTCGTGCTGGTGGGCATTCTCTTTGTAATGCTCTACATGCACTGGCAGTTGGCGCTGCTCACGTTCGTTGTCCTCCCCGGGCTCATCGCCGTGGCCTTCTTCTTCAAGGGCAAGTCCCGCCGCTCCTGGCGCGTAGCGCGCGAAGACCGCAGCGTGATGAATGGTAATTTTGCTGAGAGCATCCTGGGTGTGCGAGTGACGCAAGCCTACTCGCGTCAGGCGGAGAATCTGCGGCGATTCGTGGGCCTGAGCGACAGCTACGTGGGGACGACGCTAAAGGCACACGGGCTGACGGCAGCGTTTTCGCCTACCGTTAGCATCATTAATGCGGCTGCAATTGTGGTCATCATCTGGTTCGGAGGCGTGGCTGTTGTCCAAGGGACCATTACCCTTGGCATTGTGGTTGCCTTCCTCACCTATGTGCAGCGTTTCTTCCAACCGTTGCAGAGTATCTCGGCCCGCTTCAACCAAATGCAGTCTGCAATGGCAGCCAGTGAGCGGGTGTTTGCCTTGCTCGATCAAGAGCCCGACATTCTCGAATCGCCTGCTGCCAAGCTGTTACCTCGGGTGCGAGGGCGCGTCATATTTGACAATGTCGAATTTGGTTACATTGCGGACACACCGGTGCTGCACGGCATTTCTCTGGAAGCGCAACCGGGAGAGCTCATCGCTATAGTGGGACACACCGGCGCGGGCAAGACCTCCATCATCAATGTTCTCTGTCGCTTCTACGACATTCAATCAGGCAAGGTGACGATTGACGGCCATGATATTGGCGGCGTCACGCTAGACAGCCTGCGCGGCCAGGTTGGGCTCGTGCTGCAGGAGCCGTTCTTATTCTCCGGCACGGTCAAGGACAATATCCGCTACGGCAGGCTTGATGCGACGGATGAGGAAATCGTGGAGGTGGCCAAGGCGGTGCGTCTCCACGACTTCATCGAATCGCAGCCTTTCCGCTACGATACGCTGGTGGGCGAACGCGGCACGCAGCTTTCGATCGGCCAGCGGCAATTGCTTTCATTCGCGCGGGCACTCATCGCCGACCCGCGCATTCTCGTGCTCGATGAGGCTACATCCAGTGTAGATACCGAAACGGAACAGCAGATTCAAGAGGCATTGAAAATGCTCATGCAAGGTCGGACGAGTTTTGTGATCGCCCACCGTCTGTCCACCATTCAGAATGCTAACCAGGTGATTGTGATGGACAGAGGCAAGATTGTGGAGCAAGGCACCCACAAGGAGTTGCTGCAACGGAGAGGCAGCTACTTCAAGCTTTACACGATGCAGTTCGCCGACCAGGAATAGGTTGTTCCACGCAAGCACCTAGTTACGCCGGTAGTGCGACGTGCGGGTTCAGTGCTAAGCGCCTCGGCCCTCTCGCTCGCGCCGCTGCAGCAACCCAAAGGCGAGAAGTGCGAGTAGGCTGAGCGGCACGAGCCCGGTGATGCCGAGCGGCGCGCGGATGAGCGAATCGGTATCCAGCAAGAGAAGCAGCGGCAGGCTGGCGACTGCGTTGATGAGGCCGTGACCGAATGCTGCGGATAGGACGCTCTGCGTCACTTGGCGCAGCCAGGTCAGAATCACGCTCCACCCAATCGTAAACCAAATCATCATGAGAACGCCCAAGAACGGGTGTCCGGGGTAGTTAAGTCCCATGAAGATCGCGGGAGCGTGCCACACACCCCAGATGATGCCGATGAGTATGCTCGCGCGGCCTAGCCCTATCGGGGCGAGCTTTGCCAGCAGGTAGCCGCGCCAGCCAAGCTCTTCGCCGAGCGCGAACACGCTGTTGAAGAGCGCCGCGAGCGTGAAGGAAGATATGATGCTGATGAATACCGCCAAGATCGGGTCGTTGAAGGGGTACTGCTGGTCTGCAATCTCGCTGCTTAGCGGTTCAAGGGTGGCATTGACCTCCTGAAAGCCAAGTCCAACACTAAGTCCCATCGCGGCAATGAGAAAGAGAAAAACGAAGAAGTAGATGCTGACGTAGCGCTCGAGGTAGCCGCGCTGCAGGCCGAGGTCGCGCTTGGACATGGGCGTGATGTACCGGCTGCATATAATGGCGGCGATCCCCGGACACCACATTGCCACGAGGGAACCAACCGTAAGCAGCGGCAGGTTCTCTGCTCCTCCCAGTATGTAGACGACCGCCCACACTGCCCAGGTGAGGCCGAACGTGGCGAGGAGAAACATCCCAATGCCGCGCCACTCAAGAGCGGTCGCGACGCTCTTCAGTTCCGGTTGCTGCATCTTAGGCGTTTGGGGCTGCATCCTCGCTTTCCCTAGCGTTGCAGGATGGCAGAACGTTCAATGGTCTTGCCCTGCCACTCAACGGAAATCTTCGGCCACTCGGCAGAGGCGGCAGAGAGGATTTCGATTCCATCTGCGGTTACGAGGGTTGTATCCTCGCTCTTTACGCCTGCAATACTCGGATTCCACGCGAAGGCTTGATTCGATTGCACCACCTCTTGGCTCACGGGCGATGCTTTGTAGTCACGCGACTCGTAGCCGCATGCGCCGCCCTGATGGTGGAACCGCCACTCGTCCGGATAGCCGGCCTTGGCGTACTCATCAACCGCCCCGGCAAAGACCTCCCGCGCAGGCCGTCCCGGCACCGATCCGAGGATGAATGCCGCGTCCACGCGGGCACAGGCTGCCGACTTTGCTTGGATCTCCGCCGGAATCTCTCCAAAATGCACGAAGCGCGTTACTGAGCAGATCAGGCCGTGTTGACGTGCGCACAGCACAAGCATGGCGTACTTGTCTAGTTTTTTTGCAGTTGGGATGGGGTGCCGGTATTTGAAGATACGCTCATCGGTTGCCACGAGTGTCAGAGCTGCCTGAACGCCCTCGGCAATGGCTTTATTGGCAATTCTGCTAGCGATGGCATGTTCAGTCATGCCGGGCGCAATCTCGTAGGCAGCCAGTTCGAGCACGCGGGCCGCTGCCGCGCCCAGCGCGCGATAGCGTGCCATTTCCTCAGGCAGCAATTGATAGCGCAGACGTGCAATGTCACCGGTGAGTTTTCGCGCGCCGACAATGTCGGTATCCGTGCCGGTGCGCTTTCCTTGGGCTACGGTATTCCAGTGGACCACTTGCGCCCGGTCCACGTGCCAGTAAGGCGCAACCGGGGTCCACTCCGGAGGCACGAGCCCTTCCTCGTTCTGGAAGCGCGGCATCTCGATGCGATCCGCCACCAGCGCCCTCTCGTCAGGTGTGTAGATTAGGTGCGCGGCGGCATGCTCAGCGGCAATCATAATGAAACCGTCGCGCCCACCCGTGGCCCAGGCGAAGTTTGCCAGACGCCCTAAGACCAAGGCGTCCAGATGCTGCTCCGTGAGAAATTGCGCAATGCGGTCATGTTTGGCCTCTATTTCGCCACTCATTCGTTTTCCTCTCGCTATCGTTGCTTATAATATTTCAGTAGCTTTCGTGCAGTTCGCCCCGCCCTAATTCTGGGAAGGTCGGAACTGCACTTAGGCGTCTAATGCATATTGTCGTATGAAAGTGCGCGCATTCTCAAGGGCGCGAGCACGATGGCTGATGCGATTCTTCTCTCTGGGAGAAAGTTCCGCCATCGTCTGTTGCTTGTCCGGCAGGTAGAAGATAGGGTCGTAGCCAAATCCGCCATCGCCACTGGGTTGACTCGTGATCAATCCCTCGCAACGGCCGCTCGCGGTGAATAGTACCTTACCTGCCTTCACCAGTGCGAGCACACAACGAAAGCGCGCTTGACGTTGCAGCCATGGGACGCTGCTTAGATCATGGAGCAGCTTCGTGTTGTTCGCTTGGGCGTCTGCATCGGGGCCGCTGTAACGCTTGGAGAGCACCCCGGGTCTGCCGCCGAGCGCGTCGACCTCCAACCCTGAATCTTCACCTAGCACGAGGTGAGGCGTCTGCCGCGCCACATACAACGCCTTGTGTGTGGCGTTCTCCAAAAACGTTGCGTATGGTTCATCCGCAGGCAACGCCAGACCAACGCCGGCGACAGTGACTAGCGTTATGGGTACGCCGTGCAACAAGTGCTCAATTTCCTCGACCTTGCCGGGGTTTCCGGTTGCAAGGACGAGGAACGGCGATCGGCACTCTTGCGATGTGTTTGTCATCGATGCGCAATCCAACCAATCGCTGTCTGCACCTCATCTTGGCTACGGGAAGCTATGCGTTTGCTGCCGGCCACGTGAATTCGTATGCGGGAAAACGGTGCCGTGCAGTGGACGGATGCTCAAGCGTATCTTCGAAAGCGGCCTCGCTGTCGGGCGGCCTCGATGAGGGCCGGCAGAGTTCGAGCTGGGCGTGCGCTTCTAGGGCGGAAATGGCAGGAATGTGGGGCTAGGTGCGAAATAGGTGCTCGTGAACGGTCTTGTCGCGCGAGGGAGGCGACGAGTGAGCTTGATCTTCATCTCTGGATTTCACAGCAAGGATAGCAGCCTTCTCCACTGGGCACACGCGGCAATCTACTGGGCGGGTCGCAACATATGCCACACACTGGCTATCTCTTGCTGGAGTTCGGAGTTGTGCTCTAGCTCCTTGTTAATCTTGTCGCAGCCGTACATCACCGTCGTGTGGTCGCGCCCGCCGAGAATTCTGCCAATCTCAGGCAGCGAGAGTTGCGTCTCTTCCCGCATCATATGCATTGCAATCTGGCGCGGGCGTACAATCGTCCTATCACGTTTGGGTCCGATAAGGTTCGCCACCGGTACCCGATAGTGCGTAGCAACGGCGTTAAGGATTTGTTCAGGCGTAAAGGCATCTTTTCGGATATTGAAAAGTAGCCCGTCCAGAACTTCCATCGCCAACTCTCGTGTTGGATCCTGGTTATTCAACTTGGCGAACGCCAACAGCCGGGTCAATGCACCCTCCAGCTCCCTCACGTTACTCACGAGGTGTGTTGCCAGGAACTCAAGGACTTCATCCGCGACAACCGCCTGTTCCTCCTCGGCCCGCTTGCTAAGTATCGCGATTCGGGTCTCCAGGTCGGGAGGCTGAATGTCAGCAATCAGGCCCCATACAAAGCGGCTGCTCAAGCGTTCTGTAAGGGTCTCGATGCTCTTCGGCGGGCGGTCGCTCGATAGCACGATCTGCTTGCCGAATTCATGGTAGGCATTGAATGTATGGAAGAATTCTTCTTGCGTCTGCTCCTTACCGGCAAGGAACTGTACGTCGTCGATCAAGATGATGTCGGCGCTGCGGTAGCGGTCGCGAAATACATCGATGCGTTTGTTCTGGATCGACCGGATGAATTCATTCGTAAACGTCTCGCACGTGATGTAGACGATGTGTAGCTCAGGCAGCGCTAGCATTACATAATTGCTAATTGCATGCAGCAAGTGAGTCTTGCCCAAACCGGCGCCGCCATATATGAAGAGTGGATTGTACGCCTCTGCCGGACCTTCCGCCACTGCCTGTGCTCCGGCCGCGGCCAGGCGATTCCCCGCACCAATCACGAAGCGATCGAACGTGAACTTACCGTTCACCATGCTCTGTGTGCCTGTCCCTCGCCGCAATTGCGTTTGCTCAACCTTTGATGCGGCAGGTGACGCACCCGCCGCACTGGCAGCGGGGGAATCCTGACGCGTTCCTTCAGGCTGGGATGAGGATACCTCGTACACGACCGAGACCTCCTGGTGGCAAAGGCGTGCCAGTATCTGCTCCACTAGAGCGTGGTAGTTCCGCTCTACCACCTCTTTGGCAAAGGTGTGCGGCACACCGACTCTAATGGGAGAGCTATTGGCATCAATTAAATGCGTATTTCGTAGCCAGGCAGCAAACTGACCGCGGGGGATCTCTAGTTCAAGTTCACCAAGGACAGTTTGCCAAAGCGCTCGCGGGTCTAAGGTAGACATTAAGCAGGGGGAAAAGAAGCGAGGTTGAATTTCTAACTACACATGCTACCAAATCTGCCGAGCCGGGGCAAGCTCATGCCACGCTATCCCCTCTACACTGTCCAAGTCAATCCGCTGCAATATTCATCTACAGGCCGGGATTCATCGACTGCCAAGGGCTGCCAATCAACGGCTGCCAAGCGCGCAGTCTGGTTTCTCCGCAAACGCCATTTCCACGAACACGCAGGTCCGATCTCGCTTGGAGTTCCAGCGTCAGCTTCTTGCGAAAGCGGCAGCGTTGGAGCGTGTGTAATGTGTGGATGCTCAAGGGTTGATATTCGCTAGAATCTCTGTCATAGTGAAATCAGTGAAAATGCAAGCGATAGGCTCTTGGCTGGGCAAGAAAGGGAAGCAATGGCTGAACCAATTACGGTGACTGACGATAGCTTTACAAAGGACGTAACGGAATCTGATCTTCCCGTAGTCGTTGACTTTTGGGCGTCTTGGTGCGGCCCGTGCAAGATGGTTGAACCCATCGTCAAAGAGCTTGCCAATGAGCTTGAGGGCAGGGTTGTCTTTGCTAAGGTCAATACGGATGATAACCTGGAAACGCCAACACGTCTGGGCGTGCAGGGGATCCCAACCCTGATCTTCTTCCGCAGCGGCCAAGAGGTAGGGAGGGTCGTTGGATTTCGGCCCAAAGCGCAATTGCTCAAAGCAATCGAATCCGACCTTCTGCAAACTGCTTAGCCGGGAAACCGATCGTACTCGGGTCCGATTAAACAAAGAAGCTAGCTGGCTCTAGTAGACAGCTAGCTCTTTTGATTCAGCGGCAGAATGGGCGCATGCGCTAGCGCGCTAGCGAGGAATTGAGATTGGTATGGCCTCCAGCCCTCTATTCCCCCTGCGCGATGTCGAGGATCATCGTGTGAATCAATTGCTCGACCGGAGCCAGATCGTCGGTAAAGGTCTGGGTCTCCACGGTGGTTAATTCGCGGTAGTGCTCCGAAGCCACAGCAAGCACCACACGCAGGCGGTCATCGATGTCCTGGCTTGCAAGCAGCGGCTGGACGTTTTCCAGGAAGTTCTGTGGCGTGCTAGGTTGATTGGTAGCCACCACAATGCTATTAATGGTGCCCGGAATGTCAATGATGTAGACGTTGGGGAATACCGACTTGATCGTGCCGGCAATCGTATGCACCAAACGGAAGTCGGTCGTTGTCCGACCCACATTGATCACGGCGACCCCGTTCGGAGTCAGGCGATCACGTACGTGCTGGAAGTACTCCCGCGTGGTCATTTGGAAAGGAATGTACGGCTGCTGATAAGCGTCGGTACCGATCATGTCGTACTTGCGGTCGTCGGTCATGAGAAAGTACCGGCCGTCTTGCTCGACCACCTCCAGATTGGGCTCCGTCATATCGAAATACTGGCGCCCGATCTCGACAATTCTCGGATCGATCTCCACGCCCACAATCTCGATAGGTCCGTAGATTTGCGTGATCTGCTTTGGCACGGTTCCTGCGCCAAGCCCGATCATAAGTACGCGTTGAAGGTCTGAAGGCGCGACATCCGGTGCGAAGTAGGGCGCCACCAGGTAGTAGTCCCAAGGTCCGCCGGTGAGCAGCCGCTCGGGATGGTAGATTGAGTGCGTTGCCTGCCCTTCGTTCAGTTCGAGTAGGCGCGTGGTATCCTCAAGCTCGATCACGCGAATATAGTTGTACGCGGATTCCGTCTCCTCAATAACGACGCCTCGTTCTGCGGGCTTTATCGTCACTTGGGGGACAACCGTCAGGCCAATCAGAACGAGCAGAAATACTATTGGATAGAGTTTCCGTCTGCCCAAAGCAACGATTGATAGGACGAGGAGCGTGAAGGCAAATGTGAGAAACGTGTTTCTGGTACCGATGTTCGGAATCAACACCAGCGTGGGCAAGAAGGCGCCGAGCAAACTGCCGATGGTCGATATTGCATAGAGCTTGCCGGCCACACTCCCCGACTGCTTCACGTCTCCATCTTCGAGGGACAACCTAATCGCAAACGGTGAGACGCAGCCGAGCAATGTAATCGGGACCGCAAGCAGCAGCATAACCACCGCGAGAGATCCCCAAAAGACGCCGAGAGAATATGTGGCGAACGCCTCCTGCGAGTATTGCAGGACTGGCCGCGAGACAAATGGCAGCAGTCCGATCATGATTGCCGCCACTGCCGTCAATTGGTAAAGCACCTCTTGGCGGGGATAACGGTCCGCCAAGCGTCCGCCAAGGTAATAGCCCAACGTCAGGTAGAAAAGCACGAAGCCGATGACATTTGCCCACACGAAGAGCGAGGTACCAAAGAACGGGGCGATAAGGCGGGACGTGGCAATTTCCGTACCCAAACTGGATATGCCACCTACAAAGACAATGAGTATGAGAAGCAAACGAGATGTTCTCGACATGTTTGCGGCTAAGGCTCCTCCCTAGGCTTTCTGCGTGTCTCCGTTCTGCGCCGCTTTGCGCAGATACACTGCAAGCAAGATTCCGGCAATTGCGACAATGATCCCGGTCACCTGCGCTTGTTTCAGGTTCCAAAGTACGACTTCGTTCAGCCGCCAGATGAATATGACAATCTGCGAAATCGAGTACCCGATGAGGTACAGCGCAAACACCATGCCGGGCGTTCGGAACCGATGCCGGAGCGGCCAGAGTATGGCAAAGATTAAGACGTTACCCAAGAGTTCATAGACTGCGGCAGGATGATAGGCAACCGTTGTACTGGGGGCAAACGTCGCAGGATGTGTGTAAAGAAATGCCCAGGGCAAATCAGCCGGATAGCCGATGACGTCGCCGTTGACAATGTTGCCGATTCGTCCAATCCCCTGAGCGGGAAGCGCAAGCAGTCCGGCAGTGTCGAGTACCGGCCAAAGGGCAATATTCGCTCGCCAGCACGTAATGAGGATCGCGAGCACTACCCCAAAGATGCAGCCGTAAAACGCCATGCCCCCTTCCCAGGTGGCAAAGATGCGCCAAGGCCGCTCCAGATATGGGCTGATGGGTTGCTGAATGACGTAGTAGAGCCGCCCGCCGAGGAAGCCCGCAATCGCCGCCGGCCAGAAGAGCGTGTTGATCTGATCGTCGCTTATGCCGCACTGATTGGCATACTTTCGGATAATCCACACTCCCACCAAGATTCCGAGCACGTACATCAACCCGTACCAGCGAAACGCTATGGGGCCAATACTAACGAGGACCGAATCCAGGTGAATGGTGATAACTGAGGGGAGGAGCATGGTGTGTGGGATCACCGCTATCTGCGCGTAATATCCGGATGGGTGGTGGCAGCGATTTCGCCAACGGCACTTGCAAGGCCCCCGGCTTCGCGTGCGCGGCGCAGCTCGTGCAAGGTGTCCTCAATTACAGCGACCGTCTGTGCGATGTCGTCTTCGGTATGCGAGAACGTGATGAAATTCACGCCGCCGCGCCGGATGAGCAAGCCGCGCTGGGCGCAACCGGCCAGGAGAAATCGCCACATTAGGCCCTCTTCTTCAGCGTCCCTGGCATCGAGGAAGCGTTCACCGGAAATTTGCGCCAGACCGTAGGCCTCGAGGGCCACTCCGGCACGCCTCGCCGCAGCGTTGATACCGTCCTTGAGCAATTCTCCGGACCGGTGAAGTTGCTCCTGGACGTTCTGCTCGCGTAAGATGGTCATCGTCGCCACTGCAGCGGCGAGTGACAGCGCTTCGCCTCCGTACGTAATGCTGATGAGGCAGTTTTCGGCCGTCTTCATTACTTCCTTGCTGCCAACTACCGCAGCCAGCGGCATGCCGTTCGCCATGGCTTTGGCAAACGTGGCAAGATCCGGCGTAACGCCAAAGTACTCTTGCGCTCCGCCCATGGCAAGGCGGAAACCGGTGACGATCTCATCATAGATAACGAGCGCGCCATGCTTGTGCGCCAAGTCGTTCAGCGCCTGGAGATAGCCGGGCTGCGGCTCCTTGCCCATAGATGCCGCATCTAGAGCAACGGCCGCGATCTTGTTGTCATGAGCGCGAAAGAGATCCTCGAGGTGATTGAGATCGTTGAAGCGAAACGGCTTGACAGACGATTCCAGAGCGGTGGGAATGCCGCCGTCATTGCGGTCGGCGTTCCAGCCGTCCGACCAACCGCGATAGCCGTTGTTGAGAATTACTTCGCGCTTGGTGTAGGCGCGGGCGATGCGTGCCGCCGCGTTATTCGCCTCGGCGCCGCCTTTGAGGAAACGTACCATTTCGGCGGCCGGTACGGCGTCGATGAGGCAGTCTGCCGCCGCGACCTCTAGCGGTGAAAGCAACCCGTAGATTATGCCTTTGCTGAGTTGCTCGGCAATGGCAGCATCTACTTCCGGGTAGCAATAGCCCAGCACGATGGGGCCGAGCCCGTTCACGAAGTCGATGTACTCGTTCCCATCTATGTCCCATATATGAGAGCCGCTGGCTCGCGACGCATAGATCGGGTAGGCGCCATAGGCATACGCGCTTGGACGCTTGCTCATAGTCTGCGTGCCGCCGGCCACTACGTCTTGGGCGTGAGAATATAACTCCAGGGACTCAGTGAATTGGACCATAGTTTTCTGTGCCATCGCCGATTACTCCTTTTCCGCCGCACTCGCGGCAGCGGATGCGTGTCGCGGATGACCGTTTGCTATCCAGTTGCCGGGCTCTGTTAGTTTGCCGTAAGTTTCTGGCCGGCGGTGCTGCCACATCTGTTCGCGGAAGTTCGCTTCCCCGGACACTCCCATGCTCCGCACCATGCGGGGTCGATCCAAATCGATCTCTGCCACCGCAGTACCCCAGTAGCGCCCCAGATCAGCCAGTGCGATGCCGTCCGGCCCAATGACGCTGCTCCGATTCAGGCACATGCCGGGCATCCAAGGGGCATCGTCATCGATACCGTTGTTTACGGGGCAGACGTAAACACAGTTGTCAATTGCCCGCGACTGAATGACCGCTTCCCAGCCGACCTCACCATACATGCCGTAGACCGTCGGGTGAAAGATAATTTCGGCTCCCTGCAAGGCGAGAATGCGAAAGCCTTCAGGGAAGTTTACGTCGTAGCAGATCGTCACGCCGATCTTGCCAAAATCAAGCTCGAATACCGGCCAATCACGTCCAGGGACAATTCCCCACTCATAGCGTTCGACATCAGTTAGGTGGACCTTCTGGTAACCGCAAATATAGTTGCCCGTACGGTCGAAGACCATCGCCAGGTTGCGGCGTTCGCCTTCCTCGACGGCCAATATCGGCGCCACTACGTTGATGCCGTAGCGCTGGGCCACCTGAGACATGCGGTCGAAGGTCGGGCCTCCCGGCACTTCCTCAAACCACTCCCCAGCCTTACCGGCGCGGTTAATGCCTTTCACGTGAAAGACTTCGGGAAGGCAGGCAATGTCGGCCTGGCGCTCCGCCGCGCGGGCGATGAGCTCCTCGGCCACGTTCAGGTTATAGTTGCGCTTCTCGTTGTCAGAATCTTCCGGCACGCGGAGCGGCGTGGAACAAACTGCCACTCGTACAGTCCGCGGCATCGAGACCTCCTTGGAAACCGTCCATGCACTAGTCTACAGTACAAGAGAGCGCGTTACTTGTCATCTTCCGACACGGTTGGAAGGGTACGCATACTTGCTTGACGGTTGGCCGGCGGTTTGACACCATCTTCCTGTCTGTCCAGCGGATTCGCAAGTAAGTGACGGGTCTACTCTCATTGTTGGTTGACTGCATCGAGAGAGCTGAGAAATGCGCCTTCGTGAAGTGATTTCCTACTTCTTCGTGCTTGGGTGCGTTGCGTTTGGCGGTCCGGCTGCCCACGTGGCGATGATGCATCGTGAGTTGGTGGAGCGAAAAAAATGGCTTACTGAGCAGCAGTTCGTCGACCTGTGGGCAGCAACCAATCTCATTCCGGGCCCTAACTCCACCGAGATGGCGATCCACATTTCTTCACAGCGGAGCGGTTGGCGCGGCCTGATCGGGGGCGGCATCGCCTTTATCCTGCCCGCAGCGCTCATGGTGACCGTTCTTGCCTGGGCCTACACCGAATTCGGTCACCTGCCGCAAGCGGCGTGGATTCTTTACGGGGTCAAGCCGGTCGTCATTGCTATCATTGTGCATGCACTGTTTGGGCTGTACAGAACCGCATGGCGCAGCGTTCCGCTCGCTTTCCTCGGAATCGTAGCGGGTGTACTCGCGCTGATGGGCATCAATGAGCTTCTTGTGCTCTTCGGCAGCGGCGTGCTTGTGGCAATAATCGCGACTCTTCGTGGCAAACTGCCGAACATCGTGGGCAAGAACAGCTTGCTGGCCCTGCCTCTTGCTTCGCTCGCCTCGGTCTCCCCTCTCGCCAAACCGCTGCTTGGGCTCCCAACCGTGTTGTTCGTTCCCGTCGCCGCGCCTTTCGGCCTCGGGCAACTCTTTCTGACCTTTCTCAAGATCGGTGCCGTGCTCTATGGCAGTGGATATGTGTTGCTGGCATTCTTGCATGGCAATTTCGTTGAAGGTCTCGGTTGGCTCGGCGAAGACCAGTTAATCGACGCGGTAGCCGTGGGACAGCTAACGCCCGGCCCGCTCTTCACGACCGCGTCTTTCGTGGGCTATATCATCGGGCACGAGTACCTTGGCACCACCCAAGGCGCGCTGCTGGCGAGCGCTTTGGCGACTGTTGGCATCTTCTTGCCCTCGTTTCTGTTCGTCGCGGCGGTGAATCCCTGGGTTCCAAAACTGCGAAGTTCAAAGGTGTTCAGTACCGTGCTGGACGGGGTCGTGAGTGCGGCAATCGGACTGATGGGAGCCGTGGCAATATTCCTCGGACAGGCGGCACTCATAGACATTCCGACCGTCATAGCTGCGGGACTTGTGCTGGCATTGCTGTGGCGAACAAAGATCAACTCCGTTTGGCTGATTCTTGGTGGAGCAGTGTTCGGCGTGGCGGTGCAACTAGCGCAGCCGTACGTATTCCCATAGCTGTTTTGGGTCAAGCATCGATGGATTGCGAATGATAGAATAGAGACGAATCAGGAATTAGCAAGAAAGAGGAGTGGGCCATCATGCAGCAAGTAATGCTCGGAAACTCCGGAATTGAAGTCTCCCGCCTTTGCATCGGCACCGGCACGGTTGGATGGAGTGGCTCGTCGAACCAAACGCGTAAGCTTGGCACGGAAGGGCTGATTGACCTCCTCTGCTATGCCTATGATTCCGGTGTGCGCTTCTGGGATACTGCCGATCAATATGGTTCTCATCCCCACGTGCGGGAAGCCTTGCGCAGGCTGCCCCGCGACCAGGTAGTAATCACGACCAAGACCACGTCACGTACCCCGGCCGGCGTGCGAGATGACGTTGAACGCTTCTTGCGTGAGTTGGGCACCGACTATGCCGATATTGTGCTCTTGCACTGCCTCAAGGAGCACGATTGGACAACGCGCTATGAGGACTGCATGGAAGCGCTCACTAAGTGTCAGTCGGAAGGCTTGATTCGAGCGGTGGGTGTTTCTTGCCACGATTTCGAGGCCTTCAAGCTGGCAGCCATTACCCCCTGGGTAGAGGTAGTGCTTGCGCGTATCAACTATGCCGGCGTCATCATGGATGCCTCTCCCGAAGAGGTAATTCCGGTAATGGACGAGATGTCTGCGAATGGCAAGGGCATCTATGGGATGAAGGTCTATGGAGCAGGCAAGCTCCTGGACGATCGTCGACGGGCGCTCGGTTATGTGCTCGATCTTCCCAGCGTTGACGCGGTCGTACTGGGCATGGAGAACAAGGCAGAGGTTGACGAAAACGTCGAACTCATCGAAGAGCTAGCGGGCGTTCCGGTCTAGAGGGCGCTCTGTCTGCTCACGAATGCCTATGCCCACCTTCAAGCGTACCCCAGGTTAGCGTCGCCGCCAGCACGCAGTTGCTCAAGCCTCGGCATGAGGTCGGCTTCTGCTATGTGCTCTTGCGTGCTTGATTGCAGGTCTCGCAGCAAGACCTGTCCTTCCGCCAGTTCGTCATCACCGACAATCACGGCGTAGTTCGCCGCGAGGTTTCCAGCCTGGCGTAGTTGGGCCTTGAGGCTGCGCGGCCGGTAGGTCATAAGCGCGCGGATACCTCGCTGCCGCAGGTTGTTCACCAAGCCAATGCCGTAGATTCCGGCTGGCTCGCCGAGTGTCGCCACATACACGCCGAAAGGCCGGTCGTCAGCAGGCGCGACGCCCTGGCGCTGCAGATTCAGTATGATGCGCTCGATACCTGTGCCAAAGCCGATGCCGGGCAGGTCGCGCTTGCCGATCTGCCCTGCGAGGCCGTCGTAGCGGCCGCCGCCGCCCAGCGCGCTCTGCCGCCCCACCGTTTCCGGCCACACTTCGAAGACGGTGCGCGTATAGTAGTCCAGACCGCGTACCAACGTGTGATTCAGCGTGTAGCTAATGCCCATGGCCTCCAGGGAGCGCTTGAGCGTGCCGAAATGCGCGTCACAATCGGCGCAGAGGCTGTCCAGCGTGTGTGGCGCCTCATGGATGAAGGACTGACACGAGTCCTCTTTGCAGTCGAGAAGGCGCAATGGATTGCGCTCCAAACGATTTTGGCAGTTTTCGCAGAGCTCATTGGCGTGAGAGCGATAGTACGCCGCCAGTTCTGTCATGTACTGCGGACGGCATGCGGCATCGCCAATACTGTTGAGTTGCAAAGAGATGCCGGTCAGGCCGACGCTGCGATAGAGGTGTAAGAGTAGGCTGATGATTTCCGCGTCGATTGTTGCGGATTCCTCACCAAGCGCTTCCACGCCGAATTGATGATGCTGGCGCAATCGCCCTGCCTGCGGCCGGTCATAGCGAAATATCGAAGCAATGTAGCTGAGCTTTACCGGCTGAGGCAACCGATGCATGCCGTGTTCCAGGTAGGCGCGCACCACCGGCGCAGTGCCCTCCGGACGCAGAGTCAGGCTGTCGCCGCCACGATCCGAGAACGTGTACATTTCCTTCTCAACGATGTCCGTACCTTCGCCTACGGTACGTTGGAAGAGCCGCGTGTCCTCGAATACCGGCGTGCGAATTTCGCCATAGCCGAAAGCGGTGCATGTCTGCTTGAAGTGAGCCGTTACGTAGTTCCAATACGCTTGCTCATCGGGAAGCAGGTCGGTTGTGCCTCGTGGGGTTTGCAGCAAGTGTTACTCTCCTGTCCGTAATGCGCCAATCCGGCGCGATACACCGGCAGCCTTAAGGCCTTTCACAAGGAGCACCTTCCGCCGCGAGGTAGCGCCGCGCAGCAGCAAGACGTCAGCCTTGGGTACGTCAAGCTTCTCGGCAAGAAATCGTATCAATTCCGCGTTCGCCTTGCCGTCCACCGGTGGCACCTGCAAACGAACGCACAGCGCGCCATCGTGTGTACCGGCAAACTCAGTGCGGCGCGCTCGCGGGCGAGCAAGGATAGTCAACTCACAGCCATCCGTGGAGTCCTGTATGTGAAAGGCCGTTCGCGACATTGGTTAACCGCAAATCAGCAACACCAGAAGCCTTTGAAGAAGCTGGAGCAGGATCAGTGCAACCAACGGTGAGAAGTCGATCATGCCGGTACTTGGCATGAAGCGACGTATAGGACCAATGATTGGCTCCGTAATGTCATGGAGCATCGCCACAATGGGGTTGGCCGGGTCCTGGACAAACCATGTAGCCAGCGCGCGGGCAATGATGGCAAAGATCAGCGCCAGCGTGAGGAACTCAACAAACGTACAAATTACTTCATTCATTCGTTCTCTGTTTCCATTTACGTGATTTGCAATGCGCCCACAGACTCGCCTCGGGGCTCAGGAGGCGGTCGCTCGCCAAAAATGGCGCGGCCAACGCGCACGATAGTAGCCCCTTCTTCGATAGCAATTGCGTAGTCGTTTGTCATGCCCATTGAGAGCTCACGGCAAGGGTGGTCGGGCAGGATTGACTGCAGTTCATCGCGCATTTGCCTCAACATCTGAAACTCGGTGCGAAGAATTGCTTCATCACTGGTAAATGAGGCAATTGTCATCAATCCGTCAAAACGCAGCGTGGTGTGCGCAGCAACGTTGCGAGCAACAGTTGGCAATTCGCTGGGCAGAATTCCAAACTGGCTTTCTTTGCCGGTTACGTTTACCTGGAGAAGTATCGGTATGCAACGGTCCAGGCTTGCCGCTTGCCGTGCAAGCGCTTCGGCCAACCGGTTGCCGTCCACGGACTGGATGATGTCAAAGAGCGCCGCTGCCTGTTTTGCCTTGTTTGATTGAATGTGCCCAATCATATGCCATTCGAGCGAATCCGGGAGCGCGGGGACCTTCTCCGCCGCTTCCTGCACGCGATTCTCCCCAAATACCCTATGTCCGGCCGCCGCGGCTGCGGAAATCGCTGCCACGCCAAAGCCCTTCGAAACCGCTATCAATGTTACGTCAGACGGCGAACGTCCCGACCGTTCCGCCGCCTCATCGATGTGGGATTGCACCCGGGCTATGTTGTCCGCAATGCTCATGGTGGCAGTTACTTGCGTTTCCAGTACTCTAGTAAAGTCGCATGAAGTTGGTCTCAACGCCTCTACTTTAGCAAATTTCCGGCAACGATGCATACTGGTCGCTCAACAGCACGCTGCAGCAGCTCGCCCCGGCGCAATCCAATAGTCAAAGTGCGCTACCTGGAGTATAATTAATGACGAAATCAAACTTGCGTGGAATGAGATAGCATCGCTATCTTTTGGAGATATTGTGTAGGCACTTCCAGATTTCTAAATAAAAACTGTAAATCTCTAATAGTTTCTAGGAGAATCTTTATGAAGCAAAAATGGATCGGCGACGGTGGGCTGCAAATTCGCATGCTCATCACGATCTTCCTCCTAGGCGCTGTCTACGTCTTCTTCTTGGCCGCGTTGTGGTCGCTGGGCGCGGGCGCCATGACCATGCTGGTTTTCGCCGGTGCCATGCTTGGGGCCCAGTATTTCTTCAGCGACAAGATGATTCTGTGGTCCATGGGCGCAAAAGAGGTGACGCCGGAACAAGCGCCCGATCTTCACGCTACGGTGGAGCGCCTCGCGGCCATGGCGGATATGCCGAAGCCCCGCGTAGCGATGGTCGAGCATGCGATGCCGAATGCCTTCGCTACGGGCAGAGACCCTAAGCACGCCGTTGTGGCTGTAACCTCCGGCTTGATACACCAACTGAACCGAGACGAGTTGGAGGCTGTACTCGCCCACGAGTTGAGCCACGTGAGGAATCGTGACGTGATGGTTATTACGTTGGCGAGCTTCTTTTCGACCCTGGCATTCATGATCATGCGCTTTGGGATGTACATGGGCTTATTTGGGGGCTTTGGCGGCCGGGGCCGCGATAATCAGGGGGGCGCAATAATTATGGTGTATATCGTGGCTGTGATCGTCTGGGTGATTAGCTTCCTCCTAATCCGGGCACTCTCGCGGTACCGAGAGTACGCTGCCGACCGCGGCTCCGCAATGCTTACGGGTTCCCCGTCTCACCTTTCTTCGGCCCTGCTCAAGATCAGCGGTCGTATGCAACGAATACCGCAAGACGATCTACGACAGGTGGAAGGGGCCAACGCCTTCTTCATCATGCCCGCCATGAGCAAGAATTCCATGATGGGGCTGATTTCAACCCACCCCTCGCTTGAGAATCGCATTAAGCGACTCGCCGAGCTTGAGCAGCAAATGGAGCGCGCGTAGTGAAGTTCCTGGATGCGCTGCTGGGTCGCAGCCGCCCGGTTCGCTCCCACCTGGAAAGCCTGATGAGCATCTCCACCGCTGCACTCGCCTTTGCCGCGAGCAATGGGCTGGAGAGCAAGGGCAGTGCCGGTATCTGCTTTCGCGCGTTATCATCAAGCCAGTTTGCAGATCTCCAGCGCGAACTTGCCGATCTCCTGGATGTGAGCGGCAGAGAGACGGGCACGGATACCCTGATCAAGAAAGATGCATTTGGCTTCCACTGGGTAGTGCTCCAAGACCCTGACTTCGAGGACCTGGTCACCACGATTCATATGGTCAGCCTAACCCTCTCCGAACACGGCTACCGAGATCAGTTGCTGGCTGCGGCTTTCCACTTCGCGGACATGGCAGGTACGGGTATGTATTGGATCTACAATTACAAACGTGGGTCGTTCTACCCGTTTGCGCCCAACGGTTCGCGCACCCGTGACAACGCTCTTGAGCTCCGGATGCAAGCAGTGGCCGATCGGGAACTGCCCCTGGAGACCGATCAGTCGAAGTGGTACGCGCTCTGGGAACTGCCTGTGTAGCCCATTTCCAGGTTTGACGGGGAGTGCGGCTGCGGCCAGGAATCCCCGCGAACCAAATGTCTTTCGGTCGACCACTTGCTCCTTACCCAATAGCTGAAGACCGGCCGTTTATTTTCAAGCTGAGATTGCCATGGGAGGAACTTGCTAAATGTTCCCCACCGGCATGACAGGAGGGATTGCTGAGGTCGCCCTGAGTGATTTCATCTCTGCGCAAAGGGACTACGTACTTCCATACGCACACAACTCGAGTCCATTAACAAAGAAAGAGGAGGCAGACATTTAGTCTGCCTCCTCTTTTTGCTTTCCGTTTCATCCCACGCCGAAGCAGGAATGTCGGTGGAAGGAATAGTGTCTCCTTAGAAGATCGATTCCTGCGTCCGCATGTCGAAGGCGTGGCAATTTTCCACGTCAACCACCATCTGGATGTCGCGGCCGACGATGGCCTCGGCGCGCGGGTCGAGCCGGGCAACAAAGTCAATGTCGCCTGCGAGACAGTAAACGTACATTTCAGAGCCGAGAGTCTCAACCACGTCCACGCGGGCCATCAAGCCGTTGCCTTCCGTCACGTCAAGCGCGGCAGGGCGGAAGCGCGGGTCGAACATATCCTCAGGCCGCCAGCCGAAGTAAATCTTGTCCGACTCAGTCTTCGCCAGTGCGGCTGCCTTATCGGGCGGCCAGCGCAGCTTGAAGCCGCTGGTCTGGACCCACATCTCATCAGCATCGCCGGTGAGCGTTGCCTCTTGGAAGTTCATTGCCGGGCTGCCGATGAAGCCGGCCACGAACATGTTAGAGGGATGGTCGTAGATATTCTGCGGCGAGTCCAATTGCTGTAGCACACCGTCGCGCATCACTGCGATGCGGTGACCCATCGTCATGGCTTCGACCTGATCGTGGGTAACGTAGATGGTTGTAGTTTCCAAGCGCCGGTGGAGCTTGATAAGCTCAGCGCGCGTGGTAACACGGAGTTTCGCGTCCAAGTTCGACAGCGGCTCATCCATCAAGAAGACGGCGGGGTCGCGCACGATAGCGCGTCCAAGCGCTACACGCTGTCTCTGACCACCGGAGAGCTGCCGCGGCTTGCGGTTGAGGAGCTCGCCAATACCGAGCATCTCGGCGGTCTCACGCACACGGCGGTCAATCTCTTTCTTAGGCGTGCGCCGCAGGCGCAGACCGAACGCCAGGTTGTCATATACGGACATGTGCGGATAGAGAGCATAGGACTGGAACACCATGGCGATGTCGCGGTCCTTCGGGGGCACGTCGTTGACCAAGCGGTCTCCGATGAAGAGACTTCCTTCCGTGATCTCCTCAAGGCCGGCAATCATGCGCAACGTGGTCGACTTGCCACACCCGGAAGGTCCAACCAGGACGAGGAACTCCTTGTCCTTAACCTCCAAGTGCATGTTGCTCACCGCGACAACTTCGCCAAAGCGCTTTGAGATGGCTTCAAGAGTTACACTAGCCACTTGCAGCAACTCCTTCTGTTCACTTAGGTTTTCCCACCTGTGGCCATGCAGCATTCGCATGACCTTCTAAACACTGCTGTTTCTTCGCGCACGTCTTAAAGACAATGCCTATCCACCCATGCGCGACACAGTACACGTGAAGTTTACGTGATAGTTTCTCGGTCGTCAAGTATGCGTCGCTCTTTTCCCTGCATTGTCCCTAATTCGCAGCCAAGAAACTGGCGCGGCGCTATTGGGGGAGGAAGGCGAAGACCAGCACTATGAGAATCACGCAAACGGTGACTCCGATGATAGCGATGTTTTCGGGCGTCCAAAGAGTGGGGGCGACCGCTGCATGCTCTGACTGCTCTTCTTCCACGAAGTCCGGATGGCAGCTCCGATGATACGTGGCGAATGTGCGGGGTGCGGTATACCCCACGGGAGCAATTTGCGGTGGCGCGCCGGTCTCTTCCGCTGCAACCACCAAGTCATCTTTCTTCGTAATGGCGCCCCCGCACCAATGGCAGATTGGAAAGCCTTCAGGGGTCTCATCAGTTGAATCTGTTTTGCGGCGTGTCTCTTCGCTTCCTTGGGACATTTTCACTTCCCAGCTTATTGCCCAGTCTCAATCGCTCCTCTTTACATGTCGCCTCTAGCGCAGTACTGTCAATTCACGTGAATCTGCTCATTGCCTTCGCAAGCCGCTCCGACCGGCAAGGCAAGTCATCGGAGCGGGCAGCATGGCGCCGGCGTTAGATTGTCATGAAGTCGGCACTGGCTGTAAAGAGTTCCTCAGTCATAGCGCGCACGTCTTCCAATGAGCATTGTGTCGTCGTAAGTGGGTCCAGGGCAATTGCATCTTGCACGAGCCTACGGTCCTGTTCCAGGATTGCCTGTACAGTGAGTTCCTGCACGTTCACGTTGGTGCGGTTGATGCCCGCACATTGAGCGGGCAGGTTGCCAATGTAGCACGGATGAATGCCTGCGCTGTCCACCAGGATCGGCACTTCCACGTTGCACCCAGGGGGTAGGTTTGCAATCAAGTCGGTGTTCGGCACGTTGCCGTTGAAGCGATAGGGCGTATTCGTCTCAATGGCGTGAACAATAAAGGAGCAGTATTCATGGGTTCGGTTGAAGGGTAGTGAGTCCGGTCCTTCGAGATCTTTCCGTTGATTGGCAAAGTAGTCTTCGCGCCGCTCATGGCGGGCGTACATGAAGGATTGGCGAATTCTCGCTTCCTCATCTAGGTCTTGCAGCGAACTACCATTCCCCTGTGTAGTGTTTTCTTCGGCCCAGCGTTTGAGATGTTCCGGTATGAAGCGTGCGCGGTCGGCTGCAGTGCGGCGAAACCACGGCGTGTACTCCGACATGTGGTGACTCGACTCGGTAACGAAATAGTCGAAGTGGCGCAAGATTTCAAAACGCACACTGTCTTTGGCGTAAGTCTCCGGGTCATCCATCGTTGCACGCAGGCGTGGATACAGGTCCTCCCCACGGTAGGTATTGCGCCGGAGCTGCAGAAACCACGCTTGGTGATTGATACCGGCCACCCAATACGACACTTCTTCCGGCTGCATGCCCATGAATTGCGCAAGCCTTGCCGCCGTGCCTTGTACGCTATGGCATAGTCCGACTGCACGAATGTTGCTGGTAGCGCCAATCAGCCACATGTTGATATTCATTGGATTGGCGTAATTGATGAGCAGCGCGTTGGGGCAGAGCTCATCCATGTCCTGTGCGATGGCTGCAAGCACGGGCGCAGTACGTAGTCCCCGGAAGACGCCGCCCGGCCCAATGGTATCGGCTACCGTCTGATAGACACCATATTGCGCGGGAATCTGCCAGTCTTTCATGCGGAGCGGCTGGCCTCCCACGTCAATGGCCGTAATTACGTAGTCAGCGCCGGTGATCGCTTCCTTTCGGTCCTGGGTGGCCGTGACAGTGGCGCCGAGCTTTTGTTCCCTGATGAGGCGCTGCACGAACTGGGTCGTGATTTCCAGAGTCTCGCCGTCGACGTCCATGAGCGCCAGCGAACTCTCGCTGTGCTCGGGCCACGTAAGAATATCTGTCAGGATGCGGCGAGCGAAGGTTACGCTGCCAGCGCCAATGAAGGCGATTCTTGCCATGAAATCACGCTCCTCGATGATCGCAACGATTCATGCGCGCATGGTAGTTTACCTAAGCCCTGCGGTCAAGGCATGCGGCCCCGCCTGCGGAGGACTAGCCTGCCAGAAGACGGCGAAACTGCCGGTAGCGGGGAATGATCTGCGTGAGCAGGTAGTATCCGGGACGATTCAACACGCGATCGTGTGCGCCCAGACGACGCACGTAACGCGCGCCGAAACCGCGCTTGAACCGATACACTCCCCACAATGGATCGCTTTCATCCATCACGGTTGGCGCGCCCCAGAAATCGTACCAGCGGTACTCGTGGTCGATAAGCCACTGAATGGCATGCCACTGAAGCAGATAGTTGGGCATCTTGTCGCGATGCCGCTGGGACGAGGCACCGGTATAGAACCAGCCGGTGACTCCCGTGTGCATGAGAAAGAGACCGGCAACCGCCTCGCCGCCGACGAACGCCATGAACGCCTCGCCTTGCCCGGACTGTTGGAACGAAGACCACAGAGCGTGATAGTAGCCTTCTTCACGAATCGCAAAGCCGTCGCGATTCGCGGTGTCCGCGTAGAGTTGAAACAACGTGCACCAATCGGTCGTCTGCTGAATATCGACACCGCGGCGCGAGGCCAGGCGGATGTTGTAGCGGGTTTTCGGTTTCATAGCAGCCAGCAGGGCATCCCGGCCGCCGCTTAAGTCGAGCATGGCGGTATGGGGAAACTGTATTTGTTCCTCGCTGGCGTGCCATCCGTTCTCGCGGTAGATTCCGGCTGCGGCCGTGTCGTCTGCAGGGAAATCAGGATCAATCTTGACATAAACCGCACGCGCGGCTCGCGCAACGGCGGTGATTTCATCGAGTATGGCCGCAAACAGAGCTCGATCTGCATGGTCGAATAATGGACCTTTCGGTACATAGCCGATGGTCCATGGCAGCAAGGGAAGCCTACGCGTGAGCATGGTGAACGCGGCTACAACCTGCCCGTTACGCTCACATACGTAGCGCCGGGCTTGCCAGCCATACCGTACCTTGAGCGCGCCCCATTCCCAGGTTTGGAGAAAGTGCCGGCTGGGCAGCGCCCGCAGCGCCTGATCCCAGGTTGCGTGCGAGACACAGGCGATGACGTTTAGACCAGATGCGTTCAATGGACCGCGCTCACAAGACGTGCTAAACGTGTGGAGTCTTCAGAAACCGGGCAGCAGCTTACGTGTTAACGGCACCAGCTTTTGCCACATCCAGAATCGACGTGAATCAAGCGCTGCTTCTAAGGTGGGAGAGTACGTAACCATGCTTGGCGAAAACCCGCGCTTGAAACGATAGACCCCCGCTAGGGGGTCGGTTGCGCTTGGCGTCGTTGGCATGCCCCACAGGTCGTAGGTGTGACAGCCGTGCTCCTTTGCCCAACACATGGCGTGCCACTGCAACCCGTGGCCAACACGTAAATCTCTCTCTTGGCTGGCGCTGGCGCCGAATAGGTACGTCGCCCTTCCACCGTACACCGTAAGAAGCAGGCCGCCCACGGGCTTACCGGCGTGTTCCGCCAAGAAGAGTTTTGCCATCCCCGCGTTTTCGAGGACTTCCCGCATCGTTGCGAAGTACGGCCGGGTATGAATACCAAAACCGTCACGCTCCGCTGTCTCCGTTAACAGTGAGTAGAACTCTTGCCAGTCTCGCTCGGTGCTTCCTTCCCGCACCGCCAGGCCGCGCCGGTCGGCCAGGCGAACATTGCGGCGCATACTACTCTGAAAGCCGGCAAACACGGTATCGCATGGAGGGCGGAGATCGATGGTCCCGGTTGCAGGCGGCTGTATGTAGTTAGGTGTCGTGACGAAATTGCAGGGAAGAACCGGGCCGTCGTCTTCTTCCCAAGGTGGTTCCACCCAGAGTACAAATGCGCGAGCGCGGCGCGCCTCGGCTGCTACTTGCTGGACGACGGCTCTTGCTACGCCACATTCCCCCGGAGCAGTGACCGGCCCGCGGGGCAGGTACGCGAGGGAGCCCAAGAATGGAACACGCCGCCGCAGCCATTGAGCCGCGGCGACAGGCTTTCCGTTGCGCAAACAGAGCATGCGCGATGCGGTCCAACCCGTGCGAGACTTGAATTCGCCCCAACCCCAGCTCTGTAGCAGCTCACCGTCCCAAGTAGTAACCAATTCATCCCATTGACGATGGGCCGGCGCCATCTCAAAGACAAGGTCGGTCGCCGCAGCTTCTGCGGCGACTTCTCCTTTCCGCACAGGCTATCCCTCAGCAGGCTGCGCAGAGCCGCGTGCTTGATCGTGCCGCAGTCGACCGATTGCAAGCATCAAACCGCCTAGGCCAAGGATTATTACGACGAGTGGAGCCCACGGGCCGAAATAGGGAATGAATGAAACGCCAAAGAGGATGAGCAGCCCAAGCAGCAATCCTAAGAACTGAATCATGCGTCGATTGCCATCAGAGAAGAAGCTAAGGATCAGTCTACCGAGAGTCATGCCGACGAACACCTGCGCTGAGAAGAGCGCGATGCCGTAGAGTAGGAGAGCAATCAACCCCAGTGGAATTCCGATTACGGTAATCATCACGAGAACGGAAACGATCGGCACCACGATGAGGAAGACAATGCCCATTCCGATGCTCATGAGGGGTTTCTCAAGCAACTGATTCGACGCCGTAACCGTAAGCCGGGGGAATATGAGGAGCAGTGCGGTGCCATAGACTGCGGTCATGATGAGTCCGATGATACTTGGAACAAAAGAGCCTATTGAGAAACCGGTTTCGATTTCCGCCTCCGCCGCCATTTCATGGTTCACGTCTCCACCGATATCTGCGCCGCCGGCAATCTCAGCCATCTTATCTGAGCGGTACGTGAGATCGCCGCCGATGCTCGCGTCTTCGGTAATGGTTAGGTCATCTACGCCAACATCGACATTTGAACCAACGCTGCCGTTGAGCGTTACCGTCTGCGCATTTCCGGCTATGCGGCGTTGTACCGTACCATCAAGCGTCAACGACGATACCGTGGCGATCAAGTCTCGGCCGATCGTTGCGCCACCGTGTATACCTGTAGAGTTGCCGAGCAGCAAGAGGTCTTCACCAATCGATCCAGATAGCGTCACACTGTTGGCAGTTATGCGCGCGCCGCGGGTAACGGTACCGTTCACTATCACCTCTTGGCCCAAGAGAAACACGTTTCCGTTCACGACCCCGTTGACAGTCAATAAGTTGCCGGCAGCAAAGAGATCACCGTTGACGATGCCGTTAACGGTGATGGTGGTGCCAAACAGATACAGGTCGTCATTGATGACCTCGTCTTCACCAATGCTAATCGACGTATCCGTGCGAAAATCAGCCGCGAAGGCGGCCGGTGCGCCGATGAGTGCAACGATGAATGCGATCAAGAGCGCGAGGCTAAGGCGTCGTTTCATCTCACATTTTCTCCTTCTGGACAAGGGCGAAGTTACTCTTCATACTTTCTTTTCAGGGTACCTTATTCGCACTGTGCACTGCTACTGTACCGAGCCCGAGGTAGCGGTACGACACCTCTGCAAATCCTGATTCCCGCATGGCTTGGGCCAGGGTTGGCGCGTTCGGGAATGCTTGCAGGGACGTGGGCAAATAGGTGTATGCCTCTTGGTGACTCACCAG
This sequence comes from Chloroflexota bacterium, assembly GCA_965221905.1. Classification (GTDB taxonomy): domain Bacteria; phylum Chloroflexota; class UBA11872; order VXOZ01; family VXOZ01; genus VXOZ01. The sequence continues at coordinate 1,824,967 of OZ244922.1, forward strand.
CAGTTTTCCTAGGGCTGGTACAACGTTGTTGAAGTAAAGTTGAAAGGCGCTCCGAAACCCCGGAATGGGCGGGTGCGTGATCTCCAGCGTGATGAAGCGTCCGCCCGGCCGCAGCACGCGGTGGCACTCGGTGAAGAATTCTCCGAGATCAACAAGATTACGGAGCAGGAACGCATTCGTTACAACGTCAACACTGGCGTCTTGCAGCGGCAGGGAGAGAACATTTGCTTGCAGGAACTCCACCGGGAAGCGTTGCTCCGGCAGGCGCGCATGCTTCTCTTGCGCGAGGCTGAGCATCGGAGGAGAGAAATCGGCGCCGAGGATCATGCAGGGCGCCATGGCTTCCTGCATCACCGCAAAACCCAGGTCACCGGTCCCGCAAGCGAGATCCAGGATGACGCGGGGATCATCGCCCACGATCTGACGCGCTACCGAGCGCCGCCATAGGTGGTGGGCGCCTGCCGTCATGACTGTGTTCATTAAGTCATACGTCGGCGCGATGGCATCGAACATGCGCCGGACATACGTCGGTTTCTCTTGTTGTGAGACCATCGCACCGTGATTCAGAATAGTGCGGAGATGAGGCCGCACCGGAGAGACGCCCAAACCGGCTCTAGCGGTTACTCCGCGCGCAACGTGGCGACGACGTTTTCATCCAACGGATATATTGGCCGCACGCAGTGTTCGTACGGCAGTGACTCGAGATTGAGGCTCGCGGAGCCCGGCGTGTCCAGGTGGACGATGCGGGATGCAATCGACTCATACCACGTGCGGAATCCGTTAGGGGACTTCGCGACAACCAGAGAGAAGTCTTGCGGTTCAAGACCGAATGCTTGAAAGACTCTGCGGCCTACAAAGAGAACGTAACGCTCAGTGGTGAGCAGCACGATATTCCCGATGGTAAGCACAGCCGTGCGCCCTGCCTGCTCCACGACTCCGTTCTCGTAGGCAAACGCGCCGTCATGCAAGCTCTTTACATAAACTGTAGTCGTGAACGGCGTGTGGCGGGTGGGGTCCATGGTGCCGCCCAGCGGAATAGTGATCTTACTCCCCACACCGGCTGCAAACGCGGCCGCCACTGCCGGCACGTCAACGAGCGGTATCAACGCGCGGCCACTATACTCCTGTGCCAGCAGTTCCTTGAGCACGGCATTGCTATCGCCCGGTGCTCCGGAAGATGTGGCATCGGCAGCATCGGAAAAGACCGTAAGGCCGGGTGTCTTTTGTGCCGTGGCAACCGCTTCCGGGAGTGCAGTCAGTTCTGCCATCCACAAGTCCCGATTCTCCCACATGAACTCCGCAATTCGTTCAGCTTCTGCTTTGGCCCGCGCTTCATCACCGTCCGTCGTCACAATGACGTAAGACTGTAGACCGGGCACGTCGGTAAACGGATTAGAGAGATAGATGTTTGCGACCAGTCCACCCGGAGAGTCTTCGAGAGCTTGGCACATGCGAATGGCATCGCCAAAGCGTCCGGTGGCCGTGAGTAGCTCATCGCCCCGGGCCATCAACGGAATGGCAACTCGGGCCGTAATCGGCTTTGCGCCGTCATTCAGAATACGCAACAGGTTTCGGGCCGCCCGTGCTCCCGTCTCATAGAAGTCCGTATGCGGATAGGTGTGGTAGCCGACCAGCATGTCTGCTCCCTGGAGCATGCGGTCAGTGATCACGGCGTGGAGATCAAGCGAAGCGACGATAGGAACACGCCCCATGCATGCACGGAGCGCCTCGAGCAGCTTGCCCTCCGGGTCGAATTCAGTCGGGCTGGCCATAGCGCCATGGAGGACGAGGAGTACGCCGTCCACATCCTGATTCTCTTCCGCTTCAGCCAGGATGTCTTGTATCAACCGGTCGAGAACGGCATCAACTACCGGCCCGTGCGGTACGGCCCAGGCTGCCACTGTCGGTACAATTTCAACGTCACCGTGTTCGGCAAAGACGTCCAGCGCGCCCGCTATCTCAGTATTCGTGCCCTGAAGCTCAGCCAGAATGGCAGCGCCCCGCACGACAAGAAAGTCCTCATACTGAGTCCGATGCGGGTTGAAGGTTGACGTCTCTTGCTGCAATTCTGCGATAAGGACACGCGTCATGGGAACCCCCTTCGCCTCGCGCGATTGATTTTAGGTTACTGTCGTCGCTCTATGACGTAGTCGATGAGCATATTGAGGGAATCGCGGCTGTCGCCGGAAGGAACAGCGTTCAAAGCCGAGCGCGCCCGCTCGCCGAACTGCCATGCCATGTCATAGGCGATCTCGATCGCTCCGGAATCGCGAATTGCCTCCACCGCTTCCCAAACGGCGCTCTCGTTGTCCACTTCCTGATTGAGCAACCCGGTTACGGCGGCATGTGCCGGCTCTTGCCGCAAGAAAATGATGATGGGCAGCGTAATGGTCCCTTCACGCAAGTCCCCACCGACGGGCTTGCCCAGCTCCTCTTCCGAGCCCGTAATGTCAAGGATGTCGTCCGCAATCTGAAAGGCCGTACCTAGATTCTCGCCATATCTGCGCAGGGCTTGTCGTTCTTCCTCCGATGCGCCGCCAACCAGTCCGCCCGCCTCGCAACACAGCTCGAGAAGAGACGCGGTCTTTCCCTGAACTTTCCGAAAATACTCGTCTTCCAAGACATCCGTCTGCTCGATGCTTGAGAACTGTGTCGTCTCGCTCGCAACCATACGCATGACGGTACGAGCCAACATGCGGACAAGCGCCGGATCGCCCATTTGTGCGACGATATAGGAGCACTTGGCGAAGAGGTAGTCACCGGAGAGCACGGCAAGGGTGTTGGACCACATCGAATTAGCCGTGGGTAAGCCGCGACGCACGTAGGCGTGGTCTATCACGTCGTCATGGATAAGCGTTGCGGCATGGAGGATCTCAATCGCTGCGGCGACCTTCACTGCGCGTGCGTCTGCCGGCGTCTGCACCGATGCGCAGAGCAAGGTGATTAGCGGACGCAGCTTCTTGCCGCCGGCCGCCAGTATGTGGCGCACCAATTGAGAGAGAGCAGGACTTGGCGATTCTTCCCATACGGCAGCGAGGAAGACGTCTACCCGCTCGAGCCCTTCCGCCACAGGCGACGCTATTTGGGCGATTGGCGCCCGCGTTTCAATCGGGTGCGCCGGGGGCGGGGATTCTGAAAGTCGTCTGGGCATTGGTGTCCGTGATCTCTTCTAGCTCTTCTGGTGCTACGCCGCGCCTCTCAGCGATAGAATCCAGAGTATACCGAATGTATGCAGGCTCGTTGCGCTTGCCGCGGTGCGGAACAGGCGCGAGATACGGGCAATCCGTCTCAATCAAGAGCCTATCAGATGGTACCATCTTTGCAACGTCATGTAACTTTTCCGCCGACCGGAACGTTACCGGCCCCGCAAGCGAAATCATGCACCCGAGATCGATGAATGCTGTCGCCTGAGCGCTATCGCCGGAGAAGCAATGCATAATGACTTTGGTTGGTTGGCGGGCATGTGAGAGCACCTGGTAGACGTCAGGGTAGGCATCGCGCATGTGGACGACTACGGGTAGCTGGGACTCTGCCGCGATAGCAAGCTGCTTGGAAAAGGCATTCTGCTGAGCGGGCCTGGAGGCGTAGTTGCGATAGTAGTCGAGGCCGGTCTCACCAACGGCCACCACCTTAGGCGCGCGCGCTAGCGCTTTCAATTGACGCCAGGTGGCGGAAGTACACGATTCGGTCTCGTGCGGATGCACGCCGACCGTCGCCCAACAGTTGGGATACCGAGCGGCAATGTCTACGGCTGCCTGACTTGAGGGTAAGTCCACGCCTACCACCACAATAGCCGTCACATTTATTGCCGCAGCGCACTCGATCACCGCTGGCAAGTCTGCGGCAAAGCGAGGTGAGTTGAGGTGGGCGTGAGTATCCGTCATGCGCGTACTCGTTAGGTCCGGCTACGCTCTCACTTAGGCCTCCGGCACTTCCAGGCGGGGAAAGAGCGGCTTACCGGTAGTAATCGTCCGCTCCGGCGTGAGAAGCCCCCATTTAAGGCAGGGCTCCCAAGCGCCGTTAACCAGGGGTGGCTCGCCTACTCGTTCCAGCACGACGTCCGCAGTTTGCGGTATATAGGGACCGAGCAAAACAGCCAGGATGCGCACCGCTTCGGTAACGTTGTAGAGTACTGTTCCCAGGCGCTCGCGCCGATCGGGTACTTTGGCGAGTTCCCAGGGGGCGTTCTCCTCAATGTACCGATTCGCCCGTGTAACGAGCGTCCAAATACTGTCCAGTGCCGCGTCGAGGTCCCATGACTCAAGCCCGCGCTCAGCGCCCGCGCCCGCACTCTGCGCTACTTCACGCAAAGAAGCATCGAGCGCCGTTTCGGCCCCAGGGGCAGGCAATACGCCGTCAAAGTACCGTGAAACCATGGATGTCGTGCGTTGGACGAGATTGCCCAGGTCGTTGGCCAAATCGGCATTGTAACGGTTATAGAAGCTCTCCCATGAAAAAACGCCGTCTTGGTCGAAGGGGATTTCACGCACCAGGTAGTAGCGCACGGCATCGGCGCCGAACTCGTCTACCATCTCAAAGGGGTCTACGCCCGTACCGCGTGTCTTGCTCATCTTCTCGCCGCGGAACATGATCCAGCCGTGGGCCCAGACGGTCTTCGGCAGGGGCACTCCGGCTGACATCAGCATTGCCGGCCAGTACACGCAATGAAAACGGATAATGTCCTTACCAACCACGTGCGCATCCGCCGGCCAGTAGCGCTCGAACAAGCTATCGTCTTGTCCAAAGCCAACGCCGGTGATGTAGTTGGCAAGCGCATCGAACCAGACGTAGATTACCTGTTCCTCGTCGAAGGAAACAGGAATGCCCCAGGTCTTGTTGGCGCGCGAGATGCTAAAGTCCCGCAATTCGCCGCGCACCATATTGACAACTTCATTCCGCCGGAAGTCAGGCAAGACGGACTCGGGGTGCTCCTCGTATAACGCCAGCAGCCGGTCTTGGTACTTGGAAAGGGCAAAGAAGTAGTTGTCTTCCTCCGTCCACTCCGGTTCGGCATCGTGGACGGGGCATTTGCCGTCTACAAGGTCATCGTCACTATAGAAGGCCTCGCAGGGGAGGCAGTACCACCCGGCATAGGTTCCTTTATAGATGTCACCGGCGTCATAACACTTCTGCAACAAGAGCCGTGCTGCGTGCTTGTGGCGCTCCTCAGTGGTGCGGATGAAGCAGTCGTGCGAGATATTGAGCTTCTCCCACAGCTCCCTGAAGAACTCAGCCATTTCGTCGCAGTAGGCTTGGGGGTCTTTGCCTTGGCTGCGCGCCTGGCGCTCGACGTTCAAGCTGTTCTCGTCAAGACCCGTCAGGAAGAAGGTGTCGTACCCCTTCAAGCGACGATAGCGCGCCTGCACGTCACAGCCGATAGTACAAAAGGCCGTGCCGATGTGGGGCTTGGCGTTGGGGTAGTAAATGGGTGTTGTGAGATAGTACGTACTCATGAATCCAAGACTAGAAAGCGCAAGAAGTGCTGAGAAATTCGGTATGATGGTGAGACTGAAACCATCATACCATGCAGCTAATTAAGACCCAACTTGCTTTGTGCCTGGCGTTAGCTAGATGCTTGCGGGCTCGAAGGCGGCATTAGTGTAAGAGGCAAAGTGTGGGACAATAGCCCCAACGTACCAGTCAGACTGCTTGATGAGGAAATTGGCGTGCGCGTTTGCAATGGCATGAAGCCGATACACCCGGGAAAAGTGTTAGGCGAAGAACTCCAAGAACTTGGCTTGTCGGCTAACGGCTTGGCCAAGGCACTTGGAGTCCCGACCAATCGCATCACGGCCATTCTAAACGGTCAGCGTGGCATCACTGCCGATACGGCGCTCCGCCTTTCACGATATTTTGGCACTTCGCCACAACTTTGGCTGAGTCTCCAGCAGGCATTCGAGTTGCGGAAAGTGGAGGTTAATTCGGGGGATGACATCGCCGATCGAGTAGAACCACGAGCGATAGCACAGGTTGCCGGAACTGAGCCAAATGACGGCTAGACAACGCCGCTGGAATTGGTGCGGAGTGGCCCAAATCTGAATCGTCTTGTCCTGCCCAGTGAGGTGAATGAGGTCGCGCAGCACGGAGACACCAGTAGAGTCTGGCACCGACGAGTCTCATGTCTGGCAAAGTCGGTGCCGTGGCCGGATTATGCTCATGCCAGGTGTGGCGAGACCTGTGTTACACTTCCCAACATATTATCCCCTCGTCTATGAGTACAACTGGACATAACACCAATATTAACGAACGGGAGGTACATGCCGTGTCGAAAGCTCAGACTTTAGTTGACGTTAAAGTACCGATGCGGGACGGCGTGGCCTTGTCGGCCGATATCTTCTTGCCTCCCCAGGCGGCGCCCGCTCCCACCGTTCTCGTGCGCACGCCGTATGGCAACAACACCGATTTATTGATAGAGAAGGGGCGTAAACTGGCGAGCCGGGGCTATGCCGCCGTCATTCAGGACGTGCGCGGCCGCTGGGACTCAGACGGCTCCTACTATCCGGTAAAGAATGAAGCCGATGACGGGTACGATACGGTTGAGTGGGTTGCCGAGCAGCCGTGGAGCACCGGCAAGATCGGCATGGCGGGCGGGTCCTATCTGGGCATTACGCAGTGGACGGCCGCATGGCGGGGAACCCCGCACTTGACCAGTATCGTGCCGCGCGTAGCTCCATGCGACTTCTTCGATTCGCCCGGCTATACCCAAGGCGCACTCCAAATCGGCGTGCTTGCCACCTGGGGCTCGCGCACGCACGGCCGTACTGCCCAGAACATCGAGTATGAAGACTGGGGCCGCGTGTTTCGTACATTACCGGTGGATAAGATTCCCGACGCAATCGGGCGCGACCTGGACTTCTGGAAGGACTGGGTACGCCATCCCCACTACGATGAGTACTGGGAGCAATTCAGCAACAGCGGGAAGTGGCAGGATATGAACGCGCCGGCCTACAACATGGGCGGATGGTTCGATCTCTATTCCAAGGCCACGTTCGACAATTGGAATGAGCTGCGGCTGCATGGGGGCTCGCCGGAGGCGCGGCAGAGCCAACTTATCATGGGCCCCTGGCCGCATGCTCTTTCCCTGTCGCGGGTTACGGGCGAAGTGGACTTTGGCGCGGATTCGGTGGTTGATTTGGATGCCGAAGAGCTGCGCTGGTTCGATTACTGGCTGAAGGGAGAGCAGAACGGCATCCTGGATGAACCGCCCCTGCGACTCTTCATCATGGGACGCAACGAGTGGCGGAGTGAACATGAGTGGCCCCTGGCGCGAACTGACTGGCAGCCGTGGTTCTTCCACTCCCGGGGCGCGGCGAATACGCTGAACGGCGACGGTGGGCTCTCTATCGAATCGCCGACGGATGAACCGACCGACAATTATGCATACGACCCAATGGCGCCGGTGCCGACGTTGGGCGGGAACAATTGCTGTTCGCCGCACATCGTACCGTGGGGGCCATACGATCAGCAGAATATCGAGATGCGCCAGGATGTCTTGTGCTATACGAGCGAACCGCTGCAGAGCGAACTTGAGGTAACGGGCCCGATCAAGGTAGTACTTTACGCTGCGACCGACCAGCAGGACACCGACTGGACGGCGAAGTTAGTAGACGTGCATCCGGATGGGCGTGCCTTCAGCCTCTGCGACGGCATAGTGCGCGCGCGGTTCCGTGAAGGGCGAGAAACCTCGTCACTCATTCAGCCTGGAAGTATCTACGAATACGAGATCGATCTCTGGGTAATTGGCAACGTCTTTAAGGCCGGACATTGCATTCGTGTGGAAGTCTCGTCCAGCAACTTCCCGCGCTTCGACCGCAACCTCAATACCGGCGCGGAGAACAATGGCTTGGAGGACCAATGGCAGATTGCCCGGCAAGCAGTCCATCACAGCCGAGCCTATCCTTCCCACATAATGTTGCCCGTCATCCCCTCTGCATGAGGCGAACAAACCGGCCCTAGGTTCGTTCAAGCATTCTGATCCAAGGCGCGCCGTAGTGTTACGGCGCGGCTACGTAACGCATCTCGTCCTTACGCTGATCCCGTCGGCGAAGGTTGGGCATGCCAAGGGACACAGACAGAGCGGAAGGTTCCATGCTCGGGATTTAGAGGGTCTTGGGGAGTTTGCAGATTCACGGTTCCCACTGCAGGTAGGGATCAAAGACTGAAGACCCGCGCAAATAAAAAGGGGCGGAGTGATGAACTCCGCCCCTTTTTCTCTTTAACTTTGCAATGAGTTAGGCTGTTTAGCGGTTCTGGCGGTTAATGCGTTTCCGCAAGAAAGTGGGTACTTCAAGGTCGTGCTCGGCATCGATCTCGTCCATCTCATCTTCGCTGATGGGAACCACAGGAGGCCGTTCTCCCGGCTCTGGGGCGCGAGGCTCCAAGGCGCTGCGCACATTGGACCGGCGCAGGTCTTGCTCGTCGAAACCGGTGGCAATCACAGTAATCTGTATATCGGAACTCATAGCTTCATCGATTACTGAGCCAAAGATGATTTGCGCGTCCGGGTCGGCAGCATTGGATATTATCTCTGCTGCTTGCGAAACTTCGTGCAAACTCATGTCAGGTCCGCCCGTGAAGTTGAGCAAGATGCCCTTGGCGCCGTCGATAGACATCTCGAGCAACGGATTTGCCAAGGCATCGCGCATTGCGTCAGAAGCGCGGTTCTCGCCGCTCCCATAGCCGATTGCCATGTAGGCAGTGCCGGAATTCTGCATGATGGCTTTGACGTCGTTAAAATCCAGATTAATTAGTCCGGGCTGCGTAATAAGATCCGAAATACCTTGCACCGCTTGGCGCAGCACCTCATCCGCCAGTCGAAATGCTTCGGTAATCGGCGTATTCTTGGGCGCAATTTCCAGAATTCGGTCATTGGGAATAGTGATGAGCGTATCCACGTGCTCCCGGATTTTGCGGATACCTTCCTCACTGATGCGCTTACGCGGAACACCTTCCCACGTGAAGGGCCGAGTGACGACACCAACGGTCAAATCAGCAATGTTGCGTGAGATTTCGCCAATTACGGGCGCTGCGCCCGTTCCGGTTCCGCCCCCCATGCCGACAGCGATAAATACCATGTCCGCGCCGCGAAGCGCGTCCTGGAGCTCTTCGTAGGCTTCTTCCGCGGCTTTTTCCCCAACAGCCGGCTTACCACCTGCGCCAAGACCCTTGGTCAGCTTATCGCCAATCCGAATGCGAGACTCGGCCAGGGAACTCATTAGCGTTTGAGCATCGGTGTTCACAGCGATAAACTCAACGCCGCTTACGCCGCTTTCAATCATGCGGTCGACTGCATTGCCGCCCGCGCCGCCCGCACCAACCACCTTGATTTGTGCCCAAGATTCTTGGCGCTGCCGGGGGTCTAAACTCTCTGCATCGTCACCCGGGCTCGACGGAAGTCGAGAAATGCGGTTTTCTGCACCGTTTGCCATGGACACCACCCTACACTACGTTAACTCATCGGATTAAACGATCGCATAAGAGAACCAAGTCTCTCTGCTACCGTGCCAAGGGCAGCCCCCATGGGCCGCCGCCCGCGTGACCGCTGAAGCTGAGCGGCGTGCAAGGCCATGCCGACCGCAGTAGCAAAATCCGGCCGGCAGATTTCCTCGCTCATGCCCCGCATCACCGGAACCATTCCTTGCCGCACAGGAAGACCGAGAACCGCTGATGCCAATTCTTCCAACCCTTGCAACTCAGATCCGCCACCGGTAAAGACCACACCCGCAGGCAACACATCGAAGTACCCCGTTCGCCGTATTTCATCCTTGATAAGCTCCAGGATCTCCTCCATACGAGCCGCAACGATCATCGCGAGGTCCCGCTGCTGGAGTACGGTCCACCCACCGGGATAGAAACCGGGTGCATCAATCTCCGTTTCATCGTCGAGCGCGCCTTCACCTACCGTAGCGTACTGCAACTTTAGCTCTTCCGCAACTTCCTGGGGCAATCGCAAGCCATAGGAAATGTCCTTGGTAATGTTGATGCCGCCAAGCGGAATACTAGCAGTATGCCATGGAACGCCATCGGAATACATTACCATCTCGGTCGTGCCGCCGCCGATATCCACAAGAACAACGCCAAGCTGCTTTTCTTGGTCGGAAAGTACCGCCTCGGCTGCGGCAAAGGCCTGGGCGGCGACTTCTCCCTCCACAGCAAGTTCCGCAGCATTTACGCAAGCCTTGAGATTGCGAATTGGTCCCACACTGCCGGTGACCATGTGAACCTCTGCGCCCAGCGCGTGTCCGTACATGCCGGAGGGATCTCGAATACCTTCAGTGCCATCCAAGATAAACCCAACTGGAAAGGCCATGAGTATCTCGCGGTCATCCGGCATGGATGCCCTGTGTGCCAATTCCAAAATGTGGTCAATCTCGTTTGGGGAAATTGATCCTTTGGCTTGCTTAACTACAGTTTCTACCCGCACGATCTGCGAGCTGATATTGCACCCACTTACGCTCAAGTACACCGAGAGAGGTGTCTGGCCGAGGGACTGCCGCAGATTCTGAAGGCAAGCACGGATAGAACCTGTGGTCGCCTCCATGTCTATAACTGCGCCGCGCTTGACACCATGAGTCGAAGCGACACCCACGCCTAGAACACTTAGAATGCTGCCTGCCGCAGATTCGCATGCGAGCGCACGCGTCTTGGTGGTACCCACGTCAAGGCTGACGATGAGGTTTTTCTTGGTCACTTTCCCATACCTACCTTAGCGGGAAAAGAGTATTTACAATTATAGCTGATAATTGCCCTTCCAGCAAGCCCCAATTCGGGCGGCTGTCAAGTATCATTATCTGATCGAAACGGCTACGTGCGAAATGTCGGACTCCTGTTGGGTTGTAGATCTATGATATCCAGCAAGAGCTGCTGCTCTCGCGCAACCTTGAGGACAGTCAGCAACTCTTGGGTCTTTTCGACTATACGGTCTGCGCTGCCGTACTTGGCTACCCATCCATCCACCGCCTTGACAGATAGACCCTCCTGCGCTGAATAGCGAAACGCATTGATGCCAATGCCTGAATGCGTCAATAGCTCCTGCAAAAGGAATGCCATCTGCACGGCACTGGCATCGACGCGGTCTCCGCTTCGAATTGGGACTCCTGTTTCGTCGATAATGGTGACCGGAAGATCCGGTGCGTCGTCGCTGCCCAGGATTTCACCTTCTCGCGAAATCAAGAAGACGTGGCCGTTGGCAATCCAACGGGCTTCCGGTTGTCGTTCTGCCATTTCGACGATGGCCTGGCCGGGCAACACGAGAAAGAGCCGCGCATCTGCCACCGCCGGCAATCGCGCTATTTCCCTCGTCACTTGATTGGGATCGAGCAAGAAGATCGGTTGCCCTACGAGCCCTGTGAACGACTGGATCTTAACGAGGGAATCATCTCCGGCAAGTGTGGGCGGAGTGATGCGACGTATGGAAACTATGGAAACGTGGAACTCGGGCGAAGTCAGGACTCCCCAAAGCGCAAATGAAATAGATGAGACAACGAGCAGCGAGATCCAGCGGTGGCCGAAGGATCGCACCCCCCGTCGCAAGGCGCGAAACATCCGACCAATCTTGCCGACATTGCCGGGCGTGTTCTGTTTGCTCACTCTTGCTGCCACAGCTCTATTGTCCCCATTCGCCGAAAAACTCAACTTCTCGTTGCAATTCTATGTGCAAGCGAGACCGCACCGCCTCTTCAGTTTCTCGAATTAACGCGTAAACGTCGTCCGCGGTCGCAGTGCCGTTGTTGATGATGAAGTTTGCGTGCAAACGTGAAATGTGTGCTCCCCCGATTTCTCGGCCACGCATTCCAGCTTGGTCGATTAGCTGCCACGCGCTCAGTGCGGCAGGATTTCGGAATACCGATCCAGAACTCGGTGCAGTGGGCTGGGTCCGCTGGCGCGTTTGCAGGCGTTCCTTGATAGCAGAGAGAATTCGAGTTGCGTCTCCCGGCGTTAGCCGCATCTCTGCTCCAAGCACGACGGCATGTCCGGGGCACTCCTTAATCACGCTCGTGCGATAGCCGTACCGCATTTCATCCGGGTACATCCAACGCTCGCCATGACGATCCAACACCCTGATGCGAGCAACCGAGTCCGCCGCCGTCCACCCATAAACGCCGGCATTGTTAACTACCGCGCCACCCACGGTGCCTGGGATTGTCGCGGCGCCTTCGAGCCCGGAGAGCCCTAAGGCGGCAGTCCAACGCGCAGTACTGATAAGGGAGCACCCTGCATCTGCCCAGATTGAGACACCGTCTGCGCAAAGACTGCGGTCGCCTCCGTGGTTGCGAATTACCAACCCGCGAAGACCTGCTTGGGCAGCAATGAGATTGGTCCCGTCTCCAATGACGCGAAAGGGGAGTGCCTGCCCGTAGGCTTCTGCTGCCACCGCGCGCAACGCCTCGCGAGACCGCACGCGAATCAACAGGTCTGCCGGCCCCCCCACGCGCACTGACGTGTGCTTTGCCATCGGCTCGCTCCATGCAGGCTTAAGGCTGAGAGGTGGTTGTGCCGCGACGGCAGCAACGCGAGCCAACTTGCTCGCAGGCGCATGCTCCGGGGGTGGACGTTCGTCATGCACGGTGTTCACGCTCACGATGGGTTTTCCATTGAAGTACGAGAATGCAGGTATTCGAGCAACGGATCGCACAACTCAGTAATGTCTCCGGCGCCCATTACGATTACGAGGTCCTCCGGTTCAGCCAACTGCGTTACCTGCGCCAGCGCGTCGCTGAGCGTGGCAGCATATCGGGGGTCGCTCGGTCTTTCAATAGCATTTGCAAGGTCGGCGCTCGATAGGGTCAATGGGTCTTCGCGACCGGTCGGCTGATAGATCTCCACGAGAATGAGCTTATCGGCGCCGCGGAACGCCTCTCTAAAGTCTGCAAAGAGGTCGGCAGTGCGACTGCGCAGATGCGGCTGAAAGACGCAAATGATCCGACCCTCATGCCAATCTCGCGCAGCACGCAGCGACGCTCGGACTTCAGTCGGATGGTGGGCATAGTCATCTACTACAGTAACATTGCCCACTCTTCCGCGTAATTCGAAGCGGCGCCGCACGCCGCGAAAGTAGCTGAGGGCCAATGCAACAGAGCCGGCGGGCACGCCAAGAGCATCGAGCGCAGTTATGCAGGCCAAAGCATTGAGCACGTTGTGGATACCGGGAACTTTCAATGAAAGCTGGTGGCGTTCGCCTGAAGCACTCTCTATCGTTGCCATGAATCCGTTGCCCTTGCGCGGGGCGAGCTCTGTGCAAACCCAATCGGCATTGCCGCGCAGAGACCAGGTTCGCAGCCTGCGCTCCGCCGGGACGGCAATCCGGCGGCACGCTGCACTATCGGCGTGTGTTGCCAGTGTGCCGTCTTCGGGTAACTTGCCCACAAATGCTTGGAATGCACTTTCCAAACTCTCCAATGAACCGTATGTATCCAGATGATCGGCTTCAACGGCAGTAACCACTGCAACCGTGGGAAAGAGCTCAAGGAAGGCGCGGTCGAACTCATCGGCCTCGATCACCATTGTCTTACCTGTTCCCCAATGTGAGCTATGGGGAAAGTTCTGCGGTTCGCCGCCAATCATGAACGATGGGTCATGCTTGGTGACGCGCAAAGCGTGAGTGATCATGGTGCTAGTAGTGGTCTTGCCATGGGTGCCTGCGACGGCCACCGTGGTCTTCCCGAGTGTAAATGCTCCTTGCAGCACCGCGCGCTTGACTGCAGGTATGCCTTGCCGCTGCGCGGCGATTAGCTCGGAGTTGTCAGGGGAGATTGCGGAGCTGTATACGGCTAGATCCGACCCGAGTACGCTGTCTGCCTCATGTCCCACCGCCACGTTTACTCCCTGGCTCCGTAGGGCGTCGAGGCTGGCTGATTCTGCCACGTCCGAGCCACTGACCTGATGCCCTTGAATCGTTAGAATGCGCGCCAGTCCTGACATCGCGGCGCCGCCTACCCCAACGAGGTGGACCCGACGCGTATTCGCATCCAAGAATTGCTTTAGTTCGTACGCGTTCATGCCATACTTCTAGGTTCTGGGACTGCCATCAGGCCTGACACTCCAGCGATGACGGCTCTTCTCTCTTGAGGCGCTTGCAGTTTGGGTCGAAATATTCAGGAGCAACCCCATTGCAATTGAGCAGGCAAGCAGCGACGATCCGCCTGCGCTGACAAAGGGAAGTGGAATACCGGTGAATGGCAGCAATCCGGTAACTACCGCCATGTTTAGTAGGGCTTGCCCAAAGAGCCCGCACGTGACCCCCAGGGCGAGCAACTGGCCGAACATGTCGGGAGCATTCACGGCGACGCTGAAGCCGCGCCACGCCAGCAGTACATAGAGAATCAGAATTGCGAGAGTGCCGATGAGACCCAACTCTTCGCCTATTACGGCATAGATTGTGTCGGTGTGTGGTTCCGGCATGTAAAAGAACTTTTGCATCCCCCGACCGAGGCCGACACCTGTGATCTTGCCTGAACCAAAGGCCAAGAAGGCCTGGTTTATGTGGTGTGAGACGTTGTCTTGATACTGTGGATTGTAGGGATCTACAAAAGCTCTGAGCCGCTGTAATCGATACGGTTCCAGCACGATGGCATACCAGGCGGCAAGCGATCCCGCGGCAATCAAGCCGAGTAGAAAGAGGATCGGGATGCGTGCCACTACAAGAATTGTTAGGCCAATGAGCAGAATCATGATTGCCGTACCGAGGTCCGGTTGCTGAGCGACAATTGCCGCAACAAGCCCAATAATCAGGGTGGGCATCAAGAAGCTAACCAGTTTGTTCACCCCTTCCTCGCGTTTGGCGAGGACTTGGGCAAGGTAGAGGATAATGATGGGCTTGGCTAATTCACTGGGCTGCAGGCTCACCGATCCCCATCGTATCCAACGTGCAGAACCTCGCGCTACGTACCCAATGTCGGTCACTGCCATCAACAATAGTATCGCTACTATAGCTGCCAAGAGCCAGAAGGTAAGGTTGATGCCGAGGAACTGTATTCGGCTAAACCAGTGGTAGTCGATCCGCATCATGGTAAATGCCGCCGCCAATCCTACGATTAGAAACAATAACTGGCGACGGAAGTAGTAATGGGGGTCGCCTGTCTCTGCGTAGGAAACGGCGATACTGGCACTGTAGATTGCAATGAGGCCGATCAAGGGCAATGCCAGCATGAGGACGGTCAGCGGCACATCCGGCCAACGTGCGCGCTGCGCGTCGTCAGACCAGTTCGCAGGAACAATTCGCGGCAGGATGCGCAGCATTGGCTTTAGCCTAATCCGTCCTTAGCAACGGTTGGTTGGGATGCTGAACGTGGAATGTGATAGTAACGGAACAATTCGGAAGCGATTGAACGAAATACCGGCGCGGCGACCAGAGAGCCCCAGGGCTCCACGGTCGGTTGGTCGATCTTGACCAGAATTACAAATCTGGGATCTTCCACGGGGCCAAACCCAACATATGAAGCGATAGTCAATTCTTCGTGGTATCCGCCAGTCTCTAACGGGATAGAAGCGGTGCCAGTCTTGCCGGCAACCTCGTATCCTGCAACGATGTGCATCTTGCTTTCAGAACGCTTGCTAGCATTCACGAGCATTGCAACAAGGGTGCGTGCGGCATCTTCGCGAACGACGCGGCGTACTGCAATGGGTTGTACGCGTTCGACACCGTCTTCCGTATGAATCTCTTGTACTACATACGGCCGCATGAGCACGCCGTCATTGACGATGGCGGCCACCGCCGTTATGAGTTGGAGTGGCGTCACCGCGATCCCTTGACCGTATGCGTTTGTAGCGAGACTTGACGGATACCAATACGGCGAACTCGGCGTGAGAACGTGACCGCCTACCTCACCCCACAGGTCAACACCCGTTGGCTCGCCAAAGCCGAATGCGGCTACATATTCATAGAATAGGTCTTTGCCCATCCAATCGCCCACGTGCACGGCGCCAACGTTGCTGGAGTGGGCTATGAGGTCGGTCATGTCGCTCTCGCCATGGCCCTTCTCATCCCAGTTCTTTATCTCCGCGCCGCCGTACTCGATGCTGCCGGAATCGTAGAACTTTCTTTCCGGTGTGATTACGCCTGCGTCCAATGCACCGGCCAGTGTAATCAACTTGAAGGTAGAGCCAGGTTCAAACTGCATGCTAATCGCAGGATTGGCATAGGCATCTTGGCTTGGGCTGTGGAACTCTTGGTAGTGGTTAGAGTCGTACGTGGGGCGGCTTGCCATGGCGATGATGGCGCCGGTCTTTGGGTCCATAACAATGATGGAGCCGCTTGACGCGCCGTAGCGTTCTAGCGCGGATTCGAGTTCGCGCTCTACGATGTGCTGCACGCCGCCATCCAATGTAAGAACCAGGTCTGCGCCCGGTTCCGCGCGTTCCAGCACCCAGGTTGCCTCTCCCGCTTCACCACCGAAAGGCGCGCGGGAGCTCAACCGCCGCCCAGGCGACCCTCGCAGCAGGTCCTCATAATGCCCTTCTATTCCGTATTGGCCGCTGCCGCTCCGGCTGTAGAACCCCACGACGTGGGCGGCAAGCATGCCAAACGGGTAGGTGCGGTAGGGCATGAAGCTTAGCGTGATGCCGGGAGCCTTGCCGGTCTGTCTCAGTCGATTGATGCTTTCGCTGATGTTCGGCGATACGCCCTTTGCGAGCAGCGTATATGTCTTGTCGGGTTGGTTCAAGAGTGCAGCAATCTGTTCTGGAGGCACGCCAAGAACCTGCCCTAGCTCGCTAGCAACGGCTTGCGCAGACCTGCCGCTTCCCCGTATCTGATTTGGTGCCGCTTCAACGTCGGCAAGGTACTCTGCCGTTGCAAGCAGAGTGAGGTTCACATCCAGGATGCTGCCCCGCTGAGGCACGATTTGCGTGTCATTCTGGTGCTGTTTCTGTGCCTGTGCCGCGAGCTTATCGCTTTCGATAACCTGCAATGAGATAAGTGCTCCGGCTACCGCCAGAGCGCCAAGCAGCGACAAGAACTGTATGATGCGAATGCGCACAGAACTCAAGGATTCAAGAGGCATCAGCAACCTCCCCGCCAAAGAGCACGTTGAATTGCTCACGAATAAGGTCCCAGCGGCTGCTGAACGGCAGGTCGGCCTCATTTGCGTTGCCGTCTTGCGGCAACTGCAATTGCCTGGCGCTTTCCGGCACTTGCGCGAAGTGCACCTGCTCCGCCGGTATCATGCCTAGCTGCTTTCTAGCAACGAGCTCGATGGTGCGAAGATCACCAGCTTGGGCGATCTGAGTGCGGAGCAATTGGTTTTCCCGTTCGATTTGCTCGATGGTTCGTTCCAGTCCCTGAATGCGAAAACCTGCGTCTGCCACTTGCCCGGCGGGCATCAAGTAGAGCAGTGCGATAAGGAAGAGCACGAGTATGCCCATGTCTACGGCAACATGAGGGCTCAATTCGTAATACCATGGCTTGCGGTCTGGGCTGGCTGCCCTTGCGGTCGGTCGTGGGAGGATTGATTCTTGTTGCGCCATCGGTCGCTCTTCTTAAATGCGTTCGGCGATGCGTAGTCGCGCGCTGCGGCAGCGCGGGTTCCGTACTAGCTCCATCTGATCGGGACGAATGGGTTTTCGCGTCAGCACACGCAGCGTTTCACGTGGATTGCAGACACATTGCGGAATGTTCCCCGGGCAGATGCACCGCCCCGCCGCACGTTGCAGGAATCCCTTAACGATCCGGTCCTCCAAGCTGTGAAAGGCTATCACTACCAAGCGCCCCCCGGAAGTGAGAAGGTCACGAGCCTGTTCCAAGGCGCTCTGCAGATGGTCGAGTTCCCCATTCACGGCAATGCGCAAGGCTTGAAAGGTCCGCGTGGCCGGGTGGATGCGGTGTCTGCCCCTCCCATAGGCGGATTGGACGATTTTGGCCAAATCGGAAACCAAGGCAAGCGGGCGTTCTCTTCGGCGCTCCACAATGCGCCGTGCAATACGCCGTGAGTATCGTTCTTCTCCGTAGTTCCAGATAAGGTTTGCAAGGGCTTCTTGGTCCCAGGTGTTAACGATTGTCGCCGCGGTAAGGCCCTGTGCCGGGTTCATGCGCATGTCAAGCGGGCCTTCTTGTTGCAAGGAAAACCCGCGCCGCGGACTTGCAAGTTGTAGGGAAGACATGCCCAGATCGAATAAGATACCGTTTATCTCGCGAAAGCCGGCCTGCTCGGCCGCGGCAAGGAGCTGGACGAAGTTTCGCTGCAAGAGCACTGCACGCTTGCCAAACCCCTGTAAGCGCAGCTCACAGCGGCTTAGTGCGTGCGGGTCGAGGTCCAGTCCGAGCAGCCGACCGGTGGGCGTGCTTTGAGAAAGTATCCCCTCGGCGTGTCCGCCGCCATTTACCGTGCAGTCAATGTAGTTTCCACCCTTGTTCGCCTGGAGCGCTTCTAGCACAATAGGGAGCAGGACGGGTATGTGTCTCGGTAGCACCTGAGACTGCATTGGGCGTTTCCTGGCGCTTGATTGACCTACGGCAGGGAAGTTGTTGTACTTAAAGCGTGACTGCTAGCGTGAACGACAAGACCGGACATTCTCAATGACTGCAATCATCGGGGATAGTTAGATTCCGAGATCGGCAAGCTGTTCTGCAAGGCTGCCGCCTGCGGCTTCCGTAGTTGCCTTGACGGCGTTCCATTCCTCAAGACCCCAAACTTCTATGCGCTGATAGAGTCCAATAACCGCCACGTTGGCCGCGATGCCGGCATATGTGCGTAGATATTGTGGGAGGATCGTTCGTCCTTGGCCGTCGAGGGAAAGGTCTACGGCGCCTGAGAAGAGCAGACGGCTGAGCGTGCGCACGTTTGGTTGCGTCTGTGGCAATCGGCTCACTCTCTCTGCAAGCGACGCCCATTCACTGCCGGGATAGATCACGAGGCACTTATCGAGCCCGCGTGTAACCACGGCGCCGTCCGCTAGTTCCTCGCGAAACTTGGCTGGAATAGCGAGGCGGCCCTTTTGATCCACTGTGTGCTGGTATTCGCCAAGAAACACCGTCAATCACCCACCTCGTGGAAGTTCTCCACATTTACCCCCACTTCTCCCCACTCTTATCCACAAGCGCAATTATAGCGGCAGGGAGTTTCCGAGGTCAAGACTAATTGACGGGTTTTTCAAGGAAGATTTCCGTGGATTCGCGGCGAGAATTTGGGCTTGCAAGCAAAGTCGTTGCTTTTGGATAAACTGACAATTGCTCAGGTTAGTTCCAACGGTTTCTTGGGCCACAATCTGAACGATTGAACGTTCATGTAGAATTGGCGCCGGGCAAGATGGCGGTCGCGCATTTATCGTTCTCCGTGGGGAGAGGGAGTGGGCGGCCCACTTCAAGATACGCGCAAGCGGGCTCCCAATCGGATGTGTGTGCTGAAAGTTGAGGAAGTGCTATAGAGATTAGCAAGAGCCACACAGTTTTCTGCGCTACACTAAGAGCAGGCGCCGAGAGAATCGCCTACCCACGCAGTCGAACGGCGGCAAATGAGATTGAATTACCGGCTTAGCCCATGACGATTACACAAGAGGTACTCAGCTTTGCACAGGAGCTCGGCTTCCGGCCGGTGGGCATCGCGCCGGCGCACTCCTTCACGGAGACCCGCGCGGCTGCGCGTGCTCGGCTGAAGGCCGGCCACCTCGACGGCATGGACTGGTATACGTCGGCGCGCGTCGAGCGCGGCACCAGGCCGGATTGGCTTCTTTCGGAGGCGCGATCCATAGTTTCCCTCGCCTTGCCCTACTACGTCGGCGACTTTCCTACGGATGGCTCGCTCCCGCGCGAACCTCGCGGCATCGTGTCACGGTACGCGTGGGGGAGGGATTACCACAATGTGTTGAGGAAGAAACTGAAGAAGCTGGTGGCGTTTCTCGAGGGCAAGCATGCCGCGGCCCGCTTCTTTGCAGACACAGGTCCCATTCTCGACCGCGCGGCAGCTTTTCGCGCCGGTGTGGGCTGGTACGGCAAGAGTACGATGATTCTGACAGAGGATCAGGGCACGTGGGTATTCCTCGCCGAAGTGATTACCGACTTGAGGTTGGAATACACCAAGCCGCTGAAGAAGAATTGCGGAAGCTGCACCCGGTGCATTGACGCATGTCCCACCGGCGCGATCGTTGCGCCGTACCAGGTCGACGCCCGCCGTTGCATCGCCTACCTCACGATTGAAAACCGGGGCGGCATACCACGCGAACTTCGCTCGCAGATTGGTACGCGTGTCTTTGGCTGTGACATTTGCCAAGACGTTTGCCCGGTCAATCGTTACGTAACCGCCGACGCCGACGAGGATTTTCTGCCACGACCCGGCGTTGGACCCACAATTCCGCTCCTCCCCTTGCTGGAGATCACCGAAGAGGAATTTAGGAACCGGTTTGAGGGTACGCCGCTCATGCGCGCAAAGCGTCAGGGACTGAGGCGCAACGCAATCGTCGCGCTGGGCAACGCCGGCGATCCGAAGGCAATTTCCGCGTTGCGCCGCATACTGCTGGACGATGAAGAGACTCCCATGCTGCGCGGGCACGCGGCATGGGCGCTCGGGCGCTTTAGAGACTCGACTGCGAAGGATGCTTTGCAACATGCTCTTGAGCAGTCGCTTCCTTGTGAAGTACTCGCAGAGGTAGAGGTAGCGCTAGGCGAGCTTGTAGATCAAGGCACCCGTGATGGCCATGCACCTGTTATAAAGAAGGCGACTTCACCTTCTGAGGGGACGTCTTCCCCGTCTGAGGCACCCGTGTAGGATTTCCTGTCCGCATCGACTCTCTTTGCCTCTACCGATCAATGCAGATCAATGTACCCGGGGACGATTAAGAGTCAATCTCATCGTTCCAGTGAATGGCTCTAAAGGGATCGAATGCGATGTGGTCTACCACCTGTCCCTTGACCAGGTGTTCGCTCACGATTGTGCGCACGTCCCGTGGCAGGATGTCGCAATAAATGGTGCCTTCAGGGTAAACCTGCACAACCGGTGCGCGAGTGCATAGACTAAGGCACGTCGCAGGGTAGACCTTCACGGATTTGGCGAGATCGAGTCGCTCAATCTGTTTCTTGACTTCGGTCAAAATGCCCCGGCTCTTCTGATCGGAACACGAAGGACCGATACACACAAACACGCGACGCGGTCGATTCTCCCCGTCCCAACTGGAGACATCGTCTTCAGCAGGTGTTTCGGGCTTTGCTTCCGAACTGTTCATGCGACGAGATGATTGGGGCTTTTTCTTCCGTTTGCGATAATCGCTTCTTGCCATGAGCGTCTATCCTTCGGCGCTCGCACAGTCGTCCGTACGGCAGTAGAATGCCGTCTACGATTCTAGAGCTATGCACCTGTGTCTTACTACATCTGGCGTAATTCAGCGTGCTGCCCGCTATTCAACGGGCTGCACGAAGATCCAATTCGCCGCCTGCAGGCTTATGCTGACGGCCTGATCGCCTACGCGCAATTCGATGGCGCCAGCGGATGGCGCTACGTGCGCTACTGTAATTCGCGCACCCGGCACGATGCCGTTTCGATGAAAATACTCAAGGAGACGGCTGTCTTGCTCTGCTTGCTCTGTGATACGTTCCACCATTAGCTCGTCGCCCTCTGCGGCCACGTCAAGATAGAGTCCTGTTTCTAGGTTGGGCGATCCGGAGCCGGGGATTGGATTGCCATGCGGGCACGTGGCGGGTTCTCCCAAGAGAGCGGCGAGCTTGGCTTCCACGCTAGGTGAAATAGCGTGTTCGAGCCGACTTGCCTCCTCGTGCACGTCGTACCAAGGGACACCGAGTAAGTCTGTGAGGAGTCGTTCCGAGAGCCGGTGACGACGTACCATTCGCTCCGCAACCTCTTGGCCCTTTGGTGTAAACTCAATCTCTCTGCGCCGGCTCAGGGAAACGTATCCTTCCTTCACCAGACGACGAAGCGCTTCGGTTACGGTTGGCGCGGCGACACCCAGATGCTCCGCTAGCCGCGCAGCAATTACCTCACGACCCTCGTCTCCCAGAGCGTAGATCGCTTCCAAATAACGCTCTATGCCCGCTGTGGTGGGTCGTGTGTTCGATGCGTGTTCTTCATTGCCCATGGTATTACGGATCCCCGCAAAACACTAGATTGGCGCATTACCCTAGAGGAATGCTCTCGCTGGCGTTAAGTATACGGTTCGCCAGAGGCCCTGTAAATAGAACCAAAGGGATCGCCCAGTCGAGTCTTGGCGGCTTCTGAATCGTTTTGGCACTAGAAATCACTGCAACTCTCACCAATGGGACGAGGCGCCTGACCTTCACTTGCTTCTACTCTTGCATCCCACTCACTCTCATAAACCCACTGATACCTAGGAGTCTTCATTTACTTGACGGCCGGAGGTTTAGACCCTTCTTGGGGCGCGTCTAGATTGCTGCCGATCCAAAAGCAAAGGAACCGACTTCTACTAATTTGCTGGAGTTCTCATTGAATCTGGAGAATCCCTTAGTTGAGAGCGGTGTCGAGGTCAAGTATGTTAACAAGCAGCGTCTACGCGGAGGCGATTCTGTTGGGAGGGATAGCAATTACCTACGACTACATAGTCATCGGCAGTGGTATTGCAGGGCTCTACGCCGCGCATTATGCGCGTCAATACGGTTCAGTGCTAATTCTGACCAAGGGTAGTCTCTCTCAATCCAATACACGCTATGCGCAAGGTGGAGTAGCGGCTGCGGTGGCCGCAGACGATAGCCCCGTGCTGCATTGGAAAGATACGATGGTGGCGGGCGCCGGGTTGTGCGACCCGCGCGCCGTGATGGTAATGGTCTCCGAAGGTCCTGCTTGCGTACGCGAATTGATGACGCTTGGAGTCAGTTTTGACACGCTGCACGGTGAGATCACGTTGGCGAAGGAGGGGGCGCATACAGTGCCCCGCGTACTTCACGCGCGAGGAGACGCTACCGGTGCGGAAATCGAGGGTGCGCTTACGCGATATACTCGCCGCAATGCCGTGACAATTCGCGAGCATTATCTCGCCACAAGGCTGCTCATACAGGGTGATCGCTGCGTCGGAGTTGAAGCACTCAACGAACGGGAAGGGACGTTTCATACATTTGGCTCTCGCAATGTCATCCTATGCGCCGGAGGGGCGGGTCAGGTCTTTGCCTACACGACAAATCCAAGAATTGCTACAGGCGATGGCGTGGCGCTAGCATTCGCGGCGGGTGCGGGTATCGCGGACATGGAGTTCTTTCAGTTCCATCCAACCGCGCTTCGCACAGCCGGCGCACCTTCATTCCTGATTTCTGAAGCGGTGCGCGGCGCGGGCGCTTACTTGCGTAATAGCAACGATGAGCGGTACATGCTTCGCTATCACGAGCTTGCAGAGTTGGCTCCGCGCGACGTGGTTGCACGAGCTGCTGTGCAGGAGATGGCCCATACGGATAGCGACTGCGTTTACTTGGATTTGCGTCATTTGGACGCGGCGGAGACACGCACTCACTTTCCAACGATCTTTGCCCGCTGTCAGCAATATGGTATTGACATAACAAGAGAACCCATACCCGTTGCTCCGGCCGCCCACTATATGACGGGAGGTGCGCTCACAGACCTCAGAGGGCGATCCTCGGTACCGGGCCTCTACGCGTGCGGTGAAGTGGCGTGTACCGGCGTTCATGGTGCTAACCGGCTGGCAAGCAACTCGTTGCTCGAGGCGTTGGTCTTCGCAAGGCGGATCGTACTGGATTCGCAGGGGATGACTATGCCGGACTACGCATTGCCGGAGGAGAGCGAGGCTGCGCTTGCCCCGAACCAGCACGTACGCATCTCAGTGCCGCCCGCGGACACGAGCCGCAAGCGCGCTGGCGGGGCGCTGCCTGCGCTGCAGCGGCTGATGTGGCAAAATACGGGCATTGTGCGTGAAGAACGGTGCCTAGCGGAAGCGGATGGAAAAATACGGGACTGGCTGGCGCGCACGCCGGTTGCGTCCACGCGGCGCCAGCACGAATATCGTTCGTCGCTGTTATTGGGGTTGCTGCTCACGAACGCCGCTCGTTTGCGCAGAGAGAGCCGTGGCGCACACTATCGTCAAGACTTCCCCGACCCCAATGATGAGTGGCGTCGCCGCATCGTTATCTATCCGGAAGTGCGCGGCAGCGGCTAGAGCTATATGCGTGTGAATCGTAGCGGCGAATAGGGAGACTATCGCTTGAATACAGTTCCATTGCGCCTGACACATGATCACATCGATGAGCTTTTGCACCGAGCCTTGGCGGAGGACATTGGCGCGGGCGACGTTACAACGCAGGCCCTTGTTCCGGCCCACCAATCAGGTGTGGCGGTGGCTTTTGCCAAACAAGACGGCGTGCTGGCCGGAAACGCCATTGCAGCAAGAGTATTTTCACTTCTGGACGGTGCCGTTGATGCGGCCCTGCTGCTCGCTGATGGGGAGCTTCTCACACCCGGCACTACGTTCTTGCACGTCGAGGGATCGTTGCAGGCAATTCTTACCGGGGAGCGTGTGGCACTCAACATCTTGAGGCACCTCTCTGGTATCGCCACGCTCACGCGTGCCTTTGTCCAGGCTGTGGAAGGCACGAATGCCAGAATAATCGATACCCGCAAGACGACGCCCGGCTTGCGGCTCTTCGAGAAATATGCTGTTCGCGTCGGTGGCGGCCACAATCACCGCATGGGCCTCTTTGACGGGGTGCTCATCAAGGACAACCACATCGCCGCGTGCGGTTCCGTGACTGCGGCAGTGGAGCGAGCAAGGTCTTCAGTGCATCATCTGCTAAAGATTCAGATTGAGGCGAAGACCTTGGAGCAGGTAGCCGAGGCACTTGAGGCAGGTGCAGATGGTATCCTGCTTGACAATATGTCACCAGAAACTATGTCACAGGCGGTAGCAATGGTGCGAGGCAGAGCGTTCACGGAGGCTTCGGGGGGCATTACACTCGACTCGGTTAGAGATGCTGCGCGCACTGGTGTAGACTTAATCTCGGTGGGCATGCTAACGCACTCAGCAGCGGCATTAGATATTAGTCTTGATATTGAAGGATAAAATAGGATGACCTCCGAGTTGGTTTTCGAGCGGCAGTACCGTACCCCAACGTCAGAGGGCTATCGAGTGCTCAGGCTAGGCGCTCCGCTTGGTCAAGTCGAATTGCATTATGCCCACACGGTCGTCTACTGTACGCTGGTGCTCTTTCAGGATCTGACCGAGCACGAACAGTTCTCCGTAATTGAGGGAATTGACGATCATCTTGTGCTTTCAGCCGAGATGCCC
Organism: Chloroflexota bacterium; assembly: GCA_965221905.1. Classification (GTDB taxonomy): domain Bacteria; phylum Chloroflexota; class UBA11872; order VXOZ01; family VXOZ01; genus VXOZ01. The sequence continues at coordinate 1,850,149 of OZ244922.1, forward strand.
CGTGAAGACCTCATGGTGACCGTCTACCGCGGCCAAGAGATTGGGTTCTATAACGACGATATGTTTAGTCATGTGCGGGCCGAAGAAGAGAGTCAGGATGTTTCGTCCAACGGGGATGATGCTGAGTTTCTTACAAACTAAGCGGAACACCTGTGCACGATTTAGGCACCGATCAAAGCGGCAACTTGAGATGCGCAGAATTGAGCGAACCCTCAAGCGCAAGTAACCGTTCCTTCCAAGGAAGCCCGCGCGTATAGCCCCCAAAGCTGCCGTCACTCGCAATCACACGATGACAAGGCACGATGATCGGCAGCGCGTTCTTCCCCAATGCATTACCAACAGCCCGGTAGGCTTGCGGCTTGCCAATGCGTTTGGCGATGTCCTGATACGATGTGAGCGACCCGTATTCGATAGCGTTCGTCTCTTCCCACACCGCTCGTTGGAAGTCGGTCCCGTTCAAAGCAATGGGAATACTAAATGCGACCCCATTGCCTGCGAAGAACGCGAGCAGCTCGTCTGCGGCCCTAGCCGCAATCTGCTCCCCGCCAGCACCGTCTCCGACAATTGTTTCTGCCAGCTTTTCTTCCAGTTCTTTGCCGGCTTCCAGAGCGTTAGCATGCCCAAAGGTTGCTCCACAGACGCCTTGAGATGTCGCGGCGACGGCAAACCACCCCCACTGCTGCCCGGCATCTGCAATGCGTATCGTGCACACGCGGCTCTGCGACCCATGTGAGTTTAATTCACTAGCCATCAACTCAACTGTACTTTCTATTGAGACACCGTTTCATGACGCACATTCCAATGCGCTCTGCTAGCGCAGCCTTTGCGCTACACCCTGGCTCCAGGCACTGGAACGGACTCTAGCAGTTCCAAAACGACTTCGTTGGTGCTGGTATTCCGTACCCCGGCTCCCGGACTGACGATTAAGCGGTGCGATAGCGCAGGTACGGCCATATACTTCACGTCGTCCGGCGTGGCGTAATCGCGTCCCATGAGGATTGCGCGGGCTTGGGCGGTATGGTCGAGCGCCAGGCTACCCCGCGGACTTGCGCCCAAGTAAACGTCCGGATGCTGGCGAGTCGCGTTCACGAGTTCCACAATGTATTCACGCACCAAGCGGTCGACATAGACTTCCCTGGTACGCTGTTGCATTTCAACCAACTCGCCCACTTCCACTACTTGGCTGATTTCATCAAGTGGCTGCGACCGCTGTTGCGTTTCGAGGACGGCCATCTCGTCGGCCCGACGGGGGTACCCAAGCTCGATGCGAATGAGAAAGCGATCGAGTTGGGCCTCGGGCAATGGGAACGTACCCTCGTATTCAATAGGGTTTTGCGTAGCAAGCACGAGAAATGGACTTGGGAGAGGGAATGTTTGCCCATCCACCGTGACGTTTCGTTCCTCCATGGCCTCGAGCAGCGCCGACTGCGTCTTTGGGGTGGCGCGATTGATCTCATCCGCAAGAACAATCTGAGCCATAATCGGGCCCGGTCGAAATTCAAATTCGTTGGTCTTTTGGTTAAAGATGAAGACACCGGTAATGTCGCTGGGCAACATGTCCGGCGTAAACTGAAGTCTCTTGAAGCTGCACCCAATCGAGCGCGCTACCGCTTTGGCGAGCGAGGTCTTGCCCACGCCGGGGACGTCCTCAACCAAGACGTGCCCGCCGCAAAGCAATGCAATTAGCGCTAGCTCTACTTCCGCATGCTTGCCTATGATGACTCGCTCGACATTCTCGATCACGCGCTCCGCAAATTCTTGAATGCCTTCCATGTTGGTGTCCTCACACTTCTCGAACCGCTACAAGAGACTTCAACTTAGAGTATACACGCTGTTCCGGCCGCGCTTGGAACACAAGCAGCGGGATAGAGCTGTTCTCGCCGTTGCGCGGGAGGTAGGTCCTAGACCAATGCGTGGCAAGTGCGGGTTGCCTAGCTCTATTCTAACCACTATGCTGAAGAAAACCTGAGATTATCCAAAGGAGCACAGGAGTGACCGTTGAGAAGATTGGTTTGCGGCGCAGAATTGCGCGGAATGAGACGTTGTATGGAGTATTCGTGGATGCGCCCACCATCTCGCACGTGGAGACGCTGGCGATTGCAGGCTTCGACTTTGTCATTCTCGATCAGGAGCATGGGCACATCAACGCCGAGAGTCTCGTTCATCTCGTGAGCGCCTGCGACCACTTTGGCATTGCGTCCATTGTCCGCATTCCCACGCTTGCATCCTGGCTGATTGGCCCCGCTCTTGACTGCGGTTCGTCCGGCGTTCAAGTGCCGTTCGTATCTTCCGCAGCCGAGGCCGAGGCCGCGGTGGCTGCCGCTCGCTTTGCGCCGGATGGTGCGCGCGGGGTGCACGTATTTCTGCGAGGGGGTCAGTACGGCGCATTGGGCGCTGAGGGCTTTTTCCAGGTTTGCAATGAGAACCAAGCCGTTGTGCTCCAGGTCGAGGGTACGCGCGGTGTGGAGAATCTGGAGGCGATCGCCGCCGTGCCCGGCTATGACTCAATATTCATTGGACCGTACGATCTCTCCCAATCGCTCGGCGTGGCGGGCCAAACCGGTCATCCTCGGGTGGTCGAAGTCATCGAGAGGTCAGTGGCGCTCTGCCGGAAGCATGGCAAGGTGGTCGGCACGTTTGTAAACACGCCGGAGGATGCGGCAAAGTGGGCAAAGCGTGGGGTGCAAATGGTCTCCGTCTCGTGTGACACGAACATTTTCTATCGCGCTTGTACCGAATTGCGCCAGGCAATTACCGAAGCTACAGGTACGTAGGCGGCGGAGCTTAGGGAGTGAGTTGCCAGGGTAAGGACAAACTAAGCAGTGCATTCACCCTGGGTCTCTTGAATTCCGTTCATGGTTCGACAAGCTCACCACGAACGGGCTTGTGAGTACAGGCGCTCTGGTTGTGATCCGTGTACGACATGTTCACCGCGAGCGGGCTTGTGATGTCTACGGGCGCTCTGGTCATGATCCGTGTACGACAAGCACACCGCGAGCGGGCTTGTGAACTCTTCAAGTGCTCTGCTTGGTTCGTACTTGCACTTTCGATAGCACTACCGCGCAACAAATTCCGTTCGCCCTGAGCCTGTCGAAGGGTGGCTCATGGTTGGAGGAGCCTACGACAAGCGGATTCAGGGGTTTCCAAGAGGGCTCTCGGTGAAGTGCTAAAATCCGTTCGCCCTGAGCCTGTCGAAGGGTGGCTCATAGTTGGAGGAGCCTACGACAAGCGGATTCAGGGGTTTCCAAGAGGGCTCTCGGTCAAGTGCTAAGATCCGTTAGTCCTGAGCCTGTCGAAGGGCGATTCACGGTTTAACAACCCCAAACGGATTGGCCTGTCGAGTTTTCCTTAGAGGGCCCACCTAGAGTGGAATCTGCAGGAACTCTTTTCCCAGAATTATCTCACCGCTAAACTGGGAAGCTACCTCTGCAATTGCGCGTTCTGCCTGGCCTGGCTGTGGCGTGCCAAGCGTTTCGGCGCCAATGGCGCGGGTATGGTGCACTAAGACGAGGCGATTAACTCCGGCTTCCTGAGCAACCCGACCTGCGGAAATCGTCCCCAGATTAGAGTCACGTTCCTCTTCCCGCACTAGCGAACGAGACATATGGCACATAGCAACCAAGGTGTCGGCGCCTTTAGCTAACTCAATTAGACTTCGACCTGGGCCGGCATCACCGGTGAAGACGATTGAACCCTCATCGCCATTAAGACGGTATGCCAGCGATTCCAGCCAGGGTTGAACGTGTTTGGTGGCGGCGCAAACCACCTCCCAGCCGTCGCCGTTGCACACCACACCGGGCCCAACGTCTTTCACGGCTACGATCGGCGGCGTGCGCGGCAGCACGCCGCCTCGTTGCTGGAAGCCGCGTACGCTTACAGGGTGGTTGATCCTTGCCATGATGTCGGGTGCAAAAGCGCCTGTGTCAGGGTCGATGAGGCGCGCCGTAAGCGTTTCCGTGTACTCGGGGCCAAACACCTGCAACCGGTCTACCTCACCGTAGCCCGTATCCCAACGCGAGAGAAGAAAACCGGGGTAGTCCGCGTTGTGATCGTAATGGTGGTGGGTGAAGAAGAGGTGGCCGATGTCCGCCGGTGCCATACGCATCTTGAGCAGCTTGTACGTTGTTGCCGGCCCGCAGTCGAACATCAGGTGATTTTCGCCAAAGCTCACCACGTAAGAAGAACCGTACTGCGTGGCGCTTAATCCGGGAGTGCCTGACCCCAATATTGTCAATCGCATTCCAGCCTCCGGGAACGTGCGGACGTGCTGCTACGTTTAGTTGCTCAGTGATTCATTGCCTATAGAGCGCAACTCAGTTTCGCTTACTCTTACCGGGGTGAGACCTGCATTTCTCCGCAATTTCGGCCTACAGCCGCCGGCACGATGGCGGCAAACGACAGCTCTTGAAAAAACCCAGTGCGTAAGACCCCTGGGTCGAGAAGCTCGCAGCAAACCGCAGTTTGAGCAAAATGAAAAGGAAAGCCTCCCCTGTCAGCCTTTCCACCAAACGGTCCAGAAGTCAACCGGTTTGGCGGGGAACGTGATGTGAGCTTTCGTGCCGCCACTGGGCTCGTTTTCTATTTGGAACGTGCCGGACAACTCGTGGGTCACAAGTTGCTCGACGATGCTGAGTCCGAGACCAGCCTGCGTTTGCAGTGAAAAGTCTGCCGGTAAACCTTGCCCACCGTCCCACACGTCAACAGCAATTGTGCCGTTGTCTTGTGTTGCCGTAATGCGGATGCTCCCCGATGGAAGGCCGGCCAGTCCGTGCATTATGGCATTTGAAACAAGCTCATTGAGGACAAGGGCAAAGACGGTGGCATGCTCGGAGCCGAGTTTGATTGGCGCGGGAGCGATGGTGAAGTCTATCCGCTGGCTGGGAGGCACTATGTCTTTGAGGACGATCTCCATGATGCGGTCCGCAATTTCGCCAACCGTAGCCAAACCGATGTCCTCTTCCGAAAAGAGCTCATGCACTGCGGCGATGCTCTCGACGCGCGCCGCGCTCAGGCCCAGCAGGCTGGCCGCCTCGGGAGATTCGGCCCTTCGCATCTGCAAGGAGAGCAGTGAGGCTACTGTTTGGAGGTTGTTCTTGACCCGGTGTTGTATCTCGCGCATGAGAATGGCCTGAGTCTCCAGCGCGCGTTGCGCTTCCTGATAGAGGCGCGCATTCTCAATTGCCAGCGCGGCGTCGTAGGCAAATGTTGAGACGAGCTGGATCTGTTCCTCGCTAAACTCGTGACGCTCCATCGTGAAAACACTGATGCCGCCGAGAACCTGGTCCCGAGCAATGAGTGGAACACAGAACAGGGATCGGATGCCTTCGGCCACAATCTGGGGATGTATTGCAGCGAGTCTGGGATCATTGAACGTATCTTCGACACGCTCCGGCGTACTATTCGAAACAGACCGTCCGATCGCTCCGTCTCCCACCTTAACCCGCATCGTCTTACACTGTTCGCTGAGATTGTAATCCGCAATGATGAAGAGGTCATGGTCCTTTTCATCAACTTTGAAGATCGCAGCTTTGTCGGCGCTCGACAGTTCCGCCGCGTGGCGCGCAATCATCTCGAGCACCTGACTCAGGTCAAGACTTGAAGCAATTGACGCCCAAACGCCCTGCAGGGTTGAAAGTTGGCTCACTTTTTCGCTCAGCTTCTCATCAATTTGTATGTAGAGTCGTGCATTGTCAATTGCGATTGCTATTTGTCCGCACACAGTTTCAACGAACGCCACTTCCTCGCTAGAGAAATGCCGTGGTTCTCGGTTCTGTAGGTTGAGAACGCCGATAAGCTTATTTACGGTGAAAAGGATGACGGGGACGGAGAGCATACTCCGGAATGCGTCCTCCTTTAGTGCCGGAAGATACACGAAACGCGGGTCTTCCCATGCGTTCTCCAAGGCTACCGGCTGGCCATGCTGTGCCGCCCAGCCGGTGACGCCCTCACCAAGATTCAGATGAACGCGACCGACTGCATCTGAACTGAGACCTGTGGTTGCGCGCAATGTCAGGCGGTTCAAACTCTCGTCAAACAGGTAGATGCTGCAGTCGTCCAATTGGAGAACTTCACTCACGGCTTTCACCGTTGAGTCCATTAATTGCTCGAGATCAAGCGTTGAGTTGGCGACATTGTTGACCTGTTGGATGGCTGTTAAGTGGCCCAGGCGGGTCTGCATTGCGGCATTCGTAGAATCGCCTTCTGCCTGCGTGCACGCGCCAAGACGTTCTCGCAAAGCACCGTTAACTGACTGCGAGAATTCGAGCAACTTCGCTGTGCCTTGCGCTGAGTAGCGGTCAAAGTGGGGTACGAGTAGCACGACACGCTCCTCAAACGTATGCCAAGCAGCCTTCACTGCAACCGCGTCTGGAAGGTTGTCGATCAGGGGTCCAAGAGAGAGGACATCGTTTTGGCCCGGTTCTTCACAGATTGCTTGCGCAATATCACTCAATTGAGCGGAAGAGAGCATAAATCTGCTGTCAAGGAACCAGCGCACGTTCGTGCTTGTTAGGTAGTCCAAACTCATCTTGCGTCATCCCTCGCCGTCTGGGCGACACATACAACCGCGAGCTTAGGCGTTACGGTCTCTGCTTACTTGTGATCCGTGCCACCCCGTGCGAAAACCATCCTGGGTGTCGCGCGAGCGTTGTCAGTCACCGCGTCGGACTAATTCTGATACTATCATGCCAGTGTACAGAGGGTACGTCACGCCGAGCGTCGCGCCACTGTGCGGTTCTCCACAACGAATCCAAGGAATAGATGATGGAGCGGAGCTTCGCGTGGGAGCCGTATGGCGATTACCTTGCGCGCTCCCGCGTGCGAGACTTCATGGATCGCCATGCCATTCCCACTTGGCAAGAGCTCATTGCGCGGTCGCAGCGGGATATTGACTGGTTTTGGGACGCCGCCCTGAGTCATCTTGGTGTTGAGTGGTCCACCGCATACGATGCGGTCTACGACGACTCTGACGGCATGCCGTGGACGCGATGGTTTCCAGGCGGCACGCTGAACGTCACTCATAACTGTATCGATCGCCACGTGCGGGACCAGCGCGGCGGGGAATTGGCCCTGATCTGGGAAAGCGATGCAGGTGACTCTCGCGCTGTGACATACAGGGAACTCTACGACAGCGTTTGTGTCGCGGCTGCCGCAATGCAGCGCATGGGTGTGATTTCAGGTGACGTTATCGGTCTGTGCGCGCCGGTTTCGCCGGAAGCCGTGGCAGTGATGTTCGCGGCCATGAAGATTGGCGCCGTGTGCATGCAGATCGCCGCGCGGTCGGTGCCGCAGGATGTTGTAGAATCGCTCAATCGGGGACGTGCCCGGCTTCTCTTCATGACCGATTCCTACCCGCGCGGCGGGAAGTGGACCGATTGTTCCCCCACATTCCGTGCTGTTACGCACAATGTGCCTACGCTCGAGCGCGTCGTGCTCATTCAACGGCGAGATTCGCCATTCGAAATGACCGACAAGGGCCTTTGGTGGTCGGACTTCGCTGACTTGGGCAAACACCACTCCACCTGCGCAACGGTGCCGGTTGACTCGGAGCATCCAAATCTCATTCTGTTTTCCTCAGGCACCACGGGAAAGTCGAAAGCCATCGTACACACCCACGGAGGATCGCTGGCACAAATAGTCAAAGAGGTGGGATACGCCTTCGATTGCCGGCACCATGATCGCTTCTGTTGGTTTACGAATTTTGGTTGGATGATGGCGCCGTGGGAACTCATTGGGGTGCTCTTCTTTGGCGGTACCGTTGTGCTCTATGAAGGCACGCACGTTCATCCTACGCCCCACCGGGTTTTCGAGTTGATCGAGAAGCATCGGGTCACAGTCTTCGGCTTTGTGCCAACTGCTATCCGCCAACTCGCCGCCCTCGATGAAGACTTCAGTGCCCACGATCGGTCCACTCTGCGCATCCTTGGTTCCACGGGAGAGATTCTCGACAATCGGGCTTGGTCATGGTACTCCACCGTCTTCGGCGAGGGCCGGTGTCCAATCATGAACATATCGGGCGGCACTGAGGTGATTGGCTGCCTACTCTCGCCGCTGCCGGTAATGCCGCTCAAGCCTGGGACACTGGGCGGAGCAGGACTAGGCATGGACTTGGCAATCGTAGACGACGAAGGCAGACCGGTTGCAGAAGGGCCGGGAAATCTCGCGTGCCGACAGCCGTTCCCTTCTATGACGCGCGGGTTCCTGGGGGAACGGGAACGTTACCTAGAAACGTATTTTCCTCACGGCAAGAATCTTTGGTTTCATGCCGATCGTGTCGAGGTTGATGCAGATGACATGTGGTATATTCTCGGTCGCAGCGATGACCTCATCATTCGCGGCAGCATAAACCATGATCCCGGCAAGATCGAGCAGGCCTTGCTCGGTTATATCGGTTCTCCGCGTATTGCCGAAGCGGCGGCAATCGGCCCGTCCGACACAGAGCTAGGACAGCGCATCGTGTGTTTCGTGGTTCTGGAGCAGCCGCTTGCTGCCTCTGAAGTTGATGCCTTCATTCACGCGCTGAGCGAGCACGTGGGCGATGTGTACGACAGAGCGGGTAGGCCTGATGAGATTTACTTGGTGGACGCGTTACCGAAGAATCTGGCGGCAAAGATTCCACGTGGACTAATCAGGCGCGCCTATGAAGGTCAACCTTTGGGGGACATATCCAAGCTTGATAATCCCCAAGCTATTCCAGCAATTCAATCAAGACGCAAGCGAGAGAAGGTGTAGGTAATGCAAGCGGAAGCGATACGAAATGCCTCAATTGTGGGAGCCGGTCTCATGGGCGCGGACATTGCTGTGGTGCTCTCATTAGCCGGTGTCGCAGTAACCCTCGTCGACATTGGCGAGGATCAGCTAGACCTTGCCCGCGCGCGCATGAAAGCAAGTGTGGTAACACTAAGCGACAACGACCTCGTAACACAGGAACAAGCTACAGAGGCATTCCAAATCGTGAGTGGGACGACTGACCGGGCCGATGGGGTGGAGAATGCGGACTTCGTTGTCGAATCTGTGCCGGAAGATCTAGCGCTAAAGCAAGGCATCTTCGCCGCACTGGATTCTGAAGCGCCCCCGGAGGCGATACTCACGAGCAACACTTCTTCCCTTTCGATCACCGCCATGGCTGCCGTCACTCGGAGACCCGAGCGCGTGGTTGGCAGCCACTTCATCCTACCGGGTACAGTACTGCCGCTGGTGGAAGTTGTGCGTGGAGACCAAACTAGCGACGAAACGATGCAGGTTACCTATGACTTGTGGCAGCGAGCCGGAAAACAACCGGTGATGGTGCAACAGGATATCCCGGGGTTCCTCCATAACCGCCTGCAACACGCGCTGAGCCGCGAAGCCATTTCACTGTGGGCGAGCGGAGTGGCCTCCGCGGAGGAGATTGACGCGGTGGTCGTGAACGGCTTTGGTCTGCGTCTCGGTCGGGTTGGGCCGCTGGCGCAGCGCGACCTGGGCGGCATGGTGATGAACGTCGCTATTGCCGCTTCACTCTACCCTGCACTAAGCTCGCTCACCGATGCGCCGCAAGCGATGAAGGACCTCGTTGCACAAGGGTCCGTGGGGTTAGAAGCGGGACGCGGCTTCCACGACTGGAGCAATAGCGACCCCCGAGAAAAGCGGCGAGAAGTAGAGCGCACATTGCTCGCAGACCTTTTGCACCGCAAACGCACTCAGGACTAATCGAACTGCTAGTTTGCTCGTTCAGTACGGCAGGCGCACCAGGGAACGGGCAGCGTGTGGGTGGTTCCTAGAGCCCTTACTCCGCACCTTCATGCTGGAAGCGGCTAACGCTCTGCGCATGGGTCCTTGCGGTCTGACAGCTATTGGTCTCCAGCCCTGGCGAATGTGTGCGCTTAGGCGTCATCAAGAGCAGCGACTCCCGGAAGCGTCTTGCCTTCGAGGAACTCTAGAGTAGCGCCGCCACCGGTGGAGACATGGGTAATGCTGTCCGTTACGCCGCAGGCGGCGACCGCCGCCACCGTCTCGCCACCGCCGACGATTGTCACTGCACGAGTGCTGGCCAATGCATGTGCTAGAGAACGGGTACTGCCTGCAAAGCGCTCTTCCTCGAATAGTCCGAGCGGCCCATTCCAAAGCACGGTGCGTGTCGTAGACAGTATGGATTGAATTGCCGCCACAGTCTCTGGGCCAATGTCGCCGATAATCGTGTGCGGTGGAATGGCATCGGTAGCAACCACGTCTCCCGTGCCATTTGGCTCGCCAACAGTGCCGACAACGACGTCGCTGGGAATCAGCACGGCCACGCCAATCTCATCTGCTTGATCAAGGAACGCCGCGGCTACCGCGAGTTGTTCATCCTCGACTAAGCTCTTGCCAACCGCGTGTCCTTGGGCTTTGAGGAGCGTATTCGCAATACCTCCGCCGGCAACAAGGACGTCGATTTTGCTGAGAAGATGTGTTAGCACGCCAATCTTGGTGGAGATCTTGGCGCCCCCGATCATGGCAACGAACGGGCGCTCCGGTGCCTCCAGCAATCGAGAGAGTGTAGCAATCTCCTTCTCCATGAGCAATCCGGCAACACTCGGCAAGTACGCGGTCACACCCACCGTGGAGGCATGCGCGCGGTGAGCAGCCCCAAACGCATCGTTGACAAATACGTCCGCGAGAGATGCCAATTGCTGGGCAAAGCTCGGGTCGTTCTTCTCCTCTGCGGCATGGAAGCGCAGGTTTTCCAGGAGCAGAACGTCGCCTGACCGGAGTGCGCGAACGGCGGACGTTGCCTCCGAGCCGATGCAGTCGCGGGCGGTTTGAACGGGTTGATCGAGCAATTCTGATAGGCGTGCGGCTACGGGCGCCAAGCGAAGCGCTTCGTCGACCGCACCCTTCGGCCGGCCTAAATGGGAAACGAGAATGGTCTTGGCCTTGCGCTCGCGCAACAGGTTCAGCGTGGGCAATGTTGCGCGGAGACGCGCATTGTCGGCAACAGTGCCTTGGGCGAGAGGTACGTTGAAGTCCACACGCAGCAACACGTTCTTGCCGCTTAGGTCAATGTCGCGTACAGATTTCTTCTTCATTTCTCTTACCTGGAGCCCTTGCTCCTGTAGATAGTGCTTTTAGCGCTTTGCAAAAGAAAAACCGTGGGTATTATACCCACGGCCCTTTCCCAGTTGAAGCTTGCGCAACTCCCGAGCTAGCGAAACCCTAGACTGCAGCCTCTTGAGGGATAGTCTGCGCCACTCGGGCCGTCAAGTCTGCAATACGGCAGGCGTAGCCCCACTCGTTGTCGTACCAGGAGAGCACTTTAACCAGATTTCCAGAGACTTGCGTTGACGGTAAGTCCACAATCGAGCTTCGCGAATCGCCGCGGAAGTCCATGCTGACCAGCTCTTCGCTGGAGCAGCCGAGGATCCCGTTCAAGCGCCCCTGCGCGGCTGCGACAAAGGCTTCATTCACGGCTTCCACCGTCACACCTTCAGCTACTTCGCACGTGAAGTCTACGACGGATACTGTCGGCGTCGGCACGCGAAGGGCAAAGCCATCGAGTCGGCCCTTAAGTTCCGGGATCACCTGCACCACGGCGCGTGCCGCACCGGTGGTCGTTGGGATGATGTTGAGAGCAGCCGCACGGGCGCGGCGCATGTCACTCTGATCAAGGTCGAGAATGCGCTGGTCATTGGTATAGGAATGAATCGTATTCATGAGGCCCTGCCGGACGGTAAAAGCATCGTGCAGGACCTTCACCACGGGCGCCAAGCAGTTCGTAGTACACGAAGCATTCGATAGGATGTGATGCTCGGCCGGGTCGTATGCGTCGTCGTTTACGCCCAACACCAAGGTAATGTCTTCTTCCTTGGCCGGAGCGGATATAATGACTTTCTTTGCTCCAGCCGCAAGATGCTTAGCAGCGGAAGCGCGGTCGGTACCCACACCGGTGGCCTCGACTACAACGTCGATGTCCAGGTCCTTCCAGGGCAGCTCTGTCCAATCACGTTGCGACATAGTCTGCAATTGTCGCCCGTCGATAGTGATCGTGTTGTCACTTACTTCGATCTCACCGTCAAAGCGGCCATAGTTGCTGTCATACTTGAAGAGATGCGCGTTGGTTTTCGCGCTAGCAAGGTCATTCACTGCAACCGGGTCTAAGTCCGGAGCCCGCTCCAGGATGGCGCGCAAGGCTAGTCTGCCAATGCGGCCAAAGCCATTGATTGCTATTCGTCCCATATGTTCTTTGTTCCCCTTCTCCTAACCTGCGTGCGCCAACTGTAGAGAAAGTATAGCGTGCCTCTTCGTCAGGAGACCTTCATTTTCTCTGATTCTACGCGTTTCCGGTCGCGCTTCGATGTCCCGTAATCACTATACACGTGCATTACGGCCTGAGCGAGCTTCACGGGATCATGTTGGTTGGGTTTCTCCACGTCGATCACGTCGGCGGTGGCAATGGGTAGGCCGTCGATGTTGCTCTTGTCCTGGGACAGCTTTACAAGCTCATAGGACCCGTTTGCGGAGGGGATGCTTGTGCGGTCGTTCACCAATGCGACCTTGAAGATTTCAGAGGGCGCGTGCAGTTTTAAAGCCGCGAGGTGCTCTTCCACGCCGTAGTGTGAAGTTTCCCCCGGTTCGGTAGCTACATTACAGACGTAAAGCTTGAGGGCTTTGGAATTGGCCACAGCTTGGGATATCTCAGGAACAAGCAAATTGGGGAGCAGGCTTGTGTAAAGACTGCCAGGCGCAAGGATAATATAGTCTGCCTCCGAGATCGCCTGACACACTTCGCTGAAGGCAGTGGGATGTTGTCGATCGAGATATACTCGCTTGATGGCTGAGTCCGCTTCTCCGACCGCAGACTCGCCGGAGATGGTGCGACCGTCCTCTAGCTCGGCACACAGCTTGACGCTTTCAAGAGTTGAAGGCAGTACCTGGCCGCGCACGGCGAGGACGCGGGAAAGCTCTCGTATGCCCGATTCGAAGTTGCCGGTGAGGTCGGCCATGGCCAGCATCATGAGATTGCCGAGACTGTGCCCTTCCAAGCCATCACCTTTGCTGAAACGATAGTTGAGCAGCCGAGTCATCAATGGCTCTGCAATAGCTAGCGCGCCGATGCATTGACGTACGTCACCAGGCGGTAAGGCGCCAAACTCGCGCCGCAAGCGACCGGATGATCCTCCATCGTCAACGACCGTCACGATAGCAGTGAGATTATTGGTGTACTCCTTGAGGCCGCGCAAGAGCACCGCTTGTCCCGTGCCGCCACCTATCGTGACGATCTTTGGCCCTGTCTTGAGCAGTCGCCGCGCGTACACAAGGTCCACGAGCCGTTCACGTTTGCGAGGTTCGGAAACAACCTCCATCAACGACGAGTAGAATTTACAGATCGCCATGACGGTCAGCGTAAGTCCAAGAGTGCCAACCAAAGCTTCTCGGAACGGGTGAGGGATGAACTGCAGTGTCACCGCTTGGACGGGATCGGTGAACGGTTCCGGAACAGCTATGGTTCTGTAAATCCAGGCGAGGAACATCGCGCAAGCGAGGGCGAATGCCATGAAGCCCACCATGAGCAGCACGATCCACCGCTTAACGTGCATTCCAGGGTAAAGCCACTTACGAGAGGGAAACATTGTGAACTTGGCCTTTAGTAGGACTGGGGTATGAGGGCTTCGCTGACCGCATACCTAAGGGTAAGAAGAAGACTCATCGCCGGACAATGGCGCAACGATGAATCAGGTGCGATTGTTGCTAGAGTGAGACCATAACCAATGAGAAGGAATACGGAGGGACATTCACATTGAGGGAGGGGCTGCTTAGCTGCACTGTGGATCTTGGATCTCTGCAAGTCGCCCTCATTTCACATTGATTCATACGTGAATACAAACCAATACAACCTGAAAAGACTGGCAAGCAAGCAGTACAATCATGAGCAACACCCACATGTACGTGGTCAAGCGCAAATAAAGCTTGTTACTCTTACCTACGAACTATGATCGGTAGGGGACGTAGACGAAGACTTTGCGGGAATAACCAATGTTAAGTATACGCAATCTATAGATTCACGAAATCGTTGCCTGCAAGTCAGCTACTGTGAACGAGAAGACGGCCGCATCTGCAGTGTAACCGGCTGGGGGTGCGCCTCATTCTCGCAGGCGCGATCTATAGGTACTTCTGTTTCGTCGTTACTCTGTTGAACATAATTGTGTTCGATAAGCCAGGCTTCAACATCCTCGCCCGAGACATCAATCAGCACATGCTCATCAATAGCGATGCATGGCTGCATCGTTTGGCCGGTCCGTTGAACCATTTCGTCAAAATTTGCGGCGTTGTTGATAATGTCGCGATCGTCGAATGCCAATCCGTACTTCTGAAATACGGCGCGCACACCATTACTCCAACCGCAAAACGGCTTCATCCACCCAATAATAGTTGGGTTCTCAGCCTTACTCTCTTGGGTATTGATTTCTGCTTGGGCCATCAACTACATCCTTCAGTTGTTGAAAGTTTTCCGCCAATGGGCCAAAACTAGTATAGCACATTAATGAACGGCGCTTCAGCCCTGATCGCTACAAGTCCGCAAATAAGTCAACCCATTTCGCTCTCAATCCAAATGGGGCTCGACCATGCAGCATTGCCGTCAGCCTGAATCACACGGGCGTAATAGTAGTCTGGCTGCTCCGCTGGGCAGTCGCTCCATTCAAGTTCTAGTGTCGCGCCGCTGCCTTGGACGGTGTGCACCTCTTGGCCGTCGCGAATGATGTCAGCACGCGCTATTGCACTGGTTCCGATTGCTGCCAAACGTATATTGAATGCTGAGGCTGGCTTCGTCGCACCGCCCATGCACGCGCCGTTAACGCTAAAGTCGAGCAGAATGTGCTCGCAGGTGGTGGCGTACGTCCTGCGGGCCAGCAGGGCTTCCCACAACGACTCTCTGGTGCACTCATGTGCGAGTACTGCCGTGATTCCTCCGACGGGACGCAGCCGATAGCTTATGCCGCCCATAGTATCCATGCGCGAGCCCGGATGGCCGCGGTGATTGTCGGTGCCGCCGACAAAGCCGAGGCGCAGTCCCTTGGCGAGTGCGCTGCGCGCGGATGACCCGTTGCCGCCCAAGATGACGGGTGCGCCAACTTCTTCGACCTCAAACGATCCACGTAATTGACAGATCTCAACATGGCGCTGAAACTCCGGGTGGTGCACGTTCCAGTCCGTCGGCTGCCATCGGCCAAAGGTAGTCCCGCCCTCTGAGTGCGTATTCGGGTGATGCGGTATCACAAGGGCGCGGCCCGGCGGCAATTGGTCCCAGAGGTCGCTCGGATCGTCGGGCGTAGGGCACGGCATGTCGTCGTCGAGGTAGTACACGTTGCGGTGACCGGAGAAACCCGCCTTGCTGAACTCATAGGCAAGGATCGTGGTGAATGCGCCAGGTTCATTGTATTTCTTGGCGCTCGCCTTGCTGCGTTCCCAGTCCTTGCCGCCTTCATGGTCGGTAATTGCCACAAAATCCAGACCGCTTATGTGCCGCGCGTACCAGTAGGCATCGTCGATATCCCGCACGGCGTCGCCGGAAAGATTCGTGTGGTTGTGTATGTCGCCCCAGTAGACGTTGTACCCATTCGGGCGAAAGTGCGGGGCAATCGGCTGGCTCCTGCCGATAATGCCGCTGGCCTCATCCCGCGCCCGCACCAGGAATACGCCATCCTGATCTGGAACCGCAATGTTTGCCTGGGCAAGGCCCCGATCTCTCGTTGTCGAGTCCCCTTCAGCATGAACGGCACTGTCACTGCTGTTGACCGTCTCCAGCTTGAGCGATCCTTGAAAGTCGGCGCACACGTTTCCAAATGAATCTCTGGCATGGATGAAGACTCGTGCGCTTCCTTCCTCCGCCTGAAAGTGGGGCACGATCACGCCGAGCGCGGCGGGCGCTGCGGCCAGGACGTCAATAGCCGGTTGCTGCCGGAGGGCAAAGTGACGGCCCCCGCCCCGGACAGGGTAGTCCGGATTGCTGTAGTCGGTATTGCCCTCGATGTCTACGCCCACCTCGAAGAAGGTATCGACGCTGATGATGTCTTGCGCCTGGGCGGGCTGGCGGAAGCCGGAGACATAGCTGCCGGGGTGACCCAGCGTTACCGTAAGGGTGTCGCCGCCGCACAGGCGTTCTCCCTCTAGGACGGCGTAGATCACGGGGTACTGCGAGTGGTGGTAGGAGAGCGGGTGACCGTTGACGACCTTAACCCGCACGCTCGTGCCGGGAACGCTGGTTGCGGCAACCACGTTGCCCACGTCCCAGCGCTGCTTTTCGCGGTGCGGCGGCGCAATGCGCACCCCGCCGCCAATCGCAATTCCCTGCTCGCCCACAGTCACGACGATGTCCCATGTGCCGTATTGGCCGACGGTTACCGCATCGGCGGGGGTTATGCAGGCACTATAGTCTGCCGGCGCCTGTCCGGCGGTCTGCTCATGTATGGAATCGGATTTCACTGAACTTCATCCACACTTGGAATCACCGGCAGGACAATATGCGAGGATCGCCCCGGCCCGTGGAAGACCGTATTGTGCGCCTCTTCCAGCCGCGTGTGGCGTCCCAATGGCTCGCCGGTGTTGGGATTTACGTCGAAGCGCGGAAAGTTGCTGCTGGAAATGTCCACCCGGATGCGGTGTCCCCGTGCAAATACGTTACTGGTGGGGTACATCTCAATGGTTAGTGCTGTCGGCACGTTGGGTTCAAGGTACTCCGCCTCTTCACGACTATTGCGGTAACGGGCGCGTTGAATGCTATCCGTAACATTCATGGCAAAGCCCTGGGGATAGTCTCCGTTCGGCGGATGCACGTCGAGCAGCTTGACTGTATAGTCGGTATCCACGGCGGTCGAGCTAATCCAGAGCTTTAGGGTTAGCGGCCCGGTGACCTCCACGTCCTCTTCAAGCGGCGGAGTTTGAAAAACCAAGACATCAGGACGGGCGGCAAGCGGGAGACTGCCGGTGTACCCAAAGAAGCGTTCGTCGCCGCGTTGGTCGTACGCGCCAGCCACGAGCACAGGATCGCCCGCCGAGAGATTGCCGCCGATTGTCGGTACCGGATTAGCCGGATCAAAGGTAAAGGAACTCTCCAGTATGCCTGGAGAAGGTTTATCCAGGCCCAGACCGCCGTCGGCGTGCAGGTAATATGGTGTCCACTGCGTGCGTGCCAGGGGCCATTCGTCTTCAGCCCGCCATTGCCCGCCGTGATCCAGGCGGCCATCGCTGTTACGCGTGCCGCTGCCGCCGCCCATGACGAAGATCTGCACCGGCTTGGTGTGGCCTGCTCCCGTCTCTTCTCCCTTGAGCCAGTAGTCGTACCAATGGAGCCGCAGTTCGTTCATATCGTAAATCGCCGCCTCGCGTCCGAAGTCTACATCACCCGCGTGCGAGACTTCAGCGCTGCCGGTGCCGTGAGTGAACGGGCCCATGATGAGCGTCTGCGGCGAATCTTTCCGCTCGCTTAACTCGACATAATTCGTGCACGTCGAGCGGGCGTACGAGTCGTACCAGCCGCCAAAGTAGACCGTTGGCACATCGGCATGCTCGTCGTAAAAAAGTTCCGGCCCGTAGCCGGGACGGTGCCAGTATTCGTCCAGGTCGCCGTGGGTGAGCACGTCCAGATGCCATTGCTCGTAGCTGGGCAGTTCGGCGAGCGGCGATACGCCCTTCTTGAGCGGCGCGTTGGAAACCCATTGCGCCACGTTGGCGAAGGCGTTATCCAAGCTCACGCGCAGACGCGGGTCGCTGAGCGCCTCTTTGCTGGTGGTCGCCATGCGGAAGGTGTAGATCATGAAGCGCATCTCGCAGGCGCCGTTATGGCGCATCGAGGCGGTGTGGTAGTTCCACGGCCCTTCCTCGACGAACATGCCCGCGAGGCCGGGCGGATTGAGCGAGGCAAGCGCGCTCTGCGTGCAACCGGCGTAGCTGCACCCCGTGGTGGCGATCTTGCCGTTCGACCATGGCTGCTCCACAATCCACGCGCAGGTGTCGTAGCCGTCCGGGCCCTCGTCGCCAAAGGCGTACCACTCACCCCCGGAGGTAAATCGCCCCCGCACGTCCTGGATCACCACCACGTACCCCCGGCGCGCGTAATAGTGCCCCTTCCGCCGCAAGCCCAGACCCGTCTTGTCATACGGCGTGCGCTCGAGAATGACGGGGAACGTGCCGTCAACAGCCACCAACCCTTCCCCTGTCAGTCCAATACTTCCCTGGCTGCCGTCCCCCGGCACCGCCGGTCGATACACGTCCGTGCCGAGCTTGTTCCCATCGCGGGCCGTCATCATTACGTTTCTTTCGACCACAACACCATATTGTTGTGGGGAACCTCGCTTTTCAGTCACGGCACTACCCCTTCGAGTTTTACAAACTTACTTGCCCATTCGACAATGCTCAAGACCTGCAAATGCTGGACTACAGTGTGCCAGATTTCACTTGTATTGTGTGAGGAAGCAATGGTTGACGGGCTGTAGCATGTACTGTATGCAACGCTGGATCAACAAGATTGGTTT
The DNA here is from genome assembly GCA_965221905.1 of Chloroflexota bacterium. Lineage (GTDB taxonomy): Bacteria > Chloroflexota > UBA11872 > VXOZ01 > VXOZ01 > VXOZ01. The sequence goes on from OZ244922.1 coordinate 1,868,631, forward strand.
GAAAAGCACTTGAAGAACTGTTACATCGCAATTCTAGGTCCCTTGGGTTAACTTCACGGCGTCAGTTGACGCCAAGTCAACGCTAATACCGGTGCTGTTTGAAAAGCGATCGCACCCGACTCTTGAGCTGAGGTAACTCTCGTTCGACAACCGCCCATGTGAGTTCAAGGTCTACTTGACCGTAAGCGTGGATGAGACGATTTCGCATGGCGATGATACGGGGCCAAGGAATCTCTTGATGGGCGGCGGTGATCTCTGTAGGAAGATGACGCGTTGCCTCTCCGATGATCTCCAGTCGGCGTATCACTGCGTCTTGCTTCTCTCGCGAGGCAAGGAATGCCGATTTCGTGAGATTCTGTGTATACAACTCGATGAGGTCAATGCATTCAAGAATGTCTTGAAGATAAATGGTGGGGTCTGTGGGCATGGGTCTAGAGAATGATCACTTCGTCTGCGAGGATGCGATCGCGGAGGCGGGGGTGGATTGAGCGGTATGTTAGGATGTCGACTTTGCGGCCCAATGCTTGTTCCAAGTCTAAGCCGAGACCCGCGAGGTCTAGCAGACTCGCTCCAGCGGGCATTTCCACCAGTAGGTCAATGTCGCTCTCCAGCCCAAGCCTCCCGTTGACCACAGAGCCAAACAGCCCTGCCCGTTGTGCGCCGTAATGCTTCAATATAGGCACCGCTGCTTGTTTGATCGTTGAGAGGGATGGCGGTGGTTTCTGCTCTGCCTTGGTCTCCACGACATTTACTTTCTATTCTGCAAATCGCACACTTATGCAAGTTTGATGAATCTAATGCAAATAAGGCTAACAAACTCTCAGGTCACAATGCGATCATAACGTGACCAATGCGTCTCTGTCCAAGTGTTGTCAGGAATATAGATGGACTTCTCAGTTGATCCGACTGTATATCCTTTAGTGTCTGTTCGGAGCAAGTGAGCGAGCCGTCCGTTCATGGTTCGACAGGCTCTCCACGAACGGTCTATGCGGCAGACTGCGGGAGTCGAGAGGACCTACGAATCCAGAGGGCCGACGAGTCCAGAGGGCCGACGAGTCCAGAGGCCTATGAATCCAGAGGGCCTAAGAATGCAATGTAGGGCAAACCACCTAGAGAGCGTGGAGAAAATCTGCCTGTGGCGTGCATGTTCCCAGCTAGTCGCTCACTGGGCATATTGTGCATGTGCCGAGAAACTGCCTTCGCGGTGTAGCAGCATCTGTTGCATTTAGACTCTCGTCACCCATACGGGGCTACTCCAGGCCTGTGCCACGCGGCCGTGGACGAGGTCGCGCTGGCGCACGCGGACGTAGTAGATAGCGTGGGCGGGTGGCGCCTCGTCGGTCCAATCTAGAGTGAAATCCAAGGGCGCGCTGCTGCCGGGGAACCAAGCCTGGTGGACGACACTGAAGCCCGCCTCCGGGCGGTCGAGATCGGCGCTTAGGACGTGAATCCAGCGCAGGGGGCCGGTGCCCAGCGCTTCCACATGCACCGCAGCCGGCTGACCGGCGGCAATAGTCGTCTCGCCGCCCATGGGCTCGCCGTTCACCGTAAACTCCAAGTAGATACGGGAGCCGGTCGTGCCGTAGGTGCGGCGGTTGCGGATGGCGTCGAAGACCGCTTCACGGGCCAATGCCGGCGCCCAGACCGCCATAGTGCCGTAGCCCTCTTTCCCCGGCTGCGCGCCGTGGTTGTCAGAAGACCCGATCGTGCCTAGTTTGAGGCCCGCCAGCCAGGCATCCACAGTATAGTTGCCGGGATCGCCGGGACCGTTGAAAGTGAAATCGGAAACATCCATGGAAATTGGATGGTCGGGCGCGTACTCCTCGCTGAGGCCGTGGGAGGAGTAGATCTCGATGGTGGTACGGAATCGGGAGTCATGGATGCTCCAGTCGTGCTTCACGCCGCCGCCCGGTCGCGCAAAACCGCCGGTATGGTGGGGGATAGTGAGCAACTCGCCCGCCAGATTCTCGTGCTCGGCCCGCTGCCATATCTCTTCGGGGTTCTCCTCGTCGCTGTAGCGAAGCACACCCTCGCCGCCGCGAAAGTAGACGTTATGGTGGCCGTAGGGCGCGCCGAAACTTGCCTCATAGCCGAGTATTGTGGCGAACGTGCCCGGCGCGTCCCACTTTTCAGTATAGGCGACATTCTGTTGCCAGTCCTCCTGACTCATACTGCGCCTATCGTTGTGGTCGGTGGCGCTGTAGATATCGAGCAGGGAGGCATAGCGCGCGTAGCGAAAGTGGTCGTCTCCGGTGCCGGTGCCGTCCCAGGAGTACTGGCTATGGGAGTGAATGTCGCCCCAATAGAGGCCCGCTGCGGGCGAATTGGCCGATTCTGCCGCAGAATCAGAGACCTTGCTTGGATTGGAGAGGCCGTACAATCTTCCGTCGTGGGAGGTGCCGCGCAAGCGCAATACGCCGGCCTCAGTAGGCGTGACCGTAAACTCTCCACACCCCCACGTACTTGCACTCCCAAGCTTGATGGGGTTTGCCGGAATTGAAGCCGCGCCCGTTTCGACTGCCAGATAGATAGCAGTGTCCGGCGCGGGCACCGGATTGTGAAATTCGTCCAGCGCCACCATGCGCACGCGCTTTTTCCTGCCCACAACACTGCGGGACTCGAGCACCAAGAGCAGCTCTACCGGCGGTCCCGGCTCATTGTTGAGCCAGGGCAAGGCGCCATCCGGCAAGAGCGTGAACGCGCCGTCTCCCGTTGGGTCAACCGCCGCACGTACCCGATCCGGCGAGCCGGTCCAGAGGGGCGGGGTGAATCCGCGACCGCCTCCGCTCATATCGCCGTATACAACGTTGATCGTGTCACCTGCTTGCAGTTCACCCTCCGTCACCGTTACGGAAACCGTCCAGGCATAGCGGCTCCCCGGCGGATAGCCAACGTTCCTGCGCAGCGGCTTTACGTACTCGGCGTCGCTTGCATCGAGGATTTCGTAATGCAGGCGCACACCGGGCCGGTCGGTGTGCGCGGTGACATAAAACGGCGCGGCGGGGTCCACGCTCTGTACACGGCGGGCGGAGTTGCGCCACCACTGGTGCCAACGTTCCGGCAGCGCTACCTGCAATCCACCACCGCTAGCTATGCCTTTCGCACCGGCGGAATACGTCACCACCCACGTGCCCCAGGCGCCGGCACGACCGTGGTTGGGAGAGATTGTTACGGTGCCAGTCTCCGAAGAGTTTCCTGAGGAACGCATGTGTACCCACCTTCCATTCATAATTTCAATTACTGCGACGGCCATTGCCTCGTCAGCAACTTCCTGACCGCGTTCAATGCGCTACACTCGGCTAGGAGTGCCAACGAATATGGTATCAGTTCAATCCTCTGCCGCCTGCGGCCGGCGAGAAGTGCCTCGGGCCTGTTTCTACCCTATTCAGAGATTCTCATTGGATTTGACATTCGCGGGCCACAGCGCACAATAACAGGTGAAGAGTGTCCGTACATTGCTGACCGCTAGAGCCAGGTCGTCTCCAAGGAGGGGAGTTCTGCCATGACTGAGAATACGCCAAAAGCGCTCGTCGCTGAATTCATTGGGACGTTTTGTTTCTTCTTCATCGGGGCAGGCGCGATCATCACCGATGCCTTCATTGTCTCACGCGGCGGTGACGGACCGGGGTTGGTTGCAATTGCACTCGCCCACGGCCTGGCGCTCGCCATCATGGTAACCGCGTTCGGCCACATTTCCGGAGGGCACTTCAATCCGGCCGTGACCGTAGCGGCTTTCGTGGGCCGTCAGATAGATATTCTACACGGTGTGCTCTACATTATCGCCCAACTGGTTGCAGCCGTGCTGGCGGGATTCGCCCTGCGCGCGGTCTTTCCCACCGATGTCTGGCAATCTGTCAATCTCGGAACGCCGGCAGTGGCAGCAGACATATCGTTCGGTACCGCCGTTCTCATCGAAGCCATCCTTACGTTCATTCTGGTGATCGCAGTTTTTGGCACCGCCATGGACCCGCGCGCTGCCAAGGTGGGCGGCTTTGCAATCGGCCTTACCATTTCGGCTGACATTCTGATTGGCGGCCCGCTCACCGGCGCCTCGATGAACCCGGCGCGCACGTTTGGCCCGGCAGTAGCCGCGAACTTCTGGGAAAACCATCTCGTCTACTGGATTGGCCCGCTATGCGGCGCGATCATCGCCGGCTTGGTCTATGGCTGGTATCTCATGGACAAGAAGCAGGATGAAGAAGCTGCGTAGGCATGGAAGGCTGTTGTGGTAGAATTTTATCGAGCGACTTTGTGAAGCGCTGCACAAGCAGTCTTTTCCTAGGTACAGCCGTTGGCTAAGACTTATATAGAGGAATCTCCATCGGGGCAGGCGCAGTCCCAGCGACGCATCGTCATCTACGATACGACGCTGCGCGACGGTGCCCAAGCCGAGGGGCTCTCGTTCGCCGCCGCGGACAAGCTCAAGATTGCCCGCCGGCTGGATGAACTGGGCGTTCATTACCTGGAAGGCGGTTACCCGGGATCGAATCCGAAGGACCAGGAATTCTTCCGTTTGGCGCAGGAGTTCGATTGGAAGAACCTTACAATTACGGCCTTCGGTAGCACCCGACATAAGTCTACGAGCGCTGAGAACGACGCTGGCGTGCGGGCGCTCATTGACACAGGCACCCGCGCGGTTTGCATCGTCGGCAAGTCGTGGGACCACCACGTCACAGCCGTGTTAGACACTACCCTTGAGAATAACCTGGCAATGATTCGCGAAACTATTGCCTACCTCAAGCGTCATGGCCGCGAGGTTTTCTTCGACGCGGAGCACTTTTTCGACGGCTACCGAGCCAGCCCGGAATATGCATTGTCTTCTCTGCGGGCCGCTCACGAGGCCGGGGCGGACTGCCTAGTGCTTTGCGATACGAATGGCGGAAACATTCCTGACGATATTGCGGACGTAACCCGCCGAGTCGTTGCCGAGTTCGACGTGCCCATCGGTATTCACGTGCACAATGACGCCGACCTAGCCACCGCAAATACGTTGGCGGCAGTAGAGAGCGGAGCCTCTCACGTACAAGGGACGGTGAATGGAGTTGGGGAACGCTGTGGCAACGCAAATCTCTGCACAGTGATTCCCAATCTTCAAATCAAGCTGGGCTATACGGCAATTCAGCCTGATCAGTTGCAGCATCTCTCCGACGTGGCGCGATTCGTTAGTGAGATCGCAAACATGGCGCTCAATCCGTTCATGCCCTATGTCGGACACTCCGCCTTTGCCCACAAGGCCGGCTATCATGCCGACGGCATGGCGAAGAGTCGAATTGCCTACCAGCATATCGATCCGGCTGTCGTCGGCAACGAAATGCGTGTGCTCATCTCCGAGTTAAGCGGTCGGAGCAGCGTGCTCTCACGGGCCGAGCGTCTCGGCTTTCGCCTTTCGCGCCAGAGTGAAGACCTTCACGGCTTAGTAGAAGAGATCAAGGATCTGGAGCAGCGCGGTTTCCAGTTCGAAGGCGCTGAGGCTTCATTCGAGTTGCTCATCAAGCGACGCCAGCCGGACTACAGACCTCCGTTTACCCTCTTGGACTTCCTTGTCTTAGTTGAAACACGCGGCGGGCGGAGCATTCTCTCCGAAGCTACGGTCAAGATTCGCGTGGGCGATGAAGTGCAGCATACTGCCGCGGAAGGCAACGGGCCGGTGAACGCGTTGGATGCCGCGATGCGTAAGGCGTTGGTTTCCGCCTACCCCCACCTCAAGCGGGTGCGGCTCTTGGACTATAAGGTGCGCGTACTCGACGAGAGCAGTGCTACTTCAGCAGGAGTGCGCGTAATGATCGAAAGCACCAACGGCCAAACCGAGTGGAGTACCGTGGGCAGTTCCACGAATATCATCGAAGCGAGCTACTCGGCGCTCGCGGACTCCTTGGAATACGCGATCCTCGTGACAGAATCGTAGCGATAGTGCCGAGCAAGGTTAATGTCGCGAATGCAGTTTCGGTGTTGTATCTTCGACTATGCCGGCACCCTGGTGGATTTGCGTCCGGCCATTGTCGAGGCTACGTTCGCCGCCGTGGAACAATGGGCTCCAGGCAATTTTTCTCGCGAACGTCTAACCGAAGAGCTTTCCGGCCCACTTGCAGACCCCTTTATCGCTGCTGCCGACGGACGCGATTCCCTAGCAAATGAAATGCGCCGGGTTTTCTTGGAGCATTGGGAAGCCCACCGGCAGGAGTTAATTGCGCCATTTTGCGGTGTCGCCGACATGCTGGCCGCGCTGACTGATGTGGGAACGACCGTTGTGGTTACTTCCGGCAGCATGCGCGCTGCGGGAAGCAGCGAGTTGGAAGCCACCGGGCTTGCATCCTACGTAAGTACTGCGGTGTTTCAAGATGACGTTGCTCGGCCCAAGCCCTTTGCCGACGCTGCGCTCCGAGCCCTTGAAGTAGTCAGCGCGTCCCCAGAGGAAACACTGCTGATAGGTGATAGTGACTTGGATATCCAGTGCGGCCGGTTGGCAGGTATTAGCACCGGCGCTGCGCTCTGGGGCGCGTTAGATAGGGTGTCGTTGCTCGCAGAAGAGCCGGACTTTGCTCTTGAACACCCCTCTGAGGTGGTGGAAATCGTACGAAAGGGTGTGAAGTAGCGCTTGCTCCGCTTAGGAATTGCGGCGGGGCGAAGGCCTTATCCTCACTTGGCAGCCACGCACCGCCAAAGTGCATGCCTACGTGGTTGCAGTGCTACTAACTTGCCGCATACGTTCCGTCCACTGCTCCGGCGCATTGATTTCATCCAGCGTAGGCATCGTGTGTTCGGATTCCCACACCTGATTGAGAAAGGGCATGCTCTCTTCAGCCACGACGTGGCGGACAAAGCGCTCCCCCAGACGGTATTGCGCAAGTTTGAGATCGAATCCCAGCAACCGCATAAGTGCCCGTTCCAATGAACCGCGCTTGCGCGCCTCAAGTCGCTGGCGCATAGCGGGAAATCCAGGGATGAGCTGCTCGCCCAATTCATCCATGATGTAATTGCCGTAACCTTCCACGAGGCTCATGACGCCTTGCACGCGCACCAGCATTTCTCGCTGCTCCGGCGTGGTCAAGAGACCCATCAGCCCGCCTAGGCGCTCGCGACTGTCCTTCACTTCAGCACCGGGCAGGAGCATTGCGCGCAACGGCTGGCGCGACTCCCGGAGAAGCTCGCGGAAGCTCTCCACGTACGATTCGATAAGGCTTCCGAGATACTCGGCGAGCCACGGCGCTACTTGAAACTGAATAGCATGGGTGGTCTCATGGAGCGCGATCCACAGGCGGAAGGCGTCGGGCGGAATCTCGAGCCGGTGTTGCAGACGGCGGATATTCGGCTCGACAAAGTAGATGCGGCTGATTGATTCTGACGTAGGCGCACCCTCGGAAGCCGGCGGCGCCAGAAACGGCATGTCGAATTGGCCTAAGACGTGCCGCGAAAGAAAGCCGAGTACGATGCCCATTTGCGCGGAGAGCGTGAGTTGCATGCTCCCGTGCGCGAGCCGAAACAGCGTGCTGCTATTTGCCCCAATGCTGTCGACGTATACGTCTTCCAAAGGATGCAGCAGGCGTTGCACGGTGCTGAGATTGCGCTGGACCCAGAGCGGGCGATCCAAAACCTCCACCTCGTGGCGGTCGGACATGGCGGAGAGCTGAATGAATGGAACGATTTGTTCGTGGCTGATCCGCACAAGGGCCTGATAGTCCGCGAGAAGCGCTTCTCGCGCGTGGGCGGGTAGCACGCTATCGGGGTTGCGCGCGGCGATGCGCAGGGCAATGCGCTCCGTACGTTGCCAGTCAATGATGTCCGGCTGCACGCGCGCGGCAAATCTGCGGGCAATTACATAGCCGCCGCTGAGAAGCAGGCCCAGTGCGACGCCAAACAAGGCCGCCTTTCGCTGATCGCGCATCACCGGAACACCGCGAGCAGTGTGGATGTCATTTGCCGACTCATGTGGGGGCTAGATGCCAAACGGGGCCTCCTTCGTCCCTTTGCGCTTCCAAAATATAACATACCTGCGCTCAGCGCAGGTATGTTATTCCTCTCCCAACCGCCACCGGGCGTTCGATCTATCTCTGGGCTCTCGGCAAAAAGCGGTGGACTGTTTCACGTACCATTCCAACCATGATTGCGGTTCAAGTGGGCGTGGCGACGGTCTCCTTGCCGGAAGCAGCCTTTACCTTGGATGCCATCTCACTGTCCGTGCCGGCCTCAACGGCAATCTGCATGAACTCTTCCGAGCTCATGCCCAGATCGCGGAGTACCTGCTGATCCATTGGGCACGGATAGATGTACTCGCCGATATAGCCGCCATGTTTGGCACGGGCTTTGTCAGCCATGCGGCCTACCCATTCAAGTCCGTCTACAACGAGTTCGCGTTCGCGCGGTTTCCATTCCTCTGCCATCGGACTCTCCTTCCAGTCTACAATCCAACCTATGACACGTGGGCAAATGCTGTGGCAATGAGCGAGCGTACCGGCTTTGCGGGTGTGTTAGCGGCCAGCGGGAAGAGCGCCAATCGCAGCGCCTGTTCAAGTCTTTGCCTCAGCACGATACTGTTGGATTCGTACGTTCCCAGCTTCCCGTCTAGGAGCAAGCGCAACACCTCACTCCACAACATTAGGTGATGCATATCTAGCTGCTCGTAATCAATGCATCCGCTTCCAACGTACCACTGCTCTTCACCATGGGTCAAGAGGGAGTGTAACGGTGTTTCAGGCGCGCGAACGGCCACCATCGCGGCGTACTGCGCCAGGCGTGATTCCGGCCAATCGAGACCGACCACGGCAAAGTCGACGAACCAAAGTGCCGCGTCTGCCGAAAGCACATTGTTAGGCGTGCAATCGCGACCACCAAACGTCAGTCGACCGGAGCACAGGGATTCAGCCAACGCTGTCCACGTCTCATGCAGGTTTGTTGCCCAGTCCTGCGGCGCCAAAAGATCGCAATAGGCCGCGAGCCGCAGGAGAGTCTCGGGGGCCTGGCGGCAGCGGGCGCGCACCTCCGCATGGCGTCGTTGCCGTTCGCCGGTGCCGTGAAGCGCAAGTCGGTCGGCCATCCCTTGAAACGCTGTCTCCAGGGAATTACAGCCCTTCAGCAAGTTCTTTGCCAGTCGCCGCAATTCTTCTGTGTGCCGGGTAGGGTCTAGGTGTGCTTCATGTATCGCCGCTGCAAGCGTGCGCTGCCCCACCCACTCAGTGATCAATATGCGCTGCTGCGGAATCCACTGCAATGGTCGTGGAACCGGCGTGCCAAGTTGGTAGAGCATTTGCAGCACACCGAACTCGACCTCTCCCGCTCCGGCGTGCGCATGGCGTTTGACGGCAACGTGCTCACCGGATGAAAGAACTGAATGCCACACTGCCGCCCCTTGGGCGCCGCCTCCGTCTACGGGATGCAGTGTGTGCACCGGCCCAATCGCTGCTTCAAGCCGGTTCAGCAATATTTGGCCGATCTCACTGTTATTTATCTGAGCCACAGTAATTCATTTCCTTGCATACGAGTACTGCGGTATTGCCAACCAAGAGTTTCTCCGAGTGAGAAGACATCGTAGGAGAGATCCAAGAACTGAGCAGAGAGTTCCATGCCTTTTGTTCGCAGCATTTGGCCTATGGTATCATCACAGTGATGAATGGGGCGGAAGCGAGCAGGCACGAAGCGAGTGTAGGGCTGGATCATGGACACACGTGAACTGGTTTACCGCTTGCAGTCCATCGTCGGCGAAAACCACGTGGTGTTCCGTCCTGAAGACCTCATTGTCTTTGAGCGCGATGCTTCAATGGACGTTCAGCTTCCTGCCGCCGTCGTTTTCCCCCGTACCACCGCTGAAGTCAGCGGGATCCTGGCGGTAGCAAGCGAGTTGAAAGTGCCGGTGGTGCCCAAGGGGGCCGGCACCGGCTTGTCCGGCGGAGCCGTGCCGGAAGAAGACGGTATCTTACTCTCCGTCAGCCGCATGCGGAATATTCTCGAGATCGATGAGGAGAACCGCACTGCATTGGTGGAGCCGGGTGTTGTTAACTTAGAACTCTCTGACGAGATAGCCCACCTTGGCTTGTACTACGCGCCCGATCCATCGAGCCAGAAGGCCTGCACGCTTGGCGGCAACGTTGCGGAGAACTCAGGCGGAGCGCATTGCTTGCGCTACGGATGTACCATCAATCATATATTAGGACTTGAAGTGGTCATTCCAGGTGGCGAAGTCGCCTGGATCGGCGGGAAGGCCCCCGATGCGCCGGGCTACGATCTGATGAGCGCGGTCATTGGCTCCGAAGGCACGATGGGCGTGGTGACCAAGATTCTGGTCAAGCTCTTGCCGCTCCCAGAGTCAGTCGAGACATATCTCGCTATTTTCGAAAGCGTGCCCGACGCGTGCGAGGCTGTCTCTGCCATCATTGGTAACGGCATCATTCCTGCTGCCTTGGAGATCATGGACCAGGTAGTTACCAAGGCCATAGAGGAGGCCCACCACGTCGGCTATCCCTCCGACGCCGGCGCTGTTCTCATCATCGAGATTGACGGGATGCAGGAAGAACTCGATGAGCAACGCGACGCGATTCTAAGCCTCTGCCGCGAAGCACGGGCCCGTGAAATCAGAGTGGCACAGACGGCCGCGGAGCGCGAGACTATATGGGCCGGACGGAAAGGGGCTATTGGCGCGCTAGGCAGGCTGGCGCCGAACTACTACATCCAAGATTGCGTCGTGCCGCGCACGAAGCTACCGGAGATCATGCGCTTTGTGGAAGACGTGGCCGCGCGCTATGACATAATCATTGCCAACGTGTTCCATGCCGGTGACGGAAACTTGCATCCGAATCTGCTCTTCGACGTGCGCGATAGCGACCAAGTGCAGCGCGTAATTGCCGCGGGTGAAGAGATCATTCGGGCATGCATCGACGCCGGTGGGTCACTCTCGGGAGAACACGGCATCGGCACGGAGAAGCAAGAGTACATGGGCTGGCTTTACAGTGAGGCGGACTTGGCGGCAATGCGCAAGCTCAAACGCGCATTCGATCCCGATTGGCTCTTCAACCCTACGAAGGTGTTCCCCACCGGGAAAGGCCCGCACGCGGCGAATATTCACATTGGCAAGGCCCCGGCGTCTATTACGAATTCAGCCCACTCTACCGCGGTCTGGAAGTAGGATGCAGATACGCTTTGCTGACTGAGACGCTCCACACCCAGCTTGCTGAAGTCGCTTCGCAAGAGGCGATCACGCATGAGACTCCTACCGTGGACGGCAAGCAACCTGCGCTTGGCGTTGCGCCCCGATCGGTTCCTGAATTGGCCGCGGTAGTTACTGAGTTGCACCAGGCGGAATCAGCGACCATCCTCGTCGGCGGCGGCACGATGCTCGATTTGGGCAAGCCTCCCACTGCCGCGGAGGTTGCTCTCTGCACCGGCAGCCTCAACCACATTACGGAGTATCAACCCGCCGATCTTATAGTGACTGCGCAGGCGGGCGTGACCCTGGCCAACCTTCAAGAGACTCTACGCGAACACGATCAGACGCTGCCGCTAGAGGTGCCGTGCCCTGATCGAGCAACTGTTGGGGGCGCTGTGGCGGCGAATACCCATGGGCCGTTGCGGTATACATTTGGCACGGCCAAGGACCTTGTCATGGGGATGCAATTCGTCCAGGGAGACGGCACGCTGGTCAAGAGCGGCGGCGAAGTTGTAAAGAATGTGGCCGGATTCGGCTTGCACAAGTTGCACGTCGGCGCTCTCGGTACGCTGGGAGTGATCGCCACGACAACATTCAAAGTGTATCCCCTGCCCAAAGCGGATCAGTCCCTCATATTCACGTTTGAAGATGCCGACGCGGCCTTTGCGGCTGCACACGCCATGCGCCCGCACCATCCGTCGTCAGCAGTGGTCGGCAATACGGTCGCTCAGCAATGCTTATTTGGCGCGGTTCGTGGCGGCCACGTGCTCCTCGTGCGCTTCATGGGCGCAGAACGGGCCGTCGCGCGGCAAGTGCGGGATGCAGCGGGAGCGGAAGCGGGCGCATATACTACTGAGGCTGTTAGCAGGGCGGACAGTGTTCTCCTGTGGCAACAGTGTGTGGACTTGGGGTCGGATAGTGCCCCGAAGAATATCCTGTTCAAGGCGAGTGCTGTGCCAACGGAAATGCGGCACGTCTATGCGGACCTCTTACGGTCCGCAGAGCCTCTAGAGGGAGAAGCGGGAATTGTGGCCGATCCTCTCAATGGCTCCTTAAGGTGTGGAATTCGCTTGGCGGATGGACAGAATCATGGATCTTCTGTACAGACGTCGACTTTGGCCCAGCTTCTCAGTTTTCTGCAGAATGCCCGGGCAGTGAGCCAGGAACATGGCGGCAGTCTCGTGCTGCAACGGGGTTCACTAGCAGTCAAGACTGCTTTTGACGTTTGGGGGCCCGATCCACAGGGACTGGGCGTAATGCACAGCCTAAAGCGGACCTTAGATCCCCGCAACATACTCAATCCCGGCCGCTTTGTCGGTGAGATTTAGAAGCAGGTGTTTCCACCGTGAGCGAGCAAAACTAACGTGAAAACCGATGTCGGTCAACCAGGGCTCGTAATTCCTGAGGGTGAGAACGAGCGGGTCCGCTTCGAGGGTCTCACGGATGAGGACCTGGCCCAATGCGTGCACTGCGGGCTCTGTCTCAATGCGTGCCCGACCTATCGCGAGACCGGCCTTGAGATGGAAAGTCCGCGGGGCCGTATCTATCTTGCGAAGGCAGCCAAGGAAGAGCGCATTCCGATCAATGATACGTTTCTGAAGCACATATTCCTCTGCCTCGATTGTCGTGCGTGCGAGACAGCCTGCCCATCCGGCGTTCAATATGGCAAGATTATCGAAGCCGCGCGCGGAGAAGCAATCCGGGTCCGGCCCGGCGGCGCGATCCCTCGCTTCTTGCGCTGGTTAATTTTCAAGCAGCTTTTTCCGTTTCCCGGCCGCCTGAACTTTGCCGCCAAGCTCATTCGTTTCTACCAGTCATCCGGTATGCAGGCGCTCATTCGCCGCAGCGGTGTCCTGAAGCTCTTCGGTCAATTTGGTCGCGCGGAAGCACTGTTGCCTAGGCTGTCCGATAAGTTCTACGGCGCCCAGGAAGTGGAAGTTGTGCCCGCGCGCGGCCAGACCAAACGCCGCGTGGGATTCATAACGGGCTGTATCATGCCTTATTTCTTTGGTGAAACGAACCGGGCAACGGTAAGTGTGCTCACGCGCAATGGGTGTGAGGTCGTAATCCCCAAGGCGCAGCGTTGCTGTGGCGCTTTGGGCGTCCACGCCGGGGCTCGTGAAACAGCGAAAGACCTCGCTCGAGGCAACATTGACGCATTTGAGCCGTACAATCTGGACGTCATCATCAGCAATGCGGCTGGGTGCGGCACGGCGTTGAAGGAATACCACGTCTTGCTGGAGAACGATTCCAACTACGCGGTGCGCGCGCGCGATTTCTCGGAAAGAGTGAAGGACATCAGCGAGTTCTTAGCTGGTATTGAGATAGATGCTTCTTTTGGACCGGTGAACAAGCGCGTGACCTATCAGGATGCATGTCACCTGGCGCACGGGCAGCGTGTGCGCGCGCAGCCGCGCGCTCTGTTGCAATCAATTCCGGGGTTGGAGTTTGTAGAAATGAAGAATTCCGATCATTGTTGCGGCAGCGCCGGTGTCTACAACATCGTCCAGGCAGACATGGCGCAGCGGGTCGTCGCGCCCAAAGTCAAGAATATTGCGGCTACCGAGGCCGATTACGTGGCTGTGGGCAATCCCGGTTGTATGTTGCAGATGGACAACGCCTTGGCTGCAGAGGGTGTTGCCACACGGTCTATCCATACTATGGAACTGCTTGAGCAGGCCTATCAGGCGGCAGAAAGCAACGGCCGCGGCGACGCCAATACCTAGGCGCTCCCTTGGTTTGGCGTGCCTGCGAGCAAGAGGCAACGCCGATCTGCATTTGAGAATTATCAAGTACGAGCAACTATCGAAGACCAGAGAGATATCAGGAAGGAGTCCTGCGAAATGGGTGATAATGGCGTGAGAGACCTCACGATCATTGGCGGCGGCCCTACGGGATTATTTGGGCTATTCTACGCCGGTGTGCGCGGCCTCGATACACAGCTCCTGGAAGCGATGGACGAGCTGGGTGGCGCTCTTTCTGCTCTTTATGCGGAGAAGTTCGTCTACGATATGGCCGGCTTTCCGGCCATCCTCGCCAAAGACCTCGTCGCAGTAATGCGCGAGCAGGCCGACCAGTGGGACTATCCGATCTACCTTTCCCAGAAGATACTCGACTTTGAAGAACAAGACGGCATCTACGTGCTCCGTGCGCAGGGCGGTGAGGAATTCAAGAGCAAGGCGGTGCTCATCGCCAACGGCAACGGCGCGTTCGCGCCGCGCAAACTAAGGTTGGCCGGTGTCGAGCAGCACGAAGACAAGCAAATCTTCTACACAGTCAAGAATATGGATTTGTTCCGTGACAAGCGTGTATTGGTTATTGGCGGTGGAGATTCGGCACTTGACTGGGCGCTGGCTCTCGACAAGATCGCAACGATGGTAACGCTTATCCATCGGCTGCCGGTCTGGCAAGCGCATGAGGCAACTGTGCAACTGATCTTTGAATCGAACGTGGACGTGCATTTCCCCCGACACGAAGCGAATGTATTGCACGTCACCGACGGAAAGCTCACCGGCGTTACAATCATTAATCTTACGTCGAAAGAGACCTTTGATCTAGAGGTAGACATAATCCTGATCTGCGTTGGTTTTCTGATGGACACAACGGTCATACGCAAGTGGGGGGTTGAGTTGGAGGGCAAGAAGGGCATCAAGGTTGATCCTGCGACGATGGCTACCAGCCGGCCCGGTGTCTACGCTGCTGGCGACATTGCCGCCTACGAGGGGAAGATCAATCTGATTGCGTGCGGCGCATCCGAGGCGGCCATGGCAGTAAATCAGGCAGTACGGTATATTAACCCCGATGCGCGGCTGGCCCCGGGCCATAGTAGCGACATGGACATCTTTACCAAACGGGATAAACCGGAGGCCTAGCGGGCCCAACTCACACACAGTGGAGGACTGTCATTGGCCACATCACCGGGTGAAGTAAAGAGCGCAGAGGCCGCCAAGTACGCGGCATTGCAGCGTGAGATCGAAGAGTGCAGCCAAGAACCTGGCTCGACACTCGACATGCTCCATGCCGTGCAACGGCAATTCGGGTACTTGGAGCCCAAAGCCGTGGGCATGGTGGCGAAAGAGCTAGGAATTACGAAGACACAACTCTACGGTGTGGCAACCTTCTACACGATGTTCTTCTTCGAACCGAAGCCACCGGTCATCGCTCGTGTGTGCGTGAATCTCTCATGCCATTTGCGCGGTGCTCAGGACGTTCTCCACACTTTGGAAGAGGCGGTCGCGGCGCAGCCCGGCGCGTTTGAGGTAGAAGAGGTGATGTGCTTGGGGCTTTGCGAACAGGCGCCGGCCCTCTTGATCAACGAAAATGCCGTGGGAAACATCTCGGCGGCAGAGGTCCTGGAGAAGGTTCAGGCCAGCGTTGCAGAAAAAAACAAGAGAGAATAGTGCACAGGTAAAGTCCGCCGACCGCGAGGAGCGAAAGGCATGGAACAGGTCTGTCTGCGGCGAATTCACAATGAGAATTCTCAGGACATCGAGACTTATATGGCGCACGATGGCTATGCCGCTTTGCGCAAAGCACTCACTGAGATGACCCCTTCGGGTGTGCACGATGAGGTGCGAGCCGCAAACATGGGCGGCCGGGGCGGAGCGGGCTTCCCAACCGCTATGAAATGGAATTTCGTGGTGGGGGCTCGGGGCGAACCAAAATACGTCCTGTGCAATTTCGATGAAAGTGAACCCGGTACTTTCTCAAATCGCGTCATCGGGGAGCAAGACCCTCACCTCCTCATTGAGGGCTGTGCATTGGCAGCCTACACTACCGGCTGCTCCATAATCTTCATCTATGTCCGCGGCGAATACTTCCTGGCATATGAACGCGTCAAACAGGCTATCAAGCAAGCATACGAGCACGGTTTCTTGGGACAGAACGTCCTAGGCACGGACTTTTCCGTTGAATTGTACTTGCGGCGTGGCGCGGGAGCGTACATCGTCGGCGAAGAGACCGCCATTATGAACTCCCTTGAAGGGAAGCGGGGCTACCCACGCGCACGACCGCCCTTCCCTGCCAATGAAGGTCTATTCGGCAAACCCACGCTCATCAATAATGTGGAGACGCTCTCCAATCTCTCCGACATTGTCCTCAATGGCGGTGAGAGGTGGAGTAAGCTGGGAGTAAACGAGGGGTCCGGTTTAAATATCTACTGCGTTTCCGGCCACGTTGAGCGCCCGGGGGTTTACGAACTGCCCATGGGAACCACCGCGCGCGAACTGATCTATGAGCACGCTGGCGGTGTCTGGCAGGGGCGCGAACTCAAGGCCTGGAAGCCCGGCGGTGCTTCCAGCGCCATCCTGCCTGCCGACATGATCGATCTCGTACTTGACTTCAAGCCGGTGCAGGCGGCCGGTACCATCCTGGGTACGGCGGGCGTCATTGTGATGGACGACCGTACCTGCGTTGTAGACGCGGCGCTGCGGGACGCAAATTTCTTCGAGGAAGAGTCTTGCGGCTTTTGCTTCCCCTGCCGTGACGGTACCCGTGTGCTAAGAATGTTAGTCGAGCGCGTGCGCCACGGTGTGGCCGCGCCTGACACAATAGACCTCATCGAGCACTCGTCACAGGATATGATGGGTACGTCGTTCTGTGGTCTCGGCCAATTTGCGCCCTGGCCGGTGGTGAGCACCGTACGTAACTTCCGCAAAGAGTACGAGGCGCACATTATCGAAAAGGTTTGCCCGGCAGACGTGTGTCCTATGGACGGTGTTGAGCCGAACGAGCACGTCGACCGCCGCACGCTTCAGGAAATGCTCGTGGCGCAAAAGCGCGGCGTCTTGGCCTAGCGCAGAGTCGTTTCAGGCTCTTTCCGGTAGCGGTGATTCCCGTAAACAGTGCCCCCTCCCCTGCGTAGCGATTCCCTCGGCAAGCTACCGCAAACGTGAGCCGATCTGTCTCAGATTCCCGTAGCGCGATATTCCCTTCCCGCTACATCGGTACCGGCACGACCTTTACTGCCAATGACTATCGCAATTCGCCCTTAATGGAGTTTGCTTGCTACTCTCCTGTGTAGGTCTTCGGCACCTTGAGGATGGTTCCCGCGCCAAGCACAAAGAAGAGCGCCATCGTGACGAAGACGGCGGAGTAGCCTAGGAGCGGCTGAATACTGTTGAAGACGTCGAGTATGACCCCCGCAGTCAGGCTGGCTAGCGCGTCGCCGCCGGCTGTGGACAAGTTCGTAAGGCCCATATAAAGCCCCGCCGCCCGAGGATCAGGGATAAGGTCTATCGCCAAGGCCCAATCGGCAGTGACGAAGATTCCTGTCGCCGCGCCGAGTATGGCAAAAGCGACGAGCAGCATGGTGTAGTTCGTTGTAAAAAGCAAGACCAGAGAGGCGAGCATACCTACGATACACGAAGCCACGACCAGCAGGCGGCGGTCGGTGCGGTCTGAAATCCAGCCCGCCGGTATGCTGACGGCTGCGGCTACGATGATGAAAACACCAAGTGCAATTGTGACGGACAGGCCGGCGTTTTCAGTGATGCCCAGCCGCTCGCGGATGAAGAAGAGCAGCAATTGGTTCCCAGCGAGCAAACCCATAAAGAAGAACAAACGCGAGAAGAGTACCCAGGTAAAGCCCGGCCGTTCCCTCAGTTCGGAGATTCGAGTGCGAAGCTCGTGGAAAATACCGGAGAATTCCGGTTTTTCTTCCAGCGGATCCTCATGGATGGTCAGCGCAGAGACAACTGCCACCATCACAAGCACGGCTGCAGCCACAAAAAGGTAGTGGCCGAGCAAGCCGCGGTCGAGAAATTGTCCGGCGGCGAGCACGCCAAACAGCGTCCCCAAGTGCTTAGATAGTCCCAGAAATCCCGATGCGCGTCCCCGCTGGCTTTTCGGTACGAGATCCGGGACTATGCCTTGATACGGCCCTAGAGCACTATTGGCGGAGACTTGGAGCAGGATAACCACTGCCAAGAGCAGAGCATAGTTGCTCACAGCGGCCATGAGTAGCAAAAAGAGGGCGCTGACGAGAGAGCCGATGAGCATGAAGGGCCTACGGCGGCCCCAACGCGCAGTGGAGCGGTCGCTCACGGCGCCCATGATGGGCTGCACGACAACAGCGACGATGAGACCTACAGAGACCAAGATGCCAAGATACGTGCCCTTCTGCGCCGAACCCATGAGTGTCTCCACGCGGTCGGGCAGGTAGACTATGTTCAATCCCGCCCATGCCGTGGAGATGCCGAGCCAGAAGAGGCTCAGCCGCGCCAAGTACGGTAGTGAAACACGCTTCAGGTCTTCACGCGACATAATTGGCTCTTCTTTTCATCCTTCTTAACATGGCGCAGCGCCAACGGGTGTTCCGGCGTGTATTCTGGGGCACGTGTGCCTAGACCTCCGGGCAGCGTTCCGGCGTGGCTCCAATTACGTATTCGCTTTCACTATAGTAGCCGAATCGCTTGCCGTACGTTCCCGACGATCTTCCAACAGCCGCCCGCCTCTGTAAAAGAGGTAACACCCACCTATTTGGATAAGGTGATATAAGTCATTATGATTGAAGTGGCGGTGAAGCTTGACCTTCCTTATCTGGACGAATGCGGCAAGAAGCGAAATGAAGACCCCGCCCAGTATACACCGTGAACTGGCGGCGTCCCTGCGAAACAACGCCGGCGCGTGGAACGCGACGACACCCGCCATGGCGGACCCATAGTCAATTATTACGTAGAGAAACTTGTCGCGGGAAGCCATCCAACCGCAGTAGGCCAAAAGCTTCACCACCGTGCCAAAGAGCAGGTTCCCTTTTAGCGGCTGCGACGTGCATGCAACTACCGTACTCGCAAACATGCCTGCGCTCGTGAATCCTGTGGCCAAGATTGTCCCTTTCCACAGCTTGCGCCGTACGGCGGGTGACTGCTCGCCCACGGCATGCGATGCGCCGCCAAGCACTGCCGCGATGGCTGCAGCAATGAAGCCAATGCCCCAGAGTACTTGGGAGTACTGCCGTTGCGAGCACCCTTGGCGGAACAGCGCGATGCCCCACCGCGCATTGCAGATACCGAGCGCGAGATCGGTGAGCACTGTCATCGGTTCATGTATTCTAATTGGAATTCACTCCAAACAAAGTGCGTTCATGCGCTCAAACTGGCGGCCAAGGGTGCGCTGCGACGCTGAAAGCAAAGAAATTACAGAGATGCTGTAGGTCGTAGGAAGAGATGGATAGCTATACAGCGAACCCCAAATTCCCGCATGTTTCAGCAACAACATGAATGATCGCGTCATGCTCTCCACGTTACGGCATTGAACTAAGTGACGTCGAGGACGCTGCGAGAGCAATCTCGGCTGATGTTGCCTAGCTCAAGCCATTCTCCGAATGGTGTAAGTGTCTGGTGATGCGCTGACAGAATGACCACCGTAGAGGGTTTGTGCGGTACGCCGACCTGGAGGCAATGGGCCAAAGAATTATCAGTATCACTCGTAGGGGCACGGCATGCCGTGCCTCAACTCCGACGGTCGGTCTGCCCCTTTTTTCGCTATTGGTCTGATGCCCATAGATGCAGCGAAGATGGATTCCGGCATACGCCGGAATGACGGCTCTCGATGTCTGTTGACTTTCATGGCAATTGCTTAAGGCCACAGTCTGCAAATGAATTGGTATACACCTGCGCTAATGACATTAATCAGCTAGTCACGTCAGAAAACATGGCGGCATAATGACGATACCAGTCGCTCTGGAACCGCTCTGCCGGATCGTAGCGCCGCTTTAGGCGGAGGAGCTCAGGAAACTGCGGATAGCACTGTTCTACCTGTGAGCGCTTTGCATGTTTGTGGTAGGTAAGGTAGTAACTGCCGCCGTACTGAATCGCACGATCAATCAAGCGGCGAAATGCTGCTGCGGCAAGGCCCTGCCCCTCCGGTGTATGCAATACGTGAAGATTGAAAATGACACAAGCGTAGTCTTCCTGTGCCCAGGCCAGAAAGCTCTCCTCATCGCGCTCGACGAGCCGAATGGTGCCATAGACGACCTCAGTCTGATTCTGCCGGAAGTCTTCACGAACGTCATACATGAAGGGCGTCAGGGATTGGCGCGGCACATAGATTTCGGTGATAACCTCCGTCGAGGGCGCTGCCGCGCCGAGGTGGTGGTCGAGCATGCGGTGGTAGTTTTCCTCGTAGTAGCCGAGTTGATGCAGGTCCGACCAGTAGATTTGGCCGTCTGTTGCCAGGTAGTGCGCGACGTACTGCTCGAATGCCTGCGGTTTGTTGGCGTGCGCAAAGAGAATCAAGCGTCGCCAATCGTCAACGGAAAGTTCTCTCTGCTCCTCCGGAATGGGCGTTTCCGAGGCCACGGGTCGGTAGCAAGAGAACAGACCTTTCGTCAGATAGTCATCAGATGTATCGTCTATCGAGTATTGAAAGTCACCGTAGAGGAACCGATCTTCGACACGTTGCGCAAATGCCGGCATGAGCTCTTCGATGGTGATCACGTTTACGGCGCGTTGCAGTTTGCACCGCGGAACAAGCCGCAGCGTAACGCTATAGACGACGCCAAAGAGGCCATATCCCCCGATGACCAACCGGAATAGCTCGCCGTTCTCTTGGCGGCTGCAGTGCCGGACGTTCCCGTCGGCATCAACGAGCACGAACGATTCAACGTCACCGACGATGGGGCGCATGCGCAAACCGCGGCCGTGCACGTTCGCTGCCAGGGCCCCGCCAATGCTCATGCGGTCGCCGCCGGTCTGCTTCTGGGCGATTGACCACTGTGGCTCCTCATCAATTGCGGCCTGACGGCAGGCGGCAATTAGCTCCGGCCAGTAGATGCCCGCTTCAACCGTAATCAAGCCTGCTGCGGCATCGAATGCGAGCACGTGGTCCAGCGGTACCGTATCCAAGAGAATAGTGCCGCTGCCGAATTGCTGCCCGCCCATGGCATGCCGCCCACCGGCGATGGAGATGGATTTCCCTTCGTTCTGCGCAGCAGCGACAGCGGCCTGAATGGCTTCCAGTGAATCCACCGGCACTATTCGATCAACGTTTGTCGGATTGAGTTGCGAGTGGATGTCGTTGACGTCAATGCCGGGCATTTGCGCAGGCTTTCCTTTCAGCGGCTGCCGCGCAGGACCGTGGGGGCAAAGTCCGGTATCTCGGCAACGAGTGGGAAATAAGGACGCGGCGCTTTGTAATAGTTGAAGTGACGGAGCGAGGGCGGTGTGGCCCCCAGCGTATCCAAGACGAATTCGCCTTTTGCAATTTCACTATAGGTTTGGCTATAGTTCATCGGATTCTTTGCGACGATGAATTTTGCGCCTTCAATGTCCATGTCCAGGGCGCGGAACTGCTCGTCCCGCCACTCGTACGTGCCGTACGTCGTAATCAAGATCTGAGCGCTGCCACACTCCAGCACCGCCGTTGGCCCCATGGTCGCCCACTCGCCTGCCCAGATGCCGCCGGTATATTGAAACTTTCCATCACTTAAGGACTTCACGACACCGGTGAGGGTCTGCGGACTTCCCCATTGGGGATCGATCTTGTGCCCCAGCGTCAACGTGACCGTGCTGCCTTCACCGGCTTCATGACAGAGCGCAGCCGCTTCAGGATCGACCACCGGCACGATGGCAAACCCTGCGCTGAGGTCCTGCAGGACAGGGATTGTAGCCACGCTGTCTCCGGCAGCACCGCCACCGACACAGTCAGCGCACTCTATTAACACGATAGGGCCGCCTGGAATCTTGAGTCCCTCGTCGACCGCCTCCTGGGGTGTGAGGGTGTCCGGTTCGAGCGCGAATCGATTCTCCCACATCAGACGCGCAATCCGGTCTGCGAGATCTACGGCGCGCTCCTCATCATTGTCAGTAATCACCAGGCCGCCCCCGCCCAATTCCGCCACGTCAATCGTGGCGTGGGCGTGGAACGCGCTGGTGGATAAGACTCCCGGCAGCTCTTCAAAGGATTTCGCTAAGCGCATCACATCGGCAAAGGGGCCGTCACCCACGGTGCTCGCATTAATGGCACTGGTCAGAATCGGCACTTTTGCTATGACCATTGCCGGCGAATGGGCGCCGTCGAGGGTGCCCAGGAGGAGTCGCGCGCCGCGCACGCCCGTAGTGAACGGATCAACGTGCGGGTAGGTCTCCCAGGCGATAAGACCGTCAGCGTGGCGCATCATCTGGGTGGTAACGTTTGCGTGCAGGTCGAGCGTCCCCACCACCGGTACGCCAGGGCCCACGATGGTACGCACTGCCGCCAGGAGGTCACCTTCCACGTCATCGACTTCCGTAGAGACCGCCGCTCCATGCAGGGCGAGCAAGACGCCGTCCACGGGCAAGGCATTAGTGAGATCTTCCAGCAGGTCCGCCTTCAGTTGCGCGTAGCACTCGTGGTCAATCGGCCCACCGGGGTAGGCGCTCGCCACGACGAGCGGCACAATGTCGGCGTTCTGTTCCTTCAGGGTGTGCAGCATGCCGCCAACAGCGCCGCCGCCAATTGACATAACCGCTTCGCCGCGCGCGAGCTGGCTGCGGGCAAACTCGTCTCGTTCGATCAGCTTGCCGCCAAACTGGTTGCACTCGGTCAGAATTGAACCAACGGCAACCCGATGCGATCGCTCCATAGTTGTGTCTCCGATCTAGTCACAGTTCCATTACATCCGACAAAGCAGAGATGCTCGGCTGCTCCAAGTGGGGCGCAGCAGGCACAAGTTGATTGATCGCGTCCGGCCACTTGACTCCAGAGCCCGTGATGACGCAGACGACAGTTTCACCCGGTTTGAAGTATCCATCGGCATGGAGCCGGACGAGGCTGGCGATAGTGGCCAGCGAGGCGCTCTCGAAGAAGTACCCGCGACTCGCCATGCGCCGGATTGCCTGGCGCAACTCATCCTCCGTGACCGCAGTTGCCGTGCCGCCCGATGCGCGGAGGGCCCGCAGAGCGTGCATGCCACAGCGTCCCTCGATGATAGACGTGGCGAGTGAGTCAGGTTCGGGTTGGACTTCGATTTCGGTACGGTTATGTGTAAGCGCGTGGAGCAGCGGGTGCGTGGCCAAGGTCTGACAGCCCACCATGCGCGGCAGACGGTCGATGAGGCCCATGTCGCGCAGGTCGATCAACCCACGCCAGATGCCGTAAAGGCTGTCGCCGCCGCCCGTGGGAACCAGGACGGTATCGGGCGAGCCACCAAGGGCGCTGGCTATTTCATACCCGATTGTCTTGTACCCCGTCACGCCGTAAGGACTGGCGAGCGGGTTGGGATCGGAAGAGCCGACCGGCAGCCAGCCATGGTCTTCCACAAGCTGCCGCATCATCTTGCCGATCTCCGATTTTGGCATCGTTACCACCGACGCGCCGTGAATCTGCATCACGCGACGAAGCAGTTCGGACGACGTAGGGTAGCCAATGACGAGCGCGCGCAGCCCCGCGAGCGCCGCGTAGGCGGCCACCGCCTGGCCGGCGTTGCCGGTGGAGGATGCCACCACCTTCGTGTAGCCGAGTTGCCGCGCCATGGTGATGTTCACCGCAGCGTGGCGGTCCTTGAACGACCACGTGGGATTCATCGTCTCGTTCTTGATGTAGACGTTTAGGCCAAGCTCGTCGCTCAACTCATCCAGGAAAGTCAGCGGCGTGCCGCCTTCGTCGAGGCTAAGCGGATGGTCTGCCACCGGGAGCATGTCCCCATAGCGCCAGACATTGTGTTGTGGCCCGGCATTCCAAGCCTCTTGAAAACCGGCAGGCACGCCATCTTCCAGGTTGACCCGAAAGTCCAGCGGACCTTCCCGGCCTTGCTCGAAGCAGCCGGGGCACCCAAAGGCATACACCCCAATTTCATAGCGCGCGTCGCACCGCACGCATTGCAACCACTCTACGTCTGTACTCACCGTCGTCACGCGCTTACCCTTTCTCCACGGAAATTACTGCACGTTACTGGTATAGCATACTATTCTCGCGCCAAGCGCAGGAAAGACTCCCGGCCGTCGCGGAAAAGCTGCTGCATGCGCTGCCGGTGGGCAATGTCCTCGAAGCGCGCCTGCTCCGCGATCCATTGCAGCGAGCGTTCGATTTGAGCGACGAAGAACTGTGCCGAGGCTTTCGTGGCGGGATCTCTCCCGCCAACGCGAAGATAAACGGGACTCGTGTGGGCCCATTGGGCGTGGCCGTAGCTGTCCCGGCTGCGTCCGGCGCAGCGCGCCGCGATCCAGCCATCACCCGGGGGGACGAGCGTGGCAGTTAGTCTGCCTTCTTGGGTGCCGCTTTCGGCGTGCTCACCCGCCACTACAGTGCCGTTCATGATGATTTCGACACGCTCAATCGGTAGGTGCGCCTGCCAACGCACTTCCGCACGCACCTGCTTTGGTTGGCGCGCGCGAAGATCGAGAATCTGCCCCGGTGGCTGACCCTCCACCGTAAGATCGAGCACCGGCCCATTCGTGATGAACGAGCGACCGGCGGTCAGCGTCTCCAGCCAGGAGTCGTAGGAAAAGGACTGCTCCAGGTGCGTGTAGACGCGATTTGCAGAACAGACGTACCAGTCGGAGCCCGTGCTCGCCGGCAGCTTGAAACCGCAATTCAGGAGGTGATACCACAAATCATATTCCGTATCGAGCCAGTACGGGTCGAAGAGATTGAGCGCGTCTATCCGCTGCAGTGAGGCGGCAATGGGCGCTTCCATGCCCCAGCCGTTGTGACACCAGATCACGACCCCGCCTTGTGCCCGGGCCGTATCGCACGCGTCTATGAGGGGCGGGTAGTCCGGATCGGAATCATCCACCAGCACGCCGCGGCTGAGCGGTTCAACCTGCTCCTGCAGGCGCACGAGCATCACGTGCCCGTAGCCGGAGCTACTATCGCCGAGAATGGCATTGTGCCGCGTCTCTTCCCCTACGTCGAGTACCCAATGGGGTCGAGTCGGGTGGTCCATGCGCCCGACTGGGAAGCGATTGGTCGCATAGGCGAGTTCTTGCTGTTGGAGCACGCTAATGACCGTTACGGTAAGGTCTTCGACTTCGGTGTCGAACCGCAGGCGTTCTTCGGGACGGGTCTCGAACTCGCGATAATGGATGTGGGTGTTGCCCGGGTACCAGCCCTGGTCGTCGAGACGAATCCACCGCTGCAGCGGCAGCGAGAGATTCACAGTGCCTTTCAGTGGCACCGGCACCGTCACGTGCAGAGGCGCATATTCCGTGCCGCGTTCTACTCGGACGTCTGCCTGGCCGCGGGGCAGGTCAACCGAAAACGACCCATCAGCATAGAAGTAGGGATTGGTTGTCCCGACGGTTGCGATAGAGCTTTCAGGAGCGTGAAACAGTCCGCCATTGCCTTGCACAGAGACTTTGGCCGCGATCTCTTTGCCGCTTTGCGCATCTACGATTGTGCCGGTGACGGTGCCCATGTTCCCCACAATTCGGTGCAATCCTGTCGGATCACTTGATATCTACTCCGACCGGTAGCGCAGGTTTTCAACCTGCGTACTTCCTGCCGAGAGCAAGGCACAAGGGGATCCGAAGGAGTAAAGGCGAAACCGAGTCTATCCAGAAGCTTGCCGTGCGCTCAGTGTCGGTCTAGGCAGCTAAGACTATCTCGTTGATGTCCCGATTAGTTGCCACCCAACAGCCGCCGGGCTTGTCCAGCGCACGGTGCAGCACGGTGTCAAGCATATCACAGTGGGGGTCTCGGGCCGCCAGGTACGAGGGATGCGCGAGGAGGCTGAGAATCTGTCCGTTTGCATGAGCGTGGTCAACTGCAACGGTTGTGTGGTGGATGTATTCCCAACGGTCTAAGTCCAACGAGCGGAAGGCGATGGCATCGCTCAGTCCCATCATCGGGATTTCGGACAGGCCGTTCGGGTAGCGGTAAGGCTGTAGGATGTCGAGGCTATGTCGCACGGCGGCCTCCATGTCCGCGCGCGGCGGGTGCCACGTGCGTTCCGTCGGGCACTTGTAGTGCGCGGAAGCGAACTGAAAACCTTCATCTTGTAGGAGAGTCTGTACAGCGGGCGCGTCTTCCAGCCCGTTGTGAAAAGCCCCCGGCGTACGAAAGCCACTCGCTTCAACGCCTAACCGTTCACTTAGACCTCTGCCGGTCTGCCTGATCTCGTGGCGCAGGCATTCCAACGGCGAAAGCCCCCCGGCCCGCCACGGCGCTCGCTTGTAAGAGGAATGCAGGTCTTCAACACGCTCCGCTTTGACGTTTACGTGCCGGTAGGTGTGATTGTCGAGGGCATGACCCTCCGCGACCAGCCGCTTGAGATAGTCAACGTCCGGGTCTTCCAAGGCGCTGCCGACCACGAAAAACTGGAGCTTCACACCATACTTGTCAGCGACGTCCAGCAGTCTATGGACGTACTGCTTAACGTGCGGATCGATGGCGCCGTAATCGTCGTAATCGGACGTCCAGTAGGGAAAGTTGTAGGACATTTCGATGTCGAACGTCATGCTAAGGCAGAATTGAGCGCCGTTGGGGTACATGCTTCTTAACCACTCGCTTTAGTGCTGGTACCTAATGGCTCCTGCCTCAACCAGTTGAGGTGGCTGCTGCAACATCCATTCAAGGTAAATGCTGTCACGCCTACTCTACCTACTCAATTGTTCCTTCCGGCCTGAGCTTGTCGAAGGGAGAACGAGACGAACGCACCCAAATCCGCCCATGGTCCCCCAACCGTTCATGCTTCGACAGGCTCAGCACGAACGGCTTCACGATTCAAAACAGATATGCGCCTGACGGAGTATCCACTACCCTGAACCTCAAGCCGACCAGCTTGACGCAGGTAATACTCTGCTTGCTTGGCAGCGCAATGGGAAGACGCCGGGATGCTCAGGGGTCTTTTCTCCAGCCAATCAAGCGCTGCAACACACGTTCAGCCTTATGCCCGGTAGCGATCTGTCACCTTGGCCAAGATCGTCGCCATGTCCTCCACGTCCCGGTCGGTATACTTGTCCGTCCAGTTCCAGCGGATGGTGGTATCCACGTGCTCCTTGGCAATGGGCACCATGTCGCCGCTATATTCGATGTCCTTGGCAAACTCGTTCATCGGATGGTCCCACGGCCAGTGAGATTCGCCGGCCACGGTGGTCTTGGTGTGAAGAAAGGTGTGACTATCCGGTACCAGTTGCCAGGGGCCGGGCTCAGCCTTCAAGCCCTCGGCCATCAGGGCATCGGACAGGTCCCACAGACCGCACGTGAACGCGTCCGGGTCAACGCGCAAATAGTAGTACCAGTAGATATGGTCGGCGCCTTCGGGGATGTGCGGCGGGATCAGACCGGGAATGTCCTCCACCACACGCTGGCTTAGGGCCGCAGTTGTTTCGCGTCGACGCTGGTTCTGCTCTTCAAGTATGTGGAGCATGCCCAGCACGAATGCCGCCTCAAGTTCGCCGAAACGCATATTCAAGCCGAAACGCACGTGTTTGCGGCCATAGCGCTCCACAGGCACGCCGCCGCGCATGACACCAAAGAGATGTACGCGGTCGGCAATGTCTTTGTTGTCAGTGAGCAGCGCACCGCCGTGCCCGCCCGAGAGATGCTTTTCGGCATCGAACGAGAAGGCGCCAACGTCGCCCAAAGTGCCGGCATTCTGCCCATTGTACTTTGCCAACGGCGCTTGACACACATCCTCAATTAGGAGGATGTTGTGCCGCTTTGCCAAGGAAACAATATCGTCCATGGGGCAGAGCAGCCCA
The DNA here is from genome assembly GCA_965221905.1 of Chloroflexota bacterium. Taxonomy (GTDB): domain Bacteria; phylum Chloroflexota; class UBA11872; order VXOZ01; family VXOZ01; genus VXOZ01. The sequence goes on from OZ244922.1 coordinate 1,896,387, forward strand.
TACCAATGCACGGCAATGATGGCTGCCGTGCGCGGCGAAATGACCTTCTCGATAGTCTCGGCGGTGACGTTCCCCGTGCGGATGTCTACGTCAGGAAAGATGGGAATCGCGCCTTGTGCCATGATGCCCGCCACAGAACCGAGGTCGGTAATGGGATTCACAATGACTTCTTTACCCGGCCCGATGTCCATCGCCGCAATGATGGTATGCAAGGTAGCGGTACAGTTGGCGAGAGCGACGCAGTACTTTGCGCCGTTCACTTCCGCGAATTCCTGCTCGAAGCGCGGCAAGAAGCCGGAAGTCAAGCCTTTCTCAAGTACTTGCTTTATGTTGTCATACGATTCTTGCGGTACGTCGCGGGGGAAGATTCCCGGCAAGGGGTCGTCCGCCGATCGCACCGGCGTCCCGCCTTCAATTGCGAGTCTCGTGTCAACGGGGGTCTTAATCGCCATGGCTGCTACTCCTTCTCACGCAATGGCAGTGACAGGCACCGGAGAATTACGTGCCCGTCACCACACTCGTTACAACAGTGTCTTGTGGCAGCTTAGCAGATGCAGCCACCCTCTTTCAGCGCAATATCCGCCACCTGGTGAATTTCGGCAATGGCTTCCGCAACCGTCTTCTGTCCCTCTTCCATCTGTACCCACAATTCTGCCCACGCGGCATTGACGTCAGCTTGCTGCACCGCCTGGCGCAGAGGCACGCTAACATCTGCAATCGCTTTGTACGTATCCACATTCTCGAAGGGATACTGCACAGCCGGCGTATAGGTGCGGTTGGGTGGGAAGCGGCCGCCGCCAAGGTTTGCCCAGTCCGGTTGCACTTCTTCACTGATGAGATATTTGTAGAACTCCCAGGTAGCGTCCGGCGCCGGCGAGCTTCTGGCGATCCAGAAGGCGTTGATCAACAACGGCGTGCCACGACCCCCAGGCCCTGTCGGCACGTTGGCCAAATCGACGTTGAAAGGAGTTTGCCCCTCAACGATCTCTTGGTTGATAGTGCGTGTGAACCAAGGCCCGGTCAGAATCATACCGAGTTTCTGCTCGATAAAGTTAGGTGCGGCGTCGGTTTCCTTCATGTTGACCGGCGGGTGCACCTGATGCTTTACGACGTGGTCCAGCACCACCTGCGTGGCTTCGACTGCTTCAGGCGAGTTGATTGCAGGCGCGGTGAAGTCCTCGTTCCACCAGTCCGCACCCCATGACTTCAGCGCAATGAGCAAGCTGTCGGTGCGGTTACCGCGAAAACTCAGTCCCCAGCGGGTTACGTTGTTGCTCTCGCGGGTAGTCAGTTTCGTGGCCACTTCTGTGAGCGTGTCCCAGGTCAGATTCCCATCGGCGTCAAGGTCAGCCGGAGATGTCAGACCTTCATTCGTCATAATGTCGGCGTTATACCAAATGGACTGGGCGCCGATGAACCAGGCAATGCCGTAGAGATTGCCGCCGATCTTCTCAAGGGCGCCATCGTAGTATTCGGATAGGTCGAAGCCGGCGTCCTTCGCGATGAACGGGTCGAGCGGCTGGATGATGTCTGCCGTTGCAAACTGGCTGATGTAGCCGAACCAACCATAGTACATGTCATAGTTAATGCCCGCGGCGCTTGCAGCGACCGCTTTCACCGCCACGTCCGTCAAGGGCCACGTAACAAGGTCGAGTTCAACCTGCACGTCCGGATTGCGCTCTGTGTAGCGGTCGATGACCGCGCCATAGGTGTCGTCCCACACCTGCTGCTGGGTGGTAAAGTGCATGTACTTGATGACCGTCGGCTCCATCACTTCGGGTGCCGCCGTCGGTTCCGGCTGTGCCTCCTCTTCCGCTTGCGGTGCATCCGCAGGAGCAGCGGGCACTTGGCCACAGGCAGCCAAAGCGGCGCCACCTATGCCAACACTTGCCATCCCGGCCAGAATGAACCGGCGCGAAAACTGCCGTGTTGTGCGCATGTTGTTCTCCTTGCCTTCAGCTACAAAGTTACTAACAGCATCATACTCCCCCCTTCTCTTTTCGTCAATTGGTGAGAAAGCGACAAGCAGCGTATGGGACTGCGCACGCCATCTTTGGAGAGTGGCCTGGTATCACTTCATGGCAATCACTAAGGCGCCTGACGATCCCACGGTTGCTGAGAGAAACGTGGTCGGCTCCACCGACTGCGTAACCCCGCCACATGTCTCACACTTTGGCAGGGCAGGAGCTACGCCATACTCGACACCCAGTAGTACGTGTATTGCCGTGCACAGACATCTTGTTCGTGGAAATTTTGGCTGACGCGCTCGGAAATGCCACACATATGGTATTGCTCAGCGTGCGGCATTTCTCAGTAGTCTAGTGTGCTCTAGACCAGGGTTCTTCTTCGCATAAGCGCCGTTCTACGGTATACTGAAACAGCGAACCGCACGCGATTTGCCCCCATCGTCTAGTGGACCAGGACGCAGGCCTTTCAAGCCTGTAACGAGGGTTCGATTCCCTCTGGGGGCGCCACCCTAACCGTTCAGCAGCCGGGCAGGCTCTCCTTCAACCGCTACGAAGTAGGGGATGCCGTAGGCCCAACCAAACTCCTCAATTCTCTCCCGGAATGCGACACGCCTTGCAAGGAGGTACTGGCGCAGGGCAAAAGGATCGCGCCCTCTATTCCATTCACCCTGCGACCAGCCTAAGGATAAGGCGTGATTCGACTTGCGTTTGTCTAGCAGATGCAGCCGCCCTCTTTCAGGGCAATGTCGGCCACTTGGTGAATCTCGGCAAGCGCCTCTTCTACGGTTTTTTGACCCTCTTCCAATTGGCCCCAAAGTTCGCTCCACGCGCCGTTGACATCCGATTGCTTCACCACCTGCCGCAATGGGACTCCAACTTCCGCGATCGCCTGATAGGTCTCCACACTCTCGAAGGGATACTGCACGACTGGGGCGTAGGTGCGGTTTGCCGGGAAACGGCCGCCGCCCAGGTTGGCCCAATCCGGCTGCACTTCCTCGCTGATGAGGTACTTATAGAAATCCCAGGTAGTGTCGGGATCCGGCGAGGTGCTGGCAATCCAAAACGCGTTGAGGAGCATGGGCGTGCCGCGGCCGCCAGGGCCGACCGGCACTGAAGCCAGCTCGACGTTGAACGGCGTTTCGCCTTCGTAGATTTGCTGATTGATGGAACGCGTATACCAGGGCCCATTTAGGACCATTGCGAGTTTCTGCTCATTGAACGATGGCGCAACGTCGGTCTCTTTGCGATTAATGGCGGGATGCACCTGGTGCTTGACGACGAGGTCCAGCACTGCCTGCACTGCGTCCCCGGCACTGGCCGAGTTGATTGCCGGGGCACTAAACGCTTCGTTCCACCAGTCCGCGCCCCAAGACCTGAGCGCAATGAGGATGCGGTCGGGGCGATTGCCGCCAAAATAGATGCCCCATTGGGAGACGTTTGCCCCTTCGTGGGTCGTCAATTTCGTGGAGAGTTCCGCCAGCGCGTCCCAGGTGAACTTCCCTTCGGCATCCAACTTGCTTGGCGAATCGACACCTGCGTTCGTCATGAGGTCGGCGTTGTACCAAATCGTGCGGGCCCCCATGAACCACGCAATGCCGTAGAGCCTGCCGTTGACCCGCTCCAAGGCAAAGTCGTAATACTCCGATAGATCGAAAGCGGCATCTTTCGAAACAAGAGCATCGAGCGGCTGAATGATTTCGGCGGTGGCAAACTGGCTGATATAGCCAAACCAGCCGTAGTACATGTCGTACGGAATCCCCGCCGCGTGGGCTGACACGGCTTTCTCGGCCATGTTCGTCAGCGCGCCCGAAATGAGGTCGAGCTCAACCTTAACGTCCGGGTTGCGCTCCTCATAGCGGCTGATGACCGCGCCGTATGTGTCGTCCCACACCTGCTGCTGGGTGGTGTAGTGCATGTATTTGATGACATTGGGCTCCATCGCCTCCGGCGCTGCCGTTGGCTCAGCCTGCGGCGCCTCTTTTGCTTCCGGCGCTTCCGCAGGAGCAGCAGGCACCTGACCGCACGCCGCAAAGGCTGCCGCACTAATTCCAAGGCCGGTCACCCCAGCCAAGATAGACCGACGAGTGAATCGCTGCCAAGTTTGCATCGTACTCTCCTTTAGTCTGCTCAAGCCAATACTGAACACAGCATACCAACACCAAATCTACCTGTCTATAATTGAGAAACATAAATAGTCACGCTTTTCAAGCTATTGCAACTAGGATCGCGCAACTCTTCTCGTTTGTTCTGCGGTGAACACTACGATTCGCCTGGAATGTGCACTAGTGACTTGACTATTCCAAACAGACATGGTACACAGACACCGGATGTGTCATTGTTTAGCGCGTAGGATCGACTCAATACACGAGGCGGTCGCGCGGAAAGGGCGGGTATCATGCGTACATCCAGACGAACGTTCTTGGCAACGTCGACAGGAGGCGCTGGGATAGCGATTCTTGCCGCTTGCGGCGCGGTGCCGGCGACCACGACTGAAGAAGCGGCTTCGGCTGAGGAACCCCAGAAGGAGGCGATGGAAGCGCCCGAGGAAAAGAAGATACTTCCCGTCACGTTTTGGTACCATTCATTCCCGGCGTGGAACTTCGATACCGAGGAGCTTCCAAGGGCGCTCCGGAAACAGTTCGATGAGACCTCCGGGTTCAAGATGATCCCGCTGGGTCGGCCAAACGGCGGTTTCAACGACGTGCAAACCGTTGTGGCCGCGGGCACTGCGCCCGACGTGGTGAAGACGCAATCGTGGGTGCAGAATGAGTGGGGCGTGCTGGAGATCGTGCAGCCGCTCGATCCCTGGCTGGGCACGGCGCAGAACATCCAGTTTGACGACTTGTGGAAAGAAAAGCTGAACGCCACCCAATATCAGGGCAAGACCCACGCGCTTTCCTACAGCATCGATGCCCGCATTATCTTCTCCAACACCAATCAGTACCTTGAGGCCGGTCTCGATCCGGAGAACCCGCCGCAGACCTGGGCGGATATGGAAGATGCCGTGACAAAGACCTTCAAGCAGACGGGAGATCAGATCGAGGTGCTCTCGTGGGACCCCTTCCGCGGCTCCGGCGGCGTGCACACGTGGATGGTGCCGTATTGGCAGCTTGGCGGCGAAATCTTCAATGAGGACAAGACCAAATTCACGGTCAGTAACGAGCTCGCCGTCGAGGCGCTCACGTGGCTAATGCGCATCTACGATCTCCAGGGAGGTTGGCCGAGCATCGCGCCGTTCCACACGGACAAGCGCAATCGCGAACAGATGGCCAATGGCGAGATGACCCACTATTACGAAGGGAACGCCGTGCGTAACGCGTTCTTCCGGAAGTTCCACCCGGACTTCGAGTTCCATTACTTTGGCTATCCGTTGCCTTCAGCGGCCGGCGCACTCTCAAACTATTCCGGCGACTGGGCCTTTTGCATGCCGAACGGCAGCGCAAATCCGGACGGCGGTTTCGCGGTAATCGACTTCTTCTACGACGCGGGCGTCAACTTGGAGTGGTCGAACGTTATGGACCGCATTCCCGTGCGCAAGTCGGTTGCGGAGAGTGCCGACTACATTCAGGACGATCCGTTCAAAGTCCTCATCATCAAGGAGATGGACGGCGCGCGCTTCGTCGCCAGTGTGCCGGGCGCCCGCGGCATCCTCGGCGCCACCGGCGAGGCGATCAATAGCGTTCGCAAAGGCGAGGCGACTATTCCGGACGCGCTGCAGCTCTTTCAGGACAAGGGCCAGGCGTCTATGGATGAGTTCCTTAGCAACCAGTAGTCCCGGCCACTGTGGCTGGCTATATCTGGCCAATCATTAACAGACTACGGGGAGGAATCATACTTCCTCCCCGTAGTTTTGTACTGGTGCAGTAGCGCATGTGGGACAGGTGGCGAGCATGGGTTTGCAATGTGCGAGCCACCACTTTTCACCATTAAACGATCTGAGTCAGTGTACTCCCTGACCGTTGACCGTTGGCCGTCCAAGCTGCTACTATACAGGTGACTGGAAAAGAGCAACCAGTGGACGGTCTCTTTTCCGTCATATTCTTTTATAGGAGGGTGCGGGCATGGCGGAACAGCATATGCTGACGCCTCAAGGCAGAGACAAACTTCTCCAAGAGCTAGTGCAATTAAGGGCTGAGCGGCGTCCTGAAATCGTGCGGCGAATCCATGAGGCGATGGAATTCGGCGGGGATCTCTCCGATATGGGCGAATACAATGAAGCCAAGCAAGAGCAAGCCTTCGTTGAAGGCCGAGTTATAGAGATTGAACACATTCTCCGCGATGCGGTGGTGTCTGAACACCACGCCAGTGCCGAGGTTGACTTGGGAGCAACGGTCATCGTCGCTGATGAAGATGGCAATAGCGAGACGTTTACTATCGTCGGCGCGCCGGAAGCCGATCCTTTGGAAAATCGCATATCCAATGAGAGCCCGGTGGGGCATGCCTTGATGGGTCACCGAATCGGTGACCGGGTAACCGTCGAAGTACCCGCCGGCACCCTGACCTACACAATTCAAGAGGTGAAGTAGCTACGGAATCGTCTGACTTCGTCAAAGACGCAGATCGCTCACGAAAGTCGCCAGTTGACTTCCGCCTCCGCAAGCTCAAGGCCTTGCGCGAAAAGGGCATTGAGCCGTATCCCCTGCGTTTCCAACGCACCCATACAGCGCAAGAAGCGCTCGACTGCTTCGACGAACTTGCAGCCTCGAAAGAGACCGTTCGGTTAGCCGGCCGCATCCTCACCGTCCGCAAGATGGGTAAGGCGGCGTTTGCCCACATAGAGGACGCTTCCGGTCGCATCCAGTTCTACCTGCGTCTCAACATTCTGGGTGAAGAGTCCTACGCGACGGTTGTAGACCTCTACGACCTTGGCGATATCGTCGGCGCGGAAGGCACCTTGTTTCGTACGCGGACCGGCGAGGCGACCCTAGAGGTCCATCGCATCGCAATGCTCGCGAAGGCGCTGCAAAATCCACCGGAAAAGTTCCATGGATTGCGCGATACGGAGACCCGCCTGCGCCAACGCTATCTTGACCTAGCGTCCAATCCGGAAGTGCGGCACACCATGGCAGTGCGCAGCCACGTCATCCGCGAGGTGCGCGCATTCTTCGATGCCCGCGATTTCCTCGAGGTAGAAACGCCTGTGCTTCAGCCCCTTTACGGCGGCGCCTTTGCCCGACCGTTTGTGACGCACCATAACGCCCTCGACCAGGACTTCTACCTGCGGATTGCCACGGAACTCTACCTCAAACGGTGCCTCATCGGCGGCTTCGAACGCGTGTATGAAGTCGGCCGTACGTTTCGCAACGAGGGCATGGACCGCGACCACAATCCCGAATTCACCATGCTGGAAGCCTATCAGGCCTACGCCGACTACGCGGACATGATGGACCTGCTCGAGCAGCTTTACTATAGGGTTGCCCTTGCCGTTCACGGCTCTCCGCAGATACCATACCGCGATGATGTACTCGATCTTACTCCGCCGTGGCAGCGCATTAAACTGCACGAGGCGATCGAATCTGCGACCGGCATTGATATTTACGCGCATCCCGATACGGATGCCCTGCTCGCACAGGTACAAGCCCGCGGTGTTGGCGTGCCGGAACGTGTGACGTGGGCTACACTCGTAGATGAACTCTTGTCCGAATGCGTGGAGCCGAATCTCGTGCAACCGACCTTACTCCTCGACTACCCGGTGGCGCTCTCGCCGCTCGCCAAGCGCCGAGAGGATGACCCCCGGCTCGTGGAGCGATTTGAGGCGTTTGTGGGCGGCTTGGAGATTGCCAACGCCTTCAGCGAGCTGAACGATCCCCTCGACCAGCGCCAGCGTTTTGAAGAGCAGGTGAAGGAACGCGCCGCTGGGGATGAAGAGGCGCAACCTCTTGACGAAGACTTTCTGCTTGCATTGGAGTACGGCATGCCGCCTACCGGCGGTATCGGTATCGGCATCGACCGCATGGCGATGATCTTTACGAATAGCGCCTCGATCCGCGACGTGATTCTCTTTCCACCTGTGCGCACTCGGGAGGCTGAATAATGCTCAACATGCGCCGCATTCGTGAGAAAACCGAAGAAGTCAAGGCGGGTCTCACTCGACGGGGAGAAGATCCCAGCGTGGTGGACCGGCTTGTGGATTGGGATAGCGAGCGCCGCGCATTGCTGCAAGAGAGCGAGGCGTTGAAGGCGGAGCGCAACCGCACCTCGAAGAGCATCGGTGCCTCTAAGGATAAAGAGGCTCTTACGGCTTTGCGGGAGCAAATGCGCGCGGTCGGCCAACGGATCAAGAGCCTCGATAACGCCGTAGCGGAAATCGAGCAGCGCATCACCGCAGCAGTGTTGGAGATTCCCAACGTTCCCCACAGTAGCGTGCCTGCGGGGACTACAGAAGAAGAGAACCTCGTGCATTCGGTCTGGGGCGACCGCCCGCAGTTTGGCTTTGAACCCAAGGCTCATTGGGACATCGGCGCGGCATTGGACATTCTCGACTTCCCTCGTGGCGCGAAGATTGCTGGGGCGCAGTTCCCGCTTTTCAAGGGCAATGGTTCGCGCTTGCTGAGAGCGCTTGGCAACTGGATGCTGGACTTGCACGTGCAGCAGCACGGATATGTGGAAGTATGGCCGCCATTTGTGGTGCGGCGCGAGGTAATTACGGGCACCGGCCAGCTTCCCAAGTTTGAGGAAGACATGTACCGCACCGATCCCGACGATCTCTTTCTCGTCCCGACGGCGGAAGTGCCGGTAACCAACATCCACCGCGATGAAATTCTCGACGCCGACGTGCTGCCGCTCAAGTACACTGCCTACACGCCCTGCTTTCGGAGGGAGGCGGGCGCGGCGGGCAAGGATACGCGCGGCCTCTTGCGCCTTCATCAATTCGAAAAAGTGGAGATGGTCAAGTTCGTTGCGCCGGAGACCTCATACGATGAGCTCGAGACGCTGCGGGCTAACGCGGAAGAGGTCTTGCAGCAGCTTGAACTGCCGTATCGTGTACTTGAGCTCTGCGGCGGTGAACTCGGCTTCGCCGCGACGAAGTGCTACGACTTGGAGGTGTGGTGCCCGGGCATTGAGAAGTGGCAGGAAGTCTCTTCGTGCTCCAATTTCGAGGAATTCCAAGCCCGCCGCATTAACGTGCGCTATCGCCCAGGCCCCCAGGCGCGCCCGGAATTCGTTCACACCCTCAACGGTTCCGGCTTAGCCTTCTCCGCCCGCCTCTATGCCGCCCTCTTGGAGAACAACCAGCAAGCGGACGGCAGCGTGATCATACCGGAAGTCTTGCGCCCCTACCTTGGCGGCATGGAGCGGCTTTCGCTATCCGACTAGGCCACGGGCTTGTCATTCCTGTACGTGTCGGACAATTTGCTGACAGAATGGGAGCATGAATCGGCAGAAAGTTATGGCTACCTATCGGCTGCCTTACCCAATAGGTAGTTCTGTCACGAGCAGAGACAGCGCATACATCAATGACGAACACGGTAGGCGGTCGGAAGACCGTCACTCCGGCGCAAAGCCTGCCCCATACTTGATACGGGGCCGGAGTCTAGGGGGTGCAGTGAAGATGGATTCCGGCTTTCGCCGGAATGACGGAGTTGACCGTCCTCAACATTCCAGGGCAATCGTCGGATTGATGAATCTGTCAACGGATTAGTCAACACTTACAATTTCCTCGCAAGCGGGAATCCATCTTTTCTTGCCTCTCTTCTACGTGTCGCTCGGCCAGCGTCGCAGGTCTACTCGTGAGTCTTCTGTACCAAGCGCACTGATTTCCTCCATATAGCGTGCGTGGAGCCGCTGGGCGATGTCCGCGTGATCCGCAATCACGTTCTGCTCCTCGCCCGGGTCCGTTGCCAGGCGATAGAGTTCGGCAGCCTCGATGCCGCGATTGCCGGGGTCATTGAGCGTCCACTCGCCGTCATTGATGGTGCTATAGAGCAAGACGTCATCCTCTTTGGGTAATAGCGGCGAACTAATGACGGCGTCCCGGTGCGTGTCGGTATCGCCGTGCAGCACGGGTACCAGCGAACGTCCGTGGAGACCATCCGGCACCGGCGCGCCGGCGAGCTCCAGCACTGTAGGCATCACGTCAATCGCTTGCACTAGTGCGTTGGAGCGACGCGGGGCCACGCCCGGCACGTGGACGAGCAGCGGCACGCGCGACACCTCGCGGTACATGGGCCAGCCCTGCTTCGGCTCGAGTACGGTGTGCTTGCCGATGTAGCCGTGCTCGCCGATGTAGAAGCCGTGGTCGGCATTGAAGACGATCATGGTGTCGTCCCACAGTCCAAGATGCCTTACGCGCTCGATGAAATGCCCAAACCACGTGTCCACAAGCGAGACCGAACCGGCGTAGAGGGCGCGGGCGTGCCGTAGCTCCGGTTCCGTCAGGTAGTCGCAGCGGTCGTACCGCGGCCAGAAGATATTCTCGCCCACGTAGCCGGGATCGTACATGTCAGTGTAGTGCTGCGGCGGGTCCCACGGCTCGTGCGGGGTGAAGGTATCGACGTAAAGGAAGAAATTATCATGGGTGTAGTTTCGTTCGAGCCAGTCCGCCGCCTGGGAAAAGGTCTGTGCCACGAAGTGGTCGCGCTCGTGCGTGCGGTAGTAGACGTTCTTGAGGTAGCGAACCGCCGCCTCGGGCATACGGATTTTCTCCGGCGCACACGGCAGTTCGACTGGCACCGGATCGGTGATATACGGTTCGCCGGCCTGTCCGCGTATCGCTTGCCAGCCGTGGAAACCGCGATGGAAGTTCATTCCCGGGGCAAAGAGTTGCACGTGATCAACCACCATCTGATTAACGAAGCCCTGCCGACCGAGAAGCGTGGCCAGCGAATCTTCGCCGGCCGGCAAAGGCGACCAACCGCGATTCTGATAGACATAATGACCTGTGAGTAGATCGGTGCGGTGGGGAACAGTAGGGAAAGAGCCTACATAGGCATGGTCGAAATTAACGCACTGCGCGGCGAAAGCGTCGAGATGAGGCGTGCGAATTTCAGGGTTACTGTTTACCCCAATGTGGTCGTATCGGAACGTGTCGGAGACGATTAGGATTACATTCATTCGCTACTCCTTACTGACTCAATGTATCGTGTGCCGCGCGCCGCGTACGCTGCTTGGGAATGCCTGCAATTGCACGGCGGGCAGCCGGAAGTGCTAGTGCAGCTTCAGTTGCTAATCGTAATTCATGGTATCCTAGAGCCGTTAAACACTCAATTTTGCGGTCAAATCCAACGTCTTGTTCGCCCACCATATTGTGATGCGATTGACAGAATGCCAAGCGACTTCGGGTGGAAGTAAACGAGCTGCGGGAGCAAGGCGAAGGATCTTGCAGCCGGAAACCTGTCCGTCACTACGGTGCAATATAAGGAGTGTAGCGCGGAGGCTTATCCCCCTGCCTCTAGACTGGTCCCTAGACGGGGCAGTTGAACAGCACCTTACCCATCGGACAGCATCCGGGCTAGTGTGAAGGATGATCTAATGGCTGAGATTCAGGTCGGCATTCAGGCTAATGCGTGGCTCCGCGAGTTCCCGATCGCGGAGAACCTCGATACCGTTCTGCAGCAGATAGCGGAATCCGGATACCGCGGCGTGGAGATTGGCTACCATTTCCTGGCCGGGGGGCGGTTCAATGCCTTGCGTCCCGGAGGTGCGCCGGCGGCGGGCGATAGCGAGACCACAACCATGCCTGATCCGGCGGAGGTTGGCGCGCTCATCGCAGGCCACGGTCTCGAACTCGCTGCGCTGCATACCGGCGGCAACTTCTATGCTGACGACATTGCTCGCGAGCAGACACTGCCTAACCTCGAAATCATCGCCGCCTTTGCCCAGGCAATCGACTGTCAGAATGTCCTTATCAGTCCTGCTGCCAAGAAAGAAATGGCTAAGACATCCCAGGAACTCGAAACGCAGAATCGGTTTCTCCAGGAGGCCTGTTCACTCTTTGGGGCCAATGGCGCGCACTGCTTCCATCATACCCACGGGCCGGAATTGGAAAGCGATTTCCGTGAAATGCGCCGCATTCTCGAACTCGACCCGGCGCACATCAGCCTGGCATATGATATTGCCAATGCGGCGCGCGTCATCTGCCCGGCAGGGGCCGTAGACTTCATCAACTCCTTCCGCTCCCGGATTGGCTACGTCCACTACAAGGACTGCCGCGACGACGGCGTGCTTGTCGAGGCAATTGGAGATGGCGCCATTGACTGGAGTGCCGTGGCGCACGTCCTCACGAGCACGGACTACGGCGGCTGGGTGGTGGTCGAAATCGAGCCGGGACACGGTATGGAGGCACACCGTTCGGTGAAAGAAGATGCGATTTTGAGCCGCCAATGCATCCGTGAGACCCTTGGCGTGTAGTAAGGGATTCAACGATGGCATACCGGCGATTCATAGATGCGCACGTCCACTACCCGCAGACCGCATTCGATCCTACGGGCTCGCAGATTCCAATAGACCGCCAACTCGAGAACCTCCTCAGGGTTGAACGCGCCCTCGGCTGTCAGCGCCTGTGCATGCTCTCGACCGGCAACCCGCCCGTACATGATGCTGTGGCGAAACTCATCAAAGACCAACCGGATTTTATCATTGGCTTTGGCTTCATTCGCCTTGGGGTCGATGACCCAAGCATCGTTGACGAACTTGGCGATTTGGGATTTCGTGGTCTCAAGACGATTCGCCCCTTGGAAAACTACGACAGTAAGTCGTACTATCCGTTCTACGAACGGGCTGAAGCGCGCAACATGCCAATTCTTTTCCATACGGGACAGCTCTTTCGCGCTCCGGGGAGCGGGTCTCGCGCCGAGGACGTGAGTACGGCCCGCATGATGCCCTGGATGCTCGATCCAATTGCCCGAGCCTTCCCGAAGCTGACGCTCATTGGCGCCCATTTAGGCTCCCCTTCATTTGCGGAAGCCGCCTGGGTGGCGCGTTGGAACGAAAACGTCTATTGGGACCTGAGCGGTCCCATCACCATCCGTTACGGCAATCGCAAAATCGTACACGAGATGATGTATAACGCAGTGGCGGGAGCGGGAATCACCCACAAGCTCGTGTTCGGTTCCGACGTCACGCCGCCGGAGATACCGGACGTTGTCATGGCCTATGACACATTCCTGGATCGGCTCGGCGCGGATTCGTTGGACAAAGACCAGGTCTTCTACGGTAACATGGCTCGCATCCTCGGCATCTAGTGAGCGAAAGAACCATGACCGACTATGCCTTTAGTGCCATCCCCATGCTGGAACGCCCCGCCAAGCCCCGCGGCACGGGCCAAACGATGATGATTGACTTTGGGCTGGGCCTGCGCCAGCAGGAAGACATCTTACAGCTCGCGAGCGAATATATTGACTCCGCCAAGATCGCCGTGGGTGTTGCGCGGCTCTTGCCAAGAGAGTTGGTGATGCGTAAGATCAACGTCTACAAGCAATACAATGTCGTGCCGTATCCAGGTGGGCAGTTTCTCGAGTACGCGGTGCTCTGTGGGAAAGTGGACGCCTATTATGCAGAAGCGGCGGCAGTTGGCTTCCCCGCCGTTGAGGTATCCGACAATCTCCTGTCAATTTCACTTGACGAGAAACGGGCACTTATAGTCAAAGCACGAGAAGTCTATGGCCTTGAAGTCTTTGGCGAAGTGGGAAAGAAAGAGGGACTGGCCGTTACGGTTAGCCTGGAAGAAGACATCCGCGCATGTTTGGAAGCAGGCAGTGGCAAGGTGCTTATCGAGGCGGCAGAAATCTTCTCCCACGGGCGTGACAAGACTTTGGCTATGCAGCTCACCGAAGCGGCGCCACTCGAAAAGCTTATGTTCGAACTCACCGGCCCTTGGATCGAAGGTACCGCGTACTCCGAACCGGACGCCCTCGCACGCTGGCTCATGCAGACATTCGGCCCTGACGTAAACATCGGCAATGTACAGCCTGATAGCCTGCTTCGCCTTGAAACCGCACGCCGGGGCTTGGGTGTCAACGCCGGTGGAGAACTACCCAGTGGACTCATGGGCGATACAGCTTCCCAAGGTGGTTGAAGAAGAGGAATGTCATTGGACTTAGATCGAACGTATCGCGACAGGCGCGTGCTTGTAACTGGCGGCCTAGGCTTCATAGGAAGCAATCTGGCACAGCGTCTCGTGCGACTTGGGGCGCAGGTGCTGATCATCGACTCGCTGGTGCCGGATCACGGCGGTAATATCTACAACATTGCCGACATACGCGACAAGCTATCGCTCAATATCTCAGACGTGCGCGATCAGCACGCTATGAACTTCCTAGTTCGCGGACAGCACTACATCTTCAACCTAGCGGGCCAAGTGAGCCACATCGGTAGCATGGAAGACCCTCTAGCCGATAACGACATCAACGCCCGCTCGCAGATTTATCTGCTTGAAGCTTGCCGGCAGCACAATCCGAATGCGCGCGTGGTCTACTCGAGCACGCGTCAATTCTATGGCGTGCCGCAGTACATCCCTGTTGACGAGGCCCATCCCGTGCAGCCTACGGACGTAAACGGCATTACGAAGTGGGCGGGTGAACAGTACCACTTGGTCTATCACCGCGCTCACGGTATTCCAACAACGGCTCTGCGCTTGACCAACGTGTACGGGCCGCGACAGGTCTTAAAGGATGCGGAAGGGCGCATGGGTGTCATTTACCATTTCGTCCGCAAAGTTCTTGCGAGAGAGAAGCTCAGAGTCTTTGGTACTGGCGAGCAACTACGTGACTACGTCTATGTAGACGATGTGGTGGAGGCGCTGCTGTTGGCAGGCGGGCATGATGAAGCCATCGGCCAAGTTTTCAACGTTGGCGGCCTGCGTCCTATTAGCCACCTGCAGCTTGTGCAGCACCTTTTGGATGCTGCGGGACTACCCAATGACTGGTATGATCTGGTTCCGTTCCCGCCGGAACGCAAGGCCATCGACGTCGGAAGCGTATATCTCGATTCTACGAGGATTCAGCAAGCCATTGGGTGGGCGCCGACGACGGACCTCGCTGAAGGGCTTGCGCAGACCTTCGCCTACTACCGTGAACATAAAGATGCATACTGGGATGCGGAAATGGTTGCTTCGCTACAGGAAGGCAGCTTGCAGGTGGAAAACCCATAGTATGACCGCATCTTCCAAAAAGCTCGGGACGAACGTTCCTCAATTCACAACCGCCCGCCAATTCGCCACCATCGAGACAGAGGTGCGGCAAGCTATTGAGCGTGTGCTTGCTTCGAATTGGTTTGTGCTCGGTAATGAACTTGAGGCGTTTGAGCAGGAGTTTGCAAGGTTCTGTGGGGTCTCTCACTGCGTCGGCGTGGGCAACGGCACGGATGCGATTGAACTCGCGCTGCGCGCCTGCGGCATCGGGGCGGGGGACGAGGTAATCATTCCGGCATTTACGGCAAATTTCACTGCTCTTGCGGTGACTGCGACCGGTGCGACTCCAGTGCTTGTCGACGTCGCTGCCGATACTGCCACAATTGACCCGATGCAAATCGCAACAGCGGTGACGCCTGCAACTAAGGCGATCGTGCCGGTGCATCTCTACGGCCAACCGGCGGATATGGATCCAATCAATGAATTTGCCAGGCAACACGATCTTTGGGTAGTCGAAGACGTGGCCCAAGCGCATGGCGCCGCCTATCGCGGACAATCGGTCGGCAGTCTCGGCGACCTAGGCGCCTTCAGCTTCTATCCGACGAAGAATCTCGGCGCGTATGGCGACGGTGGAGCGGTGGTGACAGACAGTCCCGAACTGGCAGCACGCCTGCGTCTGCTGCGCCATGGTGGCATTGACCAAGGGTATATGAGCGTCGTAAAAGGGCAAAATTCGCGCCTTGACGAGCTGCAAGCGGCAATCCTCAGAGCGAAGCTGCCGCATCTCAATGCCTGGAGTGAGCGCAGACGCGCCATTGCCCGCCAGTACACTGCGGCATTCAGCCAAGTCAAAGGGCTGGATACTCCGGCGGAGGTGCCTGATCGCTACCATGTCTACCACCTCTACGCCGTGCAGAGCGCAACGCGGGATGCCCTGGCGTCGTTCCTGGCAGAACGCGGCATCGGCACGAAAGTGCACTATCCCCACGCATTGCACGAGCTCGAAGCCTACCCTGAATGGCATGCACTTGCCGGGCAGTTTCCGAATGCTGAGCGACTCGCGCGCACGGTCCTCTCGCTGCCCATGTATCCCGAAATGACCGATGAGGATGTTGACGCGGTCTGTGCGGGCGTGCTGGGCTACTTTGAGAAGCGTTAGCTGAGTAGGGACACACGAGTTTGCCATGGAGCGGGAAGCGTATGACTCTATGTACCGCCTGGAAGATAGCTTCTGGTGGTATGTGGGCATGCGCAAGCTCATGTGGACGCTTCTATCGGACATCGAGTGGCCTCATGGGATGCCCAAAGTCCTGGATGCGGGCTGTGGAACGGGAGCAAACCTACAGCACTTTTCCTCTCTTGGCACCCTCACCGGGGCGGAAATAGATTCTGACGCATTGGCGTTTTGCCGCCAGCGGGGAATCACCGCGCTCGTTCAGGCCTCTGTGACCGATCTTCCATTTCCTACGGAATCCTTCGATATGATTCTTAGCTTTGAGGTCCTCTATCACGCGCAGGTAGAGAATGATGTAGCGGCGCTGCGTGAATCTTGCCGCGCGCTCACGCCGGGCGGGCACTGTGTGGTCCGATTGCCCGCCTACCAATGGCTCATGAGCGCTCATGACGCCGCAGTGCATACGCGCCACCGCTATACTGCGGATGAATTGCGCAGAATCGCCGAGGCCGCGGGCTTTGCAGTGGAGAGAATTACGTACTTGAATGCGATCCTGCTGCCGCTTGCGATTGTGCAGCGGTTGCTCACGCGGCAAGGAAATGAAGGCCGGTCAGACGTGCGGCCGCTCTGGAAGCCGCTCAACGCGGCTCTGCGGTGGACATTATCCTTAGAGCGGCACATCTTAGGGCACTGGAATCTACCGGCGGGTCTCACGGTATTCGCATTGCTGCGCAAACCGGACTCTGCTGGACCTCATGAGGAGTATTGATCCAATAGTCCCGGAAGGTCGTTCAAGGTTGCAATCGAACGGACGCCTTTGGCAACTGGCGCACTATCGCGATTGAGCAAGACTGCGTGGAGTCCCACCTGCTGCGCCCCGAGATAGTCATTGTGCAGATCGTCGCCGACGTACAGCACCCGCTCAGGCGACGCCCCGAGCAGCTTGACTCCCTCAAGGAAGATGCCGGGATGCGGCTTGGCCTCACCAAAGTCGGCCGAATTGACGATCACGCTGAACCAATCTTCCAGACCGAGCTCGGCCAACTGCTCGCGCAGCAGGGCATTGTAATTGCTCACTACGCCAAGTGCCAAACCTCGCTGTCGCAACTGCCCGAGCGCCGATTCCGCGTCAGGATAAGCAGTCATCTTGAAGAGATCGAGCAGGTGTTGACGCATGCGGTCGCGCGGAAACTGCATGAGTTCAAGCTCCGCCAGCACCAAGTCGCTTGCCTCGTACTCTAGTTGCCGCAGCTCTTGTTCGTCGCGAATGTGGGGGAATTTCGCGCGATAGAGCTCTACCTCGGCGAGAGTGGCTCTTTCTGCACGCTCGGCAGGAACGCTCACGCCGTCTGAGGCTAGGAGGCGACACAGGTGCGCAGCCGGCGAGCCCGCAGAAACCGGCGCAAAGAGCGTACCAAAAGCGTCAAACAGCACTGCGTCTAAGGTGCCCGCCACGAAAGATCTTCTCTCCGCAGATACTCCGATCCTGATTCCATGCTACCACCAACGCCACGGCATGGGGTTCTCGTAGTAGTGCACCGGGATATTGGGCAGCGCTGCTTGTAGTTCTTGAGCATACTCGGCCAGACCGGGATTCTCGCTCACCTCGTGGCTGGTTTCAATCATAGGCACGCCCGATTCCCAGGCAAAGTGCATGCCGTAGTTGTCGCTCTCACCGGCAATGAAGACATCGCAGCCGTACTTGAGAATCGACTGCATGTAGCCGACGTTGACGAAGAGGCCCAAGCCGCCCCAGGGCAACCCGGCTCGCCGGACAGGCGCTGCCGGATCATGAGGAGTGGCCCGCACCGCTTCCATCCCCAGCGCCGACTTGACGCGCCCCACCAGCGCGCCAAAGGTGGTGTCCGGCGGCAGGTCGTAGGCCTTGAGGTACGGTCCTTCATCGACCGCGGGTGTGCCAAGGCCGAGCTTATTGGCAAAGGCAGTGAAAATACAATGCCGATCGAGTGTTCCATGGACTCGAATTACTGAGATTCCATGGTCAGTGAGCAGACCGATGCGTCGCTGGTTGACGCGCCAGCTCAGGTAATCTACCGGAGTCGTGCTGTTTTGCGGGCGCCACGACGGAAAATAGAGGTCTTCGTGGGCGATTATGAGATTGGCCCCGGCCTTGCCCGCATGTTGGATTGCATCGAGACTCGCCATCCAGCACACCTGTATGCCGGTTACCTCCTGCTCGCGGTCGCCGAAGAGAACTCCCTCGTCGCCTCCCAAAGCGCCAAAAGATTCGATGAGTAACTGTAATACGTCTGACGTGCGCATTTCTTTGCCTTTCACTTTGCGTAACTTGCACGATTGCCCCTGCTGCATCATGATAGCGAATAGTGGCAATAGGGAGCAGCAAGGAGAGGTGCAGACGATGAGAGAGGACGAGGTGCTGCCGGATCGCGCGCCACTCTGGGCGGGCGCAGCCAAAACGCAGATCACACCGGCAATTGGTGGCTTGCTCCAAAGCGGCATGACGGTGACATCAACGGGTGTGCTTGACGACCTCTACAGCACCGCCGTCGTGCTGGACGATGGGTCGACGAAAGTCGCATTGGTTGGCAACGACCTCATTTACATGGAAGCCTCGTTGGCGGCGGCTATCCGCGCGCGAATTGCCGCACAGACCGGCATTCCCGGTGATCATGTCCTTCTAAACGCCTCGCATACGCACTCCGGTCCGAGCATTTCCGTGCTCTCGCCTGATCCTGTAGACATGGAATACCGTGATTGGGTGATCCAGCGCATCGCCGATACGGTGGCGCGGGCGGATGCCGCTTTAGAGCCTGCTTCGCTCGCCATCGGGGAAGCGGAAGGCCTGTTTGCTATTAATCGCCGCAAGGTCGTGGACGGCACGTCCAGCATGCTGCCTAACTATGAGGATACGGTGGATAATCGCGCCCGGGTCTTGCGCGTCGATCGCCTGGATGGCTCGGTGCTCGCCATCCTCTTTTCGGTTGCCTGCCACGGCACCGGCTTTGACTACCGCGGCATCCCCGTGATTGGGGGCGATTACATTTCTCCGGCCAAAGATGAGATTGAGCGGTCGTTCGCCACGGAAGGCGCGCCGATTGCGGTCTTTCTTACCGGCTGTGGCGGGAACATTCGCCCGCGGGTGCTGACACCGGACGGCGACCGCTTCCATCCCTGCAGCGCAGCAGAGATTCGGGCGATCGGCCGGGGCGCCGGCGCAGTTGCGGTGCGTGCGGCGCGGGAGAGTCACATGGCAGTGGGCTATCCCATCGCCATTGCCAGAGAGCAGCTTCCGCTCTCCTTCCAAGATCCGCCCACAATCGACGAGCTCAAGTCGTATCGTACAGAATCCGGCCGCAATCGCTGGGTCACGTGGGCAGACTACCTCATCGAGAAGCTGGAGAACGGCGAGCAACTTCCCAAAACAGTAGATATGGAAGTGCAAGTCCTGCGGCTCGGCGGTGTCTGCATCGTCGCCATGGGCGGTGAAGTTTTTGTGGAAATCGGGCTAGCTATCGAGCGTGCGCTCCAGGAGAGCCACCGGGCGCAGATGGCCCTCACCCTCGGCTACAGCAACTCGGAAGTGGGGTACGTCTGCACCGCCAGCTCCTATCCGGAAGGCGGCTCGGAACCGGCGGACTTCTACCGTTGGTTCTGGTATCCGGCACCGTTCGAGCCGAAGACAGAGCAGTTTGTAGTGAGGCGCGCCCTTGCTCTCGCCGAGCAGGTTTGTTAGCCACAACGATAGAAACTGCAATTCACCAACTCTACGAAATCACGAGACTTGAGAAGCGAGGAAGGCGAACAATGTCAGGTAGAGTCCGCATGGGTGCGGCGAAAGTTAACATAACTCCGCCAGTGGGCACGCATCTCGGCGGCTATGGCAATCGCCGGCAGCCGTCAGACGATATTCACGATGAACTCTACGCCGCCGCGTATGTGTTTGCGGATGACACCACGACGGTTGCCGTCATCGGCGCTGATCTGGTTGACTTTCCATTGGAGCGCACGCACAGCGTCCGTAGGAAAATTATGGCTTTGACGGGAATTCCGGGCTCGCATGTCATGCTGGGCGCCACACACGCGCATAGCGGCCCCAATACGAAAGATTGGGGAGCCGGTCTCCCGGGCGCGAGCGAGCCGTTTCCCGGCGGCATACCCACCGAAGAATTGACCTATAGCCTGCCGATTCTCGACCTTGACTACCTGGATGAGCTAGAGAATAAGCTCGCGGGTGTCGTGGCAATGGCAATGCAGGGGTTTCAGAACGTCGTTGGCGGCATCGGCACCGGGCAGTACGGCCTGGCCATCAACCGCCGCGGCGAGCGCAACGGCGAAGTGATCAACTGCCCGCGTCCCGATGGGCTGGTCGATCATTCACTGCCGGTGCTGCGATTCGATAACGATGCCGGCGAACCGGCAGGCATCGTCTTCAACTACGCTTGCCATCCAACGAGCATGAGCGATAATTTCGCCATCAGCGCCGACTATCCCGGTCCTGCGCGGTCGTTCGTGGAAGATGTGTACGGCAGTGATTGCGTCGTGGGCTTCCTGCTCGGCTGCCACGGCGACATTCGACCCAACTACACCGACGAGGCCGGCCGCTTCCGCTCGGCGGTTTTTGCCGAGCTGGAGCGCGAAGGGCGCATCATGGGAGCGGAAGTCGTGAAGACGCGGGAGCAGACACACCCTCGTTCCTTAGACGGCGTGGCGGCGGCAAGCACGCCGATTGTCGCGCCATTCGCCGAGCCGCCGACGGCCGAGTATCTGCGTGCGGCTTTGGAGACGGGCGCGTTTCCCGACACCGGCCGACGGCTCCCGTTCTGCAAGGCCCGCTGGGCGCAGCGCATTCTGCGCCAGATCGAAGGCGGGACGTTAACCGACGGTTTGGAGACCGAACTCCAGGTGATTCGCGTTGGGCATCTGGTGTTTGTGGGCTTTCCCGGGGAGTTTTTCCTAGAGTACGGCATGGAAACGCGTACGCGCGTAAAAGAGGAGTTTGGGCTGGACGTGGTGCACGTGAGCATGGCGAATGACATGATTGGCTACGTTGCATCCGACCGCGAAATCCCACGCGGCGGCTACGAAGTCGGTTCCTACCAAGACGATGAGCTTGCCCCGGCCCATTACAGAACAGGCACCCAGGGCCTCTTCGTCGGCAGAGCGCTTGAACTCGTGGGCTCGATTCTGCCAGACTCTTGACTTGGGAGCAGTCCGCCTTCACAATGGATTGCCGCTCATGCGCGTTGCCGGAGCGGCTAAGGGTGCTCAGTGCGTTTGGCACAATTGGATACAATTGAGGGGCAAGGCAAGGCGGCAAAAACGATGTGAAGGCTAGGCTTGCGCGCGCTGCATTAGCTGGAACTCCCTTTTGAACCCTAACCTCCTCATGCGACCTTTACAGAAAGGCCCTGCATGCAGACTCCTATCGAACCCGGTATTTTTCTTCCCGAGCTAGAACTCTGGCTCGACTCGCGGAGAGTGAAGCCGGAAGGGTACATTTCGCACGCTCACAGCGACCATCTCGCTTCTCACCATCACGTGCTCGCCACTGCCGAGACCATCGCCCTCGCCGCGCAGCGCATGAAGATCAAGCAGGCGCAGGCACTGCGCTACGGCGAGCCGCTGGAGCGCGACAATTACACGCTGACGCTCTTTCCGGCCGGCCATTGCTTGGGATCGGCGCAAGTCGCCATTGACGTCCATGCTACGGGCGAACGAATTGTATACACCGGTGATCTGCACCTTGGGGATGATCTGTTCGGGCAACCGGCAGCGCCCATTCCATGCGATACGCTCATTATCGACGCTACTTTTGGACACCCGGACTATGTGTTTCCTCCTCGTGCCAGCGTGATCGATCAGGTCTGCGAGTGGGTGAGGGAAACATTACATAATGGTGAAGTACCCGTAGTACTCGCCTATAGCCTGGGCAAGGGGCAGGAGGCGCTGCACCTCTTGCTGCAGGCGGGGTTCACAGTGCGGGTGCACGAATCCACGTATGCGATGGCGGCGGTTTACATGGAGATGGGTGTGCGGTTTCCCGGCCGGTTAATCCGTTGGCACGGCAGGCGCGAGGAAGGGACGGTGGTGCTGATGCCGCCCCACGCGCGCAGGCGATCCGAGATGTTCGCGCTCACTCCCTATCGCACCGTTCTGCTCAGCGGCTGGGCGGTTGATTCCTCCTGCAAGTATCGAATGCGCGTCGATGAAGCGCTGCCCCTGAGCGATCACTGCGACTGGGATCAGCTATGCGCCTACGTGGAGCAGGCTAGCCCGCAACGGGTATTCACGATGTTCGGCCCGCAAGACTTCTCCGCCCACTTGCGCGAGAAGGGCATCGACGCCTGGCCCCTTGAAGCCCGCCAACCGGCGCTCTTTTAAAATGAACGAGGTCTGCGGCACGTGATGATTGGGAGTTTCAACACGCCGGTTACTTTCCCATAGTTGTGCCTTTAGGTGATAATACACGGGATGCACCATTGGGAAGGGCGTACACGCGAGCGGCCATTGGCCGCAGCAGCGCAAAAAATGGCAGCATGTACAGTAGGTGGCGCCAGAGGGCCCAATGCTGCTTAGCGGTGATCATGCATGGCTTATCGCGATAAAAAGGGAGAGAAAAGACGATGGCAAAGGCGATAACTGAGGTGACGGCCGCAGAGAAGGCTTTTTATGCAGAGAACGGCTATCTCCTGATCAAGGGTCTGGTTTCTGCGGAGGGCATCGCGGAACTAAAGGAGCGGCTGGAAGCATACATGTACGACCGTCTGCCCATACCTGAAGGCGTCAAGATTCAGGTAGAGCCTCGCGTCGAGCGTGGCGAAGTGCCCTGGCCGGCACGACGCGGCGACGCCTATCGCAAGATCGATCGACTCGTCGTTCACGACGATTGCTTTCGCGCGCTAGGCACTTTGCCGGAAGTCGTGACGCGCATGCAAGCTCTGATTGGCAGTGAGAACCTGAAGCTCTTTCGCGACTCGGTGCTGATGAAACCGGCGCAGGTTGGCTCAGCCAAAGGGATGCACCAGGATTCTCCCTACTGGCCGATTGAGCCGATGGAATTGAGTTCATGCTGGATGCCCTTTGAGCCGGCTACCCCGGAGAACGGCTGCATTACAGCCATCCCCGGCAGCCACAAGCGCGGCCCCGTACCCCATGAGCGCGTGCCGGATGACTATGTCATCAATGAGGCGAACTATAACCCGACTGATGTGATCGCCGTGCCCATGGAGGCGGGCGACGGTCTCTTCTTCCATAGCCTCCTGCTCCACGGCACCGCGCCAAACCTGACGGTACAGTCGCGGCGGGCGATTACGATGAGCTACATGGCCGCGGAATTCCGGTACACAGGTGATCCGCCCATGCCGAATTACCTGCGTATCTGCGGGCAAAACGTACCAGGCGGGGTGTAGGATGTCCTTGTCCGGGGCCCTTCCCCGTCTTGCGGTCTTAGTTTGGATAGACTCGTTCGAGGGCTGAGAGGAGGCACTGCTGGCGTCAGTTCGCTGACGAGAGAAGCTCGAGGGACTAGAAGGCAGTCGCTTTCCACTTGGCGCGTTCAGACTTGTGCGGGCAATGGGCTTTAAAGCGAAGCAACCAAGCCGGTCACTCTAGGTGGGCCGGCTTGGTTGCTTTTGTATCGACCTATCGGGACTGAGGTGGATCGCTCCTACTCGTTGTAGAACGCCTGAATGCCAGGTTCCTGGAGCACTATATCCCAGCGCGCAGCCACGTTATCGAGCGCGTCGCGGGCGTCGAGTTCGCCGGCGCCTGCCTTCGCCAGCTCTTCTAGTATGATCGGGCGCATCTTGTCCCAGCCCGGAATCGGCTGTCGTCCGAGCCCAACATTCTGCAGATTGCGGAGCAAGCCGGACAAGAAGGCGTTTTCCTGCACGTAGGCGGCCTTGGATGCTACCGACACACGCGGCGGCAAATAGAACGTCAGCTCATCATAGGCAATGAGCACGTCGTCCTCATGCACCGTGAGCAGCAAGTCCCAAACCACATCCGGGTTGTCGGTAGCCGCGCCAATGCCCAGCCAGTCGTTGAACGAAAGGCTCACTGCACGCTTGTCGCCCATGGGCTCAGGCGCGACGAAGATCTCGTCGATATTTTCCGGAGCATCTGTTGAGACGCGGCGGCCAATGGCGGCGTTACCCCAAATCATGGAGACGTAGCCGCCGGCGTAACCAGCGCCGTAGCCCTTGAATTCTGGACCTACGTACGATGAGCCGTGGGGATTGAATCCCAACTTGCGACGCAACTGGAATTCCAGTCCCGAGATCGCTTCAGGGCCGTTCACGAAACCGGATGCCTTGCCGTTGGTGACCCATTGCACGCCGTTCGACTCGACGATGCCGTTCAATTCGGCTTCTTCGGGATCACGGGCCAAGTTTCCGGGGTTAAAGCCGTACCGCTCAATCTCCTTGCCCAACACCTTCCACTTTGTCATTGTGGTGGCGAAGTCGGCTTGATCGTCCATGGTCCATGCGGTAGGCGGCGTCAAACCTGCCTCAGCCATGTGGTCATCGCGGATCCAGTAGGAGCGATTGGCGGCCATCATGGGCATGCCTTGCAATTGCCCTTTGACGCGGACTGTATCCAGGGTGCTGGGCAGGAAGTCGGGCTCCATGCCCCACTGCGCAAAATACGGGTTCAGCGGGATAGCCAGCCCTACCATATAGATGGAAGGCGCGATAGCCTGACCCATCTTGAAGAGATCGGGCATTACGCCGGCAGCCAATCCAACCGAAAGTTCCACAAAGGTATGGGCCTGACCGCCCGTACGCGGCTTAAAGACAACCTCACCGTTGGGATACTTTGCCTGGAAACGTTCGTTCAGGATGCCTTCCACCCAGGGTTGCCAGCGGCCGCCGTCCTGTACGCTCAGCTTCACTTCCTGGGTCTTCGGTCCCGCTTCCGCAGCCGGCTCCGCGGCCTTTGGCTGGTCGCCTTCCATCTCCGTGGACTGCGTTTGCGTCTGTCCGCACGCAGCCAGCAGCCCAAATGCGCCGGTAGCTGCGCTGGCGCCAAGAAGACCGCGGCGAGTAATGCGTGAATCTCTCATCGTGCGTCACTCCTTTAGAGGTGCTCTGAGCTATCTTCCCGATTACCTAGCTGCGATTGGCGCTGAAGTCGGCACAATCACTGCATTGGCTGCAATATACACAATCAAGAACTTGTGGTCAAGAGTGCTCAAAGTGAGGGCTACTTGGAATTCGACTGCCAGTGGGCAGCGCCTGTTCAGTGTTTTTTATAGCTCCGTGAATTGCCAGCGATGAGTGCGGGCAATCCGGTCAAGGGACTATTGGATACTAGCCTCCACCATTCGCCTCGTTGTTTGCCTCGATGCATGTGCCCTGCTACACTCATGCCAGCATTGAGCAAACGCAGGATAAGGAGTGAGCGTGTATGGCGGTCCACACCTTTGTGGTACCTACGAGAGTGCTCAGCGGACCCGGTGCCGTAGCGGAGATTGGTCCAACGCTGTCGGCTGAAGGTCACAAGAGAATACTCATTGTCACAGACGAAGGCATCGTCAATGCCGGACTGCTCGCTCCGGTCACACGTTCATTGCAAGGCGCCAGTGTCGCAGCAACTGTCTTCGATCAGGTAAGAGCTGACCCGGAAGAAAGCATCGTTGAAGCGGTTGTCGCAGCCTATTACGCCGGCGATTGCGATGGACTGCTGGCAGTTGGCGGCGGCAGTTCGCTTGACGTAGCCAAGGCCGCAGGCGTACTCATTTCCAATGGCGGCTCTGTAGCTGACTACGATGGCTTCAATGCATTTGAAAACGACCTGCCGCCACTTTATGCGGTGCCAACAACGGTGGGAACAGGGTCTGAGGTCACGTTCGCCGCAGTGATTACCCTACCTGATCGCCAATTCAAGATGTCCATAGTAAGCACGCGCCTAGCGCCGCGGGTGGCTTTCCTCGATCCCGAATTGCTGACCACGTTGCCGCCGCACGTGGTGGCTCACACCGGCATGGACGCGCTTACGCACGCGGTCGAGGGGGTCACTTCGCCCCTGGCTACGCCTTTCACCGATTCATTAAATCTCTACGCCATTCGACTCGTTAGCCGGCATCTACGCGCCGCCGTGGGTAACAGCGGCAACATGGATGCAATCGGCAATATGCAGGCGGCAGCATGCATCGCCGGCATCGGCTTTTCACATTCTCGGCTTGGGATCGTTCACGCTATGGCCCATCCCGTGGGTGCGTACCACCATCTTCCCCACGGTCTCAGCAATGCTCTGCTCCTTCCCCATGCACTCGCATTCAACCGCATCGCCTGTGAACCGCAGTTGGCGGCGGTTGCGCGTGAATTCGACGTGACACACGCCGGTCAGACCGAACGGGAGGCTGCGTTCGCCGCCATCGAAGCGATAAGAGCCTTGGAAGCCGACATTGGCATTCCTGCGTCAATGAGCGAGGCCGGCGTAACGGACGAGCACTTCGGCATTATCGTCCAGGATACATTCCGCAGCCGTAACATCGACATCAATCCCCGCCGGGTTACTCCTGAGAATATACGGCAGGTCCTCTACGATGCCCTCTAGCAGCAGCCCCGCAGCTTAGAGGTGAGTGGACAGCTTGCAGAGGTGACGACCGGCGCTAGTCGGTGCCGGAAAAATAGCCCGCCGCGCGTAGCCCTTGGATACTTGCCAACGTCATTCCAGCCGCCACTTTAGCGTCTTGACCACGATTGCTAACGACCCCAAGCCAAAGACCGCCAGGATCGCTAAGTCTGTGAGAAGCGCAACAGTAATTTCCGGTAGCAGAGCGGCGCGGAAGGCTTGAGCGGCATAGGTTGGGGGCAGTATCATCCCCGTATACTGTAGTATCGCCGGAAGACGATCGTTTGGGATCATCACCGGGGCGAAGAACATGATGAAGAACATGGTCGCCTGGGCCACCAAGCCCGCGACGCGCCAGTTCGGGATGCCGAGGCCAATTGCCGCACCCACGCCGGCCAATGAGATCGCGCTGAGTGGAACGACGGCAAGCATGAGCGGATTGAGCGCAAGCGAGAAGCCAAAGTACCAACTTCCCACCAGCAGCGTAATTATCATTCCCGGTACGGCGGCCATGCCGTTGCCGGAGACTACTGCCAGGATAAAGGCCGTCTTGCTGATCGGCAGTGAAGCGTAGTAGAGGATGGCGCCGTTCCGTCTTGACTGAGCCATGTCTTGGGCGACCATCATGATACCGAGGGTGACGAGGGACATTACGGCTGCGCCCGAAACAAAGTAACGGCCTAACTCCGGTTCTCGGGAACCGGAGATAAATGAGAATGCAAAGACCATACCAAGATTGAGCAGTACTGAAATTGATAGTATCATCGTCAGCCACTGCCGGAATTCCAATACAATTACGGCAGTCAGATGAATGTAGTTTTGCCAAAAGTGACTCAGGCTATTCCACGCCGTATGCAAGCGTGTACTGCTGGAACTTGTCATAAATTCACTTTCACACTAGACTCGATTAGCGCCGACCCGGTCTGGGTTAGACGACTGTGTTGGTTCTTCACTTTCCGTATCCTTGAGGGAACGGCCAACGACTTCAACATACACATCCTCGAGGGAAGCCGTCGCCAAACGAAAGTCCTCTACCGCATCTGCACCGATCTCAGCCAGGACTAGGTCTATGGTCTGCCCTACTCGTGCTTGCGGAACCCGCAATAGGACGTGTTGCGGTCGTGATTGATGCAGGGTGCCGAGCGTACTCAGTTTTGATTCCTGGGCTCTCGATAGCTCGGCGCCGTCCCGCAGCCAGAGTTCAAGACGGATTGTGTCGCCCAGGCGGCCCTTCATGGCGCCGGGCGTGCCTTCGGCGAGGACCCGTCCCTCATCAATAAGGGCAATTCTGTCCACTACTCTCTCGGCCTCGAGGACATTGTGCGTTACCAAGAGGCAGGCAGCGCCTTCATAGGTTACCGCCTGGCGGATGGCTTCCCAAACTGCTCGCCGTCGCAGCGGATCGAGATCATTCGTGGGTTCGTCGAGCACCAGAAGCGGCGGGCTGCCGAGTAGGGCCATGATGAAGCCCGTCATTCGTTGCATGCCGCCGGAGAGCTGGTTGATTGGTTTTCGCCTAATCTCATCGACCTCAAACTGCTCTATGTACAGGTCGCGCTGGCGCAGTGTTTCCTTGTGCGGGAGGCCCTTGAGGCGGCCTGTGAAGTAGATGGCTTCTTCCGCCAGTAAGTCGCGCATTGCAAACGATGTCTGCGGCAGGTAGCCAATCATG
Organism: Chloroflexota bacterium; assembly: GCA_965221905.1. Taxonomy (GTDB): domain Bacteria; phylum Chloroflexota; class UBA11872; order VXOZ01; family VXOZ01; genus VXOZ01. Next base: position 1,924,829 of record OZ244922.1, read on the forward strand.
CGCTTGACGCGTTCGGGATCACGCTCCGCGTCTACACCAAATACCCAGACGCTACCCGAAGTGGGCCGGACGAGACCCATGACTTGCTGGACAAACGTGCTCTTACCTGCGCCATTAGGGCCTAAGAGGCCGTAGACCTGACCGCGACGCATGGCTACATTCAATTTGTCATTGGCAAGCACACCATTGCGGTAGACTTTTGTTAGTTCCGTTGCCTCTACAGCAAGGCCAGGGGTTTTCAAGCGCAGGCTCCTCAATGTGATCGCAATCTATCGCCACGTACCTTTAACCACTGTACCGCCTTGTGCCATGTCGCTCCAAGTCGAGGTGAATCAAGGCTATGCCGGCACTGCGTCGCACCGGGATAGTCGGGGCCGATCACTTGACCGAAATCGGATGAGGCAGCGGTTGGTTGAAGAGATAGCCCTTTTCATTGAAGGGAATTGAATCCGGTTGGGTATTGCCTGCCGCGTCCGTGGCGCGGGTCATGAGGGTGTGCTCGCCTGCTCGAGCATCCCAGGCAAACTCAAAGCGTGCCCAAGAGTACTGGATCTGCGGTTCCAGCACCCTGGCTTCAATCCAGGTTGCGCCGGCATCGACGCTCCAGTCCACTCTTGTTATTGCGCCAAACGGAGAGTGAGCATAGCCGTGCAGGCGGTGTGGGCCGACGCTCAGTTCGGCAGGCCAGGGCAGCGCAAGCGCACTCTTGATCACCTGAGTAGTATTCACCTTGCCAGTTGTTTCACCCTCTGTCGGATATGCATCGCCAATGAACCCTTGCAGGTATGGATATGCATTTTAAGGCCACAATTGCCGACAGAAAAAAGACCCCCAAACTTGGGGGTATAAGGCGCTTGTAAGGTGCCAGTATCATGGGTCCCGCGCCCACTTCGCCAGCGTCTTGTCCGGCGAGGCGAGTTCCTCGATCCCGGTGTAGTAGTAGTCTTGCCAACCCTCTTCGGGCAGCCCGGTGAACAGCATAAGATTTAGAGGATACATCCCGCTATCGGTCGCGGATCGCAAGTCATCTCGAAAGAGGAACGTGGGTTTACCCAGCGCAATGGCCATGCCTAGCTCGACCATCACCCCTTCATCGGGAGGAACGCCATTGATCACAGCGAAAATACCGTCGGCTGCCTCTACATCGCGAAAGTCGGCCTGGCCGATTTGGTACGCCCAATCCGGTTGGGAGAAATCTACCTGATTGTTGCGTTCGAAAGGCTCCCATACTTCCAACCCAAGCTTCTCCAGCGCCGCAATTAATGGGGGGAGCAGCAATGCCTTTTGCTGGGCAGAGAAGCCGTAAGGATTGGCGAGGTAGACGGTCTTTGCCAATTCGTGCCTCCTAGGCCGAGGATAGTGTGTCCTCTTAGAGGCCTAGTTCGATGAATCGCGCAAGAGCTGGAACCCGGTGGAAATCAACAGAAGCGGAAGGGTAACGTCAATCACAACCCAGAGTTGGGTGTCACTGGTAGGAGGTTCGGCCCACTGAACGCCAAACCAATTCCACAACAGCGCCAGGAAGAGCGCGGCCGCAAAGTAGAAAACAAAGTTAGCTTCTAGGTACTCCCGGGTGACTGACTTATCGCCTGCGTCGGCATCCACGCGGCGCTTGCGGGTAAAGGCGACGATCAGGACGATTGCCAACCCGATGACTTGGAGGGGATCTAGGATCTTCCACACTGGAAGGGATGCGTCCACCCATCCCGAATCGTAAAACCGCGTAGCGAGAAAATGCAGGGCGATTGCCGCCCCCAATACGAACGCGTATAGTGCCGCCAGGCGCTCGAGCGCTGCCATGCTGAACCTTCCCTACAGCACAGAAACACAAACGAGCCGAAGGTGTGAAGAACGAACTGAATTGGTAGCGGGGGAGGGATTCGAACCCTCGACCTTCAGGTTATGAGCCTGACGAGCTGCCACTGCTCCACCCCGCGTCGCATACGCATTGTAAATGCGTCCGCATCTCAGATGCGTGTTGAGTAGACCGATAAGCCCCATTCTGTCGCGGACAGCCATCTATCTTGGGCTGCAGGTTACGCTGCGCCTCTTTGCGGCCTACCTGGGACTAAGCGAGCAACCTCACCGTCCCGCGCTTGGCCTTGCTCCGGGTAGAGGTTACCCTTTTCACTCCGGTCGACACCGCTTGTCGCCGCGCCGGCCGGCATTGGTCTCTGTGGCCCTATTCCTCGCCTCGCGGCGGACGGGTGTTACCCGCTACCCTGCTCTATGGAGTGGGGACTTTCCTCACGGTGACCATACTAAGTATATGATCGATGCGCGGCTGTCTAGTCTACTCAGCATTTGTCACTATAGCACGGCGTACCGCGGCACACAACCGAAGTACGTGGATAGGGTGGAGAGGAAAGGTGGGAACGAAGATAGGAGCGGGCAATGGACAGCTACTTGGATGGGGAAGAGATGATCACACTTGCGGGGTCTGTATGCTTGCTTGTTGGAGACCCCCGTATCCGGGGTACGGGGCATGCGCGGACTTGCAGCCCGATGCATAGCTCTGTCTTTCCGGCGAAAGCCGGAAACCAGGGGGAGGCGGAAAGTGTTTGGAAACTTGGAGTGAGGCCCTTTTCATCCTCATCCCCATCTTCCCCCTTGACGGGGGAAGGGGCATCGCAAAGGTTTCCGTAGGGAGATGGCTGGGGGGATAGAAAAGAAGAACCCCTCATGTGGAGAGGGGTAGATTGGTTAGGAGAGTGTCTGGAATGGTGAAAGGTGGCTGGGTTAGCAGGTGGAGGGTGATGAAGGGGGTGTAAGTTGGAGAGGTTGGGAAAGCATTTAGATGGGACAGGAGGTCATGGGTAGTAAACCCTAGAAAGGAGGTGATCCAGCCGCAGCTTCCGCTACGGCTACCTTGTTACGACTTCACCCCCATCATCAGCCCCACCCTCACGACGTGCGTCCCTTGCGGGTTCGCGGAAGCCGCTTCAGGTGTTGCCAACTTTGGTGGTGTGACGGGCGGTGTGTACAAGGCCCGAGAACGTATTCACCGCGGTATGCTGACCCACGGTTACTAGCAACTCCGTCTTCAGAGAGGCGAGTTGCAGCCTCTCATCCGAACTACCGGCCGGTTTTAAGGGATCCGCTTACGCTCGCGCGCTTGCTTCCCGTTGTACCGTCCATTGTAGCGTGTGTGTAGCCCAGGACAATAAAGGCCATGCGGACTTGACGTCATCCCCACCTTCCTCCGCGTTGCTCGCGGCAGTCCGACTAGAGATATAACTAGTCGCAGGGGTTGCGCTCGTTGCGGGACTTAACCCAACACCTCACGGCACGAGCTGACGACAGCCATGCAGCACCGGTGAACGCTCCACGGAGTTTCCCCCGCAGTCCCTCGCCTTTCGGTTTGGTACCACGTCCATGTCAAATCCTGGTAAGGTTTTTCGCGTAGCCTCGAATTGAACCACACGCTCCGCTGCTTGTGCGGGCCCCCGTCAATTCCTTTGAGTTTCAGCCTTGCGGCCGTACTCCCCAGGCGGGGTGCTTAGCGGGTTACCTTGGGCACAGAGGGCGGAGAAAAGTCCGACCCCAACACCCAGCACCCATCGTTTACAGCGAGGACTACCGGGGTATCTAATCCCGTTCGCTCCCCTCGCTTTCGCGCCTGAGCGTCAGAACAGGGCCAGGTCGCCGCCTTCGCCACGGGTATTCCTGGCGATATCTACGTATTTCACCACTCCACCGCCAGTTCTGCGACCCTCTCCCTGCCTCGAGCGGAGCCGTTCCGCTTGGCATCTCCTGGTTGAGCCAGGAGCTTCCACAAGCGGCTAGCTCTGCCGCCTACGCGCCCTTTACGCCCAGTAAATCCGGATAACGCTAGCCCCCTCCGTATTACCGCGGCTGCTGGCACGGAGTTAGCCGGGGCTTATTCCTTGAGTACCGTCTGAATTCTTCCCCAAGAAAAGGAGTTTACACCGCGAACGGCGTCATCCTCCACGCGGCGTCGCTGCGTCAGGCTTTCGCCCATTGCGCAAGATTCCTTCATGCTAAACCCCGTAGGGCTCTGGACCATGTTCAAGTCCCAGTGTGGCCGACCATCCTCTCAGACCGGCTATCCGTCAAAGCCTTGGTAAGCCGTTACCTCACCAACAAGCTGATAGACCGCAGACCCCTCCTTGTGCGCCCGTAAGGGCTTTGACTGCCGGTCAAGTGACCGGCGGTATTATGCGGTATTAGTCCGGGTTTCCCCAGGTTATTCCCCACACGAGGGCAGGTAATCTACGTGTTACGCACCCGCACGCCGCTCATCACCTTCAAGTGCAAGCACTCGAAGGGACGCGCACGACTCGCATTGATCAAGCACGCCGCCAGCGTTCATCCTGAGCCAGGATCAAACTCTCCAAAACAAAAGGGATAACAGAATAACTGAAACCGCCTCATCCCGGAAAAGCTAGGCCCTCGCTCTCCTACGATAAACACCTTTACCTTCATCACTCTTCACCTGTTAAAGAACCACCTGCTAATAAACAGGCAAAAATCATCTTACCACCCCTGCTGCTTAACCGTCAACTGCGTTTGGCATATTATCCTCGAGTGATTTCCCAGCTTTCGAGAGCCGTTGTGTCGGCCGGGTATTGTGCACAGCGTTGGCCGATAGCAGGAGGCTCTGAAGCCGACAGTGGAGCGTTATCGGCACACGAGCGTGCAGTAGCCAAACCAAGCAAACGCTGCCTCTGCCGGGCGCAAGAGACTCACGACTTCCTGGGGTGCAGCCTGTTGCCTACACTATCCGGCTGCTGGTCGGTGAGATTCTGGACCGGCAAATCACGCCGCTCTGGCAAGTGCCGGCGGATGCGCGTGGCAGACCGACGGTAGTGAGGAATCACGACTGTGGATTACCAAGACGCACGCTGGCCGCGAGCGCGGCATGTCAAGGAAAGCACGTCCCTATCCAAGGGATACCGGCGAGCATCGCCCCGTGCTGAAGCGGGGCGCCTTGAGGTGCCTGCAGACGATTAGTGTAATCGTAGCTAACGAGCGCCCCTCCCACTTGACAACGTGCGGTGAAGAGATACAATGTCTTTGTCAGGAGGAAGTCGTACATTGCGTCCGGTTTTCGTCAATATGGAGGATTTCGGCTTTATGTCTGTACGCCGGGGAACGCCCCAGGCTTTTTCTCCCGCGGGAGCCGGACGACTGGTTCTAGGAAGACTTGCTTTGGCCAATGCCGGCAGGGAAGACGTAAATGTGGTATATCGATGCGACCGTCGAACCGCAAGAGACTACGTGGCGAAACCACAGCGTGATGGCGACCAGCGCGAAGACGCAGCGTTAGAAGAAAGGAGGTGAACCTGCAAGGTAACGGTCGTCTGTGCGCAGATACAGCAAGTCTCTTGCGAAACACAAGCTAGGCTTGTTTGTCCTCCGAATTGAACGCTAGCAGTTTGCCCCACGGGGAGGTTGTGGTATGTTTCAGAATCTGACCCGTCGCTCGTTCTTGACCGGCAGTGCAGTCACGATGGCTGGAGTGAGTCTTGCGGCCTGCGGCCAAGTGGCCGTTGCGCCTGCTGAATCGGAGGCGCCCGCGGAGGCGCCACAAGCCGCAGGGCCAAGTGGGGAGAGTGAAAAGCCGGTAGTGTCCTACATCTGGTACGACACGGGTGGAGAGCCGCGCAAGACTAACTTCGAAGGGGCATTCGCCGACATGAGGGCGGCGCTTCCCGATATAGATATTCAGATTGACTATCATCCGGGAGGCGGTCTCGCCGCATATGCTGAGAAGGTGGTGGCTGCCCAAGCCGCCGGTCTCTCGTGGGATGTTTACTGGGGGCATTTCTCCTTTCTGAGCCAGTTGCTCACTGGAGAAGTAATCGGACCGATCGATCCCTATCTCGCCGCCGACACGGAGATTTCGCCTGATGACTTCTACGAATTCGCGTTGGATCGAGTCAGCGGGCAAGTATATGGCATTGCCTACGTTACTAATGGAAAGGAGTTTTGGTACAACGCCGATCTCATCGCTGAGGCGGGACTGACGTCGCCTCGTGAGTTGGAGGCGCAGGGCAACTGGACGTGGGATGCTGTCGTCGAGATGGCGGCGCGACTGACTGAAACCGAGGGTGACCGCGTTACCCGCTGGGGGTTCAACTATCCATACTGGTCCACCGGGTGGTTTGGCCACCACTTGCTGGCCTGGGGCGCCGACTGGTGGAACGAAGACTTCACGGCGCCGACCATCAACAGCCCCGAGGCCGTAGCGGCCACCCAGCAGGCGCTCGACATGGTGATCAAGCACCGGGTGTCGGCAGGACGGACGAAGGGCAAAGAGCCGAACGTCGGCGCTAACTTTACGAAACAGGAGGTCGCTACCGTCGTCACTGGGTCCTTCTACGTGAGAGTCATCGAAGCGAACGTCATGCAGAAGCCGGATCCATTCAAGGTCGAAATGACGATGCTGCCCAACGGCCCGGCAGGTCGGAAAGTCGTCCAGGCGATCAACTCGAACTACTTTGGCAAGGAGCCTGCGCATCCTGAGGCAGCGTGGGCCGTGTATAAGTACTTCCTCAGCGAAGATATCCAGAAGTGGATGGCGGGCAACGGCGGCGGCCGCTACACGGCCAACAAGAGCTTCCAGCCCACCGTGCTGCAGCCCTATGAAGACCCAGCCGTCTATGCAGCCTCTGCCGAAATTAGCGTCCCCAACCGTCAGATTGTGCAGCAGTCCGCGGTCAATCGGGCATGGACCAAAGGATGGGAAGCCCTGGAAGGCGGGCAGCTTACCGTCAAGGAACATCTGGATGCATTGCAACACGTAGCGGAAACCGCTCTCGAGGAAGGCGGCTGCATCTGCTAAGGTTTTCCGAGCGAGCGGGGGCTTGTTTCACTCGCTCGGAAAACCTTATGCGAGGGCATTCGCTATCCTGGTAGGCACAAAATGGCAGGGGTACGCTGTTCGGCTGTAGGGACGACAAAACACAAATCTACTTATTGGAGACACAATGGCCACGAAAACGAACTTAGCGCTGCGACTGCACGGCAGACACTGGCGTACGCGGACCCTTGCCACCGCCGACTGGGAAGAAGAGGAGTTCGCGCTTGATCCGGATGAGACCGGATTCGTGGCTTTACATCTTTGGAACGTCGGTGACGTGAACGGCCCTCCCGTCCCGGAGAACTTCTCGGTGGATATGGGCAAGCCGGAGACCCAGGCAGAGTCGGTGCGGATTGCCGAGCAGTATGTCCGCCCGGCGATCCACGCGGCGCGCGCTGCCGGGCTAGCGATCTTCCACGTCGAGCCGCGCAATATCGCCCTGAAGTATGATTCTGTCCATCACATGCTGGCGGAGGACGAACTCAATCCGCCGCGGCAAGAGCCGGGACCGCCGGCGGTCAATCCCGGTTGGCTCAAAGAGCGGGCGGAGCGGACGCACGGCAAAGGGTACATGGATTGGGAAGGATGGCAACAAATGCGCATCCTTTCCTCGTGTGAAGCTGAACCGGGCGACCAGGTGATCCTCACCAGCGCTCAGTTCGACCGCATCTGCCGCAGTCGGGGCATCAAGAATCTCATCTACACCGGCTTTGCTACCAACATGTGCATTCTTGGCTCAGAAGGCGCTACTAAGCCCATGCTAGCGTACGGATATAAGATCTTCCTCATCCGCGAAGCGACGCTGGGAACTGAGATTCCAGAGACCTTCCATGACCGTCTGCTTACGAGGGCAGCGCTAATTCAGTTCCAGAAACAGGTAGGCGACACCATCGGCTTTGACCAGTTCATGGCAGCGTGCCGCACCGTTGCCGCGGCAAGAATGGGATAGGGAGCAATGTTTCCTAACGGCGCGGAGTTCTGTCTCAGTCTGCGTCCCGCGGTTGAGATGTGCACGAATTTCCCTTACTGGACGTCTCAGTGGAACCACCTGAAGGGCGCATTGGATGACGACAGCAAAGACTATGTGCTCAAAATGCATGAGGTAGCGAGCACATACGGGGCGCCTCTCTACTTCCTCTTGGTGGGAAGCTCCCTCGAGGACCCGGACATTGACTACCTCAAGCAACTGGTAGCCGCCGGACACGAGGTGGGTAACCACACGTACACACACCTCAATGTCAAGGCAAAGACGATCGAGAACTTGCAAGCGGTGTACGCTAACGCGCCGTGGCGGGCACATGGCCGCACGCCCCTGCAGTGTATCCAGGATGAGGTGTGTGCAACGAGCGCCGCGATTCGCGAAAGGCTTGGTGTGACCGTCACCGGGTTCGGTACACCGGGTGCGTTCAGTACCGGACTGCACGACGTACCCGAGGTCCAAGCGCTGCTCAAAGAGGAAGGGTTCACGCACGTCACGTCGCACTACCTCAGTCCGGCGCCGCGCGGGGTTAAGCGTCCTCCCCTCGATCAACTCGAGAACGCCATGCGTAAGAATATCGACAAACTGCAGCCGTATCGGTATCCAAATGGTCTGTTGGAAATCGCGCCAATGGGGTTGACCGACATCGGGGCCTTTAGAGTTCTTGACCTGGATCGTTGGGAGTACATCAGCCTGCTCAAGGCGGCGATTGACCACGCCCACGAGCGCCGGTACATATTGAGCTTTGCATTCCATCCGCCGGCGCTGGCCGCGCGCGACCCGCACTGCGACGTGCTGGATACCGTGATCCGTTATGCACAGGGGAAACCGAGAGGATGCTGGATTGCGACAAATAGCGAGATAGCCTCCTACTTGGGTGCCGCCTAAGTGCGTAGAAGGGAGGGGATAGCATCGCAAAGTAAGGCGATTTCGTTCGGGTATGTGTCTGGTTAAACACCACCGTGGATCAGAGATGACGCTGCTTCCCAAAGGGCCCGGCGGCCAGCGGGCTACCGTACATTCGATTAATGCGAACTACATTAGCACCTCGTCGCTCGAACCGGACGCTACGTGGGAGTTCTACAAGTTCCTGATTGGATCGAATAGCGACTCCTTTATTGCCGACCTGGGCGGCAGACGCTACACAGCCATCCGCGGCCAAGTGCCGATTGTACAGTACGATTACGAGGATGCTGCGGTGTATGCGGCTATGACGGCTCTCAGCGTGCCAACCAAGCAGATCATCAAACAATCAGAGGTTGATGGCGCCTGGCGAGAGAACTGGGGAGCTTTCGAAGAGGGGTCGAAGACGGTACGAGAGGTGCAGGAGGAGATGCAGGCGTTGGCAGAGATTGCCATTGAGGATGGTTGTATCTGCTAAAGAATTCAGATTGAACTCCTCTTCCAGGTTGGCGATCTCGGCGTGTGCCCTGAACCATCCCAGTGGGACGCTGAAAGTTAGCGGTATGTAGCCGTTGACCCAGCACAGAATGGCTTTCGCCGCTTGCTGCAAGCAAGTGGTTGTCATGCCGCGCACCTTTGAAAGTGGATCAACTGGCAACCTTTCGGGCAGGGCACTCCAGAGAGACTAAAGGCCATGTGCTCCCGAGAGCGGGAGGCCTGCTTTTCGTGGAGGCTGGCGTTGGTACCCACGCTGTGCTATGAGCGCAGCGTGGGTACCTTCTTTGCTGATGTTTCCCTGCTCCAAAGTGAATCACTTTTCTGCGCCGCCGTGGGAATGGATTCAGACTACATGCCCAGTCTGCAATTTCCCTCCCTTTGATCGCCGCTTGGAGGAATTACGCCGCGCCCTTCCTGTGGCTTGCCAAGTGAGGCAACCTTGCGTGGGAGACGGCACTGTACCCTTACTTTTCGTACGATTTCTCAACCGTACCAATCGGGGCAGTTGGCTATGAGATGAATCCTTAACACGACTGCGGATGCGCTGCTCTTCATGCTCGCAATTGTGGTCTTCTACATCGGATTAGGCGTAGGCTTGCAGCGTGAGCCGACCATCGGCACGATCCTCTGAATTGCTGCAAGGGCGATTGCGCTACTCAATTTGCTGTGGATCTTCCGCTCGCGATTACAACAGAACTAACTGTGCCAAGCAAACCCCGCGCAGTGAATCCGAGACGGTAGTTGACTTGTAGAATGGGCGCAGAACAGCGGATGAAGCTGGAAGACTCATCGCTTAGCCGAGACTCAAAAAATAGAGTGAGATCACGCATACGGCTCGCCTGTCGATGCTGCTACAGGAGGGCCATAGTCATTGCCGCGTGACCCAGCAAACTCGTGCATCGCGTTTTCAATTGACGAGAGACCGATTTGCTTGCTAGACTGAGCTAGGAATACACCCCGCACGGTGGCTGTAGCTCAACTGGTTAGAGCTCTGGACTGTGGCTCCAGCGGTTGGGGGTTCGAGTCCCCTCAGCCACCCCCAAAGCCTGGTATTTCTCAATCCTCCCAGTTGAGGGTGGCGCTTCGAGTCTGCCAATTGCTGGTTTCCCCCGGCCTGTCACCCGCTTTCACATCCCCGGCGTTAATGGGATTCCCAGGTACTGCACCAGGATAGCTCTTGCTGCTGACAAAGAAACACCGGAAGTGATGATTCCTGCGATTGATCCGGAAATCGACTACAAGGCATTTGTACGACGAGCCTATGATGCGTGCGCGGCGGCGTACGACATTTCCCGAAAGGCTGAGCCAGGAATTGAGATACGGGGACTGTCAGACAGACTGAACGACGGCGACGCGGTGCTCGACATCGGCTGCGGCGCCGGAACCCCGATCGCCAAGTCGCTGGCCGCACGCTACCGTGTCACAGGAGTGGACATTTCACAAGAGATGATCCATCGGGCACGGCAGAATGTGCCAACCGCCCACTTCTTGTGCGCTGACGTCATGTCGGTACGCTTTCCTCCTTCCAGCTTCAATGCGGTGGTGGCATTCTATTCCATATTCCACCTTCCCAGAGAGGAGCACCCGGTCCTGTTTCGGAGGATCCACCGGTGGCTCAAGCCAGGCGGGTACCTGCTATGCACTCTCAGTCATTGCAGCGAGGAGGGCTACACGGAGGAAGACTTCCATGGAGTGACGATGTATTGGAGCAACTTCAGCCATGGGGAGTACAGAGAGATTCTGACCGGAGCGGGGTTCGAGCTGCTTGAGACAAAGTCAACGGGTTCCGGCTACGAATATGCAAACCAGGAGTTCAGCGAGGACCACCCTCTGGTCCTCGCGCGTAAGCAGTAATCTTCGCGAATCCTACCGTTCTTTCCGTCTTCCGTGTGGGCGTTTTCGGCCACTTAAATTTGTGGGCTTGACTTGCTTGACAGATTGCCCAAGAGAGACTATAATTTCGCTACTTTCGAGTAGCCCTAAGTTCTTTGTCAATGGCGACTTGAAGTAGGTGTTTTCGGCCAGTTTGCATAGCGATAGCGAGGTTTCAAGTCATGGCCAACTATGGCGAGTTGAAGGGCCGCTTGGACCGGGGTGACGTGGTCGTGTTGGATGGAGCCATTGGGACTGAGCTGCAGGCTATGGGCGTGCCTATGGACCCGGCCTCGTGGTGCGGCCCCGGCAACTACACGCACACCGCAACGGTGCGACAGATGCACGAGCGCTACATTCGTGCGGGGGCCGACATCATTACCACGAATACTTTCAACAACCTGCGCCCTGCGCTGGAGGCATCCGGGCACGGCGAGTTGATACGGGAGATAAACACGCGGGCGGTGGGCGCAGCGCTGGAGGCGATAGACCGGGCCGCTGGTGACAAGCAGGTGTATATTGCCGGCTCTATCTCTTGCCGAATCCCCATACGCGACGGCAGAACCGGAGCACTCCTTGGCGGCACTGGCTATGGCTATGGCGCCAGCCTCTCGAGGGAGGAGTTAAGGGCCTATGTCGACGAGCAGGCGAGTATCCTGGCCGAGGCTGGGGTGGACTTTTTCCTGATCGAGAACTTGTGGGCCGATAACGAGTCCAGGGCGATCGCAACTGAGGCGGCCAAGGCTGCAGGACTGCCGGTGTGGGTGGCATTTACGGTGTCAATGGCGCCCGACAGACAGACGGTTAGGATGAGTTCCGGAGACTACCGTGACTATATTCGCGGTATGGGAGTGCCGATGTGGACTTCAAGCTGGCGGACGGTTAATGATGATATGACTCTGGCCGATGGCGTCAGCGAGATAGCCGCGCTGGGTCCCGATGTACTAGGCGTGTTTCACAGTAAGGTAGACGAAACCACGGCGGCGCTTCAGGTAGTCCTCGACCAATGGACCGGCCCCATTGTCGCCTATCCAGATGCGGGCAGGACCGATTACCTGGAGACTTGGCAGGACAAGAGCATTGTCAACGTGGAGTCTGCGGCGGAACTGACTAAGAAGGCCGCCAAGTGGGTCGGTATGGGAGTCCAAGTCGTAGGCACATGCTGTGGATTTGGCCCCGAGTACATCCGCGCTCTGAGCGGTGCGCTGCCGGACCGGGTCTCATCGCCGCGAGTAGGCACCTAGGAATCTCCGCGCAGAACTGACGTAAATTAAGGCACATTCGACGTAGAACAGACATCCAGATCGACAGGAGGGGTCGTATATGGAATCCAAATCACTGGTGATTGTGGGAGCGGGAGCAGCGGGGACGGCTGCCGCCATCGAAGCGGCCCAGGCCGGGGTCCAGGTCACGCTCATCGACGAGAATCCCATTGGCATGTCTATGATGGGGTTAGACGTACCTCTGTACTTCGGCAAACGAACCATGGACTCGCTGGACGATAGGGCCCTGATGCTGCAGAGGGTGGCCGCGGCTAACGACGCTTTGGCGGGGGCTGAGAGGGTCGGCGTTGACGTTCAGCTTGGTACCTGCGTGTGGGGTGCTTTTTGCAATACTGATACCAGTAGGAAACTGGACGGCCCGCAACTCGGTCTGGCAGACGACAAGCGGTCGTGGATGATAAAGTACGATCGACTGATCGTGGCAGCAGGCTCCCGAGACTTGAGTATGTCCTTTGCCGGGTCGAACCTGGTAGGGGCAATGGGAGCCAACGGCGCTCACTCGCTGCTGAGTCGCTACCAGGCATTGTCCTCGCGGCGCATGGTGGTCCTGGGCTCCGGCAACTTGGGTCTTAACACCGCCAGGATGGCTCTGGATAGCGGGATTGAAGTAGCCGCCATCGTGGACGTGACCTGCTCCGCGCGCGGCGATGAGACTCTCATGGCGGGGCTGCAAGAAGAGGGCGTTACGCTATATACCTCCCACACCGTTAAGGAGGCCGTCGGCAAGGCCGACGATATCGATTCGGTCGTGCTGATCGAGATCGACGACAACAACGAGCTGATTGCCGGCTCTGAAAGGGCCATCGCCGCCGATACCGTGTGCCTTGCAATCGGCCTGGTGCCCAACATAGAGCTACTTAGTCTTCTGGGCTGCGACATAACCTTCAAGTCCGAGCTTGGCGGGTACGTGCCGGACTGCGATGACTGGATGCGGACCAGCGTTGACACCGTGTTCGTCGCGGGTGATGTTGCCGGCTTCCACGACGGCATGGTCCTGGACCCAGAGATTGCACACAATCAAGGTCGCCTCGCCGGCATTGCCGCTGCCGAGTCGCTTGGCGCTATCGACAGAGCGCAGGCCCTGGCCCGGAGGTCTGAGATTCAGGCCGAGGCCGTCACCGCAACACCGGCTGAAGTACACACGGTCTGGAAGAAGTGGCTGCAGTCGTTGGTCAATGCCGGTGGGCTGGATGTTTTCGCCTGTCCGTGCGAGGAGGTTACGCGTGGTGACCTCATTGGCTTGCAGCCTCCGCGATACTTGAATTGGCGGTCGGAGCAGATGAGTAGTCGAAGCCTCCAGACCCAGGCGAAGGATGACCCGGTCAATCCAGACCAGGTCAAGCGCCTGACACGGGCCGGAATGGGCCACTGCCAAGGCCGACTCTGCAGTGAGCAAGTGTCTTTACTGCTTGCCGAAGAATCTGGTACCGATATAGCAAAAGTACCGTATATGTCCTTCCGGCCGCCCGTTCGACCTTTGCCGCTGAGTGTCATGTGGCCGCACGATGAGACGGAGCAGATGCGCGAGAATTGGGTCAAGTGGTTCGTTCCCGTGAGTAGAGTGTTGGGGTAGGCAGTGATCAGTGGATCAACGGAGTGGCAGTATGCTTAGTAACAGAGCAGACGTAGTCATCATTGGTGGTGGCATTTCGGGCCTCAGCACAGCCTATTATCTGGCCAAGGCGGGCAAGGATGTCGTCGTCGTCGAGAAAGGGATCGTTGGAGCCGAGGCTTCCGGGTGCAACGGCGGGATAATCAGCGAGCGAATTGACGAGCCGGATTTGGTTCCGTTGGCGGTGGAATCTGTGAAATTGTGGCCGACGCTGGACGATGAGTTGGGCTATCCCACTGAGTTCGTGCAGCAAGGTAGGCTCCAAGTTGCCGTTTCAGAAGAGGAGATGGACCGCTACTTAACCGAGCAAGAGGTAGGGGAGCGCTTCGGCGTACGTGTGGACCTGGTGGACCGTTTCGAAGTACAGGACATGGTACCCTGTATCACCGATAGGACGCTCGGCGGGATCTTTTTACCAAAGGGCGGTCACGCCAACCCTCAGCGGACGGTCCAGGCATTTGCATGGGCTCTTCAAGACAGGGGCGGCAACCTCTACCAGAATACCGCCGCCACGGGCTTCAAGCTCGCTGACGGGAGGGTCTCGGCGGTCGAGACGACCGCCGGCATCATTGAGGCCGACACGGTGGTTTGCGCTGCTGGGCCACAGACGGCGTTGATTCTAGAGATGGTGGGCGTTCGCGTTCCCCTAGCGCCGGCAAGGGCAGAGATTATTGCCACCGCTCCCTTAGAGCCACTCTTTCAATTCGCCCTAGCGGGAAACGGACTCTACGGGCGCCAGGCCAAAAAGGGTAATCTGCTCTTTGGTGGAGGACCCCACGAATGGATTGATGTGGATCTGACCACCTATCCCAGCAAGCCCAACACTCCCCTCATTCGGAACATTGCCAGGCGGCTTGCAGACTTGCTTCCAGGGGTAGCGGACGTGCCTGTAATCCGGAGCTGGGCCGGGGTGATAGAACAGGCCCCGGACTCCATGCCTATCATTGACATCCTGGACCGGCCGAGCAACTTTGTGTTTGTCTCCGCATCGGCTCATGGATTCGCCATCGCAGCCGCCACGGGCAGGGTCGTGAGCGAATTGGTGCTCCACGGAGAATCCAGCACCGACATTAGTGGTCTCCGTTTGAGCAGATTTGCCAATGTCGGCCCCAACTGGAGGGAAGAACTCGGATGGATTCCGACTCCCGCCCGGTCCTGAGCTCTGCCCTCGCTCACGCCCAGTCGCACTGCTCTCTTTGAAGTCTTTGGTGGCGGTCCGCGTCTGCAATCGTCTCGTCAAGTAAGGCTGCCGTTCAGTGCTGCTGTTCAAGTGTCCAATTGCGGTGGACTCATTGGGAGAGACAAAGGTTGCGAGATCGCACTGGAGCGATGATGCCTTTGGGGCGGTTTGATGTACAACTCTCTAATAAGCACTCTGGAATCTGTCCGTAACTGTGGAAGAGCTTCAATCTCAAGGTCAGACGGCAGTGAAAGACGCCGACGGTTATAGCATCAGACCGGCGGCTTATGGCGATGTGCACTCAGTCCTGGAGTTGTCGCGACTTTGGGCTGATGAAGACTGCACGACCGGCTATGTCGCATGTGCGGCTGAGCATCTTCAACCCTGGCTTGATGGAGGCTTTTTCTTCGTTGGTGAATTTCTGGGCGAAGTAATTGCCTACGCTGCGGGAGTCGTGAAACTCGGGAGAGGCGCAATTTTCGAGCCCGAGGGCGAGCGCTACTTGAATGTCGATGAGGTCTTTGTTCATGCCGACCACCGTGGCAAGGGCGTTGGAATGCAACTGATGCAGGCCCTTCTGCATAGATCGGAATCGGACGGTGTTGTGCGCTCCATGGTAGGCTCGAACAATGTGGACTGGCTATCCACATTTCAGCTCTATGAGCGGCATGGCTATCGTATGCTCTCAATCCAGATGAGCAAGTAGTCGCAACCAATACATTGCAGACCGACCGCCTCACAATGGCGGATTGAAATACCCAATGCATGATTGGCCTCTCTTTTTTGCATGGGGCTCGCGGCGACTGGTCAAACGTGTTTCTGGGAGATTTACCGTACTAGGCGGCAGCAAGGTTTTGGAGGAGGAAACCGGTGAAGGCATCGATCAGCTTGGATCTCGATCACCACGTTGGTGAGATCGACCCGCGCATCTTCAGTGGATTCTTGGAGCACTTGGGCCGGGCGGTGTACAAGGGGATCTTCGATCCGGAGAGTCCGCTGAGCGATGCCAATGGATTTCGCACAGACGTGGCTGCTGCGCTTCGGAAGCTAGCCATGCCGTACGTTAGGTATCCGGGCGGCAATTTCGTGAGCAACTACGATTGGCGCGATGGCGTGGGGCCGCGAGACGAGCGACCCGTCCGACCGGACTTCGCGTGGAAGAGCATCGAACCGAACACATTCGGTGTCGATGAGTTCATACGCTGGTGTCGCTGGATCGACACAGAACCGATGATGGCGGTTAATCTCGGCACCCTGGGACCCCGCGACGCGGCGGAACTGGTCGAGTACTGCAATCTGCCGGGAGGGACACATTGGTCGGATGCGCGTAAAGACAATGGGAGCGCCGATCCCCATGGGGTCAAGCTCTGGTGTCTGGGCAATGAGATGGACGGCCCTTGGCAGGCAGGCCACTGCTCGGCCGCTGATTACGCGGTGAAGGCGCAGCAGGCCGCCCGCCTGATGCGCGGCATCGACCCCGCCATAGAGCTTGTGGCGGGCGGCTCATCCAGTCGCAGAATGAATACATACTTGGAGTGGGACCGCGTCGTGCTCGAAACCTGCTGGGAGGACGTCGAATACATCTCCGCCCATCGCTACAGCCGTAATACCGAGGATGACAGCGCGTGGTTCCTGGCCGAGGGCGTGGAAATAGACCGTGTCTTGAACGACTATGCCGGTCTCCTCGCCTACGTGCGCGGCGTGAAGAAGAGCGAGAAGCGTATCTCCGTGGCCTTCGACGAGTGGAACGTCTGGTACAAGGACAGGGAAATAGACGGGTCCTGGACCCACGCGCCGCACTTGATTGAGGAAGTCTACAACCTGGAGGACGCACTGGTCTGCGCTCAGTTCTTGAATAGCTTCATCCGCCATGCCGATACGGTGAAGATCGCCTGCATCGCGCAGATCGTCAACGTTATAGCGCCCATTCTGACAAGGCCGGACAGCCTGCTCATCCAAAGCATCTACTATCCACTGCAGCTCTTTTCGCAGCACGCGCGGGGCACTTCGCTAATACCAATCATCGAGAGTCCCACCTACGCGGCCGGAGCTAGGGGGGAAGTACCGATGTTGGACGTGTCTGCGAGCTACGATGTTGCAAGTGATTCCGTTTGCGCTTTTATCGTCAATAGAAGCCTCTCAGAAGATGTCGACGTCCAGGTGTCCTTTGGAGACCGCCGAGCCAAGCCCGACCTCAAAACTACCGTGCTCACCGGCAACGACCCCAAGGCCCACAATACGTGGCAATGGCCGGACGTGATCGGGCCTGTTTCCGGCATCTCCACCGTGGATGCTAACGGACAGGTACATGTGGTGGCTCCGTCGCTTGGGCTTACAGCTATTCGAGCGCAGCTTGAAAGGCGAGGATAGGTGCAGAAGTCGCGCACTAGCTAGTTCTGTGAATAGCTCTTCATTCCGTGGCCTAGCCCTCCAGTACTAGAGGGAACTCTGAGTCCACACACATAAAATACGGTAAGGAAATGGTATGTCTATGGACATTACCAGCGTCAACTGCTGTGCATGATTGAAGAGCGAACTCAATCAGCTTCATTCATGTGTATTGTCGCAACTAAGAGTGAAAACTAGAAGGGCCGACCAGAGCAATGCGGCAAGACTACTCCTGATACCACGACGCCTGTTTACTGTAGAGATCGGCATATGTTCCGCCCTGCGCCATGAGCTGCGCATGGCTGCCCTCTTCCAGGATAGAACCGTTCTCGAGTACGACTATGCGATCAGCCATTCGGACGGTTGAAAAGCGATGGCTTATAAGTATAGTGCTGCGACCCTGGGTTAGTTCCTTGAACTTCTGATAGACATCGTATTCGGCCTGCACATCGAGTGCAGCCGTGGGCTCGTCCAGGATCAGGATCTGAGCATTTCGGAAGAAGGCGCGAGCCAGCGCCAGCTTCTGCCACTCCCCAATCGAAAGCTCCGAGCCCTCCTCAAATTCCCTCCCAAGCTGACTATCGTAGCCCTTTGGCAATCGAGATATAACTTCATCAGCGCCGCCCTGCTCGGCGGCTCGCATAATTGCCGGACGGTCCTCTGCACGCTCTAAATTAGCAATGCCTATGTTCTGTGCTGCGGTGAGGTGAAATTGGGCGTAGTCCTGAAAGACCGCAGTAATATTCTGTCGCAGGTCGGTCAGGTTGTACTCGCGCATATCAACACCGTCCAGATAAATTCCGCCATGTGTGGGATCGTAAAGGCGGCATAGCAGCTTGACCAAGGTCGTCTTACCGGCGCCATTGTGTCCGACTAAGGCGACACTCTCACCCGGCCCCACGCGAAAGCTCACGTCCTTAAGCACTGTCCGCTTCGTTCCGGGATATGTGAATGACACATCCTTTACCTCTATCCCCTTGTGCAACGGCTCAGGAACGGGCCTGCCGGTCCCCTCCGCAACCGTCATCGGGGGCTCCCGATCCAGAAAGTCAAGCAGGTGGGAAACATGGAGCTGACACGTATGCACCGTGCCGGCAACCTGTAGCAGCCGATAGAATGTCTGCTGAACTAAGAAGATGACCCCAACGTAGAGCACGAGTTCACCGGGACTAATCTCCCCGAGAGCTGCCCGCCACACCGTATAGACGAGGACTGCGCCTGCTGTTGCAGGGGACATCATGGTGAGCAAGGTCACAATTCTGGCCTGACGGCGGCGGAAACTCTGTACCAGCTTGTACGACTGCTGGAATACGTCCCGGTATGAATCGATAAAGAACCCGCCAAGCCCAAATAGACGAACTTCCTTCGCAGCGTCCTGGGTGGTGAGCACCTGCGCGTAATAGTCCAACTTGCGTTGGTAGGGAGCTTGCGATCGAAACACGGTGGTATTTTCTACTCCTAGCCTCAGGTGCGCGAGATACGAAGGAATGGTGGCGAGAAACATAATGATTGCCGCTATTGGGTGCGACAGTGAAAGGGTGCCAAACAGAAAGACAACTACGACAATATACGCAAGCAACTGTTTCGCTGTCATAAAGAGCCGCTGCGCCCATATATCCGTCGCCTGCCTTGCCGTCTGCAACTGGTCGTAAAACCTAGGAGATTCGAAAAGCGTAAGGTCCTGGATAGAGACGGCTTTCTCCATGAGTCTCGTCTGCAAGGCGAACTGTAATCGATCAATCTGACCGGGTACGACGACTTCATTTGCCCACGTTGCGAGATAACTAATCATTCGGTAGATGACAAGCAGCAGTGCCACCAATACTGCCATTCGCACCTGATTGGCAATAACGGCGTCAACGAGAAACTTCATAAACCAAACGCTGAGTGGTTCGAGCGTGGCCATGAGGAGGTCAAGCACTATTATGACGGCAGTGTGACCGGGTGCAGCCGCGGTAAAGAGCCGCATACTGGGCACGACTCGGCCATATTCCCCGAGGTAGCCCTTTAGTTTTTCGACGTTAAATTTGGCTATGTCCAATTTCCCTTACCGACAAAAATGCGAGGTAGCGATTTACATAAGAATAGAAGCAAAGATAACACGGGTAAAACTCATAGTCAGCGCTAGGAATGTGAGTCTAATTCCCCAATTTGGTTTCGGCAACACATGGGACAACGGTCATGCTCTCATCCCATCCAATAATGAGAGCGTGGCGCTTGCCAATCGCCTCCTTCTCATGATACAGAAGAGATGCGAACGTGCAAGGAATGGCACTAAGAGGAGACTATGTCGAGATCTATTCGCATTCGCTGTGGCGAACTGAAAGCCGTAGCAACACTCAATGACTCATCCTCTGCCCAGGCTATTTGGGAAGCGCTGCCGCTTGAAGGGGGCGCCAATGTCTGGGGTGATGAGATATACTTCCGCATACCGGTGGCGCTTGCGGAAGACGAGGCTCAGGAGGTGGTGGAGTTGGGCGATCTCGGCTACTGGCCGCCCGGCAGCGCCTTCTGCATCTTCTTCGGCCCGACACCTATGAGCCGCGGCAACGAGATACGGCCCGCCTCGCCCGTAAACGTCTTTGGGAAGATTGACGGCGATGCGACCGCCTTCAAGCGCGTGTCCAGCGGCACACAGGTTCTGATTGAGCGTATAGAATAGACCCACTTACTTCCCTAAGATCAAACACAACATTAACAGGAGGATGATCCATGGCGTACTCATTAGAAGACGAATTTGGCGACATAATTGGTAAGGCGCGGCGGGGACTGGGGTTGAGTGTCGCTGCCGTGGCGAAGCAGGTGGGCGTCAGCGTAGGTGAGATCGAAGAAATGGAGAGTTATGCGCTTACGCCCGATCAGGCAGTCATAGACCGGCTTGCTGCCGAGCTTGGACTTCAGGAAGCACGCCTCGGCGCAATCGCCCGCGAAGAGTGGGAGCCCGTCGCCAGCGACTTCATGGCGAGCGATGACATAGCGATAGAGCGCTTCCTGGTTGAAGAGTACAACGCGAACGTCTATCTACTGCATAACAAACGCACGCAGACTGCCCTGCTGGTAGATGCCGGCGGACTTGGTGAAGCTGTCGTGCAACGCGTCCGGCAGGCTGGAGTGCAGTTGCTGGCCATTCTAATTACGCACGGCCACAGCGACCATACGGACGACGTCGGCACAATCCGACAACAGACCGGCGCAGAAGTCTACGTACATGCCTCCGACGTAGGCATCAACCAAGGTAAGTTGGGTGCAGACGTGCAGTCATTGCAGGGAAACGAGACTCTAGCGTTTGAGGGCTTTTCGGTAAGAGTCATGCCAACGCCGGGCCATACAGCCGGGAGCGTTACCTACGTGGTCGGAAGTGCGGCGTTTGCGGGCGACACGCTGTTTGCCGGTTCGATGGGGCGCTGCACCTTGGACTACGCCAGTATGCTTCAGGCAATTCGCGACCGGGTCCTCACCCTATCCCCCACTATAAAGCTCTTGCCCGGTCACGGCCCGTCGACGACGGTACAGGAAGAGCGGGACCACAACCCATTTCTCGGCTGAAGTGCTGCGCATCCCTGAGCGCCCATAGGAGCGTAGCGATCGCCTACGTGACAACGCCTTGGTTTCCGAATTCCTGAAGGAAAGGGAAACCAAGTGGATAGCGGCGCTATCAGGCTGAGTCATTTCCTGGAAGTGAGCATAATCGGCCTCACCAAGGCAATTGGTAACGTACCCAGGGGAAATCTCTATGGCGTCCGCTTGAGATCGTTACTCGCGAACGCCAGGTGTGCTTCTTCTCCAAGCGCCCTAAAGCCCGTCATGTCGATGGAATTCAGAGATTTACATATCTCTAGCGCAATGTAGTCTCGCGTACAAAACTCCGCGGCGGGGCATGATATGCTCACATTAGGTGAGCAAATAACGTGAAGCCCGAATATTTTCCGAACCGGTACACGAATGTACTTGCATTATGAGAAATCACCGCGCATCTCCCCCGGCAACCGGCATTCCGCAACGGATGCTTGAGAACGGTCGGCTGGGCCTCTACAACCGCACCCTTTCCTGCATTGCAAAGATAGACATCTTTGCAGACCTTCTGCCCCATGAGATCAGCGAGATTGACCACTCCAGCGCAACGGTGAAAATCAGCAAGGGAGGGGTGATCTACACGCCGGAGAAGAGTCGAGAGGTGCTCTTTCTGATAAAGGAGGGCCGCGTTCAGCTTTACCGTGTCTCGTTTGAGGGCCGCAAGCTTGTCTTGGCTATGCTGGGGCCGGATACATTCTTTGGCGAAATGCCGCTCTTTGGGCAAGCAATGGGGGATTCGGTTGCACAGGCAGTGGACGACGTGGAGTTATGCACGCTTGGCCGCACGGAAGTGGAGCGTATCCTCACGACTTATCCCCGCATTGGATTGCGCCTCATTCAGGTGCTCAACGAACGACTCCAAGAGGCCGAAGAACGTTTGCATGAGAGTGCATTCATGACGATGCCCGCCCGCATTGCGGCACTGCTCCTGCGCCTTGCAGAGGACTCCAATGAGATTGAGGGACTCACCCATCAGGATCTGGCGGACATGCTTGGCGTCTATCGCGAGACGGTAACGGCGACGCTGGACAAGCTGAAGCAGGATGAAATGCTTGAAATTGGCCGCAAGCGCATAACTCTTTCCAACCGTTCAGCACTAGAGTATTTGATACACGGCCCATCGCACAGCATTTGAAAAGGAGATGAACTACGGTGAATCGAGTATCAAGAAGGGTCATGAATCGACGAAACCTCCTCTTGACAGCCGGCACTGCTGCAGTAGGTATTCTGGCTGTAGCGGCCTGCGGGCAGATGGCAGAGGAGACCACTGTAGAGCCGACGAGCCCACCCGCCGTTACGCCGGAAGCCGAAGCCGTTCAGCCTTCGCCGACTCCCCAGCTCAACTTCTCCACGTATGGTTGGCGGACGGATTTTTCTAAGCATAGCGTGCCCTTGAGCGAGATTAGCTCCGGCGGCCCTGGAAAAGACGGCATTCCGCCGATTGACGAGCCGAAGTTCATTACGGCTGATGAGGCCGCAGCATACCTCGGCGACCGCAAACCGGTTGTGGCGGTTGAGGTCAACGGTGAGGCGAAGGCCTATCCGATTGAGATCCTGGTGTGGCACGAAATCGTAAACGACACAATTGGCGGCGTACCGGTCACAGTGACGTTTTGCCCGCTCTGCAACACCGCCATTGCCTTTGACCGCCGACTTGATGGAACCACCTATGACTTTGGCGTCAGCGGCAATCTGCGCTACAGTGACTTGGTTATGTACGATCGCCAGACTGAGAGCTGGTGGCAGCAGATTACGGGAAGGGCCATCGTAGGCGAACTGACCGGCAAGAAGCTGACCGCGATTCCGGCTGCAATGGTTTCGTTCGCCGACTTCCGCGGCACGCACCCGGAGGGCCAGGTGCTTTCGCGCGATACAGGCCAAGTTCGAGCATACGGACGTAACCCGTATCCCGGCTACGACGACATTTCTCGATCGCCCTTCCTCTTCTTTGAAGAGGTGGACGGTCGCCTGCCCGCCATGGAGCGGGTGGTAACAGTGACTTTGAACGGTGAAGACGCTGCTTACCCCTTCAACGTGCTCGCGGCGCAGAAGGTGGTTGAAGATACCGTTGGCGGGGAGCCAATTGTGGTCTTTCACCAACCCGGGACTATCTCTCCCTTTGCACGTAGCGAAGAGGACATTGGCGCCGCCGGGGTCTTTGCGCCGACGCTCGACGGCAAGACCTTGAAGTTCAACGTCACTGACGACGGGACCATCGTGGATACGGAAACGCAGTCGCAATGGAACGTCCTCGGCCGCGCGATTGCCGGCCCTCTGACCGGCAAACAGCTTCAATCCATCGTGAACGGCAACCACTTCTGGTTTGCCTGGGCCGTCTTCAAGCCCGACACCCGCGTCTTTAGTCTGCCGTAACGATCCTTCATTTATCCTCCCGCCTAATGAACCAACGACGACCGTGAGAAATCACGGTCGTCTGCTATTAGGTTGCCCAAGTCTGTCATGCCAAGTTGGTTTGTGATTGTAGTATACTGACCGCACTTAGAATTACTCTCAAGTGAGTGATAGAGAATGAATGATGCTCAAGTGTTGGCGGCAAGGGAGAATTTTCCCGCGCTGGCAGGAGAAAGATTGAATCCCTTACCATGGATCCTTTTCTCACGTTCCTTCATACGGCAACGAGGCGTAACGCAATCGATTGGGTAGTGCGGCATACGCGGGGGGCCCGGGATCGGGTTGGTGCTGGTAGTGCTGCTGTGCTTGTTCTTCGCCGTGGTTGCGCAGGCGCAGACGGACACTAGTGAAAGTGGCTCTGGTGATTAGGACAAGGGACCTGGCGTTACCCCGCGGCAGTTCTTTCAGTTACCAATACCGTCTAACGTAAGGGTGGTAGGGTCGAACTACACCACAGTTGTGGTGAATTGGGATGCAGTTGATGAAGCTGTCTATCCTCGTATTGAATACATCCGCCTGGAGAGATCAAGCAACAATAGTACTTGGTCGACTGCCACAACCGTTTCCGGCTATAGCGGCAGCGCAAGCGCAACCGGCCTGTCATGCGGCACGTTGTATTACTTCCGGGTCAGAGCGCTTGGGTATGTAGAACCAATAGAAGGCGATCCTTCGAGATCGGTATCAGGAAGAACGATTCCATTTCCGCCCCCGGCGCCGAGCGGATTCAGCGGCACCGCTATGGATGCTGTCATCTCGGCGAGTTGGAGTCCAGTGAATAATGGAGTTGGAATCAGTCGCTACAACTTTGGTATTCGGAAAGGTAGTTTCTAGCATAGCCGCTCAGTTGGAACAAGCACAAGCGCGGAAGAGTCCGGACTGACTCCCGCCACCTATAGGATTAGGGTGCAGGCCTGTGGGGACGGGGTGAAGTATTCCACAGATTGTGGCGTCTTTGCAGAGGTGGATGTAACGGTCGTACCCACACAGACCCCTACCCCCACGCCGACACCTACTACCACACAGACAGCTACCCCCACACCTACGGCCACACCGACACCTACAACTCCACTTCCGCCACCTCCGCCGCCACCTCCGCCGCCACCACCTCCGCCAACTCCGACGCCACCGGGCCCAATTCCAGGTAAGCTCGCGACGCCAAGTGGGCTCAAGGTCACACCTCAGACTGTCTTGAGGAATCCGATTGCACGGATAAGCTGGGACCCGGTACCAAACGCTGCCGGCTATTTGGTTGAATATAAGAGACCCACACTCCAGGTCGTATCGACAAATTCACATGCCATTAGTGTACCGGGTGGTGCACATGTTAGCTTCACAGCTTCAGCATTTGGCTTATCCACGGATGAACTCTATTGGATTACGGTCACGCCTACGACCGATACGCTCGGGTTCAATGATTCCTGTTCTGACAGGAAAGAGCAGAGGTTGTACAGCGGCGTGGCGGATACTTCTCTCGACTTGACCGTGTACGCCTGCGGAGTCACTTCAGGGATTGTGGAAGTTGAGGTGAATAGATTCTATTGGCCTGCTGACTTCACCGCATTGAAATTCCCTGGGCAGGATACATCTAGTTGGGATTTCAACATAGATCAGTTTAGTTTTGACAAGGGTAATAACAGTAGTTTTGCCCTGCAAGTTCGAGTAGCAGCCATAAACGCTAGCACGTTGACGATGAGCACTTCTACTCCTGTTCCCGGGGAACCAGAAAACAGTGATCCGAGCGAAACGATAGTCCTTATTGATACGCCAATAATACGGGCTGACGGGAACAACGCACAGGCATCCCTAAAGTGGGCTCCGATTGAAAGCATACTGGGGACGGCATACAGTGGAGGCACATACTCATTCCGTTACGGCATGTTCGGCGAACATGTGGTGACAATAAGGAATTCGGATCCAAGTGATTCGTTGGAATTTGTACAAGGATTCACGCATACAGAATTAGGCTGGCAACCAAGCACCCTTGGGTCGTTTTCAAGCAGTGCTCCAATTAGAAATACAGTCCACACTATCACCGGCCTAAACTCTGAAGAAATCTACGCAATTCAGTTGATTTACACGCCGAGCGGAGCAGGCTTGCCGGCCCGCGTATATGCCGGTCGGTATGTGTACGTCTACCCGTCATCGACCGGCCCCATAGACGACGACCCCAATGACGGATATGCGCCACGGGTCGCGACGTTTCCTCTCGAAGTCAGGTTGCCGGCGAACAGGACGTACGGCTATCGCATCTGCGAAGACACGTTTCCCGCTGACAAGAGAGCCGCTTGGAGGAACCTCATCGTACACGCATTTGAACAGTGGGAACTGGCTACGGACGGTTTGGTTACCATGACCCATGAGGGCAGTCAATGCGCTGATCATTCGGCTGAACACAGTAGCGCTGTAGCAGCGATGCAGCAAATGACAGCCGAAACACTCACGTCCCAGCAGAGCACTATGGTCGAGAGTTTCATAGGGACGTTAGGCACCTACACCTTTGCACTGGACAAAGACCGCGAACTCAATGAAATCTCCGCACTCGATGAAAGTGTTTCCCCACATATGTACTATGCAAAGATTGCCGCATCGTCTGAACTCTCGGAGGTCTTTGGGTTCCTGGACTGTACAAGTCCAAAAGCCGGAGGCTGCGCGCTCTATCACTCTAATATGACTACCGACATCTTCCTCAACGTTCAGAGTTTTGTTGATAAAGGTGCTTCCCTCGACATACCAGACAACCACATCTGGCACCCTCGTCCGAACCTGGTGTTCCCCGATGCGTGCCTGCCCCATTCACCTGCGTATGAAACCTTGGTTCACGAAGCGGGACATGCTATAGGGATTGGGGGTGGCGAAGGAGCAAGTCAAGCGAGGAGAGGCCATCCTTTCATACCGTATTCCATTATGAACTATGACAATCTTGTCTATGTTAATGTTGACACCAACCCCGAAAAGTCAAGCGAGGATGACTGTGCACCGTACCCATTCGACATAATGGCAATTTTCTCGCTGTACCAGACTGCTCAATGAACGGTAGAAGGAACATGTGCTTGGCGTTGCGACAGTGGACGGTCATGGTGGCACTGGTGCTGCTGGTTCTAGGTATTGTAGCTTGCGCAGGTTTCGAGACTTCTGAGCCTCTTGAGACTGTGCAGCCCAGTGAGAAACTTGCCAAGGATGACGAGAGGAAAGTCAAGATTACCGAAGAGCCGCTATCTTCCTGTGGGTTGTCTTTCCAAGAAAGCAGGTTACACCATGAAGGCTTTATCGATTGGGTGCCGGGCCTGCTTGCATTTGGGCGCAACAAAGGGCGGGCAGTTAGGGTATTGCAGTTCGTCGACCAGGAGACGCTCGGGATGCCTACTCCCACTACTATCTTGGCACATTCCGATACTTCGCCAAGGTTCGGAGTCTATGGTGATTTGTCCCCGGACGGCACGCGACTCGTCTACACGTATTGCGTAAAGAGGGAAGGTGAATTCGAAATTGCCGTGGTCAACCTGAGGAGTAACAAGCAGCTGCGGCTCACGGAGAACCTCTACCTGGACCACTACCCGGAATGGTCGCCCGATGGCAAGCGGATTGCGTTTGTCTCCGATGACGAAAACACCTGGAGGTCAGGACTATACACGATGGCGGCGGACGGAACGGAAGTGCAAAGGTTAACGCCGTCTGAGGAAGGGATCGAACTGGCGCCGCCGGTGTGGTCGCCGGACGGCGAGCGCTTAGCATTTACGATTGCGATGCGGTCTAGAGAATATCTTAGACTCTATTTGTACACGGTGCGGTCCGATGGGTCGGAGTTGACCAAGATAGTGGAGACGTCGTTTGTAATCCGGCCGCCCGATTGGAATGAGTTTGCGCCCGCGGTGCCGGCGTGGTCGCCGGACGGTCAGTTTCTCGCCTTTATCGGGGGTACTGTGGCAAGAGACCATCACAGAGATAACAGTACAGTCTATGAAGAGGAAGAAGCAGCCATCTACACGGTGCGGGCCGACGGCACGGACCTACGCCAGGTGTTCGCCATGAAACCGCACGGGCCTTTGCCAGATGCTATAGGTGCTAGGCTTGCCGCTGGTGAATTCTACCCCTATTTTCCCAAGATTTCCCAAGTGCTGTGGTCGCCGGACGGACAGGATCTGCTCTTCTTCGCCAACGGCGCGCATTTGATCAATGTCGACGGCAGCAACCTGCGGCGGCTTAGTCCACCAGTACTGGAAGGCGTGGCAGCGTGGTCGCCAGACGGATCACGAATCGCCGTCTTCGAGATGGGGAATGCGGAGTCACCGCAGGTGGTTTGGACGGCGGCAGGGCGCTACCGCACCCTTGAACATGTGGTAGGCGAGAGTGTGCTCCTCACCGTGGCACGCGACGGCTCCGACCTGCAGACGCTTTTGGAAGGAGGGGGTGGTTTCTTCCATTCCAGTGTGCAACCGGCGCAGGTATCGGTAGACCTTACTGCGTGTCGGGAAGGGACGGTAGTAACGGAGCCACTGGCGAACCCGGGCTTGGTTGGGGATTGCGAGGCGCTGCTGCTGAGCCGGGATATGTTGTCGAACACCCTAAACCTGAAGTGGAATGCTGAGACACCACTTGCGGAGTGGGAAGGGGTGACGCTGGGCGGCGAGTCGCTGCGGGTCCACGAGGTTAAGCTGGAAAAGATGAACGGCGTGCTACCGCCGGCATTGGGGCAGCTCAGCGAGTTGCGGCGGTTGGAAATTCGCGGGGCTGGGAGCAAACAGAGAAGACACATAGGCGCCAGATTGAGCGGCGGCATCGCGGCAGAACTAGGCAATTTGCAGAAGCTCGAAGTCTTGGACCTCAGCGGCAACTTCCTGACCGGTTTCATCCCCGTGGAACTTAGCGGTCTTCAGAGACTTGAGACACTGTGGCTTGAAGACAACTTTCTCAGCGGCTCCATTCCGCCGGAATTGAGCGCGTTGGCAAGTCTACGTTACCTCAACCTGGGACGCAACAATCTGAGTGGCGGGGTACCGGCAGAGTTGGGCAGCCTCTCTCAGTTGCAGGAACTGCACCTCTGGTCCAATCAGTTGACGGGCGGCATTCCGCCGAAGTTGGGAAACCTCACGCAACTTCAGCGGTTGAGCCTATCCGTAAACCGGCTGAGCGGTGAAATACCGCCGGAGTTGGGCAACCTCTCCCAAGTCTCTGTATTGTGGCTGAATGACAATCGGCTAACTGGCAGTCTCCCGCCGGAGCTAGGCAGTCTCACACAACTGGTGAATTTGTATCTCACGAACAACCAGTTAACTGGGAGCATCCCGGCGGAGATGGGCAACCTGTTGCAACTGGAGAGACTGCACCTCTCATACAACCAATTGAGTGGGAGCATCCCGCCGGAGCTGAGCAATCTCTCGCAACTGCGCTGGTTGGAACTCTCGGCCAACGGATTGAGTGGGTGCGTAGGAACAGAATTGCCTAACATATGGGTAGAGAGGAGTGATCTGGAGCGGTGCGCGTAGGGAGAGTGAGGGATCGCGAATGACAGGAATAGAACTTGGGGACCGAAGTTGGTGCGAGAGACCTTGGCATTGGTAAGGAAACTTGGTAGTCAGGCCAATTGGGAAGTGGGGCATTAAACGGGTGTATGGCCCGCGTAGCCTCGCCCTTCGTTCACACTTGTCCGAGATACCTCGCATCAAATCGAACACTGCATTCGTGAACTCGAAGCTAAACCCTAGGGGCTGGTAAAGCGTGTGGGGTCCCAGTGGGATACGGGCCGCGTGGTGCGGCCGGTGGTGAGGAGATCTTTGATAACCTCAGCGGTGATTGGGGCTTGTTGAATGCCCAGCTTGTAGTGGCCAACAGCGTAGTAGTAACCGGGGAGAGCGGACGGACCGACCAGGGGATAGCCGTCCGGGTTGGAAGGGCGGAACCCCGACCACAGTTCTTCAATGGTCGCCGAAGCGAGCTGGGGAATGGCCTGAATGGCGGCTTGGAGCATGCTCTGGATTGCTCCTGCCGTGTTGCGCCGATCGTATCCTGCCCGCTCGGTCGTTGCTCCCAGGACAATGCGCCCGCTCTTGCGCGGGATCACGATGTATTGCGGCAGGTTGATGAGGTGGCTTAAGAATACCGAGTCTGAATGCAGCGCGAGCATCTGGCCCCGCTCAGGCTGCACCGGAATGTGCTCCGGCGCTCCCTGCAGCGTGCCGCCCCAACTGCCGGTCGCGTTAACGACCGCTCCGGCGCTGATTTCTTGCGTGTCCGCGTGCACTCCGGCCACTTTGCCGCCTTCAACCTTTAGCGCGCGGGCATCGCAGCCGGTGAATATGTCTATACCCGCCTTGCGCGCGCCGATCTCCAGCGCACGCAGTAGACGCCGGTTCTCGATGTTTGCGCATAACGTCACCATGCCGAGCGTAACCGGCGCAGTGATCTCCGGTTGGCGCGCCTGCACTTCGGCGGTACTGATGAATTCACACCCAAGGCTTGCCCCATCCAGTTGCGGCTGCAGAGCGCGCATATTGGCTTCATCTTCCGCAGTGAAGGCCAGATGGAGAGCGGGGTGACGAACAGCTTCGATGTCGATACCGGTCTCATCGGCGAGTATTGGAGCCAAGGCCAACAGCATTTCGCTACCTTCTACGCGCAGTGCAAAGTCGGCGATGCTTTCGTAGGCGTAGGGTCTACTCATGAGTACGCCGGCGGACGCCCACGAAGCTTCTTTTCCTACCTCACTGCGCTCTAGGAGTGCCACATCCAGTCCGGCGGCGCGTAAGTCGCGCGCAATCATGAGTCCGATGATGCCGGCGCCGATTACGGCAACGTCATACGTTTTCATTTTGCTGCCCGCTTTCCTCTTCCCGTACAAGTCTGAGTAAAACTCGCCTTGGTCATTCATTCTATTGTACTCGCGCAGCCGCATCTCTCTGCTGTGGAAATGCCTTCGATTCAGTTCTCCGGTTACAAGCTCCACATGCAATAGTTACTTCAGCAAGTCCGGACACGGTTAACTTGCAGCCATGAATTACCTTTTCCACGGTTGTGCACATGGTTCAGATAACGAAGTAAGTTTATGGCATAATCGAACATGCTGCCACTGGGACGCCGCGACGTTCATGCCAGGATGAAGACCGCATCCGAGGACTCACAAATGCCGTCAAAAGTGCTGTTCGACACCGACATCGGCACTGATATCGACGATGCAGTGTGTCTTGCGTACCTGCTGGCTCAGCCTGCATGTAAGTTGCTTGGCATAACCACGGTAAGCGGTGAACCAACCAAGCGCGCCATGCTGGCGAGTGCATTGTGTCGGGCGGCGGGAAAGGAAGTTCCCATCTACCCTGGCGCGGAAGAGCCGCTGCTCATCGAGCAGAGGCAGCCGCGGGTGCAGCACGCGGACGCGCTGGGCGATTGGCCGCATGAAGAGAGTTTTCCGCAAGGCGCAGCAGTGGAGTTTTTGCGCCAGACGGTGCGGGCGCATCCGGGCGAGGTTACTTTGCTTGCTGTCGGCCCACTGACGAATATCGGCCTCCTTTTTCGCGCAGATCCCGAAATCCCTCGCTTGCTGAAAAGCCTTGTGCTTATGTGCGGGCAATTCTTCGGGCGCGGAGTGGGACGAGGGCCGGTGGAGTGGAACGCCTCCTGCGATCCTCACGCGGCGGCAATCGTCTACCGGAGTACGGTTGCCAGCCATCGCTCGCACGGCCTCGACGTCACGCGGCAAGTTACAATGCCAGCAAAGGAAGTGCGCGCGCGCTTTCGTGCCCCGCTGCTCCGGCCGGTGGCTGCATTTGCTGAAGTCTTCTTTCAGCGACGAGAGGAAATCACTTTCCACGATCCACTCGCCGCGACGACAATTTTCGATGACAATATCTGCACGTTCGCTACCGGCAACGTGCAGGTGGAGCTAGAGAGCCGGCAGCTTTCCGGCTTCATGCATTGGCAAGCCTACGACGCTGCCGGTCGTCATCAGGTGGCGGACACAGTTGACGCCGATCGGTTCTTTGCACACTATTTCTCAGTTTTCGAGTAAGGAGAACAGCATGTTCCAAGGCAAAGTGCTCAGTATCTATACCGCGCCGGTGCGAAAGGCGCCAATGGAAGCGCAACAGGAGGTACGTGTGGTTCCGGGGAAGGGAATTGAAGGCGACCGCTACTTCATCGGAAACGCCACGTACTCTGACCGTCCGGGGCCGCATCGGGAGCTTACGCTTATCGAACTAGAAACCATCGATGCCCTGGAGCGGGAGTATGGGTACCGCCTTGAGCCTGATCTTTCTCGCCGTAACCTCTTAGTCTCCGGCGTGCCGCTCAACCACCTCATTGATCGTGAATTTACGATTGGCGGCGTGCGTGTGCGCGGGATTCTCCTCTGCGAGCCGTGCGCCAACCTCGCGGAAACCAGTGGTCATTCCAACATCATCAACCACATGATGCATCGCGGCGGCCTGCGCGCCGAAATCCTGACCGAGGGCGTCATTCAGGTTGGCGCGGATGTCTCGCCGGGCAGCGAAGAGTAGCGCCGCAGGGGCACGAATGGCAGCGTTCTCGGTCGGCGGGAACCCTAAACGGTTAGCGTTAGACTACGCAGTCTTATATCCCAGCGTGCCGCCGCCGTCAGCGTAGAGTTCAATGCCCGTCACAAAAGACGCTTCATCGGAGACGAGAAATAATGCGGCGTTTGCCATTTCCTCAGGCGAAGAAATGTAGCCCAGCGGGTGCCGGGCCGCCACGCCGGCGCGCATCTCTTCCGGATTGGGCTGCATGTTGAGAAAGCCTTCAAACAGCGGTGTTGTGACACTCGCCGGGCAGAGCGTGTTGGCCCGGATACCATACTGGGCGCAGTCCAGCGCCAGAGCTTTCGTAAAGGCGATCACTCCTCCCTTTGACGTGCAGTAGGCAATCGAGTGGGGTTGCGCATGCACGCCGACCATTGACGCGATGTTCAGAATCACGCCTCTCGTTTCTTTCAAGGTGGGCAATGCGTATTTGCACGTCCACAAGAGACTCTTGAGGTTGATGTTCATCACGTGGTCCCACTCGGCCTCAGTCGTGTCTTCCACATCCTTATCCACGTAGACTGCGGCATTATTCACGAGTATATGCAACGCGCCAAACGCATCCAGAGTTTCTTTCAGCATAGCGCGCACGTCGTCTTCTGAAGCAACGTCGGCTACAATTGCGTGTGCCCGCCCGCCTGCCTGCCGGATGGCGGCCGCAGTTGCTTGTGCGCCTAGCTCATTGCGGTCTACTACTGCGATGGCTGCGCCTTCTGCGGCAAAACGCTTGGCCATGGCCTCTCCAATGCCGCTGCCGCTGCCGGTTATGAGCGCCACCTTGTCACGCAATCTCATGCTCATGCTCCTTCGAGTTTGCAGATTATGAATTCCTACGGATTCTCGTCTCCACACGCAACGTCAAGTCTCATGTGCAATTATACCGAGTAAAGGCTTATCCTACGTCGGATGGAGGGGATCAAGGCTGACCGCAATTGACGGTCAACTCTGCAGACAGTAGCATGCATTGGGAGCGACGTGCCCACAGTATTGTGGGAGTCCCTGCAAGCACCCAACCAGTGTGATTGCCGGCACAACTCCGAAACGGTCCGGCACATTCAGCCACTGCGTGCTTTCGACCAGCTTCAAATTGCCTTTAGGGCGATCAGAGTTTGAGATTCATGAGCGGCACACTAGTCATCGGACAGTCAGGTGGATCAACCGCAACGCTAAGCGTTACGCTCGCGGGCGTGCTTGAGGCGGCGCTGGAGAGTAGGGCCATAGACCGGGTCTATGGTATGTGCAACGGCATTGAAGGCTTGCTGCAAGAGCAATTCGTCGATCTCACCCATGCCCCTACAGAGCTCCTAAGTGCGCTGCGCCGCACTCCATCTGCCGCCCTTGGGTCATGCCGCTATGCCTTGGCGGAATCAGACGCCGGCCGCGCACTAGACGTGCTGCAGGCGCACGACGTGCGCTACTTCATCTATATCGGCGGCAACGGTTCGGCGCTCACCGTGCAGGCAGTCAATCGTTGGGCAACGACGAGCGACTACGAGTTGAACGCTATTGCCGTGCCCAAGACTATCGACAATGATCTGTGGGGCACCGACCACACACCGGGCTACGGGAGTGTGGCGCGGTTTGCGGCGCTTGCCGCAATGGACGGCGGATCCGATTCCTGGGCGCTTCGCAGCCACGACCAAGTCAAGATACTAGAGACGTTTGGCAGGAACACAGGGTGGGTGACTGCGGCGACCGCGCTGGCAAAGCGTGAAGATAGCGACCCCCCGCATCTGATCTTTGTTCCCGAACGCCCGCTGACTCAGAAACGCTTCCTGGATGACGTCCAAGATGCTTATGACCGCTATGGCTACGTATTTGTCGCCGTATGTGAGGGGCTGCGCCGACCGGACGGCAGTCTACTCTTTGCCTCGGATCGAGACGTAGACCAGGACGCTTTCGGTAGAGGACAGCTTGGCGGCGTGAGCAGTTTACTCTCCGAATTGGTTGCAAGTGAATTGGGCCTAAAGAGCCGCACCGACAAGCCCGGCACCATGCAGCGCGCCTGCATTTCCCTCGCCTCGTCCGTTGACCTTGAAGAGTCTTATCGCGTTGGAAAAGCGGCGGTAGCCGCGGCAGTAAGCGGTGAGACGGGCATGATGATTACCCTAGAACGGACGCCCGGCGCGGAATACTCGGTTCATGCGGGTCTTATTGCCGTCGATGAAGTAGCAGGCAAGGAGCGCCCGCTGCCTGATGCGTATCTCAATGAAGCGGGGAATTTCGTTACAACGGAATTCTTGGACTACGTGCGTCCGTTGATTGGTGAACCGCTGCCGAAGTACGTGCGGCTGCGCGCTTCAACCGTATCGAAGCGGGCCTAGGTTGGGATCCTTTGAGCGCGAGCCAACCGGGATCGCGACGCGCTAAGCAGCCAACTTGCCAACGCCATATAGCAAGAAAGCAACCACTACGTGAAGGCACTGAAATTCATAGCGCGACCTGCGGCTGGAATGCCGCGCACCGTAGTCACTTTAAGCGCAGGCTTCTTCTTTGTTTTCATGGGCGCCAGCGCCTTTCAGCAATTCCTGATTCCCTATCTCACCGATAAAGGAGCCACCAGTGCCTTTCAGGCTTCTACCGTGCTTGCGGTTGTATACATCTCCTTCTTGGTCTGGCGCGCCGTGGTGGCATATACCCTTTACTACCTAGGAGAGTACTGGAGCACCGTGCTGGGGGCGGCAACGTACTCGCTCTTTGCCATTGGCGCTTTCGCGCTCAATCGTTTTGAGCTCTTGTTGATTGCTGCCGGTATGTGGGGTTGGGGCGCGGCGGCGATGTGGATCTCCAGCACCACGCAACTCTTGGATGCCACGGCTGATACGCACTATGGTCGCGCCAGCGGCCTGCTCTATACGGCGACAACCGGCGGGCAAGCAATTGGGGTGCTGTTTCTCGGCGTGCTTATGAGTGTTACAAACGTTGAATTCGGCCCCCTGGTTGCGGCGGGCATCACAGCGATTGGCGTTGCAATCTTCCTCTTCCTGCCCTACCAGCACACGAAACGCGTCAAGCCGCGCCTGGCTCCCATTTTCAAGGTGCTTACCGTGCCGCGAACCGGGCTGGCGGCGCTCTTTCTCTTTCTCTCTTCGCTCGCCTTTGGGCTCATCCTAGGCAGCTTTAGCCAAATCATCGGCGGCGAACAGGGTCCCGGCGCGCTTGCCCTTATTACCGCCGGCTACTGGATAACGCGCATCTTCGGCAGCTACTTAGGCGGGGTTATCGCTGATTGGCTCGGACGCGAGCACGTCTTAATACTCTCTTTTGGAATGGCTGGCTTGGGTCTGCTCCTGCCGACGTTCGTCAGCGGGTTGTTTACCATGAGCATTGCGGCACTGGCGATGGGCTTGCTCAATAGCACGGTGCCGGTAGCGACCAATGCCATGATTGGCGATCTTACAACGTTCAACAATCGCCACCTTGCCATCGCATCGCTATTCGTGTGGCGCGACCTTGGCGTCGGCATTGCGATTCTGGCAGGAGCGGCCATCATTTCGCTCGTCGGCAGCGAACAATTGATCTTTGGGATCTTTGGCGCGGCGTTCTTGGTTGCAGCCGCATTCGCTTACTGGCTAAAGGGACAGCCCATCGTCAAGATGAAGTGATGGCACGGGGGTCCTGCAGCCACGAACACAATTGGAGACTTGGGGGATGCCACGTACTTGTGTTGGGATTCGATGTGAGAAATACGAAGGACAGAGTGGTTGACGCAAGCCACTCTGTCCAAGTCCAGTTCGTTCTCTGCTTCGTTTTGCTCGTCCGTCTCCTCTGCCAACCGCTTGGCAGCGGCGAGGAGGGCGGCCTCATTTGCCGTGCCTAATTCTTATTCCTAAGCATTTTCTCAAGTATCGTCGCCTCTTCCTTGTTGGCAACTGTGATCTCTATTTTCTGGTGCTCTTCCTTGCCGAGTGCCCAAATAAACGCTACGAACCAGCCAACCACCGTCCAGCCGAGCAGTAGATTTACCAGGAAGATGCGCCCGCGTTCAGTTTGCCGCCGCTTCATCGCCACCAACCAAGGAAGCATGTACAACACCCCGAGTACAAGATATTCCATCTAGTTTTCACCACCATTTTGGCTAACTGCAAAAGAGAGCTAGTTCAAGCAAAGCCTAGTGTCTTGGTGCCCTCGCTGGTCGGGACCTGTCAATTCTCCTTTGCGGTCGACGACTTGGACTCTCCGCCGGCATCCGCTTTGGCAGTGCCCGCGGCCTTGGACTCGGCGGTTTCCTTTGCGGGAGCCTCCTTGGGTTTGGGGCTGCCGTTCTTTTCGTTCTTTCCATTGTCTGTGCGGTTGTCGGTTACGTACCACCCGCTTCCTTTGAAGATCACGCTTGCGGGATGGAACACCTTGTGCAACGACCCATTGCACTCCGGGCAGTTGGCTACCGGGGGGTCGCTGAAGCGCTGTTGCCGCTCAAATCGATGGGTACAGACATCGCATTCATACTCATACAACGGCATCGAACTCACATACCTCCGCAATCAAGCCTGACGAATTGGCCGCCTAGAAAAACCTCAAAGCTATCGAATAATGTCACACCGGCAAGTACTACCACTGCCCAAGTGTTTCTCGCGTTTCCCGCCGCGGTCCAATCTCCGGCGAGTCGAATTATCTGCTGTGCAACACTATTCTTAGCACTTGGATGCAATCTCAAAGGGAAATCGAGAAAGCCGATCAAGTTTCATTTCCCAAGTATACCATCCACACTGGAACACGGTCTTTTGTATCAAGACGCTTCCGGCAGGTGCAATACCAGCGTTTCCAATGCCAAGCGGGCGTTTACGTTGGCTCGCACCCACTCGCGCGCCTCGTCGATGCGCTTGATTGCTTTCACGATCTCTTGGGGAGAGACGGCAATGGCGGCTTCGTTGTCAAGGGCATGATTATCTAAGCCGGACCCGTCGGAGACACCTGTTTGATACAAGAGAAGCGAGCGCCACCACTCGCTCCACAGTTCAAACAGACGCTCGAGATCGGAAACATCATTTAGCAACTGGTCCACCATTGCGATTCGTGCAGCCCGGTCGGCCCGGAGAGTCTCCACAAGTGCCCGGATGATTGACTCTTCTTCCACTCGAAGTTCCGGATGGACGCTCGCTTGAATTGCCCATCCCAGTCGTCCCAAGCTCGCGGCCCCGAGGAATGCTGCATCCCTTTCCGGTACCCCTCGCTGTTCCAACGTAGACTGAACAAGCCGCTGTGGCAGCGCCGTGAGACGCCACACCTGGCATCGTGACAATAGGGTCGGAGGCAAGATGTGCGTGGATGTGGCGGTGAGGACAAGCGTGTTGTGCGGAGGTGGCTCTTCGAGTGTCTTGAGCAGGCGTTGGCTCGCTTCAGGCTGGAGAAGGTGGGCATCGAAGATTAGGGAAACGCGCTGCGCCGCCTGATAGGGCCGCAACGCAACCGCTCGCTGCAAGGCTGCAACTTGCTCCATGCGGATCGACTTGCGGCCCTCCTCCAACTCCACCAGGTGAAGATCGGGGTGCTGCTGGCGCAGAATTCCCTTGCACTGAATACAATCCCAACACGGGTCACCTGGTTGGGCATTGCACAGCAGCGCGGCGGTCAGGTCAAGGGCGAGCGTTCGCTTGCCGATCGATTGGGGGCCGGCGAGCAAAATAGCGTGCCCCAAAGAGCGTTGGGCAATGGCCCGTTGGAGGAATTGCCGCACACGTTCATGCCCTACTGTTTTCCACACGTCAAGACCCCACTAGGTACAGTGGATTTCCGCCAGAGAATCCGCCCAATTCGCTAAACGCTGTGCCTCCTGTACGTAACCGTTTAGAACTTGCTCATACGCTTTCGCATTGTATGTCCCTTCAGGGCCCCAAAGCGCCTGCCACAGCGCTGCTTCCACACGCAGGCCTCTTGCCACGAGTTGCTCGCAATTCTCACGGGAGTTCACCAAAGGAACGGCGGAAAGGGACCAAGTTTCCAGATAGGTGGCCAGGTGCGCGAGCACTGCCGCCACCGCCTCATAGCGCACTTCCTTTAGCGCCGGGTGCAAGTAGATTAGCACCCAGCTACCGATGCGCAACGCCGCGGTGTCTTGCAAGTCCGGCGCGTACCCAATTATTGCGTGGTCCAAGTGGGGCAAGAGGTGGGCTGTAGCCGAATGTGCGGCGAGTACGGTCCGTATGTCGGCAAGCAAGGCTTCACTCGGCCTGTCGAATGGGTTAGGCTCGGGCCTGAAGGCTTCCAGCGGAATGAGGTTGGCATCTTTGTAAAGGTCCCCCGCAAAGACATGCGTTACCGTGCCGGGTACGGGTTGACCCGGTATGTCTTCAACCCATCGTTGGATTGCAGTGCGTTGGAAGCGCTGCACGACAAATGCGCCGATGCGCTCCGGTTGGGACATAGGCAAACCATAGAGCAGTATGGAGAATTCCACATTGCCGAGGACAAGTGGATTTTGCATGAAGCGCTCAGATATCCCTTGATCGGTAAGCCAGGAGAGACGAATAGCACGAGATTCACTGAAGGTTGATCCACCGTCATCTCTGATCGGTCTTGGTATGCCACGGTCAAAGAGCCATTGCTCGTGGCCGGCATCATCAATGAGTTCAAAGACATTGGCAAGCGATATTTGTCCGGTAGCTTTATGCCAAACCAGGAGCCCTCGCTGGAGGGGCACGTACATGTCGCCAGTGTCTGCATCTGTGTAGGGCGAGGCCACCGGATACCCTAAGGACGCAGCGCCACCGAGACTTTGAAACACGGTATAGAATTGGGGGCCGTCGGCAATATCAGCAATAATGAAGCCGAACCCCTCGCCGTAACCGGACGCCTCACTGAAGAATCCTTGGTTTGGCTGCTCAGTTGTGGCGTACACGTTGCCACGAACGGCCGCCAGAGTCGGCGTCACTGTCAGGAAAGTGAGGCAGAAAGCGAGAAGGAGGCTGAAGGTGCATTGCCACCAACAGTTACCCGACAATTGACTTCTTGGCATTGGGGTCATCGTTGAACACTACACCCAGAACGTGGGCGTCGATCTGAGCCAACATTGCTTTGGCACGCTGCATATGGTCACGTCGCGTCTGATTCGCGCGTACAACGAGCAGCACGCCATCGACGCATCGGGCCAGTGCAGTGGCGTCCGCGGCCAAAAGGACTGACGGTGTGTCGAGGATGACGTGATCGCTTTGATGAGCAAGGTCGGCGATGAAGTCGGCCATGGGGCGCGAAGCGAGAAGCTCAGGAGCGTTATCCGGTACTGTGCCGGCGGTAAGAAGACGCAGTCCTGCAGCGCCACAGTTCTCGTGAAATTCAGGAGTCCCCCCGCCATTAAGGTAGTCTGCGAGACCGGGATTCTGGGAAACTCCAAAGGCGGTGTGTAAGCCAGGCGTACGTAGATTAGCATCGATAAGCGAAACGCTGAGACCCATTTGGGCGAGCGCAGCCGCAAGGTTAGCGGAAACAAGGCTTTTGCCTTCATGCGGACCGGCGCTCGTAACCAGAAGTGTCTTCTGCGAGTTTTCTTCTGCCTGAAAGCGGATAATGGTGCGCAGTGCGCGAAACGCTTCTGCAGCAGGGCTCATGGCATCGTGCAACGAGGGAAGCGGTACGGAAGTTTCTGTCATGATAGTCAATGCCTCACGTCGTCAAGGGCAGTTGGGTAGATTACGTCGTTTGCTCGCCAAGATTACTATTGGATGTTGCAACCGGGGGTATGCAGGCCACTGAGGACACACCAAGAAGCTGCTCGGCCTCCTCTCGCAAGCGAACGCGGGGATCTAGGAATTCCATTGCTAGCGCCAACACTACGCCAGCCATCGTGCCAAGCACAAGCGCAACCGCCACGTTGAAACGCAATCGTGGGCCGATCTGTCCAGCGCTACTCGCCTTATCAAGCACCTGCGCGCGTAAGAAGATGTCTCCACCCGGTCCGCTGCTCTGCTCGGACTCTGCCAGTCGCGCGAGTTCATCTGCAAACCCATTAGCAACGTGAACTGCCTGCTCCGCAGAGGTACTCTCGGCCTGGATTATGACTTTGTAGCTGGCCGGCACGATAATCATCCGCAGTCCGCTCAGCACATTCCCCGGCGGAACATCAAGCTGCTTTTGCTCAACAACGCGTTGCGCTACTTCCCAGGTCTTCACGCGTTCAACATATGTGTTCATCAGCCGTTCTACAGCTTGTATCGTCCAGTAGTCGATTACGTTGGGCGTAACCAAGACACTCACCCCAGCTTGGTATACGGGCTGCTGGCGACTGCTATAGAAGTAGGACGTGAGTGCGGCGATGACGGCCACGACAAGCACTATCCAATAGCGCCGTCGTATGACGCCGGTGTAGTCTCGTAGTCTTAGGGATGCGATCTCAAGCATTCATCGTGCCTTGGCGTCGCTGCAGCTACGACTCTTCCGAATCACTGTGACCGGACGCCGCTAGATGCTCGGGAATAGGTGGGATATTCGCAAGAACCGGAATAAGGAGGGCTTCCTCTACGTCCTCCCGTGATCGACATAAACCCGATAGTACCTCTAGCACGAACGCAAATCCGGTAACAAGGAGAAAAGCGACCAGCGTACGGGCAAAGATGTCGAGGCCGAGGCGCACTAGAGACGTAGCTTCCGGTTCACTTGCCGGATCGACAATCTGCACGCTTACAAGCTCTTTACGCACGCTAGCGAATAAGTCCCCCGCTCTTGTTTCAAGAATGGTTTCCGCGGCATCTGCCAATGCCTGGGCAACTCTTGGATCGCTACTGGTGAAGGTGAGCTCCAAGAGACGGCTGTCTTGTTCGATGCTGAGGGAATCTGAAATCTCCCGCGGCGTCAACTGTAATTCGTAGCTTTGCGCAATAATCTCGGCGATGTCTGCGGCAAATGCTAGGCCTTCAACAATCTCTGCAAAGTCTTCGATGTTGTATTGGGCTATGAGCTGGCGAAAGTATTCCTGGGAGTAGTAGAACCCTGCCTCTTGGTCTGCGGGCGGCGGAACCGGCTGCACGTGTACCCGCACCGATGACTCGTAGGCGTTGGGCCAAATGAGCGCTAAGAGCACACTGCCGACGAACGCCACAATCGTGACGCTCAGAATTAGCTTCTTTCTCGCTCCAAGGATTCGGAGATAGAACTGGATGCTCATGGACGGCCTAGGTGTGCGCTCAATTTAATTTCATCATAACAGATTCTTCACCTACTCCCGAAGTTTGCGCGACGCCTAGTCTCTTGAAAGGTTTAGGCCACTTGGACCCGCGTCAACGAGAGATGCTAGCTTCTCTTTGAAAATGCGAGTGTCGAACGTTGCGGCATGTGCGGCTATCTGCTCGGCACTAAACGCCATGGCGTTGAATCGCTCTATGGCTTCGCACAGTGATTCCACCTTCTGCTCCAAGAAGAAGAGGCCGGTTTCGCCATCCACGACCGTATCAAGCGCGCCTCCGGCGGCGTAGGCAATGACCGGCCTACCCGAGGCTTGCGTTTCGACGGGAACAAGGCCAAAGTCCTCCTCGCCCGGAAAGATGAGCGCTTGGCACTGGGAAAACTGGCGGCGCCGCTCTTCATTACTTACATAACCCAGGAACTGCACGTTGGACTGCGCCATTGCTTCCAGGCGGGTGCGGTCTCGGCCATCGCCAATGATCCGAAGCGGCAAGCGGAGCCGGTTGAAGGCTTGCACCACTAAGTCCACCCGCTTGTAAGGGACCAGACGCGAGACCACCAAGAAGTAGTCGTCAATCTTACTGGAAGGAGAAAATTGCGTTGTGTCGACCGGTGGATAGAGAATGGTGGCTTCTCGCTTATAGAGTTTCCGAATTCTTGCAGCCACCGCCCGCGAAATCGCAACAAAATCGTCCACCCGCGCACTATTTGTTACATCCCACGCACGAATCCAAGTAAGCATTGGCGGCAAGATCTTTTGTGACAGCCAGCCGACTTGCTCCCCCGCCAGGTATTCATGCGTGTTCCAAGCAAAGCGCATAGGGGAAAGGCAGTAGCATATGTGCCAAGCGTCTTCGCGCGTAATAACACCTTTGCACCAAGCGCTGCTGTTACTTAGAACGACGTCAAATTCGCGGAGGTCAAGATGCTCGAAAGCCACCGGATAGAGCGGGAGTAGCTTTTGGTGACGGGGATAGCGCGTAAACGGGCCGAATTTCTGCAGGAAGGTCGTGCGAATGTCGAACTCGCGGAAAGCCGGGGGCATGGCCTCGGGGCGGTAGAAGGACGTGTAAATGGGGGCCTGGGGGAATATCTCGTGAAGGGTGTGCAGCACGTTTTCCGCGCCACCCATCTGATTGAGGTAGTCATGTAGGATCGCAATACGCATTGACAGAGGAAGACCACCTACGCGATTACAGGACTAGGCGCGCTTCGTTGTGCCAGCGGCCT
This sequence comes from Chloroflexota bacterium, assembly GCA_965221905.1. Taxonomy (GTDB): domain Bacteria; phylum Chloroflexota; class UBA11872; order VXOZ01; family VXOZ01; genus VXOZ01. The sequence continues at coordinate 1,967,224 of OZ244922.1, forward strand.
GGTAGGAAAACTTCGTGATACTTGGCTGTGAACAATTCAGGATTAGCTATCTACTGACCCAATGTCAGCTTTAAATGGGAACTGAAAAGAGGCAATGATTTGCTTCTATCGTCACAGGAGAAGAGTATTGGCAGGGTAAGGTTCCCCAAGATGAATCAATGAACTTCATGATAGGGTGTGTCGAAATCCAGACACAGAACCGCCTTGGATGGTCTTAGAGTCTTGGTGACACCTCGCTGGGCATCCCATCTGTCGATGGTCCTGCCAAGAAGCGTCTTGCTCAATAGGCGCCGTCACGACCGATTACTGCAGGAATCGTGCGTATGATTAGATTGATGTCGAGACCGAGTGACCAGTTGTCGATGTAATAGATGTCCATCATCACCATCTCTTCAAATGGGACGTTGCTCCGTCCATTCACTTGCCACAGGCCGGTAAGACCGGGCTTTACAATGAGACGCTTCTTTTGCCACTCTTCATATTGGTCCACTTCTTCCGAAAGCGGGGCGCGGGGACCGACCAGGCTCATGTCGCCACGCAAGATGTTCCAAAACTGCGGCAGTTCATCGAGCGACAGCCTGCGCAACCAGGCTCCTACTCTTGTGCGCCGAGGATCGTTTTCAATCTTGAATAGCGGGCCGTCGGCCTGATTGCGATCTGCAAGGGAAGCGCGCAGTTGCTCAGCATCTTCACGCATCGAACGAAACTTGAACATTCTGAATGGCTTACCGTCCTGGCCTACGCGTTCTGCCGCGTAAAATACCGGCCCGGACGACTCGAGTTTGATGGCGAGCGCAATCAATAAGAAAACCGGGCTTCCCAAGAGAAGCACTACGGCGGAGACGCCAGTATCAATGAGACGCTTCAAGATGAAGTTCCAGCCTACAATGCCGCCGTCTTTTAGACCGATGATGGGAATGCCGCCGATCGAATCGAGGTCCACCGTGTTGAGTTGAATTTCAAAGAGGTCGGGAACGACGTAGAATCCCACACGCTGCTGCTTGCACTGTTCTATTATCTCGGCGATGCTGCGGTGTTCCGTTGCGGGCAGAGCGATTATGACCCGTTCCACGCCATGGGCCTGCACAGCGTGAGCGAGATGATCGACCGGCCCCAACACTTTGATGCGGCCGAAATGTGCTCCTCGCGCAAAATGATCGTCATCTAGAAATCCGATGAGCCGGTATCCCATGTTTTGATGAGTTACAACCTGCTGCATGATCATCTTGCCATGCATACCGCCTCCCACTACTACCAATTGCTCAAGAAGCCGGCCGCGCCGTCGGAGCGCATCGACCCCTAGTCGCGTGAGCAAGCGGCTTGCACTGATAATTAGCGGGGTGTTCAGCCAAAGGAAGATGAACATGCCGCGAGAGTATCCGGCATATCCCTCCGGACGATACAAGAAAAACACGGCGATGATAAAGAACGCCGCAAGCGTGGATCCTAAGAAGATTCGCCCTATTTCTTCTACCAGGCCGGTGGATCTCCGCAGGCGGTAGACGCGCGCAATTTGGAATGCAACGAATACGAGCGCGATATGCGCAATGAGCACCGGCTGATAGTAGCGAAATTCCAGGTGTTGGAATTCCGTCAGATCCGGCCCAATTTCCATCTCGTAACGCAGCCACCAAGAGAAATAAAGGGCAAGACCGGCAAGGATGAGGTCGAGGAAGACTACAAGCAGCTTCGCGGTGAGCCGGTGTCTTCGCTTGGTTTTCGTTGGCGAGACCATTGAAGCAATCATTGTTTCCTAGCTGGCGGCGCTTGAGGGCCGAGAGCTTCGTAGAGTTCCATACAAATTCGCACTGAGTTCGACCATGAAAAGCAGGTTGCTTGCTTGAGCCCACGCTCACGCAATGCATCGGCGAATGCGGAGTCCGTCAATATACTTGCCATTGCGGTAGCGAGTTGATTCTCCGCACGCGGCGGTACAAGCACGCCGGCGTCGCGAACGACTTCCGGCAATGATGACGTGTTTGAGGCAATCACCGGAGTACCCGAGGCCATTGCTTCGAGAACCGGGTAGCCGAATCCCTCATAGGATGACGGATAGGCAAGAAGCTCGGCGCTGCTATACCACATTGGCAATTCCTCACGCGCCACGTAGCCCGGCATGAGTAAACGATCGCCAATCCCTGCTTCTGCAATTGCTTGCTGAATTGCCTGCGTCATCCAACCCTTTGCACCCACCAAGACCAGGCTATGGGGCAAGTTCTCTTGGCGTACAACCTTCCCAAAGGCTCGAATCAGTACGTCGACATTCTTGCGCGGCTCCATTGTCCCGACATAGAGAACGAAGTGTTTTGGCAAGCCTTTGGCTTTGCGGAAATCGCTTTTCTCTTCCTGTGAGCGGGGATGGAAGTCTGTGTCAGCAGCCGGATACACCACACGAACGCGCTCTTCCGGTACTCCCAACATTTCGACGACGTCATCGCGAGTGCTCATCGAATCCGCTACTACGGCGTTTGCACGGCGAGCAGACAAACTGGTAAAAAGCTGAAGATAACGTTGCTTTGGCCGAGGAAATAGCTTGGGGTAGCGCAAGAAAGTGAGATCGTGGACCGTCAGGACAGTGGGACAGGCTGCCGCCATTGGAATTACATTGAGCGGACAGTGTAGTACATCCAGTGTATCACGCGCTGTGTGCCATGCCAAGACCGTCTGTTCCCAGAGGATGCGGGGCACCGGGTGGGCGGTGGGAAGCCGGCTTGTAATAACAGTTGGGGCGTATCGCGTACACTCTTGCCACGTAGGCATGAGATGATTCGTAAAAAGGGTGTAGCGGTTTTCGCCGTCGCAATTGAGCAAGTGTGTTGTCAATTGGCGGATGTAGTGGCTAATGCCGGCATTGCGATAGTCCTGCGAGGTGTAGAGCTTCAGGGCGTTGATCCCGATTTCCACGGCCTAACCTCGGACTACTTGTCGCCTCACCGGGTAGCCTACATACTTAACCTTTATTGTAGCGTGTGGCTGGGTGCCCTGCCCACAGTTCGTGATTCCATGCAGAAATTTCTTTGCTAGAGGGAAGCAGGAGAACGCTGTTCATGCCTCTCGATACTGAGAGAGGCGGAGCCGGATAGTTCGCTTTGCAAGGTGCCCGGCAGACGGCGTACCTCTCTTGCTTCAGAGTAGAGTAGTTGCCCTGGAGCGAGCGTTGCCTGGACTCTAATGTGAGCTGTGGAACGCTCAAATGGGCAGCACGTATTGCTGAATCGCCACATGATTTCATGCTAGCATGGGTGCACGATGTAATCGCACCACTTTGTGAGGAGCTAGAGCGCCATGCGTCTTGGAATCGTGACCTATAACATTGCGTCAGATTGGGACATTCCCACAATCTTCGCCAATTGTGAAGCAGCAGGTGTTTATGGGGTAGAACTCCGCACAACCCATGCGCACGGTGTTGAGCCTTCACTCTCGACGCAGCAGCGCCACGAAGTGCGCGCGCAGTTTGAGGATTCGCCGGTCACAATCATCGGACTGGGCACGACGTGCGAATTCCATGCGCTCGATCAAGAGACGGTCAGGGGGAACATTGAAATTGCGAAGGCGTCCGCTCAGCTCGCCCACGACTTGAACGCCGCGGGCATCAAGGTCCGCCCAAACGGTCTGCAAGCGGAGGCCGGTGTACCTAGAGAACAGACCCTTGCTCAAATCGGTGGTGCGCTCAGGGAGGTTGGCGCTGCCGCCCAAGACCTAAACGTTGAAGTCTGGGTTGAGATGCATGGCCGCGACACTGCAGAGCCACAGAATATGCGGCAAATAATGGACAACGCTGACCACCAAAATGTCTTCGCATGCTGGAATTCGAACCCGCAGGATTTAGAGGAAGGCTCCATAGCCAAGAACTATGCCTTGATGCGAGATGCGATACGCCACGTCCACATCAATCGACTTTACAGCGACTATCCGTATCGCGAGCTGTTTGGGCTCTTGAATGAGGATGGTTACGCGGGATGGCTCTGCGCTGAAATTCAAGAATCATCCGACCCGATCACTGTGCTGCAATACTACCGCACCCTCTTTCAAAGCTTAGGTGGGTAGGCTTTCGCTCGACCTTGCGCAATCCCGGCGCTTATCCGGTGTCGCAATTCGTCGAAAACGGTATAATTGGGATTGGCGCTACAAGGTGAACTGTATCATTTGGATGTGACCAATTAACTACGGGAGCCAAGGCAAGAGGTAAGACCGGTCGGCAGGAGGTTGTAAATTCGCTTGTTGTCCGAACGTTATCAATGACGAACGGCTAGAAGCAACATAGACTTCCCGCAACCATTTTCAATCATGGCACGAAGAAGGCGAAAACCGAACAGCAAGCGGCGCAGACCGATGCGTTCCCCGGGAGCAACCGGTGAGCGCACCGTGGCAAACGCTTCCCAAGCGGAGCGTAAGGCCGAACCTAGGGAAATTGCCGACGGCGATCCGGCTACTGTTGCCCCATCGCCATCTTCTGCCATTACTCCCCAAACTCCGGGAAATGCGCGTGGGAGTCTGCTTGATGGCGCGCAGTCATTTTCAGGCTCCACGAAGGAGAGAACGTCCTGGCCTACTCGCCGTAAGCGGTCGCAACTGGTGGAGCTTCCGGTCCAGGAACTCGACCATGTACGAGGCGACTTGGCGCGGATTGGGCTGCTTTCATTGGGAATGGTGATCGTACTCGTGACGCTAACCTTCGTTCTGCGGTGAAGAGTACATGGTGTCTTGTAACACGTAGACAGCGTCATCGTGCGCACTTCAACCGATTTGTTGTTTGTCAAAACCAATAGCACTGTGAAATTGAATCATGTTTGAGCAAGGTTCCACGTTTTCGCAAATCATCGGAACGTCACTGGCTAGCTTCCTGTTGGCGCTGCTATTTCTCCGCATTTACTTGCCCTTTGCGCCCAAGCGTCCAGGTAACCCAATAGGCAAGATCCGGCTTGGACTCCGCGAGAAAGTCCTCATCTTTCGCCCGACGTTGATTCCTATGCTGCTGCTCCTATTCGTAAATCAAATTCCCGTTTCCGGTATACAGTTTGCTTTTATGCTGCCGGGAACTGAGCTGATGATCATGCTGGCTATCGTAGTCGCGGCGGTCGTGCCGGTCTCGTACATCTTTACGACCGATGGCTATGCCCTGAGCAACGGCCAGGCGCACAAGTGGGAAACATTTCGCCGCTACGAGGTTGAGAACGGGGTTGTCGTGCTGGAAGGCAAGGGCGAGCGGCCGACCAAGCAGAAGCTATACATTCCATCCGAGAAAGAAGATGCCCTGCGCACGGTTTTGAAGCGTTTTGTCAGCTAGGCGCACATGAGACCCCTGAATTCCCTGTGCACACTGATCCAGTAGGGTGCTAGAACCCGCTTTGATAGCAAGAGGCGCGAGGACCCATGAAGCGAAATTCGCGTCAGGAGGACCCCCCTCCCTCTCTCTTCCCGGAATCGGAAGCACACGCCAGCCGCGAGAGTGCCCCTGCTCGTCGTCGCGCAACAAGCGCTGCACCTCTAGCTACCCGTATGCGTCCGTTGTCTCTTGACGAATACGTGGGGCAAGCTCACCTCCTCGGAGAAAAAGGCGTGCTGCGTCAGGCAATCACGATGGACCGCATCCCTTCTATGGTACTTTGGGGTCCGCCTGGATCGGGTAAGACCTCGCTGGCCGCCATCATCGGCCGCACGGCAAAGGCCAAGATTGCCAGTCTGAGCGCCGTGAGCGCCGGTGTCGCCGATCTCCGCAAAGTAGTTGAGGAGGCCCAGGCGCGGCTTGAACTCACCGGCCGGCGCACTATCCTCTTCATCGATGAGATCCACCGCTTCTCCAAAAGCCAGCAGGATGCCATCTTGCCTTATGTGGAAGACGGTACGGTAACGCTAATTGGGGCAACGACAGAAAACCCTTCGTTTGAGGTCAATGCTCCTTTGCTCTCCCGTACTCGCGTCTACAAGCTCGAGCCGCTCACCGATTCGGAGATAGAGGCGCTGGTAACCCGGTGTCTGAAGGACTCGACACGCGGGCTTGGCGATCTCCAAGTGGACGTGCAGCCGGAGGCCTTGAAGTTTCTCGTAAGCATGGCCAATGGCGACGCCCGTGTGGCGCTCAATGCGCTGGAACTCGCCGTTACACTAGCCAAAGGGGACGACACCGGTCAGCGTTCAGTCACAGAAGAAGACATTTCTAAGGCGCTCCAAAGGAGAGTGCTCCCCCATGACAAGAAGGGGGATTCTCATTACGACCTTATCTCTGCATATATCAAGAGTGTGCGCGGCAGCGATCCTGGCGCTGCGGTTTATTGGCTGGCGCGCATGCTCGAAGGCGGGGAGGACCCGCTCTTCATCGTGCGTCGGATGGTGATTCTTGCTTCAGAAGACATCGGCCTCGCAGACCCGCACGCGCTCGGTGTCGCTGTTGCCGCTCAGCAAGCCGTGCACTTCATCGGCATGCCGGAGGGGATCTACCCGCTCACACAGGCAACGCTCTACCTTGCCACGGCGCCAAAGAGTAATTCGGCGCTGCGGGCGTACGCCGCGACGCGGGATGCCATCCAAGAGACGGGCAATCTCAGCGTACCGCTCCATCTGCGTAATGCGCCAACAGGGCTGATGGCGGCGTTCGGACACGGCAAGGACTACAAGTATCCGCACTCGTTTGAGGAGAATTGGGTAGCTGAAGAATACTTGCCCGCACCCCTGCAGGGCCAGCGTTACTACGAACCCGGCACTGTCGGATTCGAGCGCAAGATTAAGGAGCGGCTAGAGGAGCACGGAGCACGCCGTACACTCCCGGCCGCAGATAACGAAGACTCCGCGAGTGCATCGGAGAAGTAACCTCAGATGCTCACTGCGGCAGTTGGCATGCAATGCCATATGTCTCAGTTGCCAACCGCGCATCCGAAGCGGGAGCCATTTGGACTTGCAGGCTAGCGCAGTGCGAGATTACTAGCACTTGTCTCATAAATACATCGCTCGGTGTAGACTTGCCCTTCGACAGGCTCAGGGCGAACGGGAAAGGCGAGAATCCGTTTGTGCTGAGCTTGTCGAGGCATGAATCGGCTATCGAACCGATCTATGAGATAGCTTCTAGAAAAGACCCCTCACGGGCCGGGCATATCCCGTAAGCTCCGCGTAGCCGTAACCATCAGCATCTCCGCTCACGCGCACGGCGCCTTCCCAATACGTCACGCTGCCTAGGAGTTCTTGGTCCTTGAGCAGCGGCTCTAGGATCAGTCGCAGTGCGCTATCGCCAGTGTCCACTGTAATCTCCCATCCGGCGGGATATGCGCCGCCGCTGTGCTTGCTCTGCCACGTGCCCAGGGACGTGATGGAGAACATGCCTGCAGTCAGATAGCGGGTCTGACCGTCGGCCAAGATAAGCAGACCGCCAAAGCGTGGTTCCACACTACCGTCTTGACGCCGAATCTGCCCCACCATGAGGTCGCGCCCGTCGCTGAGGTGTAATGCGAACCAGTCCCAACCCACGGCTCCCGCGCTCAGCGCGCTGGTTCCGAACTCACGGTCCATCCAACTCGTGCCGCTAACGGGAAATTCCTCGTTGCCTATCACCAGTGTGCCCGTCGTTTCAAGCCGCGTGAGCGAGTAGTAGTAGCTGGCATTACCGGCCTCCGGCCCCTTTTGGCTCAGGCCGTTGTCACCATGGAGAGCAGGTGCCTTGACGGACGTGAGCGTGAAATTAATGGCAAAGCCGTCCCCTTCTGCATTGATTTGCATCTGTGAAGCAGAATCTTCCAGGGCATGAACCGACCAATCGTCTATCCAAACACGGAACCGGGGTGAGATCTCTGCGCCTGCAAGGCCCGCCGCGCTGCGGCTAAACCGCTCTTCCTGGTAGAACGTGCCGCCTGCGACGTCGCTTACCGTAAAGTGCGCCATGTAGATCTGGTTCGTGTGCCATTCCGACTGAGAATCTCTTTGATCCGGGGTCACGGCACGGCGAAAGATAGTGAACTGGTACCCAAATCGGCGGCCGGAGGCTGTGGTCAGGTTCCCGGTGTAGTACCACCATTCCGTCTGAAACGCCGGATGCGGCCCGTGGTCGCGAGGGAATTCCCACGGCCAGGGCCCAACGGCCCGCGCATAGCCGTCGGTATCGAGTTGGGGCGGGAGGATAACGGTGTCCGCGCCGATAGGCTCCATCGGCTTGTTTGAAACCCATACGACGCCAAAGACCGGCAGCGCAAGCACAGCCGCAATGAGGACGGAAATGAGCAGCCTCTTATTGAAATAGGCTTTATTCATTGCGAATAGCCTCTGCCGGGGCAAGATGGGCAACGCGCCAAGCCGGGTACGCTCCCGCCAGTAGTGCAGCCGTCATTGCGATAAATACTGCTTGCAACAGAGAGCCTGCGGGCACGAGGTAGGTGAAGCTCCAGCCGAACGCACGTACGTTGATAACGTCGATGAGCATCTTTGCCAGCAGTAAGCCAATGGGCAGCGCAAAAAGACCGGCTGAGAGACCCATTAGTCCTGTTTCAAACAATGTAAGCCTCCAGAGTTGTCCCGCCGTGAGGCCGAGCGCGCGCATCGTGCCAAGTGTGCGTCTTTGATCGAGTTGCAGCGCCATGAGCGCACTTAGAATGCCGATAAAGGCCACGAGAGCGGCGAGGCTGCGCAAGGCGGCAGTGATGCTGAAGGCACGGTCAAAAACGGCGAAGACTTCCGTCCGAAGCTCGCGGGTGCTCTGCACCCTCAACTGCTGGTCAGCGACCAATCGGCGCACGCTTTCAACTACGTCTTGGGTCTGGGCCTCGAGTGTGAGGAAGAGCGCGAATGTCGAGACCCAGGGATCGGCATAGAAGCCCCGATATATAGAATCCGCCATCAGCACGATTCCCTGGTCCGATCCGTAGTGGTAATACGCGCCAACGACGAGAAACGTGCGGGGGCCTTGGTCGGTGAGCAGCGTAAGCGTGTTTGATTCAGGTGTAATCTGGCGGCGGTAGGCGAACGACTCTGTAACGACAATGGCCCCTTCTTCCATGGCGGCCCAGACCTCTTCCTGTGGCACAGTCAGCCAGAGATAACGACGTGAGCGGTCAGCCAAGTCTCTACTCACCGCAATCAGATTAACCGGCGGCAACTCCGGATAGTCTGGAGCCAACACCGGTACGTCGCGTGCAGTCAGCACCTGAGCCACGCCCGGCACGTCTTGTAATCGGTCTGCCAGCTCTGGATCGAGATTTACCGTTTCGAGTAGGCCGCTCGTCGGTGCCGAAATGAAGACGTCCGCGGTCAATGCCCCATCGAGCCAGGTCGTTACCGTTCCCCGGAAACTCGTTATCATCACACTCACGCCAACTATGACGCTAACAGCGAGCGCAAGCGCCGCTACCGCTACGCCGGTCTTGCTTAGCGAACGAATGATGGCGCGCGGAGCCATCGACCCAAGCGTGCCGAATAAACGACCGGTGATCGGCTGCACGATGCGCATGGTGAGCAGCAACGCGGCTGGGGTAAAGAGAATACTCCCAATGAGAACCAGAAAGAGCGCACCAAAGCCAAAGAAAAGGCTGTGCGATTGAATCCGCGTGAGGATGAAACCGGTAGCCAATACGAAAGACCCAACTACGGCTGCCACGTCTACGCGAGAACGAGTCGCTTGTTCGGCATCGGCACTCCGGAGGGCGCTGGCGGCTGTGATGCGGGTGGCGCTCAGGGCAGGAATGAGCGCCGCGCCCAGGCTGGCAACAAAGCCCGTGATGACGCCCTTGGCAATGGTCAGAGAGGAAAGGGTGAGCATCTGCACCTCCACCCGATAGTAGAGGTCGGTGATGGTCCTGGTTACCGCTCCCACGAGGAATCCGCCAAGCAGGTATCCGGCCGCCAGACCGAGCAGCGTGCCGACGATGCCGAAAACGAGGGCTTCCAGGAAAATGGTGACGAACACTTGACGGCGCGTTGCGCCAATCGCGCGCAGCATCCCAAGCTGTACCCGTCGCTGTACTACGCTGAACGACATAATGTTGTAAACGAGAAACATACCGACAACAAGCGCGAGGAGACTGAGGGCTTGCAGATTCAGGGTAAAGCTGCCGCTAAGCTGCTCCAGGGTGTTGCGATTGCTCTCTACCGGCCTGAGAACAACGCCGGGAGGCAGGACGTCTCCAATGCGCGAAAGTGAACCGTACTCCGAAAGGATGAGGTCTATGCGGGTTAGTCGACCGGCAGTGTCCAGGAACTCTTGCGCCGTGGCGATGTCTGCAATGACTAAAGAGGAGAGTGCTTGCGCGCTCAGTTCATTCCAGGGACGAATGATACCCACAAGGGTGAACGTCTCCCGGTTCTGCGCCGTGTACAGAGCGAATTGGTCCCCGGGTTGGATTCCAAGCCGCGCAGCCACGGACTCTGACACTATTACGGTATTAGGTTCCGTTAGTAGTCTCAGCACTGCTTGTCCCGATACGCCCGTAGCGCTCGAAGGCGCTGCGCCAGACAAGAACTGCCGCATCTGCGATTCGGCGAAAGGATCGATACCCAGCAGGGTGAGCACGATGTCTTGCTCGCCGGTCCGGACCGTGCCCTGAACCGCTGGGGAAGCAGCGCGAAAACCAAGGTCGACGCGCAGGGCGCGATAAAGGGTGGAGGGGACCCCCCTAGGGCCGCCCACGATTTCGTGGGTTGCGTTGCCCTGGAGGCTTGCAACACTCAGCGAAAACGCACGGCGCGCCGACTCAGCGGCCACGTCAACGCCCACCACCAACGCGACCCCCGCCACTATGCTGAAGACGAAGAGTGCGCTTTGCAACATGCGCCGCTGCAGCGCCCGGTAGGCGAGCCGGGCCAGAACCGTGATGCTCATGGGGCTCCGATGAGGGACGCAGATGCAGGATGAGGGGTGAGCGCTCCGCCGTGGAGCCGACAGATGCGGGAGGCCTGCTGTACAATCTCGTGGTCGTGGGTCGCCATCAACAGCGTGCGTCCGGCTTCGCGCGTGAGCTCCAGCAAGAGTGAGAGGACCAGCGTACTGTTCTCGGCATCCAGATTTCCCGTTGGTTCGTCGGCAAGCACAATGAGCGGCTCATGTGCCAGCGCGCGCACGATTGCCACCCGCTGCTGCTCGCCGCCACTGAGCCTATCCGGGAATGAGTGCTTGCGATCACTGAGGCCGACGCGCTTGAGCAGAGCCGCAGCATGGTCCCTCAGCCTTGCGTCCACCGTGCCTTCGAGCTCTGCCGGTAAGAGCACGTTCTCCCATACGGTGAGCGTAGGAATGAGATTAAAGAACTGAAAAACCATGCCGATGTGGCGGCGGCGGAAACAGGTGCGCTCGGTGTCGCCAAGACTGGTAAGCTCGTTACCGTCGAGGGTGATGGAGCCGCTGTCCGGCGTATCTATGCCGCCGATAAGGTGCAGCAAGGTGGTCTTGCCGCTGCCGCTACTTCCCAGGATAGCGAGGAAGTCACCGCGGCATACCTCCAGGCTCACGTTGTTCAGTACAACGCGCTGCTCTCCGTGGTCGAAATAGGACTTGCTTAGCTTGCGAAGGGAGACGAGAGGGCTGCGGTCATTAGCCATGGCTCGAGTATGATGATTTCCTTGTCTCGTCTCGTTCAGCCGTACAGGAGTGCGTGGCGAACCTTGCGCAACCAAGTTTGCGGCGATCGCTCTAAACGGCCGGTCGACACTACGCACTTGCGACGGAGAGTTAGTTTGGTACCCCCAGGGCGACTCGAACGCCCGCCCCTGGCTCCGGAGGCCAGTGCTCTATCCACTGAGCTATGGGGGCATGTTCTCTTCTATGATACCAGACCGTTGCACGACCACAATGAACTGCGGAGACCGGAAAGCCCGTTACGATTGTGCGAGTAATGTACGCTTGGCGTTCGCCATGCGCTTGCCCGTCCTGAGCATGTCGAAGGGCAGTTCATGCTTCGACAGGCTCAGCACGAACGGTTTCCATGGGCTTTGCAAACACCCTCTAAGAGGGGTCGGTGGTCAAAGATCTGCTGCTCTATCGCGTGGTCGCCAGCTTGCCGACTTCCTCGAAGGCGGCCTGCGCCCACTCCACCGCTCCGGCAGGATAGATGCCGAGCACGAGAGTGCCTATGACGCCGACAGCGACCACTGCGCCAACAGCGGTAGATGGGGCAACCGGCAGCGTACGCGGTTCGCCGTCAACCATGTACATGTTTACAACGACGCGCAGGTAATAGTACGCCGAGACCGTACTGGTGAGCACGAGGACGACCGCCACCCAGGTCAAACCGGCATTTACAGCCACTTGCAGCAGGTATAGTTTGCCGAAGAAACCCGCCGCAGGGGGAATGCCGGTAAGCGAAATCATGAATACCACCATGGCGACAGCGAGCAATGGCGAGCTACGGCCGAGGTTTTGGAAGTCCTCTATATCGGTGCCGCCGGTCTTGCGCTCGACCGCAAATGTCACGGCAAAGGCGCCGAGCGTCATCAGGGCGTAGACCACGGCGTAAAACATGACCGCTGCCACGGCGTCTCGCAGGAGACCGCCTGCCTCGGATTGGGCGTGCACCACAGCGATGCCGACAAGCATGTAGCCGGTATGCGCAATTGAGGAGTAGGCCAACAGACGCTTCACGTCGCGTTGCCAGATAGCAACAAAGTTGCCGACAATCATGCTGCCTACCGCGACCGCAATAATGATCGGAAGGACCATGTCTTGCCAGGGCTCAAGCCCGTGCACGACGACCCGCAAAAGTCCCGCCATGGCGCCCATCTTGGCCCCGGCCGCCAGAAAGGCCGTGGACGGCGTGGGTGCTCCTTGGTAGGCGTCCGGTGTCCACATATGGAACGGCACCGCGGCCACTTTGAACGCCAGACCGACCAGCAGAAGGCCAAGCCCAAGCAAGAACCAAGGGTTCGTAGCGCCTTGGCTTTGCACATACAGGCCCATGTCCCTCAGGTTCGTAGTGCCGGTGAGGCCAAACAGCCAGGCGATTCCGTAGAGCATCACCCCGGAAGCAAACGCGCCGAGGAGGAAGTACTTGAGTGCGCCTTCCGTGGCGCGAAATCTATCGCGCTTGATGGCGACAAGGACGTATACCGAAATCGAAGTTAGCTCGATGCCGAGGTACAGTGTGATGAGATCACCGGTCGCGCCAAGCAAGAGCATGCCGACGGTGGCAAACAGAATGAGCGCAGTCAGTTCAGCAAAAGGCACGTCTTTCGATTGCGCAAAGGCCAGCACAACGCTCAGAGCGGCTATAGCGATGAAGAGTACCTTGAAGAAGACCGCGTATCCATCCGTCAGCACCATGCCGCCAAATGCGGTGGCACCGTCTGAACGCACGATTATGCTGACGAGAATCGCGACTACGCTGCCAACCACCACCAGACCCATCAGGCCGCGATGGGTCCGCCGTCCGCCAAACGCGTCCACCATGAGGACACACGCAGCAACAACCGTGATGATTATTTCAGGGAGTATGCTAATGAGGTCTTCAGTTTGCACTTGCTATGTCCTCACTCACGCCCTCTAGGCAATGGGAGCTATCTTGTTAGACCGCTTGTAACATCGGATGCTGTTATTGCTTGCACGATACCACTGGTGTCAGCCGTAAACAGCCCAATGAATTCTTGCGGCTGCACGCCTGCCCACATTACTACCACCGCTATGGCTACGAGCACCGCAGTCTCAAGTCTGGTGAGATCCGTTAAACGGCTATGTGCTTCTTTCATCGAACCAAGCATCACCCGCCAGTACATCCAGAGCATGTACGCCGCGGAGAGAATGATGCCGAACACCGCAAGTACGCCAAAGATACGGATTTCATCAACAAAAGCGCCGAGCAGCACCATAAACTCGCCTACAAAGCCTGAGAGCCCCGGCAAGCCAATTGAGGCCAGCGAGAAGAAGAGGAACAGCACGGCGTACACCGGCCAGCGGTGCGCCAGTCCGCCCAGGTTGGCAATCAGACGGTCGTGCGTGCGTTCATAGAGCTGTCCCACACAGAGGAAGAGCGCGCCGGTAACCAAGCCGTGGCTGAACATCTGCATCATGGCACCGTCGATTCCTTGCTGCGTAAACGAGAAGATTCCCAATGTTACGAAACCCATGTGGCTCACCGAGGAGTAGGCGATGAGCTTCTTCAAGTCAGTCTGCATGAGGGCAACCAATGCCCCATAGATAATCGCGATTACGGACAACACGAGAATGGCCGTCTGCGCAATCTGGCTCGCATCGGGGAAGAGGGGCAAACTAAAGCGAATGAATCCATACCCGCCCATTTTGAGCAAGATGCCGGCCAGAATAACACTGCCGGTGGTTGGGGCTTCCACGTGCGCATCCGGCAGCCACGTATGGAACGGCACCATGGGCACCTTGATTGCAAAGGCGAGGAAGAAAGCCAGAAACGCCCAAAGCTGGAACTGCTCACCGTATGTCCCTTGCGTGAGTTCGAGAATGTCGAAAGTAAACACGCCCGTGGTATTGCCATGCACAAAATAGAGTGCCAGAATTGCCACGAGCATAAGCAAACTGCCAAAGAGCGTGTAGAGTACAAACTTCAACGTCGCGTAAACCCGGCGCTCGCCGCCCCAAACGCCGATCAGCACGTACATGGGAATCAGCATGATTTCCCAGAAGACATAGAAGAGTACAAAGTCCAGCGCCAGGAACACACCCGTGATGCCTACTTCCAAGAGAAGCATCGTGAAGAGGTACTCTTTCACTCGTACGTTCACGGACGCCCATGCGTAAATGATGCAGAGGAAGAACAGGAACGTATTGAGGAGCACCATCACGAGGCTAATGCCATCTATGCCCAGCGCGTACTGAATGCCGAGAGCCGGCAGCCAGTCAAACGTCTCCCGGAACTGCATGCCGTCACCGGGGATGAAGCTCGCCCACACCGCCACGCTCAGCACCAATGAGAGTGCCGTGCCTGCCACAGCCACCGCGAACATCGCGCGGCGTTCAGACAGGAACAGCAGGATGACGGCTGCGATGAGCGGTAACCAGAGAACGAGGGAAAGAATGGGGATTGTGTTCAGGGTCATTACCTCACCGCACCATCATGATGTAGAAAGCGAGAACGAGCGCTGTGCCAAGGGCAACGCTAAACGCATAGTTCTCCAAGCGGCCGGTCTGCATGCGGCGAAGGCCGCCGCCAATGCCACTGACAACCAAGCCGACGAGATTCACAATACCATCCACGACATATAGATCGAACCAGGCAAAGACCCGGCCTATGCCGCGCGTTCCTCCCGCCAGCACAGTATCGTAGAATTCGTCCAGGTAGTATTTGTTGGCTAAGAGCGCATGGACAAACGGGGAAGACCCCGCTACGGATTCGGGCGACGGCGACCTGCGCATATAGATGCTGTAGGAAATGAGGATGCCCAAGACCGCAATAAGGGTGGAAACTGCCATTACTGCGAGCAGAAAGACCGTCGACGGTTCGTGGACCAGGCCCGCAAACTCGGCCACCAGAAATGTATCGTGCAGGTAGCTGTGGATTAGTCCGTGCTCCGGCGGCACGCCGACAAATCCCGCAAAGACCGCACCTACCGCCAGCACGATGAGTGGCACTGTCATCACTCGCGGTGACTCGTGAACATGGGAGAAACGCTCAGATTCCATGCGCGTCTTGCCGAAGAACGTGAGAAAGATCATGCGGAACGTGTATACGGCGGTAAGGAGCGACGCTAGTGCTCCCATGAAGAAGAGCAGGTAGCCGACTTGACCCGAGAGCAGTGTGGCCCCGAGCAATTCGTCTTTGCTCCAGAAGCCCGCCAATGGAATGATGCCGGATAGCGCCAAGCCGCCAATGACATAGGTGGCGCCCGTGACGGGCATCTTCCCAAAGAGGCCGCCCATGCGCTGCATGTCTTGCTCTTCGTCCGTGCCGTGGATTACCGAGCCGGAGCCAAGGAAGAGGAGACCCTTAAAGAATGCATGGGTAGCCAAGTGGAAGATTGCCGCTGTGAAGGCTCCCACGCCGAGGGCCATGAACATGAGGCCAAGCTGGCTGATCGTAGAGTATGCAAGGACACGCTTGATGTCGTTCTGCGCCAAGCCAATTGTGGCCGCGAAGAGGGCTGTGAAGGCGCCGACAAGGGCAACCACTATCATTGCGTCTGGCGATAGCACGTAAAGCGGGTTGAACCGGGCGACCATGTAAACGCCCGCAGTGACCATTGTGGCGGCGTGAATCAGGGCGCTGACCGGCGTGGGGCCCTCCATGGCGTCGGGCAACCACACGTGCAGCGGGAACTGTGCCGACTTACCCATTGCGCCCACAAAGAGCAAGAGACAAATGATGGTGAGCATGCCCGGCATCGCCGCGGCAATTGCCGGCACTTGACTGAAGATTTCGTCATAGTCCAGCGTCCCAAACACGTGCCATGCCAAGATGAGGCCGATCAGGAAGCCCACGTCGCCAATTCTATTCACTAAGAAGGCCTTGATGGCGGCCGCGGAAGCGGACCGGCGCTCAAACCAAAATCCGATAAGCAAGTACGAGCAGAGGCCCACGGCTTCCCAGAAGACGAACAAGACCAGCAGATTGTTCGCCATGACGAGCATAATCATCGCGAACACGAACAGGGGCAGGTAGGTAAAGAACCGCCAGAAGCCGGGGTCTTTGTCCATATATCCAATCGAGTAGACGTGGACCATGAAAGAGACGCTGGTAACCACCAGCAGCATCACGAGCGTCAGCGCGTCTACCCGCAGGGCGATGTCCAGTGAAAAATCACCGGAAGCGGCCCACGTCCACAGCGAGACCGTCTCCGGCTCCGCATGGTCTAATTGCGTAACGAACAGGAGCACGCTGACGATGAGCGCGCCCAATACACCCGCGTTCGCGACAATGCCCGTTTGCTTCTTTAGGTATGTGCGTCCAAAGAGCCCATTGATCGCGAAAGCGATGAATGGCAGCAGTGGTATAAGCCAGGCGACGTCGGCCATTATCTCTCTTTGCCCTTACCCTTTGAGCGTGTTGATTTCATCAACATTGAGCGTATCTCGATGGCGCGAAAGCGCCACAATGATGGCAAGCCCCACTGCCGCTTCAGCGGCCGCGACTGTGAGTGAGAAAATGACAAATGCCTGCCCCAGCATGTTATTCAAGGCCACAGCAAAGCCTACGAATGTAACGTTAGCCCCAAGCAGAATCAGTTCAATAGACATAAATACAATGAGCAGATTGCGCCGCACCAATACACCGAGCAGGCCGATGATAAAGAGTGCCGCACCCAGCACCAAATAGTACTCCAAGGCTGGGATGATCATGTGTTACGTCTTACTCCTCAACGCGGCTTGGCCGGTTCATGATCTCGTAGCTTGGCCTTTTCGTATCGTTCCGCCATCCATTCCGTCACACCCATTTGGGAGGATGAGCGGGGCCGTCTTGTCTCTTGTCTCGCCAAGACGATGGCGCCCACCACGGCGGCCGTCAAGAGTACCGAAGCCACCTCAAAGGGCAGCAGGTAGTCGCGAAAGAGCACCTGCCCCAACGCTTGCACGTTACCGCCCTGCCCAACGACCCACGCCGGCGTGTGGGGTCCTTGCGCGCCGACAGTAATCGCGGCGCCCGTTAGGACGATAAACTCCAGAAAGAGGATGGCGCCAATCACAATTGCCAGGGGCGCTTGCACGTGAAACTGTCGCACGCGCTCTACCGCACCGATATTCAAGAGCATCATGGTAAAGAGGAAGAGCACAATGATTGCGCCGGCATAGATGATGATGTGCGCTACCGCGAGGAATTCAGCGCGCAACAGAATGAAGATCCCCGCCAGATGGAAGACAACGCTGACAAGAGAAAGCGCGCACTGGACCGGGTTGCGCAGCATAATGACGAGCACGGCAAAGACCACGCTCGCAAGCGCGAGATAGGCGAAGATCAATGTGAGCAAGGTCTCGCTAGTCAAGCGACGAGACCTCCTTGCCCTGCTTATCAACCAAGTCCATTAGACGGTCCACGTCGTAGATTAGTGTGCTGCGGTCATCAGTGGTGAAATTATACGCGTTTGTCATCTCCAGCGCTTCCACAGGGCAGGCTTCCACACAGAGCCCGCAGAAGAGACAGCGGCCGATGTCTAGCGTATAGGAGGTTACCACTTTCTCGGTTGGCTGAGCGGGGTTCGATTCCGTCGTAATGGTGATGCATTCATTCGGGCACGCAGTTTCGCAGAGCCCGCAGCCCACGCACTTCGACCGACCGTCCGGTCTCCGCCGCATGCCCACGGCACCGCGATAAATTGCAGAGAAGGGCCGTTTTTCCTCCGGATAGCGAATCGTTACCGGCTGACGAAAGAACTCGCGAAGCGTAACACTAAGCCCCTTCGCTATCGGCAACAGCGAATCGAACCGAAAACTCATAGCGTCTCCTCTCCCAAATGTGTCGCTAGGCGTAAATAGTCAATTTGAGTACCGTGGCTACTGCCAGGTTGAGCAGCCCCAGCGGTAAGAGCACTTTCCAGCAAAAGTTCATCATTTGGTCGTAGCGAAATCGCGGTAACGTGGCGCGCAGCCAAAAGTAGAAGAATAGGAATAGAAGAACTTTGGTCATCATGATTCCAACTGCGAGCAGAGTTGCGAAGAGATGACCGATATATGGCTCCAGGAACTGCGCAGGCCACCCGCCGCCAAGAAAGACTGCGCTGACCAAGAAAGCAGCCAGCAGCATGTTCGCATATTCAGACAAGAAAAAGAAGGAGAACCGCCAACCGGAATACTCTACGTGATAGCCGGAGACAAGCTCCGTTTCCGCTTCCGGCAAATCGAATGGCGCGCGGTTGGTCTCTGCCAGCGCGGCACAAACGAAAACGAATGCGCCAATTACTAGCGGTATGACATAAGGCACCTGCTGCTGCCGCACGATCTCAGGCAACGAAAGCGAACCTGCGAGCACTACTACGCCGACGAGCGCCAAACCGAGCATGATTTCATAGCTAATCATCTGTGCGCTCGACCTCAAGCTGCCCAACATCGCGTACTTGCTGTTCGATGCCCAGCCGGCCATGACTATGCCGTACACCGCTACAGACGTAAGCGCCAAAATATAGAGCACACCGACGTTAAGATCGGAAGCATAGAGACCGATCACCCGCCCGAATATGTGGAGTTCGGTCCCAATCGGCACCACAGACCACGCCATGAATGACGGCACCAATAGCAGAAACGGCGCGAGAATGAAGAGTGTGCGGTCCGCACCGGCTGGGATCATATCTTCCTTGCCCAAGAGCTTGACGGCATCGGCAAGGGTTTGGAAGACCCCAAAGGGGCCGACCCGGTTGGGGCCAACTCGTGACTGGATGCGGCCCAAGATACGGCGCTCACCCCAAATGAGGGGCGGCACGACGAGCAGCGGGACCACAAATGCGATTAAGGACTTGAAGATTACTGCAATGACAAACTCTGTCATAACTCGTTCCTAGCTCACGCTTGGGATGACTGCGTCGAAGACGGCGACTGCGTCGAAGATGCCGTTGCGACAGCGTGTACCGAGACTGCCACCGTGGCTTCAATTCCCAGCAACGCCCCCACCGGCGCATCCGGGAAACCACCGGGAAGATAGACCACATCTTCCGCCAATTGATCGTTTGCTTTCGCCGCAACAGTCAGGTCCATCCCGTTCGCTTGAATCCCCACTCTCTCCCCATCACGGACGCCAATCCGCTCCAACTGCGTTGGGTGGAGTTCGGCAACGGGCTCAGCGACCAAACGGCGGAGGTTGCTACTAAAGCGTCCTGTAACGCCGGGCACAAACAGATGGTCTTGCGTTACCAAGAGCAGCTTGCCGTCACCATTCACCGACGGCAGTGCCGGCGGTTCTTGCCAACCGAAACTGGGCACGCTGTGGGTGATGGGTATGTCGGCCAAGACTTCCGCAATCTCTTGGGCTACTGAGTCTGAAGTGCGGTAAGCCCAACGCGCCCCAAGCTGGAGAGCAAGTTCAGTAAAGATCTGCCAATCGGGCTTTGCTTCACCAACTGGTGGAATTGCCGCCTGAGCGCGTTGAGAGCGACCTTCCAAGTTTGTGTATGTGCCGGTTTTTTCAGCAAAGCTGACGGCAGGCAATAGCACATCGGCGTGCTGGGCCGCCGTGCTGGTCACAAAGAGGTCTTGCACGACTACAAAGCGCGCTCGATCGAGAAGTCCTTGTGCCTGATGTCGATTGCGAGCGCTCGCGACCAAGTCTTCACCAATGACATAGAGCACGGATGGCTCGGCGCCGGCCATGAGGTCATCGAGCGTAAGCCCCTGAGAGTCGGGCAGCACCACGTTCCAAAGCCTGCCCAGGGCACTCCGGGCCTGGGCGTCATCGCTGCCGCGGAAGTTCGGCAAGATGTCGGCTCCCGCTCCCATTTGCACTAACCCACGAGAATTCGCTTTATTAGCAAGAGGGAAGAGATGTGCGCTGGGCAAGGCCAGCGTAAGATTTGCCGCAGCTTGGGCGAAGCTCGCGGCGCTGCCGATTACCCAACTTCCGAGTGCCCATACAATGCCGACGTTGCCGGCCTGGGCGAGTTCCGCCGCGGTCTCACCGAGCTCTGCGGCTGTAAGGCCAGTGTCTGCTGCAGCGCACTCCAAGGTATAGCTGCGTAATTCCTGCGGACCCCGGTCACTGTCGGATTGACGCAGGATTTCGGCGGCAAGCCCTTGAATCAGGTGCTCCTCGGCGCCGGGGCGCACGCGCAAGACGCGGCGGGCAAAACGATCATCCTGTCTGCTGGGTAAGCTACCGGCTTGAATGAGCAGTTTCCCTTGGTCGCGTACCCACTGCCGCAGCCGCATGCCTAGCACGTCGTGACTTTCCATAATGTCGCCACCAACGACAAGGAAAGCATCCATTTGCTGCATTTGGCTGATGTTGAAATTAAACGCAGCGGGCCCAAGCATATTTAGCGTGGGAATGAACGTCCAACGCTCAGTGCTGTCTAAGTTGTTGGTTCCCACGACCTCTCGCATGAGGCGTGCAATCAGGTAGTTCTCTTCGTCCGAGAGACGACCGGACGTAATGGCTGCAACCGAGTCAGGCCCGTCTTGGGCCTTTGCGTCGGCGATTTGGGCGGCCACGAGACTGAGGGCTTCATCCCAACTTGCCGGTTCTAGTTGGCCGTTCTTTCGTATCAGCGGCTGGGTCACACGCCCATCATCGTGGATGTAATCGTAGCCGAATCGACCGCGCGTACAGAGCATGCCGTCGCCAGGGCCGCGATCTCGCGTGTTGACCGGCGTCTGGTCCCGCAGTGCCGGGTTCGCTTTTGTGCGCAGCACCTCTCCCATGCGCGTCTCGACGTGCATCTGGCAGCCGACGCTGCAGTGGTTGCACACAGATTCGCTTTGATGCACTTGCCACGCGCGCCCGCTATGCATGAAAGGTCGGCTGAGCAAAGCGCCGACGGGGCAGACCTCAATGCACTCACCGCACTCAACGCAGCCTAAGGGTTCATCGAACTGCGTCCCAATATAACTGTGGAACCCCCGCAAGTTAAAGGTAAGCGCACTATCGCCCACACGTTCGTCACAGATGCGCACGCACTTCCCGCAGTAGATGCAGCGGTTCGGGTCCCATTCGATGAGAGGGCTGAGCTCGTGATCGGGTTCGTTGGGGTTGTCGCTGCCCAGACTGCTGCGGTACACACCTACCTCATAGGCCGTGTGCTGCAGGTCGCAGACGCCGGACTTATCGCAGTAGGGGCAGTCCAATGGATGGTGCTGCAGGGTCATCTCCATAATGCCCTGCTGCGCATGCACCACAGGCTCGGTCTTCGTGCTCACCACCATGCCTTCCATGGCCATGGTATTGCAAGAAGAAAGTGGCTTTGGCGCCCGTTCGACCTCTACCACGCACATGCGACACGCACCGTAGGGTTTTAGAAAGGTATCGAAGCACAAAGTAGGAATGTAGGTTCCTGCCTTGCGTGCGGCATCGAGGATAGTTGCACCGTCAGGTACCGTTACCTCTTGAGCGTCAACTGTTAGTGTTACGGGCATTGTTCCCTCTTCTCAACCACCGCAAATATCAGACACCATATCGTCTACACTGCTATTCGCTCTTACCGATCGACCTCACCAAGGACGATGTCAATACTTCCAATCACGGCGACTACGTCCGCCAACAGCCGTCCCTTAACCAGATAGGGCAGGGACTGCAGATTAACAAAGGAAGGTGAGCGGACGTGCATGCGGTACGGTTTGCCGCTACCGTCGCTAACGACGTAGAAGCCGAGTTCGCCTTTTGGCGCCTCGATAGCAGCATACATCTCGCCCTTCCGCACCGGGAAACCGTGGATGTACATCCAAAAGTGGTTGATCATTGCTTCCATATCGGTATAGAGGCGCGGGGTATCCGGTCGGCCGACACGCGAGTCATCGGTCATAACCGGACCAGGCGGCAAGTGCGTAATTACTTGGCGGATGATGTGTACACTCTGGCGCATCTCCTCGAGACGCAGCAGGTAACGGCTGAAGACATCACCCTTGCCGGTGCCGGTGGGTACGTCGAACTCCACCTTATCGTAGGCGGCATAGGGTTCCGCCTTGCGAATATCCCATGCCACGCCGGAGCCGCGCAGACAGGGCCCGGATAGACCCATCGCGATGGCGTCTTCGCCGGAGATAACTCCCACGTCCACAGTTCGCCCAAGCCAAAGTTCGTTCTTCGTAAGCAATTTGTCGAACTGATCGATTTCTTTAATGAAGTAATCCAAACTGCCCACAAGTTTCTCGTAGAAGGCTTCGCGCGGTTCTTCCAGGAATCCGCCGGGACGCATAACGCTGTGCGTCATGCGGGCGCCGCAGAGCTCTTCGAATAACTCAAGGACGCGTTCACGGGCGCGAAACGCGTAGAGGAAGACAGACATGGCGCCGATGTCCAGCGCGTGGGTGCCGATCCAGACCAGATGACCTGCCAGACGCCCCAACTCACCTACAATGCAGCGCAGCCACTGAGCACGTTCCGGCACTTCGATTTCGGCGAGGGCCTCGACGGCCACCAGCCAACCAAGGTTACTGGAAGCCGCGGCAGTGTAGTCCATGCGGTCGGTATACCCAAGAATCTGAGTATACGTCTCACTCTCAGCAATCTTCTCCGTGCCGCGATGCAGGTAACCAATAATTGGTACGGCTTCCTCGATGTATTCGCCGTTCATTTTCAGCACGACACGCAAGACCCCATGAGTACTGGGGTGCTGCGGGCCCAAATTCAGGATGAGTCCTGAATCATCTTCCCCTGCAATGCGTTCAATCTCAACAGTCGCCATCGGATGTTCCCACTACTCCTATTGGTAGTGCCTTATACGGCTAGAGGCCCTCACGCGGAAAGTCCTTACGCAACGGGTGATACTCGTAGTCTTCATCCATTAGGATGCGGCGGAGATCCGGGTGATTAACGAAGTTCACGCCCATCAGATCGTAGACCTCGCGCTCCGGCCAGTCGGCGCCGGGCCAGACTTGCGCCATGGATTCAACTGATTCAGAGGGTGCAATCCGAGTCTTAACGCGTATGCTGCGATTTTCGGGGATCGAGCGCAAGTGATAGACAACTTCGTATTCTTGCATCTCACCCGGCCAATGAACCGCTGTCACGTCGCCGAAATAGTTGAAGCGAAGGTCTGGGTCATCGCGCAAAACCATTGCCACTGCCAACAGGTCTGCGGCAGCAATCTCGATTGTCAGAAAGTTGCGATGGCTATTTGCGGCAACGACCTTGTCGCCTAAGACCGCTTTCACACGCTCTTGGATTGTATCGGCGGCAACGGGCGGCGGGATGCTCACAGGTGCATTTACTCCTGGGCTGCCATAGCAGACCGCGTGGTGAGTAAATCCTCGTCTGCGCCGGCCCACTCACCTTGCTTGATCTTCTGCTGCAAGAGCATAAGGCCTTCCAGCAGCGCCTCGGGCCGCGGGGGACATCCAGGCACGTAAATGTCAACGGGCACAGCAAGGTCTACGCCTTGCAGTACACTGTACGACCGATACGGCCCTCCGCACGTCGCACAGTTGCCATGGGCGATTACCCAGCACGGCCGCGCCATTTGTTCCCAGAGGTTGCGTATGATCGGCGCCATCTTCTTGGTCACCGTACCCGCCACGATCATGACATCTGATTGCCGGGGTGTTGCCCGGAACGCCATGCCAAAACGGTCCGCGTCGTAGTGTGAAGCGAAGAGCGACATCATTTCAATGGCACAGCACGCCAGGCCGAAGGTCATTGGCCACAACGCATTCGCTCGCCCCCAATTCAAGACTTGGTCGGCGGAAGCAAGCACAAAGCCGGAAGCACCCGTTTTTTGCCCAACAGTTGGCAGCGTGAGCGTATCTTCTATAACCCCCAATCGAATGCTCCTTTCTTCCATGCGTAAACGTAGCCCACAAGTAAGATTGCAATGAATATCGCCATTTCAACCAGACCGAAGAGGCCAAGCGACCCCACTATAACGGCCCACGGGAAGAGAAAGGCGAGCTCAAGATCGAAAACGACGTATACAATCGCGACCATGTAGAAGTGGACGCCGTGCCGGCCGCGTGTATCGCCCACCATCCCACTGGGGCCAATTCCCGATTCGTAGGGGGCCGTGCGCAGAGGTCCGGGTCGAAACTTCGGTCGGAGCACGGAGGCAAGGGCGAGCGTAACTATACCGAAACCGGATGCGGCAACGAAGAGCACCAGAAACGGAATATATCCTACGTAGTACTCCATAGTTCTACCTTCTTGCCCTCATCTCTGCTTGTCTCCAGCGCAGTCCGGTCTAATGATGAACGATTTGGTCTTCGTTGACAACCGCGCTCCCGCGCGTTGTCTAGCCCGGCGTCAAAGTGGTTGCGACTGAGCGTACAGCGTCTGATGCGTTGTAGTCGGCAACACTCTCCCGCAACAGGTAGGAGAGGTACTCCACCTCTATTGAGAGGTCTACGCTCGCGAGATAGATGTGGGAAGGCACCTTCAACTGTATCGGCGCAAAGTTGAGCAAACAGCGCACTCCGGCATCTACAAGCTGCTGGGTAACGGCTTGTGCCGCTTTTGCGGGCACGGCCAATACCGCCATCACGATCTGGCGCTCTTGGATGGTTTCCTTTATCTGATCCATGGGCTTTACAACCACGTCGCGGATTACTGTCCCAACGCGGCGTGGATCAGAGTCGAAAGCCTCGACAATGCGGAATCCTTGCCGAGGAAACCCGTCATACGCGAGCAGGGCAGACCCCAAGTTGCCAACGCCGACGAGCGCCATGGGCCAACCTTCACCAATTCCCAGAATGCTCTGCATGTGAGACTGCAGCGATTCTACTTCATACCCCACACCGCGTCGACCAAAACTCCCAAAGTATGCAAGGTCGCGTCGAACCTGGGCGGCAGTGGAACCGGTCAGCGCAGATAGGCGCTCCGAGGAAACACTTTCAACCCCCTGTTCCCGCAGCGCGACCAATGTACGATAGTACAGAGAGAGGCGTCTTATCGCCATCTGCGGCGCTTTTCCCCTCGGTATCACAGGCATTGGCGCTTCTCATGTCAAAGGCATTTGCCACGTGAAACATATCACAAGCCCCTGACGTGCGCAACTAATTAACACTGTTTTAAGTTAGGGGCCGTCCTATCGCTTTGCCTTCAAGCGATTCCTGCAAATCAAGATGAATAGGGGCTGCAACCGGTAACGGATATTCCTGGATTTAAGGCTGCGTGCGCCGGATGCGTGGCGTGCTCCCGGGTTCGCTTGCTCTTCAATCGGAGGATGACGCCATTCCGGACAGTGCTTGTCGTTTCAAGCGCGCGCGCACCGTAGATGTGTTGAACAGCGACCAAAAAGGAGATGGCCGGCGTGAGTGGGGGGGGCTTTGGCGAAGTTGGCACATTTGCTAGCCGGTGGTAGATTGCGCTCGGTAGAATCGAGCAACCCCTTTAGGGCTGGAGGATTCGAGGCAAGGACATTAAACCTACCAAGGCATTGATTGGGGGGGTATGAGCGTTGCTACAACCCGCTCCTCGGGTTCGAACGAGCAAGGCGCCAAGCAAGTGCTACGCAGTCAGAGTGACAAAGGTAATAGAGGTATGGCCTGCTCAACCCGATTGCTGTGGCGCCGGGGCTGCCTGCTCCCCAGGAGGCAATTCCTTTGTACCCACCACCCAGCGTTCCTGCCAGGGCCGGTAGCGGCTCCTGAATTGATCGAAACGGCTGCCTCCATCCGCAACAATCTCTCGTTGAATCTCCGTTTCGACGCCGTCCGCAGCCCACTCGACTTGCCGGCGCTCGCCAAGAGGTAGATCGGGGTCCAGCTTGTCGGGCAAAGGCTCTCCGTGGGGAACCCAGTTCTTGGCAACTGCGGGCAGCATGCGCACCCCGCGACTCGTGGCTTGGCCATGGAACACAAACTTTAGAGTCATTTCCTTTTCGTCAATGTGTGTCTGAATGAGGATCGGTTGGTCGGAGTCGTTGACGAACTTGAGGTCTAGGCCGGGGTCATAGACCGCAGCATCAAACCCCGGCGGACTGCCGTCACGCTCGTAATAGCCGACGCGGTAGGAGTGCTGATTGCGTTCTGTGATTGGCAAGCCGGCCCAGAAAGCCGCTCGGAACATCGTGGTGGAGACCTGGCAAACGCCTCCACCGACGCCGGGAACTGTTTGATCACCGAAGATAATGAGACTGGCTTGGTAGCCGTCTTCGCGCGTAATCGGGCCGAGCACGTCTAAGAAGGAAAACGTCTCGCCCGGTGGGACTACGTAACCATGAAGCTTAAGCGCTGCTAATGCAATGTTGTGGGCGCGCTCAGGCGGTGAATCGGCAAACAATGAGGTGCCCTCCGCAATGATGTTGTCGAAACCCCATTCCCGCATATTCTCCGCCGTGTAGACTGGTTCTCGCACCTCGGCTGGGAGATAGAGGCCCGTCACCCCTTGCTGTATCGCGGCTTGCGCCGTGGCAATAAGCGTGTCGGTATCGGTCTGAAAGCCTATCTCAGCAGGCGCATCCAGCGTAATGTCACCATCGCGAACGGAAAATCGTGCATTCTTTGGGGGCCGGGTCGCTTCTGTGGACACCTGATCAAGCCATTCCTTGAGCATCTTTGGCTCTCCCATGATCTCAAGCCGCCCTTGCTCAGGATCTTGTAAAATCTGTATCCAAGAATTCAGCGTGGTCCCTGGAACCTGCCATGCGTCACCCGCAAGCTCAAAGCGCAATCCCTGGGCCACGAGACGTTCAAAGACCGACTTTACCTCTTCTGCTTTCTGCAGAGTAATCGGAGGGATAAGAGTTTCGACGGGCAATTCGATTGCCTGTCGCAGCGGCGGGTCCGCGGGAAGCTTCATTAATTGAAGCGTTGCGTCGCGATCCAGCCACTTGCCCTCTTCACCAGGCATGAGACGCACTTGGTCTGCTTGACGATCGAGCAACGAGTTTACAGGCTGACGGTCAATTCGTTCGGCGATCGCATTCAAAAATTGCAGTGCTACCGCGGAGTTCAGGTAAACCGGCATTTCTACGTAGTTGCGTGAATGCAGTCCTAAGAACCATAGCCACATGCGCCGTCTTTCCGACGCAAACACGTCCTCAACTGCTTTCTCAATATCTACGATAATCCCGATTTCCTCTGCCGAGGGTATCCACGTAGTACCTTCGTAACCAAGTTCTACCGGGCTTTTGATGTAATCGCTCCACAGTGCCGTCACCCTAGCGTTTGCCTCTTCTACGGATAAGCCGGAAATGTCGACAGAGCCAATGGACGCCCCAGGCAACGCGTATCTGCCCGCCTGAGCGCGCAGCACGCCATATGCCGAGCCACCGGCGAGAGCGGCAAGCGGAACTGCGCCAGCTTTCATGAGCAGCCGCCGGGAAATCATCCGAGAGTTCTTCTTCCAGGCGAACCGTGACTGCATTGACATGCTAGGGCTCCAGAACGAAATCTTTCGGTTCTGTTTTCATCGAAACGAGCGTACCGTTAGTCGATACGGGCTGGTGACTTGCCATGGCTCTAAGGGCCGCGCCGACGGCTGTGCTTTCGTATCCACTACAGAATCGCATTTGTCGGCAAGCAGCCGCATTCACCATTCTAAATGTTGAGTAGAGAGTCCTTTTCTTCTTTGTCTCTAAGCAAGAGTGAAACAAGGGCATTCGGAATAGTCAGACGGTAAGGTCGGAAAATAGGCTGAGGTAAGCAACGTTGGGCAATCGGTGGTTGACGATGAGACGAGTCTGGAAACTGCCAAAGCGCGCGCGTGAGTGCGCCTCGCGCAGGCCGAACTGTCCACGGGGATCTGTCGCGGTAGAAAAAAGACAGGGCACTTCGGTGCATGCGCGGGACTGCGACGGCACCACTTGCTCTGCCATGTGATCCAGAAAGCAAGGTAAGCCACTTTTGCCACGCCATATTGACTTTCCTCGCCATTGAGGCTCCGTGGTCTCCTTACTTCCTACAATATTATAGCACCTCCCCATAAGAAAGTGTCTTGTCCGACATATTGACCAATTTTCAGGTAGTTTTCTCGAAGCAAGTTATTGCAATACTGTGCGCCCTTCGGGCACCCTCACCTGCTAGACCTAAACAGCGTATGCAGACAATTTCAACAACCTCGAGAATATTATTGAAACAGTCGATACACACATTCAATAAACTTGACTAACGCTAAGTATCCTCTCAGGAATTCATGTCAATGTAGAGGGGAACAGCCATATCGGATTTGTTAGGGCTGTCAACATAAAGAGGAGCCGGAACTAGTAGACCTAGGCTTGAAGCCTTTGCGAGGCAGCGGTTCTTGTCATTCCGAGCGCAGCGAGGAATCTAGAGTCGGACGCTTTCTAGTTTCCTCGCTGCGCTCCCCAAAGTGGCAGTTTGAGGGTCAGGCTTAGGCCTAGGTACGGCCACGTGTCTTGCATGTGACCCATCTAAGCCCAAAGCTACTAATTCCGAGAGGAGCATTGGGGAGCTTTCCTCTGCAAGATGGCCTGCGCGGCCGAACGCTAGCGGCTGCACCGAAGCCGGCTATGGAGGCGCCGCGCAATGCCGCAGGGCATGGCCGCAAGAGTCCGATGGTGTGTAGTGCGAATACGCTCTTTGGTGCGGAATCTGCCACTTGGAGTCCTTTGCGTGACCCCTTCCCCCTTGTGGAAAATGGACGCGCGGGGCTACAAGGCCTGCCTGCAGGGCGAGCAATGGTTAATGTCTTTGAGGCGCTGGTGGGAGGTGACGACGTGGCAACACCGTCACGAGTATTCCGCACCGTAACCGCATGGCGGATATGAGGTAAGAATGACAAGCCTTCGGCAGCGCTCCACCAAGTTTGAGCTGCACCCTTGAATCGTCTCGCTCTAATCGAAGACGGCAATCGCATCTATCTCGACCAGCCAGTCTTCACCAGACAGCGAACCGATCTGCACCATGGTGGCTGTGGGATATGGGGCCTCAAAGATCTCATTGCGGATGCCGGTGACGACGGCGCGATAGCGGATGTCTGTGACGTACATATTAAGGTGCGCCACGTTCGCCAGTGAGCCGCCTGCTGCCTGGCAAAGCGCCTCGATATTGGCATAGACCTTGCGCGATTGGGCCTCGATGTCGCCCTTTCCAACCAGATTGCCATTCTCGTCCAGCGGAAATTGGCCGGCAATGAAGAGGAGGCGCTTGCCGCCTTCAATCATCAGGCCCTGTGAAAAGTTGCTGAAAGGCGGGCAGACACCCTCGCCTAGGATCGTAGTCTTTTCCAATTTAATGCTCCTTGAACTGCTGAAAGCCGGCTCTAGATTTCTCGCTGCGCTCGAAATGACATTAAGTGTCTCCAAATGACACTAATTGCCAATAGAAGAGACTGAGGAAGGCTGCCAACAAGGATTCGCCCCCTCTTTCTTCAGAGGGGGCGAACATCTGACCAGAATTACACCAAGAAGGACGAGCCTTAACCCTTATTGGCGTAGTACTCGTCAATCATCGCCTGCATGATCTTGCCGGCGCTTTGCATGGCGTCCGCGACGGTCATTTCCTGCTTCCACGCCATGTTCATGTGGTCCAAGTAGACCCGGCGAATATCAACATAGTTGGGGTAGATTTGCGTCATGAAGCCATTGCCCTCGCCAATCGGCTCCGTGATTGGGGTCAACTCGCGCGGCGGACGCGCCTTCTGCTCCGCCAAGCGCGGGTCGTCCCAGGCCGACCTGATTACGGGCATGCCGTAATTGAGCAACGTGGTGACGCCGACCTGCACCTCAAGATCGGTGCTGACGAACTTTATCAGTTCCCACGTGGCGTCCGGATACTTGGCGCCCGACCACATGTACTGCACCGGCGTGTAGCTGCCCACTGCATCCGAGTGAGTGCTCTTGACGGTGTGGGCCGGGAAGCGCCGCGCTTTGACCGGCAATTCCTCGACGCCCGGCACGTTCCAGCCAGATTCAGTGTTGAACCACGTGTGGAATACCGCAGCGCGCTGGTGCACAAACGGTGAATCACGACGTTGTTCCGCCGGAATGGTGTCATTGAGCGCCGCAACGTCGTCCCTGGTCGGCTTCACGCGGTACCTAAACTCAAGGTCATACAGGAACTGTATGACGTCAATGAACTCCGGTTCGTGCAGCCGGAAACGGGAGTAGTCGTCACTGACGAAATTCGTGCCGTTTTGGATCAGCATCGTCGGCACTTCGGTGGTGGAGTCATTGCGACTATAGAAGCCCCAAATGGGATTCTGATCGGCGCTGGAACGCTGGGTGATCTCGCGCGCTATCTCGAGCAATTCGCCGCCATCACTGGGATTCCAGCTTTTCGGCGGTTCGTTGATGCCGAACTTGTCGAGAAGGGCCGTGTTGTAGATTTGGATAGTAGCCAGCACGCCGTAGGGGAACGTCCATAGCTTGCCTTCCGGGTCCTGCAGCCAATCGATTCCCACCACGTCGGCAAGCGCTGCCGCATCACGCTGGACAAAGGGCGATAGGTCAGCTATATAGCCGGCGTCCCGATACTGAGGATAGCGGGTGGGTTCCGGACCGAGGATGTCCGGCGACGACCCGGCAGCGAGTTCGACGACCTGCTTTTCCATGAGCACCCGATACGCCATGGACTGCCAGTTGACCGTAATGTTGGGATGCAGCTCCTTGAACGGGCCAAGCACGAGGTCCTCGAACGCTCCAGCGTTCTCGTGGATATTCACGACCCAGTTAACACTGACCGTCGCCTCTTCCATCTTGGGCATGTCGTCAGACTTCGGCGCCTCGGCGGACTCTGGCGCAGCTGCCGGCGCCGCGACCTGGCCGCAGGCAGCCAGCGCAACCATGGTACCCATGCCTGCCGTTGTTGCCATTAGTCTCCGACGCGTCATTAGAGTTCGCTGTCCAGTCATTTTCTGCTGCCTCCGTACTCAAACCAATACTACTCTTTTATGCCCATAGCGAGACTCTGAGTCACTAAAGGCGCAAACTACCGCGCCACTGCTCTAGGCCTCCTTTCCACCCGGCATTCGCTAGGCATGACCTATCATTGACAACACTGTGTCAATGATAGGTCATGCGGCATATAATTGCCAAGCGTCCTAGGAAAACAACTCTACTACTGATTCGCCCAGTAGTCGTCAATCACGCCCTGCGTGTGCTTGCTGGCGTTCTGCATCGCTTCCTCAACCGTCAGCTTGTGCTCCCAGACCAGTTTTTTCTGCTCGTTGAAGAATCCCAAGTGCTCCCGCCAACCGGGGAAGATTTGGGTGATAAAGCCGCGGCCTTCCCGCAGCGGCGTGGCGATGGAGTCAATTTCCCGGGGCGGACGGGTCTTAGTCGCCACCAGACGGGGATCGTCCCACGCCTTTGCATTCGCCGACAGACCGTAGTTGAGCAGCGTCGTCACCGCCACACCGAACTCAATGTCCGACATGGCGAACTTCATGAACTCCCAGACGGCATCCGGGTGTTTCGCACCGGACCACATGTACATGACCGCCGTCCAACCGGCAACCTTATCGGAAGTTGGCCCTCCTTTGCTGTTCTCCAGCATTGGTACAGCCTTCATGGGCAAGTTTTCCACGTCCGGGTGGGTCCAGCCGCTCTCGGCGTTGAACCAGGTATTGTTCATCGCCGCGCGCCCGTGCACAAAGAGCGCATCGCGATGCCGGCCCTCGCCCAGGGTCTCTACAAAGCCCGCCTTGTCTTCGGCAGTCGGCGCCACGCGGTACTTGAACTCCAGGTCGTACATGAACTGTATGGCCTCGATGAACTCGGGCTCGTGCATGGTTGCCCGCGTCAAGTCGTCGGAGAGGAAGTTGGCGCCGTTCTGAACGATGTAGGTACTCATTTCGGTTGTGTAGTCAGCGCCAGAGAAGATTCCCCAAATCGGGTCTGGATCGCTACTGGACCGACTTGTAATCTCCCGCGCTACGTCCAGGTACTCGCCGCCGTCGTGGGGGTTCCATGTACGGGGCGGCTCGCTGATGCCATACTTGTCGAAGATGGACGTATTGTAGATGTGGATGGTGCCGAGCGCCGTATAGGGCATGGACCAGAAGCGCCCCTGCGGGTCAATGATCCAATCAAGCGCCACGGTGTCTCCGAGTTGACTCTGGTCGCGCTTGTAGAGGTCGGTGACTTCCCGCACAAACCCCTTGTCCGTCCACTCAATCCACCGGGTTGGATCGGGAGTGAGAATGTCGATGGCCTCATTGGCGGCCAGTTCAGCCAGCATCTTGTCGTAATGCGCTCGGTACGGCGAGCCCTCGTACTTGAGGTCGATGTCGGGATGCATCTCCCTGAACCGGTTAATAACCCCGTCCTCAAAGGCTTGCGCGTTCTCCGCGACGTTTACGATCCAGCGCACGTTGACGGTTGCGGGTTCCATCTTGGGAGTGTCTTCAGCCTGCGGCGCCTCACCGGCTTCCGGTTCTGCGGCCGGAGCCTGGACTTGGCCGCAGGCTGCTGCAAGGGCCGCGGCGCTCAGGCCCGCCGAAACACCGAGAAACCGCCGCCGACTCAGACCGATGTCTGTAGAACTCATGCCTTACCTCCCAGTAAATACAGTACTGACGACTATTTCACATGACACTCTCAAAGGCGCTCTAAGCCACTACCTCCTTCTACACGCAATCTGATCGATCTTGGGAGAGTGCCTCTCTTAAGTCCTTTCCGGTAGCAGTGAGTGCACCGCCAATCTCCAGCCAGTGAATAAATGCCTTAGTTATAAGGTTTTCATCGGTGGACCATGCCGTCTCCGAAGCGGCCGTACAGTCTCGCAATACAATGGCGCGATAGCGGTTGCGGGTCTGCAGGATGCCGCCCGGCTTCATGAGAAGACAGAAGTTCAAAAGGAAGCCCACATAGACGAGATTGAGAATCTTGTGCTCCGCCAAAAAGCGCTCGATCTGTTGAGGCTGCGAAAATAGGTGGTCGCGCGGGTCCGGCTTCACACAATCGGCAAAGTCGTAGTTTGCCTGGATTTTGCTCCAGGGTTCCCTATAGCCTGCGCCAAAGACCGTGCTGTGGTATTCGGTCAGCAGTTCTTTGCGGAATTCGGGCGGCGGCCAGTCGAGGGTATCGTTGTCCGCTTGCGCCGGGGCGGGCTCAGGCGGCTCCGCCCAGGGATAGCGTGCCAGGACTTGGCGCGGTTCGTTGTGGATGACCGGCACGCCGGCTTCACGCGCCGCCTCCAACGCGGGCACGATCTCTTCTTCCATGATCTTGCCGGCCCGCTTTGCCACGCCGTGCCCGCCCATATAGTTGTATTCCCAGTATTTCTCCACACCGGGGATCACGGGCTCGCCATCGCCACCTAAGTTCCACATGTCAATGGCGACTACGGCCGTGTTCGTGCTATCAAGCTCCACCGTTTTGTGTACGTGACCGTAATTGCGGTCGTCGTACGCCTGCCCGGGCAGCGGGTAGACCCGATAGGAGCGCACCGGCAATTGAAACGTTACCATGAGTGATTTCCCCCACGCGCAAGTTTTTCTCAAACAGGTCTTCGCCTAGGACTCACCTTACGGGTGCATCATTCAGCACAAGATCACCCTTCGACAGGCTCAGGGCGAACGGTTAAGGACAGCTCATTGGCAGTTCAAGAAGCCCCTTCATGCTGAGCGTGTCGCCCGTTCGTGCTGAGCTTGCCTGTCCTGAGCCTGTCGAAGGGTCGAAGCACCTCTTGGCCTGCTGAGCGGGAACACGAGCTTCACATCAGTACGGCCGATTAAACGGTATCGTAGCCGCAGCAACCTCATCGGAAACGCGGCCGGCATCCCGCGCGCGCCGTAGATCGAGCAGCGTATCCTCCACCGCTTCCAAGGTCTCCGCCACGTCCTCATCGCTGTGCGCGTACAATACGTTGTTCCAACCGCCTTTGAGCATCACCCCCCGCTTGGCCAGCCCGGTATAGAAGAACGTCCCGGCGTCGGCAGGCAGCGGTTGATCGTTGCCGCCAATAAACCGAATACCGAATAGCGCCGGCGGGCCGAATGACTCCATGGGGATCCCCACACGATGCGAGACCTCTTCCACACCGTCCATGACGGCCTGGGAGATGCGGTTGATGTGCCCCGCCACGTCCTCGTCGCGGCAGATTTGCAGAGTGGCAATGCCCGCCGCAAGAGAGAGAGTCTCTCCACCAAACGTCAGACTGATCAAACAGTCGGCAGTCTTTTCCATAATGTCGCGCCTGCCAGCCACCGCGCCCAGTGTCATGCCGTTGGCCATGCCCTTGGCGTAGGTTGCAATATCCGGTTCCACACCGTAGTACTCCTGCGCGCCACCCAGGGCAAAGCGGAAGCCGGTCATACACTCGTCGTAGATCACGAGCGCTCCGTGCCGGTGTGCGAGGTCCTTGAGGTCCTGCAGGAAGCCCGGCTCCGGCTCCTTGGCCGGTTCCGCGCAATCAAAGGAGACGGCGGCGACTTTGCCGTCGTTGAGCGCGAAGAGTTCTTCCAAGTGGTCAAGGTCGTTGAAGCGGAACTGCTGATTAAGCGCGTGGAATGCAGCCGGCATGCCGCCGTCGTTGCGCCAGTAATTCCATTCGTCCGCCCACCCACGATAGCCGTTGTTAAGAATGATCTCGCGCTTGGTATACGCGCGAGCAATGCGCGTGGCGCATAAATTTACGTCCACGCCGCCCTTGAGGAATCGCACCATTTCAGAACAAGGCACGACCTCGTTCACGAGCTTGGCGCACTCGATCTCCGGCTCGGAGGGGGTGCTGAAGAGCATGCCTTTCTCAAGTTGCTCCGCAACTGCCCGGTCAACTTCCGGGTAACAATAGCCCAGCAATACACCCCCGGACGCGCCGTAGTAGTCAATGTAGCTATTGCCGTTCACGTCCCAAAGCCGGGAGCCCTTGCCATGGGACATGAATATGGGCATGGCGCCATAGGACGCGGGATTTGGGCGCTTCCCTTTGGTCTGCGAGCCGCCGGGCATGAGCCGCACGGCCTCCTCATAGAGATCAACGGAACGAGAAACGTCGAGCTTAGTTGCGCTGGCCATAGAGCACTCCCTCTACACTGCAAATAGTCGTTGCGCGTTAGCAGAAAGCATCAGTTCTTTCTCTCGGTCGGTGATCTCCGCATGCTCGATACTGAGTGTTGCCGACTCTGGATAGAATATCGGGCAATTAGTGCCTAGGAGGAGGTGGTCTGCTCCCACTTGGGCACACAGTTGCTCAATGTCATCCACCGGTCCCTGTACGCGTGAAACGTCGAAGTAGAGGTTGTCGGTCTTGTACGCTCGCCGCCAGATATCCGTAATGTGCGCATAGCGCCCGGTGCACACCAGAAAGCGCACGTCGGGGAAGGCGCAAATAGCCTCAACGGCATCGGACGTGGTTACCGGCGGCACTTTCACGTGCCAGTGATGCCAACGCGAATCCTCCAGAGTCAGCGTGAGGAGCACCACGAGGTCGTCGGCCTTGGCGCTTTCGAGCAACGCCAGCGCATTGCCGGTGAGCATGTGATACTGGGCATAGGCTTCCAGGCTTGCATCCATGACGCGCGTCGTATGCGGTTCCAGCAGTGTGAACTGGTGGTAGTTGGGGTGGATGCGCAGATTGCGCATGCCAAAGTCTTCCATGCAGCGTTTGAAATCCTGCTCCCAACATGGCATGGCTGAATTGATGGTGTAGGCAGGCACGAGCCGGTCGGGATGTTCTTGCACGATCCGGTACAACTCGCGGTTGCCCACCATTACGTCTTTGTAGAAGACGTTTTCAAGGCGCGAGACGACCGCCTTTTCGATGCCGAGCGCGTCCATCTTGCGGAGCAGCGCATCAGGTGTAGCATGATTCAGACGGCGGAAGGGCCATTCGCCTATGTATGCATTTGCGTCAATCATAGATTTGCTTCTTTTGCGGCCGTCATTCCCGCGCAAGCGAGAATCTTTCTGTCTTAACTCCCAGACTCTGGCTTTCACCAAAGTGGCGGAGGAAATCGAATCAGGCTCTAAGGCGCAATTCCCTCCTTGTGGCGCTCGAATTGGCTCCAGGCGACCGTCTGCCGTGTAAAGATGCCGTGGGCATTCCGCCACAGAATCAGCTCTTTTTCCTCATCAGTAATGGCCGCGCCGTAGACTTTTGCCAGTTGAGACATGAACGAGCGCGGCGCGTTGAGGTCGCTGCCATAGACCACGTGGTCTGCCCCCGCGTGCTCCACGAGGGTCTCGGTGTAGCCGTTGGTGGCGTCGCCGCCGCCAATATCCATGAAGAGGTTCGGCATGCCTTGGGCCGCCTTGGCGCCGTATTCCATATCGCTGCCGGAGTGGCCGAAGAAGAAATTTACATCTGGGTGCCGTTGACCGGCCTCACGCATGTCGAAGGGATTGGTTTCGCCGGGCATGTTGCCCGTCACCGCCATATACGTGTGCTGAAGCACCGGCAGTTTGTATTCGGCGCAGAGGTGCAGGATGCCGTCAACACGCGGGTCGTTGGCTTTCACGCCGGTCCAGAGCTTCACGCCCTGATGACCGTCCCAGGCCTTTACGCGGCGCAGCAACTCGGTCTGCATCGTCTCCGGATGGTAAGGGTTGAGATACCACATGGGTATCACGCAATCGGTATTGCCCGAGGCTACCTTAGAGGTAAGGTCGTTGCAGGCGGTGATGTACTCAGGCGTGGGCAGTGTGGGTGGAAAGTTATTGAAGGCGTTGAGCACGTTGATGCACAGAATGACGCCCAGCCGCCGCGCCTTGCGCAACGAGACCGTGATCTCGTGGTCGTTCTTGACGT
The DNA here is from genome assembly GCA_965221905.1 of Chloroflexota bacterium. Classification (GTDB taxonomy): domain Bacteria; phylum Chloroflexota; class UBA11872; order VXOZ01; family VXOZ01; genus VXOZ01. The sequence continues at coordinate 2,004,311 of OZ244922.1, forward strand.
GGGAATGTACGTCAATTATCACGCTGGCATCCTCCCCCAGCCGTCCTCCTCACACAACCACCGTGCTGCTAGCTTAGCTCTACCTTCTGTGTGTTGTCAAACTGTAGCTCTCCCAGTTGCCCTTGCTCACGGCACACCACACGGCCCCGTGCGTTTGAGGCGCTGATAGCCTTGAGGTGCTGATAGCATTGAGAAAGGCGCGGTAGGCTGTATTCCTTGAACTTACGCTGGAGGAAACGGAATGAAGGACCCGGTATGATCACCACTACCGCCTTCACCGCAATGTCTTGGTCGTCATTCGGTCAAGATGTTCTCATCGCAACCTAGACCTTCACATTCGCTACCTGGCTATGATAGCGAGCCCTGCTTCAATGCTGGCGATTGCCTCGCGCTCAGCCTCCAACGCGTCGCCGATCAATTTGCCGGCTTCGGAACGGTCCTCTGCATGCCACGCCTGTCTCTCACAGGCCGTGTCGCAGAGATCGTGTAGGGGATTCAGCGACTCCATTTCGTGATCGTAGTGAGTCGCCGCCGCTTCGAGCGGTTCAGCCGCCTCGGGGAAATGCGTGACGAGTTCGCGCAGATATGTGGCGGCGGCAACCCGCCTCCACATGAGCATTTCGAGATGGTGATGGGTGGTATTGGCTGGGACATCCTTCGACTCAAACGCTTTGCGCCAGAGTTCGTATGCTGCGAAACCATGCGGCGTTGCCCGTCTATTTGCATTGCGCTCGTCATCCTGCGCGTAGCGGGTAGCGTGCGCAATTGCTACCGCATTCCGCAGCGCCGTCAGATGCGTTGTCCTCTCATTTGCAGTGGTCGGCCCGTCATACACTCGAATGCTGATCGGCTCGTTCGGATCGGGGTATCCGAATTCGTCGAAGCGAACGGTGTAAGTGCCATCGACGAACGGGTGGCGGAACGTAAACGTCTCCTCAGCCTCGCTGTACCCGACGATCAGCCCCCAGCAAACCGCAAACTCATGGTTTGCCTTCATTTCTAGACTCATCGGGGACCAGACCAGCGACGGGGCGCCGCGTTTCAAACTAACGTAAACGGCGTCCCTCGCCTCTTGCTTCAGCGCAAGAAGCTCGACGCCGGTGTCATTCTTGTTTGAGTCAAGAACTCGGAAATTCGCGAGCCGCGGAAGAATGTCCAGCGCGGGGCCCCAGTCGAGGTGGTCATGGTTGACGTGTAAGCCCCCCTCTTTCATGTCAAACTGGAACGCATGCCCCAAAACGCCCTGCAGCCGTGCCATGGACCACTCCGGACGGTCGACGGCCTGCATTAGCGGGCAGAGGCAAGAAGCAAGGGTCGTGCCTTGGTGCGGTTGTGATGGGCTGACGTCTACCATCACGTTCATCGGTTGGACTCCTTACAGATCGGCTGTTCTTTCCCAAGCGGTGAATCTCGTTCTTTAGCCCCTAAACCCAGGGGGACAGCTACTACTTCATCAAGGAGACTTCCGCTAGATATGAATGACCCAGTCTAGCTTGAATGCTTGGCTCAAGGAGCCATCCGCTCCGGCAGTGTTGGTACCGGCGGCACCTCCTGCAAGGTACCGCTATACCCCGCTTCTGTGGCACAGAGCGTGGCCTGCATGCTCGCAATCGCATCCTGCGTGCTCACAATTGGGTCATGACCAGCGCAGGCAGTGCGCACGAAGTTTGCAAAGATGTCTTCTTGGGCCGGGAGGTCGATAAGCTCCTCCTGCTCGTCCCAAAGATAGAGCCAAACTCTGCCATCGTGCGTAATCTCCGCCTGGCCCTTGGTGCCAAGAATTTTGAGGCGGTTGTCCATGCGCCCCAGGCTTGGGGGCACGAGGCGGTGGTGTTCCATCACGGCGCTCGCCCCGCCGTCCATGCGAAAGAGGAGTTGTCCGGCGTTATGGTAGTGAGCATCATCGGGACGACCGAAATTGCCTTCCGTGCCGATGACACTCGTGTACTCCAGACCCGTGATCCAGCGCACAATGTCGATGTCATGAATGAGCAGGTCGAGCACCGGCCCTGCGGAGAGCCTGCGGTCGAAGAACCATTCCGGCCGGTCGCCGCGTCGTTCGGTTGCCGCAATCAGCGCATAGGCCTGCGCCACTTCACCAATCCGGCCGCTCTTAACTACGTCATACACCGCGCGATAGACCGGATTGCCCCGCCGGCTAAAGAGTTGACCGACGTGCAGGGAAGGGTTCTGCTGGAGAATCGCGATCACGCGGTTAAGCTGCTCTTGGTTCGTCACCATCGGCTTCTCCGCCAGCACCGGAAAACCCGCCTCCAATGCCGCGATGATGGTCTCGCCCTGGTGGACCGGCAACTGAAAGCTCGCGACGACGTCGATGTCATCACGTGCCAAGAGGTCGTGAAAGTCATCATGAATGGCGGCCTGGTACGTCTTGGCAAGTTCCGCAGCGCGCTCACCCGCATTGGCAACCGCCACCAGCGCAATTTCAGGATCGTTGTCCACCGCGCCAAACACACGCTCAACGTGCTGCTCTAGTCCGATCAAACCGATACGATACGTCATGCCGGCCTCCCGCAATTCGCTACCTAAATCCTATCAACACTGCAAGGACATGTATTTACATAATAGAAGTATGGCTCATCTTTCTTGAAGCTCTCACGGCATTCATAGATCCCAGAAGCCAGTGTCTGCTACATGTCGAGTTCCGCAGTAATCTGCTGTACGTAGGCGATGTCTTCCTTGACCTGGGCGATTAGCTCAGGATAGGAGAGTTCCCGCCAACTCCACGCGCCCTGGTATTCCGTATGGAAACAGGCGTAGTTGCCGTATCCGATCTGCTTCAGGTACTGGAACGCCTCGCGGTAGGGGGTGATGCCTTCCTTTAAAGGTACGAACTTGCTCTCCCAGGAGACGACGGCATTGGATCGCTCCGAGTTCGCACTGTTTTGGGCCGGGCGAACGTGCGAGCGTCGGCCCTCGTCGTCCTGGCCGGTAAAGGGGAATAGTCCCACGTTCTTGAGAGAGAGCATGCTGAGGCGGTCGGAGATGAGGTCGAGACTTTGCACCCAGCCCCCATACGCGCCTTCCAGGCCCATGTGGCCCAGATCGGCATAGATGCCTATGGCTGCCGGATCGAAGTCGGCCACTATGCGCTCCACCAGCATCGCCTCGGCGGACAAGCAGTACCCGGCGTGGACATGCACACCCGCCTGGATTCCATACTGAAGGCAGAGGCGCTCTATGCTCTCTAGGTCGCGTCGCATCTCATCGAGTTGCTGCCGCAGATGGCCGAAGCCCCGATAGTGGTGGTAGCCGAGCTTGAGTTGACGAATGCCGCATTCGCTCGCGACTGCGATGACTTCACGGGCAAAAGGGGACCCGGCGCTGGTGATATCCGTCGCGATCCAGCCGATTTTGAGCCCGTGCCCTCGGAAGACCTCAGCAGCCTTTGGCAGATCAGAGCGCGCGCGGTCCGGGGTAACATGGCCGGCCGTGCCCGCCGCCGCCTCCGGCAGGTTGTGACCGGCACTACGCACGGTGAGTTCAACACCGTCAAGGCCAAGTCCGGCTATTGTTGCGGCCATTTCCTCTAGAGAGAGGTGTTCCAGTCGCTTGGTAAAAAGCAGAAACTTCATGCGCGTGCACTCTCCAAGAGTGACAAGAGACACTCACCAGGCACTATGTTCCGATAAACCGTTTGCATTGCCCTGTCTCGCCATGCTCTACGACGTATCCATTGTGCAAGGGTACAGTGCCACTATAGGCTATCGCTCGTATCTCCGCATTTTTAACTTCTACACGAATGTAAGGAGTCGCAGTAATCTAGCAAGTGCAAGCTGGATGTGCTCATCTTCCCGCCGCAGCACCACTTCCTCAACTATGAGCGTTGCTCTGGCAGCAAGCGTGCTGCGGAGAGCTGGAAAAGCAAGTCTTGGGCGACTTTGCCGCCAAGTGATTGGAATCGTCATTTTGCGCTCGATCGGCTACGCCTTAAGCCCAATTGTCACTACTCCCAGGCGTTGCGACAGCCAATGGGATTGCAGAAGCATTCCAAGTCCTCGTACATTCGCGAGAACCCGATTTCAAGCAATTGGCGCGTGTTTGCCTAGGCGCGAGGATCAGACACGTACACACTAATGAGGCCTGCGGGATACACAGCGGCAAACCACCGCGCCACATCTATTGCGCAGTCCGCATGCACTGCGCCGGTCGTCAACTTTGCGGCGCGCAGTTGATGAGCGCGCATTACGTTGCCCACAGGCAATGGGCGGAGTACTATTGAGGCTAACCGTCGGCCAAGGTAGGAGCATCGATGGCACTCTCAACTAATCGCACACGCGCCTTGGTCATAAGTCTACTTTCCGTCGTTGGCTTGGTCTTGGTCTTGGGCTTTGCCGGAGCGCTTGTTAACCGCCTACGCGGCGTACCGGAATACCCGGCACCCGTGCTTGAGATGAGCGAAGAGGGTGAACCGGCGGTGAGTGTTCTCCCGAGTCGCGCCGAGCTTGGCGCCACAGTCTTCATCACTGGAGCTCGCTGGCCGGAAGGTGCGCTCATTCGGTTCCAACTGACCTATCCAAACGGGGATTCAGCGGTCTCTGTGGGGCACACGTGGGCAGACGCTTATGGCACGTTTCGGATTCCGTTCGTACTCCCTGTAGACCTACCGCTGCTTGGCGAGAATGCTCTGGTTCTAGAGGCCCGCGGGGAGACCCCCGGCGGCCGAGAGCATCAACTGACCCTGCCGCTGCAGGTTACGCGCACCGGCTGGCCGCTCGTGGTGGCGGTTACTGCCGATGATGCCGAGCCGGTTGCCGGCGCGCACGTGACCCTCTACGACGCCGTCGGCCAGCTACTGGCTGAAGTGTTTACACGGGATGACGGTAAGGCGACCATCCCGACGGTACCCCTGGGCTCGTATGTCGTTGGCGTGCGCAAGATAGACTTTGCACTTGTTCGTACCGAAGTTGAAGTCTCAAGACGCGAAACTGAAGTGCCGGTTGCCTTGATCCCGAGTCCTGGAGGTCGTCTGTTCGTTGGCGGCATCGATAACTCACTCACCCTGATTGATACGGCCAGCAACTTGCCGATGTCTGTCATTGGCGACATCTCAACGACGTATAGTCTCGTCCGCAGCTTGGATGGACGCTATCTCTACAGCGGCCGCTATGGCGGTTCGATTGCTCGCTTTGACGCTGCCACAGGTGAAGAGGTCGAGAGCATAGCAATCAAGAGCGATTACGTACAGCCGACCTTCATGTCGCTTCTACCTGCGGATGAGAAGACTATGTACGGCCTCCTAAGGTTCCAGAGCGACAATGATGAGCGAGTCTACCGCATTGTGGAAATCGACATGGAGACCCAACGCGTCACGGCAAGTGTGACGAATATCCCCTCGTTTGGGCAACTCATCCTTACGCCGGACGGCTCCCGCCTGATTCACGTTGGGCACTTGAGCAAGACGATCATGGTCTTGAGCACTGATCCGCTCGCCGTGCTTCGCACAATCGAAGTCGATGAGAATCCGGGACGGAGTGTATTGGCCCCGGACGGCACGCGGTTGTTTACAACGCTCATAGATTCTGGAGTCCTGGTAATTATCGGCATTCATGACGGCGAAGTGGAACAAGGTGCAACAACGAGCGCCGGTTCTGTCGCCCTGGCGATGCATCCAAGTGCAGAATACTTATATGTGGTTAATGGAGTGCTTGGCTACTGCCAGGTGCTTGACCCGGAAACCCTTGAGGTGAAGGATACTTTTCCGGTCGGACAGCGGCCCCGTGCGATGGCGCTCTCGAGCGACGGGCAGTACCTCTACATTGCGGAAGAGAGTGATCCGGTCATTCACGTGATCGACACGATAACCTATCAGCAGGTTGATTCCATCGTGCTTTCCAGCCGAGTGCGAACCCTAGAAGTGCCAAACTAGGCACCGCCAACACTCTCCGCCTGATGCGGATGTCGTGCGCGCAAATCGGCTCGCCGACTACCGCAATTGGAATTGTTGCAGAAATCTCACTAAAACCCTTGCACGTTTCTGACCACCATGCTATAATAAGTCGCGTAGGACCTCACTACTTCTTTATTTCTTGTTCCCAACCTTGTCTTTGATTAACCCACCTTGGCGAATGACGTATGCGGTCTATTCGCGTCTTGCTTTTCGCAACCCTTTTAGTTGTAGTTACTGCTTTAGGACTTCCATGCTACTCAGCACAGGCCACAGGTCCACTCGACGGTAGAGTGATCGTGATCGATCCTGGGCATGGCGGGGAAGACCCGGGAGCCGTGGTCAATGGCTTCAGAGAAAAAGATGTAAACCTTCAGATTGCGCTAAAAGTCAAGTCGCTCTTGGAAACGGCCGGCGCAACCACAATTTATACACGCGATGGCGACTTGACTCTAGGAAACAGCGCGGATCATCGCCGATCAGATCTGGAAGCGCGGTTGCAGATTGCAAATGAATCGAATGGGGACATCTTTATCTCCATTCATGCGGACTCTTTGGAGGATACGTCGCGCACGGGTGTGGTGGTTTTCTACGGTCCGGCATCCGGATACCTATATTCCCATACACGACCGCTGGAACTCATAGCTCGAAGCAGAAACCTTGCTCTCACCCTCCGCGACAGTCTTCAAATAGTAGCTAGTGCAGATGATCGTGGCGTTCGTTCGGTCCCGTACTACCTTTTAGGTAAGATCGGAATTCCGGCGGTCATTGCCGAGGTAGGCACATTGACCAACTATGCAGAGGCAATCAAGCTCAATGACCCGAACTACCAGCAGCAAGTCGCAGCCTCGATCTTTAGTGGTATCCTCACGTACTTTATCAATCCGGACGGACGCTTCATTGAAGATTTGACAATACCGGACGGCACAGCCGTTTTGGCGGGAAGCAACTTTACAAAGACCTGGAGAATCATGAATACCGGTGGAAGCGCCTGGAACGAAGACTTCAAACTGGTATTCAAGGGTAGGAATCGCCTCGGCGGCCCCGAGAGCGTGCCCTTGCCACATTTGATGCCAGGTGAAAGCGGTGCCGTGAGCGTAGAATTGCAAGCGCCGACCTACTGCGGCGAGTGTATGGGCGTCTGGACCATGCAGGGACCGGGTGGAAGGATCTTCGGCGATGATCTTTGGGTAAGTATAGGCTTACGTGACTCTCTACCGACTGATCCGGTGCCGCAGAGCGAAAGTCCGGACGCGATGTATTACATTCAGACGGGGCATAACATCTTTGGCGGATTTCGCAAGTTCTTCGAGGCAAATGGCGGTATCGACATCTTCGGTTATCCGCGCACCGAAGAGCTTATTGAAGACGGCATGACCGTACAGTATTTCCAACGAGCCCGTTTCGAGTATCATCCGGAATTTGCAGGAACGCCCTACGAAGTACAACTAATGCTGCTCGGCAATTACATTCGCAATGGCGAGCCGCCTGCCGAGACTGTGGCGTCAATGCCGACGACTGAAACCCAAGAGTACTTTCCGCAGACAGGTCACTCTGTGCACTTTGCCTTCTTGAAGTTCTTTCGTGAGAACGGTGGCATTTACATCTTTGGCTACCCCGTTACGCAAGAGGTGGTTGAGGACGGTCGAATTGTGCAGTATTTCCAACGCGCACGCTTTGAGTATCACCCCCAACACGCTGGAACACGGTACGAAGTACAACTAGGTCTCCTGGGAGACACTATTCTCCGCCAGAGGGCTTTGCTCTTCGATTGAGAGCCCTGAAATCAGGGTTCACCAAAATTTGAATAAACGTATGTGTCCCACGCATATACGTCCCATCCTTCCTCCTTTTTTCCTGATGACATGCCGCTCGTACGCCCGGGCGGCTTGTCATTTTAATGTGTATCCTTGAATACTTGGCGATGTCAAAGGTTGAATGCAAAGCCATGGCAGTTCTGGACTTAAGACTAGTGCTATTGGGCCGGCTGGGCGCTTGTACGTAATGTACGATTGGAGGCGCATTGGCCGCGGATAAAGGAGAATGGAACTCTTGCAGTAGTTTAGACGTGCGTGTATAATGACCCTATATCAGAAACTACAGTTTAGTTGACATGGTGACACTCAACTATTACATCTAATGCAGTAAAGTCAATCTAAGGGAGCTCGTAAGGACCCAATCGCATGGCAAAGCAGCCTGAAGAGGTTCGACAGACTGAGGAAGCAGCGGCGGAGGACAATCTCCTGCGCCTGCCGGTTGTAGTGCTCATGGACTCCGTTGTCTTTCCGTATATGACCGTTCCCCTGCGCCTTGAAGACGACTCGGCATTTAAGGCGGTCGCGGCGGCCGTAGAGGATGATCACAAGGTCTTGCTCCTTACGCCGGACAAAAAATTCAATCCGCAGCGCCCAAAGCAGGAGCATGCCGGTACTATCGGGACCATCGCCGGTGTAGGCCAGCTCATTCGACTTCCCGACGGCAAACATCAGGCCCTCTTTCAAGGTCAAAAGCGAGGCCGCTTGGTCAAGATTTGGAAGAAGAAGCACTTGATCGCAGAGGTGGAGGCTATAGAGGAGGTGGCGGAGTCCACACTAGAAACCGAAGCGCTGGTGCGGAGTGTCATCAACCAGATCGAGACCTATGTTGAAAAGGAACCTCAGGTGCCACGCGACGCTGTAGCGGTGGCGCGGGGTATGGACGATCCAGGACGACTTGCCGATCTCTTTGGTTACGCGCCTGAGCTCACCCTCAATGAGCGGCGCAAACTGCTAAGCATTACGGACCCGGTGGAGCGCTTGAAACGTGTCTACCGCATCATGGCCCGACAACTACAGATTTCCGAGGTCAAGTCGCGCATTCAAGGCGAAATCCAGCAGGGGATGGAGAAGGCTCAGCGGGAGTACTATCTCCGCGAGCAACTCAAGGCAATCCACCGCGAATTAGGAGAGGCCAATCCGCAACTGGCTGAGATCGAGGAGATTAAGAAGGCGATTGAAGAATCGCAAATGCCGGATGAGGTAAAGGACAAGGCGCGCCATGAGGCCGGACGCCTTGGCAACATGCCCTCGGCTTCACCGGAAGTAGGCATAGTTCGCACCTATCTGGAGTGGCTCCTTGGCCTACCGTGGGCGGACGGCTCGCACGAGGAAGTGGAAATAAGTCAAGTAAAGCAAGTTCTTGACCAGGATCACTACGGATTAGACAAGGTTAAGGATAGAATTCTCGAATATCTTGCAGTGCGCAGCCTCGCAAAGCATGCACGGACGCCGATACTTTGTCTGATCGGCCCACCGGGAGTTGGCAAGACCTCACTGGGCCGTTCGGTCGCGCGGGCGTTGGACCGCAAGTTTGTCCGCATCAGCTTGGGAGGCGTACGTGACGAGGCGGAAATTCGCGGTCACCGCCGCACGTATATTGGCGCGCTCCCCGGCAGGATTATCCAGGGCATGCGCCAGGCAGGCGTGGTCAATCCGGTTTTCGTGCTAGATGAAATCGACAAGCTGGGCTACGACTTTCGAGGCGATCCTTCCAGCGCGATGCTCGAGGTCTTGGATCCGGAACAGAACTTCAGCTTCTCCGATCACTATCTCGAAGTGCCCTATGACCTCTCGAAGGTGCTCTTCATTGCGACGGGAAACCTGATGGAGACTATTCCGCCGGCCCTGCTCGATCGTATGGAGGTTATCAATGTCTCGGGTTATACGGAGGAAGAGAAGCTCCACATCGCGCGTGGGTACTTGGTCCCGCGCCAACTAAAGCAGCATGGGCTCACGCGGTCGCAATGCAAAATCACGGATGGAGGGCTGCGCAAGGTAGTTCGCGGCTACACCGCTGAAGCCGGCGTGCGGAATCTAGAACGGCAGATTGCCACGATCGACCGCAAAGTTGCGCGCATGATTGCCGCGGATGAGCAAAAGTCGGCACGAGTCGGCCCTCGCCGCGTGCAGGAACTGCTGGGTCCGGAGAAGTTGAACACGAAACTCGACAGGCGTGAAGACGAAATTGGTGTTGTAACCGGTCTGGCGTGGACCGCGGCCGGTGGTGAGGTTAGCACGGTAGAAGCGGCTCTTATGAAGGGCAAAGGCAATCTCATCCTGACCGGTCAGCTTGGCGAAGTGATGCAGGAGTCTGCGATAACGGCGCTTTCTTTTGCCCGTGCCAAGGCGCGGACCTTCGACATCGCAGCGGACGTGATCGAGGGGAACGATCTCCACGTCCATGTGCCGGCCGGCGCCGTACCTAAAGAAGGACCTTCTGCAGGCGTGGCGTTGGCGACGTCGATTGTTTCAATCTTTACGCAGCGACCTGTAAGCAAGGACGTTGCAATGACAGGCGAAGTCACCTTGCGCGGTCGCGTGTTGCCGGTCAGCGGATTGAAAGAGAAGTTGCTGGCCGCCCACCGAGCCGGGGTGCGTTCCGTGGTACTTCCCAGCAAGAACAAACATAGTCTGGAAGACGTGCCGAAGGAAGCCCTTGAGCAGTTGCAGATTATCTGGGCCGAAACGATGGACGATGTGCTCGAGGCCGCGCTACTCGTGACTGCTTCGGGCGGGAAGAACAAGAAAAAGCTCTCGACGAAGAAACGGCGGCTTCCGGCCCCAACGCCGGAGAGTCACCCGGTCGTCACACCCATAAGTCCAACAATAGCTGAGGAGGCATAGCAAACATGGGCAAGATAATTGGTATTGACCTTGGTACGACCAACTCCGTGGTCGCAGTGATGGAGGGCGGTGACCCGGTGGTCATCCCTACATCGGAGGGCGGCGACCTCTGTCCTTCAGTGGTAGCTTTTACCAAGAGCAAAGAGCGCTTGGTCGGTCAATTGGCGCGGCGTCAAGCCGTATTGAATCCTGAGAACACAGTTTCTTCCATCAAGCGTTTCATGGGCCATCGCCAAGATGAAGTGCAAAACGAAGGCCGACTGGTTGCCTACACGATAACCACGGGGTCTAAAGGCGAAGCACGAGTCGCGATTCCGGCTATGGGCAAAGACTTTACGCCGGAAGAAATCTCCGCGATGATCTTGCAGAAGCTAAAGGGCGACGCTGAGAAATATCTCGGTGAGGAAGTCACGCAGGCCGTTCTCACCGTACCCGCATACTTCAATGACAGCCAGCGCCAGGCCACGAAGAATGCCGGGCAGGTTGCCGGCCTGGAGGTGCTGCGCATTATCAATGAGCCCACTGCAGCCTCGCTGGCCTATGGTCTCGACAAGAAATCGACGGAGACTATCCTGGTCTGGGACCTGGGTGGCGGCACGTTCGATGTCTCGATCCTCGAAGTCGGCGACGGCGTGTTCGAGGTTAAGTCGACGGCGGGCGATACCCATCTAGGCGGCGATGACTACGATGATAGAATTGTCAGCTATCTTGCCGAGCAGTTCCAAAGTGACGAGGGTATTGATCTGCGCAAGGATCGGCAGGCGCTGCAACGCCTAATCGAAGCCTCGGAGAAGGCCAAAATCGAGCTCTCCACCATGGTCCAGACGGAGATCAATCTGCCGTATATTACTGCCGACCAGAATGGCCCCAAACACCTTTCTCACACGTTGTCGCGCGCCAGGTTTGAAGACCTGACCGCTACGCTGACCGAACGCACCAAACGTCCCTTCCAACAGGCGTTGAACGATGCCGGACTCAGCCCCAATGACATCGATGAGGTGGTGCTTGTAGGCGGCTCAACTCGTATGCCGGTAATTCAGGAGCTGGTAAAGAAGCTCATCGGCAAAGACCCCCACCAGGGCGTCAACCCGGATGAGGTAGTGGCAGTTGGCGCGGCAATTCAGGCCGGTGTGCTTGGCGGCGAGGTGCAAGATGTTGTTTTGCTCGACGTGACGCCGCTCAGCTTGGGCGTTGAGACGCTTGGCGGCGTGTTCACGAAGATGATCGAGCGCAATACAACCGTGCCCACGCGAAAGAGCGAGATTTTCTCCACCGCACAAGACGGCCAGAACGCGGTAGACATTATGGTCTATCAGGGCGAACGCCCAATGGCAAAGGACAATATGCCCTTGGGTCAGTTTCGTTTGGAGGGTATTCCGCCTGCGCCGCGCGGTGTACCTCAGGTTGACGTGACATTCGATATCGACGCCAACGGCATTTTAAACGTGACGGCCAAGGACCTGGGCAGCGGAAAAGAGCAGAACGTGACCATCCACGCGTCCACGACCCTCAGCAAAGATCAAGTGGACCAGATGGTCAAGGAAGCCGAAGAACACGCCGACGATGACCGCGCGCGTGCCGAGGAAATAGAATTGCGCAACCGCGCGGATACCCTCTTGTATCAGACGGAGCGTTCAATTAAGGATCTTGGGGACGACGTGCCTGAGGAGGACCGTACGGCAGTGGAAGGTGCGCTCGAGCAACTGCGCGAGGCCCTAAAGGGAGATGACACTGCGAGCATCAACGCGGCGGTGGAAGAGGTGCAGCAAGCGTCAATGAAGATTGGCGAGGCCATGTACGCCCGCGCCGCAGCGGCGCAAGATGGTGATGGCGATGGCAATGGCGATCCGGTTGGCGCTGCAGCCGGCACGCAAGACAGCGCCGCCGAGAGCAGTGACGATTCCGTTGTTGATGCTGAGTTCCGTGCCACAGATGAATCTGACTCGGAAGGCAAAAAGGAAGCGACTGGCGCCGAGAAGCGCTAGGTAGGTGGCTGCTTTTATAGCCGCCTCTAGGTGGGAGGTTTGTAACTAATGGCACGAACGAAGAAGGCTACACAGTCTGCCGGCGAAGAAACTGAGGCCCGCGCCGCTGAGTTGGCGCAGGAGCAGGACAATCATGATTCGCCGGACGCCGGCGCAGCCGCCGAATTTGACTTGGAGCAATTCGGTACGGGTGCATCACTTGAAGAGCAACTTGCTTCTGCCGCGCAAGAAGCTGAGACGTACAAAGATCGATTCTTGCGTGCGCGCGCCGATTTGGAGAATTACCGGAGACGGTCGGTCCAATACGCTGCGGAGGGCATCCGTGAGGCTCAGAAGCAGACATTTGAAGCCTTTCTGCCTGTCGTGGACAATCTTGAAAGAGCTGTCGCCTATCAGGAACAGCACCAGACAGACTCCGTAGAAGACCTGCTTACTGGCATTCGCATGACACTATTGCAGGTCCGCGAAGTATTGGAGCGTCAAGAGGTAAAGCGCATCGAAGCCTTGGGTGAGCCCTTCGATCCGCGCTATCACGAAGCAATAGAGGTTCAGACGACTGAATGCGACGTGGACGCCGATACCGTCGTTGGGGAGATACAGACAGGCTATCTCTTTGGTGATACGGTTCTTCGTCCCGCGAGAGTTCGCGTGGCGCAGCAGCGCCATTTAGATGAAGAACCAAGTGATACCCCCTGAAGGCAACGGAATCCGCGGCCTGAACGCATGCCTTGAGCCGCAAAGTGAGTGTGATGGAGTTCAAGGACTATTACAAGGTACTGGGCGTGTCGCCCAAGACTTCGACGAAGGAAATAAAAGAGACCTATCGGCGTCTTGCCCGCAAGTACCACCCGGACGTGAACCCCGGCGACTCCAACGCAGAGGACCGATTCAAGGAAATCAATGAAGCGTATGAGGCGCTGCGGGACGAGAAGAAGCGGGCGCGCTACGACCAATTGCGGGCTGTTCACCAATCAGGGCGACCCTGGCAAAACCATGCGCGTACCGGCGGCAGCGGCTTCCCATTTGACATGGGCGGACGAGGAGGCATCGATTTCGATGGCATCGGGCGTGGCAATGTGAGGTCCGGCGGCTTTTCTGACTTCTTTGAGTCGCTCTTCGGTCGTACGCAGCAACCGGGCGACCAACAAGGCCGCGATCTGGAGCAGGAGATAGAGGTCACTCTGGCCGAAGCCTTTGCGGGCACTTTACGCACGTTCGACTTGCAGGTGCCGGGACCATGCCCTGCTTGTGCGGGCTCTGGGCGCGCCGAAGGTACAGTGTGTACTGTGTGCCGGGGCAGTGGCAGCCGCTTGCGGCACCGACGCCTCGAAGTGAAGATTCCCGCCGGAGTGCGTGAAGGCTCCCGAATCCGCGTCGCCGGTGAAGGCCATCCCGGGAGAAACGGCGAGCGCGGCAATCTGTATCTGGTAGTCAAGATTGCACCGGACTCACGTTATGAGTTGAAGTCCGACGATTTGCACACTGACGTGCAGGTTGATCTCGTAGATGCTGTACTGGGCGCGGAGATACTGGTGCCGACTCCTGACGGCAAGAACGTCGTAATGCGCATTCCTCCTGAAACTCAGAATGGGCAGATATTTCGACTTGCCGGCCAAGGCATGCCGAAACTGAAGAGTAGCGAGCGCGGCGGCCTGTTTGTTCGCGTGCAGGTTCGACTACCGAAGGGACTGACGTCTCGCGAGAAAGAGCTCTTTGCAGAGCTGGCTCTACTGCGGAAGGGGAGCCCAGTCACAGCGTAGAGCGCGAACCGGGATAAAGCTACGCTTCACCGGGCAAATAGAGGATAACCATGGACATTCGCTTTGAAGGCGAGGGGCCATTCTATGCCATAGGTGTAGTGGCTGAGGTACTGCGCGTTCACCCCCAGACGCTCCGGCACTACGAGCGACTGGGTTTGGTCAAGCCCCGTCGTTCCAAAGGCAATGTGAGACTCTATTCGCATGCGGACTTGGAGAGAATGGAGCAAATACAGCGTCTCGTCAATGATCTTGGAGTTAATCTCGCGGGTGTGGAAGTGATCCTAAACCTCACCGAGCGCATGGAAAGGCTCCAACAGGAAATGGATGAGAGACTCACCGCGCAGCGCGAGCAATACGAAGCAGAGCTAGCCCGCCTCAAAGGTCTGCTGCAGCGCGTGACCCAAAATTACTAGGGACAAATGACCAAGCCGCCACTTTCGCAAAGAAGGCCCTGCTTGAGACGATTGAGAATCTGCTGATGTAGAATGACTGCGGCTTTTCTTCAAGGATGAAAGCGAAACGAAAAGGACAAGGGAGATGGCGTGGAATAACCGTTTCACGACAAAGGCGCAAGAAGCTCTCGCAAAAGCCCAAGAGGTAATGCTGGAGCACAACCACAATCAACTTGATACCGAACACATCATGCTGGCGCTGCTCAAGCAGAACGACGGTTTGGTGCCGCAGATGCTGGGAATACTCAATGTCGATTCAGCGCAGCTTGAACAGCGTCTTGAAGGGACACTGCGGCCGCAAGTCACATTCGGACAGGGCGGACAAGCACAGTATTACCTGACGCCGCGCGCCAAGCGTGTGCTCGACTTGGCTGCGGAAGAGGCGGCCCGACTCAAGGATGAATATGTCGGTACCGAGCATCTATTCATCGCAATTTCCGGCGCGGAGGATGGGGATACCCACCGCATCCTGCGGGAAGCCGGCATAGACCGAGAAAAGATCTATCAAGCGATGGAGAAAGTGCGCGGCTCACATCGCGTTACCGACCCGGAAGCGGAATCCAAATATCGCATGCTGGAGCGCTACGGCCTTGACCTGACGCAGTTTGCGCGTGACAACAAGCTCGACCCGGTTATTGGACGTGCTGAGGAGATTCATCGCGTGATGCAGATCCTCTCGCGGCGTACCAAGAACAACCCCGTACTCATGGGCGAACCCGGTGTCGGCAAGACCGCCATCGTGGAAGGACTGGCGCAGCGCATCGTGAACGGCGACGTGCCCGAGCAGCTACGTGAGAAACGCGTTATCGCTTTGGATATGGCTGCGCTTCTTGCAGGGGCAAAATTCCGGGGTGAGTTTGAGGAACGGCTCAAGGGTGTTGTGGATGAGGTGCAGAAAGCAAAGCGCGAAGTTATTCTATTCATCGATGAGCTTCATACCGTGGTCGGCGCGGGTGGCGCCGAAGGTGCAATTGACGCGGCAAACATCCTCAAGCCGGCGCTGGCGCGCGGTGAACTGCAAGTCGTCGGCGCCACGACACTGGACGATTATCGCCGCCACATCGAGAAAGACTCTGCACTCGAGCGTCGGTTCCAACCGGTCTATGTCGAAGAGCCGACAGTGGAGGACACAATCGCAATCCTTCGAGGGCTTCGCGACAAATACGAGGCCCATCACGGCCTGAAAATTCTCAATGGTGCTCTGAGTGCCGCGGCAAAGCTTTCGCAACGATACCTCACTGAACGATTCCTGCCGGACAAAGCCATTGATCTCATCGATGAGGCGGCGGCGAAAGTGCGCATGGAGATTTTCAGCATGCCCGATGACATCAAGGAGCTTGAAAGTCGATTAAAGCGGTGTGAGCGCGAAGAGGAAGCCGCATGGCAAAATCGGGACTACGAGAAAGCTGCCAATTATCGCACGGAGCACCTGCGATTGCAGGAAGAGTATGAGAGTGCCCGCGAAGGGTGGCTTGGCAGCCAAGAGATGCACGACGAGGTTGACGCGAAAGACGTCGCTCAAGTGCTTGCGAAGTGGACCGGTATTCCGGTGGCACAGCTCTTCCAAGAGGAAGCCGCGAAGCTCTTGCACATGGAAGAGGAGCTACACAAGCGAATTGTAAGCCAAGAAGAAGCCATACTAGCCGTGTCTGAAGCGATTCGCCGCTCGCGCTCAGGCTTGGCAAACCCCAAGCGACCGATTGGCAGCTTCCTTTTCGTTGGTCCCACGGGTGTCGGCAAGACCGAACTCGCGCGGGCACTTGCCGAGTTCATGTTCGATGACGAAGATGCTTTGGTGCGGATCGATATGTCGGAGTATCGGGAGCGGCATAGCGTGAGTCGTCTGATTGGCGCTCCCCCCGGGTATGTTGGATTCGAAGAAGGCGGACAGTTGACGGAGGCTGTGCGTCGGCGGCCCTACCGAGTGGTGCTCTTCGACGAGGTTGAAAAGGCGCACGCAGACGTATTCAATACGTTGCTTCAGGTCATGGAGGACGGGCGACTGACAGACGGCCGCGGACATGTTGTCGATTTTCGCAACACGGTCATCATCATGACCTCCAATGTCGGCGCGAACATACTTAGCACCAATGGTACTCTTGGCTTCCAACCCGGTGGTACGGATGAAGAGAGAGAAGACTTCGAATCTATCAAGGCGAAACTGCATAGAGAGCTACGGCAAATGTTTCGGCCCGAGTTTCTCAATCGGATCGATGAGATCATTGTCTTTCACTACTTGAACAAACTTCAATTGCGGGATGTCGTCGAACGCATGCTTCATGAGGTGCGCCAGCGCTTGGTAGAGCGCAGTGTCACGCTCGACGTGAGCGCGGCGGCCAAGGATTGGCTGGTCGAAAACGGCTACGACCATGACTATGGCGCCCGGCCTCTGCGCAGGCTTGTACAGCGTGAGATCGAAAACACGCTGGCCAAGATGCTACTGAATGGTGAGCTAGCCGAGGGGCATGGCGTAACAGTGGACTTGCTGGGAGACAGATTGCACTTCGTGGCGGCCCCGCGTCCTGCTGTATTGGAAACCACTATGGAAGCGGCAGTATCATAGTAGACCTGTCCCCGATTACTCATTGCCAAGGTGCTCCAATGAGACCTGAAAGAGAGGCCGATGATGCACTGCTCCGTGGCTGCGGCTACCGGGGCAGTGGCAGTAATGCTCCGCCGGTAGTTCCACCGGACGGACGCGCTTGCCCCAGTCTGCAAAAAATGTAGGCCCGGTTGTAAGACCTCTCTTCTCACTTGCATGAAGTGATAGCGTGTTGGCTCTGCGGGTAGTTTCCTCGTCCAAACTTACCAGGACTGGGGAGGTGAAATAGTGCCATTAGCCAACACTCGTGTCCGTTCAAGAGCCAAGTTACTATCTTTACTAAGGAGCATTTTTTCGTGAGTGAACGATGGAAACGCACCCATACCTGTGGCGAGTTACGCGAACAAGATGTCGCGCAGACGGTCACGCTGAACGGGTGGGTGCACCGGCGGCGAGACCATGGCGGCGTAGTTTTTCTAGACCTGCGTGATCGCTATGGCCTTACGCAAGTGGTGATAGACCCGCAAGCCTCGCCAGATGTTCAGGCAACTGTCTCTCGAGTCCGCAATGAATTCGTGCTCAGCCTGTCTGGCACGGTTCAAGTGCGTCCCGAAGGCACGCGGAATCCCAATCTGCCTACGGGCGATATCGAGGTGCACGCCACAGTCATTCAGGTTCTTTCGGCAACGCAAACACCGCCGTTCGATCTCAACAACCCTGACTTGGAGGTGGATGAGTCGATTCGGTTGCGCTACCGGTACTTGGACCTGCGGCGTGAAGAGATGCAACGGAAGATGGAGCTGCGACACCGGTTAACAAAGGCGATCCGTGATTTCATGGATGCGGAAGGCTTTTGGGAGATCGAGACGCCAATTCTCTTGAAGAGCACGCCGGAGGGCGCACGCGACTACCTTGTACCCAGCCGCGTCCATGCCGGACGATTCTATGCCTTGCCGCAATCGCCCCAGCAACTCAAGCAATTGCTCATGGTCTCCGGCATGGACCGCTACTTCCAGATTGCGCGATGTTTCCGCGACGAAGACCCCCGTGCAGACCGCCAGCCTGAGTTTACCCAACTTGACATTGAAATGTCGTTTGTGGAGCGCGACGACGTCATGGACGTGATAGAGCGCCTCTATCTGGCGCTTGCAGATACGCACAGCAGCAAGTCGGTCCAAGCTCAACCGATCCCCCGCATGCCCTTTGCGGAGGCAATGGAGAAGTACGGTACGGACTGCCCCGACGTGCGCTTTGGCTTGGAGCTCGTCGACGTCTCCAATATTGCGCAAGACACGAAATTCCGCGTTTTCAAAGAGGTGATTGCCAAGGGTGGCATTGTCAAAGGATTGCGTGCTCCAGGGTGCGGCCACTACTCGCGCAAGCAAGTGGATGAACTAACGAACATCGTTCGTTCATTGGGCGGCAAGGGCATGGTAACCATTGCCATTGAGGAAGGCGGTTTGCGTTCCCCGGTACTTCAGCATCTTGGCGAAGAGGCGGCAAGACGAATAGCCTCAGCCCTCTCGGCGGAAACGGGCGACCTCGTGCTCATAGTGGCCGATCAGCCGGGCGTTACGAACGCAGTGCTCGCTCGACTGCGCCTTGAAGTCGGCGACCGGCTCGGTCTTCGTGATCCAAAAACGCTTGCTTTTTGCTGGATCGTGGACTTCCCCTTATTCGAATGGGACGATGATGCAAGCCGCTGGACTTTTGTCCACAACCCCTTCTGCGGGCCGTATCCGGAAGATGAAGAGCTGGTGATTTCCGATCCGGGCAGCGCCCGTTCACTGCAATACGACCTGGTTTGTAACGGCTGGGAAGTAGGCGGCGGCAGCGTCCGCGCGCACAGGCGAGAGCTCCTTGAGCAGATATGGCTCACCATGGGCTTTACCAAGGCACAGATTAACGAGCAAATCGGACACATGTTGGAAGCCTTCTCGTACGGCGTGCCGCCCCATGGCGGCATCGCGATGGGGCTTGACCGCATCATCGCAATATTCGCCGACGTGGAGAGCATCCGCGAAACAATCGCTTTTCCCAAGAACCAGCAGGCGGTAGACCTCATGACACAAGCTCCATCGCCTGCATCGGACCTCCAACTCAAAGAAGTGCACTTGGCGTTGCGGCCGCAAAAGTAATAGCTGATTTGGCGTAATTTTGGGGCTGGAAGGCGCGCCGTCCACGCAAGCGATCGCGTGGAGGCGCGCCTGATGCTTTGGTAGTCGGAGAGGGCATTTCAATGGCTCGAATTGCGACCCGGTGCAGCGGGAACTTGGAATCACCATACGTTCTCTGCTAGTCTTACTGCTAAAGCAAGGTCTATTGATAGCGCCGCTAGTGGTGTGATCCAGTAAGTGCAGTACATGGAGGCATTGCGTTGAAGATTTACATAATGACCGATATGGAAGCGGTTGCAGGTGTTGTCGATTCTGATAACTACTGCAATAAGAGCTCGCGCTACTATGAGCGCGGCCGCGAACTGACGACGCTGGAAACCAACGCCGCAATAGAGGCGTGCCTCGAAGCGGGAGCGACGGAAATCCTGGTTGTGGATGGGCACGGTCACGAAGCCATCGATCCTATACTGCTGCACCCGGAGGCGAAGGTCCTTGCCGGACGGCCCATTGGGTATCCGTTCGGGTGTGACGATAGCTTCGACGCGGCACTCAGCATCGGCCAGCATGCAAAGTCAAACACCGACGGCGGCCATCTGGCCCACACGGGTTCGTTTACTGTCGAAGAGCTGACAATCAACGGCGTTTCCGTCGGCGAAATGGGCTGCAACTTTCTCTTTGCGTCTTACTTTGGTGTCCCTTCGATTTTCTTGAGCGGAGATCAAGCGGCCGCTGATGAAGCCAAGGCGCTCGTGCCCAACATTGAGACCGCCGCCGTCAAAGCAGGACTTCATCGAGGACCGGCAGCGGGACTTTCCGGTGATGAGAATAGACAATATAATGGAGCCGCGATCCACCTGCACCCTACCAAGGCCCGACAGTTGATCAAAGAAGGCGTGCGCCGCGCCCTTGCAAAGCGAAGTGAGATCAAGCCGTTCTGGCTGGAACCACCCTATGAGCTTTTAAGCGTTTCGCGACCTGAAAACGGAGCCCCTGCAAGGACCGCCCGGGCAGCCGCCGGCGATCTGCTTGAGCTTCTCAAGGCGCGGCGCACCTATTCCACCGCGCATGCGGCCCCAGCGCGCTGACACAATTCCGGTCGCTGCAATTCCGGTACCCAAAGACTGCGATAGAGAAGACCAACTGCCCCTTGAGGATGCTTGGGCTATGTGTGTCTGCTTCTCTGGACATTCACGCCGCTACCGCGCTTTCCTAGGTTGTTGAATGCGACTAAAGCGCTCTTCCTGCGGTACAATGGAGACTTGAAGGCACCAAAATGCGCATTCGATATCGGACAGTCATGAATGGGTGCTGACTGTTCCAAGAGTAGCGTCACCCGCACTGAAGAACTTGTGGTGAGTGGCATGCAAATCCTCGTCGTTGACGACGACCAAAAAATCACCGCACTCCTTTTCCGCGCACTAACTCATCAGGGCTACGAAGTAGAAGTAGCGCACGATGGTTTCCAGGCCCTTTCGCTCGTATCGCAGAAACAGCCGGACCTCATCCTTCTCGATATTCTCATGCCCGGTCTTGATGGGTTGCGCGTTTGCAAGCGCATACGGCAGGAGAGCACGGTGCCAATCCTCATGCTCACCGCCAAAGATGAAGTTACCGATCGCGTGTTGGGATTGGATAGTGGGGCGGATGACTATCTCGTCAAGCCCTTCGAGCTAGAGGAGCTTTTTGCCCGCATTCGCGCCCTCCTGCGCAGAAGTACCTCCCCAGAAGACGAAGTGCTTCACTTTGCCGATCTCACACTTGATACGGCCGGCAGGCGGGCACAGCGCAGCAATAGAACCTTCGACTTGACCGCCACAGAGTATGAGTTGCTCCTCCTCTTCATGCAGAATCCAAGGCGAGTCCTGCCACGACAGTACATTATGGAAAAAGTGTGGGGCTACGACTTTGAGGGAGAGTCGAACGTTCTGGAAGTCTACGTGGGTTACCTGCGGCAGAAGCTAGAGGCCGAAGGGGATTCCCGCATTATCTATACCGTGCGCGGCGTCGGTTACGTATTACGCGAGACCTAACTCATGTCATTGCGTCTCCGCCTGACGTTTCTGGCGGGCAGCGTACTTGCGATAGTGCTCGTTGTCTATTATCTCTTTACGTACATTCTCATTTCTCGCGCTATCTTCGCTGAAGTCGATCAGGCCCTGGAAACCCAGGCGCGTGAGGCACTGCACTTCACGCAAACGCTTCCCACGGAGCGAGGACTGCAGATTGTGCTTCGACCGGAGTACAGCGATGCATTTGCCCACTCCGGCATCTTCCTACAGGTCGTCGGCAGTGACGGCACGGTCCTCTCTCGGTCGACCAACCTGGGTGACGAGCAGCTCCCTAGCGGTAATGAAGTACTTGAACGAGCGCGCAATGGTCAGCCCTTCATTGAGACTGCAGCAGTTCACGGTACCTTGCTGCGCATTTACCACCAACCTTATGTTGTCCAAGGGCGGCTGCGTAGCATGCTACAACTCGCCCGTTCACTTGCCGACGTTGAATCAAATCTGCGCCAGCTACGGATTATAATTATCGTTGGCGGGAGTTTGAGCATCGTCGGCGCGATGGGCTTGGCCTACTTGGTCGCACATGCCGGCCTGCTACCCCTCGAACGCCTGGCGCAGGCCGCCCAATTAATCGGTCAGACGCAAGATCTCAGTAAACGCGTGCCCCAAGCCGGCGCCAACGACGAGGTGGGGCGTCTCGCAGAAACCTTCAACACCATGCTTGACCGACTCCAGAGTAGCTATGCGCGGGTGGCGGAGGCACTTGCGGCCCAGCGGCGGCTCGTGGCCGACGCCTCGCACGAACTCCGGACTCCCTTGACGGTGATTCGCGGAAACGTGGGCCTGCTGCGGGATATCCCAGACCTAACGGAAGCGGAACGGAAGGATGCGCTCAATGACATAGCTGTAGAATCGGAGCGCATGAGCCGCTTGGTTTCAGATATGCTGGCGTTGGCCCGGGCTGATGCGGGCCAATCCCTTCGTCTTGAACGTGTCGATCTCAATGCAATTGCCGCGGATGTTTGCCGACAAGCGCCCTATTTCAACGCAATGGTGGCAGTGCGATTGAACGCGACCGGTGAAGATGTGTGCTTGATGGGGGACCCGGACTTACTCCGCCAATTAGTGCTTATCTTGCTAGACAATGCCCTAAAGTACACACCGGCAGGCGGTTCGGTAACCGTAGGCACGGCGAGCGAATTGCGCGGGGTGCGGCTGATTGTGAAAGACACCGGCATCGGTATGCGAGAAGCTGACATTGCCGGCGCATTTGACCGTTTCTACCAAGCCGATAGGACCCGCCATTCGGGCGGTTTTGGCCTCGGCCTATCGATTGCAAAGTGGATTGTGGAGGCGCACGGGGCCAGCCTTGACATAAAGAGTGCACCCGATCAGGGAACCACCGTAACGGTCAGGTTGCCCCGGAACATGCCAAGCTCGGACGAAGAAACGGAGTCGCCAACGGAAGCGGCAGGGGAACCCAACGGCCAGAGTGTTGCGCATGCAGAGCAACCGGCCCCACCGCGGACCGATGACCTCGTGTCTTCATGACCTGCTGTTTCCTTGCCTAGACTGCCGCCCTTTCAGGTAGTGCTTAGCTAACAGCGGTACACTGAAACCAGAGAACGTCTCGTAGCAAGGAGGCGCGGCAATGTCTTCAGTTCCCGTTCATTCGGACAACGATCGCAACGATGGTAGAAGCCTAAGTCGAACAGGACTTGGGGGCATCATCGTAATCAGCGTGGTCGTCGCCATGCTTACGGGCATTGTTGCCGGAAGCCTTGCCGCGTGGGTAATCATGGGGCGGACGCAGTCGGCGCCAATCGTTGCCACACAGACACCGCTGATAACCTATGCCAAAGAAGCAGAAGCCAGCGCTGGTGCAGTCTACCAGGCGGTTGCTCCTAGCGTGGTCACCATCATGGTTTTGGACGAAGACCGACCCAATCAACGCGGCACAGGCACCGGCATCATTATCGATGAACAAGGCCATATTCTCACCAACAATCATGTCATCAGTGAAGTGGATAGGGTGTTGGTGCAATTGCTCGATGGTAGCACGGTCTTTGCCGATATCATCGGCCGCGATCCGGGAACCGATCTCGCCGTCATTCGTGCCAAATTTCCGCCGGGCACGTTGAACATCGCGCGATTCGGGGACTCTCAAGCGGTGCAACCAGGAGATCCGGTTTTTGCGATTGGCGCGCCATACGGCCTGAGCCATAGCATTACGGCGGGTATCGTGAGCGGCGTGGGCAGGACCTATGGTAGCCAGGGCCGCAGAGTTGGCGGTGCTATCCAGAGTGATGCAGCTATCAACCCCGGCAATTCCGGCGGGCCCTTGCTGAACGCCAACGGTGAGGTAATCGGCATTACCACTGCCATTCAGACCACGTCAGAGGTCTTCATGGGTGTGAGCCTCAGCATCCCTTCGAATTTGGTCCAGAGTCTGCTGCCGCGCTTGATTAGAGGCGAGGACATCCGGCGCACGTATTTGGGAATCAGCTTGGGTACAATTACCCCACTTCAAGCCAGCGCTAGGAACCTCGACGTTGAGCAGGGGGTGTGGGTGCTGCGGGCAATGCCGGGCGGCCCCGCACAGAAGGCCGGTATTCGCGGCTCTCGCTCCCTGCCTAGTGCCGACATCATTACGGCGATTGACGGCGTGTCGATGAAGTCCGCTGGCGACCTGATTGCCTACATACAGACGAAAGACGTCGGTGATACAGTCACGGTTACGGTCTATCGCAACAGTGAGACCCTGGAGATCCCGGTAACCCTCGGCGCGTGGCCGGAGAGGTAGAGACTGCTTGCGGTGGCATTCACACAATTGTGTAAACGCTCGGTCTAGAGCTGATGGCTTTACTGCCTATTGCCATTCGGATACGATGTGTGGAGAGGCAGTCCTGTAGCTCACTCCGGAGTTGCTTCGATGCAGATGCCGCCGACAGCCGACGATTTGCCGGACGCCAGTTACGCAGATGCTGTCTTCACCGTTGTTACTAAACGCACGGCGATTGTTACCGGCTTAGCGGCCGGTGCAATCGTACCGTGCATTCCCTTGGCAATACTCGGTACTCTCGGCCTGCTTGCAACACTTCTCTTCAATCGCGGCACGATAGAATTAGGGACGTCTTCTGCGATCACGCTTGAGAATGTTCAGGTGGCCGCAATCGTCTTGCTGCTGGTTATCATCTGCAGCAGTGTCTTGGGCGCTCTGATGGGAGCACTTCGCCGCTGGAGCGTACAACGAGGCATAACTTGGAAGTTGCTCGTTGGCTCCCACTTCTCCACGCATCCGGGGCCGCAGACTGCAATTGCTTTCATCGTCGTACCTTTGGTCGTCGTCCTTATGCTTCATGGCGTTAGCGTGGTGGTTGGTCACCTGGTGAGCATCGCCCCCGCGCTGTTTTTCATGTTCCCTCTCTGGGCGCTTTCCGGCTTCCTATACGAGGCGGTGTGGGAATCGGTTGTCTTCTTCATCTTGCGCATTGCCGCAGGCGAGCAAATGATGTGGCTCAAGCGTGAGACAGAACTTGTGCGCCTGTTGAAAGACGATTCCGAACTGTTCGGCTGCCACCTGCATGCCGTCCGGATTGATCCGAGTTCCGGAGTGGCATTTATTCGCGGCGACTTTCGCACGCCTGACCATTTCCGCCGGGTGCGAGAGATCGGCCTGCGTGTGATCGGTGTGAATGAAGTAGAGGCAGCGACTTAGCCTCTTCCTTAAACAGCGAGTTTCTCGCCGGGATGCGGCGCATATGTGCTCAGCGTCAAAGTCGACATAACTTTAGGAATAGCGAGCCGAGGAACGGGTTGCAGAGATGACGCGACGTGAATGGCATGCAAGCGCGCTGCTCGGCGCGAAAACCCTATTACTGCTTAGTTGCGGCGGTGATGATGAAAATGAGCAGGAGCCACGGGAAGAGCCCGGTTCCCGGGTGGGAATCGGCGTTGACGCTGCAAAGGAGTCGCAAGAGTTCACGCTTGCTGTCCTCGATCACCCCCTGATGGTCACGCCCGGTCAGAAGATTGTTCAGGATTGGACTAAGGGCAATGTTCCCGGCGCGCCTTTGGGGACATCGCTACAACATGTGAAGGTCCCAATGCAGGGCGGGGCAAGGGATTTTCTCACGTCGCAAGCGGCGGGAGGTGTCTCAGCGGACTTCATCTGGCTTCCACACTGGGAGGATGTCCCGGATTTATTCAAAACCGGGCTGCTAGCGCCGCTAGACCGCTGGCTGCAGGCGGATGGCCATAGGCCCCTAGAGGTCTTTGCTGAAGAGGCCCGCCGTCTCGTGCGGTTTCGGGCTCAGACTCTGGCGTTGCCGATTGCAATCGCGCCGGGTGTACTGGCCCACAATGCGCTCCGATTCGAACGCGCCACTGTGGCAGCACCCACGCATAATTGGACATGGGAAGACTTCATCGAGGCGGCTAAGCGCTTGACGGAGGATTCTAACGGCGACGGTACTCCCGACCGTTGGGGGTTTGTGGCTGCGGCGTATTTTCCGGATTGGCTGCCGTTTGTGCTGCAAGAAGGCGGATCGGTCGCAGACTTGGACACAGGGGAGATTGGCATGGATGGACCGGCTAGTCTGCGCGCGCTCAGTACTTGGGATGATCTGGGAAGAGTGCACGGCATTTTGCCTTATGGACCTGAGGTAACGACAAAGAAGCTACAAGGCTACAACGACCTCTTTCAGAGAGGGATGTTCTTCTCCCTCTTCTTTCAATACTTGCCCGAGCATTTGCGACGCGTCACTCCTCTGCCCACAGGATCACGGAACACAACGCCCCTAGTTCTCACGGAATCACTGGCAATTCCGGACGCAGCCCAAGGGGAGCGCGCGTACGAGGTACTGGTGCCAATGGCGAGTTGGCTTGGAGAACGCCGCGTATTACCGGCGACGACAGCAGGCTGGCAATTCATCAAAAGCCCCGATCGAGATCACTTTGACCTGGTTTTCCCCGAGTCTACGCAGGACACGGTTCTACAAGCACTGGCCAATGCCAAGGCTTCCCACGTCGCCAGCAGCCCGGCAATGACCAACGCCCTATTCAATATTGTTACGTATCGTTTGGCACGGGGTGAGGTGGGAATTGAGCAAGCCATTGAGCAGGCGACAAATTGGCTGACGGGGTATGTCAATGAGTAGAAGCTACCTGGGAACGTTAGTGCGGCGATCCCGAATGGCGCCAAAGCGTGTGGGAAACACCCAATAGGGCATCCGACGTGAAGCGACGCCCGCGCCCTTCAAGGGCAGACACAGCAAACCAACGCAGCGTTTGCGTCCGTTCGTACTTCGACAGGCTCAGTACGAACGGACATGCATTCTCCACAACTCCACATGTGAACCATTCCTCTGCTCTGGGGCTCAGGCACTCTTGTCCTGGCGATAGCGAACTTATCATTTGACATAAAGATGCCTGCCGCTCAAGCGGCAGGCTCCAAAATCCAAGTCTCAGGTCTTAGGGTTGTATTCTGCGCCGCACCTACTCCAGGCGGCCGGGGACGAATCCTTCCTCGCCTAGGAG
This sequence comes from Chloroflexota bacterium, assembly GCA_965221905.1. Taxonomy (GTDB): domain Bacteria; phylum Chloroflexota; class UBA11872; order VXOZ01; family VXOZ01; genus VXOZ01. Next base: position 2,031,280 of record OZ244922.1, read on the forward strand.
TTTTTGTGCTTCTTCCAGAGTCTCGTCCGGCGGCGGCAGAATTACGTCCGACGGTACGATTTCGTCATCCGGTAGCGGCGTGCCCTTTTGGGTCACCAGGTCGTGCATTTGCTGAAGCAAGTCCAGGAAAGCCCCGTTATCGGACCCTGAAACGGCCTCTTCAATTGCATCATCGAATCGCTGCAAATCGGTAATAATCGCATCGTCGAGGCGGTATTGGCCCACAGTTGCGATGCGGACAATCATGCGTGATCCTCCAACTGCTTCTTTTCTTTGTCTCCGAGCTGTCTCTTCAGCAATGCCAACTCATCATCCACACCGCTCTCAGCGCTAAGCTTATTCAATTCTCGATCCACAAAGTCGGAACGGGAACCTGTGGAGTCTTCAAGGACACCGGTATCCACAAGCTCATCTATCGCCGATGCGCGCGCCTGTAAGGACTCCGTGCGCTCCTCTGCTCTCTCGACAAGCAGCGAGACATCAGCCATTTCTTCTGACAGACCCGATACTGTCTCACTGATACGCGTCTGTGCTTCAGCCGCGCTGTACTGGGCCTTGATGACCTCCTTGCGCGTGCGGAAGTTCTCCACTTTCGCCACAAGTTTTTGCTCGGTGAGTGCCAGGCGCTCCTGGTCATGTTCCAGCGCCTGAATCTGCTGCCGCAGTCCTTCTACCTGCGTCACCACGAGTTGCTTGCGCTGCAAAGCAATACGGGCGAGGTCATCACGACCGGCTTCAACGGCACGTTGGGCCTGGTTTGAAAGTTTCGCGTCGTTGCTCTCCAGCTTGGCCGCCTGCATTTCAAGACGCCGCTTGGACGTCACAACCTCTACAATGCCGCGCTTAACTTTGTGCAAATGCTCAAGCTGCCGTTCGTAGGCATAATCAAGCGTCTCTGCCGGGTCTTCCGATCGGTCTAGCAGCGCGTTTATTTTGGCACCGAGCACAGCGCCCATCCGCGACAAAACACCCATGCACACTCCTCCGGTTCGGTGACCGCTCGGCTCACCTTCAACCCCACTTGACACTGGTTCAAGTATCCCACACGATTACCACTCGGTCAAACGAATTTGGGCGGCTTCGCAACATTCACATTCACTTCCCAAGAGAGGACGAATGGGGAAAACAAGGGGATTTGTTGATATTTACATAATTCAAAGTTATACTGTATGATATGGACAATCGTGATGAAAGCTACACGTATTCACTCGCGGGCAGCAGATGCTCGTTTAGCGCGTACGGTCGCCTTCGTTGGTGATTGCACCTACCGAAAGAGTATTTGAAGCTGTCTGTAGGGTGCGGTGGCAGGAGGGACACCCGTGACACGACGCCAATGGCTTAGTAGCGCGCTGATCAGCGGCGCGGGCCTGCTCCTGGCAAGCTGCGGCGGCGATGAGGAAGACGAACAATCGTCGCGCATAGAGCCGAGTCCCCGTGTGGGAACCAGCGTCGTATCTGCCAAAGAGCCTCAGCAGATTACTCTGGCGCTGCTTGAGTTTCCCAACCAATTCAATCCTAGGAAGCCAAGCATCCTTGCCCGGGACTTGATCGCGGAGTGGGCGAACAGCGGCATTCCCGGTACGCCTGAGGGCACGATATTGCAGACGACTGATATTCCGGTCGTTATCGACAAGAATGGGGTCACTCAGACAACTGCCGGATTGATAGATTTCCTCTCCTCTCGTGCCGCCGGAGGCGTATCAGGAACGGACTTGGTCTGGCTTTCGTCCTTCGCGGACATTCTAATGCTGTTCGAATCTGGGTTGTTTGCGCCTCTCGACCGCTGGCTGAACGCGGACCGGCAGATGCCCCTGGAGGCGTTTGCGGAAGAAGCCCGTCGCCTGGTGCGTGTGCGCGGCCAGACAATTGGGTTACCCTTGGCGATTTCCCCGGGTGTACTTTCGCACAATGCCATCCGCTTCCAACAGGCTAACGTGGCAGCGCCGACTCATGAGTGGACATGGGATGACTTCATCGAGGCCGGTAAGCACCTTACGGCAGATACCAACGACGATGGCGCCCCAGACCGCTGGGGATATATTGCAAACTGGCATTTCCCGGATTGGCTCCCGTTTCTGCTCCAAGAGGGTGGCACGGTCATAGACCTGGACACGGGCAAGATTGGATTGGAGGATCCGGCCAGCATTCGCGCGCTTACTGCCTGGGATGAGCTTGGGAAAGTGCACGGAATCATTCCCCATGGCCCCATGGTCTCGCAGGAGGACTTGCAAGGCTGGACAAACGCACGACAAAGTGGGATGCAGTTCTCGCGCTTCTTTAAGAACATGGTGGATGGTTGGTCAGACGTAACCCCAATGCCGCAAGGTTCCCGGAAAGCCACACCGCTATCGCTTGAGGAAGTTTTGACCATTCCGGCCGCGACGTCGGGAGATAGCGCGTATGCGGCGCTCGTTCCCCTCGCTCACTGGATTGGTGAGCGCCGGGTCTTACCGTCTGTCACCGCCGGCTGGCAATTTATCCAGCAGCCGGATAGGGACCACTTCGATCTGATTTTCCCCAAACCGATTCAGGAAACTGCCCTACAGGGCTTGGCCAGCGCAAAGGCTTCCCATGCGGCAAGCAGCACTTCCATTTCCTATCACCTCTTCCACCAAGTCACATTGCCTTTGGCGCGCGGCGAGGTTGTTGTTGAGCAAGCGATTGATCAAGCGACGAACTGGCTGCGAAACTACCTGATTCAATAACCGGCGGTACTAAGTTCCGAGAAGATACATTCTCGGAACTTAGTAGGGGCAGGTTTGAAACCTGCCCCTACTCAATCATCCCCGCTCTCTCTTGCTCCATGCGAGCCTTCCCAAGCAGTCTCACGACCAACGGCGCAATCACAACGCGCCTGGAGGAGAGACTGGGGCTTTAGTCAATGAAGGCTCACGCCCATCGGGGAAGCTACTAGCCCCCGTCAGAGAAACGGGGGTTTTGGTTATTGATTTCTTTCCACCATTGGAGACCTTTGCATAACCCTTGCTGAGGCGAGAAAGTCCCCTCTCCCGGCGGAGACCTTTGCATAACCCTTGCCGAGGCGACAAAGTCCCCTCTCCCGGCGGGAGAGGGTTAGGGTGAGGGGGAATCTCCGCAATCCAGGCCATTTTCACCGATATTGCACACTTACTTATAGGTCTTAGAGGTAAAAAGACAGAATAAGCAAGAATCCCCTCACCCCGGCCCTCTCCCGCCGGGAGAGGGAGTAATTCTTGCGCCGCTGGCCGAAGTTACGCAAAGGTCTCCATTGGGAGAGGGAGTAATTCTTGCGCCGCTGGCCGAAGTTACGCAAAGGTCTCCGGCGGGAGAGGGAGTAATTCTTGCGCCGCTGGCCGAAGTTACGCAAAGGTCTCCATTGGGAGACAGTAAGGCCCCCGCCTCGAGAGACGGGGGCTTTGGCTTATAGTCTCGAGACCAAGGGGACAATCACAACGCCCCCGCCAGAAAGGCGGGGGCGTCGGCTAATGGTCAACTTACCGGCAATAAGGCCTGACTACCAACAACTTAGGTAGTTGCATCGATTATCCACCGGAGCTTGGCAGAGGAGCTCCTATGTTGATGCGGTTGAAGAAGCCGGAGTCGGCTGCCGTCACGTTTTGCCATTCAAAGCCACGTGCTAGGAACGTCGCATAGTTGGGAATGTGCGACCACACGCCGTTACCAATGTGCACGAAGATGCGGTCATCAGCACCGTCAAAGCGCCGCGCAAGCATGAGCTGTGCCGGGTGACGATCGTCAAGCGGGATCGACACTACCACGTCCGTAGGCACGGTGTAATTGGCAATCACATCGGCCCAAGGAACAGCGAACACGTCAGCGCTGCCAGGCTCGACCCAGCGGCGGACGACCATACCATCGTCTTCACGCCGCACGATGGCGTAGGTCTGGCCCAGTCCTTCATCGCGAATGAAGCCAACAAGGACTTGAGAACTGTCATTAGTGGCGGTCCAGCCGATGCCAATGTTCAGGGTAGCGCCGCCGTCATGTCGCACGATTTGCAGCACGTCACCTGCAAGCACCGTAGCCGTCGCAGAACCTGAGCGTCCGATTTCCCCAAGTGGCGGACCAGACGCGGCCGGAGCTGCGGCCCGAGCTGCTGCAGGAGCTGCTGCCGGAGCTGCTGCCGTGGTGGTGGTAGTTGTGGTTCCGCTTGTCTCCCCGGATTTGATCCTGATTGTGCGGCCCTCATAGCGAGTTGCCTCACTATCAGGATCAATGTCCTCGAATCTAAACGTGATGTCTTCGAATGTGGTCTCGAACACGAACTCAATGCTGCTCACATCCGCGGCAACATCCGCTTCCGCCAGATTGTATGTCACCTCCACCGAGTCTTCCGAATTGGTTCCAGGTGTACCAAGATTAGAATCGGTAACTACTTCCTGTTCACTTTTGACGTGGTCACCGCGATAGCGAACTATCGTGACGTCAAAATTAGGATCAGTATAGATCCCATACGCTCCCGTTTTCACAGTGACCGTAAAAGTGACGGTATCACCCTCATCCAAACCTTCTACGTCACCCTCATCGATACTGGCCATGAACCCCACCATGACGCCGTCCATAATCTGCTCGCCGATGCGGGTGACTGTCACCGTGTATACATTGGTACTATCTCCCGGGACGCTGCCGTTCTCAGCCGTGACCGTGACCACGATTGGGTTTGGGCCCACCGCGAGAGGCACCACGCCGTCGTCATAGGTGTCGCCATCCTTCGTGACTGTGTAGGTGCCGTCTTCGTTGGTCTCGGCGGTTACCGTCGTCTCCATGACGTCGTAGCCAACGGCGGCACTATACGTAGTCTGTCCAGTCTCGAAATCCGGAGCAAGCGTTACCTTCGTCAAAGCCAGATCATCCAGGGTGGCAACATCTGAAAGCGCTGGGAGCACGGTGATCGTGATCTCGTTGCTCTTGATGGTCTGCTCAGCGTGATTAGTCTGCGGATCAGTATCCGCGTCGCCCGCTGGCGTGTACATATACTGAAGGTACAAAGTGATCGTTCTGATGTCTCCGTTGCCCAGATCGCCCCCGACTACCGTATAATCAAAAGTGCGTCCAGGAGTGCTGAGATCTAGAGGCGTAGCAGTGGTCACACCCATGAGATTTACTGTTGTTTGGTCACTAGGTGCGGTATGGTCACCCGAAGGGGTGAACATCACGCCAAACTGCATCACTTCATCGACATGCACCATATCGCCGAGATCGTCTTGGCGCGTGAGTGTGAGGCTGCCATAGTCGGCGCCCTCGTGGTCGCCGTCCTCTGTCTCATGCGCCGCCGCCGTACCGGCAAGCGGTCCGATTAAGAATATCAGTGCTATCAGCACTGCCAAAAAGCGAGAGATTGATTGCACAGCAAGTTCTCCAGTGTGCTATTGCGACTAATTGGTCGGGACGCGGGTATGGTTCTGTTTCGTAAAATCTCCTCCTTCCCTAGAAACAAACCCGCCGCATATTTACTGAAAACATTCTAGCGTATTATATGGTATACTGCAACGGCATGGCAAGTATCAAACAAGGGGCTCCTCACCTGGTGCGGGATGGGGGGTTCCTCATTTAAGCTCCCGAATGCACTTGAAATTGTATGAGGAATGAGCCGCGCCTGCCACACGGTCGCGGCACCGTCCCGCGGCGCACCACCAAATAGGAAGTCCATCGCAGAATAATCTACGCGCATGCGCAACACCCTTGTTGGTTCGCGCGTCTCCCTGCGCCTGAGCAAGCCTGCAGGATGCGTCCCTGCGGTAGCGTCGTTGCTATCGGCCTTCTTTTCAACAACCTGCTCCACATTGTCTCCTGTGGGGATGCCCTGAGCCGCTAGGGTCCGCGCGACGGTCTGGCGGCGGTTCGTGCTGGCAACCGCCCGCGCGGCCGGGCAGAAGCTTGGTGGTCGTGGCGCACCTGCACCTGTGCGGGCACTCCAGTAATGATAGCGTCAATCCAGCCGAAATTGCAAGTCAGCGTCATCGATCTTGGTAAGCGCCTGGTCCAAGCCGGCGCACTTTCACAGCGTGTACGCCTTATAGCCGAATTCGCACGGATTGCCGTGGCTGACGTGAAGCCGCCCCCGCAGCGGCTCCATCACATATGAAGCCACGGTCTCGATACTCTCAGGGGTGCCGTCGTTATGTCTACAAATGCTGTGAGGGTACCCCTCGTGATCTGACATCATCCGCATCACGTCATCCGCGGACGCACGCTGAACGCTGGCGACGAGTTGGTCGGCCCGGGCGCAGCGCGGCGCCGAGTCCGGTATCTGATCGTGAAACATGTCGAACTGCTCGAGTTCAGGCGAACGGATGTTATTCGTGTGTGCCAGGGTGTCATCGGTCGCTTCGATCACACCAACGCCGTGCGGTGCTGCGATTTCGGCATCCACCAAGCGGTTCTCACCATCAACCATCAAGTAGTTCCCAGCGGAAGAGAACGTGGTTGAATGCATTATGTCAAGAACCTCCGCTAGGTTGCGGCACTCCAGAATTCGCCGCTTGAGAGGATAGTGCGAAACACCCACCCGCCAGCCCTCGGTGTAGAGTTGATTCTGCACAAACGCGACGCCGTGCTCATTGAAACCGGGATACCCGATGACGCCCGCCCACGTAAACATGATGAACGCAGGCTTCCCGCGCGGAGCCACGCGCAGCACCACGCCGACGTCCTTCATCCAGTCCCCGACGTCTTGGTTCTGCGCGATGATCGTGCTCTCGTTGTCCGTCCGGCTCGTCAGGAAGCCGAGCGAACTGCAGCCGTCGCTCAAACCGGCGTTCCCCAGCGTGAGTTCCGTGCGCACGTTGAGCAGCACGACCTCCGCAAATGAAACGTTAGCGCCCGCGGCTATGCCTCGCATCTCTTCAATTGCATCGGGTATGAACTCTTTAATGGAAGGCACAAAAGACTCCGCGCGCATCCGCAAGGTTTCGCGGTCCTGATTCTTGTGCTCCCCAATCGTCTGATAGGAGTGTTCCAGGAAACTGTGCACTTGCTCGCGGCAGGCCTCTCCATGCTGGCGGCCTAACTCGAATGGCGATCCGCTCACTTTGAAATATGGATAGGACGGTGATTTCTCCACTGCGGCGCTCCTATGGATTATGTAAAGCTCTTACGTTCTGTGTGATACGCTGTGGTTTTTGATTTCCATCCACATCGTACGCCTGCTGCCATGTGGCGGCAAGCGTTCGTATTGCCTACCCAGGGCTGGCATAATGTCAACAACCATGACCTCCTGTGTTTCAGCATGCTCGATGAACACACTTCACGCGGTGCAATAGGGGCTTTTGCGTTGCTCGACGCGTGGTTTCATCCTTGCCGTGCCTAAGCATAGAAAGGGTCCGTGTATGAGTGGGTGCTTGGTGGGCGGACAATCGGGCTTATTACATTAAGTCGTGTTTTTCCAGCACAAGGTAGGGCAACTATGGAATCCCTAGAGATACTCTTTCTCGCCAAAGACACAGTTGACGTGCAAGATCAGCCGGTGCCAGATGTACAGCCCGGTGAAGTCTTGGTGCGTTTGCAGCGCTCGCTCATCAGCACGGGCACAGAGTGTATTTGCTTGCAACGCAACTTTGCGCTGGGTTCGCACTGGGACACGTGGGTGAAGTATCCCTTTCGGCCGGGGTATAGCGCAGTTGGAGTAGTGATAGAGGCCGGTGACTTCGTCAAAGATGCAGCCGAGGTCACAACCGTTGCCGTAGGCGACCGGGTTGCACTGCCCGTCAAGCACGGACAGTACGCAGTCGCAAATGCGAGCCGTGCGGTCAAGGTTCCGGATTCGGTCTCAGATGAGGCTGCTGCCTGGTTCTATCTGGCGTGCATAGCGCAGAACGCCGTACGCCGGGCGGAGCACCGGCTAGGCGACGACGTGGTGGTGATTGGCGCTGGAATACTGGGCCAACTTGTGGTGCAATTCGTGCGTCTCCTTGGAGCCAATCGCATAGTAGTCATCGACACAGCACCGGCGCGGCTTTCGCTGGCGGAGTCCCACGGCGCCACGCACACGTTGACCGTTGCATCGGGCGACGCCGAAGATGCCGTCTCATCGATTACGGATGGCAGGCTGGCGGACGTGGTGTACGACATCACTGGCAATGCGGCGGTGCTGCCTACGGCCCTGCCGCTGGCCCGGCGCTTTGGCAAGGTGCTCCTGCTTGGCGACACCGGCACGCCGTCGGACCAACGGCTCACGGGCGATGTCATCCGGCGCGGGGTCACGCTCATCGGCGCCCACAGCAGCAATCCGCCCCCTGCTGCGACCGACTACGCCCACTGGACCCATGAGCACATGACGAAACTATTCTTCACCTATCTGGAGCGCGGCCAAATGCAGGTTGAAGACCTCATCACGCACCGCTTCGATCCCCGCGAGGCCGCCGCTGCCTATGCCATGCTAAGCAAAGACCGGTCCCAGGCAATGGGCGTGCTCTTCGATTGGACGCGGCTTTAGTGGCAATTGGCCGAGTGGCAGTTGCACGTGTGCAAGGATGGATCTGCTTTTTCGCCAGATGCGATCTTGCACGCCGTTTGACCCTACTCGCGCTTCCTTTCGTTTATTGCCGCCACGTTGGGCCACGCATCCCTCACTTGGTCTACCAAAGGCTTGTACAGACTAGACCGCACTGTGTACCAGCCGGCCAATGCCCAAGCCCACGAACACGAAGGCGATGCCCAGTACATTGCTGAGGAGAAGATTTAACAGGGCTAAGCGAATTTCGCCATCGCGCATGAGGTTGACGCTCTCGATGCCGTAAGTTGAGAATGTTGTGAATGCGCCGAGCACGCCGATCAGAAAGAACGTGCGCACGTGAGGGGAGATGGTTGTCTGGGCCAGCGGCTCCCATAGCAGACCCACGGCGAGACAGCCGATGAGGTTGACGCCGAGTGTTCCCGCCGGGAATGCGCTCTCGAAGTAGCGGTTGATGATGCCTGAGAGCAGGTAGCGCAGGGTTGCACCGAATGCGCCGCCCAGGGCGACGAAGAACACGCTTGCCATAGCCTCTTTCCCAAGTCCCTTTGGCGGTCTGCGCACAACCACATTAAACACGACGAGAGAGGTAGGCCGGACGACTCGTGGGTATGCAAGTGGGAGTGCGGTTAGTGTGGTGCCGAAGGCGGGAATCGAACCCGCACGGGTGTTACCCCACTGGTTTTTGAGACCAGCGCGTCTTCCGTTCCGCCACTTCGGCTCGCCTAAGATGATTCTAGAGAATCCCAATCACAGCGGTCAAGCAGTGTAAGTTATGTCAATTATCTTCCTGCTTCAGCCGTGACGCATCGGCAAGGATGTATTCCGCGACTTCCTGTCCGAGTCGGATGCTGTAGTTTATGCCCCGGTCTTCGGGATAGATGAGGGTCGTGTTGGCAAGATAGAGGTGGGAGATGGGCGTGCGGAGTTCCGGCTTCTTGTGTTGGTAGCCAACTTCAATGAGAGGCTGGGCAAACGGATCGCCTCCCGACCACATATTCTTCACCATGTCTCGCGAGAACTCTGGATACACTTGCTGCAGGAAAGGCAGATAGTGTTCGAAGAGCGCCGCGGTCTCCATGCGCATCAGCGGGTCCCGCGGAGACATGTAGCGTGCCACGTAGAGCAGGTGGCTGCCGCCGTAGGCCTCCGGCGATAAGAGATTCGTTTGCTCTACCAACGCCGTAAAGGGCAGTTCCTCCGCGCTGATGTTGAGCCAGTAATACGGTGACATGCGCCGATCGAGCTCCAGGAGCAGGCACGACGCGCCCTTATACTCAATGCTGCCCAGCCGTTCCCGGTACTCATCCGGCAGATCGGGGGTTAGGTGCAGAAAGATGGGCGTATGTACCGCAGCCAGGACAAGATCGAAGTCCTGCCGCTCACCGCCTACTACGATGCCGCGCGCTCGGCCGTTTTCGACGATGATCCGCTCTGCCGGAGCTTCTAGGTGAATGTGTCCGCCTAGCTCTTCGATGCGGCGCCCAAATGCGTCCACCAGGGTGCGAAAAGAGTTGTCGAAATAGCCCAATTGCTCCTTGGCCATGCCCTTGGACCGTGAAGACGCCCGTACGTGGATGCGCGCCCAAAGCCACGCCATACTCACCCGGTGCCAGTCCTCGCCAAACTTTGCCTTCAACAATCCGCCCCATATGGTGTCGAATACGCGGTTGCCGCAGAAGCGGCGCATCCAGTCCGCCGCGCTGATGTCCTGAAACGGCTGCCAGCGTTTGCGTTTCTGCAAGTAAAGCACCGAAAGGCCGAGCCGAAAGCGTTGCAGAGGATTGAGCGGCTTAAAACGCAGTACGTCTACAGGGCCGTTGAAGGGGAGCAGTTGGCCTTCCCAGTAGAAGCCCATCGTGGAATCGACCCAGGTCAGTTTATCGGTGACGCCGAGGCGCTCTGCGGAAGCCAGGAGGTGATGGTCGCTGCTAAAGCAATGGTGGTAGTAGTATTCGACGAAGGTATTCCCAATCTCCCGAGTGGCTACCTCGCCTCCGAGCTGTGATTGTTTCTCGAATACATGGACCTGCGCGCCCCGAGCGAGCAGCGCTTCCGCGGCGGCCATGCCGCTAAAGCCACCGCCGACAACGGCAATACGCAGCGGAGCATCGGAATCGGCGGTCTGTGAAACTTGATTCATGTGGTTTCCCGTGAAGTGCTTAGCCTGTTGCCTGGCCCACAGGCGATCCTGGTAAATCCACCGCTTGCGTCGGCAACCAGCGCCTGCGACGTCGCCAAGCCAGGACACCGCCGAGAATAATTACGGGCAACAGGAGGAGTGCGTGCATCAGGAGAAGATAGGCCACCGCCATTTCAGCGGCGATGCCAAATTGGGTGAGGACCAGCTTACCGGCAAACTCGAAGGGCCCAATGTACCCTGGCGATGAAGGGATTGCCGAAAAGATATTGATCACGCCCATGGTCAATAAAAACACGAGCACCGAATCTTCCATTCCCATGCTGCGTGCAACTACATAGTATGTAAGGCCTTCGACAATCCATGAAGCCGCGCTCAGCACTAATATCTCCGCGAGTCTCTGCGGCGAGCGAAGGCTCTGCAGGCCCCCGACAAACGACCGCATCATGCCAACGATGCGGTATCCAATTCTACCCGGCAGCAAGAGGGACAAGCGCAAAGGCAGGGAAATGAGATAGTCGCGCGCAATGATTGTAGTTCCTAAGGCGGCAATTAAGAGCAAAATGCCGGCGCCGACCAGCGGCATCAGGAGAGCTTCCGGAATCCATTGACCGAATTCCAAAAAGACTGTTACTAGCACGACTGCAAGGAGCCCGGTGAGTGCAAGCGCTCTCCCCAAAGTGCGCACTCGAGTCGATCGGTGCCGGGAGCGCCGCGACTGGTGCGTGGCGACAAGAATCAGAAGGCCGGTGGCCGCGATTGCCAGCACCGCGGCAATGCGCAGTGCCGTAAGCAACGGTGAAGGCCAGGAGAGAATTACCGTGCACGCTACGATTATGCCAAGGATTGCAAGCACGTCGAGGAGGCGCTCAAGGACAACAGTTGCCAAGGAAGCGCTCTTGCGAATTCCTGTTTCACGCGCAAGCAGGAAGACGCGCATCACGTCGCCCATGCGCGCAGGTACAACGTTGTTTACTGTATAGCTAACGATGAGAAGGGCAATCGCTTGCCGGGCCGGAATTCGCTCTAGTGGTAACAAGAGACGCTGCCAGCGCAGGCCCCGGATCGCCACGCCTACGAAATAGACGAGAACTGCCGGAACCAGATACCAAAAGTTCGCGCCACTGAGCGCCACCCACGTTTGCCCCAGGTCGAGACCCCGCAGCGCGAGCCACAGGAGAATCGCACTAATGCCAATGCCCACAATTGCCTGAATCGTGCGCATTGGTCCCGGTCGCCAGCGTGATTGAGAGTTCGAAAGCATCAGTGGTCCAAGAACTCGGCTGTTACATCTCTTTGTTTGGCAACGTCGATAGGCTCCCACACCAGCCTGACTGTCAAAGCGTGTGAATTTTCCTGTAGCAGACAGTAGTTGCCATGGTTTGTGACTTTGGAATGTCTCTAGCGTATTGCAAATGCGAGACGTGGTCAATTCCCCCGCTCTCACCCGTCCCATTCGCTCTATGGTTCGCAATACAGCGCTAAGGAATCCATTGGGGTACAAGCTAGAGCCAGCGGGAATCTCCATGCCTCAAGACTGGGAAATACGCCGCGCTGCGGGCATCCGCGACCCTCTTGCTACAGCAGTTCCCGCAGGGAACGATAGTCACCTTGGGTGTCATTGCTGAAAGCCGCCGAGAGAGCGCATGTACTCTGCCGCCGACTTTGCCGCAGACTCCGGATCGGGCAAGAGGTGCCAATAGTCTCGCGGCATACCCTTGAACGGATTCACATACTCATACAGCACGTAGCCGTCGAAGCCGCCCTGCCGCAGTTCAGCAAGCACTTCTTTCCAGTCGATATCCCCATCCGGGAGTTCCGTCCATTCGTAACCATAGACGTCCTTAGGCATGTAGTCTAATTCACCCGGCTGGCGGCGGCGCACATTCTTCACGTGGAGCATTGCTATATGGGGCGCCAATTGCCGCGCTTCATGCAGTACGTCCCTGCCTTCCATGTAGAGATTTGCGCCATCCATGACAAGGTCCAAGTCGGGCCCAACTGCGTCGCGCACCGCTAGCAATTCTTTGGCGTTGGACGTGGTCGTATTCTCATTGGACTCTACGATGATGCGCACGCCGCGCTCTTTGGCATACGGCAGAAGCTCCTTCAGTGCAGCCACGTGCAATTCTCTTGCCTCTTGGGGCGAAAGCGAGACCTCCGGTATCGGTTCAAGCACATTGCCGATGCTGCGCAGCCACATGACGTCGAGCGTTGCTGCCAGGTCGATATAGGTCTTATTGATCGCCAAACTCTGTTCGCGGAGTTCCCCCGGGGGATACGTAAGTGGGCAGTAGCAGGAAAAGCAGGCAATGTCAAGCTTTTTATCCCTGAGTACGCGCCGAAACTCGTAGCTCCCAGCCTCATTGACGAGCCGCGGGCTCAGCATGTCGTAACCAACCGCGTTGTAGTGGCGCTCCACTCGCCGCGGTACGTCGAGCGTGTAGCCGCGCAGACTAATGCCGTGGTAGCCGTATTTCCCGGCCCAGGCGAGGACCTTGGCTAGGCCAAACGGATGCTGCCAGCCGACGCCTCCGTACAATGCCAGCTTCATGTTCCTCGCTCCTCCGGCTGATTACCTTATGTCGAGATTAGAATGTGGATGACCAATTCTGATTGCGCAGTTCTCAGAGACTTCTGGAGCAACAAAAAGAGCGGTTGCCGTCACCGGTGTGAAGACAGACCGCACATAATGCGAGCGAGACCGGCTACATCGCTTTCTCAATATCTGGCTCAAATGCTACCTTCGGGCACCGCAGATGACGCGGGCTCTGCACAGATCGAGTAGGGCCTGACTTAACGATAGAACGCAAAACTCATGTCGAAAGCGATTCCCGCTTCACATCGACTCTCAATGGGATAGGTCTGGAGAGACCGGAAGGAAACGCCCACACGTACGAAAGGATGGGGCGTATTGAGATCCCGTTGAATAACCATGCGCGTAGAAAGCCTGACAATTCCAGGTGTAGTGGGCATGATATTGCTTCGAATGTGCCGCATGGATGGGGCGCTACCGGAAAAAAGGCCCAATGACAGCCATTTCCGGCGTGATACGCGCTACATACGTTGTCTGGCAGGAGCGGAGGGACTCGAACCCACGACCGCTGGTTTTGGAGACCAGTGCTCTTCCAACTGAGCTACGCTCCTCTGCGATAAGGCACCGTTGCCCCGTATTTCTATGCTACTGGATGGACAAAGAGCCGTCAACGATTGTATCTGAAGCGGCCCACTAGATAGGGAAAGGCCCGGTCTCCGGAGTGGGGCTTCCTGTTGTGATCGCGCGACATTGCAGGTCTTCTCGCAGCACAACAGCAGGCGTGGACACGCGCTGCACGCCGCTGTATGCTGTATCGAACAACGATTGAATTGCGAACTAGCGGTGTTACCGCCCGATGGCTCCGCGCTTGGTTGGGCTTTGCAGGTTGCATTGCCCCCAAAGGCTACTCTGGAGTCGCGTAGCCAATTCACCGTCAATGCTCACCGGGAGGCTTCAACACGATGTCACAAAACGCCACGCCAATATTGATCATTTGGGATAGCCAGACCGCTGCACGTCTCTCTGGGTATATTACGGAGATTCTGCACGTAGAGGGCTACAATTGGTTTGCGGTACACGACCTATCTCGTGCAAGCATTACCCGCGAGCAACTTGCCCGGTATCCGATCGTGGTGCTCACCCACATTGCGGTTCCCGAAGAAGCACAGGGCATACTGCTCGATTATGTCGATCAAGGCGGCGCGTTGATCGCGCTGCGCCCACCCGAGCAACTCGCCTCGGAAATTGGTCTCCATCCTTTCAACCGTGACCTCGCAGACCGATATATCGCTCTAAACAAGATATGCGCTCTCAATGATGGTGTACGCTTACCGCCCTTGCAGTTTCACGGCCGCGCCGAGCTCTATCTCTGGCACGGTGAACCGGCGTATGTGCTTGCGTACTTTGCAGCGACACCTGAATTCGTAACGAGGCACCCCGCAATTACGGTAGGCAAACGCGGCCTGGGCACGTGGGCGGTTTTCGCCTATGATCTTGCAGAAAGCACGGTGCTCTTGCACCAAGGCCGGCCCGACCAGGCGAGCACCGGGTCAAACCCCGATCTAGACGGCGACCGGATGTACAAACCCAATGACCTGTTCGTAGGCTATCTTGATCCCGAGCTCTGTCCGCTGCCCCAAGCCGATCTCCAACAAGACATACTGGTGCGCATCATTGAGTGGATGGCGGCGCTCACGCAGCCCCTGCCGCGCCTGTGGCACTTTCCCGAGGCTGCGCACGCGGTGGCGTTTATCAACGGCGACGGTGACAGCATGGCGTTAGCAGACTTGATGAATACCATCACGACTGCGGACCGATTCCAGGTGCCGTATACTACGTATCTCATGATGCAGGACCATCCGAAAGTTGAGCCAGCCTATGAGAGCGCCCATCGCCAGCGGGGGCACGATTTCGGTCAACACGCGTTTGCCGGTGCAAAACCTTCACTGGAGGAAATGCGCAGCGGTTTGCGGTCGGAGATGGAGGCCTTTCGCACGCGGTACGGTCATGAGTCCGTTACCTACCGCGGACACAGCGTGATCTGGGCCGGCTGGACCGAGACGGCCAAGTACCTGCGCGAAAACAAAGTCCGGCTCGATACCAATTTCGCTCCCGGTCGCTTTCATTACGCCGGTTATGTCAATGGAAGCGGCTTGCCGGTTAAGTTCATGGACGAAGACGGCAGAATGCTCGACATCTACGAGCAAACGACGATGTCCACCGACGACGGTTGGACCGCGGATAAGATCTTCGCGACACCGTTGAGCGTGGAGGAGTGTATCGCGCTCTCAAAGGAGCAAGCGGACGCCGCCATAGACGAGTATCACACCGTCTATCATCCGTATTTCCACCCGCTTCGCACCCGCGCGGGCCCGACCTCATCGCAACAATGGCTTGAAGGTGTACTTGGCTATTGCCGGGAACGCGAATTCCACTTTGTAAGCGGCGTAGACTGGGTAGATTTCAACGATGGCAGACGCTCGCTGCAGACGAAAGCCTATGAGTTTCAGCCGGAAACTCTTACTCTGAATTTCACTCTGGAAGCGCCACGCTCAGTAAAGGCCCTTTCCATCGTGTTGCCCCACGCGTTTCACGGCGCGCCTATGCAAAGCGCGGAAGTAAACGGGGAGCACGTTACAGTACAAGAACGCATTCTGGAGGGTAGATGGCAAGTACTCTTGCCTGCCGACTACACGGCTGGGAATGAATATGTGTGGAAAGTCCAGTGGGGGGCAGGCAGCGGGTGATTTAATCCGAGCTTCTGCCGGAACGCTCCGAGGATTCCTCCTTGAATGCGTTGACTAGCGGATACTCATTCATATCGATTTCCTCTGGAGTAGTGCCCTCGGCCTTCGCACGAAAGAAGCGGTCTGTTGTCTCATTCTGAAGTGCGGCTATTTCCCCCGCGAGCGCTATCGCTTCCGGATTAATGCCGGCCTTGAGCGCGGCATCTGTATCCAATACTAGTATCTTATAGCCGCGAGGGTCATCACTATCGACTCGATTGCCCTCCGCATTATAGAAGTCAAAGCTAAAATGCTCCGCAAGGGCTTCCAATTATTGATTAAGCTCGTCCCAACTCAACGCGCCTCGGTAGCTATATTGATCTGAGGTAGATGTTTCGCCAGTGCGGGTTGGAGCAGCTTCAGCCACGTTAGTACTGGGGCTGATCACTGGTGCCGGTTCGTTTGCGCTGCCGTCATCATTGGTTGGAGTGCTACACGCGGCACTTAACAAGAGGCTGGCGGCACAGACGGCAATTTGAACTTGTGCTACTGGGCGAAACGAGAATTAGAAAAAATGCGCATACTTTTTGCCGTAGTTCCATTCTCTCACCAGTGGTTGCTTCCCTCTGAAGAGGGCCATTATGGTGGCCATTTCGAGGTCATCTGAAAACAAGAGCGATAGAGAATTCCATGAAAGTGTGGAGAAGCAAGGGTGACCCGGCTGGGACTCGAACCCAGGACACCCTGATTAAAAGTCAGGTGCTCTGCCAACTGAGCTACCGGGCCGTACACTCAGTCTAGCAAATCCTGCTGACTGACCTCAATGGCTCACACGCATAGGTAGTGGCAGAATCCACTTGGTGTAGGTAAGCTGGTAAGCACACAAGGAAGTAAGAAGGACGTACCGCATGAAGGCGCCGCCGGCACGCGTAATCGAGTTGTTCGACCGCGATGCCCTCAATTTTGAGGAATACCTTCAGAGCCCGCTGGGACGACTGCGGACAGAGCTCATTTGGTCCGGCCTCGCGCCCATGCTCGAGCAGAGCGACTCCGCACACCACGTGCTGGACGTTGGAGGCGGCACGGGGGCCTTTGCGCTTCGCATCGTTGGGCAGGGCCACCGCGTATTGCTGCTTGATCCCGCCCAGGGAATGCTGGACCTTGCGTCAGCCAAGGCAAAGCGTGATCTCCCTTCAAAGGCAAGGGAGAACTTGCGAGTGAAAAAAGGCACCATCACAGACCTAAGCATCCGCTCTTTAGCACGACACTTCTCAACAGTGCTTGTCCACAATATCCTCGAGTATGCCGTGGGACCGCAACAGATTCTAAGCCACGTTCGCCAGTTAATCCGCGATGACGGTTGCTTGTCCATCGTGGTAGCTAATCGCGACGCAGAGCCCCTGCGAACTGTGGTAAACCAACAGGACCCCTGCACGGCTCTGCAATTGCTCGACAAAACGGTGCATTCGTCTTCACTCTTTGGCGGTTACCGCCGCGTCTATGCGCTTCAAGAGATTGTGTCGATGCTAGACGCAGCCGGATTCTATAGCGTTGGGGTTCGCGGTGTGCGGGTGAACTGCGACTTTCTTTCACAAAGCCTGCTTGAGCAGCAGGACGGCTGGCATGCCGCTTTTGCTCTGGAGCAAGAGCTCATTACGCGCACACCGCACAAATATCTTGCACGCTACTTGCATATCCTCGCCCGACCTCATGACTAGCCCAAACAACTGAAGCAAATGACGCCCAAAAGACCTCTATTCCTGCTCCTGCATTTCCTACTCTTCGCACTTATCCTGGCAGTGGCGCCGGCGCGGGCATATGCTGATGTAACGGAAGTCCAAGACTGGGTCATTCTACAGGGACACTTCTATACCCAAACGAACGGCAGCGACGGAAGCGATGACCTTGGATATGCAGTCATTGATGATGAAGACGCACTGTTTTGGACTTGGTTTGAAAATCTTGGCGGCGTCAACGCGTTGGGCTATCCGGTCTCGCAACGCTTTCGCCATGGTGGATTCGTCGCCCAAGCATTTCAGAAGGCAATTCTCCTCTGGGATGAGCAAGCGCAAGGCGTGCATCTTATGAATCTCTTTGATGAGCTTTCCGCTGCCGGTGCGGATCCGTTCCTTGTAACCCATCGATTCATACCGAAATCAGAGCCTTGGTTGGAAGACGCAGGCCAGCCGTGGGAAATAGTGGTAGCTAACCATCTCGCACTGCTTGAAGATGATCCGGCGATAAAAGCGGCCTACTACGCCGAATCCAAACATGGGCGTGACCCCATTACGTTCAATGGACTTCCCATGGGTATACGTGACTTTGGATTCGTGGTCGTGCTGCGCGCGCAGCGGCGCGCGTTTCAGCACTGGAAGATAGACACGCCTTCGGCGGGCGTGGGGGTGGTGGAAGTAGTCAATGGGGGCGATTTGGCGAAAGAGCTCAGTCTCATTCCGGCAGCCGCACAGGAGCCGATGCCGGCCCCATCACCCCCATTTGCATACGGCAATGCCGCACTTGGAGAGACCCTCTACCGTGAGTCCGGATGCGTGCTCTGCCACGGACTGCTGGCCGATGGCGGGATTGGCCCGGCACTCGTAGGAACCGAATTCGACTTCCCGGCGTTTCTTGATGCCGTGCGCTCCCCTAGCGATACTATGCCGCCATACGATGAAGAACTGATCACGGATCAAGCGGTGCGGGAAATCCTCGCCCACGTGCGTTCTCTGGCCGCTGGGCCTTAGGGTCTCAGCTATCTCTATGAGCGACGGCGCGTGACCGGCCCAGTGATGCGAGACAGGAGAATGCCAACTTCGTAGAGGAGGTACATGGGAATCGCCACCAGTGCCTGATTGAATGGGTCCGGAGTAGGCGTGATGACTGCAGCCACGATGGCAACTATGACGACGACGAATGGCCGCCACTTGGAAAGACGCCGCGTGTCCACAATTCCAATTGCAGAGAGAAAGTAGATGAATATGGGCGTCTGGAATACCAGACCAAGCGCGAGTAGCATTCGTGTCACAAACGAGACATACAGCGAGACGGAGGGAAAACTCTCCACTTGATCGGAAATCCAGCTATTCGTTCCTAGCAAGAACCCCAACGCAAACCGCAGCACCACAAAGTAGCAGAAGGCCATGCCAATTACAAAGGCAAATGTGGAAGTGGGTACGAGCATGTAGAGATAGCGCCGCTCGCGCCGGGTGAGGCCGGGCATAACATAGGCGCCAATCTGATAGACGAGCACCGGCATCGCACCCGCGACGCCCACCATAATCGCCACGCGCATGAATGTGAAAATGCCCTCGGTGGGAGAAAACTGGTACAGCGTAGTAACGTTGTCCGGTGCGGGCATTATGAGAATTTCCATGATCGGCCTAATAAAGATAAAGCCGACCACCGTAAAGAAGAGCACCGAAAGTACCGCGATCAGCATACGACGCCGCAATTCGGAGAGGTGCTCTCCCAGCGTCATCTCCATGTCGAGATCTGCTACGTTATCCGGATTCACGCCATCCGGCGCCACCTCCGGCGGTTCCTCCGACCCTGAGCGATTCTCTGTTGCCATACGTGCAGTTACTTCCTTAGACTCATCGCTTCATAGATTAACGCTACACTGGGCACAAGGGAGACTTCAAGTTAGCGTTCCCTGGGGCGAGTGCAGCAGGCGTGCAAGAGGTCAGCCACGCGTAGCCCAAGCGTGACATATGCGTGTGTTAATGCTACCACTGTGGGCTCATGCGTGCACCGTGCCGAGGCCTTCAGCGATTGTATAACCCGCTACTGCAACATAGCGCGGGAATTTGCTCAGAAGGCGAAGGCATGGAGCAAGTGTTCGGCCCATCGACATCCCCAAAGCTTGAACTGCGCCGCATGTGCGGAGCGATTACACTTGCTGAACCAATTGCCGAATTGGTACGACGAACCGCACATCTAGCGGGAGTATTACAACTAGCAGACTTGGCTTCTCGATATCCCAAGACTGTGTAAGCCAACCCGCTGACGCTTTAGCATTCGCTTGGGTTTGTATAATGGACAATAGGGCTTGGGAATTCGAAATCATGCAAGTGCCATGCTTGAATCGCCAGTCGCACAGGTGATGTTCGAATCTCCAAGTCATCCCTATGGGTTCAAAGATAGGCACTCCTCAGTTGGCTCAAAATGTCGCAACAGGCCGGCCTGCAACGCAATGAAGCAGGCAATTACATAGTCCGCCCAGCAGTCTTGGTCGCGCTGATTGCGCTCCTTGGCTTAGGCGTACGTCTGTTCTACCTAGGCAATCTCGGCGGCTTCGACTTTGACGAGATAGTCAGCTACGAGTACGCGGAACTACCCCTGGCCACCATGCTGCGGACTATTGCTACTCGTACTTTTGAGCATCCTCCCTTCTACTATGCACTGCTCCATCTTTGGTTTAGTGTGCCGGTGGAGCGGTCGGAGTCGTTTGTGCGCCTACTTTCCGTTGGGCTGGGAACGCTTACGATTCCTACGTCTTTTCTCTTGGCTTCTCGATTGCTGCGCGGCACGCGAGTCGCCTTGCTCACCGCTCTGTTAGTAGCCTTGTCGCCGCTAGAGGTCTACTTCAGCCGCGAGTCCCGCATGTACGCTCTCCTAGTGCTGCTGGGGGTACTTTCGCTCTGGCTGTTGCTAAAGGCTCTTGATCGTGGGCGCTGGTGGTGGCTCCTCTACGCGATCGTGACGCTCCTGGCGCTCTACACCCATTACGTTTCGCTGGCAGTTCTCCTTGCCGCGAATTTCTATCTGGCTTGGGTTTGGCGGCGCAACCCACTACCTCTTCTTGGTTTTGTAGCGCTTGAACTTGCTATTGGGCTCTTACATTTCCCTCTGATCAATTCATCATCCGGCCTCACCGCCAGCTTGCCGGCTTTTGGCACTGGAAGTTGGAGTTGGAGTTACCTGGCCGCAATTGGTGAGGAAACGTTATCCGGCTTCGTGGTCGGCCCAGAAGGCGTTGTACGTTCTCGTTGGGCAACAGTGATTACGGGAGTGGTTTGGATTGTAGCCCTCGCTGGAATAGTACGTTTGGTTCGCCGAAGAGAGTGCTTGCTATTGGCCGCGCTATTTGCTTGTACCCTCGTCGCGTTAGCTGCGCTCGTAGCGATCGACAAGGATTTCCAAATTCGCTACCTCCTGATTCTGCACGTTCCCTTCCTCATGGTGGTGGCTACCGGACTAGAGCATGTACAAAAGTGGCAGTGGTGGCTTGCATCCGCCGGCCTGGCAGCGGCGACCGCGCTCCCCTTGCTTCCCTACTACTTCGAGTACCAGCGCGGTGACTACCAGCAAATCACCCAACGCGTTGAATTACTTGCCGTGGACGGTGATGAAGTTGTGCTCACTGGGCCTTGGCAGGAACGGTATTGGTGCCACTTTTCCACCAGAGACGACGCAAACGTTGCTTCGATCGCCCCAACGGATTCGGGATGTAAACAAGCTACAAAGTACGAACTATTCGTGCATCGTATTCCCCTTTCGGTACCGCCTGCCCTGGACCCGGTGCAGACCGACAAAGACATGCGGTTCATTTACGACGTGCACAGGCCCAAGCAACTTTGGTTCGTCCAAGCCGGACTCGCCCAGGCGGACCCGACTAACTACGTTGAACGGTGGCTGACCGAGCATGCTTGGCAAGGGTACCGTCGCACCTACCTCAATGGCGTGCTATCACTGTGGGCGGTGGAGACACGTGGCATGACCCGCGTTGTGCCCACGAACATGAACATCAGTAATGCGTTAGCCGTAGAGTGGTACGAGATAGAAACAAACCCACAAGCAGGTTCGATTCTGCGCACGACATTCGGCTTGCGCCTACTCAAGCAAACTGATAAAAACATCAAGCTTTCATTTCGGTTGTATGATGGGCGCGGAGAGCACATCCAGCGCGATGTTTTTGTCGGTCACCCGCACCATCCCACAAGCTCCTGGGAGGTTGGTGAAACAGTGTTGTTTCGCGCCGGCATCTTGCTGCCACCCGGCGCGAAACCAGGCATGTACACTCTCGGCTCCATCTTTTATGTCGACTCCGAGCCGCCTCTACCCATAAGTGTTGGTGGAACTGTTCAGCCTGACAGCCCATTCATCTTGAGCGAGGTTGAATTGCAGCGCGGTCCCCCCGAAGTAGTCGATCCTGCAGTTACTCCTAGAGAAATCAACGTTCAGTTCGCGGACCCGGAGAAGAGCACCGACCGCCAAATGGTAGCTTTGGAGGGTTTTGGCATCGCGAACCCAACGCTCCAGCCCGGTGAGGGCTTACAGGTCCTGCTGGTTTGGCGTGCATTGCGGAATGTCGACGCGCAGTTGCTCGCAGAGCTCAGACTGATAGACACAGTAGGCACTGTGGCTTGGGAGCATCAACGCGTCGTAGGCGGCGAGACGTACCGCGTAGATCGCTGGATAGTTAACGACTTCGTCCGGGATTGGTATTTGAGTGAAATTAGCCCCACGCTTCCGAAGGGAGATTATTCACTTCAGCTAAGGGTGCTGAAGCCTTCCGGTCGCGAAGGTGATGAGCAAGTCGCGCTGGTAAATGCCACGGAACGAGAGATCAGTGTCTCTCTCGGAACCGTACACATCAGGTCCCAAGACGATCTTCCCGCTCGTCCACCTCTCTGGCAACGCGCTTTGCGGCGCCTTTGGCGCGAAGTAACCAAGTAGCAACTCGTGCACTATGGCTGGCACCGTCTCACCCAAGCCTACTTTGTACACGCCCTCTTGCATTCTGCGGGTCAGTCAATTGCGCTAGCAACGCCAGGACAATGTCTTGCATTGTAGGCTTGTGTCTGTCTAACTATGGACTTCGATTGACCGTTGAAGGAAGACATCGCTTGTGGTCAGAGGTCTTGGTTTACCCATAAAAAACGCACTCACTTTCCTCAATTACGTTAGAGGAGTGAGTGCGTTTCAGTTTTCGTCGCGTGGATTATCTAGATGGCTCGCCTTGTCACCGGCTTTGGCGCATCCACTGCTCTGCCTCTCGGTCAACTTCCCAATGGTTCGCCGCATCGGTAAGCGGGCGCTGGCCCGCTCTCGAATCGGTGGTTTGATCGACGGATTCTCGAATAGGCTATGCTACCTGCGACAGTGGGTTATGTTCTTAGCCGGCCTTGGCCAGCAATTCCACGAGCCTTGGGCCATGCTCCACCACCTTGCGGACGGCCGCGGCAGTCTGCTCGAGCCAGTCTTCGCTGGGATCGACCGGCGTGGAAAGCCAGAAGCACGAATCGTGGACGCGCTCACTGACCGGCAATGAGCCGCGCTTTAGGGGTTGGCGAGTATCTGACGGCAGATCGCCCCAAGGTCCCCCTAATCCCTCAAAGGAGAAATCGGTAAACAACGGTTCCAAGTGCATCACGCCGTATCCGAACGGCGTAATCGCCGGTTTCGTGCTGACCCCTTCGGCCACCAGTGCCTTAAGCACACTATTGACCGGTGCACCAATTTCCGCTGGATCGAACACCCCTGCGTAGAGCAGCAGTCCACCGCGCACTGCCGCGGGATAGGTCTTCTGAGGGTGGATTCCCGGAATTGGCTCCAGAAGGTCATCGAGTTTCTTGAACCACGCCAGGCGCTTTTCGTTCAGTTCAGGTAGGCGCTCAAGCTGAGCGCGCGCCATTGCCATAGCCAGCGGGTTGGCTCGATACTTTACACCGAGCCCGATATTGTGGAGCGACCTAAACTGCTCTGTCTGCCACATTCTTTCATTGCGGC
This sequence comes from Chloroflexota bacterium, assembly GCA_965221905.1. Lineage (GTDB taxonomy): Bacteria > Chloroflexota > UBA11872 > VXOZ01 > VXOZ01 > VXOZ01. The sequence continues at coordinate 2,054,865 of OZ244922.1, forward strand.
CATAGTGCCCCAGAGCAAGCATGCGGTCGTAGAGATCGGGGCAATTCGTGGTAGCGACGCCGGCTTCGATGCCGGTAACCGCTTTACTGCCCTGCAGGCTAAAGCAGCCAATGTCACCCAGGGAACCGACAGACTGTCCGTCCCAGGTCGCGCCATGGGCATGGGAAGCATCTTCGATCAATGTAATGTCCGTGCCCTCAACCATCTCGCGGAAGGCATCCATATCCGCTGGGTTGCCGTAGACGTGGGTAACGATGATCGCACAGGTGTTCGGCGTAATCTTGCGGCGCACATCTTCCGGGTCTGCGCAGAACGTCTCTGGATCTATGTCGCAAAACACCGGCGTGGCATTGCAGTGCAGAATAGGGGTGATGCTGGCATGCCAGGTCACCGACGGCACGATCACCTCTTTGCCGAGGCGAGCGCCGGATGCAAAGACAGCAGCGTGAATGGTGGACGTGCCGTTGCAGTGGGCCAGGGCATAGCGTGTGCCGACAAAGTCCCGGAATTGCTCCTCGAACTTCTCAATCTCGTCGTAGGCGCTGCCGTAGTCATCGAGAACAGCATTCACGTATTGCTTTTCCAGCGGACTCACGCGCTCCCACGTATCATTGGCAGGCGCGGTCACCGCCTTGGGGCCGCCCTCGAGCGCCAAGGCCTCTCTGCTAATCACCTTTGCCATCGCACACTCCTTTGAAATGGAAAATTACCGAACGCAGCGCATGCCCAACAGTCTCACTGCCGTTCCTCACGAGTTTATCATGCTTCGCCTTACGGTAACAGGTGTATCAAAGATTACCCAGCAATCAGGGGAAGGCATTATGTAATCCCTTCCCCTGTCGTTCTACTCCCATTGTCGCGGCGTTGATTCAACGTGCGGTCAATCCTATCAGGTCAGCTTCCACGTTTTTATTTCCAGCCTGGCAGCCGGGTTGCGCCAGTCGTGTTGTGCAGGGTCGAGTCCACCGTCGCCGTGGATGCCCGCGTGGACGTGGACAAATCCCTCGGCGGTTGCCGTGTCTCTGGCGTTGTGACTGCCGCAGGGCGGACCTGGGACGTAATCGCAGCTTTCGCTGTTTCCTTCACTGCCTGCGTCGTAGACATTCAAGTAAACGACCTTGGAGGAGGATAGGTCGAGACTGTTTGCGCCAATGAAGCCGTCATTCGTTGACACCAGCATGCTGGCTAAGGAGAGTAGCTGCTTACCGTCCGCGATAGTGAACGAAATAGTAACGGTCTGGCCGGGCCGGATGAGGCCGCCCTCTACTCTGACTTCGGCGACGCTGCTATTCTCATCCGGATTCCACGCCTCACGCAGGCCGGTGGCGTTGCCATCCTCCGCCATGGCCGCCAACCCGTCACTGGCAGGCTGTCCTAATGTGTAGAGAGGATCGGCATTCCGGTCGTGCCGCGCGGCGAAGACGGAGGTCATCGTCTGTCCGCGAGTCAGGTTAGTAATGGTGACCTCAACCATCAATTCATCGGTATCGTTGCCGGCGGTGTTGAGCATGCCGGCAGCGTTGAGTATGCCGGCGGACAGGGCCAGCAACACCACTAGCCCAGCCAGGGCAATGAGGATTGTCTTTTTGCTCAATTTAGTATCCTCCTGAAAACGAGCTTTCCTCAAAAGACAGGAGGTAGCATTGCTGCTACCTCCTGTCTCAATCGACTAATCGGAGTGTGCCTGCAAACAGGCAGACTTTCCTAGTCTTACGTCATCGCCCACTCGGCAGGACGGTTGCTGAAGAGCACGTTCATCTCTTCGGCAGACTGTCGGAACGCCTCAGGCACGGTGACCTCACCGGAGATCGCCTTGCGTGTCCATTCGATGTCGATGCCCCAAGCCTCAGTGCCTTCCGGCACGATCATGGCATCGTGACCGCCGGAAATCCACACGTCCACCACGTCCGTTACGCGGGTGCCCTTGAATGGCTCCAGCCACTTCGGATGCGTGGCGTACTCAATGACGGGCGGCCAGGCGATAGAACCGAAGTGCGGGGTCTCCAGCATGCTCTCGTCAGAATGGAACCACATGAGGAAGTCCCATGCCAGGTCTTTGGCTTCAGAAAGTGCCATGATGGAGTAGGCATTGCCCAGCACGGTCACGCGCTGATCAAGACCTTTCGGCGGCGGCAGGAAGTCCAGCGCCTCGCCCAAATGGGGGCGGATACCGTTGTGACGGTAAATACCGTTGTTTTCCATAGCCACAAAGCGCGCCTCAATGTGGTTCTGGCCCTTCGGGATTTCTTCGCGAATTTCTGGCGGCGGTGTCAACTTGTGCTTGAGCGCCAGGTCAACATTGAACTGGGCGCCTTCCAGAGAAGCCGGATCCGTGCCATATAGCGCCTTGTCCTTGGTCTCGTTGAGGATCTGGCCGCCAAAGTTGTACATCCACGTGCCCATCATGTAGAACACGTAGTTCTGGTAGATCACCAGTCCCCACTGCTTCTCATCCTCATTGGTGAGCTTGCGGGAGATTTCCAACAGGTCGTCGTAGCTCCAGTCCGGTGGCGGGATTTCAACACCGGCCTTGGTGAACATGTCCTTATTGATCATGAAGTTCTCACCGCCCGACTGGAAGGGCACGCCGTAGAGGTTGGGACCCCAACTCCAATTCACCAACTCGCCGGCAAAGTAGTCCTCTTTGCTGCGCGGGCCTTTGGCGAAATAGGGAGTCAGTTCCTCAATGATACCCGTGAGACCCCACTTGAGCGCCCAGTTAACCTGGTTGTAGGTAAGGTCCACATTGGTGATGCCAGCCGCAAACTCAGTATTGCGTTTTCCAAAGACTCCACCATTGCCGCGGTCAGCCGACGTCTCGATTGTGATGCCGAGTGACTCTGCACCAACTCGGAACGTCTCGGAAAGCGCTGTCCAACGGGGGTCTTCCGGTGAGTGGTAATTAGATATCACCAGTACCGGCTTCTCCATCATCTCGGTCTTTTCCTCGGCCTTGGGCGCCTCGGCCATGTCGGCTTTGGGCTCACCAGTTGGTGCCACTGCCGTGCCGCACGCGGCGAGTATGGCGATACCACCGGCCGCAACTCCCGAACCTAGCAATGATCGTCTCGTCATTCTCATGGGGGACTCCTCCTTTTTGGCTCTTCCCCAGCGAGAACCTGCAAATGAATGGGCCAACTCAATCGGCCATCATACGCCCAGCCATGTTGCAAGTCCAATCAGTATTCCGATAAGCGATTCACACTGAAATCGGCTAGGCTAGGAGAGATTATATACGTTCCGTCAAGGTGGGTCAAGGATTTTCTCCGTACAATCCGTTCCCCAAAAATCTCTACAGGAAGCCGCGGGGGCACCACCTCCTGTATTAGTCGTACCGATCTCTTACAACTGCCTGGGTCCTCCGAGCAAACCGGCAAGTCTCCGGACGAGGCTTAGCTTCCAATTCAAAGATCTGCTAGCAAGAGAGAGTAAAGGGGGCACTGTTTTGCTGCGCAAGCAAGGAATGCTCAAGGAGAACGTTACGCAGAGCACTAACTTAGCGCGCCCGCTCTAGGTAGACTACCCTTCCACCTCAATCGTGAAGAATTGCCACTTGGGGGTGCAACTGTCGCGGAGCGTGTCGTCATCTAGCACCATCTGATAGCAGGGCCAGATTTCCCATGTGCCCGGTTCATCGAGCGGTATTAAAACGCCTGTCTTGAACTTCTGATACCTGGCAACTTCCACCCCCTCATGCACTAACCCAAAGTCTTTCTCTTCCCCTGTGGGGTGATTTACGGAAACAAACGTTCGCTTTAGCTCGATTGGAGAGGCCCAAAGGCTTTGGACAGTGAACTCAATGTAGATCTCTTGGCCCACCTTGAAGGCAGACTTGTCGGCTTCAATGCCATGCCCCGGCGGGCCGTAAGCCGTCATTTCCACCAATCGAAAGGCATCGAAGTTTGCGGCCGGCTGGAATGCCTCGTAAAAGACCTCCAGTTCGCCAAGGATCTCCGGCGTGGCTGTGGGTTCGATGAGCGGCAACTCGGCCGTCTCGGCAGCCGATTCAGACTCTTCATCACCCTTCGCCGCCGCAGTTGCCGTGCTGCTCACATTGATGGTTACGCCTGCGGACTCCGGAGACGCTGTCTCTGAAGTACCGGAAACCATGTAGATCACGGCGACAACGAGAAATATACCTCCCACGCCCATGGCACCCAATGACACTGCAGGGCGGCGACCTGCGACCCTGCCTATCAGCCCAACGGCCAAGAGTAAGGCGCCGACTACACCAAAGGCAATTGTAAGCGGAGCCATGCTTGTAACCTCGAGTTCCTGATGTACAGCAGCGGCTCGTTCACCCTAAGCCGCTAGAGACTTCAACAAATTGATGACGGAGAAATGGGAGGCCCAACTCCTCCGCAAGCCTCAGCCAGTTGAATGAGCGCAACTGCCTATTCTTGACGATTATAGTATCCGGAAGGCCACGAAGTCAAGAAATTGGCGAGACACAGCAATTGCAGCGCGGTGGCGCATTAGGTACCGTATAGCAAACCGAATGATCTTTTATGTAGATGGCACCCATTCTGCTGCGACTCCCGCTATGCGCAGTTGCTCGGATGTTGTGAGAAAGGATGAATTGATGAATCTCTTCCACAAAGCGCCTGTGGGTCTAGGTCATCACGCAGTCGTTGCCGATGGACATCCCTCGCTCGACCGCATTCGCATTGCTGTCTTGCGGCTAGCTCCCGGCGAAAGCCTCACAGGCGAAACCGGAGCATGGGAATCCGCTCTCGTGCTGCAAGCGGGAGAAGGGATTATCGCCGTGGAGTCCCACGGCATTGCTCACCATTGCCGGCGCCAGAACGTCTTTGCCGGCCCTTCATCGACGGTATTCGTTGCGCCTGAGCAAACGTGGGAAGTCCGCGCGCAAGGAAGCTCGCCCATGGAAGTGGTCGTCTGCAGCACGCCCGGCAAGCCGGGAATGGCTTCCCAGGTCATCACCGCCGATCAGCTCAAGGTCCGTAAAGTTGGACAAGGTAACTGGTTCCGCACCATCTATGACGTTATCGACGCGCCGTTTCCGGCACACACGATGGTCCTGGGTGAGACCTATAACCCGCCCGGCTTCTGGAGCAGCGCCCCGCCGCACAAGCACGAGGTTGACGACCCGCCGCATGAGTCCCTGCACGAGGAAGCCTATCTCTTCCGCATCACGCCGGCGCGGGGCTTTGGCATGCAGCGCGTCTATACCGACGACGGCTCGATTGACGAGTCTTACACAGTGGAAGACGGCGACGTGGTCGCCATCCCGCGCGGCTACCATCCTGTTGTGGCAGGGCCGGGATATCAACTCTATTACCTCTGGGTTTTGGCAGGCAATCAGCGTGTGCTGGCCCCGCGAGACGATCCAAAGCACGCCTGGCTCAAAGATAGCGAGGCCGTGATCACGGCCGTGGGTAGCCTGAGAACGCCCGGCGGGTGAGGCATGCCACCCATGGCCGAGGCAAGTCAGCGCAGACGTACGGTGATGCGCGCTAAGTCATGCGGAAGCTGAAGTTAGTCAAAGGAGAGTGACCGAGCATTGGATGAACGATTCGACCTGATCGTACTTGGCGGCGGCAGCGCCGGATACGCCGCCGCGCGCACGGCCGCCGAAATGGGCGCCAGCGTAGCGGTAGCAGAGCTAGGGCCGCTGGGCGGCCTGTGCATCTTGCGCGGCTGCATGCCCAGCAAGGCGATACTGGCATCTGCCAACCGTCTCTATCATGCTCAGCACGCAGCGGAACTGGGCATTCACATTGGCAGCGTTACGCCTGACCTGCCCGCCATCATCGCCCGCAAGCGGCGCTTGATCAAGGAATTTGCCGAGTACCGCATCGAGCAGCTTTCGACGCCGGATCTTACCCTCGTCAACGGTGCGGCGCAGTTCTTGTCCGCCGAACGCGTGCAGGTGGGCGAACGCGTGCTCACTGCGCCAAAATTTGTCATTGCTACGGGCTCCGTGCCTTTCGTGCCGAAGATTCCCGGTCTGCTGGAAGCGGGTTACCTGACGAGCGACGATGCCCTGGAAATGGAAGAGTGCCCGGAATCGATCTGTGTGCTCGGCGGCGGTCCGATCGGCTTAGAGCTGGGGCAATTCTATTCGCGTCTCGGCGCAAACGTCACCCTCTTGCAGCGGAGTAGCTGCATTCTCAGTAGTGAAGATGAAGCAGTGGGCACGGCGCTTGAAGGGTACCTGCGGGAAGACGGCATGGACATTCGCTGCGCCACCCGTCTCAATGCTGTAGAGCAACGCAACGGCAAGAAGTTGCTCCACCTCGTGCAGAATGACGTGGAGAGCCAAATCGAAGTGGACCAAGTCCTGGTCGCAACCGGGCGCAGTCCGGCGCTGGAGGGCCTGAATCTTGCCGCCGCCGGTGTGGAGAGCACGGCGCGCGGCATTGCGACGGATACCGCCATGCGCACGTCCAATCCGGCGATCTTCGCCGTGGGGGATGTCACGGTCTCATACGACATCGTGCACGTGGCGATCCAGCAGGGCGAAATCGCGGCCCACAATGCGCTCGCCGCCGGCCCGCCGCAGTATATGGACTACCGTATCGTTCCCGTCGTCATCTTCACCGAGCCGCAGTACGGACGCGTGGGCATGACGGAGAAGGAGTCCCGCGCCAAGGGGATTCCTATCGTCACTGCCTCATACCCCTTCAGCGACCATGGCAAGGCGCTCTGCCTGGGCGAAACGAGGGGCTTTGTCAAGATGATCGGCCACGCGCAGACGGGTGAGATCCTGGGCTACCAAGTCCTAGGCCCGGAAGGGGGCGAGTTGATCCACGAATGTATCGTGGCGCTCCACTACCGCGCCACGGCCCAGGACTTCATGCGCATTCCCCACTACCATCCGACGCTGGCGGAAATCCTCACCTACCCCGCCGAGGAGATCGCCGAACAGGTCGCCGGACGGAATGGATCCTAGCGGCTCGACAAGTTTGTATTGATGTGTAGAAAGGCTCGCCTCCGTGCCCGTCAATTCCGCGCAAGTGGGAATCCAGGGGTAGGCGGGTGGGGCCGATCTTATCCTTACAGTGTTGTTGAACCACTAGCGTCCCCTCCCGTTCGCATTGCTGCGGACTCGCCAAGTTCCTGTCGAAGCGCACATGACTTCCAGTAACCGTTCGTGCTGAGCCTGTCGAAGCACACATGGCTCCCAGCAACCGTTCGTGCTGAGCCTGTCGAAGCACACTTGGCTCCCAGTAGCCGTTCGTGCAAAGCCTGTCGAAGCGCTCATGGCTCCCGGCAACCGTTCGTGCTGAGCCTGTCGAAGCACAAGCGGAAACCCCTTCTACCGGGCACTCATCTAGTCGTGCTGACGCGCCGCTGCTAAAATAGAAGGCGCGGGGACGTGTCGGAACTGGAAGACGAGCATGACTTAGGATCATGTGCCGCAAGGCGTGCGGGTTCGAGTCCCGCCGTCCCCACCAATTCAAGCCCTATCTGGCCCGACGACCAAATTCAACACTTACGCGTGACAAAGCACGCGACAGTGCGGTTGCATCCCTAAGCTGGGCTCTATCCGCCGGCGGGCTGGCGAATCAGCGGCCATTCTTAGCGCGAGGCCGAAACTCAATCCGTCATTGCCGCTTGGGCGCAGTGCCTTCGACAAGGCGCCAAACCAAACGTCTGCACGCGCAAAACCACACTCATGCTCAATCGGTCTTGCCTCTTGGGCAACCAGCCTATCTCAGTCCAATCGCCGTCATCCTAGATTCTTCAAGCGAGGAGTTAGCGTTGTGTAACCTCTGATTCTGGGTCTCGCCGACAACTTTCTTCTCTTGAAAGGGCAATATCTCTTGGGGCTATCGTGCAGACTGGAGGAATCCTTCAAAGAGTCTGACCTGCCTTGGCGCCAGAACTTCCGGTGACGCCTCGAGTCCGGGCATAAACATAGCGCCCATTCCTGAAGCTATTCCTCCCGCAATTGGGCCAAATCGCTAGGGTCCAGATATTTTGCTATAGGGCCTTGACGCTGTCAGAGATTAGATACACTATTTGCAGTAAGGGGAAGCCTGACCGCTTCTCTAAATTGCCTTTACTTTGCAGGCAGCAGCCCAAAGCCTTATCCGGCTTTGCACGCCGAAAGGAATCCTCCGATCTCAACGCTCTTTTCGGGCCGTTCAAGTTTCTTGGATCGCGCTCAGCGTCTTCTGGCTGCAACAGCCGAGGTCTTGGCGTTGCACCGGCGGAGTTTCAATGTAACTAAATCGGACGAATTGCGCTATTTGGGAACGATCTCGGTTTGGATACGTTGGCTGATTGCTGCCATTTGCGTGCTGTTATTGTTGTATCGCCCCGACTTTCATCCCGTTCAATATGCGGCCTACATTAGTTTTCTCATTGTGCTGGCAGCACTCAATGGCCTTGTTCACGGCCGCATCCTAACGGGTCGTCAGGTGACACTTCGCTGGCTTCTCGCTCTGAGCGCGATGGACTTTGTCTTGATAACAGGCGGTGTCATTGCGAGTGGGGAGTTTGACCACTATTTCTTCTATTTGTTGTATTATCCTGCCCTGGCCGGGCTCGCGGTCATGTTCAGCTCATTCAGGCTGAACATGGCTTGGACTTCACTGGTGGCGCTTGCATATATCGTTGTGAGCATGACTGTCAACAATGGCCTGGACTTGGCGGCCAAAGAGGAGAGGACGCTGTTTGTTAGAATTGTCGTTATGTATACTATTGTAGTGTCTTTTAACCTGGCTGCTCGGATTGAGAGGGTAAGAAGGCAAGAGGCCGTGGAGCGGGAACGAGCGCTCCATGAGGAGCAAGTCCGGCTTGCAAAATCCTTGCATGACACGACTGCCCAGTCGGCATACATGATTGGCCTTGGGATTGAGACTGCTATGGAACTGGCGCAAGACTCCAATCGAGAATTGGTCGATAAGCTTGAGGCGACCTACCGCTTGTCCAAGTCGGCAATGTGGGAACTGAGGTATCCTATCGATATCGGGCTTGTAGTCGAAGGCAGGAAGCTGGGCGCAGTTCTGGAGTCGCATGCCGGCACGTTTACTGCCATTTCGTCAATACCTACCAAGGTTGTCCGAACCGGCAATGAGCCGCCGCTCCCCCCAGCCACTACGAGGACTCTCCTTTCAATTGCGCACAACGCGCTGACCAACGCGTTTAGGCACTCTCATGCCGGCAAGGTCACCATTGAGCTCGAGTTTAAAGATAACGGCCTGCGAATGGCCCTGTCGGACGACGGCATTGGCCTACCGGATGACTACGCCGAACGCGGCCATGGCTTCAAGAACATGAGGGCAGATGCGGAGCGTATTGGCGGCAGGCTTTTAGTAGACTCGAGCACATCCGGACAAGGCACAACCGTGACGTGCGCGCTAGAATATAATGTACCTATAGGAGGTATGTGACTTGTCAACAGGTCAACTAACCAAGGTAATGATCGTGGACGACCATTCCATTATGCGGGATGGTCTAAAAGAGGTCTTGGAGCGCTCTGGCGCCTTTGAGGTAGTAGGCCAGGCCTAAGATGGTGTGGTGGCAGTAGAAGTGGCTCAGTCTCTCAGGCCCGACGTGATCATCATGGACGTGATAATGCCGGAGAAAGACGGTATCGAGGCGTGCCGGGAGATTAGGGAGGCGCTGCCTGAGACTCGTGTGCTCATCTTGACCGCCTCGACCGAGGAAGACGCCGTGCTAGCGGCAGTGGCCGCTGGCGCTACCGGGTATCTGCAGAAATTCTCCGGTAAGGAGAAACTCCTCTCAACCATCCGTGAGGTCGCTGAAGGCGAATTCAGCATCCCAGGCGACTTGACGCGGCGGGTGTTTAATAAGATCCGTACAGCACCGCCTAGCAAACAAAGCCAACGGACGAACGGCCTAACTCCGCGGGAGCGGGAAATACTTACGCTCTTTGCCCAGGGCTTGTCGTATGATGCAATTGCCGAGGTTAGGGGCAACCGACCGTTAACCATCCGCAATGCTATCTATATCATCCGGGACAAACTGGGAGCTAAATCCATTCAGGAAATGGTGGTCTGGGCCGTGCGCAATGGACTGCTGGACGATGATCTGCCATCAAGCCCTTCGCCCAAAGACAACCGCTAGGTCTGAATTTGCTGCGTTTGCCGGCAAGCCGGCTGCCCCCTCTGCCGAGCACACCCCTTCTTGACGAGCGCCAGCCCGCGCGCCAGCCGCATGACACGGTACAGTGTCGCGAGTCTGTCGCAAGTTTTGTCACAAGTTTGTCGCAAGTTCAGCCGGAGCCGTTAGCAATCACGTATTCCAGCCGGTTCGAACCTTCCCGGCGGCGGAGCAGGCCCTTCTCCACCAGGGCCCTGAGGTCTCGCTGGAGCGTCCGGCGCGACATCTCAGGATAGAGCTTTTGGTATTCGGCAATCGTGAGCCTGCCGTGCTCTAGCACGTGCCCCAGCGCGCGCGCCTGCCGTTCTGTCAGACCACGGCGGCGCGCAAGAGTCTCCTGCCTGATTGCCCGCTCTCCCCTCTGCTTGACCTCGGCGAGTTGGGTTGCCAGGCCCTTAGTGAAGAACTCGATCCAACCGGTCATGTCCATATGCGCTCGCCTCACGCCTTGAAGGGCGTCGTAGAAAGCCGTTCGATCCCGGTCGTAATACTCGCTAAGCGTGAAGAGCCGCTTGAAGTCATAGCCCGCGCGGTAGAGGCACAGCGTCGAAAGCAGCCGGGACGTGCGCCCATTGCCGTCCAGGAACGGGTGGATGTGCACCAACTGGAATTGCGCTAGTCCACTAACGATGACGGGGTGGATGTCGCTGGGATGACTCAGCCACGCGACCAATTCCCGCATGAGGATGGGTACGTCCTCGGTCGGCGGCGGCGTGTAGATCGTCTCGCCGGTCGCGGCGTTGATGACATAGTTCTGCACGCGCCGGTACTCTCCCGGCGCCGCAGACCCGCCACGCACGCCGGCCACCAGCCGCCGGTGTATTTCAAGGATTAGTCTCTCTGTGATGGGTCCCCCGTCGTTGAAGTAAGCGCTGACGAACGCGAAAGCGTCGCGATAGTTGAGAAGTTCACGGGCGTCGTCCGGGTCCGCTCCCGGCACCGCACGGCCCGCTAGCAGATCGTCGGCGTCCTCCAGCGTCAGCCGCGTGCCCTCGATGTGCGTCGTGTGGTGCGCTTCCAGGAGAAACGCCTCCGAACGCATCGCGTCAACCCACTCATCCGTAAGCGTCGCCGCCTCCAGAAAGCCCCGCGCACGCTCGATCTCGGTGAGCGCTGCAGTGATTGCGTTCGTGATTGAAAAGCGCAGTTCAAAGGCCATTTTGTAACCCACTAGACTCCCGATTTCTCTCACTCAGTATAAGCGGGGTCTGTGTGAATGGGCACTTTCTACCCGCAAGTATCTTACGTGCTTCTGGACAACAGTGGGTATAGTGCCGCGCCGCCACTCATGACTTGTGCTGACGCTGTTCGTGGCGCTGGTGAATGTCTTCTATGGCGACGTCGAGATCGTCCCAAAGTCGTTGCACCATGGAGCGCAACCGCATATTCTGATATGCGCCCCAAACGGTCATAGCCGGCGGCACGACTACGATGGAGGCGATCAGCGAGTATGCAATTGTGATGGTAGCAGTCAGCCCGAATTGCTGGAACGAGGGGATAGGCGAAAATGCCAGCATCCCGAATCCGATCGCAGTCGTCAGCGCGGAGCCAAGCAGCGCCGTACCGGTGGTGGCTAGAGTCCGGATCGCCGCGGATTCTGGGTTGCGCACCTTGGTGAATTCTTCTCGGTAACGGTGGATCATGTGAATTGTGTAGTCAACGCCGATCCCTATTGAAAGTGCCGTGATTATCGAGGTCACCGGTGTATAAGGGATGCCAAGAAGCGCCATCGTGCCTAAAGCACAGATAAGCGACAGGATGATGGGCCCAACTGCTACAAAACCAAGGACAGGTTGGCGGACGGTTGCCCAGAAGAAGAAGACAAGTATGCCGAGGGCAGCGGCGATGGTCGTAATGATTGCCTGTCTTTGGCTCTCTGTAACCGCGTTCGAGACCTCAATGCTTACGATGGATTGCGACATCAGTGTGATCTCGCGGTCGTGACCCAACCACAGTTTCTCTGTTTCCTCGGCCATGTCCAGCGTGCGCCCGGAGTCGCCGGTAAGTGCGTGAAACTGAATCAGCATCGTGTCAATGCCTTCAGGATTGTTGACCAATACCTGCGGAACAAGCTCAGGCTCCTTGGATTCCAGTCTGCTAATGAATTCCTGCACGAGTATTGCGTCAAGGTGCAGGCCTGCGGTCGCCTCCCAAAAAAGCATCGCCAACTCAGGGTCGTACTTGTCTTCCGGGCTGCCGTCATCTAAGATCCAGTCAAACGCGATCTGGCCGAACGAGAGACTGATGTCGCCCTTCACGCCAGCCGGCCGCTGTCCCTCATCCCGAAACGCTGCCATGAAATCCCACAGGTTCAGGACTGTCCGAACCTCTGTCAATTCCGCATTTATGAGTACGTTCACCACCTCCGTCGAACCTCCCAGAGCAGCCTCGAGTGTCTGGATGTCCTTGACCACTTCACTATCCCGAGGCAACAAGCCTTGCCTGCTGAATGCGGTGTCAATCCGTCTAGCCTCATACCCAAGCCCTATTGTCACCAAAACAACAATAGAGAGATAGGGCGTCGGCCTGCGCGCCACCTCTCTACCGAGAACCCCTGCCACCCGCTTGATGCCCGGAAGTGCTTCCGATATCGGACGAGCCGGAGCGAAAGTGCCTTTTTTTATCCGCCGCCGGTCGATGATTATTCGAACAGCAGGGATCAGCGTGAGCATCGCGATCAAGCTCATGCCTACGCCCAGTCCTGTGACGACTCCGAATTCGGCGATCGCAGGGAATGGCGATAGAAGCGTCGTGAAGAAGCTTATGATCGTCGTGACGGCTGCCAGCGACAAAGGGACTATTACGTTTCGCAGCCCATTGCGAACTGCATTCACTCCTAGCTCACCCGAATTCGTTTGCTCTCGGTAGCGCGCGACGGTTTGAATCGAATAGTCGACGGCAAGGCCGATTACAATCAACGGTACGATAGACGCCAGTAGGCTGGGCGGGCCGATGAGGCCGAGGCCATTCGGTCCGAGCCAGCCCTGCGCGCCGGTGGCCCAGACAAGCGCCATAGCCAGCCCGCCTAAGGTGAGCAACAGATCGGATATCACCCGCATGAAGAGCAGTGTTATGGCGGCGATAACTACCAGGACCAAAACCAGCAATCGCAGCACCCCTGGGCCTATAGCTTCCTTCTGCACATTGTCGATAAGTGTTTGCGATAGGCTGCGAACCGAGAGTGGACCCGTCTCCTGATTGACCAACTCGTGAATTCTGAGTTCGGCGTCGCCAACCGTGCCCTCGGAATCGATTTCAATCAAGCGTATTCTGGCGACCGATATGGGGGTGCCGTCGGCATCGGTCCCGGTCAGGCTATCCAGCGCGTTTCGTACCTGCGCGAACTCCGGCGTACTGCGAATGGCGTTCAACGCCCCGTCAATTTGAGCTTGGGTGACTCCATCGAATCCGGTCACCTGAAGCGTGGCGGCTATCAACTGAGAAGGCGATACGACTGAATCCTTAGGCGCCAAGTTATCGGCGACTTCCGGGTCCGTGAGCACCCGCTCGATAACACGGTCCATTTGCGCCAGCCCTGCGGGAGTGAAAGCCTCTCCTCTGAAAAGCAGCGTCACGAGGGTTACCGACGCAGAGTCACTGAAGAGATTCTCCAGGTCCTCCAATGCCCTGGTGATCTCGCCGTCCTGCGGCAGAAACGACTCGTCGGCCGACTGTGGCGCAAGCTGAGCAATTCCTGCGGCGAAGAAGATCGTTACAATGAATAGGGCGGCGAGGGTCGCGACAGGACGGACCGTTACCAGCCAGCTTAGCGCATCGACGATCCTGCCCATTGCAGCCCTCCTACTATTACCAGCCAGGTAGCGTGCCGACCTTCCCTCAGAAGCATTATAACTGCCATTGAGGAGTTCCGGCCCACTGTCCAAAACCACCCGCTGACCAGTAATCGACGTGTCCACCTCTAATGCCGGGCAATCTTGGGGAAACTGCCCGTGAAAATCAAGACATGTCGCCGCCGGTGGCCGCGTTGATCACATAGTTCTGCACGCGCCGGTATTCTCCCGGCGCCGCAGACCCGCCGCGCACGCCGGCTACCAACCGCCGGTGTATTTCAAGGATTAGCCGCTCGGTGATGGGTCCCCCGTCGTTGAAGTAAGCGCTCACGAACGCGAAAGCGTCACGATAGTTGAGAAGCTCGCGGGCGTCGTCCGGGTCCGCTCCCGGCACCGCACGACCCGCTAGCAGATCATCGGCTTCCTCCAGCGTCAGCCGCGTTCCCTCGATGTGCGTCGTATGATGCGCTTCCAGCAGAAACGCCCGCGAACGCATCGCGTCAACCCACTCATCCGATAGCGTTGCCGCATCCAGAAAGCCTCGCGCGCGCTCGATCTCCGTGAGCGCGGCGGTGATTGCGTTCGTAATGATAAAGCGAGGAGCCAAGAGCAATGGTTAATCGCCACACTCTAAAGACTTCCCATTCAGCAAAGGCGTGGTCGTGATTGAAAAGACACTAAGATGTACCCTATTAGCAATGTTGAAGATGGCTGGGTCTAGTCGTGTGATACGCTGAGAAAGTGACGATGGGCAACTTCTAGCGCAAGGGTCAATTGTGGCTGACGATAACTCCCAAGAATCTGATAGTGGCGATCCTCTTGACGGGGTAATGCGAATCATTAGAGAGATTGCCGAGAGGTCAGTGGACGGTGACTATCTCTACCGGGGTGAACCAAAGCATTACCGTCGCGTGTCATCGAGCCTTTACCGAAGACGCGAAGAAATCGAGATGGAAGACTTAGACATCAACATCGCCCAAACTGAGATTCTGAAAGTCGCAAGGACTTTTGTTGGTCACGCCGATGATGAGCGAATATTGACACAACTTCAACACTACGGCTCTGCTACCAACTTGATTGATTTTACCACTGACAGCCTAATAGCGCTGTTCTTTGCTTGCGATGGGGAGCCTTCAGAGAATGGAAGGGTCCTTCTACTGATCAAGTCGAAGTATCCTTGGATGCCACCGCAGTCGCCTGAGAATCGCGCGATCGCCCAGAGAAGTGTTTTTGTCCAATCACCGAAGGGATATGTGATACCAGACAAGTCGGTGTGTGTGCCTCATATGCTAAAGGGAGAGATTCTCGAGTATCTTAGGAAACATCATGGTTTGACAGTTGCAGCAATCTACAATGACATTCACGGCTTCATTCGCTATCACGAAGGTCGCGAGAGTGCCTATATTGAGTTCTATGCGGGGAAAACCCATCAGGAAAAGGGGGAAAATGCGAAGGCGATTGATCGTTACAGCAACGCAATTGCACTTATTCCGCAACTGCATGGAGCCTTCAACAACCGTGGTACAGTTTACGCCACAATGGGCGAGTACCGACGCGCAATTCAAGACTACGATAAGGCCCTGAAACTAGATCCTCTTTACGTTGGCAGTTATGTTAATCGCGGCAATGCCTACCTGCAGTTGGATGAATCAAAAGCTGCGTTTGACGACTTTAAGAGTGCTATAGAAATTGAGCCAACCTACTCTGAAGCGTATTGCAGTCGTGGTGCTGCACATATTAAAACTGGCAACTATGAACTCGCTATACGCGACCTAGATAGGTCGATAGAGCTTCGCCCTCACTATGCGGAAGCTCTTGTATTTCGGGCCATGGCATATGCGCAGCAAGGGGAATCTGAACGCGGTTCTCAAGACCTCGACAAAGCCATAGAATTAGACCCAGACTACGCGGATGCATACGAGCATCGAGGAAGATACCTAATCGACAAAAGAGAGAAAGACCGGGCAATTCAAGACTTTAGCAGGCTATTGGAATTGAGGCCCAATTCCGCGGTCGCACATAACGGTCGTGGTATCGCTCTATTGCTCAAGAATCAGATCGACCGCGCCATAGATGACTTTGATAGGGCGTTAGAGATCAACCCCCAATTTGCTGAAGCACTCTGTGGCCGCGGAGATGCCTACTGCGCGAAGAGAGATTATGGTACTGCAATCCAAAACTACAGTTCGGCAATCGCGATAGACCCAAATTATGCGAACGCTTACAACAATCGGGGTAACTCCCGTAGATATCGGGGAGAGTTCGATAAAGCAATTCAGGACTTCAACAGAGCACTAGAGCTCAAAATCAATGACCAGGTTGCCACTTATAACAATCGTGCCCATACCTTTAGCGAAATGAAGAAGTACGATTGCGCAATTCAAGACTACACTAAGTCCATTCAATTGAGGGCTCAAAATCCGGAAGCCTACTTTAGCCGGAGCATGTGCCGATTGATCCTGAAGCGGTGGAAAGGTGCCCGGAAGGACTTAATTGCAGCAAGCAAGCATGGTTTCGATATAAAGGCTGAGTTCCGAGACACTTTCGCGAGCGCGGCCAACTTCGAAAGACGTTTCGAAGTTAAGTTGCCTCCTAATGTTGTAGCTATGCTTTCGCCCGCTAGCAATGCGAAGGGATAGCTAGAGGTCGCCCTACAGGTGCACTTACGTCCTAGTCTCCTTCCGTCCAGCCAAATGCATGGCAGACTTTGCGTCACTCTGTATGAGTGCTTCGAGGAACTCGAGCCCAGGTTGCTGGATGGGTGTTGTGCCGAGGGGCACGGCAGCATCTGGCCCTAGCGGTCTACGATAGTTGTGGTGTCGCCGGCTTTTAAGGCGTTCATGTAGGCGCGGATGAGGTTGCGGGTGCGGTAGCGGTTGAAAGAGGCTTCGTCTTGGCGGCGGACGATGGGGAAGGTGCTCAGGATGTAGTCGGCGTCCTCCCGCGAGATGCCGTAGAGGTGGAAGTAGAGGGCGTCCAGGCGGGCGCGCAGGTGGCGGCGGTCTTCGTCGTTCCAGATGAAGGGCGGGCCGCCGTAACCCAGGTCGCGGGCGAACGGCGCCATGTCGTGGGCGGTGTACGTGAGGCGCAGCACGTGGTCGCGGACGAGGTCGCGAGCGGTCTTATCCCCGAATTGGCGGTCGTAGTCCTCCGGCGCGATCACGGGCAGTTGCTCGATCATAAACAACTTTAGATGAGTGCCCGGTACCTTTTGCCGTGAAACAAAATCAAATACAAAAGCATTGAAATTCCCTAGCAAGCATGCAATGTCAAGAGCGAGTAATTGGTCCTTATCAGGAAGCAGGAGGGCCAGTGTATCCGAACAGCCAACTTGAGGTACAACTGTAGATGTCATCGTGCGGGCATTTGTCGCCGCTGTTATCTCCTTGAATGCTAGCATGAATTGCAATTGCTGGGTTTCAACTCTCTCACGCTGATTAACCCAAAATCGAGGACTTGCAGTGAAGCGGGAATCTTGATGCTGTTTCTCAAGCGTTGGGACTGGCTGTCCAGGCCGAAACAAGTTGTCACTCCGAGTAATTATCGAAGCAGCACGATGGTCGAACGCTTGTACGGTCTTTCCTTCGAATAGTGGCAGACAAGAGTCGTCACCTTTCTTCCATCGATTGAATTCAACAGGGTAAAACCCGTCTCTGTCCAACTGCTCCGCCGTGCGGAACAACTTCGAGTCGTTCTGCGAATGGAAGAGTCCTTGCCGATACTTGACCGGCCAGGTCTTGTGCTCTGTGCCGTCGGAGCGGTTGACGAGCACGGGGTGGCGGGCGTAGATGTCGCGGGTGATGTCGGCGTCGCGGCGGGTGCGGAATACCGGGGAGGTGCCGGTGTTGGGGTTGACGCGGGCAAAGTCGTCCGGCGCCAGCGGGAAGCAGCGGTCCTCATCAGTGATGGTCTTGGTGTCGTGGAGGAAGAAGGCGCACGCGGTGGCGTCGAATTGCCGCTGCGCGCCGCCAAAGATGAGGGCGCAGAACTTGAAAGAGGCGTGCACGTCCTTGAAGAATATCTTCCTGTTTTCAAAGTCGTACAGCCCGGCCACGCGCCCGCGGGTGGAAACCGACTTGAAGAATTTTGCCGCGGTCAGATCGGCGTAGATACCGGACGGGGTGAGCAGGCCGACCAGACCCTCGGCCTTGACCAGGCGCATGGCGCGCTCCACGAAGAGCGAATAGAGGTTTATGTCGCCGCCGCCTAGCAGTGGATAGTGACCGGAAGCCCGCACCAGCCGGCCCAAACTGTCGGCGCGCCCTTTGGCGTCATCGAAATCAGCGGCCAACGGATCGCCCTGCGTACGCAATTCGCCAATGGCGGCCCGGCGCGCCGCCGCGGTGGGGGCGCGGGCGAGTTCCGGCGCGCGGGTGGCAAACCACTCCACTTCCTGCAGCTTGATGCGGTCCCAGGGCGGGTTGCCGATCACGGCGTCGAATCCGCCGCGCGGGTGGGCGTCCTGCCACTGCTTCCACACCCCGGGAAAGGCCGCCTCCCAGTGCAGAAAGGTCTCGCGGTCGGCGATGGCTCTGGCGTTATGCCAGAGATTGGCGAATTCGGTGGCGCTCTGTATGTTGTCCGGCGTTGGCGGATTGTCCCCTTGGCCGGACGCAGGTTGCAAACCTACGCTACCGGACGCAGGTTGCGGACCCGCGCTGCCGGACGCAGGTTGCAAACCTGCGCTACCGGAAGATGCTGCGTCAGGAGAAGATGGATTCCGGCTTTCGCCGGAATGACGGTCACTGGGTGCACGGGAATGAGCGATGTCATCCGTTGTTTGAGACTCAATTGCGTCGGGCCCGTGGGCCAGGAGCTTGAAGGCGTCGTTCGGCTGTCGGCCGAGGGTCTCGAACAACGAGGCCTCAAAGAGGGTGCGTTCCTGCTTCTTCATGCCCGCGGTCAGCCAGCGCAAGCCGCAGAGCACGTCGAGCACACTGCGGAGGTCGGCGGTGGTATTTTCCACTTCCCGGAACAGGGTCGCGGACTCCCGCACCTCGGCCACGTCGGCATCGGAGAGCAGTTCGATGTGCTCCATCCCCTCAGCGGCTGTCTCAGCGCCGGCAACGGCGGACTGCACAAACAAGCCGCCCATGCGATTCAGTTCGTCCACGGCCTCCTCCACGCGCAGGCCGAGCAGCGAGTCGCCGCAGCGCAGGTGGTGGTCCAGGAACGAAAGCGGCGCGCCCACGGTGAAACTATGCAGCCAAAGCGAGACTTTGGCCAGCTCCACGGCCAGGGGGTTCTTGTCCACGCCGTAGATGCAGCGCTTGAGCACCATGCGCCGGATGATGGCTTGGTCGGTGAGTTGCAGCTTGTCGATTGCCCAATCCGACTCACGCGCCCGCTGCAGAATTTCTTCCCGAATTACCGCAATGCGCTCCACCAGCGGCGAAACGTAGGCGCTACCGCAGCCGTCGTCCAGCCATTCCGGCACGGCAGGCACGTATTCGACCATGTGGGCGATCTCGTCGGAGAGATAGTCCACGGCGGTCACCAGGAAGTGGCCGCTGCCCATGGCCGGATCGAGAATCTTCAGGTCGAGCGCGGCCACCGCCGGGTCGAGCGCCTCCAATTCCTGGCGGCGCTCCGGCTTGGGGCGATGATCGCTTCTGAGCTCCTTTGCTCGAGTCTCAAACGCCTTGAGGCGCTCCTCCACCAAAGGTTCAAGAGTCTTTTCCACGATTAGGTCGACGAGTTCCTGGGGCGTGTAGAAACTGCCGCTGTCCTTGCGGGCGTAGGGGTTGGGCCGCATGATGATTTTGCCGTCATCGCCGCGCACCGGCTCCTGTTCCAGCAGGCGCTCGTAGATTGAGCCGAGCTGTTGCACCGACATGTCGCGATAGTTGACGAAAGAGCGGACGCTGTCGCCTTTGCGCGCACTGCGCGTATGGCTGAGGTCATAGATGATGCCGGCGATAACCGAATCCGGCAAGCGGACGTGCTGCAAAAGCGGCGCGGAGTCCGGGGCGAAGAGCCCGCCGTTGTAGGGAGGGAGGCCGATAGAAGGATCGCCGCGGTCGATAAGCCTGAACAGCGTGTTGAGGCGGTCGTAGTAGTTGGTTGCCGCGCTGGAGAAGGTATCGCCAGTCTGCATGCGCGCGGCAACGTCGTCGCGCACACGCTTGCGCAGGCCGTAATCCGTCATAGCGCGAATCGTTGACCGGCAAGAGGCCGCGGTCCTCGGCGTAGAGAATGAAGAGGAGCCTATAGAGGAATATGAGAGCCGCGTGACGCACCGCCGTGAAGTCATCACTGGGATCGCCTTCTGCGGCATAGCGATCCGCAAGCGCTTCGACCAAGTGGGGGAATACGCGCGAAAACACAACTTCCGAGAGGTCTGCGGCCACCCGCTGCTCATAGCGCTTTCCTTCCGCGATCGCATCTTCCAGGAAGGTAGTCGCCGCGCCCTCTTGCGCTATGAATGATTCGCGCCTGAAGAGTAGGAAGATCGCGCGGAGGGCGTGGTCGTCGTCCTGCTGCAAAAGGGCTTTCAGGTCCGCTTCGTAAAAGCCGCTGGCACGGGGACGGGCGCGGAAATCGTAGAGCCGCCAGACTGCGCCGTTGGTCAAGATGCCCCAGCGGATGCGACCGTCGGTCACTTTATCTGCCGTGTCGAGATACCTGAGAATCTGGCCGTGAGGGGTGCCGCGGCGGGTGGTTTCACCGCTGTCGCGGTTGTCGAGCGGCAAGCCGAAGCGTTTGCTCTCCTCGATTACAAGGGCGTCTTGATAGCGATTTTCGGAACCCTCGCGCGCTGCGGCCCTGTCCTTCGCCTCCCCATCGGCAAAGAGCAGGTAATCGGGAATGTCCTCTTGGCGGTCTGAGCCTTGCTGGGGCATATGGTTGTCCCAGCCTAGCAATTCCAGGAGCGGACGCACCACCTCGTTTTCAGTTTGTGCCTCGTTGGGTTCGTGAGCGGAGGAAATCTTATCCAGAATTTCGCGCAGGGATTGCTTGAACGCGGTAAATGTCAGCGGCTGCCGCACGCAATCCTGCCAGGCATCGGTTGCCTGGATGCCTTCGGTAAGGAAGTATTGTGTGAAGAGTTGACCGATCATGGCGATGATTTCAAACTCTCAGCGAGCATCGCGAGTAACAGATTGCAGAGCCGGCCCCAGGACTAGGACTGAGGCGTGGGTGAGTCTTTTGCTGGAGGCGAATGGCAACAAGCCTGATCTATTGCTTTTGCAGCCATCCGCGGACGATCCAGAATAGGTTGGCGAGTGCGATGGCTATGGCGGCGACCCAGAGGGCGGTGCCGAGAGTAGGATTTGCCGCCAAGCCGATGCCTTGTCCGAGAAAGAAGACGATGACCGCCACCACGAAGAGCACGATATGGGCGATTTTCTTAAGCTTTTTCCGCATGGTTCCACTCCCATAGCGTAGGTGCGGGAAACGACGAATCGGACTCACCCAGATGTTAGCAACACCTCAATGGTACCAGAGGGTAGGGAACGCAACTGCGCGTAGACAAGCATCGAGCCGGGCATGGGCCGGGGCAGGTCACGCCAATTCGGCCTTCGTAGACGGGAGCAGGCGCATGCGCACGTCCACCTCCAGGATGCTGCTAACGAAACCGTTGAGAATGCCTTTGGAAGGGGGCACGTCTTGATAGTCGCGTCCCACAGCGATAGAAACGTGGTGGTCTCCGGCAAGGGTCTGGTTGGTGGGATCGAAACCAACCCAGCCGAGGCCGGGCAACCGGCACTCTACCCATGCGTGGGTGGCGCTCTGCGGCGTCTGCGACGACGTCTGCGTCTGCGACAAAGTCGGCGTCTGCGACAGAGTCTGAGTCTGTGACAAAGTCAGCGCGTGCTCACGGGATTCACCCGAAACGTGCACGTAGCCGGATACATAGCGGGACGGCACGCCCCAAGAGCGCGCAACAGCAATCATGACGTGGGCGTAGTCCTGGCAGACACCCCGCCCGGTCTCCAAGATGTGGTCGATGGGGGAGGCCACCGAGGTGCTGCCAGGAACGTAGTCGAAGACGTGATGCAGCTTCTCGGACAGCATTCCCACAGCCTGCAGAGGGTCGTCGGCCGGCTCGATGCCTTCACGCTGGATGAAGGAGGAGAGGGCGGGCGACGACTGCGCTAACGGGCTGTCATGGGTAAAGTCCCAAAGCGCAAAAGAGTGCTGCCAGGCTTGAATCTTGTCCCATGCGCCGGAATTCAAAGAGCCCGGTAGCTGGGCCGCAGGTCCGGTTTCAACCGAAGAGCGGGCCACAATCTCGAGCGACTCGTGCCGCTGATGCACGCTAAAGACGTGCCTTGTGTTGCCGTAGGGGTCTGTTGCTGTGCTTAGTGTGGAGAGCGGGTGCGTGGAAAGATCGAACTGCAGGAGTTGCTGTCTCACGCTTTCGCGCGGTCTTAAACACAGGGACATCACAGAGTACCACGCCGGTGAGGCATAGCGGTAGCGGGATACGTGCTCTATCTCAAAGCGGTTCGATCTGGCGATGCGACCACTAGATTCTGCACTGTGTTCGGAGCGGCTGGATAAACTCGAGTCGGCCATGAGGTCATTATACGGGAGAGTCTTCGACATGGTAGTCGAAGTAGGTCACCGCAATCAGGTCGTGAAGGTCCCGGCAAAAGGCGCCCATCTGTCGCAAAGCCTGTTCACGGTCTTCCAGGTCGGGCCAATCGTAGCGGATTAAGGACACGAGCCGACCCGCCAGCCGCCGCGTCGCGCCACTGGAATCCGCATTTGGCCCGGGTCCGATAGCGTCAAGTTGCTGTCCCACGATATCGAGCGAAAAACAGAGGGAGTCGGGGAGCAGCGGATCTGTCACGAGCAGATCCAAAACATGGTTAGGGTGAACCTCCACGCTGTAGCTGCGGTTATAGACCTCCAAGGCGTGGTATGCGCGCAGCAAGCTAACCCAGTCAGCTTCGGAAGACTCCTCAAAGTGCACTTCGGAGGCAAGTTGCGCCAATAGCAGCGAAATCGTGATCTGGGCCCGCTCGATCAAACGACCGAGTTGCAGGAAGTGCCAACCCTCGTCGCGGTACATTGTTGCTGCAGCCACACCCATGAAGGTGTCGATGTCTGCGGTCACCCCAGCGTAGAAACTCTCCGGAGACGTGGACCAAATATCTTGTATGTCCCGATTCTGGAGCTGAAGATAGACAAGGTTTAGGTGCGACCACATTTCCGCGCTAATGCAGTTTCGCGTTTGACGGGCATTCTCTCGCGCTGCGGCGAAGCAATTCCACAGCGAGCCAAGATTCGAAGGCTCAAACGTCAGGTCGTCGGCAAGGGTATACGAGTCCGCCAGCGTGAAGTCATCACTGTCGCTGAGTTCGAGACTGCCGCCAGGCGTCAACCGGTCGACACTTATGTAAATGCGACTCCAGCCGAAGTAAATTTCCTGGACAGGGCGATCCACCAGAGCCGCCGTCTGCAATTGCAGAAAGCGGCTGAGGTGTTGCGCCCGTTCCAAGTAGCGCCCCATCCAGAAGAGGCTTTGTGCGCTTCGTGAGAGCACGTGTGCTTAATTCCTTAGCTCAGGTAAACGCTAGTCCTCATCATGCTCTTCAGGCATCAGCACAAATTCGGGATAGGCCTCAAGGCCCAACTCGGCGGTGTCCTGACCCAGACGCTCAGCTTGCACCGAAACACGCAGGCCGAGGGTCAATCCTATGACCTTCCAGAGGATCAGCGAAACGATGAAGACGAATGCGCCAACTGCTAGAACACCAATGAGCTGCACAACAATGTCGCCGCCTGCGACAATGGCAACCGCCAGCGTGCCCCAGATGCCTGCCATCAAGTGAGCGGGGATTGCGCCAACGACGTCATCGAGCTTGACTTTTTCAAGCAGTTTGAGACCTAGGGTGCAGATGATGCCGCCGATAGCGCCGATTATGACCGCCCAGTAGTGTTGAGTGATGTCGGGGCCGGCCGTAATCGAGACGAGTCCTGCAATGGCTCCGTTCAAGCCGGCGAAGAGGTCAGTGCGTCCGAGGAGCGGCCGCGAGATTATGAGGGCGGCCATAACACCGGCTGCTGCCGCGAGGTTGGTGTTTACCAAAATGTGGCCGATTGAAATCGCGTCGGCTGCGCTGCCCAGCGCCAACTGCGAGCCGCCGTTGAAACCAAACCAACCAAGCCACAGGATGAAGACGCCCAGAGTCACCAACAAGACGTTCGAAGGCGACGTTAGCCTGACTGAACCATCCTTGCGGTACTTGCCAAGCCTGGGTCCGACGATAATCACACCCGCCAGGGCTGCCCAGCCACCTGTACTGTGCACGATGGTTGAACCGGCGAAATCCTGGAAACCCATTTCAGCCAGCCAGCCGCCGCCCCACGTCCAAGCGCCGACTACGGGGTAGATGACGGCGGTTAGAATTATTATGAAGAGGAAGAACGACCACATCTTGACGCGCTCTGCCAGGGCGCCGGATATGATGGATGCCGTGGTCGCTACGAAGACCATCTGGAAGAACCAGTCCGACATGACCGAGTAGCCGCTCTCGATTACGGCCGCCGCGGCGCCCTCGTTACCATCCAGCAATGCTAGTTCGTCAGATGAAGGCCCATAGAGCAGATTGAAAGAGCCGATCAAGCCCCATAGCCGGTCCCCACTCACGTCCACGTACATCAGGTTGTAGCCGACGAAGAAGTAGGCTAGACCGGCGATAGAGTAGAGGCCGATATTCTTTAGGCAAATCATTGAGGCGTTCTTGGTGCGTACCGCGCCGGCTTCGAGCATGGTGAAGCCCGCTGCCATCCACATCACCAGTACACCCCAAATGAGGAACGCGAAGGTATTTAGGACAAATGCAGTCTCGCCGTCGGTTGCTGCCTGGGCGACGGGCGGTCGGAACAAGAAATAGAGAAACGTCAACAGCAGCACCGCCGCGATGACGGCAATACGCCGATGGCGTGCAAGTACGTCCGTGAATACCATAAGCTCTCTCTCCTTTGAGACACTAAGCATCAATCATCATCAACCACCCAGAAGTCTTTGCCACCTCCCCCCTGACTAGAGTTGACTACCAAGCTACCGCGGCGCAGAGCGACGCGACAGAGTGCCCCAGGTACTATGCGGGTCTCGCGGCCGTGCAGCACGAACGGACGTATGTCCACGTGACGCGGCTCGAAGCGGCCGTCAATGAAGCACGGCGCGCGAGAGAGCGCGAGCACCGGCTGTGAGATGAACCCGGCTGGGTCCGCGCGCAATTGCTCGGCGTATTCCTCACGCTCCTTAGGGGATGCGTGGGGGCCGATAAGCATGCCGTAGCCACCGGATTCACCGACACGTTTTACCACTAAATTCTGTAAATTGTCAAGCGTAAACTCCAGATCTTCACGCCGCCTGCAGAGGTAAGTAGGTACGTTTGCAAGGATCGGCTCTTCATGTAAGTAGTAGCGGATCATGTCAGGCACGTAGGCATACATGCTCTTGTCATCCGCTACACCAGTACCCGGAGCATTCACCAGGGCAACATTGCCAAGCTTGTACGCATGGAGCAGGCCCGGTACCCCAAGCAGTGAATCCGGGCGAAATACAAGCGGGTCCAAGAAGTCATCGTCCACACGCCTGTACACCACGTCGACTCGCCGCAAGCCCGCGGTAGTGCGCATATAGACATAGCCATCGTTCACCAATAGGTCACGACCCTCCACGAGCTCCGCTCCGATCTCGCGGGCCAGGAAGATGTGTTCATAAAAGGCGGAGTTGTAGACGCCCGGGGTCAACAACACGATGGTGGGATTCGATTGTCCGCTCGTTGCGAGCTCTCGGAGCGTTGTCTGGAGCACTTGGCCGTAGTGTTCGATCTCCCGGACGCGAGACCTTCTATACAGACGGCGAAAGCTCTTCTTCACCGCCTCGCGATTTGCCAGCATGTAGGAGACGCCGGAGGGAACCCGCAGGTTGTCTTCAAGCACACAGAAGCCGTCGCTGGTCCGCACAATGTCGGAGCCGCAGATAGCAACCCATGTGCCGTGGGGGGCAGAAAACCCGCGCATTTCGACCCGGTACTGGGGACATCCACGCACCATGTCTACGGGGATTACACCGTCATGGACGATGCTCGGTTCGCCATAGAGATCCTTGCTTCTGGATCTTCCGTAGACGTCTTCCAAGAAGCTATTCAGCGCTTTTATTCGCTGCGTTAATCCCGCCTCGATTACTTGCCAATCTGAACCTGAAAGAACGCGAGGGAGAGAGTCGATCGGAATAATGCGCTCGTCGGCCTCATCGTCGCCGTAGACCGTAAACGTGATGCCTTCGTTGGAAAATGAGCGGGTAACCCGTTCCTGGATTGTCGCCAACTCTTCGGGTGAAAGCTGGCAAAGCAGTTCGTGAAGGTCTCGACTGTGTTCCCGGGGAGTGCCGTCCGACAAGAACATCTCGTCGTAGACGTCGGCATCAAGTTGATAGTCTTCAAAGTTCACGGCTCATCTCGCTTACCGGGTTTGAATGGCTCATTGCCAGTGTCATAGCACCATGTCAGTCGTGCACCACTAGCACTCCACATTCCATAGTCGAGCGTTCAGAAAACGTGTCGGCCTCGCCAGAACAGTAGCAAAACAAGCACACAATTTCAAGCCTTCGCAATTCTGCGTCAAGCTTGTGGAATATCTGGCTGATAGCAACTAAAATGCAAGTTCGCTCAAGCGCCATGTGTCAATACCAATTGCGCCCGGCATGGGAGCAACTTGGCGATAGACACCAACTAGCCCGGTGCTCGCGGGTAGAAGGAATCCAATTGGCCGATCAGCACATTGCCCTGATTAGACCGCACTCCCAACGCTATGCTTGGACCGGCTCTTCATCGGCACCCTCTCCAATAACCACGGGCGCAAGAGGGATTTCGATTGTCATTTCGGTAAATTCGCCGGGTTCGGATTCGACGCGGATAGTGCCGCCATGGCGCCGCACAATGTCGCTGGACATGGCAAGACCAAGGCCGGTGCCTTGGTCGGTAGGCTTTGTAGTAAAGAAGGGATTGAACATCTTCTCAACAACGTCCGGTGGCATGCCGGTGCCATTGTCTTTGATGCGGAATTCGGCAGACTCGTCACCTCGCCGCGAAGAGAGCCAGACTGTGGGGCTATAGTCCGTGGCGCCATCCGTTTTCTCGATGGCACGCCTTCTCTCATCGGTAGCGTCGCAGGCGTTGCTTACCATATTCAAGAAGACGCGGCCCATGTCCTGCGGAATGACTTCGATCTCTCCCATATCCGGGTCGAGGTCTTGCTTCAAGTCAAGCTGGAAATCCGAATCGGTAGCCCGCTTGCTGTGGTAAGCGAGGCGTGCGTGTTCATCCAGAAGGTTATTGACATTCGTGGGCTGCTGTCCGCCGGTGCCCCGGCCCATGGAGAGCATGTCATGCACAATGCGGTTAGCGCGTTCTCCGTGCGAATGAATGCGTTCGAGGTTGCCTGTGAGATCACCGGAAATCTCTGCGATGAGGTCGCGGTCCTCAGCGCTCAACTCGCCTCCGTTTTCACTGAGAACCTCTCGCAATTCTTCAAGCAGGTCTGCTGAAGACTCGGAGAAATTCTTGACGAAGTTTAACGGGTTCTTGATCTCGTGGGCCACACCTGCGGTGAGCTCACCGAGTGCAGCCAGCTTCTCGCGCATTACGATTTGGTCTTGCGCTCTTCTCAAGTCAACCAACACGCTTTCAAGCTGTTCATTCTTTCCCTGTAACTCGTCTGCAAGCTTCTCAACCAGATTCAAGCGCTGCACTTCCAATGCGTGACGACGGAAGACTTCCAGAGCTGAAGCCATTTCCGCTACCTCGTCGCGGCCACCAATCTCGACCTGGGCCTCCAAGTCGCCACCGGCCATATCGCGCATCCAACTTGAAAGCATTTCAATTCGGCGCACCACGACCCGGCCAACGAAGAGCCACACGATTACCAGGGCGCCGCCAATACTGATGATGCCGATGGCAAGCAGGAGAAGACGACCGGTTAAAATTGCCTGCGTGGACGCTTGGGTGGCTTCCTCTACACTGTCGGACGCTGCGCTTACCAGGCCTTCCACCTCGCCCAGGAGTTCGTTGGCCAGATCGTTGTTGCTTGCCAACAAAGAGTTCTGGTGCTCGACGAGCCGCAGTTGCCGGGCGCGTAATTCAAATACGCTCTTCAACTCCAACAATTCGTCGAAGATAGGGGCAAGTTCGGCATAGAATGGCGCGTCCAGAAGCGCAAAGAGACTCCGCTCAATCTGGCTCTGAGCGGACTCGAATCGCTCCCTTAAAGGCTCGACTGAAGCCGCATCTGAAACCACATAGGAGTTTGCCAAAAGCTCGGTGGCAATGTTAGCTTGCGTGCGCAAAATCTCTAAGTGGCGATACCGATTGAATTCTTCTTCAGAGAAGTGGTCTGCGCGCGGCGCTGCGGCTTCTCCGATGGCACGAAAACCTGTGATCAAGTAGAAGATCTGGTCGTCAATCTCGGGGACCAAGACTTCGTCCAGGCCGCTGCGCAGGTTTGTTAGTGCATCACGCAACTGCTCACTTTGCCTATTCAGTTCAAACGACTCGGACATCCCGGTTTCAACGGCGCCGATGTTAGAAATGAGGGCATCGGCGCGGGCACGAACGCGCGCAAATCGTTCATCCGCTGAATCGGCCTGCTCCAAGACAGCCAATTGCTCCTCAAGGGCGGCATGCGCTTCGTCGATACTGGCAGCTACGCGGTTGAAGTCCGCGGGCGACGCAGCGCTCGCGAGCCGTGGAGCAGCGGCCTCTAACGAGTTACTGTGCTGTGCCACCCTAAAGGCGGCTACCATTTCCGGCACGCTTCCTTCGTTTACCTGGCTCTGGACTTCACCAACGCGATTGAACGAAAACCACCCCACGAGACTGGCCGCAATGACAAGCGTCACAGCGCCGCCAATGCCCAAATAGAGCTGCGTTGATATCCTGTAACGGCTTTCGAGCAAGCCCCGAAATTGTTCAATCACTGTTCTATATCTCGTAGTGAACTCACAGGCTGGTACGTGCCGTCCGGGCCGATCATAGTAAGGAATACTGAATCTGATCCCTGGTTGTCGTCCGAACCATAGTTAAGTTCAAATTCGCTTAAGTCGATCACCCCAGTATTTCGTATGCTATCGAGAAAGCACTCTCGCGTGAGCTGCGGGCCGCACCGCTCAAGCCCGGCGATTGCCAGGCGCCCGGCAAGGTAGCCCTCTAGTGAAACAAAGCTGGGATCATGCCACGAAGACAATTCGCGAATGGCGCGAAGGTAGTCCTTGACGATTTGTTTGGAGTCGTCTGTTGGGAACGGAACCACCTGTGTCACGAACACTCCTACTCCCGCAGGGCCAAGTTCTTCCGCCAAGGCGTTGCTGCCGACAAAGGAAACGTTCATGAAAACCGGGTCCAGACCAATGTGCCGTGCCCAAAGGATAAGGGCGGCAACCGGCTTGTATGCGCCAATCATAATCACCGCTTCGGGATTACCGCGACGGAGATCGAGCAAGGCCGCCTTTACAGCAGTGGTGTTGCGCGTATAGACGCCAATTGACACCATTTCCATGTTTCGCTTATCTAGGGCCAACCGCACCCCGTTGAAGCCGGCGCGACCGTAAGAATCGTCCTGATACAACACACCGATACGCGTGACGCCCAAGTCGATGGTCAGTCTTTCGACCATTTCTTCGGTCTCTTGATAATAAGAGGCGCGCATATTCACTACATTGAAAAGGTCTGAATTGCGCAGGAATTCGGCGCCGGTGAAGGGGGCAATGTAGGGGACACCCGCTTCATAAGCAACCGGCACCGCAGAGCGGGACGTCGGCGTGCCAACGGCTCCGATGAGGGCGAATACATCGTGCTCTTCTATGAGCATTCTGGTGTTGGCAATAGCGGCTTCCGGTTCGTAGGCATCATCAGATATGAGCAAAACAAGCTCCCGCCCATGGACGCCGCCCTTCTGGTTGACTTCATGGAAAGCGGCCCTAATGCCGAATTCCATGTTAGTACCAAGCTCTACAGCGGGGCCGCTGAAGGCTGCGGATTGGCCAAAGAGAATCTGGTCGTCGGTGACGCCGGGAGCAGCAGACTGGGAAGCATCGGCTGCGGTCACTGGCGTTGCTGTTGCAACTACTGACTCGCCATCTTGGGCAGGTGTGGAGCAACCCACGAGAATAGCGGCAACGACAAACCCACCAATGACCCTCACCATTGCATTGAATAGTGGGACCGTCGGCAGGCGGTGGGCCCTCTTCATTTGGCTATACTCGCAACCATTGTTAGATGATTCTTGCCCTGTTCCCGTCGATAGCGCACGTCATCCATTATTTTGCGCACAAGATGGATGCCTAAACCGCCTATGCTTCTATCCTCTAGCTCACCGGTCACATTGGGTTTAGGAGCGTCATGCAACGGATCAAAGGGCCGACCGTCATCAACGATCTCTATCGTGAGGGCGTTCTCATCAGAAAATAGTGATATTTCAATTTCATGCAGACCATCGTCATGACCGTAATTCATGACGTTGATTACTACCTCTTCTAAGGCCAAGTTCACCTTGAATACGAGATCCAAAGGCCAATCCGCTTGCAGGCCGAAGTCCTCTATGGCTGTCGAGACCCGGTCTAACTCATCTTGTTTGGTCTCGACCTTTAGGTGCAATTCTGTACCCACTTCAAGACTCGCTACGGTAAATGGCCAAGCAGGTGATATCGTCAGATTGAGGTGTATCGCCGGCAAAGTCGCTTACAGCTTGGAAGACCGCTTCGTTTGCTTCTTTGGGGTCTCGAGGAGGATTGGTCGCGAACACTTCCTGCAAGCGTTCTACCCCAAACTCCTCTTCTTGGGCATTCATGGCCTCGGTGACACCGTCCGTGTAGAGGAATGCGAGATCGCCGGGAGCCAAGCTTATCGATTGCTGCTGATAGGGCATATCCGGCACCACTCCAAGCGCGATGCCTCCTGTTAGTGGAAGCAGAGATGAGCTCCCGTCGGGATGCACAATGAGAGGACTGTTATGTCCTCCGTTGGCGTAAGTGAATTCACCGGTTGACGAACTATACACCGCATACAGAATCGTGACGAACATTCCTGTGTCATTGTCTTCATGGAGCAGATCGTTAACCTCACCCAGAACTTGACCGGGCTCTCCCATGCCAATGGCAGAGCCTTTCAAGAGAGTGCGGCTAGACATCATAAAGAGAGCGGCCGGAACGCCCTTGTCGGAGACGTCCGCAATAGCAACGCCGACAAGGCCGGCATCCAAAGTCAATACGTCGAAGAAGTCTCCACCGACGTTGCGGGCCGGCTCCATGCTGGCGTAAATCTCAAAGTCAGTACCTCGGGGGAAGTCAGTGGGGAGGATTGATTGTTGGATTTGACTGGCAACGTTCAGCTCGTTCTGCAACGCGACAAGCTTATCGCGCGACGAGAGCGCCTCACGCCACTCAGTCATATGACTCAGAGTGCGATCGATAGTGATTTGGAGGTCCGCAAAGTCCAGCGGCTTGGTGACGAAGTCGAAAGCGCCTCGATTCATCGCCGTCCGGATATTCTTCATATCCCCGTAAGCTGAGACGATTACGGAGCGAATGTTGGGATCAACTTTGGGAATCTGCTCAAGCAGTGTCAAGCCGTCCATGCGCGGCATATTGATATCGGACAGTACCATATCAATTTCATTATCTTCATTGAGGCGTTCCAGCGCTTCTATGCCATTCTGAGCAAATACAAATGTATACCGCCCTGCTCTAATGTGGCGCCGCATCCGCTGCAACATGAGCGGCTCGAGATCCGGTTCATCGTCGACAACGAGGATCTTATAGGGTGGTTCCATCGTTTCCTTTCCACAAGAACTACATTAGCAAGCCCAATAGGTCCTTCCTATTAGCTGGCCAGAGTTCTCAACACTGCGAAAGAATGGGGTGAGCTAGTTCTTGAGTGCGTCTATTGCCTCATCTCGAGAGTCGTGAACTGCAATGATCTGATCGAAACCGCTAATCTCGAAGATTTCGCGGATTGACTCAGAAAGAGAGCATACAGCGAATCTGGCATCCTGCTTTTGGAGAGACTTGGCGGTTAATAGGATGACCCGCAGCCCAGCACTACTTATATAAGAAACTTCCTCCAAATCCAAGACAACGGCTCGCTCGCTCGCGTCTATCGCAGCATCTAATGCATCCTGGAATTCACGGGCATTAGCACCATCAATGCGACCGTCCGTCTTTGCGATTAAGGTATTGTCCTGCCGCTCGGTGGTAACTCCCATTGGGCACTTCTCCTAAGTGTTGCTATTCGGCTCTTGGCTGATCGCAATGCGTGAACGACAACCGCCGGTTTCGAAACCGGCTTTGCGTTTCACCTCACAGGCATTCCCTCCACTGGATGTAATGCAATCGGCTCGTTTTCTACCGATAGTACAAGCGTCTCCTGATCCTAGGAAATACTATACCATTTCCGATTATAGGGGTATGGCAAAGAATGCAAATGCTACTTTGCAGACTCCCCGGTCTCCGCAGGCATAACCTCAGATATCCAAACCCGTGAATATCGGGACGGATCGGATGCGCTAGCACGACGAATGGCAGCAGTGGCTTGCTCGACTATGCCATCTTCTACTATCGCCTCGATCTTCACCATGGGCAGGAAGTCAATCTTGTATTCGACACCACGCAGAATCTCCGAATGGCTCACCTCTTCTCTGAAGCCTTTGATGTCGATTGCGCTGACACTCGTGACCCCAAGCTTCACTAGGGCTTCATATACAATGCTTACCCTATCCGGTTGAACCCGTGCCACGACTAGTTTCATTGTCTGTGTCCTTATGCTTCTCTAAATGTCATAGCCACGCTCGCCGTGAAAGGCGAGGTCGAGTCCTTGCTCCTCGTCTTGGGCAGAAACTCGTATCCCACCAGTAAGCATACCTGTAACTTTCACGATAATGAAAGTGAGGACAGCCGCCCATGCTATGACTACAACCACGCCAAGTGCCTGCACGCCTAGTTGTGCAATAATCGTGCCGCTGGCAACCAAGAGACCGCCACCGCCAAACGCAGCGACCGCTTAGACTGATACCAGCAGCGTGCCGAGTATGCCCCCCACGCCGTGCACTGCAAAGACGTCAAGCGAGTCGTCGATCTTCAATCTTTCTTTAACTATACCAACTGCGAAGAAACACACTAAACCCGCAAGCGCGCCCAGGATCACGCCGCCAATCGGTCCAACGAACCCAGAAGCGGGAGTGACTGTTGCTAGGCCCGCAATCGCGCCCGTGACGGCGCCTACCAGAGAAGGCTTACCCAGCTTGATCCACTCGATTGCCGACCACACGATCACAGCGCTAGCGGCTGCAAGATGGGTCGCGGTGATAGCCATGCCTGCGCCGCCATCAGCCATCAGTTGGCTGCCCCCGTTGAATCCGAACCAGCCCACCCAGAGCATCGCGGCTCCCGCTGCGGTCATGCCGGGATTGTGCGGAGGTTGGAGTTGGTCGGGAAAACCGATCCGTCTGCCGAGTAGAGCGGCGATGACCAAGGCCGATATACCGGCGGTCGTATGAACCACCAGGCCGCCTGCAAAGTCCATTACGCCAAGCTCGCCCAGCCAACCACCACCCCAAACCCAATGACAAACCGGCGCATAAACGAGGATGAGCCAAGCACTGCTCAGGATTAGCATCGAAGAGAATTTGATGCGCTCCACATAGGCGCCCACGATTAGCGCCGGAGTAATGATGGCGAAAGTCATCTGAAAGATTGCGAATACGATTGCCGGGATCGAGCCCCTCATCATATCCGCTGCCATACCAGCGAAGAAGACTCTATTAAAGCCGCCGACAATGCCGCCTAGGCTGTCGCCAAAAGACAGGCTGTAGCCCACAACCAACCAAAGTATGCTGACCACAGCGGCAATGGAAAAACAGTGCATCATCACGGACAGTACCGACCTGGAACGCACCAAGCCCGCGTAGAACATTGCCAAACCCGGCAGTGTCATGAACAAGACGAGAGCAGTAGACATTAGAATCCATGCAGTGTCGCCGGAGTTCATGTGATTCTCCCTTGGGACATTTTACCGTTGGGGTAGAATGGTTGAAAGAGGTCGACCATACAAAATTTGGATGCTGAGAACATCGAGACAAGCAACCAAATAAACGCGACACTACCCTACCAACTACGGCTGCGTCTGTCAAGAATAGCTTCGAGAAAGGGAGCGCGCTGCTAGACCTAATTCGGCACTCTCACGTTGCGATTGTTCTGAAGTCAACGAACGCCCTAGGTCAAGCGTCAGTAAGCCAGCATGGGTGCAGTCATTCGAGGGACCTATGCCCCAATGCTTCCCACGATCTTGCTCTCCTCTAACGATCTGTAGACGACCTAGCGCTGTGCGCGCTAAGCTACCACGCTGCAGAGCTTTGGGGTGGGTTTTGGGCACAAAGTGGAGACAATGAGTCTGAGGCGCACCGGGCCCAGAGCAGTTTGGAAGATAGTGAGGGCGGACCTCCCACAGTATGACCTCTAGCGCGTACTAGCGCTTGACACGAGGGCGGAATTAGCCGGAGGTGCTCGTAACTTTGTCAGCCCGGCAGTTTACGCCCGGCGTAGTGGGAGGGACTAGCTATGTGGACCGCTAGGAAGTCCAACAATGGGACATAGGGGTGCTTTCGAGGGGGATCGCTCTGCCCGGATACAGGCTTGAATTGAATGGGCTCTTGGCGCCGGCAGGCAGAATTAGACCAGCCATCTCAAATTTCTAGGAAGTCTCTTGTAGAGTTAACTCGCTGTGCGTTCTTCACGCACCCAGTGGCGATATCGGCAAGGGGAGCGACATTTGCACTGATACAAAAATGCGCACAGTGCTCCCTGTCCTCTCTCGAAGGAACAGTTCTCATCTGCTGCGAGCATCTCCAACTTTGACCAAACTGGGACTAGCGCGGCGACCGCTGGCATTCTGCCATGTACATATTGGTTTCTTCGTTGAGCAGCGGGTGATTCAGGGCCTCGTTGCCACTATCGTATACATGAGAGGGCGGGACTCGATAATCCATGAAAGCATGGCACAACCGACCCCAACTCCCGTCGATATCTCCTTCAACGTAGAATCCGTGCCAGGGCGCATCAGAAATAGGGTTAGAGGAGGAAGGCTCTGGAGTGGGAGTGGGGTCGAGAGCAGACCCCACTCGGATATCAGCCTGTCTGGATTGTTGAGATTGGGACGTAGTCCCGGGCGGCCGCTCAGGTCCAAGGCCGCAATTGTGCTCATACACCCAACGTGCCGCGGCGTGCGACCCCCAGGTACTCACGAAAAGGTCCTGCACGTGAGCAGGCTGATCGGTAAGTATCGTTCCGTCCCGCGCCTCCAGCGCGCCGGTGTACTCTGTGTATGGGCACTGGTCGGAAATAGAAGGAGTCTGCGGCGCATAGCCAGAACCAAGCGTGCAGTTGTGCTCGAATACCCAACGCGCAGCCGCGTCCTCTCCCCAAGTATTCGCGAAGAGTTCTCGCACGTCGGCGGTCTGATCGGATAGCCGCTTGCCGTCTCGGGCCACGATTGCACCCGTGTAGGCTGCTGGTGTACAATAATCTACCGGCGAGGCAAAGGCAGTGTTTATGTGCCAGGTACCGGCGGCTACCACTGCCAATAGCCCGATCGAGAACGCGACGACGATAGCAAAGCCGGATGGGCCGGTGACCGATCGCCGCACGCTACGCAGCCAGTGCGAAAAACACACTGTTAGTGCTAGGGTCACGTACACTTTGTTCACGTGCAGCCTCCTCATTCGCTATTTAGAGCTACGATTGCCGTAGTGGGGAATCCAGCAAGAAAATTGGATGAATCGTCAGCAGACGGTGTATGGGGGAAGGGCGAATCGGTCCGATTACAGAATGGAAATAGAAAAGTAGGCAGAATACCAGTTAAGCGTGAAGATGCTTACGGTCATAAAGGGAAAGAAATCGTCAAAGAATGGCACCGAGGATGGCACCACAAAGAAAACACTGATCTGGATTGGAATTTCTAAAGGGAGATCCTATAATGCCAGACAACGAAAAATAAGTCAAATTTGGTCTTGCAATCTCGTCTAATTCGTGGGAATACTCATATGCCATACGCCGAATGGATACTACTTATTTGCGCTGTTTTGTTCGCTCTGCGCGTAATCGGGCAGGTGAACGTTGCGCTATATGCCCCACGGTGGTTGCCGGCGATGGAACATTGGTATTCGGGGCTGATGCCATAC
Source organism: Chloroflexota bacterium (assembly GCA_965221905.1). Classification (GTDB taxonomy): domain Bacteria; phylum Chloroflexota; class UBA11872; order VXOZ01; family VXOZ01; genus VXOZ01. The sequence continues at coordinate 2,090,945 of OZ244922.1, forward strand.
CGCTACCTGCTGCCGGCACAACTGTTCCTGCTGGCGCTCATGGTTCTCATCGTTGCCGACGTGTTTCGGGGCGATGGATTCTTTGTCGCGGGCGGTTGGGGATCCGTGGCCACGCCTCTAAGGCTTGCAGCAGTGATGTATTTCTCTTCCATGGCTGTGCGTTACGTGCTGACCATGACCTTTAGACCGGAAAGAAGGTGGTTCAAACGCACCATCCCAATCTGGTTTCACATGGTGTTGGCAACAGCCCTATGGACGTTTGGCAACTATCACAGTCCGTAACTCGCGTCGATCAGCCGCGCTATGCGCTTTGCATCTATGGCAATGTTGTACAAGCCGCCTCTACCGTCATAGTTGTGCCCTACAAAGTAGAGACTTGGGAGCTCCAGGCTCCGCACGCGGTCCCGTCGTTTGGCGAAGCCGCAATCGTCTCTGGCACTGAAGGCCCCCATCCAATCTATTGCCGAGCGGTAGCCGGTTGCTAGTATCACGGAGTCAAAGTCACGTTGAGCCCCGTCGGTGAAGGCCGCTCCCTGCGGCGTAAAGCACTTTATGCCTGGTAGGAGCGCTATAGATTCAGACCGCACCGCATTTGCTAGCTTCATTCCGATCAGTGGAACGTCCGGGCAGTTGCTGAAACCTGTCTTGCGCGGAATTGGGTTGCCGCCCCGGACAGCCGCACCCACCAATCCGAATAGTCTGGTCAGGCGTTGCTGCAGACGCCGGGGCATCCAGGAAATTGCCCACCCCAGATATTGGCTTGGAAGCCCTGCGATGCTCCTGGGCACGGTATTCGCCCCGGACCTGACAGACACGGCCACTCTTGCCCCAATGCCTGCTAGCTCCACCGCAATCTCTGCGCCGGAATTCCCAATGCCAACTACCAACACGCGTTGGGCGGCAAAGTTCTCAGGCTCTCTGTATGCTGAACTGTGGAATAGGTTCCCCTTGTACGTTTCTGCACCTTCAATGTCCGGTACCACCGGAGATGACATGATCCCGGTCGCCACCACTACGGCGGGCGCCGCAAGTGGACCTTCATTGGTTTCAATCCGCCAGTTAGTCCCGTCCCGCTCGAGCGCCTTCACCTCGACGCCAAGGCGCATTGGGAAGTGGAATCGCTCTGCATAGCTTGCCATGTAGCTCATAAACTCGGCGCGCGAGGGGAAGAGACTCGTGCCTCTAGGGAATGGCATCCCAGGCAGTGCGCTGAGGTGTCTGCCGGTATGTAAGCAGAGGCTTTTATACGTCTGCCCCCACATCCAACCTGGGTAAGCGCCCTTCTCAAGGATTATATTGGGTACGCCCCGCGCACCCAATTGTTGCGAAACGGCAAGTCCACCCGGCCCCCCGCCAACAATCACGACGTGCGGAGGCGGCGCTGTTTGGGTTGAAGCTGTCACGATCTGAACCTCTATACCTTCGAAACTCTAGTTTTCTCAATACGGCCATAGTCGGGTATAAAACGCGCTGCCGCAACCTTGTTCAGGTCAAGGAATATGATGCGTTCTCCTGTGGAGCAACCGGATCGATCCAAGTGCATGCCGCTAAGCCTAAGGTCATCTAAAGTAGTACACTACGGAAGGCCGCAAGGCATGTAATTCATGCCTTTTACACGAATTGACGAGCAGGCAATTTCCAGTCAGGGGTCGTATGCGTATCCTAATTACGGGTGGCAACGGACAACTGGCGTACGACTTGACGCGTACGCTGACAGTACATGAGGTGCATGCTCTGCCTCGCCGGGAACTGGACATCTGCAACCCTGCACAGGCGGCTGCCGTCGTTCGTGCCATAGGGCCGGATGTGCTCATAAACACGGCTGCTTTCCACCGCGTAGACGATTGTGAGATACAGCAGGAGCCTGCTTTTGCCACCAATGCCCTTGCCGTGCGGCATCTTGCCCAACTCTGTAGAGAGTTGGACGCCCAGTTCGTCCATTTTAGTACGGACTACGTGTTCGGCGGCCAAGCAAAGCGCGACCCGTTGACCGAAGGTGATGCGCCCGCCCCGCTCTCAGTATACGGAACATCCAAGCTGGCCGGGGAGTACCTTGCACTGCTGACGTGGCATAGAGCGGTAACTATCCGCACGTGCGGGCTCTACGGCGTTGCCGGCACAAGCGGCAAGGGCGGTAACTTTGTCCGAACAATGCTTCGCAAAGCTAGTGAAGGGGCGGCACTCCGGGTGGTCGACGACCAAGTGTGTACACCCACGTCCACCAAGGACTTGGCAGAGAAAATAGCATGGCTCATCACCCAAGATATTTCCGGCGTCGTGCACATCACGAATGCCGGTTCCTGCACGTGGTATGAATTCGCCAAAGCAATCTTTGAACTGGCCGGTGTGGAGGCAAGCCTTTCACCAACTACGTCACAGGAGTACGCCACTCCCGCGACGCGCCCGCCCTACTCGGTCCTCTCAAATGAACGGCTCGCTGCCCTCAACCGCAACGACCTTCGAACCTGGCGGGAAGCGCTAGCCGACTACCTAGAGGAAGCGAACAGAGGGACTAAAGACTGACGGCGTCTGGCAGTGCAGCAGGCTCTTGTGAACAAATGCACTGTGATGGAGTTGCCTCGTCCACGTTCGTGGGGCGAATTGCACAGTCTGACGGTGACAAGGGACTTACCCAAGTCCTTCTCTCCCATCCCGCAGCCCGGCGCGGGTCGCCTCGAAGTGCCTCTCGACCTGACCTCCCAACAGCATGCTGCCTATCACAACGAGCCAAGAATACAAACGCGCTCCCGTAAACACAATCAAGAGCGATTGCCTGGAAAGAACAAGCTATGCCCTGGCAGCGGCCCGCAGCATTAGAATTCTTCAAGAGTATCGACGCCAAGCGCTTCTCTGTGTGCCACCTACCAAGCGTATCTTGCCTAGAGTCTAGGTAGTCTTCCTAAGGACTCCGTGAACGCCTGAAACACCATAATTGGAATCGAAAACAAGCCCAGCATCCAACCAAGGAAAAGGCCGTTGCGAAAGTTGAGCGTCTGTGTTCCTTCCTTCATGGAGAGAGCGAGCGCAATAGGCAAGAATGAAAAGAACAAGCCGCCGATGAAAATGAACAGAGCGTAGTCCCCAGCAGACTCACCGATGAGGCGATCCAGGTTCAGGAGCGGCCGAGTTGGCTGGGTAAACCGATCGAGTTGCGGTATGACGTTCAGCAATAAGATACCTAGCGACCAGAGCCACGTCGTCGAACCCGCTGCACTACACATGGCGCCAGCTATGAAGCCGACCATAAATCCTAGCGGGTCGCTCTCTTCGATCTGCTGCTCCGGTCGATGCTCGGGCAGTCTCTGGGGGCCCCTGTCCGTATCTTCCATTGCACTTGCTACCATTTGGGTGACAGGCTCGTCCGATACCGTTATTGTACCGCCGCCATAGCACCTGCGTCTAAGTCTAATTACCGGGCAAGTGTGATGGTATACTGATTGCTACTAACGGCCCGCCTTCGCAGCTTCTTTTCTGGCTTGGATAATGCAACCGACCACGAGCACACTCTTGCTTGTCCTATTCTCCGCTACGGTAGTCGCCTTGCTTCTGACTGACGCTGTGCGGCGAATTGCGTTCCGGCTGCAATGGTTGGACATACCAGGGATAGGGAGAGTACACGCTAAGCCGGTGCCGCGCATCGGCGGTCTCGCCATCTTCGCGGCCTTCACGGGAACTTTTCTCGTTGCAATATGGTTGTTGGAAGACCTCACGTTTGATACTAAGTATCTCGGCTTACTCTTGGGCGCCGGCCTCATCACGCTCGTGATGTTCATTGACGATGTCCGGGGGTTGCCTCCGCTTCCCAAGTTTGTCGCGCAAATCGTTGCGGCCGGCATAGCCATTTCATTCGGCATCTTCATTGAATTCGTGCGCGACCCCTTCGGCGGTAGTGTTTCCTTTCCTGGCTGGCTCGCCGAGTCCATGGAAGGCCATATCCACTTTCCGTTTTGGCTCTCGGTGATCATCACGTTGTTTTGGATCGTCGGCATGATGAATGCCATTAACTTCGTAGACGGGTATGACGGCTTGGCCGGTGGCCTCTCGTTCATTGGCGCTGGCGTACTCTTCTTTCTCAGCATTTCGCTGCAGCAGTTTAGCATTGCTTTTCTCCCGCTCATCCTCGCCGGTGCGATTCTCGGCTTTCTCCCCTTCAACGTGTACCGCGCACGCATCATCATGGGGGATAGCGGCTCCCACTTCTTAGGCTTTGCTCTAGGGACGATTGCTATCACTGGCGGCGCGAAGCTCGCCACTACCTTGCTTATCTTTGGGGTACCGGCCATTGACGTGGCCTGGTCGATCATTCGGCGCACCTTACAGGGAGGACGCTTCTACCACCGGGATACAAGCCACTTGCATCATCGCCTTTCGGAACTTGGTCTGCCGCCGTTAGGCATCGCGTTTGTCTACTGGTCGTTGTCCGCAGCTTTTGGCACCATCGCCCTGCTGCTGCCGACACCACTGCAAAAGGTCTATGCGCTTGGCATTCTTGGTGTCATAGTTATCGCTTTGCTCGTCGTGCTCGCACGCGGCGGCAAGACAAGAGAAAACTCTCAGGAACCCGATCGAGGGAAGTAGGCATGCGCTACCGGGTGCTCGTTACCGACTACGTTTGGCCTACTCTGGATAGAGAGCGAGCCATTCTCGAACCGCTTGGCGTGGAGTTGGTCCCGTCGCCCAGCGGCGATGAAGAGACCCTGGTGCAGCTTGCCGCTGGCGTAGACGGCATAATGACGTGCTTTGCCAGCGTAACCCCGGCAGTGGTGCGCGCCTCCAATAAACTTAGAGTCATTGCGCGCTACGGCATCGGCGTCGACAATATCGCTGTGGACGTCGCTACGAGCCGTGACGCGGTTGTCACGAATGTGCCTGACTACTGTGTTGAAGAAGTGGCGGAACATGCGCTGGCGTTGCTCTTTGCCAGCGCCCGCAAACTCGCGCGCTATGATCGAGAAGTGCGCAATGACAACTGGAATAGCAAAGTTGGCATGCCGCTCTATCGTATTCAAGGCAAGACTTTGGGAGTAGTCGGCTTTGGGCAAATCGGCAGAGAGGTGGCCGCAAAAGCGCAAGCCCTGGGCCTGCACGTCATCGCCCACAGCCCTCGCCTGACACCCGCAGAAGCTCATGTGGCAGGCTGTAGGGCGGTTGACTTGCCCGATCTTCTGCAAACAGCAGACTTTGTCAGCTTGCACTTGCCGCTGAACCCCCAAACGATACACATGTTCGACCGGGAACAGTTCGATTTGATGAAGCCCGGTGCAATCTTCATCAATACATCACGCGGCGGTTTGGTTGACAGCGCCGCCCTTGCCGGGGCACTTGCATCCGGACGGGTTGCCGCTGCCGGTATCGACGTGCTGCCCCAAGAGCCGCCGGCTGCCGGCGATTCACTCCTCAGTCAGGAGAATCTCATCATTACCCCCCACGTCGCGTTCTACAGCGAGGAATCGCTCGCGGCACTCCAAAGCCGGACGGCACATGCAGTTGCACGGGTACTGCAGGCACAAATGCCGGAAAGTGTCGTCAATTCGGAGGTTTTGGAACGAGTGGTACTGCGGTAATTTGGAAAATCATGAGTCTTGTGAGGAGAATGAGGAATGGCGATGTATGACTTTGCGGGACGAGTAGCCATTGTTACCGGCGGGGCCTCGGGAATCGGCGGGGCTACTGCCAGGCGGCTGGCCGCCGACGGCGCCAAGGTTCTTGTCGCTGACATCAACGAGGCGGCGGCTCAAGAGAGTGCGTCGAGGATCCGTGATGCGGGCGGCGAGGCCGATGTAGCGGTAACGGACGTGAGCAGTTCCGCGGACATTATCGCGATGATCGACCGCGGCGTGGAGCTTTGGGGACGGTTGGACATTCTGGTGAATAACGCCTATTCACCGACCGCAGCCAATGACACCAGTGCTCTCGAAACTACGGAAGAAGCTTGGGATACCGGCATGGCAATTCTCGCCAAAGCGATTTTCCTGGCCAGCAAGCACGCCATACCGCATATGGAGCAGAGCGGCGGCGGAAGTATTATAAACATGTCGTCCGTGCATGGGCTGCTCCAGTCTCCCGGCTTTCTCGTCTACGAAGCAGGCAAGAGCGCAGTGATCGGCATGACCCGCCAAATGGCGATTGACTTCGGGCCCCGCGGTATTCGTGTGAACGCAATTTGCCCCGGCCATATTGTGACCGAACAAATTCAAGCCCGCATGTGGCAGGAGAATCCCAGCGGCTATGCCTTCTTCGAAGAACAGTACCCATTGCGGCGTTGCGGCAAGCCTGAGGAGATCGCCAACGCCATTGCGTTTCTCTGCTCAGAGCAAGCAAGTTTCATAACCGGCCATTCGTTGGTGGTCGATGGCGGCCTGACCATTCAATTGCAGGAAAACTTGGGTGTGCGGCTTGCGCAATTTGTGCAAAAGAATCCTGAGACAGACCTCCCCTACTAAATGCCAAGCCTAAGCTAAGGCTAGCAGTCGAGGATGACCACAGTGGTCGCGGCAATTGGTTGAGGACAGCGCCGAGTCCAGAGAATGCTTGCGCCGACTAATGTGTTGCTTGACTGTGGCTCGAAGAGGGTCATACGTATCGCCAAATTGTGGGCAGTGTCACTCTCGGCTCAGCACATGCAGACCGGCGTACTCAGTTTGCCGCTCCCAATGAGTGTTTGCCAGGTTGGAGCCAACGTCCGATGGACGTCGACAGCTTTGTTCTGGGAAACCTTTGCAGCGGGTAAAGAAGACCGACGTGTTACGTCTCTGAGAAATGCCGCCCATTACTCGAGACCTGAACGGGACCGACTCCGGAGTTGCCAGCACAGCCGAAAGAACTGCAATGCTTCGCCTGTGCTTAGCTTGGATTTTCCGTGCCGACGTTCTACGAACGTAATGGGAGCTTCAGTCACGCGGGCCTGGGTCGCTCTGACCACTATTTCGAGAAGCAGCTTGAACCCTTCCGGTTGCAGCGAGGGCAGCAGCGGCGCAACGGTCTCCCGGCGGAAAGCCGCGAAGCCGGACGTGGCATCGCGAATGTCCAGGCCAAGTGCCTTTTGGGCTAGCATCCCCGCTGCGCGACTCATGAGCCGACGCCGCAGAGGCCATCCTTGAGTTGCCCCTCCAGATATATAGCGAGAACCGACAACGATATCGGCATTCGCTAAGGCTTCCAATAGTATTGGCAGGTCTTGGGGGCGATGGGATAAGTCGGCGTCCATCATCACCCAGTAATCCCCCTTGGCTATAGAGAATCCGGCAGCCACTGCGCTGCCGAGACCTAGTTTCCGAGGGCGTTCCACCAGACGGATCGATGGACATTCGGCTGCCGCACTACGTACAACATCGGCAGTGCCATCCGGACTGCCGTCGTCGACCACTATCACCTCGTATTCCCAGGTCGCTTCCAGAGCGGCTCTTAGTCCGGAGATGAGCAAGGCTATATTGTCCCTTTCGTTATACGTGGGAACCACTATGGAGATAGCTGCTCTGTTCTCTGTCATGTGGACATGCGTACGTTGAGAATGCAATCCGAATATGTGTGGGGGAAAAGCAAAGATACTCTATTGAGAAGTAGCTAGAATGAGATTGGCTCATCCACAGCTACATTGGCGGCCGTTGTCTCCAACACCTATACACAATTGACTACCTCTTCCCTAATCCGCAATAGAGTAAAGAAGAGGGAGAGAGTTGCGTTGGTATCCTACTCTTGCGGTGTGTGCAAACCTCGTTAACACTCCCAATACTTCACGCGTGACTTGATGGTATGCTTTCACATCCTCTAATGAAAGAGAGTGCAATGGCTGCAATCTATGTCTGCAATGGGTAAATCATGCTCACGCATCGAAATAGAACAGATTTGCGATAATCCCGCTTCCACGTGAGTTAAGGTTTAAAGTCTTCCCTGAGAAGCATCACTTGCTAGTCTCCAATTCATTGAGACCAGACTACTATAATTTGCCCCAGGCCCACTAGAACAAGGATTGACCATCCAACATTTTAACGATTGTTAGATAATTAAGATAGATCGCCCATCTGCCTTTCTCTAGTGGAACGACTATCCTAATTAACACCAAGCAAAATATACATCGAGCTGTGGAGTTTCGCCGCCATCTATGGGGACCAATTCGCAAGAGTGGCTAAACGGAAAATGCAAAGCAGTCGTAGGAACCGGTGAGTAATTAGGATTAGGCTTTCCCCTGACCCGCACTCTTGGCGTGAAGTGCAGGGGTGGCAACGAGAGACAGTAAGGGTGATTGGACTGCAGAGCGCTCACCTAACGCGTTAGTAGAGGCCATAGCCGATAGGCGACTGTCAAGAGACCCGCATCACATGAGAGCAAATTACTTGGATTTCATATCGTGAGCAAGCGCTGGCACACGCATGCGCTTCTGTTCTCACTGTTTTTCCTGATTCAAGTAGCTCTGGCACACGCGCGTGAGCAGCCGTTGAGAATGTCGGATGAGGCGGTCTTCTTGGCGAATGCCCTCTATCTCTCTGGTAGCGCTCCCATGCCTACTCTTCACGGGGCACACTATTCGGCTTTTGGCTACTCCCTATTCCTAGTCCCAGCCTTCTGGGTTTTCGACCATCCCCATACAATTTACTTTGCAAGTCTGGTTATCAGTGCGCTCCTCATGAGCACGCTTTACTTAGGCCTATACTATGTCTTGACATCCTTACTCGGTTCGCCGTCGCGCTACTCTGCTCTCGCCGCAATCTTTACCTGTCTCTATCCACCTTTCCTGCTACGTGCCAACTTCGCCTGGGCTGACGCTGCCTACTTGCCGGGCTTCGTGTTTCTTGTAGCTCTTTTCGGAATTCTGTTGCGTCAGAAATCTGTGCGCACTGCAATTCTCTTCGGCTTGCTCCTGGGCTTTATGTATACTATTCACTCTCGCTCGTTGCCTCTCATTCCAATTGCCGCACTCTATCTTGTCATCCTCGGCCTTGTGCGTAGTTTGCCATGGCGGACGGTGGGCGCCGCACTAACTGCTACCGGTGTGATTTTCATCGGCACTCGTCTTGCAATAAACCATCTGAGAATAGCTAGCGGCACTGCCATCCCGCAGAACCCGGTAAGTCCGATATTCGCCTACTTCTTCTCTGCGGAAGGATTCTATGCATTCGTCGTCAAGGCCAACGAATACTTGCTATACCTTGTCCAGACATCCTACGGACTCTTTCCCATTGGCGTGCTGGCCGCCGGCTACGTGCTCTGGGGGCGGCGCCGTAATGAACTTAGCAGCCTTGTCAAAGACGTGCCCAGTGCAACAATTGTGTTCTTCATATTGACTTGGCTGGGTACGCTTACGCTCGGCGCTGCATTTGTTGCATCGGGTCAGGAACGGGCACAGTTTCTGATTGGAGGGCGTTACATTGATGGTGTTTCCGCCATCTTTTTCGGGCTTGGTCTTGTTACCATCCTGCGGGAAAAGCAATGGTCGCCTTGGCGCTTAGCTACTGTCGTTGTCCTATTGCTTGCAGGAAGCACCCTCGCGGCTACTTTGGGCTCGTCTCTATTCTCAACAAGCGTATTTGAAGCGAGTGCCTATCCCTTTCTTAGAATTTTGGGGCCTACGCCGCTCGCTCTGGTTGTTGCCTCTGCTGTAGCTGCTGTGGGCTTTGTGTGCTTCTCTCTCGCCCGCGGTCGCTGGCGTTTCCTCGCCGTCGCCGCCATTGCCTGCCTCTTCCTCCTTACCAGCGCCTTCGGCTACTTCTCCGCTATCCTCCCGCTCCAAGAGCGTGTCGCCCGCTCCTCCACCCTCGCTGCCTACATCCGTACTTACCTCGGCTCCCCTCCCACCATCGCCTACGACACCACTTACTATCATCCGTTGACTTACTTCACTTACGAATACCTCCTGCCGCACACACGGTTTATTCCCTTTGACGGCGCTGCGGGCGAACTACCGCCGGCTCCCATCGTCATCAGTAGCCGCTACTGGAAAGACGCCGATACCTTAGACGCACGCTTCTGGCAGGCTGAACACCATGTCCCTCTCGTCGGCGCCGATCAAGCCCTCTGGACACTCCCCGGCCCTGTTCAGTCTGCCCTGCTTCCACACCTGGACTACGCCAATGCCGTCCTCGGCCTCCATGCCCTCCCTGCCTGGAGCATCGTGACCCCTGCCGGCATTGCCGTCCAACCCTCCTGGGGTCTGCGCCAGCACGGCCTCTTCCACCCTACCGATTACAGTGATACTATCCCGCCAGTCCGGTTCACTTCCCTTGCCTCTTTCCATGTACCCACCGCAGACCACCCACCGCAAGCCCTCCTCCTCAACCTCATCAGTACCGTCAATCAAGACACTCCTCTGCGCGTCCAGGTCAACGAACATACCCTCTTCGCTAATTCCATCCCTCCCGGCAACTGGTGCCACCTCTTCCCCCTCCACTCCTCTCCAAACGCTTCACTCACCCATGTCCAACTTAGCCTGCCCTCCGCTGACAGCACGCAACCGGCTCTCATGGTCGTGCGCGGCATCACCCTGCTCGATCATGTCCCAGCACAGCACCATTCCCTTACCGCCGATCCCCTTCCTCCCAGCGCCTACCGCTCACGCCTCACTCTCCTCTCTCCTCCCTATCCCCAACCAATCGTGCGCGGCGCCATGGCTTCCCTGCGTCTCACTGTGACTAATACCGGCGACCACACCTGGCCCACTCCCTGCGAAATCGGCCAAACTCCCGCCGCCGTCCAGCTCGGCATCCTCTGGTTCCCCTTGCACACCACTAACCGTGACTTCTCCTCTCACGTGGCTGAAGGGAGAACTGCCCTGCCCTACGCTCTCGCTCCCGGCTCCTCCATCAGCCTCACCGCCATCCTCGCTCCCTTCACACAAGCTGGCGATCCACTGCCTCCCGGTGAATATGAAGTCTGGATCGGCCCCGTCCAAGAAGGCATCGCATGGTTCTTCCAACATGGCGACAACGTGCTTAAAGTGCCAGTAACAGTAGTACACTAACCCTTGCGTTGCGTAAGAACTCTAATGGGCAATTGTCCAGGCAGAGCAAAGAGCTTCGGACAGCACGAGCCGCAGACCTATTGCTCTCAATCGAATGGCAATTGAGGCGTGGATTGGCGCAAGACCAAATGACAGGAGTATGACACAGTGTCTAACCCTCCGACGATCGGCGTACTTGGCATAGGACAGCGCGGACTGCAGCACCTTGCAGCGCTTTGGCGCTTGCAGGAGATGGAGCTCGCGCGAATAGTCGCTCTTGCGGACATGCACCCGCCGAATCTGGAAGAAGCCAAGATTCGGCGGTATATTCCGGACTACCGGCAAGGAGAGATTCGCTGTTACAACGCATTCGATAGGCTCATGGCTGAAGAAGAATTGGACGCGCTCTACGTTTGCATTCCCCCGAACCGCCACAACGGGGAAGTCGTCTGCGCAGCAGAACGGGGCATACACCTCTTCGTGGAAAAACCCATGAGTCTCGTCCTCGATGAGGCTCTCGCTATGAATGCCGCCATCAAGCGCAGCGGTGTGATCGCCGCCGTAGGTTTCCAGCAACGTTACGATGCATGGCATGCCGCTATGCACGAGTATCTACAAGGAAAGCGCGTCGTAATGGCTACCATGGTGCATACGGGCAACGTGGAGAGCCACAATGCAAAACACACGCCGACCGAAGCCCTTGGCGGACCGGCCAGCCGGGTGTGGACCGCGTATCAAGATTGGTCCGGCAACAGCGTTGTGGAAGCCGGCATTCACCAGACCGACCTGATGCGCTTCTGGTGCGGCGAGATTGACTCGGTACAAGCAAACTATGTGCCTCGCGACCCCGCTCTTGTCGCTACCGAGGGCGATAATCCGATGGCGTATAGCGTAACCTACACTTTTGCGAATGGAGCGGTAGGCCATCTCATTATGTCGCGTTTAGCGGGCGTCTTTCACCAGGAGGCCTACATGCACGTACTTTGGGATCACGGCCATCTCAGCGTGGAATCGAGTGGGCCGGTCGCCTACTTCTACGATGGCGCGTATCCGCCCGGGGCACCTCCGGCCGCTGAAGTCTTGCGCCATCCCTTGCAGGCAGGGGATCGCGGTGACTCCACGTTCGAGGTGAATCGTGCCTTTGTGCAAGCGGTTGCACACCATGATCCTTCAGCCGTCCGCAGCCCGTTCCACGACGCCATGCATAGCCTTGCCGCCGTCCTTGGCGCGAATATTTCTAGTATGCGCAACGGCGCGCGCGTATCCTTAGAAGAGCTCTTAAGAAGCCCCCGTTAAGGCGCCTTCAGCGGAACACTTAGAGGGTCTCGCGCAAAGGTAGACAAATCGAAAAGCTTGTGAAATAATGCACATGCATTTGGATGCATGCACTTGCGCTGGATGCTTTGAGGCGATTATGAGCGTATGCTATACTTGCTTGACGCAAGAAGAAGGATGATGCCGCCACAGCCCAAGAAGCGCATCGAAATCGGCCCGCTGCGAGCCGGGATGTTCGCAATCCAGTTCGGCTTCGTCGTGGGCAGCTTTGTGCTTGGCGGAGTTTGGGCTGGAAACTATCTTGACGAGCGATTTGGCACGTCGCCGCTATTGGTGATCTTGGGCATGCTGGCAGGGCTTCTTTTCAGCTTCGGTACGCTGTACCAGCTCTATCGCATGCAGATATAGGGAACACTATGGACTTTCTGGAAGTCATCGGCTTCAAGGGACTGCACATTTCACTGGCTGCGGAGCCGCTGTTTCACATAGGTCCGGTTACGATCACGAATACCATCTTTACAGCTTGGATCGTGATGGCGCTCCTCGTGATAGCGTCATTCTTGGCCACGCGCAAGATGCAATTGGTGCCAAGCGGCCTCCAGAACTTTGCGGAGGCCATCGTGGAAATGCTCTACGACATCGTTGAAGGGGTCTTGGGAGACCGCGCACGCAGAATTTTCCCCATCATTGCCACGTTCTTCATCTACATCGTGGTTGCGAACTGGATGGGGTTGCTACCGGGGTTCAACAGCATTGGCGTTTGGGAGCACGATGCGGAGGGTCATGAACTCTTCATACCGATATTCCGCGCAGCCAATAGCGATCTCAATATGACCGTTGGGATGGCGCTCATCGCCTTTATTCTCATTCACTCCGCCGGCGTTATCGTCCACAAGCCGCTTGGCTACCTCAAACATTTGGCCGGCCCCCTGCCCATCCTTATTATCATCAACGTCGCGATTGAAGCCTTTGTGCCTGTATCGCTTTCCGTGCGTCTTTTTGGCAATATCTTCGCCGGTGAAGTGTTGCTCCTGGTTATGCGCCTGCCAGTGGTCGGAGCCGCATTCATGGTCTTGGAGGTGTTATTCGGTCTGATCCAGGCGCTCATCTTCACCATGCTTTCGCTGATTTTCCTCGGGCTGGCGATGAGTGGAGAGCATGAACAAGAAGAAGCACACGCATAGGTTTCAGTTGGAGTAAGAGCAGTTAGGTTACACGTACCGATCCAGTAGAGGTCACAGTAAGGAGAAGAGGATTTCATGGAACCGGAAACTGCTGCAAAGTTGGCTGCGGGAATTGCCATGGGCGTCGGCGCCATCGGTCCCGGTTTGGGTATCGGTATCGCCGTTCGCGGCGCGATGGAAGCAATCGGCCGCAACCCGGAAGCAGCGAATGACGTGCGCAACACCCTTATCATCGGCGCGGGCTTGGCGGAAGCAATCGCCATCTATTCGTTGCTCACGGCAATTCTGCTTATCTTCCTCGGCTAACGCACCGAGTCGGCAACAACCGACCGAGGCTAGATTAGTGTCACACTAGGAAACAAGGGAGAACGTATTGCTATGGGCGAGCTGGGGATCAACCCGTTCTATCTCGCCTTCCAAATTATCAATTTCCTGATTCTTGTCTTTCTGCTGCATCGCATTCTCTACCGACCCGTGCTGAATATACTCGATCAACGGAAAGAGCGTATCCGCGAGGGTCAGGAGGCGGCGGAGCGAGCGCGCACCGAAGCGGAGCAACTCCGACAAGAGTACGAGCAACAGCTTGAAGAATCGCGCGCGCATGCGCGTAAGATAATTGATGATGCGGCGGCAGCGGCTGAACGCTTACGTGATGAGAGTGTCGTCAGCGCCCAGCAGGAGGCGCAGCGCATTCTTGATCGGGCTCGGGAGGAACTCCGCGCTGAGACTGAGTACGCTCGTCGAGAACTGCGACATGAAGTAGCATCTCTTTCCGTAGCAGTGGCCGGGAAGCTCATTCAAGATAGCCTCGATACAGAGAAGAATCGCGAGCTTGTGGCGCGCCTCATTTCAGATATGGAAGAGCCAACGTGAGCAGTTCCATCAATGTGCGTCGCTACACGCGTGGTGTGTTGCACTACGCTGAGCAAACGAACACCCTCGACCTGTGGCGACGCGATTTTCCGGTTCTCCTAGCGATTGGTGAGGATCGGACGGTGCGAAAGTTCTTAGAAAACCCGCGCCTTTCAGTAGCTAGGCGTTTGGAAGTCGTTCTTGGGTCTATTGGCGACCATGTCTCTGCCGCCGGTCAAGAGTTGTTGCGCGTTCTTATCGAAGATCGCGCAGTGCGCATTCTGCCGCAACTCGCAAGGCAAGTTTTGCGGGAAGCTGACCGCATCGAAGGAATTGCGCGTGTGCACGTGACCAGCGCTGAATCCCTGACTGAAGACCTGCGCGAGAAACTTCAGGGATCCCTGGGAAGGGACGGCCGAAAGGTTATCTTGGAGGAATCAGTAGATCCCGCAATCATCGGCGGCTTGATCCTGCGTGAGGAAGACCGCTTACTCGATCTCAGTGTCAATGCGTCGCTCAGAGCGATGGAGGAGCAATTGGCGCGCGTATGACTGCGCCGGTATGAAAAGGAGAGAGGGCCTCTTGAGCATCAAATCTGAAGATATTGCCTCAGTGCTACGCCAGCAAATTGAATCGTTCGATCGCCCGAGCGAGGCGGTTAACGTGGGCACAGTCGTTGAAGCGGGGGACGGCATCGCTCGTATCTTCGGCCTTTCAGGAGTAATGAGTAGCGAGATTCTGGAGTTTTCCAACGGTGTATTCGGTTTGGCGCTCAACCTAGAGGAAGACACCGTCGGCGCGGTCATTATGGGCCCTTATGAGGAGATTAAAGAGGGTGATGAGGTACGGGGCACAGGTCGTGTCATGTCGGTGCCAATTGGCCCGGAACTGGCGGGCCGTGTGGTCAACTCGCTGGGCCATCCTGTTGACGGCAAAGGGCCGATCAATACCGCTGAGACCAGTGTTATCGAGAAGGTAGCTCCCGGTGTAGTTACCCGTGAGAGCGTGAATGTCCCGTTGCAAACCGGCATCAAGGCCATCGACTCGATGATTCCGATCGGCCGCGGCCAGCGTGAGCTCATCATTGGCGACCGGCAAACGGGCAAGACAGCTATCGCCCTCGACACCATCATCAACCAAAAGGGCAAGGGCGTAACCTGCATATACGTCGCAATCGGCCAGAAACAGTCTGACATCGCCAACGTGACGGCGATTCTCGATCGCCATGGTGCGATGGACCACACCATCATCATAGCCGCAGGCGCGTCTGATCCCGCGGCATTGCTCTACTTAGCCCCATTTACGGGCTGCACCATGGGCGAATACTTCCGAGATAGAGGCCAGGATGCTCTTGTCATTTATGACGACCTAAGCAAGCACGCGTGGGCCTATCGTCAGGTCTCCTTGCTGCTCCGACGCCCGCCGGGCCGTGAGGCTTATCCGGGTGACGTCTTCTACCTGCACTCGCGTTTGCTGGAACGCGCTTCCTGCCTTAACGAGAACTATGGCGGCGGCACGTTGACTGCTCTCCCCATCATCGAGACCCAGGCCGGTGACGTCTCGGCCTACATTCCCACCAACGTGATTTCCATTACGGACGGCCAGATCTATCTTGAGCCGGATCTCTTTTACGCCGGCCAGCGCCCTGCGGTTAATGCCGGTATTTCGGTGTCGCGTGTCGGCGGTGACGCACAGACTAAAGCGATGAAGCAGGTTGCCGGTCGACTGCGGTTGGACATGGCGCAATACCGCGAACTTGCCGCATTTGCGCAGATTGGTTCCGACCTTGACCGTGTCACACGACAGCAACTTGAACGCGGACAGCGGGCAATGGAACTTTTGAAGCAACCCCAATACGCCCCACTCCCGGTTGAGAACCAGGTCATCACCATTTATGCATTGAATGCCGGCGAACTTGACGACGTTGCGGTGAGCGACATCAGCCGCTTCGAAGCCGAGTTGATGCAATATATCTCTGCCAGCCACCACGAGTTGGGAGATGAGATCAGGGAGTCTCAGACCCTCTCCGATGAAATTGAAGAGAAGCTGACGGCAGCAGTCAAGCAATTCAAGCAGGATGTATTCCAGCCTGCCGTGCAAACAGGAGCAGCGTAAGTGCCGAGTATTCGTCAACTGCGGCGGCGAATTCGCGGAGTTCAGAACACCCGCCAGATCACGCGTGCGATGGAGCTTGTGGCTTCAAGCCGTTTGCGCCGCGCTCAGGAGCTGGTGTTAGCCTCGCGTCCCTATGCAGAACGGATCCGGTTGGTAATCAACAACCTGGCGGCAGTCAGCGGCGCACAGGAACTCCATCCCCTGCTTCAAGTCCGCCCGGTATCTCGCGCTGCAGTGATTCTCTTCACTACCAGTCGTGGCCTGTGCGGCAGCCTGAATTCCAACATGGTACGGGCTGTGGTCCGCTTCATTCTCGATCGCGGCGTGTCCGTTGACATTTTTGCCGTGGGCACAAAGGGACCGGCTCTGTTGCGGTCTGTTGGACTGAGTGACGCGGTTTCGGCGCAATATCAGGACTTGGGCAACTACCCTAACTTGGCGGACATTCTGCCGATTTCTCGCAGCACCATCGAAGGATATACAACCCAAGAGTATGATGAAGTTTATGTTGGGTATTCCCAATTCGTGAACCTGATGCGTCAGGAGCCGACGCTGACACGGATCTTGCCAATTGCCCCAGATGAACTCGATAAGACTGAAGTCCGTGCTTTTCAGCAAGTTGATTACATCTATGAGCCAGATCCTGACGAGGTGCTCTCTACGCTTTTACCTCGGTTTATCGAAGCACAAATCTACCGAGCATTACTGGAGAACATTGCCAGCGAGCATAGTGCGCGTATGATCGCGATGCGCAACGCCACGGAAAATGCGGAGGAAATCCTGCAGGACCTAACGCTCACCTACAACAAGGTACGCCAGACCGCGATCACAAACGAGGTCATTGAGATTGCGACGGCAGCGAAAGCAATCGCCGGAGCATAGAATTAATGTATGGTTTTGCAGCGATCCAGACTTAGGAGCGAGCATCCATGGCAGTAGAAGCGCAAGCCAAAGTAAAGGGCCGGGTTGTTCAGGTACTTGGGCCGGTGGTTGACGTCGAGTTTCCCACGAATCAGCTTCCCACTATCCACAATGCGATTGAATTGCAGACTCCAAACGGGGATCGGCTCGTGCTGGAAGTGGAACAGCACCTTGGCAACGACTGGGTGCGCTGTGTGGCTATGGGCCCAACTGAAGGCCTCCGCCGCGGGGTTGAAGTCATTGACACCGGAGCGCCGATTCAGGTGCCGGTCGGTGAACAGACATTGGGACGCATCTTCAACGTCATTGGTGAAGTGGTAGACGGCGGCCCTCCGGTAGAAACCACGGAGACATACCCCATCCACCGCAGTTCCCCCAGCCTGGAAGAGCAAAGCATCGAGGCCGAGATTTTCGAGACCGGCTTGAAGGTGGTTGACTTGGTGTGCCCCTTCCGCCGCGGCGGCAAGATCGCGGTGTTTGGCGGCGCCGGCGTCGGCAAGACAGTTATCATCATGGAGTTGATCCGCAACGCCGCTGCCGAACACCAAGGATACTCCGTGTTCTGCGGCGTGGGAGAGCGCACGCGCGAAGGCAACGACCTTTGGAACGAGATGCGCGAAGCCGGCGTATTGGATAAAACAGTGATGGTCTTCGGACAGATGAACGAGCCACCCGGTGCGCGCCTGCGCGTCGGCTTAACCGGCCTGACCGTTGCTGAGTATTTCCGCGATAGCCAGGGCTTGGACCTACTGGTCTTCATCGACAACATCTTCCGCTTCACGCAGGCCGGCTCGGAAGTATCCGCGATGCTCGGGCGTATGCCCTCAGCCGTTGGATATCAGCCGACATTGGCCACGGAGATGGGACAGCTCCAAGAACGCATCACATCCACCAAGCGCGGCGCCATTACCAGCCTGCAGGCGGTGTATGTGCCGGCTGACGACTATACTGACCCGGCGCCGGTTACGACATTCGCCCACTTGGACGCCTCTATTCGCCTTGAGCGTGCTATTTCCGAGCGCGGCATCTACCCTGCCATCGACCCGCTAGGCTCCACCTCCCGCGTGCTCGACCCGGCGGTGGTTGGTGAAGAGCACTACCAAGTTGCGCGACAGGTGCAGCAGGTGCTCCAGCGCTATCAGGACTTGCAGGACATCATTGCAATTCTTGGGGTTGAGGAGCTTTCTGAAGAGGACAAGCTCACCGTGGCGCGTGCCCGCCGGATGGAGCGATTCTTGTCTCAGCCAATGTTTGTAGCAGAAGCATTTACAGGCATGCCTGGCAAATATGTGTCAATTGCTGAAACCGTGCGCGGCTTTAAGGAGATTTTGGAAGGCAAGCACGACGACCTGCCGGAACAAGCCTTCTATATGACTGGAACGATTGACGAAGTGGTCGAAAACGCTAAAGAAATGCAGTAAGACTCCTAACTATGGCCTCGCTACGACTTGAAATCATAACTGCCGAGCGCATTGTCCTCACGGAGGAGATGGTGGAGTCCGTGCGCGTGCCGGGGGCTGACGGCGTGGTTGGGATCTTGCCGCGCCACGCACCGCTAATGACTGCACTGGCGCCGGGTGAACTCATTATGCGCAAGGGTGAGGAAGAGGAGTCCTTTTTCGTTACGGGAGGATTCCTGGAAGTGCGAGATAACCAGGTAGCAGTTCTGGCGGATGCTTCCGAGCGAGCCGAGGAAATTGACATTGCTCGCGCAGAAGAGGCGCGCCATCGCGCTGAAGAAGCACTCAGCGAGAAGAAAGATGGCGCAGAGCTTGCGGCCGCCGAGGCGGCAATGCGTCGCGCATTGATTCGATTGCGCCTGGCGCAACAAGCAAGACGCAGGCGAGGTCCCAGACGGGCACAATAGGCATTGCAGTAGGATTCTGACGATCAACAACGTCTTAAGTTTGTGCAGCGTGGCAGTCGCCAGCATGGCAGTCGTCAGCATGGATTTGTTGCGAACATCACCCATCTTTCTTCCTGTACGTAGGCCCGTTTACTCTCTATCTACAGCCTAATGTTGCCGGGTAATTGTCGGTGCGTGCGATCTTCTTCTGGAGCAGCTCACTATGACAGCGCTGGAGCAACGAACGCAGGGCGACAACGCTATCGTGCGGGGCGGCCGGCGTTTGACGGGCGAGGTGCGAGCGCGGGGATCAAAGAACTGCGCTCTTCCTCTGATGGCTGCCGCCCTACTTACGAAAGAAACGTGCGTACTGCACAACCCGCCATTCATTCGCGACGTCGCGGCAATGGCCGATCTGCTCACTAGCTTGGGCGCTCGCGTTGAACTAGATGAGAAACAGCGCACGATTACGATAACTGCAGACAAGATTACTTCTACGCGCACCCCAACGGCAATAGCAGCAAGTTTTCGGGCGTCGTTTCTCGTAACCGGCCCGCTGCTTTCTCGAGCCGGAGAAGCATCCTCAGTGCATCCCGGCGGCTGCAAGATTGGCGAACGGCCCGTAAACGTGGATCTGCTCGGCTTTGAGGCAATGGGCGCCACGGTAGAAAGCCAAGAGCAAGACTATCGGTTGTCCGCCAAACGCCTGAACGGTGCTCGACTCTATCTTGATTATCCCAGTCATACCGGCACAGAAAACCTCATGCTCGCCGCCACATTGGCGCAAGGAACGAGCGTAATCAGGCATGCTTCTGCCGAACCGGAAGTTGTTGCATTGGCCGATTGCCTCAATGAGATGGGAGCGCGCGTCCGTGGCGCAGGAACGAACACCATTGAAATTGAAGGAGTAGAGAGTCTCCATGGCGCCGAATGGGACGTCATACCCGATCGGCACGAAGCGGGTACTTTCGCGCTAGCCGCAGCTATGACTGGCGGAGCGGTGACAATTCACAATGTTATCTACGACCACTTAGAGCCCGTGCTTTACAAACTTGCGCAGTGTGGTGTTACCATACAAGGAACATGCGATCCGATTACGGTTTCCTCGAATGATCGTCTGCGAGCCGTAGAAGTACAAGCCATTCACTTTCCAGGTTTTCCCACAGACTTGCAGCCACAGATTTGCGCGCTGCTTACGCAGGCCAGCGGTGAGAGCGTCATCCACGAGCGCGTATTTGAAGCACGTTTCAACTACGTGGAAGAGTTGAGCAAGATGGGGGCCGATATCAACGTTTCAGGCGGGAAAGCGTATATTCATGGGCCAACGGTCTTGCGCGGCGCCACGGTACAAGCGCTCGATATTCGCTCCGGAGTCGCTCTCTTGCTCGCGGCACTGGCTGCCGAGGATACCACGCGCGTGAGGGATATGCATCACGTTTATCGAGGATATGAGTCCCTTCCTGAAGACTTGATCGCTCTCGGCGCAAGCGTAGTAATGGAATAGCTAGATTTATGTTTGGTGCACAGCAAATCGGCATAGACCTGGGAACGGCTAACGTACTGGTCTACGTTCCGGGACGCGGCATTACTATTGACGGACCTTCCGTCGTCGCCGTTTCGACTGACGACAACCACGTTGAAACTATCGGTGACGAAGCCCGCCAAATGATCGGACGGGTGCCATCCAATATCGCCGTTGTGCGCCCAATGCGTGAAGGCGTGATTGCTGATTACGTCATTACCCAAGAGATGATCCGCCATCTGATTCGGCGCGTTTGCGGCCGGGTGCGCTTCTACAAGCCTGACGTTATGGTCTCGGTGCCAACCGGCATCACCAGCGTCGAACGCCGCGCAGTGCATGATGCAGTGATCTCAGCCGGTGCCGGCAATGCTTACTTGATCGAAGAACCGCTTGCCGCCGCGCTCGGCGCCAATGTGCCCATTTCCTCCCCGAGCGGCAACATGATAGTGAATGTCGGTGGCGGCACTACTGAAGTTGCTGTTCTGTCGCTCAACGCCATCGTGGTCTGTTCATCAGTACGTGTTGGAGGGACCCGTCTCGATACAACGATTTATAATTATGTCAAGAGACACTATAACCTCCTAATCGGTGAAGGAACTGCCGAGGAGGTGAAGATCGCGGTTGGAAGCGCGCTTCCAATGGAACGACCGTTAACGCTGGAAGTTCGCGGTAGAGACCAAGTGGCCGGCCTGCCTCGGACCATAACAATTTCCTCTGATGAAATTACCGAAGCAATTCAAGAAACCGTAGCCATCATTGTCAAGTGTGTGCGAGACGTGCTGGTGAAAACACCGCCGGAGCTGGCATCAGATATCATCGACCGCGGCATCGTGATGACAGGCGGCGGTTCCCTCCTGCGGAATCTTGACGGTTTGCTCACCCAGGAAACCGGCATCGCATGTTATGTTACCGAGAGTCCGCTCATCAGCGTGGCACTAGGAACCGGAGTAGCCTTGCAGTACTTCGACACGCTGAAGCGCAGCCTCGTCAGTTTCCGTTAGTGGCAATCGCACGTGCCGGTGGCAGCCGGGCGCCTGCGGCAATCTCACGAAGGAACTCGCCAGAGTGTCCATCTTCTCGCAATTGCAGCCGGGAGAGCTCTAAAACGAGAACGTCTTCTTGCTATCGGCATGGTGTCCGCCTGCATCGTGGCAACAGCGCTGCACCCCGCCAAGATTGGTCGCGGCTCAACGCTCCCTAGAACCTTAGATGCAAGCAGGCACTCCATTTTCCCGCAAACAGGCTGCTTCCGCCCTGCTTGCGCTTATTGACACCCTTCAATATTGCGTCGGCTGAAACCGGAAACAATGCTATAATGACTCTAGTAATTCGGTACAGGCACGACCTCCAGAGGACATCCTCTCAACGTTTCAGAACCCCGCGAGGCCATTGGCGTTGGCATCGGCGTTGACTGGGAGAAGTATCATGGCAGGACACTCAAAATGGGCGCAAATCAAGCGCCAAAAGGCAGCCAACGACGCAAAGCGGGGGCAGCTCTATACAAAGCTTGGACGCGAGATTGCTGTGTCCGCTCGTGATGGCGGCGGGGATCCTGAAATGAACTTTCGCCTGCGTCTTGCGATCCAACGCGCGAAAGATGCCAACATGCCCGCCGACACCATTGAGCGCGCTGTCAAACGCGGGAGCGGTGAACTGGATGATGATATTCGTCTTGAAGACATCTTCTATGAGGGGTATGGGCCGGGAGGCGCGGCACTTTTAATTGAAGCGCTTACGGACAACCGGAACCGCACCGTAGCAGAACTCCGCAATGTGCTCGCGCGCGGTGGCGGCAACCTCGGCGAATCCGGCAGCGTCGCGTGGATGTTTGATACGCGGGGACAGATAATTATCGAACTAAGCAACGGCGACCCCGATGAGGCTATGCTCGAATCGATTGAGTTAGGTGCGGAAGACGTACAGGAAGAAGACGGCACGCTGGTTGTACTCACACTCCTCGAGCAACTCGAATCCGTCCGCCGTGGCATGGAAGAACTCGGTTACACCGTGGAAAGCGCCGAGCTCACGCGTGTCCCAAAAACCATGTCGGAACCCGATACCGATAAAGCGACGCAGTCGATGCGGCTCATCGAGCGCGTCGAAGACCTAGATGACGTGCAAAAAGTCTACACGAATCTCGAACTCACTGAAGAAGTGATAGCTGCGTACGCAAGCTAGGATGACCTATGCGCATCCTTGGTATCGACCCGGGCATTGCTCGTCTCGGGTACGGCATCATCGAAGATACACCTCAGCTTTCCGTCGTTGCCTTTGGCTGTATCACGACCCCGGCCAAGCAGAGTCAGCCGCTGCGTCTCCTTTCTATCTACAGGCAGCTTGAGGAAGTCTTCGAGTTGGCTGCGCCCGATGAGGTCGCCGTGGAGCGGCTCTTCTTCAATCAGAACATTACCACTGCGTTCGCGGTTGGTGAGGCGAGGGGAGTTGTGCTCTTGCGCGCAGCCGAGGCCGGCTGTCCTGTGAGCGATTACGCACCCTTGCAGATCAAGCAAGCGCTCGTTGGATACGGGCGTGCCGACAAGCGGCAGGTCCAGATTATGGTATCTATGGCGCTTTCGCTCGACAAGCCGCCCACACCCGATGACGCAGCCGACGCTCTCGCGGTAGCTATCTGCCATGCGCACATGCGCACTGCTCAGCAACTCCTTGCGCAAACATGATTGCATTTATTCATGGCGAGCTTGTTCGCACGGAGGTTGACTCCGTCACGGTTCGTGTCGGCGGCTTTGGTCTGCGAATGGCTGTTCCCAGCAACATCATTCAGCAGATTGGCGCGGTGGGCACTGCCGTTACGCTGGAGACGAGACTGCTCGTACGAGACGACCGTCTAGAACTCTTCGGCTTCGCCGATGAGCGCCAAGCGTCACTATTCGACCAAGTCCAGACGGTGGGAGGCGTCGGGCCGCGACTTGCCCTAGCCATACTCTCGACGTTTACTCCTGACCAATTTGCCGCAGCACTCGAGAACGAAGACCTGCGGCAGCTCACCCGCGTCAGCGGCCTGGGCAAGCGGACGGCTAGCCGGGTCATTCTCGAACTTCGCGGCAAACTGGCGCCAGCGACCGAAGCCACGGGTGTTTCCGACGATACAGCAGACGCGCTGGCGGCACTGGGATACTCTGCGTCCGAGATCGCGCACGTGCTGGCTCGTCCTGAAGTCCAGGCAGCCGGATCGGTTGAAGAGCGTATTGCGGCAGCGTTGCGGCAGATTGGGGCCTAACGGCAGACCCAAGGAGTTACTTAGCTGTACCATCTACTTGAATCCGGCTTGTTGAAAGGTCGTGTCGAACTTGAATTGCCTCACCTGGGCGGTCTGCATGGAGTGCAAGCGCATTTGCAAGGGATGAGTACATGACCGACACCCGCATCGTTGCCCCACAAGAGGAGCCGGAAGACGCTCAAGCCGCGCAAACACTGCGGCCGCGTTCCCTGGACGAGTGCATCGGACAGGACAAGGTGCGGGAGCATTTGCTGATTGCGATCACCGCCGCAAAGCTGCGGCAGGAGCCGCTTGACCATACCCTTTTCCATGGCCCGCCGGGGCTGGGCAAAACGACCTTTGCAAACGTGCTGGCCACGGAGATGGGCGTCAACATCAAAGTTACCGCTGGACCGGCAATTGAGCGACCAGGCGACCTAGCAGCTATCCTCTCAAACGTCCGCTCCCACGACATTCTCTTTATCGACGAAGTGCATCGCCTCCATCACGCCGTGGAGGAAATCCTCTACCCGGCGATGGAGGACTTTGCACTGGATATCGTCATGGGTAAAGGCATGGCGGCGCGCAGCATCCGTCTCTCTCTGCCTCCCTTCACGCTCATTGGCGCCACCACACGACTGGCACTGATAAGTTCTCCTTTGCGAGACCGCTTTGGCGCCCATTTCCACATGGAATACTATGATCTGGATGCAATGCGCATGATTGTCAAACGCTCAGCCGGGATATTGCGAGTGGTCATTGACGAGGATGGAATAAACGAAATCGCGCAACGCTCACGCGGCACTCCCCGCATAACGAACCGATTGCTGCGCCGCATCCGCGACTGGGCGCAGGTGAAAGGCGACGGGCACATTACCGCGTCGCTTGCCGAGGACTGCCTTACGAGCTTGGAAATCGACGGTTTGGGGCTCGACGCCGTGGATCGTACTATCCTTCTTACCATAATTGAGAAATTCGGTGGTGGGCCGGTGGGAAT
Source organism: Chloroflexota bacterium (assembly GCA_965221905.1). Lineage (GTDB taxonomy): Bacteria > Chloroflexota > UBA11872 > VXOZ01 > VXOZ01 > VXOZ01. The sequence goes on from OZ244922.1 coordinate 2,115,807, forward strand.
CGATACGATGGCGGCGGCAATTGGCGACGAGGCGCAGACCATTGAGGATGTCTATGAACCGTACCTGATGCAACTTGGCTTCTTAGCAAAGACGCCCCGCGGACGGGTCGCGCTTTCTGCGGCGTCTGCGCACCTGGGGCTTGAGACTGTCGATGCTGATGACGATGATCAGCCTCGGCTCTTCGACTAGATCGCTAGGCAAGGCCAAATGTATCGCACTCCCGCACTTCCGCAACGCACGGTGCGCGACTCGCTGCGCTGGATTGGTTGGGATGTACCCCTCCGATTAATCCCATTCGCTGCAATCTCACTCTTCTGGGCCTATGTCTTTGCTAATTGGACTGAGACGCTAAAGCTCTCGTGGAACCTAACCGGACTGGACGCTGCGCTAATTCTGGGTACCGGCATTCCCGCATTCGTGGCGTGCACGCTGTTTCGGACACGCTATTGGCCCATCCAAAATCTGGCAACTCCCCGTGCGCATCTGATTGAAGATGGGTACTTTTTCTTCTTCAATGCGCCCGCCGAGGAACTCTTCTTTCGCGGCATGCTCCAATCGTGGGCGATGTCCCTCGGCTTTTTGCCGCCGGCCGTAGGCTTTGCGGCTGTTGCGGTGATCTTCGGCTTTTATCATCGCCTAGTCGGATTTCCCTTGCCTTTCCTGTTGCTTGCCACCGCAGGCGGCGTTTTATTTGGCCTCCTCTTCCTGGTGTCAAGTTCGATACTGACGCCAATCATCGTTCACTTCATTGCCGATCTCGCGCTCTTCAATCTAGGACCCGCCCTGCTCGCTCGTATTGGCAGGAACCCTTATCGTGTGATTAGAGCGCCATCCGTTTGACAGTCTATTGTCCTGTTTCTTACACTAAAGGTGATGTGCGCTCTTTACAGACCCCGTTACCTCGTGCCGAAAGCCGGGCAATTTGCCCTAATGTAAACTGCAACTGATAATGTCTAGTATTGAGAAGCTAAGGAAAACATGCGCCTATCTTCTACAAATAGATCACCGCTATACAACAGACCAATTCACGGTGGTACCGGGCGGCACACCGAGCCCGGCTTCTCACAAAAGAATGAAAGAGGTGCTCCGTGAATACGATTGACGGCGCCGTTGACCTCATCAAGAAACACAAGCGGCACCGCGCGGTACTGACTCCGCGTGTCGGCCAGTTTATGTACCACTGGATGAAGGGCACCACGCATCTACCGTATCTTCCTCTCAAGCTGCACGTCGAGCCGACCAGCGTGTGTAACTTGCGTTGCCCCATGTGCCCGCAGAGCTTGGGATTGCCCGATGAGCAGGGCTATATGGAAGTCGACCTCTTTCGCAAGATCATCGATGACTGCAAGGACTACGTGCGCGAAATCAACCTGTTTCTGCGCGGCGAATCGCTCATTCATCCGCAGCTCGATGAAATGATTCGCATTTGCGAAGGGGCGGGGATTGTCGCGAATCTGAGTACAAACGCGAAGATCCTTACTGCGGACCGCGCCGAAATGCTCTTGGATGCGGGGCTGAGCAAGCTCACCGTGAGCTTCGACGCAGGCGAAAAAGAGATGTATGAGAAAATGCGGCACGGCGCAAAGTTTGATCGCGTGCTGGCTAATGTCCTGGAGTTTCTCCGGCGCAAACAGGCCCGAGGCAGCGACAAACCTTATGTGGTCATGCAGATGCTGGTCTTCTACGAACCCGGCATGCAGCCCAAGATCCCGCGCGAGTTTCGCGATCAGTTTGCCGGGCTTCCGGTTGATGAGTGGGACCCCATGTTTGCCCACGGCTGGGCAGGTATGTTCGACAGTAGCGAGGAGTTTACTCCTCGACCCAGCGGGCCGAACTATCACCCGTGCAACTGGCTTTGGAAGTCCATGACCATCTATTGGGATGGTACCGTCCCGGCCTGTTGCGCTGACTGGACCGGCAGCTACGTATTGGGAGACGTACGTGAAGAGAGTGTCAGCGATCTTTGGAACAACGAGGACATGGTTCGGTTACGTCAGTTGCAGGTGGACGGCCGCTATAAGGAAGTCGGCATTTGCAGCCGCTGTGACGCTCTGTGGCAACCTGACGGCAAGCTGTGGCAGGTCATGTCGAAAGTAGAAGACGTCATAACTGGTGGAAACCCGCCAGGCGAAAGCGTCCGCGTTGCCATGCAGAATGGCGCGAACGGCAACGGCAAGCCCAAAGCTAAAGTAAGAATACGCAAGAATCCGCCTCCAACGTAGGCATCATGCAGGAATATACCTTCTTTACCCTGGAGAAATGACTTCATGCCCATAAACGAACAGCTACTTGAGATTCTGCGCTGTCCGGCTAATAAAGCACCGTTGCGACCGCTCTCAGATGATGAGATCAACGCGCTCAATGCTCGAATTGAGAACGAGGAAGTCAAGTATCAAGACGGCAATGTGGTGGACAAGCCGTTGGAGGAAGGGCTCATTACCGAAGACGGAGCCACAGTCTACCGAATTGACGAGAGTATTCCGGTGATGCTGATCGAGATGGGCATCCCAACGGAGTAAACGCAAGTGGGCCAAACAGCACACTGAGTACTTTGCAGGCCTAACGCGCTTTGAGACGTAACGGAATTATCGCAAAGAGAAGCTCTCTTGCCGAACGAATTGGGCAAGAGAGCTTTCTGTCATTTCTATTGTAGTTTCCCTCGCCCCAGAATAGGCCACACCACTTCCACGCGACCATCGCGAATGCCGTAGAAGTTGTCGTGCAGGAACACTGTCGTGTCCCCGTAGCCCACGATGAACTGTAGTTTGTCCCCAACACGGGGAGTGCCGGACGGCTCTGCCAACTGGATCGTGCCATGCTCTGCTGAGCATCCAACGGAGGTTACATTAGGCAGGCCGCGGGGCTTGGGAGTGCTCGCGTCGGTGCTCATCGTCTTTTTCCCTGCATCGCAAATTATGCGCGTGGGGGCGGGCCTACTCGTCACGGTAGAGAGAACGGTCAGCGCGAATTCATGAGGCACCTCGAAGCGCTCCCGATACGTGATGTCGCAGAAGATGCCGCCACCTGCCTGGATCTCGGTGACGCCCGGTTGGAACGCAGTATGCCAGTACGTGCCGCTGCCGCCGCAACTCACGATTTCCACCGGTAAGCCTGCGTCACGACACTGTTGTGCGCTTCCGGTGAGCCGAGCAATCACCTCTTTGACCATCTGCTCTTTCTCGGTATCGTCCTTGGCCCCGAGCACCTGGGCTTCCCAGCCCATCACCCCCGCAAACTCAAGACTTGGATAGGCGGCGATTTTCTTGGCAAGCGCGACTACCGGCTCGCCCGGCAGCACACCGGCCCGGTCTATTCCCACGTTCACTTCAACCACTAAGCGTTGCCGGACGCCTTTGCGCTCTGCTGCCTCCGCTATTTCGCGGACGTTTTCCTCGCTATCCACGGCTGGGATGACGTCGGCGTGTTTGCGAAGGTTGACGAGCCGCTCGACCTTTTGGGGACCAACTATCTGGTTGGCGATGAGGATGTTGCGAATGCCGCCCGCAGCCATTACCTCAGCTTCGCCGAGCTTGGCACACGTGACACCTATCGCGCCGGCATCCACAAGCATGTGCGCGATCGCGGGAGACTTGATCCCTTTGCTGTGCGGACGCCAGTTTATCCCGGCCTCTTGAATGATCACGCGCGCCATATGCGCTACATTACGCTCCAAGGCGTCCAATTCTACCAAGAGTGCCGGTGTATCGATGTCTTCAAGCGGTCGGCCAATAATGTTCATCATCAGATAGTTATCCACTTGTCTGCGCGGCTTGCCGCAAAGGAAGTTTCTATGATGCGTGTGGTCTTGGCTCCATCTTCACCTGAATACAGCGGCGGCTTACCTGCCAAGACTCGATCACTAAAATCCTGGATGAGCGGCAAGTGCCTGTTCTCCGCATGCGGGAGCATGAACTCCTCGGTGCCGGCCGCGGTCTTCAAGGTGAGCTGCGGCCCATCGGTCGGCGTACTGAAGATTGCGCCCTCGGTACCGAATATTTCAATCGTGTCGTAGCCGACGCCGATGCTCCAGTGAAACGAGGCGGTCACCTGAACCCCGCTCTCCATCTTGATCAGCAGCACGTCCGAATCATCAGCGGGATACGAGTGCACGAGCGTCTCATTGCGGGCAGCGACAGCCGCGGGTTCGCCAAACCAATAGCAAAGGAGGTCGAGGCGGTGCGAGCCGACGTCGGCAATCGGTCCTCCGGCGCTCTTGGCGGGATCAACACGCCAGATTTTCGGGTCATCCGGAGTCGGATCGTAGTTGCCTGTCAATACCAAACGTACCAGGACCGGCGTACCTATCGCCCCATTGTCGATTAGTTCCTTGATTTTTCGGTTGTTTGGATAGTAGCGCCGATAGTACGCGACGGCCAGATTGACACCGCCGTCGCGACAAGCGTCAACCATCGCTTGACACTCAGCGCCGGTGAGCGCCATTGGCTTCTCGCAGAGCACGTGTTTTCCAACGGCCGCCGCCGCAATGGTCTGCGGCAAATGCTCGTAAACGCGGCTTGCGGCATAGACGACGTCAATATCGGGGTCAGCGAGAAAGGCATTGATATCGCTGTACGCTCGCCGCGCGCCGTGCCGACTCGTAAAGTCTTCCGCTCGCTCTTGACTGCTGCTTGCAAACGCAACGAGGGTGCTATTCGGATCCTCGTTTACTGCTGGCGCCACCGCTTTGTTCGCAATGTCGCCGCAACCAATGATGCCCCAGCCAACTCGTGCCATAGTTTACTCCTCCGGCCCACCTGCATCTGTGATTGGCGCCGAGTTGCTGGCTGTGTGTGGCGGAACCACCCAGCGACCGACACCGTTTCGAATTGCGTGCATTAGTTCCTCGATGAGTTCTTCGTCTTCACCGGAACGAATCGCCTCTGAAACGCACCCCTCGATGTGGCTGCGCAGGACGATAAGTGAGACTTCCTGCAGTCCGGCAGTTATCGCCGCCATCTGCTGGAGAATATCCACGCAGTACCTATCTTCAGCAACCATGCGCTGAATGCCCCGCACCTGACCTTCAATCCGCCGGAGCCGGTTGAGCAGGGCTTGTTGCTCAGCTTGATATCTGTGGCCGGACGGTGCATCTGACAACGCGGCACCTGCTCCTTAATCATCTACCAGCGGCAAGTCTGCTTCCGGTCTCATAGGGCGTTCTTGAAAGCAATTAGGGGTTGCGATACTGCTGTGTCGTTGATTATTGTACACCAACTCCATGCATCAGGTGGGTGCTCTGCCACCACCGTCGCCCAACAGAGGCTATAGCACAAGCGCCATAGCAATTCTCGGCGCGGCGGCTACGCTTACTTATCGACTTGCTGAGACCGCCTACCGGATTTGCAATACCTGCATCTGGATACTGCCCCGCTATTGCCGGTATAATTGCCGGGAAGTGAGTTACGTGCCGACGGGCATGGAATGTCGAAACGGGCGCATAGTAGATCGTGCCGTAGCGAAACGGTGTGAATGGAAAACTTGGCGGAAGTCGGAGCCCGAATTGAGCAAGTAAGGAAAGTTATTTAGTGCCTCGCTTTGCGGTCGGTCATCGCTTCCCGGCGCAAGCAATTCACCTTGCGCCCGAATGCGTACGGCAATATCTCGCTGCCGTGGGGAGTGAAAGCCCTCTCTACCACGGGGACAACACCACCGCGCCTCCCCTGGCCGTCGCTGCGTGGGTGCTTGCCGGGATCATAGAGGCAATCGGCCTGCCGCCCGGTTCCGTACACGCCACTCAGGAGTTTACTTTCATGGATACTGCGCCGCTTGATAGCACACTCGACGCAGAAGCTGAGGTTGTACAGGCCACGTCGCGCGGCGGTATGGACGTGATTGTCGTCGAGATTAAGGCCCAGCACGAGCAGCGTGCTGTGCTGACAGGGCGCTCGATGCTGATGATGCCCGCGAGCGAGGCATAGGGATGGATGCGACCAAGCGCTGGCCTGTCGGTGCAGAACTCCCTACCCGATCGCACACGGTGACTCTGGAAACGTTACGCGACTATGCGGAAGCAAGCGGCGACCACAATCCCATTCACACAGATCCGGCGTTCGCTGCCACCACACCGTTCGAGCGACCGATTGCACACGGCATGCTGCTGCTCGCCTACGTCATGGAGATGCTTACAACTACGTATGGTGCGGCTTGGACCACCTCGGGTCAGCTTATGGTACGCTTTCGCAAACCTGCGTACGTGGATAGCACGGTAACGGCGTGGGGCGCGATCAAGAGGGTGGATGACGAATCGGGCAGACTGCAGATTGCAGTCGGCTGCCGTGACGAACACGGTAACGACCTTGTCACGGGTAGTGCAGAGGTTATGCCCCAGACCTGAGCGCCACAGCCAGCGACTCTTGCTAGTCCGCTTTACTCTACCGTCGCGGGACGCGAGTTTGCCAGCCGAGTCGCGTAGTTGCTTGCGTAATAGTCGGCATAGCTGCCGGACTTGATAGCAAGCCACCAATCTTCATTTTCGACATACCACTTGACCGTAGCCGCCAGTGCCTGCCGAAAGTTGTATTGTGGTTGCCATCCGAGCGCTTCCAGGCGGGAAGAGTCGAGACTGTAGCGGTAGTCATGGCCCGGTCGATCCTCGATCAGCCGCATCAATGAACGGGGCTTTTCAAGGACTTCTAAGATGGCCGTGGCGAGAGTCATGGTATTGACTTCGAATTCAACGCCGACGTTGTACACTGCGCCCAACTCGCCCGTATGAAGCACGAGATCAATGCCGGCGCAATAGTCTGTTACGTACATATAGTTGCGGACCGCTTTGCCTTCGCCATAGATCGGTAGCGGCTTGTCCTCGATGGCATTGGTCACGAATACCGGCACCACTTTTTCCGGATACTGATGAGGGCCGATGGTGTTCGCGCCACGGGTGACCATTACGGGCAAGTCAAAGCTCGAAAAGTAGGAAAGAGCAAGCAACTCACCACCCGCCTTGCTGGCCGAGTATGGGTTGCGTGGCGCAAGGCGCGCGTCTTCGCTGGCGGCGCCCGCCGGCACGTGACCGTATACCTCGTCAGTGCTCACCTGTACTATCCGCGTCACGTTGTGCGTGCGCGCCGCCTCCATGAGCACGCGAATGCCTTCTACGTTGGTCCGCACGAAGGCCGCCGGGTCCATTACAGAGCGATCCACGTGGCTCTCTGCGGCAAAGTTTACGAGCGCATCGCAACCCGCCATTGCTTCACCCACGGCGTCAGCATCGCAAATGTCGGCTTGAACAAACTGAAAACGGGGGTTCTCCTCGAATGCAGAGAGATTTGCCAGGACGCCAGCGTATGTCAGCTTATCCAATGCCACGACGTGAATGTCCGGATGCCGGGAAAGTACGTAACGCACATAGTTGCTGCCGATAAAGCCGGCTGCTCCCGTCACCATAATCCGCATGCTGCCTACTCCCTATTCTCATTCATGAATGTTGCCTATTTCGCCCCCTCGTCCTCTTCTTTCACTATCCGGTTAACAGCAAAACTGACCACACTAATGATGAGGGCAACAAGCATGGCCGATAAAAGCGTGGGACGGCCCGACTCTGCTAATTCGACACCCGGCAGGAGCGCCGTGCCCAACCAGAACAGCAGGCCGTTCAAGACCAGGATCCAAATGCCAAGCGTCAGCACGGTTACTGGAAGGGAGACAATCTTGAGCACCGGCCCAATCAGCGCATTGATCAACGCCACGCCAACGGCAAAGACTATGATCGTGAGCCAATCGCCGCTGTTTGTGAATTCCACCAGCGCGAAACGGCTCGCGATAAGCACGGCGACCAGTACTGCCAAGCTGCGGAGGACTAAAGCACGCATGCGACTTTCCTCTAGCAGGCTATCGAAAACTCCAGCCACTTCTCAATTCAATTATACAGCCTCGGAATCTAGGCTACGACTCCAGCGGTCTGAACGGAGGATTGCAAACTACTGCCTAACCGTAGACCGCGGTCCCATGACGGAAAGTGAGCAGTGTTGGTGTACCCTGGCCGTGCCCTGTCTTGCAAACAGTCGCATCGGCCGGATCAGGAAGATGTGCGCTTTTGGCAATGAGGCGTTCACTGGGTAGCTGCGAAATCGAAGACGCTCTACTGCTAGAAGCCCAATAAGGGCGCTAAGGACAGCACCTCACTGTTTGCGGCTAGTTGTCGTCTCCCTCATGAGAGGGCTTGGGCGCACTCCGTCTGAGCAGACCCACTCCGAGCGATACGCTCCAGATTGCCCAAGACACGAAACAAAACCGGTTTATCTGGATCATAGTTTGCAACAGCGGCGTCACGCTGACGCCGATAATCTGACTCACCAGCGCGATAACCGAGACTACTGCTATGATCCCCGCAGCGATGCGATTGAATTCGTCTCGGATCGCAAGGCCCAAACTGTAGAGCAAGAAGCCAAAAGCAACTGCTAGACTTGTAATCAAGCTAATGCCAAATTCAACTCTAAAGACCACAGTAGCAGAGTGAGAGTATGCAGCATACGCAACGTACGTATCCGCCACTTCCAAGTTTGGCCCCTGCATCACCACCCAAGCGACAGCGCCGACTGCCAAGAACAGCAGGCCAAGTTGGGAGAGTGCTTCGTCGCTGCGGCAACTGCGCAGCAGTGCGAATTGGCCGTAGAGGGCGAGGATAAGCCCCAATGCAATTCCGATACTCGTGACAGTTGCCAGAGTATGGATGCGCTCCAAAGCGACATTTGTTGCTAAGGTGTTGTCCATCAAGAGGTTGTTGAAGAGCACGCCGCCCGGCTGGAAGAGAAAGCAGACGAATGCCAGCACAGGGCCCACAATCAGGCACAATCCGCCAAGCGTCTTTGCTGAAACCACTCTCAAAGCCTATCCTCCTAGTGAAACGTGTTGCACCAGTTCGTCGGGTCTGTGGATCGTTGCCTCAAGCCCACTGGGCTCTGAATGCCGTTAGCATCAGCTCGCTCATTGAGAGACAACGCAACCACAAATCCATACGTGTGGCAAGTGCACAGTATCTTCGGGGCTGCTTTCCGTCCACCTTTTAGTTATCTTGGTATACTATGCATATAAGCGCCGTTCCAGCAAGCCATTGAGAATTGCAGGTAAGAGCGATGTTTCAAGGAATAGACCGGTTTCTGGCTTCGATCCTTGTGGTAATTTTCTTTGTTGTGTTGCTTGCCGTTGTGCTAGTGTGGCGTTCCCCCACAACAGGCGAACTCGAGTATAAGGTTGAGAGCAACCCCAGTGACGTGGTGCACAATTTTGTCGTTGCTGTAACGCGAGGCGACGAAGAACGCGCAAAGTCCTACCTCTCACCTGAGCTCCTTGAAGAGATAGCGGAGAGAGAAAAAGAGAACAGGTATTCAATCATACGGTCATACGGATCTGGATCTAGCACGGGCTTACGCATCGTGGTTGAAGAAGAAACAACCGTGGAAGGCCTTGCGACCGTAGAGCTTTCTATCACATGGTTCCATTCTGAACCGACACCCTTAGGTCTCCTTGGGATGTTCGGATCAAATCAGTATTCGCGTGAATTTGACATTCGATTGCGGCAGTTTGACGGTGAGTGGAAGATCGTCGAGCCCTTTGACCTGTACATGCTGTAAATGCCTCATGACCGGGGCTAGCCACATCAAGCACTCTCTCCCGTAACGAGGAGCACGCAATGCTCACAGTACGGCGTCTGTACATTCTCGCTGCGGCCTTCATCGGCCTTTTGATTTTCATGCAGAGCAGCAGCGAGTTACTGCGGCTTGCTTTACTGATAGTCCCGCAAGACCCTGACTTTGGTTTAGGCAGCGATTGGTGGCGCGATCGCTTGAGCTTGAATCTTGCCTTGCTTGCAGTGGCTACACCGCTTTGGCTGGGGCATTGGGTGTGGGCACAACGCCTCGCGCGTGACAGCGCAGAGGAGCGGAGCGCACTCCGTTCCCTCTTTTTTCTCGGCGCGCTGGGTGTAACGATTATCCAGACTGCCGGGGCAGCGGGGGAAATCCTCTATGTCCCACTTGCGCGTCTTGCCGGGGATTCCTTCGCAACACTTGAATTACTAGACAATCTGGCTGAATTCCTAGTCTATGGGCTATTTTGGGCATACCACATTCGACAGCGGCCGCCGGCGCGGTTTCAGATCGGGGCGGCGGCAACCATTACACGCTGGTATTGGTATGCCGCCTCATTTGGTAGCTTAGGAATATTGGTCGCGTCGGTGATTCCGCTGCTCGCAACGATACTTCAGCGTCTGCTTGGCGTTGATGCTGTCAATTCTGCGTGGTGGGAGCTACCGGATGCCAATAACATCGCCTGGATCATCGTGGGTAGTGTCGGCTGGACGTATCACTGGGCCAAAATTCAGGGCGAGATTGCGGACGCGCAGAGCCTTGAGTTGCGATCGGCCTTGCGTAAGGTCTACCTCTACGCGACGGTGGGTCTGGGCGCAGCCGGCGCGCTCTTAGCAGTCGGCCGAATTCTCTACTGGATTCTTCTGAATGCACTGGGCGCAGTAGACGAGGAGCTAGGGTTCATCGATGACTTTGCCCGCGTCGTGCCAGTCGCTCTCGTAGCGGCCACAGCGTGGTACTACCACCGCTACCACTTGCAGCGAGACGCCACTCTGGTAGCCGAGTTGCCACGGCAAGCTGCAATTCGTCGAGTATACTCTTACATCCTTACAGCAATCGGCGTTGCTCTATTGGCGACGGGCGTGTTCGGCATTTTAAGATTGGTGATCGGGCTCTTGACCGGCGAGGCGGAAACGCTAGACCTGTCTGACAACTTCCTGCAGCAACAGTTGAGCCTCTATGTGACGTTGCTGTTCGTGGGCCTCGTTGCGTGGGTGTGGTATTGGCGGCAGATACAGCAGCAAGTGGATGCGGATGAAAGCGGTGAAGAACAGTCATCGCTCGTGCGCCGCATCTATCTCTATGCGGTGGCATCAGCAAGCGTGATTGCAGTAGTGATTGCGATTGGGACACTGCTCTACGAATCACTGCGTTCCGTACTCGGCGTTGAACCTTGGAGCGGTTTGATAGACTCCCTTCGGACAAACGTTAGCATAGCGCTGGTAGCCGCCACGTTGCTCACGTACCACGTCCGAATTCTGCTCCGAGAGCAATTGCCTTCATTGGCGAAAAGAGATGCGGACGCTTTAGAGGAACATGCTCCGTCGAAGGTTGATGAAGCGGCGTCCGTTACGGTAGAGCACAGCCTGGTGGTAACGGTATCGGGCAGTGACCTGCAATACGCGCGGCAGCTAATCCAACAAAGTGCCCTGCCCGAAGGCACGAAACTCTCATTCCTTGAGAGTGCACTGTCACCGGAAGAGGTCCGCCAGCGGCTGCAGACCGAGCCGGCCGACGAGTAATGCACGTCCCCGGTACAAGTCCTAGGGACTTGTACCGCGTTTCACTACCAACGGAGCTCTGTTGGCGCCTGCGAATCCGAAGCCTTGCTCGGTGACTAAGGCGAAATCAGACTCACACGGTGGCCGGCACACCTGTCATCAACCTAACCGCTTCGTGTGCTGCCTCAATTGTCGTCTCGATATCCTCTGCCGCGATCTGGTGGTAGGTCACGAGGCGAATGCGATTGTCTGAAACCGCGCCGCACTTCACACCGCGTGTCGCCAAATCAGCCGTAAGTTGCGGCGCCGTGCCCACAGATGCATCAAGGTCGATGTAGACCATGTTGGTCTCTACGTGATCGGCGGAAATACCGGGAATAGCGCCCAAGCCTTCGCCAAGCCGCCGTGCGTTGGCATGATCTTGGGAAAGCTTCTGCGGAATGGTCTGCAGAGCCACGATCCCCGCCGCTGCCAGCACACCGGACTGTCGCAGGCCACCGCCCAGCATACGTCGAAAACGCCGTGCTGTTTCAATGAATGCACTGTCGCCGCAGACTATAGATCCTACCGGCGCGCTCAACGCTTTCGAAAGGCAGAATGTCACAGAGTCTACGTATTGCGTAACTTCAGAGACCGGGACCTCTAAGCCAGCGGCCGCATTGAAGACGCGCGCACCGTCCATGTGAATGGCTATATCCAGCTCGTCAGCCAAGTCCCGCAAGCCGGCCAGGGTGGACAGCGGGTACACCGCCCCGCCGCCTCGATTGTTGGTATTCTCCAGACAGATAAGGCGTGTCGGAGAGAATGCGTCATAGGGCCGGCGGAGCACGCTTCGAATACTCTCGGCAGTGAGGATGCCCCGGTCAGATGGCGCGATCCGGGGTGACGTGCCCGCTACCGCGGAAAAGTCGCCGGCCTCAGTGGTGACAATATGGGCCTCGTCTGCGACGACAAACTCGTCGCCATTACGACAGTGGGTCAGGAGGCAGACGAGGTTGCCTTGCGTACCGCTGGTTACGTAGAGGGCTGCCTCTTTCCCCGTAATCTCCGCGGCCATGGCTTCCAGCCGATTGACGGACGGGTCTTCCCCATAACAGTCATCGCCGACTGCCGCGTTCGCCATTGCCTCTCGCATTTCGTCCGTCGGCATGCTTACAGTGTCGCTGCGCAGGTCGATAACTTTCGACATTCGTTCACTCCCTCGCTTGATGTTGTACAGAGTAATTCAGGAAATCTCTCGGCAAATGCGCCCGCCTCAGTCTTCACCGGCGAACGCAGCTATGCACGGTACGGCCCACATCTATTATTGGGGCCCAACAGCCCTTGATCCTAGTATAGAATCCCCGTCTATTCTGCGCACGTGCAAGACCACGATCAGAGCCCTGTTCAAGCTGGATTTGCCGCTCTCATTGAGCCGCCACGCTAGGATCCTCTAACCCAGGCCTTCTTCGAAGTATCGTGCTAACTCATCTCTTGGGAACGATGGCACATCGTGCCAGGCGCCATCAACAAGCATCCGTATTCCCTGTGTCGATTCGGTCAAGCGGCCGATGGCAGCGGCCTCGATACCTTCGTCGCGGAGTGCGGCCAGGGCGGCTACGACGTCTTCCGCCGCAACTACCGCGAGTAATGCGCCCGATGCAAGCAATCCGAGCGGATCGAGTGCCAAAGCCTCGCAGATTTCAGCGGTCTCCGCCAAGAGCGGGACCATATCGAGGTCTACAGAGAGTCCGCATGCTGCCCCGGCTGCCAACTCAGCCAGTGCCGTGGCCAGGCCGCCTTCCGTCGGATCGTGCATCGCGCGTGGATGGAGAGAGCGGCACAAGGCCTCCGCGGCAGGCGTCACGCTAATACCGGGATCATCGAGATATGCTTGCGCACGGGCGATTGTGGCCGGCGCTACGCCTTGGGCCGCAAGTTCCTCGCTCGCATCTTGCGCTAGGATAGCTGTCCCTTCGATAGCAACACCGTTCGTAAGGAGAATTACGTCTCCAGGCTGTGCGTTGGCATTCACCACAAGGCGGTCCTTTGCGACCTCCCCCAAGAGCGTACCGGCAAGAATTGGCCGTTTTACTCCGTCGGTTACCTCCGTATGCCCTCCAATCAGTGTGACACCTAGTGCCTGGCACGCGTCTTGGAGGTCGGTGAAGATCTGCTTTACGGTCTGCGTGGTACAGTCTGGCGGAAGCAACAGCGTTCCCAGGAACCAGCGCGGCCGTGCGCCCATGGTCGCCACGTCATTCGCGTTGATTTGCAGAGCATACCAGCCGATGCGATGCGCCGTGAACGTAATTGGGTCGCTCTTTGCAATGAGATACCGATCGCCAATATCCAGCACGGCGGCATCTTCGCCTAAGCGGGGCCCCACTATGACATCCGGGTCATCGATTGGTATGGCTGCGAGTAGCTCCGCCAAGAGCCCTGCCGGTAGTTTGCCTTGTAGCATCGCGTTAGCCTTTGATCACGCCAATGGGCCGCACACGCGCCACGACGCGGGCAATGCCGGATTGCTCCACAATGTCCACCACATCGCGCACGTCCTTATATGCCTCGCTCGCCTCTTCCGCCAGTCCGGCCTTGCTCTGCGCGCGAACGACAATGCCTTTCTGCGCCAATAGTCGCACGAGGTCTACCCCGGCAAGCTTCTTCTTTGCTGCCCCCCGGCTCAGCAGCCGACCCGCGCCGTGGCACGTGGAGGCAAAGGTCTCTCGTCGTGCCTGCTCTTGCCCTACGAGAATGTACGAGTATCGGCCCATATCGCCGGGAATGAGGACCGGTTGACCGATGGCGCGGTACTTGGCGGGCACTTCGGGATCTCCAGCGGGCAGGGCGCGTGTGGCGCCTTTACGGTGCACGCAAAGAGTCATTTCCTCACCGTCCACGCGATGGCGTTCCATTTTGGCGATATTGTGGGCAACGTCGTAAACTACACCAATGTCAATTGCAGGTTCCGACTGCCCAAGGACGTGCTGAAATGCCCGTCGCGTGCGCTCTGTAATGGCCTGGCGGTTGGCAAAAGCAAAGTTGGCGGCCGCTGCCATTGCGCCGAGATATGCCTGACCCTCAGGTGACTTTATGGGGGCACAGGCCAACTGCTTATCAGGGAGCGAAATCCGGTACTGCTCCATGGCGCGCTGCATTACGCCGAGATACTCCTGGCACACTTGATGTCCAAGTCCGCGAGAACCCGTATGGATCGAGAGCATGACCTGACCGGGCTCGTCAATGCCGAACGCATGCGCGGCCTTTTCATCCGCAATGGTCTCCACTACTTGCACTTCAAGAAAGTGATTGCCCGACCCCAGCGAACCAAGCTGCGGCGCTCCCCGTTGGCGCGCTCGATCGCTAACTTTGGAGGTATCAGCGCCAGGCAGGCATCCCCCGGATTCGATTGCCTCCAGGTCTTCACTGCTACCGTGTCCATTGTCCACCGCCCATGCTGCGCCCCTGGCCAGAGCCCCTTCGACGTCTATGGAAACGGCGCGTTTTCTCTTCCCTCGTCCCAATCCGGTCGGCACATCGCGGAACAACTGATTCACGATTTCAGGCAATTGACTCTTGACGGCGCGCTCGTGCAAATTCGTGCGCAGCAGGCGCACGCCGCAGTTTATGTCAAATCCCACGCCACCCGGTGAGACGACGCCATCCTCGAGTCGCATCGCCGCCACACCGCCGATGGGGAAGCCATAACCCCAGTGAATGTCAGGCATGGCAAGCGCATTCCCGACGATACCGGGCAACGCGGCCATATGGGCCACCTGCTGGATCGCCATATCACCGGCCATGGAATCGATCATGGCCTCATCAGCAAAGATAAGTCCGGGAACTCGCATGCCGGGCATGTAGCTGACCGGTAGCTCCCAGCGGACGGCATCCTGCTGCCGCAGCACCGATCGCCAATTGTGCGGCGCGTTCTTCCCCATGCTATTTCACCTACTTAGATATCAAAGTACACTTGTATCGTCGTGCGGTTTGGCAGTATCGCAACGTCGAGTTGATGGTACGTCACCGCCTTGATCTCTATTCCCGCGCTCTCCTCGGAGTCTTCAAGCAATACTCCAGCGACGCTAGCCGAACAGCGCGGCAGTGCGCACGTAGAGAACGCACAGGTCTGCGCAACCACGCCATCCACGCTAAATAGGAAGAGTAGCTCGGCCAGCCAGTTCACGACCAGATCCGGCCAGGTTTCGCCACTGACCGCAACCTCGTGCTTTATCGCCGGCCCGGTCGCGAAGCCTGGGTCAATGCCAAGCATGATGGCATACATGCCGCGGGTTGCCGCCGCGAATGCAACACCGGGATCAGGCCCCCATGCCTGCACACCTACGTCGGCCGTATGCTCTAGGAACGCAAACCCAGCGTCATTTGCTGCCGGCGCGCCATCGTTAGCGCTCATGCCCGTGACCGTGGTCGTGCAAGCGTCCTTGAAGATGCGCTTTGGCATGCTGGAAAACCTGTCGCACACCGTTGTGTCGCTCAGCATCTCCACGCGTCGCAAGGGTGTCGAGCCAGGTCAGTCCGCCATCCAGAATTGTCATCATGTAAGTCGCGTCGCTGGGATTGAAGAGTTCCTGGTTATCGGCCACGACGTACACCGGCGACGTGTGCGCCGCCACGTTTACGACCCAATAGTGCTGCACTTCCAGCGAGCTCACGCAGCGTGCCGCTATCCAGCCGCTCCCGTTGAGCTTCACTTCCCGGCTAAGCCGACAGGTCTTGCTACCGCTCGGCACTGTTTCCGTTGCAACCACGGCGCCGTTGCATACGATTTGAAGCTCGTGGAACGGCAGCACCGATTCCACCCAAGCCTCGACTGTTAGCGTGCCGCCGCCGTTTGGCAACTTCAGCTCGTCGCCGGGGTGTTTCCCTTCAACCCGCACGTCTATTAGCGGCCCGCTCGTTGTAAAAGTACGTCCTTGGCGGACGGCCCGTGCCCAGGTGTCAAAGGAAAAGTCATCCTGCAGCAGGGCGTACGTGCGCACGCCGCCGACCGGAATCCCTGCGCTCATTTTGTCCGTGCCGCCCACGGCAGCAACCCGGTAACCGTTGTTGAGAAACCGGTACCACTCGTGTATCCCGAATTGTTCCATGTTGGCAGTGAAGTACTTCATCTCTACCGCATCTACCTTACCGAGAACGATCTCCGCCACTGCTTCGGTATAGGGGTTCGGGAAGTGCGGAATGACCACCAGGCCGTCGCGCTCGCGCGCGCGGTCCGCCCACTCACTCATGCTGCTGAGCACTGGATCTCCAATGTAGCTTTCACCGGGCCCGCCTGTGGTCATGGGATACACCGGTTCGCCCTTCACTCCCAGCAGGCTGATGTGTCCCAGCAAATGCTGGCGATTCTCCGTACCCACATACACCACAGTGTCGTCCCTGCTGACCCCGGAAACGTCGCCGGTGATATCCCCGACGTTCGTATAGAGATCGCCCCATTGGGAAGCGAGGAGGTTTATCAGATTCACGCCCTCCGCTTGGCCTTCAAGCCATGCCGTCTGTGGTGAAATGAAGTGCACGTGTGTGTCGGCGGTAACCCAGCCGTTTGCGCGCCAGTTCAGCGGACGCGCCAGCTTGAGCGTGAGTTCGCGTTGGCCGGGCGCGATATTGATCCGTTGGCGTAACGGTTGGTACTCAAACCCCTTGAAGATCTCAACGAACACATCACCTACCGGTAGCTCGATCTGGAATGTACCGTCAACGTAAGCGTACTGGGTCGTGCCTAGTTTCAGATCGCCGGCGTAATCTTCAAACCAGTTGTCATTCACTTCATGGCGATGACCGTACGGTGGCAAGTAGCGGCCGTCGGGCGACCGGAAGTGGACGCGTGCAGCGGTGGGCTTGTCCGTAGTCGCATCTTCCAACCGCACGTGGACCCATGCACGTTCCGGGGTGAGGACCTCAACCAGGACTTTGCCGTCGCCGCTCTTGCTCTGACCCGTTTCGTAAAGCGAATCCATTGGCACGGCGCGACCGGCCACCTCCAGCGTGGCGTCAGGGCTGGCGGTCACATCCACGATGAGGGAATTCCCATCTTCTTTGCTCTCTGCCTCGCCCAAGCCGAGCGCTTCGTCCCTGAGCCAAGTATCCGGGTCGAACGCCGGTACCGCATACTTGCGCGCCAAGGTACCAAGGTCCACGGTCACCGGGGTGTCTTCGGGCGGCGCGCCATCCATTTCAGGCGGCAGCACTATGCGAAAGCTCTCCAATTGATTGTGGCGTAGGGGATGATGCTTGCCTGTAAACAGGGTGATGCCGGCAACCACCACGTTTCCGCTGCCGGTGGCAGCCAAGTGCAACGATTCCACAGTCTTTTCAGGGTACGGATTCGGTAAGGCGTAGATCCAATAGTATGACGATGTTCTTGCCCGCGACATTGCAATGCCCGTCTGCCAGTGCCCCCATGAGCCGCGAGGATACGGCCCGTTGATGTCCACCGGCTCCGTGGCATTCTGCGGCCGGGCGGCAAAGGCCATTTGTCCCCAAGCTACCGTCGAGTTGATCTCGAACCGCCGTCGGACCGGCTGCGACTGTTCGTCGCCGTCGGCGTATCCAAGCGTATAGGCAGCAAGCTGTTCGCCAGGTTGCATGACCATGCCGGTCATTCCGGGATTCTCTGATACACCTGGTTCTGCGTCACAGAAGTGCGCAATGACAAAATGCGTGATGCCGCTGCGGCCAACCGGTACGGCAACTCCATCTTTGCTCAACCTAATCCAGCTCTTGGTTGCATCTGAAGCCCCTAGCTCGAATGGAATTCCCCAATACGCTTGCTCTCCGTCCGGCAGGTTGTCCAGTTCACCCGCTACGGGACCATCCCAAGAGGACACGTCGTCTTGGCGCGCGGCATTTCGCACTGCCGACAGATCAAGAGGTATAGCGTGTACCATCAATGCCCTCCTCATAAGGCCGTGGTCGAGGTAATTGGGAGTTTTCACACCCGGAATCTAACTGTGACTGCACGGTACCATGAACCCGTCAAGAGCAACACTAAGAAGCTCAACGGGGCAGCGGGACTACTGCAGATGCGGGTTTTGAGGGTTCATGTCCTGCACGGCTTGCAGTGCCTGCATAGTTGGCAAGACCGCTTCACCGGATACCATTGGTTCTCGCTCTTGGCGGAGCGCGCTGATGAATTCGATATTCTGCAAATACCCGGCGCTGGCTTCCTCATTTTCGCCACCGGCAGCCACTATCTGATCATTAGGATCAACCAGTCTTCTATCCCGGACCATCAACGTGGTCTCTTCACCAATGATCAGGATTTCGAGGAGAGGACGCATAGTGTTGTAGGAGAGCGCGCACGATACGATTTGGTCGCGTTGCGTACGCAGCGACACCGCCAGATCTAGAGGAATTCCAAGCTCTTGGTGCGGCGGCCCCATGTAGCCCGCAATATCTTTGGCGGGCTCCCCCAGCAGCCAGAGCGCTGTATCTACCGCATGGCACCCGTGGTGCCAGAGCAAGTTGTCGGTCCACGAGCGTCGCCGTCCTTGCCAATTCACGTTCTCTCGGCGCAGGAACCCATAGTGAATATACAGGCTGTGAACATGCAACTCGCCTTCGGCAATGCGCTGCCGCACTGCCGACAGCGTCGGCCAAAAGCGCATGGTATGGGCGACCATCATGGTGCGGCCCTTCTGTTCGGCAAGCGCAGTGAGCATCTCGGACTCTTGTAGGGAGAGGGCGAGAGGGATCTCCACCAGCACGTGTTTGCCGGCCTCGAGCGCAGCCTGTGTTTGCGCTGCATGCCTCGCGCTGGGCGACGTGACGACGACCGCGTCTATGTCATCTTGCGCCAGTGCTTCCGCGAGGTCCACCGTTGCCAAGGAAGCGCCGCACTTCTGCGCGAACGCCTGCGTTGGCTCCAAGAGCCGCCCGACCACCGCCGTAATCTGAACACCGGGTATCCGGGCAAACGACCGACGATGGACATCGGCGATACTGCCGTACCCCACCATACATAGATTCATCGCGTGACTCTCACTCTCATTGCAAGCTTCAAAGAGGCGCAACCCTTGAGCAGGACACCGCCCAACACACTAAACCTTGCACGAATTCCAAAGTAACCCGGCCCGGCCTTCGCGCCTCATGCGCTCTGCAATCGGCGTCAGCGCGTGTGGCCGACGAGGCTCGTGGTAGTTACTGCCTCTGCCAAGACTTCCTCGGTAATTTCGCCATCGGGCCTTTTGGGAATGACAAAGGCGCGACGGTTTACGTCGGTATCCACCACTTGCAGCGTTTCGTCGGGTCCAAGTTCGGTGCCCATCTGCTTTAGCCAAGCTGCGGGATCACTGATGATGGCGGTCTTGTAGTTCGGGTCTTTCCAAAAGTGGGGTGCCCCGCCTAAGAATGACGGGTAACAGCTACACGGCGTGCAGATAATCATGTGATGCGTGGAGCCAGTATTGTCATAAACGGCCAGGGACAGATGACCCGGCACGTCGATATTGAGTTCCTCCAGTGCTCCACGTGGATCGCGCAGCAGCAGGTTCCTGAAGTTCCCATCTTCCCAGACACGCTTGATCACTCTTCGCGCGTCAAGATTGTCAGCCTGTGTCATTTGGTGTCTCCTTTGTGTATCGGGACTAGCATACCATATACTTTCGGATACACCTGCGATTGGTTCCCGGTGTCACAGTCCACGATAGGCTCATATGCCTTGAGATCGACATAGGTTGTTGCGAATTATTGTATAACGTGATCAGTTGCCCGCATCTTGCCAAGAAACTGTCAACTCGATATAATGATTGCGTGTCAAAGTGTGCGGAAGTGGCTCAGAGGTAGAGCATCACCTTGCCAAGGTGAGGGTCACGGGTTCGAATCCCGTCTTCCGCTCCCGGCGAGTCACGAGAACGCCGACGTTAGAGAAAAAGAGCGCTGCTAAGGCTGCGCCTCTTTTTTTGCTATGTCACGAACTTTCGCGAAAACTGAAGAGTTAGATACCTGCACCTTCAACGGTGTTGCGGTAAGGGAGAGCATACACGGCAATGATGATCACGGTAGAGTCGGAACAACTCGAAAAGAGCCGGGTGAAACTTACGGTGGATGTGCCGCTCGAAGAGGTTGAGACGGCTTACAAGCGTGCCGTACGCCGTGTCAGCGACAAGGTCAATATTCCCGGATTCCGCCGCGGCCGTGCGCCGCAGGCCCTGGTAGAGCGACACGCCGGGGTAGAATCGGTCTTCCGCGAAGCACTCGATCGTCTGGTGCCTGAGGCGTATGCGGAAGCAGTAAATCAGGCGGAAATCCAGCCTGTGGGTAATCCGGAACTCGAGTTGCTGCAAGCCGAGAAAGATGAAGCGGTGTCATTCGCCGCCACGGTGCCGGTGAAACCGGAAGTTGATACGGGTGACTACCGGGCCATCCAGATTACCAAGGAAAAGCGGCTCGTAACCGAAGAAGACATTGAAGTTGTGCTGAGAAGCCTCGAACAGCAAATGGTGCAGTGGGACGACGTCGAACGTCCTGTAGAAATCGGTGATCGCGTCAGTCTGGACTTGCGCATCAGCGTAGAAGGCCGCACCGTCAGCAATACGCCTGGCGCCAACCTGATTATTGGCGAGAACACCATGCCGGAAGGGTTCGACGAAGCCGCCACCGGTATGGTCGCCGACCAAGAACGTTCCTTCATTCTCTTGTTGCCGGAAGACTATGCCGTCGAAGCGGTTCGCGGTAAGTCGGCTGACTTTGAGATCAAGGTGCTGGGCACGTCGGAGAAAAGACTCCTGGGGTTGACTGACGAATTAGCGAAGACCACAGGCGGATTCGAGACTATCGTTGACCTGCGAGCGGACGTGCGCAAGCGCTTGGAAGAGCGTGCCGAGCAGGACGCCGAGCAACAGGCCGAGAACACCCTCGTCCAAGAGCTTTTATCCGGCGCCACGTTCGAAGTGCCGGATGTCCTAATCGAGGAACAGGCCCAGCGCTTGGAGCAGCGTGAAGCCTTTGAAGCATCGCAGCGGGGCATACCCAAAGAATACTACCTCCAGATGATCAATCTCTCGGAAGAAGATTGGAAGCAACGCATTTTTGAACGGGCAGAAGGCATGGTGCGCAACTTCATTGCGATCGATGCTGTAGCCAGTCAAGAAGACATTATTGTCCCTGTCGAAGAAATCGAGGCGGAAATTGTGCAGAGCATGGCAAACTATCGTAATCAAATCGCGCAGCAAGAGCAACAAGCAGGGATGATCGTAACAGAGAAGCAGCCGTCGAAGGACGAAATTCAGGCGCAATTTCAGAAGATGCAGCAATATCTGAATAGTGAAGCCTCGCGCACCAACATCGCCATGAATCTGCGCATGCGTAAGACGATCGACTTCCTGAAAGAGACCGTCAAAATTGAGGAAGTCACTGTGGAAGCCAAACCGGAAGAAATACCGGATGCAGAATCCTCGATTGAAACACCGGCCCCACAGTCCTAGACTCAGCTTCTCTGTTACTGCGGGATGAGGCTACATGTGGAAACTAACGCACACCGCTGATTTGAGACCGACATCTGATTTTGGATGTCGGTCTTTTGCTTTTCGTGCCGCTGTATCCATCTTTGCGCTGCACTGTGCACTTGAGGCGATCCGATGAGCGCTCCGCCGAGCAATCAGATGCAAGAAGGTACAGTCCTGCGGGTTTCACGTGGGGAATACGTCGTAAAGACCGATTTCGGCACGTTTAACTGCAAGCTTCGAGGAAAGTTGCGCAAGGAGTTTGTCTACTCCACGAGCAAGAGCAGAGCGCCCCGCGTGCAGAGGGTACAGCCAACCCAATCACGTTCTCCCGTTAGCATCGGCGATCACGTACGCATTCGTTCGTTTGGGCCAGGCACCGGCGTGATCGAAGAGATTCTGCGGGATGATGACGAGACGTGGGGAATCATACGCCAAGCTCCTGAGAGCAAGCGTGCTCACGTGCTTGCGGCGAATGTCGACCAAATTGTGATTGTGCTGGCAGCCTCGGAACCGTCGCCGGACTTTATTCTGCTCGACCGCTACCTTGTGATCGCCGAGTACCACACTCTGCCCACGCTCTTGGTGCTAAATAAGATTGACCGGGGCATTCCGGCTGAAGTTGTGGAAGAGTTTTCCGGTTATCAACGCCTTGGCTACACCGTACTCCATACGAGTGTCCCGGACTGCAGCGGGATAGCAACGTTGCGGGATACATTGCAGGGCATGCGGACTGTCTTTAGCGGAGTTTCCGGCGTCGGCAAGTCGTCTCTCATAAACCGTCTAGCGGCAAGCTCCGAACTGCCGACGGGCGCCGTTGGCGCGAAAGGCGAAGGTCGCCACATCACCACACGCTCCGAAACAATCACGCTCGACGAAGAATCCCTTGTGATGGATACGCCGGGGCTGCGTAAGTTGACCTCCTGGAGCATTCTGCCCGAGGACCTGCCCCATCTATTTCCTGAAATCCGTAAGCTGATAGGTACATGCCGGTTCCGTGACTGTGCGCATCTCGACGAGCCCGGCTGCGCTGTAGGGATGGCACGGGACGCCGGCGACATGGCGCCGCGCCGCTATAGGAGCTACGTGCTCTTCTACCACGAGCTTTCCTCACAAAACCTGGCGCCCTGGGAACAGGCATGAGATGGTTCGGCATACTTTCTGCCTCCCGGATACGCATGGCCGGACTACGATGCTCGGCGCATCCTCGCGCCCCAAATTGACCGGTAACGAGTCTGTCGCTTACTCTATTCACCATACAAAGACTTTAGCGTTAGGGGTCTGAGTGGCGGTGAATACTCCAAAGCAAGCAGCATGTGAATTGGTGTCTCCCGTAAACCAAACTTCTCGACCGCTTCTAATAGTGCTTTCCGGTCCATCGGGAGCGGGAAAAGACTCGATTATCGACGGCCTCATCGATAGAGGGATCGCGTTCTATCGGGCGATCACCGCAGTCACTCGTGATCCGCGTCCGGGGGAAATTAGTGGCACTCACCATTACTTTCTGACCCCGGAAGAATTCCTGCAGTGGGAATCCCAAGGGAAGTTCCTGGAAACCGCAATCGTTTACGGGCACCGCTACGGTACGCCGCTGCATGAAGTCGTGGAGGCGATGGACACGGGACGTGACGTTCTCTTGCGGGTGGACGTGCAGGGAGCCGCTTCAATCCGCCAGCGCATGTCGAAGAGCATCCACATATTCATTGGAGTACCGGACCTCTCCTTGGAAACCTTTCAGGAGCGCAGAGACCACCGTGGCGCCGAATCGCCTGAAGATAGAGCAGAACGCGATTCTCTCCTGCGGGAAGAGCTCGCGGCTATTCCCCATTTCGACTATTATGTGACCAATGAAACCGGTAAGATTGACCGGGCCATAGACCAAGTTAGCGCCATCATCACGGCGGAAAAGTGTCGGATTTGCCCGCGCGGGTGATATCATCACCCCTTGAAACTCCGTTTGCCGAGATTGCAGTGGACGTGCTCAACGTCCCTGCCGACAAAACTTATCACTACGCCATTCCCGATCACCTGCGAGACTTAGTGGCTCCTGGAATAATGGTGCTCGTGGGATTCGGGGACCGCATCATCGAGGGCCTCGTGGTATCCGGCAGCGATACGTCCCCTGTCGACGACGTCCGCGAAGTCATGGACGTCGTGGCCGAGAGTGCGCTCCTTACACCAGTGCAGATCGCGCTTGCCCGCCGAATATCCAGCTACTATCTCGCATCCCCCATGAAAGTCATAGGGCCCATGCTCCCGCCGGGCCTGCGCGAGCGCGTGAGGCGCTGGTCGAGACTGGACCCGCTTGTAGACTTGCCGGAGGACGTGGCTACTACCCCGAGAGAGCGCCTTTTCCTGGAAACGCTGCGGAGCGAAGGTGAAGTCGCTCACGACCGACTGAAGCAACTAGCCGGGCCGACGGTGTTCCCACGGATGCAGCGTCGCTTGGAGCGCCTGGGTGCGGTGCATCTGCGCGTCGCCTTGAACCCCGTTAAGCCGCCGCCCTTGAGAGACCAGTGGGTCGAAAGCCTTTCGTCCACAAAGGAAGCCGAGCCGCTCTTAACGCGTATGCGATCACAGCGAAAGCTCCTGCGAGCCTTGGAGTCCTACGGCAAGGGCGTTTTGGTTCGCACCCTCCTCGAGGAGACCGGGGCGGGCGCGGCCTCGCTGCGCGCGCTGGAGGACAAAGGACTGGTGCGCCTCTCCACCCAGTATCGAAACAAAAGCGACGAAACGCAGCCAGGCGCATTGCCGCGACTGGGATCCCCTCAGCAACAACGCGCCTGGGAAGCCATTGCGGAGTTTATGTCTAGTAAAGACCAGCACTCTCCTGCTCATTCCATGGTAGTAATGTCCGGCTGTGCCGCGGGCGCCGACAACGAGACTTGGGCGCTCTACGCGCACGCTGTTGCGCAAGCGCACAAGAGCGGCTCCCAAGCATTGATCCTTGCGCCAAATAACTATGCCGCGCAGCGGATCGCGCAAGCGCTCGAGAGCTTCTTCCCGGATCACGTGTTGCCCTGGCATGGTGCGTTGCGACCGGCCCGACGCCGAGCCGCTTGGGAGCGGGTGCAGCGCGATGACCCGGTCATAGTAGTTGGTACACGTTCGGCGGTATTGCTTCCCTATCAGTCGCTCGGCTTGGTATTGGTCGACAATGAGCACGAAGACTCTTACAAGAACTCGGAGAGCCCCCGCTTTCATGCGGTTACCGCCGCCGGTTGGCTTGCAGAGAGTTTCGCCGCGCCCATGCTGCTGTTTTCGCATACGCCGCGCGTGACCACGTATGCTGAGGTTGAGAGCGGTCAGGCGCACTTCACCCGCGCAACTGACGTCACTCCCACCGCGAATATCATCGACATGCGCACTGCTCGCCACGTTGGACCCCGTCAGATCATCAGCCGCGAGCTACGGGACGCGATAACTAACGCACTTGAAGCACGCCGGCCTGTGGTGCTGCTGCAGAACCGGCGTGGCGCTGCTACCCATGCGCTCTGCCCGAAGTGCGGGCATCTCATTCAATGCCGGAATTGCAGCGTGCCGCTGGTGCAGCATCGGGCGAGTGGGGTCATGCGCTGCCACCGTTGCGGCGCAGAATCGCCAATCCTTACACAATGCCCGCGGTGCGAGAACCAGCTTCGCTTTCGCGGCGTCGGATCACAAGCTGTAGAAATCGAGATGCGTCGAATCTTCCCTGCCGCCCGGATCGCGCGCTGGGATAGTGACGTGATGGGCGAAAAGGATGAATCAAACCCTCTAGCCGCTCTCCGAGAGGGCAAGCTGGACATCCTCATTGGAACCGCGGCCGTCCTAATCGAACCCTTGCCCGTCGGCCTCTACGCCGTCGTATCCGCAGACACAGCGCTTCACTTGCCTGACTACCGGGCCTCGGAGCGGACATACCAACTCTTGCGGCGCATCGGTTTCATGGCTGCACAAGCGCAGGCAGAGATGCTCGTTCAAACGTACACACCTGAAAGCCTCCCCTTGCGCGCCTTGAAGATTGGTCGATACTTGTGGTTCTACCGCAAGAACGTCGCAGAACGAACAGGCGCTTTTCCTCCAAGTGTGGAAATGGCGGTCTTGCTTTACCAAGACCGCAATCTGGAGCGCGCCGCAGAATCGGCGGTCGCTTTGGTACAATGTCTTCAGGAGACCATCGACCGTGACCGCCAGGCGGTCGAGCTCTTGGGACCGGCGCCCGCCTTTCCCGAACGTGTACGCGGGCTCTACCGTTGGCATGTTATGGTGCGTGGCAGATGCATTCACGATCTCCTGGTTCACGTACCACCAGGGTGGATTATCGACGTAGACCCGGTCAGTGTGTTGTAGACACTCATTTTCAAGGCTGGAATAACCAACGTGGCCGTGAGAAATGTTCTTCAGCTAGGCAGTGAAACACTGCGTGAGAAAGCCAAACCTGTTTCCAAGGGCATGCGGGGGCTGCGAAAGCTCACGGATGATATGTTCACCACCATGGACGACGCTTCGGGCGTGGGTTTGGCTGCTCCGCAAGTCGGCGTGCCTTTGCGCGTGATCGTAGTTGACGCCGATGAAGTACGGATGGCTCTCGTCAACCCTGAAATTGTCAAGACTTCGGAAGAGACTATCCTGGACGAGGAGGGTTGTCTTTCTTACGTCTCCTACTATGGCCCGGTGAGCCGGTATCAAAGCGTTGTCGTCAAGGGCAGGTCGCTCGAGTGGAAGAAGGTGCGCATCCGCGCTGAAGACCTCTTGGCGCGCGTATTTCAGCATGAGATCGACCACTTGAACGGTACACTCTTTGTAGATCGTGTCGAAGACCCTGAGGAAATCCGCCGCGCTGACCCTGAAGCGGAGCCGGAAACTCCAATCGAAGACTATTAGGAAGTCGAGATGCGTGTCATTTTTTGCGGCACCGCCGCTTTCGCCGTACCCAGCTTGCACGCCCTCGCGCAACATCACGACGTTGTCCTGGTGGTGACCCAGCAGGACCGACCGGCAGGACGCGGCCGCAGACGGAAAATGCCGGCGGTAAAACAAGCGGCTGCCGAATACGATCTCCCCGTCATACAGCCGCGCTCCCTGCGCAGGGATTCCGTGGTCTCAGAACTCGCGGCGGCGGCTCCCGACCTCATCGTCGTTGCAGCCTACGGCAAGATACTGCCGGCGGCGGTTCTCGACCTGCCGCCGCGCGGGTGCCTGAACGTGCACGCTTCTCTCCTGCCCCGTCACCGCGGAGCTGCACCTGTGACCGCAGCCATTCTCGCCGGTGACCCTGAGACGGGCGTGACAATCATGCAAATGGACGAGGGTCTTGATACCGGCCCAATCCTCAGGCAACAATCACTGCGCCTTTCGGGAGAAGAGATCACGTCTGCATTGACAACTGCTCTTGCTCAGCTTGGCGCCGATCTCCTCATTCCAACACTCGATGAATTGATCGCCGGACGTGTCAAAGCACAAGCGCAAGATAGCGCCAGAGCCACGTATGCTCCGCTCCTGAGCAAAGATGACGGCATTGTGCAGTGGGATCAAGATGCAGAATCCATTTGTCGCCATGTGCGAGCCATGCAGCCGTGGCCGGGTGCGGTGACGCTTTGGGACGATCGGCAGCTCAAAGTCCTTCGCGCGCGCGCCATAACGCGTGAGAATGATGAAGCGCCGGGCTCAGTAATCAGGCATCAGGAGAAGCTCGCCGTGGTCGCGGGCTCCGGAGTCGTCTTGCTTGAAGAAGTGCAACTGGCCGGCAAGCGGGCGATGCCCGCCGCCGATTTCCTCCACGGCTACGATAGCATCATCGGCACGGTGCTCCGTGGGCCGGCATGGTATCATGACACTGAAACATCGGCAGTCTCCCGCGATGAAAGTGGTGCCGATTTACCTCCACAATAGGGCGAAGGGACGGGGAATTCCGCATTAGCGGTACGTGAGGCATAGTCGAATGGATGATCCGCTAGGGTTGGGGCTTCCACCTACAGAGACTGAGATTCAGGTAACAGATGACATTGGAGCCCTGGTGAGTGTGATGCCACCGCGGATCCGGCGTTCCTTGGAAGCAATCGATGACGCGTCCGACCTGCTTGAAATTGTCCTGGATCTTGGACGAAAACCGGAAGCGCGCTTTCTCAAGCGTGAAGCTGTCCTCGACGACAGAGAACTGACGGCAGACGACATTACCTTCGTCATTTCTCGGTTGGGTGCATTCACAAACGATAACCGCGCCGGCATTCCTCGGACGCTTCACCGCATTTCAGCCATCCGCAACCGCAGGGGAGACATCGTCGGCCTGACTTGCCGCATCGGGCGGGCCGTGTTCGGAACGATTGAGATCATTCGCGACCTGGTTGAGACCGGCAAAAGCCCGCTGTTGCTAGGCAGCCCGGGCGTGGGGAAGACAACGCTCCTGCGCGATGTTGCCCGCGTGCTTGCCGACGAATTGCACAAACGCGTAGTGGTAGTAGACACTTCTAACGAGATTGCAGGCGACGGTGACATTCCCCATGCCGGTATCGGTCGGGCGCGCCGTATGCAAGTGCCGAGCTCCACTGACCAACACAAGGTCATGATAGAGGCGATCGAGAACCACATGCCCGAAGTCATCGTGATCGATGAAATTGGGACGGAGTTGGAAGCCGCTGCTGCGCGTACTATAGCTGAGCGCGGAGTCCAGCTCGTGGGCACTGCGCACGGAAATACATTAACTAACTTGATGCAGAACCCAACGCTATCCGATCTCATCGGAGGCATCCAGTCCGTAACGCTCAGTGACGAAGAGGCGCGGAGACGACGCTCGCAAAAGTCTGTGCTGGAGCGCAAGGCCCCGCCCACCTTCCAGTTCCTGGTTGAAATCAAGGGTTGGCACCACATGATCGTGCACCATGACATCGCCGAGACCATAGATAGCCTCCTGCGCGGACGGCCTATTGCCGTGGAGGAGCGCGTTCGTGGGCATGACAATAGCATTGAATCTACGAAACATACAATTGCGCCCCCGAAGAGCATTCGCTCGCAAGAACTTTGGGATCCTCAGGAAGGCGAAGCCAGGGAGCAACGAGGGCGGCCCGAGCCAAACTATAATGGTCGGTCTCGCATGCCTGAATCTCAGCTCATTCCCAATCACTGGACTGAAGAGGCCAATGAAGAAGCACCGCAGCGCGACCCAGTCTCAATCTTTCCATTTGGCGTAAGTCGCAGACGCTTGGAAGATGCGGCACGCAACCTGGCGGTGCCGGCTTGGGTCACCGAAGACTTGGATGCGGCCGACGTGGTTCTGACGCTCAAAAGCTACTACCGTCAGCGTACCGGCCCCTTGCGCCAAGCGGAGGAGAAGGAAATTCCTATCTTCGTGCTAAGAAGTAATGCACAGTCTCAAATAAACCAGAGCCTTGCCAGCATCTTCGATCTCAACACCCGCCACTCGATGGAAGAGAACGAAGACCTTCGCCTTGCCGAGGCGGCAGTGCAGGAAACCTTGCACACGTCGCAACCGGTTGATCTGCCGCCGGCCAATTCCTATATTCGCCGTCTTCAACATGAGCTTGCTCAAAAGTCCAAGCTTGGCTCCCGCAGCTATGGCAAAGAACCGAAGCGTTGGGTACGTATTCACAAACCCTAAGCGCGGCAGTAAGCTTATCACCAAGCACAGCCCTAAACGCAGTAACGCATGACCAACCTTGACGACGATCGTTCGTTTGCCCTGCTCGACTCCGGCAATATGGCGGCCCAGATTGGGGAATTTCCCAGTGCCTGCGCTGCCGCCTGGGACCTGGCACAAAGGGTGTCGCTGCCTTCTGCCTACCAGGCTACGCGTTCGGTCGTAATGCTCGGCATGGGTGGGTCGGCGATAAGCGGCGACCTCGCGCGAACCCTTGGGTCGACTACGGCGACTGTGCCGATTGAAGTCGTGCGAGGCTATTCGATTCCAGGGTACGTGGACAGCCACACCCTTGTGATTGCCATCAGCTTTTCCGGCAACACTGAAGAAACCCTTGCCGCTTTCGAAGCCGCTTCTCGCAAGGGTGCGTTACTGCTTGTCATTGCAAGCGGAGGCGAGCTCCACCAGCGTGCCCGGGCAATTGGCATCCCGCACTATCCTATACGAAGTGTCAGCCAGCCCCGCGCCGCACTGCCGCATCTCTACATGCCCGTAATCCATGCCCTGACAACGCTCAATGTAATCCAATGCCGCGCTGCACAAGTCACGAGTGCCATTGAATACGTTGCAACGCACGCTAAGGTTCTTGCCGCTGCCGCGCCGGAACGGTTGAACCCGGCCAAGCAATTGGCGCGAACACTACATGGGCGCATCGCGAGCATCTATGGCGCGGAGTTTCTTGGAGAAGTGGCCCGGCGGTGGAAGACGCAAATCAACGAGAACAGCAAGCAGTGGGCCGAGTTTGAGCACCTGCCGGAAGCGAACCACAACGCTGTGGTTGGGTACACGAATCCAGCCGCGCTCACCGACGCCTTGGGCGTCATTCAGCTTGGCTCATGCCTCTATCATGAACGCACGCGAATCAGGCTGCAGGTGACAAAAGAGCTACTCCGAACCGCAGGAATAGCCAACGAAACGGTAGAGGCACAAGGTCCAACGCCCTTGGCGCAACAACTCTACGCCATCCTGCTGGGCGACTACGTCAGCTACTATCTCGCCATGCTCAATGGTGTAGACCCTACGCCGGTTGCTCCTCTTGATCACGTCAAGGCCGTATTAGTAAGAGCCACAGAGGGTGATACTACAGTTTGAAGGCCTTTGCAGACAACAGACTCCGATAGCAAGGTGTAGTAGACTCTAGTTGCACCGAGAACCTGCCATCGGACGGTACTAATGGCGACCAGGAGTCCTCAAAAAAGCACCGCTGCTACTAAGGATGCGAACAGGCTACGTCCCGAAGACAGGGCAGTCCACCAATGGTACCGGTTCGTTTTATCATTCCCTCCTCACCTAGTTCAGAACTATTTGGATCGGCTCGACATCCACGGATCGGACACTGTCCTGGATCCATTCTGCGGCACTGGCACGACTTTGGTCGAGTGCAAGAAACTAGGTATTGCCAGCATCGGGATTGAACCAAATCCGATGGCGCATTTAGCGAGTTCTTTGAAGGTTGACTGGTCAGTCGACAGTTCTGCACTCTTGGGCTACATGAACGAAGTCGCAGCCTCAATGAGAAGCGCCTTGGCCCAAGGTGATGTAGATTGCTTGAGTGATCTTCCTCTGTTCCAGAATAACGGGGCGTCACGAACCCAACTGAGGCAACTCAGTCCTGAGCAGTCTAGATTACTGCTCAAGAACTCGATAAGTCCAATCCCCTTGCACAAGTCGCTGGTTCTCTTGGAAGCGATCGATCGGCATGGCGATAATCACCTCCGCCAATACGCACGGCTTGCGCTCGCGAACGCGTTGATTCACCACATTGGCAACTTGAGGTTCGGGCCGGAAGTGGGAGTAGGTCAGATCAAGTACGATGCTCCAGTGCTAGATGCCTGGCTGAACTGCATGGGGGCAATCATTCAAGACATTCGCCTTGTTCAAGACAATGCCCATATTCCTGCTCAAGTACTCAAGGCCGACTCGCGAGAGGTTCACCAGGTATTGGAACCTGCCTCAATTGATGCCGTCATTACTTCCCCACCGTACCCTAACGAAAAGGACTACACACGAACCACGCGATTGGAGTCTGTCATCCTCGGACTAATACTGGACAAGAGTGAGTTGCGATCCCTAAAACTGGACCTAGTTAGATCCAATACCAGAGGAGTGTATAAGACAGACACCGACGACCAAGAGGTTTCTAAGAATGTTGAAGTACAGAACATAGCGAAGTCCATTGAGGAGCGTCGCGTAGAACTTGGCAAGACATCGGGTTTTGAGCGACTTTATCCGCGGGTCACACAACTGTATTTTGGCGGAATGATGCGGCACCTTGCTTCACTAAGATCTGTGCTGAAACCAAAGGCGAAGCTAGCCTATGTGGTAGGTGACCAGGCGTCATACCTAAGGGTAATGATTCGCACAGGGCAAATCATCGCTGATCTGGCTCGATCGTTGGGCTATGAAGTAACTGACATAGAGCTGTTCCGCACGAGGCCATCAACCGTCACAGGTATGCAACTTCGCGAAGAGGTCGTTCTGCTCGAATGGCCGGGTACCTGACTTGCTAGGAGCTGAAAATTCCTTCTCAGAACCGATATTCGGCAATCATTGAGGCGATTTTCGAGGCCAAGCATAATCTTGGCCAACGCGCAGTGGACTTCGAACGAGAGGACATCGTCACGTTCGCGGCAAAGTTAGGCATCGTCCTGCCGAAGAATCTAGGTGACTTAATTTACACATTCCGATATAGAACAGAACTCCCTAATAGCATTGGAACAACAGCACCTGATGGTGAAACCTGGATAATCCGTTCTGCTGGTCGGAGCAAATACCGGTTTGTTTTAGTTACTGACTCACCATTGTTACCTAATCCAAACCTCGCTGTAACAAAGGTGCCAGATGCGACCCCAGGAATAATTGTCAAGTACGCGCTCAATGACGAACAATCTGTCTTGGCTCGCGTCCGGTACAATAGGCTGATTGACATTTTTCTAGGCATTGCTTGCTATTCCCTCCAAAACCACCTACGGACGACCGTTGCCGGCTTGGGCCAAGTGGAGACGGATGAAATGTACGTAGGCGTGGACAAGAGCGGCTCGCACTATGTTATTCCTGTTCAGGCCAAGGGCGGGAGCGATAGACTCAACCGGGTTCAGATTGAGCAAGACATTGCCGTCTGTAGCGAGAAGATGCCGTCCTTGCTCTGTCGGCCAGTTGGAGCACAATTCATGAAAGATGACTTGATTGCGCTCTTCGAGTTCGAGCAGCAAGGTGACGAATTCAACATAGCATCGGAGAAGCATTATCGCTTGGTATCCCCGGATGAAGTTACGGATGAGGACTTGGCGAAATATAGACGGAGACTGTAGATAGACGTGAAGGGCCGAATTGCAATTTTAAAGTTCGGTAATCTAGGACTTTCCTCTGTGAAAAGGCTTTGGATATAGCTAGTGTGATTCCAAAGGCTGGACCCACTTTGCGCTCTTTTGACAGTCGGATAGACCATTGATACACTTGCCACGAACCATAGCCGCTAACTTGCAGGATGGAGGAATCAAGCCAGCATGGAGAGACACTGGAGCCACTACATGCACCTTGGGTTCGTGCATTTCATGCTCTTTCCGGAGGTGATGGGTGGAGACGGACCCATTATCGATTCACTGCGTCACTTGACGGCTGACGACTTCTTCCAAGTGGCTGAAATAACCCATATTGCTGATCCTGATGTTGCGAAAGAAGCCAAGGCCCTGAGCGAGACTACCAAACTCCACCTTGGTTTCGGCGCGCAGCCTATCCTCCTGCGCAATCAACTGAACCTTGCCAGCCTGGATGAGTCGCACCGTCAAGCTGTGGTGGCGCGGGTCAAGCGAGCTGTAGACGAAGCCTACGCGATGGGTATGCGCGTGCTCGGACTCTTCGACGGTCCTTCTTCATATCCCGGTGAAGAGTACAAGGCGCAAGCCCTGAGTGCATTCGCCGAGTCCCTCAAAGAAATCTGCTCCTATGCCGAGCAGCAGCGCACCGACTACACGCTCTGGATATCCCTGGAGCAATTCGACCGGGACATTGACAAGAAGAGCCTCGTAGGCCCAATTGAGGATACGCTCCCCCTCTGCAAAGCGGTCCGAGCCCAGTGCGGCAACTTTGGACTCTTAGTGGATCAGGGGCATCTTCCATTGCTGGGTGAGACACCGCAGGCTACCCTCTCTGCGGCACGTGAGTACTTGGGGCACATACACCTTGGCAGTTGCATTAAGAAACCGGGCCACGCGCTCTACGGTGACCAGCACCCGCGCTTCGGCCACGAGGACGGCGAAAACGACACTGCAGAACTTACTGAGTTTCTCCGCACCTTGTTTGAGATTGGCTACTTTGACATGGTCGTGCCCACGGACAAACCACTCTGCACCTTTGAGTTGAAGCCCGCGCCCGGCGAGGATTCACTATCCGTCATGGCAAATGCCAAACGGACGTTCCAAGCAGCCTGGGCACAACTGTAGACTTGATTGAGCAACGAGAAAGAGATGGAAGACATGCAGCCGAAAGTCTATATCACGCGCCGAATACCGGAGTCAGGGATCAAGCTTCTCCAAGAGTCGTGCGACGTGGAAATTTGGGATAGCGATGACGTTGTTCCGCGCGACGTGTTCTTAAAGGCAATTTCCGATAAGGACGCCGTGCTCTGCCTCCTAACGGATAAAGTCGATGCCGAGACCATGGACGTCGCCAAGAGTGTAAAGATCTTTGCCAACATGGCCGTTGGTTTCGACAATATTGACGTTGAAGAGTGCACCAAGCGCGGCGTCATGGCCAGCAATACTCCTGGCGTGCTTACGGACACAACTGCCGACTTTGCTTTCACGCTGCTGATGGCCACTGCACGCCG
This sequence comes from Chloroflexota bacterium, assembly GCA_965221905.1. Classification (GTDB taxonomy): domain Bacteria; phylum Chloroflexota; class UBA11872; order VXOZ01; family VXOZ01; genus VXOZ01. The sequence continues at coordinate 2,150,025 of OZ244922.1, forward strand.
CATTCGCGAGGGGCATGAGTTCATTCAAGCCGGGAAGTGGGAAACTTGGGGGCCCCTTTTGCTCATGGGGCAAGATATCCATCACGCCACGCTGGGCTTGATTGGATTGGGCCGTATTGGGACGGAAATGGCCCGGCGGGGTCAGGGATTCTCAATGCGTGTGCTCTATAACGACGTAGTGCGACGGGAAGACCTTGAGCAGGAACTCAGCCTGGAGTACGCCGACTTTGATACGGTGCTGCGGGAATCCGATTTCGTGAGCATGCACGTGCCGTACATGCCTGCGACGCATCATCTAATCAGCACAGAGCAGCTTGCAATGATGAAGCAGTCAGCCGTGCTCATAAATACTGCCCGCGGTCCGATTGTCGATCCGCAGGCTCTTTACACTGCACTGAAGTCAGGTGAGATTTGGGCGGCAGGACTAGACGTCACCGATCCCGAGCCTATCCCGATGGACGATCCGCTGCTCACGTTGGACAACTGCCTGATCGCGCCGCACATTGCCAGTGCCAGCTTCAATACCCGCAGCGATATGTCTGAGTTGGCCGCGAACAATATCCTGGCCGCACTCTCCGGCGAACGCCCACCCACAATCCTCAACCCCGATGTGCTGGGGAATTCCTAGTCTGCTTGTTCGTGCTCTGTCGTCTATTCAGACGATTATCAGGAAGGCGACTGAAGGGCATGGCAGTGTCATGGGGCTTGCGCTGGGATCCTGAGTGCCACGCATGCAGCATGGACGTGCCGCCTAAGACGAGTTCTTATCCTCGGCGGACTGTGTCTACCAGGGCAGCACACGCAACCGCTCCCGCGCGGGAACCCGGAAGACAGGCGGCATAGCGTAGGTCTTCACACGGCTGTGTACGGCAATGCTCTGCAGCAAACCAATGCCAATGAAGGTAGCAACCAGAGCGCTACCGCCGTACGAAAGGAATGGCAAGGGTATTCCGGTTACGGGCAAGAGCCCGATGATCATTCCAACGTTTACGAAGGTCTGCAAGAATATCAGCGCCGCCACGCCAACTGCAATATTCTGTCCAAAGTGATCGCGGGCGCTTGTAGCAATCATCGTAGCGCGAATGAGCAGCACCGCAAACAGCGTCAGCACAAGCGCGCTGCCGATAAAACCTAGCTCCTCGGCCAAAACGGCAAAGACAAAGTCCTTGTGTTGCACGCGCAAATACTCGAGCTGTGTTTGCGATCCCTGAAATAGCCCTCGGCCCCAAAGCTCTCCTGCGCCAACGCTGATTTGCGCCTGGAGCACGTTGTAACCAGCACCGAAGGGGTCGGCCGTCGGATCAAGAAAGGTGGTAACGCGTTCCCACATGTAGTCTTTAATTCTTATGAGCTGTAAGAAGACAGCGGCTAACAAGCCGATTGCCACACCAATCAAGTACCGGAAGGGCACGCCGGCCATGAAGACCATCACCCCCCAGATTCCAAGGAACATAAGCGTCGTGCCGAGATCCGGCTCTCTATAGACCAAGAACGCCGGCACGGCGGTGATAATCATGGATCCAAAGAAGCAACGTATATCCTCCGCCCGTTGCGACCCGGCGCTAAAGTAATGCGCTAGTACCACAATCAGAGCTATCTTTGCGAATTCAGAGGGTTGCAATGAGAAGGGGCCAATCAAGAACCACCGCTGCGAGCCCCCGATAGATACCCCGGCATAGAGCACCGCAAAGAGCAAGAGCACAGATCCTCCGTAGCCAATCCAGGCCAAGCTACCCAGCCAACGGTAGTTCAGCTTAGGGGAAACGGCAAGAATTACAATGCCAATGCCGAGGAACACACTTTGTTTGATGACGTCGATAGACGTCCCGGAATCGAGGAGCGTTGCACTGCGAATGAGGATTATACCGATAGTCGCAAGAAGCAGAGCTGCGGCCGTGAGCCAGTAGTCGTAGAGCTTCCACTTTCGTATTGCAATCATGCTATAGCTTAGCACTCCTAGCAGACTCGAAATAGAAGCGGGTCATCTTATCGGCAATCGGGGCTGCAAATTCGGAACCCTCACCGGCATCGTAGAGCACCACGGCAAAGGCGATCTCGGGTTCATCGAATGGCGCAAACCCGTTAAACAAGGCGTGTGTCGGCAGGAAACCATTCTCATCACGAGGGCCGGGGAATTCTGCCGTACCGGTCTTACCGGCTATTCCAAACGGGTTCGCTGCTATCCGGATCGCAGTACCGCGCACCACCACATCGCGCATTGCGTTTCGGATAACTGCAAGCACCTCTGCGGAGAATGGCAATTGGCGAGCCACTTGCGGTTCGATTGGCTGCCCTTGCGTGCCGTCAGCGCCCCGTATCTCAGCAGCAATCCTAGGGTACATCAATTTCCCGCCATTTGCAATAGCCGCGGAAAAGTTGGCAAGCTGCAACGGAGTTGATAAGACATCACCTTGCCCAATGGCTGTGTTGTATGAGTCGCCTTGGAACCAAGGCTCCTTTTTGATACGCTGCTTCCGTTCAGGTGTTGGAATGAGACCATCCTGTTCACCGGGCAGATCAATGCCGGAAATCTGACCAAAGCCGCTTGAAGTCGCGGCCCGAGCAAGCGCTTCCGGCCCGATGCCCTCAAAACCCGTATGGGGATTGCCGCCAACCAGGTTATAGAAGCACACATCGCAAGAATTGACCAAACCTTCGTAAACATTCAAGAGTCCGTGTCCGCTGCGCTTCCAGCACCCAAACTCCCACCCTCCTGCAAGGATCAGGCTGCCTCGACACTCAAACTGTGTTTCCAAGTCCATACCATGATTCTCAAGCCACTCAGCAAGGCTTACAAGCTTGAACGTTGAGGCCGGCGGATAGAGCCCGCCAATAGCATGGTTGACCAGAGGTCGCGACGGATCGTTGGCTAGTCGCGCATAATCCTCCTCAGAAATAGATTGGGCGAAGAGATTGTTATCGAAGCCAGGCAGGCTAACCAGGGCACGAACCGCTCCTGTGGCTACGTCTAGCGCTACAACGGCGCCGGAGGGCGCTCCTGAATCCGAAAGTCCGTCTTGGAGCATTTGCGTAACCGCAGCCTGGAGATCCAAGTCCAAACCCAACACAAGGTTGTTACCGGGTTGGGATGGCGTCTCATGGAGAACACGGATGGTTCTCCCATATGCGTTGACCTCCACGTTTCTCTGACCTTTTTTCCCGTGGAGCTCTGCCTCATAGATGGACTCGATGCCTGCAATGCCAACTTGGTCATCGCGTTCGTAGCCTCGGTTCAGATAGAATTCAGTTCGCTCATGGGGGATAGGGCCCACGTACCCTAAAATGTGACCGTTGCTAACTCCTGCCGAATACTCGCGAATAGGGCGGCTTTCCGCGGAAATACCCGGCAGGTTTGCGTTCTCTTCCTCTATGATCATGGCAACGTGACGCGGCACGTCCCGCTTCAAGATGGTCGGTTGATAGGGACTCTGCAGGCCCTCAGTCATAAGTTCCATTATGGTTGGCGCAGGCTTCTCCAGCAGTGCTGAGAGTCGGCGGGATACGTTCTCGATCTCGTCTCGCGGCAAATCGATCATGCGAGCTACAACGCTGAAATTGGGCACATTTATGGCTACCCTTTGTTCATGTCGATCGTACACAACGCCGCGCAGCGGCTTGACGGAAAGCACTCGCAGGCTGTTGTTCTCCGCTTGGTTGCGGAGCTCAGGACCGCGAACGATCTGGATGTACCAAAGCCGAACTACGAGTGCAAGAAACGAAAGGAGCAATACGATTCGCAGCAGGTAGAAGCGAATTACTTCGCGTCGGGTCAGCCTACGCTTCTCCTCAGCCATCATCTCCTCCTGGAGACTTCAGCACCGCATGGCGACGACTGCGCCGCTTGTCGACCTCTTCGCCACCTGGCGACCTCTTCGTCGCTTGGCAACATTAGCGTCTCCTGGCACTTGAGCTTCCCGAGGTCACCTCGAGGAGGCGAAATCCTGCCAGCACTATGAGTGGCGCGAAGGCCGCATTCATTAGTGCCGTCGGCAATGCCATTTGCAGGAGCATATCGCCAAACGAAAACCGATAGTCGAACGTGATGAGCAAAGCGCCTAAGAGAACGAAATAAACGAGGGCTACCCAAAGAGACGTTACTGCCGCCACTACTATCCGGTTCGGCTGCACGATGCTTACAGCAAACCCTCCCACAAAGCCCGCCACCGTAAGTGCTAGGGCGCTTAGACCCCAATGGGCATCAGAGAAAGCATCGATTAGTAATCCGCCTACAAAGCCCCAGCCCGCGCCGCCCGCCGGCCCATACCAAAGCGCCAACAGCGTAACGACTTGCAGCATAGGCAACCATACGATGCCGAATAGCGGAAAGTGCCACACCACGCTAGCCTGCACCAAGGCAGCCATCATCATCACGATCACTATGGCGGGGCGGGAGACGTCGTTCATTGAGTCGGCCCTGAGAAGTCCCGGTCCTCGAGCGGCAGCGGCACAAAATTCGCAACTACCATCACATGTTCCAATTGCGAGAAATCTACCAACGGCTCAATCTCTGCGGTTTGAAACTCCTCGTAGTCCTCTTGCTGCACGTTTTTTACTCTACCCAGCACAAAGTCTTTTGGTAGGCCTCCACCCATGCCGCTCGTAACCACAATGTCGCGCTCGTTGAGCTCTTCGGTCTGCAAGACATAGCGCATTTGGAGATGTCCATCGGGCGTGCCATAGACAATGCCGAAAGTGCGGCGCAGGCCGCCCTGAACGACGGCATTGACCGCACTGGAGGGGCTGGTAATTAGTTGCACCTTCGACCAATGTGACGAAACTCTGGTGACTTTCCCAATGACACCGAGATGAGTCACAACGACCATGCCCTCCTCTACTCCTCCGCTACTGCCAATGTCAATGATGATGACGTCTAGAATATTTGTCGCATCCCTGCCAATTACCTGGGCGGGAAGATGGACCCACTTTGAGTTTGCTTGAACGTATCCCAGTTGCTCGCGGAGTGTGCGGTTCTCGATTTCAGCACCGCGCAAGCTGATGATTTCCTGATAGAGCTTCTCTACGTCTTGTCGCAGCACGGCATTCTCTTCACGGAGATTCCTCGTTTCCTGGAACGAGCCCAAGACGTAGGCGGCGGCTCCGGTGGTCGAATCGAGGGCGCGTTGCACCGGAACCGCTACAAAAGCTACTGCACTTTCCACAGGTCGCAACCAACCTTGGCGCGAAAGGAAAATAAGCAGAACTGCGGCAACAATGAGGAGTGCAAGCCTCAAGGCCAAGGCCTGCGGTTGGAGGTTAAAGTCACGCATTGTGTCTCAGCCGGCACCCAATTCTAGGGGGCTACATGCGCGTACTCTCGTGCATCGGAAACGAAGAGCTTTTGGTAGAATTCGATGTCGTCGAGGCACTCACCTGTGCCAAGTGCAACACAGGTGAGCGCGTTTTCTGCTACGACGACCGGTACAAGCGTTTCCTCAGAAATTCGCTTGTCTATTCCCCCGAGGAACGCCCCACCTCCCGTAAGCACAATGCCCCTATCCACAACATCACTCAGCAATTCGGGTGGGGTTTCTTCAACAGATACCTTTACCGCTTCGACGATATCATGCACTGGCCCTTCAATAGCCTCACGCATCTCTCCTTGAGTCACAAGCACCGTCTTGGGGAGCCCGGAGAGCATATCCCGACCGCGCATCTCGAAGGTCTTTTCCTGTTCGTCGGGCAAGGGATACGCAGCGCCTATCGCTATCTTGCTTTCCTCAGCAGTGCGTTCACCAATTAGGAGGTCGTACGCTTGGCGGGCATAGTCAGTAATCGTCTGATCGATCTCATCACCGGCAATGCGAACTGAGCGTCTGACAACGATCCCGCCTAGAGATATTACCGCCACCTCTGTGGTACCGCCGCCAATATCCACAATCATGTTGCCTGCGGGTTCGTCGACCGGCAGACCTGCCCCAATAGCTGCCGCCATCGGCTCCTCAATCAGATATGCTTCGCGTGCACCTGCATTGATTGCAGCATCTTGCACCGCACGCTTTTCCACTTCGGTCACACCACTGGGAATACCCACGATGACCCTTGGGCGCGGCACCAATTGCACGGTTGTGTGTACCCGATTGATGACGTAACGAAGCATTGTTTCAACAGTTTCAAAGTCTGCAATTACGCCATCTTTTAGGGGCCGCACGGCCACGATATTTGAAGGAGTGCGGCCAACCATCCGCTTTGCCTCCGCACCGACGGCGAGCACGCGTTTCGTCCGCAAATCCATCGCGACCACTGAAGGTTCGGAAACTACAACACCCTTATCTCTTGCATACACCAAGAGATTCGCAGTGCCGAGATCAATTCCAAGATCCTGGGAGAAAAGACCGAGAAAAGAGCTAAACGGACCGAGAATACTTGATCGCCAAGAAGACATTCCTCACCCCACAACCATATGAATTCTAAGAATTCTAGGGGAGCCAGATCGGAACCAAGGGGAACGGGTTGCACCAGCCACCCGCAAACAATAGTCTTTCATATCGTACCTAATCTCATTCATTCTAGCATACACTTGGCTTGTCGAAATACCTAGAGAAAAAAACGCTTCAAGAGAGTGGGTAGCATATTTGGTAGTTTCGGCCTCTCCGGCGCTTGTGCTCTGGCGTGCTTTGCCTGAACATCTGCTTCCCTGTGGTACACTGTTTTTCACACAAAGCACTATCATTTATTCAATCTCTTATCGTGAGTTCGAAAGGAGCTTTTCTATGCGTGTCGATCGTCTGTACAGTCCCAAGGGACCGCGGCCTGCGGGGACATACTCCCAGGCGGTGCGTGCGGGCAATCTGCTGTTCATAGCGGGACAGGGCCCTCTCGACCCCCAAACCGGTGAAATCAAGGGCGAGACTCTTGCTGAGCAGTGCCAGCTTACGCTGCAAAACATCAAGAATATCGTAGAGGGTCACGGCGGCGACTTTCGCAATGTCGTAAAGGTAAATGTCTATCTCGCCGACATTAACGACTTTTCTGAGATGGATAAGGTATACAAGACATTCTTCGGCGAGTACCCACCTGCACGCACAACGGTAGGCGTGCAAATGAACGACATTCTGGTCGAGATTGAAGCTACTGCAGTCATTGACGACTAATTGTCAATTACGGCGCTACCCGACACCGGACTCTTCCAGCTTGGTCATTGTTTCGCGGTAGCGCCGATCCATTTCCGGCCCCTGTCGACTCAAGTATTCTTGCTCCAGAGCACGCGCAACCGTAGTAGCCGCTGCCGCCGGTATGTCTATTTCTGCAAACGTAATCTTGTCATAGCCGCGTTGATACGCGACCACTTCGCCCTTGCTTACAATGAGATTCTGACCGACGTTGGCCTGCACGATGGGCACGCCGTTCTCGCGAGCGCGGGCTAAGACCGCCTGGTTTTGCGCCTTGCTCTTATTGCCATAGGTCGGGATAAATAGGACTTGCGCGCCGTCGAGAACTATCGATCGGGCAATGAGAGGTTCCCAGCGGTCGTTGCAGATAAGCATGCCGGCGCGACCAAGGGGTGTGTCAAATGCACGCAGCTTCTTGCCAATGCGGTTGAAATGCCAGGATGGATGTGTGCCTTCCGCAAATTGGCTCTTCTGATACGTGCCGCATAACTCCCCCGTGTGATCGATAAAGACCACCGTATTATAGATTCCGTTATCCGTCCGCTCGGCAAATCCAAAGCAGAGGCATACGCCGAGTGATTGGGCCAGTTGGCGAAAGTGCCTCACGTAGGGTCCGTCTAACGGTTCCGCGATCTCCAGCATCTCGTCGGCTGACCGTCTACCCTCGATGACGTCGTAGACAACGTAGCCTTCAAGAGCGCCCTCGATTGTCACGATCACTTCGGGTGCTTCTGCAGCCGCTTCGCGAATGAACCGCTCCATCTTTGCCGCATTATATGGCTTATCCCACTTCTTCGGTCGCAACGAGATTGCTGCCGTTTTGATCGTCGTGAACATTTCGCACCTACCTTCTCGGCCTTCAAGTAAGCAGTAATCAGAGTGTCTGCATCTCTACGGCAACGCATGTCCCAAACGCAGAGCGTCCATGTGGTCGCGCACCCCTACGACGAAGCGACAAGTGCGGGATCGACGAGAAATACGAGCTAGAACATGACGGGAACATTGCTAATCCGGAATCATCGGGAAGCTACGCCGGTTTGAGCGGTGCACAGCCAAATATCAGTGCATGCGCAAAGACTTCTGCTAACAGGACCGAGAAATACTTAGCAAGAGAAGCCAACGGATTACGTCTAAATGCGAATCAGGCCCACTGCTCTGCTCATGCGAGCTCTGCTACTGCCCCTGCGAAGGCATCTATTGCCGATTTAATCCGTGTAAGGGTTCGCTCCCGGCCAAGTACTACCATAGTCTCAAAGAGCGGCGGCGTGGCAGTCTTGCCCGTAATCGCCACGCGGATGGGCATAAAGAGCTGTCCTGCCTTCCACTCCAAGTCGGCGGCTAATCCACGCAGGCAGACTTCGATATGCTCAAGATTCCAATCCTCAAGAGACTGGAGATTGTCGTACGCGCGCTCCAACGCATCCAGTGAATCTGACGGGGACTGCTTTTTCGCAACGAGGAGTTTCGGTTCGGGCGTCACGTCATCAGCAAAGAAAAAGTCAAGCACCGATGGCGCTTCAGCGAGATTCTTCAGACGCTCCTGCTCAAGCGCAACTGCGTCGCGAACGTAGGACCGGTCGACTTTGTCCGGATCGATCATGCCGGCCTCCGCCAGGAATGGGACAGTGCGGTCTGTTAGGTCATCCACGGTAAGGCTGCGGATATAGACGCCATTCAGCCAAATGAGCTTTTGTAGCTCGAACACCGCATTGGCTCTGTTGACACGCTCCAGGCTAAATGCAGCTATCAACTCATCTAAACTAAATTTCTCTTGGGTATCGCCAGGGTTCCAGCCAAGCAAGGCCAAGAAGTTCAAGACTGCCTCGGGCAGGTACCCCTGTGTAGCGTAGTCGCCTACCAAGACGGCGCCAGAACGCTTGCCTAGTTTTGTTCGGTCCGGATTTGTGAGTAAAGGGAGGTGCGCATAGGCCGGCAAATCAAAGCCCAGAGCGCGCGCGATTGGGATTTGCCGGTGCGTATTGTAGAGGTGATCGGCGCCGCGGATGACGTGGGAAATCTGCATATGGCTGTCATCGATCACAGACGCAAGATTGTACGTGGGCATGCCGTCAGCGCGCACTATCACTAGGTCATCGAGCTCAGAGGACTCGACCTTCATGTCTCCACGTACGAGATCGGTAAAGGAGACCGTCCCCTCGCGCGGCGACAGAAAGCGAATCACGGAACGGGTGCTTGATCGCTCTCGCGCCTCTCGCTCTGCATCAGTGAGATGTAAGCACGTCTCCGGATACCGGAAGGGACGCCGTTCTTTTTGGGCTTCCTTGCGCAGTGCGTCAAGCTCTTCCGGTGTACACCAACACCGGTATGCATGACCGTTTTCCAAGAGCTTCTCAGTACAACTTTGATAGAGCGCCAGACGCTCGCTTTGGCGATACGGCCCAAAGTCTCCACCTGCCGCATACCCTTCGTCCCAGTCCAAGCCCAGCCAGCGGAAGCTCAACAAAACACCTTCAACATCCTCATCCGTTGAGCGTTTCGCATCGGTGTCATCGATGCGAAGAATAAAGGTCCCACCGATCTGGCGGGCAAAGAGGTAATTGTACAGTGCCGTGCGGGCATTGCCTACGTGGAGATTGCCGGTGGGGCTAGGCGCTATACGCACGCGGACAGGATTAGCCATGCTATATGTTTAACTCCTCACTGCGGGTTCTACTTTGGAGTATCGCTCGCTCGCCGGTCTGAAACAGGCGCTGACTTCCTCGATAATCCCCTAATGACACGAGTGATGGCCTGACATGCCAAGAAGGATCCCAACGCCATGATCCCTGAGGACAAAGCCCGTTAAGTCCTAGCATTCAGGATCTTCCCGTGAGATGTTCGACCTAGGGGCGCAAGCAATCACGCCGGCTGTTCGGATAGCGATAACTGAGGCGGAGAGGGTGGGATTCGAACCCACGAGGCGCTTGTGGCGCCTACTCGCTCTCCAGGCGAGCGCCTTCGACCACTTGGCTACCTCTCCACAGCGCATTTGAGCATGATGAGCCGACGTTATGTAGCGCTGGCTGCAATTCGCCGAGTTATAGAATCGAAATCTTCCCGGCGAGAATCGAAGCTATCTCAAGGGTTTCCTCATGCATAGATTCTAGCAGCGCAGCGCCGGTAGCGTCAAAGTCCCACTGCAGAAAGGAGAACAACCGAAAATAAATGCATCGGTTTGCGCACATGCCGAGGGCTTCCTGTCGGTTGACAGACGGCTTCAACCAAATCTACCATAACAGTTACAGCGACACCGCATGCAAGCTATTCCTCACGTTCATAATCAAGTGCATGTCTCAGATTGCGGAATCCTCCTCTACGCTCATAGCAGACGTCGGTACCTTCAGCACGCGTATCTCTCTCCTAGAGCGCGTTGAAGGGGACTTTCGGCTCGCTGGCGCTGCGCATGTGCCTAGCACGATCGATCCTCCGATATCCGATGCGATGCTCGGCGTTTCGCGCGCTCTTGCGGAACTGGAGCGCACCACAGGATGGTCCGCCGGACAAGAATCCGTCACCAAGCTCGCAGTCACCAGCGTAGGGCTTACCGTTGTTACCAGTGTGCTGAGCTTGGGCGACAGCCGCACCTTGAATGCGATGCTCGAAACTCTGCAAGCATCGCCCATTACGCCTATAGACATCTTCGACCTCCATAATCGACCGCCCGATGCCTATCAGTTCGTGTACCAGCGACTCATAGATTCGCCGCTCGATGCGCTCATCATCCTCGGCAGCGATGCCGAGCAAGGTTGGGAGATAGAAATTGCACGGATTGGCGAAATCATTCGGAACGTGCTCGGCGCGCATCGCAACGCATGGAACGCAACCGTAGTCTTTGTTGGTTCCACGGCTCACGCACAGTTCCTGCGAACTTTTCTTGGCGAGCGGGCAATGCTTCATCACATGGAATTGGACCCGGGCCAATCAGAGAGCGCCACCCTTGCCTCTCTCGAAGTCCTTGTGCAGTCGCTCGCCAAAGAGAGACGCCGGCTTCGGTTGCCGAATTATACAGGATTTGCCGAGTGGGCAGAGACTGATCCAATTGACTATCAGGAAGCCCTGGGCAGTGTCACCCAGCAGCTAGCACAGCGCTACAGCATTCACGTTCTCTCCTTGGATCTTGGAGCAAGCCACGTTGCTGCGGTTTCGAGCCTACCGAATGGGGATTTGCGCAGAGTATCTCTGGATGGTTTCGGCACCCTGCGCAGTCCGCAGAATATCCTGATCGAATCCGGTCGCGAGGCCGTTGAGCGCTGGCTGCCGTACGATCTGGATGAAGACCGGCTAGATAGCTTTCTCTTGCACCGGCTTGCACATCCCGCCGCTCTGCCGACGACGGTCGAGAGCCTTGTCTTGGAGCACGCCTTTGCGCGGGAAGCCATTCGCAGCGTGGTTGAGCTCATAGACGATCAAACAGTAGACGGGCAGAGAACTGCGCCCTGTGCTACCGCGGATGTGGTAATTGGCTGTGGCGCAACACTGGGCGGCGCACCGCGGCTGATACAGGCAGTAATGATGATGCTTGACTCCGTACAGCCCACCGGCTTTACGCAATTTGCCCTAGATCGAGCGGGCTCGCTACCGCTACTGCTGCTCGACAAAGCGATTGAAGAAGGAAATCCCTTTATCGAGCAGGATGTACTCTTGAGTCTCGGCGTTAGCATATCTCCGACGGGCCGCATGACCGAAAATCGCCCGGCCTTGAGTCTGCGCGTTGGCATTCCTTCTCGTTCTCCTGAGGAGTTTCAACTAAATTTTGGGGCCATGGAGGTTATTCCATGGGAGGGCGGCGCCGGCTCCAAGCTAGAAGTGTGGCCCGCTACACGGCTCGACCTTGGTGTAGGGCGGGGTCGGGGAGCCGAGCCACGTGCCAACCTCTATGGCGGCGCACTGGGGCTCATTGTTGACGCGCGCGGGCGCCCTCTCGAGCTTGATGCCAGCAAGGACAAGCGACAGGCTAAGACCCTTGAGTGGATGCAGACGACGGGGTCGTATCCCACATTGTCTTTCTCTGGGAGATCGAGCTAGCTATGGCAACCATGCTTGCGCTGCGCGGCACGGCGAACCCACCGACGCCGACCCCACAGATTGGTCGTTATCTCTTGCGGTTACGTCGGGTTCTGCCAGCCGACGGCGAAATCTCCGTGCAACCCGGGGATAAAGTAGAGCCACACACCGTAGTTGGCGCTTGTTCCATAACCCCACAGCGATCTGTGATCGACTTGGCAAGCATGCTGGGTGTCTCTCCTGAGGACGTAGAAAAATCGCTCGAAGTTGCTCCTGGCGAGCGCTGCTCGGAAGGCGCGCTGATTGCCGCCCGGCGCCGCTTGCTGGGACTGCGCACACGTACAGCAATTGCCCCATTCAGCGGTCATATCGGCGCGGTCTCTTCACGTAGCGGTCTTGCTTGGTTCGAAGGCGAAAGCCGTGAGGTCCGTTTGCCTGCCGGGCTCTACGGTACCGTCATTGACGTTGTACCGCCGCGCGAGGTTGTCATAGAAGCGGACGCGGTAGTTGTGCGCGGCGTGTACGCTGTTGGAGGGGAAGCGTCCGGCAATCTAACCACGGTCCTTTCCCAAGGGTCCAATAGCGAAGAGCGGCTCATTCTTGTATCCCGCGAGCCGGCTACCGTTGAAGTTATGCGGCGCGCCGCCCAACTTGAAGCCGCCGCTGTGGTGGCCCCGTCCGCTGCACGCAAGGACATGGCCGTGCTCGGCATGGACCCGCTGGCCCGCCCGACGTCGCATGGGTGGAAAGGCCCGCCGCTCCTACTGACGGAAGGTTTCGGCGAGCACCCCATGACGGACACGCTCTGGGAACTCCTTACCGCCCAGCCGGTGCCATGGGCAACTGTGGTTGCTCGACCCGACCTGCACGTCTTCCTGCTGATTCTGCCAATTCGTTCGCTCGCGCCGAAAGACGCCTGGACGCGCTTCGGCCCCGGCTCTCGGCTCAAGCGCGCCGGCAAGTCGGTGGAACCGGGAGAGGTGCGTTTGGACGCCTTCATGCCGTTCCCACTGGCTGTCCCCTCCGGTCTGCGGCTCCCCGCCGCAGAGACCATCGATGCCGATGAACGCCGCAGCCGCGTGCCCCTTTCAGAACTGGAGTGGCTGATGTAGCCCTGACTGTGGCACGTTGTGCTCAGTTAGGATTGGTCGCCATTTCCATCTCGTAGGGTTTTCTTACCCAGAACTATCCTCTTGCCGTGGGTCTCCCCAGCTATCTGCCAATACTGCGCAGCAGAGCGCAACCACTTTGCAGTTATAACACATATCTGTTATAGTAACGTATATCTGTACTATATCTATAGATGCTATTAGGCAGTAGCTCTGTATTACTTCAATTAAGTTGACATGCAAGATCGGCAGAACAGTTAAGTGAAACGCCACCGCTGTGCGCGTGTTGAGAGCTTCAGATGTTGCAAAGGAAGATAGCAATCGACACATCTGCCAGCTCCAAGGAAACGAACTCGCATTGCTACTGCTCGTAAATATGAAGAAGCAATGTATTCGGGATGACTTGACCCACAGTGGCAAGCCGAAGTCACCTATATTCCTTGGTCCGATTCTGCCTGGCTGCCATGCTTGCTTGGCTCGCATCCGTTCAGGCCACACGCGCGGACGGCTCCGTCGTCATCAACGAAATCTCACCGGGCGACGTCGCTGGAACGTCCAGTTGGATTGAGCTGCACAATACTAGCGACTCTGAGACCGCTGAAATGGGCTTTTGGCGGCTTGACGCTGAGAGTGAATCTGCCGAGAACTCCCACTACATCTCACTCGACGCTGCCATTCCTCCGGGCGGATACCTCGTATTTGAGCGCACCACGACGCAGCTGACAATTGCCCGAAGCGGCACTATTCGCCTCTTGGATCTCGACGAGACTGTAGTGGATCAGACCGACTATACGGTTACTGAAGGCGGTGTAGCAATTGCACGGATTCCGGATGGCTCGTCTAACTGGGTGGTTGTTTCAAAATCGACTAAGGGATCATCGAACGCAGTTTCTACACCAACACCGACCCCGACACCCACACCATCGCCTACGCCGTTGCCTACGCCGTTGCCTACACCCACTCAAACGCCTACACCGACCCCAACACCCACACCATTGCCAACACCCATACCATCTCCTACGCCCACACCTACACCGTCGCCTACGCCGACCCCGACACCGTCGCCCACACCCACACCATCGCCAACACCCATACCATCTCCTACGCCGACCCCGACACTGTCGCCTACACCCACACCATCTCCTACGCCGACCCCGACACTGTCGCCTACACCCACACCATCGCCAACATCCATACCATTACCTACACCGTCGCCAACGTCCACACCATCACCTACACCTACACCATCGCCAACGCCTACACCTACGCCGTTGCCTACTCCAACCCCTACGCCAACACCCACACCGACACCAATGCCGCTTCCCACACCCAACAGTTCAATCGTCATCAACGAAATCTTTTCTCTGCATGCCAGGCAGGTCCAAGCCGAAGCTCTTCTCAACCGCGGTCTTGCCCGATTTGCTTTCAATTCAATTGGGAAGCAAGTCAATGAATCACAGGGCTGGGTCGAGTTCTATAACAATGGATCTTCTACCGTGGACGTGAGCCAATGGTTCCTGGATATCGGTGAAGACACCGGCGACAGGCCTTACCAAATTCCGATCGGCACCAAAATCGCACCTGGCGCATTCTTGGTCTTTAAGGAAGCAACGACTATATTTCGCATATTTCAGCGGGGCAGAATTCGTCTCCTTGATCTCTACGGCACAATTGTCGATGAGCACGACTATGACACCAATGGGGCCACGGGAATTGCGCGAATGCCGGATGGTGCGGATAGCTGGGTAGTCGCATCGGCGCCGACTAAGGGAGAGCCAAACATTGTGCCATCCCCCACTCCATCGCCAACACCAACCCCGACACCCTTGCCGACACCGAGGCCTGCCCCCAAGCCGCCCCCACCCACTCCGTCGCCACATCCGACACCGCCTCTGCCGCTGTCGCTTCGCATAACGGAGGTCTACTACGATGGGCAAGTCTCTCGGACAGAGGGCGATGAATTCATCGAGATCCAGAACCAAGGTACTGCCTTGGCGCATCTGGCTCAAGTGCGCGTCTTGGTGAAGAGCGAGCAGGCCGATAGTCCCGTTGTTTACGGCTTCTACGCCGACAATGTGCTCTCGCCGGGAGACATCTTTGTTATTGCAAAGAATGCCCGTCAATTCGAGGAGCAATTCGGCTTTCGCCCAAGTTTTGAAGCCCGTTTCTCGGGAACCGGCTATGAAGATACGGAAAACGTGCGCAACATGCTCCATGAGCGTGAATCGTCGCGGCGCACGTGGGCATTGGCCAATACAGGCGCTGTTGTAGCCTTGATCGGCGATCACGGTACGGTCATCGATGCCGTAGCTTACGGCCATGATCCCGGCGGGTACCTTGGTCTACAGGGCGACTATCCATCCGCGTCCGGCGGTCAGTCACTCCTGCGTGTGTCTACTGTGGGCGTGAGCGGACGCATGCCATCGGCCTTACGGGCAGATACACCTTCACCGGGCATCGTCCCGCCATCTCCCACCCCTACTCTTCCCACTCCCACACCGATACCTTTGCCTTTACCGACGCCGAGGCCTGCCCCCAAGCCGCCCCCGCCCACTCCGTCGCCACACCCGACACCGCCTCTGCCGCAGTCTCTGCGCATAACGGAAATCTACTACGATGGGCAGGTCCCTCGGACAGAGGGTGATGAGTTCATCGAGATCCAGAACCAAGGTACGACTTTAGCGTACCTGGCTCGAGTGCGCGTTTTGGTGAAGAGCGGGCAAGCCGATAGTCCCGTTGTTTACGGCTTCTACGCCGACAATGTGCTCTCGCCGGGAGACATCTTTGTTATTGCAAAGAATGCCCGTCAATTCGAGGAAAAATTCGGCTTTCGACCGAGTTTTGAAGCCCGTTTTTCGGGAACCGGCTATGAAGATACGGAAAACGTGCGAAACATGCTCCATGAGCGGGATACGTCGCGGCGCACGTGGGCATTGGCCAATACGGGCGCCGTAGTGGCCTTGATCGGCGATCACGGTACGGTCATCGATGCCGTTGCTTACGGCCATGATCCCGGCGGGTACTTTGGTCTACAGGGCGACTATCCATCCGCGTCCGGCGGTCAATCACTCCTGCGTGTGTCTACCGTGGGCGTGAGCGGGCGCATGCCGTCGGCTTTACGCGCAGATACACCTTCACCGGGCATCGTCCCGCCATCTCCCACCCCTACTCTTCCCCCGCCCACACCGATACCCTTGCCTTTACCGACGCCCATTACGCCCACGCCTTCACCGACGCCTTCGCCAACACCGACGCCAGTTCCCCCTTCGCCTACTCCGACGCCTTTGCCTACTTCGACGCCTTCGCCAACACCGGCGCCTATTCCTCCCACACCATCACCGACGCCTTCGCCAACGCCCATTCCTCCCACTCCAACGGCAACAGTCCTGCAGTGCCTGACAGAATTTCCGAGTCAGGAGCCGACGCGGCTGGTGCGCGTGGTTGGCACTGTGACGGAGATCCGTGAAATGCCGCAAGAAATTCGCGTCTACCTTGCCGACGATTGCGGTGGCGCCGTTTTGCATTTGGCGGTAGATGCTTCGGCTCCTCCGGTCGGCAGCCAAATCCGGGTTACTGCCCTAGGCTCACTAAGGAATTTGCAGATCGATCTCTATGTTGCGCCTGAAACCAGACTTGAGTTCCTGCCGGGGACGTCTCAACCACAGGCAATCCCCTTCATGCAGGCAATGCTCCAACGTGCGCTAACCGGGACGCGGGTTCGGTCGGCGGGCAACATCACGCAAACTACTGACATCACAGTGGATGAGATCTATGATTCTGTTGCCAGCTATGTCAGGCTTGACCCTCACGCGCAAGCAGTCCCAATTGGCCCTGTGGTTTTCTACGGCATCCTTGAATGGCGCGAAACGGTGCCATTGCTCCGCGTACACTACGTCGTTCCCGCGAAAGCACGCATATCTACGCTCTGGGAGAGTTTTCAGGACTGGCGAGTGACACGCATCGCCGCGCAGTACGTGCGTGACACCGTCAACGCTCTAATCATGCGATCACTTACCCGCGGCAGAAGCACCTCTTTGCCATGAAGAGCGAAGCTCACACCATTAACTCCACGTGAGGGCTCTGTCTGGGAAACGCGCACCCACGGCATGCCTGGCGCAGCCTGGCCAGGCGGCCATATGTGTCTAAGAGGAAGTGGGGACACGACCGGCAACTCTGCCGCTAGAGTTTTGTTCGCTCGTCGCTAGATTCGTACGAAGCCAGCAACCAACGTCTGTCGGGATCTACCGCATAGGAATGCAAGCGATAGCGGACGACAGGGGAGCGCACGATTGGCGAGTTCTCTAGCTGGTGGGGGCGAGGAGGCGCTTTGCGTTCAAATGTGCAATAGCCTCCTTGTCAGCACAGGAAATCTTCGCCTTTTCCAGCTTGGCAATGCCGCACGCAGGATACTGAATCGGAACACCGACGCCGAGCAACACCCGTTGCGCATCAGCCGCTGAGACCAATTGCGCAATGGCGCCGAGGCCCTGGAGGCATGAGGTCTCCAGCCAGAGATTTGGATTGGCGTTCTGCAGACGAATGCCATTCCAAGACTCTTCGCCATAGTTCAGTCCATGGAGCACGAATTGTACACCCGGGTATTGGGCAAAGAGGTATTCGTAGGCACCAATGGAAGCAACCGGGAACGACCAATCCATGATGGCACGCACTACCAGTGTAACGATCAATCCACTAGCTTCGGCCGCGGCGCACAACGGCTCAAGCTGCTGCGGCAAGGTGTTGGAATGCATGCTGGGATAGCAGCGCACGCCTCTTGCGCCGCTGTCCGCATAATTGCTCAACAGGTCGGTATTGCCGGGCTGTGTACTGTCTATCGTTACAAATGGAATGAGTCGGCCGTTGGATGCTGCAGCCGCTTGGAGGATTTCATCATTTCCAAGACGCCAATCGGATTGCAGAGCCCTGGTCGAGCCCACTACCGCGCATTCAATGCCATGCGAGTCCATGAGCGCGATTACATCAGCCGCGGTACGCTCCTTGAGAGGCCAATATCCCCAAGCACCGACGAACCCGGACACGTCCCAAACTGTCATTGTGCTATCCGTCCCCTCTTGCCGCTATGCTTTGAGCGCCAACATACGCGCCATATTGCCGCCAAATATCAAGTCTTTGTCGTGCTGGCTAATGGCGGCCCCGCTGACACGCGCCATCTGCACGCTTACCTCTAGCAGCGGCATGTCTGTACCGAAGATAACGCGCTCCGGGCCGATGCGTTCTATTGTGTACTCTAACGAGCCGTTGTTGACCGCGCTGCTTGCGGTTTCCAGCAAGAGTGAAGGATTGCGTTCCGCAGCCTGCACCGCGCGCATCCAGTCGCCCCTCGCCAGCGCCGTGTTGCCTGAGTGCGCCATCATGAGGAATGCCTCCGGCACCCGCGAGGCCATTACCTCGCACTCTTCGGCCGTGGAGTGCGCCAGAATCGGCATGCGATGCGAGGCCGCCCGTTCCAGCACAGGAAAGACCGAAGGGCGCACCAAGGGAATCATCGGATATGAGTAGATCTTGATTCCCCGCATGCCATACTCGTGCACACAGCGGTCGATTTCCTCCAGCGCGCCATTGTCGAAGTTCATCGTTGGAATGCTGACGTAACCCAGAATTCTGTCCGGGTGCTGACGCACCGCTTTGCCCAAGGCGTCATTCCCTTCGCGCATGTCGTGTACGAGCGCCGTAAAGTCGGTCACGAAGAGCTTGTCGATGCCGTTCTCATCCGCGAGCCGGAGCAGATCATCTACATTCGCGCTAAAGTTATACGCAGTGGAGACCCCAACGTGCACGTGTGCATCAATTATCATTGCATTCTTCTCCTTGTGGGAATAGGCTAGCAGAGCTTATTCCGCAGCGCAAGAATCCCTGCCCGGCTGGTTCCGGTATACTGTATTGCGGGTCTTGCAGGCGACAAGCACGCAGATCTATCCAAAATCGTTGGCTGCAAGATCATCGAATAGTATATCGTGCATAACAAAGGTGAAAGAAAGCCATGAAGAAAGCAGTCTGCGGCAACTGCTTCGGAAGAGACATTCCCCTTGTCGATGCGATGAGTATGGCAAAGGCAGCAGGATTTGAGGGCATCGAACCGAGCCTTACGATGGACGGGCCGATATCCACGGATTCATCGGAGGATGACCTAAAGCGAATTCGCGATCATGCGGAGCAAACGGTCGAAATCCATGGACTCATGGGAGGGCAACCGATTCGCAGCGCGCCGCTGACCACAATAGACAAGGACCAAATCAGGCAAGGCGTTGAAAACATCGCGAAGACCCTGCGGGTGGTAAAGATTCTTGGCGGCACCAGCCTCTTGGTTGTACCTGGTACCGTGAGTAAGGACGTACGCTACGACATCGCGTACGAAGGCACGTTGGAAGGATTGAAGCAAGTTGCGCCCATCGCCGAGGATTTGCAGATTTCGGTTGCGGTAGAGAACGTCTGGAATAAGTTTCTGCTGTCGCCTCTGGAGATGCGTAACTTGATCGACGAGGTGAACAGCCCGTACGTGGGCTGCTATTTTGACGTAGGGAATTTCCTGGGGTGGGCCATCCCGCAGCATTGGATCGAAATCTTGGCCCATCGCATTAAGAAGGTACATGTGAAAGACTTCAAGGTTGACGTTGGCAACCGGCACGGTTTCGTGACGCTCTTGCAAGGGGACGTTGACTGGAAGGCAGTGCGACATTCACTCCGCGCCATAGGGTATAATAGTTATCTGTCCGCCGAGATACCGCTTCATGACACGTTCCCCGAGAAAAGTCTTCTTGACATTAGTACCAGCCTAGATACTATCATTGCCAGCGCGTAGACTTCGCTAGCGCGTAGACTTCGCTAGCGCACAGACTTCCGCAGGTCATTCAGTCTCTCGATTTGCAAGGCACAGTATTGTTGTCAGAGTCGCATGCACCGAATGTTCTCGCACATGACTCTGTGCGCAACCTGACCTTCAAATCGGAATGTCGCCTCCAGGGTACGTTGTTAGGGGCGCGAACGTATCCTGGTGGGCGGCATTGATCTAAGACTGCTCTGAGAAGACCGAGTTCAATGGCTATTGCGCCCGGATGATCTTGCCATCCGGGTCAAGTTCCACTATTCGAAATGCCCTACCCGCGCGATAAGACTGGCATTGATTCTCGGGCACATCGTCCACCGGCTGACGCGGCGTATGCACGATGTCGGCTACCCACCCATCCATCAGGTTTTCCGTGAGGCAAGGGCCGGCGGAAAAGTCTACCCCATCCGCCTTCTTCTGCGCGTAAAGCGCTTGAGCAAGGACAATGGCGCGCTCACGCTCTTCTACTAAGTCCTCACCCGAGCTTGCAAGACGCACCAGCACAAAGACAAAAAGCAATACGAGCGCAAACGCAATGATAAGTGGCAGTATGCGGTAACGAAAAACGTCACTTACCCGCATCGGACCCGCCCACGAATTGGTAGTTCTTCAGTTGTTCGCGCTGCCGCCCGTCAACGGGGTAATGCTCGGTCCATTGCGCAAATTGCCAGCCCCTGCCCACGGTTTCCTTATTCTCCACTTCGTCGAGGCGCAACCAGGCGTGGGTTGGCTGGGGATACAGCGCCCATTCATCACCGTCCAGCGGATCTGAGTAGCAGGCGGCTTGGAAATGCGCGAACAGTGCATCTATGAGCGTCTGCTTCACGTCAGAAAGCCCTGGTTCGTGGGCATAGTTCACGAGTTCGTTGCCGCCATCGCGGTAGTTGAGCAAAATCTCCATGCGGTCCGGGGCGCTGTAGATGTATTTCCACTCTTCATTCATCGCGCAGTACATGCCTAGTTGCTTCTCTCTGATCTGACCGAAGAGATAGGGTCTGTCAAACGCTCCACCATCGCGGGCCGCGGTCAGGAGCGACTCGCCGTCGCATTCAGGCTGCCGGTGTTCCACGCCCGCGGCGGAAAGCATAGTCGGCGCGACGTCCTGCAAACCCACCAAATGCTCCCGTACTACGCCTTCCGGCAGCGTGCCCGGCCACGAAAGAATGTACGGAATGTGACACGCCGGCTCGTGATAGTTGCGCTTGCCGAATGCATGGTGATCGCCAAGAAACTCGCCATGGTCGGCCACGAACATGATCAAGGTGTTTTCCCGCTGTTTGGAGGCATCCAACGCTGCAAGAATCTCGCCGACCCAGCTATCAACGAACGAAACGCACGAATAATAATATGCCTTCATTGTGCGCAGCAAGTTATCATCCGGAAAGAGATCCATCCACTTGCTGCGATTCTGATTCCGCTGATACCACGTGTGCCACCCGATCTCGGCTTCACTCCGCACCGGTAGGGGCATGTCGGTGCTGCGGTATAGTCTATGCCAGGGCGACGGAGGGTCGAACGGAGGATGCGGCTTTATGAATGAGGTCCAACAGAAGAACGGCGCATTCTCATGAGCACGCTCTTCAATAAAGTCAACGGTTCGTTGTGCCGTCCAGGCTGTCGTATGCAGGCGCTCGGGTAACTGTGAAACCTGCGGAATGTAATAGAGTTCGTGCCTAATGCCGTGCGGTTCTTCCACGTGGCCGTATCCGGCTGCCAACACGTGCTGCAGGAACTCGTCATTTTCCACACTGCGGGGGACTTCCTCGCTCAGCCACATGCGATCGAAGCCGTGGTGCTCACGTACGGGAGAAAAGTGCATTTTGCCGATGGCCTGCGTAAAGTACCCCGCCGCACGCAGCCGCGTCATCAACGTGGGGTGATCTGCGGGAAGCGGGTAGCCGTTGTCAAAGATGCCCGTGCGCAGAGGAAGCTGTCCCGTCATGCAAATCGCACGTGCCGAGACGCAGACCGGCGATTCTGTGTAGCCGGAGGCGAAGCGCACGCCCTCCGCGCAAAGACGGTCGAGATTTGGAGTTTGGATCAACTCATTGCCGGCAGCGTGCAGCGCGTCAAATCGCAACTGGTCGCACATAATTAGGAGCAAATTCGGTTGAGCGCGGCGCATAGTCAGGACTCCTCCTTATGTTCCGGTTCCCATTGCACAACTACAGATGACGAGCAAGTTGATTCGGCACGCTCTCGACACTCCCCTTACCGCCAATTTCGACTTTTGGGGTGATCATCTCCAACAAGAGAATCCAAGGCTGGCAACTGAGTTTTCAAGGAGTTGTCAGGTTTCGTCGGACTGTGCTAGTTTTCTAGTCGTTGCCTTCTATGCGTGCCTGGAGAGACCGCAAGACGCGGTTGCCGACCACATTGTCAACTATATTCTAACGTGTCTTGCACTTTGGAACACACCCATGCGCTCTGCAAATCGGTTCATTTGCATCTTGTGCAGCCATCAGTATAATAGACCGAAGTGCGCGCAAATAGGGCGGATTTCCGGTCACCAATTTGCATCGCGCAGCCGTTGAGAGTGCAATACCAGCGTTAGAGAATGCACCAATACGTGACAGAGCGAACAAATAAGAATCTACTGCATATTGACCTCCCTGGCGCCCTGCCAGGGCGTTCACTGTCTATGTTAATTCTTGATGACTTCAGGGCTTCGATGGCTTTTACTATTGGTTCAACGCTCCCGCGGGACACTAGTCCTGCCGGCGATTTCCGATTTCGAGGAGACTGGGCATGACCTCTCGTGCCATGCGTCTGACGATAGGTGCTCTTGTTGTCGTTATAGGGCTCCTAGTCATTGGAGGTGTAGCATGGGTGAGCCTGGCCGCTGAAGGCCCGGAGCAGCCCATTGCCTTTATGCACACAGTGCATGTCGAGCAAAACGACATTGACTGCGTTTTTTGTCACCGTAATGTGGAAACCGGCGCCGAGGCAACAATTCCAGCCGTTGAACAATGCATGCTTTGTCACAGTGTCATAAATGGCGAAAACCCGAAGGTAACCAACCCCTTGCATATAGCGGAGATTGCTAAGCTGCAAGCTAACTGGGAGAACAGAGAGCCCATCGATTGGGTGCGTGTTCACGTATTGCCGGACCACGTGCGTTTCGTGCACGCATCCCATATCAAAGCAGGATTTGAGTGCGCTACGTGCCATGGTGACATCGGCTCGATGGAACGTGTTAAGCAGGTCCGCTCGCTCAACATGGGCGACTGTTTGGGCTGCCATCGGGAAAACAACGCGCCGACCGACTGCACGATCTGTCACCGTTAGAGGAGAATGATGCGACGACGTGACGTCCTGAAATTAGCCGGCACTTCAGGCTTGGGTATGAGTGCTGTGGCCTTCGCGGGCTGCGGTACGCCGGATCGTGAATTCCACATTCAGAGTCCGGTGGAAATACCGGAAGATACGGTGACGGGTCTCGATACGTGGTATGCGAGCATTTGCCAAGATTCCGGCGATGGCTGCGGCATTATCGTGCGGGTCAAGAGCGGCCGCGCACGCAAGATTGAAGGCAATCCCGACTATCCCCTCAACCGCGGCAAGAGTTCCGCCAAGGCGCAAGCGGCCCTGCAAACGCTGTACAATCCCGATCGTATTCCCAACCCGATGGTCCCGAGACGCAGTCGAGGCTCCGGTCAATATCGGTTCATGCGTTGGGAGGAAGTGCTGCCGGAGTTCCAGGAAAAGCTTGGCGCTGCCCAAGAGGGCGGCATAGTCATGATTACAGAGCCCGTCAACGGGCACATGGGTATGATCCTCGAACGGTTTACCCAGAGTATCGGCGCGCGCTGGCTGACGTACGAGCCACTTGAGCAGGCTGCGGTACGACAGGCCAGCCAGCAGGTGTTTGGGACCACGCGTGTGCCGCAGTTCGATATTGCGAATTCCGCTTACTTGCTTTCCATCGGCGGCAACTTTCTGGAAGGCGGCGATGCGCCGGTGCACTACGGCCAAGCCTACGGCAATTTCCGACAAGGAGCGGGCCGTTCTCGGGGCACGTTTGCGCATTTCGATACGCACCTAACGATGACAGCGGCCAATGCCGACGAATGGCATCCCGTGAACCCCGGCACTGAGGGCATTCTGGCGCTGAGCATTGCGCACGCCGTATTGGATGGCAACGCGGTGCCCGCCGCGCTCCAACCTCTGACCGGTGGCGAGGGTAATCTGGATGCATATGCGGCCGAAAAAGTCGCTGCAGCAATCGGCGTGCCGGCTGAGGTTATTACGAGGGTTGCCCATGACTTTGCCGCGGCGCCGACCGCGGTAGCAATGGGCGGCGGCAGCGCTGCCGGCCATACAAACGGGGTCTTCAACATGGCCGCCGTCTTCGCACTCAATTTGCTGAAAGGCAACGTGGGACAAAGTGGCGGCGTGCTGCTGAATGCCCCGTCGCCCCTGCCGGATATACCCGCTGAAGCGCCAGTGACCTCGTTCCAAGAGTGGGAGACGTTTCTCAGCGAAATAGACGGCGGCAACGTACCGCAAGTGCTCTTGATACATGGCGCCAATCCCGTGTTTGGCCTTCCTGGGGTCCTGAACGCGGCCAATTTGCTGGATCGGATACCCTACATCGTCAGCTTTTCGAATGTATTAGACGAGACTACGGCATTGGCAGACTTGATCTTGCCGGATCACCATTACCTGGAAAGTTGGGGCACAAGCGTGCCCCCGTTAGGCGCTGAGTATTCCACTCTAGGAATTCAGCAACCGGTTATCCGCCCGTACCACCAAGAGTTCGAAGGGGAAGCCGGTACGCGTGCCTTCGGCGACGTGCTGCTCGGTTTGGCACAGTTCTTTGGCGGAACAATGGCCGAAGCACTGCCATGGGAATCGATGAGAGATGCTATTCGCGCCAGTGCTGATGTCCTTCAAGCCCGAGGCGACGGCTCAGTGACAAGCGATGATCCGGAAGTTTTCTGGCTGTCGGTATTGCAACGCGGCGGCTGGTGGGTGCCGTCTGAAAGTGTGTCGGCAGACGCACCGGACCTGACCGGCTTGTCCGTGACAGAAGCGGATTTCAGTAGTGCTGACCAAGAGTATCCGTATCATCTCATCGTTACTCCATCAGTATTGCTAGGGGAAGGCAGCGGCAGTCTGGCTGCGTCACCGTGGCTGCAATCAACCAGTGACCCCATGACAACAGGTGTCTGGGGAACATGGATTGCCCTTAGCCCAAAGACCATGGAAGCATTGGGCATTCTGGAAAACGACATCGTGCGCATTACGTCGGTGGCAGGCTCACTAATGGCTCCCGCGTACCCCTATCCTGGAATAGGCGAGGGCGTGGTGAACGTGCCGCTCGGCCAAGGGCACAAGGAGCTTGGGCGGTATGCCGAGAACCGTGGGGATAACCCACTGCGTATTTTGGCGCCGGTCATCCAGGAGCAAACCGGGGCTCTAGCCTGGTCGGCTACACGGGTTCGGATCGCGCCAACAGGACGGCGGACCCGTCTGGCGCGTATCGAGGGTATCACCGCGCCGGTGCAGATGCCCGATGAGCAGACGTTCCAAATCACGAACGAGAGCTAACTTCAGCGGGGAGAAACGGCGTTGAGACAAGGTGCAGAAGGACAAGAACAAGACACAAGCAAGCCGGTGACAAGCATTGGCCGACGCTGGGGTATGGTGGTGGACCTAGACCGCTGCACCGGCTGCCAGGCTTGCGTTGTCGCCTGCCATGCCGAGAACAATATCGCATTAAACCTTGAAGACATTGTGCTCCAGCAGCGAGCGATGAACTGGATTCGCATCGAGCGCTATTGGGAAGGGGAATACCCCAATGTCAAAGCGCGTTTTCTGCCCATGTTCTGTCAGCATTGCAACAACGCTCCCTGCGAGCCCGTGTGTCCTGTATACGCGACGTACCATAACCAAGAGGGTCTGAACGTTCAGGTTTACAACCGTTGCATTGGCACGCGCTATTGCGCTAACAACTGCCCCTACCATGCGCGGTTCTTCAATTTCTGGGAACGCGATCTCGAAGAAGAGCAAAGAGAGTATCTCAATCCCAACGTTACCGTTCGCACCAAGGGCATCATGGAAAAGTGCACCTTCTGTGTGCAGCGCATCCGCAAGAGCGAATGGGAGCGTCGGCAAGCAGATGAACAATTGCAGGATGGGGACGTAACGCCGGCATGCGTGCAAGCTTGCCCGACCGGTACGCTAGTATTCGGCAATCTGGAAGATGAAGAGTCTCAAGTATCTCAATTAGCAGAGAACAAGCGACACTACCGCGTACTGGAAAACCTTGGCACTGATACCAATGTGATCTACTTGAAGAAGGTTGATCCGCATGCAAGCGAGACAGCACCACACGCTGGAACCGCTGCCAACACCGGCAGAAATAGCGCGTGACACATTTAGTCGGGCGTTAGGGAGCAGTGGTGCGTACCGCGTCACGTTGCTCGTCCTTTTCCTGCTCTTTGTTGGCGGGGTAGCCGGCTTTGCCATGCGGCTCAGCGCCGGCATGGAGGACCGCGGGCCGTGGGGCTACTACGCGGCTGTTTTCGGGTTCCTCTTCACGGTTGGGCAGGCAGCGCCCATGGTGGCGTTCGTGCCGCGTCTTGCCCGTGCGCGCTGGCATGGGCCGCTCGTACGCGCAGCGCAAGTGGTGGCGGTAGCGGGACTGCTAAATGTGCTGCTCTTCATACCGCTGCTGTGGCTGGTGCCTTCTAGTGCAGTGCGGACCACGGTGTGGTTCGACTGGCCGTGGGGCGCGCCGCATTTCTTCGATACGATCTTCGTTCTCATGCTTGTGATGAATGGGTTTGCGTTTCTCTGGGTACAGGCAATGCCGGACCTCGCGTCTCTGCGCGTGCAGAGCGGGGGCACCCACCGTTTGGCGCGGCTGCTTTCGGGGTCGTTCATTGGTACGCCCAAGCAGTGGAAAGTGCAACGCATTGCCTTAGCTGTGTTGGGCGGCTGCTATGTGATGAACTTCATATTCGTGCAATCTCTGATCAGTCTTGACTACGTGATGACACTCGTGCCGGGGTGGAAGAGCTCAATGTTCCCGGCCTTCTACAGCATCAACGGATTGCTCGCCGCCACGGCGATGACGATCGTCGTAATGGCGGTCATTCGACGGTTTTATGGACTGCAACGGTACATCACTGTTGACCAGTTTTGGAACGTGGCAAAGATCATGTTTGCGCTCAATTTGGCCTGGGCCTATCACTGGTGGTCGGACTTTCTCACAACCTGGTACGGTCGCATACCGCGGGAGACCGTCGTCACGATCGGTACGCGGAGCTTTGGAGAGAACACTGGGCTATTCGCCATTGCATTTATTAGTTGCTTCTTGTTGCCGCTGCTGATTTTGATGTGGAACCCTTGGCGCAAGAGCGTTGCCGGCCCAACGATTGTGGCGAGCCTTTCACTCTTTGGCATCTTCATTCAACGCATAATCGACTATGTGCCCGCATATCTCTCGACCCAGGACCCACTGGACCACGAGTTGCACGAGGCAATTGCAATCCCTTGGCCCGGTTTGCCGGACGTCCTTATCATCGTCGGTGGGTTGGCAGGAGCCATATTCCTCGTGACATGGGCAGTGAAGGCTCTAGGGCCGCTCTCGAACTGGGAAATGCAGGAGGGCGTACTTCTGCGCCGCAATGAGAAATTCTTGAATACTGAGGTGCCGTATGTCATCAAGCCACAGTAGGAAATCCTGCTCGCTGCAACTACTGTCTTTCGTGCGGGCGATGAAGGAGATTAATCCCAATGCATGAGCGCCCCCGGCTCACGCCAATTCAGATAAACCGTGACCTGCTTCGGTCGGTGTTTGAAACGCCGCTGATTTTCTATGTGCTGCTGCTGCTCTTATTGGGTTTGGTGGGACTCGGCGTGATTGCAGCCACGTTGCTGGTTACGTATGGCTTGGGCGTCACCGGCCTCAATCATCCGGTCTTCTGGGGCTTCTTCATCATCAACTTCGTGTTCTGGGTCGGTATCAGCCACGCCGGCACGATGATCTCTGCAATTTTACGGCTTACGTCAGCGGAATGGCGCCGTCCGGTAGTGCGCGCTGCTGAAGTAATGACGGTATTCTCCCTGATGACTGCTGCGCTCTTCGTGGTGCTCCATACGGGGCGTCCCTGGCGCACGCTCTACTGGGCATTCCCGTATGACTTTGTGCGCGGCATATGGCCCGACGTGCGTTCCCCGCTCGTCTGGGACCCCAGCGCCATTTTCACGTACCTTACCGGTAGTATTCTCTTTGTCTACGCCGCACTGATTCCGGACCTCGCCTTGGCGCGCGATAAGACGACCGGTTGGCGGCGCATGCTCTATGGAGTTCTCTGTCTTGGCTGGCGCGGCAACGCTCGGCAGTGGAAGCTGCTTAATGCTACGGGCTTGTTGCTCTCTGCACTGATCCTACCGGTGTTTGTATCCGTGCACAGTATTGTGTCTTGGGACTTTGGCATGTCCCTCGTACCTGGTTGGCACGTGCACATCTTTGCCCCGTATTTCGTTGTAGGAGCCGTGCTATCCGGTGTAGCAGCCGTGATCGCCTTGATGGCGGTAATGCGCTCTCTATTCCGCCTCCACGACTACATTCGCCCCGAACACTTCGACATGATCGGGCGTCTACTCATAGTTGTTGCTTTGGCCTGGGCGTACTTCTACTTTATTGATGTAGTCTTCGCGCTATTGAGTAAAGAAGAAGCGGAATACCAGGTGATGAAGCTGCGGCTCTCGCCGCCCTATCTCTACCTGTTCCTCTTGATGATCACGTGTAACGTATTCCTGCCGGTGCCAATCTGGATGTTTAGGAGATTCCGCAGAAATATCGGCATCATGGTTTTGACAGCCATCGTCGTCAACATTGGCATGTGGCTGGAGAGGTTCCTGATCATTGTTCCAACCTTGCAACGACGGCATCCCGATGCGTTCGCCTGGGGAAATTACTCGGCTAGCCTCGTCGAAATAGCTCTGGTGATCTTCTCGTTCGCCAATGTATGTCTGTTATTGTTACTTTTTTCCAAGATATTTCCCGTTATTCCCATATGGGAGGAAAAAGAGGGTCATATCTGGAAGCGCGAATTCCGTATTGGCAAACTCCGCTTGCCTGCAATAGTGAGAGAATAGGGAGGCAACCATGCCCAGTGTTCTGGGGTTATTTCAAACGGCAGACACCGCGGCAGCAGCTGCGGACCGACTACAGGCCTCAGGGTTCGGCCCAACTGACTATGAGGTACTAACAGGCGCACCCTATCCGGAAGGTGCCTTTGGCGAAGATTCCGGAGACCATCGTCTATTCATATTCCCTCTTGGCGGCGCCATAATAGGGTTCGCGGTCGGCTTGATGGTGACGGCCGGCACGCAGCTATCTTTTCCGCTCGTTACGGCGGGAAAGCCCATTCTTGGCATACCGCCAATGTTCATCATCATGTATGAAGGCACGATGCTCGGGGCGCTCATCTTTACTATCATGGGCGTCATATTCGAGTCTCGTCTCCCAAATCTCACAAATGATCTCTATGATTCGCGGATAACTGAAGGCTATGTGGGGTTGGTGGTTCGTTGCGATGACGATGCGCAGGCAGATACCGCCCAGTCAACCCTCACCGATGCAGGCGCTGAAGAAGTGAAGCAGCAAGGACGGAGCTAACCCGAATGCGAGACCGGCTACATTCACATGGCCTGTTCCGCTCAATGCGTGACCTTGTGCGCCGGCGCTGGTTGGTACTGGGTATTCTACTTGGCATAATGCTTGCCGCTTTATTGACCTCGTGCAATGGCTACGTCTGGGACATCTTTCCCGAGATGCACTACCAGGCGTCCTACCGGCTGCAGGAACCGCCACGGCGAATGCCTCCCACCGATTCTGTGCCGATAACAGGAAAAGCGCGCGAGTACAGATTCGCGGAAGCCGCAGAGGTAGCCAATCCCCTCACAAGCACGCCTGAAGGCATAGAAGCCGGCAACCGGTTGTTCCAGACCAATTGCAAACACTGTCACGGTGCGGAAGGCCTAGGAGACGGTCCGGCGGGCGCCTACTTCGATCCGCCGCCGCAACCGATGCAGGGCGAGCGCGTGACCGATCGCAGTGATGGTGAGATCTACTGGATCCTAGCGAACGGCTCGGGCAACATGCCCAAGTTTGGCCACCTGTTGGCCCCTGAAGAACGCTGGGAGCTTATCCTCTTCATACGGTCATTGCAGCAAGAAGACGGTTAACGCTACTGGAGAAGGCGACTCATGGACCATGCATTAGCACTACCGATTTGGGACGAATTAGACACCGGATTTATATTTTTTTGGCTGGCGCTCGCTATGATGGTCGCCACGGCCGTTTCCTTCTTGCTGGCACACGCCATCATCCCGTCTCTGGTGGGTACACGCGATCTCCCGCAGGGGTTTGCGAGACTTCGGCCCGTGTTTTACGGTGCCACAATTGTTGGGCTCATTCTTGCTCTCTTCTTGTACTACACCACGTGGCAGACCGTTTCCGTATACCTGGACATCTATCCGCGTAAGTGGATCTAAGCTACCAGCGGGAAGCTCCAGAGGTCTTGGCAATTCGGCCAAGAGGCTGTTGGAGGCGCAGTACAATACGTCATTGGGTGAGGATTTCTCTTGGATATCCTCATTTTTGTCTTGCCGAACCCGCACAATTGCCTAGGCCAGTCGAGCGATTTTGCCCTAAGACCCC
This sequence comes from Chloroflexota bacterium, assembly GCA_965221905.1. GTDB lineage: Bacteria > Chloroflexota > UBA11872 > VXOZ01 > VXOZ01 > VXOZ01. Next base: position 2,180,772 of record OZ244922.1, read on the forward strand.
AAAACCCAGGTAACCACCCTTGGCAATTCGCGTACCTTGACAGCCTCTCAATTTATTTGCTACTATGTAGAGCAACTTGATCAACTTAATGCGGTTCTTACAATACAAGGAGCATGAAACATGGCTGAATACGCCGACTCAAATGTCCTCGTTTCGACAGACTGGGTAGCCCAGCACGGCAACGACGCGAATGTACGGCTCGTAGAGGTAGACGTGGATACCACCGCCTATGAGACGGGTCACATCGCCGGTGCAGTGGATTGGGGCTGGCAGTCCGATCTGAACGATCCCGTCCGGCGCGACCTTATCGGCAAGGAAGACCTGGAGCGGCTCCTGGGCCAGAGCGGAATCACTGCCGATACCACAGTGGTTCTCTATGGCGACAACAACAATTGGTTTGCTGCTTTCGCTCATTGGATCCTCAAGATATACGGCCACAAAGATGCGCGCTTGATGAATGGGGGCCGTGTGAAGTGGCTGGAGGAAGGCCGTCCAGCCTCATCCGATATTCCCCATATCGCGGCAACCACCTACACTGCGCAAGACCCGGACGCCGCCCTGCGCGCCTACCAAGGCGACGTGCAAGACCGCTTGGGCAATCCAAGCGTCGGTATGGTTGACGTGCGTTCACCGCAGGAATTCACTGGGGAAATTCTGGCGCCCCCAGGCTTGCCGGAAACCGCCCAGCGCGGCGGCCACATTCCCGGCGCCGCCAATATCCCGTGGGCTTCCGCCGTCGCGGAAGACGGCACCTTCAAGTCTGCCGACGAACTGAGCGAGATTTATGGCGGCAAAGGCATCGTTCCCGACAAGGAGATCGTTACCTACTGCCGGATTGGCGAACGCTCGTCGCACACCTGGTTCGTGCTCAAGTATCTGCTCGGCTACCCGGACGTGCGCAACTATGATGGCTCCTGGACCGAATGGGGCAGCATGATTGGCGTGCCTATAGAGAAGTAGCAAACACTGGCGCTCTAGACGAGTTAAGGCATGACACAACCTTGTACGGTCGACTGGAAAGTACATCGAAAAGTCTTCGACGTAGTAGAGGGAGAACACAACGATGAGATCGATTAAGTGCTCCGCAGTAACCGCGTCGGCGAAATGGCGCCGGCTCTTGGCCCCATTGCTTGCCATCCTTGCTGTAGGTTTGTTGGCTTCCGCCTGTGGCACGTACGTCATTCAGCCGGAGGCGCCCGTTTCCACTGCCAAATACGAAGTCTGGGCCATGGACCAGACCAACAACATAATCCACATTATCAATCCGCAGCTTGAAGTAGTGGAGACAGTCGATCTTTCTGAAGCGGGCTTGGAAAGAACACACTGGATCAACTTCACGAGCGACTCCAAATACGCCTGGATAGCCAGCACAGTCTCCGGCAACACGGCCGTCATCAGGGCGGAAGACCGGCAGGTGATCGCCACGTTCGACACGGGTCCTGCGAGTCATGCCGCGGACATTTACCCGGACGATAGCGGCGTTCTCGTCTCCGTGATCAAAAGCGGTGAGCTGGTTGAGGTTGTAGCGGACCACGCTACGGAGACGTTCTCCATAGGCCGCATCCTTAAGATTGCGGAGGACCCGCTCGTGAAGGAACGGGCAGACGAGTTCCCCTCTGCGAATCCGATTTCATCTGCGTTCACCCGAGACGGGCGCTACGCATATGTGACGCTGGGTCCTGCCCTTGCCGATGGCGGGCTGGTCATACTGGATTTGGAGACTTTCACCTTGGTCAAGGCGTACTCGCCGGAAGAGGTCAAGGTGAATCTGATGAGCGTCCTCTCGCCCGATGGCACAAAGATGTACGTCACCGGGGGCTCGCGGGACGCGAAGAGCCTCTTCTACGTATTTGATACCGCAACGCATGAGGTAGTCGCCAAGGACGCAACCCGTGGCGCCGAGGCGCACGGCATGGCGCTGACGCCCGACGGCTCCGAAATTTGGATTACCAACCGCTGGACCGGCAACGTCGGCATCATTAGCACCGAGTTCGACGAATTCATCGAGCGGATACCTTTTGTCGGGGAAGCGCCGGACCTCCTGGTCTTCTCACCTGACGGTGTCTTCGCATTCATCCTTTTGCGGGGTGGCGGACCTACGGATGCCGGCGCTATGTCCGGCGCCGGCGAACTGCCCGCAGTGGTGGTTGTAGCGGTGGAGACCAGGCAGGTCATGGACATCCTGATTCAAGGTGAGCTTACGGATGAAGGCGAACTGCCGGCGCTGGACTACCACGGCATAGCAATCAGGCAGTTGTAAGCCAGCCAAGATGAATACAATTCGGTAACAGTACAAAGGCCGGTCTCAGGCCTGAGACCGGCCTTTGACTCTGGGAATTCACCGCCTTTTGAAAGCGGAGAGCGGCATCGCTCTATGTAGAGTAGGCTGCACTGTTTCCGGCCTACTGCGATATTCGGTCACTTTCACATTGGACGAACCTAAGCGACCGAAGGCTCTAGCTCTCGCTAAATAAGCGAGAGCTAGAGCCTTCCCTATCTTGTCTTCTCTACGCCTCTTCGCCAGAATGGGAGCATCGCGCGGAATAGGCGTAGGAGTACTGCTAGTACAGCTTTGTTAGCGATACGCCAGTGTAATACATCTTGAGAATATGGTCGTAGGTCATCCCTTGCTCGGCGAGCACTTTTGTACTCTGCAGTGGCATACCGACGCCGTGGCCGTGCAGTGTAGAACCCTCACTCACCGGGTCGGGCACGCCAACCGCCCACGGAAAGCCCGACCCACCCCACACATCATGCCAGGAGCGAGTCCTGCCGTCTGCCCGCGAGTAGTACGCCGCGCGGATCACCTTGCCGTCATACGTCAAGAACTGGCCGCGCGTGGCGTTAGCCGCGGCCTCAAGGTTCTTTCCTAGGGTCTCACGGTAATACCCCAAGTACCACTGATGGGAGCCAACGTAAGGAGGCACATACTTGTGCGATGCGCCGATATCGAACGGCTCTTTATTGCAAAGACACCCAAGCCCCGGCCACTGTGGATTCAAGTGTGAAAGCGCGTAGGTGCGGAAGGCAACCGTGGCTGCCTTTAGTCCTTCTGCTGGGAAAGACTCCGGCTCTTCGCCAATGCCCTTCACGTAATACTCCATGGGCAACTCATTGATCGCCCACAAACGTTCGGAATACGTCGAGTAGCGCACTTCGACAACCTGCCGGTACTGCTGATACTGCGGTATATCGACGACTTGAAGAATCGTGTTGCCTTCAGCAATGAAGCGAACCAGGCTTGCCACTTGCGCTACACGCTCGTCGTCTACGGTCAGGCGATACTGCGATTCCTGGGGCAGGTGTGTCACCGTGACAATCTGATTAGCCTCAAAACTGTACGCAACAGCCCCATTCTCGTCTTCCGCGCGAAAACTGCCGTTACCTGAGATGCGCATGCTCTGCTCAGTGGTCGAGAATACGCCCACCCGGATCGTCATGCCGTCCGCGTCGGTGATTAGCGTGGTAACGGGCGCCGGAGGTGGGACAGGCGTGGGAGTGGGCAATGGGCCCTGCACGGCGAGAGCCTGGCGGGTCGTCGCTGAGGAATCGCGCAATGCCGCCCAGCCTCGACCCTCCTCCCACAAGTCCCATTGCAGCGTATAATGACCAGCCTGTGCCGGCGTAGATAAAGACATACTTAGCGACGCCACGCTCCCTGCTGGCACCAGGCTAGGAAGAGCCACCCGCTCACCTTCCAAGACAGTTACCCCATTCCCATCGAGCCAGCGATACCCAACGCTGACGGCTTTCGGTCCCTGCACCGCCCACCGCCCGATGCCTACGTTTTGCACTGCGATCTGAAGGCTTAGAGTTTGATTGGTAAGCGGCGTAGCAGGCAGTCCGGTGACCCAGAATTGACCGCGCGGACCCACCTTTTCCCCTAATTCCTCACCAAGCAGGCCAAGCGTTATCTGATAGATCTCCGGCAACTGCGGATGATACTCAAAACGCGACCGCTGAAAATACTGGACGCTTCTGCCATTCTCTTCGACTATCTCCGAGACAGGATACCCAAAGATGTCCAGCCCTCCACGGGTATTAAAGAAACGCAAAAAGGCACCATTTACGACGTGTCCAGTTTCCGGGAAATACCGTTGGTCTGCCGTCGTGACGACCGGTGCCGCCTTAGGGAATTCTCGATCGCTGGTGAGAATATCGCCGAGTAGGCCGAGCTGTACCTCATAGCGCGTGCCGGCGTGTTCAGGGTGGTACTCGAACCGGGCGCGCTGAAAATACTGCACCGTAAAGCCGTGTTCTTGAATCTCAGGCGTAATAGGATAGCCAAAGATATCCAATCCGCCGCGCTCTTCGAAGAAACGCTTGAACCCGAAAGAGACCGACATGTCGGTCTCGGGAAAGAAAACTGTATGATCGGTGGCGGACAACGACTGGGGCCACAGCGAGGCAACCAATGCAAGGACAAGAATAAGCCCTGCGCGATAGGAAAATCGGCGAATAGCACTTGCAAGAGTGCAAGTCATCGACATTCAGTCCTCCAGTATTATGCTCTAGTTTTGTATCACATCCGGCTTGCGCAACAGCAGGCAGACGCCCCCGGCCTTATCCATCTCATCGTCGTTAAGGAAGCCGCAAATTCGTGAGGGCATCACCGCACTGATCCAGCCGATAAAGAGACGGGAGTATCGGTATTTTGTTGGAAATTGGAGTAGCCTGAATACACGCTCCATGCGCACGCCAAAATACTCTCTCTTCACTACATTCAGTCCGGTAGGCTCTATGACACGCTCTTCCAACGCAGCACTATTGTAAATCCGCTGGTATTGCTCTAAATCGGGTTCGGACCCAGGCGGACGATATACTTGGCCGAACGGCAACGTAAGCGCCATCAGGCCGCCGGGAGCGAGCACACGCGCCATCTCGCGTGCGACGTCGCTATCGCCGTCTTCAGGAATGTGCTCCAGGACGGAAACAGAGCAAACGCGTGCAAAAGAACCATCTTCGTACGGCATGGCGCGCGCATCATGCAACTGAGGCTTAATGCTTCGCGCCGCAGCCGTCATCCCGGCACGCGTTGCCATGGTAGGCAGGTCCATTACTAGTGGGTCTTGATCCAGCGCCACGACCTCTGCTCCATGGTGTGCGAAGAGAATCGTAAGCGGTGAGCGACTTGCCCCCACGTCAAGCAGTGTTCGGCCTTCGAACGGCTGCAATGCATTCGCGGTCCAAGGGTATTCCAGGTAGCGACTCATGGGCAAGCCATAGAGAAAACTCAGCGGTCGCAGCCGACCGTGAAACCGATAGAAGTCAAGCGGAGAGATAGCCTGCATTGCAGAAGCCTCCTGGGGGAGAAGGGGACGGGGATTGCCGTCTTGGTTTGGAGAGGCAGCGTCGAAGTTACTCTCTAAGAAGACCCGTGCAAAGCTCTGCGGAACCGGAGGAACTTTGGCAAAAGGGATAGTTTCCACCCCCGTCCTAGCCCTCTCCCTCAGGAGACGGGACTGTCAGGACTTGGAAAGTGAAGCGTCGTCCCCGCCAGTACATTTTGCAAGGGTCTCCTTAAGGGTATCACGAACGGGGCTCCCGGCGACTGCCAGCCGACGGAGCCGCAACGCGATTACAGCATATCGGAACGTGATTCTGCACTAGCACGCACCCGTGCACAGAACTCCGCAATAGGCAGCGCACCACAATTCTCGCCTGTGCGCAGGCGCACACTTACGGCGCCATCGTTGATCTCACGGTCTCCTACCACAGCCATATACGGTATCTTCTGAAGCTGCGCGTCCCGTATCTTGGCATTCATTCGTTCGGAACGGGTGTCTACCTCGGCGCGCAAATTAGCCTCGGAAAGTGCGGCGGCGACTGAGGTTGCATACTCGTTATGCCGGTCGGCAATAGGGATGATTACTACTTGAACCGGCGCCAACCAAACGGGAAATGCGCCACCGTAGTGTTCGAGCAATATGCCAAAGAATCGCTCAATAGAGCCATAAAGCGCGCGGTGAATCATGAAGGGACGACGGGCAGTGCCATCCTCCCCAACGTACTCCAACCCAAAAGTCTGCGGCAACCAGAAGTCGAACTGGATCGTGGATAGTTGCCAAGGACGACCCAGCACGTCAACTATTTTTATGTCAACTTTTGGCCCGTAGAAGGCAGCTTCGCCCTCCATGCGCTTGTAAGAGAGGTCCAGTCCTTCAAGTGCGTCAACCAGGCCGGCCTCGGCCATTTCCCAATCTCGCGCCTCACCTGCGTACTTGCTCGTTTCTCCTTGCTGCCACGTGCTCAGTTCCAACTGAAGGTCTTCAAAGCCATAGGTATCGAGAATCTCCAAGCAGAACTTGAGGACACGAACCAGCTCACTACTCATCTGGTCCGGGCGGCAGAAGAGGTGGGCATCGTCTTGGGTGAAGCCGCGCACCCGTAACAGCCCGTGCAGCACGCCGGACCGCTCATAGCGGTACACTGTCCCAGCCTCCGTGTATCGCAGCGGTAAGTCGCGGTAACTGCGCGTGCGGCTCTTGTATACCTGAATGTGGAAGGGACAATTCATCGGTTTTAGGTAGTATTGCTGGTCGTCGACCTCGACCGGCGCGTACATGCTCTCCGCAAACCAGTTCAAGTGGCCGCTTGTGCGCCAGAGATTGGCCTTGCCGATGTGCGGCGTGTAGACGAATTCGTACCCTCCGGCCCGATGACTCTCACGCCAGTAGTCTTCCATGATGCTGCGCACGTAACCGCCCTTGGCGTGCCACAGCACCAGACCCGGGCCGATTTCATCGGAAAAGCTAAAGAGATCGAGCTCACGGCCCAGCCGCCGATGGTCGCGCCGCTCCGCCTCTTCCAAGAACTTCAAGTAGGCTTTGAGTTCTTTCTTTGTCTCCCAGGCAGTTCCGTACACCCGCTGCAATTGCTGGCGGTTCTCATCGCCCCGCCAATAGGCGCCAGCCGTGCGGAGCAGCTTGAACGCACCCACGGCACCAGTCCTATCAACGTGGGGGCCCTCACAAAGATCGATGAAGTCACCATTCCGATAGATGCTCACGTCTCCAACATTAGCGTCCCGTTCTAAGTCTTCGATCAGCTCGATCTTGTACATCTGATCTTGTTCGCGAAAGAACGTCTTCGCTTCTGCCACCGGCATGGTGGAGTGCGCAAAGGGCTGATCTTGGTCGATGATTTGCTGCATACGCAGGCTCAATTCATCAATGTCCTCCGGAGTGAGCGTGCGGGGCAGGTCGAAATCATAGTAGAAGCCATCCTCTATCGCCGGGCCAATAGCTAGTTTGGCTTCCGGCATGTACTCCAGCATGGCCGTTGCCAGCACGTGGGCGGCCGAATGGCGAACTGTCTGCAGGCGTTCTACACATTGCTTTGCGTCAGCTTCTCGTACTTTCGGCATGAATCATTCTCCTCACTTAGTATTATGTCTTGTTGCGAACTCTAACTCTTGGAAATAGAAAAAACCTCTCGTGTCAGGTTTGTACGAGAGGCCTCAAGCGCTATCTGCTGTTTCTAGGTTTCGTGCTATTGTCCCCTCGTCACCTGCATGGAGAATTCACTCGTGGTGATATAGGCGATGCATCGCTGAAGATGTATTGAACCACCTAAACGATACACTACTCAGCATCTCCTCGTTGCGCCCCTATGGGCGCGCTTTGGACGGACAATCAAACCGTACTCATGAATGGTACCGGAGCTTGCCACTAGTGTCAACATTGCTGTGGATCGGGAAAAGTGACTAAACTCCAACGAAAGTCCTCATCCATGACACCGGTCCAAACCTCTTGCTACCAAGGGGGACAGAGGCTAAAATTGGCGGACAGGGACTAATCCTGAGAACCAATAGGCGAAAGAGGGCATACGATGCAGGTAGATCTCGCATACGGCCGCACTGGACTCAAGGTTTCGCTTCCGGATGAGCGCGTGGATATTGTAGAGCCGGTCAATCTCTCTGGTGTCGCAGAGTCCTCCGCGGCTCTACGCGACGCACTGCGCAATCCAATTGGAACAAAACCGCTGTGTGAGATCGCTGGAGCGGAGGATACGGTCGCAATCGTGTTTTGCGACATTACGCGTCCGGCGCCGAATCAACTTATGATACCGGCAATTCTGGCCGAACTCACGCACGTGCCCCGAGAAAACATCGTGCTCATCAATGCTACCGGCATGCATCGTCCCAACACCGAGGCTGAATTGTGCGAAATGTTGGGCGAGGATATTGTGGCCAAGTACCGCATTGTCAACCATGATTCAACGGATGCGTCCCAGTTGCGTTTCCTTGGAGAGACATCCTTTGGCGGCCCGGTGTGGATCAACACGCACTACCTCGACGCCTCGGTTCGCATACTCACCGGCTTCATCGAGCCGCACTTCTTTGCGGGCTTCAGTGGGGGCGCAAAGCTAATCTTGCCCGGCATTGCCGGGGCTGAATCGGTGATGCATAACCACAACGCGGAAATGATCGGTCATCCCAAAGCAACCTGGGGGCATCTGGAAGACAATCCCATCCACTGCGAGCAGCGCGAGGCGGCCGCCCTATGCCCGCCCGATCTCAGCCTCAACGTGACGATCAACAAACGCAAAGAGATCACGGGCGTCTTTGCCGGCGAAATGGTCCAGGCACATGAAGCCGGTTGCGCGTTTGCGCGTCGCTCTGTCATGCGACCGGTAGCAGAGCCATACGACATCGTGATTACGACGAATAGCGGGTATCCCCTCGACCTAAACCTCTACCAAGCCGTGAAAGGCATGTCGGCTGCGTATCAGGTGGTGAAACAGGGAGGCGCAATCGTCATTGCGGCTGAATGTGTGGAAGGCATAGGTCACGGGCATTTCGAGGACCTACTGCAGGAGCGGGAATCTCCCACCGCTTTGCTGGATCTGATCAACAGCCCAGGATTCTCCCGATTCGATCAATGGGAAGCCCAGATCCTGGCGCAGATTCTCCTGAAGGCTGAAGTGCATCTATTTGCGGAAACTCTCTCAGACCGAGCCATACGCGATGCGCATCTAATCCCATGCCGCTCGATAGAAGAAACAGTGGCCGCGCTGCAAGAGAGATACGGGCCAAGTGCGAGCATTTGTGTGCTGCCTATGGGGCCTCTGACCATACCCTACGTTGCGGAACCGGCAGTGGCTGCGGTCTAGGGCACTCTAGAGTGGGTCCTGAGAAGTGTTAGACCCTGCGTCTCGCGCCGCTGTATCCTTCCGATTCGAGCGCCGTTGAGGGCGGAGCCAGGCGGGCCCCAGGGTCCACGTCAAGAGACATATCTGAAACCAGCCCTTGTTGGAGACGGTAGAAGCCGCATGCGCCGATCATGGCGGCGTTATCAGTGCAGAACGCAAGATCGGGAATCCGCACCGGCACCGGCGTATGGGCAAGTATCTCTTCGCGCAAGAGACTATTGGCTGCCACGCCACCAACAACGAGTATAATCTTGACCTTGAACTCTCTGGCCGCTTCCACGGTCTTTGCAACCAATACGTCCGCCACAGACTGTTGGAAGCTGGCTGCAATCTGGGCCACATAGAGCGGCACGTCCCTATTCACAATGCCTCCGGGAGCTGCCAGCAGTGGATCAGAAAGGTCTTGGTCCTTCATACGACTTTGCATGTAGCGCAAGACGGCGGTCTTCAGGCCGCTAAAGCTGAACTCGTAGGTTCCTTGCATCCAGGCTCGGGGCAAGTCCACCATATTGCGCCGTCCCCGTAACCCATAACGCGACAATTGCTCAGCGGCCAATTGCACCGACGGCCCGCCCGGATAGGGCAGCCCCAGAATGCGTCCCACTTTATCAAATGCCTCTCCCGCGGCGTCATCGCGCGTGGCGCCAATCAGGCCGTAGTCTCCGTGCCCGCGCATAAGCACAAGCTCCGTATGTCCGCCGGATACCACCAGCGCAAGCAAGGGAAACTGCGGCTCATCTTCCGGCACGTTGCGGCGCGCTCGGCGCGAGCGTGAGAGCCATGCAGCGTAAACATGACCTTCAAGATGGTTCACGCCAATGAAAGGAACACCTAACGAAAACGCTAGGGACTTGGCAAAATTCACACCTACCAGGAGTGCACCCGCCAGACCGGGCCCATAGGTGACCGCTATCCCGTCAATCTCTTCCCATACTACGTCCGCCGCAGCCAGAGCCTCAGTTACGACCGGCAAAATAGCTCTTAAATGCTGCCGCGAGGCTAACTCAGGGACAACACCGCCGTATTTCTGATGAATCTCGACCTGCGAAGCTACAATGTTGGAATGGACGTAACGACCGTCTTCAACAATCGCTGCGGCAGTTTCATCACACGAGGTCTCAATCGCGAGCAGAGTTGTCAAGGAAACCTCCTGTTTCAGGGTATGTGGTTGCCCAAGAGTGCTTCTGCCTGAGGCCTGCCACCCGCTCCTGAAACATGCTCTGAAAAGTATCCACGTTTATGTCTTCACTCCACATCACCAATGCATCTTCTTGGTTATCGCTGTAGTATCGCGGTCGAATGCCTGTGGAGCGGAACGAATATTTCTTATACAATGAGCGCGCCAAACCGTTGGAAACGCGGACCTCTAAGGTCACCCAGCGCGCCGCAAGGCCGATGGCTATGTCGATGAGTGCCGTGAGCATAAGTTCGCCGATGTTTTGGCCGCGTACGTCCGGTCGAGACGCAATAGTAGTAATGTGCGCCTCATCCACCATGAGCCACAGCCCGCCATATGCTACTAAAGTCGGCTTTCCGTAACGCCACTCCATTTCGCGCTCTTTGTCCACAGACGGAAAGAGAGAGAGTGGAAATGGTTTTGGCCTCTTAAGACTCGATGGAGTTCCTTGATTATCCTTCCTTGCATCCGCGACCGCATCCAAGTCGCGTATGACTAAGTACCGCGCAAGTTTGTTTTCCACTATTTCCCGGCGATAGGCGTTGCGCGGCCAAGGCAAGGTGAACGAGGCTTCTTCGATTCCGCGAATCTCGGCCATGTCCTCCAATGACATTGGCTCAATCCGCAGGTTCATCGGGTGGGGCTCGGGGCGCCCGTCGTAGATAGCTTTAGGTTGTTCCATTTCACCACTCAGAAGTGCGACCTAATCATTGGTTGGGATGGCTAGGAACCTTAGTTGCATTGCTGTGTCACTCCCCGCAAGGAAGATCGACCCGATACGGTTCTATCGCCGTTGCGTTGGCTATTTCTCCGATTGACAGGCAACAGCCTAGACCACTGACAACTACCCCAACTCTTTTGCTTCTTTCGCTCCCTTAACGCTGTCGCTGCAGCCCGAAGATCACCGTCTGTCCGGCTAGGGAGCCGGTTCGCCATCCATCGGGTTAATCCGGTGACGCGGCACTTTGGCTGCAGGACGCCGCAAGTATTCAGGCTCGGCTGTGAGCGGGTCTACTGTCCCGCCCTTTGCAAGATAATCAGCTCCAAGTACAGCAACTGCCCCTGCTCGGCGAACACTGAAGAGGCCGGAGGGGAAGACGAGCAGCTTTTTTGTAACATTTTCCTCAAGCTGCCCTCGGAGCTCCGGCGATATTTCTCCACAGATAATCGTCCGCTTCACAATTCTCTTGGATATGTCGGATACTCCCAGAATTGCAAAGTCCTCGAGGCGACGCCAATTCTTACCGACTGAGCGATACCAGCCTACGTAGTATTCGCCGCGTCCGGCCCCAAGCAATGCGCAAACGTGAGCATTGGACTTTTGCAGGTGAGGAAAGGCGACAGCATCCAAGGTGGACACGGTCACGAGCGGCACACCCAGTGTCATGCAAAAGCCCTTTGCCGTTGCCATGCCCACACGCAAACCCGAAAACGAGCCAGGTCCCGAGACAACAGCTACCGCGCTAATTGGGATTTTACTCCGGGTAACGGCATGGAAACCCTGCACCGATGCAGCCCTTGCATCATCTGCAATGGGCGCTGGGGAGTCGGGCGCTTCGCCACTGCCGGCAATCATCGACCAAAGCCAGCTTATGCTCTCCATGAGCTGCTCGGTAGCATGGAACCCCGCAACCCAGTTGATTTCTCCCAAGATACGTTCGTTAGCGAAAAATGCCACACCAAGTTGACGGGTAGACGTATCAATTGCCAAAAGCATTGCAAAAAACTTATACCTGTTTAACTAAAATCCGAACGCTAGCCTGCGATACTCGTGAAGAACTTCCTGAAAACGGTCGCCTTCCGATTCAAAGTGCAGTTCCCGCTTTGTATCCGTCATAATTTCAATATTTATGAGTAGCCAATTTTCCGGCAAAAAGTCTCGCACTTTGCGGGCCCATTCAATCACACAAATGCCATCACCTTCAAGATATTCTTCAAGCCCCAAACTCCACAAGGAGTCGTCTGAGCCGACGCGGTAGAGATCGATGTGATAGAAAGGAAACTTGCCGGACTGATATTCTTTGATAAGCGTATAGGAGGGACTGGTAACGTGCTCCTTTACCTCCAAGCCAAGAGCGACACCTTGCGCAAATACCGTCTTGCCTGAGCCCATAGTGCCTTCAAGCAGGACAACACTGCCAGGCTTAACCAGCGTTCCCAGCCGCAGACCTAGGCGCTGGGTCTGCGTTTCACTGTGACTAATGCAATCGAGCTTCTGTTCCACACCTTTACTGGTAGACACAAGTGTACCCCTTCAATGGGCGGGAGGAAGAACCCCGGCATTGCCAAAATGGTCGTATCCTCTATGGGGAATTGGCAACACTTTGCCACCCTCATCGCACACAGCAACCTCTCCGCTCTCACCAGCTACGATTCTACCGATAACTGTGCTTTGTACGAACCCCTCCGCTGCCAAGTAGCTCTGCGCCCGTTGCATCGTGTCTGGCGGCGCGGTAAACAACAATTCAAAGTCCTCGCCGCCGCCTATGGCCCGTGTACGAAAGGAACCTCCCAGCACTTTTGGGAGTTCCGGGTCGGTAGGGACACTTGAAAGCATGATCTCCGCACTCACCCCGCTAGTTGCACAGAGCTTCTGCAAGTCTGCTACCAAACCGTCACTAATATCCATGCCACACCGCACTCCGGCTTCGATAAGCGCCCGGCCTTCGCGCAACCGCGGGACCGGCCGCCGCTGCGCAGATTTGAACCGTGCCCCATAATCCGTACCGCGGCTTTCGCCTTGCTCAAGGAGCACCAGCCCCGCTGCCGCGTTTCCCAAGACTCCTGTAACGGCTACCTGATCGCCAACTTGTGCGGTGGAACGCCGGAGAGTGCGCTCTCGACTCTCCACTTCTCCAATCACCGCCACATTTATTGTCACCTGCGCGCTCGAAGATAGATCCCCGCCAACGATTGGAGTTTCTGCATCTTCAGCCAACAGTGACATACCCCGGTAAAACGCTGAAACGTCCGAAGCCTTGACTCCCGGTGGCAAACAAAGGGTAACGAGCGCTCCGCGCGGTACACCACCCATTGCTGCAATGTCGCTAAGATTTACAGCGAGCGCTTTCCATCCAATGTCTTCCCAACTAAACGTGCGCAGCCGAAAATCGACATCCTCCACAAGGGCGTCAGTGGTGGCGATTATCCATCCTTCGCCCTGCCGCCACAAAGCCGCATCGTCCTGAAAGCCCAACGCCATGTCCGGTGACGTGAATACTTTCTCCGCAATACGGCCAATGAGCCCAAGCTCACCTATATCCTCAAGCGTCTCAGCCATTCTTCCTCGCCATGTATACAGCCGAGTTCAGAATAGCAGGCATGCCGAGCACGGGCAAATCGCAGGCGAATTGATGGCGCATCTATGGTGTCGTACAAGCTTGCTCGCGAACACCTGCACGCAACGTTCCTATTGAGCGAAAGGACAACCATCGTATCCGCTTAGCGATTTCGCGCCTCAGTGTGACCACGTATGCTACCATTCTCACAGTTTGGCGCGGTACGGGACACTTTGGGCATGTTGGTAAAGGGCGCTCTGCTGACGGCGAAAAGGTGGACGAAACATCCGGCGAGCAAGAGCGCAATAATCTCGGATCGCCCGCCAGTAGACAGATGCGCCCGGTAGCAATCACGAGTATTGCTCGAAGTTTCCAGGTTCTTGAGCCGACGTTTAGTATCCAGTCGGTGGATGTCCGAACGACTGTCTAGCGGGCGGGAAGCAGACTGTCTGGCCGCTATTCTAGGGGTTGTCCAGTTGCTGCTTATGTAAATTAGTAAGTAAAGGAAAGGGAATTCGCCAATGGCAGAAGCATTGAGAAAATGGTTACGGGAAGAAATACGCAGCCTGGCGGGTTTGCATGGCCCCTCCGGTCGTGAGCAAGCAGTCGTTGCCGCCCTGGCCGAGCGCTTGCGCCCGCTCGCGGAATCGGTTCACATAGACCAAATGGGCAACGTTTTCGCAAATTGTGGAGGGCCGGCGGACGCGCCCCTGATACTGTTGGACGCTCATGCGGATGAAATCGGCTGCCTCGTGCGCAGTATTGAGCCGGAGGGCTTCTTACGCATTTTCAAGGTAGGCGGCATCCTTGACGGCCTGCTCACTGGGCGCAAGGTCTCAGTAAACGGCCTGCGGGGCGTGATCGGAGTGAAGGCCGGGCACCTGCAGTCACAGGAAGAACAGCGCACAGTCGTGCCGGTAAAGGATCTTTACGTAGACATTGGGTTCTCTTCTGCTGAAGAGGTAAGGCAAGCGGGAATTGCTGTCGGCGACCCGGTGACGTACGTCAGTGAAGTCGAGGAATTAGCGAATCCAAACCGCCTCTGCGGCAAAGCAATTGATAACCGCGCCGGCTGCGCGGTGTTGCTCAAGGCAATCGAGCTACTAACGAAGGATTCTCTTCCCTTCCGTCTCGTAGCTCAGTTTACGGTGCAAGAGGAGACGGGACTACACGGCGCCGGACCGGCGGCGTTCAATTTCGAACCCCACCTTGCGATTGCGATCGACACCGTGCCTTGCGGCGATACGCCCGACGTGAAGTTCCATAGCGAGCTTCCCATCGCCCTGGGAAGAGGACCGGTGATCCAGGCCGCAAGCAGCAGCTTATACGGAGGCATGATTACACCCGAAGCGGTGCTGGCTTTCGCAGTACGCACTGCCAAGCAGATTGGAATTCCGTATCAGGAAGCAATCCTCGAAGGCGGAAGCACCAACGCAACTGCCATTCACTACTCTCGGAACGGCATCCCGGCAATCGCGATCACAATTCCCCGTCGTTACTCGCACTCGCCCATAGAGGTGGTCGATTTAAACGACGTCACGGCCACGCTGCAACTTGTGGTAGTAATGGCACAGAAGGCTGACAGAGAAGGCTTTGCATTTGTCTCTAGCGGGCCGAAGACGGGCTAGTCCTGCCCGGAGGCATTGCCTGGCGCCCCGTGTGTAGGAGTGGCCCCGCGCCAAAAGTGATTGACTGGGCTATGGCCGGACCCGATGGAATAGGAGTGTCGCAGCGCTCCCGTCAAGTATTCCTTTGCCTCACCTACGGCGTCAGGAAGAGAGAGACCCCGTGCCAGGTAGGCGGCGATGGCAGACGCCAGCGTGCAGCCTGTGCCGTGGTCGTTGCGCGTGATTACCCTTTCCTTCTCAAACGTGTAGTAGTTTGTGCCGTCGAATAGCACGTCACGCGCGGAACCGGCAGCGTGTCCGCCTTTGATAAGTGCCGCTCGGCACCCCAATCCAACGATCGCCTGCGCTGCCTGGCGCATTTCACGCTCCTCTCGCACCGGCGTGTCGAGCAGCCGTTCCACTTCAGGCAGATTGGGTGTGACGACAGTGGCGAGAGGGAAAAGCGTCTCGCGGTAGGCGGCAACCGCAGTATCGTCCACAAGCGGATCGCCGCTCTTTGCGGTCATCACCGGATCCACCACAAGCGCCTGTGGGATGTCTGCTTTCATCGAATCCGCAACCACGTTGATGATCTCGGCGTTGGCCAGCATCCCGGTCTTGATCGCATCGGCGCCAATGTCCGACCGCACCGAGTCTATCTGCGCCACCACCAGCGCGGGGGGCAATGCCATCCAATCTTGCACGCCGCAGGTGTTTTGGGCAGTAACGGCGGTCACCACAGTACTACCGTAGACGCCAAGCGCACTGAAGGTCTTCAAGTCCGCCTGCAATCCGGCGCCTGCTCCAGAATCTGAACCCGCAATGGTCAGGACACGCTTCGCCATTGTTTCCTCCGCACTATTGCGCAATCTTGCGCAACCACTGTCATCCCTCGCTCACGCGCCGCAGCAATCGCAGTATCGGATTCCGAACCCGGTTGCATCCACACATTCAGGATTCCCAGCGCAAAACACGTTTCGACGGTCTGCTCGGTTACGGCGGGAGGCACCACCGTCACGACAACATCGGGCCTTTTAGGCAGGTCTGCCAGGGCGGAAAACAGCTCATCTCCTGCCACGACACCGCCCTTCGGATTCACGCCCTGCACCTGATACCCCGATTCAAGCAATGCCAGAAACACACGGTGACCGAATTTAAGCGGATCATGAGAAACGCCTACCACGGCCCACGAGCGCAGATTGATAAGCCTCGACACGCTTGCTTCATGATCCGACGTAGACCGGACAGTCATTGCACTCTACCCAACTCCACCGATAAATCTTCCAAGACGAACCCACCGGCTCGAATGCGCCGAAGAAGCCGACCTCACTCAGATTACGACTTCTAAATGGCAAAGGTCGAAAGAGCCCCATCTATTGCAGTATCGGAAGTGCCCGGCCGTCCTCATCGAAACGACAATATAACCGAATGAGTGTGTCCTTACGTTGCCCTGGAATAGTCCCCGCAAGCTCTCCAGTTAGCGACAAGCCCGCTCGCTCGAACCCTACCGCACGTCCTCGCGGAACTTCTCAATGCGTGATAACTGGCAGGTCAACCAAACGTCTTTAGGCATGATGGGGTGGGCATATGCCGTTATCACTGTCTCACCTGAACCCTCTAAACGGTCAAGGAGACCTGTAAATTCCAATTCCAGAAAGGCCAACGTGAGTTTCGCCCTTGGCAACGTAGCAAGTCTCGCCTGCAGCAGCACAATGTTGGATTCTACAACATCAAAGGGCTCGTAGATGTGTCCGAATGCAAGAGAAGGATCATTGATCAGCCGCTGGGTGGTCCGTCGGAAAGCTGGTCGTGCCACTAATACCTTCTCTCTTCCAAGACCTATCGACACGCGGTCCCATCGCCTCTACTGATCACAGAAGTCCAATTAGCTAACCTGCTGCATCGTTGACACGTGGCTGGCTCCAGTATACTATGGGCTACACAGGCCGCCAAGGAAATTTGGCGGCGGTCTAGTTTTGTCAATATATATCGAAGTACGTATGCGGAGCGCGATTAGTGAAAATCTCGTGCCTACAAGAAAACCTCGCCAAAGGCCTCGCCATCGTTGGCCGGGCAGTGGCAACGCGCAGCCCCCTCCCTGTACTGAGCAATGTCTTGATCGCTACCGACCAAGGGCGTCTAAAGCTCTCGGCAATGAATCAAGAGATTGGAATCGTCCATTGGATTGGCTGTAAGGTCGAGACAGAGGGCGAAGTCACAGTGCTCGCGCGGTTGCTTAGCGAGTTTATCGGTTCGCTGCCCAATGAACGTGTGGATTTGGAACTAGATAGTGAAAACCTTACGCTGCACCTCAATTGTGGACGGTACCAGGCAAACGTCAAGGGGATCGCAGCGGAGGAATTCCCCCCAATTCCGTTGGGTGACGGGGACCCCACGCTTGTGCTGGACGCAACGCTGCTGCGGGAGAGCATCGAGCAGGTGGCCATGGCGGCAGCCAGCGATGACCCCCGTCAATACCTTCAAGGAGTGGCGGTAATCATCGAGCCGGATAAGGTCGTGCTTGTAGCGTCAGACGGGTTTCGCATGGCCGTGCGTACGCTCGCGGTCGAGAGCGGCGTTAGCGAGAAAACCGAGTTCATTGTACCTGCCCGCAGCTTGACGGAGCTATCGCGCGTCTTGACCGATAGCGAGCATCCGGTAGAGATTCGCCTTACCCAGAATCGCAACCAAGTAATCTTCAGTACCGGTGACGTACACCTGGTCTCACGCCTCATCGAAGGCACTTTCCCCAACTACACGCAGATGATTCCTGCCGACCACCAGACGGACATTCAGGTCTCCACGGCTGATCTCATGCAATGTACTCGCATGGCGTCGTTCTTTGCGCGCGATGGGGCCAATGTGATCAAACTGGAAGCCACACCGGACGATGAGAAAGGCAACCTTACCATTACGGCAACCGCCACCGAACTTGGCGATAACCGCTCAGACCTGGAGGCGCAGGTCACTGGTGAGGAAACGCTCATCGCATTCAATGCTCGCTATCTACTCGATTGCATAAATGCCATTAATTCACCTGACATGAAAATCGAGCTTGCAGGTTCGACCAGCCCGGGGGTTATTCGCCCTACTGACGATACTGACTATGTCCATGTGATTATGCCTATGCACACAGTACGGTGAGTATGCGTACAGAGGTCGAACAGAATCTCATGATTCGGGAAGACACGCTGCCCTCGTCTGAGCGAGGCAATGTGATTCGAACCGCAGTTTGCCAGTATGCGCCGGTGCTCGGGGACTTGCCTGCCAATGTTGAAAAGGGCGCACAGGCGATTCAAGAAGCGGCCGATAACGGCGCCGACCTGATCGTACTACCTGAGATGGCAAACAGTGGCTATGTCGTGTTTTCCAGCGACGAAGCACGTGCGCTAGCGGAGCGACCGGATGAAAGCCCTGCCATGGCACGCTGGCAGCAGCTCGCGCAAGAGTATGACACACATATCGTCGCCGGCATTGGCGAAAAAGTTAGTGAAACTGAGCTCTATAATTCGGCTCTCGTCATTGGCCCCGCCGGCATTCTCGGCACATACCGCAAGACGCATCTCTTCTATGAGGAAAAACTCTACTACAGGCCTGGCAACTTGGGCTATCCGGTCTTTGACCTGCCGTTCGGTCGTGTCGGCATTCTGATTTGCTATGACCTTAGGTTTCCTGAGGCAAGCCGCATTCTGGCGCTGCGGGGGGCTGACATGATCTGCGTACCTACGAATTGGGTAAGCATGATGACCCCGGATAGACTGTGGGATTCGCAAGGGTACTGTCAGGCGAACTATGTGGCTCTTGCCAATGCCGTGATGAACCAGGTGTTCATGGCGTGCGCCGACCGCGTAGGCAAAGAGCGCGGCGTTCAGTTTCTGGGCTGCAGCCTCATCATCGATCCCGCAGGCACGCCCCTGGCCGGCCCGGCCAGCACCGACGGTGATGAAGTGCTGGTAGCGGAAATGAACCTCTCCTCCGCCCGCAGAGCGAAGCATAGAAACGAACTCAACCATGCCTGGCTCGACCGTAGAACAGACCTCTATAGCTCTACGCTTGGTTATGAAGCAGATCCACACCCATAGAGTGTCACTTCTTGAAGACTTAGAGAAGAGCTACCCTCATTGGTGAGACCTCGTCTGGTGTAAACGGATCAGTTACTTCTCAGCCGGGGACTTCCACATAGAGGAGGAGCGTCTTGCTAGTGTGCGGCAAAGAAGCTTGTTCGCAGAGAGGAAGCGCAATTTGCCAGCTACCTATCAATCCCCTTATTCCCATTCAAGGCACTAGGAGCTAGCGTATTCAAGTGAGTCTGCCGACATTCCACGTAGCTCACAAGTCTGTGCCGTCTTCCGTGCCTGGGCAGACACCGTTCCTTACTTGCGAGAGCAAGTGTAACTTGACGGTACCTGGAGTGAAGACACTCAGGGCATCAAGAGTTGCCACCCGAGCACTCAGGCAAGTCTTTTGCATCTTGGGTCTGCTCCTCGCAGGAAGCGTTATACTAGCATCCTGCGGCGACAGAGATAAAGAGGCCGAGACTCCATCCGCCGCGATCCCGCCATCTGCCGCCAATCTAACCGAGGCATCTACTCTCCTCTCATCACTGCCTTGCTTTACCGACCTCACCGCAGCGCACAAGGCTGGTCCCGTTGCAAGTCCAACACCGGAGACCATTAGGATCCAGATGCTCGAGCGTCCATACCGCATAGTCCCCAATGATATCGTGCTCAAGCGGGGTCGCAGCTATCGGCTCATCATACAGGCCAACGAGGAGTGGCAGCACTTCGCCTCAGGCGTACTAACCTATGACATTAACCTTCCCCCTCACGGCCAAGCGGAGGTTCTCCTGCAGCCACAGCAACTCGGCGTGTTTCCAATCTCAAATCATCGTCACATTCCGGAGAGCATCCTTAGAAGCACCATAACCGTAGTACCAGCGAGCATTGAAGTCTCCACATGGAATCCACTCTGTGCGGAACTCTCCGTTGAATCTCCACCGACCGGCGCTGACTTGAGCACACCATTCGTTATCCAAGGCTCCGTGATCCATCCCGGCGACAGTAGTCTTCGCGTAACGCGCATAGAGGCCTGGAGTAACGATATTCTGGTGGGTAGTACCGCAAGTGAGCAGCTTATTCCTCGCGGCAATAGCAGCGAATTCTTCCTCACCGTCCTAGACCTGCCTCCAGGCGACCACTCCCTACTGCTCAAGGCTTCTCTTCAGAACGGCGCTCTCGCAGCTACTGCGACCATGCAAATCTCTACACCCGCAGAAAGCCCACCTACTGCTTTGCTGCCTGGCTATCGTGGCAACATCGATCTTCCTGCCGAAGGCGGCTTTCTCAGTCTTCCCGTTACAATTCAAGGCTGGGTCGTCATACCGGGAAGCAAGAGTGGCACCGGTGTTGGATCTGTTGAAATCTGGAACGGACCACGTGAAACGGGTACGTTTCTCACTGAAGCAGTCTACGGCACGTATCGCCCTGATGTAGCCGAAGCACTAGGTGACCCTAACTACTCCAGCAGCGGGTTTTACGCCGAAGTCTTCGACCTACCTGCCGGCCCCGTTGAGCTCCACCTTTACGTACGCGACCGCGAAGCCGGTGAGTACGTGTCCCCCCGATTTCGCCAATCTTCGCTTACCCGCAGCGTCTCCCTCGCTGAAGGCAAAGTCACCGATGCAGACTGGCCTGTGGCCCTGGCAGCCGCTCCAGACGGCAGGCTCTTCTATGCTGAACTCCTCACCGGCAACATACGCATTTGGCGCGACGGTCAGCTTCTCCCGGTTCCCTTCGGCTCTATCGTTGACGTCTCAAATCATGGAGAGTCCGGTCTCCTTGGCCTTGCCCTTCATCCAGAATTCCCGCAAGAGCCGTATGTCTATGCCATGTACACGGTAGATTATCCGGAGACGGGCTTCCCTCTTATCCAGCGCGTCGTTCGTTTTCGCGACGATAACGGAACCGGCAGGGATTACACTGTGATCATCGAAAACCTCCCCGCAACAACAACGGGTCTTCACAACGGCGGTCGCATTGCCTTTGGGCCGGATGGCAAGCTTTATCTCACAATTGGCGATACTGACATACCGGACCTAGCCCAAGACCCCACAAATCTGGCAGGCTCCATCCTGCGATTCAATCCCGATGGCACCATCCCCAACGATAATCCCATTCCTGGTTCTCCTATTTACGCCATGGGATTGCGAAATGTCTTTGGTCTTGCATTCCAGCCGGAGAGCGGATACTTGTTCGCGACTGAGAACGGGCCGGGCGGATTTGACGAGGTAAATAGGATTCAAGCCGGCCATAACTACGGCTGGCCGGGCTATATGGGTGTAACCAATGAGAAGGGTTTTACCGATCCAATCATAGTCTTTGGCACGTGGCCGAATCCGACCTACGGCCCCACCGGGGCGGCCTTCGCACCTGGAAATCCGGAACTCTTCCTCTTCTGCGCCTTCCACGTGCCCTCGCTCCATGCGCTGCAATTGGGTGGTCCTGACTACAGCACGGTAGAACGCGAACTGGTGTTGTCGAAGCACTGTATTCTGGACGCAGCGGCCTCTGACGACGGTTGGATCTACTACAGCACTACCTCCGCCATCTTCAGAGCACGGCTTGATGACCTGTTGCAACTTCACGAGTATGAGGCACAATGAGTTACTGTGGTGGCAAGCCAACGATACGTCTTCATTCGCCAGGCAAAAGGGCAAAGTGCCGGGCAATTTGGGGAAGGTGAAGTGCTCTAATTCTTGTCCTTAGTCAGACACACTCTCTACAACGTGAATAAGCGCCTGTAGACACAGGCTCTGTTTCAAAGTCATTAGAGTTGGCGAAGTGCCGAATTATCGCAATTGCAGGATCACAGAATGTCGCACCTTTCGCAATTGAGTTGCACAGATGTGACTGATCAAGATAAGTAAGGAGAACCTAGCAAGTTGCTGGTGGAGGAACGCGGTGGCTACTCTCACACGGTGAATTCTTACACTTACATCCTTAGCATGATTGTCTTAGGGTCGATCCTGTTGGCGTCATGTGGCGACGGTGGGGAAAAAATCGCTGCGCCCACAGCGTTTCTTCCTTCGCCAGAACCGGATGCTACACGTCTACCCAGCCAGGCTCCGTTTGCACCCCTCCCGCCGCTATTGCCATGCCACATTGAGCTTGTTGAAGCGGAAAAGGCTGAACCCATTGTTAGCCCCACGCCAGAGACAATCAGACTGCAAGTGCTTGATCGTCCTTACCGAATAGTTCCTAACGACATCGTCCTCATTCGTAATCGTAGCTATCGACTAATCTTGCAAGCGCACAACGATTGGCTCCAATTTTCCGTAGGCATCTTGAGCCACGACCTTCTCATACCACCAAACGGAGAAGCCGAGACAATTGTGCAACCCAAAGTCCTAGGCATCTATCCAATCTCGAATGTTCGTCACCTACCTGAAACCGACTTGGCAAGCACCATTACGGTGGTTCCTGAAGGCGCATCCGTGTCAACGTGGCATCCGTATTGCGCCGAACTGTCCGTTCTAGCTCCACCGCCAGACGCCACTGTGAGTGCGCCATTCGTCATTCAGGGTTCAGTCGTGGAACCCAGCGTTGGCGATCTTCGCGTTACGCGTATCGAGGCCTGGAGCGATGGCAGGAAAGTAGGCGAAACGTCAAGAGAGCACTTCATATCCCAAGACTCATACGAAGACTTCCTCCTTACCATTCCATACTTGCCTCCAGGCACCCACTCACTGCTCCTCCAGGCTTATCTTCAAAACGGAAGTCTGGCCGTTACGGCATCTTTGCCACTCTCCATACTCGCTGAACCTGCCTCTACCACTCCATCCCAAGGTTACCGTGGCAGCATAGACATCCCTGACGAGAACCGTCTCCTTAGCCTTCCTGTCACAGTTCAAGGCTGGGCAGTCATTCCTGGCAGTAGGAACGGCACTGGTGTCGGTTCGGTCGAAGTCTGGAACGGGCCGCGCGAGACCGGTTCATTTCTCACCGAAGCTATTTACGGCACGTATCGCCCTGATGTAGTTCAAGTCCTCGGCGATCCCCGTTTTGCGAGCAGCGGATTCTACGCTAGAATTCCCAATCTCTCTGCAGGTCCCGCCAACCTCCATATCTACATCCGTGACCGCGAATCCGGCGACTACGTGTCCCCCCACCTCTTTCAATCGCCTTTAGTACGCAGTTTCTCCCTAGCAGAGGGCAAAGTCACCGATGCGGCCTGGCCTGTGGCCCTTGCGGCCGCCCCAGACGGCCGGCTCTTCTTTGCCGAGCTACTCACCGGCAATATTCGCATCCTGCAAGGTGATAAAATTCTCCCAGAACCCTTTGCTACACTTAGGGATGTATCGAACTATTGGGAGTCTGGCCTTATGGGGCTTGCCCTCCATCCAAACTTCCCACAAGAACCATACGTCTACGCAATGTACGTCGTGGAAAACCCTGAGACAGGTCTGCCCAGCGGCCAGCGCGTCGTGCGCTTTCGTGATGTCAACAATGCCGGTCAAGACTACACAGTGATCCTCGACAATCTGCCCTCTACGACCACCAATAGACACAATGGCGGACGTATTGCCATAGGTCCCGACGGCAACCTCTATCTCTCTATCGGTGACATTGACATTCCTAGCCTCGCTCAAGACACCACGAGCCCCGTTGGTTCTATTCTTCGCATAAGTGCTGATGGCAGCATTCCCGATGACAATCCTATTTCCGGTTCACTTGTCTACGCCAGTGGTTTGCGCAATGTATTTGGCCTCGCCTTCCAACCAGAGACTGGATATCTCTTTGCGACCGACAACGGCCCGGGCGGTTTCGATGAAGTGAACAAGATCGAAGCCGGCCACAACTACGGCTGGCCTCTTCATATGGGCGTAACACGTTCAGAGGGTTATACCGACCCTATCGCCGTTTATGGTAACTGGCCTGAGAGACCCATCGGGCCTACCGGCGTGACCTTTAGTCCTGAACGACCGGACTTGCTGCTCTTTTGCGCTTACCACGACTTCTTCCTGCGCGCGGTGCGATTGAGCGGTCCAGAGTTCGAGTCCGCTGAGAGTACCACGGTACTGTCGAGAAACTGCGCGCTTGACGTGACTTACAGCGCTGACGGTTGGCTCTACTACAGCACAGTGTCCGCAATCTTCCGAGCGCGGCTCGATGACCTCGTGCGACTCCAAGAGGCAGACGCCAAGTGACCAGAGGCATGTGGGAGAATACTGCCATACCGTCCACCGAGAGTCTTTACAGAGCATCGGATCAAAAGATTTCAAGAAGCTTTGGGTCTTGTGGTACTCGCCGCTTGACAAATCTTCTTCAATTGAGAAGGAATGGCGAGTTGGAGGAAAGCGCCGGGCGCAGCGGAAGCAGCCAAGAGGGTGGTCCGGAAAGTACCTTGAGCAATATCCATCACTCTGCTTGGCGTGAAGAGAAAATTAGTGAGTAGAATACGCGAAAAGAATGAGGAGCAAGCAATGGTTGAAGCAGAAGTCGCAAGAAGCGACTTACGATGCTGGTTGCGGCCCTGGCTCGCTTTTCTTCTCTGCTGCATGTTAGTGGCCGTAACGATTCTCTTGGCGTCCTGCGGAGACGACCAAGAAGACTCTGAATCAGCGTCGTCGCCCCGGGCCTCAGTAGCAGGAGAAGCTACTGCCACGCCCATTGAGCAGTTTTTTGCGTGCTATATACACTTGAATTCGGCAAGTGTAGGTGAACCGTTGGTCACTCCAACCCCAGAGACAATCAGGATTCAGATGCTCGAGCGTCCTTACCGCATTATTCCTAACGACATTGTCCTCATACAAAACCGACCGTATCGCCTAATCATCCAGGCTGGCGAGGAGTGGCACCAGTTTGCCACGGAAGTCTTGAGCCAAGACGTATTGCTGCCACCAGGTGGCGAAGCGGAGATCCTTGTTCAACCACAGTTACTTGGCATATTCCCAATCCATAACAACCGCCGCATTCAAGAAAGCTTACTGCCAAGCACAATCACGGTAGTACCCGAGGGAATTGAGCCTTCCACGTGGTACCCTTTTTGTGCCGAGTTCTCCGTGCATTCTCCGCCGCCCGATGCAAGCCTGAGTACACCGTTTGTCATTGAAGGTACTGTTGGGCCAGTAATACTGCAACCAACCATAATGGAGCCGGTTGGTCAGTTTCTCTTTGTCTCTCGTATTGAAGCGTGGAACAACGGGCGAATTGTTGGTACTGCCACAAGTGAGCAATTTAGGTCCCGCGGCCTCGACAGTGACTTCTACATTACCATTCCGAACCTGCCTCCTGGCACCCACATTTTACACCTCCAAGCTTCCCTTCAGAACGGCTCCATTGCTGCAACGGCAACTCTCCCCCTTGTGATTCCGGTAGACACATCGAGTGGGTCCCTCCTCCCAGGCTATCGTGGCAACATCGATCTCCCAATCGACAACGCGTTTCTTGATCTTCCTATCACCATCCAGGGCTGGGTGGTCAACCCCGGCAGTGAAGACGGCACAGGCGTTGGTTCCGTAGAAATCTGGAACGGCCCTCGCGAGAGCGGTCAATTCCTCACGGAGGCCGTTTACGGCACGTACCGCCCTGATGTAGCAGAATCACTGGACGATCCCACCTACGCCAGCAGCGGCTTCATCGCTCAACTCTCCAATGTGCCCGCCGGCCCTGTCAACCTCCACCTATACGTCCGTGACCGCGAGTCAGGTGATTATGTATCGCCGCGTTTCCGACAGTCGCCACTAATGCGTAGCGTTTCCCTGGCGGAGGGTAAAGTCGCCGATGCGGCCTGGCCTGTGGCCCTGGCTGCCGCTCCGGACGGGAGGCTCTTCTACGCTGAACTCCTCACCGGCAACATCCGTATTGTGAAAGACGGCCAAGTCCTACCGAAACCCTTCGCGACCCTCGAAAACGTCTCGAATTTCCGGGAGTCCGGCTTCATGGGCCTTGCTCTTCACCCGGACTTTGCCACTACCCCCTATGTCTATGCCATGTACGTCGTGGACAATCCCAGTACTGGCATCCCCAGCGGCCAGCGCGTTGTCCGCTTCCGCGACGTAGATGATATCGGCCAGGAATACACCGTGATTATCGACAACCTTCCCGCGCTAACGATCTCCTTCCATAATGGTGGGCGCATTGCTTTCGGCCCCGATGGGATGCTTTATGTCTCCATCGGCGACACCGGCGAAGGCGAGCTTGCTCAGGACCCCAAGAGACTTGAGGGCTCCATTCTGCGCTACAATCCCGATGGCAGCATCCCAAGCGACAATCCCATCCCAGGTTCTCCGGTCTATGCCATCGGTTTGCGCAATGTCTTTGGTCTCGCCTTCCAACCTGAGACCGGATTCCTCTACGCTACAGACAACGGCCCCGGCGGCTTCGACGAAGTAAACAAGATCGAAGCCGGTCTAAATTACGGGTGGCCGGGTCACATGGGGGTGGACAGCCCGGAAGGTTATACTGATCCAGTTGCAGTCTACGGCAACTGGCCCGAAACACCCATCGGGCCTACCGGTGCGACCTTTAGTCCTGAGCAACCGGACTTGCTGCTGTTCTGCGCTTATCACGGCTTTTTCCTACGCGCTGTGCGATTGAACGGTCCAGAATACGCAACAGCGCAAAGCACGACCGTGCTATCGAACAATTGCGCACTCGACGTGACCTACAGCAGTGACGGTTGGCTGTATTACAGCACCATTTCTGAAATCTATCGTGCGCGACTGGAAGACCTCTTGCGCCTGCGTGAGGAGAATGCTCAATGAACGTCCTTAGAGCACAATGAGTGCTACGTCTCTTCTCGCGAGACTGCGGAAAACATCGAATCCTCTGCGACACATGGCAAGTCTGAGACCTAGTTATGAGACGCTCTGCTGCTAGCTGCTGGGCTGGCAGTGCGGACATCTTCCCGTAGACGACCTGTCCTTTGGCAAAACCAATGCAGGCAATCGAGTACTCGCTTATGATGGGTGAAGTTGATTGATCCCCGTATTCGACGATGGAGGCACAATTCCATGAATCTCACTTCCTCTACCCTTCGCGGCGTTAACGTCGCCATCGTGACACCGTTTCAATCCAATCACGACTTGGATTTGGCCGGGGTCAAGCGGCTAACGCGGTTTCTGATTGACGCCGGAGTCCACGGCATTATGACAACCGGCGGCAATGGCGAGTTCCCCCATATGCTGCGGGAGGAGAAGAAAGCGGTAACGGCAGCCATCGTGGAGGAAGCTGCCGGTGAAATTCCTATCATTGCCGGAACCGCGGCCGCCGGCACCAGGGAAGCGGTGCTCTTGGGTCAAGATGCGCAAGAGGTTGGCGCGGATGGCACCATTGTTACTGCGCCGTACTACTTCCAGGTCTCAGAAGATGCTCTGTTTGTACACTACGAGACGATTGCACGTGAAGTGGACTTGCCGATGGTCTTGTACAACAATCCGCTCTACACCGGCAATGAAATCACGCCCGGCCTGATTGACCGATTGGCGGCGGTTCCCAACGTGATCGGCCTCAAGCAGAGCAACGCGGACTTTGGCATCCTCATGGAAAATATCCGCATGAACGGCGACAAGGTGGCGGTTCTCACCGGCATAGACAGCCAATTCTACGCTGCCATGGCATCGGGAGCGACCGGCATCTTCTCTACCGCGGCCTGTGTGATTCCGCGAGAGATGGTAGCAATCTACGACTTAGTGCAGGCCGGTGACTTCGCAGAGGCGCGCCAACTCCAATTGAAACTGCAGGCCCTGAATCGCTACTTGGAGTACGATCCCGGTTACGTAGGGCCCTGCAAAGCGGCCCTGCGCATGCTGGGGCTGCCCGCCGGCCCGGTCCGCGGTCCGTTGCCGGAAGTCACCCCCGATGAGGAGGCAGGAGTCCGCAGCGGACTAGAGGCGCTTGGGTTGCTGGCCTAAGCCTCGATAGCTTCCGCAATCACGCGGCCCTCGGCATTGCGCGGTTGCGGCACACCCAAGAGGTGGGCAACCGTGGGTGCAATGTCCACACTGCGCGCCTGTCCCTGAAGGCCCAGCCCGCTGCGAATGTGGGGGCCGTTGATGATGAACGTCGTATGCTGACCGCCAATTCCCAAACTAACGGCGGGCAGATGCCGGCCGTGACATGCGTCGAATTCAGGATGCACGGCCCACACGACATCACCCACGAGATCGCCCCATAGATTGAGCATCTCGGCGTTCTCTCGCGTGACGGCGAGGGCGAAGGGTTGCTTGCCGGTGCCGGGGTCCACGTAGGTCGTCAGGGCATGGATAATCTGCTGCTGCACTTTATCGAAGTCTTCCGGTTCAACGATCCCTCCAGGATCGCGCCCCTTCAGATTGATGAAGACATGTATCGTCCCGACCGGAATGGCTGCGCTCCGGCTGAGATCGGTCTCCCCAGTGGCCGGGTCTAAGACAAGCAGACCGACCTTTTCGAGAACGTCCGCCGCGGCAATGGGCGGCACAAAGTCCGGTGTGCCGCCGTGGTCGGACGTGACCACTACAACCGTTTCGTCGTCCTGCAGCTCCAGTAGCCTCCCTACCCAGCGATCAACCGAGGCAATCAGGCGGGTCATGCCCTCAAGCGAGCGGGCAACGACACTCTCCGGCGCACCGCAGCGCGGGTCCGTCTGGGCCATAAAGAAGTGGTTGCCATAGTCGAGCGAATGGACCTCCGTAAAGAGCACGTCCCAATCGCGCGTGGCGCAGAGGTGATGGGCGACGTCGGCTAAGCAGGCGTGGTGCATGTCCAATAGCTCGAAGAACGTCTCGTCGTCAACCAGACCCAAGGTGTCACGCCCGGGATTCTGCAGAAATGGACCCACGTGGGTATCGATTTCCGTCGCGACCTCCTCAGGGTACGTATACCCTTCAGTCGCCCAAACCTGCGGCATGAAGACTTCAAACGTGTCACCATCAGGCGTGAGCGTGATGAGCTTGAATCGCACATACCCGGTAAGCGGGCGGCTACCGATTGTGAATTGCTGCCGTGACCAGTCACTCCAGTCGGCAACTGCCAGGTCCGCAATTGCCTGGCTGCCGTCGCGACTTGTGCAGATACGAACCCGGTCGTAGCCTGCGGCGGATTGCGCGTAGACGAGGCCATAGAAGGTCCGTGCTACCGCCCCCTCGGTGCCCCAGGCGGTCAAATCTGAGCGGCCGCGAGCCAATGGCTGGACCGTGAGTTCCACCTCAAGAGCAGGCTTTGCCGAATCGGGCAGGTGCGACCATTGATCGCCGTCGACTGGTCGCAGGTCAACATGGTCGACGTCTTCACCAGCTTGCAGCGTGCTGGGATCCACCGCCGCCGCATCAACCCCTCCACCAATGGGACGGGGACTCCAATTCCCCGAAACCCACAGATGGTATCCCGCAATCTGATGGTGGTTAGCCACGCCCGGCCCCGTGCCTTCAACTTGGACACCCTTGGTAATCGTCGGCGGCCAAGACATTTCCCATTTCACCAGAATAGGTGTCTTGTCCGCGCGCTCCAATGTATTCCAAAAATACTCAGCTTTGGATAGCTGCGTATTGACTCCCCAAACCGTTTCTGTCAGCGGTTTGCCGCGCGCGCGGATATTGAAGTCCATCACCTCATGGGTACCAGGCCACGCACCGGTCGAGATGGAGGTCCAGCCTGGCGGCGTGAGCGTGGGGAACACTCCCAGCATCGGCCGCCACGCGCCGGTGTCCATCAAACGCTTGAGATTCGGCGTAGCACCCTTGTCCGCCATGTGACGGACAATCTCCATGCTTGCCCCGTCAATGCCAATTATGATTGCTCGTTCGGCCATTGCCGCCATAGTCATCACTCCTCTTCAGAGAAATCTACACTCAAGCTGGGAACTGCACTTGCAAATTGCGGTTCATTCTTTCAATCTATAGTTCCGGACAATGCTTTCCGATAGTAGATATGCACGTGCCGCTTGTTTGGCCCTCTTAGAATGCGGTATACACCCGATTCTGACTTGCCATGACCTGCGCACCTAGGGAAAGCAGGCTGCCGCGCGTGGGGTGTTCTTAACACACAGGCCAATAGCAAACTTGCACGGGACTTCTACAGGCGGCAGCAGCCAAAGAGGTCGCAATTTGAGCCCCTAGACCATTACCTCTTCCCTTGAAATCACCCGTCCGCTCTTGCTTGAACGAATGGCCGCAGCAGTCATCGCAATGGTATTGAGGTTGTCCCGCGGCGTCACCGCGGGCTCGCGTCCGTGCGCGGAAGCGGCGATCAGATCGCCAAGCGGGCCCTGGAAAGCATCATTAAACCATGCGCCCTCAAGCTGGAAAGTCTGCACATTGCGAGGATCATCGGCACGAACGACTGAGACCTCACTACTCGTACCCCACACACTGCCTTCCGTACCGTCGATCCACCAGTTGTAGCTGTGGGCTCCCGATGCGCGCACTATGTTATTGAATACCAAGCTTGCCATCAGACCAACCCGACCGCCCACTTCCCCAAACTCGACATTGGCTGAGTAGATGAGCGGATCCGGCCCGTTTTGGTCCGGCAACATGGCGGTTGTGCAGTGGAGTTGCGTCCATTCACGGTTACCTGCCATTGGAGACGCGGCAAAGTAACGGCAAAGGTCGAGGTAGTGTACGCCATGGTCGCCGATATTGAAATTGGCCATGTTCGTCCACCAACGGTCCGGCTGATCCTGAAACGAGCGCCTGAGGTGCTGGATGCTATATATCTGCCCCAGCACGCCTTGGTCCATGAACACGCGCAACGCTTTGTGCTCCGGCGCCCAGCGTGCCTGCTGGTTTACCGCCAGCAGGATTCCTGCATCTTCTGCTATGGCGATGAGTTCCTCTGCCAGGGAATATTCCATGTGCAGTGGCTTCTGCGTTAGAACCGGTCGAGGAGCGTGAGAAATCGCCTGCAGTGTTTCTTTGCGGGCGGCGGGATGCAAGGCCATATCAATGACCTTCACCTCTTCGCGCTCCAAGAGGGCATGTATGTCCGTCGTCCAAAACGGTATGTGCCAGCGCTCCGCCGTGTTCCGCGCCGCTTCCTCATCCACGTCGCAGCATGCAACGATGTTGTAGCCTGCCTTCTGGTAGGCCGGCAAATGAGCGCCGTTCGCAATGCCGCCGCAGCCAATCAGCCCGACACCGTATTGAGTCAGGTCGATATCCGGCGGCGGCCCAGGTCGGTACTGCTCCAATTGAAGGGCCAAATTTGCCATCAAAAGACTCCATTATTCCAAGAGCCGACAGTCAGCGATCAATTGAGACAACGAGCCCGTCGCATTGTAATTAGATGCTATCCGGCGGGCAAACCCCTCGGCAGGAACTCACGGAGTCTCAAGCAAATCTTGTCCAACTGGGCTATGCCGCTCGTACCTGCGGTTGCGGTAAAGAAGCGGCAGTTGCTCACTGCCCACACCGGCAGCCTCCACTCGACCTATGAAGAGCACGCAGTTCCCTGCTACATGCTTGGCAAAGACAGTGCAATCGAGCCAGCAGACGCTGTCCTCAAAAATGGGGGATCCGGTCACGGCAAAGCGATGGGGAATGCGGTCGAATACCGAACTCTTCACAGCTCCGGGACGCGCAAAATCCGCACCTATCGAGTGTTGCCCTGCGCCTAGCACATTGACGGCAAACGTACCGACTGCCTCAATCCGGCCGCACGTCGCATTGCTCTCGCCAACACTTATGAGGATAAGCGGCGGTTCCGTAGCAATCGAAGTGAATGAACTGGCGGTCATGCCGTGGAAGCCGCTAGCATCCCGCACCGTAACTACCGTGACAGGCTGCGCAACCTGACGCATCACGGTTCGAAAAGTATCAGAGTCAATCGGCATGTCGTTCACGCATCCTATGTGAAGGTATAGTTTCCACTCATAGTATATCTCACAGGGAGGAATTGAAGATTCTTTGGCTTGTCAGTGGTGGCCAAGGTACCAGTCCATGAGCTGCTGCTTTAGCGCCGTAACCACCCCCGCCTTGTCAGAATCACTGTAGCAGTTGTGCAGTTCCCAGGGGTCTTCCCGCACATTGTACAGTTCGTTGAGTTCCCGCCCCGGCGTGTATACGAACTTCCATTCCGGCGTCCGCACCATGGTTGAGATTTCGGTCTGTCGTCCACTGGCGGGCGGCCCGAAAGGGAGATTATTGCCGCGCGCAGGATCGTCTACCATGGCGGCAGGAAACGCGCCAACCTCAGCAAAGGCGACATTTCGCAGGTTCTCTCTTCCTTCCCAGGCCGGCACGAAAGAGCGTCCGTGCATGTTTTCCGGAACCTCCATCCCAACCCAGTCTAATATGGTAGGAGCCAAGTTGGTGGAGTCCGTAATCTCCGCAATGCGTTCGCCCTGCGGCACAAAGTGATCGGGCCCGGCGACAACCGCCGGTATGCGGACCAAACAGTCGTACAAGGTACAACTCTTGCCAAACATGCGGTGCTCTCCAGCATAGTCGCCGTGATCGGAAGAGTAGATGATCACTGTGTTGTCGAGCACACCCCGTGCTTCCAAATAGCCAACAAGGCGCGCCACTTGGTCGTCGAGGTGGTTGACCATGCCGTAGTAAACCGCTAGCGCTTTGCGAAGCTCTTGCTCGTCCGCATCCCAAGTGCCGCCATCACGTGCAGTTTGCTCATGCGCCTTTGGTTTGTCTGCATGGGGACCCTCTGTCGGCGGCAACGTGATTCGCGAGGGATCGTAAAGTGAGAAGTATGGTTCAGCCGCAAAAAATGGCGGATGGGGATCCAAGTACGCTATGTGCAGGAAGAAAGGGCGCGCAGAACTGCATGACTCTACGAAATTCATGCCAATGGTCGTCATAGCGCCGTTCAGGTCTTCATCCGGGGGCACTGGAACTTCCGCGACCATGTGCTGCACTCGTTTTGGGGCCTGCTCGACCAGTTCTCTTCGCAACCGACCTCGTTCCGACAGTATGCCTTTGCCGATGTCGTGTTCAAACTGAAAGCCGCGTCCTCCCCCACCCCGACCGCCGTGAAAATGCCCTACCGCGCCTGTTTGATATCCCACCTCACTTAGCCGCTCTGCCAAAGTAGCTTCATAGTGCGGCAGCGTGTATCCATTGCCATGTACTCCAATGGCATGGGCATAACGTCCAGTCATCAGGATGCACCGCGCGGGTAAGCAGAATGGATGCGGGGTAAAGTAATTCTCAAAGACCACACCGCGTTGTGCCAAAGATTCAAGTGCGGGCGTCTTCACGTCGGCATTACCGTACAGCCCAAGGCTGGTCGCCTTCTGCTGATCCGCGAGTAGTAGCACAATGTTCGGCAATGCCATATCTTGCCTCAGTTCTCTTTTGCAGCGCCAGCCATGCCGCTGGATGTGTCCCTCTTCCGGCTATCGTGCCAAGGCGAGTCAGGCCTTGTAACTGATGACAGGAGCGGATAACAGAAAACCGGGGAATGTCCCCAGTTCGATCTCCGGTCTTATCACGACAATCGTAGTTCAGTCTGCGTTCTTACTCGACGCATCCATATGCATAAGCAGGGAAGTCGTCCAGTGTGCCCTGCGCCGCCGCGTGGCGTCAGCACTAAAGCCGGTCGGCTCGCCGGCAACGAGGCGCTCCAGCAGACTGTGGTTTCCCTGAAGAAAGAGACGCACTTTCATAACGCCGTACGCATACTCAGGATGATTCTCAGCGAGATAAGCGAATACGGATCCGGACGCCTGTTCGAATCGCTCCTTGTTGCCTTCCGTGAGCACAAGCGTTTCAGTCTCTTGCAGGATATTGCGCGGTTCAATGCGCACTCGACTGGCAACGTCCTGCACGGACATACCTTGCTCGTGGGCGAGCTCTCGAAAACGGAGGGCAATTTCATCGTCGCTCAGGCAGTCAACGTCGGTCTGCGGTCGCCGCGACTCCAGGCTCTGTTGAATACCCTCCCAATCGACTTCAAGGTTTGGATACAGCTCGGAAATCTCGAATTGAAGGTCAGTCGTTACATGCGGCCGACCGCCAAGGTAAGCCAAGAATTGGGTGCGGGTACCAAGATCATCCACAATGTCGCGGACGAGCCACGCTACCCAAACCGCTTTATCTTTTAACTCAGTTGCGGCTTCGGGCACCCACTTTATGTAAGCATTCTCGCGCGCTGTATCTGGCACGGAGCCGTTCTATCCTGTTTCTGCTAAGTCACCTTTTGGTTACTTGTGGTGGCGCCGTTATCCTTAGCGCGCCGCACATTGGGTTTAGGACTCAGGTACGTCGAGAGTTGGTTGCCCTCCATGATAGGCCTGCGCTCCACAACTGCGACTTCCTCAAGCTGCTCGAGAACAGAGCGCAACACATCATGGCCGTGCTCTGGGTGCGCCATCTGTCTCCGTAAGAATCGGACAAATGCCTTTACTTTGTGACCCTCTTCCAAGAACCTGTTTATGCGGGCCACACGATAGTCGATATCGTGCCGGTCCATCACAGGGCTGAATCGCACTTCCTTCAAAGTGGAAGCGGCACGATTCTTGCGTGAGTTGCGTTCTTCCCTGGTCTGACGGTACTTATACTTCCCGTAGTCCATGAGTCGACAAACCGGTGGGGAAGCGTTCGGGGACACCTCGACTAAGTCCACCTCACGTTCTTGAGCAATTGCAAGTGCTTGCTCAAGTTCCAATATGCCGACTTGCTCTCCATTTTCATCAATAACGCGAACTACTCGTGCCCGAATTTCGCGATTATTGCGCGCCTCTTTGACTATAGGTCATCCCTCCTACATGCTTGCATGAAGTCACTATTCACTCGCTGGACTATACCATATGAATATGCCGAGAATCAAGACCCATCCAGCATTGGCACACGCGAATCGATCTCATCGCCTGCTCCTGCCGTTTGGCGTGCGCTCAGACTTGGCCGATTTAGAAGCGTCCTATTCTGTGTCGCGGAAAGATGATCGCGCGCGTTGCCCTTTCGAACCTGCATTTGGGCCAAGTCTCGGGCCCTTATGGCAAGCGAACGTTTGAGAACTAGATCGCAACCCGAACTGGAAAAGCCATAGACTGCAAACGCCCGATGAACATCTGTGGCGTATGCAGGCACTCTGGACCGGATTAGACTACTGCCTTGTTCTCCGGCATGTTCCAAGGCGGTAGCAAGCAAGTTACTAGCTAGATCGCTGTTGCCGGGCGCCACGCCTAATTGGATCCGCAGTTCGCCACTCTTGCCCGGAGTTTCCGTCAGCCAGCCCACCAATCCTTCCGCGTCCTCCACAACCCAGCGGGCTGCTTTCAAAGACAACCGCGACGAGCTACGCCGCAACTGCCAGTCCCGCGAGGTACGTCCTTCCGCAAGGCGCACAATCTGAGGAGTAGTGCGCAGATAAAGTTGGTGCAGCGACCATGCATCACCCCTCTCCTGCTTGCGCAGCCCCCGCAACTTGGGTGCCGTCACCGAGAACGGAGATGAGCGCACATATGTATCTTCCTGCATTGTAATAGCGAAACCCGCTCTGCGGAATGTCGGCACTAACCAACTCTCCTCCGGCACCCTTACTACAACACCCGTCTTGCGCTTTGCCCCGGCAAGGCGGCAGATTTCGTCGAGTAGCGCGAGCAGTCGTGCTAAAAAAAGGTTAGATTCTGCTGACGCTTCACAACGCGACTCTGCAAGTACCAAGTGCATGATTTCCCACTGATCGCGGCCGGATTGTCGCGCCATTTGCGCCATTGCAACTGCCTGTCGTCCCTCCCAAACCGCCGCAGCACAAGAATCACGCAGAGCCATACCAAACAACAGTCCCATCGTCGGCGACCAAGGGGAGTCGGCAGTTACAAGAGATTCGCCGGCGCTGCATTGCAGTCGCAAGACCCCCAAAAACTGAAGGGCATCCTGCCGTTTGACTGCGCCTGTCTGAACCACTTTACCTCGCGCCATGCCGCAGAGCTTGCCGGCACTCACTTGCGCTCCGCATCAGGCCAAGACAGAAAACACTGAGGTTCCATCTTAGGCGTTCACTCGAGAGCACAGTGTGAGGAAATACTGATGCAACCGCCGGTCACCCACGATCTCCGGGTGAAAAGCTGTTGCAAGCATCAAATCCTGTTGAATAGCAACAATACAATCGTTAGAAGGCAAACGACCCAGCACTGCTACGTTTGGTCCAATCGATTCAACCATGGGCGCACGAATGAAAACTGCGGGAAACGGCCCACCATCTATACATTCAATGGGAACGTCGGCCTCAAAACTGTTTATCTGACTGCCAAAGGCGTTGCGCAGTATGCGGGAATCCATGACACCGAGCAATGGTTGTGCACTTTCGCCGATGTCATTTGCAAGCAGTATCATCCCGGCGCAAGTACCCCAGACCGCCATTTTCTCCGCAAGGATACGGTGCCGAATAGGCTCCAATAAATCGAATATCACCATCAGCTTGCCAATGGTAGTGCTCTCGCCACCAGGGATGATGAGCCCTTGTAGGTCTTCAAGGTCCTTTGGCAACTTTACTTGCTCAGCGTCTATGCCCAATTCGCGCAGCGCATCGACGTGCTCGCGAACGTCGCCCTGGACCGCCAGCACGCCGACGTTCATCTCGTTCTCTACCACCCTCGAACCGCAAGCAGTTCCTCTTTGGGCATAGAACGCACGTCAATGCCGGACATCGGTTCACCCAGACCCCGAGAGACGTCGGCAACAATCTGAGGATCCTGGTAATGAGTGGTCGCCTTTACGATAGCGGCGGCCCGAATTGCCGGGTCTTCAGACTTGAAAATACCTGAACCCACAAAGTTACCATCGCAACCAAGTTGCATCATGAGGGCCGCATCGGCAGGTGTGGCGATGCCACCGGCGGAAAAATTGACGACAGGCAATGCGCCGCGTTCCGCTACTTCCACCACAAGCCCAAAAGGAGCGCCAAGTCCCTTGGCCTCCGCCATGAGCTCTTCCGGACGCATATTTTGCAATCGGCGAATTGCGCCGTTGACAGCGCGAATGTGGCGCACTGCTTCCACAACGTTGCCGGTGCCAGCCTCGCCTTTCGTCCGAATCATGGCCGCACCTTCGCCAAGGCGCCTCAGGGCCTCGCCCAGGTCTCGTGCACCGCACACAAAAGGAATAGTAAATGCGCTCTTATCAATATGATGTTCTTCATCAGCGGGTGTAAGCACTTCCGACTCGTCAACGTAGTCAATTCCCAATGCTTCCAGCACTTGCGCTTCGACGAAGTGACCGATTCGGCATTTCGCCATAACAGGAATCGTAACCGAATTCTTGATCTGCGTGACGAGTTCGGGGTCTGACATGCGCGCCACGCCGCCTTGCGTACGGATATCTGACGGCACTCTTTCGAGCGCCATTACGGCTACCGCGCCAGCATCCTCGGCGATCCTGGCTTGCTCCGGCGTGACGACATCCATAATGACACCGCCTTTAAGCATCTGTGCCATACCGGTATTGACACGCCATGTACCCTTTTCCATATAGTGCCTGCCTCTAGGTTGCTACACCTCACCCGATCTCCCATTATTTCATGTTTCATCTTACCTAGCAAAGCCCGCCTCGGCAAGAGGGTACCACTATATCCGACCACATCCTTCAGTCAACTGCCCACAGTAGCACTCCTACTTTAGGCGATTAGCCGTCTACAGTTTGAAAGACCGTGCGAAACTTGCTATCATGATGCGCCAGAAGTACGATTGTACAGGTGCGAACTTGATCAGAAGGGGTGTCCCGTGCCAGTGCTGACCGTACAGACCGGCCAAGCTGCGATTGTTGATAATCAACGTCGAACCAGCAGCCCATGGGCACATACTTTCCAAGACACCTCGACGGACGTCGATAGGGGCTCCCTCTATCTAAATATGGAGGGGCTCAGCGCCGAATCAGCGGGGACAATCGCGGCGGAAGTTGCGCAGCATTATTTCGATAACGCGTCCTTGACCCCGGAAACCGCCCTTCTGCGCAGCGTCCGCCATGCCTACCACTATATCTACGATGCCCGCTTAGAGAGCTCCCTTTCCGATATCGGCCTTACTGCCGTCGTGGTGCGCGATGGGCGTGCTTCCATTGCTCAAGTACTGCCCACTCAGTTTTACCTGATACAAGAAGAAGAACTCACCGCTTTGCCCGACGCGGATGAACGACTAGCCGGACAGGAAGCCAGGCCGCAGCAAGAGGATCGTCATGCGCAATGGAATCCTCCTGTTGGGTTGTTTCGCGCCACACCCTTCGCCAACGACGTTGCTGTGCTTTGTACGGACAACATCGGTACCGTGCTAAGCGACAAGGAAATCGAAGATATCCTCATCGACGGCAAGCCTCAGTCAGTTGCGGAGAGCTTGGTTGATACTGCGAGAAAGCGCGGCGAAAGAGATGCCTCGGTCTTGGTGCTGCGCTTCGCCACCGCCAATGAGACCGCTAGACTACCCAAATCAACACGTGAAGAAGAACCCACGGAAAACATCGCTCCGGCGGTGAGAGAGACGAGAGCACAGCCGCAAGGCAATGTGGCAACAGCGATTGTAGGCCTTGTTTTAGCCCTGCTGGTGATGACGTGGTCTCTCATTGCGTCGCTATTTCGGCCGCGCAGCCAATTAAGTGGTCAGACGACCGTTCCTTCTTCCAACCTAGCAACGCAGTCTACTATCGTGACACGCAGAGCGGCAGGGGAAGCGCAAAGGCAAAGGATGAATAGAGTTGCTGCCGGCATTGTAGTGCTGCTTGTATTGGTTCTCCTTGTCATAGGGGCAAACGTTCTCTTTGGGGGCGAAGACACCTCAGGTAGTTTGGCGGAAGAACTGCCTACAACACCCCAAACGCAAGAAGAACCAAAGGTGACCCCTGGCCCCACCGATGCGGCAACACCTCCTCCGGCTGACGACACAGCTCCAGCGACCCCAAACCGCGTATCGGAATCTGATCCGGCTAGTACATATATCGACGAATTGCAGGAGCTTGTTCAGTTTGTGCCCGGCCAACAACCTGATGAAATCTACGGCTTGAGTAACACCATGTATGTTCTCGATCGGTCCACCGGAGCCGTTTACCGCATCGAAACAACGGGGGAAAGTGAAGTCATTTACCAACCTCAGTCCGAGGGCTTGTCGGGAAGTGCCGCGCAGCACGTTACCGGAAGAGCGGACGTAATTCAAATCATAGACAGCGACAATCGACTCTATCAGGTGAGCAACGGCGAAACGCCGCAGGTTGTGCAAATTCCCACTGGCACTATCCAGCAGCCGAGGGCTAGCGCAACCTACGATCAGAACTTCTACCTCCTAGACGCAGGCGCCAACGATGTTCTGCGTTTTCGTCCTGTGGGTAGTGATGTCTACGGTGAGCCCGAAGGATACTTCGGCATAAATAGTGGTGTAGACCTATCGGAAGCCACTGATCTCGCTATCGATGGATCGGTCTTTATCATGTTCAGTGACGGCGCCATATATCGCTACGCCTCAAGCAGAAAAGCTGAGTTTGACCTGGTAACTCTCCCGTCGCCTTTAGGCACGCCCGGTGCTATATTCATCAGCCAAGGGATGGGTTCCCTGTACATTCTCGACGGTGAGAACGATCGTGTTGTTCAAGTTACAACTGAAGGCGTTTATCAACGACAGCTCTTGGCGCCAAAAGGCCTCTTTGCTAATGCTATTGACTTGTATGTCAATCGGGGCGAAACATATCTCTGGATCGTCGGACCATTAGGGGTAACGCGGGTTCCGCTCCCAGAGCTTCCCCCGGATGCGCCTCGATCGTCTGCATGATCCAACGTCGATAGTCGTTGAATTCAAGGCCATCTAGGCTTCAGAAGGTCTGGCGATACCCTTCTCACCCATTGCTCGGTGCGTTCGCTCCCCTGACGTACCGTGGGAATTCGAGAGACCCGCCTGAGGCGCCTCGGTAAGTTGGCAGCAAATTAGATCTACACACAGGCAAGCATTGCTCGCTTGGGTCACCGTTAAGCCTCCTTTGAAGGAAGTTCACTATGTTCTATGATGAGGCGCGCATCTTTGTTAGAGGCGGGAAGGGCGGCAACGGCATGGCCCACTTTCATCGCGAGAAGTTCCAACCGCGCGGCGGCCCGGATGGGGGCGATGGCGGGCGTGGCGGCAGCGTTCACCTTGTCGTCGATCCCAGCCTGAATAGCTTGCTCTTCTTGAATCGCACACATCGCTATGTCGCGGAGCCCGGAAAGCCGGGCGGCACAAACAAGAAACAGGGCGCCTCCGGCAATGATGTCCAGGCAATGGTTCCGCCGGGCACTGTCGTGAGCGACGCTACCTCCGGTCAGGTAATCGCGGACTTGCGGAACGCAGGCGACCGGATGCTGGCTGCCCGGGGTGGTCGGGGCGGACTTGGCAACGTGCACTTTACTACCTCAACTCGACAAGCGCCGAACTTTGCCCAAAAAGGCGAGCCGCCGGTAGAGCGCTTGCTCGACCTCGAGCTGCAACTGATTGCCGATATTGGCATCGTTGGACTGCCAAACGCCGGAAAGTCGTCACTCTTGGCGCGAATTAGTGCGGCAC
The DNA here is from genome assembly GCA_965221905.1 of Chloroflexota bacterium. Lineage (GTDB taxonomy): Bacteria > Chloroflexota > UBA11872 > VXOZ01 > VXOZ01 > VXOZ01. The sequence continues at coordinate 2,221,436 of OZ244922.1, forward strand.
GTCCCAAGGTGGCTGAGTACCCATTCACCACGTTGCAACCGGAGCTCGGCGTGGTGCAGCGGGGCAATGCTACGTTGGTGTTTGCCGATATTCCCGGTCTCATCGCCGGCGCCCATGCCGGCGCCGGCTTGGGACACACCTTTCTGCGTCACATCCGCCGGACCCGCCTGCTGCTGCACCTGGTCGACTGTGCCTCGCTTGAAGAGCACGACCCGGTTGAGGTATTTCACCAGGTGAACGATGAGCTCAGGCAGTTTGATTCAACGTTGCTGGACAAACCGCAAATCGTTGCCCTCAATAAACTCGACGTTACCGAGGCCCGTGAGCGGTTTGAAATTGCGAAACCGGCTATCGAATCTGAGGGCTATGACGTGGTCGGCATTTCTGCGGTTAGCGGAAAAGGCATTGATGAGCTTCTCGGTAAGGTGTTCCATACTTACGAGGCGTCGCCGACTACCCGCGAGGAAGTCGTTTCGGTCATTGTCCCCGAGGTAGCAATTCCTGTCTCCGACGATTTTGCCGTCGCACGCCGCGGCGAACGCTTTGTCGTGAGCGGCAAAGCCGCGGTGCGCTTAGCCGCGATGGCCGATCTCTCTAAGTTGGATGGTTTGCTCTACTTCCAGCAACGGCTGGACCGCATGGGCATCACGGCGGCATTGGAGAAAGCCGGTGCGCAAGCCGGCAGTACGGTGGTCATCGGCCCTCTGGAATTGGAGTGGCAGGCCGAGCCGTAGGGCAATTGCACTTTTGCAGTTGCAGACTCTTTCAAGGCGTGAGTCGCCACGGCAACCGGGCCCATTTCATGCACCTACGAGGGTGCGAGTGATCCAGAGCCAACTCTAGTAACCGTTTTATTATCTATTGACGCCTGCGACCTCTTTCCCCGCATGCAACGCCGCACTCTTGTAGAAGTATTGCTCTGCACCTACAATAGATAACAGAATACATGCAACTTCGTTAATCAGGCTGCTTAAAATGCTTCTTGCAGTTTTGCAGCAAGGAAGGATCACCGATGCCAAATGACCTCGATAGAAGGAAAGTAGTAATCCTGGAAGACGACCCGGAACTCATCGATGCGATCGAGCGCCGGTTGCGCGACTACGGTTACCAATCGATTCTTGTGCGGCAGACGAGAAACATCATACAGTTTCTCAAGGCGGAGAAGCCGCAGACGATGATAATGGACGTGGCCCTGCCTGACGCAGACGGCATCACGCTGCTGCAGGAAATCAAGGCTGACTGGGAAGCCAAGAAGACACACGTCATCGTCATGTCGAACTACTCGACACGGGTTAATTACAAGGTCCGCGACCATGTAGACGTGATCTTACAAAAGCCCTTTGACGTCGAGACTCTGTTGGAGTGCGTGCATCTCGTGGCCGCCATGGGCGACAAGTAGGCCGCGAGCGACGTTCCACTTCCCACATTGACCGTGTTAGGCCGTTGCAGCTACTGGCGATATGCAGATAGTTGCAACGTTCTTGCACTTAACTGGGGTAATCGGCGCTTACGCATTGCAAGACGCGGACAATAGTCTCTTTATCTCCGCAGATCGCTTTCCGTGCATGCGCAAGAACGCATCAACGCTTGCCTGCCGCGGCGCGCCGTCAATCGGACCGGTCACTGTCACCGACAAGGCACCCGCCGCGTTTGCCCATAGCGCGGCCGTTTCGAGCAACGCTCCACGCTGCAGCGCCCATAGAAATGCGGCATCGAAGGTATCGCCGGCCCCGGTGGCGTCAACTTCCTCAACTGGGAATGAGGGCACCGATACTGTCCCACTTTGGCTGAAAACGGTGCAACCGTCCGGGCCTTGCTTGAGCACCACGGCCTCATTGTGGGGCGCTTCACGCAAAACAGCGCACGCGGCCCCAGGGGTTGTTGTTCCCGTAATCAACTGCGCCTCCTCGCCGCTTGGGAAGACAATGCTTGCCACGTCGAGGATAGGGCCGACCAGAGCGCGGATTTGCTCCGGGTCGGCGAGCTCTGCCCGGATGTTTGGGTCCAGACTCACACGCCCGCCGGCTTCACGAACGAGCCTCGCGACCAATTTGCAATACTCCCACCAGGCGTCATTCATGGCGAGACAGGAGCCGTTGACGTGAACCCAGGCGACCTGCTTCAGGACCTCGGCTGCCGGCAACGGCGGGGGCAGGCCTGCCGCTCCATTCCGCATGTGGAAGAAGAACGACCGCGTTCCATCGGGGTGATTGACGACGAAGGAAGCGGATGTGGGCAGTGCGCTTGAATGCGCGGTACCGCTATAGTCAACACCTTCTTTCGCTAAGAACCCTGTAACCGCTTCGCCAAAGGCGTCACGGCCAACTGTGCCGAGAAACGTGCTGCGACCGCCAAGTCGGGCAACTGCTGTAGCGAAAATCAGAGGTGCGCCGCTAGCAAAGGGCCCGCGATACGTGCCTTCTTGATCCAGTGGCGCATGGGGCCCCACCTGCACAAACTCGGCAAGCGCCTCTCCCATGCTCAATATCACGGTTCGCGGCATGGCAATTCTTCCCCAACTTCAGATCGACTAGCCTATGCACAGTATACTTGCAAAGCGTGGGAGCAAAATCCAGTGCAAGAGCATGACCTTCGTACTCCTAGAATTCAGGCCAAAGTGCCCTGCGAATTCTGGCGCGGTCCGGTGCTCGAGAAAGCTCGGAACGCCTTGGGTATGGTGTTGGCACGCCGCGACGCGGAGATTACATTACGCGGGAGAATCGTCGAAGTCGAAGCCTACGGCGGCAGTGACGATCCCGCCAGCCACGCCTACCGCCGCATGACCCCGCGCAATGCGGTGATGTTTGGTCCTGGCGGCGTTGCGTACATCTACTTCATCTACGGCATGCACCACTGCCTTAACATCGTAACCGGAAACAAGCACGAGGCAGCGGCGATACTCGTGCGCGCCCTCGAACCGCTTGAGAACATATCCGACCGCACCGACGGCCCGGCACGGCTTTGCGCTGCGCTCAACATCGACCGGCAATTCAATGGCGTTGCCTTAGACAGCGACAGTCTCTGGCTGGAACCGGGCGACTCGCCCCTGCCGGCACAAAGGCTTGTTTGTACCCCACGCGTCGGCATTAATCCAGATTCCCCCGCGGCTGCATGGCCGTGGCGATTTTCTATAGAGGATAGCCCACACGTCTCGAAGCGCTCTCGCCGTTAAGGACTTTGTCGGCATTAGGGCTGCTCTGGATCGAATTCTTATCCTCGTGCAGTCCAATTCCCTCCCCGTCCTAATTGCCGTTAGGAGCAAAGCTGCCACTATCGCACTTGCATCAAGCACGCTACACCCCTAGAATGTGGCGCAAGTAGCGTGATAGGTGCAGTTGTAGCAATGTCCCAAGGGAGCAAGTGATGCCAGCCTACCGAGTTGGAATCGTGGGCTGTGGCGCGCGGTCGACGGCGCACGCCGCAGGATGGGTCGCAAACGACGGCGTGGCAATCGCCGCGGTCGCCGACCCAATACAAGAACGACGCGATACCTTGGGAGACAAGCACGGCGTAGCGCAAGCACAGCGATACCCGGACTTCAAGGACATGCTGGAACAAGCGCAACTCGACTACATCTCCATTTCGACCAAGCCGGAACTACGGGAACCGGTTGTCGTGGCCGCAGTGGAGGCCGGCATCAAGGGCATCTTGTGCGAAAAGCCCATGGCGCTAAGCCTTGGCGAAGCGCACCGCATCCACAGCGCCTGCGCCGAAAACCGCATCCCTTTGGTCATCAACCACCAGAAGCGTCACCTCACAGAGTGGCAGCGCCTTGCAACTATGTGCGCTCAGGGGGAACTCGGCACAATCGAGCGCATTGAGGCATCGTCCTATGGCAATCTAGCCAGCCAGGGCACGCACGTGCTGGACATGGTCTTGCAGTTTGGCGGCGACGTGCAGCCGCACTGGGCCATCGGACAGAGCGTCGGCTGGCGTGACTACGTTGGCGCCCATGCCGGCCCGCGCTACACGCTGGGACAGTATCGCTTTCCCAACGACATCACAGCCTACGTGCAGATGGGTGACGAAGCGCCCCAGTTGTTGGGTCGCGAGGACTCATGGATGCGCTTGCAACTGCGGGTGTGGGGCACGGAAGGCCGCGGTCAAGTTGATCTCCCCAACGGTACACGCGCCTGGCGAAAGGGCGAAACTGAACCAATCAGTTGGCCGGAGCGCTGGACCGATCCGCCAAACCTCGCCAGCGCTCAAGCGGGGCTCTCGCAGTCAGTCATCCGTGCCTCCGAAGACCCGAGCTACGATCCTCCCGCAGGTGGGATCCGGCCGCTCTACAGTTTCGAAATGCTTGAGGCGCTGTGTGCCTCAACAGAAACCCGTGAAATCGTTTCGTGGCCGCTGGCGGCATGGGATCACTCGCCAATGCAGAACCTCAAACCGGCAGACGCTCATGTTTGATTACTTTGCGTCCAGCGTTGCCTTTGCGGAACGGCCCTTTGCGGAAGCATGCGCTGCGCTGCGGGAAACAGGCTTCAGCGAGGTGGACATCTGGTCTGTACCGAATTGGTGCGCGCACCTGCCTCCTGAAGATTCGCAGCCCGATCTGGATGGCGTAAAGCGCGTACTCGACGACAACCAGCTAACGTGCCGGGCGATTTCTGCATACGGCAAGGACTCCGATGAGATGATTCTAGCGCGGCTCGGGCACCTGGCAGCGCTTGGCGGTAAGGTGCTTGTGCGCGGCAGCGGGCCGGAAGACCAGTCAGTGGCCGAATTTGTAGAAGGGTTCATGCCGTTCGTGCGGCGCGCCGAAGAGCTCGGCGTTCAGATCGGCATTGAGAATCATCGCGGGTCCGTTATCAATAGCATTGCATCCATGCGGGAACTCTTGGAACGGGTGGAGAGTCCGGCGCTTGGCATCGCATTTGCGCCTATCCACGTCCACATGGCCCAGGAGGACATCTCGGAGGCTATTCACGCGGTCGGCGACCGCATTGCCCTCTGCTATGCGTGGGACTGGGGTCCAACCGCCGACAAGTTCTGGAAGGATCCGCAGGAGCAGGTGCCGGGAACCGGTGTGATTGATTTCCACGCTATGTTCCACGCCCTGAGCGAGATTGGGTACCAAAGTCCGCTCTGCATCTTCGCCCACGGCTTGGAGTACGAACGCACGGAAGATGGCATAGTGGCGTTGCGGTCCGGTCGAGCCCACTGCCAGCAGGTGGAACGCGACCTCGGCCTGCGGTAACGCGGCTTAGCTTAGGCCGCTCGGCAGAAATGCCACATCATTGGGCTCTCCCGCAGCCCCATTCACAACCCCGGCTCAGCAGCCCCATTCACAACCCCGGCTCAGCAGCCCCATTCACAACCCCTGCTCCGTTGGACTACGCGGCGGCGTAATTAGCCGTTCGTGCTGAGCCTGTCGAAGCATGGACGGCGTTGCCACCTAATCCATGGTCTGTATTGCAGGAATCTAACTACCGACGTTGCTAAGAGAATGTAGACTCTGATGTTGGATAGCGTGTCTTTCCTTGATGGAACAGCACCCACCGACGCTTTGAGCCACAGTTGCCTGCTGCTTGCCCTCATCGAAGGGCCAAGCAAAGTCCCATCTCCGTTGCCAATTCCTGCATCGGCTCCCATACGATGCGCGGCAAGGGATGGGTGCCACGAGCACGCGCTTCTCTCTCTAATCGCCCGGCGCGTTCACCGGGGTAGAAGATCTCTTCCACACCGGGCTTACGCGGTCCGGACTTGATCCTGCTAATGTACTCCGTCACACGCCGCGCAAAGTCGGGGTGCGCCATAAACAAACTCGGGTCCAAGACCAACACGAAGTGACCTACTTTTCCGCTCTGGCCGCTGTCAGGGCCATAGTCATTGCCGCTGAGAACGCCCGCTATAAGCTCGGAGACCAGTGCCAGACCGTAGCCCTTGTGGTCGCCCAGCGGCAGCAGCGTGCCTTCAACTGCCGCCTGGGCGTCTGTCGTTGGATTGCCGTCTTTGTCCAGTGCCCAACCCTCGGGCAGCGGAGTATTTTCCGCCGCATGCATGCGGACTTTGGCAAACGACGCGGAAGGCGCAATATCGAGCACTAGCGGATCTTCATCTCCAACGGGAACTCCGAAGGCCCAGGGATTATTGCCGAGCACGCGGCCCAGGCCGCCCGTGGGCGGCATCACTGCCTCGGCCACTGACGTGCAAATGGCAATGTATCCCTGTCGGGCAGCGCGCAAAACGTAGTGCGCCGGAATGAAGAGATGGCTTGAGTTATAGACACCGGCCACGCCAATGCCGCTTGTACTCGCTTTGATGAGGCAGCGCTCCAGCGCCCGCGTGCACGCAATGCCGCCAAAGCCGTGATCCGCGTCCACGAGAACACTTAGCGGCGATTCCCGCAGCATGCGGACTTTGGGTCTCGCGTTGATCGTACCCCCGCTGAGCCGCGGCCCGTAGTAGGCGACGAGCCGCACCCCGTGACTGGCGTGGCCCCGCAACTCCGCTTCCACCAGAATCCCCGCCAGTATTTGCGCGTTGCTGCGCGTCACCCCCAAAGCCCGAAAAGCTTCGGCGCAAAACGTTTCCAAGTCCTCGATTGCTATTGTGCGCTCGTCCTGCATTGGTGCTGTCCTTACTTACTCTTTCACTGACCCTGCGAGAATACCGCGCACGAAGTAGCGCTGCAAGCTGAAGAAGATGATGAGCGGCAGCGCCATCGAGACAAATGCGCCTGCGGTGAGGAGTTGCCACTGCGAACCATACGAGCTGACAAGATTGGTCAGAGTGAGCGTCAACGGCGCTTTCTGGGGGTCCTGCAAGTACACGAGGGCTACCAGCAGGTCGTTCCAGACCCACAGGAATTGAAAGATTGCTAATGACGCAATCGCCGGCGTGGACAGTGGCAAGATGACTTTAAAGAAGACGGCTATATCCGAAGCACCATCGAGAAAGGCCGACTCAAGCATCGGACGCGGCAACTGGCTGAAAAAACTATGGAGCAAGAAGATCGCGAAGGGGAGTCCATAGCCGGTGTGCGCCAGCCAAATGGCGGGAAACGTTCCCGCTAGATGAACAAGGGTAAATAGCCGCAGGACAGGTATGATGGTCACCTGGACCGGCACGACTAAGAGGGCTATGACCAGGATTAAGATCAGCCTGCGGCCCGGAAAGCGCATCCATGCAAAAGCGTAGGCCGCTACGGCGGCCACGAAGATCGGGAGCAGCGTCCCCGGCACCGCGATAATAATGCTATTCACAAAACTCCGCGCCATATTGTTTTGCGTGAGCACGTCGGCATAGTTCTGCAGTGTGATGTCAGCCGGATTCCATAGGATACGCCACCACCCCGTGGCGGTGACGGCAGTGCGTTCGCGAAAAGAGCTAACCAGGAGCGCAAGCGTTGGCGCCAGCCACAGCACTGCGATTGCAACCACAATGGCATGCACTGGGAGGTGGCGTGTCAGGCGCGCTATGCTGTGCCGTTTTGGCGTAGATTCCCCTGAAGGCGCCGGGGATGCTGCTACGCTCGGGTTTTCCTCAGACTTACGCATCAGCGTCAGTTCTCCTCCGATCGGAAACGACGGATATTAACGAGCATGATCGGAACAATCGCGAGCAGAAGCACGATGGCAAGTGCGCTCGCTCGTCCAAAATGCCGGAAGTTGAACATCTGCTTAAACATCAGAGTCGCAACCACGTCGGTGTTGAAATTCCCCCCGGTCATGATCCAAACCAGGTCGAACTGTTTGAGAGCAGTTATCGCGAGGGTAATGGCGACGACAGTGATCGCCGGGTAGAGCAGCGGCAAGATTATGTAGCGAAAGGTTTGCCAGGCGGTGGCCCCATCGGTACGGGCGGCTTCGAGGATTTCCTCCGATACCCCTTTGAGGGCAGCCGAGAGAATGACCAAGGCAAACCCGGTCCACATCCATACGCCTGAGCCAATGATCGCAAAGTTGTTGATTTGGAACGGCTGCGGAAGGAAATCCGGTCCGCTATTAACCAGCCACGCATTCGGACTCCCGCCAAGCGAAACCGAAAGCGCGTTGATGGTGCCAATCTGCTCGAAGCCTGCGGGCTTGAACGCGTACATGAATCGCCAAATCACACCGGCAGCCACGAACGAAATCGCCATTGGGACGAAAATGGCCGCTTGCACGTACCGCTCATAGCGCACGGCATTGAGCAAAACCGCAATGATGAGGCCCAGTCCCACTGTGAGACCGGTAAACAGCACGAGCCAGAGCAAGTTATTGAGTATTGCTGATTGTGTGGTCGGCTGGGTCAGCACGTACGTATAGTTGCTTAACCCCTCGAACTGGGTCGAGTTGCCGTTCATGAAACTGAGGCGCAACGTGTCAAGCGTCGGGTAAACGAGAAAGATGCCGAGAATGATCAGAGCCGGGGAGAGCCACAACCAGGGAACGTACCACTTGCGGCCTACCATAAGCAAAACTCCTTAGTAGAAGAAAAAGGGCAGTGGATGCTTAGACGCACCCACTGCCCTTTCCATTGCCAAGCAGGTATGTAGTTAACCTGCCGTGTACGCCTCATTCGCAACGGCCTCGATCTGTGCCAGAATCGCATCGAGATTGTCTGGATTCTGGAGATAGTCAAGCACGCCTTTCCAGAAAGCAGCTTGCACTTCAGCAGGCATCGAGTCGTCTGCATCAAAGCGATAGATGCTCGCGGTCGTCAACTGCGCGGCAGCCTGCGCTGCGAGCACATCCGGATAGGCATCGAGACTTACCTGACTGTTGACCGCCGTAAATCCGCCACGCTCTACCCATATCTGCTGCGCCTGTGCGCCTGCAAGGTGCTGCATCAGTGACCGCGCGGCCGGAGTGTCGCGCAGCATGACGATGACATCAGCCCCGCCCGTAACCGCACCGGCGTATGCCGGACTAATTGTCGGGAATGGGAAGAACGAGTAGTCTTCTCCCGCAACCTGGTCGGGGAACTGCTCGCTGATGAAGCCTTGGGTAAAGCTGCCAAGGTAGTACATGCCCGCTTGCGGTGGTGTTTGGAACGGCAAGTGCGAGCCATCGATGAAGTTTGTGGCGAGGACGGCCTGCGCTCCGCCGGGCACGTAGCCCTCCGTCAGCGCGATCTGACCGAACTTCTCGAATGCCGACTTGATCGCCGGGTCGGTCCAAGGAATCTCGTGTGCTACCCATTGGTCGTAGGCTTCCGGCCCTGATTCGTGCAGGAGAATCTCGCCGATCCAGTCAGTGCCGGGCCAGCCGCTGGCGCCGCCGCTCTCTACCCCAACCGACCAGGGCGCGAGCCCCGCCGCCTTCATCTGGTCAGAGAGGGCAATCATCTCTTCCCACGTCGTCGGTACGCTCCAACCGTTTTCGGCAAAGACTTTGGGGCTATACCAAATCGTGCCTTTGTTGGCCGCTTTGAAGAAAATTGCATACAGTTGGCCGTCCACGGTGCCCAGGTCTACCCACCCTTGCGAGTATTCCGCTGCCATCATGTCCGCATCCAGCACCGAGTCGAGCGGTACCAGTCTTCCTTCACGGGCGAGCGCGTGCATGAGACCGGGATTAGGCAAGATCGCAATGTCCGGCGGGTTCCCGGCTTCCAGCCTGCTCGTGAGTACCGCGTTCAGGTCGCGGGTGCCGGAAAATCCCATAACATATCCGGTTTCCGCTTCCCAAGGAGCAACTGCGGCTTGGAAGTTGGTAAGCTCGTCACCACCCCACACCCCAAGCACATTCACTTGTTTCGACTCTTCCGCCGGCGCCACCCCGCAGTTTGCGAGGATCAATGCAAAGAGCACGAAAAGTGAGAGAACACGCAGGCGCAACTTCGTGCGTCTCATGATGAAGTCCTTCCTTTTTGCTACTTCTAACCTGAATTCATACCGCTTGCCGCAGACCCAATTCCAGCATCATTCTGGATCTGTCCTACAGCCTGCAGCGCAAGTCGGGACGTATTATAGCACACTAATAAAGTGAATGACAAGTACCATAAACCGTACATTCACAATTCGTCCCGGCTACCGCAGACTGTGCGCGAGCTCCCAGAGGGTATTCCCCGCACCAAATTATCCCGTTCCGTTCTGTACCAACGCCAAGGCTATAGCACAGCGCAATCCGGGAAACTAATCACGGCATGAGGATGCCGCCGTCCACGTTCAAGACCTGTCCTGTCATGTATGCACTTTGGTCTGAGCAGAGAAAGGCCGCCGCCTGCGCGATATCGTCGACCGAGCCGATGCGGTCTAGGGGGATGTGCGGCATGATCTTTTGTTTCCAGGATTCCGGCAAGGGTGTCGGCTTGGAATCGATCATCCCAGGCGCAATGCAGTTCACGCGGACATGCGGCGCCCACTCGATCGCCAAGCGCTTTGTCAGCATTACCAAGCCGGCCTTGGCGGTTGCGTAATGTGCGCCGGTAGCATAGGCCGGATGCGGGGAGATGCCGCCCCCCGAGGCAACGTTAAGCATTACGCCGCCCTGCTGCGCCAACATCACGCGCGCGGCTGCCTGGCAGAGCAGAAAAGGGCCTTGGAGATTGATCATATGAACCCGCTGCCACTCCTTGGGTGATATCTCCAAGGCGGGTTTACTGCTGAAAACCCCCGCGTTGTTGACCAGAATGTCTACGGTGCCATAGGCCTCAACCGCCGCCGATACGATCTCGTGCGCAGCCGATAATTCTTGCAGGTCAGCCTGTATAGTCGTTACGCGCACTCCATGGGCTTCAATCTCGCGGCATGCGGCATCGACGTACTGTTCCGACGTATTGTAATGCAGCACGATGTGCGCGCCGCTCTGAGCTAGAGCTAGGGCAATGCCCTTGCCTATACCGCGCGCCGCGCCGGTGACAATCGCCACTTTGCCTACTAAGGGCTGCGCCATGACTGCAATATCCCCCTACCCTCGTACTTGCCGGACTTCCCGCCCATGACTTCTGCTAATCTAGACTTTACTATCTGTTCCACATCAAAGGAGATCATCTTGTGCTTCTTGCTGTATCGGAAAACATGATACCTGGCGCAGGCTACGGCGAGAAACTCCGTTTTCTGCGCGAACACGGCTACGACGGCATCGAGCTCTTCCCTGACATCGCGGGTCAAGATACAGCCGCCCTCAAGCAAGCCATGGCAGAAACGGGCATTGTTGCACCCAGCATGCGCGGTCGGACGCGAGACCTGCTTTCCGCAGACCCAACCGAACGCCAAGTGCAGATTGAGCAGCTTAAGGGCGTCTGTGGACTAGCCGAGGAACTGGGTGTTAGCGCAGTGGTGATAGTTCCGGTGTTTGGCGGCCCGAGATTGCCGAATCTGACGCCATGGCGGTCCGTCATCGAACTGGAAGAGGCAATGTTGGATACAATTCTCCCTGAGATCGGCAAGAATGCGGCGAATCACGGCGTGACGTTGGTAATGGAACCACTCAATCGCTATGAGACCCACTTTCTCAATACGCTGGCGCACGGCGCGGCAATTTGCCGGCGTGTGGGCCACCCGCAGGTTCGGGTCATGGCAGACTTCTTTCATATGCACATTGAGGAGGCAGACATTGCCGCCAGTCTTGCGGAAAATCTGGCATACGTCTGTCACGTGCACCTAGCTGATAACAATCGCGACCTTCCCGGGTGCGGCCACACGGACTTTGCGCCCGCGTTCCGTGTGCTCAAGCAAGCAGGCTTCAGCGGCGCCTTCGCCTTAGAATGCCCGCGCAGGGGTTCGCCGGAATTCGGTTTCAAGGAGAGCGCCGCCTACGTGCGCGGAATCTGGCAAGCGGTCTAGCTGACGTTGCAACAAAGAGCCTGCGGAACCGTGTTCAGGCCCCGTGCCGCTCAATTTTCTTCCTCCGATATGAGCGAGAATGCTACCGGAGCAATCGCCAGCGTTACGACATTACGCACGTGCAATGTGCGTGCGTCAAGCACGAGAATGGCGTTTGCATGGGGTGCTAGAGCGTATAGGATTTCGCGTGCCGGATCGAGAGCCATTTGGGTAATGCCGCCTGCTTGCCACAATTGACGCTCCACACTGCCGTCGGATGTATTGATCATTGTCAGCTCAGATGCCTCAATCCCGGAATCTCCGTCCGAAGAATCCTTGGTATCCGAGGCACTGCTCTTGATGTCCGGGCTCGCAGAAGAACTCTCTTCGCTGGCCACGACTGTAACCGGTCCGCTATCGATACCCAGGTAGAGAGCAGTTCCGTCAGCATTGAGCGCCCCACTTGTCGCGCGCGCCGCCGGTGATGTAGCGAGGAGGATAGTCTGTCCGGCCTTCAAGCCAACGCGCCACACTTCTTCAGTATCCGGTGTGGTCACGAAAGCCACTTCACCGCTTTCTGTGGGCACGACCGCGCCAAGTTTCAGGTTTGCCTCGACTATCATGGTTTCACCGGCAGATTGAGATTCCAATTCCACTCTCACCATCTCCGTACGGTCAACGGCCACGGCGAGCAGTGATCCCTCGTTGAGCGGCACGAGGCTCTCAGCGGGCCATGGCAGAGCAATCTCCGCCGCTGTTTCGCCATTTTCGTCTATCACCAAGAGCAGAGGATTCGTCTGTGACCCCACCACTATGTATCGGCCCACCACGGCCAGACTGCTCCAATCTTGCGCAGGCAATTGAAAGAGCCGACCCACCTGTCGCGACTCTGCGTCTACCGTGAGCAGTCCGTCCTCCTGCAAGATGTAGAGTGTCTTGCCGTCGGAAGAGAGTTCAAGGGCGCGAGGATCGCTGCCAACTCCAATGATGCTTGACGGCCTGAGGTCCTTGGCGTTGAATGCGGCAAGGGCGCCGGAATCGGCAACACCAAGCACGACTATAGTCTTCGGCTGAGCCCCCGCTTCCTCCGGCGCAGCCTCCGCTTCCTCTTCGTCGCGCAGCAGCGAGAAGGCAACGGAAGCGACGAGAGCAAGCACTACCAGCCCTATCCCGGCCTGCATGACACGAGTGCGCATTGTGGTGTCGCCGGTGCCGAGCGCAGCGGCGACTTCAGATCTAAGGGTCGCGCCGGGGCGGGGCGCGATAAGCTGGCGCATAGCGCGTTCGATAACGGCGCGGTCCGCCTCAGGATCCGGCGCGCTGAAAGCAATGCGCGCGCGTTCCAGCAAGGACTCCACGCGATCGAGAGAGACTCCTAGCGCTTCGGCAGTTTGGCTCTGCGGCATGCCTTCTGCAAGGGTTAGCAGCCAGACGATGCGCAATCGGGGCGGCAAGGGGATGACCGCGGCGCGCCACACGGTTGACCGATCCTCGATTTCTACCGGGCCGGGCGTGCGCCGGGAGAGCATATGCCACCGCGTATGGGAGATGAATGTCCGTACCGCCATGCGGTAGAACCAGGTATCCAGCACCAAGTTGCGCGGCCGCTTGCGGAACGATCGAAAAGCGTAACGAAAGGTTGCAATGACGAGTGCGCGCGACTCACTCTCGTTCCCCGTAAGCCAGAAGAAGAGCCGGTAGAGTATTGGGCCAAACTGATCGTAAAGCCCAAGAAAGGCATCCCGGTCGCCTCTTTCGGCTGCCGCGAGAATCCGTCCCCGATTAGCAAGCATCTCTTTCTATCACCCAACCTCTTTCTCGGCTTCGTGCCTGCATAGTAGCACATAGCATACGCGATCTTGAGCACTTGCAGTGCTCTCGCGCCACTAGGATGGACGATGGTTCTATAGAGACGTTCTGTGCGATTGCAGGAACTCGTCGAAAGATGTACCGTGGGTATGTTCGGCGATGTCTGCGCCGGATGGCGAAGTCTGCGCCGGACGGCGATGTCTGCGCCGGAGCCTTCAAGGGCCCCCTCCCGCCCGAGTACGAGGCTACTTGCCGCTGAATGCTGTGTGGACCCAGGAGAGTATGGAGTCCCTTTGGCATGAGCGTTATGTAAACCAGAGAAACAGCGGGGCTTCGCAGCAGGATTGTCTTAGCCAATACGTGCGTGCTGCATGCACGGCAATTGTGAGAACGCACGCAAGGACCCTACGTGGCAATCGGAAAAAAGAAACCATTTTCCCATAGCAGCATCCGTGTTGCCGGTCGGATGTTTGATTCGCTGCGAGTCCAAACCTTCCGCGATCTCTGGATCGGCATGCTCGCTTCGTACATCGGCATGTACATGGGCATGGTGTCTCGAGGCTACCTTGCCTATGAGATAACAGGCTCTGCCACAGTGCTCGGCATTGTCACGGTGGCGTCGGGAATCCCAATGCTGCTGCTCTCCCCCGTGGGAGGCGTGCTGGCCGACATCATGAATCGCCGCCTCATTCTCATTCACAGCCAGGTCTTCATGGTGGTGTCCTCCTTGCTCATTGCCGCCCTCATTCACTTTGACCTGATCGAGATTTGGCACCTTGCCTTCTTCGGGCTGCTGCAAGGAATCCTTTTCACCATCAACATGCCCGCGCGCTCTTCCGCGCTCCCTCATTTGGTCGGAAGACCGTTGCTTGCCAGCGCAATCGGCCTGACAAACTCCGGACGCAACCTGATGTCAGTGATTGCCCCCGCAATTGCCGGGACCGTCATAGCGATCCCGTGGTTGGGCACGGCTGGGGCTTTCGACATCTCTGCGGCCTTCTACGTAGGCGCGACGCTGCTCATGCTGCGCCTGCCTGAGAGCTTGGCGGAAAGCCGCAATCACACTCAGGTTGCGTTCGGCCAGCAGATGATTGACGGCTTCAGCTACATATTCCTGCAACGACCGCTGCTCATCCTGATCGTGCTCGGACTCATCCCCATTGTATTTGGCATGCCTCTGCAATCCTTCCTGCCGGTCTTCCAAGCGGATGTGCTTCGCGTTGGCGCGGTTGAGCTCGGATTACTCTATTCGGCAGTGGGCGTTGGCGGCACGCTCGGATCGCTCATCATAGCGCCGCTTGCAGAAAGTAAGCACAGCCACATTTTGCAACTTGTAATGGGTGTGTTTTTCGGTCTCACGCTGATCGCGTTCGCCTACAGCACCTCTTTCACCCTGAGCATGTTCTGCATTGGTCTGGTCGGCTTTGCGGGAAATGCATGTACCGGTTTCAACAGTGCTTTACTGATGCTGCGCACGGAAGAGGCGTACTTTGGGCGTGTGATGAGCATCTACATGATGAATTGGTCGCTTATGACGCTCTTCACCCTGCCTCTTGGTATGCTCGTGGACAAATGGGGCGCGCCACTGGTGACCAGCACCGCTGCTATGGGTATTGTCATCTTTATGGGCGCTGCGTTCATCTTCTTCCGCGATATTCGCGAAGGCGAGCACCACAGAGATGAATTGAGCGTCGAAACCGGGACTGCGGCTGCCGAGAAAGGCGCCTAAGTGCGGGTGTTCCGAATACTGGCACGCGCAGGATAGGCCGAGGATTGGTTCATGGTTGCATTACGGGACGAGATAGTCCGTTTTCTGGATGAGTACCTCGACGTGCAGGGGATTCGAGATTACGGCCCCATGGGGATGCAAGTAATCGGCAAAGCGGAGGTTGAACGTGTCTCCCTGGCCGTAAGCGCCTCACGTGCCTGCTTTGCGCAAGCCGCAGCCCAGCAGGCCGATATGCTCATTGTCCACCACGGTCTGCTGTGGGATAAGGAGAGTCGCGTCATCGGCAAAGTGATGCGGGATCGCTTAGAGCTGTTGTTTCGCCATGACATGAGCCTCTTAGGCTATCATCTTTGTCTCGACAAGCACACGGAGATCGGCAACAACGTGCTCGCACTCCGTGCCTTGGGCGCAACACCGATTGAGTTCGACTCGCCGCTTGGTGGAGTGGGATACGTGGGAGAGTTTTCGGAACCTGTGGCATGGTCGGAACTTGCAGAGCGAGTGCGGAGCACCTTTGGCGGCGAACCCTATCTCTTTCCGCATGGGCCGCCACGTACGTCACGGCTGGGGTTGGTAACCGGCGGCGCCGGGCATGCCTCCCATGTCATGGAAGCGGCGGAACGCGGATGTAATAGTTACCTCACCGGGAACCTCAGCGAGCCGGCACCGGCAGTGGCCGCTGAGCTCGGCATAAACCTGATCGGCGCCGGTCACTACAACACCGAAAGGCTCGGCGTCCAGGCTGTCGGCCGCTTGCTGGAAGAGAATTTTGGGGTGAGTGCAGTTTTCATTGACGTGCCCAATCCGCTCTAGGCCTCATCTGCCGCAACAGGCAAGAGTTTCTCCCGGGTGGACACTCCTAACTCCGATTGCGCCAAGAGACCTGCCTAAGTTCGACTCTCTTGCGGTTTAGACCGGCTGGAGCCTGAACCGGGACCAGCACAGTTTACTTTGGCCCTGAGAATCGTTTGCTTGCAACGGGGTTACGACATAAGCAGGCATTCCGCAGCCGACGCGGCGGCTTCTATCTCAGACCTGTCAGGCTCCTCGCCGCGGTCCGGGCGAAAGCGTACAACAGCGCTTGCCGCGCCATAGGGTCCATAGCACTCAGGAGAAGTGGGGCCAAACAGTCCGATGACCGGCGTATCCACGGCTGCGGCAAGGTGCATCGGGGCCGAATCATTCCCAATGAACAGGCTGCAATGCTGTATGAGCGCGCCAAGCTGAGCGAACGACAGCTTTCCCGCCACGTCAATAACCGACGCGTTTGCACTGCCCTGGATTGCTCTGGTGATCGGCATGTCGTCAGGCCCCCCAACGAGGAGAATGCCGGCGCCATGCGTGTGCGCCAGCTTTTCCGCGAGCGCTGCAAAGGACTTGCTCGGCCAGCGCTTGCTCACCCGATCTTCCCCCGGATTCTTGCCGCCGCCAGGATGTATCGCAATCAATGGGCGCGTGTTGAGCAAATTGTGCTCCGCCAGCAGTTGCCGCGCTATCTCAATTTCCGCAGCTTGGGGCCGAAAGTGCAAGCGCGGCTCTTTTGCGTCAAAGCCAACTGCCCGCAACACATCCAGGTAGATTTCGGCTTCATGGCGATCGGCCGGACAAGCCACACCCACGTGCAACGCAATCCCGCGGTGGGAGCTATTCAGGCCGGCTCGCCAGGGTATGCCCGCCAAGCGCGGCAGCAACGCCATCAGTGGCGATCGGTCCAACACAAAACAGTGAGAAAAGTTCTCTTTCCGCAAACGCGCCATACACCTGCTATACGCACCAAGTCCGTAGCGCCCGGGAAAGCCGACACTGCCGGAATCTAGGACACGGTCGCAATGGGGGTTTTCTGCCAACGCTTCTTTGGCCCACGTTGTCACCAGCACAGTGATCCGTGCATGCGGGAGGCTGGCGCGCAAAGAAGCAAGAAAAGCCGTGCTCATCAGCACGTCGCCCAAACTAGCGGGCTTGATCACCAGCACATTCGCGCGATCGGAAGATTGAGGCGGCGCCGTGGGCGCAGTACGCAGGAGCGCGTGCAAGAAACGGGAGGATTGCTCAATGACGTACGGGTTCACAGGATACTGCTACCGGGCCCCAAGCCATGGTGTGCGTCGTTCGCAGAGGTATCGCGTTAATTCTAAACGGATGCGGTTCGCAGCGTCTATCCGCCCCAAGAGTCTGCTCAGGTTGCGACTCGGTACGACTAGCCCTTAGCATGACGACTATGCAATCCACACAACAACCTTACCGCTGGCAAACAACGGTTCGAATTCTTTGGATTACACAATTCGCCACTATGGCGGCGTTTGGCTCCAGCCTTACGTTCATACCCTTGTACATCCTCGAGCTTGGTATTCCGGATGCCCGCCAAGCCGCATTGTGGGCGGGGATCGTCGCGGGCGGCGCCGGCATCAGTATGGCTGTCTTTTCCCCTATCTGGGGCATTCTCGCCGACCGCTTCGGCAAGAAGCTCATGTTAGAGCGTGCTTTCTTGGGAGCAACCGTCACCCTGCTGCTCATGGGACTCGCCCAGTCCGCACCGCAACTCTTGGTGTTGCGTGTGATCCAAGGGTCGCTGTCCGGCACTACCACCGCCATCAGCACGCTCGTCGCTTCCATCACGCCCCAGGAGCACTTAGGGCGCGTGCTGGGATCATTGCAAATGTCGATATTTGCGGGGACGACGGTCGGCCCTTTCGTTGGCGGCGTGCTGGCTGATACCTTAGGCTACCGCGTAGCATTCATCACAACGAGTTTTGTCTGCCTTGGCGCAGGAATCGCAGTAATCACGCTGGTACACGAACCCCCACAAAAGAAGCAGCCGCCGGCGGCTTTCCGGCTGCCGCAATTCCGCAACCCTTTTGGCAACAGCATGCTCAGAACGGTCTTCATGCTAGCGCCGGCGATTTTCATAGTACAGTTTGCGTCCATGGCAGCGAGACCCATATTCCCGCTCTTCGTCGCCGAAATTGCCACGACTTCCGACATAGCTAGTTTCGCCGGACTTGAATTAGACGACTTCATAGCAACCATCGCCGGGCTTCTCATCGCCACGACCGGTGTGGTGGCGACTTTCTGCTCCTTGATAACGGGGCGATTTATCGACTCGCAGCGCGCTCGCCTGCTTCTCATCGTGGCAGTTGTCGGCAGCGCTTTGACCAATGTCGGTCACGCGCTTGTCGCATCCCTCTTGCAGCTTTGGATCGTCCGCATACTGCTCGGCACCTGCAACGGCATTTGGGCGCCAACCTACAGCGCGACCGTCGGGCTCAGCGTGCCGTCCGAACGACGCGGGCTGGCGTTCGGCATTTCGGCCAGCGCATCCTCTTTGGGCAACGCGTTTGGGCCCATCGTCGGAGGGTACGTGGGCGCTGTCTTCGGTATACGCGCGGTCTTTGTTGCCGCAGCCGGCGCGCTCATGTTAGCGGCCCTATGGCTCGTGCTGCGAGTAGATCACTTTTCACCACCAGATGCGGAAGACTGACCGGCCAATGCTGGCGAGGGGCCACTGTGCGCCCTGAATTCGCTTGTGAGTCACTCGGTCGCAGGCTATTACAGAGACTCTCAAGCCTTACGTTTGCTCAGACACGCTCTTTCGCGGGCTGCGGCAAGTTCCTGCGGTGTGTTAATATTGCTCGTGGAGGTGAGGTCAGGGTCAAAGCGTTGTACCTCAGCCACAGGAATCTTCCGCACGTGAAGTCTATCTATCAATCTTGTGAGCTTTAGGTCGCCGGCCTGAAGCATATCCGCAGCCGCGGAAAGGCAACGCCGCCGGTAGACCGTGTGCAGTGTTTCCGGTTCACGGCGGACTACCGGCGCAACAGCGTCCCACTCTTCTGTTGCGTAGTCTATGAGCGCCCGCAACAATCGTCCCTTCAGAAACGGCATGTCGCATGCTACCGCCAAGACCATTGGGGTCGATGCTGCCTGGAGGCCGCTCACAAGGCCGGTGAGGCTTGAACCCACCGGCGAGATGTCCGGCACGACGGTAAATCCCACGAGGTCTGCGCGGTTTCCGACGACGATGACTTCATCGCAAAGCGACGCGAGCACAGCGTGGACGTGATGCAGCAACGTCGTTGGACTGTTTTCGGATGGCCAAGGCAAGAGGGCCTTGTCCGCACCGAGCCTCTTGCTCTTGCCTCCCGCCAGTATAAGTCCCGTTACACCGGTAGTCGCCAAGCCAGTTGCCTCCAAGTCATTGGGGATACTCCTAGATTGCAACGGCGTACGGCACGTATCTTATTATCACACGCCGGAGACTGCGCGGCTTACACGGGTCTCACGCGCAACTGCATGACTCCTTGAATTCTCCACATTCCTGTTATACTGGAAAAACTGAATTGAAAGCGAGTGACAGCCTCTTAGGTTGAACGCTATGGGCAAACGCAATGCAGTCCGTTTGACAGAACCCCTGGTGCGGGAAAGGGGAAGGCTCCGTCCGGCAAGCTGGGACGAAGCGCTTGATCGCGTCGCATCGGGCTTGCGTGGCGCAATCAAGAAACATGGGCCGCGCACTTTTGGGTTTTTCAGTTGCTCAAAAGCTACCAATGAGGTCAACTACCTCGCACAAAAGTTCTCGCGTGCCGTAATCGGCAGCAACAACATCGATAGTTGTAACCGCACCTGACACGCTCCCAGCGTCGTCGGTCTGGCGACAGTTTTCGGACTAGGCGGCGGGACAAGCTCATATCGCGAAATCGAAGAAACCGACGTCATCCTGCTGTGGGGATCGAACGCGCGGGATACCCATCCCATTTTCTTCCACCACCTGCTCAAAGGCGTACACAATGGCGCCAAGCTTTTTGTGATTGACCCCCGCCGCACGAGTTCTGCCGAGTGGGCAGACGTGTGGTTGGGAGTGGATGTGGGTTCAGACATCGCTCTTGCCAACGCCATGGGCAGGGAAATCATCGCGGCTGGCCTGGCAAATGAAGAGTTCATAGTTCACGCCACAAGCAACTTCGCCGCATATCAAGAGTCAGTGGAGCCGTATACGCTTGCCTATGCCGAGGAAATTACCGGCGTTCCAGCCGAAGTAATCCGCGAGACTGCCCTTGCCTACGCCAATGCCGGCCGCGCCCAAATCTGCTGGACTCTCGGTATTACTGAACATCACAACGCCGTTGACAATGTTGTAGCGATCATCAACCTTGCCTTGCTTACGGGGCACGTTGGGCGGTACGGATCGGGTATCAATCCGCTGCGGGGACAGAACAACGTGCAAGGCAGCGGGGATATGGGCGCGCTTCCCGACCGACTGCCCGGCTTTCAGCACGTCGAGAATGCGCCTTTGCGCGAGAAGTTCGAGCGCGTCTGGGGCACGCCCATTCCTGCCAAGAAGGGCTGGAACCTCACTGAGATGTTCCACGCTATGGAGCGGGGAGACTTGACCGCGCTCTACGTCCTCGGCGAGAACCCGGCACAGTCGGAGGCAGACCAGCATCGTACGATAAAACTGCTGCAAGGTCTCGACATTCTTGTGGTGCAAGACGTGCTCATGAACAAAACAGCCGAATTAGCTGACGTAGTCTTGCCCGCAGCCGCTAGTTGGTGTGAATCGGAGGGCACGGTCACCAATAGCGAAAGGCGGGTGCAACGAGTGCGCCGCGCTATGGAAGCCCCGCCTGGCGTTAGGGATGACATTACGATCCTGTGCGATGTGGCGCGGAGCTTGGACAGCGACCTGGGGCCGCCGGATGCGCAGACCATTTGGGATGAATTACGCAGCCTAAGCCCTTTTCACACCGGTATGAGCTACGAACGCATTGAGCGCATGGGGGGCATCCAGTGGCCTTGCTACGACGAATCACATCCCGGGGAACTCTATCTCCACAGCCGACTGTGGGAAAGGCCCGTGATTGGGCCGCGAGCGCCGTTCTCTCCGGTGGCGTTCGAGCCGCCGGTAGAGCAGCTTGACGACCAATACCCCATTCGATTGACCACCGGCCGCCGCTTGGATTCCTTCAATACCGGCGTTCAGACAGCGGGCTACTCATCGCCATTGCGCCGGGGCGAGACGATAGACCTTTCTCCCGAAGACGGGCAGGGACTCGGTGTTGCGGAAGGCGAGACCGTGCGCATAAGTTCGCGCCGTGGGTCGGTGCAAGCGCCAGTCCGTTTTGATTCATCCTTGCGTCCCGGCCTCGCGTTCATGACTCCCCATTTTCCTAACGAGGTTGCAACCAATGAACTCACGATCGATGCTACCGACCCAAAGTCCGGCACCGCCGAGTTCAAAGCAACTGCAATTCGCGTAGAGAAGATCGGGGCCGCAGTCGGCTGAGACGAGGGCCCGCGCCTCCCGTCGAGCGCTCATAGGTATCGCCAATGGACCTACATCTCACCAGCGACACGCCCAACGAAGCAGAGCGATCAGCAGTTGATAGCGTGCTTGGCGCACCTGATTCAGGTTTGCCAGGCACAGAGAGTCCGGTCGATAGCGTAGGGCGCGTAAATTTAGCCGGACACGCCGCCCGAGCGAACCGGCACCTCCTGCTTCCTGTGCTGCATGCAATTCAAGAGCGCGTGGGCTGGATAAGCCCCGGCGCGCTTAATTACGCTTGTCGGCGACTGACTGTCCCGCCCACGGAAGCATATGGTGTGGCTACGTTCTACGCGCTTTTCTCGGTCCAGCCGAAGCCGCCGGTCGTCGCGCACGTTTGCGATGACATCGCGTGCATGGCAAACGGTGCGGAAGCCCTCTGTTCCGCAATGGCGGAACGCTACGGCGCTGCGGGTAGCACAGACACAGATAGCGATTTCACTTGGCACCGCAGCCCGTGCCTGGGCATGTGTGAGAGAGCGCCCGCGAGCATGATCACGACTGCCGGGGAAGTCCCGACCGCTACGGTGCTCGCGCCAACGGACGTATCGACCATTCAAGCGAGCCTTGCAGGCGAGACACACGCGGATCAAAGTACCGCTGAACCCACTGGAGTACGCTCGGTACCGCAAGCAGGGAACAAAGAGCTTAGACTCTTGCGGCGTGTAGGCCGCATCGATCCGGACGACCTAGCAAGCTACCGCAATGCCGGTGGGTACCGGGCACTTGAACGCGCCTTGGCGATTGGGCCGGAACAGGTGGTGCGCGAGGTCGCTGCCTCCAAGCTGCTTGGTCGTGGCGGGGCGGCCTTTCCGGCAGGTGTGAAGTGGGAAGCCGTTGCCTCTGCTGAGGCCCAGCCCCACTACATGGTGTGCAACGCCGATGAATCCGAACCGGGCACCTTCAAAGACCGGGTGGTCATGGAAGAGGACCCCTTCGCCGTGGTTGAGGCGATGACCGTCGCGGGTTTCGCAACCGGCTGTGAAAAAGGCTTCATCTACCTGCGTGGCGAGTATCCGTTAGCCCTGGAGCGCACGACAAATGCGCTCCAGCAAGCGCGCGCTTCAGGTTTGCTTGGCACAGCAATTCTTGGAAACGACGTGACCTTCGATATAGAGATCAGGCGTGGCGCGGGAGCATACATCTGTGGCGAGGAAACCGCGCTATTCAACTCCATCGAAGGCTTTCGCGGCGAACCGCGCAACAAGCCGCCTTTCCCCACCGAGGTTGGGCTGTTCGGCAAGCCAACGCTTGTAAACAACGTCGAGACACTGATCAACGTGCTCGACGTCGTGCTAGAGGGCGGTGACGCCTTCGCTTCAATTGGCACGGAGCACTCTACCGGCACGAAACTCTTTTGCCTCTCCGGACATGTAGCGCGTCCGGGTGTCTATGAAGTGCCGTTCGGTACCACACTCGCCGCGCTGATCGACCTTGCCGGCGGAGTGGCCGGCAGCGGCGCACTGCAGGCAGTATTGCTGGGTGGAGCCGCCGGATCATTCCTTACTCCGCAAGAGCTGGATACACCGCTGACCTTCGAAGCGACACGCGAAATTGGCGCAACGCTCGGCTCAGGGGTTATTATGTTGTTCGACGACACTATCAATATGCAGAGCGTCCTCCTGCGTATCGCGGCCTTCTTCCGCGATGAGTCGTGCGGTCAGTGTGTGCCCTGCCGCGTGGGCACGGTGCGGCAGGAAGAGCTGCTCCATAGACTTGTGGCCGGCAGGCCCATCGGCTCGGCAGATGAAGAGTTGCACCTTCTCAACGAAGTAGGACAAGCAATGCGTGACGCGTCTATTTGCGGTCTGGGCCAGACCGCATCGAGCGCAATCGAATCCGCTGTGGCTCGTATGGGCCAATTCAACGGAAGAAGCTACTGATGCCCACTGACCCTGAAAATGCAGTAGAAGAGCCGACCTGGCAATTCCTCAACCCAGTGCCGCGCGGACCGCTCCCCACAATCCCCGAAAAGGCGCCGGTGTCCGAGATTGAACTAACCATTGACGGCAAAGAAACGTCGGTGCCCGCCGGCACAACGTTGCTGCAAGCGGCCCAAAGTCTTGACATTGAAACGCCGACGCTCTGCTATCTGGAAAACCTGACTCCGGTCAATGTCTGTCGCGTCTGTGTGGTGGAACTTGAAGGTTCGCGCACCCTCGTACCCGCGTGCTCGCGAAAAGTTGAGCCGGGCATGCAGGTACAGACCGACTCTCCCCGTGTCCGGCTGAGCCGCCGCATGGTGCTGGAGTTTCTCTCGTCGTCAGTTGATGTGTCAACGGCGCCGGAACTACAGCAATTCATGGAACAGTACGAGGCACGGCCGGAGCGGTACGGTCCGCCGGGGCCGCCGGCAGCAGCCGACGAGCGTGATTCTGCCGTTCCCGGCCATCATGCGGACCCTGACGAAGACACCGCGCAAACGGTCGAGCAGCCGGTGAAAATCGACAACGAGCTCTACATTCGTGACTACAGCAAGTGCATCCTCTGCTACAAGTGCGTGGAAGCGTGCGGCGAGGATGCCCAGAATACGTTCGCTATTGCGGTGGCCGGCCGCGGCTTTGAAGCCCGTATTTCTACAGAGTATACGGTGCCCCTGCCGGATTCAGCGTGCGTCTATTGCGGAAACTGTATCGCCGTCTGCCCGACGGGCGCTCTTATGTTCCGCAGTGAGTATGACATGCGCGCTACCGGAACCTGGGACGAATCGGCACAAAGCGAAACTGATACGATTTGTTCCTATTGCGGCGTGGGCTGCTCTCTCAGTCTGCACATTCAAGATAACGAAATCGTGAAAGTCATGTCGCCGCTGGAGAGTGAGGTCACCCAAGGGAATCTCTGCATTAAGGGACGGTTTGGCTGGCAGTTCATGCAACAGCCGAAGAAGTAAGGCGTGCTTCAACCCTAAACGTGGTCGACCGACGTAGAGCAGGCAGCAGACAATGCCTACCCTGAAGCTAAGGCGCTATACGCTCCGCTCCGGTGTACACGTTCATCGAGTTTTCGCGGAGAAAACCTACCAGTGTCATGCCTGAGTCAGCCGCCAGTTCCACGGCCAGGCTTGAAGGCGCTCCCACCGCGGCGACAACGGGCACACTCGCCATGAGGCATTTCTGGACGATTTCAAAGCCCGCCCGGCCGCTAACGAGCACAATGCCGTCCTCAAGGGGAAGCAGTTCTTGGAACAGCGCTGCCCCTATCATCTTGTCCACAGCGTTGTGGCGTCCGACGTCCTCCCGGAGCAAAATGAGTTCGCCCGCTGCATCAAAGAGCCCGGCAGCATGCAGAGCCCCGGTCCGATCAAAGGTGTCCTGCGCCGCGCGAAGCACAGCCGGCAGGCGATTGAGCACTCCCGGCGCGACACTGATCTCGCTCTGGATCGGTTCTGCTGCCAGTCGTACGGCGTCGATGCTCGCTTTGCCACAGATACCGCAGCTCGAACTCGCCGAGAAGTTCCGCTGCCATCCTTCTTCCAAGAGGTTGCCCGTGCCATTGACGTAAGCCAAGACGATGTTGTCGCGCTCTTCCTCCGTCTTACCGGGGCAATGACCGACCGACAGCAAAGCAGACGGCTCCGAGATTAGTCGTTCCGTCCACAGGAAGCCGGCGGCCAATTCCTCGTCGTTACCCGGCGTGCGCATCGTGACCGCAATGCTCTGCCCGTTCACCCGTATTTCCAGCGGCTCCTCGCGTGCCAATACGTCCGGGCTATGCTGTACGCCCTCGGCGGACACTCTCGTTACCACCCACGAAGAAGTGGGCGCTTGCTTTTCAAGTTCCGTCCGTGCCACTAAGAGTCTCCTACTCCAACGCACAACCCTAAAGCATGCCAACGTGGTCAGAGGCGCAAGTGCGGACTGACTTATGCACAGTTCCCCTATACACTATCCCATCAACCGGAGTCTCGCTAGTCCAATGTGCTATGCTGCAATCATCCAACCGCAAGGCGATTGGTTAACCTGAAGTCCGCTAACACTACCGGAATTGGCATGGCACTAACGCAGATCAACGGCCGCGTATATGATGCGGCATCGAATCGAGGGATCAAGGGAGTTTCGGTCTCTAACGGTGATGCCATTGCCCAGACAGATGCAGATGGCTGTTATTTCCTAGCTATCGAGCCTCAGCAAGACCGCTACGTCTTTATCTCGGTCCCTGAGGGCTACCGACCGCAAGAGCGCTTCTATGCGCTTATTGGCGACGAACCGTTCCGGGAGTCCCTCGACTTTCCCTTGATCCCTGCCCCGGAGCGGGCGCAGGACACGTTCCGTTTGGCCCATGTGTCCGATACCCACGTCGTTAATGACGACAGCGGCGCGGTTTCGCAAGAGGTACTGGCGCAAGACCTCAAAGAACTCGTAGCAAGTACGGCGCCCGACTTGGTCGTGGTGACGGGCGACTTGACCAATATGGGCACCGTTCCAGAATTGGAGAGCTACCGCGCGGCTATCGATTCCGTGCCCATGCCGGTGTTCTCGGTCTTCGGCGGGCATGACGGCAATATCGAACGCCGGTCAACCGCTGCGGATGCGCCGTGCACCCGCAATTTCGAAGCCACCCTGGGCCCAACCTACTATAGCTTCGATTGGGGTGGGTATCACTTCGTGATATACGCGACCGAAGAGAGTTACTTTTCAGCCGCCGACCGCGCCCGCAAAGAGCGCTGGCTTGAGGCAGACCTTGCCCTGCAGGCGAGCGAGCGCCAGTCTGTGCTCTTGCTGCATACGGCGCCGGACGAGGGCTTGCTGGCGAAGTTTAGGCGGCACAATGGCGCGCTCGTCCTCCACGGCCATTGGCACTCCAGCAGAGTCTTCAATTTCGGCGAAACTGTTGTTGCCTCATCCTCGTCATTTTGCTTTGGCGGCATTGATACGCGGCCGCGGGGTAGTCGTATCGTTTCATTTTCTCCGCAAGGCATCCGGACGGCATTGCACGCTCGGGTTAGCACAGCCAATGACAAGAGCGAATCACACTATGCGACCCACCCGCAACCTGCCGACCAAGCGCCGGCACGAGTGACGCTTGGCGAGCAAACCCTCTCCCTTGCTTGGAAACACGAATTCGAGAGCCCGCTGCATCGCGCTGCGCCGGTCTATTTCAAGGGCAGCGTGCTTGTCAGCCTGCAGAGTGAGAGCTATCCCAGTCGCAGCGGCATTGCGTGTATAGACCTTGAGAACGGCGCAGAACGGTGGCACTACCCGACAGACGCGGCGATCAAGAATAGCTGCGCGGTTGTTGCAGGAAACGAAAAGAACTGGTGTGCAGCCCTAACCGTCACGGGCCAACTTCATCTCATCGACTTGGCGTCCGGAGATTGCGCGTGGACAGTCGAAATTCCCGCACACCCGCTGCGGTGGGTATACTCATCGCCTGCCCAAAATGGCAAGTCAATCTTTGCAGGATCGAAGGCGGGCTACGGCGCTTACGGGTTGGAAACCGGTAAGCAAGAATGGTACGTCGCACCGTCAGGCGGCGATGAATGGCCCTCCTACATTTGTCCCCAGATCTACAAGAATGACCTTTGTATCGTGCTCGTGCAGCGCCGCGGTTTTCTCGCGCTAGACATGAGTGACGGAAGAATTGTCTGGGAACAAGACTTGCCGGTAGAGTACTTCTGCGCCTCGCCGGTGCTTGCGGGCGATCTGGTCGTGGTTGGTCCTGCATCGCCTCATACGGGGGCAAGTCTAACGGGAGGTCAGCAGGGAGACCTCGCCGTGCTTGAAGCGGCTACGGGGGAAATCGTTGCTCACTATCCGCGAGCATTACCGGGATACGCCACAGGAATCTCGGTCGCAGAGGGCCGCATCTATGCTGCCACCGCCGCGGGCTCCGTACACTGCCACGATTTGCATACGGGCACGCTGCTTTGGCAGTTTCAGTCCGGTGACGACTTACTGGATATGACACCGTACCGGCGCGCAGTCCAGTCGTTGCTTGCCGCGCCTGTGCCATTGCACGGACACGTCCTCGTTGGAGGCTGCGACGGCTGGCTCTATGTGCTGGACAGTACGACCGGCGCCTGCACCGACCGCGTTAACCTAGGTGCGCCGATCACGGCGCCGCCGTGCATTACGCCGGATGGATTCTGCGTAGGCACCTACGCTGGAACGCTGTATTCTTATCGTTCCGAACGTAAGCCCTAAAGTTGGCTGGGCAGCAGGCGCATGTCGGGCACATAGGCGCGTGAGGGAAGAGAAGCCACCAGCAGGGCAGCTTTAGCCACGTCTTCCGGCTCCAGCGCCTTGGCCAAGACCTCCGGCGGCGTAGGAGTCGGCCGCTTCTCAACCAACGGCGTATTGCATAGACCGGGAAAGATCACCGTCACACGGATGCCGTTCTCTTTCTCTTCCTCCATCGTGCCGTAGGCCAGCCCCGCCACGCCGTGCTTCGTGGCTTGGTATGCCACGCCGGATACGTCAGGCCGCTGGACCGCGCCGGAAGAAAAGTGGACGATGAGTCCCTGGCCCTGCGAGCGCATCTGCGGGAGCACTGCGCGGGTTAGATTGAAAGCCGCCGAAAGATTCACGGAGAGCATCATGTCCCAATCAACAGGATCGAGCACGGTCAGCGCGCGCTGTTTGAGATTGGTGCCAACGCTGTTTATGAGAGTATCGACCCTGCCATAGTTTTCCACCGCCGTTTCCACAAGCGACTGTGCGGCCGCACCGTCGGTGGCATCAGTGGGAACGGCAAGCGCCTTGCCGCCGGCCGCGCTGATCTCTCCCACGAGCTTTTCTAGCGCATCAGCTCTGCGGGCGCCCAGCACAACCGTTGCCCCCTGAGCGGCAAATAGCTGCGCGGTGGCCGCACCCATGCCGCTACTCGCGCCCGCTATGATTGCTATCTTCCCGCTAAGCATCTCCATCCCAAATCTCCTCTATACTATGCTGACTGGCATTTTGATCGGGTCTCCGCGCAAGTACCGCCACAAATGAGTGGCACTACCGTGACATCTCTTGGAAGTCATCTCTCTCGAGCGCGAGCCCAAAGGTGACTATACCGCATTTGTGCTACGGGTTCTAAGGTACAAGAGTTTAGTTGGACCTTGGGGCAAGAGGAGCAATTGGCCGGGAGACATTCACGATCACGCGTGGGCTGTTCCCTATCCGCCGAGTGCGCGGCAGTCCTGGTCGAATCCTCAGACCTGTGAAATCGTAATCTTGATTACGCATGCAACGAGCGGAGTGTGGTATTTTGAACACTGAATGACACGAATGACGCAATCATTGATCCCTAAGCGCGAGGTGGGCAGGAATGAAGCGCGGGCCGCTCCGCACACTCGTAATCGTCCTATCGATTTTGGTAGCCACGATAGCTGTGTCATTACTCTTGCAATTACGGGACTCGCTCCTTGACCGGCTGCCCGGCCTCCCAGAGTCGGCGCCGACTCAGGGCGCCGAGATGCCGGACTTTACGCTGCAAACGGTGGATGGGGAAACCGTATCCCTCAGCGACTATCGCGGACAGCCGGTGGTGCTTAACTTCTGGGCGACGTGGTGCACGCCCTGCCGGGAGGAGATGCCCTTACTGCAGGAAACCTACGAGGCACATCAAGATGCGGGTTTAGTGGTGCTCGGCGTCAATGTGCGCGAGACCCCCGAAGCCGTCGCGCGCTTCTTGAAAGAGGTTGACGTTGACTTTCCAGTCGTGCTTGATACCGACTCTGCCGTAGTCAATCGCTATCTTGTTAATAGTCTGCCCATGACGTTCTTTATCGACCGCGAAGGCAGGCTCAGGACTCTCGTTGTGGGCGGAATGAGTAAGAAAGTCCTGGACGAGCGACTGGCAAGAATTCTTTGAACCTACATTGCCAGTCGCCGAGAGCTCCTGCAGCTTTCCGCATATCCGACACTGCACAACCGCTCCCGCCTCCCATGAGAGCCTCCCAGGGCGAGAATGGGCAGTCCCCCTCTCGATGCATTATTGAGAAGCTAGCCGCGCGCGGTTCGCATGCTCCATAATGTGAGAAAACCACATCCACCTTGTAAGAATTGGAGTGCAGCGCATGGACGACCGGAAATTGCGTGTTGGCATTATTGGCGCGGGAGGCATTGCCCGCGGCGCCCATGTACCCGGATATCGCAGTTCAGGGCGCGCTGACGTCAAAGCGGTCTGCGATGTGAATGCGGAAGCGGCGCGAGCATTTGCGGAGACGCAGAACGTACCCCGTCACTACGGTAGCGTGGCAGCAATGTTGGCGCAGGAAGAGTTAGACGTCGTCAGCATCTGCACCTCGAATGATGCGCATCATCCTGCCGCCATGGCTGCCATAGCACGTGGGCTTCACGTATTTTGCGAGAAGCCGCTGGCGCTGAATTTTGCGCAAGCGCGGGAAATGTATGAGGCGGCCCAGTCGCAGGGAGTCGTAACCGGCATCAACTTCACCTACCGGACTACTCCTGCTGCCCGCTACCTCAAGGAGCTAACGGACCAGAGTCTATTTGGCGAAGTCAAGCACTGCAGCATTGAGTACTACCAGAGCTACTCTGTGCAACCGGGCCGCTCCCTCGAGTGGCGTTTTCAAAGGAAGCTCACAGGCACCGGTGCTTTGGCAGATCTTGGCTCGCACGCCACCGATCTCGTACTATGGCTGAATGGCGGCATTGCCGGCGTGCGCGGTCACATGGCGACGTTTATTCATGAACGTCCGCTGCAAGATGGCTCCGGCATGGGCCCTGTGGACGTAGACGACTCCACAACGTTCCTCGCCGAGTACGAGAATGGCGCTACCGGCGTAGTCGACGCCACGCGCTTCGCCACGGGCCGCTCTAACCACCAACGAATCTCGATCTATGGGGACACGGGATCTCTAGTCTTTCAAAACGGACCTGAGCCCCGCATCGAGGTTGCCGTTGAGCCATTCAGCCGGGATGGTTCCGCCGTGCTCGTACCCGTGCCGTCGCGCCTGGTAGGCAGCCCTCGCTCGCACGTACCGTCCTTCGTCAACACTATCCTTGACGGCGCGCCGGTTGACTTTCCTACCTTTGCGGACGGACTCCGCACCCAGGAAGTGCTCGAGGCCGCCGAAGTTTCCCACAGCGAAGATCGGTGGATTTCTCTGCCTTTGCCTCGGTGAGCGCCGACACTGTAGAAAGCAGCAAGTCTCTCCTCGCCGCCTACTTTGATCGAACCTCACCGAGGCAGCTGCCGCCGGTAGGTCGATCATGGCATTTGTCCTTGAGTCGGGTACACAGATCGTTGGGAAGTTGAACAAAACGACCATTGAGTTTCGCGCCGAGCGGTACTTCTGCGTTCTCTGGCCGGTCAAACACCACATTTCCTTCTGGATCTTCAACAACGGCGAGAATTGAGGACCAAAAGTCACGCCCGCAGGGCAAGGGACGCGCATCCTACGTAAAGCTAAGGACTCCCAGCGACGTTGACGACACACTCCGGGACCTGGTGAAAAAAGCATATCGGACCGAAGTGCTCCGCCGGCCGCAACTTCCCCGACGCTGCCCTAACACGGAGAACCCGCCAACACTCCCGTGCGCGAAGTGGGCGGCCCTACGTGGCTTGGGATACCTCTCCCGCCCCATTGACGGAGCGCAGATTCACATCCCGCTGCGGGAAGGGAATCTCAATGCCTTTCTCGCGGAAAGTCTCACTGACCGTGTGGTGCAGGTCGCTCACGGTCTGAAGGCGATCGCTCAAGTCGGCTACCCACGCCATGACCCAGAAGTCGAGGGCGGATTCGCCAAACGAACGAAAGAACACGCGCGGTTCCGGTTCATCGAGAACTGCCGGATGGTTGCTCACTGTGCCAAGAAGCAACTCCTCCACCAGTCTCGTATCTCCCGAATACGAGACGTTCACGTTAAAGTCGAACCGGATCCGCCGATCATCGAGAGACCAATTGGTCACGAGGCAAGAAAGGAGATCGGCATTCGGCACCACTGCTTGCGTGTGGTCGAACTTGCGCAAGGTCGTTGCCCGGGCGCCGAGGTGCTCAACGGTGCCAAGTTGCCCGTTCACTTCTATGACGTCCCCAATCCCAACCTTTATAGGACGTTCCGCGAGCAGTATCAAGCCCGAAACAAAGTTGTTGACGATGCTCTGCAAACCGAAGCCAATGCCTATTCCCAGCGCGCCCAGTACCACCAATACGGAATCAAGATCGAACCCCAGCGTGCGAAACCCAATGTAGGACCCAACGATAACTATCAGGTAGTGGATCATTGCGCCAAACGCGTACTTTGCCGGAGCGTCCGGCTGATCGTCCGAAGTGGCACGTTCCTGGAAAATCCGACGTACTCGCCGTGCAATAGCCCACGTCACGCCCAGGATGATTACCAGAACGATGATGTTCTTTATGTCAACCGTCGTGGCACTGACCGTGAATAGGGTAATGTTGAGAAAATGCCAAAGGGTTTCCAAGGTCTCCACACACGCCTCCTTGCACTAGCGCGACAGTGTGGCTAGGGATTCTGACGTCATTGGATCGAATCAGGGAGCGCGTCCCATCGCAATCCCCGTTGTAAGAACTGGTTGTAAGAACTGGATGTAGCCGGAGTGTGTTACTGCCACTCACTTGGGAGGGTCTGCCGCTCCAAGATAAAGCCGAGCAATGAGTGAAGTTTACGCAGAGCATCCGGAACTGGGCCGTGCCCCCCATTCATCATCGTGTGATAATGATGTGCTATCACCGGGCTGTAGAGCGGAAACGTGGCTGTAATCGGCAGCGAGCGCTGTGGGTAAGTCTCGCTGAGCAAAGTCGCAATATAGTGGGGCTCAATGCGACTCGACGCAAGCACCTCCGACAGTACCGGCAGCGCTTGCTCACTCTCGAGCACATGCCCTTGAACCTCTGAGCGCATTGCCCAGGTAACGAATTCCCACGCGGCATCGATTTGCTCTGTACCGGTTACGATGGCTAAACCGTCGTAGAGCGCCAACGTCTGGCTCTCTCCTCCTCCAATGGGAAAGAGCGGTTTCGCCCGCCAAGTAACGTCCCCTGAGCGTAAGCGATACATGTCACGAGGGGTTCCGAGAAACATGGCTAGCCTGTTGCTCGCAAAGTGTTGCACATAGGTGTCGGAGGAAAACTCTCCCACTTGCGGCGCAACGTGGAGAGCGTGTCGCCAGTCCTGCAGAATCTGGTAGGACCTCTCTACTTCCGGTAATTCTAGGGTGCTAAATCTGCCAGTCTCATCCAGCACGTCGCCTCCACCGCTCCACAGCCACGGTAACGAATGAAACCATGAATCCGGGAATCCAATTCCCGCTTTGCTCAAGCGATTGTCCGGCCCGATCTGCGCTAGTTGCAGCGCTGCCTCATGTGCTGTCTCGAGTGTCCAGCGCTCTTGGTTAAGGTGATCGGACAAGCCACTTTCCCGCAGCATGTCAACATTGACAAAGAGAAGTCTTGGATTGCTGCGCCAGGGCAGGCCATAGTGATCGCCCACACCGGTCCGCTTTGCTTCCGGATAGTAGCGAAAGGCTTTCAGCGCTGCGGTCGGTATGTCGCTCGTCGTGTAGCCATCAAGCCACTTACTAGCAAACGTCTGAATGTTGACGTACAAATTGCGCTCTACCCAGTGCGGGAAGAACATGTCCTGAATTGAGGCTACAGCCGGAGGAATGCCCGCCGCAGCCGATATGGCTACCATCTCTTCAACAGGTCGTTGGTAGAATTCTTGGCTGAGTTGAATGTGGGGCAGGTCCGCCTCAAGTTGCTGTCGGATGGTGAACCAAAGACGCCGTTCTAGCGGGTCATCCCAGGCAAAGTGCCACAGTACTACCGGTTCTTTCGGCGCGGGAGATGATATTGACGAATGAGTTTCACGCGTTGCCTGGCCTAGAGGCAGCCGAGAGCCGGAACCCCGGGGTACCGCAGAAGAAGCCGGCTGGAAAGAAGAATCATTCGGCTGACTGCAAGTTAGCAGGAGCGGTGGAAGACCAAGTGAAGCGGCAAGAAAGTGGCGACGGGTAATGCGCGGCATGAATCGTTACAAAGGGCAGGTTGTAGGGAGAATCTAAACGAGGCAATGGAGGACGATAGGGGATCTGCTAATTAGCATACCATGAATTGCAGATAGGCGCTAGGCGCAACCGTGTATTGCCTTGCGCTTTCCTTGCAAAATTGCAGTCGCGAGACTCATCTAAGCGGTCGCTTTCAGCCCTAAGCGATCGCTTTCAGCCCGGCAGACTGCGCTAGAGTGGGTGATTTAACTGCGCGGCACTCTAGTACAGCGCGAAAACACACGGTCTCCGTGCGGCGCACACATTTCCGCAGAAGGGCACTAGTGCCCGCCAGTGCTCGCCGGCTTTCGCTAAACGCCGCAATTAGAGCGAGCAGAGCCAAAGCAAACAAGGCCTGCACAGCCCTTACAACACAGGCCGCTCCAAGAAATGCGAATGCCCTACCTGCTTTGCGAATTCGCTAGACGATTCCGATGCGTTCTATCTCCTACTCAGCCCTTACTTTCGATCGGCCCAAGCTATGAGCGCAGCGAGCGCTTCAGTGCGCGTAGCACGCGAATGGATTTTTAAGCGCTTCCGCGCGTCGAGCCGCTTGAACATCAAGGCAGCCGGCGCAAACGTATCCTCAGAATCCTGCTGACCTACGGCCTCAGCCATGGCGTCCACCGGATTGACGATGGTGGTGATGCGCGGAGCCAACGCGCCAACCAGGCTCGGCAAGTCGTAGTGCAATAGGACACCGGGAAGGAAGCTGCTTGCGGGCACGGTATACTGGCCTGCGCGCGTAATGTGACGATATGAAGCAAGCGTCTCATGCGTCGCCACTGCCTGGATTCGTTCGTCAAGGGTAGCGGCGTGGAGCGCCACCAGCCCGCCGCCGCCGTGGCCGAGCACTGCGATACGTTCCGTGTTCACGTCGGGCCGCTCAACTACCTGGTCGACACAGCGAATTGCATCGACCACGCGTTGCGTCAGCGGCCATTCGCCAAGGAAGTAGCCCAGGTACGCCAAGCGAGAGTCAGTCCCCAGCAGAGCGACATCGCTGGGCGTGTACTTGACCTGCGCACTCCAGCGGGTCTCGCCCCAGCCGCGTAAGTCCATTGCAAAGACCATGCTCCCGGCACGCGCCAATTCGGCGGCAATGCCACTCTCATGGGCTTCAACATCCTTGCCGCCATCATGCACATAGATAATCGCGGGATGCGGGCCCTCACCCGGCGGATGAAAGGCCAGGCCGGGCACAGGCAAGTCCACTTCGCTCTCGAAGTACACCTCCTCAACCTGAAGCCCGCCCACAGTCCGTGTCCCCACGGTCTGCATGGCGCCGGCCGCGGATTTCCCTGTGTAATCAAGCACCGAACGTGCTGCTTCGCGAATGTCCTTACGGTACCGCTCGGCATCCTTCTGCTTATCCAATGCGGGAACCGCAGGCGAAAGCTCTTGTACGCGTCGTTCGTTTAGAGAAACAACCGTCTCGTTCCGGTCGCTCAGAATCGCTTGCCCGGACGTGGTGCACCAGAGGGTCTCCGGCGATTCAGGCGTAAAGGGACCTTCTGTCACCGCTCCCGGTTCATCCTTCAACCAGCGATTGAACCACGCGTACATTTCCTCGCGCATCGGCTGGTTATAGTCATGATGGGCCGGCGCCTCAACCATGTTTGCCCGCTCCGGCACACCTAACGCCGAGTAGCAGTCGAGCACGTCCGCATACACGTCACGCGCGCCAATCAAGGGGAAGAAGTCGTAGGTGGTCGAAGTGATTTGCATTGGCAGCGGCGCGCGGGACATCAGGAGGTCCGCCATTTCCAGGTCATTGGGATAGCTGCCGGCAGGGTCTTGACAGGGATCGCCGATCTGCCCTTTCGAGTGCATCCGCTCATACGTGGCCGTAGAGCACACCGGTACCGCCGCCTTGATGCGGTCATCGAACGCGGTTAAGAACATGGTGTACGTGCCCCCGCCCGACGCCCCGGTACAGCCAATGCGGCTTGAGTCCACGTCGCTGCGCATTTCCAAGTAATCAAGCATCCGCACGCCGTCCCACACCATGTGGTTGATCACTGTCTGACCGACGAGCCAGCAGGGCAGGCAAGCGCCCGCGTGTTGCTCGGTGCTGCTAACCACTGGGTTTGTGTTCGTGGCGGTATCCCAGATCTGACTGCGCTCGCCCTGTCCGATGGGATCGTATAGGAGCGCAACGTACCCGTGCCGAGCAAGGCCGATACCGCGCGCTTGCACTACCGCTTCCGCCTTGCCGTCCGCCCAGTGACCCAATGGGTTCAGCACTGCCGGTAGGGGCTCTGTGACCTCCGGCGGTCGATAGAGGTTTACGGTGACCGGAAAACCAGGCTGGCTCTCGATGAGCAACTTCTCAACTACGTAGCCGTCACGCTCGAGGATGCCGACAAGCTTTGGATTCAGCGGCGTCCGCTCCGGGAATTGTCCCAGGGAGAGACGGAAGTTTTCGCGCACGGCCTGCAAGTGCGCTTGCCAGTCTTCCGCGGTCTTGAAAGAGCGCAACTTGCGCTTTCGCCGCCAATAGTGTTCACGCGCCTCCCGCAAGAGATAGCCATAGTAGGCCTCATCCGCCCCACTAACGCGCCCGCTCAGTACTGCCATGAGAACACTCCTCTTCCCGCAGTGCGA
The DNA here is from genome assembly GCA_965221905.1 of Chloroflexota bacterium. Lineage (GTDB taxonomy): Bacteria > Chloroflexota > UBA11872 > VXOZ01 > VXOZ01 > VXOZ01. The sequence continues at coordinate 2,257,559 of OZ244922.1, forward strand.
CCGAGAAATCCCGTCATGCTTACATCGTGGCTCTGGCTAAGAGGGTACGTGCAAGAATGCTAACGCGCAACCCTCTATTCAGGTTGTGCACTGAGGATACAACGGCTTGGATACGGTGAGCAAAGTATGATACTATCTCACCCGTCATGACGCGACCTCTCCCAAGCGATATTCGCGACTATATCGAACGTGAAGCCACCGCAGTTGCGGACTGGCTCTATGAAATGTGTGCTCTAGAGAGCAAACTCGGCAACGAGGCAGCAACGCGCGTGGAAGTGATGAACGCTTTTCAGAGCCTGGGTCTCGCTGTAGAGGAAGTGCCCTTTCCACAAGACATTGCTGCGAATCCGCATCACATTCCGGTGCCCGAACTCGACCAATGCCCCGACCACGTACGCGCCAATGTGCTTGCCACGCGACCGGGCAGCGGCGGCGGCCGCAGTCTCATATTGCAGACCCACCTGGATGTCGTACCGAATAGCGAGGGGCAGCGTTACGAACGCATTCAGGACCCTGAGCGCGGCGAGATCATCTACGCCCGCGGCAGCAACGACGCCAAAGGGCAAGTAGCGGCGCTGCTGCTCGTCATGCGCGCGTTGGCGCACTTTGGGATTCCGCTTGCGGGCGATCTGGCCCTGCAATTGGTCACAGAAGAGGAAGTAGGCGGCAACGGCGCGCTGGCCTTCATTCACGCGGGACTTCGGGCCGATGGCGTGGTGGTCATGGAACCCTCCTTGGCCCAGATCCATCCGGCCAATCGCGGCGCTCTCTGGTTTCAAATTGGCATCGAAGGCGTCAGCATGCACATGGGGCGGATGCACGAAGGCGTCAGCGCAATTGACAAGGGCATTGCCCTCATCGCCAGCTTCAAGGAATACGAGAAAGAGTTGGTGGCAATGAGTAAGGGGTATCGCGGCTTTGAGCGCTACGATCACCCGGTGCAACTAAACGTCGGCATCTTCCAGGGCGGTCACTGGCCGAGCGCCGTGGCGGGTGAGGCGACCATCGAAGGCGGTGTCGGCTTCTTGCCGAATAAGGCCATGGAAGACGTGCGGGCAGACTTGGAGCGCATCGTCGCAAGCCACCCGGACGAGTGGATTCGGAATCACACGACGATCGAATTTAAGAAGCTGCGCAACGACTCTTTCGAGATACCTTATGACCACCCGCTCCCTACAATGCTGTACGCGGCCGCGCGCGACGCGGGACTGCAGAGCGAGGTCTTTGGCTGGAATGTCTCCTGCGATGCGCGGCTCTATTCCCGCGTTGGTGGGCTCCCCGTCGTCGTCTTCGGCCCGGGCGACCTTGCCACCGCACATGGTCCCCATGAGCACTTCGCAGTTGCAGACATGGTAGACGCCGCCTGCGCTCTGACCCATTTCGTGCAGGAGTGGTGCGGTACGTGTTAGGCATCGAAACCCCCCGGCACTGCTGCCGGTTATTCCCGAAAAGAGGCGTATGTCTCGCATAGAGCAGAACAGCGAGGATAGCCGTAGAATCTGGGAAGCGCTGGCGTTCATCCTTCATCGCGTCTACGAACCGCTGGAAGAAGCTGCGGCAGGATGGGCGATCATAGGGAGCGCCGCCTCGGCGCTACAGGACATAGCGGTCAGCCCAAACGAGCTACGCATACTTACAACGCCCGATGCGTTCGACGTCTGGGCCAGCCATCTCTGGGACTGGCTGGACGAGGAACCGGACGTCCGCGATCCTGATCACGTCAAGCTTACTTTGACGGTTGAACTGGCACCGGTGACGATTTTCGTTCGCGAGCCTCGCGAGAACGAGCAAGGTATACTGCTAGAGGGCGTGGGGGGTGCGTTATGGGACGTAATCGGCAGAGTGCGCTTCCAGAATTGGCTGGTGCCGGTTGTGCCGCTTGAGGTGCAATTTGCGACAACAGTTGGGCGGATGGTTCGTAACCAATCCCAGCGCTCGTGGCAGCAATTGGCCGGCAAGATGGCACAGGCGCTCTACGCCAACGGCTACTATCGCGAACTCGTTGAAGAAGCGCTCAATCCCTATGGAGAGCAGGTCGGCAACGCAGCCATTGACCTGATCCAAGCACAAGCTGCGCCACGACCGTCACGTTCGGTACGCTGAGTACGGGCTGGATGAGCATGGCGTACGACGTTCTGCGTGCGGCCTCTTCGGGCAATCAGGTCGTGCAGCGCAGAAGCAACATGCGCTCCTAACTTGCGGCGGGTGAAGAGAAGAAGGAGAAACTATCCTCATGGCAGACGCTATTCGAATCGGTGTAATTGGCACCGGTGTATTTGGAATCAGTCACCTGCGCGTCTTCAAGCAGGCGCAGAATGAAGGCCGCACCGTGCTGGTGGCGGCTTGCTCCTCTGGACGAGATCCGGCGCGGGACCAGGAACGCAAAGAGGAATTTGGCATCCCCATCTACACCGACTGGAGAGAGATGCTCGACAATGAGTCGCTGGATGCCGTGACCATCGTCACACCGGACCACCTCCATCGTGAGATGACCATCGAGGCGGCCAACCGGGGCCTGCACGTCCTGGTAGAGAAGCCGCTGGACGTAACCAGTGCCGGCTGCCGCGAGATCGTGGACGCTTGCAAGGCCAACCAAGTATTCCTCCAGGTAGACTTCCACAAGCGCTACGACCCTTACCACTTGGCCCTCGAACGGCAGTGCAACGACGGCACGCTTGGTGAGGTGCTTTATGGATACGTGCACATGGAAGACAAGATCGTCGTACCGCGCGATTGGTTTCCCCATTGGGCCGGTTCAACCAGTCCCGCTTGGTTCCTGGGCGTGCACTTCTACGACCTCGTGCGCTGGTGCATCAAGAAGGATGCAACCAAAGTCTATGCTACCGGCCGGAAGAAGAAGCTCGCTGCTCTCGGTATCGACACCTTCGATTGCATTCAGGCCAAAGTAGAATTCGAAGGCGGCGCCAGCGTCTTCTTTGATAACGGGTGGGTGCTCCCCGACACATTTGAAGCCATCGTAAACCAGTCAATCCGCCTGGTCGGCACTGAAGGGTTTGCGGAGGTCGACAGCCAGAACCGCGGCATGGAAGCCGCAAGCTACAAAGACGGCATGCGCACGTATAATGAGGCGTTCATGCGTGAAGAGGAAGACAAGCACGGTCAGGTCGTCTACCGCGGCTACGGCTACGAGAGCATTCTAGATTTCGTCGACAATCTTGAATTTCTGCAAGAAGGCGGCACCATAGACCAATTAGAAGGCAGATACCCCAGTGGTGAGGATGCACTCGAAGTTACGCGGATCGCAGAGGCGGTTCACCAAAGCATTGACAGCGGATCGATTGTATCTCTGAAGTAAGAGTAGCAAAATATGGAGCAGTACTTCCCAGGTTTTTACTGTTGGCAGGGCCAATACCGTCCTGGACGCGAGGCCTACAGTGTCTGGGTGGAAGGCGAGAGCGAAAACGTCCTCATCGATCCCTTTACACCGGATGAGGGTCTCAGCCGGTTCAGTCATCCGAGCAAAGCCATCATTGTGCTGCTGACTACCGGCAACCATGAACGCGATGCTTACTCCTGCAAGCTCGCGCTACGGGCTGAGATTTGGGCCCCGGAAGCGGCATTGAGCGATATGGATATGGTGCCTGACCGGGTCTTTAGCAGTGACGATGAGCTCCCGTGCGGCATTCAGGCGTACCACCTAGAAGGCTCCCATTCGGAAGGCGAGACCGCTCTGCTCGTGCCCCGCGGCCCAGGCGTGCTCGTGATTGGCGATGGGCTGGTCGCACGCCCCGATGCAGAATGGCGCGTGTTTCAACCGCATGAGCGCGATGCCCTGCAGTCGTTACGAGATGAGGCGTTCGACGCAATTGTCACGTCTCATGGCGCGCCGGTGCTCTCCGGTGCGAAAGCAGGCCTACACGCATTCTTGGAGGCGTAGCGCCTACAGGGTACGAATTGGGAGAAGTAGTGATATTCATTACTAATAATGCTAATTAGGCTAACTTCACTAATCTTGCTATAATGTGAGCATGGATCCTATTCAGAACCCATACGCACCCGGAGCAGGCACACGGCCGCCGGAACTTGCCGGCCGAGGAGAAATCCGCGAAACCGCGCGAATTGCCTTGGAGCGCATTCGGAGAGGACGCTCCAGCAAGAGCATTATCTTGGTTGGTTTACGGGGCGTTGGCAAGACAGTACTGCTCAACCTAATACAGGAGGACGCTGCAAAGCGCAACATCTACACCGCAGAGATCGAAGCACCGGAACATCGTTCACTGCCTGCCACGCTAGCACCCTATTTGCGGAGGATAGTGCTACAACTCTCACGGAAAGAGTCATCACGGGAGCTTGCGCAACGCGCTCTGCGCGGGGTTGCCGGGTTTGTTAGCGCACTCAAAGTAAAGTACCACGATATTGAAGTTGGCCTTGACTTCCCACCCGAACCCGGCCTTGCTGACAACGGCGACCTGGAGGCCGACCTACAGGACTTGCTTGGTGTCATTGGCGAAGCTGCACGTGCGGCGGGAAGCTGCGTAGCCCTCTTTGTCGACGAGATTCAATACGTACGCGAGGAAGAGTTGGCTGCCTTGATCATTGCCTTGCACCGCACAGCCCAGCGTCAGTTGCCCGTAACCCTTATTGGAGCCGGGCTGCCCCAGGTGCGGGGCCGCACCGGTAAAGCAAAGTCTTACGCTGAAAGGCTCTTCGACTTTCCCGAAGTCGCAGCGCTCTCACCCGCAGATGCCAGAAGCGCAATTGCCAATCCGGCACAAGCAGAAGGCGTATTGATCGAAGACGACGCACTTGATGCCATCGTGTCACAAACGAGAGGCTACCCCTATTTCCTGCAGGAGTGGGGCAAGCAGGTATGGGACTCAGCCGACTCCTCTCCCATAGACGCTTCCGTCGTACGCAACGCTGCCAAGCAGGCAATTGAGAGTCTTGACCGGAGCTTCTTCCGCGTCAGGTTTGATAGACTAACACCAGCAGAGCGTCGGTATCTCCGCGCCATGGCAGAACTAGGTCCAGGGCCGCATCGTTCTGGCGCCATTGCTCAAATACTAGGCCGGTCGGTATCATCTTTGGCTCCGACGCGCGATAACTTGATCAATAAGGGCATGGTTTGGAGCCCAGGGCACGGGGACACAGACTTTACTGTACCGATGTTCGATGAGTTTATGCTGCGCACGATGCCCGCGGGTAGCGGTGATAACTAGAGCCGTTGCTGTTCTGAACGCCGGGAAATCAACACAGGCCTTGATGACAAGATAGCACGATAAGATTTGCGCGAGGTTGCAAGATACGGCATACATGCACCGAGCAAACAGTTCATGAAAGTCGTCACGCGACGAGTGTCACAGGAGGAAGACCAATGAAAACTAGTGCCCGCCTACGCGGCCCAGTGATCAACACCGAGTTGCCCGGCCCACGTTCCCAGGAATTGATGGCGATTTCTGAAAAATACGAGCCCAAGTCTTCCAGTGAACAGGTGCCGATTGTGTGGAAGCATGCCGAAGGCGTCTGGGCCACCGACATGGACGACAACACGTTCTTGGACTTCACCAGCGGCGTGCTCGTTGCAAACGCAGGACACAGCCACCCACGCCTCGTGCGTGCTATGCAAGAACAGGCAGAGAAAGCCGTCAACACGTACGACTTTCTAAACGAGTGGCGCCCGCAACTTGCCAAGAAGCTTGTAGAGATCACGCCGCCGAACCTCACCCGCGCGATTGTGCTCTCCACCGGGGCAGAGACTATCGAAACGGCTATGAAGATTGCGCGCCTCTATACCGGCAAGCACGAGATCGTGGCGTTCCATGGCGCCTTTCATGGGCGCACCTTTGGTGCGATGTCGGTAAATGGCAAGCGATCCAGCCCCGGTATTAAGGGGTTTGGGCCATTCTTGCCCGGCGTCGTCTTTGCGCCTTTCCCCTACCCCTACCGCAGCATTCTCTGCCGCGGCCATGAAGACGAGTGCAGCGAACGCTGCTTCGAGTACTTCAAGTGGATCATCGAGACCGAGTCCGAAAAAGACATCGCCGCGGTGCTGGTGGAGACCTACCAGGGTTCAGCCGGTTCGATTATTGCGCCCAAGGATTGGCTGCAGAATATTGCACAGTGGTGCAAGGAGAACGGGGCGCTGCTCATCATCGATGAGGTGCAAGCCTCGTTTGGGCGGACCGGCAAGCTATTCGGCTTCGAGCACTACGGTATTGAGCCGAATCTGCTCTGCCTGGGCAAAGGCATCTCATCCACCGTACCGGTCTCGGCTGTTGTAGGTGAAGAAGACATCATGAATACTTTGACTCCCGGGTCGGTTTCCAGCACCCACGGCGGCAATGCCTTTTCCAGCCGCGTCGCTCTGGAAAACATCAACGTGATTTTGGAAGAGAAACTGCCCGAGAATGCCGCCCACATTGGTGCATTGCTCGACGCGCGTTTCCGCTCTATGCAAAGCAAGTACCCCGTCATTGGTGAGGTGCGCGGTCTTGGCTTGGTCTTCGGCATCGAGTTCGTCAAAGACCCCGAGACCCGTGAGCCGGCACCTGAAATGACCCAGGCCATCATAGACGAAGCCTTTCAGCGCGGGATCGTGATGATCGCACCGATTGGGTTCTACGGCAATGTAATACGCATCGCCCCGCCGCTCGTCATGACGGAGGAAGAGGCGCAACTGGGCGCGGACCTGCTCGAAGAGGCGATTGCGGCCGTAGTCGGTTGATGCGAAGAACGCGAGAGATATCAATTGCGAAGTCCGTCAGAATCTCAAAGATCCTTTCATTTGGCTTGCTGGATGGTCCGTACATGGTTCGACAAGCTCACCACGAACGGACGGCACTCCGATACACTCAGAGCGATCGTTTGGAAGACTGACTGGCAATTGAAAGATAGACTGGTAATTGGAAGATTGATTGGCTATTGGAAGACTGGCTGGCTAACAGAATGGAACGAGCCAGTGCTAGTTTACTCTGAATAGGAGAAGACATTATGTCAGACCTGCTTACTACCGATTTCAACTACCTTGCCATCCTCGTGGCAGGCATTTCCAACATGGTAATCGGGTTCTTGTGGTACGGGCCAATATTTGGAAAGATGTGGATGGGCTTGATTGGCAAGACTGCTGACGAACTGAGTTCAAACCCTATTATCTATGTTGTCTCCTTCTTGCTCTCGCTCTTGATGGCGGTCGTGCTCTCCATCTTCATTCACCACGTCAACGCGAGCATCCAGTCGATGACTCTTCTCATCGGCCTTCTCGTGGCCCTGCTTGCATGGGTTGGCTTCGTCGGCCCGGCGACGTTTCAGAACAACATGTACTCAGGGATCTCGAAGCGGCTCTTTGTGATTGACTATGGCTACGTGTTGGTCGCTTTACTGGTCCAAGGAGCTATCATCGGCGTGTGGCGCTGAAGCAGGAAAGTTCAGCGCTTCGACTACTTTCACCACTTTGCGCTTGAGCAACACCATAGACGACACCGAGATTACAAGAGTGCAGTCCAACACCCTCCCCTAGCATGGCGATGCCAGAGCGACCATCGAAGCCCTGCTTCCACTCCTCATCGAGGCCGGGGCGAGAGGTCGCTCGTCGCCCGCCGAAGCGGTGAGCGCGGCACGCCGCCTGATCGCCTATCACGACATCAGGCTCAAGGAACCCAGTATCCGATTCTGGATACAATGCGAAACTGCATCCCGGAAGATACCTTCATCGTCTGGGATGTCATCCAGTTCGGCTACTACGCCCGCACCAACTACCAAGTGAACCATCCCAAGACCTTCATCGATTCCGGCTACTCATTCAACCTCGGATTTTCCTTCCCTGCAGCCATGGGCGTGAAGGTAGCTGAACCCAACCGCCCCGTGGTGTGTGTCATTGGAGACGGCGGATTCATGTTTAATTCCCCGGAACTTTCTACGTCGGTCCGGTACGGAATCAATACAACAACCGTCGTCTTCCGAGACGACTCTTACGGCAACGTTGCCTACGACCTGGACGAGTTCTTTGGCGGATCATACGAAACCGAATTGCTTAACCCGGACCTCGTCGCGTTCGCCGAGTTATTCGGTGCGATCGGCATGCGGGCGAACGACCCCATGGAGCTGGAAACGCTGCTTCCGCTTGCGCTGGAACGCCAAGCGCCGGTTGTCATTGACGTACCTGTCGGCAACATGCCTCTGCCGCGCGCTAAGCTGTTGGAGCATCTCCCCTCTGTGCCCTGGGTTGTGCCTCAGGAAGGGCTGATTGAGTCTTAAGTGACTGCAATTGGGCACTGCCGGGGGGTTTCCCACAAGGGGAGTCTATCTGGCAGCACTATCTGGATCCGGCTCGGCACAGAGACTAAAATGTGTGCCAACTCCGGGAGAGGCGCTGGAGCTGCTGCGCCACTGTTGGTTCGCGCTCGGAGCTTATTCCAATCTGGTGATTCGTGTTAGCGGCAAGTTGGCGGTGGGTAGAGGTCCATAGCTGACGGTCAAGCGCTATTCACGGAGCGCCTTCATCACTAACGGGATCTCGCTGAGCAAGTCCGAGGCTAACAATCCGCTTGCGCCCAGGCGAGAACGCACCCGTTCGCCGGTTTCACCGTGAATGAAGGCTCCCGCCACCGCTGCCTCTTGCGGACTGACGGCCTGTGCAAGCAAGCCAGCTATGATTCCTGCCAGCACGTCGCCGGTACCAGCAGTCGCGAGGGCCGGATTGCGGTGAGGGTTGATGTAGGTCGTGCCGTCAGGCGCCGCGGCAATGCTCGGCGCGCCTTTCGCCAAAACCACAACCCCCCATTCAGCCGCGCACTGCGGCGCCAACTGCAGCCGCTCCGCATCTACGGCCGCGGCCGGTTGCTGGAGAAGGCGGCCGAGCTCACCGGCGTGGGGCGTGAGAATCGTGTGGGTTGGCAGAGCATCGCCCAAGTCTAGTCCGGCAAGCGCATTGATGCCGTCGGCGTCAAGCACCAGCGGCGGCGAATCTGCGGCACGATGGAGTTCGCCCACAAGCTCACGCACGAATTCATACGTCTTAGGATCATCGCCCAAACCACAGCCCATAAGCAACGCGCGGTACCGCGGCAGCGCTTGCTTGATCGGTCCTAGGGCATCAGGAGTGAGATGTCCGGCTTCATCGGGAAGCGGCAAGAACGTGCACTCAGTGGCTTTCGCCGCAACTATGGGGTGGAGTGAAGCAGGCAATGCTAGGGTAACGAGACCCGCGCCGGCGCGCGCCGCTGCCGCTGCACTTAGATAGGCTGCCCCGACATAACGCGTAGACCCGGCCACGACCAGCACGCGACCAAAAGAGCCTTTATGCGCGGTAACAGGGCGTGCTGGCAAGAAGCCCCGCACCTGAGAAGCCGTTGTGCGTTGAAGCGGTAAGGGGTCTGCCCACTCGTGCGGGATTCCTATGTCCGCAATGAATACCTCACCGGCACAGTCAGCACCTTTGCCGACAAAGCAGCCGGGCTTTGAAAGGCCCGTGGCCAGAGTGAAGTGCGCCTGGAATGCCTGCGCATCCGCTTCGCCGGTATCCGCATTGATCCCGCTGGGAATATCCACTGCCACGCGAAGCACCTCCGGTGAGAGCCCCCTATGCAGTACGGTGAGCACTTCAAGAACGCTGCCACGGAGGGGTGGCGTCGCGCCTGTCCCAAGCAACGCGTCCAGCACACTGTCCGCTGTTGCCAACCATTGATCGAGAAGCTGCGCACTGTCGCTTTCTCCGTGACTAGCTACGGGGATGCCAACGGCCAGTGCCCGCGTGAGGTTTACGTCATTGGTGCGACCACGGGTGAGGTAGACAAAGGGTTTAATTCCAGCCCGCTGGAGGTGATAGGCAGCCACTAAGCCGTCGCCGCCGTTGTTGCCTGAGCCGGCGAGGATGAGCACCCGATTCCCGGTAACAACCTGCCCCTTCTGCCTGAGCAATGACGCAATGTTGTATCCGGCAAGTTCCATGAGGGTGCGTTCATCCATGCCGAGGGCGCCGGCATCAGCCTCCAGTCTTCGCATTGCCGCAGTGTGGGCCAGTTTCACTCTTTAGGCTCCTCAGCGCCTGTTTCGCATTACTTCAAAGCGATAATCGGCAGTGCAGACTCATGCACCTGCTCACCATTTTCAAAGACGCGATCTCTCATAGTGATACGTGACAACGGCCTAAGCAAAGAGTGCGTCGACAACATGCGGCTACCCGCTCTTCTCAAATCAATGACGAATCAGCCGCAAACAGAAAGAGCTCTGTTTTTTCAAGGATGGGCCTAAAAAAGCTTGAGGTTGGCCTCATCTCTGCCATAACCTACCTGCCCTCTCAACGCTACGTAGCCACCACAACCGCCATGGCAAGGTCGCGGCTGTGGCTCAAACTAACAGCAAAGTAACGCAGATTTAACGCACGCGCACGCGCCGCCGCCGCTCCATGCAGGTAAACCAACGGCTTGCCGCGCACATCGGGCAGAATTTCCATTTCGCGCCAGCGAATGCCCCAAATACCGGTGCCCAATGCTTTCGAGACCGCCTCCTTCGCCGCAAAACGCGCCGCAAGTTCCGGTACTCGGCCGCGATAGAGCGCCTGCTCCGCTTCCGTATAAACGCGTCGAAGAAACCGCTCTCCGTAGCGCTCGACAATGCGAGCAATCCGTGGAATCTCTACTATGTCGACACCAGTGCTAGGCCCGCCTTCCGCAGGCAGCAAACTTGCTTCGCTCGTACCAGATGGTGAAGGACGGATTAGTCCTCTTCCCGCAATCGTATCAGCAACAATACTTTTCGCGAAAATCTCAGCTTCACCGTCCTCTGCATCGACAATCACCGCGCGTCGAACGATTCCTTGAGAACGTGTCGGTTTCTGCAAGAGAAAGAGATAGAGTGGAGCTGCAATCTGATTGAAGGCGGTCAGCAGTGAGGACACGTCTTCCAAATGCGGCCAGACAACCACGCTTGTTCCACCGTGCGCCGCAATTCTCTCAGCGCTTGCCGCCATTGTTTCGGCAAGCCACGACACCCCTCTACTACCTACTTCCCCCCGGCTAGAGTCTGTTACTTGGTTTCCAATGGGGGCAAAGTAGCCCGGCATCAACACCGCAGTCTGCGCCAATCGTCGTGCAATTGCCTTGCCAAACTGCGCGCCCAACGCAGCATCTCCGGCCAAGACGACAATCATTCCCCAACCAGGCTTACATGTTGGATCGCGCCATCATACGACCACCCGGTTGACACTATTTCTACCGTGCGGATAAATGTTGGTCGTGGCGTCAATTCGACTAGGTCGATTTCATAAACGTACCACTCGTCCCGAGGCACGATTGTTGCGCCTCTAGTGGAATACCGCTCATCCGTAGGCAAATCGTAATAGAAACCGTGGTACCAAGGTGTCTCACCGCCGGAAATGTTCCGGAAGAGAACACGCACCATAATCGGGTATTCTGTTCCGGCAGTCCCACCGCCGGGAAGACTCTGATATATCGCCTTCACCCGCACCGTCAGAATTAGCTCTTCGAAGTCCCACACGGGGCGGTTGATCTGCTGCACGAGAATAGTGTGGCCGTTTCCGTCACCTGTACGCTTGAAGTAAACACCGTCTGACTGCGGCGTGATGATGCCCCTGGGAGGGCGTTCGGAACGATCCTCTTCCCTCCAAGTGTCCTCCCAATCCGGCGAAAGCGCCGTAAAGTCGCCCATCTGGATCAGGTCTTGTGGGGCTGGCAGCGGCTCCGCGGGCAAGCGGCCGTCCTCCGTTGTCGCCCGCTCTCCGGCAGAGAGCGCCAACAACCGCTGACCGTCACTCACCACCGCGTTGCCTAAGCGGGCAGCAAGTGAATCGCGAGATTCCGAAATCACCTCGACGGCGAAACTACCTTCCTGCAATGTGGCCAAGAGCGTCGGTGTGCGTACCAGGAAAGTGCGCTTTTCGGGTGCTAAGACTGGCGCGACAGCTATGCGGCTATACCCCTCCACCTGCTCTACCAGGATTTGCATCTTCTCAGGCCTATACCGCACAAGATTGGACGCAACAAGCCTTACCTCACTATCCGGGTACAAATGAATAGTACTGCCGTCCGGCATTTCCAAGAACGCTCGAGCAGTCTCGTGGGTACTGATGCTATCCCCTGGGTTGAGATGGGTTGCCTCAGATCGCACGACCCAACTCGGTGAACCCGCCGTGAGAACATATACTTGACCGCTTATGACGCGCACCGGCACCGATACGTCTTGCCGAATGCGCTCAATGGCCCAATCAACTGCGAGCGGGACAGTAAAGACAAGGAGCAAGAAGACAAGAAAGCTGACGATCAGTGTCGCCCAGGCCAACCGCTGCAGCTCGCGGTATTGACGGCTTGCAGACACCTGTGTAGCGATGAACTGTTGCATGCTATTGCCTGATTTGAAACTCAGCAAAAGCCCCTGAAGTTGATCCGAAAGACGAATCTACAGACTCCACCCGGCTCAGCAAGGGTCCGTTGCTGAGCCGCTGCAACAAGGTCCCTAGAGCGGCAGCCGGCCCCTCGGCGAGAACCTCTACACTACCGTCGCTCTCTTCGTTGCGCACGTACCCTACCAGCCCAAGCCGTGCCGCGGCGTGCGCAACGTACTGGCGATAGCCTACGCCTTGCACTCTACCATATTCACGAGCGCATAGCCGTCGCTGATCGAAGGGCTTGCTCATGCTTCCTCCGAGCGAGCATGTACCAGCCCGCTTGGCCTACGCGTTATCCAGACCGAGTTCTTGGCGAACTTCCTTGACAGCTTCCACAATGACTCCAAGCTTGGCTTGCGCCTCGTCCACTGTGCGTGTCTTGAGGCCGCAATCGGGGTCGATGTAGAGTCGATCGGCGGGCACTACGTCCAGACCCTTGTATATGCCGGCCTTCACTTGCTCTTTGTCCTCTATGACGTGGCTGTGCACGTCCACCACGCCCATTGCCAGTTTCTTGGTGAACGGCGCCTGCTGCTCGAAGAGCTCGAGCAGATCAAAGTCGCTATTCGCCATCTCCAAGTCGATAACATCAACCGGAATATCGAGCATCTTGGGATAGATGGCCTCGAAGTCGCCGTAGCAGATGTGCGTTCCTGTCATGGCGGTCAATCCCTCTACGACTACTGCCATTGCCCGGATTGCCAACGGTAAGTCTTCGGGTCGCGTGGAAACCGCCGGCTCATCAATCTGAATGAATTTCGCCCCCGCCTTCTCTAAGTCCACCACCTCTTCGTGAAGCACCTCGGCCATGGCGAGCACGAATTCTTCCTGGGTGTCATAGTAATTGTTATAAGACCACTCCGCCATCGTGTACGGGCCGGTTATTATCCCCTTTACGGGCTTGTCGGTCAGACTTTGGGCGTACTGCCACCAGTCGAGCGAAAAAGACTTTACTCGCTTCAGCGGTCCGACCGCGATCGGCTTGCGGTAGTAGCGATTGCCGTACGACCGCACCAGACCGCTAATCTCCATCCCATCCATCATTTCGGCAAAGAAAGTTGCCATATCGCCCCGGTACATCTCGGCGTCCACGACAATATCGAGACCCAACTCATTTTGGTATTCCATCCAGAACTGCGTATGCTGGCGCTCCAATGCCTCCAATTCTTCATGCGGTAATCTACCTCGCGCAAAGTTGGTACGCGCTTTGACGAGTGCCTGCGGCTTAGGCAAACTTCCAACCTGGGTTGTCCATAGACCTTCCATCGTTAAGCGACTGCCTCCTGAGCTTTCTTGACAGCACGAACCATGTTTTCCAGTTTGTCGTATGCGGTTTCTCTCGTTAGAAACTCCAAACCGGTGTTCGGGCTAATGGCTAAGCGGTCTTCAGCAACGTATTGTGTTGCCCATTGTGCGGTCTGAAGCACAGCTTCGTCGGTTTCCATGCGCACGTTGCGCGCGTCGACAATTCCCAGGATAAGGTCTCTATCATCGGGGAAGTCAGGCACCAACGCCTTATTCTGCTTGCCATGTACCATGTCAAGCCCAAATCCTTGGAACGGCAAGGCAAAGAAGTCAGGCAGACCGACCGCGTCCCCAAAGTCGGTACGTAGTAAAGTTTTCGCTCCCACGCCATCCATGAGCACGTCCATCGCCTCACGGAAGAGTCCCCAGTCATCTTTGTGCCTATGCCACACGATGGCTGGCTCATCTACTTGGATCAGCACAGGATCGGTCGCGGCCAACGCTTTCATTTCGTGGTTCAGCGCCCGCGCTGTGTCGAGTACAAGCGACTTCAGGTCTGTGTACACGCCGAGCAGCGAGAGTTTCGCGACGGTATAGGGGCCGGTGACAACCGGCTTTACCGGTCGCGAGGCATGTTCGCGCGCAAACTCGTAGTCACGAACGAGAATAGGCCCTTGCCACTCTATGCTCGCCGTCGCTTCCGGTTGGCGGTAGAAGGTGTTGGTATCGAAGTAGCGAATGAGGCCGCCAACCTCATAGCCTTGCAGCTTGCCGGCGATGTAGGTAACCGGATCCTGCCATTGAATCTGTCCGTCCGTTATTATGTCAATTCCGGCCCGTTCCTGCTCGCTTATTGCTTCCACCGTAACTATATCCGCTGCCGCAGCGAGCTCATCTACCGTAATCCTTCCCCTGTCATAGGATGCAATGGCACGACGCAGTGTCTGCCCACCAGTCCTATTTGCGATTTTTGGATAATTTCCTGGAACCGTGCTGATCATCTACTACTCCTGTTGCTCGACACTCTATCTCCTAGCTCTATGGTATGGCACAGTGTGGCAAATTTCAAAATTCCCATTGGGCACCTCTAAACCTGCACTAGTTTAAAGAGGAGGGCACATGCTTCTTACGTGGTATCGGATGGCACAGGACGATGACTTTTCTTGCGTGATGCGCTATATGACGGTCGGTCATAGTGCCGACAACAGCGATTTCAAATCTCAAGCGGCCTGCCTTCAATCTCCGTTCAATTTCATGCGGTGACAGAGCAAACGCTCTCAGCTATGCTAGGTATACGCCTATGCGAGGCATATGTAAGTGCGAGGCGTACGCGAAGCGCAATGGTTACAGCCGCAGCAGAATCTGCACTACCAATCATCTTGCTCACGGACTCTGAGGGTAGACTTCGGATGGTGCTCGGTGCTGTGGTGTTCTCTGCCGCGACCTGTCGTCGAAAAAGTTATGACAAGGAAAGGAATGCCCGCCGTGCGGATTACCGACGTTGAAACCTACATACTCGGGGACAACTGGCGCAACATAGTTTTCGCGCGTGTGATCACCGATGAAGGGCTCTATGGGATCGGCGAAGCAACACTCCAAAACCGTGATGAAGCTGTGGTTGCGTATCTTCAAGCGGCTAAGAATCGGCACATTATCGGCAGCGATCCATTCAACATCGAAGACCTCTGGCTGCGCATGTACCGCGATGACTTTTGGCGGGGTGGGCCGGTTGCCAACACGGCCCTAAGTGCGGTGGAAATTGCCTGCTGGGACATTGTGGGCAAAGCGCTTGGCGTACCGGTTTACCGTCTCCTGGGCGGCCAGTGCCATGAGCGACTCAAGGCGTATGCCAACGGGTGGTACACCGGCGAGCGTACGCCCGAGGACTTTGCCAGACGCGCAAAAGGCGTAGTGGCAAAGGGCTATCGCGCCCTAAAGGTTGATCCCTTCGGCGCAGGCACTTACGAGATGGAAGCCGACGAGAAACGCCATTCCATTGCGCTCGTTGAAGCAATCCGGGACGCCGTCGGACCCGATGTGGAGATCTTCATTGAAATGCACGGCCGCTTTAGCCCCGCAACGGCGATCGAGATCGCTCGTGAACTTGAGCCTTTCAAGCCTGGATGGGTAGAAGAGCCGGTTCCCCCGGAAGACCAGGATGCGCTGGAGCGGGCAGCGCGTGACATACACGTGCCGGTGGCCACGGGAGAACGACTGTTCACACGCTATGACTACGCGCGCTTCTTTAAGAACAACGTAGTTGACATCATTCAGCCGGATATTATCCACGCCGGCGGCATCATGGAGCTCAAGAAGATTGCGGCCATGGCCGATGCCCACTACGTGATGGTAGCGCCGCACTGTTCCAACGGCCCCGCCTGTACCGCGGCGAGCGTGCACTTCGACTTCTGCACAACGAACGTGAAAATTCAGGAGTGCTTCGACGACTTTGCTCCCGATTTCGTGCGCGAGGCGGTACCCGGTTTCCCGCGAGTCAAGGATGGGTATTTCTCACCGCCGGAAGCGCCGGGCCTTGGGATTGATCTCAATCTCGACGTAATCGAGGAACATCCCTACCGATTCGGCCACTTCAACCTATTCGCAGACGACTGGCAGCGCCGCGCCTACTAGGTACGCAGAATTAGCCCAAACGTTGAGTCTGGCGATTGGGCTTGCAAAGTCTACAAGACCCATGAATTTGCGCATGTTCACTTGGAAGGAGTTCGTATGACCTACGACCTGGTGCTTCGCAACGGCGACATCATCGATCCCGGAGAGAGACAGCGCTTCTCTGGAGACATTGGCATTGCCGACGGCAAGATTGCTGCCATAGCTGCAGGAACGCTGGCCGGCACGGGTGCGCAGGAGATAGACGTCACCGGTCAACTCGTCACGCCCGGACTGGTGGACTTGCACGGGCACTGCTACTGGGGCGTAGGGGGCACGGGGCTCGATCCGGACCTCGTTGGCGCGCGCCATGGCGTGACCACCTGGATCGATCCCGGCAGCAGCGGCGCAGCTACCTTTCCAGGCTTCAAGCGATTCATCATCGAACCTTCGCAGGTGCGCGTGGTCCCTTTGCTGAATCTCAGTGCTAAGGGCCTGGTGCATTGCCAGGAGGTTGGCGAACTAAATAATATGACTTATGTCGACACGGAACTCAACGCCGCCACCCTGGAGATGCACCGCGGCCTCATCGCCGGCATTAAGATTCGCGCCGGCCGTTCCAGCACCGGGCAGACTGGAATGATGGCTCTGTGGGTAGGGCGCGAAATCTGCGATCAGTTCTCACTACCTTTGATGGTCCACATCTCCATGCCGGCGCCCACCTTGCAAGAATTGCTTCCCATACTGCGGGCGGGCGACATCGTTACGCACTGCTTTCATGGCAAGCCTGGCGGCATCTTGATGCGGGGCGAAGTGCGTGACGAGGCATGGGCAGCGCGCGAACGAGGCGTGCTCTTCGACGTGGGTCACGGCAATAGCAGTTTTTCATTCCCTGTCACTGCCGCTGCCATGGAACAAGGGTTTCCACCCGATTCCATCAGCACCGACCTGCATCAGAGGAGCATTCGCACGTCGGCAAAGAGCTTTCCCTACGTGATGTCAAAGTTCCTTGCCCTCGGCATGGACATGGAGACCGTGGTCCGGCTCAGCACATTAATTCCCGCGCAGTCGGTAGGATACGACCACGTTTGCGGTCGGCTTAGCGTCGGCGCTCCGGCGGACATTGCGGTCTTCCGGGTCGACGAAGGCAATTTCACCTTCTTGGATCCACAGGGCGAGAAACGAGATGGCAGACAGCAGTTAGAAAATACCCACACCATTGCGAACGGTGTGTTGCTGGATCGGAGCCGCGATCCGCTCGCTGACGAGCCGTTTCCTCTGTCGACTATTTGATGCGTCGCGCGCACCTTCGTGGGCAGGCCTTCTGCCGCCCCGCAATGGGATAAATGCTATGCAGTTCAAGTTTCTCCACACTGCAGACATTCATCTCGGCTACCAACAATATGGTCTGAGCGAGCGCTACGACGACTTCACCGAGGCGTTCCGGTGGATAGTGGATACTGCCCTGGACGAGCGCGTTGACTTTCTCCTCATTGCAGGGGACCTCTTCGAGAAACGCACCCTCGACCCACGCACGCTCCTCATCGCCGTCACCGAGTTCGAACGACTGAAAGCCGCGGGAATTCCAGTCGTCGCTATCGAAGGAAACCACGAACGCACGTACGGCGAAATCCTTTCTTGGATGGAGTACCTAAACCAGAGCCGGCTCCTCTATCTGCTTGATTGTTCCCGCCACGAACAGGGTTGGATGCCGCAGCCATGGGACGACGCGGAGCGCACCGGCGGGTACGTGGACATTGCAGGTGCCCGGATTTACGGCCTTAAGTATCAGGGCGCTGAGACCGGCAGGGCTCTAAACGAGATTGGCGCCGCCATCGCCGCTGCACCACCTCCTGACGGCGTGTTCTCAATCTTCCTGGCCCACACCTCGGTTGAAGGATACTACGACAAAGGGCACCCGTTTGCGCGCCAACAAGACCTAAGTACTCTCCGGCAGTGCATAGATTATCTTGCGCTCGGTCATGTTCACGTTCCATATCGAGGCACGCTGGGCGACGGGGAGTGGCTCTTCAATCCAGGGTGCCCGGAGTCTTGGAGCAGCGAAGAGTGGCAGTATGGCAACAAAGGCGCACTCCTCGTGAAGGTAGATACCAGCCGCACACCGGCATTTTGCGCTGACCCGCTCAACTACCCATATCGCCGACCCTTTGTTCGCATCGTGCAAGAGCTCGATGCCTGTCCGTCTCCAAGCACACTCTTGGAGCTTCTTGAGAAGAAAGTGCAACGGGAACCTGTGCCTAACACGCTTACAGAAACGCCTCAACGAGCGGCGACAACGCACTCGGCGCATGGCATCGCTTCTCAGTTACAGAAATCTCCCGTCGTCGATATCGTGCTCACGGGTGTTGCCCGCTTCTCGCGCACGGAAATTAACACTGAGGCCATTGAGCAATTGGCAAGGAACTACCTCAATCCTCTGGTTGTGCGCCTCCGGTCGTCGCTGCAGGAAGCTCTTGCCAACACGATAGAAGACGGCGACATGCATGATCGGGACGTGCTGGAACGATTGGTTCTCGAGACTCTCATCGCGGCCGACGATCGCTTTGCCTCCACGGCGGCAGACACCACGCAAATTGCAATGGCCCTCAAGCAGATGGTACTCGACGGCGTCACGAGCGGCGAGATTGCGGAGGAAGTGGGACGACGTTTGCGGTCGCAGCGACAAGCGTCAGGAACCGACGCAGAATCGGCGCCAGCTACAGTGGAGAGCGGACAGAGCGCTTCTGAGGATCGGAGCGCAGACGCCAGAGCTGCGGAGTTTATGTCTGCAAGTATAGGTGAGAGCCACGCAAATGACGAGCGCCTCCGGCACTACGTCCAACAGGACAATCTCTTCGGTTCCAGTCCTGCAAGCAAAGAGACCCCAAAGACTACGGACTAACTCCCGATGCGCATTACGGAAGTCTCTCTTACGAATATCAAGAGTTACCAGGAAGCGACTGTGCGGTTTCCATTGGGCACTATTGCCATTTCCGGCCCTAACGGGGCGGGCAAGAGCACCATTCTGGAAGCCATCGGCTTTGCGTTATTCGATTGTCTCCCCTATCGCAACCAACGGGAATTTATGCGCCATAATGCCACGGAGGCGGATGTGCGCGTGTCGTTTCTGTCGCGCCTCGATGAGTGTGAGTATCAGGCCGTGCGGACGTTGCGGCGTACGACAGGCAGCGCGGAATCCGTCACGTCAACCTACTTCGTTCACAGCTTTAATTCCAATTCAAGGGTCGCCCAGCAAAAGCAGGATGTGCTGGATTTCCTGCGCAACCACATCGGTTTGGATGATTACGACGACCTGGCGCGCGTTTTCGATAATGTCCTTGGTGTGCCGCAGGGGCGTTTGACAGCAGACTTCCTGCTCACGCCCGGTCAGCGCAAAGACACGTTTGATCCCCTCCTCCGTGTTGATGCTTACCGCCATGTCTACGACAAGCTCCGGGACGTTTTGGACGTAATGCAAGGGAACATCTCCGAGCAGGAACGCCGCGTCTCCGCGCTGGAACCCGAGGCCGCGCGACTGCCCGAACAGGTCACAGCGCTCGCCCAGTATGAGAAGCAGTACGTGGAATCTGCCGCGCAAGCACAGTTGCTCACCGCAACCCAGGCGCGTCTGCAAGGGGAATTGAAAGGGTTGGAAACGCAACGCCGGACTTTGGAGCAGCAACGGGACATCGTCCGGCAACTCACGCAACAGCAGCAGAACCTGCAGAAGCGCCTCGTGGAAGAGCAAAAACAGGTCGAAACTGCCAAGAGAGCCGCAGATCGGATGCAGAGCGCGGCCGCAGGCTACACTGCCTATCGCAAAGCACGAGAAACGTTGGCGGCCCTCGAAGAAGAGCGCAAAGCTGCCGAATCCTTACGCCAGGGCAAACACAACGCTGAAAGGAAGCTAGTCGCTCTACAGACACGGCAAGCCGCGCTGGAGAAGGGCGTGAAAGAGGCAAGTCAAGCTAAAGAGAGTCGCACCGCCCTGGCGCCAAAGGTTGCGGAGCAAGAACGCCTTGAAACGCTCGCTCTCGAATTCAGCCGGAGCCTTGGGAGTGCCCGGCAGTACGGTCGCCAGGTAACGCAAGCTCTACAGCGGGTCGCTGCCAGTGACTCTGGCGAGCTATTTCCGCATGCAGACAAGCCCTTGCCCAGAGAAGCGAGCGAAGACGCCGTATTCGTGCAAGCGCGCCTATCGGAGCAGCATGAGAAGTTGCAGGGCGTCGGCCTATGGCTCGCACAACGCGCAGATCTGCGGAAGCGTTACCGTCAGTCGATACAAATGCGCGATGAGACTGCCGCAGATGTGGCACGCTGCCGGGCTCTCCTGGAAACCGCCTCCCAACTTGACGGCCTCACGCAGCAACTGCAGTTGGTGCAGGAAAAGATCGGCGCCTATCAAGCGCAGCGTCGCTTCAATGAGCAGTCACAGCGGATGGCTAAAAACGGCCTTTGCCCGTTCTTCCAAGATCAATGCCCGAAGGTGGACGATGGGCATAGCCTCATTCCCGTGATTGCCACCCTCGTTCGCGACTTCACCGACCACACCGCTCAGGCGACGGTTGAGCGGAACAAGCTCGAGAGTGAGGTAGCGCTCGCAAGCGATGCGCAGAAGCAGGTTAACCGCCTCGCCGACTTGGAGCCCCGCTTGCGGCAACTCGAGGAGGACCTCCTGGGCCTGGCCCAACAAGAACAAGACTTGACCCAGCGCATCGCCGCAAGCTTGCAAGAGGTCTGGCCTCCCCAAGCGATTGCTGCGGCGATTGCCTCGCTCGAAGCCAGGGAGAAGACCCTTGCGCGAGAACTGGAGGACCTGGGTAATCCCCGCCAGATAGCCGAGCGCTTGTTCGGCGCGGCCGGCGAATATGAACAGCGCATGCAGACGCTTGCCTCGGTATCCAGAGAACATCAGCGAGTCGAGGAGGAACTGGCCCGCATTGAAGAACGCCTGAAACCATATTTCGACCTCGAACACCGGGTTACGGAAGAACGCCGGAGCATGAACGCGCACCGCGAAGAACACGATACGTATCTGCGCTTCCAGCAAACGGCAGCCGACCTCCCGCGCCGGGAAGAAGCCAGGGCAGCGCTTGCGGGCGACATTGAGAAAAACGCGCACGCAGTCTCAGAAGCTGGGGGACTGCTCGAAGAGTACGAGGCATCCTGGGACCCGGCCGCATTGGCTGGTGTGCAAGCAAACTTGAGCAAAACCCAAGGTGAGTTGGGCGCGGCAAACGAGCGTATCCGCCAGTTCGGCGCGTTGATCGCACAGGCAGAGCAGGATATCGCCAAGCTGAAGCAAACAGCGCGCGCGTTGCGGGAAGCCAAACAGGCTCAGGCCGAGGCGCAAGAGGTAAGGACTGTTACCAGTTTCCTGCGCAACGTGATACGCGACGCCGGGCCGCACATCACACGGCACCTCATCCAGCAGATATCCGCGGAAGCCAACACGCTCTTTAGCGAGATCATGGGGGATGCCTCCGCGGAGCTCTCACTTACGGAAGACTATGACATCCTGTTAGAACAACACGGGCACCGGCGCGCGTTTGCACAGCTTTCCGGCGGCGAGCAGATGAGCGCGGCATTGGCCGTACGCCTGGGCTTGTTGCGCCAACTCTCCGACATCAACATTGCCTTCTTCGATGAACCAACCCAGAATATGGATTCTGAACGCCGCCGCAATCTTGCCGAACAGCTTGAGCGGGTGACAGGATTTCACCAGCTTTTCGTCATAAGCCACGATGATACGTTCGAACCGATGGTCTCGACCGTGCTGCGCGTGCGCAAGGAGAACGGCGCAAGCACAGTAGAGCAGGTGTAGCACCGAGATACAACACTATGCAGTCCTTATACTGAACAAAGAATCCCTGGAGATTCGTCAAAGTCGCGCCAAATTGGGCGCGGTCCGTGCTGTTCGAGAACTCGGCGCAAAAAGCGGAGACAATCGTGTTCTATCGAGACAAGATAATTCAGGCACTCAACGACAAGCGGGCCGCGCTCACGGAACTGGACGCAGAGCAACAAATGCGCCTGAATGAGCTCTACGCCGCGCGCGATGCGCTTGCCGGTGTTTCCGCCGCCGAACTATGTGAGCGACTTGCCCCGGAAGCCGCGCCGGGCGCGCGGCCTACCGAAGAGTTCGACAGACAGCCGGACCTCCGCATCCAATTTCCGGAAGTCTGGGAGAATGTGGCCGCAATGCGGCACTGGGCGGCAGAAACGCTTGCCAACGTCACCGTTTGTGCCGTTGACGGCAGCCAATTACCAGCTACCAAGGATTTTCCTTTGCCGGTAGCCGCCATTCAGATCGCTTGGTTTGCCAATCCCCATCAGGCGAATGGCGCCTACGAAAAAGATGCACATGTCGAAGTGCTAACACCACGCGATCTTGGCGATGACGACGGCGATTCAAACCTTTGGGTTGCCTTGCGTCGCTATGAGCTTGAAGTGGCTCGGATCAACACGTTCATGCGGGAAAATTGCGGCAAGGGCGAGCGGGCAGTTGCGCTCTTCGACGGCTCGCTCACAGTCTCATTTGCTGGGGGCCTGCCTGAGGAAGTGCGCAGTCGGTATCGTGCGGCAGCAGTGAACATGCTGCGGACTTCAGAGGAGTGCCGGGTACCCCTTATTGCCTACATCGATCGGTCACGGGCACGTGACTTCACGAGGATGCTCTGCTACTTCCATGGCGTCAGTCTCTCCAATGCCTCACTCATCAGTGACCCTGCCCTGTTGGATGATCGGAACGGTGACGGGATACCTTGGCGGCAGACCGCGTTTCTGTGCCAGCGGCAAGATGTTACACAGGATGGCAACTACACCGATAATGAGACAGGCAAGAGCTACAGCAATGAAATCTGCTTCACTTATCTAAAGATCAACCGCTCACCCCCGTCGCGACTGGAATTTCCGGCGTGGCTGCTTCGTGCCGGTGAGCTGGACCGCGTGATAGACTGGGTGCGAGCCGAGGCCATCGTGGGCGGCGGTTATCCCTACGCGATACAAGCGGCCGATGCCGCCGCAGTCATCGACTTTAGGGACCGGCAGCGGTACCAGCGCGCGCTTGAGGAATTTGGGGAGCGCCACGACATACGCACCATGCAGGCATCCGCGAAGCAGGCGAGTAAGGAACGGCGGCGGTCCTAAGAGGCTGGAGCGATGAAGCAAAGAGCTATCGGACGCATCGTCAAGTCTAACTCCCACACGGACTACGTGTGCCAGGTCTATGCCCCCAATGAGACGGCATACGACCCTCAGCCCAACGACTACGCCTTCGGCCGCTTTGTAAAAGCACCCATCGACGCAACAGGTGAACGCGAGGCCGTTGGCATCGTGTACGACACAATCCTTCTGAACCCGGAGTACGGCAGTATCGGTCCTCGCTTGAACCCTCCAAGCGAACAATTGGTGCTCTCCCCGGACTACCTTGTAGAGAAGGCCACTGCAGTCGGCATCATCATTGTCGGGCTAATCGACGGTGACACTATCGAGCACGGCGTCATTCCGCTCTCACTTCCCGTAGACGCCGAAGTTTCCAGCATTAGCAATGACGAAATACAGAGTTTCCATCAAGTGGGAGGGAAACTGTCGCTCGGCTATCTCCCCCACCTCATTTCGCACGAAAGCCCCCTGGTCACTGAACTCAGTCTCGCTGTATTTCGCCAGCTTCACGCGCTCTTTCCAGAGCCCGGCGACCGGCGTCTACTGAGCACACTCGCCGCCCACTTCACTTGGCAAGCGCGAGTAACACCGCTAGGCTAGGTGTGCTTGCATTGAGCAGCAGGTGGAGGCTCACTTAACATTCCCGCAGTAAGTAAGGCGCCCAGCTCTTCCTAGTATTGCGTCGGCCAAACGCCGGGAACGCGGTATGCCTCGTGTTCACCCGGCCACGGCGGCATTGTGACTATCACGAATCGCAGCGGATGGTCTCCCGTTGTTCTGAATTGAAAGTGGGCGCCGACGGGGATCGAGAGGCTCGCGCCCGCAGCCACGTCCACAACCCGCTCCTCGCCACCCTTGCGCCGCCAGACTTGGCCCGTTCCCTCGAGGAAGTACCACACCTCTTCTACTGTCCTGTGCGCTACCGCCGCTGAAGTCTCTCCCGGGTTCAGCGTGCAGTGCACCATACTGCCGCGGCTCGTTGTAGACAGCAGCCGAATTTCGGACCCATCCGGCGCGAGCGTATCGTACTCCTTGGCGAGTTCCGTGTAATCCAGTTCTTGGTTCATGCCCATTGCCTCCTTCGACTCCTCCTGGGTGTAAGTCTGGCTGCATTCATGGCAGCAAAGCTGATTAGTGCCTTCGTAGCTCCATCAAGATTAAGTCACGAGTGATGCGGCCTTGGTCGCTCTTGCGAAATCCATGCCTTCTTGAGAAGCTTCTCCAGGAAAGGTATCTGCGCCAAAACTGAAGGCACAGGCCTCAAATGACGTAAAAGGTCGAAACGGCTGTGTAGGCAGTCGTGACCGCTCACTGCAAGACGCGTGCTGTACTATACTATCCGTTAGGATATCAAGGACCTTTGATGAAGCCAGTGTGACGTCGAGTGAATCCGAGCTTGTATAGACTACGAACGGATTCTGGGTGGTACCTGACGAATCAAGCCGGCTTTTGTTCCGTTGCCTCAGTCTAGACCTGGAAATTAGCACTCGCGACGACCGCATCTACGCGTTAGCCGGAGTGCGCCCAGACACCGGCAAGTCTCTTGTCTTCCCCTCAGAAGGCCAGAGCATAACCGCCGCATTGTCTAGGCTAGACAATCTCAGTGGGGGCGCGGACTTTCTGCTAGGCCACAATCTGATCGCCTTCGATTTGCCAAAGCTGCAAGCTGCCAATCCCAGCTTACGGCTGTTGCGGCTGCCCGCCGTGGATACCCTTCGCCTCAATCCCCTCGCCTTCCCGCGCAATCCGTATCACCACCTGGTCAAGCATTACCAAGACGGGCAACTCAGGCGGGGGAAAATTAACGATCCGGAACTGGACGCGCGACTAACGTTGGAGGTCTTTAGCGACCAGCAAAAGGCCCTGCGCGCTGCGCCGGCCGACCTGCTAACAGCCTGGCATTGGCTGACGAGTGTACAAGATGGCACAGGATTCGATTGGGTATTCACGTTGCTCCGAGGCTCAGGCAGGCCCTCCGATTCTGAGGCGCATGAAGCAATTCGCAGACGGCTGACCGGCAACGCCTGCGTGACTCATGGGAATGAGGCCATAGCGAATGCATCCTGCCACGGCTGGCCACTAGCCTATGCGCTGGCCTGGCTGTCAGTGGCTGGCAGCAATTCGGTCATGCCGCCCTGGGTGCGGCACCAGTTTCCCGAAGCGGGACACCTGGTGAGGCAGCTGCGCGACATCGCGTGTGCGGATTCTGCCTGCAACTGGTGCCAGGAACGGCACAACGCCCGCAAGGAACTTACTCGCTGGTTCGGCTTCACCGAATTCCGTCCCGAGCCGACGGATGAGTCCGGCCGGCCCATGCAGCAGTCTATTGTCGTAGCTGCCTTGGCGGGAGAACATCTGCTCGGGATCCTGCCCACCGGCGCCGGCAAGTCGCTGTGCTACCAGATACCGGCGCTTTCCCGTTACGACAAGACCGGCGCATTGACGGTAGTGATTTCTCCTTTGGTCGCCCTAATGGCCGACCAGGTGGCGGGACTTGAAGCAAGAGGAGTCGATTCTTGCGTTACCATAAACGGTCTCTTGTCCATGCCAGAGCGGAGCGATGCGCTTGATCGGGTACGGCTCGGGGATGCCGGCATCCTCATCATATCACCCGAGCAGCTTCGCAGCGTCAGTGTGCGCCGTGTCTTGAGCCAACGTGAAATCGGCGCGTGGGTGCTAGACGAGGCCCACTGTCTCTCGAAGTGGGGGCACGCCTTCCGTCCCGACTATCGGTACGTTGGGCGATTCATACGCAAGAGGGCAGGGGAAGAGCCGATTCCGCCGGTGCTGTGCCTAACAGCGACTGCCAAGCCTGATGTCATAGCGGAACTCGTTGACTACTTTCAGAAAGAGCTAAATATCAGCTTGAAAGTCTTCGACGGCGGCGCGCGACGCACCAACCTAGAATTCGTGGTGGTACAAACAAGCGTTGGAGAGAAGCTCGCCCACATTCACCAAATCCTTACGTCTGATCTACCAGATGATGAGTCGGGCGGGGCCATCGTGTACTGCGCGACGCAGCGACAAGCTAGAGAAGTCGCCGAGTTCCTGCAGGAAAAGGGGGTCGAGTCAGACTTCTTTCACGCGGGCCTGCCGCCGGAAACCAAGAAGGACGTCCAGCAGCGCTTCATCCATGGCGGTTTGCAGGTCATAGTCGCTACCAACGCCTTCGGCATGGGAATCGATAAGCCGGACGTGCGGCTAGTGATCCACGCCGACATGCCGGGTTCCTTAGAGAACTATCTGCAGGAGGCGGGACGTGCGGGACGAGATCAGCGGGCGGCCCGCTGCGTGCTTCTCTACACAATGGAGGACGTGGAGCGCCAATTCGGTATGTCAGCCCGCTCACGGCTCACACGACGAGAAATCCACGGCGTCCTGCGCGCTCTGCGGAATCTGGACCGAAAGAAGCGCTTGGGAGGCGAGGTGGTGGCCACCGCCGGTGAGATCCTTGGTGAGGACGACGAGAAGGCATTTCAGCGAGACTCCGCCACTGACGACACGCGCACGCGGACCGCGGTAGCTTGGCTGGAGGAATCTGAGCTACTGAACCGAGAAGAAAACCACGTACAGATCTTTCCTTCCTCTCTACGGGTCAGTTCAGTGAGCGAAGCAAGTGCCAAGCTCAAGAAGGCCCACATTAGGGATGACTACCGCCGACATTTAATGACCATCTCAGAGGCGCTGATCGATGCGGATTCCGACGATGGCATCTCCACAGACGAACTCATGGCCGCATCGGGATTGAACTCAGAGGGTGTGCGAGCCGCACTGTACGACCTGGAGCGAATGGGTATTGCCAGTAACGATACGGTGTTGACCGCCTTCGTGCACGCAGGGGTGCAACGGGCTTCCCGCCAACGCTTCGAGCAAGCGGCAAATCTGGAGAAGGCCCTGATCGACCTCCTACAAGAGACAGCACCGGATATGGAAAAGGGGGACTCGTCAACGCTGCATCTGCGTGTGGCGACCCAAAGACTGAAGGACGAAGGTCATGCCTTTGCTCTGCCGGAATTCGTGCGTCGGATAATCCGCAGCATTGCCGCCGACGGGCGGGGCGAAGGTGGGGGTGGAGGAAGTCTTGGCGTGCGCGGGCGGGACAGGGAGACCCTGCAGGTAACCCTGCAACGCGACTGGAGTAGCTTGAAGAAGACCGCCGAATTGCGTCGTGCAGCCGCCAAGCGACTACTCGATCATCTGCTTGCCATTCTGCCTTCGGGAAGCCGCGGCACAGATCTGTTAGTCGAGACAACGTTGGGAAAGCTACTGGCGGCCATCAGGTCTGACTTGACACTAACAAACGCAGTCAAGGACCCCGGCAAACTAACGGATCGCGCGCTGCTATGGCTGCACGAGCAGGAAGTCATCCGCCTAAACAAGGGCTTAACCGTGTTTCGCCCGGCCATGACCATCCGCTTGCAGCCGGAGCGGCGCGGCTTCGCCCAGGCCGACTATACATCCCTCAAGCTTCATTACGACGAGCAAGTATTGCAGATTCACGTGATGGCGGAATACGTGCAGCAGGGCCTAGCGGCCATGGCGGATGCGCTGCGATTGGCCATGGACTATTTCAGCTTGCGCAGAGAAGATTTCCTGCGTCGATGGCTGCCAGATCGAGACCAGGAGTTTTCCCGTCAGACCACACCGGAATCGTGGCAAGCCATCGTCGAAAGTCTAAGAAACCCAATCCAAAGAAGAATTGTTGCGGACGATAGAGAACAGACGAATGTCTTGGTGCTTGCCGGCCCCGGCTCGGGCAAAACACGAGTGCTCGTGCATCGTATTGCCTACCTGATACGCGTCAGGCGCGAGAACCCTCGCAGCATCCTAGCTCTCTCCTACAATCGGCATGCCGCGGTCGAGATTCGCCGCCGCCTTGCAGAACTCATTGGTGACGACGCCCGGGGCGTGATTGTGCTCACCTGCCACGCGCTCGCCATGCGGCTGGTTGGCGCGAGCTTTACAGGGCGTGCGAATAGCCTGAGCGAAGGAGATTTCCAGACTATCCTGAAACAGGCAGTGGACCTGCTCCGCGGGGAAGGATTGGAGCCGGATGAAGCTGATGAGTATCGAGCGCGGCTGCTGGCGGGTTTTCGCTGGATACTCGTTGACGAATACCAGGATAGTGGACCGGACCAATATGCGCTGATTTCCGCACTGGCGGGGAGAACGCTTTCCGAGGAAGACGATAAGATCAGTCTATTTGCGGTGGGTGACGACGATCAGAACATATACGCTTTCAATGGCTCTTCGGTGGAGTTCATCCGTCGCTTCGAAGAGGACTATGCAGCTAGACCCACGTTCCTCACTGACAACTATCGCTCTACAGCCAACATCATCGAGGCGGCCAATAGGGTAATTTAGCCGGCGCACCAGCGAATGAAGACCGGGCATCCAATTCACGTCAATCGAGCGCGCGCAAAGGACTCGCCTGGCGGCACGTGGGCTGGATTTGATCCGGTCGCCAGGGGTCGAGTCCTGATGCTGGAAACTGGAGACACCCCAATCTCCCAAGCACAGGCGGTCGTTGCTGACCTCAAGCGAATGGCAGGCCTTTCGCCCACCTGGGACTGGTCCGACTGCGCGGTGATCGCGCGCGAATGGAGTTATCTGGACCCAGTGCGCAGCCTTTGCGAACTTGAAGGCATTCCCGTGCAAATGGCAAACGAGGAATTCACGGGCGTCTGGCATCTGCGGGAAACGCAAGCGCTTGTGAATTGGCTGCGCGGCAGAGAATCCCGCTTAGTGACGAGCGCCGGTCTGGAGGATTGGATAGCTCAGCAGCCATCAGGCATTTGGAATGAATTGTTGCTGGAAGCCATAGCCGAATTCGCGCTGGAGACAAGCGGCACGGAATCACCGGTGGATAACTTCATCGAGTGGCTGGCAGAGTGGGCACGGGAAGTGCGCCGCCGCCAGCGAGGGCTGTTGCTGCTCACCGCTCATCGCGCCAAAGGCTTAGAATTCAATCACGTCGTCGTGCTCGCCGGCGGCTGGGGCCGCGTAGGCCGTGACGAGGACGTCGATGCTCCACGCAGACTCTATTATGTGGCGATGACCCGCGCGCGGCAGACTCTCACCCTTGCGCAACTTTCAGGAGATCAGCCATTCCAGGCAGCCTTTTCCGGCCTGCCATCGGTACAGCCTCGCAAGCCACTCCGCAACCTTCCTCCGGCACGGCCGGAACTGACCCGTCAGTATCGGCGGCTCAGCCTGCGCGACATCTTTCTGAGCTTTCCCGCGTACAAGCCCTCCGGTCATCCGGTTCACCACGCCATTGCAGCGCTCTCGCCCGGAGATTCGTTGGATTTGCAGTCCGGTCCAAAACGCTGGGAGCTCTTGGATCGCGAGGGGACGGTCGTCGGGCAACTCGCAAGTAATTTCGCGCCACCCGATGGCATGAGCTGCACCTCTGCTACGGTTCTAGCGATCGTTACATGGGACAAAGAGAAGTCCGAGCCGCAATTCCAAGGCAACTTTCGCTGCGAAAACTGGGAAGTCGTAGTACCGGAGTTGGTATTCGAGCCAGAGCGCCAGTCGGCGAACTGACTTGTGCTTCTGATGCAATTGTCCAATTCCGTTTCGGTCTGTGAATTTGGAAGTGAATCGGCTTTCACGTTATCGCCCTGGGAGACTTTCATATTTGGAGAGTCCGGAGTGTCGCTCTGCCTGCAGGCGCCACTCGGATAGTGGCGGTCCATGCGGGCAATGCAGGAACAGTTAGAAGCGTAGGGCGAGTTGATTCTAATTCTCGCTTTCAGCTTGTCCGGCTTACTCTCAAAGCCCAGGACCGCAACGACGCCTGCCCTTTAGCGTCCCCCTGCGTGGCGCCCGGCAAGGGACAGTCTACAGTGCGATCTTCGGTGTCCCTTGCGCAACTTGGCTGTGATATCCTACCTTCTGAGGCAACCTCTCGATACGGAATTCAGCGTCGAATTCAGGGGGGTTGGACTTTCAGGAGTTTTAGCTGCTATGGGACCCTTCCTCGAAAGATGGCGCCGTATCGGCACGCGCCTGTATCTGGCTTTGGGAATTGCCGTAATCCTAACTCTGATTTCCGGTGCAGTAGGAGTCTTCTATTTCGAGCAGAGCGGCGACCTGAATTACCAGGTGCGGAATGAGTCCGTGCCGGCGCTGGAAGCAACATGGACTGTCGCTCGAGAGACGGAGCGTTTGCGAAATCTGGGACTGGGATTGGCAGCCGAGCCTGATTTGGGGTTCCAAGGCTTGGCGAGGGGCACTGTGGTCGACTCCTTGGAACGGCTGGACTCTGCCTTGAATGTGGTGAGCGGCGTAGCAGAACTATCGGCGGAGGCGCAGGTAGTAAGCGATGCGGCATACGACCTAGCCGACGTAATAGACAATCTGGAACGAAACCGTGAAGCGTTGCTGGGCACAAACCGGGTTGCCGCCGACTATCGTTTGATTCTGGCCACGAGCAGGTCGGACGCAGGTGAGTCCGAGGCGGCATTGTCGGTGCTGCGACAGGTGCTGGAGGCTAAAGACGAGACAGAATTGCAGAGACTGTGGGACGAATTTACAAGGCTGTACGCCACCGGCATAGACCCGAGAGTGGCATCTCTGGGGGAGGGCCAGGGCGTATTCTATGTCCGCAGCCTTCAACTGGCACTGGAAGCAAACACAAGAGACCTCGCTGCATCATTTGAAGCGTCTAGTGTGACTCTGGAAAACGCGGTTTCCCGTCTACTGGCGGCGTCCCAGTCCCATTCCGCGGAGTCACTTGGACTGGCGGTCGGCAGCTTTGACGAAGGACGGACCCTCTTGACGGCCATTAGCGTTATCAGCGTGATCGTGGCGACGCTGGCAGCATGGCTATGGGTGGGAAACGGCATGGTGCGGCGACTCTCGCGCATGTCGGAGCGCATGCGGCGCATGGCAGAGGGAGACTTGGAAACTCCGGTCCCGGAAGTGGGGCAAGATGAGATTGGTGAGTTGGCAAGCGCGCTGGAAGTGTTCCGCGAACAAGCGCTGGAAGTCCAACGCCTCAACCTCGTTGAGAAGCTTTATGAAGAGCTGCGCCAGACCAATGATGAGTTGAAACGGACCCAAGCGCGCCTCATCGCCCAGGAGAAACTTGCCGCCCTTGGTGAGCTGGTCTCCGGGGTCGCCCACGAAATGAGGAACCCGTTGAACTTTGTCAACAACTTCTCCGAAGGAACGCTTGAACTTTACAGCGAACTAAAGGAGATGTTGGACACATATCGGGATAAGATGTCGGCTGATGATTCGGCGCTGCTGGACGATATCAGTGAGGAGATGAACACAAGCCTCAACCGCGTTCTTTCGAACGGGGGACGCGCGCTGGCCATCGTGGAGCGAATGCGGGGTCTGGGAGTAGTGGGCGGAGATCCGGTGATGACCGAGTTGAACGGCATTCTGCGCGATGCGGTGCAAGCGGGATGCAACAACTATAGCGCCGACGTAGCGGACTTCACCGTGCGGACGGTCTTCGACTTAGATCCGGCGGTGGGAGAACTATCCCTGGTTGAGACAGACTTTGGTGAAGCAATGTTGAACTTGGTGAGAAACGCCTGCTATGCCATGGAACTGAAGAAAGAAGCATCCGATGTAGCGTATGAGCCGATTCTGGCGGTCTCGTCGCGCTTAGTCAACGACATGGTGGAAATCCGAGTCCGCGACAACGGCACCGGTATCAAGGATGACGTTCTCAGCCAGATATTCAATCCCTTCTTCTCAACTCGGGAAGGCGTTTCAGGCGCCGGGCTCGGACTTCCCATCGCCGCTGACGTTGCCCGCAGGTTTGGAGGCGACCTGTCTGTGGACACAGTTTACGGTGAGTACACTGAATTCGCCATGTTACTACCGACGACTACGACTGCTCCAACGGAGACCGGCTCACTGGTCTAGACAAGTGCCGCCGGCACTAACTCACTCAGGCGCCACTACCGTTGCAGGATGCCTGCGCTCGCCTCAACGCCTGCGCAGAATCAGGTGAGCGAAGACACCAATGGCGAAGATGAATGCCAAGCCCTGGATAGCCATCAGGGTCACACGCCTGCGTGGCGTTGATGCAATGCCTCCCAGCGTATTGCGGATGCGGGGCAGGGCGTCACCTACCACGGGGACAGCAGGCAGATCCAAGTCGCGTCGATCAGGCTGCAACTCCGGTTCGACTGTGGCCTGTTCATCCGGCCCCGTTGTCGAACCGGCAGCAGACTCGGCCGCGAAAGCGGCACCAGTCTCGGCCGTGGGTGTGGCAACCGTCTCGGCCCTAGGGGTCGCAATGGGTGCGACTGTGGGCACAGCCTTGAGTGTTTGAGTTGGTGTTGGCGTGGGCGCCGGCGTCGGTGTGGGGGTAGGCGTCGGCGGGGGTGGCGGCGGCGGAATTGGTGTAGGTGTAGGTGTAGGCACGGGCGCGGGCGCGGGCGTGGGTGGGGGCGGGGGAATCGGTGTGGGCCTCGGCGTTGGTGTGGGTGTGGGCGGCGGCGGTGGGACCGGCGTTGGCGGAGGAATTGGCGTGGGTGAAATAACCGGTATGGCAGTGGGCGTAGGCGTGGGTGTTGGCGTTGGAGTCGGGGTAGGCGGCGGTGGCGGAATCGGCGTTGGGATAGGAGTTGGCGTGGGTGCAATTATTGGGGTGGCAGTAGGCGTAGGCGTGGGTGTTGGCGTTGGAGTCGGGGTAGGCGGCGGTGGCGGAATCGGCGTTGGGATAGGAGTTGGTGACGGTGTTGGCGTCCGAGGGGGACCATCACTCTTGTAACTCACCGTTTCACTGGATGGAGAGCCTACGCTATAGCCATCCTTTTCATCATCAAATAGAGAATTTATCTCGATTCGGATCGTCCGATTTCCCTTATCCTCCAGACCATAGCTGCCTGATTTGCAGGTGTCACCGACACGGAATACGAAGGCAATCAGCGCAGCAGCGTAGCCATCTTCCGTCGAATCGAACACGATGACCCCACCTCTGACCTGATCCGGTTCCGATGTGATAACCGGACTAATGCATACTGAGTACCTGATTTGTGTCCCATCCTGATACGCGCCACCCATTTTTACCGAATACTCTTCTCCAAATACAACGTTGTCGGGCTGAAGAGCAAGGGCAGAGACAGCAATGCAAAGAGCCAGGACGATCCGCTTGGCAAAAGGGGATTTGAGGTGACTCAAAAACCGCAAGAGTTGACCCTTTTCACTTCACCTTGCGTTACGGCATTGTAAACTGTGCTGAAAAGGTATCGGCATAGACATGGCTGAGAGTGCGCCGCAGCTCAAGACAACGTCGTCCGGTCGCCTGCAACAATTCTGCTCCGCTGCCGTCAATATGCCACAAGGGCCGAATAGACGGCTTTCGGATTACTCCGAAGAACTACCTCCAAGCCAATGTGCGAGCTAGAGTTGATTCCGCTCTTTCCGTGTCGTCGCACGAAGCCCGTGCTCTCCTGGAGAGAGCAAAGCTCTGGACCGTGTTGCACGGCAGAGGCACAATGAATTCACCTCTATTCCGTGTGCAGTGTACCATGATGCCACGGCGTATCGGCGATGGCGGGCAGGCTTCAAGACCATCTGGTGTCAACCTGTCACACTCCTAATACTAGTACTTCTAGTTCAGCTTTCCAGTCATGCCGGTTTAGCCCGTACTTGTACACTCGTTCTCACATGATGTGCTATCCCAAGGGTGCGGGTGCCGTTCAAGGGCAGATCGAGCACAATAACATCAATCCACTGCCATTACCTGATAACAGGCGCCGCTGGTCAATTCCTTACGTCCTGGCATACGACGGTAAGTATGAGTGGAGGGCCTTGCCCCGACGCCTGGCGACGCCTGGCGTCGCCTGGCGTCGCCTGGCGTCGCCTTGCATTATACTATCGGCACGGGAGACCTTTTTCCCTCGAGGAGGCCGTGATGCCGATAGGCGAGCCCGGACAAATAGAAAACCGCGGATTCGAATTTGACGACGGTAGCGGGCTGCGGGTGGCGCAGGTCCGCTTTGAGTCTGAATCCAAGTTCTCTTGGTCGCTGTTCGACGGCTACGACCGCATCCGCATTCTCACCTATTCCGCAGGGGTTGGCGCGATCGTGCGGCTGCTTGAAAGGCATGGCTTTAGCGATTTCGAGTGCGTATTTGGGTGCGAGAGCACGCTGCGCACACTGAAGGACATCATGGCATTCCAGCAGGTGGCCATCAGCGACACCCGGGCCGCCATCAAGAACCTATCGGACGAACGCCACGCCTTCATTCTCAGCCGCGTCAGGGAAGGGCAAGCCCGCTTTTGGGTGCTGCGCAAACAGATCGCCCACGCCAAACTCTACCTGCTTGAGAACACGGAGACCGGTAGCACCCGTACCCTTGTAGGCTCCGCGAACCTATCGGAGACAGCCTTTGGGGGACACCAATTAGAGACACTGCTCTGCTTCGACAATGATGACGCTGCGTGGCGGCACTACCTTGGCATGTATGAATCCATCAGGGACCGGGCGTCGGATGAAATACCCCTGCCACCTGAACGGATCGAGAATTCGGAGATAACGCTGCAGGAAGTGCCGGTGCTCGATCCTGAAGATATTTCCAACTTGGTAATTGAACCATCGGAAGGCGAGCTAGGCCAAGGCGATGGCGCCCACATCGCCGTTCCCGCGCAAATAGAGCGCATTGAGAAGATGAAAGCGGCGATTCCGCCGGTGGTAGCGAACCTGATGCCGCCGCTGCGTAACGGCAGACAGCACGTGACCCCCGATATCAGGCGCAAGATCGTGCGGGAGTCCAGCCGCATTCGCACTGTGCAAAACGAGGAAGACGCCGACCATCGAGAACTATCCATCGACAGGGACACAAAGAGCGTACTGCTCCTCGGCGATCCGTATTCCCTCGAAGCCGATCTCACCGCCGCGAAGAAAGACGCAGCCTTGCTGGTGGAGTTCTTCAGCAACTACGAGGGTACGTTCGAAGGCGGTATGGGGGTTGAGCGGCTCCAGCGAGACTACTTCATCCTCTGGTCGTGGCTCTACTTCTCGCCCTTCATGTGCGACATGCGCACGCTGGCGGGCCACCAGGGGGACATCTTTCGGTTCCCGTCGTTCGCCATCGTCTACGGCAAGCCGTCTTGCGGCAAGTCCAGCCTGATCGAGACTCTCATGACTTCCATGTTCGGCAAGCCCTATAGCATCGATAAGCGCGAGTTCACCCGGGCCAGACTGAGAGACCTTCAGTACGCGTACAAGCGATTCCCCGCCGTGTTCGACGATATCGGCAGGTCGGCAATTCGGAGCCACGGCGAGGATGTCATCAAGGACGAGAACCCGCCACGGGTCCCGGAATACCCCTGTTTCGTGCTCTCGATGAATCAAGAGCTGAAGGCCTTTACCGATCAGATCGTCAAGCGCAGCCTGATGATCTACACCACCACGGCGCTTCCCTCCTACAAGGATAAGCTGCGCCACGATTTGCACCTGAAGATACAGGAAGTGCGCCGCAGCCTCTCCACGCATCTCTATCGCGAATACCTGCGCAGGGCGCTCGCTCAACTTGACGAAGACCCCCAACCCGATGACTGGCTCGCGTTCTCCTCAACCATCCTCGCCGGGTTGATTGGCGAATTGCTGGACGACAATCCACCGCAATGGTGCGCGCCCATTACGTGGGATGAATACGCGGACAAACGCCACGAGCGGGTCAAGTCTCAGCTCGAGCACCTCCTGCGGCCCGCCACCCGGATAAAGAAGGAGGGCGACCGGCCCACCGGCTGGATTCTGGAGGCGGAAAAGGTCATCGTCATCGAGCAGAAAGACACCTTCGGAAGGCGCGAGTTCGACTGGGAAAACGTGCCCTCCACCCTCATCGACGACAACGCCAGCGTCGGCGGCCGCACCGTGCTCAACCGCAAAGAACTGGAAGAATTCCTAGACAGGAAGCTTACCGGGGGAGGAATTCGATTCCTGGATAAGCTGTTTGGTCGGAGTTGAAGATGAATCAGACTGAGCCCAATTCATTGCGCCCTGGAGATGCGACGCATCTGGCTCATGCTCCCTTGAAAACAACCAGCCTGCCGGCCGAGTGGGGCGCCGCGAGGAACTGCATAGCCCTGAATTCAGATTGTTTGGTGGGCCAAGGCGTACCGATTTGCGAACTTTTCGCTGGGAAGTTCGATTGTAGCATCGTGGGCGACTATTCACCACATTTTTTCATGCGATGAGTCACTCAGCCACCGACTCGTCGTTGTGCCAAACGGAGCCGAGCACCAGTCCACCGTGCTCGACTGACGACTACGGAACGCCCGTCTGTTGGCAACCCGCGCATCGGAATGCCGACACACCATGAGCGCAATCCGTTTCGTCCGCTTACGGAGCTTGCTCTTTGACCTGAACCTTCCTCACTGCTACCTTAGACTTGGATGTTTGCGGGTGGGTCACTGTGGACCGAAGGGTCGGAAACGCGCCTAGAGCAAACCGAGAAATTGTCCCTCACCCTGTTCATGACTCTCAGCTACGACTCCGCATTCGCAGTATAGCGCGCTACTTCCCCATGGATGAGGCATATTGCTATGAACTGCGACACAGAGTTTGGACGGGAAACTTCCGTCAGGCCAGTAATTCATTGGTGCAATAGGGCCATCTCGTATAGGCAATTTACCTTGAGGAGACGATATTAGATGGAGAACGCCATTCACACCGCAGAGGGCTACACGGATCGAATACGACAAGAGCTCGAAAACTGCCTTATTGAGACGAATCTTTCTCAAGGTGAGAAGTTTGAAGCCAAAGTACGGGATCGATACGATCTTGGGGATCGTTTGGTACTCATCACCACCGACCGACAGAGTGCCTTCGACCGGGTGCTGGCCGCTATCCCCTTCAAGGGGCAGGTCCTCAACATGACGAGCGCATGGTGGTTCGAACAGACCCGCCATATTGTGCCAAATCAGGTTTTGTCCATCCCCGATCCAAACGTCACAATTGCTAAGAAATGTACTGTCTTCCCGATTGAGTTCGTGGTGCGTGGATACATCACCGGAACCACGAGCACCTCCCTCTGGACGGTCTACCAGAGTGGTCAGCGTCACTACTGTGGCATTGATTTGCCCGACGGCCTGGTGAAAAACCAGAAGCTCCCGACGAATTACCTCACACCGACCATCAAGGACGAGGACCACGACCTTCCGATCAGCCCTGACGAGATCGTGTCCGAGAACTGGATGACGGCCGAGGATTGGGAACAATGTAGCCGCATCGCACAGGAACTTTTCGCTTTCGGTCAAGCCAAGGCCGCCGAGTATGGCCTGATTCTCGTCGATACCAAATATGAGATGGGCCGTGACGAGAACGGTGAGATCCTTCTGATCGATGAGATCCATACCCCTGACTCCAGTCGCTACTGGATCGCCGACACTTATCAACAGCGCATGCGGGAGGGACAGGAACCCGACAACGTCGACAAAGAATTCCTCCGGCTCTGGTTCACGGAGAACTGCAACCCCTACGAAGATGACGTCCTGCCACCGGCGCCGGATGACCTTGTAATCGAACTCTCAAGTCGCTACATCTACCTTTACGAGACGATCACCGGTCGCTCTTTCGAGTTTCCGGAGGCGGACCAACCGATCGAGACACGTTTGGAAAACAACCTTGAAGGAATCGCTTGAAGATATGCGGAGGACAATAGGGCCGATGTGATTCTCCTTCCACTTCAATTGACGGAAAGCCCTATCCAACAAGCAAGAAGTGTAGGCTGATCAGGCGCTCAACTTAACCGAGCCGGCATTTTTTCTTAGAAGGTGTCCAATAGGTCGCCTGATCCGTTCGTGGTGAGCTTGTCGAACCAAGAACGACCCTTCGACAGGCTCAGGGTGAACGGAGTTCTTACACACCATTGGAGTTCTAGCGTCGCAAACACCGTTACCTCTTCTCTGACGGTTCGTCGCCGGGGCTCGTCAAGTTGGCTTGATAGTTAAGCCGAAATTGAATCGAGCGAAAAAGTGAAGAGATTTATCCTCTTTGACCATGATGGCGTTCTGGTGGATACCGAATTCTGGTATTACAAGGCCGGAGAGCGCGCCCTGGCTGACATTGGATTTATTTTGGATAGAGATCAATACGTCCGAGACATGACCCAGGGATTGGCCACCTGGGGCCAAGCTAGAGCGGCAGGTATTGATGAACAGACTATCAGCAGGCAGCGTGAAGTCCGTAATGTCTATTATCAGAAATATCTTAGAACAGAAGACATCGAAATCAAGGGTGTCTTGGAAACGCTGGACGTACTCGCAGCTGAGCACAGGATGGCCGTAATTACTACCTCCAAACCACCTGATTTCGCCTTAATACACGATAGGCGATCCATTCTGGATCATATGGAATTCTATTTTACTCGGGAGGATTACGAGCGAGCTAAACCACATCCCGAACCCTATCTGAGAGGGCTCCAACGCTTTGGTGCTACTGCCGCTGAAACGGTTGTTGTTGAAGACTCGGCGAGAGGGATGAACTCGGCAATTGCGGCGGGTATTGACTGCATCGTGGTCGCGAACGAGTTCACTGCAGCTCACGATTTATCCAAAGCGACTGCCAAGGTTGCTACGTTTAGGGAACTGCCATCTGCAATAAGGGGCTTGGACAATTTACCCGCGCGACGCTGAAGAGCGCGCGCCTGCCAAAAGCGTTTGGCCTTAGAAATCGAGAGTCATGAATCAGCAAACGCAGAAGCAACCCGCCGAATCGCCGGCCGAAAGCTATGAATATCAGATGGTACCGGCCATATTTGCCCCTTGGGTGCCGGCCCAACTGGGCTTTGCAGCGCCACAGATTGGCGGAATTTTCCTGGATGTCGCGTGTGGTACTGGCGTTTTCACGCGAAGTTGCCGAGGCTTTGGACCTCATCGTGGAGTTCCGTGAGCGTAAGGAGAAGCTGGAGATTGCCGCAGAAGAAGCGAGGAGCTTGCCCAGGAAGCGGTGGCAACTCCTGGATAGCGCCGATGC
Organism: Chloroflexota bacterium; assembly: GCA_965221905.1. GTDB lineage: Bacteria > Chloroflexota > UBA11872 > VXOZ01 > VXOZ01 > VXOZ01. The sequence continues at coordinate 2,296,891 of OZ244922.1, forward strand.
CTTCGCCACTTTCGCCGAGGAGATGGACGAGATTCTCAAGGACAACGCCTACGGAATTCTCTTGCGCTTCAAGAGAAAGTGACCTGGGCAGATGGTTGAGGGGCAGATCAACTGGGCCTATCTAGTTGGGTACCGAGCGTTCGGGCCTTCAAGGATGGCGCGCTGGGAATCGGTCAGGTCTGCATAGTCATTGGGGTCCAGGTAGCTGGCCGACCATGAGAGCGGGTGCGGGCTGTACTTGAAGAAGATGGTGCGGCGCTCGTCAGCGCCGTTCCAGGGAAGGGTGCCGTGGGTAAGGGCCTCAGTGAAGATGATGGCGGTGCCGGCGGGTCCGGTTACCCGCTCCACGAAAGGGCCCGGCTCGTCCATCACTTTCCACTCATCGGGGAACTTGTAGTTGCTCTTGTGCGAGCCTGGCACGCAGCCGAAGCCGCCGTCCATGGGGCCAACATCCTTCAAATTGTAGGCAACCACGGATAGGCCGTTATGCATCATCCCGTTCTGGAAGCGGTAGTAGAACGTGGGCTTGAAGGGGGCACCACCGCCGTGGAGGCTCGTTCCGATCGGGCCCTTGCCTGACCTGATGACATCGAGATAAACGTGGTCGAGCCTGAACTGATCGCCAAGCAGTTCGGCCAGGTAGGGTGTGATGGCCGGATTGTCGATTAGGTCGCGGTAGTCCTTGGACCAGTCGAGCAGGGGCGCAAACCTGTGGGTGCGCATGTCCGTTGGGCACTCAGTTGCGATGTGCTCGTCGAGCACGCTGTTGAGCTGGGCGATCTTCTCAGGTGACAATGCTCCCGGCACAACAAGGTAGCCTTGAAGGTCGAACATGTAGCGCTCGTGGTCGTTCATGAGTTGTCTCCCTGTTACATGTTATCTGGAATCAATGGCTAGAGCCTTTATGCCATGTTCCTTCCAGGCCCTGTTTCTAGCCTACGTCGACCGCCTCGATGGTCCACCAAGAGTCGGCAACTCAATACCTACCTTGCCACTCTGGAGGACCAATCGCAATAACCTGGTTTCGATCTCTGTAACCGAGGTCATGCCAAGACAGCAGACATGCACTTGAGTGGCGTCCAAGATTTGCTTTCGAGCGGGCGCCCCTCTAACTTCCCTTACACGGTTCCGTTCTTACCCTCCGTATTGTCACATCCCTGGGAAACTATCTCAAAATGGTCAGCCGCCACTGTCGGCGGAACCACAGGTCAAGTCTGGTCAAATGCAACCGTGGAATAGTTCGAGTCCCTTCAGGTCTTAGCTATGAACTGGTGGGCAAGAGAGGACTCGAACCTCCGACCTCCACGATGTCAACGTGGCGCTCTAACCGGCTGAGCTACTTGCCCTTCATCTATGGCGGAGTATAGCATGGGACCAGTGCCTGAGCAATCGGCAGCGACCTGCCGCCAGCCTTGTTTTCCCTGCTTGTCAAGAGTCTAGCGCAATGTTACTAGCACCTCGTTAGGGCGAAACCAGGGAATGGTGAACAAAGGGTCATAGATCGCGATTCTCCAATCACTTTGGTGCTCTAGCCCCTGCACGCGCAGCCAGTCTTCCAACCTAGCTCTCTCAGTTTTGGCACTGTTGTTGAATGAAATACCCTTGAAGCAAATGCCGGCGATTTCGCGACGTTCGACCTCGCGCATGGTCACACTTCTGTTGCACAGGACTGGCGCCGTTTCGTACGTATTCTTCGGCTTCCGTCCCCGCTATCCCGCCAACTAGACTCATGGGGATCGTGTCGCAAACACTGGCCTGCCCAGGGCCGAAGTCAATCTCCTGCACGAACGATTCGATGAACGGTAGTTGCACCGTCAGCTCGTTCACCTTCTGGTACATGCCTACGCACACAGGCGACCTGCTTGCACCGAATCGATCGGCCCGGTTTGGCCGACACCGGGCCGAAGAAGCCCGCCGGAACCCGCGTCCTTGTGATTGAGCGGCATCGCAGCCGCCGCGACCTCTGCCCAATACCCCTCGGCCAAGTCTCCCCAAGCCAAGTTTTCACCAAACTCGGTAGACGCAATTTAATCCACTTCGTCAATCGTCGTAACAGCCGCTGCACAGGCGCTCGCGGGCAGCCATCGGCTGTGAACCGCCAGACTACCGTGCCGCTCATTCTGTGTGATCAAGAAACAAATACGGTTTGCAGGTCGGTCAAAGCTTCCGCCCTTCCAAGGGCAGTTCCGCCGCCACATTAGTAGCTTGTGCGCGCCCACACACATGTGCACAAGCGATTTTTGACAGTCATTAAGGAAAATGTACATAATGCGATCATGATCGACAGCGATGTGCAGCGTTCCAGGGCAGCCCAAGTGGGTTTCCTAATGAGGTCTTAACGCCAATCCTTCTCCCAGGGAGAGGGCCGGCGAGGGTTGACTCAGAAAGCACTGCTGGAGCGCATGGCGTCGGTGGACGGGGAATACGCAGAGCGGTACAGTCATGCCACAGTCTCGCGGTGGGAATCGGGTGGTACCCGCCCTACACTTCAGCGGCTGAAGGTCTTTGGTACGGCACTCAACTTGTCGCAGCCAGAGGTAGCCGGCCTGATACTGCTGGCAGGGCTCGCGCCCGACTTTCAAACTGCAACGGAGCAGGTCACCGTGAGCAGTGGTACCGACGCCATTAGCAATGTAGGAATAGTAGACGAAATTTCTGCCCGTGTTGTTGGGGAGAATGAAAGGGCTTGGGCAACCGAGAGCGCCTCGTCAATTCTTAGGGATGTGATCCGTTTTGGGCTTCTCAGGTTCCTGCTGCTTGGGATATGCATAGTAGGCGGTGGGTATGGCTTGTCACTCTTTGGCTGGAACGACGTCTGGATGCCCATAGTCTACGTAGCTTGCATAACGGGTCTCGTGCTGGCGCAAGGCTTTTTGCTGCCGGATCATGACGCTGACCTCAGGGATTTCTTCTGGATCTCACTGTTTTTTCTGTTGACCACTCCCTTGCTGCAGTTCGCCCCTATTCGCATGGACCACTACAACTTTCATACGATTGAGAGTTTTGCCGGCACACAGATGCCTTACATGCTCGCCCTCTTGGTGAACCTGCTGGTCTCATCTGCCGCCGGGCTTATATTTCATCTGCTATGGAAGAGGCAATACGCCTGTGTCAGGGGAAGGAGCAACGCCCTCCGGCGGGCGACCTGGGTTGCACTGCCACCGGTGGTTTTCGTATATGCAGTGATCATGGTCATTACCAACATTTCGGTATCGATACAACTGGCCGTCCTGCTACCAGTGTTGGCTGCAGTCTTTACAATGTTGTTGGTCTTGCGTGACCCCTCTGTCAATACCAGTGATCGGGACCGACGGTTCCTCCTCTCTACTACGATGGCAGTAGCTTTGGTCTCAACGACCTTGGGAATCATTACCATCCTGTCGATTTACGTCTCGCCGGATTTGCCTGTAGTTCTGCCGGACCATAATCTGCTACGTTCTTGGGAAATCAATTTTGCAGAGCTGGGCTATACTCGAGGAGAGGCGCTGGACCGCGTGAACCTAGGATACATGTGGCACGCGATGTGCGTCTTCGTCTACATGGTCTTTGTCGTTGGCGGCAATCTAGTTGTCACCATTTACCAGATGGATGACGACCAGCGGCAATTGGGTACCCTAGGGCTTCCACAGCCCAATTTCAAGGTCATGGCATAATGCGAGCCGACGAACTGGCGAAAGAAAATGAGACGCTGCGGGACCGCCTGTCCAAGTTGAGCGAGGCCAGCCTTCGCATCAATGAGAACCTGGAATTCGAGACGGTATTGCAGGGCATCCTTGACAACGCCCTGTCGCTGGCGGACGCCCGGTACGGCGTGATTACCCTCCTCGGCGAATCGGGTCAGTTGCGGGACTTTATTGCCTCCTGGCTTACTCCGGCAGAGTCCCTGGAGCTGTGGGACTTGCCGGACGGGACTAAATTCTTTGAGTATCTCAACAGTCTCTCGGAGCCGCTGAGGGTCCAAGACTTCCAGGACCACATACGGTCGCAGGGCCTCTCCGGGATTGACCCTTCTGCCGTGTGGGCGATTCCTCCCAAGTCCTTCCTAGGGGTGCCGCTGCGCCACCGAGGCGAATGCGTTGGCTGCATATACGTTGGCGGGAAGAAAGCCGGCAAGGAGTTTACTGCCGAGGACGAGGAAACCCTGGTCATGTTCGCTTCGCAGGCAGCGCTCGTGATCGCAAACGCCCGCCGCTACCGAGACGAGCAGCGGGCCAAAGCCAACCTGGAGACCTTGATAAACACTGCTCCAGTGGGCGTCGCAGTGTTCGACGCAAGGACGGGAGCCCCAGTTTCGTTCAACGGGGAGGCTGTAAGAATTCTCGATGACCTGCGGACTCCGGACCATCCTCCCGAGAAACTTCTCGAAATACTGACATTTCGCCGGGCTGACGGGCGGGAGACTTCACTCGCAGAGTTTTCCCTGGCACAGGCCTTGAAGAATGCCGAGACAGTACGCGCGGAGACTATCGTCATCAAGGTCCCAGATGGCAGATCGGTGACAACACTTATCAGCGCCACGCCCATCCATTCGGAGGACGGAGAGGTCGAGACGGTTATCGTAACGGTTCAGGACATGACGCCGCTGGAGGAGCTGGAGCGGCTGCGCGCCGAGTTCCTGGGCATGGTGGGCCATGAACTCCGGACGCCTCTGACCTCAATCAAGGGCTCCGCCACCACCTTGCTGGAAGCCGCGTCCTCTCTCGATCCGGCCGAGATGCTTCAGTTCCACCGGATCATCAACGAGCAGGCCGACTACATGCGGGACCTGATCAGCGACCTCATCGACGTTGTGCGAATTGAGACGGGAACACTGTCCGTCAAACCCGAGCCTGCGGAGGTCCCCAGACTGGTGGACGAGGCTAGGAATATCTTCCTCAGCGCGGGCGGTCGGAACAATATACGTATCAACCTTCCGCCGGACCTCCCTCAGGTCATGGCGGATAGGCGGCGCATCGTCCAGGTCATTACCAACCTCCTTTCCAACGCCTCAAGAAACTCCAACGAATCGTCCAGTATTCGGGTTAGCGCTGAACGAGAGGCCGTCCATGTCGCTGTCTCCGTCGCTGATGACGGCAGAGGCATGTCCGCCGAGCGCCTACCTCACCTATTCGGAAAGTTTTCCAACATCGAGGACCAGGGACGTAGCCGCGACCTGGGCCTGGGATTAGCCATCTGCAAGGGGATTGTGGAGGCTCACGGGGGCCGCATTTGGGCCGAGAGCGACGGGCCGGGCCTGGGCAGCCGTTTTACGTTCACAATTCCGTTGCCCGATGAGGCCGCGACGAGCGGAGCCGCCGCGCGGGACTCGACCCATTCACAGCGGACAAAGAAGAGTGGAAAGACGCGCGTCCTTGCAGTGGATGACGACCCCCGGACACTGAAGCAGGTTCGTGACACGCTCTCGAATGCGGGCTGCGAGCCAATCGTGACCGGTGACCCCGATGAAGTATTATCCCTTTTGGAAGCCAACGAACCTCAAGTGGTTTTACTCGACCTGATGCTGCCGGGCACCGACGGCATCGAGCTGATGAAAGACATCCTCGCCGTCCAAGACGTGCCGGTTATTTTCTTGTCCGCGTACGGCCAGGATGAAGTAATCGCCAGGGCCTTCGAAATGGGAGCCGTCGATTACATGGTCAAGCCCTTCTCACCCTCGGAGTTGGTGGCGAGGGTCAAAGCCGCCCGGCGCAAGCAGGCAGAGCCGTCTAAGCCCTTTGTTTTGGGGGATCTTGCCATCGACTACGCCACACGAAAAGTGGCCGTCGCCGGACGCCCGGTGGAGCTGACAGCCATTGAATATCGGCTGCTGGTCGAGTTGTCGGTTAACGCCGGAATCGCATTGACTCACGAGCAGCTACTGCAGCGGATCTGGAGCCTGGGCAGAGCCGGAGATGCCCGGCCCATGCGCACGGCCGTTAAGAACCTCCGCCGCAAGCTGGGCGACGAAGTGATCAGTCCCAAGTACATTTTCACCGTGCCGCGCGTAGGTTATCGCATGGCAAAGGCTGAGGAGTAAGTACCCGTCATGCCTGGTGGGCGTGGCGAGGGAATCCACTACCAAACCGTCTAACCTCTCTCTTGATTCACTATAGCGCCTTCCCGCTAAGAACCAGGGCCCAGTCGCTAGTCTCGCATCGGATTTCAGCGAAGCCTCGCCACAATCGGCGCGCTCTGAAAATGACGCTCTCAGTTATGTCCCGTCCGTGGAGTGTCGCGATGCGAGGCAACCCGGTGTATCCGGCAGAATTGAGCGCGCCATAGTTGGTCTTGGCTATCGGCTTTGTAGCGTTCCGGATCCCGGCTTGGCGCGCTTCCGCCTCAGTCGCGTCAAAAGGGAGCGCCAAGCCCTGTTTTAGCCGGGAGTTACGGACTTACGCGGTCGTAGTTAGACCTAGGACCCGGACCGGCCTCGTTGATCGCCTTCACACGGTAGGTGTGGCGGGTCCCGGCGGTCACGTCTCTGTCAATAAAGGTCGTAGCCGTACTGCCGGTGTTCTCCACGTAGACAATCAAGTTATCCTCCCCCATGGCAGGCCGGCGCCGCAAGATTTGGTATCCAGTGACGCTGTAATCATCGGGCGCATCCCACGTAAGTGTGATCGAGCCGTCGGAGTTCGCCGTCACCGACAGGTTCTGCGGTGCCGGTGGGGGCTCCGCCGCTTCCTCCTGGTCATCGATAATGGAGACAGTGGCCTCGGCAGTGCTCCCTGCGGTTACGCCGGTTGGGAATGTCCCGAACGTCAGTTTCACACTTTCTCCGTCGTCGTTGTCGTTGTCGGTGGCAGCGGAGAAGGTAATCGCCTTCTCCGTTTCACCACTAGCCAACGTCACGCTGCTCGGAACGCCGGAATAGTCGGAGTTGGATGCCCCGGCTTGGCCGGTCTTGGTGATCGGAATGGCGACCGTGCGCTCAGGATCGGCGCTCAAAGTGACCTTCACTGTGACTGTCTTGCCCTCGTCCACAGTGTAGGTGCCTTGCTCAAAGCTCACACCCACCGCAGGTACGTCATCGTCCGTGATGCTCACCGTTGTCTCGGCTGTGCTCCCCTCGCTTACGTTGATGGGGAGTGTCCCGAAGTCCAGCTTCACGCTCTCTCCGTCATCGTTAATAGTGTCCTGAGCGGCAGTGAAGGTGGCGATCTGCTCCGTTTCACCACTAACGAACGTCACGCTGGTCGGAACGCCGGAATAGTCGTCGCCATCGGCCCCGTCCTGACCAGCCGCGGTCAGCAGGATCGTCACACTCCGCTCAGGATCGGCGCTCAGTGCCACCATCACCGTGATCGTGCCGCCCTCGTCCACCGTGTAGGTGCCTTGCTCAAAGCTCACACTCACCGCAGGTACGTCATCGTCGGAGATGCTTACCGTTGTTTCCGCTGTGCTCCCCTCGCTTACGTCGATGGGGAGTGTCCCGAAGTCCAGCTTCACGCTCTCTCCGTCATCGTTAATAGTGTCCTGAGTGGCAGTGAAGGTGGCGGGCTGCTCCGTTTCACCACTAGCGAACGTCACGCTGGTCGGAACAGAGTAGTCATCGCTATCGGCCCCGTCCTGACCAGCCGCGGTCAGCAGGATCGTCACACTCCGCTCAGGATCGGCGCTAAGTGCCACCATCACCGTGATCGTGCCGCCCTCGTCCACCGTGTAGGTGCCTTGCTCAAAGCTCACACTCACCGCCGGCAAACCTGCCACTGGGCCGGTCGGGACACTGGTCAGCTCATCCGAGTTGCCGGCATTGTCGATGAAGCTGACCAGAACCTTTAGCGTCGTCCCTACATCGGCTTCCACCGGAGTATAGCTGGACCCGGTTACGCCCTCGACTTGCCTATCGTCCTGGCCGTCATTGGAAATCCACTGATAGCTGAACTCGATACCCTTCAATCCATCCGCATCAGAAATCTCTGATGTTTCCGTCGTTAGCGTGCCGCCAACCTTGGCCAAGCCAACGATGCTTGGGAGTCCTGATGCCGGGGAGTTTTCGGATGACGAAGTACGGGCGACTGATCTCACCTCCTTCCGTGGGTTGTTTGCATCGCGAGTGGTGATGGCCGTCTCCGTAGCACTGATGCGATACAGGCCGGTGCGGTCCTGGCCCTGGGAACCCACGGCGATATAGTAGCGGCCAGTGCTGTTCGGTTGGAAATCGACGCTTGCCCGTTTACTACCGCCGGAACTGGCCGTGCCGCCGATCGCTGTCCCGCTACTGTCGTATATCCCGAGAATCTTAAGCTTTGTTGCCTGGTGTTCTTCGGATACGTATGGGTTCGCCCAGACCTCCACCGTATACTCGTATCCCTGCGTGAATTCGATAGCAAACCAGTCCTCATCGGGACCCTCGTCCCAGTTATCTCCAAGGAAAGCGCCGATATTGCTGGCTGGGAAATTGCTTGCGCTCAGCGTCTGTCTTGTGCTCGTGTCAGCGGCCAAGTCATCGCTATAGCCATCCGGCCCTCCGTCCCAGTCATAGAATGGCTTACCGTCCCTGATGAAGCAGACATTGTTAACGCGCACCTTTATCTGGTAGGACCCTGTGCCGCCGTCACCCGCAGCAATTTCAATTTGGAAGATGTCGGGGCGACCATACTTGAAACCTCCGACGCTGTTCCTTCCGTAGCCCCCATCGTAGGCGAGGTAAGAGTAGACTCCTCTCGCAAGGGTCCGTTCTGAGTTCCAGACGGCGATTAGATTTGGATCTTCAAGGGTGAGGTTGCCCGCGTAGTTGTCCTCCTTCAGTATGTAGCGACCGTCATCCGCGCCTATGGCCTCGATGAGATAGCCCCGGTAGGGGTCCAATTCCACGCTCCAGAATTCTCTATCCCCCGATTGGCTTATCTCTCCGATGGCGTCAAACACGATGATCTTGGACTGAGCGGTGCATAGCGGGCCGGTGATCATCGTTTCGGTGTTCATTAGCTGGATGGTGGCGGTTCTGGGGTTGGACGAGACTACTCCGGCCGGTAGGGCTCCAAACCTTAGCTCCACAGCTTCACCGTCGTCCTCGACAGTGTCGTCGAAGGCCATCACTGTGAAAGTCTTACTATGCTGGCCCGGACCGAAGATCAATTCCGCCGGCACCCCGGTCCAGTCGTCCTGAGTGGCCCCATTCATCCCGGTGTCGTTCAGTGGTACCACAATCTCGCTGACCGCCGATCTGTCGAGCTGGACGGTCACATGTGCGCCAGATCCGCCTTCAGTTGCCTGATATGTAGCGGCGCTGAATGAAACCCTGAAGGAGTCGAATATGGTTACATTTGCCTGGGCGGGGGTTCCGGCGCTTACGCCGGCTGGGAGGGCTCCGAACCCAATACTCACAGTCTCGATGTCCTCGTCGTCCTCATCCTGGGTGGCGGTGAAGGTGAATGACTTCTCCGTCTCTCCGCTTGCAAAACTCACACTTGAGGGCACGCCGGAGTAGTCTGCGGTGGTGGCCCCGGACTGGTGGGTTGGGGTGAGGGGGATGGTCACCGACCTCTCCGGATCTGCGCTCAAGACCACAGTGATTTCAATGATCGATCCCTCTGTGAGTCCGTACGCGGCGGCTTTGAAAGACACCTGCACCGACACTTGGTCCTGTACCGGTGCGTCATCGTCGGTGATGGAGACGACGGTCTCATCGGTGGTGCCTGAGGATACACCGGTCGGCAGTGTCTCAAACCCAAGCTTTACGCTCTCTCCATCATCATCAACCGTGTCCTGCGTGGCAGCGAACGTGAACGTCTTCTCCGTGTCGCCACTGTTGAACGTCACGTTCTCCGGCACTCCCGAATAGTCCGCCGTCGTCGCTCCATCCCGGTTCGCCTTGCTGATAGGTATGATGACCGTGCGCTCTGGATTAACGCTCAGTGTTACGGTGACCGTGACGGTGCTCCCCTCACCCACCGCGTACGTAGCCGATCCAAAGTTTGCCGTCACCGCAGGCACGTCATCGTCGTCCGTCACCGTCACCGCGACACTGTCAGCAGTCAACCCCTCATAGTCGCTGTCGTCGGTCGAAGTGACCGTGTGCGTGATGGTCACCACCGCTTCGTCTGCTGTATCCCCGTCCTCCTCCGCTGTCACCGTCACCGTCTGCGCTGTGTTCCAGTCTTCATCCGTGAACGTCAGTACCGTCTTGTCCAACGTTACGTCCGTATCCGTCACGCCGCCGATCGTTACCGTTACGTCTCCCGCAGGCTCAGAACCCAGCACAACCGTGTATGTGTCGGTGTTTCCTTCCTCTATGTCCAGCGTCGCCTCAGAGACGATCACCCCTGCACTGTCATTGTCCGTCACCGTCACCGCTACGCTTGCGGTGCTCAACCCCTCATAGTCGCTGTCATCCGCTGAAGTGACCGTGTGCGTTAGCGTGACTAACGCCTCATCAGTCGCATCATCATCATCATCCGCTGTCACCGTCACCGTCTGCGCTGTGTCCCAATTCTGCCTGGTGAACGTCAGCACCGTCTTGTCCAACGTTACGTCCGTATCCGTCACGCCGCCGATCGTTACCGTTACGTCTCCCGCAGGCTCTGTGCCCAACACCACCGTGTACGTCCCACTATCCCCTTCCTCTATGTCCAGCGTCGCCTCAGAGACGGTCACCCCTGCACTGTCGTCGTCCGTCACCGTCACCGCGACGCTGCTAACGCTCACGGCGCGGTATTTGGTATCGTCGCTGGCGATAGAATGGTTGATTGTGGCAGCCAGTTCGTCCCTTGCGTTGGAATCTTCCGTCGCAGTTACTGTGATTTGTTGCGATTGGTTCCAGTCATCGGGGGAGAAGGTTAGACTACCGGGACTCACAGTAAACGCGGCATTCGCGGGAAGGTCGACGATGACTGTCACGCTCGCCTTGGGCTCCGTTGCCAAGTTCATCGAGTAGTTCTTGCCCGCGCCCCCTTCCCGAACAGTTAAGGTTGTGGGCGCGAGTCTCACATTTGCGGAATCGTCATCAACAAGCACCGCTCGGGCGGAGACGACCTCCAGGCTGGGGTTAGATGCTATGCCCTGCAATTCAATAGTCACATCCTCATCGTCGATCTTGTCATCCGCGTTCAATAAGAAGATGTCGGATATGGCGAAACTTTGGCCCGCCGCGATGGTCAGCGGGAATACTGTTTGGTTAGCGCTAAACAAAAGGGACTTGCCGTTCAGGCTAACTATCGAAGTATTGATAGACGTATCGGTAGGTAGCGTGCTGTCTCCCTCCAGAGTCGCGCGGATTTCAAGAATAATGATTTCATCCTCTTGCAAGGACGGCTCGTCGAAAGACAGCGTAATCGTTGTCGGTGCGGGGTCGTTATCCACGATGGAAAGCCGTACTCCGCTGACCGTCAAACCACCTGGCACAGTGTTTGTTCCGCGCACAAAGAACTGTTCCAAGCCCTCATAGAGGGTATCGTCGACCGGAGTGACCGTCAGGTCAGCAACCGCGCTAAATTCACCTGCAGGGATGGTCAGGGTCGCAGAGTCCCACGTAGCGGTGAAGTCGTCACCGACGGTGGCCGTCTGTTCGACGAATCTCATCGCTATTTGTGTTGCCTCGTTCCGAGTTCCGCCCCCGAGTATCGTTGCCTCGACGGCTATCGTAACGACAGAACTTCCTTCGTCAATCGGCGCGGCGGTGACGGAAAGCCCAATGCTCATTGGCTCGTTATCGTTGTCCTGAATAGTGACGACGGCGGGAATTACCTGGATCGTTCCGGGTGTTGTTCCTCCGACTTTCAGTTGCTCATCGTCTTCGCGGATGTTGTCGTCCAGCACCGTGAGGCTCAGAGTAGTCGTGGCGCCCAATTCCCCGGCGGGAATCGTGAGCGTTGCCATGTTGACCTCGTAGTCATCGCCGGAAACGGCAGTATCGTCGATCGCTTCCAGGGTGACCACGGTATCGACCGGCAGGGCGGACCCTCCGGTCAGCGTACCGGTAACGACCAGGAAGGTAGTAGGCGTCGATTCGTCAACTGTCGCCGGCGCGACCGTCAACACGACTTCATTCGGCTCGACATCCTTCTCCACGATAGTCACACCCAGTGCATCCGAATTGGACAGCACTGATGACGTAGCGGCCAGGCGAGCGATCTCATTGCCTTCCCATATGTTGTCGTCGTCTGGCGTCAGTGTAATGGTGGCTACAACACTTGACTGTCCGGCCGGGATGTCCACCGTGACTGTGGTGGCAGTATAGTCCTCACCGAGGGTCGCATTTCGGATTACGTTGGGCCGGTCGATAAACTCCACAGTCACAGGTGTGTCAGTCGGGAATTGAACCGTACCGTCCAGAGTCACCGTCACGGTGAGGTCGGTCGCCCCGCTATCCTCGTCCACGCTATCGGGAGTTACTTGCATCGATAGGCCGTCGGGAGCCGTGTCGTCGTCCACGATAGTGCCCGTAGCCATAGCCACACCCAGGGGGAACTCTTCCACGGGGGAAGAGGAAGTCACGCGAGCCTCTGTCAACGCCACTTTGAATGTCTCGTCACCCTCTGCCAAGGTGTCCTGTAACGTCGATACTGTGAAGGTGGCTGAGGTGCTTCCCGATGGGATCGTTACGCTGCCGGAAGCCGCCGTATAGTCCGCGTCCGGCACTGCGGTCTCGCCTGTTTCCAAGTCTTCGCCCACTTGCCGCGTTTCCCAGTCCGCGGTCACGCTATCGTCACTCACCGTCGACATGACGATAGTAAAGGCGGCGGCTGTCCCTTCATCGACTGAGGGGGTTCCTTGAATGGATACCGTCAAGGAATCCTGATCCAGAATCGTTGTTGTCGCGACTGACTGTGTCTCCGAAATCGAAGCAGATCTCGCGCCGAAATGGGCACTGAATATCTCAATCGTCAGGGTCTCATCACCCTCTTCGATCGAGTCCGATAGGATCGGGTAAGTGATCGTTCCTGAGGACTGGCCTGCCGGTATTTCCAGCGTTCCTGCATTGCCGGTGGTGTTACCGGGTGGGAACGAAAGTAGACCGGTGGGCGTCCCAAAGTCATCCGTCTCGACGGCGGATCCCGCTGTTTCGAATGTCACGCTTACGGATTCGGCGCCAAGGGCGCCAATCAGCGTCACAGTAAATACCGCCTGCTGGCCTTCCGCAACCGACTCAGCGTTGCTGGATATGGTGGCGGTCAACGATTCGTTGTCCCTGATACTGGTCTCGAAGGAACCGTCAGTGGACGAGATAGTCACGAACCTTGAACCCAGTTCAATCAGTTCCACCGTGAAGGTTTCCAGGGGTTGTTCGAGCAATTTGTCGTCCACCAGGTACACTTCGAAAATCCCACTGGTGGTTCTCATGGGGAAGGAGAGCTTGCCGCCGCCGGCTTGGTAGTCCTCACCCTCGGTGGCGGTACCCTCGACGATCTGCCAGACCACGGCCGGTGTGCGTTCGCTAGCAACAGTGTCAGGGTGGGTCAACTGCACGTTGTACCTCACCGGCCCAGCCTGGCCCTCATCAACGACCGCGTATGTCCGGCTCAACGAAGCAATCATCGGTTCTTCGTCATCCGTGATTGTTCCGACTGCGGTGCCATCCGCCAGACTGAGGTACCGAGGTGGGTTGCTGATCTGGACCGTAAAGGTCTCGTTCCGTTCCTAAATGAAGTCGTCCGCGATGTCCACCGTAAAGGTCTTCTGCTGCTCACCGACCACGAAGACTAGCGTTTCGCTCTTCGCCTCGAAGTCCTTGCCAAAGCTGGAGGCGGTCACGTTGGCGTGAGAGGTGGCGTCGCCATCCTGAGTGAAAACGTCAATGGTCACCTCTTCAAGGGCCGCCGCATTCAGCCTCACGATGAAGTCAATCTGCCCGTCCGATTCGTCGGCCTGAGCGTCATCAATAGTAAACGTCAGGTCGTTGTCGTATACATTGTGAACACGGGCGGGGTTGGTGGCCGGCTGCCCCTGAATTGTGCCGGTAGCAAGGGCTGTGTAGCCTGAGCCCTGCAGGATCTGGACGGTAATTGTGCCGCTGGCTTCCACATTGTTGTCGTCCGCAGTGGGAATGGAAAGGTCCGCGAATTTCTCTCCCGCCGCAAAGGTGATGAACGTTGGAGCGCTCCCGGATAGGAAGTCCCCTACTTGAGTGACCGACAGGTTGATAGTCAGAGGAACATTACCGGGATCGGCGTCGGCATCGAAACAATGGTCCGGCAATCCAGCGTAGCAGTTGGCGGTACCTGCCAAATCGGCGGACACCAAACGCCGAAACGTCACTACCACGTTGTTACCTTCTTCGACGTGGAGTGTGGATGCCGCAAATACCACCGCAACGTCTGATTCGTCGTCCCGGATGGTGCCAGAGCCTGTGTCGTCTTCGAGCACGACGTCAGTGGGGTTGCCCAGCACCACGTTGAAGGTCTCAGTGGCCTCGCCCAAGGTGTCGTCCAGGAGGGTGATGGTGATCGTCTTGGTGGTTTCGCCGATGGCGAAGATCAGTGTGCCGCTGGCGGCAGTGAAGTCAGCGTCGCCGGTGGCGGCATCTGACGAGCCGTCCACCGCCGTGGCCCAGTCAACGCTAATTTCCTGTTCGTCGTTTGCCCGATCCAGCATCACCGTGAACTCGATGCTGCCTTCACTCTCCAGGGCATCGGCATCGAGAATCGATATCGCCGGGAAGGCGTAGTCATCGTCAGTGACCGCAGTAGTCACACTGGTCACTGCCAAAGGAGTACCTCTGTACTCTCCAATCTCATAGGCGTACTGGTCGTCAGTGTAGCTGGTAGGCGGCAATAGCTCGACCGCGATCAAGCCGTCAGCCTCATCGACCACGTCGTCGGCGGTGGGCAGGCTCAGAGTGGCGGTGGTCTGGTCGGCCTCGAAAGTAACCGTCTGTGGTGCGCTACCGGAGATGTAGTCGCCGTCCTGCGTCACACGGACGTTGACCTGCAGGGTCTTGGCCAAGTTGCTAGACCTGCCTCCGTGGCGGTGCAGCGTGAAGGTGGCGGCGGTTCCCTCGCCCACAGTGGTCTGGTCCGCCTCGATGCGGACCCCCATGAACTTGCTGTAGATGATGAAAGTCTGCTCATACTGGCTTCCCCGAAGATACTGTGGTGAGTCACCACATCCAATTAGCGACGGGTACTCCGGGGAGTCAATGCAGGTTCTTGGCAGAAACCAGACGCGGCCGCTGGCGCCCAGCGCCTCCACCTGCTGCGTCGTCCCTATCCGGCTAGCAAAGCTGGCTAGTCCCTTATTGATGCGTGTAAAGGGGAATTCATGAAGGGTGGTTCGTTCGTCTGCCGAATTCGGATGGTGCACAGTGGTTTCAATCATGGTTGGAATTGAGAGATAGGGGGAATTGTCGCCCACCCGGTTCAAGGTGACCATCTGGGGCGTTCCCTCTTCAAACTCGTCTGTTGCCGGAGTCAGAGTCACAGTGGGCCTGTCATCGTCCTGAATCCATACCATTTCCTCGTCTACGTTGGGCACGCTCTCATCAATGAGATAGGCGCCGGGGGCAATTGCGACCACTATGTTGCGGTCGCCGTGGTTGAGGTTGTCATCCACCGTAGCGATGGTAAGGGTCGTAGTATCCGCGCCAGCGACGAAAGTAACGACTTCGTTTCCCACTTCCTGAATGAAGTTAGTGTCTGCATCGCCCCCGTTCTTGAAGACGCGCACGTTGACGTCGAGGCTGGCCTGCGTGTCACCGATCCGCTGCAGCGTGAAGACTACATCCTCGCCTTCGTTTACCCAGGGACTATTCTCAGTAATGCGTAACTTCGGCAGGCCATAGGTGTCATTATCGTAGATCCAGTGACCGGCACTAAATCTGCGACCCACGCGATCGCCGGGGGCGTAGCCGGCGCCTTCCAGTATGGTCAAGGTGAACTCCGCATGGGATTCAGCGACCAAATCGTTTGCGGTCTCAATGCGGATTGTGGCCGTTTTGCTTCCCTTGCGTATTGTCGCGGTGGTGGGCAGCGTGCCGCTGACGAAGTTTTCGGCTCCCGTTCCCTGCAAGTTGATGGTGAGGCCCGGCCCCGAACGGAGCCGTATCAGTTTGAAGAAGATTGCTTGGCCCTCATAAATCCTGCGAGGGATCGGAATGAGCGGATAGGGGTTTCCATTTCCAGCACTACCGTCGTCGTTCATTGTTTCAAGCCAAACACCAGGTTGCTCGTCGTCCCCGACGATTACTGTTTCCTCAGCGCCGGTGGTCCGATAGGTGTTGGCCTGCCCGACGTCATCTGCGGGGTGGGCGACGCTGATCTTCACCTCAAACGAGCCCAAAGCCTCATCGTCGTCCTCCGTGTTAATGGTGTAGGTCACTGTGCTGGACCCGGCGGAGAAGGTGACTTGCGGGAATGTGGTACCGCCCAGACCGCCTGTCAGTCTCACCATTAGCCATGCCGTGAGCTCCCCGGTAGCGGCGCCCGTCCGCGTAAGAGTGACTTCGACGTCCTCTCCCTGGCTAATCGCGATTTCAGTGGCTGCGACGATAACCGTCGGCTCATCATCTTCGATGACCCCTCGAGCGGTCAGGGACGACTGCCCGTCTTGGAAGGTCGCGTAGACGGGGTTGGTGAGGACAACGACAAATTCTTTGTCTTCCTCCGCGATCAAGTCCTGTAAGATCGGCACCTCGATTACGGCGCTGGTCTCGCCTGCGGCAAATGTGAGTGTTCCGGTGCTTTCGGTGATATCGATGCCGTCCGAGGTAACGCTATCGCGAACTTCATAGTCCACGGTTACCGTCCTCAGGGACGGCAAGGGGCTAACCATATCCACTCGAAACTCGAAAGTCCCGTCACTCTCGTTTCCTCGTACGGTCAGATTGCGGAGGCCCAACACGGGCAATGGATCGCTGTCGCGGACGATAGCCTGCCCGCTAGCGTAGGCCGGGTCAACTGTGTAACCGTCGCCCGGCAAAATCTCTATAGTGAAGACAGCGTCCCCGTCGCTGCCGTCATGCGCTTCGGATAGTGTGGATATCCTTTGCTCGGATGTACCGGCGCTAAACTGCCACGTGAAGTCGCCGAGGACGGTGTTCAAGACGGCGCTACCGTCTTCGGACCGCCGCACCTTGAAGTCCAGGGACTCCCCGGAATGCCCGTCATGGAAGATCCTGTACCGAATATATTGGCCTTCGCTCACGACGGGGGTCAGCATTTCGATGCCAACCTTGTAGAGATCGTCGTCTAAAATGGTGGCGGTGACGGTGCCCGGTCCGGTCGAAGTCCAAAACTCAGGCGAACCGGGCTGCAGTGTGGCCGCGTAGTCCGTGTCCGGGCCCTTGGAGTTGTCGTCAAACCGGCTGAAAGTAACCTGCGCCTGGGACTCTCCGGCGTCTAACTCGACCACAAAGTCTTCTTCATCGCCCACAGGTCCGGCCGTGATGGGCACTTGGAGAGGATTCTTGTCTTCACCGGTCCGCGTGATGGTCAGTATAAGATCGTTACCCTCTTCCACCTCCACCTGATTGAAGCTAATTCCCACTTGCGGCGCTACGTCATTGTCCGCCACCTGCACGGTCAGCGAGGCGGAGCCCGTGATCTCGTACGCCGAATCCTCCACTACCGTAAACGTCAAGGTGCTATCGGGGATGTCCCGCCAGTCGTCGGGAGGTGTCAGCGTGACGGTGGCGGTGAGGTCGTCGGGCGCGAAGACTACGAAGGCGGGAGTGGCAACGCCGTCAGTGCCGAAATTGCCTTCCAGAAATCCACCGGGGTCGTTAACGGAAACCCCCACGATGAGGTCCTCCGTCGTGTTGTTGCCTCGGGTCAGCGTGAAGGTAAGTGCTTCTCCTTCAGTAATGCTAGTGGGATCAACCGACAGGGCTATGGTTGGCAAGTCGAGGTCGTGTATCCTGTACCGCGTCCTGCTGCGAGAGTCATGGAGGCCTTCTTCACTAGGGAGAACTACGGCATTCAGGTAGTCTTGCGACTCGTAATTCGTGTCGCTGGTAACGGTGACCGAAAACTTGACACTTTGTGAGGCTCCCACGTTGCCGTAGTAATTGGTCCAATGGGACGTCATGGCTACGGCCGGCAAAATGACAGTGTGAATCTGATCGGTCGGATTCGAACCGTCGTCAGCCCGCTGGTTGGGCTCCCAGGTGCGCACCCGGACGGGTAGAGGGGCCAGTGAGTTGCCCCTCTGCCGCTCGACCTCGAACTCCACAACCTGGCCCTCGTTCACGTCTCGCGGGCCGACTCTCTTCACGTAGACTTCGGGGAATAAGCGGTCGAAAGGTCTTATGTTCCCGGACCTGGTGCCATTCACTGTCCAGTATTCGGACTCCTGGTCGGTGGATAGGACCACGCCCTTCACATCCTCCAAGGGCTTGATAGATGCCCGGTAGCTCCATCCAGGCGGGTCCGGCAGACCGTTGTCGAGAATTTCTATCCTGCCTATGACCTGTATCTGGTCGTCCTCGAGCGTGAGGTAGTAGTCCTTGTACCGCCTTCCGGTCTCGGGGTCGGTTGACCAGTCGGTGTGCCGGGGTTGATTCCAGCCGCGGTTGTGTTCCACCCTGACGACGAAGGTTGCGGTCATGCCGACGTCGGCCGCACGGCGCTTAACCATGAAGTGGATGGGAAAATACTCATCGGCGTCATGATGGAAGCGGAACGCACGGTCATCGTCATAGTAGAACTGCCCTTCCGCCGGTCCGAGCACAAAGAGGCTGTTCTGCTCGTACGTCCAGGACTCTCCCGCCTCCCAGACGTCGTCAAAGTCCAAGTAGCCCCAGTCGAACGTCAGCACTTGGACCACGTCGTTGTCGGTGACCGACACAGTTGCGGAAGTCCCCACACCGGTGTTGCCGAGCAGGTAGTCGCTGCCGGGAAGAACCCATACCTTAATGTTGTCGTCCGGCAGGTCGCGCTGGTCGTCCGGAGCGGTGAGCGTGATGGTCTCTGAGGTGGAGTTGGCGGAAAACACCACTTGCATGGGAATGTCCGGCTCCTCGTCCCAGTGGTTGCCGCGCAAGAAGCCCATGGGATCATCCACGCGAATGTCGACGGCCAGGGGCTGGGTCGTATCGCCCCCGGTGCGTGTAAAGGTGAAGGTGGCGCTTTCCCCCTCCGCCATAGATGTCGGAGTGCCGGAGAGGCTGACTAAGGCGCTGCCGCTGGGCGAATCTTCAATGTCGACAATAGCTGTGTAAGGACTGCCTTCGCTGTAGCGGCTGCCGGTCTGCTGGACCTCTGCGTGTAACTGGTCGGCGGCCTCAACCTCGTTATCCACGTAAGGAAACACGCCGAACTGCATTTCGCTTTCCCAGGGCTGGAAAGTTATCCAGTGGTACTGGAGACTGGGGTTGATGCCGAAGCCCGCAATCCGGTTGGGTTCCCAGGTCTGAACCCGAACACGCAGAGAATGGCTCATTGGGCCACCTTCGCGTTTGAGCGTGTAGAGCAACTCGCTGCCCTCCACGACAGTACTCGCGTCCGCAAAGAGCTTGACCTTGCCATCCTTGGCCCCGCTGTCGGTCGCGTCGATAATCGTCTCACGAAAACCCGATTTTACCGTCCAGTACGTGGCCTCCTCGGCCGCATCGAGGGCGGCGCCGTTGTAATCTTCCAGGTCTCTAATCGACGCCCAGTAACTCCAATCGGTCTCAGACTCACCGTTGTCGGGGATGACGAATGCCTCCCCAATCTCGAGATCGGCACCGGTCAATTGCAGGCGATAGTCCTTGTACAGGCGGCCGGTGGCAGTATCCTCGGTCCAGTCTGCCAAGAGGTTGTCATCCCCGCTCCGGTCAGTTTCCAGCCTCACCGTAAAGGTTGCGGTCTGGCCGGTGTCGGCATCCTGCTGGCGACGCTTGACGACGAACCCAATAGTGTCCCCCTCGTCGGTGTCGGCGTCGTTCACGCTGTCCTTGCCGAAATTCAACTCTAGTTCTTGCGGCGTATCATTGTCCGTGATGTCGACACTGCGGAAAAGCGTCACTCCATCTCCATTGGCAGTTCCTCCAATGAGGTAATCGAAAGATGGCAGCACATACACTTTGAAACTGCCGTTCACCATGTCGCGCGCGTCGTCGGGAACGGGCAGCGTGAGCGTGTAACTATCGGCGGCCGCCTCAAATTCGACCTGGGTGGGGAGCTCAAGGGGCGGGTCCCAGTGGTTGCCGCGCAAGTAGCCGTCAGGGTCGTCCACCAATATGCTGACGGTGAGCGGCTGGGTCAGGTCGCCGTTGCGGCGCAGGGTGAAGGTGGCGTCGTTCCCTTCGGTGATGGTTGAGGACGTGTCTGAGTCGTCGATGAAGAGTTGCGACTGGGGATATGGAGCTGCGTTGATATCGACAATAGGTAATTCAGCAAGAGACGGGTTGCCAACCAAATAGCTGCCGTCGCTGGGAGTGACAATCTCAGCATTTAGGGTGTGAGCAGTAGGGGACGTAGGGTCAACCCTAAAGTCCTGCTTGGCGACGACATGGATCGTAGCCACGTTGCTTCCTGGGGCGAACGTGACCTCGCGGACCTGCAGGGTATCGTTACTACCGAAGGAAATTGCATGATTTGGTTCCCAAATCTTCACCTGGACCGCGAGGGAGTCGGACACGCCTGCGCCGGCCCGCATGACCATGAAGGCAGCCAGGCCGCCTTCGTAGACACTGGCCTGGTCGGTTGAGATTGTGACCCTGGCCGCCGGAGGTGTCTGCGCGTGCACCTGAAGAGGTTGGAAGAGAGAATGAGCCCCAGCCAGCAAGAACGCCAGCGTTACAATGCACTTAAATATAGTGCGCGTGAGCGCTCTACTGCAACGCACCACCGAGAAACCCCTCCAACACCACACGTAGCTATCGACGCCTCCTGCCACCCACTCCCCAAGTAGGTGATCGGCGTCCTGAAAAGGCCTGAACGTGGCTGTACAGCTACACAGGATGACAATTCTTGCTCAAAGTTATATGATCTATTATATTCCGACAACGTGAAGTTTCTCATGATATATACATGAGAATGCGTTTCATTTACGTGAGACTTTTATGAGAAGTCTCCTAATTGTGTTCGAGTGTGCCGGAAACAAAGGTGCGGCTAAGACTTGACCGGAAGGCACCTGTGTGCGCCAGCTAAACCGCGAAGGATGGCAAGAGAGTGCGAGAGCTTGTATCCAAGATGGCGGAGGCTTGTTCCCGCGTAACTGCAAGCTTTGATCTCGACGACGCCCTACAGGCTGTAGTTGACGAGGCTCGTTCGATCTGCGGCGCACGGCTTGGCGTCCTCGTGACATTTCACGATACGGGCGACATCAGTGAACTTATTACCTCCGGGTTCTCGCCTGAAGAGCTCCAACGACTTTGGGCGCCGCAAAAGGGGTGGGGGTTTCTGAAGGACCTAAACCGAATTCAACACCCTTTGAGGGTTAGTGATCTCCCTGGTTATGCAAAGTCGACCGGGTTATTCGAAGATGATCTACCGGCCAAATCATTTATGGCAACCCCTATGCGTCATCGAGGCGAGCGGATCGGCAACATCTTCCTTGGTGGCAAGCAAGGCAGCGAAGAGTTCTCCCTGGAAGACGAGGAGATACTTGGCATGTTCGCCGGCCACGCCGCGGTCGCGATCTCCAACGCCCGCATTTACAGGCAGGAACAGCGTGCCAAGGCCGAGTTAGAAGCCCTGATCGAAAGTTCACCTTTGGGCATATTGGTCTTTGATGCCAAAACGGGGAACCTGGTGTCGGTTAATGAGGAAACAAGACGGATTGTCGGCGGGCTGCTGGGACGCGGCCACTCGCTCGAGGAGCTCTTGGATTCGCTGACATTTCGGCGTGCCGACGGGCGAGAGTTCCAGCTAGACGCACTCCCGTTGACCCGGGTACTTAGCAGCGGCGAGACAGTGCGCGCCGAGGAAGTCGTTATCTCTCATCCGGATGGCAAGTCTGTTACCGCCCTGGTCAACGCCAGACCAATCTACGCCGATGACGGTGAAATCACGTCTGTTGTTGCGACGCTACAGGATTTGACGCCGTTTGCAGAAGTGGAGAAGCAGTGGGCGGAATTCCTTGGGATGGTGAGCTTAGGACTTCGTACGCCGCTGGCCGCGATCAAGGGATCCACGGCTACGGTGCTGGGTGCTCCATCTCCGCCTGAACGCGCCGAGATACTTCAGCTCTTTTCTATCATCGACGAACAGGCCGACCTTATGCGGGACCTGACTAATGACTTGCTTGATGTGAGCCGAATTGATTTAGGCAATTTTTCGATAACATCTGAAGCCACCAGCGTCGCGGATATAGTCGATGGGGCCGCTCGGGCTTACCAAAGTAGCAACTCAAGCAATCCACTCGAAGTCGACCTGCGGCATGAACTACCCTACTTAAGCGCGGACAGGAACCGTGTGGTACAGGTTCTGATCAGACTCTTCACAAATGCGTCCAAGCTCTCCGTAGAGCCGTCTGCCATCAGAGTTAAGACATAACCGATGGACTCCCACTTTGCATTTACCGTTTCCAATGAAGGCGAGGGGATATCTGACGAGCGGCTATCCCACTTGTTCAGCAAGTTCTACCGGATCTACGACTGGGATTCGGGGAGGGAGGGGTAAATCGGAGACACAGGGCTAAGCCTTGCGATCTGCAAGGGAATCGTGGAAGCGCATGGGGGCCGCATTTGGGCAGATTGTGATGATCCGAGCCAGGGCGAGCGGTTTACGTCTACGATCCCCATAGCTGCAGTCGAAGACACCGGACGCAAAGAGAGCACCCAAGCTCCCCAGCTCTCCGCACGTTCCAATTTCAGGGCAAAAGAGCGGACAACGATTTCTTGCAATCGATGACGACCCGCCCACTCTCAGGTACCTTCGGAATACACTCTCGGAGGCAGGCCATACATTTCTAATCACAAGTGATCCGGAGGAGGCGGTCCGATTGGTGGAGGAAGAGAAGCTAGATCTCATCTTGGTGGATGCGATGCTGCCAAGAGCTGACGGCTTTGCGCACATGAAGCGCACTGCCGAAAGCACAATTGCTCCGGTAATCTTCTTGTCCGAGCGCGACAGGGACCAAGACATCGCACGGGCATTCGAGATGGGAGCGGCCGACTACATCGTCAAACCGTTTTCCCCTAATGAGCTGGCGGCGCGCATCAGGGTGGCCTTGCGTAACCGGTCAACGCGTGATCAGGATAGGCCGGGCAATACATACTTGCTGCAAGACCTCAGAATAAACTATGCCGAACGCAGGGTGACCGTAAGCAATCGTCCTGTCAAGCTAACTGCGACCGAATTCGATCTGCTATTCGAGCTCTCGACCAACGCCGGTCGCGTGTTGACACACGATCATCTGTTGCATAGGGTCTGGGGGTCGACATACTTGGGTGATTCACAGCTCTTACGCACGTACGTGAAGTACCTCCGGCAAAAATTGGGGGACGACGCCAGCAACCCAAAGTACATCTTCACCGAGCCTCGCGTGGGGTACCGCATGGCAAAAGCCAACAGTTAGGACAGCATGCGGGCCGATCTATCTCATCGAGGAATGCCTCAGTCCGTTGCCGCCTATGGGCAAGTCACTGAATTGGAGGTCTCCCGTGGCCGTTCGAGCGGTACCGGCAGAGTATCGGGTTTCTGCCCAACCGTGGCCCAGGCCAACGCCATCAGGTCGTACTCCAATTCGTCGCCATCGGCAGCGAGAGTCGCAAGGACGGAATAGAACTCGCTGCCGGCTAATTCTATGCACGCTCGGTGTGGCTATTCAATTTGCCTACTGTGCAAAGTCACAGAAGGTTCAAAGTCATCGATGCTATGTGCCGCATGGGCCAATAGGCGGTCTTGAGTGGTGGAAAGAAGGGTGTCTGTTTCCGCGTAAGGACGTCTTTGCCGGCGGGCCAGAAGGGATTCGGACATCGGGCATCCACGATGTCAGCGTTGCGCACAGATGTGCCCAGCAACTTGCCCTTCCTCCATAGCGGGGTATAGCATGGGACTAATGCTTGAGCGTCTCGGCCTCGCGCATGTCGGCAGTGCCGAGGTCAAGGGCGAACGAACGGCGCGAGACGGTGCGTAGTTTAGCGGCAAGGGCAGCATTGGCTGAAATTCGGTACCCCTATGATTTCTTGGCAAGACGCGAAGCCCCCTTTAAATTAGGCAAGAATCCGCTTGCAGAGCCGAAATGCTCCGTCTCCCGGAGAGAGAGGTACAGTGAGGGTGCATCTTCATCTATTCACCCCATTCCCGCACGCAAGTTGGGTTGACGCAAGGGTATCCAATAGAGCACAAGACTGTTGATTGCTTGACCGGAAAATACCACGACGATCGCATTTCTGACGAAAAGGAGTTTCTACCGTGAGCGTAACATTGCAGCGACCCGAGGTCGGCATGGAAGCACCGGACTTCAGTTTGCCGGACGTGTACGGCAAACGCTGGTCGTGGAGCCAGTTTCGGGGAAAGAGAGTCCTGTTGTACATGTGGGCCTCATGGTGAGGCTGCCGCGATCAGTTGCCAGGTTGGCAGCAATTTGCGGATAAGCACGCGGGCGACAACTTCCAGATGCTCTCTGTAGCTATGGATGGCGGCGGCGTGGAGAAGCCGCGCGCATTCGTGGAAGCGTCCGGTGTCACGTTTCCCACGTTCGTGGACGCCAGCGGCCTTCTATTCCGCCTCTACGGCTTCACGGCGGTGCCGAACGGTGTCTACGTGGATGAAACGGGTATCATTCGCTTCCAACTCTTTACGGGCTTTAGCGTTGACCGCGAGGACGTAGTGGAGCAGCTTGAGACGCTGCTGGCAACGCCTGCCGGCGACGTACCGGCCGCGCCGACGGTGGCGCAGCAGTCACTTGAGATCGAAGTCATGCTGGAGCAGGCGGCGGCGCAAGTCGACGACCCGGGCATGCAGCTCGGCCTCGCGGAGGCCCTGCTGCAAGAGGGCAACAACGAGCGCGCGGCAGAGGCGTTTCGACGGGCGTTTGAGCTAGACAGCGAATCCGCCAATGCCGCCTTTGGTCTCGGCACTGCGTTGCACCAACTTGGGCAAACTACCGATGCGCTGGCCTCATGGGGGCGCGCCTTGCAGATCGAGCCGAATAATTTCATTATTCGCAAGCAGATCTGGCGCGTCGAATATC
The DNA here is from genome assembly GCA_965221905.1 of Chloroflexota bacterium. Classification (GTDB taxonomy): domain Bacteria; phylum Chloroflexota; class UBA11872; order VXOZ01; family VXOZ01; genus VXOZ01. The sequence continues at coordinate 2,321,872 of OZ244922.1, forward strand.
CGGAGAAGTTCTACCCTGTGATTGACTATGACTGGCAAAAGGTGAAACTTGCCCAGGAAAAGGCCGTCGAGAGCGGGGCACGCGCGTAAGAACTGCGTAGCCAAACTGCGGGGCTACACTTACGCTGGGTGCGAAAGACGCAGCGAGAAAATAGCGCATGGCATGGGGACTCTTGGATAGATTCATGCGGCCCAAATGGTTGCTGGACCGCATTCTGCTTGTCGCTGAGCACGTGGCCGAAAGCGACGGGGAAGCGCTGCCAACGCTTCTCATAAACACGCTGCGGGAGCACTTCGGCGCGCAGCACGTGTGCATCCACTTCGCAGAACCCAGCATGCTACGCCCCGAAACGCGGGAAGCCGTGGTTGCTGAATGCCCCGCAACGCTTGCCGACCCAACGGATTCAGCCGCGAATAGCAAAGCAGAGGCAACGTTCTGGCAATATGCGCTCAAATCGCGCAAGGTAGTGATCGCCTCAACTACGTCCGCCACGATACAGGATGAACTCCGTCCGCTTCTCATGGCTGCCGGTGCCCGCGACGGCATAGCAATTCCCCTGACCTACCGCGGTGAGGTGTATGCGGTCGTCAACCTATATTTCAAACGAACGGTACCTTCCAAACTTGCTACCGCAGAAAACGTCATGCGCAGCATCCGTCTGCTGGGCAATCTCGTCTACGGCGTTCTGCTGCAGCAATACCACGCGAGCGCGCTACGAGAGAGCGACGACATTGCCCTTGCCCTAGCCCAAGCAGTGGCTGCCAGAGACGGCTACGCCGACGGCCATGTCTTGCGCGTATGCGCGCTGGCCGGAGCGCTGGGTGAAGCGGCAGGACTCTCGCTTGCCGAGCAAGAGGCGGTACGCAAAGGCACTATGTTCCGCGACATTGGCAAGCTTCATGTCCCAGACTACGTTCTGCAAAAGCCGGGACCGCTCGACGCCGCAGAACGCGCGCTCGTCCATGAGCACCCCCTCACAGGGGAGCGAATCCTTTTGCAGGCAGCGACCGGCACGGCCGCCGGTAGCAAGACATTGGCAATAGCGGCATCTGCTGTCCGGAGTCACCATGAGCGGCTGGACGGCTCCGGCTACCCCGATGGACTGGCAGGGCCTGAAGTGCCGGTGCCGGCTCGCATCGTTGCGATTGTCGACATGTATGCTGCGCTAATTGCCGATCGTCCCTTCAGGGCAGCACTGCCGGTGCCGCGCGCCGTGGAACTTCTCCAGGAGATGGCAGGCCCGGCGCTCGATCCGGAGTTGGTGTCCCTATTTCTCTCACGAGAGATCCACGCGGCCGCTCCGTCTGAATCATGGGAACAGCCCATTGAAACGGCAACGTCGAAGGCAGCCGTCTAGTCTTTGAGGCAGCCTCGCTCAGCCGCAGCGCCACAAAGTCAATTCACCATCGCGTCCATCTACCTGTCACCGGAATCCTACGCGCCCTGCTTCGCGCGCCGAAAGGCCATATGCGTCAAGAATGGCAAGATGAGTGCAATAGGCAGAAGGCTTAGCATGGCGACACGGAAGGAGAAGGTCTCTGCCACTAGCCCTATCACATAGGGCGGGAGTAAGCCGCCCGCGGCCGCGCCCAGTAGGAGCAAGATGGCGACCGTACCCGGCCGACGGGGAAACCGTTGCAGGGCCAGGGCAAACATGGTCGGGAAGATTGGGGCCACGCACAGACCGAGAAGAAAAACCACTACATAGACAACCGGCGCCGACGGCGCCAGACCGAGAAGGAGAAACAACGGCACGCTGACGATCAATGGAATCTGCAGTGTCTGCTCAGTTGACAAGCGACGGGCCAGCCACATCATCGCCAGCCGACCGAGAAAAATCGCTCCCCAGAATAGAGAGACGATCACGGTGCTACGTCCGTAGGGCTCTTGGAATTCTTCGGTGAGATATGTCACGCCCCAGCCTATAAGTGATATTTCCACCCAGATGTATAAGACGAGTACAGCCGTCACCATCACAATAATGCCGTTGCGCGCCAAAGGGAGAACATTTGCCCGGCTTAGCCGCTCGAGACTCGCCGCCTGCGGGAGCCTCGCGCGCATTGTAAACGGCAATAAGGCAAACCCCAACACACCGATGGCAATCATCGGTAAGCGCCAATTTATATCAAGTGACAAGCCTATCAAGAGCGGGCTTAGCACTGCGCTCAACCCAAAGAACATGTGCAAGCGGTTGAGATCAGCAACGCGATTGCCGGAACTGGCGTCCGATGCCGTCACGTTAGTGATTATGTCAACGCAGCCTAATCCGGCTCCGGTAAAGAGCATGAATGCGAGTGTTATGCCCCAGTGCGGCGCTAGACCCCAACCTAAGTATGCAACCCCCATCATCACACTCGCGCCTATCAATGCCGGCCGCCGCCCATAGCTATCGACGACATAGCCCGCCACCATGACCGCAATGGCAAAGCCTGCCGATGCTAACGGAAACACCACCCCAACGCTCGCGAGACTCAGCGAGTACTCAGCGCGCATCGCCGGTAAGGATGGGCCGACGAGGTTCCAACCAAGCCCCATGAGGATGACGAGCGAAAAGTTGAGCGCGGTAAGGAGACGATACCGGGGTTTTGCCTGCCCCTCTTGGGCAATGTCAGTGTGGAGCGCCGGGGAGGCTGGTTCTATCATTGCCAATTGATCCGCAAGAGTCCTTGTACGCGTCTCCAGGTGGTGGCTGGGGCACGCTCCGGACAGCCTGATCCAGCGACTCTCCGCATGCTTGCGCGTCGCCTGCTGTCAGCGGGATAAGACCGAGCCAGCCTGGACATCATTCTCTGTATGCTGATGCAACCTTTCGTATTGCTTCCAGCACGTCATCAAGGTCTTCCTGCTGCAACGTTGGAAAGACTTCCAACCTGAACGAGCGCTGGCCGATGTCTCTTGCATTGGGGCATTCTACTCCGGCGTACTCGGCGGTATCGAATGGAAACTGCGTGTTGCCGTAGCCGACTTTTTGCTGGTAGACAGGCTCCATATAAAGTTCCGCACTCGTACCCCGCGCGGCGCGGACACCCTCTGCCTGTAACGCCTGTACAAACTCGTCGCGAGTGCACGTCAGATGCTCCAAGTGCAGCGTGACATAGTAGCAGTAGAAAGCATGTTCTGACTCCGGAGTCTCCGGCGAGGGCCTGAGAACCACTTCCAACTCACTGAGACCCTCAGTGAGATAACGCGCGTTTTCACGGCGGCGTTGGAGGTGCCAATCCAGTCGAGCAAGCGCCTTGAGGCCGATAGCGCTTTGCATCTCCGTCATGCGGTAGTTATAGCCGACGCGGTAGTGCGTGTATTGATTTAGCGCGCCACGCGCCAATGCACTGCGGCGTTCCGCTTCGTGAAAGCCGTGATCGCGAAAGCTCCGGGCAACCTCGGCGGCCGCGGCATCATTGGCGCCCACCATGCCGCCCTCACCGCCAGTGGTAAAAATCTTGTCCTGGCAGAAGCTCCATGCGTTCACCGTGCCAAGGCTCCCTACCTTCTTGCTGCGATAGGTGGCGCCGTGAGCTTGGGCGCAATCCTCGACAACCGCCAAGCCGTGCTTACGCGCGAGCGCGAGAATGGCATCCATGTCTGCGGGCAGACCGGCAAGATGCACCGGTACGATAGCCGTGGTGCGAGGTGTAATGCGCTCCGCGACGGACTCTGCAGCGATGGTGTGAGTTTCCGGATCAATGTCGGCAAAAACAGGCACGGCGTATTGATTCGTTACGGCGGATGCCGTAGCAATGAAACTGCGCGCGGGCACTATCACCTCATCGCCAGGCCCCACGCCTGCAGCCGCTAAGGCAACGTGCAGGGCACTGGTGCCACTGTTCACGGCGATTGCTTCCTCTACGCCCATGTAAGCGGCGAACTCCGCTTGAAACTGCCGGCCAAATTCCCCGGTCCAGTAGTTTACGTGACCGGAATCCAACACCGCCTGCACCGCTTGCTTTTCGTCATCCCAAAAGACCGGCCACCGGGGAAATGGTCTTTGCTCTAGATCACGCACCGGCGCGCCGCCATTAATCGCAAGTTCCTGCATTACCGTTTGCTGTGCCACACTCAATGCTCCCTCTTTTTTTAGCTCATCCACACTGCCAGTATCATGCTTCCACAGACCGGGAAGTTCGCGCTTACCCATCTTCGTTAGAATCCTTGCCCAAGTGGCGGAAGAGGATTCACACTACTTTAACATTTATGTACTGACCAAGACTGGTTGTTAGCACTAGGGCGATCTAATCCACCTTCAGTCTACGCCAGTGCCTTAAGACCTCAGCCACGCTCCAGGCCTGAGCATAGCAACCACGGGGTGCGTGCGGCGAATCGCCATCGAATACTTCACTGACGGTGCCCAAGGCCCCGCTTGTCATGTGGTCGGCAAAACCGTTGAGCAAAGCCCGCGCGGCAGCTTTGTCACCATTGAAACGGAGCAAGGCGTCCAGGAAGGGTCCAATCAGCCAACCCCAGACCGTGCCATTGTGGTAGCTGCCCTCTCGCTCCCAAAGAGTTCCGCCGTAATAGCCTCGATACTGCGTGTCGCTAGCCGCAAGGGAACGCAATCCCACCGGCGTGAGCAATTCGGCTGTGACGATCTCCAGCACTCTTTGCGCGTTGTCCTCGGGCAAGAGTGTAAAGGGCAAGCTAAGCGCGAACACTTGGTTGGGACGCAGCGCCGGGTCATTCCCTTCCGGACCGTCGATCACGTCGTACAGGTAACCCCCTTCCTCATACCAAAAACGACGCATGAAGTGGTGCTCGATGGCTGCCCGCCACTGTGGAATCTCATCAACCGGCTCCTCAATCATAAGACACCACTGCTCGAGCAGGCGCAACGCATTGTACCAGAGGGCCTGAATCTCCACCGGCTTACCGATGCGTGGTGTGGGAAGCCAGTCACCTGCCTTCACGTCCATCCACGTCAGTTGTACGCCCGGTTCACCCGCCCATACCAGTCCGTCCGCCGGGTCAACGTGGATGTTGTAGCGGGTGCCGTAGTAGTAGTGACGGACGATGTCTTTGAGTACAGGCATGAGTTCGCGCAGCAACGCCTCGTCGCTCGTCGTCCCCATGTAAGCATGCAATGCCTGGAAGTACCAAAGAGTCGCATCGACTGTGTTGTATTCAGGAATCTCGCCGGCATCGGGGAATCGATTAGGAATCATACCTTCGCTGACGTATTCGGCAAATGTGCGGAGGAGCCCCTTCGCAGCGTCCGAGCGATTTGTAGCAAGCGCAAGACCCGGCAAGCTGATCATGGCATCTCGACCCCAGTCGCCGAACCACGGATACCCCGCAATGACGGTGAGCGATTGCTCGCCCCCCGTCAACGCCCTTTCCACTAAGAACTGGTCGGCGGCGATCACCAACTGCGCCTCCATTGGGTCCTGGACCGGGTCTACCGCGGCCCTTTGCAACAAAGCGTCGGTGCGTTCCTGCTCCCTGCTAAAGGCCTGAGATGAGTCACGATCAATGTTCGGCAGGGACTCGACGCTTGCAATGAGACACATGCTTGCGCCGGGTGCAAGTTCTGCGGCGCAGTCGAACGGATGGTAGAGGTCCTCCATGAAATCCAGGGAACGCTCGCGTTCGCCACGATAAAGGTAATTCCAATACCACTCTTCTCTTGGCTCAAACGCGGCGCCTTCGCTACAGAGGAGTGAAAGCGGAGACTCTATCTGGTGCGATGTAACTGTCGCGTATGTGGCGTTTTGAACGATGACTTCAGGACGCGCCTCGTCCGAACCGCGCGTGAGCGAGTGAAAGTCCCGTTGGGCAGTGAAGAGCCGCACACGCAGTGCAAGAGGACTATCGCCGGCGACGTGAGTATAGCGGACATAGGTGGTATTCCGTCCGTGGGCCATCCAAATTCGCTTCTCAAGAATAGCGTTCCCAACCCGATAGCAAAACATCGGCACTTGCCCTTCAAGGCGCACCGATTCCAAAGTAGCAAAGCCTTGAGGATGGATCACATTCGGGTGGAATTCATTGGCGCCCAACTCGTAGGTTTGGCCGGCAAGGGAAACGACCTCGTCCACCTTAGCCAGCATCACCGATCGGCCAAGGGGCGGGTCCAAAGCAGCTACCAATAGGCCGTGGTACCGACGGGTATTGATGCCCGTAACCGTACCGCTGGCATAGCCGCCAGTGCCGTTTGTTACCAACCATTCACGCTGAATCGCAGAATCCAGGTCATGAAGGATGGCAGAGTCAAGGGTGGCACTGGCCGTAGACACAGACGCGACTTCCAATGAACTCGTGGAGACAATCAGGCTAGCATCGTTGAAGGCAGTATACCAGTCGCCCGCCTACCAATGTAGCAGCCACCTACGCGGTCCCTCGACGGCAATTGACGAAAGAACAGCCACATGCGGCAGATCATTCTGCGACGCAGCCTGCGTCGGCTTGCATACGCAAGAATCCAGTTGACCGGCTGAATGTCAAACGCTAGCACATCATCAGGGCCCCCGTTATACTTGAAGCAATCTTTCGGCGTTCTGGGATGCATTGAACCGCAAGCAAGTAGCAATCCTCCGACAGGTTGCACGCTCCAGCCGGTCACGCAAGACACCGAGAAAGACTGTCGTGGAGAAGCATTGCGTGGTGGCAATGGGGAAACTGAGAAACTTACTACACAGGGCCGGATCAAGTATCGGTATCGTCGTTTTGCTCGTAGGAATCATACTTCTGGCGTCGTGCGGCGATGGCGGCGAGGATGAAATAACACCTACAGCAATCCCTCCCTCACCTATACCAACCGAGGTTCCAAAGCCTACCCCTGCTCCGTTCCCCACCGTCCAGCCCAACTTGCCTTGTTTCACCGATGTTGGTGCTGCATTTAGAACGACTCCTCTCGCCAGCCCAACCCCAGAGGTGATACGGGTTCAAATGCTCGAGCGGCCCTACCGTATCGTTCCGAGCAACATCGTTCTCAAGCAGGATCAGCCATATCAATTGATCATCCAAGCAGGCAATGAGTGGCATCAGTTTAGGGTGGACCTCCTTGGCCTGGACATTGTTCTTCCGCCAGGCGGCGAAGCCATTATTGACTTGCGGCCGCAACGACTTGGCGTCTTTCGGCTAAAGGATGAACGCAAGATTCCTGAGAGCCATCTGCTGAGCACAATCACCGTAATTCCAGCCAACATGTCGATCGACTCGTGGAGCAACTCTTGTGTAAGCCTTCAGGTACCTTCCCCACCGCCTGGCGCAATGCTAAGTACTCCGTTTGTAATTGAGGGTTCGATTAGTCCGGCCGACCTGGCAGTATTTGGCGGCCCCCTTCACGTAACGCGTATTGAAGCCTGGAGCAACGGGGAGCAAGTGGGCAGAGCGACGGAAGAAGAGATAGAGTTTCGGGGACAACATAGCGATTTCTTCATCACTGTGCCATTCTTGCCCCCAGGTGAGCACTCTGTAGTGCTCTACGCATATCTTCAGAATGGCATGCTAGTAGCAACTGCATCCCTGCCGCTTTCTATACTTCCTGAGTCGCCGTCTTCCACGTCGGATCAGGCATTGCGGGGAAGTATCGACCACCCAGCAGACAGCTCCCTGCTTGACTTACCGGTTACAATTCGCGGATGGGCTGCCATTGTTGGGGGCAGTGACGGAACGGGCGTGGGTACAGTGGAAATATGGGACGGTCCTCGGGAGAGCGGGCGCCTACTCACTGAGGCTGTCTACGGCACGTATCGTCCTGACGTCGCACAAGTACTTGGCGATCCTCGCTTTGCCTCCAGCGGCTGGTTCGCCCGCCTCACCGACCTCACGGTCGGCCCCTTAGACCTCCATCTCTACGTCCGCGACCGGAAAACGGGTGCGTACGTTGCGCCATTCGAAAGCGAGGAGACTCCAACACGCCAGTTCACGCTGGCCGAAGGGAAAGTAGCCGAAGCATCATGGCCCGTGGCCTTGGCTGCCGCGCCGGACGGCAGACTCTTCTATGCCGAACTCCTCACTGGCCGCATTCGCGTTGTGCAAGACGGGCAGGTTGCACCAGAGCCCTTTGCCGCTTTCAATGACGTCTCAACGCACAGCGAATCCGGATTCCTCGGTCTCGCCCTTCACCCCGACTTCGCGAACAACCCCTATGTTTACGCCATGTATGTAGTTGACAATCCAAAAACGGGCTTGCCGTTAATGCAAAGGGTCGTCCGCTTCCGCGACGCAAATGGAGTCGGTCAGGACTACACCGTGGTTCTCGATAACCTCCCGGCAACGTTGGGCGCATCTCACAATGGGGGGCGAATTGCCTTTGGCCCGGATGGCAAACTCTACGTTACCATTGGTGACATTTTTGTCTCCGAGTCATCTCAGGACCTTACAAGCCTGGCAGGCTCCATCCTTCGATACAACCCCGACGGCAGTGTGCCGGATGATAACCCGCTGCCCGGCTCTCCCATCTATGCCTACGGCTTGCGCAACCCCTTTGGAATCGCCTTCCAACCGGAGACCGGTGCCCTCTACGCCACAGATAACGGTCCGGGAGGCTTTGATGAAGTAAACAGGATCGAAGCGGGTCACAACTACGGCTGGCCTGTTCACATGGGGGTCGCCAATGCAGAGGGATTCAGCGATCCCATCGCCGTCTTTGGGGAATATCGAAAGTCCCCGACGTATGGCCCCACCGGTGCTGCGTTTCCGCTCAATCGACCGGACCTCTTACTGTTCTGTGCCTATCACGTTCCTGCACTCCACGCCCTTGAGTTGAGTGGCCCCGATTACACCACGGTGGAACGCCAAATGGTCCTGTCAAAGAACTGCATTCTAGACGTAACTGCCAGCGACGATGGATGGATATATTACAGCACGACTTCCGCAATCTATCGTGCGCGGATCGACGATCTCTTGCGGCTGTTCGAAGAAAATCCCACATAAGCAAGGGTGCCGCACAGTGATGGGATTCCTTTGTGGACTGGGTTCACATTCAGGCTCCCGCAGCGAAACTGCGAAAGAGGAAACTACATTCCTTAACACTGGATACTGGTAATCCCCTGTGGACGACAAGGTCAAAGAAACTCTTGTCGTGCTTCTATTCAATAGGTACCTGTGGTGTAACAGAAGATGAATCGCTTAGAGTGCAAGGATAGTTAGACACTTTGCCCTAGAGAAGAACCAAGCGAAAGAGTTTGAAAGAGTCTAAAGAGGCAAGGAGACCTTCATTCAGTGCCATTCATGGAACACGACAACTCTTCCAGGTTGATTGGATCGGCCGCTAGCCTGCTCATCATGGTTGTTTTCGGACTGGTACTGTCGGTGTCATGCGGCAGTATCAGAGAGAGGCTTCAATCATCCAACAGTACAGCTGCTTCGCAACCACCCGATAACGCGCCTCAAGCTATCCAGCCCTCACCGGAAGCCCTACAGCAACTCATTCCGTGCCACATTGATCTTGCTACAGCTCAAAGGCCCCGCCCGGCTGCAGAACCAACGCCAGAGGTCATTCGAATCCAAGTGCTGGAGCATCCCCATCGCATGATCCCCAGTAACATTGTGTTGAGGCAGAATCGGTGGTACAAGCTCTACATCACGGCTGGAAATGAGTGGCACTCCTTTAGAATTAAAGGAATGGGCGCGATGGTGAACTATGAGATACCACCGGGTGGAGAAAAGGGGCCGCTAGTCCATACCACCAACATTGGTGTTTTCGAAATGGAGGACATTCGCCACTATCGATTCCTTCAGGGGAGAAATACAGTTACAGTAGTTCCTGAAGGTGCAACCATCTCCACGTGGAATTCCTCAACGTGCGGTAGATTTCACATCCATTCGCCAACACCCGACGCGAGTGTGAACTCCCCGTTCATCATTCATGGATCAGTCATGCTACCAAGAGACATTAATCTAGTCGTTACACGTATTGAGGCCTGGATCAATGGCGAGCAGGTAGGCCTAACTACCGAAAAGCAGGTTTTTTCCGACCCTATTGAAAGCGAGTTCTTCCTTTCCATTCCAAACCTGCCCAATGGAACGCATTCTCTACTTATCGTGGCCTATCTCCAAAACGGTACTGTCGCAGCTACAGCAACTATGCCGATCGTCATTCTCCCCGAAACCAAGAGTCTTGGTTTCAATCTGGGATACCAAGGTAACATTGACCTCCCCCTCGGCCAGGGCATCCATAGCCTTCCTGTGTCCATTCAAGGCTGGGCTGCCATCCCAGGCAGCGACAAGGGCACCGGTGTCGGCACTGTTGAAATCTGGAACGGCCCGCGAGAAAGCGGTCAATTCCTCACCGAGGCAGTCTACGGCACCTATCGTTCAGATGTCGCCGAGGCACTCGGCGATCCTCGCTTCGCTAGCAGCGGCTTCACAGCTCAACTCTCCAATCTCCCTGCCGGACCCGTGGATATTCACGTCTACGTTCGCGATCGCAAGTCCGGTGATTATGTTTCGCCACGCCCTCGGCAATCGCCACTGTCTCGCCGTATCTATCTTGCAGAAGGCAAAGTGGTCGACGCCGCGTGGCCGGTCGCCTTGGCGCCCGCTCCAGACGGCAGGCTCTTCTTCGCCGAACTTCACACCGGCAACATTCGCATTGTGCAAGAGGGTAAACTTCAGTCCGAACCTTTCGCCACTATAGAGAACGTCTCAACTTCCGGAGAATCCGGCTTCCTCGGCCTCGCTCTTCATCCAAACTTCCCTCGAGAACCCTATGTCTACGCCATGTATGTCGTGGACAATCCGGACACCGGTTTCCCCCTCATGCAGAAGGTCGTCCGCTACCGCGATGACGAGGGCACCGGCCGGGATCCCACCGTGATCCTCGATAACCTCCCCGCCGCGACAATTTACTATCACAACGGCGGGCGTATTGCATTCGGCCTCGATGGGAAACTCTATCTTTCAATTGGCGATACTGATGTGCCGGAGCTTGCCCAAGACCCCAAGAAGCTGGAAGGATCGATCCTCCGCTACAATCCCGATGGCTCCATTCCCAATGACAACCCCTTTCCAGGTTCGCCCGTATTTGCCATCGGACTGCGCAATGTCTTCGGGCTCGCCTTCCAACCCGATACGGGCTCACTTTATGCTACCGAGAATGGCCCTGGCGGCTTTGACGAGGTAAACAAGATCGAAGCCGGCCGCAACTATGGCTGGCCTACTCAGATGGGTGAAAGCGAAACAGAGGGCTTTGTTGACCCAGTTGCAGTCTATGGCTTATGGCCGGAGGGCCCCATCGGACCAACCGGTGGCACTTTCACGACTGAACAGCCTGACTTGCTCCTATTCTGTGCCTACCATGGCTTCTTACTGCGTGCGCTGCAATTGAGCGGCCCAGATTTCACCACTGTCGAAAGCGAAAAGATACTGTCAAACAACTGCGCGCTCGATGTCACGTACAGCAGCGATGGCTGGATTTATTACAGCACACCATCAGCCATTTACCGCGCTCGGCTTGACGACCTCTTACTCCTCTACGAGCAAAATGCTCAATGAGGGGTCGAAACAGTCCGTAGATGTGATGAGCAGTAGAGACAGACCACGCATGGGAAGGTAGCGCTAATCGACCGAGAGCGTGGGGTTGGAAGCGCTCATTGACGCTAGTTCATAAAGAAAATTGCGCCGACGCTCATCGTATCAATCTACCTAAGAAAACAAAAACCCAGGCGCGACGCTCCATTGCGCGCGACGCCTGGATTCACAGGGTGCCGAGAGCCGGAATCGAACCGGCGACACCAGGATTTTCAGTCCTGTGCTCTACCGACTGAGCTATCTCGGCGATTGACGGGTGGGCGATGCAGGACTCGAACCTGCGGCCTCTACTTTGTAAGAGTAGCGCTCTAACCAGCTGAGCTAATCACCCACGCAAACCGATTCTATCACCGCCATGAACTAGATTCAACTACGCTTGTTGTCAAGCACATGAATGGCTTTGCAGGCGACCGCCTGAAGCGCATCTCATGGAAGAACAAAAGTCGTTTCACAATCGCTCATAGGCTGTAGCGCAGGCAAGCGTTAGCTCATCCCCAATAGTTGATGAGGCCCTGCGTTCAAAAGCGACCTCACTTCATAAGCTCCCAAAAACACCTGCGATTTCTCTTGTCGCGGTAACTGGAAAATAAAACAGATCATGCTTGTCAATTCATCTTTATATCTGCATAAGAAACCAAACGCATAGCGAGGATATTGAACGCAAGAGAATGTCTTCTTGACGGCCCGCTTACCCTACGCTATCATAGGGAAAACCTGCCCCAGCAGCGTAGCGTGGAGCACAAGAAATGGGCTGTGAGGAACTCCAGAGCGGAGTCCCTCATTTCATATTTAAGGGACGTACATAAACTGCAGCAGCCCCGCTAGCGCACTGACATCCTCCCAATTGATCCGTAACTCTCTGTGAGTGATTTACATGAGTTCGAAGAGCAAATCCGACCCCGCATTACTTGAATCGACGCCAAGACACAACGGTCTCTACCGCCCCGAGTTTGAATTTGACTCATGTGGCGTGGGCCTCGTCGCCAGCATATCCGGCGTGCCGGAGCACGAGATTCTCCGGACGGCAATTGAGGCCGTTGTCGGTCTCAGTCATCGCGGCGCCGTTTCCGCAGACGGTAAAACTGGCGACGGTGCGGGGATTCTGACGCAGATCCCAGTGAAGCTGGTGCAGCGGGAACTTGCAGCAAAAAACATCATTCATGTGGACCCCAATGATGTAGGCGTCGGCATGGTCTATCTCCCGCAGTCCGGCACCGCAACGAACGCGCAGGCCGTTGAGATTGTCAATAGTGTCCTTCAAGAGCAAGGACTCCGGCTACTCTTGTGGCGGCCCGTGCCGGTGAACATTGCTGCGCTTGGCGCAATTGCAGCGCAGAGTGCTCCCGACATTCAGCAGGTCATGGTGCAGCGCCCCGATGGGATGGATGATCTTGCTTTCGAACGCGCCCTCTACGTGGCTAGAAGGGCTATCCAAGGTGCTGCCAGCCGTGCGGGGATAGCAGAGCTGTACCTGCCTTCGTTCTCTCATCGCACGGTTATTTACAAGGCACTGATCATTGCGGCACAACTTGCGGAATTCTACCTGGACTTGAAAGACCCGGACTTTGAGACCGCCCTTGCCTTGTTCCATCAGCGGTATAGCAGCAATACGTTTCCTACCTGGCAATTGGCACAGCCCTTCCGCATGCTTGCCCACAATGGTGAGATCAATACCCTGTGGGGCAACCGCAATTGGACTCGGGCTCGTGAGCACAGCATGCTAGCCGCAGCCTGGGATGACCGTGTCGGGGCAGGAATTCCTTTTGTCGAACCGGAAGGAAGCGACTCGGCGTCGTTGGACAATCTTGCAGAATTAATCCACCTTTCCGGACGAGATATTCTCCACACGCTTGCGATGATGGTGCCGGAGGCATGGGAGAATGACGAGGACATGGACACAGACCTCCGAGCTTTTCATGCCTACCATGCAGGTATTGCGGAACCGTGGGAAGGCCCGGCGGCCTTGACGTTCACCGATGGCCGAATTGCCGCTGCGTGTTTGGACCGCAACGGCCTGCGGCCCGCCCGCTACAAAGTCACCCGTTCCGGCATGGTGGTGGTCGCATCGGAAGCAAGCGCCTCGATCGTTCCCGATTCAGACGTAATCGAGAAAGGGCGGCTTGGCCCCGGCGAAATGCTGGCTGTTGATACGGTTAACCATTGCCTTTTGACCGATAGCGACATCAAGGAGCGGCTGGCAAAAGGAGCGCCCTACCGCGCTTGGCTGAAGGAGTTCCGTGTACGGGCCAATTTGACTGCACCGAAACTCGAGGACAGTCTTGGCTTTGACGAAGGTAGCCTGGGCACGTTGCACCGCATATTTGGATATGGCAATGAAGATTTGCGCATGGTGCTTGACCCCATGGGCAAAGAAGGCAAGGACCCGGTGTGGTCTATGGGCAACGACACTCCTTTGGCGGTGCTCTCATCCCAACCACGGTCATTTTTCAACTATTTCAAGCAGCGATTTGCGCAGGTAACGAATCCGCCGATTGATTCGCTTCGCGAATCGCTGGTCATGTCGCTGAGGAGCTATATAGGCGGCCGCGGCAACATACTTACGGAGACACCCGAACACGCGCACCTCCTGGAGTATGACAGCCCTTTGCTGGACCACGGCCAATTCAGAGACCTGGTGCATCAGTTTGATTCCTCTTTCTCATCGATCATGCTCTCCACAACCTATCCGGTTGCCCAGGGGCGATCCGGTATGGAAGAAGCTCTACGTAAGCTATGCATGCACGCCGAGCAGAGTATTGACAAAGGGCGGACCGTCTTGATCCTCAGCGATCTCGGTGTGGGTCCCGACCATGCGCCAATACCAATTCTCCTCGCTGCATCCGCTGTGCATCAACACCTTGCTCACGCCCGCAAGCGCATGCAGGCGAGCATCGTGGTCGAGAGTGGCGAGGTGTGGGACATTCACCACTTTGCCTGCCTCCTTGGACATGGCGTTGGCTTCGTCTATCCCTATCTCGCGCTGGAGACCATCCGTCACGCTGCGGAGACCGACCGTCGGCAAACGGTCGATCCCCTCACTGCATGGCAGAACTATCGCGCGGCCGTCGAAGATGGGCTGTTGAAGATAATGTCGAAGATGGGCATCTGCACCCTCGGTGGCTATCGCGGCGCGCAGATTTTCGAAATCGTCGGCCTGAATAGCAGTCTCTCAAGTTTCTACTTTACCGGCACGCCCTCCCGGATCGAAGGGCTCGGGCTCCAAGAGATTGAAGAAGAAGTGGCCAATCGCCACGCTGAAGCCTTTGCTGAGCGCAAGAATGGCAGGTTGCCGGACTATGGCCTCTATCGGTTTAGACGCACTGGCGAGTATCACGCGTATAGTCCCACTACCGTGCAAGCACTCCAGCAGGCCGCTCTTTCAGGCGAAATGGATGATTATCGGCGTTACGCCAATATGGTGCACACACGGCCCCCCACGAGCCTGCGCGACCTTCTCGAATTTGTGCCGCACGACCCAGTTCCTCTCGAAGAAGTCGAGTCGGTTGACTCGATCCGCCGTCGTTTCACGACTCAAGCAATGTCACTCGGCGCTCTTTCACCGGAAGCGCACAAGACTATTGCAATTGCCCTGAATCGGATAGGCGGACGAAGCAACACCGGCGAAGGCGGTGAGGACCCCGAGTGGTTCAAGCCACTGCCGAACGGCGAGTCTGCCAACTGCGCGGTGAAGCAAGTAGCCAGCGCACGCTTTGGAGTCACGACGGAATACTTGGTCAGGGCCAAAGAGCTTGAGATCAAGATGGCCCAAGGCTCAAAACCGGGCGAGGGCGGTCAATTGCCCGGCTTCAAGGTCACACCATTCATAGCCAGGATTAGGCATGCCATTCCCGGTATCCCACTCATCTCGCCGCCACCCCACCACGACATTTATTCCATTGAGGATATAGCCCAGCTCATATACGATCTAAAGCAAGTCAATCCACGCGCGCGCGTTGGGGTCAAGCTGGTTTCTGAGGCCGGCGTCGGCACTGTGGCCGTTGGCATCGCCAAGGCATACGCAGACTATGTGCTAATTTCCGGACAGGACGGCGGTACGGGCGCCTCGCCGTTGAGTTCCATCAAGAACGGCGGGCTGCCCTGGGAACTGGGTCTGGCGGAGACCCAACAGACTCTCATGCGAAATAACCTCCGTTCTCGCATTCGAGTGCGTGTGGACGGCGGCTTCAAGACCGGACGCGACGTTGTGGTCGGGGCCATGCTTGGCGGCGAGGAGTTTGGGTTTGGAACCGGCAGCCTCGTGGCAATTGGCTGCGACATGGCCCGCCAGTGCCACCTGAACACCTGCCCTACCGGCATCGCCACCCAGCGGGAGGACTTGCGCGAAAAGTTTACCGGCACACCGGAAATGCTCGTCAATTTCCTCACGCTAATCGCCATGGAGGTCCGGGAGATCTTAGCTAGCTTGGGTATCCGCTCGCTTGAAGAAGTCATTGGGCGCACCAACATGCTGCGGCAAAGAGAGGTCCCCGGTGATGACAAAGCCAACACTATCGATCTACTTCCACTCTTGGCTGAAGGTGATCCTAGCGGTGCGCTCCCACGATCCTCACAGCAGGAGTGGAATAACCCCGGAGGCTCCACGCTCGACGACACCATCCTGCAAGAAGCCGCCGCCGGCATTGCGGGCGAGCAGCAGGTGAGTCTCACGTACGACGTGCGAAACCACATGCGTAGTATCGGCGCCCGTGTTGCCGGGGCAATCGCCGACAAGCACACGGACACCGGCCTGAGGGCAGGATCGGTAGCCCTGACCTTCAAGGGCAGCGCCGGTCAGTCATTCGGCGCCTTCTGCGTGCCCGGCATGTCCCTCACGCTCCATGGTGAGGCCCAAGACTACGTGGCTAAGTGCATGACCGGCGGCGAGATTGTGGTGCTCTCTTCACCTGATGCTGCATTGCCGTCTGAAAAGAACGTCCTCATAGGGAATACCTGTCTCTATGGCGCGACAGGTGGCTCACTCTTTGTGGCCGGTCAGGCGGGCGAGCGGTTTGCCGTGCGCAATAGCGGCGCGGAAGCGGTGGTTGAAGGCGCAGGCGATCACTGTTGTGAGTATATGACTCGCGGCGTTGTGGCCGTCCTAGGAGAGGTGGGACACAACTTCGGCGCCGGCATGGCCGCCGGCATCGCGTACGTTCTCGATGAGAACAACACCTTTTCCCGGCGGTACAACCCGGAGATGATAGATATCGAACCATTGACAGATGGCGAAGACATCAGTACGCTTCAACACCTGCTTACGCGGCACGTTGCCGTGACGGGCAGTCCGCGCGGCAAGGCGATCTTGGACAACCTCGACCGTTATCTGCCGATGTTCTGGAAGGTCTTCCCCAAGCCGCTCCGTGCGTTGATGGAGCAAGAAACGGACATTGAGTCCCAGGTAGAAGCCGAAGCACGACGCTAAAGGCATTTGCCTGAAGAGCCCTTACCCGCAATCTTGGCGTAAATGCGTTCAGGTGCGCACGAGGAACGCAAAGCGGAATGACCGATCGTGTTGCTCTCCCGCTGTACTCCGTGCCAGATGCCGGTGTTCTTGTTTGCGGAACTACAGTTTTCGCGGCGAAACCCAATATTGCCGCGCGTGCCGGCAGAGCTCAGCACACACGCTCATTCCTTAGCAAGTCAAACGCTTCTGTGCTACAATACGAGCGGCATGTGCACATTTGCACGCACTCGCAAGAAAACCGCGTTACTCGAACCGGAAACTAATGAAATTGAAACGTGAGGCTGTTCCCCATATGGAAGGAATCGTGTACCGTGAGATGCAACCCGAGGATGTATTCAGCACGATAACACTCCGTAACGAGGTCTTTTCGGACGCACCCGTAACCCAGGAAGACTGGGAACGAGACAATATGCTGGCATCCATCGCCGTCCTCGAGGAAGAGGTTGTGGGTGCGATTCCCCTGATATTGCGCGAGACAGTGATCGCGCCCGGTGTGACAATAACTGCGGCATTCGAAAACTCAGTGGGCACACGAGAAGAGCTTCGCAGTCAAGGCATTGGCCGGGGCATGATTGAGAACGCCCGCCAATTCTTGCCGGGTCGCGCCGATGCACTTTTCGTTTACCGCGGCGACGAGCGCAGCGACGGCTACCGCTTCTATGCCACCACCAATCACTACGACCTCCTTTACTCACGCCACTATCGTTTCGGTTCACCGGAAACAAGCTACCTACCGCCCGGAGTTACCTTGGCGGGTAAGGAGTCTGTTTTCCTTAACAACGAACGCCTCCAAGCCGTCTTTGGTAGCACATACGGACGTCTCGGCGGCTTTCCGCAACGCTGTGGAGAATACTGGCAACGAGCGCTATCCTCCTCAATCTATTCTGAGTTTCCGACCGATTTCTCGTTCGTTCACATCATCCAAAGCGATGAGCTTTTGGGCTACGCGGTCTGCGGCGTGCGCACTACGCGGCACAACGGAGTGGCAAATATTTTGGAGATCGCGACACTAGGAGCAGACTCAAATATTGCGCAGCGCATCCTAACCGGAGTGGCGTCCGTTGCTGGAGAACGCAAACTCAGTGTAGATATTCAGCTCTCTGATGAAGACCCCCTTCTCCCTCTGTTCCTATCGAATGGCTACCTACCGGAGCCGCGCGGCACCATCATCATGGGCCAAGTCATCGACGTGCTCTGCTTCTTCGAGAAACACTGGAGCGAGCGCTTTGATCTGTACAATACGGCCCTTGTGGTGGTCACACCGAAAGATGAATATCTTCTCATCGAGCCCGAGACGCGTCAGCATACATTGACGTTGGAGATGAAAGAAGAGACGCTGCACCGCTGGCTGCTTGCCCGGATTGATCTGCGTGCACGCCTTTCCGAAGGCAGCGTGACGGCGTTTGGCGCAAATTCCCAAGTCATCGAGCGGGTCTGCGATGCCATTCCCTCTTCACCTTGGGCATACCATTTCATTGACTGGATTTAGCATCGGGAAGTACCAATGACTTCCCGAACGTGACCGTTCCTCAGGGCCCAACCCAAGCAAGAAGAGGACAATCGGCCGGCAATGACAGCATGCGATGCATCTTATCTGGCCTCGTTTGCGATCCAAGCAATTGAAATTCTTTTCTGGCGGCCGAATCTCAATGGTCTCATTCCTACTTAATTCGGCCCTGTGTCCGGTCGCCAATTCGATTTGCTACTGCCGCGACCGGACCCTCGATGCATGACATGGCGCGGCTCCTTTGCGTTCCGACAATGGAAGGACTGAGAGGCTACCTATGAGTTCAGCAGTGAAATGGCAAGAGCATCCCGCGGTAGTTGTCTGGAGTGACGACTGGGGAATGAATGCCTGGGCGCCGACCGAAGAGTCGTACCACGCCACCCGCCACGAGGAACTCATGCAGACGCGCTGGTCTTCGGGAAGTTTGGAAACGCCCGCCGACTTGGAGCGCACGTTTCAATTGTTGGAAGCACATCGCGGCGGCGACGGCCAGCCGATTGTTTTCGAACCATACTACATCGTGGGCAGCCCGGACTACGATGCTATCCGCGCGAGTGAGTTTCGCTATTACGTGGACATTGGCCTCGACCAAGGGGTCTCGCAGGGCTGGGAGCGGGGTGATATCGTAGCCAAAGCGCGTGAAGGCATTGAGCGCGGCGTGTGGTCCCCTCAGTATCACGGACGCACGCACCACTTCAGCCATCATCGCTGGCTCAAGCGACTGCGCGAAGGCGAGCCGCGGGCGGTACTGATGTTTGCACATCGGATGTATGTGTGCGAGAACGTGCGAGAACGTGTGCCGGAGCATGAAGACATGGCCGAACCGGAGCGCAAGGAATGGGTGCGCGGGGCCATGGGCTATTTCATCCGCTCGTTCGGCTATGCCCCCACTAGCGTGCGCAATTCTGATGAGGCTGAAATCGCCTGGGCCACGCAGGGAATCGAGATCCGCGTGGGGGCCTCCGACCGAGAGGGAGAAGACCAGACAGGGAAGCGTTCACCGCTTGCCGACCTGTGGTATTCCGGTAGCGCCATAAACTTCGAACCATTCCAAACGGCGGACCAAGAGGACATTCTCGCCCGCGTCCAAGCAGAGACGGTCGCTGCCTGGCAGGCCAATCGGCCGGCATTCATCAGTAGCCATCGACGCAACTTCACCGCATTCACCACCGACGTGGACAACAACTTCGCAGTATGGGATTCCTACCTCGCTTGGCTGGGAGCGCAGCATCCTGCACACGTCTTCATAACCATGCCGGAAGTCAAACAGTTGTGGGAAACCGGTGTATCATCACGCCGCTACGCCAACACACTCATTTGCCGCAACTGGACGGAAAAGCAACAAACCATCACGTGTTCAGCACTTCCCAATGAAGTGGTGGAAGACATCATTTACGCCGATAACGAAGCCTCACTCTCCGTTTCAAGCGGAGCAGAGAAACACATCTTGGATGCGCCTCCCGGAAACCATTGTGTCACCATAGGCACGCGCTAACCTTCGCCCGTACGACGGGTGCACAGGTACACCAAACACGAATCTACTCCGAGACGTAGGAGGTTTTTCAGCATTGCGAAGCATTACCCGCTCTAAGCAGCTATGGGAGCGTGCTCAAAAGCATCTTGCTGCCGGTGTGAGCAGCAATATCCGACTGCAAGAACGCCCTGCGCCGCTCTACTTTAGCCACGGCAAGGGATCTCGGTTGTTTGACGTGGACGGCAACGAGTATATCGATTACGTTGCCGCCTACGGACCGCTCATTCTGGGCCATAGTCACCCTGAGCTTGTCGAAGCTGTACAGCGACAGGTGGCGCTGGGCCAAACGTATGGCGGACAGCACGAGATCGAAGTAGCGGTTTCGGAAAAGATCAGCGCGCTTATGCCTGCCATGGAGGTCGTGCGCTTCTGCGGTAGCGGATCGGAGGCAAACCATGCGCTCTTCCGCCTCGCCCGCGCCTACACCGGCCGCACGAAGATCGTCCGCTTCGAGGGCCATTACCACGGCTGGCTGGACGACCAACTGATCAGCGATCACCCCCACTCGGCAGAAGAAGCAGGCGAATTGCCGTTTCCGCGCCCGGTGCTCGGCAGCGAGGGGCAACTTCCTCACGCAGCAGGCGAGACTTTGGTGCTTCCCTGGAACAACTTGGACGTCTTTTCAGAACTCATTGAACGAGAAGGCCGGAACGTCGCCGCCGTGATCACGGAACCTATCATGTGCAATGGCGGCTTGATTCTACCTAAACCAGGTTTCCTAGAGGGCCTACGCGAAATTTGCACGCGTGAGGACATCTTGCTTATCTTCGACGAGGTGATAACGGGCTTCCGGACAGATCTCCACGGAGCGCAGGGCCTGCTCGGTGTAACGCCGGACCTCGTGACACTGGGAAAAGCTGTGGCCAATGGTTTTCCGTTAAGCGTTTTCGGTGGGCGCCGCGACATTATGGCCATGGTTGGCAGTGGCGTCATGCACGGCGGTACGTACAATGGCAATCCCATCACGCTCGCCGCCGCCAATACAACCTTAGATGTGCTCTCCCGCGATAATGGCGCCGTATATGACCAGATTCGCACGATTGGCCTCAGTCTGATGGATGGAATTCGACACGCAGCGCAGGAAGCCGGTCAGGCGGTCTTGGTGCAAGGCATCGGCCCGGTATTATTTGCCTGGTTCACGGAACGCCAGGAGATCACGTCATTCCGCGACAATTGGGACTGCGATGAGGACAAATACGCCGCGTTCCAAGGTAAACTCATCGATCACGGCGTGCGTACTATTCCCTCCGGTCGTTGGTATGTTTCTGCAGCGCACACCGAGGAGGACGTCCGCCAAACGGTAGATGCAGTGGCAAAGGCGTTGCAAGAAGCATAGCGTTTGAAGACTGTTGTCTATCCGAAGGATGGCACGAGTCGCAAGCCGCTGCCGGTCAGGGCGAAAAATGTCTTGGGGAAGTGTGCCCTCTAGATGAAGCCGCCAATTCCAGAACAAATGGCTCGCCGTCTGCAGGCGGCGCAACAGTAGTTATGTAATTCTAGGAGTGAGAGGAGCCCGCTACAATGCCAGACCTACTCGTTGGCAAGAGTGCCATCGTAACCGGTGCCGCCAGCGGCATCGGGCAAGCTACCGCCCTCGCCTTCTTGCGCGAAGGGGCAAATGTGCTCGGCGCCGACCTGAACGAGGATGGGCTTCAACTAACTGCTGAGCGTGCAAGAGAACACAGTCCGATGTTTCTCACGCAGCGCTGCGACGTTACCCAGCGCGCCGACGTTGAAGCTGTGGTCTCGCGGTCCGTGTCGGCATTCGGCAAGCTCGACATCATGGCCGCCATCGCGGGCATAGCCATAGAGCACGACTTTGTGGATATCAAGGACGATGACTGGCACCGGGTGACCGACGTCAACCTGCACGGCGTATTCCTTTGCGATCAGGTCGCCGCGAGACAGATGGTGGAGCAAGGAAACGGCGGCCGCATCATCAATATGTCTTCCGTGAACGGTCTCATGGGAGAGGAAGAGCTGGCAGCCTACAATACCTCAAAAGGCGCGGTCACACTGCTTACAAAGAGTGCGGCTATCGACATGGCAAAGCACGAAATCACCGTGAATTGCCTCGCTCCCGGCTACATTCGCACGCCGCTCACGGTAGAGAGCATCGCCGACGAGGCTTGGATCAACGAATACCTGAAGCGCGTTCCTTTCCGGCGGGTGGGCGAACCGGAAGAGGTGGCAGACTGTGCGGTGTTCCTGGCTAGCGATCTCAGTCGCTACGTAACCGGCCACGCCCTCGTGGTCGACGGCGGACAGATCGCGGTAATCTAACCGGCTGGACCCGCAGGGCGCATACTTTACCTTGGGAAGGAAGTGCCCTGCAATACCCTCAGCACGATCAGCTCATCCATCTAAAGGCATCCTCAGAAGGCTCTTGGGCAATGCCACAGAGGGCTTCTGCGCGATGCCTGAGAGGGCTCTCGGTCGACGCGACGGAGATTGTATGCGCTTTGCCGTTGACAGCGTAATCCGTTCGCCCTGAGCCTGTCGAAGGACGAACAGCCCGGGAAGACGATCCCCAAATTGCGCTTCCGTTCGCCCTGAGCCTGTCGAAGGACGAACAGCCCGGGAAGACGATCCCCAAAGTGCGCAATCCGTTCGCCCTGAGCCTGTCGAAGGGTGAACAGCCGGGGAAGACGATCCCAAAGTGGACTTCCATTCGCCCTGAGCCCGTCGCAGGGTGCACAACCGGGGAAGACGATCCCCAATGTGCGCAATCCGTTCGCCCTGAGCCTGTCGAAGGGCGCACAGCCAAGGAAGACGATCCCCAAAATTCCCTTCCGTTCGCCCTGAGCTTGTCAAAGGGTGAACAGCCAAGGAAAACGATCCCCAATGTGCGCTTCCGTTCGCCCTTATATCTTGGAAAAGGGAGATAGAATGGGAGCAGGCGTGGCAGACCGGTTCGTCCTAGGTCTGGCAGACCGTGGCTCAGAGTGGTCGCCACACCTGCCGAGCTCCCCCAGAGCCCGAACAGTTACCGGGACACGAAGTCCGTATCCGTAAGGCAGGGACTGCATGGGAGCGCCAGCCATAGTATAGCAGGAGGGAGGCAATGGCAGTGTACGTGGGGATCGATGTATCGCAAGACCGGCTTGACGTGGGAGTAGCTGACGAAGCGCAGTCGTGGTGGGTTGGGAACGATGCGGCAGGGATAGAGGAGCTGCGGGAGCGTCTGCTTGCATTGGCGCCGCAGGGCGTGGTGTTGGAAGCGACGGGTGGGCTGGAGAGCGCGGTGGCAGGAGAGTTAGTGGCAGCGGGGCTGGAGGTGACGGTCGTGAACCCGCGGCAGGTGCGGGACTTTGCGCGCGCCACGGGACGGTTGGCGAAGACGGACGCGATAGATGCAGGCATGCTGGCGCGCTTTGGAGAAGCGGTGCAACCGGAGGCGCGCGCACTGCCGGACGCGCAGACGCAGGAGTTGCGGGGCTTGGTAGCGCGGCGGCGGCAGGTGGTCGCGATGCTGACTGCCGAGTGCAACCGTCTGCCCCGGGCCACCAAGCGGGTTCGTCCCCAGATCAAGTCCCACATTGCCTGGCTGCGGCGGCAACTCGATAGCCTGGACCAGGAACTGGCGGCGCTCGTCCAAACCAGCCCGCTGTGGCGTGCCCGTGAGAACCTGCTGTCCAGCGTACCGGGAATTGGCCCGGTTACGGCTACCTGCTTGCTGGCAGAACTCCCGGAACTGGGCAGGCTCAATCGCAAGCAGATTGCCGCGCTGGTGGGGGTCGCTCCCCACAACCGGGATAGCGGCACCTACCGGGGCAAGCGCAGCGTCTGGGGCGGCAGAGCCCCGGTGCGCGCCAGTCTCTACATGGCTACCTTGGTCGCAACCCGCTTCAATCCGGTGATCAAAATCTTCTATGACCGACTGTGCGCCGCAGGCAAACCCAAGAAAGTGGCCCTTACCGCCTGCATGCGCAAGCTGCTCACCATCCTCAACCGCATGCTCAATACACAGTCGCCCTGGAAACCAACCACCGCACCTTGACACCCAAGACAGTTTCTGAGCCTGTCGAAGGGCGCACAGCCGGGGAAGACGATCCCCCAAATGCACTTCCGTTCGCCCTGAGCCTGTCGAAGGGCACACAGCCGGGGAAGACGATCCCCGAAGTGCGCTTCCGTTCGCCCTGAGCCTGTCGAAGGGTGCACGGAAGTGGTGCTTCATAACACCGGCCGTTCATACTTCGACAAGCCTGTGCTGAGCCTGTCGAAGTGCTCAGCACGAACGGCCAAAGCTATTCCACTACGAACGCCTACCCAAGTCTCCCAGACCGTCTCTCTCGGCGAGCTAGAGCCCTAAAAAACCGGTTGTTGTGATACACAACTCGTACCCCAGTCCCGACTACGCTCCATTCGCTCGCAGGATTGCCCTAACCCTAAGGCTTGGGGTGGAAGTCACGCTGCGGCCGAATTTCGCGGGCGCGAAACTCATCGAGAAACGCCGCGGTCCGTTTCACTGCCGCCTTGTAGAGAACCTCGCCTTTCTCGGCGCTGGCCCCCATAGGATCGCCCTGGATGCCGGTTGACGTATTGCGGCTGAAGAACTCCTGGTAGTGTATGCGCGTATTGGCCGGCCACGCGCCCCAGATGTGCTCGCTCTGTTGCACCTCTTCCACCGTACGCACTGCCTTGCTCATGTCCACCAGATGAGGGCAGAGATACAGCATAAGGGAGGTCTCATCCTCGTCCGCGTGGTGGCTCACGCCATGCGACTCGCGGTCCCACGTCAGGTCTTCAGCCCGAATGAGGGCCCAGTAGTTGGCCAGCACGCTGATCGCCGCACTCTCATTGTTAATGCGGCGCATGGCGAGGTCCATCACCGGTACATTGCTGCCGTGGCCGTTGAGCAGCACGATGTGCCGAAAGCCATGATGGGCCAGACTGAAGCCGATCTGCGCCACGTAATCGATGATCGTGTACATATTGATGGCGATAGTGCCCGGAAAGTCCATGTGGTGCTCATTGAACGAGTAAAATACCGGCGGCATCACGATGACATTGGGGGTCAAATGCTCGGCCACCTCATTGGCTATGCGCTGCGGGATGATGTAATCGACCATCAGCGGCATGTGCGGCCCATGCTGCTCCATCGTGCCTACCGGCAACACGACGACCGGATCCTGCAGAGCGGCTTCACCTACCTCCGGCGACTTGAGCTCTTCATAGCGGAAGTTATTCACAATAGCTCTCCCAATCTCTGATTTGACAACGTAACTCTGCAATTGCCTGCGGATTACCCGCAAACTTCGGCTTTCTTGGCGTCTACCGTTGGTTCTCAGCCAACGGGTTCAACTGCAACCCATGATCGGCTGTTGGAGGATTCCACCACCGCGTGCAGTACCTCTTGTGTCTTCAAACCCTCGGTGAAGGTTGGCTTGATCTCGCGATCTTCCCGAACAGACCGCACGAAAGTCTCCATCTGACGCGTTCCGCCGGCCAGCAGTTGGCCGCCGTGACCCTTATCCACCGTAGGGGGTTCGCCCGGAATCGGCTCATTTTCGCCATTGGGCCGATAGAGCCGCCCCTGCCCGTTCTCGTAGAGAATTCCGCCCTTGCGTCCGTTAATCATAAAGTGGCGTCGTCCCACCGGAAAATCAGCATGAACCGAACCAAGTCTGCTCTGGCTGAGCGTCCCGTGTGCGCCGCCGGCAAACTGAATGAGCACAATAGAATCGTCGTCAAGGTCGTGCGCATGGGGCGTGCCATCTTCAGCGTAGACCTGCGGAGTGAATGTCTTCATATTGGCGCACACGTCGGTTATGTCACCCACGAGAAAGTGCGCGAGGTCGATGTGATGTGAACCCAGATCCCCCAAGATACCGGTGCCGGTGCGCTTCGCATCGGTGCGCCATGTGAAGCTGGGTTGGGGCGAGCGAACAAGCGCCGGATTGAGGCTCTGCGAATGAACATGCACAATCTCACCTATCACGTCATCCTCGATGAGCTTGCGAATGTTGTTTGCCGCCGTATTCCAGCGATTCGAAAACCCCACCACGGTGCGGAGGTTTGCCTCTCTCGCGGCCTCGTACATCTCCCGAGCCTCTTCGACGGTAACTGCCAAAGGCTTTTCGCAAAAGATGTGCTTGCCAGCACGTACCGAACGCATCACTAGGTCATAGTGAAACACATCCGGCGTATCCACAATCACGCCGTCAATCTCTCCAAGCGCAAGCAACTCTTCCGGGTCCGTAAAGACGTTTCCGATGCCGAATTTCTCGGCAAACTCTCGTGCACCGTCATGACGAGGCCCACAAACTGCGACGACCTCAACACCCTCGATATGGGCCAATCCTTCCGCATGCACGTCCGCAATCATGCCGTATCCAAAAATTCCAAGTCTAAGCATATTGGGCCTTTCTGGTAGCTCAGTTTACAAATCAATCGTGGCGCACAATACCGCGTGCCGGGACCAAGACAGAGGGGACTCCGCACACAATTCCCCGGCAATTAAACAGTTCTTCTGAAACTGCTGCTGCCTCCTTAGCCTAGGGCCTATGGAGTATTGCCTCTGTAGCGCAGCCTAAGGCTTGATGTACACACATTTCGCGTCTTGCGCGCACTTCACGTTCCCGTCCTAGTGAAACAGACCGCATGAAAAGACGCAACGTACCCGCTAGCGCCAGGAATCGCCCCTGATATATGCGTGTGACCACGTTTCCCACTAAAACTCGTTCGCTGCGGTTAGCCTCGCAAGCGTAGCGTGCCATACCGCCTACCGAATTGAAGCGAGTTGAGGCGAGCCCAAGTAATCCAAGAGAGTGATCCAAGTGCGCCGAGATTTGGTCCAAGAGTTCTCAATAAACCGGTGCAATTGAAATTCCCGCCTGTTTTAGGGCATGCCCCATGCGCTCCATTGTATCTGCCACCGTATAGCCGCGGGCAAAAATAGAAGACCCGGCGACCAGCACGTCGGCCCCGGCTAGGGCTGAAGCAACTGCCGTTTCTGTATTAATGCCGCCGTCGACTTGAAGCCGAACATCCAGCCCCTCTTCGTCGATTGCCCGCCGGAGAACACGGACTTTGTCCAGCATGTCCGGCATGAATGATTGCCCTCCCCAACCGGGCTCCACTGTCATAACCAGGACAAGATCAAGATCGGGCAGAAACGGGAGGAGCGTCTCTACCGGTGTGCCGGGCTTGATTGCGAGCCCAACACGTTTACTAGCGCTACGGAACGCTTGGAGGGCGGTACCAACGTCCGTGCAGGCTTCCACGTGCAGGGTAAACAGATCGCCCTCGCTACTGAGAAAAAGGTCGAGGTGGCGTGTAGGCTCTGTAACCATGAGGTGGACATCGAAGAGCCGTGAAGAAGCATTCCGTACGCTCTGAATTACACCCGGGCCAAAGCTCAGATTTGGCACGAAGTGAGCGTCCATAACGTCGAAATGGAGATAGTGGGCGCCAGCGGCGTGTGCCGCCGACACGTTTTCCGCCAAATGACCGAAGTCTGCAGCGAGCACAGAAGGAGCGATCTGAACGCGGCGCTGGAGATGTGCAGATGGTGGGCTCGTCATAGTCCGTGGAGTATCGAAGTAATGCGAGGCAAGTTTTGAGAGTCCGGATTCAGGCAGCGCGGGGCGGGCTACGGGAGCAATACAGGCAGCCGGCTAATTCAGCAATGTCAACGGGTCTCTAAATCGATTCTGATAGAGAGCCTCAAAGTGCAGATGCGGGCCGGTAGAATATCCCGTGTTGCCCATCTTCCCGATTACCTCGCCGGCCTTTACAAAGTCACCAGCCGTAACGGCGAAGGTGCTCAAGTGACTGTAGGTGGTGACCCACCCGTTGCCGTGATTGATCACGATGCGATTTCCATATCCAATTGGGCTCCAACCGGCGGCTACTACCTGCCCCGCATCGGCAGCGAAAATCGCGGTCCCCGTACGATTACCAATGTCCAATCCCGGATGCCCCGGATAATAGAAATACTGCGTAATTGCTCCGTTCGTCGGCCAGCGAAATTCCCCAAACGCTGCAACAGGCTGCTCCCGCTGTGACAGTTGTGTTTCCGCGCTCGACTTTCGCAGCGCCTCCGGCAGGACCCCATGCGGGATGATCAACTCCATACCGGGCGCAAGTGTCGTTGAGAGACCGATACGGTTGTATTCCGCAATCGCTACAGGATTGCTCTGATAGTTCTCAGCAATTTCGTGCAGTACATCGTCCCTGACTACAACGTATATCACGCCGTCTATCGGTGGTATGCGCAGCTTGTCTCCAAGGTAAAGCAAATGGTCGGGAGCGATGTCGTTGGCCCATAGCAGTGTATCCAAAGAAACACCAAAATCAGCAGCGATATCGACTAGCGTATCGTTTCCTCGCACGTCATAGGCGAGAATATCGTCACGCGGGCGCCGGATTACTGTGGTTTCTAAGAGCGTTGGGCGATCAATCACATCGGGGAAAATAGCTTGGAAGGTACCAGCGCGGATAATCGGTCGGGAGCTAAAGTAGTCGAATTCGCCCGATTGCGTGCGGCCGGTTATCTGCTCTGCGGCAAAGGGAGCGGCCCAAAGGGCAATCAGGCCGAGCGCCAATATGACCGCGTGGCCCGCTACCCGGTTGCCAAGAGACTTCATCCGCAGCAACAAGGCATCGCTGCGAAACGCTAAGACCGCAAGGCGCGGAATACGAAACACGCTAAAGGCGCAATAGAAGAACAGCCCAAGGAGCTGCAAGAAGAAAGAACCCTGCGGAGGCTTAACGGGACCTGCTAGTCCGACTTCGTTCTCTTGCGCGTGTTGGGCGACGCTCTCCTCACGAACCGCCTCAACCGCCATTGCCTATTCCCCCTAGAGTTCTTCCGACCGGCGCTGCAACTTCCACGTGCATTTCTTGGGAGCATTCTGCGCTGTCCGCAGCCATGCCAGTGTGTTTGCACGGTATCAGTTACTTTTCACCCTGTCAACAAGCGGAAATAGGTGCCAGGCAGATTGCTATCACCCTAAGTCTTAGTAGCCGGCTTTAGCGCGCAAAGGCGGTTTTTCTAGGGGGCATTAGCACTCGTTTGGTGTAAAAGCGCTGCTGGGTCACACGCTCGAACAGGGTTGGCGCAGTACCGTGAAATCCTTGCTCATCACTGGTGTGATAGGCATAATGCACAGGCAATACACGTAGATTACCGACTAACATTAGTGACAAGGAGGGACACCAATGGTCGAGCACCTGGTGCTATTCAAGGTGAAAGCCGGCGTCAGCGAGGATGCAATTCAGGCAATGCAGAATGCTCTTAGAGGGCTCCAGGAGGCAATTCCCGGCATCTTGGAGATCACAGTCGGGGCCAACTTCAGTGAGCGGAGCCAGGGCTTCACCCACGGCTTGCTGGTACGATTCCAAGACCGCGCCGCTCTGGATGTCTACATTCCCCATCCCGCGCACGAAGAAGCACGGAATTCCTACATCCTGCCGATCGTCGAGGACGTGCTGGTCTTAGACTACGAGCAGTAGAGATTGGCCTGCGCAGTTCTGGGTCTCCCCCTTGCCATGCAATTGGGCTCGTGCTCGGAAGCGACCCTTGAATGCAATTGCAGGGAGGGTTATACGCAAACAACTGTCAGCCCTCAGGAGAGCCAAGCACCGGCCAGGCGCCTAGCACTCTCACGAGCACGCATTCCTTATCGAGTTCTGCGAGCGCTGTGCGTACCGGCTCCTGGGCCGGATGCCCAATGAGTGTCGCAAAGAAATAGTAGTCCCACGTACGCCGGCGCGACGGTCTGGAGAGAATGAAAGTCAGATTGACATTATGTTTAGCAAATATGCCCAGGGCATTGTAAAGGGATCCGGGCCGGTCAGTGATGCTGAAGAGTAGAGCAGTGCGATCGTTGTCCGTCGGCGCAGGTAGCTGCTTGCCCAAAATGGCGAATCGCGTAACGTTGTCTACTCGGTCCTGAATACTGCGAGCGACTATGGGCACGCCTTCCGCCATTGCCGCGAGTTCGCTCGCAATGGCAGCAGCCCCGGGCTCATGCTTAACCCTGGCAACTGCTGCGGCAGTGCTCACCATCTCCACTGTGTCGACGCGGGGCAGCTCTTCAGCCAGCCAACTCCGGCACTGCGCCAGCGCTTGAGGATGCGAGTATACGACGCGAAGAGAATCCGGGGGAGAACTCGAGATGAGATTGTGCGCAATCGGCAGCACAATCTCGCCGCAAATCTGAAGCGCGGTGTCCAGATATTGCACAAATGAATCGAGGGTCGGCGTAACGCCGCCTTCAGTAGAGTTTTCGAGGGGGACAACGCCGTAATCGGCCACACCTTTCTCCACAAGCTGAAAGACGTGGTCTATAGTGGCCGCCGCCTGCAGATTTGCGGCACTACCAAATGATTGGAGTGCTGCTTGATGCGTAAAGGTGTTCTCCGGTCCTAGATACGCTACGGCCGTCGCTTTTTCCAGAGCGCGGCAAGCAGAGAGCACCTCTCGATATATGTTTGTGACCGCCGTTGCACTGAGAGGGCCGTCACTTGCGGCTGACGCTACCTGTCCAAGCACCTGGCGCTCGCGCTCCGGCACGTATATGGGGACGTTCTCTCCCTTTTCTTTCCCAACACGTATGGCGAGCGCTGCGCGGCGTTGGAGGCAATCGACTATTTCACGGTCGAGGGCGTCTATTTGCTGGCGTAATTCTGCCAGGATTCCATCCTGATTACGCATTAAGGCCGCTCATCCACTTCACAATTAATCGCCTCTCCATGAACCTTCAAGAATGCACGCCAAAGAGGAGTGTCGTCACAATCGCAGATCTCAATATTCCCAGCCACTTCGGGCAGTATTGTAGCAGTTTCCCAAGCGCCGTGCATCGGCAGTAATTGGAGAGACTCAGGCAGGTTAGGTTCCACAAGTAGCCAGGCCGACGTTCATCCGCACCTTGACGCCCCAGCCGGATCTTCCTAGAATTAAGACGAGAGGAAGATTCATGCAGGTTGCAGAGCGACGGCAATAAGAGTTCGCACTGTGCATGATTTTCTCAAGGCAAGACGAGAGCACTCACAATGTTGCGTGCTTGGGACGGGTATGCGGCATTCATGAAGGAGTCAACATACCGCAATGACGTACGTGATTGCAGAGCCATGTATTGACATCAAAGATAACTCGTGTGTGGATGTTTGTCCGGTAGATTGTATCCACTCCAACGATGATGCGGTACAGTTCTTCATCGATCCGGATGAATGTATCGAATGCGGAGCGTGCGAGCCCGTGTGTCCGGTCACGGCGATCTTCTTCGAGGACGATCTGCCGGATGAGTGGCGGAACTACATCCAGACTAACGCTGACTTCTTTGCCAATCAGTAGAGAATTCGCACGAACGTTTGTTCGCACGAACACTTGATCGACAACGGCTTAGGCGTCTCGGTTAGCTTCCCTTTGCACTCGCGAATGCCGCTGCAAACGAGTCAGTTCCGTCGTCGTTCTCTATCTCCATGCTTGATCCCCGTACGAATCGCGGGTCGTTGCCAAAATCAAATCCCCGTTGCAGGTCGTGCTCGTAACCTGCATACGTGCTGGCGGCCTGATGCCCATACTCCTTAGGCCAGCCAATGCGGAAGATTTGCCGGGGCCGGCACGATTCCCCATCCAAACGGTAGCGGGCGATCGCTTCTTCATCTAACTCCACTCCCAGGCCGGGACCCACAGGCACAGGCATATAGCCGCGTTCAATCGCAAATGGCTCGGCGAGCAGGCCGTGCTCCCAGATGTGCATACACGATATCGCCGGCCACTGCGCATGCGAGAGAACCGCGCCAAGCTGGGCCGACCACGCTGTCGTCAGCCCCAATCCAACAAGCTGGAGCCAGAATGGCTTGCCGGCAACGGCCGCGATCGTGCCTGAATCCTTCACACTGGCCAGACCGCCACCCACCACAAAGCCGTCGCACACGTCTTCCTGCAGGGCAGTCATGATGGGTGGGGTACCGTAGTGCATGGCCAGCGGTCGTGGGACGTGCCTCCGAATTTGCTTGTTTCCAGCCACGTCGCCTTGCGGGATTGGAGTCTCGAAAATCGAGACGTTGACATAGGAGAGCAGTTCTTGCAGGAGCGGAATAGCAGTGCCCGCGTCCACGAGCATGCTATTGAAATCAATGTCCAGGTGCATGGATTTCGGAATTACGGCCTCGAGCGCTGCAAGTTGCGCGTGAATGTCACGCCAGGGACGCCCTTTGAGCTTCATGGATACATAGCCTCGATCAAGCGCCTTTCGCGCTTCCGCAGCCCACTCCTCTGGCGCCATGTCGAGACACCACCAGGAAATAGGGACACGCTTGCGGACCTGTTCCCCAATGAGCCGGTGAATTGGTACCCCGGCCATTTTTCCTGCCAGGTCCCACAGCGCCATCTCAGGCCCTGCCCCAAGTGTGGAGTCCCACAGGTGTTGATGCGGCTCTGTGCCAACTAGCCTTTCCTTGAGGTCTTCCGGCGGCCTACCCCAGGTATATTCCACCACGGTCTCGCCAATACCGGTCAGACCGGACTCCGTGTGAATGCGGCAGACCTCAACAAGCCGCCAATCACCGCTTAGGCGCGTCATGTGCAGATCGTGATGCTCACTGAATGGCACCAGGAGTAGAATCTGTTCGACGTCAATAATCATTTCAGCCATGGCTTTCCTCCCGGGTTGCTTATAGAGATTTGCCTAGGACGATGTACATAAGGGCCGAAGAGAGATGCGCACGATTGCGTCCTCGCCAATGGCGCCTTGCCGGCCTGTGCTCGGCATAGTCTAAGATGCATGCACTATGTGGTACTTGGAGTATCGGCGTCGGCATGCCGCTTGGGAAAGTCAAAGTCAATGAGGGTCCCACCCATCCTGCCCGCCTCTTGCCATGACGAAACAGCAAATTGAAGCTGAACGACACCGCAAGTGGGAACTTCCCCGACAAAGTCTTGGGATAGAAAGTTGCTCAAGTCTGTAAAGCCGGGGTTATGGCCGACCAACGCCACGTGATCATGGGCATCATCTAGGTTCCTGACTATCAGCAGCAGTTCTTCCGACGTAGCATGGTAAATGCCTTCTTCGATCACCAACTCGGACTTCTCGTATCCAATCTCCTTTCCCATGCGTCTGGCCGTGCTGCGCGCGCGCTTGGCCGGGCTAGAGATCATCTTGTCGGGCATGAACTCAATCGCTGCCAGCCGCCGCCCCATGTCAATGGCATCGCTCTTGCCTCTCCGATTTAGAGGCCGAGCAGAATCCTCCATCCCGATTTCTTTCCAACTGGACTTCGCATGCCGAATCAGTGTGAGATGTTTCATTTGACACGCCCTAGAGCAAAAGGTCGAATATCTGTTTACTTTTGTCGTCCAACTCTCGAAAATCGGGAATATAGAAGCGATTCCCGTCAATATCAATAATGAGTATCTCATGCTCTGATGGCAAGAGCACGGAATCGAGTTCCCAGCGCATGACAAATTCGCGTATACCGTGATCCGTCTCTACAGTCCAAAACGAGGTCCGCCACTCGTTGCGGTAAGCCTGTACGGAGCGAATGCGGTATACGCGATAGTAACTCTCCAAGGATGCATGGAGAATATTCCGCGACTCAGCGTCTAGCTCATCGGGATTATCGATGAGGCAAAACTCCATGTCCTTGGTGTCGAGAATTGAAACGAACTGCTTTAGGGATAGCGGAAACGCCCACACCGCCTTGCCCCGCAGGAGGCAGCGATCACCGGCTAGCTCCACCCGCATTTCTCCGCTCGGCCCACGCTGCAGCCGAATCATTGCGGGGTCGGTCGTCCCGGCGCCGATATCGGCGATACGGACGGCCTCTTCAGTTTCTAACGCGATTTCTTCCAATCCAAGCCTCTATCGTTATCGCTCGATTATTGAAGTCCAAATTAGGGTTGCCACGGAAACTCAATTGCCAAATACGTGCTCATGCCGACGAGAATTGCCGAACGCTTCGGGCAAGCACACTTCCTTTGGATCAAGCTCTCTACCAATTTCCACTTGAGACCTATCGTTCGACTGCTCTGAGTCGGGAGACCGTGCGCTGCATTTCAACCAATTTATAGTATATCCCGCGCTTGGCCAAAAGCTCTTCGTGAGTCCCAATTTCCGCAACGGTGCCTTCATCCATCACCACCAACCGATCGGCATTGCGGAGGGTGGAAAGCCGATGGGCGATGGCAAACGTTGTACGTCCCTTGATCAAGCGAGCGATGGCTTGCTGAATTGCAAACTCCGTCTCTGTGTCCACCGATGCCGTGGCTTCATCGAGAATGAGGATGCGCGGGTCCTTCAACACCGCCCGCGCAATGGAAACACGTTGCTTTTCTCCAACCGACAGACGATTGCCGCGCTCGCCTACGAGTGTATCGTATCCCTCCGGCTTGGCCACGATGAAGTTATGGGCATTGGCCGCCCGGGCGGCGGCAATCACTTCCGGCAGGTTCGCAGATGGCTTCGAGTAGCGGATGTTCTCAAGTATGGTGCCGCTGAATAGGAATGGTTCCTGCAGCACCACGCCGATTTGTTCGCGCAGGCATGTCAACTCGATGTCGCGAATGTCGTGGCCGTCGATAAGCACCTCCCCGTGATCCACCTCGTAGAAGCGACACACCAGCTGCGCCGTAGTGCTCTTGCCGGCGCCAGACTTGCCTACCAACCCGATCATTTCGCCGGGCTGAACGTGCAGGTCTACTTTCTTGAGCACGGGCTTCGTCTTGTCGTAGCCAAACGTAACCTCACGAAACTCCACCTCACCCCGCAGCGGTCGGGGAGTCAGCTTGCCCGGCTGGTCATAGGGCTCGGTCGGCGTGTCCATGACGTCAAAGATGCGGTCGGCCCCCACCAACGCCCGCGACATCCAGTTATAAATCCGATTAAACCACTGTAAAGGACCGTAAAGCATCCAGAGATAGTGAGTGAAAGCATAGAGACTTCCAAAGGTGAGGTCACCACCTATCACCGCGCGGCCACCAAAATACCAAGCGATGAATACCCCTGCGCCAGTGACAAAGTTCAGAATTGCAAAAGAGCTATCCCAAAACCGCGCCTCGTGAACTGTCGCCCTAGCAACCGCTTCGTTGCGGCGGTCGAAGCGGCTAATCTCCGCCTCTTCCTGCGCAAAGGCCTTCGCCACGCGAATTCCCAGGAGCGATTCGTTCAGTTGGCCGTGCAAGAGCGCCCAATTCTGCGAAACCCGCGACCAGAGCAAACGCATGCGCTTTACCAGCGCTGTACCTCCCAGCACGACAAAAGGCACGGGCAATAGGACAAATAGCGTAACCTGCCAACTCATTAACAGGAGGATGACGAGTACCCCAAGCAGCGTAGCACTATGGACAACCAGATATGGCGCGCCGTCAATGAGAAAGTAGTTCAAACTCTCCGTGTCCCGCGTGACAAGAGATAGTAGGTTGCCCTGTCCTTTGCGGTTGTGGAAGGTCAGCGACATTCGTTCCAGGACCTGGTAAAGCTGTGCGCGCATATTTGCAATCACGCGTGTACTCAGCCACGCACCAATCCAACTACCGGCGACCTCAAGGCCGCCGGTCCCAAGATTTACGGCCACAAGCGCTGCCACGAGCCAGGCGAGCATGGCTAAACTCTCTGTGGGTGCCCGTACACCGGACTCCAGTACATTGGGCGCCAGTACATCGTCGATCAGGGTTCTCGAAATTAGGGGCGGCGTCAAATTAAGCAGAGCGCGTCCCAAGGTCGTCAGAACGAGCACCGCCGCCAGGGGCTTATACGGCGCAAGATAACTGGCAATGCGAAGCATCACCGCCATCTTACGCACGCAACGGGGACAGTTGCGTTCCCTATCCGGCAAGAGTGACTGGCACTTCTGACAGCGCGCGCGGGGGATGTCTGTCGTTACGGCAAACGGCTCGTCCTTGGCAAGCTGCTGGATGCCGCGGGCAATCTCGGTGAACTTGGCGCCGAGGGAGCTTGAGTACTCGATGATAGGAGTAAAATGGCCCTTCCAATTGACCTCCAGGCGGCCGCCACCCACGAGCGGTTCCGCCCGGGCATCGGAGATCTCGGAGAGGTCCATGCTAACCGCGCCGTCGACGCCCGGCGCCAAGTGGGGCAACACAATGACCCGCTTATCGGTCAACAGCATCCAGCGCACGCCAAACCGACCGTCATGCCGAATGTCCGACATGGCGACCAGCAGCGTCTCCTCGCCGGGCGACTTTAGCTCAAGCCATTGCGCTTCAATTTCAGGAGGAAGCGTGTCGAATACGACCATTAATGATAGCTCAATTTGCTATGTGCGGACGGCTCTCGAAAGCAACACCTGATAGCTAGCCGGCGACGAGAGACATATGCGCTCGGCTTAGTCTACCCTATAGAGGAGTCTTGTAAAACCATGTCTCGTGCCGGAGTCGCCCGTTCCATCCGACAGTCCAGGGGTCAGCCGAATCCCTCTCCGGCGTCTCACGACGGCCTGCGAAAACTATTGATACTTGCGTATGTTCGCGTTATGCTCCTCAAATGTGCGACTAAAGACATGGGACCCGTCACCCGTGGCCACGAAGAAGTAGAAGTCAGACTGTGCGGGAGCCGCTACCGCCTGCAGAGAAGCTAAGCCGGGATTGCAAATCGGTCCGGGCGGCAGACCCAGGTTCACGTAGGTATTATATGGCGAGGCGACCTTAAGGTCGTCGAAGGTCAAGGCCTTCTTCCACCAGCGTCCCTCGGATTCTTGGTAGCCCAAGGCGTATTGGACGGTCGGGTCGGCGCCCAGGTGCATGTTTACATTGAGACGATTGTAGAAGACACTTGCAATCAGGGGGCGTTCCGCCGGAACTTGGGCTTCTCGCTCAACAATTGCTGCCAGGGTTACTGCTTGGTGAATGTTCAGCCCATTTACCTGGAAGCCATCGCTCACGCCGCCGCCAATCTTGCGTGAGAACTGGTCCAAGAGATCTTCTATGAAGTCGATGGTAGTAGTCTCCCTCTCAATGCGATACGTATCGGGAAAGAGGTAGCCTTCCAACGAGGCGGTATCCGGCCGCTCTGTCAAGAATTCGCGCTCAAACCCCGCGCCCGCAGTCAAGGTCAGGAACTCGCTCGCGCTCAGGGCGTTTTGCGTTTCGAGGTAGGCTGCGATCTCTTCCCTCCGCCAGCCCTCGATGAGGGTAAGGACTCTATCCTGTACCTCGGCCTTTTGCAACGCCTCGATTGCCTCGTCTACGCTCATATTCTTACGTAGAATATGCTGCCCGGCCTGGAATGATCCATCCAAGCCACTCTGACGTGCACGCAGCCGGAATGCGAGAGCACTACGAATGACACCGGCTTCCCGCAACTGGTCCGCAATCTGATCCGTGGTACTCCCCGGCGGTATGGTGAGCACCACTTCGCTATCGTCCTCTTCAGCACTGCCCAAAAGGCTGTCAGCCACGCGCTCACCGATATCGCAGCTAGCAGCTATGGGAGAGAGCGCGGTGATTGCAAGCAAATGTATGAGCGCACGCCGCGAACGGTGGTTTCTCATTGATTTATGGTTCAATTCTCTTACTGCCACCGGAAGAGGCGGAATAGCGTGCCTCACTGAGGCTGGCAAAGTACGACTCCAGGATGACCGCGGCTGCGGCGGCATCCAGCGATGTCTTGCGCCGCCCGCCTGTCGGGCTCTGCTGCAGGCGCTCTTCTGCAATTACTGTCGAAAACCGCTCATCCCAGAATACCACCGCCATCCCGAGCGCATTTCCTAGCCGTTCGCCCTCTTCTTTTATGCGCTCCCCTTGCTGGTGGAGCAGTCCATCGAGGCTAATAGGTAAGCCAACAATGAGCCTCTCCGCCTGTTGCGCTACTAACAGCCGCTTCAATTCAGCACAATCCTGTTCCCATGTACGCCGCTGTATCGTCTTTAGCGGCGTTGCAATGCCAATGCCAGAATCCCCGGTGGCAACACCAATACGCCGCTCACCGATGTCGAGACAGAGAATTCGCATCGTCATCTCACGAGAACACTATGCAGCGAGGATAAGCGGTTCCGTGATCTCGATGGAGATTCGGAACCACAACCGCGGCATTCGGTCGTACCAATCGGGCCCCATCTCCACCACAAACTCCCCAACGCCCATCAGAGTGTTTAAGTAGGCTTCTGCCTCTTCGCGCGTGGTGTTTGCTAGCTTGCGCCGAACTTCGCCAAGGTCCCAAGTCGAGACCAAGTCCCCCTGCGCCTGAAGCGTAAGCTGCACGACTCCCTCAGAAATACCCTTAACCTCTGGGGCGCCCAAGATCAACGTATCGCGCAGCAACGTATACGAACCAAGTTGGTTTTCCACGATTCGCTCAATAATGAGCGGGGCTACTTCTGCAAGATGCTCGCTGGAGAATACAGTGCCGCGCAGTTTCACCTTCATCCGCAACGTGACTTCGTCGCCTTCTTGCCCCACTTCTTTGTCGTACTCAGCCTGCTCCACAATAACGTCGGTATCCCACGGCACAAAGATGTCATTCGACACATCGATCCTGTCCCTGAGGCTAGCCATAACCTGGTGCAGGAGTTCTTGACGGAGGTTTTCGAATAACTTCAGTCGATCTTCTTCCGTAACAAAGCGGGTGGCGCGCAGCCCACCACCCTGTATCGGTGAGGTGTTTTCTACTATCAGACGTTGGTTGAGTGCCTGGTCCTCCATATGCGTTATTGCGCCGGCTTCAACGTTGCCAATTGGCCCAACTTCCTCCGCAACGACCGCCACCCGCCGCGCACCGAAGCTGTCGCTGGTAGCGGAGGTGCGCGGTACGGTAACTTGCGCCGAAGTCACAAAACGTCGGTAGTCTCTCGTTAAGATCACAGTGCCTTGCGGCACGTTAACCGGCTGAGAAATTTGGTTGCGCAGGATCACTGAGCCTTCGGCCTTACCAATCGGCTCATCTCTTGTGCCTGTAGCGGCGACAGTCAACTCGTCCGTCTCTTCGATGACGACCAGTTGCGCCGGTATCGTGCCCGCAGCCGCATTAAGACCCCTGACCTGGGGGTCCGCCATCAATTGCAATTCAGTGCTGTATTGCTGTTGCACGGGCGTGAGCTGAATCCTGGCGCTCGGCACTATCAGGTATACACCTCCCCAAGCAAGGAAGAGTACCACGACAATGAGCGTGGCTAGAGCAAGTACTTTGGAAAGCGACTGATCGATAGGCCGCGACGTGCGCGACCGCCCTAGCAACGACTTTCTGCCCGTATCTCTGGTGGAAAGGGTAGCGAGCGGCGGAGGGTTCTCTTCTCCACGGTCCAATCTATTGCCGCGAGAGGTCCCTTTAGCCACAGGCTTCTTTGGCTTGCCCGCCACTCTTGAATCTTCTTGCCCGGCGAGTATTCTAGCAGAAGCGACGGAGTCAAGTTCCTCTGCGCTCACTTGAGAGTGCTCCGAAGGATGAAGAGCAGCCAGTGAGCTTACTACATTAATCCCTAGGCCACTGGCAGTCGCGCGCACGGCCCTAGTGCCACAGACCAGAGTGAGGTCAAGCGCCAAGTCTACCGCTTGGCGCTGCAAGAATGCCAGGTTTTCACTGCTGTGCAGTGCCGGGCAGTTGTTCGCCACGAGCACGATAGAGGAGCCGCGCCTGCCTTGGAGCTTTAGGAGAATCCCCGCGATCTCATCACCGTGGCTGGCATAGACGATCCGGCTACTTGAGAAGGAGCTTGCCATTGACAATAGAGGGAACTGATGAATGGAAGAGGGCGGCCAAACAAAGGGACATACCCGCTTGGCACACACCTATACTATACCTGAATTAGATGCATGAGTGGAATGTAGGGAAGTCTTCAAAATTAAATTAGTTTCAAGACGCCCCTTGGCACAACGCCTAGCGCCAATGAGGATGATTACCCTTGACAGTGTGGCTGCGTGTCACTATAATCCACCACGGTAAAAGCATTGGGTGAATCGGGGCATCGCCCCGGACGAAGGAGAATTTAATGGATTTATTGCGTACACCCAGAGGAATTAGCAGGCGAAGCTTGCTTGCCGGTGTTGGGCTTGGCACGGCTGGTGCCTTGCTCGCGGCGGCCTGCGGCGGCGCGGCTGCCCCGGCAATGGAAGAAGGGGCCAAGGCCGAAGAGGCTCCCAAGGCCGAAGAAGAGATGAAGGTGGCCGAAGAGGCCCCGCCGGTGCAGTTCCTGCATTGGTGGATTCCTCGCATCGACCCGGGCGGACTAGTACCTTGGGCCTTGGAAGAGTTCACGAACCGCACCGGCATCCCGGTGGAGGACGTGGGCAGGGATCCCATCGAGCCCCTGCGCCAGCACTTCCGCACCACCATCGCGGCCGGTACGCCGGTAGACGTGGCCTTCAACTCCATCATCTGGGCCCGCGACCATTGGGATTTGGGCATCTTGATGGATTACACGCCGTACCTGACGCAGTACCCAGAACTGCAGGAAGATAAGTTCTTCGAGGCTTCACACCAGTTCCGCAAGGCTGAAGGAGCGACGTTCGGTATTCCGGTGATGGGTCCGGAGTCGACTTCGATCGTGGTCAACGGCCAGTTGCTCTTAGACGCCGGTCTTGACGAGAATGGTGGGGACATCAATAACTGGAGTGACTTGGTTGGTGCGGCTCGCGCTATGACCAAAAAGGAAGGCAACCAAGTCACCGTCTCCGGTTTCTTGCTGCCTAACGGTGTCGGCGGCTTGGCGCGCTGGGCGGGGTGGGTGCTCACGACGGGCGCCGGCGCCTATGACGCGGAGCAATTCACGGCGCAGTACAACACCGAGCAAGCGCGGGATACGCTGCAGTTCCTCTTCGATCTCTGGAATAAAGAGGAAATCAGCGCCAAGGACCCTGAAGGCGGCGCCGTGCCCGACCAATACAAGTTGCTCCAAGCCAATCAAGCCGGCATGCACCACGATATTAGCTCGACCCCAACGCTGCGGTACTTTGAAGTGCCCCGCGATTTTAAGTATTGGCAGATCGGATTCCCGGCCTCCGGCGGCCCTGACGGCCAGTTTGCCACGGCCTCCTGGATGAATCCAGTCGTCACGCCGCTTGGCGCGGGCAACCCGGACGGCGCGGTTGAGTTCATCAACTGGTTCTGCGGACTTGAGGTAGCCTTGCATAAGATCGAGGTCAATAAGGCCGTCTCCCCGCGCCTCGATCTCTTTGCCCATGAAGCGTGGACCGCTGGCGTTGCGGACCTTCCCGTGCTCCAGACGCGCGAAGATCTCGCTAATCTGCCGGGCGTCTACCCGTTCCGCCGCTTCCTAAAGCAGAACGCCGAAATTCGACCGATGCTTGACGATGCGGTCATGGGCAAGATCGAAATCGCCACCGCGCTGGCTCAAGCCGATGAGCGGGCCAACCAGATCCTCAATGAGGATGCAGAGTAAGCACTTCTTACACTGCTTGCACATAGGTGAAGATAGAAGGAGGCGCACAATTGTGCGCCTCCTTTCACTTTCTGGTGTGCACGCAACTATTGATGATATTTGATCGGTTCAACCAACGAAACTAAGCACCGTGCCTGAGATCGTATGTATATTTTGCGCCAAGAAGCTAAGGATTAGCCCCCGCGCAACGGCCTGTTAGCGTGAGCCGGTCGAACCGTTCGTGCTGAGCCTGTCGAAGCATGAACCGCCCTTCCACAAGCTCGGAACCTGCCCCGTACTCGATACGGGGGCGAACGGAGAATACCGTTTCACTGGCACGACAACATCAACCGCGTCCTTGCCTTTACATGGCCTAGCGGTCGAAAAATCTGTGCTTTGTCTCCCCAAGCAACGGCGAAGTCCTAGACGGGGACATTCTTAAGCAATCTCAATTGCTTTTCGCCGAATTACACGCTTGCCGCGATTACCTCACTTGACAGGACTTTGACACCAAGCTAACGTCTAAACAGAGTAACTAGAAGCCGTATGAGCTACGGCACCATACAGGGAGGGTTACCATGGAGTCATTGGATGAACGCAGAGGGCTTAGCAGGCGAAGCCTGCTCGCAGGTATAGGCCTTGGCACCGCTGGTGCACTGCTTGCCGCGGCCTGCGGCGGCACGGCCGCACCAGCCATGGAAGACGCAGCCGAGGAAGCAGAGGCTCCCAAGGCCGAAGAAGAGATGAAGAAGGCCGAAGAGGCCCCACCAGTCCAGTTCCTGCACTGGTGGATTCCACGCATTGACCAGAATGGTTTTACGCCCTGGGCCTTGGAGGAGTTCACGGAGCGCACCGGCATTCCGGTGGAGGACGTGGGCAGGGATCCCATTGAGCCTGTACGCCAGCACTTCCGCACCACAATTGCGGCCGGTACGCCGGTGGACGTGTCCTTCAACTCCATCATCTGGGCCCGCGACCATTGGGATTTGGGCATCTTGATGGATTACACGCCGTACCTGACGCAGTACCCAGAACTGCAGGAAGATAAGTTCTTCGAGGCTTCACACCAGTTCCGCCAGGCTGAAGGCGCGACGTTCGGCATTCCCGTGATGGGGCCGGAGTCGACTTCGATCGTCATCAACGGCCAGTTGCTCTTAGACGCCGGTCTTGACGAAAATGGTGGGGACATCAATAACTGGAGCGACTTGGTTTCTGCCGCCCGTGCCATGACCAAGAAGGAAGGCAACGACGTTTCCGTCTCCGGATTCTTGCTGGGTGCCGGTGTCGGCGGCTTGTCGCGCTGGGCGGGGTGGGTGCTCACGACGGGCACCGGCGCCTACGACGCGGAGCAGTTCAAGGCGCAGTACAACACCGAGCAGGCGCGGGACACGATGCAGTTCCTCTTTGACCTCTGGAATAAAGAGGAAATCAGCGCCAAGGACCCTGAAGGCGGCGCCGTGCCCGACCACTACAAATTGCTGCAAGCCAATCAAGCCGGCATGCACCACGACATTAGCTCGACTCCGACCCTACGCTACTTCACCGTGCCGCGCGACTTCAAGTATTGGCAAATCGGTTTCCCGGCCTCTGGTGGTCCGGACGGCCAGTTTGCTACGTCGTCATGGATGAACCCGGTTGTAACGCCGCTCGGCGCCGGCAACCCGGACGGCGCGGTTGAGTTCATCAACTGGTTCTGCGGGCTTGAGGTAGCAATTGTCAGGCTCGAGCTCATCAAGACGGTCGCGCCACGACATGACTTCTTTGCCGATCCAGCATGGACCAAGGGTTACACCGACCAGCCGGTGCTCAAAACGATCGAAGACCTTGCCAATTTGCCAGGCGTCTACCCGTACCGCCGCTTCTTGAAGCAGAATGCTGAAATTCGACCGATGCTTGACGATGCGGTCATGGGCAAGATCGAAATCGCCACCGCGCTGGCTCAAGCCGACGAGCGGGCCAACCAGATCCTCAATGAGGATGCAGAGTAAGCACTTCTTACACTGCTTGCACATAGGTGAAGATAGAAGGAGGCGCACAATTGTGCGCCTCCTTCGCACTCCCAGTGCGTGGCCGGGACCAAGTGAGTCATTCCCTTGAACCCCTTGGATCAGAAGGGCCCGCATCACTCGCCATGCCTCTTGGCCGCCGGTCCCGCGCATGGACGTGTGCGAATGCGAGACAGGACACAGACGTTCAATTGCCCGCGTTCCAAAAGCACCGAGACAGACCCATCTTGAGTGTAAGCGCGGGCGGCTAACCACAATCAAGAACAAGGTTTCTCGCGAGACATCCAATATCCGTTCGTCCGGAGCCTGTCGAAGGATGAACGGATACCCTCCAGAGCCCTTAGCTTCCCTTCATCTTGCAGTTGCCAGGCACTCTAGATTCCTCTTCGTTCCACTCATCGGAATGACCTGTGACCGTTCTCGAGTCTCTTGGCACTTGGTCAGGCCTGACTTGCCTAGACCCTTAGAGCTGCACCCAATTCCCCTCCTGAACCACCAAACGCCCACCGCGCATCACTCCCCGCACGTCGGTCAGGGCCTCAATGCGATCCGCCACGTCCCCATTGAGCAGCACCAAGTCTGCCACCTTGCCAGTCTCAATCGTCCCAACCTCGTCCTGTAGCCACATTCCTTCCGCCGCGCGTCCGGTGACGCGAAAGATGACTTCCACCGGATCCAGCTTGAGCGTATGGCATGCCGCCACCAGTTTCTCCGGGAACGTAGCAATGTCCATCCCTAGATGGTCGCTGGAAAAGTACGATTTGCATCCGCGCCGCTCCATATCTCGGATGAGATCGAAACGATGCTCTACCGGATCGGGGCCTTCCCAGCCAGTCACCGTGCCGTCGCGGTCCGCGATGCGCGGCAACGTGGCAAAGACGTTCAAATCAACGAAGATTCCTTTTTCACCCGCTTCCTGCGCAACTTCAGGCACGTAGACGACAGACCCTTCCACCGACCCCAGCCAGTTGCAGTGGGCCAGAGCGTCCACGCCCGCGCGCACTGAATTCACGATACCCTCAGTGGCGTTGACGTGCGCGACGACTCGCTTGCGCAGCCGATGCGCGTCCTCCACCGCCACACGCATCTCCTCTTCGGAATACTGCGCCCGGTAGCGGTTGGTGGGAGGATCGGAAGCGCCGCCCGTCGCCATGATCTTGATGAAGTCCACGCCGCGAAAGACGAGCTTCCGAATCGCAATCTTGATCTGGTCGGCGTTGTCGGCCAATTCCTCAATACCCAGGTAGTGGCCGTGGCCCGCTGTTGTAGTGACACTGGGGCCGGCGGCAAGGATGCGCGGCCCGACTACGCCGCCTTGATTGATGGCATCACGCACGAACAACAACACATCGCCAATACTGCCGCAGTCGGCGAGCGTAGTGAGACCGGCTGCCATAGCAGCCCGCGCCGCTTGCAGGGTGTAAAGCGCAATGGCTTCTCTTGGGGCATCTACACCGGGATATGCAGGATCATCTCCATGTACGATCGTAAGGTGGGCATGGCCGTCGATCATACCGGGAATG
This sequence comes from Chloroflexota bacterium, assembly GCA_965221905.1. Taxonomy (GTDB): domain Bacteria; phylum Chloroflexota; class UBA11872; order VXOZ01; family VXOZ01; genus VXOZ01. The sequence continues at coordinate 2,366,657 of OZ244922.1, forward strand.
AGGGAAGCGCCCGCGCCGTCGATCTCCTCCCAACCCGAGCGATCCGGTAATGCGGAATCGAGCTCTTGCCGAGTGCCCACAAAGACTATGCGTTCATCTTCGATTACTACGCAGGCATTGCGCTGGGCTTCGACTCCCGTGCCATCGATCAATACGTCCGGACAAATCAGTGTGGGCATGGCGAAATCTCCTTAGTCAGGCGGATTGTTGTCGATGGGTTACCGAACTGGGTCGCGCGAGGCGCGGCACTTGCGTTGCCAATGAAGGGACGTGCTAGTATCTGCAAGTACCATCCAACCGCACTGCGTGTCCGGCACACCTCATCCTACCGTACACGGCGAATGCTACTCTAGTGTATGGTATCTCCAGGATTTGCACACCGCGTTCATAGCGGCCCCTCGCTGCAGAAAGATGCGCATGTGAATCTAAGCAGGCATGCGGTCTAGGCTGTCTGGAGGCTGAAGTCTGCAAGAGTCCGGCTTGATCTGAGTAGCTATCGTAACCTCAATGCAAAGCACGGCAATGTTACAGCATCGTAGAGGAGGGATTTTGCATTATGTCCGAAACAAGCTTGACCGATCCTCGAACAGTTGGCATGGACTCGGCTCAGCTCGAACGCGCCAACGCGCTCATCGCGGGCTGGACTGAGAGCGGCTTCATGCCTGCCGCAGTCCTGCACGTGGCCCGGCACGGCAAGACCGTCGCCCACCGCGCATTTGGACGCATTACCCAAGCGCCGGGTGGGCCGCCGGCGCAGCAAGACAGCATTTTCATTATTGCTTCAATCTCTAAACCGGTGACGTATACGGCGCTGCTGCGGCTGGTTGACGAAGGATCGGTCAGCCTCAGCGATCCGGTCTCGCGGTTCATCCCGGAGTTTGCGGATCAGTCGTCGACGGAGGCACCGGATCGGAATGCGGTACAGATTCGCCACATCTGCACGCACACATCCGGCCTGCCGGATATGGTGCCAAATAACGTGTTGCTGCGCCGCCAACATGCGCCTTTCGAGACCTTCATCGAGCATATCTGCAAGGTTCCGCTGCTCTTTGCGCCGGGCACAAACATCTCCTATCAGAGTGCGGGCACGGCCCTAGCTGCGGAGATTGTGCAGCGCGTGCGCAGAAAGCCGCTGCGACAAGTGCTCGCCGCCGAGGTGTTCGAACCGTTGGGCATGACCGACACCTCGCTCGGCTGGAATCCTGAAAAGGAGTCGCGCATTGTGGAAGCCACGCAACCGTCGCATCTCACCGGTTCCGACTACGATCACAACAGCCTTTACTGGCGGGAATTCGGTGCGCCGTGGGGCGGACTCTTCTCTACGGTTGGTGATATCGGTCGCATTATAGAGATGTACCGCCAAGGCGGAACCTTGGATGGCGTGCGTATCCTCAGTCCTGCGACCGCATCGGCTATGCTCAGCGAGCAATCCGATGCCATGCCCGGCATACCTTCCGCAACAAAACTCCAAGAGGGCTGGGGACTGGGCTTCCGGCTCTACCGGCGCGCCAATCCCATGTATTTTGGCGATCTCTTATCACCGGGCTCGTTCGGCCACACCGGCTCCACCGGCACTTTTGCCTGGTGTGATCCCACCAAGGGGCTGAGTGCCGTCTTCTTCTGCAACCAACTCCACGAGCGAGTCCAGCACAAGTTTCAAACACTTAGCAACACCATAGCCGCCGCCGTGCGCGACTAACCCGTGACTTTGCCCAGGTATCGGGCTTTACAGAAACAACTATGCTCACTATTATAATTAAGCATATACGCAAATGAATAATTGAGGAAGGTGGATATGGACCAGGGTCGCATACTCGATGCTTGCCTCGACGACACACTCCATCCCGACAAAGCTGCTAAGGTGCTGGCTACCGCCTTGCGCGACGACCAATACGAGGAGCTTGCCACCTACTTTCGCGCGCTAGGAGAGCCGAGTCGCGTCAGGCTGCTCCACTGCCTCCTCGATGCAGAGCTTTGCGTCTGTGATCTCGCCGCTCTATCTAACCTTTCGGTTGCGGCAACCTCACAACATTTGCGCACCTTGCGCAACTTAAATCTCGTAAAGCGCCGCCGGGAAGGCAAGGTCATGTGGTATTGCCTTGCAGACGAGCATATACGCAGCTTGCTAAGCGTCACGCACGAGCGTCTTGCCCTCGGTCAAGCTCGCCCTGTGCCAAACGCAGTTCTAGCCGGAGAATAGATCCCGTGACTCGCTTTGCAAACTCGCCTCTGGCGGAGTTACTTGAAGAGACCGAAACTCGACTCACTCTACTTTCCGGTCTGTTTCTTGCCGCCGGCATCGTCTCCAGTCTTGTTGCAGCACCGTCATTGGTGCAGATTGGCTTGTACCTCACCGCCATAGTGGTCGGTGGCATACCCATCGTGCGTGAAGCGTGGGAAGCCCTGACTGAAGAACGGCGGCTCACCATCGACTCGCTTGTAGTCATTGCCGTGGTTGGCGCGGTGATGTTGGGGCAATGGTGGGAAGCGGCGGCAGTAGTATTTCTCTTCTCGTTTAGCGAAATGCTCGAGGACTTCACACTCGATCGGGCGCACAACGAAATCCACGCGCTCATGGAGCTTTCCCCGGAGGAAGCCCGCGTCAAAGTTGATGGGTGGGAATCAACCGTACCGGTTGAGGATGTTGCAGTGGGCATGATCGTTGCGGTGCGACCGGGTGAACGCGTGCCGGTAGACGGCGAGGTGCTAACCGGAGACTCTACGATAGACCAGTCGGCAATTACGGGCGAGAGCGCACCGATCACAAAGTCAAGCGGTGATAGTGTCTTTGCGGGGACCATCAACCAGCAAGGGTATCTCGAAATCACCACAACCCGTCCGGCGGCGGAAAACGCAATTGCCCGCATCGTGCACCTGGTCGAAGAAGCACAGAGAGAGAAAGCGCCCACAGCGCAGTTTATCGACCGCTTTGCCGCCTACTATACGCCAGCCATTGTCATCTTTGCTGTGCTCGTTGCCGTTGTGCCCTGGCTGGCATTCGGCCAGCCGCTGCAGGATTGGGTGTATCGCGGCCTGGTCTTGCTCCTGGTCGGCTGTCCCTGTGCGCTCGTGATTTCCACGCCAATCTCGATTGTGGCCGCCATTGCCCGCTCTGCACGTTCCGGCGTACTGGTTAAGAGCGGCGCCGTAATGGAATTGCTCGGGCAGGCTAAAGTGATTGCATTCGACAAGACCGGCACGCTCACCCGGGGTCAGCCCGAAGTGACCGACATGGTTCCATTCCTCGAATACAGCGAAGCAGACGTCATTCAGATGGCTGATAGGTTGGAGCATCGCTCTGAACATCAGCTCGCTGCCGCAATCCTACGCCACGCAGAGCGTGCGGATTCAGGAGAAGGAAACGACCATCTCCACACGGAGGAAATCCAAGAGTTTGAAGCTGTTGCCGGGAGAGGCGTGCGCGCTAGGGTAGACGGCACTGTCTTCCTTTGCGGTAGCCCCGACTATCTCTATTCGCTCGGCTATGACATCTTCTCGCACCAAGAGGCAATCTCAAGCCTACAGGACGCCGGAAAGACCGTGCTCATGGTGGCAAAAGACAAGCACGTTGCAGGCATGATTGCAGCCATGGATACACTTCGGCCGAACGCAGAGCCCACTCTCAATGCAATTGGCAATCTGGGCATTTCACACATGGTAATGCTCACGGGCGATAGTCAACCAACGGCGGCTGCGATTGGACGGCAACTGCCGGTAAAAGACGTGTTCGCCGCGCTGCTACCTGAGCAGAAGGTCTCTGTGATTCAAGACCTGGTGCAATCACACGGCAACGTGCTTATGGTGGGAGACGGCGTAAATGATGCACCCGCTCTTGCCAGCGCCACCGCGGGCATTACGCTGGGCGGCGCCGGCACTGACGTGGCAATGGAAACTGCGGACGTGGTCTTGATGGGCGACGATCTCTCCAAGATTCCATCCGCCCTTCTGCTCAGCCGCAAGACTATGACGGTGATTAAGCAGAACATCACCTTTGCTTTGGGCATCAAGGCGCTTGTGCTGCTGCTCACGCTCTTCGGGCTAACCTACCTCTGGATGGCAATCCTCGCGGATGTTGGGGCTACCGTTGTGGTAGCAGGCAACGGGCTGCGCCTACTCCGTTCGTCCGATTCGAGCTAGCATCGAGCCGCTTGCCGTTGGCAGCGAGTTCAAGCCAAGATATCGAGGGCAGTTCCGGTCTCGCTCTACCATCCCCATGCAACCTTGGTATCATGTTCGCAACATGCAGGCTGAAGCGCTGTACAAGTAATATCGCAGCAGCCTCAGTTGCCATGGCGAGAGCACTATTCTAGGAAATGAGCCCACGATGACATCACAAGCAGAAGGACATCTCGGACAAGCCGACCAGGAGCTGAAGCGTGCCAGCAAAGGACGCATAGAGGCAGTGCTAAGCCTGCTGGACACCGGCGAACAGCAACTCTACGTGCTGCACGTGCGGCTTCTCCCCCAAGCACGCACCTTGCGGCGGCGTTTCCGCGAAGTGGACGCATTGCGCTTGATGGGCTTCACGCCGCGGCCGGAGTGCCACTACTTTCCCTATCAGTGCTTCTACGCCGGATGCTACTACCGGGAACTTGGGATTGCTCCCGATGATGCGACGCGGCAGCGTTTTGAGGAAGTCTTTGACAAGTCGCTAGATTCCCTAGCGGAAGCCATCGAGCACATCTTGGCCGGCGCCTGGCTCGCGGAAGATATCGGCTTGCCCCTCAAGTAGCTTTCTCCAAGTGAGAGCGCAATCGCCCATCATGCGCTACCCCATTAGGAACTTTACGAGCGCCGTGCTAGTACGAGAATTGCGGTTCCCAGTCGCCTGGGCCGTCACGCAAGAGATCGAAAAGGTGCCAGACACCGCAGTAGAGATCGCCGGGTCCGAAGAAATCCCGGGATACGCGCACGATTGATCCCCCTGCATTCCTATGGAATACAGACACACCCGGCATGGCGTGTGAGTCGTAGTGCTCTTGCTCTGATCCGAACCCCATATCCTCGATGAACGTGGTGCCTGCGGCAGAGTACATCCGAAACCGCCAACCACGTTTCTTGGCAATGTCCTGTTGGACTTTGGGATGGTTGGGAGACACGACTACAAATGCTGCGCGGCTCTCCAGGTGATGCAGCACGCCGTTGAACTCGTCAGCCCACATTGTGCAATAGGGGCAACCCGATCCCATATTGTGGACCAGGATCAAATCAGACTTATCGCCAAACATCGCTGAGAGCTTCACCGCGCCGTCCAGACCCTTAAGCTCGTAGTCCTCTACGGGCTCCGGGGGCATCTGGCGGCGCAACTCAGCCAGCCTTTGCTTCGCCTTCTCCAGATCTTCCAACGCCGCGACAAACTGGGTTTCCACGTCACCCAAAGTCTTCATACGGCTCCCCCCTTGCTGACACTACATACCCGTACTTCCTACGGGGCTGTTTGTTGCAATTCTGAGTTTCTTAGATCGCCGCTCACCAACACTGAGGTCGACAGCGTGTCCCGAAATTGACCCGATCTTCGCTTATTTCTTTCCCTTGTCGGCTTGCGCCAAGTAGAGCCCAATGACCTCCTGCACTGAGGTTGCATCCTCGGGGCCGCGGTCTTCGCGCACAAAGCCGACAACTCGGGGAAAGCGCAGCGCATACCCCAGTTCGTCTCCTTGGTGCTTGCCACAGGTGTGGGTGGGACTGCGCGTAATTTCGTCGGCCTGAATCTCGACCACATGGGTGGGATTGGTCCAGACGTCAGGTGCGACCTCGGCTTCCACCCGCGCCGGAATATGATCGGTTTTCTCTTTGTCCAGCATCGCGCGCATCTTCACCCACTCTTCCTCTGAAAATCCGGTGCCGAGACGTGAAATCGTCACGAACAGATCGCGGCCCTTGTCGTACACGCCAAGCAGCAATGCCCCGATGCCGAGCTTCGAGCGCGCTCCTTTGCCATACCAGTAGCCCAGGACGACACAGTCGACGGTATCGGATAGCTCGCCCTGGTAAGAGCGCTTCATTTTGATCCAGTCAAAGCTGCGGCGGCCGGCTTGGTAGAGCGAGTCCAGTTTCTTGGCCATCACCCCTTCCAGACCGTGTTCCACTTTATCGGCAAAGAACGCCTCTATGGCTGCCACGCTGTCGGTCTCAATATTCTCGGTAACCTGCAAGATCGGTCCATCGTTCAGGAATCCCAGCAGCTTCTCCCGTCTATCGGTATAGGGCTGTCGTGTCAGGTCTACACCATCGAGGTAGAGGAGATCGAAGAGCACCAAACGGAGGGGGAGTTTCTCTGCCATTTCATCTACGTTATGCTTGCGCCGCCGTTGGGTTGTCATCTGGAAAGGGAGAAAGGCACCGGTCTCAACGTCATACGCCAGGGCCTCAGAATCGGCAATGAACGTGTGGCCGGCTGCCTGCTCGCGCACGGCTGCAACCACGTCAGGAAACATGCCGCTGAAGTTTTCCAAGTGGCGGGAATACATGGTGACGTTCTCGCCGTCGAAGTGCACCTGACACCGAATGCCATCATATTTTGGTTCCACAGCGCAGCGTCCCAGACGCACCACAAGGTCTTCCATGGACTTCACTCGTTCCGATGCGGCGGGAATAACCGGCGTGCCAACCGAGACATGGATCTGCTGCTGTAATCCGTCTACGCCAGCGTGCCAGTAGACCTTCGCAACAGTAGCCAAGTCTGCGCAGATACCGTATGCACGGTCGAGTGCGGGACGGTGATCTTTGGAGGCCGTACGCGCAAACGAGAGCGCATCCATGACCGTGGGATCCCCCACGCCCAGCCGCAAGCGTCCCAAAGGGATTCGCAGCAAGTAACGCACCTCCTGCTTTCCAACCTGGCGTATCAGGTCGGCCAGCAGCGAGATTTTCTTAGCAACGGAGCCTTCACCTTCAGTCAGAGCGATGTCTGTCAGGCGTTCAAAGACTTGCACCACCGTGAGCGTGCCCTGATCACGCTCGATGAGCTCTTCCGCCACCGCTCCGTAGTCGCCAATCTCACTAAAGCGTCGATGCACATCTTCTAGGGCCGCCCCGGTACCTTCTGCCACCGCCTCGGCGGTAAGTCGCTCCCCCATGCCAAACTCGATGGGTGCGTAGAGCGGCGCGACACGACCCTGCAAGAGATAGATCACCTTGTCCACCTCTTCCGGGCGGGTCTTGATGAAGAGGTCGGCCAGCAATTTCATCATGCTGATGCGACTGCGTGTGGCATCAAGTTCCGCAAAATAGGCGGTCAACTGATGGAATGTGAGAAAGGCTTCTTCTCTAGCTGCTTCGGTGGCAACAGCGGTCGAGGTCATTGGGATATTTCTCCCTGGCTACGGCTGGAAGCTATGAACTGGCAGTAATCTCAGCGGCGCGTGCAACGATCATGTTGATAGGTGCTCATCGGAAGTGTCCCATATCTATGCCTGCGTGCCGATTGCTGCCGCAAGCAGAGGTAGTGCATCCAAATCCCGCGACTCTTCCAGATTATTGTGCATCAGCGGGCTACCGCTTGTTAATCGCTGTGCAGTCCAGTGCAAGAGATAATTGCAAACCAACAAGAGAGGACTATCGACTTCGCAAGCTATGAACGTTCACTGTGAGGGAGTGTGGGGGAAAGGTACTGAATTGCATAGATTCTACCATAGTTCATTATTGCTCCCGTGACGCCGTCACGCTTGAAGTTAGCCTTCTGCCTCCGGTCAATTGATCTGAAATGGGGCTAGTCCAAGGTTCAGCGAATGTGGGGGCAATTCTTGGCGCAAGGGCGAGACTGCGGTATCGTAGAAGCAACTGGATCAAAGGAGGGAGTTACAAAGCAACGTATGGCCGGATCTTTTCGGCTGGGGCACGTCTTTGGCATACCGCTTACGATTCACTATACGTGGCTCATTGCAGCCGGTCTGGCCACCGCCTCCCTATCCGTCGTCATCTTTCCGTTTGCGCGTCCAGGCTTGGCAGCACCCGTTTATTGGTTGGTCGGCGCCGTCGGCAGCGGTCTATTCTTTAGCTCAGTTGTAGCCCATGAGCTTAGTCATGCGCTTGTGGCCCGGCACTTTGGCATCCCGGTGCGCGGCATCACGCTCTTCATATTCGGCGGGGTTTCCACCATGGCGCGCGAAGCGCGGAAGCCCGCGCACGAGTTGCTCATTGCCACCGCCGGTCCCGCGTGCAGCCTCTTGTTATGCGTCGCGCTCTTCATTTTGCAGCGCCTCTTGCTGCCCCACTGGCTGCTTGGCAGCCGTGTCATCCTCTACCTGAGTATAGCGAACCTCTTTCTTACACTCTTCAATCTCATACCCGCTCTTCCTTTGGACGGCGGGAGAGAATTGCGCGCCGCACTGTGGCATTTCACCGGCAACTTTCGGCTCGCCACCAAAGTCGCCGCTTCGCTGGGACATCTACTCGCCTTTGCCCTGATTGGGTTTGCTATCTATCGAATTGCCGTCCACACCGATTGGGTACAGGGCGGCTTGCTCATCGTGCTCGGCCTCTTTGTCCACAACGCGGCGGAAATGGCACAGCAGGACGCCCAAGAACGCGACTTGCTCTCCGGTCTAACCATAGAGGACGTGCCCAAGAGCAACGTGGCTTATGTTGCACCCGATACGCCGTTGCAGACACTGGTCTATGAATACCTATTAGCGGAAGACTCGCCCCCAAGCGTTCTCGCCGTCATGCGCGATCGCACACTCCTTGGCGTAGCCACTGCGAGAGAGATTCGGGGCGTCGCTAGCGTCCATTGGTCCCACACGCAAGCCCAAGACGTCATGAAAGAGTATTCGGCTGAGGAGTTTTTGACACCGTCGACCTTGCTTGAGGACGCATTGGAACACATGGAAGTGGAGCACCTGGGCCACGTGATCGTGGCGAACGGGGAAGAGGGAGGCGTGGAGGTGGTTAGCTACAATGACATGATCCGCTTCTTGCATCGCAGGCAACACGCCCTGCGCTAGCTCCCTCGCTTGAACATTCGTGTAGCCGACCTTCGTGGAACAATACTCATAGTTAGCACGAGAGCCTTTGACCGCTGGGAGATAGAGAGAGAGTTGCCTGCTAGGCGAAAGTCTTTGCTGCGAGCTCCGCGCGCAGCCGCTCGGATTGTGCTGCGAGGCTTTCGCTCAGGGTTACCTCGTATGGGGGGGTTGCGCTGTGAAGAGCGCGCAAGCGAGGGTTCAGTGCTTCCTGTTGCTGCCGCGCCCGCTCACGCGCAGCCGCTAGATCGCTGCGACCTGCCGACAGGCGCACTCCCTGTCGCATAACAGGAATGAGAAGGGGCGTGCCTGCAGCCACACGCTCGTCGGCCAAAGTGATTACGTCCCCCGCATACGTGCTGCTTTCCTGCAAGCGATAGACTTGCTTACGGCCGGGAAGCGAGGACTTTCCCGCGGAGAGCTTCATACGCCCGCGACCGGCGTACGACACGAGTTTGTATGCGCAGTCTATTGTCGGCGCGTCGCTGGAAACACTCATGCGGGTTCCGACGCCAAACCCATCAATTGGAGCGTCCTGGCTCACCAGGTTGGCAATGGCGTACTCGTCGAGATTGCTGCTGGCAAAGATCTCAACTTGATGGAGGCCGGCATCATCCAGAATACGCCGAGCGGCATGCGCTAGCGCCCCCAGATCGCCGGAATCCAGGCGAATTGCCCGCACGCCAAACGCGCTGCCCAACTCTTCGGCAAGTATGACAACCTTCTCTACACCCGCCAACGTATCGTAGGTGTCCACCAGCAAGACCGTGTCCGGATAGAGCGACACGAACTGCCGCAAGGCATCCAACTCGTCATCGTGCGCTTGAATGTAGCTGTGCGCCATTGTGCCTCGCACAGGAATGCCGTAGGTCTTCCCGGCGAGCACATTCGACGTCGCCGAAATTCCCGCCACGTGGAAGGCACGCGCGCCTTTGATTGCTGAGTCTGTACCATGCGCGCGGCGTGACCCAAAGTCCACCACGGTAGCGCCCCGCGCCGCCCGCAACACGCGCGCGGCTTTGGAGGCCATGAGAGTTTGAAAGTGCACTTGGTTGATGAGAAGCGTCTCGACCAACTGCGCCTGCGGCAGCGGCGCTACCACCTCGACCAGCGGCTCCAGCGGAAAGGCCACCGTTCCTTCCGGTAGCGCGTACACGTCGCCAGTAAATCGGAACGCCGCCAAGTAGTCGAGGAATTGCTGGGAGAACGCTCCCAATCCCGCCAGGTAGTCCAGTGCCTCGTCGCTGAACTGCAATTCCTCCAGGAACTGGAGCACGTCGGCGACGCCGCACGCGATGACATAGTTCCACCGCTCCGGCAAGCGGCGCACGAAGAAGTCAAAAACTGCCGTCTCCTTCATGCCCTCTTGCGCGTATGCCTGGAGCATAGTGAGAGCATAGAGATCAGTGAATAAGGCCGCGTCGGATGTTTCACCCCAGTGGCGCGGCATCCCATACTCCCTAGTAGATGGTGCTGGTGGACGGGATTCCGGTGAGATGATGCGTGTCATTCCATAGCATCAGCGTTGGAAGGTTATCCTGCCAATCGACTATGGAAAGGCTGGCATGTGCGATAGACACCTGCCAGTAGTGCTCAAGAGACAGGCCGAAGAGGTGGCAAAAATACATCCTCAGGCCTCCGCCGTGCATCACGACCGCAACTGTTTGGTCTTCATGCCGATGGACAATGCGGCGCATGGCCGCCTGCGTGCGCCGATAGAGATCCGGGCCGTTCTCGGCGCCAGCGGGGGCCCAGTCAGGATCGTGCCGATGTTGCTCCCACTCTGCCGTATTCGCCATGAGGTCGTCCAGTCGTTGACCTTCCCAAGTCCCGTAGCCGCGCTCGCGTAGATCACTATCTCTCACCGAAATAAGGTTATGTGGAGTTGCAATGGCCCGCGCCGTATCATAGCTGCGCGCAAGGTCGCTGCAGTAGATGCCGGAGAGTTTCTCACCGTGCAGCCGTTCTCTAAGCGCCCGCGCTTGGGACTGACCTTCATCAGAGAGCGGAGGGTCTTGTTGGCCTTGGATGCGCCCTTGGCTGTTCCACGATGACTGGCAGTGACGAACTAGAAGAAGTCGCACCATCGCTCTTGTATGGACTCCTTGCCTATTCTGTTGGCATTTCTTAGAACTTTAGCGGCGGGTCTATGTGATCAGCCAGCCCAAACGCCTCTCGGGCCTCTGCCACCACAAACAACGAACCGGTTGCACACAAGACATCATCGGCTCCCATGGCGTCTAACCCGATCGAGACGGCCTGTTCCACGCTTTGCGCTTGGATCACTGGTACACGCCCCCTTACCGCCTTTGTAACATCTCTTGGATCTAGGGCGCGCGGGTGCCGAGACTTCGCCACGATGAGCGTTTCGATTGCCGGAATCAAGTCGTCCAGCAGGAGACCAATATCCTTGTCTTTGTTCGCGCCCAAAATACACAGCACTCTACGCCCAGGATAGTGCTCCACCAATGTTTCCCGCAAACATACCATGGCATCCGGCGTGTGAGCGCCATCGGCGATTACCAAGGGCCAAGCGGACAACTGTTCGAATCGTCCCGGCCACCGCACCGCTTCTATGCCCTCACATACCGACTTTATCGACAGCGGCACGCCCTGCGCCGCTAGCTCTTCAACCACGGCGAGTACCACACTAAGATTAAGCCGTTGATGGCGGCCGCGCAGGGGAAACCGCACCGTCGCCGCTTCACCCAGGGTCTTTATCTTGCACACCTGCACAGGTTGAATCCAAGGAGGAGACTGAAAAGCGGTGCCAGGAGTAGACTGGACTTCGCACTCTTCCGAATGGCCCGTCCCACCCGATTGGCCCGTCACCTCCAAGTGGTCCGTCTCTTCCGAATGGCCCGTCTCTTCCGAATGGTCCATCTCTTCCGAATGGCCCGTCTCTTCAGAATGGTCCATCTCTTCCGAATGGCCCGTCCCTTCCGAATGGCCCGTCCCTTCCGAATGGCCCGTCCCTTCCGAATGGTCCGTTCGCGGTGAGCCTGTCGAACCGTAAACGGACAGCCCTGCGACAGGCTCAGGGCGAACGTAAGAGCAGACAGGCACCGAAGAATCATCAGTCATAGTGTCCGCGACGAGTTCACACCGATTTGCCTCTGCGGCAATCAAGCGGGCGCGGCGTTCTGCACACACTTCCTGAAACACACTCTCTACAGCGGCTGGGTTTGGCGCATGCACTAACACACCGCCCTCCTTGATGATCCCGGCTTTTTCGCGGGCAATGGCGGCAAGGGTATCGCCAAGTATGGCAGTATGCTCCAGACTGATCGACGTAACGACGGAAACCAGCGGCGTGAGGACGTTCGTGGCATCTAGTCTCCCGCCCAGGCCGACCTCAACGACGGCCACGTCTACGTCCGCTTCGGCAAAGCACAGGAAGCCCAGGGCCGTTGCTAGTTCATACGTCGTGGGCTTGCCGAGGTTTGGCTGCACGGCGGTCAGGGACTCCACCGCAACCGCTACACGTTCGACAAGCCGAGCAAATACCCCAGGTTCGACGGGCACGTTGTCGATTCGGACACGCTCGCGAAAGGTGTGCAGGTGGGGCTGCGTATAAAGGCCGGTGCGAGAGCCGGCAGTGCGCAAGATAGACTCTATGATCGCTGCCGTCGACCCCTTGCCCTTGCTACCGGCAATGTGAACGCTTGAGAAGCGTAAGTGGGGATTCCCCAGGATGCGTAGCAGGGCGCTTATGCGGACAAGGGTAAAGCGTGGTGGTGCACCAACGCCAAATCCAATGCCGCGCTCCCAATCTACGAAGGAGTAAAGATACTGAAGAGCACCCGCATAATCCATTGCGACTCAGCGCTGCCCCGTCGCTATGGCCATAAACTCGTTGCGGGTACGGGGGTCTGAAAGAAAGAGGCCGCGCATTGCGCTCGTGATCATGCGCGAACCCGGCTTTTGGATACCCCGCATTGCAATGCACATGTGCTCCGCCTCGACCACAACCGCTACGCCCTTCGGCTTTATTACCTTGGCAATTGTGGCTGCAGCGTCGTCGGTCAAGCGTTCTTGCAGTTGGGGTCTCTTCGCCAGCGTTTCGATTACGCGAGCAAGCTTGCTGGCGCCCACGATTTGGCCGCTAGGCAGGTATCCCACGTGCGCTATACCCCAAAACGGGAGCAGATGGTGCTCGCACATAGAAAAGAACTGAATGTCTTTCAGAACTACCATCCCTTCGTACTCTTCGTGGAAACTTGCGTCTATGGCTGCAGTCGGATCGCGGAAGAGACCGGAAAAGAGAAACGCGTATGCTTGCGCTATGCGCCGCGGCGTTTCGCGCAGGCCCTCGCGCGCCGGATCCTCACCAATCGCAAGCAGGATTTCGCGTACTGCGCGCTCAATGCGCTCGGTGTCCACCGGCATCGCCCCGTCGTCGCCTGCTGACTGTTGTGGGGCCAAGAGACCTTCCCGCTGCATTCCATCCACTTCTTTTCTCATTCGTTTAGGACCTCTAAGAGCCGTGCTGCAACCGTAATGCGCTACTAAGCGCCTCGTGCACTAACTTGCCCGCCAGATACCCAAGTTGGGTAGTCGGGCCGGCCTGCCGGATCCGCTCGCCTTTGCTAAGGCACGCAATAACGACACTGTCGCTAGGGGCACTCGTAGCGACGTACCCCTCACAGGTGGTAATTTCGTGTTCCACGAGAGTCCGTACCTTCGCTTCCGTAGCGGTCATCATTGCGTTCACCATAGCGCCCATGGAAAGACTGGCATCAGTCAAGATTATTATGTCAATTCCACCCTTGTCATTCTCTTCATGTGGCGTAGACTTTCCAGCGGAACACCGCGTCGAAACATCCGCAAAGAGCAATACTATCATCTTCCACTTCGGTGTTTCCTCCGAAACCTGCAAGTAACCTTGCACGCTGCCTGCTGTGAGCACGCCCAAATAAGGCTCGTTAATGCCCGCTTGGATCGCCCAATTGTGTAGCTGCTGTACCGGGTCCGGCGACTGTTGCGCCTTAGCGGCGGACATTGCCACAATATTCCGCGTAAGCGCAAGATCGTCACCGATACTTGCACTACCCAAAATGCGAAACGGTGTTCTACTGGTCACCCGAAGCACGTCGGCGGATTGTGAAAGCATGACGCCTTCGAGCAAGTTCTCGCCATCAGACATTTGGGTCATTGCGCGTCGCTTGTCTAGTGCTTCCACAGGCATGGGTTACAGGAAACTTATCCTGTCATGGTTGATTGGGGCTGCATTGCCACTTTCAGTATTCATTGGAGCACCTACGATGTCAACTTACTCATGTCTTGACAACTGGTCACACCGATGTGAACTGCGACCGAGCTGCGCACGCCCGAATCAGGGGGTAAGGCCCAAGGAATAAGGTTGAGCCTTGAGCACTAGTGGCAAGAGCAAAGGTACTCCCATCGGTGGATCATGGATTCTTCTGCTGCGACTATGCGCGCATCCATGCTCACGGACGCGCAATCGCTCATCGCGAGTGAGCTTCGGTCTGAGATGTCCCTCTTATGCCCGGCGTGACGTCGACCCATTTCCAAGAGCATGCAGCGGTTCCTCCGCACGCCACAATGGCATAAATCTCTCCGACGACGTATCATTGTGGCAGAACTACCGTCTCACCAAGCTGCGGGAGCCCCAAGAGAAATGCAACGCACCACACTCTCTGTCGCCGAATTGCGCCAAGCTCTAGACCGGCTTCCTCGTGTGCGCTTGGCGGTGCTGCCCACGCCTTTGGAAGAAGCTTCGCGGCTATCCGAAACGCTCGGCGGCCCACCAATCTTCTTCAAGCGCGATGACCTCACCGGTCTTGCCTTCGGCGGCAACAAGACCCGTCATCTCGAGTTCATCTTGGGTGAGGCGCTGCAGAGGGGAGCCGATACGATAATTACGGGGGCATCGATACAATCGAACTTTTGCCGCCAGACCGCTGCTGCCTGCGCCAAGCTCGGCTTGCGCTGCATCCTCTATCTGAACGGCGAAGAGACCGGTGCGCCGCAGGGCAACCTGCTGCTCGACCATTTAGCCGGTGCGGACGTGCGCCTGGTACAACTGCGGCAACTGCCTGACCTCATCGCACTTTGCGAACAAGCGGCCGTTGAAGAACGCGAAGCTGGGCGGAATCCAATTGTCGTGGACTTGTGGCGCGGCATCGCCAGCTTGGGTTCGGTCTCCTATGTTGAATGCGCGCTCGAGCTGAAGGAGCAACTGGAAGAAATCGGCTTGCTCCGGGCTTCGATCTATCTTTCCTCCGCTACCGCCACGCAAGGAGGTCTGGCGCTCGCGGCGCGCGCCCTTGGCTTAGACTGGGAGATTATTGGCATTAGCCCCATCCGGACCGATCTGATACCGGCGGAAGTCGTAGCAAACCTGGCCAACGAGGCTGCTCAGCGCCTAGAGCTTGACTTGCGCTTAACGGCAGCCGATATCGAGAATCAGGAACAATACATTGGCCCCGGCTATGCGCTTGCAACTGAAGAGTCGCGGGAAGCCCTAGAACTCGTGGCGCGTACTGAAGGGATGTTCCTGGATCCCGTCTACACTGCAAAAGCCATGGCCGGCCTCATCGATCACATCCGTGCCGGCAAGCTCGATCCGTCGCGGCCGGTTGTCTTCTTGCACACCGGCGGTACACCCGCCCTCTTTGCTTTCAATCACTGGTACGCAAATTCGCAATGAGACCGCTCCCATTTGTGAAAGGCAGCGCCCGTGTCGAATTCTAACGGTGAGACGATCACCGGCAAGCTTGTTGCCGGCCTCCCCTTGGCTCCCTTGGAAAAGCGAATCAAGGCCGCGCTGTGGGACATCACTTTCTTCATCTTCGGTCTTGCCGCCGCGGCTATGCTCGCAGTAACCGCCGTGATTACGGGTGTCCTCATTCTTGGGGTATCCGTGGGTGAAGTGACTGAGGATACCGTCTATCCCGATGCGGCCCTCATCGTCCCGTTTGGTCTGGCAATCCTTATTATCGCACTGGCGCCTTATATCTACTTTATCCAGGTGCCTGCCGAATACAGCGGCACTGCGGGCATGCGCCTGGTGGGCCTGCGGGCCGTCACCATCACCGGAGATTCGATGAACTGGAGACAGGCCGCCACACGAGCACTCGCCATGCTTGTCTCCGTCGGGGCGCTTGGCGCCGGGGGATTCTGGATGTTCAAGGAGCCCAATCGCCGTACGTGGCACGACCTGGCTGCGGGGACGTTCGTGATTGAGGAAGTGTACATACCTAAGCGGTTGAATCTCGACCCCTGGGACCCAATTAAAGAGGAAGACGACTCTTCATAGTCCCCGCAATAGATTCAAACTCCGCCCAAGACTTAGATTTTCCGATTCGGCAATTCACGTTTCGCTTCGTTTACAGAGGAGAATGTCATGTACGACGTGGTCTTTGAAGGCTGCACGGTAGTAGACGGCAGCGGCGGACGGGGTTTCGTATCGGATGTAGCCGTTCAAGACGGCAAGATTGCAGCAATCGGTGCGCTGGAGCACCTGGAAGCCCGCCGGCGCGTGCTAGGACGCAACAAAGTTCTGGCCCCCGGCTTCATTGACATTCACACGCACTCTGACCTGCCTTTGCTCGTTAATCCCCGTGCGGAGAGCAAGGTCCGGCAGGGCGTGACGACTGAGGTCATCGGCAACTGTGGGCTGGGTCCTGCGCCGCTCACTCCTGATACCAGAGATGAAATTCGCGATACAAGCACGTTTCTCGCCAAGGGAAGCGCTGAGCTTGGCTGGGACTGGCTGCGCTTTGGCGAATACCTGGACACTATAGAGAAGAATAACGTCGCCCTGAATGTAGTGCCCCTCGTCGGTCACACGCCGCTGCGCATGGCGGCAATGGGTATGGATCGCCGTCCAGCCCAGCCTGAGGAGATCGCGCAACAGCAGAAGCTTCTTCGCGAATCGCTGGACGACGGAGCGTTCGGCATGTCCAGCGGCCTCATTTACCCGCCCAGCTCGTATTCAGACACGGAAGAGCTCGTGAGCCTCGCCAAGGTTGCGCATGAATACGGCGCGCTCTATTTCAGTCACATTCGCGGCGAGGGCGATACGCTGCTCCGTGCCGTAGCGGAAGCCATTGAGATTGGCGAACGCGCCGCGGTATCCGTGGAGATTGCGCACCACAAAGCTACCGGCAGGAATAACTGGGGTAAAGTGCGGGAGGCAACGAATTACAGCGAGCGCGCCCAAGATCGCAATGTGAACGTCAACTACGACGTTTATCCATATACGGCCGGGAGCGGTGGGTTGGACCAGGTGGTGCCCAATTGGGCGAAAGAAGGCGGTTCGGGAGCAATGCTGGCGCGCCTCTACGATCCGAACACCTATGGCCAGTTACGCGCAGAGGCCGACGCGGATGGTCGCGAATGGGATAGCTTCTACCTGGTTTGGATCGATGCTGAGGCCTTCAAGCAATACGAGGGACAGGACTTCGCCGCCATAGGACAGAGCCTCAAGCTACACCCGCTGGACGCCGCCTTCCATCTCATCATCGAGAGCCGGAACAAAGCCTCCATGCTGGCCTTCTCGATGAGCGAAGACGACGTGGAGTACATGCTCCAACACCCGCTCGGCATGGTGGGTTCCGATGGCTCCAGCCTCGCGCCGTACGGCCCTCTCAGCCAGGGCGTGCCGCATCCACGCAACTACGGCACATTTCCCCGCGTGCTGCAGGTCTATGTGCGCGAGCGCAACGTGCTCACGCTGGAACAAGCAGTCCGCAAGATGACGGGTGCGCCCGCAGAGAAGCTGGGACTATCATCGGATAAAGGATTCGTTCACAGCGGCCTGGATGCCGACCTCGTGCTCTTCGACCCGGCAACCGTAACGGAGAACGCCACGTTTGGAGACCCGCACCAGTATCCTACAGGCATCGACCTGGTGATGGTGAACGGCCAGATCGTGGTAGACAACGGTGAGCACACCGGCAAACTGCCCGGCAAGGTGCTTCGCAGAAACTAGAGGCAGCCCTGCCTCACCCTACACACCCAAAGTCAGCCGCTCGATCAGTGGTTCCGGCAAGTTGGCGTCACGCATCTCTTGCTGGGTTTTTGCCACGTCATAGGGCACACGCCGCATTTGGAATGTACGGCTCTCGGAGTCGTACATTCCAAATGAAGCTGCCGGGTTGTAGTCACGGGGTTGACCGACGCTTCCCGGATTGATGATCATCCGCATCCGGCCATCGAGGGGCAGCGGTTCGCCAGACTTCAACTCTATTCTAATGACGTCCGGTAACGAAGCACGTTCAGCCGCAATAAAGACGCATGGCACGTGAGTATGGCCCACCAAGCAATACGCTGTGGAAAAGTAAGGGAAACACTTCTGAGCCTCGTCGGATCGGAAGAGATACTCTTCCGTGGGTGCGCGCGGACTACCATGAACTAAGTAGAAGTCATCTTCCTCCAGTGTTTCGGGCAGAGCGAACAGGAATTGCTGTGTTTCTGTGCTCAACTGCGCTGCAGTCCAGTGCGCTGCAAGTGCCGCATGGGGATTGAATCCCAATGCAGAGCGCCTCCCGCCGGCCACCCAATCGTGATTGCCTGCCACAACCAAGTTTGGGTAGCGACGAATTACAGCCACGCACTCATTCGGATTCGGTCCGTAGCCGACAAGGTCGCCCAGACACCAAATCTGATCGAACGGCATCGCCGCCGTAATCACGGCGTTTAGCGCTTCCAAGTTAGCGTGAACGTCCGCAATGATGAGGTAACGCGAAACTTCCTGCTCCTGCTATTGAATCCACCGCAGGCACTGTGGGTCTCATTTGCTCTAAGTCAATGAGTTTCGCAATGCAACCCGTCAATCCCGCGCCAGTGGGATTCCATCTTGTCCGCAGCTAGTAGAAACCTATTTGCCGTCAGGTGTCAAAAGTCGTTGCAAGACTCTGTTGCTCCGAGCAAGTGGGTTTCGCCAAGTCGAAGAGACTCTGCACAACCAATTTCCAAAATTGCCGCTAGGAAAACGGAATGAACTCAATCTGCCGGTCGTAGATCTCAATCTCCAGCGGCAAGCCCGTGATGTAGTCCGTTACCTTGTCGAGCATTGCGTTGGCATGACGCGTATCAGTGCTCACGCAGGTAATGCCGATAACACACGATCCCCAAACGTCCTGATCCGCGACTTCGGCAACGGCCACGTTAAAGCGCGCTCGCGTGCGGTCGACAATGCTTCTTACCACACGGCGTTTCTCCTTAAGGGAGTCGCTGGCGTAAAGCTGAAAGGTGAGTTGACAGACGCCAATAATCATGCGGAAGAGTAGATTGTACTGGGCGCGCGCGCGAGACACGCACCGGCAATTTGGTTACAGAAAACGGGGGTCGGGGTGCCCGGATTTGAACCGGGGGCCTCATGGACCCAAACCATGCGCGCTACCAGGCTGCGCCACACCCCGTGCGGAAAGTACTCAATCCATTGTATGCAGTCGCAGAGTCACGGGTCAACCTTGATCCAACCTGATCGCAAGGCCTAGCCCTGTTTTGGGTATGTCCGGCCCACCCAAAGAACTATCATTGACCTAGGCGCTCTGTTGGGACATTGGACAGTACGGACAGACATTCGGTGCGTAGCTATCATGCTGACGCACTGCAAAAAGAAGAGGCGCAGGTGTCAGACCTGCGCCTCTTTGCCACTAAGGACTAGCCTTAAGAGCTCATTGCACTATCGAGTTCGGCCTGCTGGGTCGTCGCGAGCGTCTTCATTGCCTCTTCGGCAGTGATCTGCTCTTGCAGGACCAGTGTGGAGGCTTCGTTGAAAGCGCTGCGATAGTCGCTGGCCGTCGCGATGGGCGGCCAGTAGGTCTCGCCCTTCTCGGCCAGCGCCAAGAAGACGTCAACATACGGCACAATGCGATTGTCCGCACCTACCTTCGCGATATAGCCTTCCTTAAACTCGTCCAACTGGGCAATCACGCACGGGCCGTTGAGGGTCTCGTAGCCCATCTTGCCGGAGTTATCGATGAACATCCACTCGTCAAATGCCCACGCCTCATCCGGATGTGAGGCGTTTACCGGAATGGCATACATCCAGCCCTGCACTGAATTAAAGCGGATGCCCGCTTCTGCGCCCTCGACCGTCGGAGGCAGGCCAATACCATAGGGCAAGCCCTCCCCGTTGGCATCAATGCGGTCCTGTGCCCAGAAGCCACTAGAGAAGAAGGCCAGGTTGCCGGTGTACCACCCATAGGCCGCATTGTAGTAGTTGGTCGCCTCACCGTGGAATTCGGTGATAGCCTCGTAGCCGCCCTGCTTCTTGGTTAAATCAGTTAGCCAATTGAGCGACTCGATGATGGCGGGATCATCCGGCGTCACCTTGCCGGTATCGTAGTTGTAGAATTCACCGCCAAAGAGGAAGCCAAGACGCGTGCGGCCCATGCTCCGCCAGTTCCAACCCAGGTGGCTAATCTTGCCACCTTGATTGCGATGGAGTTTGAGCGAGATCGCCTCCGTATCCTCAAAGTTGCTAAGCGGCACTTCCGGATCTTCGCCGAACGCAAGGTACATGTCCTTGTTCCAGAAGTAGACCACCCAGTCCGCGCCGCCCGGCACCGCGTAGAGCTGGCCATTGAGGGAGCTATCATCCCACATGGCCTTGGTAAACTCCTCACGAGTGTGACCGGACGCCTTCATGTACTCATCCAATGGGCGAATGAGCTGATTGAACATAAACGGCCCTTGGAACACCCAGTTGGTGTAGTGGGTGTCCGGCGGCGAACCGGCTGCGATAGATGCAATCAGCTTCACTTCGATGTCTTTGATGAACTGCCAGTCCAGCTTGATGCCGGTATCGGCCTCGAAGGCCGGCCCGTAGGCGCCCATAATCGTGGAGTACGGCTCGCCCCAAGCGGCGTTCCAAGCCACAACCGTGACTTGCTCCTTCTCCGGCATAGCCGTAGGCTCGGCCTTTGGAGCCTCAGCCTCCTCCATCTTATCTTCAGCCGGCGCCATCGCTTGCGGCGTTCCACAGGCCGCCAGCACGACAGCGGCCGTGCCACCGGCAGCCATTGCGAGGAAGCTACGGCGAGTGACGTCAACATCAAATTTTCGCATTAGGCTCTCTCCTTATCGAGATGCAATGCTGCTTAAACCGCTCACACCTGAAGCGAGCCCAGACTACAGACCCGCTTAGCTGGCGATAGACTAGCACTTAGATTAATATCTGTCAACTCGAATCTCTAGTCTCCAGACGCCCTCCCAAATTTGACTTCCACCGCTTTGACTAAACCCATTTAGAGTCAAACTGGAGAGTCATGCGGCTCTAGCCCGTTTGCAAATCGTGAAAGTCGCATACGCGACGGTGTTGCGCCAGCCTTCGCTTTCCACTCTCTTGCTGTGTGTTTCTCCCCACCTGTCGCGCGGCTGCTATGATATAACAATGCCACGGATTCTACGCCTGGAGGTATGACTGTGTCGCGCGCACTGACAATCGGCAATGGCAGCATGCTCATCAATTTCGATGAGCACTATCGCATACGCGATCTCTACTATCCGAATGTCGGCGCAGACAATCACTTGTCGGCGCGGCCCTCACGCGTCGGCGTTTGGGTTGCCGATCAGTTTTCCTGGCTCGGCGACGCCGGCTGGGAAACCACTCCAGGGTATGCAGAGTACTCCCTGGTTACCCATGCAAAGGCAGTCCACCCTCTTCTCAATGTCGAGATTCAATTCACAGACTGCCTCGACTTTGTGCGAGACTTGCTGCTGCGGAAGCTCCACGTTAAGAACACGGCCGATGTGGCACGGGAAGTCCGCATCTACTTCCACTACGAGTGGGGCCTCGGGGGCGGCGATGTTGGAGACACCGTTTTCTATCACCCCCCTACCCAGGCGCTGATTGCCTACAAGGGGCAACGGTTCTTCTTGATGAACGTCATGACCGGCGACAAAACCGGACTCAGCGATTGGGCAACAGGTGTCTATTCTGCCGAGGGGGCCCAAGGGTCCTGGCAAGACGCTGAAGACGGCTGGCTTTCGCAAAACGCGGTCTCTCGCGGCGACGTTGACTGCGTGGGGATGCTCTCGCTGGGTGAACTCGCGCCCGGAGAAGCGCGCATTGGCTACCACTGGGTGGCCGCAGACACGAACCTCGACGCCGTGCTGGCGGACAATCGGCTGATCCGTTTCCGTACGCCGGATAGCTTTATCGACCGTACTCAAGAATACTGGTCGTTCTGGGTGCGCAAGCACCGCACGCCGCAGCCGGAAATTCCGCAGGACATTTGGGACCTCTACCACCGGAGCCTGCTAACTTTGCGCACTCAGGTGGACAATTCCGGCGCCATCATCGCGGGAAACGACCCCGATATCGCCCGCGAAACTGGAGATACATACAGCTACCTCTTTCCACGAGTGGGAGCAATTGCCGCAGTAGCGCTAGACCGGGCTGGGTATACAGACCTCACGCGCCAATTCTATACCTTCTGCAGCCAACTTCCCTCGCCTGACGGGTTCCTCTTCTCAAAGTACACCCCTTTCGGCGCAGTAGGGAGCCTGGATCATCCCTGGGTGGACCCCGATGGCAAAGAAACCCTGCCTGTCGCGGCTGACAATACGGCGATGTTGCTTTGGGCGCTTGGAGAGCACTTTGGTCTTGACCGTGACTTCGATTTCGTGCGGTCGCTCTACACCGATCTCGTGCAACCGGCGCTTGACTTTCTGCTTAGTCATCGCAATCCCGATAACGGACTGCCGCTGCCTTCGTTCGACCTGTGGGAGGAGACCTACGGCCTGCACGCTTACACACTGGCAGCCACGTGGGCCGGTCTGCGCGCGGCCTGCACCTTCACCGCCGCATTTGGGCAGCCGGAACTCACAGGCGCCGCCCAGGAAGCAGCGACCCAGATACGCCGTCTGTTCGATTCTATGTTCTACGACAAAGACACCGGACGTTACGTCACCCGCCTTCGCATTCATGGGACTCGTGAGCCAATCCCGGACCCAACTATTGATGCGAGTGTCGCCGGCCTCTTCCTGTTCGGCATGATTTCTCCCGAGGATGAGCGCATGCAGCGCACCATGGCTGCCGTCCGTCAGCAACTATGGTGCCATACGGAAGTTGGGGGCCTTGCGCGTGCGGAGAACGATCAGTTCCTCCAGGTCAGCACAGATATTGGCAACGTGCCTGGAAACCCCTGGGTCGTGACCACTATGTGGCTCTGCCGGTGGCACATTGCGCGCGCGCGGTGCCTGGAAGATCTCAAGCCCGCGGAAGAGCTGCTCCGGTGGGCGCATCGCCATGCCCTCTCCACCGGCATGCTCGCAGAGCAATTTCACCCCTACACGCATGCCCCACTCTCCGTGAATCCATATACATGGAGCCACGCGGAGTTTCTGTTGGCGGTGCAAGCGTACGTCCAGCGCCACAGGGAGATCGCAGGCCGCGCCTAAGTGGCGCCGCTGAGACCAGCTCTAGATTGCAGCCGAGGGTGTCACTCGCCCGTGACCAGCTCGAGTCGAATGGTGAAGTGGGCAACTTCAGTAGTTACCGGCGTGGCGCCGCTTACGATGAGGGTGGCGCTCTGCAACTCTTGGCCGAAGTGACCGAGCAAGAACGATACGTCCACCTCATCTTGCCCCCGCACCATGACGCGCTCCACTAAAGGCATACCGTCTACATAGCGCACGAGTTGCACGATGAAATACTGGGGCAGTATACCGTCGGTGCGGAAGAAACCTCTTGCTTCCCAATCGCCGTCGGTTTCGGCGTCATCGCTAAAGCCGATCCCGCTAATCGAGATGTCATCCACCAGGAAGCCCACGCTATTGAAGGCGTCGTCGGTGACATATTCGAAGCGGAGTAGAATTTGCTTGCCCGCATAGTCCGCAAGGTTCACCTCTTCCTCTATCCACCGCGCAACCTCTCCTCCTCCGCTCTTGCCAGTAAGGCCGTTGCCCAGGTTATTGCCATTTGGATTGTCTGTGGTTGTGCTGGTGCCGAGCAGAGTCGACCACGTCTCTCCACCGTCGGTTGAAGCCGCGACGAACGCGTAATCGAAATCCGATTCGATGTCATACCATGTCATGAACCGCAACACCGGGCCTTCGGTATCCCGCAAATCTACGGCTCGCGTCAGTGAAGTGGCCGCCATGTCAGAGCGATTACCCCACCAAACGTGCGTGCCGCTGGAGGCAGTAGTGGGGAAGAGGCTTACCAGCCGCGAGCCTTCAAACTCCGCCCTGTAGTCTCCTTGCGGCATTCGGAGCGTTACATATTTGGCGCCAAATTGCCTTACCGTGAGGTCTCTATTGAAGGTGCCGCTGCGTACAACCTGATGGGGACGCATGCGGGGCAGGCGGACGTCGTAGTAGTAGGCGCCATCAGCGACACCTTCATCGTCTATGAGATTAGCCGCCGTCCAATCCGCAAAAACATCGTCAAAATCCGCCGCGTATCCTTCGCGCGCCAGGTAAGTATCAATTGAGTCCTGTCCGCGAACGGGCAGGGAGATTAGTGTTTTTAATTTCTCGTGACCGCCGTAGTGTTGCGCAAAGTATTCCATGAAGAGATACGCCGCCGCATAGTGTGGCAACGCAGTACTCGGCTCGTCGCTCCACGATGTAAGCTGCACGTCCGCGTTCTCGGTGTACCACGACGCGATGTCGCCCAGACTGTAGCCGCACAAGACCGATGCGACCATAGAGGCGCCTTCATTGAGCCAGGTCTCCTGGGTTGCGTTTTGGTTCCAATGCACCATGTGCTGGAATTCATGGCAGAGCGTAGACAAGTAGAAATCGGTTCCAGGACCGTATTCCTGTCTGTCCACATTTATGTAGAACATCTCCCGTTCATTACTGAAGGGATTGACTACGTTCGGATATTCGTCCGCTGAGGAGTAGTAGCCCCCCACGCCTGGGATGCGAGCATTGAGTACCGTGATCCTCGGGTCATTGTCAACGCCTGGACTCAATTCTTCCCCGTAATGCCTCCGAATAGTAGGGTAAATCACTTTCTCGAATTCGCGGATGGTCCTGTCTATTCCGGACTGAGGAAGGTCTAGATCTTCTTCAACGTACATGTAGAGATGCTCAGACTTGCCGCGCAGCACGGCCCTGATCTGGTAGTAGTTCTTATTCTCATCGTCCGCAACCCAGAAGGTCTGCACACTTTCCAGTGCGTAATCAGGCGTTTCAGCATTCACCACACGATCGACGCTTTGCGTGATTCCCTTATAGCGCCTACCAAGGTCGAAGAGATCTCGTTGGGGTTTATCCGTCGCGAGAAGACGTTGAAGCGTTTGCTCCGCTTGCGCGTAAGATCCGACGGGCTGCGAAGTATCTACAGGGCCCTCTATGCGAGGAACGGTCTGGGCGCACGCGGCAGCGAGGAGGATTATGAGCAGCAGCAGCAGCAGAACCCGCAAAGACGAATAGCGGCGGGCCGTTGGACTCTGAGATTCGTTAGTCCTGGGAATTTTCATCTGATTCAGGCTGCTCGGCGGGAGGTGTGCCCGCGAGCTCCGCGTAACGCTGGGTCGAACTCGCACTCGTGTGGCCAAGCATCGACCGGACGCGCTGCAAGGGCACACTACCTTCGAGGGCATGCGCGGCAAAGGTGTGGCGCAAGGTCTGCGGTGTAACCTCGGGTAGTCGAGCCGCGCGGGCATAGCCCTTCAAGATAAGCCAAAAGCCCTGGCGGGTGAGTCGCTGACCGCGATGGTTGAGGTAAAGCGCATCGCCTGAACGCGATGTCTGCAACTGCGGGCGGCTTTCCGCGAGGTATTGATCGACCGCCACCATGCACGCCTCATTTAATGGCACCACTGACTGCTTATTGCGCGAGCGCAAATTCAGTTGCTGGCTTTCTCTGCCCACGTCACCAATGTCAACTCCAAGCGCTTCGGTGATGCGAATGCCGGTGCTATATAGGAGATGCAGAATACTCCGATCGCGGAGGGCTTCCGGGGAAGTCTTCTCCTCTGCCGCGGCAAAGAGGGCTTTGACTTGATCGTGGGTAAGAACCGTAGGCGCCATGCGTTCGACGTGAGTACCGACGATGTCCTGGGTGGGATTCTCGTCAACGATGCCTTGCTCACAGAGGTAGCGATAGAATGACCGCACGGCGGCCACCTTGCGGGCGCGCGTGGAAGAGCTGTAGCCGCGATCCATAAGATTCTGCACAAATGCTCCTATCCAAGCCTTATCCACCTGCCAGTCTTGCGCACCTTGTTCGCGGAGGAATTTTGTCAATTGTGTTAGATCGTTTTTATATGCCGCACGTGTGTTTGCCGACAGCTCACGCTGCTGTGTGATGTGATCGAGGAAAGCAGCAACAGACTCTTCCATTACAACCCTTTTACATAACGAGTTTTGAGCTTCAATTCCCCGCTGCTCCAGATGTAAGAACATGATGCTGACACAGGGAACGTGCGCAATTCTTCCAGTTCAATCTATGTTCTCATCGCACTTCGAACGAATGAGGCAAATGCGGTACATTTCATTATTCTAGGAAGTTATGCCTTGCCGCATTATACCTGTGGAATGCCCAGCGGGCTACTCCACGTCCTCGGGCCAGCCATGCGCGCCTACCAGTGGAACGAAGCGCACGGCACCGAAATCCCGCTGCCGCACACCGCCGTCCTCATTCTGCAAGAGCAGGAGTGTCTGTCTCTCGCGATCTCCGACGGGTATCACACACCGGCCGCCCTTAGCCAGTTGATCTAGAAACGGTTCCGGGGTGCATGGCGCCCCCGCAGAAACAACAATGGCGTCATATGGCGCGCTATCCGGCCATCCTTCCGTACCGTCAGCGACGTGAATGTCATGGTTCATGCATCCTAGAGCGCGTAGACGGCGTTCTGCAACCTGCGCGAGTGACGCAAAACGCTCCACAGATACGATAGATCGTGCCAAACAGCAAAGAATAGCCGTCTGATAGCCGGAACCGGTGCCGATTTCTAGAACGTGTTCTCTTCCTGTAAGCGACAGAGCTTCGGTCATGAGGGCCACGACGTAAGGCTGGGAAATCGTCTGACCCTCTCCAATGGGCAGAGGGTTGTCCCGGTAAGCTTCGGAGCGCAGACTACCGTCTACGAATTGCTCGCGTGGAATCTCGCCAATTGCATTGAGAATACGGGAATCGCGAATCCCCTTTCTACGCAGTGAGGACGTCAAACGGACCCGCTGCAGCGTGGTGGATTCTGCCGCACTTTCGCGCCCATCCACAACTAACCCTTTTTGTACGTCACCTCTTCTCCCGTGCCAATTGGCACGAGAACACTCACGCAATTGGGGTGACTTCGCACTTTGCTAAAGTATTCTGCCATGTTCTCGCCATGGGATACTGCATTGTCCGCCACAATGACACCCCCGGGAGAGAGGCGGGGATAGATCAGATCAAAGTACGCCGCATAGTCCTCTTTGGCCGCATCGAGAAAGACGAGATCATAGGGTCCGGCGAGGGTGGCCAAGGTCTGCTTTCCGTCACCCTGAATCACCGTGATGACGTCCGACAAGCCGGCCTTGGCAAAATTGGCTTCGGCTACCGCGACTTTTTCGGCTTCGAGTTCCAGGGTGGTAATGCGTGCCCCAACTGCGCGCGCCGCCAGTCCGATCCAGATAGTGGAGTATCCATGAAACATGCCAATCTCAAGTATGCGCTTGGGTTTCGCCATATGGACCAGCACGTGGAGAAATCTACCTGTATCAGGCGGAACGCTAATTCTCACTTGGCCCCATTCCTCGGGCTGATCCGATAGTGCCTGCAGTAGGTCAGCGTCTGCCATATTCTCCACGTTACCCTCCTCAGAGCGTGTCAAATAGTGCCAATATCGGAGCTCTATCTATCGGCGGTTGCTTGGTTTTCGAGCGTTGCTTGCGCCGCGGCAAGACGAGCCACCGGAACGCGATACGGCGAGCATGAAACGTAGTCCAGCCCTGCCTCGTGGCAGAAGTGAATAGAACTGGGGTCGCCCCCATGCTCTCCACAAATGCCGACTTCAAGGTCAGGACGGGTCTTCTTGCCCTCTGAAACCGCGATTGAAACCAGGCGGCCTACGCCGTCGCGGTCAAGAACCTGGAATGGATTCTCCGGCAAAATGGCGTTCTCCACATAGTTTAGGAGAAACTTACCTTCAGCATCGTCGCGCGAGTACCCATACGTCGTTTGGGTCAAGTCATTGGTGCCGAAGCTAAAGAACTCCGCATGCACAGCCACTGCTGAGGCCGTAAGCGCGGCGCGCGGCACCTCGATCATGGTGCCGAACTTGTAGGCCACGCTGCTTCCACGCTCTTGTTCGACGTTCTTCGCAATGCGTTGGAGTTGCTCCTGCAAGACACCGAGTTCATTCGCGTGGCTGACGAGCGGAATCATGATTTCAGGGTGGGGGTCGCCGCCTTCTTCCTTCATGGCAAGCGCCGCCTCCAAGATCGCGCGCACCTGCATCTCGTAAATCTCAGGATACTCGAGACCGAGCCGGCACCCGCGCAAGCCAAGCATTGGATTCGCTTCCCGCAACGAAGCGACTTTGTCTAAGAGCGCTTGCTGTTCCTTTAGGTGTTGTGGGTTCTCCCCCGTAGCCCGCAGGGTGGCGACTTCCTCCAGTAACTCAGCAAAGTCCGGCAGGAATTCATGTAGCGGCGGGTCGAGCAAGCGGATGACAACGGGCAGGCCTTCCATGGCGTGCAATATTCCTTTGAAGTCATCACGCTGGATTGGCAAGAGTTTGTCCAAGGCCGCCTGACGCTCGCTGGAACTGCTCGCCAAGATCATCTGCTGCACGATGGGCAAACGCTCCTCTTCAAAGAACATATGCTCCGTGCGGCACAAGCCTATGCCTTGTGCCCCGTAGCTGCGCGCGAGGGCGGCGTCACGAGGATAGTCCGCATTGGCCCAAACTTCGAGGCGTCGGACAGCGTCCGCCCAGCGCAGCAATTCACTCATCTCTTCTGTGATTTCGGGCTGGATCAGGGGCACTTGGCCCAAAATCACCTCGCCCGTACTGCCGTTGAGCGATATAAAGTCTCGTTTCTTGACGGTCACGCCGCCGGCAATGAAGTGTTCACTCTCCATATCGATTCGAATCTCATCGCAACCGGTAATGCAGGGCTTGCCCAGGCCGCGCGCAACGACAGCGGCATGGCTGGTAGCGCCCCCCCGTGCCGTCAGGATGCCTTGCGACGCAATCATGCCGTGCACGTCATCGGGGCTCGTCTCTGGCCGCACCAGAATCACGCTATGGCCTTGGCGCGCCACCGATTCCGCCTCATCCGGATCAAAGAACGCCATGCCCACCGCAGCCCCCGGCGAGGCGTTGAGACCCTTTGCAATGACACTCACCTCGGCCTCGGGATCAATTCGTGGGTGGAGCAACTGATCGATTTGCTCCGGTTCTACCCGGGAAATAGCTTCATCTTTCGTAATAACGCCCTCGTTGAACATATCGACCGCGATTCTTACGGCCGCGCTCGCCGTGCGCTTGCCCGTGCGCGTCTGGAGCATATAGAGCTTCCCGCGCTCGACGGTAAACTCCAAGTCCTGCATCTCCCGATAGTGGGTTTCGAGCCGCTGGGCAATCTCAGCAAACTCGTCATAGATTCCCGGCCACACCTCTTGCAGTTTCGCAATTGGCAGCGGGGTGCGGACGCCGGCGACTACGTCTTCTCCCTGGGCATTTTCGAGAAACTCGCCAAAGAGCGTCGGATCGCCGGTTGATGGATTACGCGTAAAGGCGACACCGGTTCCGGAATCGCTGCCCATGTTGCCAAAGACCATTGCCTGCACGCTCACGGCCGTGCCGAGGGAATGGGGGATCCTATGGAAATTCCGGTAGTCGATGGCACGCCGATTGTTCCAAGAAGCAAAGACCGCCTCGATTGCGCCGCGCAACTGGTCTAATGGCGTCGCAGGAAAGACCCGATCGGCCTCACCCTCGACAATACCCTTGAAGCGTCGCACCGCTTCTTGGAGGTGTTCCACCGTAAGGTCCACATCTTGCTCGATGCCCGCCGATTCCTTGATGGCCTCCAACGCGTGCTCAAAACGATCCTTTTCGACTTCCAATACGACGTTTCCATACATTTGCACAAAGCGGCGGTATGAATCCCAGGCAAAGCGCTCATTCTGCGTATGCGCGATCACGCCCTCGATCGTTTCGTCATTGAGGCCTAGATTGAGGATAGTGTCCATCATGCCCGGCATGCTGAACTTCGCGCCGGAACGCACCGAGACCAGCAACGGATTCTCTACGTCCCCTAACCGCTTGCCGGACTTCCCTTCCAGCTCTTCGAGCGCCTCCAGCGTCTGTTCCCACATGCCGGTTGGAAACTGCTCACTCGACTCGTAGAACGCGTTGCAGGCTTCCGTAGTAACCACAAATCCAGGCGGCACCGGCAGACCGGCGCGTATCATCTCGGCACAATTCGCACCTTTGCCGCCAAGAAGGTCGCGCATGGTCGCGTTACCGTCTTCGAATCGGTACACCCATTTCTTTTGTACATCCACTTGTTTCGCTGCGACTGCCTCTTTTGCCATGCTCGCGCAAACCTCCACGTACTTCTAAATTAAATCGGGGTGCGTACCTGTTGCATCGGTGCGTATGAACTGAGAATCCAAGGGGCATTATAGCATGCATGCGCTCCCAGATTGTGGAGGACCTACCCCATCGGAAAGCCACGATTCCCAGCCCTCGCGGCTAAGCCATGCGCTAAAATCAATCACTGCCGAGTATTCGTTGTGACAACAAGCGCGTGATCTCAGCACTCTAAAGGATGCCTTATTTATCATCTTAGACGCGGTTCAGCAGCATGTGGCCGTACCTCCAGGCTGCGGCAGAAAGCGCGTCAGAATTCATCACTGAACGGGCTGCCACAGACTTTCCATGTCTAATATTCTGACCACGCTGTCGCTCATTTCCGCCACATGGTACGATTGGAGCATCGGAAACAGTGCAACGTTTCCGGCTCTGTGCCTAGGGCTGCACGTAGCGGTCCTATTTTCCGCGAATCTTCTGCCGGCATCAGGAATCGACTGTGAGTGAAATCCTCCTTAGAGTCAGAATCAAACAAATAGTTTGGCCGCTCCTCGTAACGGCGTTGATCATCATCAGCGACCAGATTACGAAGGCTTTTATTATCGAGTGGCTCAAGCCCCAAGGCACCGTCTCCATAATCGGCGATCTGCTGCGGCTTACGTTTGTTACGAATAGCGGCGTTGCGTTCGGCATGCTCACGGGTATGCCTTATGTCCTCACTATTCCCATCGTTATCCTGATTGGCGTGATCATGTACTATCTTGTCAAGACTTTGGGGCAGTCATTCTTGCTCACCTTGGCGCTGTCACTAGAGCTCGGCGGCGCGCTAGGAAACTTAATCGATCGAATCCGCCTGGGCTATGTGGTTGACTTTGTAAAGTTTCCGTATTGGCCGGCCTTCAACGTAGCGGACAGTTGCGTCGTCATCGGCGCCATCGGCCTCGCCTTTGTCCTGCTTTGGCAAGACCGCAAACCTCCAGCCGCAAGCCCTGAATCGTCGCATTCTTGATGCGACTGCCAGTACACCCCAAGTGATGCCCACGATTCTTCTTACACCGACTCAAGGTGACGCGGGAAAGCGGCTCGACGTTTACATTGCCGGCGCCGAGCCGGATATCAGCCGCTCGCAAGTGAAACGACTAATGCAGGAGAGCCGCGTTCGCGTTTCAGGGCAACCGGTTGGGCCATCCACAAAAGTACATGCCGGCGTTGTGATTACGGTCACGATGCCTGACGCCACCGGCCCGATCCTAAAACCCGAACCGCTAAGTGTGCCGATTCTGCACAGTGACGCAGAGATCATTGTGGTTGATAAGCCGGCAGGATTGGTAGTCCACCCTGGCGCCGGAAAGCCCGGCCAAACTCTCGTCAACCAACTCATCAGCCGCTTTCCCGAGCTCTTGACCGTCGGCGATCCAGTTCGTCCGGGCGTCGTGCATCGGTTGGATAAAGACACCTCAGGCGCGCTGGTCGTCGCGCGCTCTACGGCTGCCTACGAGCACCTGGTAGCGCAATTTGCTGCGCGTAGCGTAGAGA
This sequence comes from Chloroflexota bacterium, assembly GCA_965221905.1. Classification (GTDB taxonomy): domain Bacteria; phylum Chloroflexota; class UBA11872; order VXOZ01; family VXOZ01; genus VXOZ01. Next base: position 2,398,617 of record OZ244922.1, read on the forward strand.
AAACCTACCTTGCCCTAGTAGAGGGCGTCCCCACTGTCGAGCGCGGCGTGATCAATGCGCCGGTAGGACGCCTTCCAACGCGCCGCACCATGATGAGTGTTGTTAATTACGGCAAACCTGCCATCACTCACTTTGCCGTTCTTGAGTCGTTAGGTCGATATACACTCCTTCAAGTAACTCCAGATACAGGGCGCACGCACCAGATTCGCGTACACTTGTCCGCAGCCGGATTACCCATTGCAGGTGACTTCCAATATGGCGGCAAAACTCCCTTTACCGGTCTCAACCGCATGTTCCTCCATGCATTTGCCCTTGGTTTCCTGCATCCGGCTACGCAAGAGAAAGTTAACTTCCGCGCACCCCTTGCCGACGACTTGGCACAGGCACTGCGCCGGTGCGGCAGCTCGTGGGTAAACAATCGGCAATTTGACCCTTCATTCGAAAGTCCCTAGGATTAGAAATCGCTAGGTGAATCGTCGCATCTCACCCAAGAATTGCTAGGTTATGTACGCGCACATTACGGGTTGGGGGAAGGCGCTGCCTGAACAGCGCCTGACAAATGCCGACCTTGAGAAAATGGTGGATACTGCGGGCGAGTGGATCGTAAGCCGCACCGGCATACGCGAACGACGCATTGTCTCTGCATCTGATACAACTGATTCGCTAGGCGCCGATGCTGCCAGGGAGGCGCTGGCGGCGGCCAACCTGAATGCTGAAGACGTGGACATGGTTATCGCAGCCAGTTGCACGCCGGAATCTCTGTTTCCCAGCATCGCCAATCGCATTCAGGAACGGCTGGCCCTAAAGCGCGCCGCTGCGCTCGACTTAAATCAGGCGTGCGCCGGATTCATCCACGGGCTCGCCGTTGCGCAGGGATTCATCGTCTCCGGCCAATACCGGACCGTCCTCGTTATCGGCACGGAGGTGCTCACGCGCCACGTTGACTGGACTGATCGTACGACCTGTGTGCTGTTTGGCGACGCGGCTGGGGCTGTCGTGGTGCAAGCGTCAGACGAACCTGGGGGGCCTTTGGCCTTCGATCTGGGCTCAGACGGCTCAGGGGGTGACTTGCTGACACTGCCAACCAATGGAAAGCTGTTCATGAACGGTCGCGAAGTGTATCGCTTTGCCGTTACCGCCATGACATCTTCGCTGGTTGCCGCCGTTGAAAAAGCCGGCATGACGCTGGATCAGATTGATCTCCTCATTCCCCACCAGGCCAACATCCGAATCATTCAGTCCGCCGCCCAGACGCTCGCCTTTCCGCTAGAGAAGGTGTTCACCAATGTCGAAAAGTATGGCAATACCTCGGCGGCATCGATTCCGGTTGCGCTCTGTGAAGCCATCGAAGAGGGCCGAATTCAGCCCGGCGACGCGATAGCCATGGTCGCATTCGGCGCCGGCCTTGCTTGGGGAGCAACGGTGATGCGTTGGACTAGTCCTGTTGCGCAGACCGTAGGCAAGTGACAGGAGACGTCCAGACTACCTCTGAAATTGGGTCTGTGCGCAAACCCATTCCCCTTGATACCGAGCAAGCCAGAACCCTATCCGGGGCGTATCTCCCAGAAGTCTTTGCCGAGCGCATCGTACGGCAAGCGGCGCTCGTCAGGGTCTTGGGCATCGAAATGCTGATTGACGAAGTAGAAGAGGAAGGTCTCCGTCGTCCCCACGTTAGCCGCGCCGTGGGCCACCCCGCGAGGGATGACCAAAAGCTGACTGCGACCGCGTCCCAAGACAAACCGCATCGTGTTACCTGCGGTCGGGGAAGTTTCCCGCACGTCCCATAAGCCCACTACGAGATTCTGTGAAGGCGGCACAAACCAGAGGTCTTCCTGCTTGAAGTGGAGATGCCACGCCTTGATCGCCCCCGCAGCCATTAGGGAACAGTTTACTTGCCGCACTTCGAAGCCTTCAAGACCCGCAAGCGCCCCATTCGCTAGACGGCCAAGCTCAGTGAACGAGCCGCCGTCTTCCACAAACGTCTGTAACGGCAGCATCTGCACACCATCGATCTGCGACTTAGCGCCGTACTCCTGACGTGAGACACTGTCCCTCACATCTTCCTGAATGTCACTCAAGCCGATTGGCGCTTTTTCTGCCATGCTTCTTTCTCTTGGAAATTGAGATGGAGTAAACCAATTACGGGATCGCCGGCGCGGCCGGGCCGCCAATGCAGTCCTTCAGTAAACCGGTGACCCCAAGCTTGTTACCGACATGCACCGTTGGCAACCTCATTGGTCTGATTGCCCCTTGGTATTGTGAATGATACGATGCCGTCTGGACGTTCCGCAACTTATCGTATCGATACTTTCCAGTCGCCGCTGCGGAAGACTTCCCTTCCCCTTAAAGGCAAACAAGCACTAGACTCGGACGTTGGATAGCTAAGTGTCAGCCAAGTCTCCGGACAACTCGGCAAGCCGACCGAACTTCCTCGTCATTACATCTGAGTTGGCCGGGGCACGTTACAGCGGTATCAACACACGACTGCATAGTTAGCCTGCTCGATTTTGCCCCAACCATGCTCGACATTGCGGGCGTTCCTATTCCTGAAGGCCAAAAGCCGCCTCGTGCAGTTGGAACATGGGAATATCCTCCGTGGCCCGGACGGAGCTTGCTGCCAATCGCGACAGGCCGGGAGATCGGCACATCTGACACCGCTCTCGTCGAGGACGACCAGGATGATCTCGGTTTTCGGTTGCGGACACTCGTCACTCAGCGTTACCGTCTGACCGCATATTCAGGACAGAGCTACGGTGAGCTATTCGATTTGCAGGAAGACCCAGACGAAGTACACAATCTCTGGGACCAACCGAGGCATGCAAGACTACGAGACGAACTGCGCATCGCCCTTTTGGATCGGATCATCTCTACCGACCACGCCCTGCCACCCCGCATGGGTATTTCATAACGGGCTTCTTCTAGTACAAGCATCTCCGTCTGCACGTCTCATTCCGCCGGGACTCGCGATTTGCCGCATCTGCTACCGGTTAGCAGCATACCGCTGGTCTTCGGCTGCAAGCCCCGTCCCAAAGCCAGCGCACGCATGTAGCGACATTGATCGCGGACTGCCCGCGTCGCCGCACCTCTCTGTTGACACAGGTGAGTGCAAGTGATAAACTCTATTTTTGCGTGTAATGTGGACTTAGAACTCTCGATTTGGCAGGTTCGAACAGTGCCTACAACCAATCAGCTCGTGCGAAAAGGGCGAAAGTCCAAGACGATAAAGGGCAAGTCTCCGGACTTACACTGGAACTATAATGCCCTAAGTAATCGGTCAGTTCGCACAGATGGTTCGCCGCAGAAGCGCGGTGTCTGCATTTCAGTGCGCACACTCACGCCAAGGAAGCCGAATTCCGCCCTGCGGAAGGTGGCTCGTGTGCGGTTGACCAATGGCAGAGAAGTCACGGCATACATTCCAGGTGAGGGCCACAATTTACAGGAGCACTCGGTAGTACTCATCCGCGGAGGCCGCCTAAAGGACGTACCCGGTGTTCGCTACCATATAGTGCGGGGTACATTGGACGCAGAAGGTGTCTACACGCACGCGGGTGCACCGCAGGAGCGCAATAAAGCGCGCTCCAAGTACGGGACCAGACGTTCACGACCGGTGACGGGTGCTGGCGCCTCGTAGGAGAGCGCCCGTTTTACAAGCTACGCGACGTCAAATTACTGTTTAGTTTCTTGCAGCAGTTGTTGGCCTCGAGATCGAAGCTGACAACGCTGCTGTGCGTAAAGGGCAATTGAGCATGCCGCGGCGAGAAAGAGTTGTAAAGCGGAAAATTCCGCCGGACCCCAAGTTTCGCAGTGTCACTCTGCAGCAGTTCATCAATAAGCTGATGAAGTGCGGTAAGAAGAGCACCACCGAACGATTCGTCTATGGCGCATTCGACATTATTGAATCGCGCACCGGCCGCTCCGGCTTGGACATTTTCGATCTTGCGGTGCGCAACGTGACGCCCATGGTCGAAGTGCGGCCGCGCCGGGTTGGCGGAGCCACCTACCAAGTGCCTATGGAGATACCAAGCGGCCGACGGCTCTCCTTGGCGCTGCGCTGGATCGTACGGTACTCCCGCGAGCGGCGGGGGCCAAGCATGGCAATAAAACTGGCAGAGGAACTAATCGACGCCGCTGACGGCCAGGGCGCTTCCATTCGGCGCCGAGACGAAACGCACCGTATGGCAGAGGCAAATAAGGCCTTCTCTCACTACCGGTGGTAAGTTAGACAACAGTCACTGGAATAACAACATCGAGCAATACGTAAATCGGTTGAGGCACCCAGAATCTAGCATATGGAACGTCAATTCCCAATAGAAAAATACCGCAATATCGGCATCATTGCCCATATAGACGCCGGAAAGACCACCACGACCGAACGGGTGCTCTTCTACTCCGGCCGCATTCACCGCATGGGCGAAGTGCATGAAGGCACTACCGCCATGGACTTTATGGTCCAGGAGCGTGAGCGCGGCATCACGATTACGGCGGCCGCCACGACTTCGACGTGGCGCGACCATCGCATCAACATCATCGACACACCCGGACACGTTGATTTTACCGCTGAAGTTGAGCGCTCACTGCGTGTCCTCGATGGCGGTGTCGTTGTGTTCGACGCGGTATCGGGGGTAGAGGCGCAATCTGAGACCGTGTGGCGTCAGGCAGATCGGTACAAGGTTCCGCGCATTTGTTTCGTAAACAAGATGGATCGCATCGGCGCTGACTTTTGGAATTGCATTGAAATGATACGCGATCGCTTGAAAGCGCAGGCGGTGCCAATCCAAATGCCTATTGGCGTTGAGGATTCTTTCATCGGTATGATCGACCTTTTCTCCATGAAGGCTGTTACCTTTTCGGACGAGCTTGGCGCGAAGCCCTCCATCATGGAAATTCCGGATGAGCTACGCCCTGAGGCGGAGCAGCGCCGGCACGAGATGATAGAAGCCATTGCGGAGCATGATGAGGATCTACTTCTGAAGTACCTCAATGACGATGAACTCTCCGTTGAGGAGTTGCAGGCTGCTCTCCGTCGGGCAACGTGCCGCGTAGCGCTCGTCCCAGTGTTGTGTGGCGCCGCGCTCCGCAATAAAGGGGTGCAACCTTTGCTTGACGCCGTAGTTAACTTCTTACCATCGCCAACTGAGGTGCCGTCTATTCAGGGACTGTCGCCCCATACCGGTTTGGAGGAATCGCGGGCGTCTAGCGATAGCGCTCCCTTTGCAGCCCTGGCGTTCAAGGTTGTAACCGACCCATATAGCGGTCGGCTGGTTTACCTGCGCGTCTACTCCGGTACGGCGGAAGCCGGGATGCAGATGCTCAATGCGAGTCGCAACCGACGGGAGCGTCTCGGGCGTCTCCTCTTCATGCATGCGGACAAGCGGGAAGAGATATCAGCCATTTTTGCCGGTGAGATTGTGGCCGCCGTCGGGCTTAAGGATACTTTTACGGGCGATACCCTCAGCCAGGTCAACGATCCAATCACATTCGAGACAATCAAGTTCCCGGACCCTGTACTTCACATGGCCATTGAGCCTAATAGCCGCCTAGATGAAGATAAGTTAACTACGGCGCTCCGTCGCCTTTCCGATGAGGACCCCACGTTTCGTGCCGGTCAAGACCCTCAAACCGGTGAGACTATTATTGGGGGCATGGGCGAGTTGCACTTGGAAGTGATTTCCGATCGGCTGCTGCGAGAGTTTGGTGTCGAGGCATCGCTTGGAGCCCCCCAAGTTGCGTACAAAGAGACTGTCCAAAACTCTATCGAGCAGGAAGGTCGTTTCATTAGACAGACCGGAGGCAGAGGCCAATACGGTCATGTTTGGCTGCGCATAGAGCCGCTTGAAAGCGGTACCGGTACTCAGATCGAGAACAAGGTCGTTGGTGGCACAATTCCAAGGGAATATATCTCGGCTGTGCAAGCCGGCATCAGAGATAGTTTGCTCGCAGGTCCTCTCGGCTATCCGGTAGTTGACATTCGGGTTACTATGTTTGATGGTTCATCTCATCCGGTGGACTCATCTGAGCTAGCGTTCCACAATGCGGCGGTCTTGGCAATGCGCGAAGGGCTGGTAAAAGCAAGGCCAGTGACTCTCGAGCCGATAATGCAGGTGGAAGTAATGATCCCCGAGGAATTCCTTGGCGAGATCTCGGGTGCGCTTAATGCGCGGCGTGGGAGAATTGACGACATTCAGACACGGCTTGGAACCAAAGTTGTCCAGGCAAAAGTACCGCTCGCAACTATGTTTGGTTACGTAAGCAACTTGCGTTCCAGCACACAGGGGCGCGGCACGTATTCGATGCAATTTTCGCACTACCAAATAGTGCTCCGCAGCTCCAGCGAATTGGTCGCGAAAGCTGGCAGGAACTAGCTAATCTTCGGAATGAAGAGCAAGGAGAGAGCAAGAGGATGGCGAAGGAGCGATTTGAACGAACCAAGCCGCACGTGAACGTCGGCACGATTGGGCATATCGATCACGGCAAGACCACGCTCACCGCAGCGATCACTAAGGTGCTTGCCCTGCAGGGCGGCGCCGACTTTGCCCCCTTTGACAGCATCGATAACGCTCCCGAAGAACGCGAGCGCGGTATCACTATCGCTATCGCTCACGTCGAGTACGAGACCGTTAACCGCCATTACGCTCACGTCGACTGCCCCGGCCACGCCGACTACATCAAGAATATGATCACCGGCGCCGCGCAAATGGACGGCGCTATCCTCGTCGTGTCCGCTCCCGACGGCCCCATGCCGCAAACCCGCGAGCACGTCCTTCTCGCTCGCCAGGTCGAAGTCCCCGCCATGGTCGTCTATCTCAACAAGTGCGATATGCTCGACGATGAGGAACTCCTCGAACTCGTCGAACTCGAGGTCCGTGAACTCCTCTCGAAGTACGACTTTCCCGGCGACGATATCCCCGTCATCCGCGGCAGCGCCCTCCACGCTCTCGAAAGCAACAGCGACGATCCCGATGACCCAGCCTTCGCCTCCATCCTCGAACTCATGGAAGCCGTAGACGACTATATCCCTACGCCTGCCCGCGCTATCGACCAGCCCTTCCTGATGCCTATCGAAGATGTCTTCAACATCAAGGGCCGCGGTACCGTCGTCACCGGCCGTATCGAACGCGGCCAGGTCAATACCGGCGAGGTCGTCGAAATCATCGGCATCCAACGCGATATCCAATCCTCCGTCGTTACCGGCGTCGAAATGTTCCGTAAAATCTTGGACTCCGGCCAGGCGGGCGATAACGTCGGCTGCCTCCTGCGCGGCGTCGAAAGAGATAATGTCCAACGCGGCCAGGTTCTCGCCGCTCCGAAATCCATCACCCCGCACACCCGCTTCGAGGCCGAGGTCTATGTCCTCAGCCGCGATGAGGGCGGCAGGCATACTCCATTCTTCCCCGGCTATCGTCCCCAGTTCTACGTCCGTACTACCGACGTCACCGGCTCTATCGCCCTCCCCGACGGCGTCGAAATGACCATGCCCGGCGATAATATCACCATGACTATCCACCTCATCAACCCCGTCGCCCTCGAAGAAGGCGTCCGCTTCGCTATCCGCGAGGGCGGTCGTACCGTCGGCGCCGGTGTCGTGACTAAAATCCTGGAGTAGCTATGGCGCAGCAGACAATCCGCATTCGACTAAAGGCATTCGACCACAGAGTCCTCGATCAATCGGCGGGACAGATCGTAAGTGCCGCTCAGGGGACCGGCGCCCGGATCGCGGGCCCAATTCCGCTGCCCACTGAGATCAACAAGTTTACGGTAATCCGTTCCGCGTTCATTGACAAGGATTCTCGCGAGCAGTTTGAAATCCGCACGCATAAACGGCTGATCGACGTGCTTGAGCCAAATGCAAAGACAATGGATGCACTCTTGCGGCTAGAACTGCCTGCCGGTGTAGACATTGAAATGAAATCCATGTAGAAGGTGCCCAGCATGTCAGTTGGCCTGATCGGCAAAAAACTCGGAATGACCCAAGTCTTCGATGAAGACGGCGCCGCCGTACCGGTGACGGCAGTGCAGGCAGGACCTTGCACTGTGGTGCAAATCAAGGCTGCCGCAGGCGCGGATGGTTACAATGCGGTGCAGCTTGGATTTGGCGAACGTCAAAAGGGTATTACAAGCCCGGCACGCGGTCACGTTGAAAAGCATCTGGGCCACGAAGCGGCAGTACCGAGAGATCTGCGGGAATTCAGGGTAGCGGATCCCGGCGAATATGAATCCGGCCAGACATTCGACGTAGAGATCTTCGCTCCCGGTCAAATGGTAGATGTATCCGGCATATCCAAAGGCAAAGGGTTCGCTGGCGTGATGAAAAGACACAACTTCAGCGGCCAGCAAAAGACTCACGGCCAGTCCGATCGATGGCGTGCCCCCGGTGCCGTTGGCATGGGTACAACGCCGGGTCGGGTGTGGAAGGGCAAGAAGATGGCTGGAAGAATGGGACAGGATCTCGTAACCGTACTGAACTTACGAATTGTAAGCGTCGTCGCAGAACAAAGCATCCTTCTCATAAAGGGTGCGATACCGGGAGGGCCGGGCACCCTGGTTTCGGTTCGTCCAGCGGTAAAGTCATCCGGATCGACGCAGGCGAGTGAGTAGATTGCTATGGATTTGAACATTCTCGATACCCAAGGTAATGCCGTGGGAACCGCTGCGCTCCCTGATCTCATATTCGGGATTGAGCCGCACGAGGCTTTGGTGCATCAGGCGGTCATCCGCGATGAGGCGGGGCAGCGTCTTGGCACTGCTAGCACAAAGACCCGCAGCGAAGTACGTGGGGGCGGGCGTAAACCGTGGCGACAGAAGCACACGGGCCGAGCGAGGCACGGCAGTCGGCGGTCGCCCATTTGGCGTACCGGCGGCGTGACCTTTGGACCGCACCCCAGAGACTACCACATGGCAATGCCGCGAAAAATGTGGCGCAGGGCGATGTTTTCGGCTTTGTCGTCCAAAGCGCAATCCGGCCGGCTGCTCGTAGTCTCAGGGTTTTCGAATGAGAAGATTAGTACCAAGGAGCAAGTGGCGTTCCTGGACTCACTTGGCGTTGACTCTAGCGCGCTCTACGTGACGGACTCGCCAACACCTGAGTTGCTCCTTTCCATTCGAAACCTGCCCGATGTCACGCTTTCAACTCCGAGCACGCTTAGTGTCCGCGATGTGGTGGTCTTCGACCATCTAATTCTCGATGCCGACGCTGTCGCCGCATGCGAGAGCCTCTGGGGGCAGTCATGAAAACAGCTCAAGAGATTCTCGTTAAACCGCTCATTACCGAAAAGGGCACACTGCTCTCAGATCAAAATAAGTACCTTTTCGCCGTGGCAATCGACGCGACCAAAATTGACGTACGACGCGCAGTGGAACAGACATTCGATGTCACGGTGTTGGCTGTAAATGTCATAAACGTCCCGGGCAAGGAGAAGCGGTTCGGCAGACACCGCTATCGAACAAAGCGTTGGCGCAAAGCTATTGTAACCCTGCAACAGGGTCAGACTATTGACCTATTTAGCGGCGTCTAGGGAAGAGCAAGCCTATGCCAGTAAAATCCTATAAACCCACATCCCCCGGCCGGCGCGGCATGAGCACGGTGTCGAGCGATGATATAACCAAGACAACTCCGGAACGCCGGCTGACCAAGGGCATGAAGCAAAAAGCCGGTCGGAATGTTTCCGGGAAACTCACTGTTCGTCATCGGGGTGGCGGCCACAAGCGGCGCTATAGAACAATCGACTTCAAACGTGATAAGATAGGGATTCCTGGCACTGTAAAGGCAATAGAATACGATCCAAATCGAAGTGCTCGGATCGCCCTTATCGCGTACAGGGATGGAGAGAAGCGGTATATACTTGCCGCAGCCAGGATGGACGTAGGAGATACCGTGATGTCGGGACCGGACGCCCCTATACGGCCAGGCAATTGCCTGCCACTGAGTAACATTCCGGCAGGAACGGCTATCCATAACGTTGAACTACAGGCAGGTCGCGGAGGCCAACTGGCACGCAGTGCCGGATCATCGGTGCAGCTCATGACAAAAGAGAGCGAATTTGCCGTTATCAGAATGCCGTCGGGTGAAATCCGTCGTGTGCACTCGAACTGTGTGGCAACCATCGGCCAGGCTAGCAATGTTGACCACAATGGCACGACTACTGGCAAGGCAGGACGGACACGCTGGCGGGGCCGTCGTCCCACTGTTCGTGGTTCTGCCATGAACCCATCGGACCATCCCCACGGCGGCGGCGAAGGTAAATCGCCTATCGGCATGCCGGGCCCGAAGACTCCCTGGGGGAAGCCGGCGCTGGGCTTGCGCACGCGCAAGCGAAAGCCTTCGGACAGATTTATTTTGCGGCGCCGTTATGCGCAATAGAGAGAGTACCATAGCATGTCGCGATCACTAAAAAAGGGCCCTTTCGTCGACCAGAAGCTGCTAAAGCGCATTCAGACTATGAATGACAGCGGGCAGAAGCGTGTGTTGCGCACCTGGTCGCGAGCGTCCACCATTTTTCCGGACATGGTCGGGCATACAATTGCCGTGCACGATGGCAGGCGGCACGTACCCGTGTACATCACGGAGAATATGGTTGGACATAAACTGGGCGAGTTTTCGCCGACACGGCACTTTCGCGGCCACTCGCGGGAAGATCGCGCTACTCAAGTTCGCTAATTGTTGAGGACAGCACGGATGCAAGTACAAGCAATAGCAAAATATCTGCGAGTGTCGCCGCGTAAAGCGCGGCGGGTGGCAGCCACGGTAAAGGGCAGGCCCGCTGGGGAAGCACTGGCAATCCTGCGCTTCCTGCCAAGCCCAACGGCACGTACACTGGCAAAGGTAGTGCGTTCTGCCATTGCAAACGCGGAAAACACGTACAATTTGGACCCAGCAAGCCTGACGGTAGCTAGTGTGCTGGTGAACAAGGGCCCGGTCTTCAAGCGAATCGATCCGAAATCCCGCGGCCAATGGGGGCTTGTCAGGAAGCGCACAAGCCATGTAACCGTAATCGTTGAGAATGAGGAGAACCTAAGTCGTGGGACGTAAAGTTCACCCGATCGGATTCCGTTTAGGCTTCAACCGTACATGGAGCAGCCGTTGGTATGCAGGCAAAGAGTACTCGACGCTCGTGGAAGAGGATAGCAAGATTCGCAAGGCGGTTATGGCACAATTCGAGCACCATCGCACCGGATCCACGGGCGGGAGACGGTCAAGCATGGGCGCCGGCATCTCCCAGGTAGATATTGAACGTGCAGGAACGGCGATCAAGGTAGACATCCATACTGCGCGTCCCGGTATTGTTATTGGGCGTGGAGGAGCCGCGCAGGCCCAATTGCGTAAAGACTTGCGCGAACTGACCGGCAAGAACGTGCGCACAAACATCATTGAAATAAGACAGCCGGAGACAAATGCTTACTTGGTCGCCCAATCGGTATCCGAACAGTTAGAGCGGCGTGTTTCACCTCGCCGCGCGATCAAGATGGCGGCGGAACGCGTCGTACGTTCTGGAGCTATTGGCGTGAAGTTGATGGTCGGCGGTCGTCTTGGCGGCGCTGAAATGTCGCGCAGTCAGAAGGAAATCCGGGGTACGGTACCGCTGCAAACGCTCCGCGCCAATATTGACTATGGCTTTACACAAGCAGTCACCACCTACGGAATTCTGGGTGTGAAAGTCTGGATCTATACTGGCGACGTGACACCTGAAGAATTCTATGCCCGGCAGGAAGCCGCAACTCCAGAAGAGACTCCGTCTCCTCCGCCGCGTCGGCGACGGAGACGCCCTCGGCCCGGTTCTGATCGTTCTTCCGAAGGGAGCAGCAATCGGGGACCGAGGCGAGAGAGCGGCTCGAGGCGAGAGAGCGGCTCCAGGAATAGGGATAGCGGTACTAAGCCAGCGAGTAAGTAGCACCAATTATGTTGATGCCGAGACGCACAAAACACCGCAAGATGCACCGCGGCCACCGCCGCGGCAAAGCACGGCGCGGTTCAACCATCGCCTTTGGTGACTTTGCCTTGCAAGCGCTAGAAGGCGGCTGGGTCGACAATCGCCAAATCGAGTCGGCTCGGCGCGCAGTGACGCATCACATTCGCCGCGGCGGACAAATGTGGATCCGAATCTTTCCGGACAAAGGACTGAGTAAGAAACCCGTCGAAGTACGTATGGGCGGTGGCAAAGGGCCGCCAGAGGAGTGGGTCGCAATGGTCAAACCCGGACGAATTCTGTTTGAGCTCACCGGAGTTCCGCAGGAGATCGCACAAGAAGCGATGTTGCGTGCCTCCCACAAACTGTCCGTAAAAACAAGATTTATCTCCCGTGAAACACCGGAGATCATATAGCTAGCACTAGGAAGACCTGGGATGACGAAACCGGCGGAATTACGTGCGCTGAGCGCAGACGACTTGCAACAGCGACTGGAAGAGGCTCAGGAGGAGCTCTTCAACCTGCGCTCGCAGCAAGCAACAGTGCAATTGGAGAACCCCGCTCGTTTCGGTGTTTTGTTTAGCGAAATTGCGCGCATCAGAACGATCTTGCATGAGAAAGCACTCGGCATCACCAATTAAGTGAGAGCAGTGATAGAGTAATGACAGACGCAACGAGATCAACCGGCCGCCGGAAGCAAAAAAAAGGAACCGTAGTTAGCGACAAGATGGATAAGTCAGTAGTCGTTAACGTTACGCGCGTGCGCAGGCATCCGTTGTATAAGAAGACGGTCCGCAGCACCAAGAAGTACCTTGCGCATAGTCCGCAGAATGACGTACATTTCGGCGATCGGGTGATAATCGAAGAGACACGGCCCCTATCCAAGCATAAGCACTGGCGGGTTGTGCAGGTTATTGAAAGAGGCGAACAGACGCCGCAGATGGCTTCTGCCCAGGTAGTCGAACTCGCAAAGGCAGTGGAATGATCCGAGAATCGTCACGACTCAAAGTTGCTGACAACAGCGGCGCCCGTGAGATCATGTGTATCCGAGTCCTGGGCGGTTCGCGGCGCAGGTACGGAGGCGTCGGCACTGTCGTGGTAGCATCCGTGAAGGAAGCAGTCCCGCTTAGCCAGGTGCGTCAAGGCGAGGTTGTTCGTGCGCTCATCGTGCGCACGTCAAAGGAATACGGGCGCGCCGATGGATCGACCATTCGTTTCGATGATAACGCCGCCGTCATCTTGGGCCCACAGAACATGCCCCGCGGTACACGCATTTTCGGTCCCGTCGCCCGAGAACTGCGGGAGATGGGCTTCATGCGCATTATCTCCCAGGCGCCGGAGGTACTCTGATCATGCAGCGAATTCGGTCAGGGGATCAGGTGGAAGTGACCGCTGGCAAAGACCGCGGGAAGCGCGGTCGCGTGATGCGAGTGCTCAATGCCGATCACGCCGTAGTGGTAGAGGGCATAAATATTGTAAAACGCCACCAACGTGCGATGCCGCCAATGCGGCCGGGTGGCATCATTGAGATGCCGGCGCCGCTCGCAGAATCGAACGTCATGGTTGTCTGCCCACAGTGCGACCGGGCAGCCCGAATGGGCTATCGCATCCTGGACGATGGCAGCAAAGGGCGTGTCTGTAAACGTTGCCAAGAGATTGTTGGCCAAGAGTAAGGAACTCCGATGTCGGAAAAAGCGCAGATACAGCAGCTTTATGAGAATGACGTTCGGTCTGCAATGATCGAAGAGTTCGGCTATAACTGTGTAATGCAGGTACCGAAGATTACTAAGGTAGTAGTGAATATCGGCCTCGGTGAAGCCTTGCTAGACGCCAAAGCTCTAGATAACGCCGTCGGCGACCTCACCACTATTACCGGGCAGAAGCCCATAGTCACACGTTCCAGGAAGAGCATAGCCAACTTCAAGCTCCGCGAAGACCAAGCAATTGGGGCGAAAGTAACTTTGCGACGAACTCGAATGTATCACTTTATCGAAAAACTATTCAACGTAGTCTTTCCACGCATTCGCGACTTCCGCGGCGTATCGCCGAACGCGTTCGACGGACGTGGGAATTATTCGGTCGGCCTCCGTGAGCAGCTTGTGTTCCCGGAAATTGACTATGACAAAGTCGACCGTGTGCGTGGGCTGGAAGTAACTATTGTGACCTCAGCACAGACCGACGAGGAATCGCGCTTCCTTCTTAGGGCGCTCGGCATGCCGATAGCCCAGGAAGCCAGCCAATTAGCGAGCTAGGAGACGCAACCCCGTGGCAAAACAGTCCAAGATTGCCAAGTGGCGCAAACAGCGGAAATTGATGGAACAGGGCCGCATGAAACATCCCGTGAGATTTCGGAATCGCTGTTACCAATGCGGTCGGCCCCGGGCCTTCATCCGCAAGTTCGGGCTCTGTCGCATCTGTTTTCGCGGAGCCGCGTTGCAGGGCTTATTGCCTGGTGTCACAAAGTCAAGCTGGTAGTACGCACGCGAGAGATATCTGACTATGACCATGACCGATCCCATTGCCGATATGCTGACGCGGATACGCAACGCAATTCAAGCGCGCCATACCCACGTGACCATACCGGCGTCCAAGATGAAGACCGCATTGCTCACGATCCTCGAAAGGGAAGGATATATCGGTCAATTTGAGGTGGTAGACCAACAGATTCCACAGTCTATGCTGAAAGTCAGCCTCAAATATACCGACAAACGCGCGCCTGTGCTCCTCGGATTGCGACGTGTGAGTAAGCCCGGCCTGCGCGTATACGCGAATAAAGATGAGATTCCCCGCGTTATGGGCGGCATTGGTACTGTAATTCTTTCCACCTCTTCTGGCGTGATGACGGGTCGAGAGGCCTGGCAGCGCAAGATTGGCGGCGAAGTTCTCTGTTACGTCTGGTAAGGTAGGTCGCTATGTCTCGTGTTGGAAAACAACCAATCCCGCTTCCAGATGGTGTGGAAGTGAACGTGCAAGCGTCTGCCGTTCATGTTAAGGGACCAAAAGGCGAGCTTGAAATCGACGCTGTGTCCGCTGTCAGGGTAACCGTTGAGGATCGCGCCGTCCGCGTCCACCGCGTCGTTGAAACCCGCGAGGCCCGCGCTTTGCACGGTCTCACTCGCTCGTTGGTCGCCAACATGGTGCAGGGAGTTATTTCGGGATATCGTAAGACGCTTGAGTTGCATGGGACCGGTTACCGTGCACAACTCGCCGGCAGCAAGCTCGTCATGCAACTGGGGCACTCGCATCCTGATGAGTACTCACCACCGCAGGGCATTGGCATTGAGCTTGAGAACCCAACCACGATTCACATAGACGGCATAGACAAGAGACTGGTCGGCCAAGTGGCTGCAGACATCCGTGCTTCACGGCCCGTGGAAGTCTATCTTGGGAAAGGCATCCGCTATCGCGGGGAGTACGTTCGCCGCAAAGCCGGTAAGGCCGGTAAGGTTGGCGCAGGCGAGTAAACGACGGCAGTTAACAATACGCGGGAATTTCGTTCTCGCCTCGAGTACTTAGATGAGCAGGACTGTGAAATGCGATTGATCCGGGGAAGAAAAGCACTGAGCGCACGGGCACGGCGGCAACGCCGAGTACGGGCAAAGATTAGCGGAGTGGCAGAGAGGCCGCGCCTGAATGTCTTTCGGAGTAACCTGCACATCTATGCGCAGGTGATCGACGATGCTAGTCACCTGACTTTGGCTGCAGCCTCCACCCTCGATCCTACAGTGCGGGACTTGCTTGATAAAAAGCCGAAGCAGGCACAAGCGTCCGTAGTGGGTCGAGTAGTGGCTGAACGGGCACAAGAAAAAGGGATAGAAACTGTGGTCTTCGACCGCGGAGGCTATCAGTACCATGGCCGGGTGCGCTCGCTCGCGGAAGCGGCCCGCGAAGCCGGCTTGAAATTCTGAGTGAGTTAGGCAAGGAATACTATGCCAGAACGCGATTCCATCGACTCAGCATCTTTGAATCTTGAAGAGCGCCTCGTGAACGTCAACCGTGTCGCAAAGGTTGTGCGTGGGGGACGCACATTCAGCTTCAACGCAGTGGTGGTGGTTGGCGACGGTGCCGGTCATGTTGGAATCGGTATCGGCAAAGCGCGCGAAGTGGCGGAAGCTATTCGCAAGGGTGGGGAGAAAGCGCGCAAGGCCCTCGTGCGCGTACCTCTTGCGGGAACAACCATTCCGCACGACATTACGGCAAAATACGGCGCCTCAAGAGTCATGCTCAAGCCCGCGGCGCCAGGCACCGGCGTGATTGCCGGCGGGCCGGTGCGCGCTGTTGTCGAGTCGGCAGGTGTGCATGACATTCTCACCAAGTCGCTCGGCTCCAACAATGCGATCAATGTGGTAAAGGCAACTATGACCGCACTTGAGCAACTCCAAAGTCCGGACGCCGCATACTCCCGCCTTGGCAGACTTCGGCCTAGGCGAAGACAGGCTGCAGACGAGAGCCCCGCTGCGACTGCCACAGTCGCCACCGCGGCGCAGACAGAAGAATAGGACAAAGAGCATGGCAGCTAAGTTGCGTGTCACGTTGCGCAAAAGCCCTATTGGCTTTTCGAAAGATCAAAAGCAGACAGTAACAGCCCTGGGGCTAAGAAAACGCCAACACTCGGTAGAGCATGACGAAACCCCGGCGGTGCGCGGGATGATCAATAAAGTCGCTCATCTCGTGGACGTCGAGGAAATCTCGCAGACTTTGGGGAATTAGAATAGGACGAAACTTGCATGGAAAAACATGCGCTACACGGGCCGGCCGGCGCAAATAGACGGCGAAAGCGCGTTGCACGCGGCCATGGCGGACCTGGGCACAAGACGGCCGGGCGCGGCACGAAGGGCCAGAAGTCGCGCTCCCATGCTGGCGTTCCCGCGTGGTTCGAAGGCGGGCAGACACCATTTGTCAGGCGATTGCCCCACCGTCGCGGATTCAGCAATGCCCGTTTTCGCGTTGTTTACCAACCGGTTAATGTCGGCGACCTTGAACGAGTCTTCGAGGCCGGTGCCACCATCACTCCGGCAGACATAGTGGCGCGAGGCCTTGCCCGCTCCACGCAAATCAAGATACTTGGCAACGGCGAGATTACCCATCAACTTACCGTGCAGGCGCCCAAGTTTTCGCAGGCCGCACGCGCTAAGATCGAGGCGGCTGGCGGCTCTGTGACGGAAGGGTAGCGCCGAGTGGCTGTATCAACCCCTTCACAAAAATCACCGTCGCTGATACAGGCCGCCTACAACGCATTCAAGCTTCCCGATATTCGGCGCAAGCTCCTTTTTACGTTGGGCTTGCTTACTGTGTTTCGCTTCGCTGCGCACATCCCCGTGCCTGGTGTCGATCGTGAAGCCCTGCGGGAGCTCTTCCAACAGCAGCAGTTCCTCGGTCTGCTCGACATGTTCTCGGGTGGCGCCCTGGCAAACTTCTCCATCGTCGCCATGGGCGTGTACCCATACATTACGGCGACCATCATCGTGCAACTTATGACTCCGGTGATACCGGCGTTACAGGCGATGTCGCGGGAAGGAGGCGATAGCGCACGTGCCCGCATGAATCAATACATGCGCATTGGAACCGTGCCGCTTGCCGTGCTATCATCCTTCGGGCAAGCAACGATTTTCACACAGATGGGCGTCATTCGGGGCTTCAATCTCTTCAATAGCGCGACATTTCTCAGCAGTCTCGCACTCATCATCAGCATGACCGCGGGCACAATGTTCCTGGTTTGGCTCGGTGAACTCATCACGGAAAACGGCATCGGCCAAGGCATTTCGCTCATCATCTTTGCCGGAATCGTCGCGCGGTTGCCCACCACCATTGGGCAAGCGGTATTCGGCCAGACCGGGGGCACGGCCACGTTCACGCTGCTCATTATCGGTGTGCTCTCCATCCTGATCGTTGTCGGCATCGTCGTGATGTACGAGGCCCAGCGGCGGATACCCGTGCACTACGCCAAGCGCATGCACGGACGCCGCCAGTACGGCGGACAGACCACCCATATTCCGCTCAAGATCAACTCCGCCGGGATGATCCCCCTGATCTTTGCAATCTCATTCCTTATCTTCCCCAGCACGGTGGCCAGCTACTTCCAAGCGGCCAACGCCGGTTGGATCCGGAACGTTGCGACGTTCATCATCGGCGCCTTCGATCCACAAGGCCCGCTCTACTGGATGCTCTACTTCTTGCTTGTCGTCGCTTTCACATATTTCTACACTGCCATCATCTTCCAACAACAGAATATTCCGGAAGTTCTCCAAAAGAACGGAGGCTTCATTCCGGGCATTCGTCCCGGTCGCCCCACGGCGAATTATCTCAACAGTGTCATATTTCGCATCACGCTGGCAGGGGCGTTGTTCCTCGGTCTTATCGCAGTATCGCCCTTTATCATTCAAGGCATCACCGGGGTGCAGGCTCTGATGCTCAGCAGCACCGGCATGCTCATCGTCGTCGGCGTTGTGCAAGACACTATGAAGAATCTCGAAGCTCAGTTGCTCATGCGCCAATACGAAGGATTCTTGCGCTAGTGCCGAAGTTGCCTTCGTTAACGACGCTGAACCTCATCCTGCTTGGCCCTCCCGGCGCAGGCAAAGGCACGCAGGCACGTGCCATCGCCGGGACTTTCGGCCTGCGGCACCTTTCTACCGGTGACCTCCTGCGAAAACACATTCAAGATCAGACTTCGCTAGGAGCGCAATCGCAAGTCTACTATGACAAAGGCGAGTACGTGCCTGACCGGCTCGTCGTCGCAATCGTAAAAGAGGAACTTTCGCTAATTCACCCTAGGGTCGGTGTGGTACTGGATGGATTTCCTCGGACCGTGGCGCAAGCAGAGTCGCTTGAGCGGACGTTGGAGGAATTCGGCCAGCAGATCGATGCGGCCATCGAGCTTGCCAGCGACACGGAAGAGATAGTACAGCGGGCGGAAGGCCGTCGCATATGCCCGCAAGGTCACACGTACCATACGGTGAACAATCCTCCTCGGACCGCGGGCCGCTGCGACGTAGATCATCTTCCCCTCAAGCAGCGTGTGGATGACCGGCCCGCGACAGTACGCAGGCGCATCAAGGTCTACCGTGAACAGAGTCAGCCGCTCCTAGGGTATTACGCTGAGAAACATCTCCTACGCAGCGTGGACGGTACCCAGACAATTGAGGAAGTGACAGAGAGCATAAGAGACGTTCTGAGTGAGGTCTGTGTGTATTAATATGGCCCTTTGTAGTAGAAAACGCACGTGCAAGTGACCCAAGCTATTCGGCTCAAGACCCCGCGACAGTTGCACTTCATGCGCCAAGCGGGTAACATAGTAGCTGAAGTCCTTGCGCTACTCGGCGAACATATCGTGCCTGGCGCGACTACGGCAGAGTTGGATGCGCTGGCAGAAGCCGAGATAAAGAAGCGCGGGGCTGTGCCGTCTTTCAAGGGGTATCACGGCTTTCCGTGCACAATTTGCGCGTCGGTAAATGAGCAGATCGTGCATGGCATTCCTAGCGAATACCGCTTGCAGGAGGGCGACATATTGAGCATCGACGTAGGCGCTATCTACAAAGGATGGCACGGCGATGCAGCGGTGACGCACGCGGTCGGCCAAGCAAGTGCCGAAGCTGAACGCGTGATGGACGCAACGCAAGAAGCGCTGCGTCGTGGTATTGCGGCGGCTGTGCCGGATAACCACCTCGGCGACATTGGATTTGCCATTCAGTCGTGGGTGGAGGCGCAAGGACTTGCCGTAATTCGGGACTTTGTTGGACATGGCATAGGAAAGGTAATGCACGAGGCCCCGCAGGTGCCGAACTTCGGTGAGGCAGGCTCCGGGGTTAAACTACGACCCGGCATGACGATTGCCATTGAACCAATGGTGTCTGTCGGGGATTGGCGTGTTAAAGTGCTCGACGACGGTTGGACTGCCGTCACTGTGGATGGTAGTCTATCAGCTCATTACGAGCACTCCATTGCCATTACAAGTGAAGGTCCGGAGATCCTTACCAAAGTTGCATAGTCGGTGAACGCTCGGAGATTGCGGTGCCAAAGAAGAAAGACACGATTGAAATCGAGGGTGTCGTCCAAGACGTGCTTCCTAATGCAGTCTTTCGTGTCGAGCTTGATAACGGACATGAGGTCACAGCACACCTTTCCGGCAAACTACGGCTCAACTTCATTCGGGTTGGCGCAGGCGATCGCGTAACAGTAGAGCTTTCGCCATACGACTTAACTCGCGGCAGGATCACCTGGCGGGGGAGGAGATAAGATCAATGAAGGTGCAGGCGTCTGTAAAGCGACGTTGCGAGCAGTGCAAGGTGGTTCGACGCAAAAGGGTTGTACGCATCATTTGCACAAATCCTCGCCATAAGCAACGGCAAGGATAATCGGGGAACTGCAAATCGAAGTGGACTGAGTATCGTTCACAGGAGGAGCAGCATGGCACGAATTGTAGGCGTGGACCTACCGCGAGAAAAACACATTTGGGTGGGGCTAACGTATATCTACGGCATTGGACGCACAACGTCCTACAAGATCTTGGAAAAGGCCCAAGTGGTGCCGGAAACCAAAGTGCAAGACCTCACGGAAGATGAGGTGAACCGCATCCGAGAGGTCATAACTGCCAGCCACATTGTGGAAGGCGACCTCCGCCGCGAAGTGCAGCAAAACATCGGACGACTCATTGAAATTGGATGTTATCGTGGCATGCGCCACCGGCGCGGCCTGCCTGCGCACGGACAGCGCACACGCACCAATGCCCGGACGCGTAAGGGGCGACCCAAGACGGTTGCCGGCCGTAAGCGGGCAGTGTTGAAGAAGTAGCAAACCGAGGGGATTAGGCAATGCCGGCAACACGCTCACGCAGGCGCGAAAGACGCACCGTCGCTCGCGGTAAGGCGTTCATTCAGTCCACATTCAATAATACCTTGATTACAATCACGGACATGAACGGTAATACTTTGTGTTGGGCAAGCTCCGGTTCTGCCGGCTTCAAAGGCTCCCGCAAGGGCACGCCCTACGCCGCACAGGTTGCAGCGGAAACGGTTGCCCGCAAGGCAGCCGACTTCGGCATGGGACAGGTGGAAGTCTCCTTAAAAGGCCCGGGGTCAGGGCGCGAGTCCGCGGTTCGCTCACTCCAAGCCGGTGGCATTCAAGTTATGAGCATTACCGACGTAACGCCCATACCGCACAATGGCCCACGTCCTCCCCGACGTAGGCGCGTTTAGTAACTGCAGGAGATTTGAGGAAAGTATATGGGACGATATGTTGGCCCCGTGTGTCGGCTGTGCCGCCGGGAAGCGCAGAAGCTCTTTCTGAAGGGAGACAAGTGCTTCACACAAAAGTGCCCGGTTGAGAAACGAAAGAAACCACCCGGCATGCACGGTGAAATGCGACGTCGGATTTCAGATTACGGCACGCGCTTACGGGAAAAGCAGAAGGCCCGGCGCATGTATGGGATTTTCGAGCGCCAGTTTCGCAATTACTTCGAGCTCGCTACGTCACGCCCTGGAGTCACAGGGTCTACTCTCCTCCAACTGCTCGAAAGCCGGCTGGACAATGTAGTCTATCGCCTTGGTTTCGCCTCTTCTCGCGCTGCGGCTCGGCAAATTGTGTGCCACGGTCACTTCACACTGAATGGCCGAAAGTGCGACATTCCCTCCGCCCTCCTTGATGAAGGCGATGTGGTTAGCGTTAGTTCAAACAGCCGGAAGAATGAGTACTTCAAGATCGCCGCAGAGCGGCTGACTTCAGTGGCTGTGCCGAACTGGCTCACCATTGATCGAGAGAATTTCCAAGGCAAGGTCATTACTTTGCCAACGCGACAAGAGATCGACGCTGACCTCAACGAGCAACTAATCGTTGAGTATTATTCTCGTCGGTAAGTAGGAAAGTAAGCCGCCCCTTAAAACGTGTGCAGGCGTATAGGGCCGCATTTCGCAAAAATATGAGCGTACCTGTGTATTGGGAGGTAATTCCCCATTGGAACTGCAGGAAGTACAACCCGAAGTCAGAGTAATTGAAACTGAAGACAACTACGGTCATTTTCGTATTGAGCCGCTGAAGCGTGGCTACGGCCATACGTTGGGCAACGCAATGCGGCGTGTGCTCCTTTCGTCGCTTCCGGGCGCGGCTATTTCGTCCATACGGATTACCGGAGTGCTCCACGAGTTTGCCGATATACCCGGCGTAACAGAAGATGTTACACAGATCATCCTCAACATCAAACGCATTCGTTTGACGTCCACGGCTGAGCATCCCATTGAACTCTACCTCTCCGTAAACCGTGAAGGTGACGCTACCGCTGCGGACATCAAGTGCCCGCCTGAAATCAACATCGTCAATCCCGATCAATTAATCGCCACGCTGGATTCCGATGACGCCGAATTGGAAATGTACTTGACGGTTGAGCAAGGCATCGGCTTCACGCTCTCCAATACGCAGGAAGACACGCCCATTGGGGAAGTGCCCGTAGACGCGATCTTTACCCCAATCCGACGCGTGGAGTATCGCGTGGAGCACGCCCGCGTCGGTCAAGTAACGGACTTAGACGCCCTCATCCTCCGCGTATGGACCGATGGTACCCTTACCCCGGAAACCGCACTCGGCCAGAGTGGTCAAATCCTGTGCGATTACTTCTCCTTGATTCGCGATTTCCATCCGCTTGTACAGCGCATTGAGGTAGGGATCGCGCGCCCGGATCCGATTTCGTCAACCCCGCTGGAGTCACTACAACTGCAGAACCGAGCCTACAACGCGCTGCGTCGCGGCGGCATTAGCACGGTGGAACAACTCCTCGCTACGGATGAGGATAACCTCCTGAAAATCCAGGGGCTGGGTTCCAAGACGCTGTCTGAAGTAAAAGAAAGACTGGCGCAAAGTGATCTCTTCTTGACAGAGTCGAATGGCGCGGGTGGCGCGGGCGATGCCGAGGAAGTAGAGGAGGTGCCCGTGTGAGAAAGAGAATGTACGTTCGAAGGCTTAACCGGGACAAGGGCAAGCGAGAAGCCCTGTGCCGCAACTTAATCAGCACGCTTGTGCTCAACGGTGAAATACACACCACTACGGCGCGCGCCAAGGAAGTTCGCTCCCGCGCAGAGCGGTTGATCACACTGGCCAAGCGCGGAGATCTGCATGCCCGCAGACTAGCGCTCTCGCGCCTTCCCCATCAAGAGGCTATTCACCACCTCTTCAATGAGCTTGGACCGCGCTATGCCGACAGACCGGGCGGGTACACGCGTGCCTTGCGCCTTGGTACCCGTCGCGGCGACGGAGCGCAAGTAATGATGGTCCAATTGGTGGAATAAGCGCTCGTTTTCTTTAGCAGCAACTAGACACATATCTTTCGCCATCATGTAGAATAGGCAAGCAACGTTCGAAAGGAAGCAAGAAGAGGTATAGAGCATAGGCGCTCGCATAGCGAGGAGAGAGACCGGTAAGTTTCGCTGTCTCGTAGCGTACGACGGCACTCCCTTCAGTGGGTTCCAATTGCAGGTCGGCAGGCCCACCGTGCAGGAGGAGTTGGAAAAGGCGATCGAGCGCATTACGCAGCATCCGACTCGCGTGGTGGCTGCCGGTCGAACGGATGCAGGCGTTCACGCCACCGGTCAAGTGATCCATTTTCTATCGGCTTGGCCGCATCCACCCGGTGACCTTCAACGGGCAATGAATGCAGTGTTGCCTAGGACGGTCGCCGTAGCCGACTTAGAAATTGCAGCGTCGGAGTTCCACGCACGTTACAGCGCCAGAAGTAGGCGGTATCGATACGACATCATAAACTGCGAAACCCGGTCACCAATCACGCATCGGTTCGCACTGCATCGGAGCCGCCCACTAGATGCCGCAGCCATGCACGACGCGCTGCAATACCTGGGAGGAACTCACGATTTTCGGGCCTTTGCAGCGGGTGAACCCGCTAATTTGAACGCTGTACGCAACGTGTTGAGCGCTTCTTGCAGCCGGTCCGAAGATATGCTGCGGATTGTAGTGGTAGCAAATGCGTTCTTGCGCCACATGATGCGTCGGATTGTAGGGACCCTGCTGGAAATCGGAGAAGGGCGCAAGCCGATTGAACACATGGAACGAGTATTGGCTACGAGAGACAAAGCAGAGGCGGGGCCGACAGCCCCGGCCAAGGGGCTATTCTTGATCCGGGTAACGTACCCTGATACGCTCGCCCCAAAGAGAACAAAAGAGGACCAAGCAGAATGAAAACGTCGGTAACTGCCGTAACACGTCCCAACGACGTGGAACGTCGCTGGTATGTGGTCGACGCTACGGGACTAACCCTTGGCAGGCTTGCAACCCGCATTGCGCACGTGCTCCGCGGCAAGCATAAGCCGCATTACGCCCCTAACATCGACACTGGCGACTTCGTGATTGTAGTCAACGCCGCACAGGTTGCCGTTACGGGACGCAAACTCGAACAGAAGACGTACTACCGCCACACCGGTTATCCAAGCGGCATCATTGCGATCACCTTGGAAGATCAACTAGAGCGGCACCCACATCGTGTCATCGAACACGCTGTGCGGGGCATGCTCCCCCACAACCGCTTGGGACGTGCAATGTTTAAGAAGCTGAAAGTCTATGGCGGGCCCGACCATCCACATCAGGCCCAATTGCCTGAGTCATTACTTTAGAACATGACAGGAGCAAATACCGATGAGTAGCGATGGTAGCGCCCCGTACTACGTAGCAGTGGGGCGGCGGAAAGAAGCCGTGGCTCGTATCCGTCTCTATAGCGGGGAACGCGGCGTTGTGGTCAACGGCCGGCCGGTTGAAGACTATTTCCCACGCACCTTGCACCAAAACGTAATACAAGAACCGCTAGACATGGTTGGCGCTACCTTCCGCATATCGGCGAAGGTAGTCGGCGGCGGCATTAGCGGGCAGGCGGATGCAATTCGGCACGGTGTCGCGCGAGCGCTGGTCAATGCCAACGAGCAATACCGCTTCACGCTGCGTAAGGCCGGGCTGCTCACCCGCGATGCTCGAGTAAAGGAACGCAAGAAGTACGGGCTGAAGCGCGCGCGCAAGGCGCCTCAGTACACGAAGCGCTAACCCGCCTAGCCACGCTACGGCTGGACTTGCTCTTCCTCGCTTGGCTCCGCCAGTTCAGCCAGGAATCGCTCTCGTTCGGGCAAGTCGTCCAAGCTTGCCAGGCCGAAGCACTTCAGGAATTCAAAGGTAGTGTTGTACTCAATTGGTCGACCAGGCGTGAGCCGTCTCTCTCCTGCAACCACCAACTCGCGGCTGATCAACACTGCCAGCGTGTGGTCCGCGTTTACCCCGCGCATACGCTCGATTTCGGCGCGTGTGACCGGTTGGTAGTAAGCGACAATCGCGAGGGTCTCCAGGGCCGCACGCGAAAGCCGCTCCCCACGGTGCACACCCAGCAATGTGCGAATATACGGCGCTGCGTCCGGGTGCGAAACAAACAGGAACGCCCCCTCTTGCTCCTGCAGCAAGATTCCTCGCCCGTGGCGGGCGGTCTGCAACTCTTCCAAAGCGGCAGCCACGGCCCGGGGTGACTCGCCCGTGATTCGCGCCAACTCCTGCACGGTCAGCGGCCGTTCGGCTACGAACAATAGCCCCTCAAGGAGAGCAATCAGTGACAGCGGCATCCGATCACCGTACCTGTCGAATCACGTCCTCGGCCGGGTCGCCGGTCTGAGCAATGTCCGCCCTGCTCAGTGGATCCGCAACACGGCCCGAATCCGCGGGCAGGATCAGAATATCGGCATAGAGTTCAGTCTGCCGCACCGTAGCCTTGCGCAAACGCAGAAATTCAAGCACTGCTAGGAAGGCCACCACAATCTCTTCCAATGATTGCGCTGTCCGGACAAGCTCGCGAAACCCAGTTTTGCCGTTTACGACAAGAAGCCTGCCAATTCGGTCAAGGTAGGTCTCGATATACACCTTGCGCCGGGCCACAGTAGGGAGTTCTTCTTCCTTTTCTTCTAGCACCGCCGCAAGCGCGCTCACGAGGTCTTCAGGGGCATAGTTCACAAGCTGAGACGTTGGCAATGGCAGCGGCATCGGGGCGGGAGCAATGCGCTGATACGCAACGTCGCGCTCTTCCTGCCAAGCCGCAACCGTCGACATCAACTGCTTGAATCGCTCATAGCCTCGTAGTTGCTCTTCAAGGGACTCTTCCGTCTCATCAGTCAAGTCCTGCGGCTCGTGCAGTAGAGCCTGGGACTTGCCATACATCAATTGGGCAGCTACGCGCAGGAATCCCGCTAGCAGCGGGCCGTCCAGTTCTTGCATGCTCTGCACGTGCTCCAGGAACTGCTTCGTCACCGCGACCAGCGACAGTTCCGTTATGTCCAGTTTCTGCTCTTGTATGAGCCGTAGCAAAACGTCAAGGGGGCCTTCGAATATAGCAAGGCGCACCGTTGGCATTGGGGATGCCATGTTACTAACCTAAGAACAGGCGCATGAGGAAGATAACCGGAGGGCCAAGTATTTTTTGAAAGATTCCAATCCGCAGGAACCACTGATCTAAGAGGACGATAATGAGCAGCACGAACGGCCCCTGCCGCTCAAGCCATGAAATGGACGGTACAATGTTCGGCGGCAAGAAGCGCAGCAGAATCCGATACCCATCCAAAGGCGGAATGGGGATGATGTTGAATACCGCCAAAGCGATATTAATCTGTACCACGATTAGGAGGATAGTTGCGATTGCCGCAGAAGTGGTGCCAGCAATCGTATCGGGCGAGGAGATCAAGTTTCGAGCAAGAAACCCAATAGCAGCCGCGGCGATGAGATTGGCGGCGGGACCAGCGGCGGCCACCATTGCGCCCCCCGAAATCGGTCCATTGCGCAGATTGGCCGGATTGTAGGGCACCGGCTTGCCCCAGCCGAAGCCAATGAGGAAGATCATGAGGGTACCCAGCAGGTCGAGATGCGCAAGCGGATTGAGTGTTAGTCGTCCTTGAGAGCGCGCCGTCGGATCGCCAAGCCGATTCGCCATCCATGCGTGGCTGAACTCATGCACAGAAATTCCAATGACAAGTGCAAGGAGCAGACCGAGAAATACCGCCGGATTGGCAAGCTGGGCAAGCAAGATTGACCTCGCGTCAGATGGGTTGGGTAGCAGTCGATTGGACACCCCCATCGTAGCATCGGCCCTACGAAATGACAACATAACTTGTCGGGGGCAACCGCATTTGCTACGATGAAGCAGTGCGCCCACGTCTAGGCTTGGGCGGGCATTGCTGTGAGCCAAGATTGCAGTTTGTCCAAGGGTAAGTTATGCGCGCGAATGCCGCTCATGTAGATCCGGTAGAGATGTTTGCGGGCGTTCACCGCAAGACTCTGGCCTATGGCGAAAACGCCATGATCTGCCAGATTATCTTTGCTCCCGGCGGCGACGTACCCATGCACCATCACCCAAATGAGCAAACAGGGTATGTCCTCGAGGGCACTCTGAAACTCACTATTGGCGCGGACTTACTCGAGCTAGAGCCTGGAGAGACCTATGTCATTCCCGGCAATACGCCGCATGCGGCCACGGCAGACGAACCAACGGTTGTGCTCGACGTATTTTCGCCGCCGCGGGAAGACTATAAGGATGATTGAGGCACTGGACAGAGCCAACCGGTTGAGTTCGGCGCTGAACTTGGAACGGACTAAACCTCAGTAGTGACGGTTAAGAACCCCAAAGTCTGCTTGGCCAAAGCGAGCTTGCCCATAGACAAGCTCTAGGTGAATAGGCGAACAGACAGGGCAAGTCAACATTGGAACAGGACAGCGGGTTTCGTGACGGAGACAACAAGATTGCAACCACTTTATGTAGACTACAATCCATCGAAAGTAGCTAAGGAGAAATAGCACTTTGCTTAGAATTCGTCTTACTCGCATCGGCAAACGAAAGCAGCCTCACTATCGGGTTGTCGTGGCCGAATCCACCACTGCGCGCAACGGGAGTCATGTAGAAATTTTGGGGCACTACAATCCACGCACTGAGCCCTCTACCGTAGTAATCGATACCGAGCGCGCACAGGAATGGTTGGATAAGGGCGCGCAGCCAAGCGATCGCGTACGCAAGCTGCTCAAGATTGCCGGATTGGAGGCCTGAGAATGTATCAACAACGCTCGGGCAGGCCTCGTGACGGCGGCCGCCGGGGCCCGCGGCAATGGGGTGGAGGCGATCGTGACAATCGCGGCGATAGCGGTACAATTCCGGCCCTCACGGGCCTGATCGAATTTGTTGCTTACGGCCTCGTGCGAAACGTCGACGCTGTGCAAGTGCGCGAAATCGTGCGTTCACAGGCAGTAGTTTACGAGCTGCGCGTGGCTGATGAAGACAAGGGTCGCGTGATTGGTAGAGATGGCCGCATAGCGCAGGCGTTGCGGACAGTAATGCGCGCTGCAGCCGGTGAGTCGAGCCGCCGAATCGCGCTCGACATTATCTAAATTGAGCAAAATGAACCCCGGTGGAATGGGAGCAATAGGGATAGAGCAGGGCGACGCGTACAACGGCTGGATCATCATTGGCAGAGTGAGGGCGCCCCATGGTGTGCGAGGCGAGTTTCGCGTTGAAATCCTTACCGACTTTCCTGAACGCTTCCAGGGCCTTAAGCGTTTGTACGTCGGAGAAACGCACGCGGCACATGACATAGAGAAGGCACGCTTTACACCTAAAGGCGCACTGCTCAAGCTCTCCGGTATTGACTCGCGCGATGCCGCGGCATCGTTTTCCCGCTCATATATAGCCCTCCCCGAAGCAGAATTACCACCTCTCCCAACCGGCGCCTTCCACCACCATCAGATCAAAGGACTGGAAGTTTGCACGGAAGACGGCCGGAATCTCGGCACCGTTATGGAAATACTCACTACCGGCGGCAACGATGTCTACATCGTGCGCGGCGAACTACATGGGGAAGTACTCCTGCCGGCAATCGCCGATGTGATTCGTGCAATTGACCTTGAAGCGCAACGCATCACCGTACACCTCATTCCCGGTCTGCTGCCTGAATGAGGCTGAAATAGCGCGCTCACTTCACTCGCTCTGAACTGAAAAGTGTGCGCCACACTCAATTAGTCACGCTTTGCATGAAAACCCCAAGCATTAAGTAAGGTTTGGCGAACTCTAGAGAAGCGGCTCCGAAGAGAATTTTTAAAATTGCTCGCTGCCTATTCCAATTCGGCTACAAGAGCGACAACCAATTTGGCCGCTACAACCTGATTCGCTAGACCTGCTCCAGTAGATTCCCAAAACGCTATTGGAGCAAAGATAAAGCCTCGCGGCAATGTAGACGACTGCAAGTGAGCCCATGCTGCGCGTAGACATCCTCACCCTATTCCCCGATTACTTTCGTGGTCCGCTTGAGCACGGGACACTCAGCCGCGCCGTGCAAGCAGGGCACTTGACTGTCACGGTGCATCAACTTCGAAACTGGGCTGAAGGCAAGCACCGGGTCACGGATGACTACACTTTCGGCGGCGGGACCGGCATGGTAATGAAGCCGGACCCGTTCTTTCGCGCTGTCGCGGACCTCACAACCCCCCAGTCCCGCGTCATCCTGCTCAGCCCATCCGGTCGTCTCCTCACGCAACAGGGCGTAGTAGACTTATCAGCACAAACACACCTGATCTTGCTGTGCGGGCGCTATGAAGGCGTGGACGAACGAGTTGCTCGTTACCTGGCAGATGACGAGGTCTCGATTGGAGATTACGTCGTAAGCGGCGGTGAGTTACCGGCTCTCGTGGTGCTCGATGCGACCGTGCGGCAACTGCCCGGCGTGATTGGCGGCGGCCCGGAGGCTGTGAGAGACGAGTCCCACTCTACCGGGCTCTTGGAGTATCCGCAGTATACGCGACCCGCGTCTTACCGGGATATGGCAGTACCGGAAGTCTTGCTTTCAGGCAATCACCGGCGCATTGAACAGTGGCGGCGCCAACAGTCACTCTTGCGCACGCGTGAGCGGCGCCCCGATCTGCTGATGAACGCAGAGCTAAGCGAAGAAGACAAGAGTTTTCTTGCTGCGGAGCCAAATTGCGAATAGCCCAACTAATGTGCTACTGTAGCAAGAGTGGATGTTGATTCATTGATAGATAAGAAACAGGCATGACAACGATTATTGATGACATCGTTCAATCGCAACTCAAGTCGGACGTACCGGAATTTTCCCCCGGCGACACGGTGCGGGTAAACGTTAGGGTTGTAGAGAGCGGTCGAGAACGCACACAGGCCTTCGAGGGTGTAGTCCTTGCCCGTCGGTCCTCCGGCATCAACGAGAATTTTACCGTACGCCGCACTGCCCACGGCATCGGGGTGGAACGCACCTTCTTGCTCAATTCACCACGCATCGAGAGTTTGAACGTGGTGCGTCGCGGTAAGGTGCGTCGCGCGAAGTTGTACTATCTCCGAGACCGCGTCGGCAAAGCCGCACGTATCAAGGAACGCCGGTAGTCAGACGCCCATTGGAAGGAATGCCCGCTCGCGTCACGTCAGGCGGGCATTATTGTGTAATGCGTACATCCGTTCGCATGGACAACCTAGCGATTGAATGGTCTTGGCTGGACCGTGGCGCTACGTTGATTGCCGGTACGGATGAAGTTGGCCGCGGCGCTTGGGCCGGCCCCGTTGTTGCCGGCATGGTTGCCGCACATCCTCAGCTCTACCAATCACTGCCGACCGAACTCCATGGCGTTGACGATTCAAAGCTTCTCAGTCCGAAGCAACGCGCAATGCTCGCACCCAGAATTATGCAGCATGCCGCCGCTTGGAGTCTCGGTGCGGCAACGTCTCGCGAAATCGCAGAGCTTGGCTTTGGCACAGCGATTCGTTTGGCCATCAGGCGGGCCTATGCAGACCTCTCTACGTCGCTCAAGCGCGCGCCGGATATCCTTCTAACTGACGCTGTAACGTTGCGCAATCCACCGGTTCGCGTCGAATCGTACCCCAAGGCCGATCAGCGCTGCCTCTCGGTGGCGATGGCCTCGATTCTGGCCAAAGTCTACCGCGACCGGCTAATGCGCCGCTTCGGTCCTGTATATCCTCACTATGACTTCGCCAACAATAAGGGCTATGGCACACGCAGGCACCAGCAGGCATTGCTGCAATTCGGCCCTTGCGCCATTCATCGTGCAACTTTTCAGCCTGTGATGCGCGCGGCTTCACAACTTTTCTCACCTACTCGAACCACGCTCACGCCCGCGCGAAGATTCGCTGCGCAAGTTGAACAGCAACACTCTGTGCATAATGTCGTTGCAGCGGCGGTGGACACTGCTCCCAATGCGGTGTGCCGTCAGTGGAGATGTGAACGGTGACAGCAAGCCGGCAACGTCAGAGAATCGGTCGGTGGGGAGAGGAAGTCGCCGCCCGCTACCTTGCCCGGCAGGGGTACAAAGTTCTGACCCGCAACTACCGTACACCAGCCGGAGAACTGGATATTGTCGCGCAAGACGGCAACTCCATCGTGTTCGTGGAAGTAAAGACGCGGCGTACATCTAGCTTTGGGCCTCCCCAAGCAGCAGTAACACCGACCAAAGCCGCGCATATTATTGCGGCGGCCCAGCATTACCTCTTGGACACCGAACAGATCGAAGGCGATTGGCGCATTGACGTCGTTGCCGTTTTCGGCAGTCCGGATTCCCCCCCCGAAATTACCCTTATTCGCAGTGCAGTTGAGGCGAACTAGATCGCATGCCCACACTATGGAACACACCGTACACGCGTGAAGAGCTACTCAGCCGTGTCGGCAGCATGGATCAAGTCGGCGGCGCGCGGCGCTTGCGCTGGGAGGAAGGGCCGGAAGACGCCATGCTGGCCGCTGAAATGCGCACTGGAACGGGCTTGAATCTCTGGGTAACTCCGACGCGCGGTTTAGACGTTGCTCACGCCGAATATAACGGCATCCCGCTGGCATGGCGATCTCGCACCGGAGACGTCCACAGCGCGTATTTCGAATCGCCTGGTATGGGCTGGCTGCGCGGGTTCTTCGGCGGACTAATCACTACCTGCGGACTGACGTACCTGGGAGCTCCCAGCACTGATCGTGACGAGGAGCTTGGAATTCATGGCCGCATATCCTATACCGCCGCACGCAACGTCTTAGTAGACAACGAATGGGACGGCGACGACTACATAATGCGCGTGCAGGGACGGCTGACAGAAAGCACCGTCTTCGGCCACACTTTGATACTCACCCGGCGCATCTGGGCGCGTCTTGGCGAGTCAAGATTCTTTGTCCACGATAGTGTTGAAAACAGAGGGCGCAATCCAAGCCCTTTCATGTTGCTCTACCACATGAATGTCGGATTTCCGTTGGTACACCGCGACTCCCACTTACTTCTGCCTACTGTGAATGTTGAACCGCGTGACGCCGCCGCCCAAGTGGGAAGCGATGTGTATGATCGGTTCGAGGATCCGGACCCGGAATATGCTGAGCGAGTCTATTTCCATGCCATGAAACCAAATGCGGACGGCCACGTGCACGCTGCCATCATAAACCCGGGCATTGGAGACGGCATCGGCATGTATGTGCGATATGACCCCCTTGAACTGCCGTGCTTTACGGAATGGAAAATGATGAACAGCGACGAATATGTCGTCGGCTTGGAACCGGGAAACTGCCTACCTCTTGGGCGTGCCGTAGAGCGTAGCGAAGGTAGACTGCGATACTTGGAACCGGGGGAAGTGCAAGAGTTTCACTTGGAAGTCGGCGTACTGGATGGTAGTCGTGCGATCCGATCCTTTGAACAGGCCATGCCAACATGAAACCGATCACCGTTATCTGGTCCGATGGCGTGAGCGAAGCAGAGGCCAATGAGTCTATTGGCGCCATGCGAGAATTCTTGCGCTATCTGCAAGGCGTGGCCCAGGACCAGGACATCGGCCTTACACCAATCGTGTTGCGCCCTTTCGGCAATTGGATTCTAAAGGGTGCTGCCGGCATGCAGGCATACCACTCCTTCCGTTGGTATTGGGAATCAAGCCTCGATCAACACACCGGCCGGGTTTCTGCAGCAACATTCATTGAGATCGTGCGCTATGAACCATGGCAGCACGCCGAACCTCATCTCGACCTTGCGCTCCTCCATACAGAGTTGAGTAACGACACGCAAAAGACCGATGGAGACTTTCCTTCAGTATTCGCCTGCACGGAGCCTGACTTAGTCACGGTGATTTCGATCCGCCACCTGTCACACATCGCTGATCGCGAACTGCGCCTTACGTGCTTGCGCAGCTTAGTCTTGCACAACTTCGGTCACTTAGTCGGCCTTCCTTATGGTCTGCAGAGCACGATGCAGCAGCCATCGGAATCGACAGCAGTCCCGCGTGATTCTTCACGCACGTGCGCAATGCCATGCATAATGTACGAAGCACAGTCCGTCGATGAATTAATGGCAGTCGCAACTGGAGAAAAAGAGGATCTGGTACTTTGCCGCCCGTGCCTTGAAGTCTTGCGCTCGCTTGTGTTCAGCCTGCACTTTTCTGCCAATTGATCTCAGGGCAAGGCGTTTGCATGGCACTGCGACGATAGAAGGGCAAAGTCTCAACGAATATGATGAAGCAACTTGACTGCTTTCGCGGAACACTGGTTGGGCTCGCGATCGGCGAATGTCTCGGTGCAACCACCGAAGACATGACACAGCCGGAAATTCGCGCTCGTTTTGGCGTCTTGCGCGAACTGCGGGGGCCTGCAACTATCTGTACCGGAGAGATTGCCAATCAGGCCCGCTGTCTTGCGGAAAGCCTTGTCGCGTGCGGCGATTACGAACCCGAGGACGCGCTCCAGCGCTTGGTCGCTTGGTCGTTCAGTTCGCAGGGCGTTCTATCTCAAGACGTTACCAACCGCACGCTTGCCAAAGTTGCCACCGGGATGATGTGGGAGCACGCATCGTCGCTCACTTTTTGGGAATCGGGCGGCAAGACGACTGGCCTCCACGTAGTTGGCCGCTGCGCGCCGCTGGGTCTGATGTACGCACAGCATCCCGAACAAAACATAGCAGCCACCTACAGCAGCGCCCGGCTTACGCACTATGACCGCATGTGGAGTTGGGCCGCTGTAACCCTCAACCTCATTGTGTCAGCACTCATAGCCGGCAACTCGATCAAAGACTCCCTCAAGCTTATCGTCGATCATTTGGATGACTACGATGCTCCCGTACCTGTCTTGGAGCGTCTTTCGCAGTTGGAAGCGACCACCTACGTTCATCCATCGGCGATGGCGTTTGATGCCTTAGAAGCCGCCATTGTCTGCCTCTTGCGCACGGAGACCGCCGAGTCCGCGCTCGTCGAAGCAATTAACCTGGGCGGCGCTAGTAGAGCCACCGGTGCGGTTTGCGGCGCGCTGGCGGGCGCTGCCTTTGGGCTTTCTCGCCTGCCGGACCGTTGGTGGCAGCGCCTCGATGACGTGGAGGTTTTCGTAGACTTGGCTGACCGAATCTGCGCGCTCGCCGACACCACCTCTTGAAGCTTCCCAACCCGCTATTAGAAGCACAATTCCTTGCGCGCCCCAACCGGTTCACGTGTCTCGTGCAGCTTCCGAATCGCAGCGCTCCGGTGCGAGCACACTTGCCCGATCCCGGACGGCTGCGCGAGTTGCTTCAGCCCGGAGCACGAGTCTGGCTGGAACCCAAGTCAGGGGAAAATCGAAAGACGCCCTACCAGTTGTGGTTACTGGAAAAAGACCGGACTCTCGTCTCGCTAAACACACAGCTACCGAACGTCCTTGTCCAGGAAGCTCTGGCCCAGGGCAGCTTACCGGAGTTCATTCGATATACCGCTTGGAAGCAAGAACGCCACGTGGGAAGCAGCCGGCTTGACTTCTACCTAGAGAATGCCGACGAGCGCTGCTGGATGGAAGTGAAGTCTGTCACGCTCGTAGAAGACGGACTGGGCCTGTTCCCCGATGCGCCAACGGAACGCGGACGCAAGCACATCGCTGAACTCACCAAGCTCCGACAGGCCGGCGCCCGGGCAGTTGCCTTATTCGTGGTGCAGCGCGCCGATGCGCACAGCGTCACCGCCAACAACCAAACCGACCCCAAGTTTGCCGAAGCCCTGCGGAACGCCCATCGCTGCGGCGTAGAGCTCTTCGCCTATACCTGCGAAATCACTACTACCCATATAGCGCTCAGCCGATCAATTCCCGTTATCGTGGAATGAGCAAACCGACGTGCTCTTTATGTCAACCCTGAAATGCATTGGCCACGCCCGCTCATGACCTGCTTGGGCATGAAGAGCGGTGACCCAACGCACACCTCTGCCAACACCAGCAGATCAAGCGGTTTGGCGACCTCTCTTGAGTGCAACCACCAATCCGGCTATTTTCCTGCTAAACAACCGAAACGCCCCTATGTATAGAGACTTTGATTCGGCTGCTGCAATTCCGTCTGGCAAAGCTAAACGCCCGCCTTTGCTGGCTGGGCTAATCCGGCGCCACAATTGGGTTAGCGAGCGTGCCGATATTATCGATGAGAACCTCCACGCGATCGCCAACCTGCATCGGGCCAATGCCACTCGGCGTGCCCGTGATGATGACGTCGCCCGGCAGTAGCGTAAACGCTTGCGATACAAAGTGGACGATAAAGTCGGGTTTGAACACCATATCGGCCGTGTTGCTATCCTGTTTGATCTCGCCATTAAGCTTCGTCTGTATCCGCAAGCCAACCGGATCGATATCGTTTACGAGCACCGGCCCCAGTGGGCAAAACGTGTCCATCCCCTTTGCCCGTGCCCACTGCCCGTCCTGTTTCTGCAGATCACGCGCGCTGACGTCATTAGCACAGGAGTATCCGGCCACCACGCTCGGAGCGTCCTCTACGGAGACACGATGCGCCGTCTTGCCTATAATCATCGCTAGCTCGCACTCATAGTCCAGCCGCGTAGTGAGGTGCGAATAGATTACGCCCTCTTCCGGGCCGATCACGGCTGTAGGCGGTTTCAAGAACAGCATTGGTTCCTTCGGAATCTCCATACCGCTCTCTTCGGCGTGCAGCTTATAGTTCAAGCCGACACAGATAATTTTCGTCGGTGTTGCGGGCGGCAGGACGTGCAAGTCCCACGGCGCGAGAGTTCGAGTAGTCTTTACCCAACCCGTAAATGGATCGCCCAGCACCGGCGTCACACTGTCACCCTCGACAATGCCCCACGCCGCGCGGGAACCATCTTGATAGCGAACAAACTTCACGTGCCACTCTCCTTTAGCTATTCATTTCCCCAGATTAGGATAGTCATTCCCGATGATAGATGCAATGCGCAGTAAGCCGATCCGCTATGGATGGGCAAGCAGTGGTTGCTGACAGAGTCCAAATACTGAGTTGGCGGGGGCTCTTGAAATGAGTTGCCGCCACTTGAGTTCGCGCAGCCGGAGCGACCGCACTGTGCAATTACATTCAAGAAAACGGCTGAATTGCGAGTTCTTGTCGGAAATATGCAATCGTCTCTGCCAAACCTTCTTCCAATGAGATTGCAGGATTCCAGCCCAGCCGATCTTGCGCCTTAGAAATGTCGGGACGGCGGCGCTTCGGATCATCGGCGGGCAGAGGCTTATGCACGATGGGCACGTCGGTGCCGGTCAGGCGCACAATGATGTCCGCAAACTCGCGGATGGTGCGTTCATCAGGATTGCCAAGATTGATCACTTCCCCCTGCGTCTGGGCCGTGAACATGGCCGCTGCCATTCCGCGCACCAGGTCTCTCACGTAGCAGAACGAACGAGTCTGCATGCCATCCCCGTAAATCGTAATTGGCTGTCCCGACAATGCCTGCGCAACAAAATTCGGTACCACCCGCCCGTCGCCTGGATCATTGCGCGGTCCGTATGTGTTGAAGATGCGAATGATACGAGCATCCACGTTGTGCTGGCGCACGTATTCCATGGTTAGGGCTTCACCGAAACGCTTCCCCTCGTCATAGCACGCCCGCGGCCCAACTGGGTTTACATTACCCCAATACGTCTCAGTCTGCGGATGCACTTGGGGATCGCCGTAGACCTCGGAAGTTGACGCAAAGAGGAATTTCGCGCCGTTCTCACGGGCTAGCGCCAGGAGTACATCTGTGCCGACGGAATTGACGCGCAACGTCTCAAAAGGATGACGCAGATAGCCTTCAGGACTGGCGGGGCTGGCGAGGTGAAATACCGCGTCTCCCTGCCAAGCGAACGCCTCGGTCACATCCCTTTCGAGCAGAGAGAACCTGTTATTCGCCGCTAGATGGGCAACATTCTTAGCGCGTCCGGTAATGCAGTTATCAACGGCAGTGACAGAGTGCCCCTGCGCGATAAGGTAATCACAGAGATGGGATCCGATAAAACCCGCCCCACCCGCGACCAATATCCTCACGGAATGCTCTACTTTGCTGGTTGTCCACGACACGCGCGCTCATTGTAACATGCGCTCAATCCGGTCGTCCGCATGCACTATCTCTCTGCGTCGCGTACCTCGTTGACCATTGCGATAGGAGAAACGTGCCGTCTCAATGGGTCCCGTGCTTAATGTTGAGCGAACTACCGTATTAGCCGGGAGAGCTAAACAGACCGGGCCCTCAAAGCGTCATCTGAAATGTCGGCACGTTCTATGGCACATGTGGAAATAGTGTAGTGAACAGTTGACTAATATGATGAAGGGGTGGTAAGATGATTTTTGCCTGTTTATTAGCAGGTGGTTCTTTAACAGGTGAAGAGTGATGAAGGTAAAGGTGTTTATCGTAGGAGAGCGAGGGCCTAGCTTTTCCGGGATGAGGCGGTTTCAGTTATTCTGTTATCCCTTTTGTTTTGGAGAGTTTGATCCTGGCTCAGGATGAACGCTGGCGGCGTGCTTGATCAATGCGAGTCGTGCGCGTCCCTTCGAGTGCTTGCACTTGAAGGTGATGAGCGGCGTGCGGGTGCGTAACACGTAGATTACCTGCCCTCGTGTGGGGAATAACCTGGGGAAACCCGGACTAATACCGCATAATACCGCCGGTCACTTGACCGGCAGTCAAAGCCCTTACGGGCGCACAAGGAGGGGTCTGCGGTCTATCAGCTTGTTGGTGAGGTAACGGCTTACCAAGGCTTTGACGGATAGCCGGTCTGAGAGGATGGTCGGCCACACTGGGACTTGAACATGGTCCAGAGCCCTACGGGGTTTAGCATGAAGGAATCTTGCGCAATGGGCGAAAGCCTGACGCAGCGACGCCGCGTGGAGGATGACGCCGTTCGCGGTGTAAACTCCTTTTCTTGGGGAAGAATTCAGACGGTACTCAAGGAATAAGCCCCGGCTAACTCCGTGCCAGCAGCCGCGGTAATACGGAGGGGGCTAGCGTTATCCGGATTTACTGGGCGTAAAGGGCGCGTAGGCGGCAGAGCTAGCCGCTTGTGGAAGCTCCTGGCTCAACCAGGAGATGCCAAGCGGAACGGCTCCGCTCGAGGCAGGGAGAGGGTCGCAGAACTGGCGGTGGAGTGGTGAAATACGTAGATATCGCCAGGAATACCCGTGGCGAAGGCGGCGACCTGGCCCTGTTCTGACGCTCAGGCGCGAAAGCGAGGGGAGCGAACGGGATTAGATACCCCGGTAGTCCTCGCTGTAAACGATGGGTGCTGGGTGTTGGGGTCGGACTTTTCTCCGCCCTCTGTGCCCAAGGTAACCCGCTAAGCACCCCGCCTGGGGAGTACGGCCGCAAGGCTGAAACTCAAAGGAATTGACGGGGGCCCGCACAAGCAGCGGAGCGTGTGGTTCAATTCGAGGCTACGCGAAAAACCTTACCAGGATTTGACATGGACGTGGTACCAAACCGAAAGGCGAGGGACTGCGGGGGAAACTCCGTGGAGCGTTCACCGGTGCTGCATGGCTGTCGTCAGCTCGTGCCGTGAGGTGTTGGGTTAAGTCCCGCAACGAGCGCAACCCCTGCGACTAGTTATATCTCTAGTCGGACTGCCGCGAGCAACGCGGAGGAAGGTGGGGATGACGTCAAGTCCGCATGGCCTTTATTGTCCTGGGCTACACACACGCTACAATGGACGGTACAACGGGAAGCAAGCGCGCGAGCGTAAGCGGATCCCTTAAAACCGGCCGGTAGTTCGGATGAGAGGCTGCAACTCGCCTCTCTGAAGACGGAGTTGCTAGTAACCGTGGGTCAGCATACCGCGGTGAATACGTTCTCGGGCCTTGTACACACCGCCCGTCACACCACCAAAGTTGGCAACACCTGAAGCGGCTTCCGCGAACCCGCAAGGGACGCACGTCGTGAGGGTGGGGCTGATGATGGGGGTGAAGTCGTAACAAGGTAGCCGTAGCGGAAGCTGCGGCTGGATCACCTCCTTTCTAGGGTTTACTACCCATGACCTCCTGTCCCATCTAAATGCTTTCCCAACCTCTCCAACTTACACCCCCTTCATCACCCTCCACCTGCTAACCCAGCCACCTTTCACCATTCCAGACACTCTCCTAACCAATCTACCCCTCTCCACATGAGGGGTTCTTCTTTTCTATCCCCCCAGCCATCTCCCTACGGAAACCTTTGCGATGCCCCTTCCCCCGTCAAGGGGGAAGATGGGGATGAGGATGAAAAGGGCCTCACTCCAAGTTTCCAAACACTTTCCGCCTCCCCCTGGTTTCCGGCTTTCGCCGGAAAGACAGAGCTATGCATCGGGCTGCAAGTCCGCGCATGCCCCGTACCCCGGATACGGGGGTCTCCAACAAGCAAGCATACAGACCCCGCAAGTGTGATCATCTCTTCCCCATCCAAGTAGCTGTCCATTGCCCGCTCCTATCTTCGTTCCCACCTTTCCTCTCCACCCTATCCACGTACTTCGGTGGGTGAGACACAGTTGTGCAAGCACCTCCATGGCATCGAACTACCCACCATGCAGCGGCTTGGCAGAGTTGCATACCGGCGTTTGCTGCGCTATATTCCTCCTGTGAGAAATGCGCTTTGCCTGCCACTAAATTGGCGACGTGCAGGCCAAGCCAAGGGTGGTACAATAAACAATAGACTGGCTTTACAGCGTATTCTGCGGGCCACTAGCTCAGTTGGTTAGAGCGCGCCCCTGATAAGGGCGAGGTCTGTGGTTCAAATCCACAGTGGCCCACCACGACGGCAGCGACACAACAGCCTCTCAGCATGTGCGGCACGGGCCGGTTCGGGTAGCAGAGAGATAGTTTTCACCGAGACGCCATAGTGATTTCCGCCCTTAATGCACTAGAGATTTTCGGCTGACACGAACCAATGCGCCCATCGCGTCGCGAGTGCTCTGGGCCTGTTGTGAGTGTTTTGATGCGCCTTAAGCGCACTGCGCGGCTGCCGGTCACGGGGATGTAGCTCAGTTGGGAGAGCACCTCCTTTGCAAGGAGGGGGTCAGGAGTTCGAGTCTCCTCATCTCCACCAGCGAATTTCAAAACGAAAGACTCTACGCCGGCATGGGTGAGAGGTGGCATGTAGTGGAACAAGACTATCTAGCTCAAACCTGTCGTGAGCAAGTGCAATTCGACGACATGCCCTTCCTTAATTCTGCAAATTCGGGGCCAATTGGCGTCATTCCCTTCACCACGAACAGATGTGGGGCGATTACTGCTCTGCAGATTGAACCCGAGCCAATTGAGTGCTCCAGCAACTAGACCGAAGCCAAATCTTGTCGAGACAGAACCAATTTGCTTTTGACTTGCTAAAGAGAGCCAACTTGCATCTAATCTCTCAGAAGGCAGTCATCTTGGAATAATCGCTTATCGTGAGGATTGAGATGGTCACAGTTTCGGCGAAAGACTTCGGACCTATCATTAGAGGAACCGTAGACCTAAAGCCGCTGACGATATTCATGGGCCGGAGCAACACGGGAAAGTCATTCATGGCTACAGCCATCTATGCCCTGATGACTGCCCTTTTCGAAGATGAGCCGGCCCTATACTCGTACGGTATGGGGATAACAGGGCGACACTTTTGGTCACTTCGAAGGTCGTTTGCATTTAGGGCACTGAAATACAAGCAGGAAGCTATTTCTCTTGCGATGCGAGATCTCCTCGAGTGGGCAGGGTCGCAGAGCGTGGATGACTTGGACACTGATGAATTCTCGGTTTCCGACCTACCCGAGAGAGTACAGGAACTGCTAGAGTCTTCGATCGGTGAATACCTTGATTCACTGGGGGACAATGTAATCCAGCGACTGGTTCAAACCTACGGGGAATCTTCTGGATTTGTTAGAAGGGGAGAAGAGCCAAGAGATCCTCGGTTGTCTATTGAGCGGGACAATCCAAGTTTACATCTTGACATCGATTTGTCTGCTGCAGACGGAGTTTTTCATGAGTATGATATTTCTGATTTGAAATTACGTACTTCCCTCTTGGATGACTTCCCCGTCGATGCACATTTAGGTGATGAGAATGAGACCATCCTCTTCCAAAACGTATTCAATGTGTTTGTGTCTACACTGATAGAACAGACTCTAATTGGACTACCACAAAAGAGCTTTTACTTGCCAGCAGCACGATCTGGAATAGCCCAAGGACACAAAGTCTTAGCGGCTTCCCTAGTTCGGCAATCAAGAAGAATAGGACTTGAGCCAGTAAACATTCCAACACTGCCAGGTATCGCCACGGAATTTCTTAGCCACATTATTGGGCTTGATAGACGCTCGAGGGCCCGGCCAAAGCAAGAAGGACTGCGTGGAGCAATTGACTTCATTGAAAGAGAAGTCCTGCAAGGAAAGGTTTCCTTGGACGATTCCGGCGGTCTGCCCTATCCCGAGATCGTATACGAACAGACAGGGGTCCAACCATCGCCCGGAACTTTCACACTTGATCACACCTCGTCCATGGTTTCAGAACTTGCGCCACTGGTCTTATTCCTCAAGTACTTGGTGGCAGAAGGGAGCTTATTGATTCTTGAAGAGCCCGAATCCCATCTACATCCAGGTGCTCAGCGACAAATGGCCCGTGGAATCGCTCGATTGGTCAATGCTGGAATACGAGTAATTATAACCACCCACAGTGACATGCTTGTCGCACAGATAAACAACCTCTTGCGCCTCAGCAATGCTAACAGTCGTTGGATTAGGGAGCACGGATTTCAGACTCAAGATTGCTTGCGGCAAGACCAAATCGGAGCATTCTTGTTTAAATATGACTCACAATTAGGAGGCAGCGTAATAAGTCCATTAGAGGTTGACCCTGAAACAGGTATAAACGAAGAGGAGTTCGTTCGCGAAATTGAGCTCGTATACGATCAGACGATTGAGTTGCAGCGGACACACGAAGAGTGACCCCAGTAAGAGTCCTAAAGAGAATTCGCGAAATTCACGGTGACTGTTGCATCACAGACTCCTATGAAGACCGTGGTTGCAAAATCGATATACGTAGTTTAGGCAAGTCAGCACTTACAACGATTCATGGAGATAAGCATCAAGAACTCCACGGTTTGGAAACAAAGCTCTGTGATCGTCTAGTATTTGGACAACGCGGCAAGATCTTCGTTTGCTCTGTCGAACTGAAGGGCGGAAAAAACGTGGATGTCTCGAAGGCGATAACACAAGTCCAAGGTGGCTTGGATCTTGCAAGAGACCTGCTAAGCGCTCAGACTGAATGTGATTGGTACCCAATTCTGGCATACAGCGGTAGCTTGAGTGGCAAAGGGTTACAATTGTTGCGTGCTAAGACTGTGTCATTCCGCGGCAAGAAGAAGGTAGTGGTTCGCAAAGAGTGTGGGTTCAATCTACATAGTTACCTCTCTTAGACTGACGCTATGGATTATTCCTAGATTGATTCAATGCGATCATTTACACGTCTTGGGGGAGAAACTGCGAGGAAGATTTGTTCCTCCGATTGGACAGAACTTTCGCGCTGGGGTGGCAGCTCTTATCCGGTAGCTGCTGTCAGTCTTGCCGCAGGCGAGCCCCAGAGTTGGATGGAGCGCCGCGTTGTCGCTGCCCAGATAGTCTTGAATATCCACCGACTCGGCAGACCCGACGTGTCTGTCCCAAACCGCCAAGATATGCGGGGCTATTCGCCATGCTGAATCTCCCTCATGCCGATGTCGTTGGGAGCCTGATTAGACCACCGGAGCTACTCGCCGCGCGCGAGGAATTTGCGGCCGGGCGAATTTCGCCTTCGGAATTCAAGCGCGCCGAGGACGCCGCTGTCGATAGCGCCGTAGCTGCCCAGGAGGAGGCCGGACTTGAGATCCTCACCGATGGCGAAATGCGCAGGCTCTCGTTCCAGAGTCAGATGCCCGAGGCAGTCGCAGGCTTTGGCGAGTTCGATATCGACGCGTTCCTCTGGGGCGATTGGCAGGGCGGCGAACGGGTAGGAAACTTGCGCAAGGAACGTCCTGCGACTCTGGGTGTCGTCGGTCCCCTCCAGCGGAAGCGCCACCTGTCGGCGGAGGAGTTCACCTACCTGCGCGGCCGCACCGCGCGCATAGCAAAGGTGACACTGCCGAGCCCCAGCCTGTTCGCCAACTTCTGGTCACCGGTGAAGTCTGCCGCAGCCTACCCCACGTTGGATGCGTTCTTGGCCGATGTCGCGCGGATAGTCCGTGGGGAGATCGAAGAGCTAATCAGGCTTGGGGCGACCTACATCCAACTCGACGGTCCGCACTACCCACTCGTGCTGGATCCGGTGTGGGCGGCCTTCTACGAGGCCCAGGGTAGGTCTGCGGAGGACTGGATCGCCCAGGGCGTCGAGCTGGACAACGCCGTGATGGACGGTTTCTCGGAAGTAGTGTTCGCATTCCACCTCTGACGAGGGAACCAGGGCGGCCGTTGGCTGGTCGCAGGCAGTTACGACCGGATTGT
The DNA here is from genome assembly GCA_965221905.1 of Chloroflexota bacterium. GTDB lineage: Bacteria > Chloroflexota > UBA11872 > VXOZ01 > VXOZ01 > VXOZ01. Next base: position 2,442,208 of record OZ244922.1, read on the forward strand.
TGAGCCGGTTCTCAAGCGCGTGAACGCGCAGCGGCTGATGCTGGAGTACGACGACCCACGCTCAGGCTCGTTCGAGCCTCTGCGCGGCGTGCCCAACGACAAGCTAGTGGCGCTTGGGCTGGTCACGACCAAGTCACCGCGCGCGGAGACCCCATCCGAGCTTGAGTCTAGGATCGCCGAGGCTGCCCGCCACTTCCCTCTCGAGCAACTCGCCATCAGTCCTCAGTGCGGGTTCGGCTCATCCATCGTCGGCAATCCGCTTTCGATCGAGCAGCAAAACGCAAAACTCCGCATCGTCGCCGAGACCGCCCGCAACGTTTGGGCGTAAACTTTCCCGTCATGTTTACCATCGACTCACAGAGGGTCCCTTCCTCGGTGCCGTATAGCGGCCTTGGTAACGACCACCCACACCGTGACCCATAGTTTCTTGAACTGCCTATCGGAGCGGAGCAATGACATATACTCGTTCGGTATACCCCGCCTTCTATTCTTCCCTTTCTGGTATTGCATTGTTTCATGCATCGCCGGCCCAATTTCCCAGTGGCCCACCACCAAAAGCAGTGCCGGCATTCAGTAACCATTACCCTGTTATTCCAGCCGCCGCACGGGAATGTAGCTCGGTTGGGAGAGCACCTCGTTTGCAAGGAGGGGGTCAGGAGTTCGAGTTTCCTCATCTCCACCAAACTGGACAAGATTGCGAGCTTCCGTGTTGAGTTCGTTCTGGACCTCTAAGCCGCTGTTCTGCCCCGATAGGTTCCAATGAGCGTGGCAGTAAACTCCGAGAGGAAGTGGTCGCGCAGGAAGAAGCGAGCGGCAATGAACTTTGGAACGTCTCCCACAGGGAGGAGATTATTGGCAACCCTCCGCCAGCTCTCGGCTTGGCGAAGGTCGCACCGCTAGTTCAGCGACAAGGAATAGCTATTGCTACTGTATAACGTGCAGGATCACAGGTTGTGGGTGTATGACTGAACGCGAGCCGATTGAGGCTGTCAAGAACAAAGCCTATTGGCTAATCGAGCGCGTCGATGCAGCCCTAGAGGCTGGTGAGATTGACGAGTCCGAGTGGCACCGGCGTATCAGCGAATTCATCACGCACGCATATCTCTCTGCGGATACTCCCTGGAGTCAGTCCGGCAAGAGCGGGGACGTGCGGTCATGGGACTACGCACGGAGCCTCGTCTGCGACGCTATCCACAAGGACGGCTCGTTCCTGGACGTCGGCTGCGCCAACGGATTCCTGATGGAGTGCGTCAAGAGGTGGGCGGCATTGAGGGGCCGCATAGTCGACCCGTACGGTCTCGACATCTCGGTGGAGTTGGCCGACTTCGCCCGTAGTCGGCTGCCCGCTTGGGCCACAAGAATTCATACGGGAAACGTCCTGACGTGGCAACCCCCTCGGAGGTTCGACTTTGTGCGGACGGGATTAGAGTACGTACTGCCCCAACGGCGGCGCGAACTCCTGCAACGGCTCCTCGGCAAGTTTCTCGTTGAAGACGGACGTCTCATTGTCGGAACCTACTACGGAGAGAGCCATGGGCCTGACTTGCTTGAAAAGGAACTCTCGGATTGGGGATTCACAGTGGCCGGGTCTACGAGCCGCCCTCATCGCGACGATCGCCTCGTCTACCGCGTCCTGTGGATCGACAACTAATCTCCTCCTATTTGGGGACCAGCCCGGCGGTCCTCGCTTCTTGACCTCAACGCGCTAGTCGCCGCCCGGCCCATGAGGACCGTCGGTGGCCTCGCAGTCCCATCCTCATCTCAAACATAATTCTGCCTACAGTCAACTCTAGCCCACCAATTCAGCACACCGACTCTCGTGGGTCGACAGGCCAGAGAAACAGGCCGGTTGGATATCCAACTATGAGAATCAAAATTACCTCAGGCCTGCGCAATCAGCCACCTGCGTTTTGGGTCAATCTTGGCGTAAAGGTCGTCTTGATCACCTTGCTAGCGTTCGGCGCCTTCTCAGGACTGCAGCAATTCGAAGGTAAGGCTTTTGTCTGGCGGCTAGCCACCTACCCAAATGCAGCCTTTGTGGTCCCCGTCATTTGGGTAATACGAGCGCGAGGATCGCATTACCCGTACGCCGCGGACATCCTGCTCGCCCTGCCATTCCTCATCGACGCTATCGGCAATGCCGTGGATTTCTATGACTCCATCTGGTGGTGGGATGACGTGAACCACCTCGCAATCTGGGCGCTGCTCTCCGGGGCTGTCGGCGCTTTGGCCTGGAGAAGCAACGTCCGCCCATGGCAGACCCTGGCGTTTGTCGTGGGATTCGGTGCGGTAACCGCAATCCTGTGGTAAATCGAAGGGTACTTTGCCTTCATCCGCTTCTCATCAGAACTTGAAACAGCCTACGTCGACACACTGGGCGACATGTCTTTGGGCCTGACCGGCGCGGTCTAGGCCGGACTGTTTGCCGCCCTGGCTCCTCACCGCAAGCAGTCATGATTGCCATGCGCTTGAGAAAGCTCTACAGGTTTTAGCGTCTTGCTGAGGAAGCTCCCGCAACCATCACACCGTTAGCCTTAAACGCTCAGGTGTCCTATGGTCGACAAGGCGTGGACCTATCTGTTGCCTGGGTAACGATTGCACATCGTAGAAGGATGGAATTACACTATGGTTGCGGATTTCTAGACTTACTTGGGGCCTTGCCGTAGGCTAGATATAGACCCGAGGCACGAGCCGAAAACAGCAATCACGAGATGATTACCCGGAGAGTAGAGTGGCGAAGTACAAGATCATGGCACGGGGCCGACCCAATGTGCCTGGCGACTACACATTTGAGTTGGAGTCACTGAAGGGCGTGGATGCCCAGCTTGAGGAAGTCATCGCAGCGTCAGACGATGAGTTCGTGCATGGAGCGCAGGACGCTGACGCTCTCATAGTGAGGGGTGGGCCCGTTACAGAGAAAGTCATCAACGGGCTACAAAAGTGCAAGATCATCGCACTGGATAGTGTGGGCACTAATCACGTAGATATCTCGGCAGCTACGGCCAAGGGCATCCCGGTAACCAACTGCCCCGATATCAACATCCAGGAGGTTGCGGAACACACGGCGACGCTAATCCTGGCCGCTCACCGCCGGCTGCTGCTCATGGACAAAGTGGTCCGAGAAGGTGGCTGGTGGGAGGGACATCCACCTTTACGTCAGTTGCCCCGATTGTACGGTCAGACCCTTGGGTTTATCTCCTTTGGAAATGTCCCCAGGGCCGTTGTGCCATTGATGAAGCCGTTTGGCCTCCGCCTCCTCGCCTACGATCCCTTCGTCATGGAGACCACAGTGATTCAGCACGGGGTGGAGCCGGTCGGCTTGGAAGACCTGTTACAGCGGTCGGATATCGTCTCGAACCATCTGCCCGGATCCGGTGGCACGACCAAGATGATTGGGGAAGAGCAATTCAGGCTGATGAAGCCCCAGGCGATATTCGTGAACACCGGCAGAGGCACCACCGTGGACGAGGCTGCTATGATACGGGCCTTGGACGAAGGCTGGATAGCTCACGCAGCGCTGGACGTGCTGGAAAAGGAACCGCCTGATCCCAGCAATGCCCTGTTCAACATGGATAACGTCACTCTGACGCCCCACGTGGCCTCTGCATCATCCAGGGTCTTCGAAGTGAGCAGACGTCGCGTGGGAATGGAGATCGCGCTGGTGCTGGGAGGCCGCTGGCCTATGTCTTGCGTTAATCCGTCGGTACTAAGCAACTCCGGCCTTCTGAAGTGGCAGTCCTAGCCTTAGAACGGCCACACGAGTAGCCAAATAGTAGGCCCCGTCCATGCCTATCTCGTACCGAGAGGGCTCAAGAGGCCGATAAGGAGAAAGTTCATGAATGTCTTGGAGACGGTCGCCAGAATCCTGAAGTTGGAAGGCGTGGAGTGGGTCTCATGTTTTCCCTCCAACGAGCTTATCGAGGCCGTTGCCAGTGAAGGTATCCGCACCATCATGTTCAGGCAGGAACGTGGCGCAATCATGGCCGCCGACGGATTCAGCCGTGTCAGTAACCGGAACAGATTCGGAGTGATCATTACCCAGGGAGGCCCCGGTGCGGAGAATTCCATGGGCGGTATCGCTCAGGCATTCGCTGATAGCGTTCCCATCCTGTACCTTACTGCGGGCCCAGCCCTGGACCGATACGCCGTTCGACCGGATTTTTCGCCTGTGCGCACCTATCAGAGCGTCTCCAAACGCGGCGAAGTCATCATGCAATCCAGTCAGGTTGCCAGCGCGATGCGCCGCGCGTTTCATGCCCTCCGTAACGGCACTCCCGGGCCGGTGATAATCGAGGTCCCCATAGATATGGATGATCAAGAGGTCCCGGAGGCGGCGGACTATCAGCCGCCCCGCCGGTCGCCACAACGTCCGTCAATCAACGATGTTAAGGATGCTGCCAGATTGCTCTTGAACGCCAAGAAGCCGGTGATTTGGTCGGGAAAGGGAGTACTGTTTTCGGATGCAACCGGAGAACTGAAAGAGCTGGCCGAGCTTACCCAGATACCGGTGTTTAGCACCATGCCCGGCAAATCCTCCTTTGATGAGCGCCATCCCCTTTCTCTCGGCTCAGGCGGCGTAACAACAACCTTGCCTGCCCGGCGCTGGCTAGATGAATCCGATGTCCTTTTTGCCGTCGGTTCAAGTATGACCAGATCACCGTATGGACAGCCCATTCCCGATGGCAAGACCATCATCCAAAACGTGGAGGGCATTGAAGACATCAACAAGGACTACTCGGTTTCCGTTGGACTGCCGGGGGACGCGAAACTCACCCTGCAGTTGATTATCGAAGAAGTGAAGGGGTTGATTGGCGAGACCGGACGGAAGGGACAGAGCCAGGTCTCAGCCGATATAGGTGATCTAAAAGCGCAGTGGCTGGACGAGTGGAAGCCGCTCCTAGAATCCGACGAAGTGCCCATCAACACCTACAGGGTAATCGGCGAGATGGACAAGACCCTTGACCGGGAAAACAGCATCGTTACCCATGATGCGGGCGCTCCCCGGGACACGATTTTGCCCTTTTACACCGCAACGGTCCCCCACAGCTACATAGGCTGGGGCAAGACTACCCACCTCGGCTTCGGCATCCCGTTGATGATTGGCGCCAAACTGGCGAATCCCGACAAATTCTGTATCAACTTTATGGGAGACGGTGCGTTCGGTATGTCGGGCCTCGACATCGAGACCTCTGTGCGGGCTAATGCCCCAATCACGACGGTTGTCCTAAACAACGGCGGCATGGCTACCTATCCGGGAGGGTATCCAACGTCGCGGAAACGGTTCGGCACCACCGAGATGACCGGTGACTACGCCAAAATTGCCGAGGGACTGGGTGCAGAGGGCATTACCGTCACAGACCCCTCCGAAATTGCTCCCGCTCTCATGAAGGCCCGACAACTAAACGCGGACGGCGCCACCGTGTTGCTGGACATTCACACCAACTTGGAAGGCCGCAGGTCGCGCTTCGACTAGCCAACTCAGGACCGGTAAACTCTAGACTGGAATATTGGGCAATCACCCTTAAGCAGATTGACTCTTGCACGCGATACAAATTGCAGTGAGTGTCCTAACGCTCCCATCGCTATGCTGCTCGTTCGGCGTTACGATGACTTGTGGAGGAAAGTACTTTGAAATTTGATGCTGAAAGCCATCTGAATGCAATGGAGCGCTCCGTGTCGTTTCTGGACCGCGACGGACGACCCGCTAGCGCGGTCACGCTTTCCCGCAGCTACGCAACGGCGGTTGAAAACCTGTGGGACGCTGTAACGAACAGCGAGCGTATTCCGCGTTGGTTCACGGGTATCAGCGGCGAGCTTGCACTCGGGGGGCGCTATCAGTTGGAAGGCAATGCAGGCGGGGTGATCACGGCGTGTGAGGCACTATCGCACTACGAGCTTACGTGGGAATTCGCTGGAGACGTCAGTTGGGTGGCGGTACGTCTCACCGGCGTTGGAGCCGACGGCATACGGCTCGCGCTCACGCACACCGCGCTCCTGTCGCCACACTGGGACGCATACGGGCCGGGCGCGGTCGGCGTCGGTTGGGAGATGGGTTTCCTTGGCCTCGCGTTCCACGTCGCGCGGCCGCATGAGCCAAAGCCGGACGAAATGGCGTTTGCTACTTCACCGGACGGCAAGGCGTTCATCACCGGCAGCAGCGAAGGGTGGGCGCACGCTGCAATTGCAGCCGGCACGAACCCCGAAATCGCAGGTGCTGCGGCGAAGCGCACGACCGCGTTTTACACCGGCGAATCTGCGGATCCCGAATGACACATGGGCGCTCTTGCGTCACAGCAAACCGGACAATATAGTGAGAATAACTACTGAATCCTTTGCAGTTTGTTCAGCAAATTGCCGTAGCAAAGGAGTACGTCATGACGAAAGTAACTGCAGAACATAGAAGAGTCGGGTCTTCGTTCGCGATTGCAGCGATAGCCATCCTCGCGCTCGTGTTGGCATTCCTTTGGATGCTTGTAACCGTTGGACAAGTTTACGCGTGTAAGTGTGTGACACCTGGAACTCCTACAGAAGAACTTGACAAATCTGAAGCGGTATTTGCAGGGAAAGTCTTTTCGGTTGTCCATTCCTATGACCCAGAAGCAAAATCTGCCTCCCCTGAAGATCGCTCGACGATCGGCATGAATGTCAGCACCGTTTGGAAGGGAACCGTCCATGAGGTGATGTACATCACCACACCGCCAACGGGTGGGAGTTGCGGGTTCACATTCGTCGAAGGAGAGGAGTACGTCGTGTACGCCTCCGACAGCCACTATGGTGACGACAGTTACACGGCTGGTATTTGCAGTCGAACTGCCCTCCTTGCGGAAGCGCAAACCGACATCGACGAGCTGGGAGAGGGTCAGGCTCCTCAAGCTGGCACGAGAGGCCCCGCGCCTGAGGAATCGGAAACCCCTGTAAGTGTTGGTTGGGCTTTTGCCTTGGTGCTTGCCGCAGCAATTCTCTTGGTGGGCTTGGGCGGATTCGTGGCTTATGCAAGAATAGGGCGTCGATAGGCCCCAGGCCGCACTTCCGGCATCTTCCACGCTCGGCCTGTCACAAACCATTTGGACCCGGCGCTGGGTCGCCGAATATGCCATGAATGACAGCCTTCCAACGGAGACTGTTGCCGAACTTCGGTCTTCCCTAACACGGCCCGCCACACATGAGTTGGCATCGATCTGACGAACAGGAAACGTAGCAAGTCAAGTGGTTTCACCAAAAGTCGACCAGTCCGGGCTAGACAAAAAGCCGCGCCAGTGCTTTTGCTCAAGATTGAGAGCTTGCAAGATATTCTGCGGGTCTAATTCATAGCTTGGAGTCACATCATGAGAATTCGCTCGAGTGAACCGGAGTGGGAAGGACCGCGGGCGCACGAAGTCGTGGCCGCAACAGCGCCGAAGGGTAACTATCGCGCTGCCGTGGTGGGCTGCGGGCGCATGGGCAGTACCATCGACGATGAGCACGTCGGCAAGCCCCACTATCCGTGGCCGTGGGCCCACGCCCCGGGGATCATCGAGGCGCGCAACGTGGAGCTTGTGGCCGGCGTGGACGTTGATCCCAAGCGACTCGCGTATTTTGGCGAACGCTGGGGCGTAAAGACCCTCTACGCCGACCTGCGAGAGATGGTGGCTAAAGAGCAACCTGACATCGTGTGCGTCACCACCGGGCCCGCAGAGCGCGCCGAGGTTGTCGAAGCTTTAGCGGAATCCGGCGTAAAGGCGATCTACGCCACTAAGCCCATGGCACGTACCCTCGCCGAAGCCGACTCGATGATTGAAACCTGCCGTCGCACCGGGACCATTCTCGCCATTGCCGCCCATCTCAATTGGTATGCGCCCTACACCAATGCGAAAGCCCTCATCGACAGCGGCGAAATTGGGGCGCTGCGCTCGATGGTCTGCCATAGCCCGCTGCCCCTTTCCAACATTCACAGCCACACCCTATGTCTCTTTAGCCTATTTGCCGGAGCTCCGGCGCGGTGGGTCCAGGGACACATGGACGACCCGGAAGCGGCTAAGACCAATGAAGACCAGCGCGGCTCCGGCATGATTGGATACGAAAACGGCGTATTGGGGTTCCTAAACTCCCACGCGGCCTGGCGGAGTTGGACCATGGAGTTTCACTGCGAGCGCGGCCGCGTCCTGACCCGCAACCACCACGCCTGGTTCGAGCTATGGGGTCGTGGTGAAGAAGAGCTGGATGGTGAGTTCCAACGCCAATTCCCGTTTCCATGGCATTCGCGTAGCTCGATGGTTGACGCCATCGAAGGCGTCGCTCGCTCAATCGAAGCAGGCGTCGAAACAACCTGCCCGGGCGAATTCGGCCGCGAGGCGCTAGAAATCGGCATCGCCATACGAGAATCCTACCGTCACGGTGTCCGCATGGAATTGCCGCTGCAAGACCGCAGCCTCCGCCTCGGCGGCAGCTAATCAGAATCGCATTGCCCTATAGCAGCGTCTGGGGCAAATCACTATGCTACAATGAACTAGGGAAAGGTTCGATATCAACGCAGGCAATACCCAACCAAATTGGGCGGCCATCGGCTAGAGATTGATGGAGATACGACCCGTTTGGTGTCGTTTCGCAAGTCAACGATAACCGCTTTATGTTCCTCTCGTGTCTCCATCGCTACTAATCCAAGGGCAAGCTTGGGCAGATCAAATGGTTGTTTTAGCCAAACCTCGCCACACTTGTAGTGAGATTCTCCGGCGCGGGGTTACCCCAGTAGGCGGCTAACACGTCACCACGCTTGGCCGAGGGCAATTCTGCGGATTAGATCAACAGGATACGCGGTTACGGTACGACGGAGTACCGGTAAGCCGCCCAGACAGCAGTGCCGCTTTAGAACGGAATCAGCAAGGAGATCACGGTGCCCAGGTATTTGAAATTCAGTCTACTTACTCTCTTAATTGCGTTGCTAGCGGTGGTGCTGGCGGCGTGTAGCGTGCAGCCTCCGCCTGCGCCAGTGCCGGAACCCACGGCAACGACCGCGCCGGCTCCCACAGAAGTGCCCGCGCCTGCGCCTACGGCTGAGCCTGTTGCACCCACGCCCATTCCGGTTAAGTCACTTGCGCCTGACTCTCTGTTGCCGCTCGACCCGGTAGTGGTGCGAGGTACGCTAAGCAACGGACTCACCTACTACATTCGGCACAATGAAGAACCAAAGAACCGGGTGCAACTGATGATGGTAGTGCGCGCCGGTTCTGTGCTTGAGGAAGAAAGTGAGCGAGGTCTAGCCCATTTCGCCGAACATATGGCTTTCAATGGCACCGATCGTTTCGAGAAGCAGCAAATCGTCGAGTATCTCGAATCAATCGGCACCCAATTCGGCCCGGACCTCAATGCTTCAACCGGTTTTGACACCACAACGTACGAGCTTGAAGTACCCACCGATGATCCCGAAATCTTAGAAACCGCGTTCCAGATTCTGAGTGACTGGGCCTATGGCATCTCCTTCGAGCCGGAAGAAGTGGATAAGGAACGCTTGGTGGTCATCGAGGAGTGGCGCGCACGGCTCGGGTACGGCGATCGCTTCTTTAACCATTGGGTTCCCTTAGTATTCGGCTCCTCGCGCTATACCGAACGCCTGCCTATCGGCCTCCTTGAGGTTTTAGAGACTGCTCAGTCTGAAGACCTGCGGGCATTCTACGAGCGCTGGTATCGACCCAACCTGATGGCCGTGGTCATAGTGGGCGATGTCGACGTAGCCGAAGTGGAAGCTGCGATTAGCCGCCACTTTGCGCCGCCACCTGAAGGGGAGGCCACGCAAGAACGCGCCGCCGTGCAACCGCCTACGGATCGGCCCCGCTACGAGGTACCGAGCCATGAAGAGGCGCGTGTGACGGTGTTTACCGATCCCGAGGCTACGGGCACGAGTGCGTTCTTAGTACGCACGATTCCTTCCGGTTACGGCGAAACGTTGGCAGCCTATCGCGAGATTCTGGTAGAACGCTTGTCTTTCATGATGTTCAATGCGCGGCTGTTCGAGCTTAGCCGTACCCCGAACCCACCGTACCTTGGCGCGAATGGGGGACGCGGGGGTCTTGCAGATCCCGCGGATATACTCGTATTCTCGCTCGCGATTGATAAGGACGGCGTGGAAGTCGGACTCAACGCTATGCTCGAAGAGCTCCAACGTGTGCGACAGCATGGCTTCACCACTTCCGAACTGGATCGTGAGAAAGTCAATTTGCTCAGCTTCATGGAAAGCTACTACGAGAGGCGCGGCCAACTGGATTCCAGATCGCTCGCCGAGGAGTATATCGAGCACTTCTTGAACGGCACGGTCGCACCGGGCGTCGAGATGGAATGGGAATTGGTCCAGGCCCTCTTACCGCAGATCACCCTGGATGAGGTTGACGCATTGGCGGGCTCTTGGAGCGAACCTGGCAATACAGTCCTGCTCGTGACCGGACCCGAAGATATTGGGCCGGGTACAAAGGACGAGCTGGCAGCGGCCGTAACGCAGCAGCTTGCAACTGCGCACACGCTGGAAGTGGCAGGCTACGAAGATGAAGCTGGCGACAAAGCTCTCTTGGAGGAAATTCCAACCGCCGGATTCATCACTGAGGAAGAAGCGATCGAATCTATCGACGCCGTGCAATGGACGCTCTCCAACGGCATTACCGTTTTCGCCAAGCAGACCGACTTCAACAACGATCAGATTCTGTTCCGGTCCTTCAGCCCGGGAGGCAACTCCCTGGTGTCGGATGAGGACTACGTTTCTGCCGTGCATGCCGCCGCCCTGGTTGCTGGGAGCGGTGCGGGCGAACATGACCTAGTGACCTTGGACAAGCTGCTCGCAGGCAAGCGGGTCTCGTTATCACCGTACATTGGCACTCTATATGAAGGCTTCTCCGGCAGTTCTTCTCCCCAAGACCTAGAAACCTTATTCCAGTTGGTCACCCTGTATGCAACCGATCCGCGCATTGATCCGGTTTACTTTGATACGTACACGGCGAGAATGCGCGATATCGCGGAGACGCGCCTCACAGATCCGGACGAAGTGTTCTTTGACAAAGTGCGCGATGTCCTCAGCCAGGGGCACTTCCGAAGACGGCCGCTCACCCTTGAACTCGTGAATGAGATCAACATGGAGCGCGCCTTGGCCGTATACAGCGACCGGTTTGCGGACATTGCCGACTCTACCTTTGTGATCGTGGGCGCCTTCGATTGGGATGCTCTCCGTTCGTTCACTGCTACCTACCTCGCCAGTTTGCCGAACTCCGGGCGCGTTGAGGAGTGGCGCGACCCCGAGATCGATCCGCCGTCAGGTCTGGTAGAACACACAGTCCGCCACGGCATTGAGCCCCGTAGCACTCAGGTCTTGGTATTTGCCGGCGATTTTGAGTGGAGCCGCGGGGAAGCACTGACCCTTGCCCTAATGGGTGATATACTCCAGATCCGTTTGCGAGAAGCTGTGCGGGAGGAGGAAGGCGGCACCTACAGTATTGGCGTCAATGCCTCGAGTTCCTCTGCCCCTGACACTGAGTACCAGGTTTATGCGCTGTTCGATAGTGACCCCGACCGCGTCGAAGAGCTCTTTGGAGTAGTCCTGGAGGAGATGGAGTGGTTGATCGATGGGGGTGAACAGAAATATCTCGACACCGCCAAAGAGCTTCTGCGCTCATCCAGAGAGGAGCGGCTACGCGAGAATTCGTTCTGGCTGAGCCAAATTGGCGCTATTGTCCAGCTTGACGATTCCTTTGATCTGATGAACACGTATGAAGACCGTTTGGATACGGTGACTCTCGACCAGATTGTGGCAGCAGCCGAGCGGTACCTTACGTTCGACCGCTACATACGCATCGTACTCCACCCGGCAGAGGAATAAACCAAAAGCAACCATGCTGGCATGACTGAGCCACCGCGATGCCGTGCCGGCATGGATTTTGGTTGTGATCGCCCCAGCGACCACACCTCGACGAACACGTGAAGCACCGTTTTTGCATGTGATGTCTCTCGCGGCTAATGGGACAATCTTTCTTTCGGTCTGCGACTCAGTAGGCCCCAAGCATTCATAGCAAGTCTCGGCATTTTTCCCTTTAGAAGCTTCAGCGCTTCTTCCTTGCAAGTCAACGATTGTCGACCGGGTGCTTTCTAGGCACATCGAGGCAATTGCTCTTCCCATGCTGCTCCGATTCGGCACATCGGAGCGTAAATCTCTTCTACGAATTCCTAAGAAGACCTCCCCTAGGAGATCCGCATGAACGCCCGCGACTCATCTCCCCTCTGGCAAGATTGCAGACAGTTCCTCGACTATTGCGGGTACCTCAATCGTTCGCCGCAAACCGTTCGCACCTACGAACAGGTGCTCTCCGACTTTGCTGCCTACTGTACCAAGACTAATCGCCCGGTAACGTGCGTTGAAGACCTTACATTGCCCATAATCACGGCGTTTCTTGCCTGGAAGCGCACGCACACAAGTGCATCGACCTTGGCAAAATATGCCTCGTGCCTGCGTAGTATGCTTCGTTACTTCAGCTTGCACGAGGACCGTGCCGTACTTGTCTACGACAAGATACAGCTCCCTAAGCTGCAACGCCACGCTCCTCGCAACGTGCCCACTGCCGAAGACATCGTGCATCTCTTCCGCTCTATCCCGCAGGACACGCCTCAAGGTCGGCGCGATCGTGCGCTCGTCATGCTCTTCTTCTCAACCGGAATGCGCCTGGCGGAACTCTGTGCGCTCGACCACGCCGATCTGCCTTTGGAACGTCTCGGCACCGACCAACTGCTGCAGATCATCATAAGGGGCAAGGGCGACAAAGACCGGCCGGTCTTCCTCCAACAGGGCGCTCAACTGGCCGTTCGCGAGTACTTGGAGACCCGCGAGGATGAGTTTCCACCGCTTTTCATCCGCTACCGTCCCGGCATGACGGCGGAGGAAGACGCCCAAGATAACGAAAAGAGACTATCGCCGCGTATGGTACGCAAGATCATCACGCAACATGCCCGGCGGTCGGGAGTGGGGCATCTGGCGCCCCACGCGCTGCGGCATGGATTTGCCGTGGACTTATTGCGCAACGACGTGAATCTGCGTGTGATCCAAGAGCTCCTCGGCCATTCCAGCCTGTCTACGACGCAAATCTACACCCACTTGGTGAACCGCGCCCTGGCGGACGCAGTCCGTCATCGGGCCGATCCCGCGGTGTAGTCCGCCCTAGCGCAAAAGCGACGAACGTCAATTGAGGCTCGTGCACTCAGGCTGCTCTTAGGCAAAAGCGGTAGGTTGTCTAGCAATAATCGGTCTTCTAATGCCTGGAGGTTTGCAGTGAACGTACATGAATTGGCGAATGCAGGGAAGAATGGCGCCGGCCAGGATACCAGCCTGCGTGATTACATTCTCGAAGAGTTCATAGAAGACTATCAAGAAGGTGAGATCAATCGGCGGGAAGCGCTCCAGCGCATCGCCGCGATCACGGGCAGCGTTGCCATTGCTAGTGCCATCTTGGCCGCATGCGCCACGCCGGACGAACAAGCAGCCTCGCCGGAGACCGCCGGCGAATCCTCCGCTCAACCGGCTTCGCCCACTGCCGAAGTGCAGTCCGCCACAGAAAGCGCGCCGGGGATGACCGTTTCTCCAGATGACCCTGACATCGAGGCGAACGAAGTAGAAGTGCCCGGAGATGGCGTGGCGCTGATGGGCTACGTAGCCAAGCCAAGCGGGGACGGGCCGTTCCCCGCCGTGTTGATCTGCCACGAGAATCGCGGCTTGAATGAACATATCCGGGACGTTGCGCGACGCTTTGCGAGGGCGGGCTACGTGGGGTTGGCGCTCGACATGCTATCCCGGCAAGGCGGCAGGGATGCAGCAGGCGGGCCATCCCAAGCGCCGGGACTGCTCAGCAACATTCCGCCGCAGCAGTTCGTGGATGACTTCAAGGCCGGACTGCTCTTCCTTCAATCTCAGGCATTTGTGGCCCCGGGCCGCTTCGGCATGACAGGCTTCTGCTTTGGCGGCGGCGTGACCTGGCGCTGCGCTACGCAAATCTCAGAACTGAGAGCGGCCGTGCCTTTCTACGGGCCAAACCCGCCCTTAGCGGACGTGCCAAACATTCAGGCCGCCGTCCTCGCCATCTACGCGGAGCAAGACCAACGCATCAATGCGGGCATTTCGGCAATCGAGACAGCCATGCAAGAAAACAATAAGACGTTCGAGAAGATCATCTATCCCAATGCCAACCACGCGTTCCACAACGACACCGGGTCACGGTATGTCGAAGAAGCCGCGAAGGACGCATGGCAACAGACCTTGGCCTGGTTTGCAGAGCATCTTTAGCTCTAGCCGCCCGACGGTCAACACATGAGAATCTCTTGCCACAGACGCTGACCTGGAGTTGCCGTCAAAACAAGAGGAGCCGCCCCAATTGGGGCGGCTCCTTCATGATCAGCCACTTGCGATATGCAAGACCGGATTGGGAATAAACTGCGGCTACTTCGCCGATTCTTCCGCCAAAATGGCCTCCAGAATGGGCTTGACGTTCTTCAAGCCGTCGGCAGGCGCCACTTTACCGGTAATCATCTCGCCCCACAGCGGTCTGACCGCTTCCTCCATCATGCGCGGCCACGCCGAGGTGACGAGCGCGGGATCGCCGCCGTTGCCACCGAGCGGGAGCGAGTTGACAAAGGCGTCAACGCGCACACCCGGGCGTTCTTGATACAGATCACGCAGGAACTTCTCAGCGCCCTCGAGCCGTGCCGGGATATTGCTGGTAAGCAGCGCCCACCGGTCCTCGGGAATATGGAACTTGACAAACTCCCAGGCCAGATCGGTTGCCTTCGACTGCGTGCCAACCCCATAGCCCCAAATCTTGAACTCAGGCAAAGAGACTGCGGCATTCGGGAAAGGCGTAAACGCCCAGTCGATATCCGTCGTGTCACGGTACTTGCCAAGCTGCCAGGACCCCATCTTGATCACGCCGGTCTTACCGAGCGTAAAGTGGGTGAAACCGCGCTGCGGCTCCCCAAGGTTCTCATTGGCCTCATCCCGCGAGGGCCAGACCCTGTCCTGGAGTTGGAGAGCAATATAGGACTCGTACGCCTCAATCACTTCCGGCGAATCGCAGGTGATTGACTGGAAGTCATCCGAAATCCAGGCGCCCTCCCAGAGCATGGGGGTATTGGGATAGTAATTGATGCCGACGCGGTCCAGGCCGTACTGGGTGTACTTGCCACCGGACTCCTTGGTCAGCTTCTGCATAGTGTCGCGGAACTCGTCCCACGTCCACGAATTGTTCCAATCCTCCGAGGGTTCATCGACGCCGGCATCGGTAAACAGCGTGCGGTTATAGAGCAGCGCGATCGCCTCACCGTGATGGTACGTGGTCAGGCCGTAGATATTGCCCTCGAATGAGGAAAATGTCGTGCGGCCGTCCCTGGCAAACTGCGTCATGTCGTAATTGTCGCGCTTGATAAGATCATCAAGCGGCGTAACGAGGCCGTTGCGCACGTACAACGGCGGCGCAAGGGTCATGAAAACGTCAGCCAAGACACCTCCGGCCAACATCGTTGTAAGTTCAAGGCCCTGCGAGACCAGACCACCCGGAGCGACCAGAAGCTCCACGGTAGCGCCCGGATTGGCCTCGGCAAACGGCTCGAACATCACGCTTTCCACGTTCCCCTGGTCTCGATCCGAGAACCAGGAGTAGTAACGCAGCGTAACCTCCTCAGCCACGGGGGCCGCTTCCGCCTGCTTTTCCTCCTTCATCTCCTCTTTGGCTTCGGGTTCCGCCATTGTCGTTGTGGTCCCCGTGCCGCAGGCCGCTAAGATAGTGACGCCCAAGCCACCAATTCCAACACTCGCCAGCAAACGCCGACGCGACAATCCAGTCACGCCACGTTCTTCTTGCTCAATCTTCATTGCCACTGTCTCCTTGAAAGCAAATGCCTACTACACAACAATCTTGAGCTACACTAGTAGCCCTAGTGTCCTTATATTACTTCCTCTGCCCGGCACCGTCAAGTAGACTCCGTACGGCTGATCCCCTCTTGCTGCACGCACATTTTCTGATTGACAGTCTGGAGGATTAAAGTCTTAACCCCTGTCGTGCAGAGTGAGCCAAAGCAGCGTTCGTGTTGCGCTCTTTGTACGGTTTTCGCTGTGTCTCTTTATGCGCCTTTACAGAACCAGACATACCATCTGAGCCGAGCCCTTTGTACCATTCGCGCTGAGCCCGTCTTGCCGTTCGCCCTGAGCCTGTCTTGCCGTTCGCGCTGAGCCTGTCGAAGCGCAGAGAGCAGATTTCGTCCGCAAAGTAACCGGGAGAAGCGCCGGCTTTCAGCCCGTCAATCCGGCAAAAGCCGGAATCCAGATACTGGAGGCTCCACATTTCTGCTAAGAGGAGTGCCTAGTCCATACCGCTGAAGACGGCGGCAATGCAAGTAAGCCTATCGCAAGTGGGTCCGCAGCGCGAATGAATCGCCCTAATCGCCACCTTCTCGCGAGGATTCCGCCGCATGCTCGTGCATTGCGATCATAAGACCGGCGAGAGAGATTATGTCGAGCACATTGTGGTGAAACACGGCCTCGAGGGACGCGATCTCTCCGGAATCCAGATAATCCAAATAGAGGCCCGGCACTTCGCTAGAGGGTACATCGCCCTGCCGCTTCACGTCGAGAATGTATCTTTCGAGCGTCTGGAGGCGGCAATTGGGAAGCTGCCGTTGCCAGAGGCGCCGCGCGCCGTATATCAAATCGCAATGCAGAATATTCCGTAGGTCTACCTGGATGTCGTGGGCTTTCATGCGTGCGCGCAGCAACGGCAGATCAAAGCTAACGCCGTTAAAGGTGGTCATTGTCGGCCACTGGGGGAGAGTCTCCGCAATTGCCTGCAACATGGCAGCTTCTTCATCCGGGCTACGAATGAAGTGCTGCTCTACAACGAAGGCATCATCCTCTAGGTACCCCACTCCCACCAGAAAGACGTACGTCCCCGGCCCGCCCAAGCCGGTAGTCTCCGTATCCAGATAGAGCATGCGCCGCACGTCCGGCGGGCTGCTGTCTCCGGTCTCGCCGCTAGCACTTTGGCTCTTCGGCGCCCCGTCGTCAGGAGACTTCGTTTCTCCACGACGATACGAACGGATCTTGCGCGCACCTGCCGTACGCACCACCTGCGCCGCATCAACGTCCAACACCTGCTGCAGCACGTGCCTGCCATGCTGATGCATAAGAGGATAAACCACGCGACGAACCAAATGGGCGCCATGCGAAATATCGTGTACTTGCCACATCTTATCCGGTGTCCCTAATCCAATTGAGGGCCGTGCAAGACCTTAAGCCACGTTTGGAAGTGCAATTCTGTGGAGGCCGATGTTTCGTGAAAGGCATGCCTGGCACGGAATAGAGAATTTCAATCTGTCTGCAATTGGCGTCACTTTGCTTACGTGCATTTAAACCTCGACCAAGACGGTTGACGCCTGCGGTTCTGGTATTGATATTCCTTCCTCCCGCATGCCTTCCAGGTGGAAGGCGATCGCCCCCTGAATGTTTTGGATGACTTGCTCTAGTGTATCGCCGGTAGCCACGCAGCCAGGCAGATCCGGCACATACGCAGAATAGTTCTGCGGTGTCTTTTCAATTACCACAGCATACTTCATCGCTTATCCTATCTGCCCGTTGTCCCAGCCGCCGCGTCAGCAGTGCGGTTAGTTTGCCTTGTAGTAGTCAATACACTAGATTGCTTCGTACGCTTTGCGACTGCCTTTGCCATTCGAACGAAGACGCCGCTGTTTGACCAGAGAGTCAATGGCTGCTTTGACCGTGGGCTCGCCGTGGCGGCGAAACTTACCGCAGACTTTACTTAGCGAGCGGGGGCGCTCACAGTAGGCCAACACCTCTTCCGCCAGCAACTCGTGCGTGACTGGGAGCGGTGCGATCGGCCGCACCACAGTGTGGCCGAGATTGGAGTCTACATACTCGCCCGGAGTGAACTCCAAGCGCCCCTGGCCCGCCTGTTCTGCCAAGAAGCTTTGCAGACGCTTCCGCAACACGCCGCCGGTTCCAGCCGAACCGTAGCCGTGGATCACGTCCACCGCGGCGGCTGCACCGCCGCCGGCGCCTTGAAGCCAATCGTTATAGAATTCGATGAAGTTATGCAGGGCTTCCTGCCAGGTTTGTTCGTGAAGGTCCAACTCATGAGCAGACCGAACGTCATGGATAGTCATTGGAGATCGTGTATTCACATAAGAATGCAAGTTGCGCCGGTGTCATCTATGCGGAGATTCAAAAATCCTTGGGCAACGGCCTATTTTCCCACACAGTCGCCCGTGCAGTATCGTCGGTGCTGAGGGGCTTAACTACCGTGTTCGGGATGGGAACGGGTGTACCCCCCTCGCCTTGTCACCCAAGGAATTCTTGACAGAGTTATTAGAAACGTGCCGTGCGTGTGATGCCACCCAACGAAAGATGGCAGCCGCACGTCAAGAGACGACGCGTTATGTCAATGTGCAGTAGTGAACGATGCGCAATACTTTAATGGGAACGTCTGGCGAACAAACCCGCCATGACTATCCCGACCGGAGTGATAGAATTCTCGCGCTTGGAGAATACATCACAGATTACAGAACTCCAAATTTGCCAATTAGAAGCGCGGTTAAGTCCTCGACCATTAGTACCGCTCGGCTGAACGCGTTACCGCGCTTACACCTGCGGCCTATCAACCAGATAATCTCTCTGGGGTCTTACCTCTCGCCGCAATGCAGCGAGAGTGGGGAACCTAATCTTAAGGCTGGCTTCCCGCTTAGATGCTTTCAGCGGTTATCCATTCCGAACGTAGCTACCCAGCGATGCCTCTGGCGAGACAACTGGTACACCAGCGGTTCGTCCACCCCGGTCCTCTCGTACTAGGGGCAGCTCCTCTCAAGTTCCCTGCGCCTGCGGAGGATAGAGACCGAACTGTCTCACGACGTTCTGAACCCAGCTCGCGTAGCGGCTTTAATGGGCGAACAGCCCAACCCTTGGGACCTGCTCCAGCCCCAGGATGCGCTGAGCCGACATCGAGGTGCCAAGCCTCCCCGTCGCTATGAACGCTTGGGGGAGATAAGCCTGTTATCCCCGGGGTAACTTTTATCCGATAATCCACGGCCCTTCCACTCGGAACCGTAGGGTCACTAAGCCCGACTTTCGTCCCTGCTCGACGTGTATGTCTCGCAGTCAAGCTCCCTTGTGCCTTTACACGCTGAGGCTGATTTCCATCCAGCCTGAGGGAACCTTTGGGCGCCTCCGTTATCTTTTGGGAGGCGACCGCCCCAGTCAAACTGCCCACCAGACACTGTCCCCCCCCCGGATTACGGCAGGGGGTTAGAATAAGGATCGTAGAAGGGTGGTATTTCACGATTGCCTCCCCAATCCCCAAAAGGAAAGGTTCATAGGCTCCCACCTATACTACGCATCGACGGCCCCGATCCAATGCCAAGTTGCAGTAAAGCTCCACGGGGTCTTTTTGTCCTTCCGCAGGTAACCAGCATCTTCACTGGTACTTCAATTTCGCCGGGTCCCCTGCTGAGACAGTGCCCAACTCGTTACGCCATTCGTGCGGGTCGGAACTTACCCGACAAGGAATTTCGCTCGGTTCATCCCACTCTGTTTCCAGAGGGGCCGGACTTTCTCTTCACTCATCCTATGTTCCTTTGTTCGGTGATGGCGCGGATCTCTGCAATGCCCTCCGTCGTGAGGTGTAACCCTCGCTCCATGAGCAACAATATGCGTCGAAACTTGATGAAGTCCACACGCTTCTTGGAACGCAGTTCGTGCTTCTCGAAGAACGGTAGGACCCGTTCCATGAGGTGCTCTACACTGCGCACCCGATAGCACATGTGGTCTCCATGGTCTTGCCGTACAACCCCGCACCTGAAGAATTTCTTCAGTGCATAGAGTAGTTGCACGTCACGCTCATGCTGCACCACAGTGAATTCAGGCAATACCTGAAATCCAGAGATCATCTCTTGATGCGGATTGATATCGACGAGGAAGTTACCTTCTCCATCCACAAATCCGCAGATCCATTGCGCCGTCAACCGTTGGGACGAGGCCGGACGTAAAGTCTCTGAGGGTTCTCTCGAGTCTATCATGTGAGAGTCTTCCCTGCGGATTGTCCCCATGTCCATGCGGCTTTTTACTGCTTGCACGAGTGCAAACGAGTACCGAATGGCTGTGCGAGGAGTTTCCCGCATATGGTCCAGTTTTACTAAGGCTCGCGAATTTTGAACCTTAGGACGGTTATAGTTACCGCCGCCGTTCACCGGGGCTTCCCGTCGGGGCGTGAACCCCTCTAGTTAACCTTCCGGCACCGGGCAGGCGTCAGCCCCCATACATCAGCTTTCGCTTTCGCGGAGACCTGTGTTTTTGTTAAACAGTCGGTTGGGCCGATTTAGTGTCACCGCAACTCGCTTCCCAGCGCAAGGCTGGTGCACGCGTCGCGGTACCCCTTCTCCCGAAGTTACGGGGTTAATTTGCCGAGTTCCTTAGCAGAGGGTCTCCCGCTCACCTTGGGACTATTACCCCCGCCCACCAGTGTCGGTTTGCGGTACGGGCGCCCATATTCTAGCTAGAGGCTTTTCTTGCAGGCTGGGCTCAAAAGAATTGCCGTTGACTTGCGTCGCGGACTCTCCATCGCTTCTCGGCGTTTGGAATAGAGCAACGGATTTACCTGTCGCTCCCGCCTACCAGCTTGGACGTGTATAGCCAAGAACACGCTCTTCCTACCCTGCCCGGTCCCCCCTTCGCTCATAACGAACCTGGGCGGTTCCGGAATATCAACCGGATGTCCATCGCCTACGCCATAATGGCCTCGGCTTAGGCCCGACTAACCCTCAGAGGACGAACCTTCCTGAGGAAACCTTGGGCTTACGGTGAGCCGGATTCTCACCGGCTAACGCTACTCATGCCGACATTCGCACTTCCCTGCGCTCCACCCGTCCTTTCGGTCGAGCTTCACGGCCCAGGGAACGCTCCCCTACCCAGCGGTGGCTCCCGAAGGAGCACCACTGCCCTAGCTTCGGTACCAGACTTGAGCCCCGTTAAATTTTCGGCGCCAGACGGCTTGACCAGTGAGCTGTTACGCACTCTTTAAAGGATGGCTGCTTCCAAGCCAACCTCCTGGCTGTCCGGGCTATCCGACATCCTTTCCCACTTAGTCTGAATTTAGGGACCTTAGCTGAGGGTCTGGGTTGTTTCCCTCTTGACGATGAAGATTATCCCCCACCGTCCCACTCCCAGGTAACATGTATACGGCATTCGGAGTTTGGTTGGGTTTGGTAACCGTTTTGGCCCCTAGCCCATCCAGTGCTCTACCTCCGCAACACTCTAACCTGAGGCTGCACCGCAATGCATTTCGGGGAGAACCAGCTATATCTGAGTTCGATTGGCATTTCACCTCTAACCACAGCTCATCCCCCAGTTTTGTAACACTGGTGGGTTCGGGCTTCCACGAGATATTACTCTCTCTTCACCCTGGCCATGGCTAGCTCACTCAGTTTCGGGTCTACTCCACGCGACTAAATCGCCCTGTTAGGACTCGCTTTCGCTACGGCTCCGGCCCTCCGACCTTAGCCTTGCCACGCATAGTAACTCGTCGGCTCATTCTCCAAAAGGCACGCCATCAGGCATTCCGTCCTATAATGCGGGCATAGCGTCCCCGTGCGCCGCACCTTCCGAAGAAAATGCATTGCGCGGGCACGCCGTCCCAGCAAGACGGCATAGCCCTCTGACTGCTTGTAAGCGTACGATTTCAGGTTCTATTTCACTCCCCTCCCGGGGTTCTTTTCACCTTTCCCTCACGGTACTCGTTCACTATCGGTTGCCAAAGGTGTTTAGCCTTGGGAAGTGGGCTTCCCAGATTCCCACAGGGTTACACGTGTCCCGTGGTACTCAGGCACAGCAACGAGAGAGCTGTGATTTTCGTGTACGGGGCTTTCACCCTCTCTGGCGGGCCATTCCAGACCCTTCTACTAACCACAGCTTTTCTCCAACTCTCCGAGCTCCTTGCAGAAAGCTCTGTTGCGGCCTACAACCCTCATACTGCAACGGCTGCAACCTATCACACAGTATGAGTTTGGGCTGTTCCCCTTTCGCTCGCCACTACTCAGGGAATAATCTCTTTTCCTCGCCTTACTAAGATGATTCAGTTCAGACGGTTCCCTCCACATACCTATGAATTCAGTATGCGGTGACGAGGCATCACCCTCGCCGGGTTTCCCCATTCGGGTACCTGCGGATCAAAATCTGCTGACGACTCCCCGCAGCTTTTCGCAGTCAACCGCGCCCTTCATCGGCCTTTGGCACCAAGGCATCCATCGTACGCCCTTAGTAACTTAGCCTGCTTCTAATCGGCAAAATTGAAGTTCTGCTTTGCGCATATTCACTTGTTAAGGTACCGCCCCATCTCTAGGGCGCAACAACTAATGTACCAAACACCGTACCACGGTGTCAAGGAACCCCGTTCCAAACATCTGGGTCTTCCTTGCATCGAGAGCCGATGAGAAATCCGGTCGTGCTGAATTCAAAGACGCAAGAATGAAATGGCTCATGGAGACCTCATCCTACTCGCTGGGAGGCGATGCCTGGCCGAAATCAATCAGGCTCCAGCAAACTGCGGTGCCGTCCGCACGGAGACCGCACGCATGGCCTGTGCCGATGCTTATGGCCGTGAAGCGTTCACCTGCTGGCGGTCGTCCAACGTCTTGGCCCCAGCAATCGAGCGTACCGTCCGCCCGCAACCCGCAGATATGTCCCAAACCGCTCACGATGTCGGTGAACTCTTGGCCTGCCGGCGTTGGCGTTCCCGCCAGCAAGCCCCAGCAGAGCGGTGTTCCATCTTCGCGAAGCCCGCAGGTATGCGTGAACCCGGCACTGATTATCGTGAACTGCTCGCCTGCCGGCGGCGGCGTTCCCTCCAGCAAGCCCCAGCAGAGCGGCGTTCCATCTTCGCGAAGCCCGCAGACGTGGAAGAAACCGGCGCTTACGGCCGTGAAGCGCTCGCCCTCCGGCGGCGGTCCCAAGTCATCGGCATCGCTGCCCCAGCAGATAGGCGTCCCGTCCAAACGGAGTCCGCAAATCTGTAACCATCCGCTGCTAATGGCCGAGAAACGCTCGCCCACCGGCGGCGCCACGCCGCTAAGATCTCCCCAGCAGGCGACTGTCCCATCCGCTCGCAGCCCGCAGGCTTGCAGCCAGTTGCTTGCGATTGCTGTGAATCGCTTGTCTTCCGGCGGTGATGCCTGACCGAACTCGTCGTTGCCCCAGCACACGGGAGTGCCGTCCTCACGCAGCGCGCACGTGTATTCCCAACCGCTGCTAATGGCGTTAAAGCGCTCACCCTCCGGTGGCGACATGTCTAAGCCCCAGCAGACAAGTGTCCCATCCACACGGAGTGCGCAGGTATGATAGTGGCCGCTGCTTATAGCAGTGAAATGCTCGCCCCCTGGCGGCGATGCTTGACCTTCGGCATTTGTGCCCCAACAAACGGATGTCCCATCCGCGCGCAGCGCGCAGGTGTGTAGAGTGCCGCTGCTGACGGCGTTGAAAGTCTCGCCCAATGGCGGTGATGCCATACCATCGGTATTCCCGCCCCAGCAAACGGGTGTCCCATCTGCGCGCAGCGCGCAAACATGACTGAGACCGCTGCTAATTGCGCTGAAGTTCTCTCCCTCTGGCGGGGACACCTTACCATCGGCATTCCATCCCCAGCAAACGGGTGTTCCATCTGCACGGAGTGCGCAGGAACGAGAGTTTCCGCTGCTGATGACAGAAAACCGCTCACCCTCCGGTGGCGATGCCTGATCGAAGTCGTCATTTCCCCAGCAGACGGGTGTTCCATCCTCACGAAGCGCGCAGGTATGAAAACCACCACTACTGATGGTGATGAGGCGCTCGCCGTCCGGTGGAGAGGATTGGCCTTCCTCATTTCTCCCCCAACAGACAGGCGTTCCGTCCGCCCGCAGCGCGCACGTGTGATAGTAGCCGCTGCTGATGGCAGTGAACCGCTCGCCCTCCGGCGGCGATGCCTGGCCCTCCTCGTCGCTGCCCCAGCACACGGCAGTGCCGTCCATCCGAATCGCGCACGTGTGGAGATCGCCGCTGCTGATAGCAACGAACCTTGCATCGGCTGACTCAATCCGTGTAGGCGTGGGATTCACCGTACCAGTCGGGTGCGGAGTGACTGTCGCCGTAACTAAGTGCTCGACACTAGGAGTCGGCGCGACCGTAAGCAGCGCAGCCGGCGAAACCGTTTGCTCGCCTGCACATGCTGCCAGCAAGGCCGCCGCCAGTAGGCACGATAGGACGATCCCCTCAATCCGATGCAGGACTTCTTGCCAACTAGGAACCGTACTGCTCCTGGTCTTCACGTGATCATCCTTTGCCTTGGGACCGCAAACTCCCTGCCATTGTCTCAATTCTACTACGCTGTTGCTCAAGCCAGACTAGCTTGACCCGTTCCCACATTTCGCAAAGCAGAGGACAAGCCAACACCCCCTGGACACTGGCTTTCGCTGGCATCCAGGGAGTGAAGTATTACCCTCAAACTATGTGCACGTGCCTGAAAGATCCCTCATCCCTACCTAGCGGCTGTAGCCTGAGGACGGCCGCTCTTTTTGGGCAGTCTGTGTCAGGTAATCCAGCAAGAAGCTGAAGTCTTTGTAGGATGTTAGATCGCCCAATTGCCGGTCGAGCGACCACAACTCATCCAGTAGAACCGCCAAGTCGCGGTCCACCGGGGATTCAGAGTAGTCAAGATTGCTGTAGCGATCTGCCGCGAGCGCCACGATGCCGCCAAACCGCAAGAATGCCTCATCCCGGGCATTCTCGCTCGCTTCGCTGGCGCTGAGCAGCGTGGCGTGCTGGCGATTGGATTCACCGGTCGCAGGCGTTACCCAGCGTATCTCCACCTCACCGAGCCGGGAGGTGTCTCGCCTGCCCGCATCGGTGAGCTGCAACTCAAAGAAGACCGTGGTAGCGGCACCTGCCGGTATCTCCGCAAACTCCTTGCGAGCCTCGGTGAAAGACTCATCGGAGGTAGCGCGGTTCTCGTAACCAACGATCCGCCACACCGAGACCATATCCGGGTCCCAGGTCACCTGGGCGCGCGTCTGGTCCGCAAAGGGTATGGAGAGCGCGAGCCAGTTTTCGCGGCTAAAGGTCGCACGGGCTTGCTCTACTGAGCTGAGATAGCGGTACCAGCCGTTGCCGTGCTGCGCCAGTTGCTCCAGCAGGTAGTCGTTGAAGTTCTCAATGCCGACGCCAATGGTGATGAGGCGCAGCGGATTGGTTTCGTCACGATCATCCGCCGACCTCAAGATTGCGAAGGGGTCAGTGGCATCCACGTTCGCCACACCGTCCGACATGAGAATGATGTAGTTGTATGAGTCGGGACGCTCGCGGCGAATGCGGTCGGCAAGCTGTACACCGAGATCCAGGCCGGCCTGCACGTTCGTGGAGCCATGCGGCGCCAGCAGATCGATGGAGCGCCTTACCGCACGATCATCAGGGTCTCTATGATCGACCGTAAGTTCGTCAAGGACGCGGGTAGTAAAGTGGACCACGGCAATGCGGTCCTGGCCGCGCAGGCTCCGCCGAATGCTCTCGGCAGCTTCGCGGGCAATGGCTACGCGATCGCCCTCTCGCATCGAACCTGAGGCATCGAGCACCAGGGTCACGTTGAGCGGCGTGTCGTCGTAGCTCAGGTCTGCAGCTTGAAAAGCGATGCGCGCCAGATGCAGTCCGCTATCCAGGGGATGCCGGAAGACGTCGGTGGCGATGGCAAAGCTATCGTCGCGGAGGGGAAACGCGTAGTCATAGTTGAACGCGTTAGTCCACTCCTCGGCCCTCACCGAGTCCGGCTCAACCCTGTAGGCAGAGCGCGCCCAATTGAGCGCCAGGTGGAACGACGTGCGGTCGGTATCCAAACTAAAGGTCGCGACCGCGTCGCGGGCCGTAGTGACGAACGTGGCTCGCGGGTAGTCCTTGAATGTGGTCGCACCTGCGGTCTGCTGCGGCGGACGGACTGCCGGCTGGCGTGTAGACGGTTGAGTCGACTGGGTACTGGACCGAGGAGCTTCCTTGGCTTCGGCTCTTGCCGCGGGAGCACGCGTGGGTACCGCCCGTGCCGGCTCCGCCCTCTTGGCTGCTGGTGCTTCGCTATAGGCTTCTTCAGCGGCTTGGGGTTCCTCCGCCTTCTCGGCCGGTGCATCCATTTCCGCATCTTCCATGGTTGACATTGCCGGCGCCGCCCCACAAGCCGCAAGCATGAGCGCACCCACAAGCACCAGTATGATCGTCCTAAAATAACTCTTCATCACACTATCCTCCTTATTGTGTTGCCCATCCGGCAGGCCCGATAAGAACCCTATTAGGCTAGATAACTCTATCTCTATATTTGGATCAACTCCCCCTCAACTAAGTCGACTACGAAGTTGTCGAGACTCTTCCCTGTGTACTGGCCATCGACATGCAAAGTACTACCACCGAACTCTTGAGACTTTACTGTTGCTGACCGCCTCGTCCACGCCAGATGGCTGATTAGATTTGCCAAGCACACACGCGACTAGACTCTCCATAGAAGAAACGAGATTTCATTCACCCTCGGGACGCCGGCTTTCATCGGCGACCCGAGGGTGATGTTCAGCGCACCATCAAAAGTTCTAACGCTGAAATTGTCTCAGCCCCTACCTAGCGGCTGTAGCCTGAAGACGGATTTTCCTTCTCGGCAATGCCTGCGAGGAAGTCGAGCAGGAAGGAGAAGTCGCGGAACGCCGCGAGTTCTCCCAACTGCCGTTCAAGCGTGCTTAGCTCGCTCTGCAGCGCAAGCAAGTCGCGGTGCACTGGAGATTCGGAGTATTCGAGATTGCTATAGCGGTCGGCCGCCAGCGCCACGATAGCTCCAAACCGCAGCAGCGCTTCGTCCCGCACAGTCTCGCTCGCGTCGCTCGTGCTGAGCAATGTTGCGTGCTGCCGGTTTGATTCACCGGTCACAGGCGTTACCCAGCGTATCTCCACCTCTCCGAGCCGCGAGGTATTGATCCTTCCTTCCGGCGTCAACTGCAACTCATAGAAAACCGTAGTGGCAATCCCTGCCGGAATTTCCGCAAACTCCTTGCGGGCTTCAGTAAAGGACTCGTCAGACGTGACACGGTTCTCATAGCCGACGATACGCCATACCGCGACCATGTCCGGGTCCCAGGTCACCTGGGCGCGGGTCTGGTCCGCAAACGGAATGGAAAGCGCGAGCCAATTGTCGCGGCTGAAGGTCGCCCGAGCCCCTTCTACGGTGCTGAGGTAGCGGTACCAGCCGTTGCCGTTTTGCGCCAATTGCTCCAACAGGTAGTCGTTGAAGTTCTCAATGCCGACACCGATGGTGATCAGGCGCAGCGGGTTGGTGTTGTCCCGGTCCTCCGCCGACTCTAAGATCGCGAAGGGATCCGTGGCATCTACATTGGCAACACCATCCGACATGAGAATGACGTAGTTGTAAGAGTCGGGACGCTCGCGGCGGATGCGTGCGGCAAGTTGCACGCCAAGATCCAGGCCGGCTTGCACATTCGTGGAGTCGTGCGGCGCGAGCTGACTGATAGACCATGTGACATCACTGTCATCCGGGTCGCGGTGTTCAACCGTGTACTGATTCAAGACGCGGGTGGTGAAATGGATCACTGCGATGCGGTCCTGGCCGCGCAAACTCCGCCGAATGCTCTCAGCCGCCTCACGAGCGATGGCGACGCGATTGCCGGAACTCATAGAGCCGGAGGCATCGAGCACCAGGGTTACGTTGACCGGTGTGTCATCGTAGGCAAAGTCAGCCGCCTGGAACGCTATGCGCGCAAGATGCAGATCTCTATCCAGGGGATGATCAATGACGTCGCTGGTAATGGCGAAACTATCTTCCCGCAGTGGGAAAGCGTAGTTATAGTTGAAAGCGTTGATCCACTCCTCGGCCCGCACGGAATCCGGCTCCACTCTGTAGTTGGATTGGGCCCAATTGAGTGCAAGATGGAACGACGTGCGGTCGGTGTCCAAGCTAAAAGTGGAGACCGCGTCGCGGGCAGTAGTAATGAATGTCGCGCGCGGATAGTCCTGGAATGTGGTCGCCCCTGCGGTCCGCGGCTGTTGCACTGCCGGTTGGCTTGTCGATGGCCGCGCAGGAGCGCGTGCAGATTCGGACTTGGCAGCAGGGGCTTTTTGAGCTGCCTTGGGCGCCTCGGCAGGGGGAGCCCTCTTTGCTTCTGCCTGAGGAGCCTCTCTCATTTCCTCCTTTGCGGGCGCTGATTCGTAGCTTGCTGTTGTCGCCGCCCCGCAGGACGCAAGCAAAAGCACACCCACAATTAGCAATGTTATCGTCGTAAAGTATCTCTTCATCTCAGTTTCTCCTCGTTGTCATTCACCCCACAGCACTGCGCCTACAATACGTACACACAGAGGCGTAACTGGGGACGATCTTTGGAGACTAGCATCAACACGATCGGTTCCCGCGAGAGGTGACGAGAGAAGGAGAAAACACCAACAAAGCCAGACACAGCCGGCATTCACCGAGCATACCAATCACGCTTGGACGGCAACGCCGCCCAAGACGCGAACTATATTTTGCTTGTCGGCATTCAGACGAGAGGGATGGACAACCTTCCATAGAAGTGCGGGATTTCAAACCGTGCTTTAGGTATGTAAAAACGCGCGGTATCGTAATTCGTTCAAGTCGCTAGGCGATCCTCCTTCCAAGCGTTGCATGGACACGACACGCGAGCACCACCCATGGCTCACACGCGCCCGCCAATTGGCTTTCCGGTACAACCTAACCCCAAAAAGAGTCGTTACCGATTGGAGTGTACTGATAGACTGTCCAAGCATTTGGGGGCTCGTACTAACTATGGTAAGCGAATTGCCGAGACTTGTCTAGACTTTTAGGTACATTGAATACCTTGGCTCGCCTTGTGAGGGGAGGTCAAAAGGCTGCAATGTCGCCGCCAAGCCAGCGGTAAGGGCGAGGGTAAAGTGTTAGCGAACGGTCTTCCAGCGGTAGCGATAGGGGTACCGAACCCCACAGCGCCGAGTATTTTGCGGCGATCGCGACCTCCAGGGACTGGCGTAAGTCATGTCCTGATACGGCCATCTCGGTGCCTTTTTCGACGGCCGAGATGAACGACAGGATCGAGCTTGCGAGGTAGCTGTACTGCGGCCACGCGAACGGCGTGAATACCCGGTCGGTTTTTGCGCGCACGCCCTTGTCGTCGAACCCCTGGTAGATGTCCATCACGTCGCCCCAGTCCCAGCGCAGGAGCGAGTCCTCCGTCCATACGTCAACGCCGCGGTGAGGGGTCGGCTCACCAAAGACGGTCGTCTCGATTCCGGTACTCATTGTGAACCGGCCGTTAATGATGAGACCGCTGTCCTCACCCGATTCCAAGGCCTCCTGCGGCTTGCCCCAAGCGATCACCTCGGTGACTTCAGCCTGCGTGAGAAGCCTGAGAATGGCGATGTGCTGGCATCCGCCGCCGGATATCTCGCCGCCCCAACCATGCACCGTTGCGCCCCGCACCTCGCCAAAGTCGCCGTTTCGGAGCCAGTTAGCGGCCTCCTGCACGTCCGCACGAGCGCGCTGCAGGTTGCCGCCATGGAAGACAACGCCTCGCTCTCCACAGGTGTCGATCATCTCGTCCACGTCGGAGAGCTTGGCGCCAATGGGCTTATCGGTGGAAACACCGCGCACACCCGCTTGTGCCGAGGCTATCACTGCATCCTTGATGAACTTGCCGGGGAGCACGACAACGGCGAGATCGGGGACTTCGCCCATCCGTTGGTACAGCTCATCGGCGTCCTTGTACAGCGCCTTGACGCCGTAACGCTCGCCAACGACCTTCCGCCGCTCGTCATTGTATTCGGCAATAGCAACGATCTCGGTATTCTCAAACGTGTTGTAGACCTCAGCATATTGCTGGCCCATGCGACCACAGCCAATGATCGCAACTCGCAATGTCTCGACCGCCACGGTAGATCACCACCCTCTCGTCATGTCTGCTATGGTTGCTCTGATCAAGAAACTGCTGGGCTTGTTTCGGCCCCAGATGCATAGGCATCGGGACAGCCCATGCCTTACACGGAGTCGAATTACGATGGTCCACAGCCACTCCCGCTCCTCCATGTACTGGCGAATAACCTCGCGTATGAGCAAGCTCATGGTGCGGCCCTCCGCGCATCGCGTTCTGCACCAGCTCGGCCATCTCTGGCGGCAGGGAGAACGTGATTGTCTTGGTGTTGCTGTTGATGGCCCTATTGGTCATATACTGTCTTACACAATATCATGTGCCATCTGGCCGTTCGCTGTCAGGCAATCCTTGAGCAGTGTGAGTTGACACGCGCAACCAGGATAGGGGATATACTGATTTGGGCACACCGAGTCTATAAGTTGGGAGCTTTGGTCTATGAACGGAAGCCTTGTCAGTCTCAATGGGTTACTTACCGGAAACCAAGTGTTCGATACTCCCGTTTACCAGAGGGGCTATGCCTGGGAAAGGAAGAATCTGGAGGACCTGTGGGAGGACCTCTATTACTTGGACTCCTCCAAGAAGCACTACTTCGGAACGGTGCTTCTAAAAGATTCGGGGAAGACCGCTCGAATCGCGCTAGCTACTTTGAAGCGGCTCGATGTGATAGACGGCCAGCAGCGGCTTACTACTGTCCTGATACTGTTGCGAGAGATCATCTCGCAGTTGAAAGAGGTAAGCGCCAATGAGTTGCGGGGAGATGTGGATGCTCTGGAGAGGAACTATCTGAAAGACGGTGGTCATTACAAACTGAACCCTTTGGGTGATGATGGTGACTTCTTCCACCATGTCGTCATTGAAGGCAATGATTTTGGCGACACTACGACTCACTCCCAGCGTCGTCTGACGGAGGCCAGAGATTTCTTCAGAGAACGACTCAT
The DNA here is from genome assembly GCA_965221905.1 of Chloroflexota bacterium. GTDB lineage: Bacteria > Chloroflexota > UBA11872 > VXOZ01 > VXOZ01 > VXOZ01. Next base: position 2,473,116 of record OZ244922.1, read on the forward strand.
CGGCGAGAAAGAACAGCATGCTTCCGAATATCAGAACTTTCTGGTGCAACTCAAGCAGAAGATCGACAATCTTCAACTCATACAGTACCAGGTCAACTCGGATGCGGATGCCATTCGCATCTTCGAGACCGTTAACGACAGAGGCCGCCCTCTGAGCAATCTTGAGAAGACGAAGAGCTTCCTCATGCACACTTCGTACCTTGGGATAGAAGACGATGACGCTGTGGCCGGGAGGCTCAGAGAGTTGAACGGCCACTTTTCCGGAATATATCATCACTTCGAAGACGTGATCGGAACCAAACATATGGAACGCTTGCGCATGGATGAGAATGACGTTCACCGTTACCACTTCATAAACTACATTTCGCCCGGAGACGCTTCTTCGCGTCCCACCGACAGCCTCAAGGATCGCATTAGGGACAAGCTGAGGAAAGACCCTGAAGAGTGTGTCGAGTATGCAATCACCTACGCTAGAGATTTGGAGATGGCTTTCCTCGCAGTGAAGCAAATTACCGAAGCCTACAAGGAGGATGAAGAAGGTGGGGCCCTTAGCAAGATATTCATGCTGGAGAGGATGGGGAACATATTTCCGCTCTTGATAGCCTCCTGGCTGAGGTTCGGAGACGATGTCCCACGTCTGGAGGAGATCCTGAAACTCCTGGAGACATTCATCGTTCGTGTGTACCTGGTGAGTGGATACCGGAGCCATACCGGAGCGTCAGGGTTCAATGGGATGGCTCGCAGAGTGCACCGCAAGAGACTGGACTACGACGGCCTGCTTGGTGAACTAAGGGGGATGAATCGCTATTATCAGAACGACGAACACTTCATGTGGGCACTTGGTCAAGGCAACCTCTATGACCGCCTAAGCTCAAGAACCATAAGGTACCTGCTGAGCGAATATGAGATTCATCTCAGAACGAAGGTTGATGTGCCACTGGCTGTCGCGACACAGGAGAAAATCCTGTCGTCCGAATACGAAGTAGAGCATGTCTGGGCTCAGCATCCGTCTTATGAAATGGGCGCAAAGGAACAGATGGAGCACCAGCAGCATGTCCATCGGCTTGGTAACTTGACCATAGCTTCACAGTCGTGGAACAAAAGTATGGGAAACAAGACATTCCAGGAGAAGCGGTGGCAACCTGGAGAGATGCCTAGTTACTCAAACTCTATTTTGCTGGTACAGAAGGAGCTAGCTAAGCTTCCCTCTTGGGATGTCGACGCGATCAACAACCGGGAGGCCGATATAGTGGACTTCGCACTGCAAAGGTGGTCTGTATAGTTTCACCGCTCGGCACCCTTCCCAAAGTACCCTATCAGGACGGGGGTTGGCTTGGTGGATTCACTGGATAGTCCTCCGGCTTGCCCGTGTCACCGGGCTGGATTACAAAGTCTCGACGTTCCCGGTAAAAACGAGCACGGTTCAGCACGTAGTTCTCCCCGGGTTTCAGGTCATCCCAATGGGTCATCAGCCAGTATTTGTGGTCGCCGATGAACAGATAGGTGTTGTTCATGCGAAAGAAGCGGCAAGCCACGCCCTCTCCAGCGCGGAATCTCTCGCAGACTGCCTCCAGCAACTCCTGCCGACCGTCCATCTCGGACAGAATGTACTCGTGGGGCCAAGTATCCCGATAGGTAACCGCCTCCCGCCAGGGTGCACGGGCTATCAACTCCGTAAGCGTTGATGTCATTCCCTATGACTCCCTAATTCTTCATGGAGAAGCCGCGCAGTTGCAGCACAGGAAGCTCCGTTCGCCGGGATTCACCAGTGCAGGTGCAACGCCATTGAACGCCACGTACGCAACACCTCTCGTCGTAGCTTGGTGGCACTTTACTCAAATTGGCCTCTATGGACAACCAATACCCCGGCGCGGGAAAGGGGTGTCCGGAGTCCTTCTCGCCGATGGAGACTTTTGCGCAACTCTTGCCCCTTGATGGAATAAGGCCGGGACAGGGGTGTTAAAAACTGACGTTAAGCAATTGTGGGTAATGCAGCACCTCTGGATTCCGGCTTTCGCCGGAATGACGGATTATGCAAGAGTCTCCGTAGGTACTCCTGAGAAAGACGGTCGCGGGCTTTCACCTGACGGCTTAAGACCAGAGGCCAGCTTATACTGCCAAACAGAACCTCAGCGTGAAGTTTCTCGGCTTTGTCCAGCTTGGTGGGCCCAATCGGGGTCGACCCGACGACCTCGTGAATGCCATTCACGCGCTCTCCCACCTGAGCTACGGGCCCGCATTCAACTATAATTGTAGGCGATCCGTTTTGCGCCTACTTGATCAAGATAGAATGTTGACCACCCTCGCCGGCGGTTCCCATCAGCCCGGCACCAAGGAGCCCACTCTTGCGCGACCATAATGAGAAAATAGCGGCAATCTAGGAAGTCTGACAGTTCGGATAGCCGCTGCGCAATGGTGTGCCGCTCGACGAATACGGGTCTCCTTCAACGATGCGCTCGAAAAAGGTAGCATCTGCCGCCGTCACGTTGCACCAGTAGAAGCCCAGTGCCTGAAACGTCGGATAGTCCGGTATGTGCCGCCATTTCAGTTGGCTCGCGTCGTAGGCAAAGATACGGTCATCAAGGCCATCGAAGCGTCGCGCTAACTGGTTCGGCTCCGGGAAACGATGGTCCAACGGAATAGACGCCACCACACCCACCGGCACGGAGTACCGTGTGTTCACTATCTCCCAGGGGATGGAGTAGACCAATGGGCTTCCCGGCGCCACCCAACGGCGCACTATCTTACCGCTGTCCTCATAGCGCACGATGACATAGGTTTGGCCTAGGGTTGCGTCGCGAATGATGCCGACGACAACCTGACTTGAACCATCCCTTGCGATCCAGCCAACGCCCAACTCGAAAGTGGCGCCCGCTTCGTCATGACGCGTGATGACGAGACGATCTCCAACCACCTCGGTAGCCGTGGCGGAATTCGTTTGCCCAATCACCCGCGGCAGCGTGGAGTCGTCCGATTCATCCGAATCAGTAGTGATCGTTCCCGTCTGGATCGCTCCCGGTATTACCCGAATGGAGGTCTCGTCGGAGTATTCTCCCACGCCAATCCGGTTCACCGCGGCTACCCTCACGGAATACGTGGATTCTGGTTGTAGCCCGCTAAGCCGGATGGGTCGCGCCTGGTCTTCTTCGACAAGCATCGAAATGCTGAAGTCGTCACCCGCCCTGTAGTATTCAATTGCGTATCGGAGAATGCTCGACCCACCATCACCAGGTGTACTCCAATTGACATCAATGGCGTTGGTGCCAACGACCCGCAGCGAGGGCGTGCCCGGCTTTTCCGGCACGGTTGGATCGTCTGCAATTGCCGCGCCTGTCCCTACGGTGGCAAAGAGAGCAATCAGCCCCGCCATTGCGACTAGCACGAGCCCCGCGCGCCGCAACAACGCTATCGTCAATCGTAGCGGTGAAGAAGGTGCACCTTCCGCGCTTATCCAAGGTCGGTTGCTTGCGATCTGCTTACCCATCATGATGCCTAACCCTTCCACTAAGTCTGGCTATGCGCTACGAACTCAATGAATGCAGTTTGCGCTATCGTGCCGACGCCTCTGTCCTGAGAACTAAGGAACAGCAAGGATGACTTGAAGGAAAATTGCGAAAGTGAACCGAGAAGGTTTTGTCTGGAGAGCTTAGCAATGGGCTAAGCTACTTTCGTCGCTCTTGGTAGGATAGGGGATCAAATACGAATATGCAGGATTCCACGAGATTGTGCGGCATTCAAGGAAATCTTAGACGCTTCTTACAAGAGAGGACATATCGGAACCAGTGCGGCGAAACTCACCGGCACAATACAATCCGCGGGCAGTATCTTGAATCACTCGAAAAGCCATGGGGCAATAGTGAATCACCCAAAACTACATGGTGATTCGCATCTGGAACTCTGGTGGACCCGATCGGGCTCGAACCGACGACCTCATGAATGCCATTCACGCGCTCTCCCAACTGAGCTACGGGCCCGCATTCGTCTATAATTGTAGCATCGAAACGGGAGTCGCGTAAACGCACCGTCAGCAAGCCAGCAGGCACATGGCAAAAGGAGTCCTAAAATGGCTACTTACCGCGTTGGTATCGTCGGCTGCACTGGCATTGCCAGTCAGCCGTCTCAATCGTTGTCGCACCCCATCCTCGGCACTGTTGCGCCGCATTCCCACGCGGCGGGCTATGATTGCGTTCCTTCGACGGAAGTCGTTGCGGTATGCGACCTGGTGCCGGAGCGCACCCAGGCTTTCGTTGCAACGTGGCAACATCGCTGGTCGAACATCTCGCAGTATCAAGACTACCGCGAGATGCTGGCTCGAGAGAACTTGGACATCGTGAGCGTGGTGACTTCCGATCACCGCCACGCTGACATTACCATTGCCGCCGCGGAAGCCGGGGCGCGCGCAATTTTCTGCGAAAAGCCGCTTGCCACTACGGTCGCCGACGCCGATCGCATGATCGAGGCAATTGAAAAGCACGGTGTCTTTCTCTCCGTCGATCACAGCCGTCGTTGGCAGCCTCAGTGGTATGAGGCGCGTGAAGCAATCCGCAACGGCGCAATCGGCCCGGTGCGTACGATAGTCGGCAAACTCGGCGGCGTACGCGCTATGCTCTTTCGCAACGGCACGCACCTGATGGATGCGATTTGCTTCTATGCTGACGGGGAACCGGAGTGGCTGACGGCACGATACGACGACCGCTTTGCGGACTACGGTCCGCGCTACGCCGGCGACGGCGGGCACGATCCCAGCACTGATCCCGGTGTCTGCTCTTTTATTCTCTTCTCGAACGGTGTGCGCGCGTTCTATAGCGGCGGGCAGGACGTTTTTCCTCGCTTCGAATTAGAAGTGATGGGGGAGACGGGTCGGATACGCTTGGGTAATTCCAGCGCTGCCGAAATTGAAACCGACGACGGCGTTCAAGCGCTTTCACCGGCTTCGGCTACGGTCTCAGGCAGCGCCGCCGCCATCGAAGAGCTCATTGCACTGGTAGAAGGACGGGGTACTTTACCCCAGATTTCAGGACCCTACGACGGTCGGCGCGTGGCGGAAATCCTCGTCGCCACCGTGCAGTCGGCCTCCCAAGGCGGCGCGCCTTTGACGTTCCCGATTCAAGATTAGGACCATCGCGCTGAGCCCTCGTCTCCACGGGCGATATGCGAAACGCGGCTTGGGCGAGAGTGCGTGGTTGATTCTTCGTGGGAATGAGGTGTTTCCCTTTGCCCTGGCCTGGATTTGTAGCGCGGGGGCTTCTCTCCCGCTTTTGACGGTGGACATGAGGTGCGGCGCGAATTAGTTTCCGCGTGCGCGGGATTGACGGGCCGTCCTGAACACTGCCTGGAAAGCGTAGACTACTCACTTTGCTTGAAGGCAGGCTTGATTCAGCAGTAATCAGACCGCCCTACGTGTGCATTCTCTGCTTGAGCCAGAAATAGAGGCGGAATGGCAACATGCTGTGGTAGCGCTGCAGCGTGGCCTCCAGCCCATTGATTGTTTCGTCCTTGGCCTGTACGAGCTCGCCGATGTACTGGTCCTTCTGCATTACCGTATCCTCGAGGAAACGCAGCCGACCCTCCAACTCTACATGGCGTTCCACAAGGTCGCTCACCCAGCCGTGCATCCACTCCTCGAATTGGCCGGACACAACCACGTGAGGAGTTGGCTCGGCATCCGACTCCCGCAGCGCGTCCTCTATTCCTTCCGTAAACGCGTGGCGCAACACTGTTGCATAGTATTTCTCGCGGAGTTGCGGGTTGGCTATCTCGGTGACGCCGATTTCATCCGCCAGGTGCGGATACTTACCTAACATGCGCACCGCAGACTTCCCAGCAGCGCGCTGACGGGCAAGGAATTGCTCAAAGTCCACCGGCTCGGCATGGTAAGCAACCGCGCGCTCGTTAAATACCAAACGCACGCCTCGTTGCTGCAGGCGAATGGCGAGGTCTGCATCCTCATAGAAGCGCAGCAATTCGTCGAAACCTTCCAGGGCTAGAAAGTCCTCACGCCACACCGAGCAGTTCGCCGTATAGAAGCACGAAAAAGGCAGGTTTTCGGGATCGGTTATACGGTTGAACGCAAAGAGCACACCGCGCAAGGCCATCTCCATGAAGGGCGAAACTTCCAAGTCCGGGTGCCATGGAGTATACCCGGCTACTGCAAATCCTCTGCCCTTAGTCACGTGTGTCTGCACGTGCTCTTCGATAAACCGAGGGTGCGGCACACAGTCATCATCCAAGAACACCAAGAGATCGCCGGACGCGGCGCCTACTCCCAGATTACGGGCGGCCGCCGGGCCGGCGTTCGCTTGGCGGATCATGCGCCAGCCGCTGCGCTCGCTGCATATGTCACCGAGTGTGGACGGAGTATCGTCCACAGAACCGTCATCCACAAAGAGCACTTCACCGGCAGGGTGACTCTGCGCCGCAAGCGCTTCGGCCAGTCTCGGCAAGAGGCGGGCGCGATTATAGGTGGGAATGATGAGACTCACCGTAGGTGCGGTCTCGGGCGCGACCGCAGACGGAGTTTCAGAAGTAATGCCTGCCGCCTCTTTCGGTTGAGGCAGCCTGCCAGGGGGAGTACCCGCGCTGCCGGCTCCACTCATGTGTTCTTTCTCTTCCGTCTGTTCCAACTGTTGTTCCAATCCGAGTGCCCGCACAATGGTCGGGAAAAGATCCTGCATTGCTAGTGTAGCGTGACCGGGCAGCCATGCCACAGAATGCGCAATGTAACGGCTCCAGTTATCTGTCACATCGGGCAGGTACCCGTGCATGCCTTGGATTGCCTCAGACTGGAAGAAGTTAGGGCAAATGAGCACCCCCCGCTCGGCAGCGTACATGATACGGCCATAGGGTGCAGGATCGGCATAGGCGACACCAAGTTCTTCGCGTTCACTTTCTTGAATCGGGCGGACCCCTTCGATACCGTCGAGTGTCCGATGCAGCACTGACTCTGCCTGTTCGTGTGCCGGCCAGAGTCTAACGCCGGTGGAATCTAGGAAGAATACATAGTCGTCGGGCACGCAGAGGCCGGTCTGGGCAAGTGCTGCCTGCACGTCCACGGTGCGCTCCACCGCAACCATGCCATGGTCCCCAAAGATCAATGCGGCGGCGCTGCCGTGCATTTCGTCAAGCGTGGCAAGCACGCGCTCCACGGCATGGTCGATACCCCTCAATGCCGACAGCACCTGCCGACTGCCGGGGCCATGCTCGTGGCCGAGCCAGTCAAGCGCGCCAAAGTGCAGATAGACCAGCGCGTGTTCCGGCCTGACCGCCGCTTCAAATTGAGCCAAGAGGCGGTCAGTTTGCTGATCGTCGCGGGGGTGACCGAGTGCCAGCCAGGACTTACCTCTCTCGCGCAGCAGATCGTACACGCTCGGCACACCTAATGCGTTTTGTTCCTGCGAATCACGCTCCCAACCAAACGCGAATTGCGGCAAAAGGGCGGGAGGGATGCGGGCGGTCATGCCATAGCAGGCTGACGCACTATGCCCGCGCTCGTTTTCTATCAAGCGGGTCTTGCGGTCCCAGAGCGGACGCAACACGCTCTCTAGTTGCGGATGCCTAGCAAGGTCGCCCTCTGTAGGCAGGTCGATCTCCTGAAAAGGCGATCTGTCGGGATCGCGGACAAACATTGTATGGCCGACTGTGGTTTGATTGGGCAGGCAGCCGGTGAGAAAACCGGGATGCTCCTGGAACCCATACGTGGGAATGAGCGGGCCGGACTTCCCCTCTTGCATGAGCCTGTAGAGAAACGGCGCACTCTGCGGCGTCACGTAGTCGTGCCGCAGCGCGTCAATCAACAAGAGAGCAAGGGGTGGATGCAAAGGTGTCGACATATCAGTGACAGTAGCGAAACCAAGCGGCAACAACCGCGCGGCGCACGAGCGGCCACGAGTTGCCTGCGCAGGTGATGCCTGCTCTCGACAACAGGTCACGTGCCAGCGAGAGCATGCTCGCGTCCGGTTGCTTTTCGTCCCAAGCGGCAAGTGTTACATACTGGGCAGCCTCGATCGCAGCGCGCCGAGGGTCTCCGGCAGCATTGTAGTTTGCCACGAAAAGCGCCAGTTCTTGCGGAGTCTCGAAGGGGCGGTGACAAGCGTACATCCAATTCATCAAGTACAAGAATGTGCGGAGCAATTCACCGCGCGTGCGCTGCCAAAAGGATGCAGTCGGTATGTCGAGTTGCGCAGGATCCAAATTCTGACGGAGGCGCCAAGCAGCCTCAACAAGCTCAACGCGCTCACATCCAACGGGAAGCAACGACCGCAACAGGTCACGCTTGCCTTCGTAGCGAATCGCATACATGCCATGGAGCAGCGCCACGGAGTCGGCAAGCGCAAATGCCGCCTTGGCAGTCTGGTAGGCAAGAAAGAGTGCGGCCCGCGGGTCATGCTCGGATGCATTCGGGCCATCCTCCACGCTCTCCAGCAAACAAATCATGCGGTTGAGCAGCAAGACCTGTGCCTCGATGAGGGGAATGTCCGCCGGTTCCCAATGCGGCAGAGCGTGCAAGAGACTCGCATCTCCGTGAAACACGTAACCCTCATGACGGAAATCATAATTGAAAATGCTCGGTGGCAACCAAGCAAACCGATGGAGGCCCACGCCCACGAGGTCCACGCCGCGTAGACCAACCTGCCGCGCCACTTGCGCACCCAGGGACTTGCAAAGCTCTGCTTCCGGCTCCACCTTGGCCACTACAACCACATCATAGTCGTTGTACGGCTGGGACTCTCCAGCAGACTCCAGGAAGGAACCTTCACCGTGGGCAAAACTGCCGGTAAGAATTATTGTCTCGACATCCGGCACGCTGCGAATCACTACTTGTCGCAGCCGTTCCAGATCCCGGACAACCCGTGGGTGAATTCTCGTCTGTGTGGGCACTTCCATGCCCTCCATTATATGAGGACTCCCGGCCGCGTGCGCAGGCAGCTCTTCGCAATCTTTGACCTCGCGGTGATGTCACCGTACAATGCAGAACGTGTAATTGCTCATCGGCATGCCCTACCCGTATGCTAAGAATCTTAAGAGAGAGGAAAGACATGACCCCAGAAGAGAAACTCCAAGAGATGGGATTCGAACTTCAGACGCCGAACGCACCTATTGCAAACTATGTTCCCTGGGTGCGAACCGGAAACCTCGTTTATTTGTCAGGCCAGGGCCCCAACCGCGCAGGCGACACGAGCTCGCCCACGTACGACGGCAAGCTGGGAGAGCGCTACGGTATCGAAGAGGGCTACAAAGCGGCACAGCTTACTGCACTTAATCTTCTCTGCGCGCTCAAAGATGCCACCGGAGAATTGAGCAAGGTGAAGCGCATTGTCAAAGTGCTGGGAATGGTCAATAGTACGCCGGACTTTGCCGACCAGCCCAAGGTGATTAATGGCTGCTCCGACCTCTTGGTAGAGGTCTTTGGCGACAAGGGTAAGCACGCCCGCTCCGCGGTCGGCATGGGCGCGCTGCCGAATAACATCCCGGTCGAAATTGAGATAATCGTCGAAGTAGAAGCGTAGTAACGAACACCGTACGTAATAGCGCATCTCTGTGCTAGCAAGGAGATACCTATGTCCGGTCGGCACATCATCGGTGCCATCTTGATACTGCTGGGTACCGGATTCCTTCTTGATCAGCTAGATATTTGGGACTTCTCCGGGTTGCTTGGAACATGGTGGCCGACGGCTATCATTCTCATCGGCGTTATCCAGCTTGTGCGCCGGTCTGTGCCGGTCATAGCCGCCGGCCTCATCGTCATCGGGATCGGCGTCATGCTCCAGAGCGCGCGTCTCGACGTATTGCCAGAGAACCTTGGCTCGCTCATTTGGCCCCTCATCATCATCCTGGTTGGCATCGGGATTCTCTTCACCACCCTCAAAGGGCGAATGCGCTCACATGATGAAGATGCCGTGAATCACTTTGTAGCCTTTGGGGGACTGGAGAACCGCAATGAGTCCCAAAACTTCCGCGGCGGGAGTGTAACCGCACTTTTCGGCGGCGCAGAGATTGACATGCGCAACGCACAGCTCGCGGTTGGTGGGGCGTCGCTTGACTTGGCGGCAGCGTTCGGCGGTATTGCAATCCGCGTGCCTGAGAACTGGAAGGTGCGCGTCTCAGGTCTGCCGCTGTTCGGCGGTTGGGAAAACAATACTGTGGGAAGCAAAGGCGATGACATCGATACCGAGCCATGGGCACTCGACGTGAAGTGCCTCGCGCTCTTCGGCGGCATAGAGGTAAAGAACTAGAAGCTATCTCATAAATCGGTTCGATAGCCGATTCGTGCTTCGACCCTTCGACAGAGCCTGTACTGAGCCTGTCGAAGTGCTCAGGACAGGCAAGCTCAGCACGAAAGGATTCTTGCCTTTTTCCGTTCGCCCCCCTATCGTGTCGATACGCTGTATCGGGTATGGGGCAGGCTCAGAGCCTGCCTGTCCTGAGCTTGACGAAGAGTCGAAGGGCAGGTCTACACAGAGCGATGCATTCATGAGACAAGTCCTAAGCACCTAAACTCGGTGAGTATGTCTTGCCAGTGTAAGCTTGATCCTCGTTAACAACCCGTAGCGCGGGGGCAAGCCCCCGCTTCTTGGCGCAAAAAGCAAGCACCGTCTCGGGCAAGGTGCTTAGGTCGCACTGACATTCGAGAGCTTGGGCGCTTCCATACGCGAACAGGATCCTTAATCTCGTCATTCTGAGAGGCGAAGTGACGCAGAATCCAGGAGGCGCCTCTTGGCAAGAAGGAACGAGTGCCCACAAGGCGCATCCCAACTAGATTCCGGCGTACGCCGGCATGACGGCAATGACGATTCCCCCCAGAGAGAGCAACGGGCCAACCTGGCTTATTCACGGCAAAGTGCCGCAGCGACCACGCGCCTAGATCGGCTCCTGGTAGAGCAGAACCATATCGCAAGCCGCGAAAAAGCCGCCTATGCCATTCGCGCCGGCGGTGTGCAGGTCAATGGCCGGACGGTAACCAAACCGGCTGCGCCAGTGAATACCGACGCCCGCATTCTCGTGAATACGCAGAGCACGCTCCGCATTGGACGCGGCGAACGAAAACTTGCCGGCATTCTAGAGCGGTTTGCTATCAACTGCTCCGGCAAGATTGCTCTCGACGTTGGGAGCGGCGCCGGTGGCTTCACGTGGCAACTCTTGCGGCATGGCGCAATGCGAGTCTACGCGGTGGACGTGGGGAGCAACCAACTGCACCACGACCTGCGGACTGACTCCAGGGTTACGGTCTGCGAGCAGACCGACGTGCGCGCTCTCAAATCACTACCTGAAAAACCTGACATCGCCGTAATCGATGTCTCCTTCATTTCCTTGCGTCTCATTCTGCCGCACGTCTGCTCACTCTTGGGCGGCGACGCGGACGTTGTAGCGCTCCTCAAGCCGCAGTTTGAACTTGCCTCTATCGGCCTCAAGAAGGGCGATTCGATCAGGAGTGAAGAAACGCAGCACCGCATTCGCGACGGCTTCAGCGCCTGGTGCGGTGCGAATGGGCTTGCGGTCAAAGGCGACGTCGAGAGCCCGCTCCGCGGAAAGCACGGGGGTCGCGAGGTATTTCTTCACCTCAAACCCGATCCGGCAGATGCTCGCTCACACGGATAGAAGACCGGCCAAGAGTATACCGGCCGGGCAGGCAGACAATATTGATGCCGCGCCGTTTCGTGCAGCGGTCTTAGGAAGAAGAGTCTTCGGGTATGCTCACATCAACCGGTTTTCCGCTCGACATCAGGGAGCTGAAGGGATGGAGCTTATGTATGCAGTGATTCCCGGTATCCGCTACAAATACGTGCTCCTGCTCATCAACGGCAATCCCGTAAGGATCCGCGAACTGCCCTTGCTGACCTGCAACTTGTGTGCCCCATTGGAAGAGTGGTTCGCCCGAAGCAGACAACTCCTGTATGCGGTTATTCCAAGTATCGGCAATATAGATACTGCCGCTCCCGTCAAGAGCGATTCCACTTGGATTGCGATACTGACCCGATTCAGTGCCCTCTTCGCCCCATTGTTCACTAGGCTTGCCTTCGGGAGAGAGCTTCTGAATCCTATGATTTCCTGAGTCTGTCACGTAAATCCACCCCTCTTCATCCAAAGCAACACCGACCGGAGCGCGGAACTCTCCTGCCTCGACACCGTGAGATCCCCAAATCGCAAGCAACTCGCCATTCGCAGAGAGCTTCTTAATCCGGTGATTGCCGGTATCAGCAACATAGATATCTCCGGCAGCATCAACCGCTATCCCACTGGGTGAACGGAATTGCGCCGGCTTTGCGCCCTGCTCGCCCCACTGTGCAAGCGGCTGACCATCCACGGAGAGCCTTTGGATTCGGTGATTCTGCGTGTCGGCCACAAGGACATTCCCGCTTGGGTCAATGGCCAATCCATACGGCGACCGGAACTCGCCTCCTCGTTGGCCGGTTGTCCCCCACTCTGCAACCGGTTCTCCTATGGGAGAAAGCTTCTGCACGCGATTGTTCAGTGTATCGGCTACATACATGTTGCCCTGCGGGTCGAGTGCTACAGCGTGCGGGGAACTAAATTGACATGGTCTTGAACCAAGCTCTCCCCAGATCGCGATGCTGCGGCGGCGCTGACTCATTTGGACACGGCGTACAATCCTGAACGCCCACACGACCGAGATGACAAGGACAATGAAAGTTACCGGCAGTAGCCACACTGTGCCGAGCAACAAGGAGAAGTCGTACAGGCCGTGCAGAACGACCGGAACTACCCAAGCCAGGCGCACGTGTCGTCTTCGGCGTTCCGGATCGAATACGCCCTGTGCGACGTAGTAACCCATGATGGCGCCAAGCGCGCCATGTACCGGCACCGAGGTCAGCCCACGGACCGCCGCTCCCAGTGAATCTCCTTCCACCACGTAGGCAATGTTCTCCAGCATGGCAAAGCCAAGCGAAGCGACTACGCCGTAAACAACGCCATCGAACGGTTCCGCCATCCGCTTGCGCTGGCACGAGTAATTGGTAAGCACCAGGTACTTAAACGATTCTTGGAGAATCGCTGCAGCAAGAAATGCCTGGATCAACAGTACCAGTGGGCGGCTGCCCGTCAATCCATCTATCAATGGGTAGAGGATTGAAACAAGAAAGCCCAGGATTATGACCGGCAGCGTGACCAGGATTCCCAGGCCAAACGTCGCCCAAAGGATCGTACGGGGTTGAGGGAAATCCGGCCGAGTGTGCAGGAACCAAATCAGAATGAGTCCCGGCACCATTGCGGAAGAGAACATTAAGAGCGGTTGCAACACAGCCTCCCCGGTTTTGTCGCAGCGGCGTGCGACCTCATGTTACGCAGGGAAGCGCCGTCATTTAGACTTCGTCCACGCAACTACGTTACCTTTTTTTGATCTGAGCTTTGAACGTTAGACCTCCGACCTACAGATACCTACCTAATGTACTACAAATTCTGTTGCAGTCTGAAACCAAGTGGGAATTGGCATTGGCAAGATGGGGATTCCGAAGAACCTTATGCAGACTCTTCCGGACAGAGAGTATGCTTCCTGCCTACTCTTCTGTACCCGACTGAAGTGCCTGCATTTCACTCCGTAGAAATCAGGAGGTCAGGTCAGAGCGCCTCTACTGGTTGAATTCCACCCAGACAGGACTGGACCACGCCCTTGGGCCCCAGGCGGGCGCAACGTTGGAGAGATGGTTGCGCCAGGCCATAGACTGTTCAACACAAAGGTAGTAGAAGTGCGGCCCCGGTGCGGCGTCCACATCCGTATGTCGGCCCGAAACCCGCGCGTCCGACGTTTCCCAATCCATGATTGGTTGTCCGTCTCGCACCAGCGTAATGATGGCGGGCTGTTCGGTTAGCTGCACATTCCAGCGTATCTCCGGATGAGTCTGGGTTTCGCCCTCCCCACCCATGAAGACGCCGGAAACCCAGAGTTGCAGGGCGATACGGGAACCGTCGGTGGCAAAACAGCGGTGTTGCCGCAGTGCCTCCAGGATTGCCGAACGCGTTAGCTCCTCTGCATAGATTCCGGTCAGCCCGCCGCCGGTCCCCGCCGTGCGGCGATGGCCGTCGCTGCAGCCGATGAATCCCAACTTCCGCCCACTCAACAGTACTTGATGGATTTTTTCCCGATACACCGGATCGAGCATGTGCACGCGCCAGCCGGAACAAACCTCCATGTTCATCTCGGTTCGAGACTCTGACAAGTGATCCCAATGCTCGTGGTGCGGATGCAGGATTGCGCCGTATTGTTCGGCGTGCGCGGCCAGCGCAGCGAGCGGTTCCCCTTCCACCTCGGTATAGCGTAAGAGCGGCAGTTGCTCTTTTCCGGCGATAACAGTGCGGTGGTTTGCAGTCCTTGACCCAGAGGCGCGCCTCATCTGCGACCATTCAAATGCCGGCAGCAAGACAAGGTCTTCCATATACCTGAAATGGCGCGCAAAATGATAATCCAAATCGTATTCCGAACCCGTGAGGCTGAGAAGATGCTTGTCGTTGTCGGAAAAAGCAACGCAATCCAAATGCGCTAGGTCGCGCGCGTAGGCGATCAGTTCGTCAACGTAGCCCTCCGCATCCGCAGAGTGCGTGGTGTGGACGTGCAAGTCCGCCCAATAGAGGGAAAGTTCCGGTTCGCTCTCGGTGGCGGAAGGATTGCTACCGCCGGGATCTTGAATCTGCACGCGAGGCCGGTCATCCGGTCGCGGCCCGCCCATTGCGACAGGACTCACCCCAAACCACTTTCCTTCACCATGGAATGCCGGTGCATCTCCCAGGGCATACGCATCCAGACAAACATCCTCCACCGACACCTCCGGCGCAACACGCGCTGTCACCCATAGATCGTTGCGTGCATCGATGGCATCATTGGCAACCGGAGTGTAGTAACGCGGCCCAACTGCAACGGCACGCGTATCTTGAGCCACGGGAGGAATCTGGTCTCCGGTACCATCGATGTAGCGCGCGCAAAGTACGCCCATAGTCGTAGGCGTACTGCCATTCTGCAGCTCTTTCCGTTCCCAGATCAGCCAGACGCCGCCATCAGGACTCGAGACAACCATGGGCTTGCGTCGTCTGCCGAGATAACCCCATACCCCTAAGCCTTGCCATTCGAGCATGCCCCAAGCCAAGACGCCAAGGTCCGGCGAACCGCCGGCATCGCACACAAGCTGCCATTGCCCTTCGACGCGTCGCGCCACCCGTGCCACGGGCCACTGGTCGAGCACATTCCCGTCGCTCACAACTTCCTGCCTACAGAGCCACGCGATCCAAGGGTTGCCGCCAGAGTCGATCGCGAGCGAAGGAACAAGCTGCCAAGCTTCCGCTGTGACCATAGCCGTTTCAGCAGCGCGGTCGGTCACTACCTCCCGCACGGCAATTGAACCGTCCCGGTCGACGAAAGCACTATGGATACCAAATGTGCCGCCAACATATGCATCCCAAGCAACCCAGCACCCATCGCCGGTCACGGCCACCTCCGGCCGCTGCGCCCAATGCGGGGACGTCGTTATGTCTACCGGCTCCGACCAGCCATCACCAGCGTTAACTGTGAGCCGAATGCGGTATGACCCAGGCGACGCAGCCTCGCACCACACTACGGCCATGCGTCCTTCGGCTGAATCGGCATGGAGGGACACGACAAACCCATCACTCCCAAGCTTTTGCGGAGTTTCCCAGCCTGAAATAGATCGTGTAGATACGAACACTGCATAGGTAAGCCAGAGATCTTGCGAAATCCAGACGCTGTTGGGCACATCCTTGACCAAGCCGATATACGGTGAGTGGTTCCTGCCTCCCTTGGAAGTAACCGTTTCGAGCGGTGTAAGCTCGCCACCGTGTGAGGCTCGGGCGTAGATATGCTCTTTGTCTTGCTGATACCCCTGCCACACAGCCCACGCTGTATCGCCGCTGCGCACGGCATGCGGCGTGTGGCACTCCACACCATTTAACTCACTTGATAGAACTGCATGCGCGCTAGATTTCGTCATAGTATTGCCTTGCCGTCCCGTTTTCCCGTTTCGACGGTACTTAGTTACTCTAATGAAGAAGCCTGGGTTCGAGGTGACCAATTGCACCTGTTGCCATCATGCGTCCTCTACTTAGATTCCACCCGGATAACTATGGCATCGAAAAGCCCTGCCACATTCGATTGCCCTGGTATGAGGCTTGTGCCCTATGCTGGCTTTCGCTGCTGCCAACTAAATCCGATAATCCGGTTCCTGCGTGCGCTCAAGCCTGGCCGAGGTCCTTGAGTATCTCGTGGGCGGCATTGTGACCCGGCACACCGCTAATCTCTCCGCCAGGATGCTGTCCTGCGCCGCAGAGATAAAGTCCTTGCAACGGGGCGCGATAGTGAGAGATTTCCGGGAGTGGGCGGTTCCACACCAGGTGTTCGCCTGCATGCTGGATGTGCCAGATACAGCCGTCGGTCAGACCGTTCTCACGTTCCAGATCGAGTGGAGTGCGCAGCTTGTAGTCCCGAATCGACCGGCGGAAATTCGGCGCATATTCTGTGATCTGATCTATGAGACCTTCCGCCACCTGCTCGCGCACGTCGTCCCAGGTTCCGTTCTGCAGCTTCGCCGGTGCCGCGTAGATCCAAATTGACGCCGTGTGGTACCCCGGCTGAGTCAGGCTATCGTCAACCGCAGACGGTATCGAATAGCTAATCAGGGGCCTGCGTGGCGGTCGTCCGGCGTCTAGGTCGTCGTAGCAGGCGGACATCTCTTCCCGAGTGAGGCTTATTACCACGGAGCCTTTACTCGCCTGTACCGGGTCGCCATCCCAGGCGCGCCACTGCGGCAATTCCGAGATCACCGCAAGAAACTTGTAGCAACTAACATGCGTAGTGAGTCCCTGAATACGCTTGCGGAAGCCGCTATCCAAGTGCTCTTCCGGCATCACACGCAGAAACGTCCGCTTGGGGTCAAGATTCGAGGCCACCACACGGCTGCGGACCTCTTCGCCGTCAGCCAGCCTGATGCCAACCACCTCACCGCTCTCAACAAGGAATTGCTCAACCTCGTGGTCGGTGTGTATCGTTACGCCCGCTTCCTCTGCAGACTCCCGAAAAAGGCGGCTTATCACCCCAACCCCGCCGCGCACGTAGCCGTTCGGCGGCTTGATGCCCGTTTCCTCATCGACTGCGTTGAGTGAAGCGTAGGCGAGTTGGAAGCCCATAGGATTCCTGCCGATGGCGCCGGCCTCATAGCCGAGACGATTCTTTAGGTGTCCGTCAGGCAAGAACTCGTCTTGGAGGTCATAAATGCGTGTCGTCAGAGCTTTCTCAAGGACGTCGGCGGCCGGTGTCCCAGCAATTTTGGCACGCACCTCTTCTAGTGAAGGCGGCGGTTGCAGCCGGTAGGGTGAAATCGTGCGCTGCAATGTGTTCTTGAATTCCGCGTAGCGCCGCTGCCCTTCGCGTTCCGCCGGCGTCAGTTGCAGCGCGCGATTGCGGGGCGAATCATGGGTATTCGGTCCAAAGTACGTGTCGTCCGGCAGCACCTGAATCCCTTGGCGGGGAATGACCTCCATCCCACGTTCGAGCAGGCGAAAGTCGCGATAGATCTTCGGATGAATCCCATGGACCATATGGGCGCACGTAGAGAACTTGAAGCCAGGCCACAATTCTTCGGTAATGGCGGCCCCCCCAGTAAAGGGACGGCGCTCGAAGACATGCACCGTTAGCCCCGCACGCGCCAAGTACGTCGCTGCCACCAAACCATTGTGTCCGCCGCCGACAATCGCTACGTCAATGTCACCTGCCACCGCTTGCTCCTTTAGATATAGGACTTGCCATCGCACGCACGAGCGGGCAAACGCTCGCGCGAGCGTTTGCCATGGCCACAGTAAACAAGTGGCCAGTCTTGGTCCTTATCTGCTCCAAGTGTTTGGCCGCTCGCTCAACTGTCATTCCGAGCGAAGCGAGGAATCTTGGAAACTCCTTCGAGTATCCCTTCCTCGCTTCGTTCGTTGAAATAACCAACCTAAGTATATGCTAGTATTCGTGACGCCTATTGGCAGTCAATTGCTAGCAGCCTAAAGCCCAAGCTCTTTGCGCCAATCCTCAGCAATGACGTTCATCTGCGCTTCAGCCGTGGCGAGGCCTTCCTGAATGCCGATCTCGCCGTTCCAGAGCGATCCGACCCAATCTCTGGTGAGAATCTCAATGCGCATCTGATCGGAACCGGGCACACCAAAGCCGAGGGTCGACGTACGATACTGCATGTTCTCCGACATATGGAGGACAAACGGATCGTTCTCGTGAAATTCTTCTGACAGCGTTGCCGATTTTCTCACCGGCACACGGTCGAAGGTCTTGGTGAACGCCAGCGTATTCTCCGGCCGCGCAAGGTATTCCAGCCATGCAAAGGACTCTTCCGCCACCTCTGTCCAAGCGGAAACCATGTGAATCCAGGCGCCGCCGAGGCTCACCTGACGCGCAGGATTGGCGGGCAAGGGGAATCCGGTATACCCAAACTCGTAGTCCGGTTCCAAAGGAATGATCTGCTGTTTGCGTTCGGCATACGTCATGTAGATGCTTGCGCACTTCGCATTGACGAGCGCTGCTCCCCGGCCCCTACCGGAGGGCAGTGCAGATTCTTGGAACGCCTTTACCGCAGTGTATCCATCTTGCAAGTCCCACAGCCGCTTGACGAACGTAAAGGCCTCAACCCCCTCAGGTGTATTGAAGGTCATCTTGGTGCGGTCGTCGTTCGTACGGCTGCCACCAAGCTGCAAGAGTGGAAGCATGAAGAGCCACGTGCCGTTTGAGCCCCAGTCCGGCGGAAAGCCCGCGACGGTCAGGTTGCCCGCAGCATCCTTCTGCGTCGTTTTCTGAATTGCTTCCTCAAAGTCGTCCCACGTTTGCGGCCCCGTAGCCGGGTCCAGGCCTCCGCTGACATAGAGGTCGATGTTCATATAGAGCACGCGCATGTCCGGGCCGTAGGGCATTCCGAATACGCGACCGTCCCGCCACACGACGGGCTCCAACAGACCTTCCCAGACATCGCCCATATCCAGGCCCGTAGCCTTGATGTAGTCATTCAGGTGCAAAACCGTTCCCTGCAGGCCCCGGTCGATAGGCGTGCCTTCGCCACCCGTCACCACGTCATAGGGAATGTTTGCGGCGGCTGCGGCCGCAAAAGCCTCGTTGCGGTTGCCGGAATAGGGTTCCACGATCAGATTGACATTAGGAAATTCTTCGCCGAACGCCGCAACTAAGCCGCCGGAAACATGGCCTTCCTCTTGAAACTTGAAGGAGCCATTCGGCACGAAGACGATATCCACCGGCTCGGCCGGTTTCGGCGCCGCTTCTGCCTTCTGCTCCGCAGGCTTGTCTGCGGCCATTTCCGGCTGCGTCGCCGCCGTGCCGCAAGCCGCAAGGGCCGCCATCACGGGAATTGTGCTCGCCGCACCCAAGAATCCTCGTCTGGTTAGCGTATTTGACTTCCTTGACATGAAAAACTCCTTGGCATTTCGCCCTTCACCGTTCAAATCTTGAGACGCTCTTGCCTCCCTTTCGCCGGTACTTGAACTCCTAACATTTCAGTTCAATTTTCGTCTCGTGGAGATTATACCACTCATTGATTTTCGGTACGTCAACCATCGCCCGACTTCGGCGGATCGTTGACGAGGTTCAAGGTTTTCTTCCATATGAAAGCACCGCTGCCATTGGCAAGCGAATACTTCCTGCCTCATCAAACGCCATCACTGCCTCTCGGACGGCAATTCGGATTGCGGCGCGTGCTTCCGGCTTCTGCGCTTGCAAGAGCGCGCCGGTGCGCACCGCTCCGTAGAGAAAAGTTTCAAAGAGTACGTCAGCATCCTGCATTTCCCAATCAACGTGGATTTCCTCCACCGTTGGGCCTTTGAAACCCGCCTCGGTCATTACTCGCTCGCTCTCAGCCGCATCGCTAAATCTGAAGAAGGGCGGTCCTTCCGGCAGGGGAACGTCCATCGCGCCATGCTCGGCAATTGCGTCGAGTATGATTTTGAATCCCAGACATGTGTTGGGATCGCCCCATACGGTAAAGGCAACCCGGCCACCGGAGCGTAGTACCCGGTACGCCTCCGCCAGCGCTAATTCGGGTTGAGCGACGTGCAGCAAGCCAAAGTTCATGACGACAGCATCGAAGAGCGCAACGGGAAAGGGCAGCTTTTCGGCACTCCCGGTTTGGAAAGTGATGGCAGGATATTGCTTCCGCGCCACTGCCACCGCAGCCTCTGCAAAGTCAATTCCCTCTACTTCAGCACCGCGACGCGCTGCCGCCGCCGCAACATACCCGGGTCCTGTTGCCACGTCAAGCACACGGGATCCGGCTCTTACGCCGCCGGCATTGAGCAGTGGATCGATGAAACGCGTGGTAAGGGCCGCAAAATAGCGGTGATAGTCACCGGCAACCCGTTCCCACCCTGCTCTTTCGAATTCGTAGAATGCGTTGGAATCATCCTGGCCTCGCCCCGGCATGCTCAACTCCTTTACGGGGATTCGCGACTAATGCCATTGTACCCGGCGGGGCAGAATTAGACCGATTCTATAGTGTGGTCTCCGAAACGTAGCTAAGAGGCTACTAGCGAGAAGCGACCGACGCAATGACAACCAGCAGGCCTAATGTTCAGCGACTAAAGGGCATAGAGAAACCATCCGCACTCTCGTTCTCAAACTACGGGAGACCCGCAGTTTCATACTGTGCGGCAAGAAGCAATGAGCGTGTACGCCATATGCCCAAGAATGCTATAGTATTGGATGATCTTCTTTGCGAAAACATATCGATGCGCTGATTTCGCAGTCATCGCAAGAAGGTTCACCTCGAATTCAATGAGATGTGGGTAATCGCATCGTTAGCAGCTACTAAGGAACTCCGCTATGTGCGGCATTATCGGCTTTCTCGATAAGGCAGGCCAGGGCACAGCGCCGGTCGGAAACACTGTGCTTACAATGCTCAACGCCTTAGCGTGCCGCGGGCCGGACTCCGCCGGCGTCGCGCTCTATTCCGGCTCAAACAACGGGCACACCGTTCTCCGTATAAAGCTGGGCGAGAACGGCGACTATGCCGGGCGCCGCGAAAGCATCACCGAGCGAGTCCAAGCTCTGGGCGAAATTCACGACACATCAGCAACTGAAGAGTACCTTCGTCTTGAACTCGACTTTCAAGGCGACCCACAGGAGCTCGGCGCTCTCATTGAATCTGAAGCAGCCGACGTTGAGGTAGTTAGCATGGGGAACGCCTTAGAAATCGTCAAACAGGTGGGCTCCCCACAGAATCTCGAACAGACCCACGGCGTTTCGCGCATTACCGGCACACACGGGATTGGGCATACTCGCCTCTCCACTGAATCGCGAGTGGACCTGAGCCATTCGCAGCCGTTCTGGGCGCATGGCGTACCCGATCTCGCTGTAGTGCACAACGGCCACATCACGAATTACCACAAACTGCGCCGACTCTATGAACAGCACGGCATACGGTTCTACACTGATAACGACTCTGAAGTCATCGGCGTATACTTGGCAGACCGCCTTTCGCAAGGCATGTCACTTAAAGAGGCGCTCACCGCCTCACTGTACGACTTGGACGGCTCCTTTAGCTTTCTGGCTGCAACGCAGAATGAGTTGGGCTTTGCCAAAGACCGCTTCGCCCTGAAGCCGCTCCTCTTTACCGAGACGGATGACTCGGTTGTGGTCGCTACCGAAGAGATTGCAATTGAGAACGCCTTCCCCGGCATTGGCGGCGTGCGCGAGGCGCAAGCGAAGGAAGTACAGGTATGGCAGTTGAACTAGATTGCGCCGGCAAGACTGTCCGGGAGATTAACACCGCAATCAAGGGGATCATTGCCGGCGGAGAAGATGCCGTCACCGTGCGTAATCCGGGAGCGCGGCACAACCTTGGCGTCGCGCTTCTCCAACCCTCCACGGTAACGTTCGATGGCAGTGTGGGTTACTTTTGCGGGGGCCTGATGGATGGCGCTACCGTGGAGGTCAACGGAAGCACCGGCTGGGGTCTGGCAGAGTCGATGCTCTCCGGCACCGTCATCGTCCGCGGCAGTGCCGGTAACGGGGCGGCAGCCACCATTCGCGGAGGCACTGTGGTCATTCATGAACACGCAGCCGCTCGGGCCGGAGTGGCTATGAAGGGCGGCCTCCTGCTGATTGGCGGGAACTGCGGCTACATGGCCGGCTTCATGGGACAGCGCGGCACGATTGTCGTTTGCGGTGACGTGGGTGAAGCATTCGCCGATTCTATGTACGAGACTGTCTGCTACGTCGGGGGCAAGATTGGCGACCTGGGAAATGATGCCGTGATTGAAGACCTTACCGCTGACGACTTTGCGTATCTCGAAGCGACCTTCGCCGAGCATCTTCCCGATCGTTTGGCTGATCTGAAGCCGCGCCTTGCGGACTTTAAGAAGATAGTCTCCGGTCGCCGCTTGTGGAACTTCGATAAGACTGATTGGGATGTTTGGCAGCAAGTGGTATAGGCCTAAAGGACTCAGCAAGAGACGAATGCGATTGCCCGCAGATTGGAACAAATAAAACCTCAGTTGAATTGGTCGTTGGCGGGAGCAGGACATTCCAATACGATGTCCCGCATGCGTCGTACTCTTTCACTGTGATACTGCGCTAGTGCTGTGCAACAGTTGCCACCAATTGCGACCAAGACACTTGAGAGTAGACAATCCGCAGACTGCCGTGTCGGATGGGTTTCGATCTTCAGGACGCCAACACTGCTGCAATTGTGATGAAAATGCCCCATAAGAGGAGCAAGGGACTATGACAGACGGCGAGAACGGCCGGCTGCGACCGAGTGCTACGTACACGCCAGAGGTAATTTCCGAAATCCAGGAAAAGGCGCAACTTGGGCGCTATATCATGCGCGGTTTTGGCACGCTGCGCGAACGGAATTGGACGACATTCGACGATCTCACCTTTATCCCGTGCACCTTGACCCGCATCCCCCTCGAGGGCTATCGCGAACACTGTTCGACGAAGACGGTGATCGGCAAACGCTACGCTGAGAATCCGATTGAGCTCGATATTCCAATCATGATTACGGGCATGAGTTGGGGCGCGCTTTCGTATAACGCAAAAGTAGCGCTGGCCAAAGGCGCGGCTGCCGTTGGCTCCTCGAACACTACCGGCGACGGCGGCATGCTGGAGGCCGAACGTGAGAATAGCAAGACGTTGATCTATGAGGTCTTGCCCTCGCGCTACGGCGTCAGCATCCACCACGCGCGGGCCGCCGACGCCATTGAGTTGACCATCGGCCAGGGGGCGAAGCCGGGCACCGGCGGTCTGCTGCTCGGCTCCAAGGTGTCGGACGTAATTGCCGCACAACGCGATCTGCCCGTGGGCGTGGATCAGCGCAGTCCGGCCCGCCATCCGGACTTCCTGGGACCCGACGATATGATCATCAAGGTCGAGGAACTGCGCGAAGCCACCGACTGGAAGGTGCCGATCTTCATTAAGATGGGCGCAACGCGGGTATTCGACGACGTACGCTTGGCGGCAAAAGCGGGTGCCGATGCGGTGGTTGTGGACGGCATGGAAGGCGGCACCGGCGCATCACCGGAAATGCTCCAGGAGCACACGGGCATTCCAACCCTGGCTGCGGTCTGCGAAGCGCGTGCCGCTCTGGAAGACTTGGGGCTGTATGGCAAAGTGCAACTCATCATTGCCGGCGGAATCCGGCACGGTGTGGATGCAGCCAAAGCGCTCGCGCTTGGCGCGGACGCCGTCTACATCGGCACGTCCGCCCTCATCGCGCTTAATTGTAACCGCTCGCTCTACGTGGAAGATTATGAAAAGCTAGGCACTAAGCCCGGCTTCTGTCACCATTGCCATACCGGACGCTGCCCGGTGGGCATTACGACCCAAGACCCGGAACTCATGAAGCGCCTGCCGATTGATGAAGCTGCCGAACGGGTTTCCAGCTACCTGCGCGCGATGGTCTCGGAAATGCAGATGCTGGCCCGCGCCTGCGGCAAGGCCGACGTGCACGACCTCGACCCGGACGACCTCCGCGCTCTGACTTCGGAAGCGTCTATGATCTGCGGCATCCCGCTCGTCGGCACCAACCGCATCGTCGGCGGCGGCCCCGGCTGGGAAGATCGCGGGCACTAGAAGAATGACATACGCCCCACGAGAGCCGGCAATGACGGTAGCGCAGGTTTGCAACCTGCGGGGCCGGTCGATGGCGCCACCGCAACCGCGCATAGTCAGACTAGAGTTGAAGAGTTAGGCAAGAAAGCCTGCACCTATGGCTATCCGCCGTCTCAAA
The DNA here is from genome assembly GCA_965221905.1 of Chloroflexota bacterium. Lineage (GTDB taxonomy): Bacteria > Chloroflexota > UBA11872 > VXOZ01 > VXOZ01 > VXOZ01. Next base: position 2,497,355 of record OZ244922.1, read on the forward strand.
GTCTCCAACTTCCGCAGCTTCAACGAGCTTGACGTCGAACTCGGCGACTTCAACGTGCTTATAGGCGCAAACGCATCAGGAAAGTCGAACTTTGTCGAGGTCTTCCGCTTTCTGAGAGACATCCGCAAGGAAGGCCTGCGCAACGCAGTAGCGCTGCAAGGCGGTAGCCGCTATGTCCAAAACCTTCGCATAGGTACGACAGAACCGCTAAGCATTGACATTACTGATTTACAAGATGTCGCATACGTAGTGATTTCGACTCATGAAGAGGAGACACGGCATTTTGTTCGTGTCAATGAAATGAGCTATGGTTTCTCGCTTGACTCTCCAGCAAAGGGCCATGGCCCACATGCTGACAACTGGAGTATAAAACGTGATAGCATTGCGCGAGGCTTCTCCGTATATCCTAATCGGGCAAGAGACGACAATAGTGCCAATGCGAAAAAATTGATTGGCACGTTAGAATTCTCGGCTTGGCGGGAGAAAGATGTCCTGAATCGGGCGTATCGCGGAGACTCCTCCCTCATCGAACTCCTAAACCAGAAAGAGGACGTTGGACACTTTGACTCGGACTTGTTTCCGAAGGATTCGTTGCTCTTAGAGTCCAGGTTATTTACTTATCTGCTCACGGGGAAATTGGGTCCGCCGTTTAGCACAATACGTGATCCAGGCATCTTCCGTACTGACGCAAGAGCATCCCGGCAGACCCAGACGGTGCGGGCATCTGCGGCACTCACCGAAAGCGCTTCGAATCTTGCGCCGGTTCTAGATCGAATCCTCTCCGATGGGAGTTCGCGCAAGACATTTCTAAACCTTGTCAGATACCTCTTGCCGTTTATCAATGACATAAGTGTTGAGAACCTAACAGATGAGTCTTCCTTGCTTTATGTGAAGGAGGCCTTCACGGATGAGACGCAACTCTACGCCGGTATGATGTCCGAAGGGACAATCGCCGCTATCGCGCTCGTTGTTGCCCTCTACTTTGAGGAAAACTCTCTTCTGATATTTGAGGATCCTGACCGGGGCATGCATCCCAAACTCATGTCCCGCGTGGTGGATATGATGAAAGAGGTGTCCAAGGAGAAGCAAATCATCATCACGACACATCATCCTGAGATGGTGCGCTACGCCGGCGTCGATAACCTCCTATTCGTTTCTCGTGACAAGGATGGCTTCTCACAAATTTCGCGCCCGGCTGACAAAACAATGGTCAAGCAATTCCTTGCCAACGACATTGGCCTGGATCAGCTTTACGTTGATGACTTACTGGAAGTCTGAGGAATGCTCAAGATATTGTTCGTCTGGCTCGAGGGGCCTTCTGACGAACAGTTCTTTGAGGGTACTCTTGAACCGATTCTTAATAGCAGGTACGTATCGATACACAAGATTCCCTTTGCAGAACGGTCTACTATCTCCATAAACAAGAAGCTACGTGAGGTAGTGCGCTCCAATGTAATTCTGGATTACCTGTGGTGCGCGGATCTAGACCCAGACCAATACCCTTGTGTGACAGAAAAAAAGCGCGCAGAGATTTGCAGGCATCCGCTCTTGAAACCGGATAGAATTGCGGTAGTGTCACCTGAAATCGAAGCCTGGTACCTCGCCGGATTAGATAGTGAAGCATGTCAAGCGCTGGGCATACCGGAGTACCAAAACACTAATTCCATAACCAAAGAGAAGTTCAAGCAACTCTTGCCAAATGCGTACAGATCCGAAATTGACTTTAGAACAGAAGTCCTCAAGAGATTCTCATTGGACATTGCAAAGAGAAAGAACGAATCGTTCGCGTATTTTTGCAAAAGACATCTCGAGGTAACATGAGCGCAGCGATAGCACCATTGACACTTTGCTACTATCCGCCTTCATCCTCCGATGGCGGGCAATTTTGTAGCTAGTGCTCGGAGTTTGCATGTCTTTCCTAATCCCATGTCCCAACTGCGGCAAGCGGAGCGTCTACGAGTTTCGCTTTGGCGGTGAGGTGAAATCGCGGCCGGAAGCGGGGTCGAGTGACGAGGCGTGGCTTGGCTACAGCTACGCGATCTCGAACCGCAATCACTCTCAGAAGGAATGGTGGTTTCACACGTACGGCTGCCGCCAGTGGCTCTTTGCCGTACGCGATACGCTGACCAATGACGTGACTGAGACAAGCTTGCCCGAGGAGGCGTCGTGAGCACGGATTCCGACGCCCGTCATTCCCGCGAAAGCGGGAATCCATCTTCGGCCCCCTCGGAGTGTAACGGGCAATCCGCCGTTACCTTCTCTTACAACGGCAAGCCCGTCGAAGCCCAAGCCAACGACACCGTGGCTTCGGCGCTCTACCGTTCGGGTCAGCGCATCTTCAGCCGCAGCTTCAAGTACCATCGCCCGCGCGGCCTGCTCTGTGCGGCGGGCAGATGTCCCAACTGCATGATGAACGTGGATGGCACGCCCAACGTGCGCGCCTGTACCCAGCCGGTGCAAGAGGGTATGCAGGTCACCCACCAGAACGCCTACCCCTCCTTAGAAACCGATTTCATGGCTGTTGCCGAACGCTTTGCGTGGGCGATGCCGGTGGGGTTCTATTACAAGACGTTTACGCATCCGTGGATGTGGCACCTTGCCGAGCCCTTGATCCGGCGGGCGGCCGGCCTTGGCAAGATCGACCGCGACCTTAAACCGAATCCGGACCACCCGTACGAGCACGTGTTCCAGCACACCACCACCGCCGTAGTCGGCGGCGGACCGCATGGGATACAAGCCGCCCTCGACGCTGCAGAGCAGGGCGAGAAGGTCGTCCTGATCAACGACCAGCCGGCATTGGGCGGTCACCTGCGCTATTCAGAATCCAGCAGCGACGCCTCGAATGCAGCCTCGATGCCGGATTCCTCCTCACTTGAAAATTCTGGTGAAGACCATACCGCTCTAGTCCAGCGCGTGCTGGAGAACTCCAACATCACCGTCTTTGCCAATGCCACCTGTTTCGGTCTCTACGAGGGTAGTCTCCTGGGCATTGTCCATCGGACTCCGGATTCCACCGTCCCACAACGTCTCACGCAACTACGTACCGAGCGCATCGTCGTCGCCACCGGTGCTCATGAAATCCCGCTGCTATTCGAAAACAACGATCTACCCGGCGTTATGCTGAGCAGCGGCGCCCTGCGCCTCATCGGACTTCACAGCGTCAAGCCGGGAGAACGCGCCGTCATCGTTGGTAGCCAAGAGTCCGCAGCGCCAATTGCAGAAACCCTAGAGTCCGCAGGCATTGAGATTGTCAGCGTCGTTTCGCCAGATCAGGTCGTCAAAGCTATCGGTCGCAAGCATGTATCGGGTCTCCAGACGACCGATCAGCGGTTGGCATGCGATCTCGTCGTCATGTGTGGCGACTGGGTGCCGGACGCAGGATTAGTCGCACAAGCCGGCGGCAACGTTGAATGGGATGAGGAACGGGCCGTATTTGTCACGAGTGGGTTGCCGGATGGTGTTTCGGCAGTAGGAGCGGTGACCGGCGAATTGCTGCCTCCTGCCTCAGGCCTTTCCCAAGGAACCGAGTCGAACGCGAAGAAGGTCTTCGTTTGCCCCTGTGAGGACGTTTCGCTCCACGACCTGCGCACGGCAATCGACGAAGGCTTCGATCACATTGAAACGCTCAAGCGCTACACGACCACCACCATGGGCCCGTGCCAGGGCAAGATGTGCCACCAGGCGGCCATCAGTATCTGCGCCCAGCAGACCGAGCAGACCATCCAAGAGACCGGCAGAACTATCTCGCGGCCACCGACCTCTCCCGTGCCGCTCGGAGCACTGGCCGGACCCCACATGCATCCGGTCAAACGCACACCGATGCACGTCAAACACGATGAGATCGGTTGCGTCTGGATGGACATGGGCGAATGGAAACGCCCGCTCTATTACGGCACGCCGGACAGCAAAAAAGATTCGGTGGAGCAAGAATACTGGGCGGTGCGGCAGCGCGTCGGCCTGATCGACTTGAGCACCCTCGGCAAGCTCGAAATCGTCGGCCGGGATGCCGGCAAGCTCCTAGACAAGGTGTACACAAATCGCTTCTCCGATCTGCGCGTGGGACGTGCGCGCTACGGCGTAATCTGCGATGAGACAGGCATTATCCTGGACGACGGTACCGTTTCCCGTCTCGCCGCAGACCACTACTTCATTACCACCACCACCGGCAACATCGAGTTCGTGCACGAGTGGCTGGAATGGTGGCTTGCCGGTAGCGGTTGGTGCGTGCACATCACCAACGTCACGGGCGGCATGGGCGCGGTAAACGTGGCCGGTCCCAAAGCCCGTGAGACACTCGCCAAACTGACGGAACGAGACCTCAGCAACAAACGTTTCGGCTACATGCGCTGCCGCAAAGCCGACGTGGCGGGTGTGCCGAGCCTCATGCTGCGCATCGGCTTCGTGGGCGAGACCGGCTGGGAGATTCACTTTCCGGCGGAATTCGGCGAACACGTGTGGGACTCCATCATGGAAGCCGGTAAGGAGTTCGATATTCGGCCTTTTGGTGTTGAAACGCAACGGGTGCTCCGACTCGAAAAGAAGCACGTCATCGTAAGTGTGGATACCGATGCAACCAGCAATCCAATCGAATCGGACATGGCGTGGGTCGCCAAACTCGACAAGGACGATTTCATCGGCAAGGCGGCTATCAGCCGCGCCAAAGACCGCGCCCCCCGCGAGAAGCTTGTAGGTTTCGTCATGGATGAGGACATCTTGCCGCCGGATGGCGCTGTCATTATTGCGGACGACCGGCCGGCGGGACGCATAACCAGCGTCCGTTACTCACCGGTAAATGAGAAGGTAATCGGCCTCGCCTGGGTAGCAGCCGATCTTGCAACCGCAGGCCAAGCCATCACGATGCGCGTCGACGGGCGTCCGGTTACTGCCAGTATTGTGGATGAACCCTTCTACGATCCCGCCCAGAAACGGCTGCGCCTGTAATCATGACCATGAAAGCACCGCTTAGACAGTCCCCGCTCCATAACGTTTCCCACAAACTGGGCGCAACAATAGCTGCCTTCCAGGGCTGGCAAGTCCCTACAACCTTCAGCAACGCCCAGGCGGAATTGGAGGTGCTCAAAACGGGCGTGGGACTGGCCGACGTTAGCTGGCTCGGCAAACTGGAACTGAAAGGCCCGGAGGAGGAGCTGCAAGCGTTCGCTGTACCGGAGGGAGAGGTCTGGCATCTGGCCCGGGGACACCGTCTCATTACCTGTGACCCAGGTCAAGAAGTCGCTATCTCCGAGGCAATTGCGCACCGTATCGCACAGGTCGAGGCCGCCAATGCGGGCAACGCTCTGGATTCCCACGACGAATCGTCTGGCGACAATTCAAACGTTCGCCCTGAGCCTGTCGAAGGGCCGTCCGTTCATGGTTCGACAAGCTCACCGCGAACGGACACATCAGCGGCCCCCAACTATAAGGTGACTTCGTCGAGTGTGCCATGCCTCCATCTGGCCGACGTAACCTCCGTCTACACCGGATTGCTGCTTGCCGGACCCACCAGTCGTGACGTTCTGCAGAGACTGACAGCGCCCGAAATATCCGATACCGCACTAGCAAACGGCTCTAGCATCAGCGCCAGAGTAGCGGGAATCCACACGAGAGTATTGCGACGTGACTGCGATGAACTACTCGCATTCTGGCTGCTCGTCGGCACCGAATACGCCGAGTACGCATGGGATGTGATCATGCACGCCGGACGTCAGTTCGGCATAATGCCTGTAGGCAGCGAAGCAGTACACCGCGCGCGTAGAGGTGACCCGTGATCCAGTTGTTTCGTAAAGAGCGCATGTGGCACACGCATGAGCTTAAGCGGAGCTACGACGTCGTTATCATTGGTGCCGGCGTGCACGGACTTGCCACGGCATACTACTTAGGCAAAGACCACGGAATCACAAACGTGGCGGTGCTGGAAAAGCGGTATCTCGGCGCCGGCAACTCCGGTCGCAATACTGCCATCATCCGCGCCAATTACCGCACGCCGGAAGGAGTCCCCTTCTTTGCGCGCTCGTTGGAGCTCTATGAAGACCTATCTCGCGAACTCGCATGGAATCTGCTCTTCAACCAGTGCGGCCACTTGACACTGGCCCACACCGACTCTTCGGTTGACGGCTTGCGCGTGCGGGCCGAGACCAACCAGATCATGGGCGTGGACAGCCGCGTCATCTATCCGGAAGAAATTCAGAAGCTTGTGCCCGCTCTTGACATGAGCGATCGTCCGCGCCTTCCTGTGCTGGCCGCACTCTATCATCCGCCGGGGGGCATCATCCGCCACGACGCGGTGATTTGGGGCTACGCCCGTGCCTGCGACCGCATGGGCATTGAGGTTCACCCTTTTACGGAAGCCACAGGAATCGGCATCAACGGCTCAACTGCGCACGATTATGCGAACGCGCCACAGGGCATCAACACGCCGGACGGCAAGATAACCACCGTGGAAACTACCAACGGTACAATTGCCACCGGCACCGTAATAAACTGCGCCGCAGGTTGGGCAACGGTAGTTTCCCGGATGGCCGGTGTCGCACTGCCGATCGTGACCCAGCCCTTACAGGCCTGCGTCACGGAGCCGCTCAAGCCGTTTCTCGACAAGGTGATCGTCTCGGCAAATCTGCACGTATACGTCAGCCAAACTGACCGGGGTGACTTTGTCATGGGCGCTGAGGTAGACCCGCTTCAGTCCTATAGCATGTTGGGCACGCTCCCCACATTGGAACAGATGGCCACCTACACCCTGGAACTCTTTCCACAATTGCATAATGTAAGCGTATTGCGGCAGTGGGCCGGTATTTGCGATATGACTCCCGACTTTTCACCAATTATTGGAACGGTAGAGGGACTTGAAGGCTATCATCTCGACGTGGGTTGGGGCACCTACGGATTCAAAGCCGGCCCCGTGGCCGGAAAGTACCTTGCGGAACTCATCGCCACCGGCGAGACGCCGAGGCTTTTAGAGCCGTTTGCGCTGTCACGATTCCGCGATGAGACCCTGGTGGGAGAAAAAGCAGCAGCAGCAGTGTCACACTAGCAAGAGAGGGAGGAACACCCATGACACTCGACCAAGTAAAGTCACTGGTTGCAGAGCGCGGCATCAAGTTTTTTCTCTGTTCATACGTGGAGATGAGCGGCGCGCCCAAGGCAAAACTGATTCCCGCAACTCACGTGGAGGACATGGCGAACGGCAGCGCCGGTTTTGCCGGTTTTGCCGCAGGCGACATGGGCCAAAGTCCGCATGATCCCGATATGCTATGCCATCCCGACTTTGATTCGCTCCTCATCCTTCCTTGGCGGCAGGACATTGCGTGGGTTTCGGGCAACATCCACGTAAACGATGAGCCGTGGCCATACGGCCCGCGCACGATCCTGGAGCAGCAGTTGGCGAAAGCGGAGCAGGCTGGCTATCGCATGAACGTGGGCACGGAAGCCGAGTTCATGTTGCTCAAGCAAGACGAGCATGGCGGCTATGCGCCCTGGGACGCGCTCGACACCCTCGATAAGCCTTGCTACGACGTGCGCGCGCTCTACCGGAATCTCGACATCATCACCACCCTGGTCGGCTACATGCAGGACTTGGGCTGGGAACCATATGCATCCGACCACGAAGACGCCACCTGCCAATTCGAGCTCAACTGGCTCTATTCCGATGGGCTTACGACCGCCGATCGGCACACGTTCTTCCGCTGGATGGTCAAGACCGTCGCCGAGGAGAACGGTCTCACCGCCACGTTCATGCCCAAGCCGTTCCAAAACCTTACCGGCAATGGCGCCCACTGCCACGTGAGCCTTTGGGACACGGCCAACACCACCAACCTGTTCTTGGACGAAGACGATGAGAACGGTCTCTCCCAGCTTGCTTATTGGTTCACGGGCGGCGTCCTGCACCACGCCCGCGCGCTCACTGCAGTGACCTGTCCCATCGTCAATAGTTACAAACGCCTGATCCGGGGTCAGCCCCGCTCCGGCGCTACCTGGGCGCCTGTTTACGGCACCTACGGCGGCTCTAACCGCACCCAGATGATCCGCATTCCCGATCCGGGACGCATTGAGAACCGCATTGTGGACGGCGCTACCAATCCCTATCTCGCATACACGGTGCTGATGGCCGCCGGCCTCGACGGTATCGCCAACCAGATGGACCCCGGTGTGCGCAACGACGACAATCTCTACGAGCTATCGGAAGAAGAACTCCGCCGCCGCGGCATCACGTTCCTGCCCACCAGCCTCCCCGAGGCGCTGGACGAACTCGACAAGGACGACGTTCTCAAGGAAGCACTGGGACGCGAGTACGCCGACTACTTCATCGCAGTCAAGCGCGACGAATGGAACCGCTACCACCTGAGCGTGAGCCAATGGGAGCTGGATAACTATATCGGGATATTCTAGTTGGCCGTTTCAAAGGGCGGGGAAAGCAGGTGTGGGCGTAGTTAGGCCGGACGCCTGGTAGAAATATAGCCCTCGATCTCCCAAGCCGCACTCCGACGAACGCCGGAGTGCGGCAATTCTTGTGCCATTATTGTATGACAAGTCAATTCCAATACGGTATACTCTAGTCAATTCCAGACGCCTCATTCACACGTATAGCTGTCACTGAAGATTGGAGAATAGTATGGCGCAATACCTTGACGCAGAATCCGGCATTACTTTGGACAACGAGTTCGAGTGTGCCAGCGCGCGGGAGTTCAGCAGAATTGGCCCCGGTCACTATGAAGTTCAGTTGCTCATAGAGAACTACAATCCTGCGTACCCGGTGGTATGGGAGTACATGTTCTGCTTCCGGGTGCGGTCGCAGTCAGACCAAGCGCAAACGGTGACGTTTCGCGTCATGAAGGCGCGGGGCGGCATCAGCTATTTGGACGGACCGCACTTTACCAGGCGCAACGGTAACTGGGAACTCGTGCCCCGTTCCCAGACGCAGATGAGCAATGAGTACGTCGAGGTCACGCTCGACGTGGCGCCGGGCGACGAGTTTCTGCTGGGCAACCACCCATTCCCCACGCCGGGAGAGGTGGAGTCCACAATGCACGCCACTGCCGCGGCGTTGGACAACTTCTCGGTACGCGAATACGGGCGCACGCCGGAAGACCGTTCGCTGCTGGCGCTGGAGAGCGAACCCCGCGACCAAACCGTCATCGTCTTCACCACTATGCAGCCGGCCGAGCCGGGCGACGTGCCCATTCTCTTCCTCGCTCATTGGCTCAGCAGTGGTTCTGCCGAATCGGAGAGATTGCTGAACGACTACCAGTTCTGCCTGCTGCCCATGACAAACCCGGACGGGGCCGCTCACGGTCATTCCGTGACGAATGCTGCCGGGGAGGTGCCGCGCTGCCACTTCGAGGATGCCGCGTTAGGCAAGCCCGCGCCCTCCGAAGCCGCCGTCATTTGGCAGTATCACGCTGAGAAGAAACCCGCTGTGTTCATCGAGTTTCACATCCACTACCTCGTGCACGCCCCGCATAAGCTCGTAGGCATCAACGTTAACGAGCCCTCTGACGAACGGGGTGTGGTTGCGCTGCCTGCAGCCACCGTTTTATGGGGCGAATTGCTCAAGCTAAACAGCCACTGGCGGGCGCGCCTCATCGAGGCTGAAAGCGATACCTTTCGCAATAGCCTCGATTCAACCCTGGCCCGCGACTTTGGCACTTTCGGTTATGTCTATCAGATCTATGCTCCCACCGTCGAGGCTGCCTGTGCCCATGCCGTGGACGTAGTGCGCGCCACCATGCAAGGTGTGGCCGCGGCTTCTGCCCTGACACTGCGCAACGCCTGATCCGGCATCATCGCTGCTGTCGCGCACGCGAGATTCTACTCTTTAGAAGATAGACAAAACGCTTTATTCGCTGTAATCTACAGGCAGGCAGCGTGAAACATTAAAGTCAATGCGGGGGAGGCGGCAACCACGCAGCTTGTAGTTGGAATGTGCACGCCGAAATAGAGAGGAGGCCCGAACACACGCAGTTGGCCGTCATCCCTATGCGCAGTAGTGAGTGTGATACGACGGAGAAAGGACGAAAATTGACGATGTATAAGAGTCATCTCACACGCAGGAGCGTCCTAGCCGGTATAGCCGGATCATTCAGCATTATGGCGGCAGCCGCGTGCGCACAAGGGGCCGCAACGCAGATGCCGGCAGAAGAGCCAAAGGCCGAGGCTGAGGAGCCTAAACTGGCCGAAAAAGCACCGGTAATGGAAACGGTCACGGTGCGCGCCGGTTGGATCTCCAATGACGCCTCGGTGATCGAGACCTTCTACGGCGATCTGCTTGTCGCCAGCTTCGAGGAGGCGCATCCGAACATCAAGGTGGACTGGGAAGGCGCGCCCGCCAGAGAACACCATGCCAAGCTCGCAACCCAGTTGGCGGCCAACGAAGCGCCGGACGTGTTCCATAGCGACGGCGTCCGCTACGCGCTCTTCCGTGACTCCGGCTACATCAATGATCTCGCGCCTTTCTTGCAGCGCGACGCCGGCACACTGCAAGGCGTAATCGGCCCCGAGTTCTTCCGCGATCCCGACGGCAGCACGTGGGGTATCTCCAGCAGCATCGGCGGCGTCGCCACGGCGTACAACACGGCGCATTTCGATAAGTTCGGTGTCAACCGGCTCCCCGAGGGCGGACTAAACTGGAACCCGACCGACGGCGGCCAATTCTTGGAGATAGCGCTAGAGCTCACCAAGCGCGGCAGCACCGAGGCGGACCCGGTCTGGGGATTCTTCAACAACAAGCAGATCACGGGCGACGTGTTGAGCTTGCTCGTGCAGAACGGCACGAATTTCCTCAGCGATGACTACCGCCGCTCGCGAATCCATGAGCCGGAGTTCATGGAAGTGGTGGAATTCCTGCACAACCTGGAATTCAAGTGGCAGGTCTCGCCCAATCCTGAAGATGTCGCGCTGTTGCGGGAGGCCATACCCGAAGGGCAAACCTACCACGCGCCCTTTGCTTTTCAGCGGACAGCCATGATGAATCTGCTCATGGGCCAGTCCGGCCGCTGGGGCGGCCCCGATCCGGAGAGCTTGCCGGTTGTGGCGGTGAAGTTCCTGAGCGGCCCCCAGAACGACAAGGTACCGAGCGGCGGGCGTGTGATGGAGCACTGGGGCAGCACGTCGAATCCTGACGAGGCATGGGACCTCATGCGCTTCTTCTTGACCGATCTCGAGGTGAACATTGCGACGTTTACCGTGCTGAAGTCCGGCCTGCCGCCCAATACCACTTTCTGGGACGACGAACGCCTCTATGTTAAGTCCGGTCGGCCGCCGCGCGAAATCGAGGCCTACATGGCCACGCTGCGCGAGGGCAAGGGCTACTATTGGCAGGTGAATGGTGTCTGGAGTGCTTGGATTGGCGCGTACCGAACCGGCCAAAGAGCGATTTGGGCCGGCGAGGTCACGGTAGAGGAGGCTATGCAGCAAGCCAGCAAGGTGGCGCAGGCAGCACTGGACGAGTATTACGGATAAACAGATACCGTCCCGCCGCACATTTCCACTAGGAGAGACACGAGACACTGAACGCGCCGCTTCTCGTAACGAGAAGCGGCGCGTTTACCTTCTTCGTGGCCATCTCCGTACATGACCGCGTTTCTATGGAAAAAACTTGATGACCACAATGATTAATCCGGCGGCGGCAAAGACCATCCTACCCAGCCGTAGCGTCATACGTTGCTTAAGAAGCTGCAACTCTGTCTGGAGTTCTGTTTTAAGAAGCTGGATCTCTGTATGGAAATAATGCTTCGTTACCAATCCGCTTGTCGCCTCTCCCAGCACCTCTACGAGGGCAACAGCGTGTGGTTCAGTAAACCCTGCGCCTTTGAGCAATTTTGCCGCCTTGAGTGTGTCGAACGGGGATACAGCCATGCCCTCTCTCCTTTTGCGGCGCCACCGCATAGCATCAGGCAAGACCACCATCTTGTACGCATCATATACGCTATCTGTTGTACATGTTTAGGGAGCGCTCTATAGCGGTGCGTTCACGAATAAACCTGCGTAGGCAGGTCACCGGGTCTCTCCGCAGCCTGCTTACGCTTAGCCTTCACTCATCTCGGGTTAGATCGGCGCCGCTACCCTTCCCGCCAAGCGGACGTCTGCCTGCAGGAACAGCGTACCGTCTTGCCGCTGTTGCGCAGAGAGTTGCCCCCGGGGATCGCAGACAACCACTAAGCTTTCCTTGCCTTCCGGAATTCGGAAGCGCACGTCACAGACTGTCTGCTCGAGTCCAGTAATTATAGGCACGAGAGCGTGACCAATCTGCACCCCGCCACCCTCATCGAGCGGTCCATCGAAGACCATTACCGCAACGTCGCGCGCATCTAACACACCCCGGTTCGCCAGCGTCACCTGCACGCGCCCAATGTCCCGGTTAAGTTCGGACACCTCGACCGCAGCAATTTCCAGGTCGCACTCTACCCGGTCAACAGCTACCGCTGCGTGCGCATCAATCAGGCCGTGACCGAGAAACGGATTCCATCCAGCGCCGCCGAACTGACGTGCTGTATTGCGCATCACCATCCGCACTTGCTCAGCCGTCAAACCGGGATGCCGCGACCAGATGAGCGCCGCGAGGCCGGATACGTGGGGGATCGCCATGCACCCGCCCGACCACTCCACGTAGCCGCCATGCGCGGTGGAAATCGTACTCAACACGCCGTACTCCTCTTGGGGGTGCACACCCAGCGCTGCCTTCATGACATATTCCTCTGCCAGCGGCAAGATGCGCCGGGAGGGATCATTGGCAAGGTCGTACCCGCGCCAGCCCGATGGTGCGGCGACCTCGGTCAGGTCGCCATAGTCGCTAAAGTCGGCCATACGCCCGCTCTTTTCGGCGGAGGCCACGTTGACCACGCCCGGACACAGCGCGGGATACTTAGCAACATTCTGCGCTTGATTGCCGCCGGTAGCGTTCACGATCAACACGTCATGCTGCTGCGCGTAGAGGCACGCCTCGAGCAGCGCCTCAGAGTCGGGCGGCGTCCAGGCACTATAGATCGTGGGCAGGCCGTGCTTGATGTTGTACATGTAGCCCACGTTGCTCAGGTTAATCACCCGCGCGCCGTTTTCCACGGCAAACCGGATGCCCCGCGCAATCTCAGCATCGTCATATGCATTCACCCGAACAGGGAGAATGCGACATTCCGGAGCAACGCCGGCAATGCCAATGCTGTTGTCCGCGCGTGCGGCAATTATGCCGGAGACGTGGGTGCCGTGGTCGGTGCAATCCTTGTGCTTGCGCGGCTGCGACGTGTCGTGAACGGTGTCGTCATCATCCCACAAGTCCCGGCCCGGTAGGAACTGCCCCTCAAGGTCCGGGTGCCCAACGTCAAAGCCCTTCTCGATAACGGCAACCACCACGTCGGGGCTGCCCCGTGTAACTTCCCACGCATCGGGAGCGTTTATGAGGTGCAGCCCCCATTGCTTTTCAAACAAGGGGTCATTCACTGGCATCATGCTGGTATTCCTTTGTGCGTTACGCGCAGGACACTTCTGACCATGACAATTGTGACCCATACGAGCCCAAGTGTGCATTCACTATGAATTGCTTTAGGTAGTATGTCAATCGGTGCGCTCAAGTCTCGAGCTCTCCACTTGACGCCAACAGCCCGAATAGTACACTATCGGTATGAGAAACAGAGTTCTGCAGAATGCCAATTCCGTACGATACGAAAGGAGAGGCAACACAAACGACCCAGGCAGATCTGCACTCAACTCGGCACATCATTAGTGCTTTATGCGCTGAGGTGTTCTGAAAAACTGCAAACAGAATGACATGAGAGGGTAAACAATGCCATTTGCTCGAAGTCGCATGACGCGACGACATATGCTGGCGGGCACCGGCGGCGTGCTCGGCGCAATTGCGCTGGCGGCCTGCGGTCAAGCCATGCCGGCCGAGTCCGGCGAAATGCCGGAGAAGGCGGAAGAGACAACTAAAGCCGAAGAACCGGCGCCAGCGGAGAAGGTTACTGTATCGGTTAGGTGGATCTCCAACGACCTTACCTTGGTTGAGCCATTCTACGAGAATCTCGTTGTGGCGCGATTCTACGAGAACTACGACAACATCGAGCTTGATTGGGTAGGCGACACTTACCGCGACACCATGAGCCAGCTCAATACACAGCTCGCCGCCGGTGACGCTCCCGATGTTTTCCACAACGATGGCGTCTTCTTCGCTCGCAACCGTGACGCGGGGTTCGCTCGGTCACTCACCGAATACACTAAGCGTGATGCCGGGCAGCTTGAGGGAATCCGTGGTCCGGAGTTTTTCAGCGACGAGAAGCAAGACGTCTACGGCGTCTGCATGGGCGTCGGTTGCTCGGCGTTTGCCTACAACACCGACATCTTTGACCGCATGGGCATCAACCGTCTGCCCGCCGAGGGCATCGACTGGAATCCGGGCGACGGCGGCACGTTGCTGGAAATAGCGTCTGACATTACCGCAAAGGGTGAGACCGAAGATCCCAAAATCTGGGGATTCTTCAATAACAAGCAGATCACCTTTGACGTGCTGGGCATGTTGCTCCAGAACGGCACGAACTTCCTGACCGACGACTACCGCCGGTCACGCATACACGAGCCGGAATTCGTCGCGGTGATTCAGTTCCTGTGGGACTTGGAGTTCAAGTATCGGGTCTCGCCAAATCCCGATGATATTGCAGAATTCAATGCTAGCATTCCCGAAGGGTCCGGTTACCATGGACCTTTTGCCTGGCAACGGGCAGCCATGATGAATCTCGGCCTCGGCCAGTCCGGTTCCTGGGGTTCGCCGGAACCGGAAAAACTACCCATCGAAGCGGTGCAGTTCATCAACGGCCCGGCAAATAGCAAAGTGCCTGGCGGCGGACGTGTGGTAGAGATGTGGGGCAGCACCGAAGTGCCCGACGAAGCCTGGGAAGTGATGAAGTTCCCGCTGGTCGACCATGAGGTTCAGGTAGGGGTCTTCACAATCCTACGTGACGGCCTGCCGGCCAATACTAATACCTGGGATGACCCACGTCTGCTTGAGAAGAGCGGTCGACCGCCACGTGAGGTTGAAGCGTATATGGCGCCGCTTAGGGAAGGCCTCGGCCAGTACTGGCAGGTCAATGGCGTATGGCTGCAATGGATCCGCGCATTCCGCGGCCAGCAGTCCCGTGCGTGGGCGCAGGAAGTCACCGTCGAGGAAGCCATGCGTGAGGCGAGTAACCTAGCGCAAGCTCACCTGGACGAGTACTACGCCGACCAGAGCTAAGCTCCTAGCTAGTTTGCGGTTTGGACGAGGAGGGCATCGCATAGCCCTCCTCGTCTTGCGTTCAGCGCCGGTCGCGACCTCGGTCTTCCGCTCCCTTGCGTGAGGGGGGATAGCGTGACAGAATTGCCTAAATTGCCTATCTAGAGAGGCCTGTTGCACATTAGAAACGTATGGCAGCATACAGACGCTTGTGGAAATCTGCGCTATCCTAGAGGCAGAGATAGTAAGGCGTACTGAACGGTGCAAGAACTGAAGGCAAATGGCCTGTCGAGTTTCAAGCCCTTTGAGTTTTCAAGTCATTTGTATGTTGCTTCAAAATGTCATTCCGAGCGCAGCGAGGAATCTAAGAATGCACCTTCTGAACTCTAATGTCGCTTTGCTCCTCGGAACGCCAGGTCGGGCGGCATTGTTTTCATGACACGAACTGCGGTTCAGCCACCAAAGTAGTCCAAAGTTGATACTCTGGCCGCTTTTCAGTCCACTCGCTTCACTAGGAGGTTGCTAGCAGAATGACGCCACTGTTCACTGCCCTTGTTGCTTTCGGCGCCGGCATTGCCTCTTTCCTCTCGCCGTGCGTGCTGCCGCTTGTACCCGCCTACATAGGGCACTTGGCAGGCACGAGCGTATCTGAAAAGCAAGATGCTCAGGCGACAATGCGCACCGTCGCCCACGCGGCCTTCTTCGTGCTCGGCTTCTCTACCATCTTCGTCTTGCTTTGGACTTTGATCGGCTTGGTGGGCTGGGCAATTCAGGGGTACACCTATTACTTGCGGTACGTCGGCGGGGTGATTCTGGTTGTCTTTGGACTGCACGTTGCCGGGGTGTTTCGCTTGCGCTGGCTCAATCAGGAGCGCCGCGTCTACGTAAATCGCAGCCGCCCGCGCAGTTTACTCACCTCCTGGCTCGTCGGCCTCACCTTTGCCGCAGGGTGGACACCCTGCATTGGCCCCATCCTCGCCGGCATCATTGCCCTGGCGACAACCAGAGACACCGTCGGCCAGGGCTCGCTGCTGCTGGCGCTCTACTCCGCCGGACTTGGCATACCCTTCTTGCTCACCGCAATCGGACTCTCGCGCGCTGTACCGGTACTGCGCTGGATGAATCGCCACGGTCACACCGTAGAGTTAGTCAGCGGCAGCTTTCTGATTGTCGTCGGTGTCATGCTATTTACGAATACGTTCGCGCAACTCGCACGCTATTTCACTTGGGTACCGATTTTCTAATGAAAATTGGACAGTGACCGCTCAGTCCGGTAGCGCAGGTTTGAAACCTGCGTTCTCAGATTCAGTCCAGTCGCAGAAGATGCCTTTCCCTCCAAAACAAGAAAACGCGGGGCTCGACACCCCGCGTTCTTTCACGCATCCTATTGCTTCTCACGCGCCTGCTCTAAGGTATCCGATATACCTCCGCGGCCGGTTTCACCGGACGTGGGATCCACAGCGGTCGGCGCAGCGCATTCGTACCCTCTGCCGGCCGCGTCTTCTTAATCCACTCGAGATAGACTTGGTGGGACTTATTCGTATCCACAAACACATCGCCGTACTGGTCGTCGGCGCCTGCCGTTTCCACGCACACCTTTTGGTGCCAGCAGTGCATGCCGCTCACCGGATCCGGGTGGACTGGAAACGTAAGGTTCTGATGCACACCGGCATCCTTCCACCAGACGCGTTCAGAATCCGGATCGGTGCTCTTGAACGGCTCCACGCCCTGAAGTTGGCGCATAAACCACTGTCCGTCGCCGATGTTCTTCAGGTCCACAAGAGCCGTCGACCAGCGCTCGCCGCCGCTCTCCTTTGAGAGTCGCCAGCGTCCGAGATGATGCGAGCACGCCACTATTCCGGGGCGGATACCTTCAGTGACCCACACTCGGATAACGAAGTACCCCACTTCAGTATTCACCTTTGCGAGGTCCCCGGTCTCAAAGCCAAGCCGCTCGGCGTCCTGCGGGTGCACCCATAGCGGGTTAGTATGCGAAATCTCATACAACCACTTGGCGTTGCCGGCCCGCGTGTGAATGAGCGTGGGCAGGCGGAACGTCGGCAGCAGGACGTATTCACCCTTGCCGTGGTCGATGTTCCCCCGATTTACGTGACTCTTGATGTAGGTCGGCACGGCGAATTCCGCCCACTTGAACTCCCGCATCGTATCGGAGAAGAATTCAAGCTTCTTGGAAGGGGTGGCAAAGCCTTCAACTGCCTTGCCGTCGACTTCCACGCCGATTACTTCACCGTTCTTACGCACGTGATGTGTTACCGGGTCAACCTCAGCACCGTTAAGCTGCTCAGCGGATAAAGGATTCTCGTGCAACGCGTAGGTATCGCGCTTTACTTCGAACGCGCCGTACTTGCGCATAAACGCCAGCGGCGTGAGGTCTTCTTTCGACGCAGCTTCGGGCAGGCCGGGCACGCTATTCTCGAAAATCCACTGGTAGTATTCGCTAATGGTAAGTTTCTCGCCGGGGCGGTAGGGCGATTCGAAGAATTCGCGCACACCCAAGCTGCCGTCCGGATCAATGCGCCAGGAAAGCTCGATCCAAAACTCGTCCTCTTCCCATACCTCGCCAGGGTTTGCCTCGTACGTAAACTCTACGGCATCGCCGAGTTTCTCACGCGCAACCCGCAGCACCGGTTGGCGGAACGCGATCCAGGCGCCAGCCTGGGTCTCTTGGCTCATGAGATCGTGGCGCTCGGCGGCGTTGCCCATTGGCAACACGTAGTCCGCGAACCACGCCGTCTCGCTCCAAACCGGCGTGAGCGCGGCGTGCATCCCTATCTTCTCTTCGTCGCTGAGCATCTCAATCCACGAGGCCCCATCCGGATTCGTCCAGACCGGGTTGTAGACCCTCGTGAAATACGTATCCACCTTACCGCGTCCCTCTTTGAGAAAGTGCGGCAGCAGAATACTCATTTCGTGGTGTGCCAGCGGGTATTCCTTCGGCCACAGGAGTTCGCTCCACACCTTTTGCGGCGGCGGCTTGATATACGGTGCGGGCGCAAACTTATTCCAACTGTTAGGGGACGTGCCGCCGCGCGTGCCGATGCTTCCGGTCAGCACGCCGAGAAATGTTAGGCAGCGGGAGACCTGCCAGCCACCTTCGTTGCCGGAGGCCGCGCTGCGCCAGACATGGCTGGCAAAGGCTGTGCCCGCTGCGGCGATCTCGCGCGCCACCGCGACCATCTGGCTGGCGTCTACGCCACTCTCCTGCTCGGCAAATTCCGCTGTGTACGGGGCATAGAATTCTTTGATGGCAGCGATAAAGTTTTCGAACGTTGCATCTACGTCAGGATGCTCAGTGCGCATGTACTCGTGCCAATTCAGCCACTTCTCCATGAAGTCGCTGTTGTAAAGGTCTTCCTTCAAGATGACGTTCGCCATGGCAAGCAGCATTGCTGCCTCAGAACCCGGCCACGACGAGAGCCAGTAGTCTGCCCGCGAGGCCGTGTTGGAGAGCCGCGTATCGATAACGCAAATCTTGGCGCCGGAGAGTTTGCCCTCGATGATGCGCTGAGCATGGGGGTTGAAATAGTGGCCGGTTTCCAGGTGGGCGCTGATCAGCAGCATGAACCGCGAGTTTGCATGGTCGGGCGAGGGTCGGTCGGCGCCTTGCCAAAGCGTGTATCCGAGGCGTGCGCCGGAGGAGCAAACGTTGGTATGGCTGTTGTGCCCATCCACACCCCATGCCTGGAGCACACGGTCCATATAGCCGTCGTGACCGGGGCGACCGACATGATACATCACCTCAGTGCGCCGGTCCTCCTGCAACGCGCGTCGTATGCGCGCAGCCAGCGTATCAAGCACTTCGTCCCAGCTAGTGCGTTCCCACTCACCCGAGCCGCGAGCTCCGGTGCGTTTCATGGGGTAGAGAATGCGCTCCGGATCGTGCACTTGGTTGATGGTCGCCGGGCCCTTGGCACAATTCCGGCCGCGGCTTCCGGGATGTGCCGGATTGCCCTCGAACTTGCGGATGCGCATGTCTTCTTTATCGACATATGCCAGCAGTCCGCAAGCAGCCTCGCAGTTGAAGCACACCGTCGGGACCAACATGTAGTTCTTGGTGACCTTCTTGGGCCAGACGTCGGGATCGTACTCTGTCCAGTCATCCCATTGCTCAACCGGTGGGTAGTTTTTAAGTTGGCCTGACTCCGGAAACTGCGGATCGAAAACTGACATTGCGCAGTGGCTCCTCTCGCTAGCTCAGCGGCAGCGCTTGACCGGCCTTTACCCAAACATCTTCGAAAGCCAGCAGTCCCGCGAGCGCGCAAACACCGGCCGCAGCGGCCACGAGCTCATACCCGCCAATTGCATTCGCTAAGAGCAGTGCCACCGGCACTATGTGCCCTACAAGAACTACACCGACCCAGAAGCGCTGCGAGTATTGACCGCGCAGGATCATTTGAGCGGCCTTGGATGCATCTCTCGTACCATGCGGCAGCCACAGCTCACCCACCAGGATGACGAAAAGATTGGCGACTAAACTCCAAAGAAGCACAGTATGTAGGAAACCTTCTGTCTGCTCCGTTGTTTCAACCACGAGCCCCAAAATCGCAAGGGACGCTGCACCCGCCATCGCGGCCTGCACCAGCAGGTGCACGGGCAATGCGGGGCTCAACCAGAGGTCGCGCGCTTTCGATTGGGCAAAGATAAAGCCCGTATAGATCGCGGCCAGAATAGCCAATACGCCGCCAGGCCACCAAAGCACCTGCATCAGACCGCCAGCACCGGCGAAAGCAGCAAGAATGCTAAGACCTACGATCACGCCGAAGAACAACAGAATAAACGTACCGATGGCAACCCATGAACGCAATTGTGGGCGAATGAGAATGGTATAGAAGCGGTCGGGACGCTGGAGGTCCCAAACCAATAAGCCGGCCGTAATCGCCAAGAAGATCAGAGCAATAATGGGGCCTCCCCACGCCAGGAGCGGGTTATCGGTTACCAGGCCCAACGCAAGACCCGCCGCGGGCAACAGGAATGCGCCAGCAGCAATAGACTTCGTCCAAATGTACGCGCTGACCTTCCAGCCCCAAGGCGACGGATGCTCCACGTCGTACACCGTTGTCGCGGACTTGGCTACCAAGTCCTGCAATAGGTTGGTCTCTTCGATGGGGATGGCAGCGCCATTGCCATTAGCATTCGGCATTTCATTCCAGATGCCGTAATCCTTGATCGGGGTCGAAGCCGACGGAGTTAGGGTGCTCTGGTCGGCATCGATATAGAAGAGTTTCGGTACCGTGCCTTTTTCCGGTTTACGCACTTGCACCGGCTCACGGGAAATAAGCTTTGTAATGTAGCTCGTGGGATCGTCCAAGTCTCCCGATACGATCGCCTGGGTCGGACAAACGACCTGGCACGATGGTTCCAATCCAACTTCCACGCGATGGGCGCAGAAGTTGCACTTTGCGGCAGTATGCGTATTGGGATCGATGTGCAGCGCATCATACGGACATGCCTGCAGGCACGCCTTACAGCCTATGCACTTCTCAGGGTCAAAATCCACGATGCCGTCGTCGCGCCGCCACAATGCCGTCACCGGACAAGACGGGATACAGGGAGCATCATCGCAGTGATTGCAGCGGAGTACTGTGAAGTGGCGGCGGTTATCGGGAAACTGGCCTGTCTCGACGTACTTCACCCAGGTGCGGTAAACGCCCAACGGCACGTCATGCTCGGACTTGCACGCCACCGTGCACGCATGGCAACCGATGCACTTGCGATTATCAATGAGAAAGCCAAATCTCATAGCGGTTCCTGTGCTTGTAAGGGTGTTCTTCTGGTGCCCAATTATACAATAGTGTTCGCCGTGCTTCCACTTTTGACTGCCCGCTCGGAACGGCCATTAATTCTGCCCATGTTCCCGGATCGCCTTCTCTACAGACGCACACCATGCCAATACCGATTCTATTTCATCATCTGTCAACTTCCGAGTAATCAGGCACTTCAAGTCTCTCTTGCCAGCAGGCTCAAATAGCCCCGTGCCTTTAGCCTGTTCAAGGAGACATTGGATGACATTTTCAGGCAAAGCATCTTTTGCAACGATGCCTCCAGCGCCATGAAATGCTGTGTACAGCATCTGTCCAAACCAGACTTTACGCGAGGAACCGTAGCAAACTGGAATAAACGTCTCGTTCTGTAAGACACTTAGAGAGAAGCCTTTTTCTGACCATCGAATTTCCAGCGATCCTTGCTCAGCACTTGTGAGCATGTGGGAAAAGAGGTGCTTACCGTTTTGGTCGCAAGCGGCAAGAAACTCGTCCTTAGTAATCCTCCGCTTAGATCCTGCTGAAGCAGGGACCTTACCGGAGGTCTCTTTGTCAACGACAATACGGTGCGTCATCAACCGGTTATCATTCGCACCCTGATAAAAGGTGAACTCTACGCACGTGACGTATAGACCTTTTCTGTTTAGGAAAGCTGCCGTCTGTGTGCTCCCAGGAGTAAAGTTCTGAGCGACAATCACAATGCGTTGATCCTTATTGAGGTGTACAGGTTCATCTCGACCGAGATCAAAGTGACTGCGGTGGCACTCAGCTAGAACGAGCGAACTGTACTTTCGGTAGCAGCGAAAGATTTTCTCCAACCGTTGAGTATCAAAACCCGCAACAGACGACACGTATTCCAATGACTGGGCAATCGCCTCGCGGGTTGCTGTGTCGCGCTTCAATTCCACTACAATCACGTTTCCTTGCCGATCCAAGCACAATAGGTCAATGTACCCGCCCAAGTCTGTAGGCACCTGACGCCCAATTACGAGGAGACTGCCTCTCTCCAGAATGGCGTCAGGATTGGATTCTAGCCAGTCTTCTAGCACGATTTCCTCATGTTCGTCCTCAAAGCGAGTAAGTTCAAACTCGACAAACGTACCCGCCGGCTGTATGTGAAATTCTCTCACGCAATTCTACCTTCATCACAACAATGCAGATTTCTTGGCATCTCCAGCGCAATCGTAATGCTTCCTAAGAGAACTTGAAGTCGTCCAACTCGTCCCGGGGCGCGCGCTCCAGTAACTCAACCGTCGCTTGGGCCACTGTCATTCCGCCAAAGAGCACTTCATGTAATGTTTCGGTGATCGGCAATTCTACGTCTAGTTGCCCCGCCAAGCGCACGGCAGCACGCGTGGTCGGTACGCCCTCGGCCACGTTTTCCATAGACTCGAGAATTGCATCGAGCGACTTGCCCTGCGCTAATTGCTCGCCGACGTGGCGGTTTCGACTCTGCCGGCTGGCGCACGTCGCCATGAGATCGCCTAGCCCTGCCAATCCGGCGAACGTAAGCGGCTGCGCACCCATTGCCACGCCGAGGCGCGTCATTTCAGCAACGCCCCGTGTCAGCAACGCCGCCTTTGCGTTGTCGCCAAGGCGCAAACCATCGCAGATGCCGGCCACAATCGCCATGACATTCTTGAGGGCTCCGCCCAGCTCGACGCCAAGTACGTCGGTGCTCGTGTAAATGCGAAAGCGCGGGAGCATCAAGAGCGACCGCGCCTGTCGTGTTAGGTCGGCATCGACGCCGGCAAGCACTGCGGCAGCGGGCTGACCTCCGGCGATCTCGCGGGCAAGGTTGGGGCCGGAGAGCGCCAGCACGTGGCCGGGTACAAGAGTAGGCAACTCCTCCGCAATTAGCGCAGACATCGTCTTGCCCGCCTCGATATCAAGACCCTTAGTTGCGGATACCAGCATGTGGTCAACTGAAATGTCCGGCGCGATCCAACGAATATTCCGGCGCATCGCTTCTGAAGGAACTACCAGCAGGATAAGGGTACTCTCTTTTATCGCCTCCTGCGGATCACTAGTGATGTGGACGCCTGACGGAATGGGAATACCGGGCAAGAAACGCCTATTTTCACCCCACTGCCGCAACTGCGCGGCTTCGCCGTCGGTGCGCGCGAGCCAGCGGACGGGGCGATTCGCTTTGGCCAACTGCACAGCCAACGTGGTGCCCCACATGCCGGTGCCGACAATAGTGATCACGTCATTCATTCGCTGATTGGTGCTTGCATGGCTTGTGAAGACACTATATTCTTGTGCGCCTCAGGAGGATCGCTTTTAAGGTAGCGCAAGAAATCTCAGGCAACCTTGGACACTTTGCTCTTGGGCTTGCACAAAGGATCTCTGCACTCACTAGAACTTGCCTCATAAATACATCGCTCGGTGTAGACCTGCCCTTCGACAGGCTCAGGGCGAACGGATATGGCGAGAATCCGTTCGTGCTAAGTGCTGCGCGAAGCCCTTGTCGAAGCACAAATCGGCTATCGAACCGATTTATGAGATAGCTTCTAGGGTAGCATGGGAACACCTCCCTGAGGTTACTCGTGCGCTGTTGCCCAACGCCATGCAGTGGAAGGCCTAGTAGCCCGCCTTCTTATCCACCACGTTCAAGAGCTGTTCGCCATCAAGGAATCGTTGGAGATTCTGTTGCAACAAGTCATAGAAGTTGTCATCGTTGTGCGGCGCGGTCCCCGACGTGTGTTGGGTAACAATCACGTTGGGCATGTCCCATAGCTCAGAATCTGGGGGCAGCGGCTCAGGGTCGGTCACATCGAGACCGGCGCCCGCGATCCAGCCTTCCTTCAGTGCCTGCAGCAACGGCGCCGCCTGAATGATCCTGCCGCGACCGATGTTGTAAATATAGGCAGTGGACTTCATCACTTGGAGCTCCGTAGTCCCAATCATGCCTCTGGTCTCCGGCGTAAGCGGGCAGCACACCGCCACGTGGTCCGACCGCTGCAGGAGGTCGTGCAAGCCGTCCGGACCGATGAGTTCGTCGAGATACGATGGGGGCTCATTGGTGCGGCGGCGGAGTCCAATAACGCGCATGCCCAAATGGTGAGCCTTCCGGGCAAGTGCCGCGCCGATGCCGCCTACGCCAACCACACCAAGGGTTTGCCCTTCCAGACAGAAAGGATGAAATACAGGCGGACGCCACACGTGCTCGCGTTGCGCCGAAAATATCTGCCGAAAGTCCCGCGCAAAAGCCAACATCATGGCCAGCACATGCTCGGAAATCTGCGTCGCGTGTAGACTCTGCGCATTCGTCACGATCACGTCAGACGCAATCAGTTCCGGCGTCAGCAGCCGATCGACACCGGCGCCCGAATTTTGAATCCACTGCAAATTGCGGGCCTGAGGTAAGTGCTCCTGACGAAAGCCCCCCACAACAACGTGAGCATTCGGAATCGCCGCTGCGTATGCGGCGTCGTTGCTTGGCACTGCGAACTCAATCTGCGAGAATTTATGCCGTAGTTGCTCAACTTGGTCTTCGCGTAAGCTCGAAGCAGACAAGACTACTGTTACTGCTGCCATAGATTGATTTTGATCCCATGCTCTCTGCGTACTGTGAGGAATGTAAAACCCAACTCATGATAACAGAGGACTCATGATCAGGCTTAGTGACCTTGACTATGATTTGCCGCCGCACTATATCGCACAACACCCGTGCGAGCCGCGTGATGCCGCCCGCATGCTTGTCTACCAGCGGGGCACCGGAGAGATTCAGCATAGCCGCGTAGCGCGCCTGGCAGAGTTTCTGCAGCCTGGCGACTTATTGGTTGCCAACGACACGCGTGTAATTCCAGCGCGGCTCTTAGGGAGGCGCGAGTACACCGGCGGCAAGGTGGAGTTACTCTTGCTACGCGCTCAAGATTCGCTTCATTGGGAATCGTTGGTACGGCCTTCGCAGCGGCTCAAGCCCGGCGCCCGCGTAAACCTTGAAGGCCCGCACGGGGAAAGCCCGGACGTGATTGAAATAGGAGAGAGACTCCCAAACGGCCAGAGGCTTGTACAATTTTACGATGATCCAAACGCCGTGCTCGAACGCCACGGCCAACTGCCGCTCCCGCCGTACATCCGTGTGCCGCTCGCGGACCCGGCACGTTACCAGACGACCTACGCCCGCGTGCATGGTTCTGCGGCCGCGCCTACCGCCGGTCTCCACTTCACCCCGCAGCTCGTCCGTGAACTTGAAGCCTACGGTGTGCGCTTTGCTTTCATCACGCTCCACATCGGCTTGGACACTTTTCAGCCCATCCGTGAAGCAGACCCCCTGCAACACCCTATCCATAGCGAGTATGTGGAGGTCCCGGCAGAAACGGCGCGCTTGGTGCAGGAGACTAAGGCGAACGGCAAGAGGGTTATAGCAGTCGGCACGACCAGCGTGCGCGCGCTAGAAAGCGCCGCCACTGCACGGGGAGAGATTCAGCCCTTCAGCGGCGAGACGCGACTCTACATCTACCCCGGCTATAGATTCCGCGTGGTAGACGGCATCATGACGAATTTCCACCTGCCTCGCTCAACGCTGCTGCTGCTCGTGGCTGCATTCACGGGATTGAACGAACTGAAGCGGATATACCGTACCGCGATCGGAGAGGACTATCGCTTCTACAGCTTCGGCGATTCCAGCCTACTGCTATGAATGCGACTACGCGAGCTTTTCGATGGGGGCGAACGAGGCGGAAAGGCGCTTGACGCCAATATCCGGGAAGGCAATCGTCACTTCTTCATCAGTTTCAGTAATCTTGCTGCTCACCACCGTACCCTCACCAAAGACCGTGTGGCGCACGCGATCGCCATCGTGATACTTCCGTTCCTGCGAGGATTGCCCGCGTGGCGGGCGAGTGGTGGCTTGTGCGCCTTGCCAAACCGCCTCAAGCGGCGCTTGCGGCCGCATCATGGGCCCGGTCACGAGTTCCGGCGGTAATTCCGCAAGGAAGCGGGACGGCAGACGCGCGAGCGAATTGCCGGTGTAGCGGCGCGCGGCGTAGAGGAGGAAGAGCCGCTCCTTGGCCCGCGTCAGCGCCACATAGCAGAGTCGCCGTTCCTCCGCCATCTGTTCCGGATCATCGTAGGAACGAATGTGCGGAAACAGCTCCTCCTCCATGCCGGTCACGAACACCGCCGGGAATTCCAGACCCTTGGCGTTGTGCATGGTCATGAGGGTAAGCCCCCCTTCCGCGTCCAACCGATCAACGTCGGCGGCGAGCGTCGCCTCGTGCAGAAACAGGCTCAAGCCCTGGGGAGGTTCAATATCGTCGAAGCGCGCAGCGGCGGCGGCCAACTCCTGCAGGTTTTCTTCTCGGTCCACCACCTCTTCGATGTTATCGCCCTTGCGGATATGCTCCAGGTAACCACAATCTCTGATAATCATGTTTACGAGCGCGCTCAGCGGCAAACGCGCCATCTCCTGGCGAAACTTACTCAGCAAAATGCCTAAGTCCTCGAGCGCGGTGCGCGCCCGGGACGTAACCGGCAAGGGGTCCGCAATGTTGCCTTCCGCGAGGTACAGTACCGCCTCGGCCGGTGACATGCCTTGCATCTCCGACCACATGGTGAGTGCGGCAAACGTCTTAGCGCCGATGCCGCGGGGCGGCACATTCGCCACCCGCGCAAAACTCACGGTATCACTGATGTTGTGAATTACCCGCAAGTAGGCGAGGGTGTCCTTGATTTCCCGTCTCAGATAGAACGCAACACCACCCACCAACTGATAGGGAATGCCGTAAGCGACCAATGCATCCTCCAAGGCCCGCGACTGCGCGTTTGTGCGATACATGACGACGCAGTCACTCAAGCTGAGACCCTCATTCTGCAATTGGCGCACGGCATTAACGACCAGTCGCGCCTCATCCTCCTCGTCGTGTGCCGGTAAGACGACCAGCGGCGCCCCGCTCCCTTGGTTCGTCCACAGTTTCTTTTCACGACGGCGGGGTAAGCGGCTGATGATGCTATACGCGGAATCCAAGATGTTCTGGGTGGAGCGATAGTTCTGCTCTAGCTTTACTACGGAAGCGTCAGGATACTCGCGCTCGAAGTTGAGGATGTTGCGAATGTCAGCGCCGCGCCAACTGTAGATACCTTGATCGTCGTCGCCGACGACGCAGATGTTGCGGTATTTGGACGCAAGCAAGCGAACTAATTCATATTGCGCGTGATTCGTGTCCTGGTACTCATCCACCATGATGTAACGGTAGCGATCTTGGTAGTGCTCCCGCACGTCCGAATGCTCCCGAAAGAGCTGCACCACGAACATGATGAGATCGTTGAAGTCCAGCGCATTGGCATCGCGCAGGGCTTTTTGGTAGCGCCGATAGGCCTTGGCTACAGCTTCTTCAAACGGCCCCTGTGCATGCTCGGCAAAGACATGGGGGGTAATGAGTTCGTCTTTGGCGCGGGAGATCGCATTCAAAACTGCCCGCGGGCTTAGACTCTTCTCGTTGATGCCGAGTGCCTTGAGCACGTTCTTGACTACAGTCAACTGGTCGGCATCATCGTAGATGGTGAAGCCCTCTTCCCAGCCGAGCCGCCGCAGTTCACGGCGCAAGATGCGCGAACAGAACGAATGAAACGTGCTCAGCAGCACATTTTCACCGATCGGCCCGGTCAATTCCCGCACCCGATGCCGCATCTCCTGGGCAGCCTTATTCGTAAACGTAACGCCCAGTATCTGCCACGCCGGCACGCGCTTGGCAAGCATCAGGTAGGCAATCCGATGGACGATCACGCGCGTCTTGCCGGAACCGGCCCCAGCCAGAATCAATACCGGACCGGTCCCGGTCTCCACCGCTCGCCGCTGCGGTTCATTGAGATTTTCCAGCAAGGACTCAGGGTTTATGACCACGAAGCGTTACCCGCATGCCAGTAGTGAGAAACAAGACCTCAGTGAGGAGTGGGATCGCACGCAGTCTTGAACTGGTTCCGCGCCGCCCTCAGAGCGATTGTAGCATCATCACTTCTCGTGTGCATCATTGAAAACACCGTCATGTTAGAGGCGAAATACCTACTCTCACCCTGGGTTAATTCGCCTATGCATTGCCTTTCGTTCCTCAGCAAGCATTGATGACCATTCGCTCACGGTTCTCTCTTTACACACAAAGAGCAGCTAAACCTCAGGCCCAACGGGTGATTCAGCTTCTTTTGTCCTCCCAAAGAACCATTAATCTAATTCCTAGTAAAAATCTAGGAATTTCTACCATATTCGCTTGACTAATGAAAAAAAGTTAGGGTACCCTAACTTAGACAATTAGGTATCCCTTTAGCGACGTTTTGCCGGTGGCCGTCTGCTTATCCAGCGGCGCGGTGAGTGCGCTTTCGCAGAGACCTGGTTGGTCAAATGTGTGCTCAAAGGCCTTGAAGCGCTCGACACGGTAAATACGCAAAGTAAGTGGCACGAAAAGGAGCCATTGTTGTGTACGTGAATCGTCGTACCCTTCTTAAGGCCTCGCTGTCGTTGCTCCCCGTAGCAATCGGGGCGGCATGCGGCAGGGCCGATGTTACTACGAGTGAGACGGCAAGCACCTCTGAGACTGAGCCTACCCTCCTCACGGTCTATTCCGGCAGGAACGAAAACCTCGTCGGGCCGCTGTTGGAACAGTTTGGGAAAGATACCGGCATCGCTATTCAGGTAAAGTTTGGCGGCACTGCTGAAATCGCAGCAACTATTCTCGAAGAGGGCGCGAATAGCCCCGCAGACGTCTTTTACGCCCAGGATGCAGGTGCGCTGGGTGCGCTGCAGGCGGAAAACCGCCTGGCGGCGCTGCCGGACGCAATTCTCAACGCAGTGGAGCCGCGTTTTCGCTCTCCGCAGGGCCAATGGGTCGGTACGTCAGGCCGAGCTCGCGTAGTGGTCTACAACACGGAGAGCGTAAAGCCTGAGGATCTACCCCCGTCGATCTTGGACTTTACCGATCCAATATGGAAGGGACGCATTGGCTGGGCGCCGACGAACGGCTCGTTCCAGGCGTTCGTCACCGCCATGCGCGTGACGCTTGGGGATGATCGGACCCGAGCGTGGTTGGAAGGCATCAAGGCAAACGAGCCGAAGGTGTACCCCAAGAACACGCCCACGGTCCAAGCCGCCGTGGATGGAGAGATTGCCGTCGGTTTCGTCAACCACTACTACCTTTTCCGCATTCGCGCAGAGCAGGGCAATGTGCCGGCCGAGAACTACTTCCCGCCCAACGGCGACCTGGGCGCCCTGATTAATGTGGCCGGAGCCGGCGTGATTGCGGGAACGAAGAACCAAGCGGCTGCAGAGCAGTTTATTGCGTATCTGCTATCGCAGCAGGCGCAAGAGTACTTCGCCACAGAGACGTATGAGTATCCGCTGGCGCATGGCGTAGCCGCCCATTCGGACCTGCCGCCCCTCGCCGCGATCCAGACGCCGGACATCGACCTCAGCGACCTCGCCGACCTGCGCGGCACTCTACAACTCTTACAAGAGGTAGAACTGATCTAATTCCTGAAAGAGCCTAAGGCGACTTCGTCGAAGATGGCAATTCCTGTAGCGCTACGCGAGACAATTCAAGGCGGCCGGCGGACGTATCAGTCCGCCGGCCCGCCTTTGCCTCTCCTTCTGACGAGCGGCGTCGTTGCAATCGGAATCTTACTGCCCCTCGCCTATTTGATCATGCGAGCCGCCGGCGCAGGGGATGAAATCTGGCGGCTCCTACTGCGTCCGCGCTCCGCTGTCATTCTCTTCAATAGCATAGCTCTCGCTTCCGCCGTAACCCTCAGCACCATTGCAATCGCCGTTCCCCTGGCTTGGCTCGTCGTACGCAGCGATTTGCCCTTGCGGCGGCTCTGGACCAGCCTGCTAGTCGTTCCTCTCGCCGTGCCCAGCTACGTCGGTGGATTCGTGCTCATCGGGGCACTGGGGCCGCGCGGCATGCTGCAACGCATACTCGCGCCCTTGGGCGTTGAACGTCTGCCGGAGATCTACGGCTTTCCCGGAGCCTGGCTTGCGTTAACTCTTTTTACCTACCCCTACGTATTCCTCGTTGTGCGCGCCGCCTTAGGGGGCATGGACCGCACGTTGGAAGAAGCCTCCCGCAGTCTCGGACAGAGCAGTTGGCTTACATTCTGGAAGATAACCTTCCCGCAGCTCCGTCCCGCGATGGCAGCAGGCGGGCTGCTTGTTGCCCTCTATACTCTCAGTGACTTTGGCGCGGTGTCGCTCCTGCAGTTCGACTCATTCACGCGCGTAATCTACGTCCATTATCAAGGCTCTTTCGACCGGCACCTCGCTGCCGGTCTCGCACTCGTGCTTGTGTTTATAACGCTGCTCATTCTCGTTCTCGAGCACTGGAGCCGGGGACGCGCCTACTACCAAAGCGGCGCCCGCACCGGGATGCGGCCACTGCCCCGGATGGCTCTAGGGAAGTGGCGGATACCGGCCATAGCGCTCTGCAGCATCGTTGCCTTATTCGCTCTCGTCCTGCCCGCGCTCACCGTTGGCTATTGGCTGCTCCGTAGCGTTTCGTACACAGCAAGTCTCAGTGCGCTGCCCGGCTTGGCGTGGAATACGCTATGGGTCTCCGCGGCGACCGGAATTGCTGCCGTTGTCCTTGCCGTGCCGGTGGCATACCTGACGGTCAGATTTCCCAGCCGCCCCATTCGCCTCTTCGAGTACGCCATCTATTTGGGTTACGGCCTGCCGGGCATTGTTATCGCGCTATCACTCGTCTTCTTCGGAGCGAACGTAGCGCCAATAATCTACCAGACCTTCTTTCTCCTGATAGCCGCCTATTTGATCCGATTCTTACCGCAAGCCTATGGCAATGCGCGGACATCGTTGTTGCAGGTGAACCCCTCGCTCGAAGAAGCCTCACGGAGTCTCGGCCACTCCTGGCATGCCACACTCCGCGCGATTACGTTGCCCTTAGTGCGGGGCGGAGCTACCGCGGGCGGCATTCTGGTCTTCGTTACCACCCTCAAAGAGCTACCAATAACCCTCTTGCTGGGCCCGATCGGCTTCAAGACACTCGCTACTGAAATCTGGTCCACAACCGCGGAAGGATTCTTCGCTCAGTCTGCGCCTGTGATCTTGGTGCTGCTGGGTATTTCGCTGCTGCCGACGTTGCTCTTTGCCGTTAAGGAACCGTAAAATAGATGCTGACATGAGTATTAGCCTCTTCGCCATCCGCTGCCACAACGTCACTAAACGATTCGGCTCCGTACTGGCAGT
This sequence comes from Chloroflexota bacterium, assembly GCA_965221905.1. Taxonomy (GTDB): domain Bacteria; phylum Chloroflexota; class UBA11872; order VXOZ01; family VXOZ01; genus VXOZ01. The sequence goes on from OZ244922.1 coordinate 2,528,523, forward strand.
TAACCAGGTAGACCTAACTGTTGCACCCGGTGAATTCCTCAGCCTCCTGGGGCCAAGCGGTTGCGGCAAAACAACCATGCTCCGCCTAATCGCCGGGTTTGAGGTGCCGGATACCGGCACGATTGAAATCGGCGACCTTTGCGTCGTTGGCCCCAAGCGGTGGATACAACCGGAACGGCGGCGCGTGGGCATGGTCTTCCAGGACTATGCGCTCTTTCCACACATGACTGTGGCGGAAAACGTGGCCTACGGCGTGCGCAAGTGGCCCGATCAACGCGAACGAGTTGGCAAAGCCCTGCGGCTGGTCGGTTTGGATAGCCTTCGCGAGCGGATGCCTAACGAGCTTTCCGGCGGACAGCAGCAGCGTGTGGCACTCGCTCGCGCACTGGCCCCGGAACCCGACGTGATCCTCATGGACGAACCGTTCTCAAATCTGGACGTGGCCCTGCGCGCGCGCATCCGCGCCGAGACACGTGAGATCCTCGCCCGAGCCGGAGCAACTGTGATCTTTGTAACTCACGATCAAGAAGAGGCGCTCAGCCTCGCCGATCGGGTTGCCGTTATGTGGGACGGACAGATTGCCCAGGTGGGCGAACCGGAAGAGCTCTACCGCAACCCCACTTCTCGGGAAGTGGCCCAGTTCGTAGGTGGCGCGAATTTCCTCTTTGCGCACGCCGCCAACGGCCATGCGCAGTGTGCGCTCGGCCGATTTCCGCTCAACGGCACGGCCCATAGCGGAGACCTTGATCTCATGTTCCGTCCCGAGGATATTGCATTGACGGTTGCGTCGGACGGTGCCTCGCGCGTCGTCGATTCCACTTTCTACGGCCACGATAGCACGGTGACAATTCGCCTGGAAACCGGCGAAAACATTCAGGTGCGGCTTCTCGGCGCGCCGCTAACCCCAGGGACGCGCGTCGACTGCCGGGTCACGGCTGAACCGCGCACCTTCCTGCGGCTACCGCAAGCTGCAACTTCGTAGTTCTGCGGGACACGGTATAGTTATTGCAACCGAGCACTCACTCAGTGTTAGCCAGGAAACCCCTACCGGCTCATGCCAACTCTTGATTGCACTACGGCGCGCAATGAGATTTCGCTGCTTCAAGACTGTGTCTACCTCAATACCGGTACGGAAGGGCTGCTAGCGGAACCGGTCCTTGCCGACTACCAAGCCGCAATTGCACGACAGGAGCGCCAGGGCCACGTGGCCCTGGAATGGCGCTACACCCAATCCGAACGCGCACGCGAGGCAGTTGCGAGAGTTCTGCACACTCATCCCGCTACCATTGCCTTCACCCGCAACGCCACTGACAGCCACAACATCGTGCTCCACGGCCTGCCTTGGCAACCCGGCGACGAACTCCTGATTTCCGATCAGGAGCATCCGGCGCTGACCCATCCCGCGGCTTATTTGCAGAACCGCGGTGGGCCAACCGTGCGGGTGTTTGCCATCGACGCCGATCCGCAGAGCACAATGCAGAACATCCGTGCCGCCTTGGGTCCCAAGACTCGGCTGATTGCCTTCAGCCAGGTGAGTTGCGAAAGCGGCATTCGGCTGCCGGCCAAGGAAATCTGTCAGATTGCCCACGAGCATGGCGCCTGGGCGCTTGTGGACGGCGCGCAATCGCTGGGCGCAATTCCCGTGGACGTGACAGATATGAACTGCGATTTCTTCGTCAGCAACGGGCACAAATGGCTGTGCGGCCCAAAGGGAACGGGCATCCTATACGTACGCCTCGACCGGCTAGAATCCCTTGCCATAAGAGCGGTTGGCGCGGGCACCTTCGAGGATTTTAACTGGAGCGGAGAGGACTTTCGCCTTCGCCTCAAGCCGGACGCCCGCCGCTTCGAATTCGGCACGCGCAATCAAGCCGCGCTTGCCGGACTCCATGCCGCTATCGCTTGGCTTGAAGAGCTTGGTTTCTCCAACGTTTTCTCACGCATTAGGGACTTAGCCCAACAAGCCCACCGAATACTCGCGGAGAGTCCCGGTGTCGAGGTGCTGACTCCGCGATCTGTTGACGAATCGGCGGGGATCGTGACTTTCCTACTGAATGGGAAGCAACCGTCTGAAGTTTCGCAGGCGCTATGGCAACAAGGGATCATCACGCGCCACACGACAACTCCACCGGGAGTGCGAGCCTCAGCCGCCTACTTCAACAACGAGCAGGACTTCGAGCGGCTGGCAGCGGCGCTGGGCTCCATCGTGTGAGAGAATGCACAGTGGGTTTTGTGGGGACAGTGCAAACTGTCGCAGTCCCGTGTTCGCCAAGTCTTTTCTGGATCGAATGCCTGGGAAGTCTTTGACTAAGAGCATGACCTATTCGCCTGCATTCTCAACGAGAGGTTCATTCTGCAGCCAATGACGAAGAGCCGGCGCCAACTCCGCATCCTGGTAACCGGCGGTGGATCCGGCGGCCACGTGACGCCCGCGCTCGCCACGATAGAAGCAATTGAGGCCCTTGCCGAACAAGACGGCGCCTGGAAACCTACGTTCCTTTACGTAGGCAGCCATGGCGGAATAGAGCGCAAGCTGGCAAGTGACGCCGGACTTCCCTTCACCGCAATTTCCACCGGCAAGCTCCGCCGCTCGCATCGATTGCTGGGACACTTTTCTTGGCAAAACATTCTCGACGCGCTGCGACTGCCTTGGGGCGTGCTGCAGGCGCTGATCACCGTCATGCGCTTCCGACCTCACGTTGTCTTGAGTACCGGGGGTTTCGTGTGCGTGCCGCCCGTAATCGCAGCCTGGCTGCTGCGCGTTCCCGTGATCACCCATGAACAGACGGTGCAAATGGGTCTGGCAAACCGCATCGCATCGCGCTTTGCAAGGCACATCGCCTTAACTTACGAATCTGCGGGGAGTTACCTGCCGTCGCGCCTGCAAGCTAAGACCTTCGTAACCGGTAACCCGGTGCGCCCTATCATCTTCAACGGCAGTCCCGCGACGGCACTCTCTCTTGCCGGATTCGCGGGTGATGACACTTTGCCGACTCTGTATGTCACCGGCGGCGCGCAAGGCGCACAACACATCAATCGTGCCGTTGAAGAGGCGTTGCCCGATCTGCTCACTATGTGCCGCGTCGTTCATCAGTGTGGAAGCCAGCAAGCGGGAGAGATAAGCGAGGGCGAACGCCTGCGGCAGGTCCGCGGCGCGCTGCCCGGCCACCTGCAGGCGCGCTACTACGTGGTGGATTTCGTCGCAGACGAGATTGGACACATCTATGCGCTTGCGGACGCCGTTGTAAGCCGCTCAGGTGCGGGCACTTTGGCGGAACTCTTTGCGCTCGGCAAGCCGGCGATCCTCATCCCCTTGGTACCAACCGGCGGCGACGAACAGCGGCGTAATGCGCAGCTTGCCCAAAAAGCGGGTGCAGCGCAGATTATCGAACAGGCCGACCTCTCCGGTCAAGTCTTGTTTAAAGCAGTATCCGGGCTACTTTCCGATTGGGAGCTGCAAGAGTCCATGTCACGCGCCGCCAAGAACCTCGCTCGGCCCGATGCCGCGCGCCTTTTGGCAGAATCAGTCATTGCATTGGCAGACCGGACCGGCTGACGGTCGACACGCTCCCGTCACGCGTCATCTACTGCATAGACGCTGAACATCGAATCGCCATGTTGACGCCTGCGCAAGAGATGCAGCCTACCCAACCGCTCTTCGGGCAGCTTCTTCTTCCAGTGTCCGACTACGACAATCGTCCGGCTCTGAATCGCACACGATTCGGCAAGCGCCGGCAGCCAGTCTTCATGGTCCACGGTGTGGTAGGGCGGGTCTGCCAAGATTAGGTCGTAAGGCTCCTTCAAACGGTTAAGCACGCCCGGCACACGCGCCTGGATCACACGTGCTCGCTCGCGCAATGACGCCGTGCGCAAGTTCTCACGAATTGCCCTGCAAGACGCCGGTAGCGCGTCAACGAAGTCGCACCACTCGGCTCCACGGCTCAAGGCTTCAATTCCCAGCGCACCGGTGCCTGCAAAGAGCTCCAGCACTCGTCCGTCTTCACCTCTTTCACCAAGCGAATTGAAGATAGCGTGTTTGACCTTGTCTAATGTCGGTCGCACCTGCGCCGTCTTTGGCACACGTAGCCGCCTTCCGGCGGCACTCCCGCTGATAATGCGCATGTTCATCATTCAAACTCGCTGGTTTTGTGCGGTTCTATCAACTTAGACATGAGACAAGTCACTTAGAGACAGGCTGCTTCAACCGGATATTCCGTGGTGCGCAAATGAGGCCAACTAACTCGATTACACCCATTGCCTACACAGCAATGCTCTCAAATCGAGATGTGCGGGTAATTTCTATAGAGCAGATCGGTTTGCACACACACCCGGTAGAAGTAGCGGTCCGCTTGAGCGATAAAGTCGTCAGCGCGGATTCGCTGCTCAGCCAGCCACGCCTCATTGGGGTGGCAGCGCTGGTTGCAGAGCGCTTTGGCCGTGATCGTCTTGCGTTTTCCTGTAAAGAGATCCATTGCGTCCGCTACCGGTATTTCAACCAAAGCTGTCACCTCGGCCGGATTTGGCGTGAAAGCGGTGAGCGGCAGGTTGGTCCGATGCAGGAAGACATACAGCACCTCATAGTCGCGCACACCGGGCTCGACATCGCTCGCAGCCTGGCGTACCCCTAGCGGCAAGAGATCGTCCATAGAGAGTTCGAGGCCGATCTCCTCTTGGGATTCCCGCAAGGCATCTTCCACCGACTCCCCGGCAGCCAGGTGACCTCCCACGGTCGCATCCAGTTTTCCCGGTGACGTGTCCTTCGCCTCCGACCGCCGCTGGAATATCATGTAAGGCGTGCCGTCTTCATACTGCCCCACGACCCAGCAGTGCAGCGCCCGATGCCAGTCACCGTCCCGATGCACGTCCGCGCGGCGCTTACGCAGGCCCAGCGGACGCCCTAACGAATCGCAGACATCGAACAGTTCGTCCGGATCGGAAAACGAGTCTCTCATGAGAGTTCACTCTCCACCCGCCAGAATTTGGCGACTCGCTTGGCAAGACCGACGTGCTGAGGTTCTTCTAACGTGGGATCGGTTTCAAAGAGCTTCTTTGCCTCGTTCCGAGCAAGTTCCAAAGTTGAAAGGTCTGAGAGCTGTGCAACTTTGAGCGCCGGGAGCCCTGCTTGGCGCGTGCCGAAGAATTCCCCCGGCCCGCGCAGCGCCAAGTCCTTTTCCGCAAGCGCAAAGCCGTCGCGTTCCTCCTCCAGAATGCGTAGCCGTTCGTTCTCCGCCGCCTGCGCAGAGTCCGAGAGGAGCAGGCAGTACGATTGGTGCTCGCCGCGTCCCACGCGGCCGCGAAACTGGTGAAGCTGAGCAAGACCGAACCGCTCGGCGCTCTCAATCATCATTACCGATGCATTCGGCACGTCAATGCCGACCTCCACTACCGGCGTGCTCACCAGAATGTCGGTTTCACCTGCCGCGAACGCCCGCATTACTTTCTCTTTCTGCCTGCTGGTCAGCCGTCCATGGAGCAAGTCCACTTTAAGTTGCGGGAACACCTCTTTCCGCAAGCGGTCGAACTCGCTCTTGGCGGCGCGTACCTCCAATGTCTCAGACTCTTCAATGAGGGGAAAGATGATAAAGGCTTGGCGGCCCTGCGCAATCTGCTTGGCGACGAATTCGTATGCCGGAGTGCGTTTCTCTGCCGGCACCCAGCGGGTCCTAATCGGTAAGCGACCCGAAGGCATCTCGCGTATCACGGATACGTCCAAGTCACCGTAGAGCGTTAGTGCCAGCGACCGCGGAATGGGCGTCGCCGTCATCACCAGCACATGGGGATTGCGTCCTTTGCGTCGCAGCACAGCTCGTTGCCGCACGCCGAACCGGTGCTGCTCGTCCACTACCGCCAGGCCCAGATCGGCAAATACCACGTCATCCTGGATTACGGCGTGCGTGCCCACCAAGAGGTGGAGGGTTCCCACTTCCAGGTCGGCCAAGATAGCCCGTCGCTCACTCTTTCGCGTGCTGCCCGTCAGCAAAGCGCTACGCACCGCGAATGGATCGAGAAATCTCTTGAACGTGCGGATATGCTGCTCTGCCAGCACCTCAGTCGGCGCCATGATGACTGTTTGCAGGCCGTGCTTGGCCATCTGCAACGCCACTGCCGCGGCAACAACAGTCTTGCCCGCACCCACGTCTCCCTGCAACAGCCGGTTCATCGCCACCGGTTTGCTCACGTCGGCAAGAATCTCCGTTAGCGCCTGTTGTTGGTCGCGCGTTAGCGCAAAGGGGAGCGATTCGAGAAATGATTGCGTTGTCTCAGGGCTGACGTCAACCGGAATCCCGGGCTGATCGAGCTGCCACTCGCGGCGACGCAGCAGCGTGCCGAGCTGGATGAAGAAGAATTCGTCGAAAGCAAGGCGATGGACTGCGCGATGGTGCTGCTCTTCACTGCTGGGAAAGTGCATCTGATTGAGCGCTTCTTGCACGCCCATCAGATTGTTGCGCTCCAGTATGTGCGTTGGCACCACATCCTTGACCGCGTGCAGCGCCATGTCAAGCGCAGATCGCACCCAACGACGCATCCATTTGGCGGAAAGTTTGGCAGTCAAGGGATAGACCGGCACCAAGCGTCCCACGTGCAAACCTTGCTCGGGGCTTTCAGCAAACTCATACTCCGGCGAGCGCAACTCCAACCCATTACGGCTGATCTCCACATTGCCTGCCACCACAATGCGCCGCTTATCTGTTAGGCTGCGCTGCAAGTACGGTTGGTTGAACCAGACGGCCTTGATGTAGCCCGTTTTGTCCGCCAAGGCAGCTTCGGTGATTACCATGCGGCCCTGGGTAACCCGCCGATTCTCCACCTGCATCACGTTGACCACAATCGTGGCCTCTTCACCGGGCTTGAGATCTGCAATAGTCTTGATGCGGCTGCGGTCGATGTGTCGGTGCGGGAAGTGCTGGATGAGATCGCCCAATGTTGAGAGGCCGAGCTTCTCCAGACGTTTGGCGTCTTCCGCCTTCAACATCGGCACAATTGCAAGAGGTGAATCAAGATCGGCTTTGGGCCGTGAGGCGACTTGCTTACGGGGTCGCGGACTACTTACGGAGTCCTTTGCAGGGGATGTGCTCGGCTTTCGTGGTGGCGGATTGCCAGGCCCAGTAGAATTGGGCACTGTTTGGCCGTTGAGAATCTGCAGGGCGCTCTGTACGCGCGTTCTCCGGTCCGCCGGTTCGATCGAGTGATAGTTCTCAAGCACTTGCCTGATAGCGATGAGACTCTGAGACTGCTTGGCGGATTCCGGCCCGCTCTCTGCTTGCCAGTTTGCCAAGAACTGCTCCAGGCCTCCAATCACCGTGCCATCGTCATACCCCCGGCGTACCTCTTGTTCAAGAATACGGTGCAGGATCTCGCTGCGGTCGCGCGGTTCGGGGCTGGGCATGGCACCTCATTCAAGGGTAAGCAGGTATGGGTAGTGCGGCTGGCCGCCGTGGATGACCTCGACCTCAAGTGATCGATATTGCGCTTGAATCCGGTCGGCGAGCCCGCGTGCCTCGTCTTCAGTCACATCGGCGCCGTAGTAGAAAGTAAGTAGCTCAGAAGTTTGCGGCCCCATGCGCTCTATGGCGGCGAGCAACGCGGCAAAGAGATCGTCACTTGCAGCAGAAACCTGGTTTCCTGCGAGTGCAAGCCACTGTCCTTGGAGCACATTTACGCCATCCACCGTTGCATTGCGGGTGGCCAATGTCACAGCCCCGTACTGCGTGCTCTCTGCCGCGTCTCTCATCGCACTTTCGTTTTCATCGGGGCCAACGCCCTCTTGATACGCAAATAGCACGGCGATGCCCTGCGCCATCGAATACGTTGGCAGCACGTGAACGACGCACTCCGCCAGGTCCCGTGTCTGCTCCGCCGACAGAATGACGTTCTTATCGTTTGGAAGCACAAAGACGTGGCGCGCATTGGCAGCCGCAAGCGCCTCGTAAATTTCCTGGGTGCTGGGATTCATAGTCGGGCCGCCACTTACCACAGTTGCACCCATTTGCCGGTAAATCTCAGCGAGACCCTCGCCATCCGCCACGGCGACGACGCACTGTTCTCGGGTCTCAGTTGGCGCAGTTTCGATTGGCGGAGCAGGCAAATCCTCACCGATCCCGGGCAGGTCTCCGTCGGCTAGTGCGGACTGCATCCGTTCGTACTGGTCGTCCATGTTGAAGATCTCAATGCGGTGAAGATTGCCCGCACCGCGTGCGAGATCGAGTACACCTCCTGGATTCTCCGTGTGCAGATGAACCCGCACCAAGTCTTCGTCGCCGACTACGACAACGGACGTACCTCGCTCGGCAACGGCTTGGCGAATATCCATGACGTCGAGTTCCGTGCCGCTCACCAAGAAACCTGTGCAGTATCCGTAGAGCGTTTCCGTAACCACCGCGATCTCAGGAAGTAATGCCCGTTCACCGGTCGGCAGTTCCACCTGCTCCACTGACTCGCCTGTCACGTAGCGCCGTGCGCCTTCCAAGAGCAGCCACAACGCCTGACCGCCGGCATCCACCACCCCGGCATCGCGCAGCACGTCGAGCAGTTGGGGTGTGCGGGCTACAGACCGTTCCGCCGCAGCCACCGCAGTAGCAAGCACGTCCGACATTTCGGCATCCCGTGGAGACGCTTCGCAAGCGTACGATTCGCAAGCTTCGGCCGTGTCGCGCGCCACCGTCAGCATCGTGCCTTCCTGCGGCTCTTGCAAAGCGGCATAGGCGGAGTCGGACGCAGATCGCAGCGCCTGCACGATGTCGGATACCGCGATCTCAGCGGAGCCCTCGAGCACATCCGCAACTCCGCGCAAGCACTGCGAGAAGATCACGCCCGAATTGCCTCGCGCTCCCATCAACGCGCCGCGATAGACCGCTTGGGCGACCTCGCCTGCGTGCGTGCTTTGCGCTTGCCTGCCAGCCTGCAACGCGGCTTCCAAGGTGAGCAGCATGTTCGTACCGGTGTCGCCGTCCGGCACCGGGAAGACGTTAAGGCGGTTGATCTCCTCCTTGTTGGCCGCAAGGAGATGGTAACCGTACTCCAAAGCCCCGATCAGGCTTTGCCCGTCACAGCCTGCCGTGGTTCCTTCTTGCACTTCCGGTCCGGCCTGCATATTATCCACAGGAATTACATACCTTGCTTTGCACCGCAGAGCCAATCGGCTCCGTCTCGATGATTTGGGGTTTCCTGCTGCCGATCCCCGCCTGCTTCCTGCTCACGTTTGAGACAACTCACTTGTGCGACTGAAGCAAAACATCAGGAAGTCCGGCGTCACCCACCAGCCGGCAGGATTGAGCACATTGCCTACTCTATGCTAACATTGACCCTTGGTGACAAGCTCATCATAGCGATAGATTGAACACAGGGTCAACATTGGCACTCGTGACCCGCTTAATTGAGGACTAGCTCATGGCTATTTGTGATGTGTGTGGCAAAGGCGCGCAAGTGGGCCACAATATTCAGCATCAGGCTTCCGGCAAGTGGCGCTATCGTGCGCCGAAGACGCGCAAAGTGTGGAAAGCGAACGTGCAGAAAGTGCGTCTGCTTATTGAAGGCCAGCTAAAGAGAGTAAATATCTGCACCCGCTGCCTCCGCACCCAGGCGAAGTCAACTGCGGTCTAGTCTCGATCAAGCGCAGATGTCCTTTTGCACCTAGAAGCGAATGAGGAGAAGGTCAGTACGACCCTCTCCTCGTCTGTTGCTGTAGTATTATTGCAAACATCGGCGGGAAACACTCCAAGCACTCTCCACACCCATGGAAGTGCTGACGAGGATTTCCATCTCGTGCTCACCGGCAAACACCCCAAGACGCCGGTTGCCATTCCCACGCACCCTCGTTAACTTACAGGCTGTGTAGAATTTGGCTCGCGAGCTACCTGACTCTGCCCTCTACAAAGTTGCCTACGATATCGTCATATACTTCATCAGGCGGTTGAAAGAAATCAAAGAGCAAAAATAGAGGTTCGGCCAGTTCCCTTACTCTGTCAACTAACGTGGACCTAATTTCGGACAAGGGCACGCTGATAGCACTTTCAGCATCATCCTCTCTCGTAGAATACCTGCCTAGCAACCCCGAGTCTCTTGCAGGGTTGGCCGCACGCATCACTCTATCCTTCAAGCCTCCGTGGGAAATCCCAATATTCACCTCAACACTTCCTGTGACACCTAATTCCTCGTATAGCTGGGCACAGTAGAGAAGGGCCTCAGTGATTCTAATGATCCGCGTGTCGGCAAAAATGCTTCCAGGTTTTCTTGAATCCTCAAATAGGCTCTTGAGAAGATAGAAATCACCGTTCTTTCTCAGGTACCAATAGTCGTATGTTAGGTAGTTGTAATTGCCTTCATTATTGACAACTGCCCGAGTAGCGATGCCATCTTTTCTTGGTTGAGGCTTCCACTCACTCTTCGTAAGCACAATTCCGATTGGCCAGCCAAAAGTAGGCACCTGAGATGAATTTGCAGCTTCAAGTAGCACCTTATGGGGGAAGTCTGGTTTTGGCCCAGACAGAGCAAAGCGAATTTCCATGAATCCTGATAGGCCAGTTGACTCCAAACCATCTTTTGCCTGTCTGCGTTGCTGCGAGAGCCAGTCTATGTCCCAGGGAAATGGAGGAGTCGGAACAGACGAGGGTGAAGTCGCTTGGCGTTGGCGAATTTTTGCTTCGAGCTGAGAGCGATAGCCGGATAAGTCTCCGGGATCCCAGAAGAGGATGTCATAGCCCGATAAGTCGAAGTGTATCTTTGGCCCGCCCTGCTGATAGTTTGGACTATCAGGGTTATGGTCCTCACGAGCCGTAAGTACCAGGGCATGATATTTGTCCACGCCCATTGCATAGCCAATTTCAAGATAGCAATTGGGCCGTTCATTGGTCAGGTCTGCGACGATGATCTCTGCGTTCTCAATGAACGAAACAATCTCGCTCTTGAGCAAACCTCCCTGATTGTGCCTGTCTACGCGCTTTGGATCCAAACCCCGAGCCTTCAATGCAGGCACAATAACCTGCTCGCAAACTCTATCCAATTCAGGATTCCCAATCTGCATGATGATAAAGGCTTGGCTTACGGTAACCCTCCACTAGTGTTTCAGTTGGAACTAGGGAAACACCTGCGACAGCGTAAAGAGCACGCCAACAGCAGCAGTGACTATCAAACCTAATTTGATGGTCATTCCTTGCTCAAGAATCTTGAGTTCTTTCTTTAGATCATCCTTGGTGACGAACTGCTGAAGGTCATCCCTTGTCGCAAGTCGTTGTAAGTCATTCTTTGTTGCGAATTTCTGCGCATTGTCACTGACAACACCCTCGACAAGCAACGCCAGCCTGGCAGCTTGCTTAGGGTTGAAGTCTCCATCTGCAAGGAACTCTCGCAGTGCATCGGATTCATGAACGGCCAATGGTGTCTCCCCAAATCTCTTTGCGTGCCTCAATTGTCGCCAAGACACCAGCAGTTGCTTCAATCACAGTATAACAATTCAGGGTGGGAGCTTCCATCAATTTAGCTGATACTCTCAAACTGATGCGTTGTCCTCAGTGCATTTCGCCACATCACGTTCGTAGATCGTGCCGAGCACGCCGTTTATGAAGCGAGGCGAATTATCGGAGGCGTAGATCTTGGCCAGTTCCACCGCTTCGTTAATGACGACTTTCGGTGGAATCTCGGGGAGGAAGAGCAATTCGTAGAGGGCGAGACGCATGATGGCCTTATCGACACTTGCCATCTGGCCCATAGGCCACATTGACGCGGCATGCCGAATCTTTTCGTCGATCAAGGCCAGGTGGGTGCAAACACCGTTCACGATCTCATGCAAGAGATCGTGGGCATCAGCCTTGATCTCGGCCATACGGGCGACTTGGTCCAGCACGACTTCCAGTGAACCATCGGACATGTCAAGCGCAAAGAGCGCCTGCACAGCAGCGACGCGCGCGTAGCGGCGAGGGTGAATGCGTTTTGCAGACGCCTTGGCAACACTGGGCGTCATTCGTCATACCTCATTCTTGCACCGCTCAGCCATCACCCACCAGAGCGTGAGGTCGAAGCGGCCGCACCTCAGTCGCTTGCTCTTAAAGTGCCGGCCGACTTAAGAAGTCCTCTACGCAACGATCAGACGATATTGAGCAAGTTCGCGTCAAAGCTGCCTTCCCGGAAGCTCTGCGTCCGAAGGATTTTCCGGTGAAAGTCGAGGTTCGTCTCTACCCCGTCGATCACACACTCATCCAGAGCCCGCAGCATGCGCTCAATGGCCCCAGAGCGGCCCGGAGCCCAAGCGATGACTTTGGCAATCAGGGAGTCATAGTGGGGTGGGATTTCGTATCCGCTATAGAGGTGGGAATCCACGCGAATGCCCGGGCCGCCCGGCGCGAGGAAATTCGTTACCTCGCCGCTCTCCGGTCTAAAGTCATGCTCAGGGTCTTCAGCGGTTATGCGGCATTCAATCGCGTGGCCGCGGAATGCCACATCACTCTGATTGAAAGCAAGCGACTCGCCCGCTGCAATCCGAATCTGCTCTTGCACTATATCAATGCCTGTCGTGTCCTCCGAAACAGTGTGCTCCACCTGCAGTCGGCAGTTAATCTCCATGAAGTAATAGTTCAGCGCAGAATCCACCAAGAATTCTACGGTGCCTGCGGACGTATACCCAATTGCATTGACGCCTTGCAGGGCAGCCGCGCCGATAGACTCCCGGGCCGCGGGATCAAGCACCGGCGACGGTGATTCCTCGATGAGTTTTTGGTAGCGGCGCTGTATAGTGCAATCGCGTTCGCCGAGTTGAATCGCATTGCCTTCGCGGTCACGGAGGATTTGAACCTCGATATGACGCGCCGGCGAGATGTACTTTTCCACGTACAGCCGCGGATTGCCAAAGGACGCCTGCGCTTCCGCCTGGGCCACCGAAAATGCGACCACCATCTCTTCCTCATCGCCTACAAATCGAATGCCGCGTCCTCCCCCACCGCCCGCGGCTTTCAAGACCACTGGGTATTCGATCGAATCAGCCACTTCCAAGGCATCCGCCACATTCCTAACCGGGGAATCCTTTCCCGGTATTACAGGCAAACCCGCCTTGCGCATCTCAGCTTTTGCGTTGGTCTTGTCTCCCATGGCATGAATCACGTCCGAGCTGGGACCGACAAAGGTGATGCCGTACTTTTCACAAATTTCGGCAAAGTAGGTATCTTCGGACAGGAATCCAATCCCGGGGTGAATCGCCTCCGCACCTGTAATGTAGGCCGCGCTGATGATATTCGGCACGTTAAGATAGGACTTGCTCGCGGGAGCGGGACCGATGCAGACTGCTTCATCGGCCATGTGCACGGGCAATGAATCTCGGTCCGCCTCGGAATAAGCGACAACCGTAGCAATTCCCAATTCGCGACAGGCCCGAATGATTCGCAGCGCTGTATCGCCGCGATTGGCAATCAGGATTTTTTGAAACACCGCATTCTACCTAGATCTGACAAGGCGTTCGTCACGCAGCGAGTCCTGCGCGCCGGCTGACTACCGGGAGAAGGAGAACAGTTGGAATATATCGCAAATACTCTATTGAAACTGCCAGGGCAGCTTCCGCGTATGATGCTCCCACTAGTACATCATAATGCCGCCGTCGACAATAAGGATCTGACCGGTAATGTACGATGCATCCTCGGATGCCAGGAACGCCACCGCAGCGGCAAGCTCTTTGGGTTCGCCGTAGCGTCCAAGGGGAATGATCTTGAGAATAGTCTCGACCATATCCGGTGGAATAGAGTCCGCCATTGGACCGCCGAAGTATCCCGGTGCAACGCAATTAGCGGTCACGTTTCGCGTTGCCACCTCGCGTGCGAGCGAGCGGGTAAAGCCCCACAGCCCTGCTTTGGAGGCGGAGTAGTTCGCCTGACCCGGGGCACCCAAGAACCCGGCGATAGAAGAGACATTGATGATGCGCCCATAGCGGGCGCGCAACATGCTGCGCACAACTGCCTTGCTGCAGAGGAACGCCGACTTTAGGTTTGTATCCATCACGGCATCCCAGTCTGCCTCAGACATACGCACGAATAGCGTGTCTCGCGTGATGCCGGCGTTGTTGACGAGGATGTCGATCTTCTCGTGCTCTTTGTGGATAGATTGCACCATTTCTTCGATTTCGGCGGGATTGGTCACGTCGGCCCGGATTGCGCTGGCGCTGCCACCTTGTGCACTAATGTCCGCAACCACGCGCTCGGCCGCCTCGGCACCGCTGTGATAGTGCACAACGACGTGGGCTCCCTGGCTACCCAGTCGGGCGCAAATGGCCGCACCCAAGTATCCCGACCCGCCGGTAACGAGCGCAACCTGCCCTTTCATAGTTCATCCTTCACGAAGGTACACTGCCGTTCGCCAGCTCATCTTGAGACGACCGCCTCACACAAGCTCTAGCATACAACGCTAATTGTTTATAGAACATGAGAGCCATCCACCGGCGAAAGATGATCTCAGAGACGGCGGCATAGCTCCCACGAGCCTAAGCGACTAGGCCGGCTTTGGTTACTCGCCGTACCGCTTGCTGGGAGTCGACCGCGACCGCCGTTGTACCGGTTGCAACACTCCCGATCATGCGCGTGAGAACTGCGCCCGGACCAAACTCAAGAACGGGACCAAGATTTCTGCGCAGAAGAATGTCGATTGTCGCTGCCCAACGTACGGGAGACGTAAGTTGCACAGTTAACTCGTGGCGCAATTCGTCCACAGTCGTTACGATATTGGCCGTTGCGTTCGCCACAATTGGTATTTTCGGCGGCATGATTGGGGCCGCCGCCACCACAGCTTTCCACTCTTCCTGCACGGAGGCCATCGCACCGGTATGAAATGCGCCGCTCACCTTTAAAGGGATCACGCGCCGGGCCCCGTGCTCCTTGAGCAGCGCGACGGCTCTGTCCAACGCAGAATTGTCACCTGCGATGACTACCTGCTGGGGCGTATTGAAAGTAGCGATACTTACGACGCTGGCCGAATCCGTGCTTCGCGCCCGCGCGCAAAGCTGCATGACCACTTGCGGCGAGACGCCAATGACCGCCGCCATTCCCCCGTGGCAATCCGCCACGGCCCGCTGCATGAGCTCACCGCGCGCCTGCACCAAGCGCAACCCATCCTCCAAGGTAAGCGCCTCCGCAGCGTACAGTGCCGTAAGCTCGCCAATACTATGACCGGCAACGAGCGCCGGTTGTAGCGCATCCGGCAGGCCCGATACGGTCTCCGCACCGCACGCCTCCAGATAGGCTGCCAGGCACGCGGCGCTGGCCGTGAATATGGCGGGTTGTGCGTTGAATGTTTCGGTGAGCGTGTCGGCTGGGCCTTCAAAGCTGAGGGCAGTCAATTCCATGCCGAGAATTGCGTCTGCAGTGGAATATACACGCTTCGCAGCGGCAGAGTGCTCTGCTACGTCCGCGCCCATTCCCACTCGCTGGACGCCCTGACCCGGAAAGATGAACGCTCTATTTCCCATTACACCGCTACCTAATCCAACCAGGTGGCACAGCAAGGCACGCCAACCTTGAATAGCGCCCACTCAGTCGAGTGTGATTACGTGATTCTTGTGTGTAGTACCGCAATTGCCCCGTCGGACTCATGCCACAGATCGACACGGCTTCGTCTCTCTGAGCGAACGCAAGATGAATCTGTCCGTGTTCTTTCTACAATACCAATTGCAGAACAGTGCAGCTACTCACTGCCGGCCTAATCCGGTTAGGACGCGTCCACTCGAATTGCCGGCTATGCCAAAGGGAGAACAAGCTGAAGTTAGAGGGAGCAAGCAAATGGGTAGGAGTATCCCCGCACTAAGTGATTGCACTTGCTTGCGCAAGGTGGAGGCCTGCGCATGTATCGCAAGAGCCGGCAATCTTGGCAGACTTCCCTACGAGCTAGGGGTCTCGACTTCCAGCACTTCTTGGCCGCGATAGTAACCGCAAAACGAGCATACAGTATGCGACGGCACCGGCTGACGGCAGCGCGGACATGCTACCAAGTGCACGCTTAGATTATGCAAGTGCGCGCGTCGTTTGCCTTGTCGAGAACGAGAAATCTTCTTCTTCGGTTGTGCGCCCATCGTCACCTCATATCTCTTATGTCTATGTAACTATGCCGATCGGTTCTGCCCCATCTGCTGCAGCATTTCTTGAATTGGCGCCATCCGAATATCCACTACGCTCTCATCACAATTGCATAGAAGGCTATTACGGTCGGCACCGCACTCGGGACATATACCCAAGCACTCCGATTGGCACCGCGGCATGAGTGGTTGGCTAATTTCAATATGCTGCCGAACGGCTTCGCCGAGATCGAACCGATCGACGTTTTCAATGAGAAACTCTGAGTCGATGTCGTCGTATTCTAAACGAATTGCCTTCCCGGTAGCTAGATCGAAGAGTGGATAGTAAATCTCATCAAAGTTTACGTGCACTTCCTGACCATACGTTTCTAAGCACCGACAACACGTTAGTTCAATTGTTGTATATAAATCGCTTCTAACAACAATGCCTTTTCCGGCACGGCATAACTCAATAACGCCCTTAACCGGACCAACGAGGGAAATCTCTTCCCAACCTGAATAGGAACCATCGATTTCAAGCCGACGGGACGTACCTGAAGCTTCTTGCAGCAACCCCGCCACGTTTATGGTAAGGCGATCCATATCTAATTTTACTCTACTCGTTCCTGTGAAGCACGTTCGCCTCGCGACCGGGCCGAAGGAACGTCTTCCGGTTCAGTGTCTGCCATTGCTTCCAGGAAGATTTGCACACGCTCATGCAGTTGCTCCAGCCGCGTACGTAAGTCGGTGAGTGAACGGACCGCATATGCATCAGATTCCCGTTGAATCTCGCCTGCTTGCTCTTCGGCTTCATCTAGAACGCGGCGTGCATTGTCTTCTGCTGCCCGTACCAACCCATGTTCGGAGAGAATTTCCTCTGCTTGTTCGTGTGCGATTGCCACAATGCGTTCCGCCTCTAAGCGTGCCTGCTCGGGGATACGGCTGCGCTCCTGCAGCATGCGCCGCGCCTGTCGCACTTCATCGGGAACCGACATGCGCATTTGAGCGATGACATCGAGGCACTCCTGTTCGTCCAGCATGATCTTATTGACAAAGGGGACCCGCTGGCCTGTATTGACGAGCGCTTCTAGTCTTTCAATAAGAGCAAATATGTCCATCCCAGCTTCCCCCTTTTCTCATCCACCCATCTCATGCAATTACCGCAGACTGTGCCACTCTAGCTGAAGGCACGTGGCGGGTATTCATGCAGTTTGTACTTCACGCAGACGGGCCGCAACTACCTCAGGCACGAATGAGTCAACATTGCCACCGAGCTTCGCTACCTCTTTGACGAGACTCGCACTCAAGAACGAGTATTTAACCGACGTCATGAGGCAAACGACTTCTAAGTCAGGCCGCAGTTGCTGATACATTGCAGCAAGCTGAAACTCGTACTCAAAGTCCGTTACCGCCCGCAAGCCGCGCACCAACACTTGCGCTCCCAGTTCTTGCGCACATTCCACTGTTAAGTTAGCAAAGCTCCTGACCTCAACGTTCGGCCACTGCTTCACGGCAGTCGTCAACATTCGCACGCGGTCTTCCATTGAGAAGAGCACGTCTTTCTTAGGATTGGCATAGACTCCTACGAAAAGAATATCGAAGAGTCGAGACGCTCTTGCAATAATGTCCATATGTCCGTTTGTAACTGGATCAAAGCTTCCAGGATAGAGCGCCGTACGCACGGTTCCTTCTTGCCCTTCGCGTACTACATGACGAACAACATTATATAGCAATCACGTTTTAACGTCATCGCTATATACTTATGTGCGGGCACCTCATACCAGCGCCACGGTGAACTGCCGAGCACACTTTCCCTGCGGTATTCTACCAACGACTGACGCGCAGTACAACTTTTCCACAGTCTCGGACTATTTCATATTCTCAAACTCATTCCCTGGCTCGTCTTCGATTGCACGGCCTACTACTATCTGTTATTCTATTCCTAGATTTGCTTCTCTTTAAACCCGTCCCGCGAGGCAGGTAAGAGAGGTCCAGACACACTTGGATGCTTCTTGCCAGCGGGCAGGAAGTATTTTTTTGTGCCCTCGGAACGCGAGGCCCGACTGGAGCAATGCTGTTGAAAGCAACGGGTGGGGGATGACAGTAACAGGCAAAGTGCTGCTGCAAGAGGAAGAGATTCGCCGCGCCCTGCTGCGAATTGCGCATGAAATCGTGGAACATAACCGCGGCGCAGATGACATTGTATTAGTTGGAATCCAGGCCCGGGGCGCACCATTGGCTCGGCGGCTTGCAAAGAGCATTGAGTCCCTCGAGGGGGTGACCGTTCCTGTGGGCAGGCTCGACATCACCCTTTATCGCGACGACCTGGAACGCGAACACTTCCGTCCAAATGTGCGCGAGACACAGATACCTGTGGATCTATCGGAAAAGCACGTCGTGCTCGTTGACGACGTGCTCTACACCGGACGTACGATCCGGGCGGCGATGGACGCTGTGATGGATTTTGGCCGACCCCGCACAATTCAACTTGCGGTTCTCATCGATCGCGGCCACCGCGAATTGCCCATTCGCGCTGACTACGTAGGCAAGAATATACCGACATCGCGTTCGGAGGAGATCGAACTTCACCTACTTGAGACCGATGGAAAGGACGAGACCATTCTTCTGCCCACGCCGCAGGAGGATGACTAGATGCCTCTGAAACGCAAAGACCTTCTCGATCTCGATGACTTTTCATCAGAAGAAATCATGCTTCTGCTGGAAACCACGTCCGCCATGACGGAAGTCCTCTCCCGTCCGATACGGCGCGTTCCCGCCCTGCGCGGCAAGACGATTGTCAACATGTTCTATGAGGCCAGCACGCGCACCCGCTCGTCTTTTGAATTGGCGGCGAAGAATCTCTCCGCAGACTTGGTAAACGTGTCCGCGAGCCAGAGCAGTGTCGATAAAGGCGAATCGCTTGTTGACACCATGCGCACACTGCAGGCGTTGGGCGCTGACATGATAGTCATGCGGCACTGGGAAGCCGGCGCGCCCTATCTCGCCGCATCCTGGTTAAGTGCTTCAGTAATCAATGCCGGCGATGGCTGGCACGCGCACCCCAGCCAAGCTCTGCTCGATCTGTATACGGTGCAGGAACGGATCGGTTCGATCGCCGGGCTGAAACTCGTGATCGTGGGGGACATACTGCATAGTCGCGTAGCACGCTCAAACCTTTGGGGCTTTGGAAAGCTGGGCGCCCACGTGGTGCTCTGCGGACCTCCAACCCTCTTGTCACCGGACATCTTGGGCATTACCGGCAACATGCCATGGGTCTCTGTCTCCTATGACCTCGATGAAGCGATTGTGGACGCTGACGTTGTGATGATGCTGCGCTTGCAGCGCGAACGCATGGCAAACGGGCTGCTACCCTCCCTGCGGGAATACAGTGCCCGTTATGGATTGACACGCCAGCGCATGCGGCGTGCCCGCCCAAACGCCCTCATAATGCATCCCGGTCCCATGAACCAGGGAGTAGAAATCTCGCCTGATCTCGCCTATGGTGAGCAGGCGGTCATCGAGGAGCAGGTTACCAACGGTGTCGCGGTACGGATGGCAATCTTCTATTTGCTCGCAGGCACAGCGGAGCGGCTGACATGAAGGACAATTGGTTGATCCGAGGAGCGCGCGTAATCGACCCGGCAAACAATCTCGATGCGGCAGCGGACGTGCTGATTCAGGCCGGCAAGATTGCATGCATCGGTGAGACGCCAACGATTGACAACATTCCCACCATTGAGGCTAGCGGGCTAGTCCTTACGCCCGGCTTCGTAGACCTGCATTGCCATCTCCGTGAACCGGGCTTTGAGTATAAAGAGACTATTGCAACCGGCACGCGCGCTGCCGTTCGCGGCGGCTTTACTACGGTATGCAGCATGGCAAATACCGATCCGGTGGTTGACACTCCTGCAACTGTGGCATTCATCTTGCAGCGTGCGCGGGAAGCCGCAGCCGCACGGGTCTATCCCCTGGCCGCCGTCACGCAGGGCTTTGGCGGCACGCAGCTTGTGGAAATGGCAGCACTGGCAGAGGCGGGCGCCGTCGCCTTCTCCGACGACGGTTTGCCGATAGCCGATGCCCGCATGATGCGTCATGCCCTGGAATACAGCCTCCTCGTCGACAAGCCCATTGTCAATCACTGCGAAGACCCCTCTCTCGCCCATGGGGGAGTGATGCACGAAGGATTGACCTCACTGCGCTTGGGTCTGCGTGGGATGCCGGCGGAAGCCGAAGAAACGATGGTAGCGCGGGATGCTCTGTTGGCACGGCGTACTGGCGCACACGTTCACATTGCGCACGTCTCTACGCAAGGCAGTGTGGAGATCATCCGCGCGGCCAAGCAGAGAGGCATTCGCATCACTGCAGAAGTTACGCCCCATCACCTCACGCTGACGGATTCGCTGGTGGCCGGACCCCGGCAGCCCCAGGAAAGAGCGCAACTCGCATACGATACGAACGCAAAAGTAAATCCGCCGCTCCGCACCAGTGCTGACATCGATGCCTTGATCGAGGGGTTGAACGACGGTACGATCGACGCCATTGCCACCGACCACGCGCCGCACAGCACTACCGATAAGCTCTGTGAGTACAGTGAAGCGGCCTCCGGCATCTCGTGCCTTGAGACAGCCTTTTCGCTGGTCTATCAGTTGGTGCAAGAGGGGCGTGTTTCGCTGCAATCGCTCGTAAGCAAACTCACCATAGAGCCATCGCGAGTCTTTGGGCTGTCGACGGGAACGCTGACTGTAGGAGCACCGGCAGACATCGCGGTGCTCGACCTCCACGATACGTGGACTGTTGATCCGGATACGTTCGCTTCCAAGGGCAAGAACACGCCAATTGCCGGTGCCACGCTGCCGGGGAGAGTGGCAATGACATTCGTTGACGGAAGGCTCGTAAATACGGAAGAGCCCTATAGTCAAAGAGGTGCTGAATAGACGTGCCGGAAACAGCTACACACCCCCACGCCCTGCTCGCCCTGGAAGACGGCAAGGTTTTCTTTGGCCGTGCGTTTGGTTCGCGCATCGACGCGGCTGGCGAGCTTTGCTTCAACACCAGCATGACCGGCTACCAGGAGATCTGCACCGATCCATCCTACCGCGGGCAGATTGTCACCCTGACGTACCCGCTCATCAACAACTACGGCATCACTCCGGTCGACATGGAATCGGTACATCCATGGCTTTCCGGGCTCGTGGTGCGTGAACTCTGTTCGCATCCCAGCAACTGGCGCGCCACGAGCGAACTGGATGAATTCCTTGCAAACAACAACATACCGGGAATTTACGGCCTGGACACGCGCGCCATTACCCAACACTTGCGCACGTTCGGCTTCAAGAGAGCCACGCTTACGGTCGTGCCGCCCGATGAATTGCCGGAGGAGGCCCAGGACTCATTCTTGTGGCTGAGCGGCCGTACCCCCGGCATCGAAGCATATGTGCAGGAGTGCATTGCTCGCGCCCAGCACATTACGCCGCTGTCAAACCACGACGTGGTGGGTGAGGTCTCAGTAAATACCGGTTCATACGCGGCCCATGCACCTTGGGAACCGTGGCCGCTACCCCAACAGCACGCCGCCCAAAAACGACTCATCCTCATCGACACCGGCGCCAAGCACAACATTGCGCATTCGCTCACCAGTCGGGGCGCGGAGGTCACTTGGATGCCGTACGGCGCCTCATATGAAGAGATTCGAGACCTGGCGCCGGATGGGATCGTAGTCTGCAATGGACCGGGGGATCCGGATGTCGGCGCGGTCGCGGCGACCGTCGCAACCACGGCAAAACTCATGCAACGCTATCCCATGCTGGGCATCTGCCTGGGACATCAGATCATGGCGCTCGCTGCCGGCGCACAGACGAGCCGCCTCAAGTTTGGGCACCGCGGCGCCAACCACCCGGTGCAAGACCTGGCCAGCGGCAAGGTGCACATTACCACGCAAAACCATGGATTTCAGGTTGATGCGCGCAGCATACCGTCAAAGAGCGGCTTCCACGTGAGTCACAGCAGTCTCAATGACGGTTCGGTTGAAGGACTCCGCCACCAGGACTTACCGGTATTCAGCGTTCAGTACCATCCCGAGGCCTGCCCCGGCCCACAGGACAACCAATACATCTTTGACGAATTTCTGAAGCTCATTCCATGACGAACAAACCATCTAAGGTCCTCATTGTCGGATCGGGCCCGATAATTATCGGCCAGGCCGCTGAGTTTGACTACGCCGGAACGCAAGCGTGCAAAGCCATGCGCGAAGAAGGCGTGACCTCTATCCTCGTCAACTCCAATCCCGCCACCATCATGACGGATGAGGAAATCGCCGACGTCGTCTACATCGAACCGCTCACGGTACCTGTCATCGAGCGCATCATTGCGCATGAGCGGCCGGACGGACTCATTCCTACCCTCGGCGGGCAGACCGGCTTGAATTTGGCTGTAGCCCTCGCCGAAGCGGGTGTGCTCGCAAAGTACGATGTTCGGCTGCTGGGTACGCCTCTTTCAGCGATACAGAAGGCGGAAGACCGCGAACTCTTTCGGCAAACCATGAATCAGATAGGCGAACCAATCCCCGCCAGCAGGACTGTCCACTCGGTGGAAGATGCGGAAGCGTTCGCGGAAACCATCGGACTGCCGGTCGTCATTCGGCCCGCCTATACCCTCGGCGGTACCGGCGGCGGCATCGCACACACGCCGGCTGAGGTGCGCACGGTGGTAGCGAGCGGCCTCTCCGCTAGTCCCATCAATCAGGTACTCGTGGAAGAGTACTTACTCGGCTGGAAAGAGATCGAGTATGAAGTCATGCGCGATAGCGCCGACAACTGCATCACCGTGTGCAACATGGAAAACATCGACCCCATGGGCGTGCATACCGGAGATTCAATCGTGGTCGCTCCCAGCCAGACTCTCAGCGATCGTGAGTACCAGATGCTCCGCACCGCGTCTCTCAACATCATTCGGTCGCTGGGCATCGAAGGCGGCTGCAACGTGCAGTTGGCGTTAGACCCCCATTCATTTGCCTATCGCGTCATAGAAGTTAATCCCCGGGTTAGTCGCTCTTCCGCTCTGGCCTCGAAAGCGACCGGCTACCCGATAGCGCGCATGGCAGCCAAGATCGCCATCGGTCGCACCCTCGACGAATTGCCGAATCCCATCACGAAGAGAACTACGGCCGCCTTCGAGCCGGCCTTGGACTATGTCGTAGTGAAAATCCCACGCTGGCCGTTCGATAAGTTTCCTTCGGGCGACCGCGTGCTGGGTACGCAGATGAAGTCCACCGGTGAAGTAATGGCGATTGACCGCTCATTGGAAGCAGCTCTGCAGAAGGCGGTGCGGGGACTTGAAATCGGTGATCGCAGCCTGATGTGGGAAGATGAGCAGTGGCAAAAAGACCCTTCAGCCGTCTGGCTGCACATAACCGTGGCCAGTGATCTCCGACTGTGGGCTGTCATGAGCGCGCTCCGGCGGGGGACTAGCGTTAAGGAAATCTCGCGCCGCTCCCATATCGACCCGTTCTTTGTAGAAAAGCTCGCAGCCATTCGCGACATGGAGCAGCGCCTCCTCGCTGAATCGCTGACACCCGGATTGCTTTGGGAAGCAAAGCGCTTGGGGTTCGACGATTCCCAGATCGGCACCTTGGCCGACGTGCTCCCCACCCGCGTACGCGAAATGCGCAAGCAGTGGGGCATCGTGCCGGTATACAAGATGGTGGACACCTGCGCCGCCGAATTCGAAGCACAGACGCCGTATTTCTACAGCACGTACGAACTCGAGAATGATGCGCCTTCCTTGACCGCGGAACGAGCTGCCGTGGTTGGGTCCGGGCCGATCCGCATCGGCCAGGGCATCGAGTTCGACTATTGCTCCGTGCATGCGGCGTGGGCACTCGCTAGTGCAGGTGTGCAAAGCATTATGATTAATAGCAATCCGGAGACTGTGTCCACGGACTTCGACACCTCCGATAGACTCTACTTTGAGCCGCTCGATATCGAAAGTGTCCTGAACGTTCTCGATAACGAGGGCGTACCGCCCACCATCGTGCAGTTTGGCGGTCAGACCGCCATCAACCTTGCCGAACCACTCACCCTAGAAAACGTCTCACTCGCGGGAAGCGGCGTCTCCGCGATTGATCTCGCCGAAGACCGACGAAAGTTCGAGGCATTCTTGGATCGGCTCGGCATTCCCCAACCGCCCGGTGCGACCGTGACAAACGTAGATGATGCTCTCTCCATCGCTTCGAATGTCGGCTACCCTGTGCTCGTGCGACCTTCATACGTTCTTGGCGGTCGGGCGATGGAAATCGTGAATACACCGGAAGACCTCAAGACGTACGTGGCAACTGCCGTACAGCTCTCTACGCGCCATCCCGTGCTGGTTGACAAGTATCTCCAGGGCAAGGAAGTAGAAGTCGATGCTATATGTGATGGGAAGGAAGTGCTCATTCCCGGCATCATGGAGCACATCGAGCGTGCAGGCGTACACTCCGGCGATAGTTTTGCGGTCTACCCGCCCCGCGACCTGCACGAGCGGATCGAACAGACTATCGTGGACTACACGACGCGCATCTGCCTGGAGTTAGGAGTATTGGGTCTGGTCAACATCCAATTCGTGATCTTTCAAGATGAAATCTTTGTGCTGGAGGTAAACCCGCGGTCAAGCCGCACGGTGCCGTTCTTAAGTAAAGTGACGGCCGTGCCAATGGTGCGCCTCGCAACGTTGACCATGCTTGGAAAGTCGCTCGCTGAAATGGGCTACGCTGGCGGTCTATGGCCGAAGCAACCACTCGTCGCGGTGAAAGCTCCGGTCTTCAGCATGGCGAAACTGCGCGGTGTGGAAACGTCAGTCGGGCCGGAGATGAAGTCTACCGGCGAGGTTATGGGAGTGGACGTAACGTTCGAGGCAGCGCTCTATAAGGCTATGGTAGCTTCGGGACTCAGCGTCCCTGCGGGCGGCACGTTCCTGCTCTCCATTGCCGACGCCGACAAGGACGCCATCCGTCCTATCGTGCGCCAGCTTGCTGCCGCGGGGTTCAAGTTCATGGCTACCGAGGGCACTGCCGCCATGTTGGAGTCTATGGGCGTTCCTGTGCGCATGATCAGCAAGCGCCTGCAAGGCACCCTCAACGTGGTTTCCGTGATCCAAGACGGCGATGTGCAAGCCGTCATCAACTCCCTCACCGGCGGCCGATCCGTCCTGCAAGACGGTTTCTACATCCGCCGCGCGGCAGTTGAGCGCCAGATTCCCTGTCTTACATCCCTTGATACTTCCCGCGCCCTGGCCACCGCGCTTTCGTTGCAACAGGATGCGTATCAAGTGCGGCCCTTGTGGGCGTACCGCGATCAGCGCTGAGCGGAGCGTTAGGAATACGATAGCCATGAGCGTCGTCCAAGAGCAGGCAACGATTATCTCTAACGAGCCCGTGGCTGACGGGCTTTACATTCTCCGGCTGCATTCACCGCAAATTGCGGCCCAGTGCCGGCCCGCGCAATTCGTACACATGCGCTGCGGCGATGGCATAGACCCGCTGTTGCTCCGCCCATTTAGCATGTTGACCGCCGACCGCGAAGCGGGGACGCTCGACATCCTCTATCAGGTGGTGGGACGGGGCACGGATATCCTAGTGAACCGGCGGGCCGGAGAAGAGATCTTGCAGCTTGGGCCGCTGGGAAAGACCTTCACAACTCCCTCCAATCCATCCAATCTCCTGATGGTAGGCGGCGGTATCGGCATTGCCCCGCTGGTCTACTTAGCGGAAACGATGATTCCGAAAGGATACACGGTTACGTTGCTGGCGGGCGCCCGCACGGCCGCACGCCACCTACCTGCCGAACGTGTGCCTCCCGAAGTGGAGTATGTGCTGGCAACCGACGACGGTTCGGCAGGCTATCACGGGCCGGTGACTAATCTGATTGCCGAATACTATCTGTGGAGCGACGCCATCTACGTCTGCGGCCCGTGGCCGATGCTCACCGCCATAGACGCTGCCTACCAGGCCGGAACCTGGGGCTGGCACAGCAAGAAACCGATTCAGGTCTCCCTGGAGAACCAGATGGGTTGCGCGATGGGTGTCTGCCTCGGCTGCGTTGTTACCACGCCGCAAGGCTACCAACGCGTCTGCCGCGACGGACCGGTATTCGCATTGGGAGAACTGCACCAAGAATTCGCTTCCCGCTCCGCACAGAGTGTCTTGTAGGCCGAAAACGTAGCATTTAGGCTTCTTGCCACAGTGTTCGCAGTGCATCACACACTCATATGACACTGCGGCGATCATCTTATGTCAATAATGAAACGCCACTACTCCCGGAACCACAAGTGCCATACTCGCTTGTCGCCAACCCAAGAGCTGACTACCTTCAAACAGCCGCCGTGGACGTGCGTAGAGCGATTGCGCCCCAAATCGGAACTCTCTGCTACAAGCATCGCTAGCGTGGTTCTACCCAAGGCCGGCAAGCTCGCGGGAGCGGCACTGTCGGACCCCGTGGCAAGAAACTACGGCGAGAACTTCAAGCAAACCGGTGTCGGCACAGTGGCTACGTGTCCGGTGGGCTCAAGCTCTCCGGTTTCAAGGACTATGCGGAACGTGACGATAGTGTCAGTATCCTGATTTGCCGCGAGCAAGAAGGTACCCGTGGGATCGATCACAAAATTGCGCGGCGCCTCGCCCAGCGTAGATTGATGCCCAACCAGAGTGAGTGTGCCATCTGCTTCGTCAATGCCATAGATGACAATGCTGTCGTGCCCGCGATTCGAGCCGTACACGAACTTTCCTGAGGGGTGAACGTGTATGTCGGCAGTGTGGCTGGTTTCCCCAAAGTCCGGCGGCAACGTAGGAATAGTCTGCAACTCTTCCAAGACGCCCCGACTTAGGTCGTAGGCAAAGACCGTAACCGTGTTGCCGATCTCATTGATGACATAGACAACGCGGCCGTTGGGATGGAAGTCAAGATGGCGGGGCCCGGCGCCGGGATGCACGGTAGCAAAGGCCGGGTCATTTGGCGGCAATTTCCCATGTTCGAGATCAAGCCGGTAGACAAGCACCTGATCGAGACCGAGATCGCACGCCAGCGCGTACTTGTTAGCGGGATCGGGCGTGAAGGAATGACCGTGCGGCTCTCCTTGACGATCCGGGTTAACGCTGGACCCTTCATGCTGCGCCCAGTCCGTCGGAGGACCCAAGCTCCCGTCTTCCGCAATCGGCAGCATGGCCACGCTGCCACCCAGATAGTTTGCGGTGATCACATATCGGCCCGTCTGCTCCACGCTCACGTGACAGGGCCCTGGCCCCTGCGACGGCTGCCGGTTGAGAAATGTAAGTGCGCCCGTAGTCCGGTCCACCGCAAATGCGCTCACTGTCCCGCCGGCACGCCCGTCTATTTCCGGAACCGCATTCACCGCATAGAGGAATGGACGCTCCGGGTGCAAGGTGAGGAATGACGGATTCGGCACGTCGGGGACTGTGTGCACCAACTCCACGGCGCCGGTAGTCATTTCCATCCGGCAAACGTAGATTCCCTCTGCCCCGCCGCCGTGATCGTCAACGCCGGTAAACGTTCCTACATAGATGAATCTGGTATCCACAGACTGTGCATTCATCAAGGCCACCTCGTTCTGTATTCAGTGATTGCTATTACTCTTACCTAATTGTTAGCCTAACGTTTCACACAACGCAGGCGCAAAGGATGCAAGGCCGTTTAGGCACTCCATTGGACTACGCTCGCAAGATAGCCTGAAGGGCGCCCGCAACAGTGGGGTAGCGGAATTCGAAACCGGCATCCGACAATTGCACAGGCAGTGCCCGCTGACCGTGCAGAACTATGTCCGCCATTTCGCCCATGGCAAGGCGAAGGGCCCAGGGTGGCACGCGGAATAGCGCAGGTCTCCCTAGCGTCTGTCCGATCGTGCCGGCAAATGCGGCAAACTGCACCGGATTGGGCGCGCACACGTTCACGGGCCCCGAGACATGGTCATGTGTTATGAGGAATTCGATCGCCCGTACCGTGTCTTCGATATGTATCCAGGGCACCCACTGCTTACCCGTGCCCAAGGCGCCGCCCGCGAAGAGGCGAAATGGCAGAACCACGCGCGGCAACATGCCGCCATCTTTACTCAGGGAGACACCCATGCGTAACAACACGCGCCGGGTTGCGTCATTCTCGACTGGCGCTGAAGCGTGCTCCCACTCTTGAGACACGTCGGCGAGAAAATCGGTGCCCGGTCCATGTTGTTCGTCCACCTCCTCGTCGTCGGTATTCCCGTAGTAGCCCACTGCGGACGCCTGCAGGAGCACGGCCGGCTTCTGCGATGCAGCGTGGATGGCGGCTACGACCCCGTTGGTAGACTGTATCCGGCTATCACGCAGTTTTCGTTTCTGCGCATACGTCCAGCGCCTACTTGCGATGCTCTCCCCGGCGAGGTTTACTACAGCGTGCGCACCGTCTGCCAATTCCGCCCAACCTTCGCTGCTGCTGCCGTCCCAATATGCAGCGTCTGCGCCTTCAGGCAGCCCCGCAACCTGGTACGGACGCCGGCTCAAGACCACAACCGCATATCC
This sequence comes from Chloroflexota bacterium, assembly GCA_965221905.1. GTDB lineage: Bacteria > Chloroflexota > UBA11872 > VXOZ01 > VXOZ01 > VXOZ01. The sequence goes on from OZ244922.1 coordinate 2,557,082, forward strand.
CTTCGCGCAAAGATGGTGGGTCAGAGCGCGACCGATCAGTCCGCTACCACCGGCGATGATTACTCGCATTTGGCTCCCTCCGCCTTTTGTCTTACCCACGTGCTAGCTATTTTAATCAAGGGCTTTTCTTCCCGCCGTTAGTGGCATGCAAGCACCTACCTCATTGAGGAGAGTACCCAAATTTGCTATAATACATAAAGTGAAAGACCAGCGCACACTCAGGCCAATTGAAGCCCTGGCCGAATCCGGTTCCCTACTCAATCGGCGTATCTGGCTCATCTTGCTGCCGATCGGGTTAGACTTGCTCATCTGGTTGGCGCCGCGCGTCATTCTCGGGGAAGAGCTATTTCCGTTGGCAGAAGGATCAACCTCTGCTTTCGATGAGGGAACAGACACAGAAGACCTTACCATCTTCTCGCTTCTTCGGCAGTCAAACCTACTCTCGCTCGTTATAGGAGTTTGGGTACCCTCGCTAGGGGTTTCCGCATCGGGCGACGAGACGGGCGCAATTGTAGTCCTAAAGTCGCTCCCGCAGCTCCTGATGGCATTGGCGTTGCTACTCCCATTGAGCTTCATTGTGGGTAGCACCTACCTGGCGCTGATTGCATCAGAAATGCAGCAGCGCACGTCTACGTGGGAGGTCCTTGTTCCCCGAGTCTTGCGGTTGGCCATGCGGCTCGGAGGGCTTGTCGGCATAATGCTCGTGGTAACTGTGGTTCCATTCGCCATTGCAAGTTTGTTCTTATCGATTGTTCCTCTACTCGGATTCTTGTTGTTCTTACTAGCATTGATATTGTTGATGTGGGTTGCGTTCTATGCCTTCTTCATAGTGGATAGTCTAGCGCTTGTGCGCCAGAGTTTGCCCAAGGTAATCCGGCTAACGCTGGACCTCATTCACAGCAACCCATGGCCTGCTGTCGGTTTCTTCTCCCTTTACTGGCTTATAGTAATCGGCACCAGCCTCATATGGAGCGTACTGCTTGACTTGGAGATTCTGAATGTTGGCATTGGAAGAATTATCGCATCTATTGGCAACGCTTATGTTGGCACATGGGTGACGATTGCTATGTTCATGTACGTTTGGAACCGTTTACTCATTCACCAAGAGGATACCACCGCCGCTTAGCAGTCTAAACCGCCTTTTCAAGAAGGGAACTATATGGCCAAGACAACTATACAAGACGACAGCAACGCTGCAACTATAGTTGCCGAAGCAGAATCGACCGCTGCAGCCTTGAATGACTATACCGCTGCCGACATCCAGGTTCTCGAGGGTCTGGAGCCTGTGCGAACCCGTCCCGGCATGTTCATCGGCAGTACAGACGTGCGAGGGCTCCACCATCTTGTGTTCGAGGTTGTGGATAACAGTGTGGATGAAGCGCTCGCCGGCCTTTGTGACCGCATCGTCGTAACCATTCATGAGGATTGCAGCGTTACTATCGAAGACAATGGCCGCGGGATTCCGGTTGACGTGCACGAAAAGACCGGTGTATCTGCCTTGGAGACCGTGCTCACGCGGCTGCACGCCGGCGGCAAGTTTGGCGGCAAGAGCTACAAAGTCTCCGGCGGCCTCCACGGTGTCGGCGTTTCTATTGTCAATGCACTATCGATAAAACTCGTCGCCACCATTTATCAAGCGCCTTACGTCTACCAACAAGAGTACCGCAGCGGCGCGCCCCTCGGCAAAGTAGAGCGGATCGGCAAGTCTGATCGAAATGGTACCACTATCCACTTTCTCCCTGATTCCACGATCATGGAGACGCTTGACTATGAGTTCAATACGCTGGCACAGCGTTTCCGTGAGATCGCCTATCTCTGTCCCGCCCTTCGTATCGAGTTCCGCGATGAACGGACTGCTCGCGAACTAACGTTCTACTTTGAGAGCGGGATCCGCGCCTTTGTTCATCAAATGAATCGGCGCAAGACGATCATCAATAACGAGGGGATATTCTTTGCTGGGGAAGCAGACTCGCTGCAGCTCGAAGCGGCGCTGCAGTACACCCAGAGTTTTGACGAACGCATCTATGCCTTTGCAAATACTATCAACAACGTGGACGGCGGCACGCACCTGACCGGGTTCCGCTCAGCTCTGACCCGCACATTGAACGACTACGCCCGCAAGCAGAACCTCATCAAGGAGAAAGATCTCTCCCTCACCGGCGACGACGTGCGCACCGGACTGACTGCGGTTATCAGTGTGCGGCTCACTAACCCGCAATTTGAGGGGCAGACCAAGGCCAAACTCGGCAATTCCGAAGTGCGGCGCTTTGTAGAAACGACTGTCAATCAGAAACTCGGCCAATATCTGGAAGAACATCCCAGCGAAGGCAAGTCCATCATTGAAAAGTGCCTGAATGCAGCCCGCGGGCGCATAGCAGCGCAGAAGGCCCGGGACATGGTGGCACGCAAAGGCTACCTGGATGTCTCCACACTGCCGGGCAAACTTGCGGACTGCACGGAACGAAGTATGGAAAACGCCGAAATCTTTGTCGTGGAGGGCGATTCTGCCGGCGGCAACGCTAAGCAGGGGCGTGAACGGCGCTTCCAGGCAATCCTCCCGCTGCGAGGCAAGATCCTCAATGCGGAGCGCACCAGCCTTGACCGTATGCTCTCAAATGCCGAGATTCGCGCGCTGGTGACAGCACTGGGCACGAACATTGGCGAGACCTTCGATATCACCAAACTGCGGTACGGCAAAGTCATCATCATGACGGACGCCGACGTTGACGGCGCCCATATCCGCACGCTTCTTCTCACGTTCTTCTTCCGGTACATGCGCGAGATTATTACGAATCAGCGGCTCTATGTTGCCCAAGCCCCGCTCTATCGCGTGGCCCGCAATCGTGATGTTCACTACGCCTGGGACGACTCCGAACGCGACAGTATTCTCAAGCAGTTTAATCGAACCAACGTCGCAGTCCAGAGGTACAAGGGCCTCGGCGAAATGAACGCCGATCAGCTTTGGGAAACGACCATGGATCCGGCGCGCCGCAAGCTCTTGCGGATTGTGCTGGAAGACGAGGCTGCCGTCAGCTTGGTATTCGACCGGCTCATGGGAGATGATCCGCAGGCGCGCAAGCGCTTTATCCAGGCGCACGCCAAAGAAGTCCAACATCTCGACGTTTAGACCTCGTTGTCATATACTGATGCACAAATGCCGACTGGGAACCGCCAGAAGGGTCGAGATGCAGTGCGTCGCAGCACAGAGAACCCTTCCTAGCCGGCACATGACCGCAAGGATTCAAAGAAGCATCCTTAAGGCAATGGAGCCGGCGCGGCAATGAGCATCGCTCCCGACAACGCCCAGTTTGTCTTGCTCAGCTTCGAGGGACCGGACCGGTACTCACTGGCCGGTGGACTGGGGACGCGCGTCACCGAGCTTGCGCGCGCGCTCGCCCAAGCGGGTTTCACGACCCACTTGATCTTCATTGGCGATCCGAATCTACCTTCCGTAGAAACCGTCGATAACGGCAATTTGCACCTCTATCGCTGGTGCCAATGGATTAGCCACTCTCATCCGAAAGGCGCTTACGAGGCAGAGTGGGATAAGATCATAGACTTCGGCAACAGCGTTCCTTGGTTCGTTACCGACCGCATCGTGCGGCCCGCTGCCGACGCCGGCCAGCTCACCGTAATCATGGCGGAAGAATGGCATACCACGGACACTCTGGCACGGCTGAGCGATTCCCTGCACTTCAACGGCCTGCGCCAGCAGTGTGTGCTGCTGTGGAACGCAAATAACGAATTCGGTTTCGGCCACATCGATCTTCCCCGGCTCGGATTCATCGCCACCGTTACGACAGTGAGCCGATTCATGAAGTATCGCCTCTGGGATTGGGGACTAAACCCACTCGTGTTGCCGAACGGCATCCCTCGTCGATTGCTTGAAAAAGTGCCACAGAAGCCGGTGACAAAGCTCCGCAATGGCATGGCCGCGGATTTCTTGCTACTCAAAATGGGACGCTTCGACCCGGATAAGCGATGGTTGCAGGCAATTGAGGCCGCGGCACAACTCAAGCACGCCGGCCATCGCGTACGCTTCATAGCGCGGGGCGGTCTGGAGCCGCATGGCGGTGAAGTGCTTCATCGGGCGGTGGAAATGGGCTTAGTGGTCCACGACGTTCATAGCGACAACTCGAACCTCGATGAGGCTCTGGATACCATGCTCGCTGCCAATGATGCAGACGTCCTGAATCTTTGCCAATTCGTGCCTGAGGACTTGCAGCGGGTTCTCTACTCAGCCGCCGACGCGGTACTCGCCAATAGCGGGTATGAGCCGTTCGGCCTCGTAGGCCTCGAAGCCATGGCGTGCGGCGCTGTGGTGGTCACGGGCACTACCGGAGAAGATTATGCGATTCAACTGCACAATGCCCTCTCGGTTGAGACCGATGACCCGGCAGAACTGGCCAGCTATTTGCGCTTTATACACGACCAGCCCGACGTAATTCGGCAGATACAACGCCACGCGGGGCAAACTGCGGCTCTCTTTACCTGGGATTCGACCATTCGAGACCTCCTGGGCAAAGTCGAATACCTGGCGGAAAAGCAAGGCATTCTCCTGCAGAGCAACGCCGATGGCTGACAATCTTGTGATCTATGTGATCGCGCACCAGCCCCGGCGTGTGCGATTGCCCGCCAACGTAATCCCTCCCGGTGCCGCTCCGCAAGATATGGCGCGGCTGCTCTTCGACGAGGAGATGAACGAACGGTATTTTCGCAAGGTTGCCCGCTACTGCTATAAACCCGCCACTGAACTATGGCTGCGGTTGCTCGACTCCGGTCTCAAGCTCTGCTTCGGCATCTCGTTCTCCTTGATAGAGCAGGCGCAGCGGTGGGACCCAAGCGTGCTCGAAGGCTTCAAGCGCGTCGTCTCCCACCCCAATACGGAACTGATTGGCGTCGATCCCTACCATTCGTTCCTCTTGCTGATAGACCTGCCTGCTTTCACGGCGCGGATGGAATCTATGGCGGACGAGCTATCGGACCTCTTTGGGAAACGACCCATCGTAACCGATACAACCGAAATGCTCATGTCGGAAACCATTGTCAGCGCGCTGGACAAAGCCGGCTTTCGCGGCGCCCTCATGGACGGGAGGGAATGGATGCTGGGATGGCGACAACCCACGCATCTCTACTATCATCGCCCGGGCGTCAAGCTGCTTGCGCGTCACTATGAACTGAGCGACGACGTTGGGTACCGCTTCTCTCAGCGCCAGTGGGCGGGGTGGCCCCTCATGGCGGACGACTATGCCCGTTGGGTGCGAAACGCCGACGGCCCGTTTGTGATGGTGGGCTGGGACTTCGAGACTTTCGGCGAGCACCAGTACTACGACAGCGGAGTCTTTGAATTCATGGAGGCGCTGCCCCGCTACCTTAAACACGAGGGTGTCACACCGGCTACGGCTACAGAGGTGATCGACAATTACGGCGGCCAAGCTAATCGGATTACACTGCCGCCTTTCCCCGGGACCTGGGCAGGTTCAGGGGGCTCTGAGTTCTTCCTCGGCAACGAACCGCAGCGCGCCATCTTCCAGCTTATGACTGCCTGCTATCAGAAGGCGCGACTCACAGGGAATGAGCAGCTCATCGACCTCGCCCTCTGGCTCTCTCAATCCGACAATCTCCACCTGATCCATTGGTGGGGCCGCTGGGGCTCCGAAGCCGAAGTGTCCGTCTACTTCATGCCGGATGAATGGTGGGGCCTGGGCGTGGACGGCATCATCTGGGAGCAGCAGTGCGTTTACAAGAATTTCCTGAGCGCGTTAGGCTACTTTCTCTAGCGCCGTTCTGCAGCAGTAGCACTCCCCTTCGGTACCGGTCCCTGTTGGTAATTGGGAAACCGGCGCGCCCGGTCGTCCCCGGATGCAGACCCGCGAATCCCTGATGCGCTCATGCGCTCGTCGGCGCGTGCTTTCCATTTGGCGTAGTTCGGTGAGCGCAGGAAGGCGCCGTCCGGTTGCACGACCAGTTTGCCGCCTTGACCGCGTGGGTCGCCACGCTCCTCATTGACGCGCGCAAGCAGGCTGCGCATTGCCTCAATTCTATCTTTCGCTGCCGGATTCCCGGCAAGGTCGTGGCACTCCTGGGGATCCTCGATAAGATCAAAATACTGTTCCTTGCCCGTATGGTGGAACCAGGTGTACTTCTCGCGCTTATTCACGATGAACTGCATGCCGTTCTCTCTGCCATGGAGATTCGTCTGCTCCCCTTGCAAGTACTCACGCCAGTCAGTGGGCTCCCCTCTTGCCAGAGGAATTACGCTCTTCCCATCGACGCAATCCGGGATGTCCACCGCGGCGGCATCGAGCACCGTCGGCATGATGTCCCGCACTTCGATTATCTCATCGCACACGCCACCGCGAGCCTCGCTCCAAGTATCCGGGTACTTGATGAAGAAGGGTATGCGCGAAGAACCGTCGTAGGAATAGCCCTTTCGCCACAAACAGTGGTCGCCAAGCATGTCGCCGTGGTCTGACGTAAAGACGAAGAAGGTATTCCTCATTGCCGCCCGCTCAAGCCGTCCGAATTCATACAAGAATCGTCCCACCTGATGATCGATGAACGAGATGGCGCCGTAGTAGGCTGCTCTTGTCCGGTGCACTTGAGCATCCGTTGCCCGTCCCTTCCAAGCCGAAATGCTCGTGATCGGCTCATCGTACATTTCGGCCCAGTCACCTTGCGGCGGCATCGGAATGTCGGGGTTGTCTTTGTACATGTCAAAGTAGACCGGCGGCGGATCGTACGGCGCATGGGGACGCGAAAACGATAACCACAAGAAGAAGGGACACGTGGGGTCCCGCCGCTCGATGAACTTGACGGCCTCACTCGCCGTCCAATACGTAGGATGCAGGTGTTCCGGCAGGTGGCTCGGCCGGGCCATCCAGCTATTCCACTCCAGTCCATGATCCAGGTCGCCGAATTTGCCGGCGGTCTGCTCGCGCAGCCAAATCTTGTAGTCGGTTTCAAGCCCACGCCCTGTGCTGTCCTGCACCGCGTTGAAGAATCCGTAGAGGGCACGGCGGGGAAATTGGTCTGATTTCCCGATGCTCTGGGTATGGTACCCGGCTTTCATGAGCTCGCCCGCCAACGTCGCCGGAAAGTCCAGCGCGTCGTAGCCCGCGCCGCCGCCTAGGCGACCGTGGGTCCATTGGTCCATCCCTGTCATCATGGCGGCACGCGACGGCAAGCAGGACGGCGAAGCGGTATAACACCGCGAAAACTTTACTCCTTGTGACGCCAGGTCATCGAGATAGGGAGTCTCCAAGACCGGGTTGGCATATCCTACACAGTCCGATCGTTGCTGATCGGTGACAATCACGACAATGTTTGGACGTACTGGCATGGCTAACTCCTCGTAGACCTGTAATCGCTCATAGTGTTCCGTGGCAGTATCCAGATTTCAGAAAACTCTTTTTCAACATGGTGTAGCCCGGCAGCAAGCTTTAGGGAAATGCTGGTGCTGTACGGGGGAATACTTCCCCGGACGTTCATGCTTCGACAAGCTCAGCACGAACGGCTGGGAAGTGCTATGCATTCCAAATAGCCTCTAACTAGAAGTACCACCTAAGCAGAAGCCGATGCCAGCTCCTCCGCCACGAATTCTTTTATATTAATCCACTCACCGTTACGGCTGATCGACTCCTCCGCTGCCAAACAGATGACCGTGCTCTCCATACCGGCTTCCGGCGCCACCGGCGCGGGCTTGTCGTGAGCGACGCAGTCCAAGAAGCGGAAAGCTTGCGTCAGGTCGCCGGAATGCCCCGGCAGGTTGCTGTCTCGGCTGACCTTATATACGGCATGGTCGTTAAGCGGACTGCGCCCGAAGACCTCGACCGAGCCGCCCTTCACGACTATGCGCCCGTTGTCGCCAATCGCATCCAAGACTGCCTTCGGCCCACTTGAAGCTGTAGCAAACAAGCAAAGCTGCAGGCAACCCCGGGCGCCGTTCTCATACTCTACGAGAACCCACGCGTGGTCGATGACATCGGTGTTTTCGGTAAGAACATGTTGGCCGCCGATGCCCATCACACGCTGCGGCTTAGAATCGACGAACCAGTTGAAGAGATCGAAGTCGTGGCAGTTTTTTTCGTTCAGCGCGCCGCCGCTCTGCGCCTGACTATACCGCCAGGGAGTCGGAGCAAATGGGTGTCGAATCGACTGGGCGGTTATCATCTGGGGACGGCCGATTTGACCGGTAGCAACAACCTCACGGGCCTTCGTCACGGCCGGGTTGGATCGCTCGTTAAGTCCCATGTACATTTTACCGCCGCTGCGATGCGCGGCGTCCACAATTGCCTGGCAGTCCGCCACGGTCGTCGCCAGCGGCTTGTCGCACAGCACCCATGCCCCCGTGTCGAGCGCCGCAACGGCAATCTCGCGATGCGCAAAGTTGGCGCTGACCACGACCACGGCATCCAGCGCGGCCTCATCCAGCATCTGCCGATAGTCGGTATAGGTCTTGGGCGGCTCCCTGCCAAGCTCCTCAGTCAGGATCTGCGTCGCCACATCAAGGTGTTCGTCCTTGATATCGCAGACGGCCACAATCTCGGCGCTCAGATCCCGTATCTCAACGATCCCGTACTCCTTGAGGCTGCGCGCATACTGCTTGTACATCTCTTCCGGGTAGGCTATGTCACGCGATTCACGCAGCACGGTTCCCCAATACGACGTCCGCTTCGTATGGCTCCAGTGCCGGTCCGCGCCCAGGTACGAACGACGGTCAACCTCACTGATCCACCGCAGATAGTTCTGCCCGCGGCCGCCGATACCAACCACCCCCACGCGAATTGCGCTCATAGGTCAAGATCCTCGTTTCTGTTTAATCGTAACTGTGGGCAAGAATCCGATATGTAACCGAGAGATTGCCTGCCAAGGCACTGTAGCGCAAAGTCTCCGTTTGTCAGCTTAGTAGCCCATCCGCCCTGAACACCGACCACCACACCTTGAAAGCCAAGACAACTCCTGAGCCTGCCCCCATACCGTTCGCCCTGAGCTTGTCGAAGGGCCGTTCGCCCTGAGCTTGTCGAAGGGCCGTTCGCCCTGAGCTTGTCGAAGGGCCGTTCGCCCTGAGCTTGTCGAAGGGCCGTTCGCCCTGAGCTTGTCGAAGGGCCGTTCGCCCTGAGCTTGTCGAAGGGCCGTTCGCCCTGAGCTTGTCGAAGGGCCGTTCGCCCTGAGCTTGTCGAAGGGCCGTTCGCCCTGAGCTTGTCGAAGGGCCGTTCGCCCTGAGCTTGTCGAAGGGCCGTTCGCCCTGAGCTTGTCGAAGGGCCGTTCGCCCTGAGCTTGTCGAAGGGCCGTTCGCCCTGAGCTTGTCGAAGGGCCGTTCGCCCTGAGCTTGTCGAAGGGCCGTTCGCCCTGAGCTTGTCGAAGGGCCGTTCATGGTTCGACAAGCTCACCACGAACGGCACTGGCAGTCGTTCTGGCCAACCATTGTGTCACCCTCTAAGCCACATCTCCGCAGAGAAGTGTTCCGCGGAGATGTGTTCTTGGACTAAATGGTTGCCAAAGTTGCCGTTCTAGCCTCTTACTATCCCCTACCGGTCTCATCCAATCGCGCGTTCCACAACTTATCCAACTCGCGCGTAACCTCTTCCACCGAGGTCGTGCCTTCCCAGATCTTTGGCAGCAACTCACGTGCGATACCGTTAAAGGAAACGCCATCCCAACTGTGGGAATAGGGCACTACTGCGAAGTCAGGATTCTGGAGAAAGACGTGCCGATTCGCCGGCTTCTGCAAATGCGTATTCCAGAAGTACTCGTTTGCCTCTCTGTGCGCGGTTGGCGACCCAGCAACGAATGCTATTGCCCGGGCAAGCGCCCACTCGCCGCCGTCAGAGTTCGTATACCACTTCAGCACTTCCCACGCGGCATCAGGCGCATTGGTATTGCTGAAAATGCCGGCCCCGCCCGGAATGAAGAACGTCACTCTTCCCTCCGGCCCTTGCGGGATAAGACCGATCTCAAAATCCAGTCCTTCTACGGCAGCCAGCCTTACCGCGGCCCACTCCGGCAGGAATGACATCGAAACTACGCCTTGGGAAATTCCGTTTCTCCATCCCAGCGTCGGATAAGGATGAACACGGTCCTTCAACATCAGGTCGGCGAGGTATTGCAACGCCGTAATGGAACCGGGATCCGTCACGACCGACTTCGTATTCTCCTCGACAAGGAAGCCGCCCCCGTAGGAGCGCAGCACATGGTCGAGACGCACCAGGCGAAACTCTACCCCCCACGCCTCCGGTTCGCCGTCATTATTGGCGTCCTTAGTCAGCTTGCGCGCCGCTTCAGCGACGTCGTCCCAATTCCAGTTTTCGTCAGGTTCTTCGACACCCGCTTCGGCGAAGTGCTGCTTGTTATAGTAGAGCCCCTCAGTAGCATAGTTCCACGGCAGGCACCACAGGCCGCCTTCCGGTACGCGGTAGTAGTCCGTGACGCGCGGATAGTACACGTCGATGTCGAACGAATTATCCGCCTTGGCATAGTCATCCAAGTTGACGAGGTTGCCGTCCACGGCGTACGTTAGGTGCGGGCCGGACATATGCACCACGTCCGACGCGGCGCCGGCAGCGACAAAGATGCGGATGTTCTCTTGATAGTTTCCCGCTCCCGCGACGATCAAATTGATCTGAATATCGGGATGCTTCTCATGGAAGTTCGCGAGCAAAGTGTCGAACGTTTCGGCGTTGCGCCCCGCAAACGGCCCGATGAAGAAGTCAACGACGGTCGGCTCGGCAGGCTCAGGTGGCTTCTGCTCCTCTTTGGGCGCCATTGCCTCCTTTTCTGCCGGTGCCGGCGTCGTCACGACGGTACCGCAAGCCGCCAAACCCAAGGCAACAAACGATCCACCGATGCCCTGCAAGATTCGTCGCCTGCTTGTTTTACCGGCAATTGCCTTCATGCTCGCACCCTCCTGCATAACTTCAATCTGCTTCAAGTCGAGTATATGCTACCATACTGCGCATCCTCAATGCAGTCTAGCCCGCTCGCAGCCTTTACTGCACACGAAGTATCCCTGCCCAGCAGAGGTTTACCGCGCCGTCAGCCCCTCTTAATGCGCTCACCCTTCACGATCTGTGATCGCGCACGTGAGTTAGGAAGTCTCACTGCAAACGAAAACACATCTCCGCAGAGACATGCTCTGCGGAGATGTGTGCTTGGACTTAACAGTTGCAAGAGATGCCGATCTCGTCTCCTACTATCCCCTACCGGTCTCCTCCAGCCGCGCGATCCACATCTTATCCAGTTCCCGTGCTACCTCTTCCACCGACTTCGTGCCTTCCCAAATCTGCGGGAGCGCCTTGCGCGCGCTTTGGTCGAAGAATCTGCCGTCCCAACTGCCGCCGAAAGGCACTACGGCGAAGTCGGGATTCTGGAGGAAGCGGGTGCGATTTGCCGGCTTAGTGAGATATTCTGTCCAGAAGTACTCATTGGCCGCAATCAATGCAGACGGCGATCCGGCGGGGAATGAAATCGCCCGGGCAACCGCCCACTCGCCGCCGTCAGAGTTCGTGAACCACTTCAGCACCTCCCAGGAAGCATCCGGCCCCTTGGTCGTGCTGAACATAGAGGCGCCACCCGAGCCGAAGAACGTAAACCTTCCCTCAGGGCCCTGCGGCATGATGCCGATGTCGAAGTCAAGCCCCTCTACTTTGCCCAGCCTCACTGCCGCCCACTCCGGCAGGAAAGACATCGCTATCTTGCCCTGGGAAAACCCTTTGTTCCATCCCAGCGCCGGGTAAGGGTGGGTGCGGTCCTTGACGATCAGGTCGGCGATGTATTGCAACGCGGTGATTGAACCGGGATCGGTTATAACTGACCTCGTGTTTTCATCGGCAAGGAACCCACCGCCGAACGATCGCAGCACGTGATCGATGCGCACCAGTCGAAACTCAACGCCCCATGACTCCGGCTCGCCGTCATTATTGACATCCCTGGTCAGCGTACGCGCAGCCTCGCGGAGGTCGTCCCAAGTCCAATTCTCGTCCGGTTCTTCGACTCCGGCCTCGGCCAGGAGCGTCTTGTTGTAGTAGAGCCCCTCGGTGGCATGGTTCCACGGCAGGCACCACAGCCCGCCTTCAGGCACGCGGTAGAACGCCGTAACGCGGGGATAGTAGGCTTCGATGTCGAAGCCACCATCCGCCTTGGCGTAGTCATCCAAATTGACCAGAATACCGTCGGTGGCGTACGTAAAATGCCCACCGGACATATGCACCACGTCGGCATTCGCTCCGGCAGCGACAAAAGTCCGGATCTGTGTCTGGTAGTTCACGCCCGCCTCGGCGACGATCAGCTTGATCTGTATGCTAGGCGTCTTCTCATGGAAATTTGCCAGCAGCGTGTCCATCGCATCGGCGTTGCGTCCCGCGAACGGTCCGATCAAGAATTCAACCTCGGTCGGCTCAGCCGGTTCAGGCGCCTTCTGCTCCTCTTTGGGCGCCATGGCCTCCTTCTCTTCAGGAGCCGGCGCGGTCGCCACCGTTCCGCACGCCGCCAAGCCCAACACACCTAACGTCCCGCCAATGCCCTGCAAGAGCCGGCGTCTACTCAGACCTACAGAATTCGCCTTCACGCTCGTACCCTCCTGTTAGGTTCACTCTTCGTTCGAACTGCACACTCCCATTGCCAAGCAGTATATCGTACACGCTGCTTGGCTTCAATCGTTACAGTTGGACAAGATTCTATCACACACTACCCCCACTTTTAAGCATCTAGATAGACTAGACTGCACCGCGCAAACCTGGTAAGCGTAGCCCCTGACGTCTCCTCGCTTTGTACAGAGATTAACCCAGTCGCGGACAGCCCAAATCCGGCTGGTCCATGGGAGCCAAATGAGCAGCGAATTTACTCACGATGTTGTATACAACATCTCCGCTCAATACACGCCCTGACTGCCGCGCTATACTGGGATGAGCCCTTCTCCACCTTGACCAAGCTGTAAGACCGTAACGCGATCACGTGTGGAGATGAAGTCGGGAAACCGCGAGCAAATCTGTGGAATGCGGAATCGACAGATCAGATTTCACCTTGTACCTGCCCAGGCCTCAGTACTCTTGAACACTAGTAAGCAAAAACCTTCACGGGTGCGCAACGCAGAGCCGTCAGAGAATCCCAGTTATCATAACGGTGGCGAGGCGCAAGCATGACCGTGCTTGCGTTGCTGCTCGTGCTGGGAGCAGCCTTGGCCCACGCCACGTGGAACCTGCTCCTGAAGCGCAGCGGCCGGCCCCTGATCTACACCTGGAATCTATGCGTGGCCGGTACCGTCGTCACGCTGCCAATCGCTTTGTACCTACTTTCCAGGACAACGATTACGCCCATCGGCTGGGGATTCTTCCTGGGCACCGCGATCATCCACGCGTTCTACTTCACGCTGCTCGCTCAGGCCTACGAGCACGGCGACCTGTCGGTGGTCTATCCCCTGGCTAGAGGCGTCGGCGTGGCGCTAACGCCCATTGGCGCGGTGCTGTTTCTCAGCGAGCACATCAGCCTGCCGCAAGGGCTCGGCATTGCCGGTATCGTTCTGGGGCTCCTGATCGTCCAGATTCCGGCAGACCTCTCGCGCGAGGGTCTTGACGCCCACTTTCGCCCTGCCGCCGGTATCGGCTTCGCCGTCGTCACCGGTATGACCATCGCGACGTACTCGCTGTGGGACAAGGTGGGCGTATCGCACGTGCCGCCCTTGCTCTACGTCACCGGAGCATTCCTCGGGCCAGCCCTCACAATGTCGTGGCTGCTCCGTCGCAGAGTGGACTCCCTAGTTGCCGCGTGGCGCGCGCATCCGGTCACCATGGGCGCCGGCGCAGTGCTCTCGCCGCTGGCCTACAGTCTCGCGCTGGTGGCTCTCTCGATTGCGCAGGTGAGTCAAGTGGCGCCATTACGCGAAGTAGGGGTAGTTATCGGCACGGTGCTGGGCATCATGGTACTGCGCGAGCAATCGCCGGTGCCGCGCATCGGAGGCGCAATAGTGATCGCCTTGGGCGCTATCGTGCTCGCGTATAGCAGTGTGACGGTTTGAAGATGGCCGGTTCTAGTAGTACGACACCATTGCACTGACGGGTAGTTGCGCGGGGCATGGTTGCCTATCAATGCAGGTCAACGGCGCAGGTTACGCGCACGACCCGTGCGAACCTACGCTACCGGCGCTCCCACTCATTGATACAAGCTTGTCGAACCATTAGGCCGCCCGCTCTAACACAGCGTCAAGGGCCTGTTTGGCAATGCTCACTGCTACTTCTCGGTCTTGATTGCGAAATGCCTCGTCGAAGACCTCGATGGCGACGTAGCCGTCGAAGCCAATCTCAGCAATCGCCTGGAACCATCCCACCAAGTCTATGACGCCTCGGCCGGGCAGCACGCGGTCCGTGTCTTCCAGGCTCATCACGTCGGCATGGGGGGCATCATTCACGTGCAAGTGCACGATATCCTGCGCGCGCAACGAACGAATCTGCGACAAATCGCCGCCGCTCGTGAAGTAATGGAACGAGTCGAGAATCAAGCCGACGTTCGGCCTGCCGGTCTCACGGAGCATAGTAATGGTGTCCGGCACGTTGTTGATGAATGCATGGGGTTCGTCCAGCCGGAACGTGCGCAGACCCAGAAACTCCAGGCCGATGGCAATGCCATGAGGCTCCGCCCGCTCAGCTAATGTGCCCGTACGATCTCTTAGAATCCGGCGTGCCTCGTCCGGCGGCAGCGGCATACGATTGGGGAAGTACGAGCCGGTGCGCCGGCAACCTACGGATTCTGCCACCGCGCAGTTCTCCGAAAACTGGTCAAGAGACTGCATAAACTCTGCCTCCGGCGAAAATATCCCTGCCGGGATAAATCCCATGAAGGCGGGCAGCGCACCGTGGGCGGCAAAGAGATCGCGCACAGAGGCAGGCGATGTCTCCTCCACCAATGCCCGCACTGCGCCGAAAGAAGCGTCTACTCCCGGTAAGCCAAAGCGCTTGGCTAGAGCAAGCATCTCCGCCAACGAATAGCCTGCTTTTAAAACTGACCCATGAAGTGATTGTTGTGGCAAGGTCATGTTCATTCTCTCCATTGTGAATCCGCTGCCAATCTTCTGATGTGCTCTGCTACCTTCTTCAAGGGGCTTCGGCATAGTCGAACTTCCAAAACACCTCTTCCTCAAGCAAAGCAGCCGGTAGCTCCGGCCAGTCTGCAATACCTATGCGCTCCGCATACATGCTGAGCGCATCTTGCTTCTCCTCCGGGGCAGTTACGTGAACACGCAGGTCCGGAGGTCGCCGCGCGTCGGCTTTTTGTGAATATACAAGCACCCTAGCGGTAGGGGGCGCCACTTCGCGCAACGACCGCACAATCAGCCGTCCCGCGGCAGCCGCGGTCTCATCTTCACTGTCGGGTGAGGGAAAGTAAATCTCCCTCGGGTTCAATTCAACCAGCACGTCATTCAGGTCGCGCAATACAAAATTGAACGCATACGGGAAACCGTATCCGGTGCGCAGGATGCGATACGGGGTGACGTTGGGATCATGTACGCCGTCTTTCTCGGTGTAGGGCGAGCGGATCACTTGGTCCGGCGCTTCCTCCGCCAATTGATGCAAATTGCCGTCGGGATATGAGAGGAAGAATACGTCTTCCCACGTTAAGCCAAACGAATTCTCCGCCACTTTCAATGCCGTTTCCTGGAGCACCGCCGCCCCGTGCAGATATTGCCGTGGGGTGGGCGTAGCATCTGCAGGCAGGTCGGCAAGTCCTCGCGCAACAATAGTCTGGGCGTCACCGTCGGTCACAAAGACGATGACGACTCGCTTGCCCTGCGCGACTGCTTGCCTAATCGTGGCGAATGCCGACACCGCCGCATCACCGGGACGTGCCGCAAATACGACAACATCCGCCTTTGCGATGGGATCTCCGCCAATCGCAGCGGTAGTAGGTGGCACATAGTCGGCAGGGGGTTGTATCTCCGGCTGAGAGCGGATTGCGTTATACAGGCGGCCAAAGCGCTCCGTACTTCCTTCAGCCGAACAACCAACGAGCAAGAACGGAAGCAGAATACAAAGTATCCAACGGGGCACACGCCTTACCATCACATTCTACCTACCAGCTCGATGAGGTTGTCTCCCCTAAAGCAGATTGTCGTCCCCCCACGCCGAATGCTGTACACGCCATCGCACGCAATGGCATCGAGAAACCTCGGTGAGCTGTACTGCAAGCACAATTCATACGGCGGCGCAATGAAATGTGGCGTCAATTCACCGGCGCGGCGCACCGCCCGCGCTGCAGCCTCACGGATCCTGGCGTGCTGGTCGGCAACAGGCAAGAGCTTGGCGGCATGCCGTCCCAGCCCGGTCTTGACCGGCACAACATCCACCAAAGGCCCCAGCAACGCGCAGGCCTCTGCACACACCTTGTCATCGCCGACCACGATACCGACCGGTACGCCGTAAACGCCCGCGCATGCGGCGCTTAGTCCCAATTCGCCTATCGCCACTCCGTTCAGCCAAACGTCGCTCCAACGTGACGAACTCACGGTATGGTCTCGAAAAGCGTGCATCGTGCCCTGAGCTGCGTGGTATCCCACGCAGAAGAAAACGTCAACATCAGGTTCCAAAATTGCGTGCTGGGGATAGGGCAGGTTGCCCATATAGACGTCCGCGCGCGGGTCAATCTGCTCTATTGGCATGTTCATGCTGCTGCCGTGGTTATCGTGCACAATTACGTCTGTGGCGCCGCCAACAAAAGCCCCCTCTATGGCGGCATTTACCTCCGCCATCACCAATCTTCGGCCCTGCTGATATTGCCGCCCCCCAATGTGGCGGGAAATCTGCTCGCGCAGCGCAACGCCGGCGAGTCCTTCCATATCAACGCTGATGTATACGCGCACGGATGTCTGCCTCCGAGGACTATTCGTACCACGTCTAGTATCGCCTACGCGGCCAATCTGCGCTACACTATGAATACGCATGTCTATGCGTACGCACGTCTATGCGTGCGCACATCTTATGCGCGCGCAGCAGAGAGCCGTAACGAACGGCTGTGCGCGGGAGCTACCTCGCTTTACTTCCTTAGTTTGACCCGAACTCTCCACTGGAACCATTATGATTCAACACAATGATCACACCGGTTAGTCGCGTTCGCACGTGCATCATTGGCGCAGGCGCCAGCGCCCGCAAGCACATAATCGGCTGGCAAGCGGTGAATGATTCCCAGGTGGTGGCGATTGTAGACCTGGATGAGTCGCGTGCCCACGGCTTGGCCCAAGAGTTTGGGATCGCCACAGTCAGCACGGACTACTACGCCGTTCTTGAGCGCGCTGACATCAACATCGTTTCTCTCTGCACCCCTTCGACATTGCACGGGCCCATCGGCCTTGACGTCGTTAAGCACCATAAGCACGTATTCTGCGAACGCAGCATCACGCACGCGCTGAGCGAGTGCGACACGCTCTTGGCAACGGCGCACGGCAACCGGGTAGCTGTCGGCGTGAGTTTCCCGCGCCGTTTTCAGCCCAGTTTTGTGCGCATCCGTGAAATGTTGGATGAATCCACCCTTGGTCGACCTGCGATATATCGTGTCCACTGCCTGATGCCGGCGTTTGCCAACCCGCCTGACCGCAACGAATCGCAAGGCATGCAAGTCTTCCTCGATCTGTTTGCAGACCACTACGACGTGTGGACTTGGCTCTTTCGTAGCGAAGTCAAACAGGTAACCGCCCGCGGCTTCAGTTGGGGCAAGCAGCAGTCCGACCAACGCAAGAAGCTTGGCGCCCCGCCCGATACGGGCGTCGCACTTATCGAATTCGATAGTGGCGACATTGGCGTCATCACAACTTCCTGCGGCATGCCGCACGGATTCAAGCCCTTTCCGGTACAGGAGGAAGAGCTAATTGGACCCCTCGGGGTAATCATGGACATCGAAGCTACCCAATTTACCCACAGAGACCATGTGGGCAGAGCGCAAGAGTACAGATTCCGGTCTCAACATGCGTACACCGCAGCTATTCAAGAGTTCTCAAACCGAATACGCCGCGGCGAGCCACCACGAGTAGCCGGGGAAGATGGGAAGCGCGCGCTACGCGTCGGCCTTGCGGTATGTGAATCCATGGAAACTGGAGAAACGGTGGCCCTTCGCTAGCCAAGAGCTAGAATTGGGAGTAAGCAATTGGCGGTTTGCTGACAGAGCGGAGCAGAGTGTGCGCTCTATTGACCGTTTACGCTTCGACAGGCTCAGCGCGAACGGTTGGAGCATTCCGCGCTCGGTTTCCCGCGCTCAATTCTCTGCGCTCGGATTTCCGTGCTCGGTTCTCCGTGCTCGGTTTTCTGCGCTCCGTTTACTGAGCTGGGTCTAAAGCGCTGCGTTTCTTGTGCTCTTGGTGATTTGCGCCGCATACAGTTTGGCACAATCAAGCCTCGGCACACTCGTGCCTTGGTACACTCAGGCCTTAACACATCCACGCCACTGATACTGCAAAACCGGCAAGGTAGAAAGAGAGAGAGTTTATGTCAATAGAGAAATCCCAGCCCCATGTTACGTACTCCATGCTTGTCGATGGCTTGCGCAATCTTGGACTTGCCGACGGCGACGTGGTACTTGTGCACTCGTCCCTCTCTCGCTTTGGGTACGTCGAGGGTGGGGCCGACACTGTCGTGGATGCGTTGCTTGCAGCGGTAGGCGCCGAAGGGACGGTAGCAGTCCCAACCAGCCCGGTGACCTGGCGCGGGGGGTCGCATTTCCATTACATCAAGCACAACCCAATCCTCGACCTCCGAGTCACCCCATCGAAACTTGGCGCCATTACTGAGGCGCTGCGCCGGCGACCGGAGGCCCGGCCCTCCCTCTCCGCTTGCCATACCCTCCACGCCATCGGCGCCCGCCGCGACTGGCTACTCGCCGGTGCGGAGACCGCCGTTTATCCTACCGGGCCGGGAACCCCGTGGCACAGAAATTGCGTCAGCGGCGGGAAAGTGTTGTTGATCGGCATCGGCCAGAATAGCAATACGACCATTCACACGATTGAAGAGGCCGGCGGCGCCCCGATCTTGAGTAAGGAAGTCTTCTATCCCAAGGTAATTGACTTAGAAGGGCGCATTGTCACCGTACCCACCCGCGCCCACTTGCCGGAGCACCCCCGCGCATTCGAGAAGATGGATGCCGTCTGCCTCGAGCACGACATCATGCGCGTAGGGAAGATTGGCAACGCAACCCTGCGCCTCATCGAGGCAAAGCCGTTCTTGGAAATTGGCGTCAAGATACTTGAGAAAGACCCGCTGTTTCTGCTCGCGTGACCCTGGGCGAAGCAGAATCCCGGTTCGCGAATGCACTGTTTGAATTCTGATGTGGGAGGCGCTTCCAGAGGCGCATCAAGCAACCGTTTTCCACTGCGAGGAACCCTCATTTCTCCAATGTGAATTACAATTATCCAGAGCATTGTTTGCACACAAGGCCGCATCATTGGCACTGCACAGCACGGCAGCCTAGGGCCGGAGTATGTGCTAAGATGTAATTACTACTGGCGAGGTAGGAATTAGCTGTTGTCGTTTTCATAGCGCAAATGACACAGTCAGGAAACCTGCCTTACGAGGGAAATACATTGGTCGCTGCACGCTCACAACTTGCGACTTCAAATGCTAAGCGACTTCTCCGGTCGTCAGGCCGCCGCTTCACGCGACAGCGTGAAGCCATTTTGAAGATCATTCGCGAGCAACCCGGACACCTGGGAGCGGATGAGGTATTTCAGATTGCGCGGCAGCGCGGTCATCGGGTCAGTCTCTCTACCGTGTACCGCACGCTTGATCTCCTGCGCGAGCAGGGGCTCGTGGAGGCAGCGAACCTGCAGCAAGACCATCGCCACTTCAAAGCCGCCGGTGATGGAGAGCATCACCACCTCGTCTGCATAACATGCGAAGCAGTAATTGAATTTAGCAGCCCGCACATCGACCAACTCAAGCAGTCCCTTCAAGAAGAGCACGCCTTCACCATCAGAAACGTGGAACTTGAAGTCGGCGGGCTCTGCTCGAATTGCGCCGCCTCTCCCGTTGGGTAGCTTCCTTCGCGGACGTGCCCACACGCACCGTGGATACGCACCGCATCAACTCTATTGACCCTTTCGGCTCTCACGTCCGACTCTTGCATTAACCTGCAATAGAAATCTCAGCCCCTCTATGCACTTTGGGCTTTTTAAAGAGCAGGTCAGCCATCTTCTTCTGTTGTGGGCCGCAATCACCGGTTATTTGCCGGCAATCTTGATTGCCCGTCGGTGTGCAGCCTCCTCGATGGCATCGTCGAGCGGAGGCAGTGAAGCAACACCATAGCGACGCTGCAGGGCTTGCAGGATCAGGTGATCCGCAAACGCCGGATTCTTGGGCAGCAGAGACCCATGCAGATAGGTGCCGTAGACGTTCTTCCACTGTGCACCTTCCGTCCGGTCTTCACCATTGTTCCCGAATCCGCTAGAAACGGTAGCCAGAGCAGACGCCGGGTCGCGAAGATATGTGCGCCCACCGTGATTCTCAAATCCAACGAGCTTTTCCCTGTGCCACGTGGTAACTATGTTGCCAATGCAGCGTTGGCTGGCTGCACCCGGGTGAATGGTATAGGCTGGCAGCACCTCAAGGCCGCGCAGCTCGGCGCCGGTGTGATCACGATAGTACTCGCCGAATAGTTGATATCCCCCGCACACCGCGAGCGCAACCAGCCCATCCGTAATCGCATCCTGCAACACTGAGCCCTTTGCCTCTACCAGGTCCTGCGAGGCTAGCATTTGCTCGCGGTCTTGGCCGCCGCCAACCAAGAGAATGTCGATCTCCGCGGCCGCGTGCATGGGTCCGGGATCGATGCTTCGTATTTCCAATTCTATACCGCGCCATCGGCAGCGCTGCTCCAAACAAATGACGTTACCGCGATCCGCATACATATTCATGAGGCGCGGATAGAGATGCCCAATCACGAGCTTCATCCTTGTCCCTCCCAATAGCGGCGCACAAGCCCGCGCCCTACCCAAACTTTGCGCATTTCAAGCATACCTGTGTACGTCGCCAGGACGAAGAGCGTACCACCGGTCGGTACGCCGGCAAGAGCCCTGTCAAACGCGCTCTCGATATCACGCATGGCGGTCATGTCCGTTACACCCGCATACTTTAACCGCACCGCCATATCCTCCGCACGCCGTCCGCTAGTCGTGACTGCGGCATCCGCCAAGCATTCGAAATCTACATCCCATATCCATGAAACATCATGCCCGTCCGCCGCGCGATCCTGGAGTATTACGAGCGCATGCAGGGGGCCTTCTTCAGCAGACAGCAGCCGCAAGACTTGGTTTGCGCCGACCGGATTCTTAATGAGCAGCAGCCATGTATTTCGCTCACCGACCTCAACTACCTCTGCACGTCCAAATGCGGGAATCGTGGTACTGAGACCCTGCGATACTGCCTCTGCGGCGGCGCCAAAGTACCACGCCGCCGCCGTGGCTGCGAGCGCATTGTAGACGTTATAGAGTCCCGGAACACGCAGATTTACCCGGGTTTCGTTCTCCGGCAGTGAGATGGTGAGGTCCGCGCCGGCAAAGCCGTGCAATTCCACTGCTGTTGCCCGCACATTGCGCTCGGGCCGCTTCCAACCGCACGCTCCGCACACGTAATCTCCAAGGTGCCCGTAGTAGGCAGCCGCATACGTCAACGGAATCGCGTCATGGGGGCAGTAGTGCGAATCGGCTGCCAACTCGATGTCTTTGCGTGCCAAGCCGGGATCATCAAGGCCGAAGTAGTGCACCGGGCCGCCATAGGATTCACCCAGACTCGCTACCAATGGATCATCTCCATTCAGAAGTAGCGCTGTGGAGGAATCTAATTGTGAAAATGCAGTGCGCAAACCGGTGGCAATCGTCTGCACCTCGCCGTAGCGGTCGAGCTGATCGCGAAATAGATTGGTCACTACAATACATTTTGGCCGGTGCTGCCGGAGCGCCTGCACTATCGCCGCCTCGTCCAACTCCAAAACGGCCATGCTCTCGCGCGTAAGATGCAGCCTGCCGTTCCACGCCGTGTGTTGGAGTAGCATGCTCAAGACGCCGCGAGTCAGATTCGACCCCGTGGCGTTGTGCAGAACGGAGCGCCCGTCTGCAGCAAGGATATTGCGAAGCAGAGCAGCGGTTGTCGTCTTGCCATTGGTGCCAGTCACAAAGACAGTGCCCGCGGGCACCTGGGCAAGTAGGAAACCGAGCAAGGTTGGTGACAGGTGCTCAGCCACAAGCCCGGGGAGGGCAGTGCCGCCGCCGCGCTGCAATCGGCGCGAGAAAGCGCCTGCCACCTTGGCTAACAGAATTGCAAGGATCCGTCGCAGGCGGGGAATTGGATTACCTCCGTTAACCACCTTCTCGAATCTCATAGCCTGCAGCAGTTGGCATAGATGGGAACACCCGCGCAGCAAGAAGACCCAGTCAATCGCCGACCCGGACACCGTAGCTCCACATCGGCAAACAAGAGAACATGAGGCTCAAGAGCCCGATTAGGCTTCAATTCAAGACTATGGGTGGGATAAGTCGAGGGATTACTCGCGATTAGAAGCGTTCGAACCGCTCAACGTCTAGGACGAAAATGACGGCTCCCCCCACCTGCACCTCGACCGGGTAGGGCATGTAGAACTCGCCCGGCTCCATAGCAGGCGGCATGGGGTTGATATACTGCATGCGGGTCGTGCAATTTCGCCGGACAACCACCAGTACCTCGCTGACTTTCTCTTCCTCCACGCCCACGAGCACAGTGGCATTGCCATGCCGCAGGAAGCCGCCGGCAGTATTAATGCGCGTTGCGCCAAAGCCGGCCTTCACCATGCTATCAATGAGATTTCCCGCGTCCTCGTCTTGCACAATTGCCACGACGAGTTTCATGTTATCGTCCATGCTGTGAAACTCCTAGTCCCAGGAGGTCTCAGACCCAACAACGGGCGTCGCCAAGAGCAGAGCACAGGGAATACCGTTTCTGCGTCCGCCGCAGCAAGCGCCGTTCGACGGTCCTTTTACGAGCCCCGGCATCCGGGCAGCCTCTTCCACTACTCCCATTATTGCAGGAACGGCCTTTCGCGACGCAGTTGTCGCTGATATGCGGCGCGCCAATCTAGCGCAACCGCTCGATCAGGGCATCCGCCACGCCCGACGTGCTGGCTGCGGTCGGATCGTTGCGGTCGGGCTTCATATCGTAGGTGACGTGCTTGCCCTCCGCGATAACGTCCGCGAGCGCTGTCTCCATCCGCTCCGCAGCCTCGCGCTCGCCAATGTGGCGCAGCATCATCACCGCGGAAAACATCTGGGCCATGGGGTTTACTTTGTTTTGACCCGTATACTTGGGCGCACTGCCGTGAATAGGCTCGAAGAGCGCCATTTGATCACCGATGTTCGCGCCCGGCGCCACACCAAGACCGCCCACCAGCCCGGCACAGAGGTCGGACAGAATATCGCCATACAAGTTCGGCATGACCATGACGTCGAATTGTTCCGGCCGGCGCACAAGCTGCATGCACGTAGCGTCCACTATCATGTCCCAAAACTCTATATCCGGGTAGTCTTCCGCTACTTCACGCGCCACACGGAGAAAGAGGCCGTCGGAGTGCTTCTGAATGTTCGCCTTGTGGATGGCCGTGACGGCCTTGCGTCCATTCGCCCGGGCGTACTCGAAGGCGAACTTTACAATGCGTCGGGAACCCTCTACTGAGATTGGTTTAATCGTAATGCCGGAGTCAGTAGGAATCTGGCTGCCGTGATGAGCGCGGATAAAGTGAATGAGCTCAAGCGCATTGCCGGCGCCTTCCTCGAACTCGATACCGGCATAGAGGTCTTCTAAATTCTCGCGCACCACCACTATGTCAATTTCGTCAAATCGGGTCTGCACACCGGCATAGCTCCTGCAAGGCCGCAAGTTTGCGTAGCACTCTAACTCCTTGCGCAAGGTCACGTTAAGGCTGCGAAACCCCGTGCCCACCGGCGTCGTGATCGGCCCTTTGATACCTACTTTGTTCCGGCGCAATGAATCGACCACGGACTGCGGCAGAAGCTCACCGGTCTTCTCAAATACGTGCAGGCCCGCTTCTTGGACGTCCCACGTTATGCCGACGTCCAACGCCTCAATTACGCGGCAGGTCGCGTCCGTAATCTCAGGACCCACACCATCGCCCGGAATGAGGGTTATTGTATATCCCACCAAGTGTTCTCCTGTTACTAGCTTTCTTCTATGCTCTTAGATGACTGCAAACACCCCGGAAAGGGCACTTAGTTCAAGACTTCTTATACTACCTGGGGCTGGGTCTGCCTATCGCTGCGGTCGATTCGATTCAAGCGAATCGACCTACCCTGCACCGGAATCTCTACAGAAGGACACTGTTCACCGACGAGTGCGCATTCAAGTGCCCAGTTGGTGCGCTTGATGATTGCAGACCGCAGTGCACCTGCAATTGGCGCAATTGCTATTCCTATCTCGCATTATATACTGTGAGTATGTGGTTCGCCATTAACTGCCGAGGCGAAGGCTGCGGCAGGTGGCTTTGACATTGAGGACGGTGATCCACGTGAACCTGGTGTAGGACGTTTGGAGCTGATCGCCATGAAACAGAAACTCACGTGGGTTTTCGTCATCGCATTTTCAGGACTGATCGGCCTTTTCATGCTCGTCCTAACCGCGCCTCGCAACCATGTCTACGATCCGCGCATTGACGAACGCAACACCTCCGTTGTGACAAAGAGGCCCCAGGAGATCATGGACGCAATTCTCACGCAAGCCGAAGGTCTGCCCAAGCAGGACATCGCGCTCGTTGAAAATGATGGCAGGCTGCCTACTAGCGTACGCTACTACCCAATCCAGCGCTATACGGTTACGCGGGTGCGGATACTCGGCAATGAACCAATCTGGCTCGATGCCTTCATTCCCGAACCAACCTATGACTACATCATTACGGCCGACGTGGAGTACGCCGATCGGGACCTGCGGCAAATAAAAGTAGTCGTCACACGTCCGGGCATGTTCACGGGCTTTTCGATTCGCACCTCTCTCTTTAGTCCGTAGGCTGCTTAGCTTGCGTGACTCCCTTTAGTTGACGTTGCCGCTGCAGGACCTCCATTGGGTGCGGTACCGGCTCCATGCGAGCAAGCATTTCCTCGGCGGATATGCGCCGCAACTCACTCTGTTGCTTTCCGTCACGGAGCATCTGGGACAAGCCTCGAAGAGCGGCAATGCGCCCCGCAATCGGGGCGAGAGTGCGAGTGCCGGCCACCGTCACCGGCATGCCGGCTAGGTCAAAGAACATAATCGCCGGAAGGTACCGCAGTAAACCGGGCCAAGGGTAATTCTTCGCGAGAAGCCAGACCTTGTTTCGGCCCAGAAAGCGCAGCTTGAAGGCCGATCCTGCCTGAGACGTGCCCGAATACGCGTGAAGCACCTCCGCCTCCGGGACGTATAGAGCGCGCCATCCCGCCACTGCGCCCGCCATGCGAGATCGACGTCTTCAAGGTAAGCGAAGAAACGTTCGTCGAAGAGCCCTATGTCATCCAGCAACTTCCGCCGGTAGAGTGCCGCCCCCGCAGAAGCGCCGAACACCTCTGCCTTAGCACTTGCTTCTTCAACCGGATCACCACAGTGCCGATCCCAGGCAAGTCCGGCACGATCGACAACGAGCCCAGCCGAATTGATAACGTGCGGTTGCTGCCAAAAACACATCTTGGAAGCAAACGCGCCGTAGTCGGCATGGGCGTCAGCCGCCTTTACGAGGGATGAGAGCCAGCGCGGCCGGGGCAACGTATCGTTGTTCAGCGTGGCGACAAACTCAGTGCGCGTCGCTCGCATGGCGGCGTTATTGGCCGCCGCGAATCCAAGGTTCCGCTTGTTGCGGATTACGTGAATCGTAGGATAACAGCGGTCCAGGTAGTCCGTAGTGCCGTCGCTGGAACCGTTATCAACGACCACTACCTCAAAGTCAACCTCCTCTTGCGCCATCAACGCAGGCAGACACTGCTGCAGGTGTGTGAGACCGTTCCACGTGGGAATTACGACTGAGACTCGGGCCATAGTGACTTCTGCTTAGGACTCCCTTTTGCCTGCTCTACACATTCTCTATACAATTGAGCCTAGACATCAAGCAAGCGGTACGCCGCCGTCTACCTCCTTTTTGAAATTAAGAGCGGCCGTGCGAACTTGTGCACGGCAGTGCGAATGAGGGAATTGAAGCCTATTCGCACACTCCGGAAGTGTGGTCGTCATCAGGTTGTTCAGGCGGTTGCCTGACCCCACCTCCGAGCCGGAAGTATCTTGTCTACTATACCCACAAGGCAATGTTTGGAGTGCAGTAAAGTCCTATGCAAGCCATTATCCTCGCAGGAGGACTAGGAGAGCGACTGCGACCGTTTACGTCCGACCGTCCGAAGACGATGGTCCAGATAGCAGGCGTGCCAATCCTCGCCTATCAGCTCGCCTGGTTGAAAGCCGCTGGGGTCAATCGCTTTGTAATTTCATGCGGATACCGGCACGACGTGATCCAAGAGCACTTTGGCGATGGCGAGCGGCTCGGCGTCCAAATCGAGTACGCAATCGAGTGGGAAAAACTCGGCACGGGCGGTGGGCTGAAGCTCGCGCTTGGATCGGCGGATGCCGCTGAGCCCTTTATCCTTGCCACGAACGGCGACATACTTACCGATCTAGACATTGCTTCGCTCGTAGACTTGCACGTGGCGGGCGAGAATCTGGCGACGATATCCCTCACCCAGTTGCAAAGCCCGTACGGCATCGTCGACTCAAACGATGTGCACAAGGTTACCGCATTCCACGAGAAACCGCTCTTACCCTATTGGCTGAGTGCCGGCATCTACGTGCTTTCTCCGGCCATCCGAAGTCTATTGCCGGACAAGGGCGATCACGAGCGGAGCACGTTTCCCCAGGTTGCCCAAGATGGCAAACTCGGCGCCTACAAGGCGACCGCGTACTGGCGCGCCGTCGATACGGCCAAGGACCTTTCTGAAGCTGAGAGCGAGCTAATCGCACACCCATTGCCCCATGTCTAAGGATTCAGAAACAGGGAAAAGCACCGGTTTCGACTATGCGCCTTGGGAACAAGAGCTCGACAGTGAGACTCTTAAGCAGTCTATGCAGGTCTACTACGACGAGCGCGCCGGCGAATACGTAGACTGGTTTCTGCGCACAGGGCTCTACGACCGACCGGAAACAAATGAACCGTTTCTTAGCGGCCTGCGGCAACTTGAGGAAGACGTTGCTGCATTTGGTGAAGGGCGCGTATTGGAAATCGCCTGCGGCATTGGCTGGTGGACTTCGCTCCTTGCCCAATCCGGTCGAGAGGTAGTTGCCCTTGACTACGGTCCCCGCATGTTGGCGGAGTGCCGCAAGCGGCTTGCCCTGAACGAAACCCATGCTGCGCTTGTGCGCGCCAGCGCCTATGCGCTACCGTTTGCCGACAACTCTGTCGACAGTTGTTTTTTCGGGTTCTTCTTCAGCCACGTGCCTCACGAAGATGTCTCTCCTTTTCTCAGCGAAGTGAGTCGCGTCGTTCGTCCCGGCGGCAGCGTATGCATCATCGACTCGAGCCTGCCGACGCTCGACCTCGTTGAAACCGAGATTCAACGCCGTCCCCTCACTGACGGCTCGCTCTACCCCGCCCTCAAGGTCTATTACGGTACAAAAGGACTCTCCCAAGTACTAGGACCGTTTGCGGAGGACCTAGAGATCAAGAAAGTGGAAGGCCTTTTCATCACTGCCCACTACCGAACGCGAGCATAGCGCTTGTGGGGAAACCTCAAGAGTAATCCGTTCTCACGGAGACCTGGAGAGACTCCTGGGCCGTTATTCAGTGGGTGGCGGCAAGTGCCAGGCGGAGAGCCGGTTTTCCTCGTCCAGCACCACCAGAAGATTGCCGTCCGTGGCCACGGCGAAGTCGCGGATCGGCGCCAGGGGGCTCACTGTCCCGAGGATGCTGCCGTCGAAGCGGACAACAACCAACCGGATGTTATCCGATAGACCGATAAGGTAATCGCGATTGGCCACAATCTGCGACACAGGTACAGAGTCCTGCGTCCACAACCGGCGGCCATCTTGGAAGAACGCGGTGATGCCCTGCACGCCACCGACATAGATGATGTCCCCTGGTTGAGAAACCGTCAGTGCGCGTCCGCGTGCCGCAGCCTGCCATTCAATCTGCTGCGACTCTATGTCGAACTGGCTGACGTGCCTTTGGGTAAGGACAACGAGCTTCTCGTTAAGCCCAGCGATTGCGACACGAACGACGGGCTCAGCTAGGTCTGAGCCCATCACTTGCTCGCCGCGTTCATTCAGCACAATGACGTGAAACCGGCCCTCGCCGACTGCTCCCAGCGCAATCTTCGTACCATCCGAGGAAAGGTAATAAGTATTCACACCAAGGGAAACTGGTGTAACCCATGTTAAGCCGGATTCACTGAAGCCGAAGGCCTGTCCCAGTCCTTCCGCATTTGACGTGGACGCAACCATGAATTGACCGTTATTGCTTATTGCAGCACTCTCCAGGATTACGTTGTACTCATCCAGCGAGTCACGCCAGCGTACGCTTCCATCCCCATCAAGCGACTGTGCGCCGATTCCTGCCGCAAATATCCCCTCGCCTTCTCGCGTAACTGCTAGCGCATACGTTGGCAGGGCAAGGGTTTGAGTCCACTGACGGTCTCCCTGCCCTGTACGGCGCTGGATTGTGCCGCTGGTATCGCCGACAAGCACAACGTTCCCATCGGGAGAGACGGCGATGAAGTGCGCCGGCTGTTCCACCACGTGAACCCAGGCCAACTCCCGCCAGATTCGGCCCTGTACAGGCGAGACCTCGGTAGCGCGAAATTCATACACAGCAACTTCGTGAATGGCGGCCTGGATATTGCGTTCCCGCCACTGCGCCGCGACCGCTTGCGCCTCCGCCGCAGCGCGAAAAGGCCCCAGCCAGACCGTGGGCAGTTCACCTTCACTGATCACCGCATCGAATGAGGTTGCCGCCGCCTGGGCGTCTTGGGCCTCTTCGATGTTTGGAAACGGCCCCAGCGCTACGCGAAAGACAGCAGTTGACTCCGCAACGATTTCGATACGTCCCGCCTGAAGATATAGGTCGAGAAGCGTCGGGCCTTGCTCGAGAGTCGTGTTGGCGAGAAAGTCTTCGAGTTGAACGTGCGCATAGGCGAGCTGGGCATAGGCCGCGGCTAAGGCATCATCCTGATTGGTGTCGACATAGCGGCGGAATTCCCTTGCAGCGCGCGTGAGAGGGTCAATGGCCTCGAGCAAGTCGACAGAGTTCTGCCCGGAACCACCCTCGATAACATCAACGACTTGCTGAGCCAAGGCCTGAATTTCGGGAATGAGAAAGCCAAGAGCTACACGATACCTGCTTGGAGGAAGCGCATGACGCAAGAACGCCAGGTTGTTGATATTAAGGCGCCGGACGATGAGGATGGCGTCTCGCGAAATCTGCTCGACGCGCTGATTTGCCGGCTCTATGGATTCTTGGGGAGCCTCAATTGGGGAAGATGACGAAGGAAATAAACTGCAACTGGGGGAAAAGAAGAGAATTAGTGAGCAAAGGGCCAACGATCTTGCAATTCGCACTGGACCGGACATAGCGGGAACCTATACGACGGGGCTAATCGAAACAATACTTCCTAGAAGTCTTCCTCCATCATCTTAAGATCCTCATGCTCAATAGTCTCAGTTTGAAGATCGGCCCAATCATCAGAACCATCATGGCTGTCGGCGGTTTCGCTTGCGATGGCCACTGCGGAATGTCGGACACGCGCAAATCTGGCGCCCTGGCTGCGACTCCGACTAGGGAAGGAATGTTGGCCGACCTGGCTGGGGTGTTGATACGTCTCTTTGATTACTACGTAAATGTCGCCACTCTGTAACCCCACCACCGCAGCGGCGTAGCAATTGCCGGAGTCAATAAGATAACCTAGCCGCTGTGCGAGCGCGGCGTCGAGCTGTCCCAGCGGCTGGCCGCTACGATTCAAAACCCGAATGCTATTGACATGCTTCTGCAATCGCAACGGATCACCCGGCAATGGCAGCACGTTACAGGTCCTTCCAGGTAGCGGAAGCACTTTTACAATCGTGGACTTGCCGGATTCCGCTATGAAGATATCCGCCGGCACATGCGGAATATCGTCGGTGTTGCCAGTGTCATAGATGATATCCAACGAGGATTCCAGCCTCTGTAGATTTCGTCCGGCAATCGCGTTTTCCGGATCGAGCTCAAGCGCCTGCCGATAGCTCTCTTTGGCATCCTGCAGCAGCCCCAGTTCCCAGAGAGCCTTGCCCAGGCGATTGTGGGCATCAACGTCCTCCGGACAGAGCCTTACGATTGACCGATTGATCTTCTCAGCTTCAGCCCAGCGGTGATGTGCGGCGCATTGGATTGCTTGTTGCTCCCAATACCGCTTGAAACGGGTACGGTCAGTGCTAATGACTTGTGACATTTCTCTTGGCCTCACACAAACAGGTACGAATTACACACGAAGTTGCGAAAAACAGCATGGCACGCATGCCGAACAGTGGGAAAACTAACCACAGACACACTGCTCCCTAGGAAACCGAAGGGGAGCAATCTCAGACTGCATCAGTGCTACAATTGACTTAAACTAGAGGATAGTTACAAGTCAATGCGCCCATCTACTATAGCATAAGATTTCGCGATGTCACTAGTGACGAGACAAAAAAGTGTTAAAATACTGGATTCTTTCGGAATGTCAGGTGGACCATTCGATTTCTCCACCAATAGCACCCGTAAGTTAAGTAAGACCACGCGCAATGCATGACAGATTCCTTGCTAAGAGTACAATGGCGGAACTACAGTCTTAGAGGATAGAATCAGTAGTACCTGTTATGTCGTGTTCGGTCGCGCATGTAGGCCGACCAAGTGAGAAGACATCCAGGCAGTCGATCAAGATTCAGTTTCCGCCACTTGATGAACCGCCCGCGAATTGACGCGCAAAGCGCTTGCACAAGGAGTCAGCCGGCTTGCTGAGAGTTACGCGGAAAGCGCCGCTGCCATGGGCGTGACCGCGAGTGTGCTCATTCCAACCTGGAACGGCAAGGAGTTGCTGCGCCCCTGTATAGATTCCCTTTCTCACCAGACATTCCGAGATTTCGAAGTCGTCGTAGCGGAGAATGGTTCCACCGACGGCACACGCGACATGCTGGAGCAAGAGTACCCCTGGGTCCGCGTCGTCGCCCTCGATCGCAACTATGGCTTTGCGCGCGGTGTGCATGCGGCATATGACGCTGCCACAGGGAACCTAATCGTGTTACTCAATAACGATACAGAAACCGCCCCTACGTGGCTTGAAGAGCTTGTGGCCGCGGCAAACAAGCATCCTGAAGCGGGATATTTTGCGTGCAAAATCCTCTTGCAGCAGGATCGCAGCCGCCTCCACTCTGCGGGTGACTATTATGGCTTCGACGGCATACCCGGCAATCGCGGTATCTGGGAGCGGGACGGTCCCTCATTTAGCGAGCGCGGGTGGGTGTTTGGCGCGCAGGGGGCAGCCTGTGCGTATCGCCGGAGCCTTCTGGATGCCGTCGGCTTCTTCGATGAAGATTTCGTATCCTATTGTGAAGACGTTGACCTCAACTGGCGGGCAAACCTTCGCGGCTACCGGTGCCTCTACGTACCCGAAGCGCACGTCTACCACCACGTCTCCGCGACCGGAGGAGGAAAGCTGGCGAGTTATTACTGCGGGCGAAACTTCATTGCCGTTGCTGTGAAGGACGTTCCAGGGCCCTTCTGGCGGCGATACTGGAAAGAAATGCTCAAACAGCAACTAGCGATCACCCTCGCGGCACTGCGGAGCTATCGAGGCGAAGCGGCGCGCGCACGATTGCGCGGACAGCTAGCGGGTCTCGCTCTCTCACCCCGCATGCTCCGCAAGCGCCGCGCCGTACAGAAGCAGATTTCAATAGATTTGGCGCAGGTAGAGAAGCTGATGGGCCCCTGGATAGTGCCTTTGGATCAGTGATTATTGAAGAGAGTGTCCCAAACGCGCACGGTACACGATATGCGCAATCAAGAGACGTAGACTACTACGCGGAATTCAACCGGATTCGGGCACTAGGCATTTCAGGTTCAGCAGCACCATGCCAGCCACAGCGAAAACTATGAGCGCCCGCGATTGCGCCGAGAAGAGAAGGCAGCATTGAATGGAATCTCCCGGCTGCTCTCGCTCTGCATTTGAGGCTGAGAATCGGCCGTGTAGACCCTGGTTGCGCAGAGTTCGTACAATAGAACGTGAATGGACTGCTTGTTTTCAAATTGCTTCGCACTACATGTAATCATCAGGAGTGGATTCGTCAATGAAATTCCTCAAGCGCTTTCTCTCCGGCCCAAGCGGCGAATCAGGTTCCGGCGCCGATCCAAACTTACTCTGGTTTTACGTGCAATGTAAGCGTTGCGGGGAGACCATTGCCGTGATGGCGCGCAAGGGATACGACCTTGTAGAAGAGTACGAGGAGTCGGGCAGCAGCGATGCACCCACCGGCTACAGTCTTTTGAAAGACGTCATGGGCCGCAGCGACACGTGCTTCCAGCACATGCGAATCGAAGTCCACTACAACACAAAGTATGAAGAGCAGAGCAGACACATCGAGGGCGGTAGCTTCATTACCGCTGATGAGTACCGCGCCGGCGCCAACGGTGATGAACAGCTCTAGCATTTATCAGCACAGATCGTGAATATCGGTATACATGACAATTGCTCAGGGCCGCTTGCCTCAACATCCTACGTCGTGGAATTTCCCCTACCAACCTTGAGGAAATTATGGAAGTCGCCCTTTTGCATTCGAGAATGATTATCCTCCATAGATTCCAAACCGGTGCAACCACGCGCCCGATGCCTTGGAAACGCCGCAGCCTGAGGACGACGAGAGAAGGCTAGCGCATAGAACGCGGGAATCACGTACTGAAAGAGTATAGAGCCTGCAATGAGCTTGGGACTACCGGCCGGTCTCTTCCGAAGTGAAGCAATTGCCCATGCCGTATGGACGAGTTTCTTTCTCCTGGTCGCGGTGCTGATAGGCGCCGTCATCGGCTGGGGGGCGGTAAGTTTATCGCCGTTTACACTGCTCTTTCTGCTGGTGGGACTCATTGGAAGCATTGCCGTGGCCTTCTCCCCCGGCTTGGCAATTATCGGGCTGATGGCGATAGTGTGGCTGCTGCCATTCGGCACCTTGCCGTTCCGCATTGGCTTTCGATTCAGTCTTCTCGATCTAGCAACGGGGGCTCTATTGCTCCTCTTTACGTGGCAGGTATGCACCCATCGCCAGCGCATACCGGTTCGTCCCGCCATTATCGCCGTTACACTCTACGCTATATTGCTCATAGTTTCTGCAGGTAACGGCCTGCGGTTCGGTGTGACCGAGGACGCACTTACGCTCTCAACAAAACTGGTCTCAAGTGCCTTATTGTTCGTGATGCTCACCGCCTGGCTGCAAACAGCCGGCGGCATACGGCGCGCGGCAGCGTGGTTTCTTGCATTTGCGGCGGGGGAGGCCCTCATTGGGGTGGCGCTTTACTTCTTACCCGCGGGCCACACTATTGGAATACTCTCGCGATTGGGGCGCATAGGCTATCCGGTGGGAGGCAGTGTGCTACGGTACATTGCCGACACGCCGTTGCTCCGCGCTACGGGAACAAGCATCGATCCCAATCTGCTCGGTGGCGCTTTGGTTTTCGCAATTGCCTTCGGGTTTGCGCTTTGGGCACGTCAACCAAGGCGCTGGTGGCTGCTCGGCATGCTGGGCCTCTTTCTGCTGTGCCTCCTCCTCACGCGATCACGCGCTGCCTTGCTTGGGAGTGGCGCGGCCATTATCGCTCTCACAATTCTGCGCTACCGCGCGCTGCTGTGGCTTTACCCACTCGGCGGACTGGCAATCGTCGCTTTACCGCAAACTCGCGCCATGCTCATGCATCTGTTGTCCGGTTTTCGTGCACAGGATCGCGCGGCGGCGATGCGGTTGGACGAATACGCAAAGTCACTCCAACTCATCCGAGAGCACCCTTGGATTGGTGTGGGATTTGGGCCCCCGCCTACCTTAGACACCTTCCTTGGTGTCTCAAGTATTTACCTGCAGCTCGCCGAATTTGGTGGGCTGCTCACGCTCGCTGCCTTCGGCCTGGCTGTCGGAGCGGCACTCGCCGCCATGTGGCAAGGATGGCGCAAGGGTGTGCCGCCTGAAACTGAGTGGGTAGTACTTGGCGCCGGTGCCGGACTGCTTGGCGTGCTTGTAACAGGACTATTCGATCATTACTACGTATCCCTCCCTCACATGGCGACGATGTTCTGGTTTGTTGCCGGGATTGGCGTCGCTGCGGCTTGGGTACGGCCCGGCCCAGAGTACACTGCCGGCGATCTACCATGATGCTATGATTGATTCAGGATCTGAACTTTTCCGGCTTCCCAAACCCCCATGTAGAAAGCAAAGTCGCGCCCGAGACTAGCAACGTATGAAGATTGGTATCGATTGTCGCCTGCACTACTACAACCGCACGGGGATCGGCCGCTATATTCACAATCTCATTAGGGAATTCCCGCAGTGCACCCCGGCCGACGTGGAGCTCGTCTTGCTTCAGAGTAGACGGGAGCGCGGGGCAATCGCCCAAGAGCCGTCAGTGCGTTGCCGCAAGGTCGTCACCCCGGCCCACCACCCCCGGGAAAAATGGCTCCTGGCAATGGAAGTCGCCGCCAAAAGGGTTGATGTACTCCATAGCCCCGACCACATTGCACCACGCCGGTTTGGCTGGCAGAGCGTAGTGACAATACTCGACCTCGCCTTTCTGGCGCACCCGGAAGCCTATAGCGCTGCAAGCCTTCTCTATTACACCCAGGTATTCCGCTCTCTCTCTCACGCGGCGCGGGTGATTACGATTTCGGATTTCACGCGGGATGAAGTTCTCAATCGTGTTTCCATTGCGCCGGACAAAGTAAAAACTATCCACTTGGCGGTGGATCCAACGTTCTATCCACGGTCTGATAATGCTTGCAAGAGCGTCAAGAGCAGACTCGAGATTCCCGATTCGTACTTTCTCGTTGTTGGCACCATCGAAGCGCGCAAGAATCTTGAACGCCTTGTCGCAGCATACGCGCTGCTGCCGCGCAAAGATCGTCCCCGCCTCGTCTTCGCAGGCGGCAGCGGCTTCCACTCCGATAGAGTGCTCAAGGCCGTGCAGGCGCATCACCTAGAGGATCAGGTTCGCTTTCTCGGCCACGTAAGCGACGCCGACTTGCCGATGCTCTATTCCGGGGCGCTCTGTCTGCTCTTCCCTTCTCGGTATGAAGGATTCGGTCTCCCCATTCTTGAGGCAATGGCGTGCGGCTGTCCTGTTGTGACTTCTAACCGAGGCAGCATGGCAGAGGTAGCCGGGGATGCCGCCATCCTCGTGGACCCGGACTCCGTCGAAGCGATGGCGGAAGGTATTTCAACTCTCATGGAAGATCAGTCGCTGCGCGACGACATGATTACCAAGGGGCATACACGCGTGCAGCATTTCTCGTGGCGCGCCGCGGCCAAGCAAACGCTCGCCGTCTATCGGGAAGCGGCAGAATCCCATTGATGCGTGTACTCTTCCTTACACCACAACCGCCCTGGCCGCCGCACGTGGGGCCGGCGATCCGAAACTACCAGCTTATCGCCGGGGCTGCTACGCAGCACCAAGTGTACGTGCTATGCTTCGGCGACTCTGGCACTGACCTGAGCGCCCTGGACGAGATTTGCAGTTGGGCGGGGTGGGTAGCACGCCCCCACTACTCAATGCGTGACCGCATGTTACATCTCTTACGAAGCTCCGAACCGGATCTCGCCCTCCGTCTCCGCAGTGAGGCATTTGCCGATCGTCTGCGTTTCATCCTGGCGCATCAGCAATTTGACATCGTCCAATTCGAGGGCTTGGAGATGGCCCCTTACTTTCCGGTG
Organism: Chloroflexota bacterium; assembly: GCA_965221905.1. Classification (GTDB taxonomy): domain Bacteria; phylum Chloroflexota; class UBA11872; order VXOZ01; family VXOZ01; genus VXOZ01. Next base: position 2,593,003 of record OZ244922.1, read on the forward strand.
GCGAAGTCGGAAAGTCCGAGCAGCCTGCTCATCCTCGATGAGCACAACGTAGAATACTTGCTGCAAGAGCGTATAGCGGCCATTTCGCGGACAGTGGGTCGTTGGTATTCTCGAGAGCAAGCCCGTCGGCTGCGAGCATACGAATCAAACGCGCTTGAAACCAGCGACGGATGGATTGCAGTCTCCGAGGTTGACGAAGCCTTTATAGAACCGCTAAACCCCGGCAAGCCGCATACCGTAGTTCCCATTGGCATAGACCCGGAAAGTCATGCTGCCAAGGAAATTCCGCTCGCTCGGTTACCGCGCCTCTTCTTTGCGGGCAAGCTAGACTACCGACCTAATTCAGAGGCCTTACGCTGGTTCTGCACCCGCGTCTGGCCGCTAATTCGCGCTCAGGTGCCAACTGCGGAGTTCATAATCGCGGGCTCGGGATCGGGGCGCAATCAAAGCTGGCTCCATCAGACTGGAATACAAGTGCTCGGCTACCTGGACGATAGGGAGTTTGCGCAGGCCCTCGGTAGCGCGTGGGTCTGTGTAGTGCCGATACAGGCGGGGAGCGGCATGCGCGTGAAGATCCTCGAAGCTTTTCTTTGGGCGAAACCGGTAGTGACCACGAGTCTGGGCATAGAGGGCATTGCGGCTCGCGCTAACGAACACGTGCGCATTGCCGACACGCCGGAAGCCTTTGCTGCGAATACGGTGGATCTCCTCCGCGACCGGCTGCTGGCACAAGAGCAAGGCCAGGCAGCGAAGCGGTTCGCGGAGGAGCTTTACGATTGGCGTCTCTTTACGCCGCGCTTGCTGGAGTTTTATGCCCGTCTGTTGGAGTCGCCTCATGGACGCTCCTAGAGTTTCGCTGATCATAACGGTACGGAATGAGGAATCGGCATTGCCTGCGCTGCTGAATTCGCTTCAGGAGCAAGAGCGTCGGCCGGACGAGATTGTCATCGCAGACGGGGGCTCAACCGATGAAACCATTCCTCTGTTGCGCGCGTTTGCATCTGAGCATCAGCACGTCACTATATTGGAGCTTCCAGGACTAAACATTGCACAGGGGCGTAACGCTGCAATTCAAGCAGCAACCGGAGACATTATCGCCGTCACCGATGCCGGAGTCTCACTGCCTGCCTGCTGGCTTGCGGAGTTGGTGCGCCCTTTCGAGCACCGACCGGAGGTCGACATGGTCAGCGGTTTCTCGCGCGCGGCTCCCGAGACGCGCTTCGAAGAGCTCTTGGCGGCAACGACTCTGCCGTTGGTTAGCGAAGTTCACGAGTCCTCGTATCTTGCTTCAAGCCGGACTGTGGCGTTTCGCCGCAGGCTCTGGGAGGCGTCAGGCGGCTATCCGGAATGGCTCGACTATAGCGAAGACGTGGTATTCGACCTCAACTGCAAGACAATTGGCGCGCACGTTGTCTTCCAGCCCGCGGCAACCGTGCGCTTTCGTCCTCGTCCCAACTTGCGTGCGTTCTTCTTGCAGTACTATCGCTACGCCCGCGGCGACGGCAAAGCGAACCTATGGCCGGGTCGCCATGCTCTCCGGTACTGCGCATACATCCTCGGCGGCGTCATGCTGTGGCACGGCAGGCAGAATCCAGTGTGGTGGGCCGTGCTCGGCTTGGCGGCAGTGGCGGCCACCCGTAAGCCGCTCTTGCGCGAGCTCACAGAACCCAAACCCCGCAGCTTAGTGACTCTCATACAATCGCTGGGTAGTATTCTGTATATACGAATGGTGGGCGATATTGCCAAGTTGCTTGGTTACCCTGTTGGAGTTTGGTGGCGATGCCGACTTCGTCAAAGACACCTAAACCGATGAGTCCGGCTTCTCTCGAGCTATCCATCATCATTGTTACGCACAATGTCTTGGCGCATCTACGAAGGTGTCTGGCTTCGATCTATGCCGGTGACTTTGCGGAAAGCTTTGAGGTGTTCGTCGTCGACAACGGCACTGACGAATCGTTGGCAATGGTCGCGGCTGAGTTTCGAAAAGTAAAGCGCGTATTGGGATCGCCGCACATTGGCTTCGCGGCAGGCAACAATCTTGCACTCCCCCAGGCGCGCGGTCGCTACATCCTCTTGTTGAACCCGGATACGGAACTCCCGTCCTCTGCTCTCTCTGAACTCCATGCCGTGATGGAAACGCACCCGCATTGGGGAGTGGTGGGGCCCAAGCTCCTGCGTGCCGACGGTAGCCTGGATCTTGCCTGCCGCCGCTCGTTTCCGACGCCCTGGAATGCGCTCATGAAGGCGTGCGGCCTCGCAAAACGCTTCCCCCAATCGCGCTTTACGGCCGGCTATAATCTCACATATATCGATCCCGATGAGAGCCATCCCTTAGATGCTATAGTGGGCGCGTTCATGTTCATTCGCCGCAAAGCACTCGCCCAAGCTGGGCCGCTGGACGATGTCTTCTTCATGTACGGCGAAGACCTCGATCTCTGCTATCGTATAAAGCAGGCTGGATGGCAAGTATGGTATTGGCCGGCAGTTGCGGTGCGGCACCTTAAGGGTGAGAGCAGCCGCCAGCGGCCGGGTCGCATGACTTTCGAGTTTTTTCGATCCATGCATTTGTTCTATGCCAAGCACCAAGCGCCAAGCAACTCAACCACATTGAATTTCTTCGTCATTTTGGCAATTTGGGTATTCTTCATCGCTGCGATGCTCCGAGTTTGGACGCGAAGAAGATCCCAACAAGCACCGCGGCTTCCAGCGCTCTAGCAAGGAGAGGAAGCATGACGCTAAAGAGAGATCTAAATTTCCTCTTCGTGCCGTTGTGGCTCCTACTCGATGCCCTGGCAGTAGCTCTTGCCGTCTTCTGCTCCTATTACGTGCGCTTCACTCTAGGCTGGCCTCCGCCGGAGGAAATTCATGCCATTGAGGTGTACTACCGGCTGTGGTTCCTCTTGACCGTGTTGTACATGGGCATGATGATGCTCAATGGGCTCTATCGACCGCAACGGCACGTACCTTCAGAAGAGTATTTCCTCAAGATTTTTGCCGCCGTTGCGCTGGGTACTATCCTTGCCGTAGGCATCTCCACGTTCTTCTGGCGCGAAGGTTTCGTGTACTCCCGTCTACTCGTCGGCTATGCAGCATTTCTCAGTATCTTCTTCCTCACGTTTGAGCGCGTTGTCCTGTCTCTAACGCGCGGTGCAATGCATCAAAGAAACTTTGGGACGGTACGCACAGTCATTGTGGGACACGGATCGGGAAGCGAATTCGTGCACGATCATCTTCAGCGCCTTCCGCAACTCGGGTACGAAATAGTCGGCATCCTGGATGACGATCCGGATGAAAACGCGCTGCGCTTGAGCTATCCCTTGCTGGGCAAGCTAGCTCTGCTCCCGAACGTTATTTCGGAGTATGAGGTTAAAGAGGTCATAATCACATTGCCCGAGCTCAACACGAAGGAGTTGCTGCGCATCCTCGACCTCTGTCCCACAGAGAATGTCCGAATCCGCGTACATCCGGACCTCTTCCAATTCCTGGTCAGCACTGTGCAAGTGGACGAAATCTCCGGCCTGCCGCTGCTCACGGTCAAGGAACCCCGTCTTGCCGGATGGCACCGGGTGGCGAAACGCACGATGGACATCGTGGTCGCGGCCTTCACTCTAGTCCTGCTATCGGGCCCGCTGCTTATTGTTACACTGCTGATTCGCCTCGACTCGGCCGGCCCTACGTTCTTCGTCCAGGAGCGTGTAGGTCGTGACGGTAAGGCCTTCCCCATCATCAAGTTTCGTACAATGGTGGATAACAGTTCCGGTCAAGATAGCCGCGATTGGACAGTTCCCGATGACCCGCGACGCACCCGTTTGGGTAGATTTCTGCGTCGGTTCTCCATAGACGAGTTGCCTAACCTTATCAACGTGCTTATGGGCCACATGAGCCTTGTTGGCCCGCGCGCTGAGCAACCGCAATACGTGAGGCAATTCAGCGCCGAAATCCCACGGTACATGGAGCGCCATCGAGAGAAAGCGGGAATGACCGGCTGGGCGCAGGTCAACGGCTTGCGCGGTGACGTGCCCATCGACCAGCGCACACAATACGACCTCTATTACATCGAGAATTGGTCGATCTTCTTCGACGTTCGCATCCTCCTGAGAACGCTCATCGCCGTCTTCAAGGAGCCGGCCTACTAATGGTATTGTCGTTGGAGGAACATCGGATCGGCATGCCGGCACAATGCTTCCAAGTACAGCAACTAGGAGCACACCATAGGATGAACCATGAAAATCACTGAAATCACACATCGTGAATACCGCTGGCCCCGTCGCAAACCTATCCGCAACGGCATGTTTACCTACACCGACGTCACACTCTCTGTCGTGGAAGTTGCGACCGACGTTGGGCTCGTCGGTCTCGGTCTGGGAGGTGTCAACCCCTCTCTCTTGGAGCGTTTCAAGCCGCTGCTCATCGGCGAAGACCCCTTCAATGTAGAGCGGCTGTGGCATGCTCTGTGGGTGCCGAAACTTGTGGGAAGGCGCGGCACGGAGACACGCACGATTTCAACCCTAGACATCGCCCTTTGGGACCTGAACGGAAAAGCCACGGGAAAGTCCGTGCGCCAATTGCTTGGCGGCTATGCGGAACGCATTCCGGTCTACATTGCGGGGGGCTACTACGAAGAAGATAAGGGCCTCAACGAGTTGGCGGAGGAAATGGCGGAGAACGTGCGCATGGGCGCACGGGCGGTCAAGATTAAGATCGGCGGCGCACCGATCCGAGAGGATGTGGAGCGCGTGCGAATAGTGCGTGAAACGGTGGGCCCGGACGTAGCCGTGATGGTGGACGCGAACAATGCCTACCCTGCCCACGAAGCCATCCGCATTGCCGCCCAGATGGAAGAATTCGACATCTACTGGTTCGAGGAGCCAGTGGGTGCGGACGATTATGCGGGCTGCGCCCGCGTTGCCCAAGCGACCAGCATCCCCATTGCTACCGGCGAAAACGAGTACACGCGCTATGGATTTCGCGACCTCATTCAACACCAGGCCGCCAGCATCCTCAACGCCGATGCCAATATCTGCGGCGGCGTGACGGAGTTCCGTCGCATCGCCGCGCTAGCTGCTGCCCATGATTTGGTGATCGCTCCGCACGGTTCGCAAGACATTCACATTCACCTCGTTACCGGTATTCCAAACGGGCTAATCCTCGAGTACTATCGAGATACCGTGGATCCGATGTGGGGCAAGACATTCGAAGAGCCGCTAATGCTGGATGCCGACGGCATGCTCGCGCCGCCGGAGAGGCCGGGCTTTGGCATCACGCTCAATGAGGACGCTTTAGCGGAGTTCCGCGTATTGTAGGGACGTGGAGCGAATGCTAGACCACTGCATTGGGACCAATCTGCCTCATTACGCATATCCTAACCGGCCACGCTTCGTTCTTGCATTCAGAGACCTTGCACATACTGTGTTACGCTAATATGGGCAGTGCAGGTGCCGAAAAACCAAATCCAACTCCCCACTTAGAAAGTGAGCACCCAAGCCAATGACGGTCTTTGAAAAGCCAGGAAACTGGTATAAGGGCAACCTACACACCCACTCTACTAACTCGGACGGGCTCTTTTCACCGGAGCAGGCAGCGTTGTGGTACTGGACTATGGGGTACGACTTTCTTTCGATCACCGATCATCGCACGCTCACCCTTTTTGAAAAGCAGCCTCAGCGCAGCCCAGTGCTCATCCCCGGTATGGAACTCGATGGCGGTGATGCTCGCGCCGGCGGTAGCTACCATATCGTTGGTCTCGGCCTCCGCGACATGCACGAGCAGCCACCCAACCTGGATGCCCAAGGAGCCATAGACACCATACGCGCGGACGGCGGCTTGGCCGTGCTAGCGCATCCCTACTGGCAGGGACACGTCACCTCCGATCTCACGCATCTGGAAGGCGCAGTCGGCCTTGAAGTTTTTAACAGTGCCACCGAACTCAGCATCAACAAGGGCAACAGTTCCTATCTTTGGGATGGACTGCTTGACCGCAAGCGAGCCCTCTACGGTCTTGCCGTGGACGACACACACTGGAGACGTCCGGCTGCTGGCGGCGGTTGGATCATGGCCAAGGCCGCGGCATGCACGCCGAATTCAATACTAGAGGCAATATCTGCGGGCGATTTCTACGCCTCCCAGGGACCGGAAATTCACGACTTTCGGCTGGAGGATGGTATTGCCTCGGCCAAGACTTCACCGGTCCGTACGATTGCTTTCATGGCCGAACGCAACCACGGTTTGGCAATCCGCTCGCCACAGGGCGATCCCATCACTTCCGCCCACTACTCCTTAAGAAATGAGCGTACTTACGTGCGTTTGGAGTGCGTGGACTTCCAGGGTCGGCGCGCATGGAGCAATGCGATTTGGCTTGAGGAGAATGAATAGAGCGAGGAGAAACCTGCGGCGGCGCAACCGAATTTCGCCGCATCGCCGCGCTTTCCACCTCCCATGATCTGGTGACGCCCCTCACGGTTCGCAGGATATTCAAATCCACCTCGTAACCAGAATCCCCAATGGGCTGATTCTCGAGTATTACCGCGACACCGTGGATCCTATGTGGGGCAAGACGTTCAAAGAAACGCTCATACTGGATGCGGATGGGATGCTCGCGCCGCCCGATAGACCTGGCTTTGGCATTGAACTGAACGAGGAAGCCTTAGCACCGTATCGCGTGGCATAGGGATTCCACAGGCACGCCACCCGCTATCTACGTCGCAGCCACGCACTGGCGACTCTTTCGTTCAATAATTGCCTAGGGCGTCAGCCCGCATGCTTGGCGCTGCGGTGATTGCGCTAGAATGAAGGGAGAACGCATCGGTCCCAATCCCTCCCCAATCGCAAAGAAAGTGAGTGCACATGGCACAGACAGTCTTTCAAAAGCCTGGAAACTGGTACAAGGGAAACCTGCACACGCACTCCACAAACTCAGACGGCCTCTATCCTCCGGAGATGGTAGCGTTGTGGTATTGGACGACGGGCTACGACTTCCTTTCGATTACGGACCACCGCACCCTCACCCTCTTTGAATCGCCGCCTACGCGCAGTCCGGTGCTTATTCCCGGCATGGAGCTCAATGGCGATGATGCCCGCGCCGGAGGAGGATACCATATCGTTGGTCTCGGTCTGAACAACATGCACGCCCAACCGCCTGATCTCGATGCTCAAGGAGCAATTGATGCGATCCGCGCCGATGGGGGTCTGGCGGTGCTGGCCCATCCCTACTGGCTGGGACACGTCACCACCGACCTTGCACACCTTGAAGGCGCTACCGGCCTCGAAGTCTTCAACTACGGCACGCAAGTGAGCATCAACAAAGGTGACAGTACCTATCTCTGGGATGGTCTGCTCGACCGCAAGCGGCCGCTCTTGGGTCTGGCCGTAGACGACACACACTGGAAGCTGCCCGATGCCGGCGGCGGATGGGTCATGGCGAAAGCCGCTTCATGCACACCGAAAGACATCTTGGACGCAGTCGCAGTAGGAGACTTCTACGCGTCTCAAGGACCGGAGATTCATGATTTCCGCATCGAGGACGGTGTGGCCTATGCGAAGACCTCGCCGGTGAGGACCATTGCCTTTATGTCCGAACGCTCGCATGGACTGGCAATCCGATCCCCGCAGGGCGATCCCATTACCTCAGCCCGTTACTCCCTGCGAAACGAGCACACGTACGTGCGCCTGGAATGTGTTGACTTTCAAGGACGACGCGCGTGGAGCAATCCCATCTGGCTTGAAGGAAACGAGTAGCTCTAGGAGGAAGTTGCATGAAGATCGTAGACCTTAGGCTCCATCCGGTTGCCGTGGCAAGGCAATATGCCACGCTGACCTCCGGCGGCCAAGAAGGCCGTCAAAACCCTGACGCCGTACCCGTGGAACTATCCTATTTCTACATCCTCGAATTAGAGACCGATTCCGGCATTGTGGGCATTGGCGAGATATCGGACATCGACCCAAAGACGCGTTTCGGCGACGGTTCTTCCATGGAGATCGATAACGTATCTCAGAAGCTGCGTTCGCAGCTTATGGGGCGTGATCCGACCAACTTCGAGCAACTCGTACGAGATGTAGATTTCGGCGGCCTCGTGAATTGCGCCATCGACACTGCCTGCTACGACATCTTGGGAAAGGTCTCCGGAATCTCGGCCACTACTCTGGCCGGCGGCCGCTATCGCGAGAGTGTTTGGGTCTCGTGGGTAGCCTATATTCGCGAGCCCGAAGCCATGGCGCCGGAGATCGAGGAGAAGCTGGGGCAGGGCTTCGATGCTTTCAAATTCAAGGTAGGGCGCGACATCGACCTGGACGAAGAGCGCATCAAGCTCTTCCGACAAATCGGCGGCCCCGATCTGAACCTAAAGCTCGATGCCAATGCGGCCTGGGACGTTGATGAAGCCATCTCATACATCCGCCGCCTGGAAAAGTACGATATCTCAGGTGTAGAGACGCCCATCGACAAAGTGAATGTCACCGGCATGGCCCAAGTGCGCAAAGCAGTCGGCACGCCAATTCTGGAGCACGTGAGTACGCCTGAGTACGCCCTCGAGTTGGTGCGCCATGAGGCAGTGGACGTCTTCAACGTTTCAACGGTAGGATGCGGCGGCATCTATCGGGCGAAGAAGGTAATCGCCCTGGCCGAAGCCACCGGTCTGGAAGTACTCCTCGGCAGCACCGTAGAACTCGGCGTGGGCACCGCCGCGCAACTGGCGCTTGCCGCTTCCTCGGCGCGTGTGGACTGGCCCTCAGACCTCATCGGGCCGCTCATGTACGTTGACGACGTACTGGTAGAGCCTTGGGAGTGGGAGAACGGGTATCTTCGCGTTCCATCCGGCGCGGGTATGGGCGTCACGCTCGACTCTCAGAAGCTCCAGTCGCTCTATCACACACTTCCCACATCGTCGTAATACATGTCGAAGATCTCTTATGGCAGCGCCGTATAGACCTGCTCAGCGCGCTAGAATGCGCTTAGGGTAAAGCGACTGGATAGTCCTGCCCGAAAGAACGCTCGTGGCGAGCCTAGTGTCTGCTCATCGTGAGCCGAAAGTCCATTCGTAGCGGGCCTAGTGTCCGCTCGTCCTGCCCTATAGTCCGCTCGCGGTGAGCCTAGATTCCGTTCGTCCTGCCCTGTATTCCGCTCATCGTGAGCCTAGCGTCTGCTCGTCGTGAGCCGAGAGTCCGTTCGTGGTGGGCCTAGTGTCCGCTCGTCCTGCCCTATAGTCCGCTCGCGGTGAGCCTAGATTCCGTTCGTCCTGCCCTGTATTCCGCTCATCGTGAGCCTAGCGTCCGCTCGTCGTGAGCCGAAAGCCCATTCGTAGCGGGCCTAGATTCCGCTCGTCCTGCCCTATAGTCCGCTCGCGGTGAGCCTAGATTCCGCTCGTCCTGCCCTATAGTCCGCTCGCGGTGAGCCTAGATTCCGTTCGTCCTGCCCTGTATTCCGCTCATCGTGAGCCTAGCGTCTGCTCGTCGTGAGCCGAGAGTCCGTTCGTGGTGGGCCTGGATTCCGTTCGTGGTGAGCTTGTCGAACCATGAACGGACTGCTCCTCACCAGGTGGAAGTGAGCGCGAGAGCGGAGTCGTCCCACGTATTGCTACGCGCAGTCGCTCGAACAGACTGCTGTTGACACTCCCGCCTCGCCATTGCTATCCTAAGCAATGCAGGGCAGCACGGCCCCTTGGGCAAGTGCGCTCAGAGCCCTGCTCTTTGCATGCTGGCAAAGACAAGCATAGAGATTGATGAGGAACATCGTGTTCGCAGTCGTCGAAATCGCCGGAAAGCAATATCGCGTCAGTCCCGGAGACCGTATCGCAGTTGAAAGACTAGAGGCAGAATCGGGCAGTGAAATCACGCTGGATTCCGTTCTTCTGACCTCCACCGATGATGGCGTTACCATAGGTACACCGGCAATTGCCGGGGCCAACATTCGCGCCAACGTGATTGGTGAAGAAAAAGATAGCAAGGTGCTCGTTCTCAAGTACAAACGGAAGAACCGGTACCGGCGCCTTTCAGGCCACCGGCACACATACACTATTCTTGAGATCGCTTCTATCAACACCTAAAAGTGTTGAGCGGTTTCGCAGGAAGCATAGAGCACTCCAAGAGCTCACCATACGAACGAGGAGTAACTAACAAGTGGCACAGAAAAAAGCCGGCGGCAGCAGCCGTAATGGGCGCGATAGCGCGGGTAGGCGGCTTGGCGTAAAACGTACCGACGGACAGGTCGTACGCGCGGGAAACATCCTGGTGCGCCAGCGCGGCACGCCGATCAGCCCCGGTGAAAACGTCGGCATAGGTAAAGACCATACGCTCTTTGCCAAAGTCGACGGCGTCGTCAAGATTGAGACCTTCGGCCGCGATTCCAAACGCGCCATCATCGTTCCTCTCGGCTAATACACCAATCAGACCTCGCTTTGGGCCGGTAGCTCAGTGGGAGAGCGCTGCGTTCGCATCGCAGAAGTCGGGGGTTCAAATCCCCCTCGGTCCACCAAACTTCGTTATACGCCACACTGATTTGAGACGCATCCCCGTCCTAGACCAGCGCTACACAATGAGACGACGATAGCCATGGAGATGGAGCCCGTCACGGAGGGCTGCACCGATTCCCTCGCCGGGGGCGATGACATGCGCGGAGACAGGTGGGGAATCGAAGGGCCGCCCGAAGAAGCGTACTCCCGCGTAACCAACCCGGAACGCTTCCAGCCTCTGCACGCCGCAGCGACGGAGTTACTCGACCGGCTGGAGCGAGAGTTTGCGGTCGAGCGGCTAGAGGGACCGGATGCCGACGACGAACTGGGCAGCAAAAGCCTTGCGCGTCCTGCGATCAGACTCACCCCGCACGACCCCCAAGCAGCACCAATCGTGGTGGCTTTTACTGAGTTTCCAGGGCTGCATGTCAGGTTCGGCTCTTGGCGCACAGAGCCATTTCCCAATTGTGGCTGCGACGCCTGCGACGAAACGGCCGACGAGGAGATAGGGAAGATGACCGAAATGGTGGAAGCCATCGTCGCCGGCGGGTTCCGCGAGGCGATGCGAGTGCCTCCGCTGTTGGGGAGCGGTCGGCGGGTATCAGAGTTCCGGTTTAGCGACGGCCACGGCGGTTTTAGCCGCTCTGGAAGCCGCGTCCCGCGCTCCCGCGCCCTCGAGATGACGGGGGGCAAACTGAACGTGACGCTGGAGTGGAAGCCCTGGCCCCGACGTATTTCAACCGCCGCGCCGCCCTAGCGCTGCTGAGAATGGTCGACGCTCCATAGCAGGCTCGTGCCACGCGATGAAATGACGACGGCCATAAGGACGGAGCCCGACACCAAGAGTTGCGTCGATACCCTCGCCCAGGGGCTGGCGGCTCCCGGGTCAGGGGAGGTACGGGCCGACGCGGCTAGGATATGAACTAGGGTGTGTAGGTGGTATTTCTGCATCCCATAACATTGGTAGTTATGAGTCGCAGACCCTGGAAAGCTCACAGGGCGACCTCCCGCCGAAAAGTTCGCAGTACAGTCCGCTCAGTCCCACCGCACTGGACAAGATCGAGAAATTTCGTGTTGAATTTCAGGCTGGCGCTGTGATTGGCGTCCCGACCCTCGCCGGGCCAGCCACCCGTCCCAGCTATCTCTAGAATTGGCAATCGGACGGACGCATTCTATACTAAGCCACATTCAGAGAAGCGGTGAAGGAAGCGAAATGTTGCGGCTGGGGGTGATTGCGATCCTCGGTTTTGTGCTGGCCTTGGCGGTAGCATGTGGTGGAGAAGGCAACGTGTACGACATCAGGGAAGGGGACTGCCTCAACTACGAGGAGTCGGAGGAGTTAAGTGATGTCGACTTCATACAGTGCGATGATCCGCATCAGCGCGAGGTGTACGCCGTAGTCTCGATCGGGGTAGATGCAGGCCTGCCATACCCCGGCTCTACCCGCGTGGAGGAAGTGGCATTGAACCTCTGCTTGGAGCGCTTCGGCTAGTTTGCCGGGCTCCCCTACTCCGAATCGCTGCTCGAAATCGAGACGTTCTTTCCAACCCAGGATTCGTGGGAAGACATAGACGACCGAGAAGTCATTTGCATGCTGTACGACCTCGAAGAGCTTTACATGGAAGGGTCCATGCGAGGCAGCGAGCGATAATAGCTATGGAAATGGAGGGGGAACGCCCGTTTGGTCGCACGACGGAATCATTTGTACAGGTGAGACCTACAAGCAGATCGTCAAGCTGACCTTCGCCAAGGGCGCCTTCTTCGCGGACGCCCACCATCTGTTCAACGCTGGATTGACGGAAATCGTCCGTCGAGCGATCGACCCTCGGGCAGAGGATGAGATTGACGGTCCCTCGTTTCAAGACCTGATCCGGGAGGCCGTCGCCTAGAACCAAGACCATCCGCCCAGACAACGCCGTTCCTCAGGTAAGGGCTCGTCCGGTCGATGAGCGCTCCCGTGCGAGGGCCGAGTCCCGCGCCATCCGCTCACGGCGAGCAGCCCTCGCCGACCGACTGTTCTGCTCGAGTATCGCCCCGCCCGAGGCGCTCGAAAGGCAGGGCGGCCTCAGCGTCATGACCACCTCGAAAGATCGCAGTACAGGGCACGTTGGCCCGCCAGAATTAGGCTTTTGGATTTCTTGCCGACCAATTTAGCCGCGCGAAGCGCGGATTGGAATGAATGCAATGATCGTCATGACGTCCAAGCAGTCAGCGAAAATCGCAAAGCAGGCCGGCGCGAAGCCGACTCTCCTCGCATGGGGCAACCCTTAAGTTGGGAAGGCCGCCGGCGACGTCCCAGTGCAGGCCTACATTGCGGCCTTGCCAGGATGGAAATGCGGCAGCGGGCGCTGCCTCGACGCGCTCATCGTGCGCAGTGTGCCTAACGTGCGAAAGGCCGTGAGGTGGAACTCGCCTTTCCAGGCATCGAGGGCCAGGGCTGGTTCTTTTGGCTCCGCGTATTCACTCCTCAGTCCCCCCCCCAGCCAGCCTGCCAAGTTACAGCTACTCCTTTGGATCGGATCGCCCCCATGTGAAGTGCGATCCCATTTGGTTTTGCGGCAGCGCAGCCGATGAGAAAGTAGGGATCTAGAAGAATCCTGGCTCCGATTTCTTCTACCCCAAGTCCTAAGGTATTTTCATCAGGTGTCCTGCTTAGATAGACTTGGAGTTAAATGCATAAGGGGTCAGCAACATGCAATTGTACGCAACCCCAGCTTTGCCGCGCCTATCGCTAGGCAAGTCACCTGGCCCCCTCTCCCCGGAGCGGCTTGTCATCCCGGCCACTTTTATGGCAAAGTGAGACCCCGCGCTGGGTGGTGGTTTAGCGCGGGGTCTCGGGGAAAGTGGAGTGGACGGAAATCTAATTAATCAAGGGCATGGTGCCAAGCCGAGTCGCTTTCTTTTGCGACCGGCGGAGCATTTGTCTAAGGCGTGGCCTAAGACTTGGTACATCCCTTGCTCGACGGTGCATGCTGCACACCCGGTAAGTCCGTGGTGTTCGCAGTTTCCTTAACTAAGTCTGCAATAGTCAACACTCGCAAACAATATAACACATTCATATTATTCTTGCCAAATACTCTCCAAGCGGGATTCTTGAGACGCTTATCCTAGTAGATGGTGCTTCCAGCAGTCGCATGGGATCGATGCGGCGCCCTTACTCCTCAGCAATGTGAGACTCAATTATGATACTGTTGTGTCATAGACGGATATTGCATTTATCCCTACCATTAGTCATTACTTCCTTAACTATTTTGCAGGGCGCTGTGAAGTAATTAGTCTATAGTCCCTTCAAGTCGCCATAGGTTCTTTTTCCCTCGCTATCGTTAGCCAAACAGCCGTTCAACCCATCAAGGTCTCAATGAAATGATTGCAGCAGGGCTTTTTACTGCGCTGGCAAACGCTTCCTGCGCCGCGTATGCCGTCTCCGTAGACCAGACCATTGTCTTCTGGAACCGCGCTGCAGAGCGAATTCTCGGCTACACTTCTGAGGAAGTCTTAGGTCGCCGTTGCTATGAGGTTGTAAATGGCCGCGCTCCAGGCGCCTTGACAGAGCAGTGTTTGAAGGGATGTCCTTCAATCCGTTACCTGCGGGCGGGATTAGTGCCGGCCGCGTCCCGGCTGCACGTGCTCTGCGCCTCTGGTGAGCGAAAGTGGGTCAGCGTCACGCCCATGGTAGTGGCAGGCATATTGGAAGATGCGCCCCTGCTCGTGCACCTCTTTGAGGACGGCAGTGATGCGGAAGACGCCACCTCATCCATATTCGCCCTGCGGGAAGCGATGACAACAGGCGGCGCTGACATTCTGTCGGACCATCCCGCCTCTCTACCAACCCAGACTGAGGCTCCGGCATTGACGCACCGGGAGCTGGATGTGCTGCGCCTGGTCGCACTCGGTTGGGACACGCCCCGCATTGCCGGCGAACTAGGCATCAGCCGACACACGGTGCGCAACCACATTCGCAATCTGCGGCAGAAGCTCGGAGCAAGCACCAAGCTCGAAGCTGTGGTTACGGGTATTCGCCTGGGCATCCTGCCAATCAGCGGCCCATCGCCATAAACGCATCACGTGCGTAGAACGCTCTACTGGACGGTAGAGAGAAACGGCGCCCAGGGAGTCGCAGGTGGGATATTCAGGGACGTGTCGCGCACATTCTTCGCCTGTCTCGCTCCCCGATCCAATGCAATCTCACAAAGCCGTGCGACACAGCCGGCTAGGGTGCGGCGCAACGCTGTCGCGACCAACAGAGCAACTACACCTCTGTCGCGTCTTCGTTAATGGGTTGAGGAGCAATTGAAGTTACGTCGGCGCAGTCGCTGACGAGGATTCTCAGCTTCCGACTACTCTCGCTTCTTTGCATTGACAGCGAAACCCGCCGCATGAGCAATGACTCTCGGCGCGACTAACGAAACTGGGCTAGGAAAACAAGAATCTTCGTCTGGGGACCATTAGGAATTGTCAACGCAAATCGTCTAGACTAGATGGGGTGTGGGGCCTTTTCTTCTGCGCCATTCACTATTGGGTTCCCCCTGGGGTGGAACTCCGAAAACTGATCCAACACATATGAATTGAGCAAAGTCATCCGGTGATGAATAGAATCACACATCTGGCCCAGCGCATAACGAGCGCGCGGGCATTTGAATTCGGCATTATTGTCATCATCATTCTCAATGCCCTGCTGCTCGGTCTCGGCACCTCACCTGCCATAGAAGAGCAATACGGCAACTGGATTCAGTTCTTATATGAAGTGGCCCTGGCAATCTTTGTCTTGGAGGCGCTATTGAAGATGGTGGCGTCGTCGCCGCGGGTAGTGGGTTACTTTCGCGATGGTTGGAACGTCTTCGACTTTTTAGTGGTCGCACTGGCCCTGATACCGGTAACCGGACAGTTCGCTACTATCGCCCGGCTGGTCCGTCTGCTGCGCGTAATGCGGCTCGTGTCGACCATCAAAGACCTGCGCGTAATCGTTACTGCGCTTGTCAGCTCTATTCCAAGTGTGGGACACGTCATCATGCTGATGGGCATCATCGTATATATCTACGCCATCATTGGCATTCACTTGTTCAGCGAGCATGACCCGGAGCATTGGCGAAACGTCGGTATTGCCGTCCTTACGCTCTTCAATATCATCACGTTCGATGGGTGGACTGATGTCATGTTCACCGCAATGGACCTCAATCCCCTGGCATGGGTCTATTTCGTCAGTTTCGTGGTGGTCGGCACTTTCGTGGTGATCAATCTATTCATCGCCATTATCATCGACAAGATGGGTGACGCTAAGCTGGAGCGTATCCTTGATCAAGAGAACCCTGTGTCACGGGAGGAACTTCTGCAGGAGCTCCGCGCCACCAAGGAAACGCTGCAAAAGCTTGAAGAGCGGATACAGGACAATTAGAACTTTGCCGCAGGCTACCGATTCAGGTCAGGCAGCGGGCTCGCCTTAACGCGGCATCCTGCTGGCGCTTGGGGTTATTGGCGTGCTTGGCACACTCCTCATCGCCGGTTACTACGGATCCAGAGGCAAGCCGGCCTAGGGGCAACTCCAGTACAAGCTGTCCGCGCTTAGGTTCGCTTGCCGACACGAAAGGGCCTTCGTTGCTCCTTTGGGAACCGAAGGCCTTTTTGCAATGGATATTGTCAAACTTCGCCGGCATTGAGTTGTATAATGTCTGATATCACTGCCGAAGACCGTTCCGGAGACAGTTCCAAATGGCTTCGCTACCTTCCCAGAGTCCGCGCTACGAGGCGCACGAGAATCCGCCCTTCTTGGCAACCTTGGGGTATGGGTTTCAGTTTAGCCTGCTCGCTTCCGCCACCCTCCTGGTAACGCCCGTTATCGTGGCAAAGGCATCGGGCCGCGACGACTCCTACCTCCTCTGGATGGTCTTTGCTTCTCTGATCGTAGTGGGCATAACCACGCTCTTGCAGGTGCGCCGCATCGGTCCTGTTGGCGGACGGGCCGTGCTTCCCATGTTCACGGCTGCTTTCTCTATCCCCTTCTGTATCACGGCGGTGGTGGATGGTGGGCCTGCCACTCTGGCGATGCTTGTAGTCGTCTCCGGCATCTGCCAGTTGATTATCTCGAAATGGCTCTTCATCCTGCGGCGCATGGTCACGCCCACTGTAGGCGGCACTGTGATGATGATTCTCTCCATCACGCTGGCCTCCGTTGTCTTCGCTCTGTTGGATGAAGCATCGACTGTAGAGCCCACGGCCGCGACCGCGACCGCGCTGGCGACGCTCCTCGTTGTTTCCATTCTCACCTTTCGCGGGACTCCATTTCTGCGCCTCTGGGCACCGCCGATCGGTATCGTCGTCGGTTGCCTCGTGGCTGCAAGTTTCGGCACGTACGAAATCGATCGGGTGCTGCAAGCGCCGTGGGTTGGGTTACCCAGCGAGTGGCCGGATCTTAGGCCCAACTTCGGCATCCCGTTTTGGACCATCCTGCCGTCTTTCGTCTTCCTGGGCATCATCATTTCCATTCAAGCCAACGGCGAATCCATCGCCCTCCAGCGGGTATCAAGCCGCGAGCCCCGGGCTATCGACTTCCGGCAGGTGCAAGGCACGCTTGCCGGCGGCGGCATAGGCAATATCCTGAGCGGCATTGCGGGCGCTGTACCCATCATCATCCATCCGGGCACAGTCGCATTTACGCAAGTCGCCAGTGTTGCTTCTCGCCGGGTCGGCTACCTCATCGGCAGCCTCTTCATCATCATGGCCTTTGTGCCCAAGCTCTCCGGATTGCTCAGTACCATTCCCGGCCCCGTCATGGCAGGCTACCTTACGCTGGTGACGGGCACCCTGTTCGTTGACGGCGCGCAGCTTGTGATACAAAGCGAACAAAACCGACAAAAAGTGGTCGTGGCGGGGGTTTCCTTCTGGATTGGCGCTGCTTTCCAATTCAAACTCTTCGCTTTGCCGGCCCTGGGCCCGGTGTGGGATACGCTCCTCAAGAGCGGCATCTCAACCGGCGGTTTCGCCGCCATCATCATGCTCGTGTTCTTGGAGGTCACGGCCCATCGCAACATACGCTTCAAGGCGCAACTTCACATCGACACACTGCCGGAACTCAACGAGTTCATCACCAAGTTCTCTGCCAGCAGAGGCTGGAATACCGCGATGACGGAACGCCTCATGGCAGTGGGGGAAGAGACGCTCCTCACCCTCGCGCCGCTAGACCTGGAAGGTGATGATGATGAAGAGCACGATGGGCGGCAATTGGTCGTCTTAGTATCCAGTGAGGGCCCCGTGGCAGACCTGGAATTCATCGGCGGTGGAGACGATGAGAACCTGGAAGACCGCATCCGCCAGCTCCAGCAGCACGATTCGGAAACCCCCGTCGAACAGGAACTTTCCCTCCGCCTCCTCCGCAACTTCGCCGACTCCGTCCAGCACAAGCAGTACCAAAACAACGACGTCATCACCGTCCGCGTCACAGCGCCGGAGTCTTAACCTGCCGCTGGCCGAGTGTTAACGGCTGCGCCACATGGCCTGGCCGCGTATACTAAGTCTCAACCGTAGCCCCATACGTTTACCAAGGAAAGCCTATTGAGCGCTCTCAACATCAGTAGCTTTATCGCGGCATTGCCGATGTCGAACTGCGCGATGTCTACGTGCGGGGCAAGTACTACGACGTCTTTTGCCCATGACCGCAATTCGCTGGTTGGACGCAGTGCTGGAGCCCACCAGGACGCGATGCTCAGCATGAAGGAGCAGTTGGACTAGTCTAGCATTGCAAACCAAGACTCCGCGCTGCGCCGGGTCGCCGGCCAAGCCTGCTATAACACCTCTCGCTTTCAGCTCCGCGACCTCGCCCGGCGAGTCGTCAGCAGCTGGCAGGGACCTTGAGAATTACGTTGATGGCCTCTTGCCCAGCGTCCAAGGCATTTTGGGAAAGTTCGATTTTCGCAACCAGAATTCCAGACTCATGGAAGCGGATGGCTCGACGCCCATCGCGGGCGTTGCGGAATCTCTGTGTTCTGGATAGAGCATTTTGTTGCCAAAATGCACACTTCGTGTGATAATTGACGCATGAGCGTCAGCTTCGATTGGAGCACGGAGAAGAACCAATGGCTCATCGAGCAGCGGGGACTCTCGTTCGAGCGCGTGGTCTCCGCCATCGAACAGGGCGGCTTGGTAGACGTGCTGGACCACCCAAACCAGGATCGCTACCCGGGGCAAATGATTTATGTCGTGGAAATAGATGAGTACCTTCATCTTGTGCCATTCGTCACGCAGGCTGACGGCACGCGCTTTCTAAAGACGATTATTCCCAGCCGGAAGTCGATGAGAGACTATCGGAGGAGGTTACCGTGAACGACGAGATAAGCGCGGAAGAGCGTGACATTCTCGCTCGATTCGAGCGGGGCGAGTTGCGTTCCGCGCCTGACGCTGAACGCGAGGTCGAGACCGCCCGTCAGGCGGCGCGCAATACCTTCAATAAGACCAAGCGGGTGAACTTGCGCGTAACTGTGCGCGACTTCAACCTCGCCCATTCCCGCGCCAGGGAAGAGGGCATACCCTATCAAACCCTGCTTTCCAGCGTGATTCATAAATACCTCTCCGGTCGACTGACCGAGAAACGATAAACGCGAGGTCATAGCGGGTGCGGCAGCCTGTTGATGGGCTGGTCCCTTGCTTCCCTATGGGGCAGTCCGTGGCTTCCAATGTTGCACGGCTTCAAGCACGCGCCCAATCGTCTATCCCCTCAGACGCAAACTTCGCCCCGGGACCATAGGTAGGAGCCTCTGGCTGATATACTGACATTAGAGAAGGAGACCTCAGCCGTGCCGGGAGAGATAGTGGGAGACCTCGAAAGCAGCGCAAACCAAAAATAAGAATATGTGAAAGATTGCCTATCCAATGGCCGTGAAGAGTAGAGTATTCTTCAGTTTTCATTACGAAGCCGATGCCTGACGTACAGCCCAAATCCGAAATGCCGGTGTCGTTGAAGGCAATGAGCCGCTTTCGGATAATGACTGGGAAACTGTCGCTCGGAGTGGTGATGCCGCAATCAGTACATGGATTGATTACCAACTGAATGGAAAGTCTTGCGCTATTGTCATGATAGGCAGCAAGACGGCCGGCCGTAAGTGGATCGACTATGAGATTGAGAAAGCCTGGAATGATGGGAAGGGATTGTTGGGCATTTATGTCCACAAGCTTAAAAACCGGAATGGGTACCAAGCAAGAAAAGGTCGTAACCCGTTTGAGCATTTCAGTCTTGGGAGCACAAGCCTTTCAACCGTTGTTAGAGCCTACGATCCGCCATACTTTCAAAGTACAGACGTTTACGCATACATTACGGAAAACATAGCTAGTTGGGTAGAAGAGGCCATTGGAATTAGGGAGAACCACAGGGGGTAGGGTGATGAGCAGTCAGCAACAATTAGGTGCAGACTCTTCTGCCATTCAGACCCACCTAAACATCATGCAAGACGTAATTCGGCGCATGGCGGAGAACAGCCGCTCGTGCAAAGTGTGGTGCGTCACATTGGTTTCTGCCACTCTGGTCTTGGTGACGAGAACTGAGAACCCGAACCATGCCTTGATTGCTCTAGTTCCCGCTCTCCTCTTTTATATTCTCGACGCCTACTATCTGGCCTTAGAGCGGTCCTTTATCAAATCATACGACACGTTTGTGGCTAGCTTGCACGAGGGCAGTTTGGCTTCATCGGCCGTCTACGCGATCAAGCCAACCGGTATGGGGTGGAGAGCAGTTGTTTGGTGTTTCCGGTCTTTCGCGACGCTGCCTTTTTACGCTCTATTGACTGTCACTATTGTGCTTGCCTGGTTGGTGATCTTGCCGTCAAGCATAGCCGGAGGGTGAGACGAGACATGGCGAGGCAAGAAATACCGAGGCACAGGGTCTTCATTAGCTATCATGATAAAGATCGAAAATGGATGGAGCAATTTGTCAGGCAGATGGGCGCACAAATCGTCGACAGATCAGTGAAAGTCAACAGTATTGACGACCGCAACATCAAGACAGAGACAATTCGACAACAAATACGTGACGACAATTTGAGAGATTCCACCGTCACAATTGTGCTGATAGTCCCCTGTACGTGGCAGCGAAAGCATGTGGATTGGGAAATAGGTTCTAGTCTTAGAGACACAAAGAAGAACCCAAGAAGTGGACTGCTGGGCATAATCCTTCCCAACCACCCCAGCTACAAGAGGAAGAACTTTAACCCTCGGCTGTTGCCATCTAGGCTGGCGGATAACTTGGACGGAGAGGACGCCTAAGCGGTTGTTTACAAGTGGCCGACTACCTGGGCGCCTGTTCGAATTCGAGGATGGATTCACCGAGCATTCGCGAGAAGGAAAGGCACACCTCCAAACAACAGCAGACTACCGTTCAAGCAGAATAGACGCACAAAATGCTCCGCTGGATGGAAGAATTAGGATGTGCTGGCAATGAAATATCGAGTAATAAATAACCCCATCCCACGCGCTCAACCCTCTACAAGCTTTCCAACGTAAAATGGCTTAGCAAATTGCCAGCCTAACCGGATGTATTGGAAATTGCAAGTCCCCGGCGAACGGTTGGGCATCATGCCATGTCCGCAGTGCGTGCGTTTGACTCTTATCCGCCTTCGGAGGGTCTTCAATGAAATCTAACTCTATTGGAATTCTCTTACTTGGTATCGGCATTTTGATTCTACTGATTGTGGCCGCTGGGTGTCAGACCGCGCCGGGAGCGTCGCAAGGCACGCAGGAAATCCCGTCCGGGCGGGAGCCGAATGCGGCGGTGAGTGGGTCGGTAACCTATCGGGAGCGGATTGCGCTGACGCCGGGGGCGAGTCTGGTGGTGGAGTTGCGGGACGTGTCATTGGCCGACGCTGCCGCGCCGTTAATTGCGCGGCAGACCATTGCTAATCCGGGTCAAGTGCCGATCGATTTCAAGGTGGAGTATAGCCGCGACGACATCGATTCCCGGCACACCTATGCGATACAGGCCAGAATTGTCGAAGCCGACGGCCGCCTCGCCTTCATCAACGACACGGCACATCACGTGATAACCCGCGGGAATCCCAGCCGGGTAGACATGCTGCTGGTGCTGGTGCAGCCGCCGCCCGACCAGGTTGAAGAAGGCGTGGACTGGCGAGAGTGGGTGGAAGTCCCGGTGCCGGTGGTATGGGCGAGCCTCATACCGAACGAGACGGAACACTTGCTACGGATTGCCTATTATCAGTCCACCATAGAAGGGTGCGCCCGCCCCGGAAACGAGGAACTTAGAGTAGACGGCAAAGACATCGTTGCCACGGTTACATTGATGCAGCCGCCGCCAACCAAGTGGGCGATTCCCTGCCATAAGCAGGTGGTGGAACTCGACACCGTTCTGCCCATCCAGGCCTCGCTGGGACCCGGACAGTCTTACCGCGTGATCGTGAACGACCGCGTGACCGGCGCCTTCTCTCTGCCGCGACCCGAGCTCGAGGATACTGCCCTCGCCGAATCACCAATTGAAGATGTGGAGATTATGGTGCTGGAAGGCGACCCTAAGGAGTATCAACTGCGCATCGTGTCCGCCATGCCGCAAGGTAGTAGCTGCTCGCAGTTCAACGGTTACGAAATCCGGCGCAGCAAGTCCAATTCGATAGACATCATCGTTACTCACCACTACGTTGCAGCGAAGAATGTCATCTGCACCACCGACTATCCGATAGTGGAAACCATCGTCCCGCTGGGCTCCGAATTCGAGCCGGGTATGGAATACACCGTTAGCGTCAATGGAGACACTACCACATCATTCGTGGCCCGGTGATTGAATCTTTCCCATTCGCGATTGCGTTACCAGCCTACCGAGATTCCAGCAAACGAGCTGACCGCGTTGCCATGCCACATCTTATTGGCGACAGCACGCCAACAGACAACGGTGCAAGAACCCAATTGGCCTTCCCATCTTCCAGAGTCCTGAGGGAGTAGGCGGTCCGTGCTTTATGCTCACTATCTCGATACTCCGTTGCGCTATAATCAGTCCATCTTGCTTTAGGGCTACTTATCCCGCATCCTGGCGGAGTTCCTCAACCCCAATCCAGCGCATTGACTGCACCAGTTCACAAATAGCAACAAACATGATGCCCGAATGCCTCATGTGCAAGGACTAGGGCAAAACCAACCAGCAGCGGCCCCACAACAAGGGGGCCAGGGAGGTCACATGACAGATCTTACGCAGTTCCCGGAACTCTACGTTCGGCAGGAAATCGAGCACCTTGAGGTCTTTACGGGCTTTGAGACCGCAAATCGCTATAGCGTGAGAACTCCCAGCGGTGAGCAACTCCTGTATGCCTTCGAGGAATCAAGCATGCTGGGTCGCAACATCCTCAAGTCGCACCGCCCCCTCAACATCCACGTCGTCGATAGAAACAACGCAAATGTGATTACAGCCAGCCGCAGCTTCTATTGGTTCTTCGCCCATTTGCACGTCAGCGACGGATCGGGACAGCGCATCGGCTCAATGCAGCGGCGGTTCTCTCTCTTGACCCGCCGCTTCGACCTGATGGACGCCGCCGGCCGACCGGTAGCCGAAATGCGCGGCCCGATATTTCGTCCCTTCACGTTTATGGTCTACCAGCAGGGGCAGGAAGTAGGCCGCGTCACGAAGCAGTGGAGCGGAGTCGGCAGAGAGATGTTCACCGACGCCGATACGTTCAAAGTGGAAGTGGACACCAGCCACGCCGACCAAGACTTCTCACTGCTCATGCTGGCCAGTGCCCTCGCGATTGATCTGGACTTCTTTGAAAAATAGTAAAGGGCACCCTTGGGACGAGTCCCAGGCGCGCTCATAGTCAGTTGACTAGATTGTCAGACTGACGACCAGTCCGCCGCGACGGCCAGATCAACGCGAGTGGGCCACCCTCCATGGCGAGGCGTGACATGCTTGGGGAGTAGGGTAGCTGGAAGAGTGTGTGGGGCAATGGCTCCGACAGTATAGCGGTTCTTCGGTTGAGGTGTAGTGAACTACAAGCCTCGATCTGTTCTTGGTGGTTCGAATCTAGCCTGGCGCATCCGGATTGGGATTCTGATGTCGCACTGGCACTGTCATGCTCTAAGAGCTAGTGAATGCATGGTTTCAATTCAAGGGTACCATAGCCTATACTGGGTTAGTAGTGATGGAGCAACTTCCGCTTCTATTCTCTTTGGGAGGTGCCCAGTGCCTATTACTAGCCTTAGCTTCACCAACGTCGGCCCATTTGACGAGGTCGAATTCTCCTTTGACTCGCAGGTCAACATCTTCACCGGACCGAATAATTCTGGGAAGTCGTCGGCGTTGTGGGTGCTTGGAGATATCGCAGTCTTTCCCTTCTTATTCCCCAAAAAACTTATGAGAACGGGAAAAGACTCTACGTTTGAATTTCATATACGGGGTGACTCTGATCACAATTTTAATGGTCACCTGCCGATCTACGCCGCCTCACCCGACAGTGTCAAGGGATACTGGACTACAGAGCGCTGGTCCCAATACATTGGTGTCCTGAAGGTGATTGGATATTCAAAATTCATTCCGGCATTGCGACGGAGTACCGATTTCAGATCGCCGGGGCCGACAGTAGTGAAAAGAGAGCATGTTGAGGGGGAGCAACTGTCGTTGTTGGGCGGCCCCAAGTCTCGTTTGCAACACCTCCCTACGAAGTTGGCTAGAGATCTGGGAAGAGCCGAACACCAGCAAGACCCTGAGTTGAAAAAACGGCTTGCACTGATCTCCGACGACCCCTCTCTGATCAGCGACGAGGCTGTCATACAGAAAATTGTCGAACTGGACTACCGATCCTACTTGAAGCAAAAACCAGAATTGCGCAATATTATTGACAAGATCGCAGAGGTGGCTTCCGATATTGCCAAGGGCTTTCCAATCGAGTTCCGAGGTGTAGATGAGGATGCCAGTGGTTTTTTCCCCGAATTTACTACACTGGATGGGACCATCCCCCTCAACACCATGAGCCAAGGGACCCAATCTCTAGTCCAATGGTTAGCGCACCTGTTAATTGGCTATGGAGAGTACTATGACTTTCCTGAGAATCTGGAAGCCTTGCCAGGAATCCTGATTGTCGACGAAATAGATGCCCATCTACACCCCTCCTGGCAGCAGCGCATCATTCCTACTCTAACCCGTCACTTTCCCAACCTTCAGATCTTTTGCTCCACCCATTCTCCCTTGATGTTGGCAGGCCTTAAAGAGGGACAGGTCCAACTTCTGCAACGAGATGAAAAGGGGAAGGTGACCGTATCGAGAAACGAAGTTGACATAGTTGGTTGGTCGGCAGACGAAATCCTGCGCAGCTATTTGGGCGTGGCTGACCCTACCGATTTGGACACGGTTGGCCACCTCGAGAGACTTCAAGAGTTGCGGGGCAAAGAAGGATTGTCCTCAGAGGAAGCACAGGAGTTGGAAATGCTGCGCCACGCAGTTAGGCGAGACTTGCTGAGTGGCCCGATGTCCGCTCAGATAGAGCGCTTTGATGAGGAACTAATGCGATCCAAAAGAGAATTCAGTCTTAGAGAAAAACCACTTTCTTCCTCTAGAGAATCACCAAGTGACTGAAGGACGCCAAGCTAATAATGCACTGGATTGACCGTGGTCCTGAGCCGGATGGGATAGTACAGATCCATGCTCGTTACACACAGAGTTGGGTTCAACACTACAGGCATCGCGTTGGACGTAAACCGAGTGATAACTACTGGCGTGACTTCCATAACGACATGGAGCGAGTCTTTTGCGGCCTTTGTGCTTACTGTGAGGAGTTATGCAAGGGGGAAGTTGACCATTTCCGCCCCAAGAGTCGCTTCCCTGAGTTGGTCTATACTTGGTCCAATTGGCTTTTTGCCTGTCATGACTGTAATCAGGCCAAAGGCGGGAGGTGGCCTACAGAAGGTTTTGTTGACCCATGTGCAACTTCCAAGCAATCCCACCCTGAAAGCTACTTCGAATTTGATGTTCTAACGGCAGAAGTGCTTCCCAGAGAAGGCTTAAGCCAGTCGCGCCGCAATAGAGCGCAAAAGACAATTACAGACCTTCGGCTCAATGGGCGGCATCACCTAAGAAAAAGGCTCGCATGGCTTCTGTTGCTATCTGATAGTCTCACAAGTGATGCAACTGCCGAAACCCCCGATAAGAAGAGTTTTCGCGACCATTTTGCATCGCGTGGAACACAGCTATCCAGCATCACACGGGCTTGGTTGTCGCAACGGGGTTTTTCAATAGACAATCGAAGTAAATTACAGAACTCCTAATTGATTAGTGGTGAACTTGGCGGGGTTGCAAGCTTTCGCCGCGGTCAGTGCGTTCAACAGCGGAAGCATTCACCGCAGGCCCTCATTCCAAGAGCAAAGCCACAGAAAATTCGTAGAACAGTCCCCCCTAGTCTCACTGAACTACGTAAGCCCAAAAGCCCTAGTATTGGGGTCTAGCCTAGCGGTGCAGAGAAGGGGTTATATCGACGCTTCGAGCTACTGTTGTTAGAAGAGTCAGTTTTGCCCAGAGTCTTCCCGTCTGCGCTCACAACTGTTTCATATACGGTCATCTCTCCAGGCCTTGGCAGACCCTAACTTCCTCTAGCCCGTGCGGGTCATTGATGCACGAGAACCAATTGGCGCGCTCGTGTAACCCGACAGTTCTGCGGCAAAGAGCCATGGGACGGCGCCGGCACTAGCCACCTAATGGAACTACCTTCACGCCCTCGATCCTACCAACATCTGTGAAGCACCACACGCCGACGTGGCCGCGCAGCAGGTCTCCGTTCTCGTCCCAGTCCAGAGTTGTGGAAGTGCCTTAGTAGTAGATCTCGCCCTCACTCTCCAGCACCTCATGGCTTCGTTCCCATGCATTCGCCAAAGGCAAGTGCTGCAAAGCATCCGGGCGTATCTCTCCACTCCTCGAGGTCACTGCGCCATTCGTCGAATTGCTCGCGCGTGGCCAGACCATACTTTATCGCCGCCGCCACGACAGCAGGCGCATGGAACCAGTCCAATACAAACTGAAAGAAAAAAACAACATCCTGAGGCGTGCCAAACGAGTCGAAGGAAGCGCTTGCCCGTACGTCAGCAAAGCCCGCCTCAAGAAAGTGATTCCTTAGCTCTTTTCCTATTTCGGGATGACCGCCATTGCCCGCGAGCAATCTCGCAAACGTGTTCCATGCAGGGCGAGTTTTTTCCTCACGCGGCTCAAAAAACGATGCGGAGACAATGAGCTCTCGACTAAAGATGAGGCCGCCCGGTTTCAAGACCCGTTTTGCCTCCCTTAGCACCGCAGCGGTATCGGGGACGTGCGTGAGCACGGTGTGGCAAAAGGAAACGTCGAAGTAGCCGTCTTCAAAAGGCAGCTTGGTCACGTCGCCCACGTGAAACGTGGCGTTATCGTGACCGCCGCCCTTGGCCGCCGAACGGGCAATGGCAATCTGGGATTCTTCCATATCAACACCGTGAAACTCTCCGGGTTCCACCGCCCTGGCGAGACCCATCGAAATCGTCCCCGGTCCACAGCCAAAGTCCAGCAGGCGCTGGCCCGACTTGAGGTGGGGAAGCAGCCTCGCAGCGTTTGTCTGGGCGCTGCGTCTATCGAGAAGCTGAGTAAACTCTTCTCCATATCCCATAGTGTAAGAGGATTGACCCGTAGCCTGATCCGACATAGCTCGCGCTCCTTTGCAGCTCGCTACAAGATTAGCTCGAAGGACAATGGGTACGCTAGAAGATGCAACTATCTTAAGTGTTGCCTCTCATTCTGTCTATGCCTTATGCCGTGGTTACAGCGTATCCGCTTCAGCAGAACGCCAGCCGATCCTGGGCCGCCACCTATTTCCTTTGATGTGAAGAAGACACGGATAGACAACGATCTGAAGCTCGTCTACACTCCGATAATCCGCAACAGTGCGCAGTTGCAGAATGTAGTCTCGCGCGGCGATTACAAATGCGGTAGACTGATTCTTAGGGGGAAGTGCGGCCTCTCCAGAGTTGCGCAGCTTGCCGGAAGTGCCTCCATTAGGGAATCTCTCTCGTGAATGGATCGAAGCACTATGGTTATGGTGTTTTTGCAGGAACTGCCGGCCCCTCATTCTCCCGCAAATCCTCGTCTGAAGTGGGACAGCGAGTCAAACTGCAACACTCTGCGTTGGCACACAGCAACTTACTTGGGAGGAATCCATGCCGCTCAATGTGTATCTGACCTTCGAAGACAACTGCCGTGAGGTATTCGATTTCTACCGTTCCGTCTTTGGCGGCGAGTACTTGATCATTCAGACATTTGGGGACGGACCCGCCGATATGGGGATACTGGACTCGGAACGGGACAGGATCATGCACGCGACTATTTCTATCGGGGACAGCTTCCTTATGGGCAGCGACTCGGCATCCAGTTTCGCGCCCCCACCAACCGTGGGCGACAACTTCTCCCTCTCCTATACGTCGTCGAGCAGAGAAGAGGCCGATGAGTTGTTCGCCAAGCTGTCCACTGACGGTACGGTAACCATGCCGCTGCAAGAAACCTTTTGGGGGTCGTATTTTGGTTCCTGCACCGACAAGTTCGGCATCAATTGGCAATTGGACCACGAATTGACCGTGGAGTGATGCGGGTAAACGACAAGATATACGTCCCGTTGGCATCCTGTTTGCTTTGCGGAAGTCTGAAGTGGAAGGCGAACTGTAACCCAGCTAACTTTGTGCTGACTTGAGAATTGTAATGCGTCTAAGAAGGCCCAAGCAGCTACATATCACATGACGCCATAGGCAGGAACACTATAGACGAATGGGCCCAACGAGATCCGAATATAAGAGTGGTCGCTGGAGTTCCACCGACACTGTTGGCCAAGAACAAGACAGGAGTATCTCATTCGACACCTCTTAGCGACCCTCGCTATGATTGGCCTCGCTCTAGTTCTAGCGCTTGCAGGCTGCAGTTACGGCGGCACCGAGTCTGGCGAGCACAGCGGTAGCGAGTCAGGCGAGCACAACGGTGGCTCTGAATCCAGTGAGGAGGGTGAGGAGTCTGGCACCCAGCTCAGCTTGAGCGAAACATTCGACGAAGTGCGGGCCGGCGCGCGGCTGATCCTATCATACGACGCCGACGCCAACGCCTTCACCGGCACCGTAGAAAACACCACCGATGCCACCCTTAAGCAGGTCCGCGTCGAAGTGCATCTCTCGAACGGAACTGAACTCGGCCCCACCACTCCGTTCGATCTCGCTCCCGGTCAGGCGGCCGCCATCACCTTTCTGGCTACCACTGAACAATTCACATCCTGGAGTGCTCACCTCGAAGTCGGCTGACTCGTGACTGAGACTTAGCAGCGTTGTTAAATGGAAAATACGGAGGGGTTATCGGCCATCAGGGTGACCAACCTTTTGCAGATGAAGAGAGAGGCAGTCTACCAATCCAGTCACTCCCGCGAAAGCCAAATAGGCCCGTTATTACCGTGAGAACCACAATGAGTCCGTCATTCCCGTGAAAACGGGAATCCACAGAGTTGGGAGTAATTGCTGCCCTGGAAGGTCATCAGCCCTAAGATTGACAGGGCCCGTGCCAGTGTATAATGCGCGGACGGGCCCGCACACGTAGCGAATCTTCTTGAAACAGTAGCTGTGATGGAATGACCCAATGACGCCACGTGCCCATATACTCAGCAGACGAGAGCTAATCGCTAGCGGCGCCGCAATCGGATTGGCCGCCTGTGGCGGAACTCCCCGTGGCCGCGACCCGCTCGATTCTGTCCACCTGGGACTGGCGGTCGCACCAATTCCCCGCCCATGGAAGCCGCTCGTGGTGCGCGGCACGGCTGTTGAAGTTGCCGGGCACCGGTACCGTTTTGACGCCGGGCCGCTTCCGACCAGTTTGGAAGTTAACGGCGCCGAGCTGCTCTTCGATGCGATGAAGTTGGACATCCGCATTCAGGACGAACTGCTCGTCTGGCAGCGGGTGCGTACAATCTCTACAGACGCTGCCGAGGTTGAGCTACTTGCGCGGGGCAACGCCGGTGATCTCATTGCCCAAGCGCGAGTCACCATCAGCTACGACGGCACGTGCCGCTTTCGAGTCAGCTTGATACCTCAGGGCGTCATTACCATTGACTCCATCCTCCTGGACGTGCCAGTCCTCCGCACTGAGACAACCCACTACGCCCATCACGTCTTAGGAGCGGACACCGTCACCTACTCCTGGGAGGAAATCGCCGGCGCCCCACAGGCCCAGTGGGGAGGAGGACGCGTCCCCGACATCGGCTGGTCCGGAGATATTACGCCGTTCTTTTGGGTGGGAAATCCGGACCGAGGCATCGTCTGGTTTACCGACTCAATCATTGGACCGCAGCGCGAGGGAGCGGTTGCACAAGTGCAGTTGCGACCGGTGGCGGGGGCAATGCGCCTCCTCGTAGAACTTGTCACCGGTCCGCTCGACATGCCCGATACGGTGCACCTTGACTTTGGCTTGCAGCCGACACCGGTGCGACCCACCGTGGCCCCGCGGAGCCCCGTTAGGCAGGTGCGCGTCGAGTGGTCGGCGGAGGGCAGTCGTCTGGCCGCTGAGCAATTAAATCGCACGCCGTCTGATACGCTGAAGACTCTTGAGTCACTGCGGGATCGGGGCGCGACGGCTCTCGTTTTGCAGCACGGCTGGTCGGATATATCGGGCTTTCCCATCTTGGAGAGCGCAGAGGACAAGCGCGCGTTTCGCGAATTAGTAGACCTCACCCACGATGCCGGACTAAAGATCATCCCTGCGATCTCCGTTCTTCAGCTCTCAAATAGGGTTCCCGGGGCGAAAGAAATCTTGGAAGACATGCCGCTCCCAATTGGACAGATATTTACAAACTTATCCCCTATGGAGCAGATATTCCCGCTGTTTCACACAGATGCCACGGTTTCGCTCTTCGAAGACGCTGTCCGTGCATTTGCCACGGAGTTTCCGATAGATGGTGTGCACGTAGCCATGGGAGAACCTGCGGTGAGGCTCCTAGACCGGAACGAGGGCGTGCCGGGCGCCGTAGCCGCACTGGACCTCCATGCGCGGCGCGACTTGCTGAGACGACTCTACGCGCTCTTTCACGGCGGTCTGCGCGAAAGAGATGAGGAGGGCCTCGTGATTGCGCACTCGCTCGTTCCCTGGAGCATGGTGCATGGTTTTGCGGACCAGATCGTGACGGGGCTCTTTCTCTTCCAGTCGATCGCCTCCCGTCGGCTCGGCGGCGAAGCGCTGGCTGAACGCTGGCAACCCGAGCTTGTCCCCTACCTCTACGGGGACGTTCTCCATCAGGTGCCGACCCTTTGGCAAGCGCCTCCAGCGGACACTCCGCTTCACAGCATCGTCGAATCATACACACGCGAGGAATTGGTGACCGACCAGGAGCTATTCGGCCTGGCAGCGGTGCATAATACCTCGCTTTGGCCGGAAGAATTCACACCTACAGCTTCCTTCGAGAACCTTGCCCGGTTGGAGCAACTGCGCTTGAACCTTGGCTTTGGCGACGCCTCGTGGCATCCCTACTGGCAACGCCAGCAGAGCCTTATCGTGCAACCGCCCAGTACGTTTTTCGGTTACTGGCAGAAAGACTCCGGGTCGATGCTTCTGCTCTTGCTCAATGGAGCCAACGACGAGCAGGAAGTGCTGATAGAGTTGCCGTCTGCGGGGTCCGGCAACGTTTCAAGGCTTTCCGTGGTGGAAGTGTGGGGAGGCTTGCCCATACGCACGCGGGACAACTTGATCGTTACGACGCTGGAAAGATCGCAACTCGCGGTCTTGCATATCCAATGAGGCTAGCTCGGCTTTCTCTTCCTGGAACTGTGAAAGAATCCCTGTCGCCGGGACTCTAGCCACAAAGAGAGGCTATGCAAGTGGCGGCGCGACTTACCGGTGCCTTACCTTCACCTAGCTCTCAGTCCAATCGAATAGCCGTACCGGGTCTACCCTCCTACGTTTGCTACGCAAGCATCGCGCGTCTGCACGGCGAGAGCGACGAAGTCATCGGCAATCAGGCTTGCCCCGCCCACCAGCCCGCCGTCCACGTCGGGCTGTGCAATGATGTCGGGCCACACCTTGGGATTGATGCTGCCGCCATAGAGGATGCGGATAGCCTCCGCCGTAGAAGCACCGCACTCACGGGCGACCACGTCGCGCACCAGACTAATGGTAGCGTTGGCTTCCTCCGCCGCCGCGGCGCGACCGGTGCCGATGGCCCAAACCGGCTCATAGGCCAGAATGGCGCCCGCAACTTGCTGTGCGGACAACCCTGAAAGAGCCTTGGTGGTTTGGCGGTCAATCACTTCTCGCGTCTTGCCCGCGCGGTTCTCAGCATCAGTTTCACCCACACAAACGATGGGGGTGAGCCCGTACGCAATGGCCGCTATGACCTTGCGGTTCACCATCGCGTCGGTTTCGCCAAAGTGACCCCGACGCTCCGAATGGCCGATGATTACGTGAGAACACAGAGGCTGCACCATCTGCGGGGAGATTTCGCCCGTGAAGGCACCCTCGGCCTCCCAGTGCATGTTCTGAGCACCAATAGCGACAGCAGTATCCTGCATGGTGTCCCGTATTGCATCGAGCGCTACAAACGGAGGGCAAATGATTATGTCCACTTCCTTCAGCGTTCGCACGCCCTCTTTCATGTCGTTTGCCAGCCCAACGGCTTCATCCCGAGTCTTGTTCATCTTCCAGTTTCCGGCAATGACAAATCTCCGCATTTCAATTCCTTTATTTCATCCAGTCCAGGGTAGATCCAGCCACGTTGCCAGTTGTCCGCAGCTCTTTTTGGGAGACGGAAGTGCCCGGCGATCACACGCCTCAAATCCGCGGTTCGTGGTATAGTATGAGCATATTACACTGAAGCGCTCTCACCCCGCTGCAAGAGCGCGCGCATCTCCACAAGCTGTTCTTCCCTTAAGGTTATTTCCCGCTCAACCGTGCAGCCCGATCTTCGCTTTCTAGTCAGGACCACCAAGTGTCGATTCCGTGAAAGTTATGCCACAGCGCAGAATCTACCTGGATTACGCGGCCACTACGCCGCTTGATCCGCGCGTAGTGGAAGCAATGCTCCCGTACCTTACCGATCACTTTGGTAATCCT
Organism: Chloroflexota bacterium; assembly: GCA_965221905.1. GTDB lineage: Bacteria > Chloroflexota > UBA11872 > VXOZ01 > VXOZ01 > VXOZ01. The sequence goes on from OZ244922.1 coordinate 2,625,493, forward strand.
TCCAGCCTGCACGCCACGGGCCGACGCGCTCGCCGCGCGCTAGAGGATGCCCGCGAACAAATCGCGCGCACGCTCTCTTGTCAACCAACTGAGATTCTCTTCACAAGCGGTGGAACAGAGAGCGACAACAGCGCTGTGTTGGGCATTGCCCGAGCGCAACGCGCCGCAGGCCAAGGCAACCACGTCGTCACAAGCCGGATTGAGCACCACGCCGTTCTCCACGCGTGCGGGCAGCTTGAAACTGAAGGCTTCCGGGTATCGTACGTACCGGTTGATGAGAATGGAATTCTCGACCCAAAGGCTGTGGAAGCCGCTCTCTCCGATGACACGGTGCTGGTCTCGGTCATGGCGGTGAACAACGAAATCGGCACAATTGAGCCCGTATGGGAAGTCGCGTCGGTCTGCCGGGCGCGAGGCATCCCAGTACACACGGATGCGATTCAAGCTGTCGGCATTCTTCCCGTGAGTTTTGCTGAATGGGGCGTAGACGCGCTCTCGCTCACGGCGCACAAGTTTTATGGACCTAAGGGAGTTGGATTGCTGGTCTTGCGTCACGGCGTGCCTTTCCAACCGTTGCTGGCGGGCGGGGGCCAAGAGCGTGAGCAACGGCCCGGCACCGAAAATGTAGCCGCAATAGTAGGCATGGCGCAGGCGCTCCGCCTCGCCCATGAAGAGCGCGGCGAACGAGTCGCCCACGCCCAGGCATTGCAGCAGCGCCTGGAACACGGCATCGAAGCCCGCATGCCCTGGGCTCTACGCAACGGACACCCGAGCATGCGCGCTGCAAGCATTACGAACTTTTCGTTCCCAGGCTTGTCGAACGAAATGCTTCTCCTACACCTCGATCTGGCAGGAGTGGACGTGTCAAATGGGGCAGCGTGTACGTCCGGCACTGTCGAACCCTCTCACGTGCTGCGTGCCCTGGGCAAGTCTGAGGAATTGGCGACGAGCGCCCTCCGCTTCAGCGTGGGCAAGGAGACTACTATTTCGGAAATCGACGATGCGCTGGACATCTTGGAGAGCACCGTGAGCAAAATGCGCGCGGAAACGATACTTTCACACCGCAGCAGTCGCGTTTAGAGACCGAATCGCCGCGCCACGTAGCACGCCGCATTACCTTGATAGCGCCTCGCGCTAATAGCGCTCTTGATGAACTTCCTCGAACTTGAGCTCTTCTCACACACTATTGGAGACTACCTCGCCCTTGCGCCGCCGGTAGTGGTGCTGGGAGTCTTGTTGGGAAGCTTAGAGTCCACTGCCTTTCACGTATTATTCGGTCGGGGCGACCGCTCAACACTCTGGTACTTGGGGGTTGGACTCGTGGGATTCTGGCTCGGCCATTTTGCGGGAGAATACATTGGAGCCGTTTTCCCACCGGTGGGTCTCCTCCATGCCGCGGAGGCTTCGGCGGCGTGCGTTACCTTGCTTTATATTGCGGATTACGTGCGAAGTTGATACAATTCAAGGTGGAAGAACTAGCAGGGAAAGATCAATTTACGAATTTGGCCTAGAAAGGCACAGTATGCCCAAGAATACAGGAAGCTTTATTTTCGGATTGACATTTGGCGCGCTTTGCGGTGTTATCATGGCATTGCTCCTGACGCCCCAGAGCGGCGAAGAGGTCCGCGAACTTCTCGGCAGGAAGTCGGAAGACCTTCGGAAAGGCGCTGAAGACGCGGTTGGGCGCGCGCGTGAAAGCACTGCGGGTATCGTGGAACGCGGCCGCCACGTGGCGGAAGAGGCCCAAACTCGCATTCACAACAGGCACGCACCGCAGCCGGATGGCGCCGCGGAACAGCCGGAGCCGGTACAGCCTCAGGTATAGCCAACCAATAAGCCCCATGTTAACGCAGGCAGGTTAGCATGGGGCATTTGCACGCAGAGCGGCGCAAGGCGAAACTAAACCGAAAGTCTGCTATTTGTAGGCGTGTAGTTGACAGTACTAAGTGTCCACTCTGCGAGAGTCGAAGGCGGCCCGGAAAGCACAGTCTAGGGATTGCCACGGTCTTTCGAAAGATGGTGTAACACCTAGCGCGGAGACTAATGAGGAGAGACCTCTTCCAAAAGCAAGAACCTCTCCGAGCCTTCCCGTGCCGACATGGGAAGGCATCCTCTATTAATTAGGGCTCTCACGCATTCGGCACGCTCTGAAGATTGAAAGCGGTTGGGTGTGCTCAAGCTCTCAAGTCCTATGCGTCGAATGCAGTGGTATGCTAAAGGTACTATGCGCACTGTAGAGTGGTCACCCGAAGGCGTTCGGCTAATCGACCAGCGGCAACTACCGCAGCATGTGGTGGTTTCTGTTTGCCGTACCGTAGATGAGGTGGCCGCAGCCATCCGTACGATGCAGGTCCGTGGCGCGCCCGCAATCGGCGCCTGTGCCGCGTACGGAATTGCACTTGGCGCGCAGCACAGCCGGGCAACCTCTGTGATTGCATTGCTAGCTATGCTCCAAGTCCATGCGCAACAGTTGGCTGCAACCCGACCGACGGCGGTCAACCTCACGTGGGCGCTGGCGCGCGTCATGAGAGCAGTTGAATTAGCATCAAAGCTAGGGGTTGATGCCATCCGGAGAGCAGCCCTTGCCGAGGCGAATGCCATTGCCGAAGCAGACGTAATCGCAAACCAAAAGATAGGCGCCAACGGCGCTCCGCTGCTTGCAAACGGCGACACCGTTCTCACACATTGCAACGCGGGCGGTCTGGCCTGCGTCGACTTTGGTACAGCATTAGGCGTAGTGCGAGCCGCGTACACTGAGGGCAAAGATATTCACGTGCTGGTGGACGAGACTCGTCCCTTTCTCCAGGGCGCACGCCTGACAGCATGGGAACTCTGCCAGTTCGGCATTCCACATACATTGATTACTGACAACATGGCGGGGCACTTCATGCAGCGCGGAAATGTGCAGAAGATCGTGGTAGGCGCAGACCGCATCGCCGCGAATGGTGACGTCGCCAACAAGATCGGCACATATTCACTCGCCGTCCTCGCGCAGCACCATGGAATACCGTTTTATGTCGCCGCCCCCACTTCTACCATCGATCTCAGCATCGCCACCGGCAGTGAGATTCCGATCGAAGAGCGCAGTGCCGATGAAGTCCGATACTTTGCCGGAGTCGAGATTGCCCCAAAGGGAACTCCTGCCGCGCACCCCGCTTTCGACGTCACTCCCCACAATTTCATAACCGCGATAGTAACTGAAATGGGCGTGCTGCAAGCGCCATTCGGCCCCGCATTGGCCGCAGCCGTTGCCGCTGCCAACCAAGAGCAGGCACTGCAAGAGCAACCTCTTGTAGCATTTTCGGAGCAGCAGAAGGAGAGTATCGAAGTCTAATGGGGATGCAAGCCGCGGCAAGAGTTGGAATCATGGGCGGTACGGGATTCGCAGATATCGAAGGGCTGCAAGACCGCCGGGAGGTCCACATTGCAACGCCGTTTGGCCCCCCAAGCGATGCTTTCACCTTGGGCACATTGGACGACGTCCCTCTTGCCTTCCTGCCCCGACACGGCCGGGGACACCGCGTCCAGCCCACTGACCTCAATGCGCGAGCCAACATCTATGGGTTCAAGCGCCTGGGCATCGAATACATCATTTCTATCTCTGCGTGCGGCTCTCTGCGCGAAGAACTGGCGCCGCAGCACATTCTTGTTCCCGATCAACTCTACGATCATACGAAAAGCCGCGTGAGCACGTTCTTTGGTGACGGTATCGTCGCCCACGTCGGCTTTGCGCAGCCCTTCTGTCCTGTCCTCAGCAGCTTTCTCTACCAGACCGGCCAGGCGGTTGACGTTGTAATGCATAGCGGCGGCATCTACATCTGCATTGAAGGACCGCAGTTCTCTACAAAAGCAGAGTCGGAGGTCTACCGCAGATGGGGCATGGACGTGATCGGCATGACGGCTGTGCCGGAGGCCAAGTTGGCGCGGGAGGCTGAGATTTGCTACGCCACGCTCGCTTGTGTCACAGATTACGACGTGTGGCACGAAACGGCGGGTGAAGTAACGGTTGAGATGGTTATCGAGAATCTCCACCAGAACGTCGGTAACGCCAAGGAGATCGTCCGGGGTGTCATCACAGCACTTCCAGCCGAGCGCAGCGGCTGTCCATGCCCAGACGCGCTTGCCAATGCCATCATTACCGCACCGGAGAGCATTCCGGCGGCACAGCGTGCTACGCTAGATTTGATAGTAGGAAAATATATATAGGACTGGAAACGAGAAGCGGAAGCCCATCAGCTTCAACCGTACTTGCTTTGAATGCATACTTGCGGGCCGCCCCGCACCTCGGAGATACGTAACAACGCCATGAGCATGCTGATTGTCGGTACTGTCGCCACAGACGACATCGCTACGCCCTTTGCGTCAGTCGAGGGGGTTCTGGGAGGTTCCGCAGTATATGCTGCCACCGCCGGGAGCCTCTACTGCCCCGTGCAGATCGTCGGCGTGATTGGGGCTGACTTTCCTGAGACCTACCTGGACTTTCTCAAACAACGACAATTCGATTTAGCCGGTCTGGAAGTTCAGGAAGGCAAGACGTTCCACTGGGCCGGCAAGTATCACTTTGACATGAATACACGCGACACCCTCGCGACCGAGCTAAACGTGCTTGCTACGTTCAATCCCACGTTGCCGGCCGCCTATCGCAACACACCGTATGTTTTCCTTGCCAACGTAGACCCGATAATTCAGTTAGACGCGCTGGACCAAATGGGACGACCGGCATTGACGATATTGGATACGATGAATTACTGGATCGAGACGCAGCGCGAAGACCTGACTAAGGTAATACGCCGCACAGACGTTGTCGTGATCAATGACGAGGAGTTGCGCCAGTACACGAGAGAGCACAGTCTCTTGCGAGGGGCCCGTGAAATGCTTGCGCTGGGACCGCGCGCGCTCATCGTTAAGAAAGGCGAGCACGGAGCAGCCTTGGTGACGAGTGATGGCTACTACTTTGCTCCCGGGTACCCTTTGGAGGACGTGGTTGATCCAACCGGCGCCGGAGACTCGTTCGCCGGCGGATTCCTCGGTTACATTGCAAAGCGGGGCAAAGTATCAGCAGGAGAACTACACCGCGCACTCATACACGGCAGCGTGGTAGCCTCATATACCGTGGAGGACTTTAGTGTTAATCGGTTGAAGGACGTTTCTCTGCAGGACATCCAAGAACGATATCGAGAATTCGCCTCGTTTACCCATTTCGATAGCCTCGACTGAGTATAGTTTTACAAGGAGATCATCTATGGCGACAGCAGCAATCGATAGTGATGTAAAGGACAAGGGTCTTTCCGCCCAAGGAAAGCTGCGCATTGAATGGGCCGACCGCATGATGCCGGTGCTTGAGCTCATACGGGAACGCTTTGCCGACAAGAAGCCGCTAGCCGGTGTGCGGATAGCGGCCTGCTTGCACGTGACCAGCGAGACCGCCAACCTCATGCGCACACTCAAAGAAGGCGGCGCCGATGCCGTGCTCTGTGCATCGAACCCGCTCTCAACCCAGGATGAAGTGGCCGCATCGCTCGTTGAAGACTTTGGCATTCCCGTGTATGCCATCAAAGGCGAAGACGACCAAACATATTACCGGCATATTGCGACCGCTTTAGACCACGAGCCGCACATAACGATGGACGATGGCTGCGATCTCGTTACGGTGGCGCACAAGGAACGACCCGATATCCTCGGCAACATGCTGGGTGGAACCGAAGAGACGACTACGGGCGTAGTCCGCCTGCGCAGCATGGAAGAGAATAACGTGCTGCGCTATCCGATCATCGCCGTAAATGAGGCCAATACGAAACACCTCTTCGATAACCGCTATGGGACAGGCCAGAGCAGCCTCGACGGCATTCTGCGTCTGACCAACGTCCTGCTCGCCGGTCATACTGTGGTTGTGTGCGGTTACGGATGGTGCGGTCGCGGCATTGCCATGCGCGCCAAGGGCGCCGGCGCCAACGTAATAGTGACCGAGGTCAACCCGCTCTGTGCGCTCGAGGCGGCAATGGACGGCTATCTGGTTATGCCACTCGTGGAGGCGGCTTCAAGAGGGGACGTTTTCATTACGGTTACCGGCAACGCTCACGTGCTCGACGCAGAGCACTTCGCCGAAATGAAGGACGGCGCGATCATGGCCAATGCCGGCCACTTCAATGTGGAGATCAATATCCCCGCGCTCCGTAACCTTGCAACCTCAGCATCCATAGTGCGTGAGCAAGTAGAAGAGTTCACCTTGGGCAATGGAAACCGGATTTCGTTACTGAGTGACGGGCGTCTCGTCAATCTATCAGGCGCCGAGGGGCATCCCGCGAGCGTGATGGACATGAGCTTTGCCAATCAGGCATTGAGCGCCGAGTACGTTGTGGCAAATCATGCGCATCTTGAAGACCGTGTCTATACTGTACCTACGGACATTGACTCCAGTGTGGCACGCCTCAAGCTCGATGCCATGGGGCTCGCTATTGACGCGCTAACGCCAGAGCAGGAAAAGTACCTTTCATCATGGGAAGAGGGAACCTAATTGGCGCGGACTCGCCAAGGTGCGGAACCGCAGCAAAGTAATCAGGCAGGCAAGGTGGAGAAGGAGACTACTATGGGTTTGGGTATGGCTTCATCCGCTAAAGTGTTGTTTACATCTGAATCCGTGACAGAAGGTCACCCTGACAAGATGTGCGATGCAGTATCGGATGCGGTTCTGGACGCGTACCTCGAGCAGGACCCCGAATCGCGGGTCGCTTGCGAGACCGCTACGACCACTGGGCTTATTATGGTCTTGGGTGAAATCACGGGGCGCGCCAACGTTGACATCGCGAAAGTAGCCCGCAGCGTTGCAGCAGAGATTGGTTACACGTCCAGCGACTTTGGCTTCGACAGCGAGACGTGCGCCGTGGCGGTTTCCGTTAAGGAACAGTCCTCAGACATTGCCCAAGGCGTCAACAAGGCCCTCGAGGCGCGGGAGGGGAGTGGCGACGATCTGCTTGCCACCGGCGCCGGAGACCAAGGCATGATGATCGGCTATGCCTGCAACGAAACTTCTGAACTCATGCCGGCGCCCATCATGCTGGCGCACCAGCTAGCCCAACAGCTCGCAGTGCTCCGTCATTCCGGGGCGCTTTGGTATCTCCGCCCCGACGGCAAGTCGCAAGTGACGGTAGAATACAACTACGGCAAGCCCGCACGCGTCGATACCGTCGTCCTATCAACCCAGCACCATCCTGACGTCGACCAAGAGACCATTCGCCGCGATCTCATTGAACAATGCGCGCGCGCCGTGATTCCCGCCATGTGGCTGGATGAGAATACGCGTTTCCTGATCAATCCCACGGGTCGTTTCGTTACGGGCGGCCCCATGGGCGATGCCGGCCTGACCGGTCGCAAGATCATCGTTGATACGTACGGCGGTATGGCACGACACGGCGGCGGCGCTTTTTCCGGCAAAGACCCAACCAAGGTTGATCGCTCTGCCGCGTACGCCACGCGTTACGTGGCGAAGAACATCGTCGCAGCAGGCCTGGCCGATAGATGTGAGATTCAAATCGCGTATGCCATCGGCACAGCCAATCCCGTCTCCATTATGGTGGATACGTTCGGCACCGGACGAGTGTCTGAAGACGAATTCGTTTCCCTCATCCATGAACGCTTCGATCTCCGCCCGGCAGCAATCATCCGTGATCTCGACCTACGGCGCCCCATCTATCGCAAGACTGCTGCTTACGGGCACTTTGGACGCACCGACATCGACGCTCCTTGGGAAGCAATCGACAAGGCGGAGCTACTTCGGAATGCAGTCGGTAAACTCTCCGGCGCAACTACATGATCCGGAGCGCTAGCACGCCAGTCCTCTTTGCAGCAAGACTCTGCTGCGCGGACGGCACTTTCTTCATAGCCACATCTAGGATCATTCGTTGATGGATGCAGCACCGAGCGAGACCAATGCGCGCATCAAGAGCACCGCGCGCATTGCCATCGGTATTGCCATCACAGTGGTTACGCTGTACGTTGTTTACCGCGATGCAGATCCCCAACAGATGCTCGACGCTTTCGGGGAGTTCAATCTGGCTATGCTATTGCCATTTGGGCTCTTCTACGCGGTGCAACTTTGGGCAAAGACCGAGCGGTGGGCGCAGCTTCTTGATCGCGGGACGGTCAGGCTGCGTATTCTCTTCTCCTCCATGATGGTGGGCTACACGGTCAATACGCTTCTCCCGGCGCGCCTCGGTGAAGTCGCACGCATCTATCTTCTGCACAAACGGGCCGGAATACCCGCGGGACGCACGCTCTCAACCATAATTCTCGAGCGCCTGCTAGACGTTGCCGCCGTCGTGATTATTCTCGGAATCGCGCTTCTTTCGGTTGACCTGCCCAATTGGATCCGTACCTCGATTCTTTTGGGAACCGTCCTGCTCATCGTTGGGTTAGCAGGGCTGCTCGTAATTGCGTATCTGCCGCGTAGTCTATTAGGCAGCTTCGCTGAGCGCGCCCCTGTGCTGCAACGTATCCCGCTCAAAAGCACCATCGAGGCCGGCTTCACGCTTCTTGTGGAAGTTGCAAGGACGCGGCGCGGCCTTTGGGCCTTCGGCTGGTCGCTACCGGCGTGGGCGTGTGTGGTGGCGGGGACGCACGTCATTCTGCTTGGCTTCGGCTTCGACGTGCCGATCTGGGCGAGCATGGTGCTCGTCGGTGCAACCACGCTCGGTATGATTCTGCCGTCATCCCCCGGGTATGTCGGTGTTTTTCACTTGCTGGCCGCTGAATCGCTGGTATTGTTTGGCGTAGCGGAAACTCCGGCGGAAACTGCGGCTCTCCTGTTACACATCGTGAGCTTTGCGCCCGTCACGCTGCTTGGCCTCTACTACGTGTGGGCGGACGGCCTGGGATCGATAGGTGGCTTGGCGCAGGAGAGCGCACGGCTCAGTAAATGATCCCCACCACGTGGTGAAAGAGGCAGGTCTCCCTGGCGATTGCCCCCTTCAGCGGGACTGGTACCAAACGTGGATGACCCGCTGCAAGGTAGTAAGCAGTGTCAGTATTGCCAACAGCCAGATGACGATCTTCAGCACTATGATGAAATCGAAGGGGAACAGCAACGCCAAGCCGAGAGCAATGACGCGTTCGGGACGTTGAAACCAGCCAACGTTACATGATAGTCCTAGCCCTTCCGCCCGGGCACGCGTGTAGCTCACCATCTGCGATCCTACGAGCATGATCGCCGTTCCCATTACGGTCGGATTGTCTCCAAAGCTGAGAAAGTATCCAATCAATCCCAGGCCGATTGCAGCTTCAGATAGCCTGTCCAGGGTTGAATCGAAGAAAGCGCCGAAGGTAGAGCCTTGGTCGCTAACCCGCGCCAATGCGCCATCCACCATATCGAATGCGCTCGCTACCAGTACAAGAATCGCAGCCCACGGCCACATCCCTTGCCACACAGCCGCGGCCGCTACGAGGCTAAGAATGAAGCCAAAAGTTGTTACCGTGTTTGGCTGAACCCCAAGACGGGCAAGCGGGCGAACCAACGCTTCCATCGTAGTTTGTGCCCATTCGCGAACGCCAGGATGTATCATGGTGTCTTCATCTCCGTACACATGCGTCTAGGTCATACACGCTCTCGGTAGCCAAGAGTTACCGCACTTTCTCCTTCTTCCGACGATGGATTCTTGCCCAATCATACCGGCGGCTGCGCGGTGCCTTGTTTGCAATACTTTCCTCGTAGAAAGCGATTAGCTGCGTTGCGATCTTCTCCCAGGAGTAGCTTTGCGCTGCCTGCAACCCGCGTGCGCCTGCTTCCTCGCGCAGAGTCCTCTGATCGAGAAACTGCATCAGTGCATGCGCCAAAGCCTTGTCGTTTTCAGGAGGCACCAGCACCCCCGCGCCCGTGCCTTCCAGCACGCCGCGGTACCCCTCAATATTCGAAGCCACTACCGGTTTACCGGCCGCCATCGCCTCAAGCAGCACAATGCCCTGACTCTCGCCGCCCGTGGACGGGGCGCAAAACACATGGCATGACTTGTAATATCGGACTTTCTCTTCTCTACTAACGAACCCGACGAAAACTACGTTTGACAGCCCTAGTTGCACTGCTTTCTTTTCGTACTCAGCGCGCTGTGCCTCTGCGAATGCCCCCACCACAATCAGCCGGACCCTGTGGGCGCCGCTCTCCTGCACCGTCTGCAGTGCCTGTAAGAGGTAGGTAAGTCCTTTGCGCTTCTCAAGTCGCCCGACAAAGAGCACATTGAGCATGCCGTCATCCAGATCGGGAAATGGCGGTAACGCGCTCTGGAAGAGCTTCATATCGATGCCATTGGGAATTATGCGATATTGGGATGGAAAGTAGCGTGAAATCAGCTCCCGGGCCGCGTCAGACACCGCAATCCGTCCCTGCAACCGGTTGAAATACCGCTTCAACAGCGGCTTGCCGTAGAGATACGCGAAGTGTGAGCGTCGGTACGTGTGGAATGTTCCCACGTTTACGGTGCGGGAGTGACGGAGCACCGTGATTGGTAGGGCAGGCGCAAGCGGCTCGTGCAAGTGGACCACGTCAAACCGCTCTTTGGCGAGGATCTCCTTCACCTGCCGCGAGAGCGTGAGTGACAGTGATATGCGGGCAACTGAGGCGTTCATGGGAACCCGGACGATAGTCTTTCCAACCCGGTACAGGTTATCGTAGGGCAGCTCCTCTTCCGGCTGAGATGAAGGAGCGAGAATTCGTACCTCGTGTCCCATACTCCGAAACTGTGCATTCAAGTGGCTGATGTGTTCGGTCACACCGCCAGGATATGCATAGTCATAGGGTGAAACGAGGGCAATTTTCACACTCCGCCTCACTTCCCAGGTACCAAAGCCTGTCCTAACCAATCCGCATACCGTCGCATCTTGCGCCGAAAGTAGAGCATCGACTCATCGAGATCGAAGTAACTCCCACGCGCCAAAGTCGTTTTGTCCCTGATTGCTTTCCGCATGTCTTCCGCAGTCGTTCCCGGAAACAGGGTGTGCGCTTTACCTATACCCTCGAGGATGTGCGAGTCACTGCCTCCAACCTGGGAAATGCCCAGCTTTTGCTGGATATCCAGAGCTTTCTCATAGCTCATCTTGCCGGCAGGACTAGCGTTCATGACCTCAATGGCGTCAAAGTGGTAGCCTTTTCTCTCCAGCCGCCTAAACGTGTAGGGCCAGAAGCTAAGAGTCAACCAGGACATGGGGTGGGGGACAATAATTAGCCCACCTTGCTCCCGGATAGCATCGATCGTCCACTCCGCGCTGCGCAAGACGGGAAAAGCTGTCTCTACCCACAGGCCTATCAGGTGGCCGTCGAACGTAGACACCTCGATGCCTGGGATCACTTCCAGGCCGGGGAACTGATCGGCGAGAGCCGCTGCCTCCAACGCGCCGTCGATTTCGTCATGATCGGTGACGGCAAGCAGCGCAATGTCAGTCTCCGCGCTGACGTACTCCAACATCTGGTAAGGGGAAAAAGTGCCGTCGCTCGCGTTGGTATGAATGTGCAGGTCGGCCTTGCCCATGAGTGTTGGCATCGACGACGTTTCCGGAGACGGGACCATCCGCGTACCGCTCCTTCTCAAGCGCGCCCCGCAGTGGAAGCCTGGGCAGTCAATGGCTGGGGCCACATGGGACGAAACATGAACCACTGCTCGGGACATGAACGAATGATTTCTTCCAGCACAATTGCAAGTTGCTGCATAGTCGCTTGAATGTCACCTTTCTCATCATCGCTGGGCACGGTATAGATAGGCGGATAGACGGTAACGGCCAATCCATTATCCGCCCCGCGCCGGCACTCGCACATCACCAACGGGGCTCCGGTGCGCAGCGATAGCGCGGCCGGACCGGCGGGCAGGTATGTCCGGCTGCCAAAGAACGTCACCGGAACGCCGCGCCCATCCATTGGCCGATCGAACAGCAGCCCTACAACTCGATTTGACTGCAATTGACGCAACATGGCGCGCAGCCCTCGCTCCACCGGTACCGTATCGAAGCCCAAGCGGTCCCGCACTCTGCGCACGACCCAATCCATGGCCCCACTATTGAGCTCATCCACCGGAATTAACACTGGGAATCGCTGCGCAAGCATCGCACCGCCCAAGTCCCAAAGACCGAAGTGCCCGGAGACGAATATGACGCCCTTCCCGGCTTGGAGGGCTTCAGTGACATGTTCCTCTCCATGAAGCTCCCGTACCCGTTTCTGTAGGCGTTCGGGCGTCATGCGCATCCAACTCAGGAAGTCGGCCATGTACCAGCCATAGTTTTCCATAGACATCTTGGCCAGTCGTTGCGTTTTAGGATGCGCTACCGGTTTTCCCAAAACGTGAGACATATTGGCCGTCACGTTCTCGCGTCCCGTACGCCAGAGGGCGAATACCATCCCAGCCAACAAACTCGCAATACGATACTTGACGGTCTGCGGCAAGGCGCCGTCAATCGCGGCACCCGCCAGCAATAGAAGCCGTCCCATGAGGCCGCCAAGTGTCATACCACTAACTCTAAACCCGATTAGTCCGCGCCCTGAAGGACGTGGCCCACGTCATCACCGGATCCGGCTATAAACTCTTCCAACATCTCGCGCGCTTTGTCATCAGTAATCTGCTGCGGCGGCGACTTCATCAGATACGCCGACGGCGCAACGAGCGTGCCGCTCAAGTTTCGGTCAAGTCCGATCTTGGCTAATCGCACGGCATCGATCACAACGCCGGCCGAGTTTGGCGAATCCCACACTTCGAGCTTAATCTCTGCGCGCAGCGGCACATCTCCGAAAGCCCGACCGTTCATATAGATATATGCCCACTTCCGATCCTCCAAGAAGGGCACATGGTCGCTAGGGCCAATATAGACGTTATCCGCTCCGGGATCGTAGTCCAACAGCGAGGTCACCGCGTTTGTCTTGGATTCCTTCTTAGATCTCAGTCGAGAGCGTTCCAGCATATTGAGAAAGTCAGTATTGCCGCCTACGTTGAGCTGGCTGGTTTCCTCTAAGCGCACCCCGCGGTCCCGAAAGAGCCGCGCCAGGGCGCGATGGACAATCGTGGCCCCCACCTGTGACTTGATGTCGTCGCCGACAATTGGCACCCCCGCTTCGTGGAAACGCCGCTGCCAGTATGGCTCGCGGCCGATGAAAACCGGAATGCAGTTAACGAAACCGCAACCGGCCCGCAGGACCTGTTCCACGTACCATTTCGTCGCCTCTTCACTGCCCACCGGCAGGTAGCTCACGACAACGTCCGTGCCGGTGTCTTTCAAAATGCTGACAATGTCGTCGGTAGGACCGGGGGCCTTGTGCACAACCTCACTTAGGTATTGACCAATGCCGTCGTGGGTCATGCCGCGACGCACTGTTACGCCGACCGGCTCGACCTCTGAAAACTTGATCGTGTTGTTTGGCGCTTCCCAAATTGCTTCGCCTAGGTCCTTGCCGACTTTGTTTTGGTCGACGTCGAAGGCGGCTGAAAACTCAATGTCGCTTACGTGATACTCGCCCAGGCGCACGTGCATGAGACCGGGAACGAAGTCCGTATCCGCTGCGTCTCGGTAATAATTCACACCTTGGATAAGGGATGACGCGCAGTTTCCCACGCCAACAATTGCGACCCGTACCTTACTACTCACCGGTTCAACTCTCCCTAACGCTGCTGCAGTTCTACCTATCGACCGACAATGGTGTGCGGTCTCGACGCCGCCCACGCTAATATCCATTGATTCGATTGCTCGCTCAACTTGAAACTATCCCGCCGCTTGCTTCGCCAGTTTCGGCTCGGCATCGGGCTCTGTTCCCAGCAAGTCGTCCAGCCCTTGGGCGACCTTCTGAAATCCGGCAGGATTGACCGCATAGTGCACCTGCCGTCCGTCCTTCCTCGCCTCCACCAATTCAGCCCGGCGCAGAATGCTCAAGTGCCACGACAGCAGCGGCTGGCTGATCGGCACTTTTTCCCGTAGTTCGGTCACCGTCATAGTCTCTCCAGCCGCCAAGGCCCGGAGAATATCCAGGCGGGAACGACTGGCAAGTGCGCGTAGCTGTCTGCTGAACTCGCGTAGCGATTGCGCCTGCAAAGACATTGTCTCTCCTAACCGAAACCTACCCAACACGTCACATATATATCAAATATATTTGAAGTGATTTTTCTTTATATTATCGCCTTCAGTAGCCTGCGTCAAGAGATACCCAAGGATATTCAACGCGCGAATTTATCAGTTTTCGCGGAGCGCATCGGTGCAAGTACCAGCAGGCATCATTGGCTCATCAAGCATTTGACTAATCGCATGCATTGACTCCACGACGAATGTAGAAAGCGCCGAGGCGTCCGATGGGCGGGGACTGGCAAACATACATATCTCAGGCAATTGGAATGTTGGTTAGAGTGTGAAAGGAGGTATGCGAGAAGTGTGGCGATGCAATTGACAGATCTTGCGAAGAATATCTGTACTGAGGAATTGGTGTTATTCTTGCCCCGTAGGATTCAACAAGTGCAAGCTCATGCACTCGAGGTAGGGCAGCGGGCATCATTGAATTGGAGGCAGTTCCTCAATCTTCACCTCTCCGTCAAAGAAGGCATCTACTGTAACCCTACTACCCCACAGCAAAGTCATGCCTAGTAACGGTGCGCTGTCAGACTTCAGAACTAGTACATCTCTTAGACGTCCGTGCCAAGTGACTGCAGCAAGAAACGCCTCGAACTCAAAGAGTTCTCCATTGGCTAACTCAAAGGTCCGCTGGCCTACTGAGGGGATACCAAGTCGCTGTATGGAATCTGTGGGCAACGTCAAGTAGCCAGTAAACCCGGTATCCAAGATAGCCTCAATTGATTGAATGCTACCTTCACCATCAATGATGTCGATGGTGACTAGCGCTTGTTGATTGCCGTCAACTCTTCCCTTAATCATCGTGCGTGGGCGCACGGAAGCCGCCGACGTGGCTGTAAGCTGCGCGATGGCCGATGCGGATTCCATACGTCACGGCCGTCGGCCTCCGGTCTAATAGCCGCCGTGTTGCCACCGCATCGCCTGCGTCGATCTCATAGTCGCCGCTCTCGACGTCGATGACTACAAAGTTTCCCTTCCCCACCGACTCAACTCTAGATTGGATTTGTTCCCGGTAGATCGCTTCTCCCCGGGCCGCAATCTCCCCAGAACTATATGCCCGGGCTGCCATGACATGCTCCTTAATTCACAGTAAAGCGTCTCGTCTACAATTCAAAGATACGCTCCAAGCCGTCCGATGGTCAATGAGGGCGCAGGTCGGACAAGGCTCCCTGATACCACGGTCTGGCCGGAAAAGAAGGGGACAGAGCCTTTTGCTGCGCTTGTACCTTGGTTCAGTGAAGCACAACTTCGAGAATTGTTGCGCATACATCCTTTTCCACTCTAAAGAGAATGTGTTCCTGCGCGCGGCATTTTGCTAGCATAGAATCAACATGCAAGTGGCACTAGCGCACGATTACTTCTATGCCCTGGGGGGTGCCGAGCAGACCGTTGCGGTAATGCACGGCCTTTGGCCGGAGGCGCCCGTCTATACCTCATTTGTTGATCACGCTGCGTTTCCCTTAGACTTCACCGGCTGGGAACTGCGTACGTCGTTTCTTCAGCACGTGCCCCGCCCCGCCCGATTCCAGAAGTTTCTTACGCCGCTCTACCCGCTCGCATTCCGCAGCTTTGACATGCAGCCGTTTGACGTGGTGGTTTCATCGGCCAGTTTCGCCGCCAAAGGCATTCCACGCCGCCCGAACACCCTGCACATCAGTTACTGTTACACGCCGCCGCGCTTTCTCTGGGGCATGACTCCGGCTACGGATCGCGCTCAGATGTCCTGGCCGGTGCGCGGCCTTGACGCACTGTTGCGACCGTACCTGCGTCGGTGGGACCGCTGGGCGGCGGCACAGCCGCACCATCTCGTGGCAATCTCCAACACCGTAGCCGCGCGCATGCGCCGCATCTACGGCGTGGAGGCAACCGTCATCTATCCCCCCGTGGCTACGCGCCGTTTCCACTCGCAGCCGCACCGCGATGAGGGGTATTATGTATATGTGGGGAGACTGGAGTCCCATAAGCGCGTCGACCTAGCAATCGCGGCCGCTCAAGCTGCCCAGGTTCCGTTGCGCGTCATCGGCGACGGCCCCCTCCGCGACCAAATTGCACGCACTGCGCCGCCTAACGTACAAATCCTTGGTTGGCTGCCCGAGCAGGAGTTGGTCGCTCAACTTGGCGGGTGCCGCGCCCTGCTCTTTCCGGGAGAAGAAGATTTCGGCATCGTGATGGTAGAAGCGCTCAGCGCGGGCAAGCCCGTGATTGCCTATGGCGCTGGCGGCGCTACCGAAATCGTGCAACCGGGTGTAAACGGCGTGCTCGTGCCGGCACAGACAACAGACGATTTCGCACAGGCGCTGCGTGCATTCGACGGTCGTCAATTCTCTCCTGAAGTCTGCCGCGAGACTGCGGCCCAATTCGATGAAGCTGTCTTCACCCATCAATTCAAGGCATTTGTGGAACAAAAGTGGATAGAGTTCGCGCAAACACTTCCCGGGAACTCATGAATCTAAGCACCGGTATGCCTAAAAGCGCCGACGTGCTTGGCGTGCGCGTGGACTGCGTGACTATGAACGAGACCCTGGAGCGGTGCGCACAGTTCCTCGATACCGACGGTCATCACCAGGTGGCAACGCTCAATCCCGAATTTGTAATGCTTGCACAGCGAGATGCACGGTTTCGCACGCTCGTGCGTGAGGCGAGCCTCGTGGTGCCTGACGGTGCGGGCATCGTCTGGGCCTTGCGCCGCCAAGGAATTACTAATGTCGAACGCGTCACCGGCATCGACTTGATGCGGGAAATCTGCGCCCAGGCCGCCATTTCACAAGTGCCCGTTTTCTTGCTGGGCGCCGCTCCGGGAATCGCGGCACGGGCCGCAGAAGTTTTGCAAAGGCAATTTCCGGGCCTCGTGGTGGCCGGCACCGCCGTCGGTGCGCCTGACCCCGACCAAGCATCTACGCTCTGTGCGCAGGTACGGGATTCCGGGGCAGACATTCTCTTCGTTGCATTTGGCTGTCCCGCCCAAGACTTCTGGATTCAGGACTACCAAGAAGAGACCGGCGCACGCCTCGCGATGGGCGTCGGCGGCAGCTTCGACTACCTCTCGGGCAAAGTCCAGCGCGCGCCGTTGTGGATACGAAGGATGAACCTGGAGTGGTTCTATCGTCTTGTGCGTCAGCCGTGGCGCTGGCGTCGGCAGCGTGCGCTTGTATCCTATATGTGGAAAGTCTCGCGAGAGCAACAAGAAGTAGAGTGAGAGCATCATTAGCGCCGGAGCGCGCCGCGACATTGTGAGTTCTCTCCAAGACCACTCCTGCGCAAAGGATATGCAGCGATGAATGCTGTCGGCAACACATGCACAGGCGGCGTGGATTCTGATAACGGGCTGCGAATCAATGATGTCTTGGTCGTAGGCAGCATCAACACGGACTTGGTTATAGCGGTGCCAACCCTTCCCCAAGCAGGGGAGACCGTGCTGGGGGACGACCTGCAGCGCATTGGCGGCGGCAAGGGCGCCAACCAAGCTGTGGCGGCAGCGCGCCTCGGTGCGCGCACGGCATTTATCGGCCGCGTCGGTTCTGATGCGTTTGGCAAGGCGCGCCAGGCAGAGCTGGAGTCGTTCGGTGTGGCCGTTGCAGGCATATCAACCGATCCCGATCGCCCGACCGGCGCGGCTCTCATTATGGTTGACGACCACGGTGACAATGTGATTGCAGTGTCCCCCGGTGCCAATGCCGCGCTTGCGCCCTCCCACGTCATCTCGGCCAAGGCGCAGTTTGCGCAGAGCAGTGTGCTCATATGCCAGCTTGAAGTGCCGCTTGAAACAGTTGCAGCCGCGCTGGCTCAGGCCCGCGCGCACAGTATGACGGCCATTCTCAATGCTGCGCCCGGGAACGCCAAAGCGTCTCCCCTTCTGGGATCAACCGACGTACTTATCGTAAATCGAGTGGAAGCCGAAAGCCTTGTAGGGGATCGTGTAGGATCGATCGCTGCCGCGCGCGCTGCCGCGGGAGAGCTCAGCCAAAGAGTCCGTCGCGCAGCCATCCTTACACTCGGCACAGCAGGCAGTATAGTGGCTTCCAGTGACGGCATCGAGCATGTCCCGGCATGGCAGGTGTGTACGGTTGACGGCACCGCCGCAGGCGACGCATACGTCGGTGCGGTCGCCGCTGCGCTTGCACGCGGCGAAACCCTGGCAGACGCAGCGAGATTTGCAACCGCGGCGGCAGCAATCGCGGTAGGGCGCTTTGGTGCTCAGCCATCGCTTCCTACGCGCAAGGAAGTCATAGAGTTTCTCAAGAGTCATCCTTCTGCCATACCTGCATACGAACGAAACACCTGACTGTCATCCCGGAGCAAAACCCATGACCGAATCCTCCTGGCAAGACGTACTGACACAGTTTTCGTCGCAGCGGATTCTCGTAATTGGCGACATGGTTGCCGACGAGCATATCTTCACGCGCGCGAGCGGCATGTCGCGTGAAGCCCCGCTGCCGGTATTGCAATTCATTGACCGCAAGCTCGTGCCCGGCGGCGCTACCAATGTCGCCCGCAATGCCCGTGCACTCGGCGCGGAAGTTTGGGTAACGGGCGTTATTGGGAACGACCAAGTCGGTCATGACTTACGAGAGATGCTCGAAGATGACCGCATCCATTGCAATGAACTTTACACCGCTGATGGTCGTGCTACTTCAATTAAGACGCGCATCTGGGCCGGAGGAGACCAACAGCCTGTGCAGCAGCAGGTATGCCGTATAGATCGCGTCGAGCGCAACCCTAATTCGCAAGAGCTTTGCCAACAGGTGATAACAGGTCTCGCAACCCGCATTCCGCAAATAGATGCCATCATCGTCGCAGACTATGAGATCAGCATGATAGAAGACTCCATCATCGAAACAGTCTTGCGCCAGGCTCAAGCGGAATGCAAGACTGTCACTGTCGACTCCCACGGCAATCTTACGCGCTTCCCGGCGGCCGACACGTTCACCCCAAACCAACCGGAGGTTGAGTTTACGCTCGGTCGCACCCTGAATTCGCATGACGATCTAGAAGAAGCGGGCACGGCCCTGCTCGATCTCCTTGCTACAAAGGTGCTTCTCATTACGCGCGGGAGTGAGGGCATGGCGCTGTTTGCTGCCGGAGCTGCGCCCTATCACATTCCGGCGCTCGGCAGCAGCCGCGTGATCGATCCCACTGGGGCTGGCGATACGGTATCGGCCGTGCTCACATTGGCCCTCCTGATTGGTCTCCCGCCCCAGCGCGCTGCTATGATGGCAGCAGCGGCAGCAAGCGTTGTGGTACGCAAGCTCGGCGCTGCCGTAGCTTCCCCCGCTGAAATCTTGGCTGTTTTGTCTGCCGCAGAAAGCCCGGAGTGTGACCGCATCTAAGATCTTGACTGAAATAAAGCTGATTGGCCGCTGCAGTGCACTAAAGCGACAAGGACGATCAATCGTCTTCACCAATGGTTGTTTCGATCTGCTCCATCCGGGCCACGTCGCCTACCTGGAAGCCGCGCGAGACCTTGGTGATGCCCTCATCGTGGCTGTTAACAGCGATCGCTCCGTACGGGCGCTAAAGGGGCATACGCGACCCATATCATCGGAGAAGGACCGCGCGCGCGTGCTCGCGGCGCTAGCGTGCGTGGACTTTGTAACTGTTTTTGACGACGACACAGCGGAACGACTACTAAACGTCTTGCAGCCTGAGATTTATGTCAAGGGTGGCGACTACACGGAAACAGAACCGGTAGAGGCCGGCGTTATCAGGGCCTATGGCGGAAACGTGCGAATCCTCCCCTTCACCTCCGGTTACAGCACCACAGCGCTTGTTGGCCGTATCCTCGCCAGCGAGTAGTCCTAGCGATTTTAAACCGTTACACGCAAAGGAGAAAATCATACAGTGGCGCAACGTACTCTCATCATCATCAAGCCCGATGGCGTCCAACGCGGTCTTGTCGGCGCAATTCTGGGCCGTTTCGAACAGCGCGGTCTCAAACTCGTCGGACTCAAGCTCATGTCCGTCACGCGATCTCTCGCCGAAGTCCACTATGCGGTACATCAGGAGAAGCCGTTCTTTGCCGACTTGATCGAATTCATTACCGCTGCTCCCGTTGTTTGCGCCGTGGTGGAGGGACCGGAGGCAATAGCAGTAGTACGGAGCTTGGTAGGCGCCACACGCTTTACCGAGGCTGCGCCGGGTTCGATCCGCGGCGATTTCGCCCTCGACCTCACGATGAACTTGATACACGCTTCCGATGCGCCCGAAACCGCGGAAAATGAAATCAACCTCTTCTTCCAACCGGAGGAATTAGTGGACTACACGCGAGAGAGCGATCGCTGGGTAACGAGCGAGGGATAATCCAAAAGCGCTATAGTCGCGGGAACGTGCAGTGAGAGTTGCCCGCTGTTGTGGAGATGTTGTTGTATTGCGCGGCACTGGACACGACCGCGATCCGCGTGCACCATACTACTAGAATGGTAATTCAAGACAATTGCTCAAGCGGAAAGAAAGTGAATCGCGATCCAGTTGGCTTACGGCGCATTGAGAATCGTCGTGGTGTCCTCTGTTGATTGCCTCACCGAACATAGGCGAACGGGCATTAGTCATCAGGAAAGGGGATAGTCAAGGAGCATGAAAGATCAACGACCGAACGTCATCCTTTTCACCACCGACCAGCATCGCGGCGATCATCTCAGCATCGCCGGACATCCGGTGGTCGAGACGCCCAACGTGGATTCATTTGTGGAGCACGGCGCATACTTCCCCAATGCCTACACCGAAATTCCATCCACCACAGGGGCGCGGCGTTGCCTCCACGGCGGACAGCGCAGCTATGACTGCGGCTTGATCGGCTATTCCGGCACCGAGTGGCATGAGCCGAACACCCTCGCGGGGGTACTTGCCGATGCCGGCTACCACTGCATCAACGTCGGCTGGCGCAACATGCACCCGCGCCGCAAGCTCTACGGCTTTCACACCGTCATCCCGCACGACCTACGCGTAGGGTTTGATGACTACTGGGAGTGGCTGTGTCAAGAGTTGGGCCCTTATGCGCACGAACGCATCCATGGCTCAGACGCAAACGGATGGCTGGGACGTCCCTGGCCCTATGAGGAACGTTATCATGCCACGAACTGGACCGTAGACGTTACGATAGAACAAATCAAGAAGCGCGACCCGACTCGTCCGGTATTCGTCTGGTGCTCGCACCTGCGACCGCATTCGCCCTACGATCCGCCACAGTTCTTTTGGGATATGTATGCCGATCGGCAATTGCCGGAAATACCGGTCGGAGACTGGGCCGAGCGCTACAACGTACCGCAGCCCGGACTCGGCCGCACTGCCTGGTACGGTCGTCTCACCGACGAGCAACTCCAGCGGATGCGCGCCGGTTACATGGCGTGCATCAGCCATATCGACTATCAGCTTGGCTACCTGATGGAACGCGTCCAACAGGAGTTAGGCAACAACGTCATGTTCGTATTCACGGCGGACCACGGCGACATGATGGGCGACCACAACTTGCTACGCAAGTCGTACGCCTATGAAGGGTCGGCCCGCATTCCGTTCGTCGTCAAGTATCCCAATAACCAAGACCTCCCGTCCGGCACGTTCGAGCACCCGGTAGGACTGCAGGACGTCATGCCCACAATCCTCGATGCAGCCGGCACCGACATCCCAGAATCAGTAACAGGCAAGAGTGTCCTGCAAGTGGCGCGTGGTGAGCCGTGGCGAGATTTCGTCCACGGCGAGCACTCTCCTTGCTACAGTCACGACAACGCGGTGCAGTACCTCACCGACGGCAAGGAAAAGTACCTCTGGTACCCGGTGCGGGGCGAGGAGCAGTTCTTCGATCTTGCTAACGATCGCCAGGAAATCCACGATAGAGCGAACGATCCGGCCTATGCCGACCGCGTTGCTCTCTGGCGCGACCGCCTCATTGCCTACCTGGGCGAGCGCGGCGATGGCTTCTCCGATGGAGAGAAGTTGCTTGTGCGTCCAGAGGGCTATGGCCCGGCGGCAGATCAACCTGCGGCGGTCTGAGCGCAAGGGCTGGATACGTATACCATCAGTAACTCTCCAGTTTGCACGTAGCACACAGTGCGTGCGTAACCTTCTGCGCACAAACAGTGCGGACGCAATCGCGCTATACTTAGCCCCAGTTACAGGAACGTACGTGATAGCGTACCGACCTTGCATGCCGCACGGAGGTCACACCAATGGCCGGTACAAGCGCATTCGATCCGATCACCTTTGAAGTCGTGCGCCACGCGCTGACTGAAGCTACCGAGGAAATGGCGGTTGCGCTCCGGCGCAGCGCCTACTCGACCAACATCAAGACCCGGGCCGATTTCTCTTGCGCCTTCTTCGACCGCGATTTGAACGTGGTGGCCCAGGCGTTCTGCCAAGCGGTGCACCTCGGCTCACTCGTGCACCTTGTGCCGATTGCCATCCGCGCCTATGGTCCGGAAAACCTCAACCCGGGCGATGCCATTCTTTGCAACGATCCCTATCTTGGTGGCGTGCACCTCAACGACATTAGCCTCATTTCGCCGGTCTACTACGAAGACGAGCTTTTCGGCTACGTCGCGAACATGGCGCACCACGTAGACGTGGGCGGCGGCGCGCCGGCCAGTGTCGGCGCGTTTCGTGAGGTCTATCAGGAAGGGATCATCATCCCACCGGTCAAGCTAGTGGCGTCCGGCGAGATCGTTCAAGACGTGTTTCGACTCATCCTGGGACAAATCCGCTCCAAGCGGGAGACTGCCGGTGACTTCCGCGCCCAGATCGCCGCCAATACCACCGGCACGCGCCGGTTGTCTGAGCTGGTTGAACAGACCGGCCTCTCCACAGTCAGTAAGTACATTAAGGAATTAATGGCCTATGCCGAGCGGCGTACGCGCGCTGAAATCGCCAAGCTGCCCC
This sequence comes from Chloroflexota bacterium, assembly GCA_965221905.1. Classification (GTDB taxonomy): domain Bacteria; phylum Chloroflexota; class UBA11872; order VXOZ01; family VXOZ01; genus VXOZ01. The sequence continues at coordinate 2,648,437 of OZ244922.1, forward strand.
AGGGAGAATTCACCGCCGATGGCTACGTTGACAACGACGGCTATACCGACGATCCGGTGCACCTGGTAGCCAAGGTGCGCATCGACGATGACGGAGTCTTCTTCGACCTGAACGGCTGCGACCCACAGCGGCGCGCGCCGGTGAACTCAACCTTTGCGCAGACGTTCTCCGCCTGCGCCTACAACCTCAAGTGCTTGATCGATCCCGATATCCCGCCCAACCAGGGCTTCTACCGCATGGTACGCATAAATGCTCCGGAAGGTACGGTAGTAAACTGCCGGCCGCCTGCGCCCGTGGTGGGAGGGTGGGAAACACACGCGCGCCTCAATGACGTCATATTCAAGGCGCTCGCGCCTGCACTGCCGGAGCACTCGCCCGCAGGCACTAAGGCCATGCAGTGCCACGCCGGATTCGGCGGCATCGATCCGCGCAACGGCGAGTACTACTGCTTCTTGGAAACTCTCGCCGGTGGCTATGGCGGCAGATTCCAGAGCGACGGCCCGGACGCCGTGCAAACCCACGGCCAGAACACCGAGAATGCACCGATTGAAGAAACCGAGCGCTACTATCCGGTGCGCATCTTACGTTACGAGCTGGTGGACGACTCTGAAGGACCGGGGAAGTTTCGCGGCGGACTGGGCCTGCGCCGCGATTATGTCTTCCTCGACCATGACGTTACGTTTACGGTTCTTGCCGACAGAGACAAGGCGGGCCCGTGGGGACTCTTTGGCGGCGAACCCGGTCGCCCGGCCTTCTACCTTCACAAACACGATGGCGAAACGGTACACCTGAGCTCAAAGACTACACTCGACGTACGTCCCGGAGAGATAATCCGCTATGAGACCTGCGGCGGCGGCGGTCACGGCCCGCCCTGGCAGCGGGACCCGGAACGGGTACTCAATGACGTGCGTCAAGGGAAAGTCAGCCGTGAGCGCGCACGCACCGCCTATGGAGTGGTAGTCGACCCGGAACAATTGGCAATCGACAGCAGCGCAACTGCGGCGCGACGCGCGGCTATGCAAGCCGAAAACACTGACAAAGACACCAACGGAACGGGGTGAGGTCTGTGGGCGCAGCAAGATATCGGCTCGGTGTTGACATTGGCGGTACGTTCACCGACGCCACGCTGGTGGATGAGAGCAGCGGCCGTCTCTGGAATGCCAAAGTCTCATCCACGCCGCACAACCCGGCGCAGGGCTTTCTTTCGGCTACCCGGCAGATACTTGACCAGTCCGAGTTAGCTCCGGAGTCATTGCGCTACGTGGTCCACGCGACCACCGTGGCGACGAATGCCATCATCGAAGGCAAAGTCGCGCCCACCGTGCTCATAACGACCGAGGGCTTTCGCGACATCCTGGAGATTGCCCGCCAGATTCGCCCTTCACTCTATGACACGCAGTTTGAGAAACCGAAGCCCCTCGTACCACGCGATCGCTGCTTCGGCGTGCGCGAGCGCCTGGACGCTACCGGCGCCGTTCTCACACCATTGAACGAAGCCGCCATACCCCAAATCGCAGCCATCATACGAGATGCGGGTGTCGAGTCCGTCGCCGTCTGTTTCTTGCATTCTTACCTGAACGCGCAGCATGAGCAGCGCGTGGGTGAATTACTGCGAGACTTCGCGCCGAACATTGCCATCTCCCTTTCATCCGACGTAGCGCCGGAAATCAGGGAGTACTTCCGTGCCAGCACTACGGTCATCAATGCTGCGCTACGACCCATTGTTTCGCGGTATCTTGAGAACATCGAGGAGCAACTGCGCGCGCAAGGCGTTTCATCCGAACTCTTGGTAATGCAGAGCAGCGGCGGCCTCATGACGTTTGCCGACGCCCGCCGCAGACCCGTCTTCATGGTGGAATCCGGCCCGGCTGCGGGCGTGATCACGGCGGCGCACCTTGGTGAAGCGCTGGGCTACCCAAACGTCATCTCCTTCGACATGGGCGGCACTACCGCAAAAGTCGGCCTCGTGCAAGACGGCACGCCCCGGATTACCAAAGATTACGAGGTCGGCTCTGTCGCCCAACCCGGCAGCGGTGGGTTTCGCGCAGGCGGCTACCCCATCCGCACCCCCGTCATAGATTTGGTGGAGATTGGCGCCGGAGGGGGGTCAATCGCTTGGGTTGACCCCGGCGGCATCTTGCGCGTCGGGCCTCAGAGCGCAGGCGCCGACCCCGGGCCGGCCTGCTACGGTCAAGGCGGCGCCGAGCCGACGGTTACCGACGCGAATCTGGTCTTAGGCCGGCTCAATCCCGGTTACTTGCTCGGGGGTGACCTCAAACTGGATAGTGCGCTCGCCCATGCGGCCATCGAGCAGCGCATTGCCAAGCCTCTCGGATTGGACGTGGTGAAAGCCGCGTATAGCATCGTAGAGATAGCGAACGTGGCGATGATTAACGCGCTGCGTCTCGTCTCGGTGCAACGCGGCCATGATCCCCGCGATTTCGCGCTCACCGCCTTTGGCGGAGCCGGACCGCTGCACGCCAACCGCCTGGCGCACGAGATGAACATCCCCGTTACCGTCATTCCCACCAGTCCGGGAACGGCTTCGGCGCTGGGCCTCCTCGTCACTGATATCACCTACGACTATGCCACTACACTGATCGAGCAAGTCGACCGTCTCCAGCCAAGCGTAGTAGCGGATGTGTTTGCAGACCTTCGTAAACAAGGCACAGAAGCCCTCGCCGCCTCGGGCGTAGCTCCCGCCGACATGTCCTTCGTGCATCAAATTGACTTGCGCTACGTCGGGCAGAGCTATGAGCTCACGCTGCCGTGTCCCGATGGCGAAGCGACGGGCTTTACCGTTTCCGAACTCTTGAATGACTTTCACGCAGAGCACAATCGCGTTTACGGCCATAGCGTTCCCGGCGAGCCGGTGGAAACCGTAAATCTGCGGCTTACGGCTCTCGGCAACATTGTAAAGCCGCCGCTGCTGGCAAGAGACACCGCGATGCACGCCCTGCAAGCAGCACAACTTGGTAGCCGTCCGGTATACTTTGGCGAAGCCGATGGCTTCGTGGACTGTCCTGTATATGATCGCTATCGACTTGGCGCGGGCATGGAGGTGGCGGGCCCGGCGATTGTGGAAGAATACGATTCTACGACCGTAATTCATCCTGGATACTACGCATCGGTCGATCAATACGGTACACTGCTACTTACAAAGCACGCTATCGTTTCCCGCAACGGAGGAGCAACAAGGGATGGCTGAAGCCTTGCTGGGTACCCTTGGGAATTCGCAAGACACTCTGGCGACCAAATCCGACCTTCATGAATTAGCACAGGAGACCAAAACCGACCTGCGCAATCTGGTGCGAGCAATCGCAACCCTAGAGCAAGCTGTAAGTAAGATGGCAAGCAAGGCCGATCTGCGAGAACTGGAACACTCAATCAGAGCTTCCGTGCGCGAATTGGAATTGCGCATGACTGTTAAGGTCGGCGCTATGCTGTTCGCGGTGGCAGGTCTGCTCGTTGCGCTGGAACTGATACCGCGCTAGACCAAGGGTAGCAACGGTAAGAAGGATACGCGATATGGCTGAGACTGCCGATGTCGTCGTCGTTGGAGGCGGGAGCACCGGTACCAGCATTGCCTGGCAACTGGCAAAGATGGGGGCCGGCCGGGTCGTTTTGCTCGAACGACGGGGCCTAGCGGCACAAGCAACCGGTGTCACCGCAGGAATCGTCCGCACCCACTACACGCATGAGACACTCGCGCGCATGGCCTTGCGTGCGCGACATGTATTTGAAAACTTTGACGACGTGGTTGGCGGTGACGCCGGTTTTCGGCAGACGGGGTTCCTCGCCTTGCTAGGACCGGACGATGTCGACACGGTAGCGGCAAACATCGCCATGCACCGTGATCTTGGAATTAACACCTACATTCTGTCGCCGGACGAAATACGAGAAGTAGAGCCGCGTCTGGCGTTGTTTGGCATTGGCGCGGCTGCCTGGGAACCGGAATCGGGGTACGCCGACCCGGTGCGCACCACCCTTAGTTTCGCGGATGCTGCGCGGCGGCACGGCGCGGAGCTCCGCATCGGCGTAGGGGCGGATAGCTTGGAAGCAGACGCGAATGGCATCGTTGGCGTCGAGACGAACGTCGGACCCATAGCCACACGCTCTGTGGTCGTCGCCAACGGTTTCTCTGCACGCGGCTTGGTAGCGCCCCTGGGCATCGAGGTTCCTCTCACACCGATACGGCATGCGGTGGCGTTCATGCAGCGTGCCGACTACTTCGGCAAAACCCACCCCATCATCTCAGACCGTGTACAAGGGAGCTACTACCGCCCCCGCGAGGACGGTCAGACTATGGTCGGCAAGACCGCGCCGTATGATGGAGATGAAGATCCGGACGCTAGTGCTTGGCCCGCCGCGCGGCCTGAAATCCTCCAAACCCTAGCTGAGCGGTACCAGAGGCGGTTCCCCAATCAAGGAGCGCCCGCCGTAAACAGCGCCACGTCCGGTCTTTACGACTGTTCGCCGGACCTCCAGCCGCTGCTCGGCGCCGTGCCTGACGTGCCGGGCCTGCACCTTGCCGTCGGACTGAGCGGTCATGGCTTCAAACTCAGTCCCATCTTCAGTCAGATGCTGGCTGAGCAGTTGCTCACAGGCAGCAGTACGCTCTTCGATATCGAGATGTTCAATCCGGCACGCTTTATCCAAGAACGGCGCATCGTGCCGCACCACGCATACTCAATTTCAACACTTTAGAATTCCAGTCTTACGGCCGGATGAGGTTCCGCAAGACGCGTTCTTTCGATCGGCGCAATGAGCGGGCAGAGCATTGAGAAAGGAGAGCGATTGAGTGGTAAAGCAAGCGCCCGCGAGAGATCAAATGTGATGTAGTCTGAGTGTGTCGACTAACAATTCGGCACACGTGAATGAGACCACGGGAGGTCACAAGCAATGTCTATGGGCAATGGATTTACGACAAGACGCCGTTTCCTCGCAGGTGCCGGCGGTTTGGCAGGCGCCGCGCTCCTTGCAGCGTGCGCTGTAGCACCTGGTGCAAGTGACGGCGAGATGATGGAAGAAAAGGAAGCGCCCAAGGAAGCTGAAGCACCGCAAGCGGAAGTCGTTGAGGTGGTGTGGGCGTGCTACGACCTGCAGGAGTATCGCAACGTGACCCTGCGGGAGATGGCGGAAGTCTGCAATAACACCTTGGAGAATCGCACCACCAGGCTTGAAATTGTCACCGAGAACTTCCTGGAGAAAATCCGCACCGAGTTCGTGGCCGGCACAACCACCTACGACATCGTTGTAAACCAGATCAACTGGGTGCAGGCCGGCGCGCGGCAGGGCATGTTCCTGCCCATCAGCGACTACATGAAGCGCGACGGTGTATCACGTGATGACTACCTTGACTCCTCTTCCTGGGAAGTCAATGGCATCATGTACGGCTTGGCATTCCTCGGCGGCGGCGACGCCATCTACTACAACAAGGACCTCTTCGACAACGACGGCGTCCCGTATCCGGAGTTGGGCACAACCTACGAGCAACTGCTCGATGGCGCCGCCAAGATGACAAAGCGCACCGGGGAAGAGACCACTCAATGGGGGTATAACTTCGGGTACTCCTCGCTGGAGGTCAACCTGGGCAGTTTTATCCTCGATTCCGGCGGACAGGTGCTCAACGAGGCGCGCGACATGGCCCTCTACGGCGAGGACCAAAACGCCATCGCGGGCGCACAGTTCTACGTAGACATGATCCTCAAGCATCGGGTGGTGCCTTGGGGTGACGAGCGGCAGGCGCTGCGCGAGGAGGGCGGCAGCGGCCGCCACATTGGCACCGGCAAAGTCGCCATGTCGCAGATTACGTTGATCCCGCTCAAGGGCGCATACGAGGTGCTCGGCGACCGGCTGGGCATTGCGCCGCTCGCCACTGGGCCGGCGGGAACCCGCAGCCCGGCCACCGGTAGCAACGCCTGGAGCATCATGTCGCTCACCGAAGTGCCTGATGCGGCCTGGGACGTGTTCCACGTCCTGAGCCAGAAGGAGGCGCAAGACCTTTACGCCGTGCACGCCCACCCCGGGCTCTTTGCCTCCGCCGACGTGTTCTTGGGCAACTACCCGGGTATGGACTGGTCCACTGTCCTGGACAATTGGCGGGACGGCGGACGCGACTTCTTCCTGACGCCGGAGACCGGAGAGTTCTGGACGACGGCAAACCAGAACCTCCAGCCGATGTACACCGGCGAATCTACCGTCCAAGAGGCCATGAAGACCTCTGCCGACGCTGTGAACGTTCTCTTTTCACAACGTCCGGACGACTGGAAGTAGCCTTGTCGGTAGAGGGGTGCGTCACGGCGCACCCCTCTACTACTTACGCCGTGGTAGCTACTCCCTACTCCGCGGTAGCGCAGGTTTGAAACCTGCGCCCAACAGCCGGGTTTCTACGTGATACAAGGCCGAAGTCCGGCACGCGCGGAGAAGATGGTTTCCCGCTTTCGCGGGAATGACGGAGCCCCATCTTGCTATTTTCATGGTAGTGGCAGACTGACCGATGACCACTCTTGTAGTAATGGACTACGCGCTGGCTACGTTCATGGCAATAATGGAGCCGGACACGGGCTACTCTGCAAGTAAACTCTCTGCTCAGCCGGAGCAGATCTAAGCGAGCGCAGGTTTCAAACCTACGCTACCATTAGCTCTCTACTTATCCGGAGCACACCAATGACAGTCCGCGAGCTTTACAAAACCGCCATAGAACTCGGTACTGCCCTCGATCCGCGCAGCCGCGAGACCCTTGACGCAGAACTCGCGCGGCGCAAGCAAGAATTCGATGCACTGCCCGACTGGAAGAAGCCTTACTTCGACCATGAGCGGTTGCGGAATCCTTACGGCGACGTGCGCATCGTCAACGGTCCGGAAGACGCCGAGGTATACACAGCGCTCGCGGGCATCAATATTGGCACTGACGAGTTTCTCATCGCCGACCGGCTCAAGGACAAAGGCGTGCCGCTCGACGCAATTATCGCGCACCACACCAGCGGCACCGGCATCGGCCGCTCGCACATCGACGACATCACCCTCATCAACATCGATATCTTCGTGCGAGAGGGAGTGCCCCGCCGAAAGGCGGAGAAAGTCCTCTTGCCCTGGATCGACGAGTGGCGTACCGGCTACGACGACATGCCGCATCGGATGGGGCCCGACATGGCACGGCTCTTCGAAATCCCTTTCATCCAAATACACACGCCGCAGGACCTCTATATTGGCGTAGGCATGAGAGAGATATTTGAGAACCTTAAGCCACAAACCCTGGCTGACGCTGAAGAAGCGCTGATGACTATTCCCGAATTCCAAGGCGCCGCGCGCCACGGCGCATATTCGACCGTTCTTGCAGGCGACCCGGATACGCCCCTCGGACGCTACCTCATACAAGATGCCGGGGGTTGGCTGTGGCCGCCGGAGGGGCTAACTGTGCTCGCCAAAGCCGGTGTGAACACCGTCCTGCAAATTGGAGCATCTGCAGCAGGGGCGATAGCCGCCGCGAAAGCCGGCATGTCGCTGGTAAGACTACCCCACGCCGCTGCGGATAATCTGGGTATCAACCTCTTCTACGACGAGGTGGAGCGCCGTTTCAGCCCACTTAATATCATTCCGTGCAACTATTTCGAGCGCATAAGGCACACGTAGTGCGCAATTGCCGTCTTTGATGCGATTTCAAGCGAAGGGAGAAGAATCGTGCGCCGCGTTGTATTGTCCGGCACCCCCTATGAGATGGGCCTCCAGCACGGCACTGCTTGCGCTGAGGCCATCAGTACAGCGATTGAGCGGGTAGTCTTTGGCTCAAGAATCGATGCTACCCACCGTGCACGCGTCGTCCGACAGATGGAGCGTAACATCGACCGGGTTTTTCCTGAGGCGCTCAAAGAGATACAGGGCATCGCCGACGGCGCGGGTCTCAAGAGCGAGGACATCTTGGCGTATACGTCGTGTATGGAAGTCGGCCGCAGCGCGGTCGGTTGCACGAACGTCGCTCTGCGCACGGACGATCACGGAGTCGTGCATTACAAGTCCAACGACGTCGGTAAGGAATCTCTCGGATCGTATATCTTCTGGGATATTAGGCCCGAAAAAGGCCATCCGCTCATCTGCGTCTCCGGTCCAGGCGCGCCCTGGATGGGGCCGGGGCTAAACGATACCGGCCTCACCTTTGGCGGCAGCAGCATCATGAATACCGATCAGGATTGGGATCACGGTATTCCTACCAACCTCCTGCAGCGCTATCTTCTGCAGTACTGCGCGGACGTAGACGAGGGCATCGCGCTCTGCGAGAGTACCCCGGTTATGAACCACGGCATGAATGTCATGCTGACCGATCCCGCCGAGAACGCCGTGGTGGTGGAACGGTCGGCAACGCGCATGGCAGTGCGGCGGATGGAAGAAGATGCGATCTGGTGTGCAAACCACTACGTGACGGCGGAAATGCTGCCCGTGGACAACCGGACAAACGCTGACTTTCGCGCGAACAGCGAGGGCCGCACAGCGCTGCTAGCGGCGCTCACGGGTGAAGAAGAGCCCCATACCCTAGAGCAAGTAACACGCATCGCACGCGCTCACGCCGATCCGGTCTCGCTCTGCCAGCACGGGCCGATGCATAGCGTCTTCGGCCTCATCATGGTTTCACGTGACCGCACTCTGCTCGTGAGCGACGGCTACCCCTGCCAGAATGAGCTCGAGATGTTTTCCTTTGACACGCGCCTGACCGCACACAGTCCGTCATTACCCTGAAAATAGGCGGCCTTGCTCCGGTAGCGTAGGTTTGAAACCTGCGCCGCCCGTGGGAGTGACGAGCGGAGAGAATTGTCATTCTTTACTTTGGTCTAGGGTCTGTATGAGACCGGCATGGATTCTCACTTGCGCGGGAATCCACTGTCGGGAATTGAGGAACTACACATGAATCAGCCAATCTTGTTGTTGTATTCCGACGATGCGCATACTACCCCTGTGAGCGCAGAAATCCTGCGCTGTGAGGGTTTCCCCTGGCTTGAGGCGAAACCCGCGGCATCCTTCGTCGACGCACCGCCGGATGTCGAACTCATCGTCGTCGCGGGCAGCGGCGTGAGCCGGGAAACCGCGGAGCGCTTGGCGGCTGCAGTGGCTGCCGGCACTTCGCTAATTGCCCTTGCGCCCGATCCCGCTTTGCTTGGCGTCTTTGGAGCCGCGGCGAGCGAGTCTGTAGCCGACGCGTGGCTTACGGTGCGGCAACTGCCGCGCTGGGAACATGGCAGCCTGCCGTTGCTTTGCCCTGATGACATTTCGCAACCGCTGAGCGGCGGCGAGACGATTGCTGAGCTACGGGATTTGGAGGGCACTGTCCACGGCGCCGGCATTGTGGAGACGCGGCTTGGCGAAGGCAAGGCGTGGCTGTATGGATACGATCTCTGCCAGGCTGTCGTCACCTTTCGGCACGGCGATGGAGACCTGCATGAGCGACCTAAGCAAGACATGGGGCCGCTTAAAGGGCCGCGCCATCTTTACAGCTTCTTCGAGCTTTCCGAGAAAACCACCCGCGATATCCCCGTAGCGGACGTCCATCAAGACATTTTGCGTACCCTTGTAGCGGAGGCACTGGCCGATACGCCCCTGCCGCGCCTCTGGTACTTCCCTGACGCCGCGCCGGCCCTGTGGTTCATCAAGGGCGACGGCTGCGGCGAAGAAGGCGCGCCAGTGTTAATAGACATTGTGGAGTCGTATGGCGCGTTGCTCACCTTCTACCGGGCACCCTTCAGCCGCTACGAGGGTGACCTGATGAAAGAATGGCACGCGCGTGGGCATGCAGTTTCCATAGAAGTGGACCTAACGAGCATCACGCAGTATGCCGTGCAGGAAAACGGCAAGCAGGTACGTTACGGCCGCACGCCGGAAGACTTGAACGAGAACCACCTGTCCGCATTGCGTGCGAACCTGCAGAAATCGTGGGACGTATTTCGTCGAGAGACTGGCCTGGACGTGGAGACCATCTGTAGCCACGGCTGTCAGTGGAGCGGCAATCCGCTGCTGGAAATTATGTTGGATTTCGGTTGGTATACGCCCACACACTTCGCCTCCCATGATCCCCGCATGCGGCGGGATGACAATTACGGCCCGTACATGATCGGCACCGGCCTCTGCATGCCCTATTTTCAACACGGCGTCGGCGTCACCGATATGTGGCACATGCCGGCCCAGTGGGACGAAAGCCAGACCATCGGCCGGCACGCAGACTTGCTGGCCGGCCCGATGGCGGATACGCCTGATCGGGCCGACGGCATGGTGGGTCTCACCTCTGAAGAGTACGGCGTGGAATTGGCGCGCTTTGCCGAGAGTGCGGCCACGCGCTGGCACGTAATGCAGATCGCGAACTTTCACCCCGTCTACGCCGCCGGCCCTCAAGACCACGTCAGAGCCTCGCGCCACGCTCTAGAGTTGGGCATGGAAGGCGCGATTGCTGCCGGTTGCAAGTTCGAGAACCAAGAAGAGTATTCCAGCTTTTCGCGCGCACGCACGGGCGTGCGCTTGACAGAGTCCTATTCCCAAGACGACAGTCACTTCATCACGCTCGCAGCCGGCAATAATGTGTCCGGCCTCTCCTTACTCCTGCCGGAAAACGTCCGGTCCGTTCAAGAAAAGAGTTCAGGCGCTAGCCTGCCCATCCGTCAGGCAACGCTAGAGGGCCGACGCCAACGCGCAGTCATTGTTGATCTAGCTGCGTCAATACCTAAGACGTTGTGCTTTAGATCGGCATCGTAGGCTGTACTCTTGGGGCTGCGCGCATAGCATTTGACTGCGTTGTTTTAGGTGCCGCGCATAGGCGGGTCCCTTGCTTGAGAGCCGTCAGTGAACAGCTAAAGTGACTGTGCTTCAAACACCTTTATTTGATTGAAATGGTTTAGGCTTGACGGCCCACAGTACGTAACCTAACATGGAAACTGCGATCAAAGATGATCGTCCCAACCGTCAACATCGGGGCTTGTTGCATAGCGTTTAAGGAGGTTACTCTCTAGTAACAGTACTCTAGGATATGTACCGTTATACCGCCCGGATTCAACTGCTAATTTTGAAGAGTGTCTGGACGCAATCGGCAAGACTTAGGAAATGGATGAGAAGCAAGGGACATGGGTAACGGCCGGTTGGGGATATGGGATACGCACGTTAGAGCTAGTCTTGGAAGGATACTGCGATGAGTGAAGAAAAGTCTGCTTCTAGCGAAAAAGCCGTGGCTGCCGAGACAGAGATCGAACCGGCAAGCGGCGAGATGACCGAGGACGAGTTGTCCGAGGCCGTCGGTGGCACTGGGACCGTTGATGAACAGGTCCCGCAGACCACCGGTGACAGTGCCGGCAGCGGTTGGTGGAACGACCCCAACCTGTAGGTTTTTTGGCGAAAGAGCGCCGGTGCGTTTGCGGCAACGCAAATGCACCGGCGTTGTTACATATTGAGCGTCGGTTCTTGCAGGCTAAGTCAGAAACCACTCACTGGATGCTTCCCCTTGAATGGAGGAGCCAACGAAACCCCGCGGGCCAGTAACACAATTCGATCCAGAGCCATCAATTCCTCCGATGTGGAGGAATTCTTGACTCTTGGCGCGCCCAATGCCAATTGCGGGAGACGCCCCCACCCATTTGCACTCCTCGGTCACTCAGTTTGTCAGGCCATGGTGCACCAAGTCAAGAGGGGAAGAATCCTTAATTCAACTGTCTTCAAGCCTGTTCCTTTGGGGGCTATGCCTGCTGCGGTAACCCATGTGGCAAGTTAGCCGATGAAGTCCATACCCCGCACTGTGATACAGTCATACGGCTGAAAGAAACACGGTGAATTTCAATGCTCGCGTGTATGCATCATTTCGCACATAGTTTCATTGCGGTAGAATAGCCTTCAAACTGTCACCTGCCTACCCGTGAATGCCGGAGCAGCCACGTTGTCGAACAATCGGCGTTTATATCGCGAGGAAGCATTCGCCCGCAGAGGCAAGACAGAGCCTCTCTACGGCCTATTGCGTGTGACGGCGCCTCACGAGTGGATTATTCTGGTTTGCCTGTCAATTGCGTTGCTGGGCTTGGCCGCTTGGGGGCTGTTCGGTAGTGTCGAGCAAAGCGTATCGGCCCAGTGCGTGCTGATCCAACCGGGCGACCGCTATACTATCATTGCTGAGGCCCCCGGAAATGTTGTAGATCTCCTGGTGGCTGTAGGCGACGAAGTTCAAGCGGGGCAGCCCCTTGCCCGGCTCAGGACCCCCGACCTAAGCCGAGAGATCGTGCTCGCCCGCTCCCGAGTAGACGTACTGGAGAGTAAAGCCGCAAAGATGAGCGATGCCCTCGACGAGGCGCGTAGGGAGCTCATTGAACTAGAGGCGATAGCAGCATCCGGTGAGTACATAACAACACCATTTGCCGGCGTAATCACGACCTACGAATTGTCCCTAGGGCAGGCGATCGAGGCCGGTTCCAAAGTGGCGAATGTACGTGCAGGCGCCGGCAGTAGACTTGAGGCGATTGCAGTAGTCTTGCCGGAAAGCGCATCGCGCCTTGCAGTCGGCATGGAGGCACAAGTCCTTACTAAGGACCGGAATCGCAAAGATGCAAACGTGCTGGAAGCTGAAGTGCACGACATTTCACCACGGCCCGTCACTCCTCCCGACTGGCTCACCTCCCTCGGCCTCCCAACTCTGGCGGGGAGCCACGTGGTTCGCGTGGCCTTGCGTGAGGCCCCACCATCTCTCCTGGCGGACGGGGATTCATGTGACGTGCGGATAGTTTTGCGTAGGACCTCGCCCGTGCGATTGCTGCTTTCCACCGGATCAAATTGAGGTAGCTGGATACTATGCCAGCAAGTCAAGCAGTAAAACCGGCCGCAAAGCGGATGCGTACGCCACTCTTCCCACAGCTTGAAACCTCAGAGTGCGGTGCTGCCTGTCTTGGCATAGTACTTGCTCACTTCGGGCGCTGGGAACCGATTGAAGCGTTGCGAGATGCGTGTGGAGTGAGCCGTGACGGGAGCAGCGCCGCAGACATCGTCAACGCAGGAAAACGATACGACCTCAAGATTTCCGGCTGGCGCAAGCAAGTCGGCGAGTTGCATGACGTGCGCCTGCCGGCAATCCTCTTCTGGGAATTCAACCACTTCCTAGTACTCGAAGGATTTAGGCGCGGTCGCTACTACCTTAACGATCCCGCCAACGGCCGCCGCACCGTGGATGAAGAGACCCTTGGCCAGGCTTTTACCGGAATCGTCCTGACAGCGGAGCCGGGGCCGGGGTTTCGTACCGGCGGCTCTCCTCCAAGCGTAATACGCAAGCTTTGGCGCTGGTTGCGCGAAGTCAAGTCGCCACTCGCCTTCGTAGCTGCCTGCGGCCTCCTGCTCGCTTTGCCCGGTCTTTCCCTCCCCGTTCTCCTTAGCATGTTTGTGGACTACGTTATGAGCGGAGAGGAAGGGTCCTGGGGTGCGTTTCTTGTCGCCGCCGCGGCGATCACCGGAGGGCTGGTCTACCTGCTCACCTGGCTGCAACAGCATGCGCTTCGCAGGCTTGCTATTCGCCTGTCTGTCGTCCACGCAGAGCGCATGCTTTCACGTCTATTTAGGCTGCCCGTGGAATTCTTTGCACATCGGTTCGCCGGCGACCTGACGTCTCGGGTCCAGTTAGTCAACGAGGTAGCCAGCGGTTCTTCGCGGCAGTTGCTCGGCATCATGATCGAGCTCGTTATGAGCGGTCTATTCCTGGTGTTGATGGTCCTCTACAGTCCGCTGCTGGCCGCACTTGTGGCTGCCTTGGGCCTAACAAGCATTATGTTAATGCACATACTTTGCCGGTTGCGAAACGACGAAAACCGCCAATTGCGGCGCGAGCAAGCCCTTCTTTACGGTACCGGATCGTCGATCATACGCAATATGGAAGCCCTGAGGACAACCGCAGCCGAGGACGACTGCTTCGCGCGCTGGACGGGCTACCAAGCCCGGGAGCTTGTCACCCGGCAGAAGTTCGCAGAGCTAGGCCACACAATTGCCACGTTGCCCAGGCTGTTTCTCATACTGGGTGGCGTTACGGTCTTGGGATTCGGCGGTTTGCAAGTCATGTCAGGCGATATGACTATCGGCATGTTGATGGGATTCTATGTAGTTTCGGGAAACTTCCTTCAACCAATCGGCCGTTTCGTTCAATTCGCCGATTCTTTCCAAATTCTAGAAGCGGACTTACAACGCATTGACGATGTGCTAGATACTCCTGAAGACCCTGCGCTGAAAACAGTGAATGACTCTGCGCGAGGAAGGGTTGCTACCTTAAGCGGTCGGCTGCGAATGGCGGGAAGAATTGAGCTGCGCAACATCACCTTCGGCTACCATCCCAATCGCCCTCCCCTTATTGAAAACATGAGTCTTACCGTCGAACCAGGTCAGCGCATTGCTTTGGTGGGGCCTACGGGATCGGGTAAATCGACGTTGTTGAAGCTCGTCAGCGGCGAATATACACCTTGGTCAGGCGAAATACTTTTCGACGGCGTGCCGCGCAACGAAGTCCCGCGCGAAATTCTTACTCGTTCGCTCTCCATTGTAGACCAGCAGACTTTCCTCTTTGCGGCCTCGGTGCGTGACAACTTGACCATGTGGAACCCAACAGCCCCCGACGAACAGGTAGTTGCTGCCGCACAGGACGCTCTCATTCACGACGAGATTATGAGCCGCCCATCGGGCTATGATTCAAGGGTTGAAGAAGGGGGCACAAATTTCAGTGGCGGCCAGCGACAGCGCATGGAAATCGCCCGCGCCCTTGTCGATAATCCCTCTGTGCTCTTTCTCGATGAAGCTACCAGCACACTCGATGCCGTGAGCGAGAAGCGTATTGACGACAGCTTGCGGCGCCGCGGCTGTACCTGCATGATCGTTGCCCACCGCCTGAGCACAATTCGCGATAGCGATCAGATCATCGTCTTGGAACGTGGTCAACAGGTCCAATGCGGCACACACGAGGAACTCATAGCCGACAAAGACGGCTTATACTTTCAACTGATCCAGTCCCAGTGGTGATGCAAGCCATGCAACAGAAGAGCACCGCATGAGATCGAGACGATTCCATCGGCTCAGCGAACTCGCGGTCGAGATCGGTGAGCCGGTGCCAACCGCGGGTAATCGTCCCATACGCCTTGACGATCCAAGTGTTGCTTGGTTCGTCGAGCGTGGCGACCTGGATGTCTTCCTCTTTGAGTACCAGGACAAAGAGCTCTCTTCCAATGCGAAGCACCTACTCCGCGCCGTTGAAGGACGTCTCGTGTTCGGAGTCGGTGAGAACGGTTCTTTGATTACCATCGCCAAAGGCACTCCGGACTGCCAGTTGCGCCGCCTTCAATTGGAAGACATCCTACAATACGATGTTGCAGAGCAGTTGGCGGGCCAAGTTGATGCTTGGCTCGCGGAGTTCGCGGCCGCCGTGGCATTGCACATAGAACCGCGCCCGCGCCCAGACGTGCTGCCAAACCCCAAAGACCCGGGCGAGCCGTTGGACGCCGCAATCGGTTGCGTACTATCGGCTCGATCGGGCGGCGTAGTTTGGGTCGCCATTGGAAACGCCGATGCGGCATATTTGGGCACCGAAGAGCGTGACAAGGCAGGCACCGGTTTCGTCCCGCTCACCGCAGATACGTGGCTCACGCTGCAGAATTCGGCTTGTGTCAGTGGCACTCTGTCCCGATCGTTGAATGAACAAGGAGTGCTTTTTGCAGCACTCGCGGAGTTCCATCAGCTTGCACTTGGCGCCGAGCAAATCAATCGCCTGCTGCTGGTAGCTGACGAGGCAAACGAACAGACCGCCCGCACCATCAATCGGCGCCTCGACGAAGAACGCGCCCGGCAAAATCTGTTTGGCATCCTAGGATCATCCTATCCTACTGCGGGTGAAAATGGCTCAACGCTTCTCGCCGCGTTGAAAGTCATCGGCAAACGAGAGGGCATCGAGTTTCATGCTCCGGCACGACGACGAGTAACGGTAGATGAAGAACCTTCCCTCCAAGAAATCCTGAATTCATCCAGAGTGCGTGGCCGCAAAGTGCGCCTTGCGTTCGAGGACCGCTGGTGGGTTGGCGACAGCGGCGCGATGCTGGGGTTTCGGCAAGAAGACGGCCATCCGGTCGCTCTATTGCCTAGCATGTCCGGGCGCTACAGTGTAGTCGACCCGGTCTCGGGACGGTCGACCCGCCTCAATGCGGAGCAGGCCAATAGTATCCGGCAAGATGCTTGGCTGTTCTACCGGCCTTTTCCCAATGACCGACCGGTGAGAACCAAAGACATCCTTCGCATTGCGACCAAGGGAATGGCCAATGACCTCAGCCGGTTTGCAGGCGTCGGCATTGTAGCCAGCCTCTTGATGCTCGCCCCTGCCGTAGCCGTTGGGATGCTGGTGGATTGGGTACTCCCGGCTGCGGCCGGAAATGTGTTGGTCCAGATCATCATTGCGCTGACCGCGTTTGCCCTTATTGGAACGCTGCTGCAGATATTGCGCGGCACGGCCATGATGCGACTCGGAGGCCGCGCTACTGCTCGAATTAGCGCGGCGCTCTGGGATCGCTTGTTGGGACTGCCACCAAGTTTCTTCAGAAACTTCACCGCTGGAGAGCTTGCGATGCGAATGTCGGCGTTCCAGGTGTTGCGCGATCAACTGTCGGGAGTGGTCGCTAACGCTTTAATCTCGTTCATCTTCCTGCTGCCAATGCTCGTTCTCCTCTTTCTCTACGACGCAGCTTTGGCTTGGCTAAGTGTTGGGATCGGCACTCTTTCGCTTGCGGTTACTCTAGTAATCGGTCTCTTGCAAGTAGCCCCGCAACGCCGTCACTACGCCGCCTCCCGGCGTCTAGCCGGAGAAATCTTCCAATACATCAGTGGCATAAGCAAACTGCGCTCTGCCGGCGCAGAATCATCGGCATTTGCTTCATGGGCCCGCGGCTATCGTGAGCAGCAGCGCGCGCAGTTGCAGATCGGCAAGCTGAATGAGCATCTGGTTGCCTTCAGTGCCGCCTTGCCGGCCTTTATAGGTGCAGCCCTCTTTGGCGTGGCACTTTGGCATGGTCCCGACCAACTCGCTCTAGGGAACTTCCTCGTCGTCTACGCGGTCTCCATCACGATCTACGCCTCGGTCATTGGGTTGGGAAACTCGTTTGAGGTCATTGCCGCTGTCTTGCCTGGGTACGAGCAAGTGAAGCCAATTCTCGCTGCGGTGCCGGAAAGTCGAATGTCATCGGCTGCGCCGGCAGACCTCAGTGGAAACATACGCCTAGACCACGTGAGTTTCCAATACACTAAAGATGGCTCTCCCATTGTCGATGATGTCTCCATCCACGCGCGCCCCGGCGAGTTCATTGCCATCGTGGGGGAATCGGGCGCAGGCAAGAGCACCTTGCTGCGGCTTGCCTTGGGGCTGGAGGAACCTTCCGCAGGCGGCATCTATTACGACGGACGCGACCTTGCCCATCTGGACCGGCGCTCCGTGCGGCGCCAGATTGGCGTGGTGACTCAAGATGGCGCCCTGCAACCCGGGAATCTTTTGGACAACATCATCGGTCTCAGCGATGAATTAACGATAGACGATGCCTGGCGGGCAGCCAAACTCGCCGGCGTGGACGACGAAATTTCTGCTATGCCGATGCAGATGTTCACTGCCGTGGGCGATTGTTCCTCGACCTTCTCCGGCGGGCAGATTCAGCGTATCAGAATCGCAGCGGCCCTTGTGCGCAGCCCAAGTATCGTGTTCCTGGATGAGGCCACAAGTTGGCTCGACGCTAAGAGCCAGGCCCAGGTCATGCAAGGAATCGAGAGCCTCGCCGCCACGCGCATCGTGATCGCTCATCGCCTCTCCACTATTCGAAAGGCAGAGCGCATCTATGTGCTACACAAAGGTCGAGTGGTCCAGGAGGGCAGCTTCATCGCGCTCTACCAGACCGACGGCCCGTTCCGCACGCTGGTGCAGCGACAAATGACGTGAGCAAGCCGGTCTCTGCGTGCCATCGGGGAGCACAGCAAGTCCCTACTGCTGCGTGGGCTTACTCAGTGCATAGACAATGAAGTTCGGCACACGGCGCTCGTCGGCGAACCCCGGATTGGCGGCTAGCTGCGCGTCTGATGGAGTCGGCTCTCGCAGCGATTCCAGGACGAATCCCGCTTCCAAAAACGCTGAAATGTGGCTGGAAAGCGTCCGGTGCATGTTGATAAACGACTCGCCCCACCATTCAAACTCGCGCGGACCCTCGTCGGTGTAGTCGTCAACCGCATAGAACAGCTTCTTGTCGCCCAATTTGATCCAGCCGTACGGCACCGCCGTGCGCATTGGGTGGACGTTGCATACGATGAAGCGCCCACCGGGCCGCAGTACGCGAAACGCAGCCTGTATGGACCGCCGAAAATCGAGCAGGTCCACCAGCACGATGTATGAGACCGCCAAGTCGAAGCTCTCGTCGTCTAGGCCCGTGAGGTCCTCAGCGTTTCCGATCAGATAGGTCTCGCCGCCGGATGCCAACGCGCGGGCCTGCTCAACCAGGTCTTCCGTAAGATCGATACCCGTAACGTCCGCTCCCAGTCCGGCCAGGAGACGAGAGAATCGTCCTTCGCCACAACCGATGTCCAGTACGCGTCGGCCTGCTACGTCCCCCAGCGCCTCGAGCATCCAGGAATCGAGCATGCCGATGCGGACCGACTGGTCTTGTTGCACCCAGTCTTGGGCATGTTCGGCCCACTGCGTGCGCAGTTGTTCCTTGAGACTCATAGAACGCAAACACCACAAAGCGGGGACAAATCGTGATCGGGAGCTTGGCTCCGCGGCGAGGACTCGAACCTCGAACCAGACGGTTAACAGCCGCCTGCTCTACCATTGAGCTACCGCGGAAAGTGGACGATTCCAGTGTACCAACGCGCACCGCACACGGTCAACGACAGCGACCGCATGACCTGGGAAAATGCCCGAAGCGAGTTCCTCTCAAGGCAGCCACGTGCGATCTTGCTGCAGCCGCAGCCGCGCCGAGTCTATGGCGGCCCGGACCCGCACAGGCGCGGTACCGCCGGGCATGTCGCGGGCCGCGAGCGATCCTTCCACCGAAATCACATCGAACACGTCCGTTCCGATGCGGTCGCACATCTCCCGATACTCTGCGAGCGAAAGCTTCGAAAGGCCGCAGCCGCGATCGAGACAGAGGCGCACGATGCGGCCGACCACTGCATGTGCCTCGCGAAATGGCAGCCCCTTGCGGACAAGATAGTCAGCAAGATCGGTAGCCGTCGCGAAGCTGCCACCGGCAGCCTCCGCCATGCGCGTGGCATTCACACCGAGCGTACCCATCGCACCTGTCATTATGTCGAGACATGCTGCCGTCGTATCCACGCCGTCGAAGAGCGCTTCTTTGTCTTCTTGCAGATCGCGGTTGTAGGTTAGCGGCAAGCCCTCCATGAGCGTGAGAATGGCAAAGAGGTCACCAAAAACCCGGCCGGCCTTACCCCGCGTGAGTTCCGCTGAATCGGGATTTTTCTTCTGGGGCATGATGCTGGAGCCTGTGGCGTAGGCATCGTCGAGCTCCACAAAGCCAAATTCGGCAGACGACCAAAGGATCACCTCTGAGGCAAGCCGCGAGAGATGCACCATTATCTGGCTGCACACGTGCAAAACCTCGATCACAAAGTCCCGGTCGCTCACCGCGTCCATGCTATTCGCAGCAATCGCCTCAAAGCCAAGCTCCTGGGCCACATACTCACGGTCC
This sequence comes from Chloroflexota bacterium, assembly GCA_965221905.1. Lineage (GTDB taxonomy): Bacteria > Chloroflexota > UBA11872 > VXOZ01 > VXOZ01 > VXOZ01. The sequence continues at coordinate 2,668,146 of OZ244922.1, forward strand.
AGCGGATAGGGCGCGCCTGCCAGCGCCGCCGCGCCCAACGGCAAGACGTTCACGCGCGCCCGGCACTCCCGCGACCGCGCAAAGTCACGGGAAAACATCTCCACGTAGGCAAGAAGGTGGTGGCCGAACGTCACCGGCTGAGCTCGCTGCAGATGCGTGTAACCAGGCATACTGGTCGCAGCGTGCGCAGCCGCTTGGTCGAGCAAAGTCTGCTGAAATTGGCAGAGTTGCAGTCCAAGCGAGTCGAGCGCCCCCCGGCACCACAGGCGTACGTCGGTCGCCACCTGATCGTTGCGGCTACGGGCCGTATGGAGCTTGCCCGACACAGTTCCGACACGTTCTTGCAAGAGGTCTTCAACCGCCGAATGCACATCTTCCCAGCGCTCGGCGTCCGGGGCGATCGCGCCGCTTTCAATCTCCTCCAGAATCGCCGCAAGGCCCGCGCAGATGGCGTCGGCATCCTCGTGCGAAATGATCTCTTGCTTAGCAAGCATGCGGCAATGCGCCGTGGAACCGGCAATGTCCTCGCCGAAGAGCCGCCAATCTACCGGCAACGACGTCGAAAACGCCAGCATGTCACCGGCTAGCGGCTTGGTAAAGCGCCCACCCCACAGGGTGGAAGGATGTTTAGTGTTTTCCATGAGTAACTACACTCAATTCTCTCAGTCTGTCCCTCCGGTCACCGGCTTCGCACCGCCTCCAACCACCGGAGGCCTGGAAATACAAGGAGAGTCCGCCAATAGTAGCGTAGGGGCTTGCTCCCTGCCAGGGACAGCGTGCAAATGGGTGGGAGAGTCAGATTTCCGTGTGCGCGGGAAAGGCGGGCAACCGACGGTCACTCTCCATAGGGGCCAGCCGAGACCTCTTCCCCAATGTAGCCCCGCGTGCGAAGCTGCCAACTGCGCCCTTAGTCTACAATGCGATAGCCCAATTCCTTCTGCCCTTCAACTCTGCCTCTAATCAGCGCACCCCTCTCTACTTGGGCCCCAAGCAAGGCTTCAGCCAGTTTGCGTTCCCAGCCAAAGAGTAGCGCAATTTCCCGCGCCGTGCAGAGCGGAGCATTCGTCACGGCCTGGCGTACGAGCCGGGCACGCGCCTCTTCCTTTGATAAAGCGAGCGTCTTGCACGCTGGCGGAATGTGTCGCTCGACCAAGTCCCAGTCGTGCATGGAGAAGCCCTCCACACTGCCACCGGCGACAGTAATTAAGTATCGCTCCTGAAGCGTCCGCAAAGCTGCCTGATACTGCCGCTTGCTCGCACCTGAAAGTGACTGCACTTCCCGGCGCAGGTCGCGCGACCGAATTGGGCCCTGGATAGCGACCACCTGCAGCATGTGCCGCTCTACGAGACTCAGCAGTCCACTCTCCAGCACCATATCAACCGAGCCGTGCAGTCCCCACAACTTTCGGAATGCCGGAAAGAACTGCCAGGCAATAAAGACGGCACGGTGGCGGAGATAGTGACCGTAGGCGCAGCGTTTCGCTGCCGGCAGAGTGTTCTTCCAATGCCACACTTCCAGAGAAAAGGTCTCCAGGCTGCCCCTGGCGCGCAGTTCGGCATCGCTCACATTGGGCCACGGCAATCCGCCCGGCGAAAAGAGGTGAACGAAACCCCGCTCTGCCACGTATGCCGCCGCATCAGCCTCATCGAGCACCCCGCTACCGTCGCCTAGAAAAAACTTCTGCCGGCGTTCTTCCTGGAGGACTTCGGGCGAGACAGCGTCTCCAACGTCAACAGCCATGCCACTGTCTTCTTACTAGGAAAGGTCTGAGCAAGTCGGGATATGCATCGGTTTATGGGTATGTGCGGGATTGTGGGGTGGTTTGAGGTGTGTCTTGGCATGTGGGAGGGGCTGTTTTGGCTTTGATGCGGTCCCGTTGGAAGCGCAATACGCTCCTGGCCGTGTTTTGGGCGCACTGCTCCCGTGTCATGTTGCCAACTGGCGTGCGGCCGTCATCACATTGGTCAGCCCCAGCAGCAACGCCAGCCGTTGCCTGTTCTTGGACAGACCCCGGTAGCGCACCGTGGCGTAGCCGAAGTGCCGCTTCACCCACAGGAACGGATGCTCTACTTTGGCCCTAACCGATGCTTTGCGCTGCTCTGCCAGCGCCGCCGCGCTCTCAGGCGCCAGTTTCCGCCGCAGCCCCGGCTTGAGCGCCACCTGCCACGCTACGGCGCGCCCCTGATGCTCCGGTCGCTTCTGCACCCCCACGTACCCGGCGTCTCCCCACACCTGCTGCTCTGCGCCGTGCAGCAACGCCGCCGCTTGCGTTACGTCGTGCACGTTGGCCGATGTGGTGGTGAAGCTATGCACGAGCCCCGTCTGTGCGTCGACGCCGATGTGCAGCTTCATCCCAAAGTAATACTGGTTCCCCTTCTTCACCTGCCGCATCGCCGGGTCTCGCTCCCCCTCTCGGTTCTTCGTCGATGTCGGCGCCGCGATGATGGTCGCGTCCACTACCGTCCCCGCTCGCAGCCGCAAGCCCCGACCTGCCAAATGCGCGTTGATCTCCGCCAACAACCCCTCTCCTAACCGGTGCTTCTCCAGCAAATGCCGAAAGTGCAGAATAGTCGTCTCGTCCGGCAGCGCCTCTGACAGCCGCAGCCCCACGAACCGCCGCACCGGTTCTACCTCGTACAGCATGTCCTCCATCCCAGGATCGCTCAGGTTGTAGAACAACTGCACGCAGTGTATCCGCAGCATTACCGACAAGGGATACGGCCGCCGCCCCCGCCCTGGCTTGGGATAGTACGGCGCAATGCGCGCCTCCATCTCCGCCCACGGGAGCAGCGCGTCCATCCGCTCCAAGAACTTCTCCCGGCGCGTCTTGCGCTTCTTCTGCGCGTACTCCAAGTCGGCAAACGTCGGTTGCTCCATTACCCAGCTCCTCACCGTATCCTGCTTTCTTGCTATGATACTATGCCAGGGACTTGTTCAGAGTTTTCTTAGAGCTTGTCTCATAAATACATCGCTCTGTGTAGACCTGCCCTTCGACCCTTCGACAAGCTCAGGACAGGCAGGCTCAGAGCTTGCCCCGTACTCGATACAACGTATCGACACGATACGGGGGCGAACGGAAAAGGCAAGAATCCGTTCGTGCTGAGCGCTGCGCGAAGCCCTTGTCGAAGCACGAATCGGCTATCGAACCGATTTATGAGATAGCTTCTAGCTCCCGATGCAGACCGCCAGGATGAATGGCTCCAGGGAGACCTCCACAAGGCAAGGTCGGCGCCCTGCTACTTTTCCTCCGCATCATTTGACTCAAGCCGTTTGGTTTGGGGCAAGAGCGGTGTGTCCTCGCCGTGCAGTTGCTGACGCGCTTGCACCTGGGTGCTCAGGCCCCAAATCTTCACGAAGCCCTCTGCAGCACGATGGTCGAAGGCGTCGCCGCTCAGATACGTCGCCAAGTCTTCACGGTAGAGCGAGTACGGGGACTGCCGCCCCACAACGGTTGCTTGACCGCGGTATAACTTCACCCGCACCGTGCCGCTCACCGAGCGTTGCGTGCTGTCTACAAACGCCATCAGATCGCGGTTGAGCGTTGAGAACCAGAGACCGCCGTAAACCAGGCGTGAAATCTCTTCCGCCACCACGCGCTTGAAGTGCGACTGGTCCCGGGAGAGCGCGAGTTGCTCCAAGGCCTCGTGTGCCTTGAAGAGGATTGTGCCCGCCGGACACTCATAGATTTCGCGCGACTTGATGCCAACCACCCGGTTTTCCACGTGGTCCACACGACCGACACCGTGCGCGCCTCCCAAGTCATTGAGCTCCTGGATGAGGTCGACACCGATCTTTTCCTGGCCGTCGATGGCTACGGGAATGCCTTCTTCGAACCCAATCTCAATGTAGGCGGGCGTCTGCGGCGCGTTCTCCGGTGCAACGGTCCACTCGTACGCGTCCTCCGGCGGCTCCACCCACGGGTCTTCCAATGGACCCGACTCGATGCTGCGCCCCCACAAGTTTTGGTCGAGGCTATACGGCTGACGCGACCCTTCAGGCACCGGAATCCCATGCTCCTTGGCGTAGGCTTCCTCTTGGTCGCGGGTCAGACCCCACTCACGCACCGGCGCTATCACTTGCAACTCCGGTGCGAGCGCATGCACGGAGACATCGAAGCGCACCTGGTCGTTACCCTTGCCGGTGGAACCATGCGCTACCGCCTCGGCGCCCTCTTCCCGGGCTACGTCCACGAGGAGCTTTGCGATCAGCGGACGGCCAAGCGCCGTCGCCAAGTAATAGGCATTCTCGTACACTGCGCCGGCTTTGAGCGCCGGCCAGATGAAGTGATCGATGAAGATGTCCCGCGCATCCACTACGTGAGCATCGCGCGCGCCGGTCATAAGCGCTTTCTTGCGAATCGCGGGCAGGTCCGGCTCGTGCCCAAGATCAATGGTAAGCGTGACCACGTCCATTTCATATTCTTCTTGCAGCCAGCGTATGCACACGCTGGTGTCCAGGCCACCGGAATAGGCCAGGACTACTGTAGCCATATTAGTTTTCTCCTCTTCACAATTATCGATTTAGGAATTTGCTAACTAGTGTTAACTGAGGCAAACAGCCGTACATAGGGGGAAGCATGCAAGGCGGATATGGCGCGAGCGAGCGGCTACAGAATCCCGCCTAGCGTTTTCTCAATGCGCGCCAAGCCCTCGTCCGCTTCCGCATCTGTCAGCGTCAGTGCCGGGGCTATGCGAATGCTGGGCGGCGCCACACGGTTCACGATGAGGCCGCATTCCAAGGCGTGCGCAAGAAACTTCTCTGCTCGTTCTTCACCCAGATCGAACGCGAGAAGCAGCCCTTTGCCGCGTATGTTCGTAATCGCGTTGCCGTGGCGGGCGCTGATCTCGGCAAGTCCGGCCTTGATGCGTTCGCCCTGGCGCGTGGCATTATTCCACAACTCGTTCTCGATAATATGCTTCACCACGGCTGCGGCGCCCGCACAGACGAATGGATTGCCGCCAAACGTAGAGCCGTGATCGCCGGGCACAAAAACGGCGGCGCGTTCGTTGACCATGCAGGCGCCAATAGGCAGGCCGCCTCCCAGCGCCTTTGCCAACGCCAACACGTCCGGCTGGATGCCGTAGTGCTCATAGGCGAATAAGCGCCCCGTACGGCCGATGCCGGTCTGCACTTCGTCGAGCGCCAGCAGCAAGTTGTGCTCGTCGCACAGCGCGCGCAGCCCTTGGACGTAGTCCTGGTCTGCCTCATACACGCCGCCTTCGCCCTGTATGAGTTCCACCAAAATGCCGGCGGTTTTTGGGCCCACTGCTGCCTGGGCCGCCGCAAGGTCGTTGAAGGCCACCCGCACGAATCCCTCCGGCATGGGCACAAAGTCTTCCTGATAGTGCGGATTCGCCGTTGCCGCCACGGCAGCTATCGTGCGCCCATGGAAGGCATCGCTCATCACGATGATTTCATAGGCCCCGTCGCGGTTTAGCTTGCCGTACTTTCTCACTATCTTGATCGTGGTCTCCAGCGCCTCCGAGCCGCTATTCACGAAGAATACGCGGTCAAGCGTAGAGTTCTCAACCAGCAATTCCGCTAGTTCGTATTGCCGCGGCACGTGAAAGAGCGAAGAGGTGTGCAGCAAGGTAGTTGCTTGCTTTACGATCGCTTTCACCTGCACGGGATGGGCATGGCCCAATGCATTTACGGCTATGCCCTGCAAGAAGTCGAGGTAACACCTGCCGCGATCATCCCACACCCAGGAGCCGTCGCCGGACACCAACGTAACCGGCAAGCGGTTGAATGTGTTCATGTAATACTGCTTCTCTTTGGCAGGCCAGTCGGTCATGCCGCTCTCTTCCTTCCCACAAAGCTGAAAAAACACTCTTTGCCTAGTATAACGCAGCGCTAGTCGGTTTTGAACCGCGTTAGCCTCGTCTACACCCGGACAGACGGTGTCCACTGCTGCAATCGTGCATGGACAGAGAGCACTAAAGACGCTACACTAGCGCGCAGCAGTTGTTATTTCCTCAAATTGTCATGGAGTTCTCACCTCATGAAGTTCATCCTGTTCTCCAAGCATCTTGAGCATCTCAGCTACGAGGAGCTTGCGGATACGATTGCCGGCATCGGCTTGGACGGCGTTGATCTGACTGTGCGCAGCCCAGGGCACGTGCTGCCCGAAAACGTCAAGACCGATCTCCCCAAAGCCGCCAAAGCAATCCGCGACCGGGGCTTGGAAGTCGGCTGGATTACGACGAACATCTACAGTGCCGATGCCCCCTACGCCGAGGACATCCTGGCGACTGCCAGCGACCTGGGCATATCGCAGTTCAAGCTGGGCTATCACAAGTACGAAGGCTTCGGTAACATCAAGCGCCAGATTGCCGAGGTGCGGGATGCCGTCCGAGGCATCGAACGCCTCTGCCACAAATACGACGTGTGCGGGGGCATGCACGTCCACTCCGGTCCAAACTTGGCTGCGGTGGCTCCCATCATCGGCTTGCAGATCGAGGGCTTCGACCCACAGGCTATCGGTCTCTACGCGGACTTTGGGCACATGGGCTTGGAGGGCAGCTTTGGCGGCTGGATTCAAGGACTAGACCTGCTCTCCGATAGGCTGGTCATGCTCGCGCTGAAGAACATGGGACAGTTCTGGGAAGAAGACGCAAAGACCGGCGAGTATAAGTGGAACCGGAAGCTCGTGCCCGTCGAACGCGGCTTCACGCCGTACAAGGAAGCGTTCGGCTACCTCAAGCAGATTGGCTACGACGGCTACGCCTCATTCCACAGTGAGTACCAAGGCGCCGCCTCGTGGAAGAGCCTGGCCCACGACGAACTGATCGAACAGACGAAAGCAGACTTTGCTTATGTCAAGGGTATCTGCGCGGAACTGGGTATTCCTCACGGTGCGTAGGAGGCACGCCGTACGGCGAAGGTCTAATGGGGACTGCCAATACGCAGCGCGAGAGGTCGCGCAATGAAACGGCACACGCATATCTAGCGAGGAGAAAACATGGCACCACAACCCGCGATTCTCGGTGGCGAACCCGCCGTCACGTTGGACCACAGCTACTACGCGCAGTGGCCGATCTACACTGAAGAAGAGGTGGAAGCAGTTTCGGACCTCATTCGCAACCACGCCCTCGCCAGCCAATTCGGTGGATCGGGGCCAATTACAGACTTGGAGCGGCAGGTAGCAGAGACATGGGGCGTCAAGCACGCCTTGGCTCATTCGTCAGGCACGGCGTCGCTGCGGGCGGCGCTCTTTGGCGTCGGTGTCGCCCCCGGTGACGAGGTAATTTCGCAATCAGCCATCCATCCCTTCAACTGCCTGCCGATTGTCGGCAGTGGCGCGATACCGATCTTCGCCGACATCGATCCGGTCACCCTCACCCTCGACCCGGCGGACGTAGAGCGCAAAGTCACGCCGCGTACTAGAGCCATCATGGTCGTCCATTGGCCCGGCTGTCCGGCGGACATGGACGCCATCATGGACATCGCCGAGCGGCATTCTCTGCGCGTGGTGGAGGACAACGCGATCTCGCAGGGGACAACCCATCGCGGTCGCATGGCTGGCACCATTGGCGATGCCGGCGCCATTAGCTTTCAACACGGCAAGAGCACGTCAGCCGGTGAGGGCGGCGTCTTCATGACCAACGACACGGAGATCTTCCAGCGCGCCGCGTCATTGGGTCACTACGAGCGCCTGAGGGATTTACCTGATCCAAAATGGCGCGCCGTAAGCGGCTTCAGCTTTGGCGAAAAGTACCGCATGGCGACCCTATCCGCAGCTATCGGCAGCGTCCAGATGAAATACTGGAAAGAACGTCTCGCCGTGCGGCATGCAAACACTGACAAGCTGGGTGAAGCTATAGCCGCAATCGACGGGTTTGCCGCGCCCGATTATCCCGATTACTTCCCTTCACCCTACCAGAGCGGCCGCATCATGTTCGATCCCAATGCGCTCGGCGGCATCTCCCGCGAGCGGCTGCTCCAGGCGCTTCAAGCCGAAGGGGCGCAGGTATCTTCACCCGCTCAAAAGGACACGCACACCCCTCACGCAGGCAGACTCACGCATATGCTCCACAAGCACCCGGTGTTCGCGGGCAACGAGCACGGGACCGGAGACATCCTGTGGGAAGTACTTGGAGCAAACGTCACTCGGGTGGACTACAAGAACGTGACTCTACCCGTCACCGAAGACCCGGAGATTCCCTACGATTCAATTCGTGTGCCCAGCTTCACCCGTCCGGCGGATGAACTGATCGAACAGTACGCCGCGGCCTTCGCCAAGGTCGCCGCCAATGCCGACAAACTGAGCGGGGCTCTAGTCGAAGCCCGTTAATTCATAGCCTCATTTATGTAAATGCCGGTGCGTCTTGTCCCTCGGTCGTGGCCTAATGGCGACACTGACGGTGGAGGTGACTACGACCATCGTCCTTGTACGCTGAGAAATTCTACTCGTCAACCTCACAAAGAACGTAGCGCGGGGGCTTGTCCCCCGCTCTTTAGCCCCTACAGAAGACCCAAATGGGTCCCGCCGCACGGGTTACCACTTCTGCGCTATACCGTCTTATCGGCGGCTCTCGAGCTACGGCAAATGCATTCATACTCCAAGCCGACTCGGCATTCACGTGAACAGACATCCATGTCCGGCAGCCGGGTGGCGTGCAAGGGCTGACACTCACAGTCATGGCGACACCGCGACTCCGCTATCCCTCGTCGCAGCTAGAGTTCTCCGACCACGCACGCGTCTTCCGTCGGTCCCAATCTCATCATTTGTCACACTATCCCCAGCAGGCGCGCCCCATTCTCCCAAATCAATGCCTGGCGGTCCTCAGCGCCGAGTTGCGCTCTATTCAAGAATTCAAGGGCGCGGCGCTGCGACATGAGAGGAAAGTCGCTTCCAAAGAGCAAGCGGGATGTGCCAAGCTGCGCACCAATCCGGTAAACCTGTGGGTCATAGAGATAGGGCGTAGCCGCCGAATCGTAATAGGTCATGCGCGTAAGCTCTTCAATCTCCGGCATGAGTGAATAGAAGAGGAGTCCGCCACCCCAATGCGCCAACACGATGGGCACGTCCTGCGCCATCCCCAGCAGACGGACCAGCTTTTCCGGCGTCGTCCCGCCCTTACCTGGGTAGCCGTGCCCCAATGGCTCGCTGGCATGCAAGAGCATGACCATGCCGTGCGCCCGGCACGCCTCGATGACGGGCCGCATAGTCTGCTCATCTGTTACGTCGAAGCGCTGCCCGTCCGCATTGAGCTCACCGACACCGCGAAAGCCCAGGGCAGCACAGCGCTCGATCTCGCGTGCAGCACCCGGATCGCCCGGCACAACCGTACAAAACGGCACAATCTGGCGATACGGCCGCAGAGCTTCTAGAATAGAGTCATTCGTTTCGCTGCAGAATCCTGGGTCACACCAGCCGAAATTCAGCGCCACGGCAGCGGAGACGCCGTCACGATCCATCGCACTCGCCAGGTCGGCAGCAGTAGCCAGGCGACTCTGAGGCGCTGCGTAGAGGGATGCAAACCAAGGCTCGTTTGCAAAGTGCCGTTCACGCGCCTTTACAACTTCCGCGGGAAAGACATGAGTATGAAAGTCAAGAACGCGCTCGCTGTCTATTTGCACATTCCCTTCTGTCGGGTGCGGTGTCCTTACTGCGATTTTAACACGTACTCCGGCATGCAGTCGCTCGTACCGGCGTATGTGGAGGCATTGTGTCGCGTAATTACCCGCGAGGGTGCGGCCAGCGGCTTTCACGCCGCGCGCACAGTGTATTTTGGCGGCGGCACCCCATCTCTGCTGGAGCCTAAGCACGTGGCCCAACTCATCGAAGCAGTCAATGTCGTCTTGCCGCTCACTGCAGACTGCGAAATCACCCTGGAAGCCAACCCGGTTACAGCCGACGCCGAGCGCTTTGCCGGATTTCGGGCTGCCGGTGTCAATCGCCTCTCTTTTGGCGTGCAGAGCTTCTCGGATCGGCTCCTCAAAGTGCTGGGGCGTGACCATAATGCCGCGCAAGCCAAACGCGCCTTGCACCTCGCACGACAGGCCGGTTTCGAGAACGTAAGCCTTGATCTGATGTACGCGGTCCCCAATCAGTCGCTTGCCGACTGGCAGCATGACGTGGCGCGCGCCCTGGCGCTTGCACCGGAGCACCTGTCGCTCTACTGCCTCACCGTGGAAGCCAGCACGCCCTTTGCACGCTGGGTAACCAATGGCCGCATTAAGCTTCCCTCCGATGACATTGCCGCGGACATGTACGCGTATGCATCAGAATACCTGGCAGTCGCTGGCTATGAACACTACGAAATTTCGAACTGGGCGCTGCCGGGCGGAGAAGGGCAGCACAACCAAATTTACTGGCGCTACGAGCCGTACCTGGGTCTGGGCGCCGGCGCGCACGGCTACCTGCACGGAACACGCACCGAGGAGATACATAAGCCCCGCGAGTACATTGAGCGAGCGCTGTGCGGCGAGTCGACCGTCCTGCGCCAAGAGAACATCTCGGAACCAACTGCTATGGAGGAGAGCATCTTCCTCAACCTACGGCTGATGCAGCGGGGAATTCTGCGTCAAGAATTTGCAGCCCGATTCGGCACGGATCCGGTAACCCTGCTTGGTCGGGAGCTTGCAGAATTGACCCGCGCGAACCTGGTGTCAATTGACGAACAATCCATCCGCCTCACGCCAAACGGCTACTTCTTGGCTAATGAAGTCTGCGTCCGGCTCATATCCGCACTGGATGCAGGCAGCTTAACCGCCACTATTACTGCGAATAGCTGAACGTAGACTGGACTGTCTATGCATTGAGGGTGATCATAGCCGCGTGTCTAATGCTGTGCATTAGTTCTGCCTGGGTCTATCGCAGGGCTTACGTTGGAGTTGCTGCGCTAGTGCGCGGTCGGTACCACAACCATACCGCAGCGGCAAAGTTTGGCTACAGGTCTGAGGAAACGGCGAGGTCGCAGGTCAGCACGCCGGCCCGATTCATGAAACCGAAGACGGCAAAACCCTTGAGCTACGCCCGACGTCCCGGGCTTTCCGATTAGTCCATGGTCAGGGGGCCGTCGATGGGCTGGGTTGGCCTGAGGCTACTGCGCTGTCCGATTGTGGGTTGCCAGTTTCCCTCTTCCTATGGAAGTGCTGCACCATCAACAACCCAATGGTCGCGACGGTTACTATCACGATTGCTCCATGCACGAATCGGATCGCACCAGGAGGAAACGTGTCCCACAGTGCCCCTACGGCAATCGTGAATCCGAACAGCCCTAACACGAGGTATGCGACGAGCATACTGATTTGCAGTTTCTTGGCTCTTGCTTGAGCCATGAAAAATGCGATGATGGAGTACACGGCAACGCACGAGAATGCGGTCCAGCCGGCGCGGACAAAATGCGTGCCGATCTCTGCCCCGGACAGGTGCCTTGTTCCCCACCATAACGCATCCAAAACCTCCACGGCGATGACTGCTATCAGGACGTACACCACCCGACGCACCACCCGGTAGATTCGGTCCGGGCCGATGGCGACAAGGGACACGTACCCGCTATACATCCCACACACTCCAACGCCGATCAGCGAGAACATCGCCCGCCGGAGCTCGTTGGGGCCGCCGGCGAAGTCGGTCCACACTTGCCAAATCATGATGAATAGCCCCACGCAGAGTCCGGCCGCCCATACCATGGGTAGTTGTCTCAGGACCTGCCCAAGCGCCCCTGTCCGGTCGCGGTAGCTGAGGACAAGGTAGGCATTGGCAACTACACTCAACATGATCCCAATGATGATCAACATGGTGAAGAACAGGTCCTCAAGGTTCAAGATTGAGAGGTCGAAGCGGAGTGAAACCAGTCCGAGTACGGCCCAAGTTAGGATGCCTGCAGCAGCAGTCCAAATGAATAGCGGTGTTACAATTGCAAAGAAGCCACCGGATGGGTCAATCCTCAGGAAGCGCCTATATCCGCTCCAAGCCTCGCCTACCGCCACCGCAGCAACATCCTTGCGCGGCTGCCTACCGGCCACGCCTGCCGCGGCGGGAGCATCATCCTGGCGCGGTCGCCTCCTGGCCTCGTCTGCAGCGGCAGGAGCGTCGTTCTTGCGCGGTTGCTCGCTGCCTTCGTCTGCCGCCACCGGAGCGTCTTCCTGGCGCAGCCGCCTACTTCCCTCATCGGCCGCCAACGGAGCGTCATCCTGGCGCGGCTGTCTGCTGGCTTTGCTTGCTGCCACGGGAGCATCATTTTGCCGGGTTGGCGTTCCACATTGCGCGCAAAACTTGGCGCCTCTATCCAATTCGCTGCCACAGTTAGTGCAGAACCTGCTAGTAAGCTCCATGCAACTACCTTTCTTCCCAGTTATCTGGTCTTTCCTGATTTCTGGCTCAGAGCCTTGTCACCACATGCAACAAATAGCTTGTAGTGCTGACATCCAGTAGTATAAGACATACCGTGCGACTTAGTGAATCGCTGGCTATGTGCAAACCTCACTGCGCAGCGCCGCTACTTAGAAAAGTCCTGCGTACCCAACAAGAGGTGCACATTGAAGTAGCTGCCAGTAGTGATATTGCTAGTTCTACACGCCGCTCACTTTGGAGGCAGTTGCCATGTTTCGCTATGTGTTGGGTTTCATACTTGCTGTCGTCATCATCACTGCCGGTATCGTCGCGATAGTAGCTTTTTACGAAGAGGAAACTCCGGCATCGCGCCCCGCGCCTGCTGAGGAAGCTGCGAATCGCGGCACCGAGTCTAAGCAATTGGCGCCCGAGCCAACCCGCGCGACCTCTCCCGCTAGCCCAACCCCAGCGCCTACAGTCCTGCCTCTGCCTACGCTGCCGCCTTTGCCTAAAGCCACGCCCTATCCTGCTGGCGACCCCGAGCTCTACGGTGCGATTTGGCGGGGTACCAGCGATGCGGAAAGGTTGCAAGCTCTCGTTAATGAAGGTAGAGAGGTTAATGCCAGCAACGATCAGGGCGATCCGTTCTTGTACACAGCGATCTGGCGGGCCTCCCCGGAGAAAGTACAGATACTTGTGGACGCCGGTGCGGATGTAAACGCGCGCGATAGCGATAATGATCCGATGCTTTACACCGCGATTTGGCGAGACAGGATCGAAGCGCTGCGCATTCTGGTGGAAGCCGGTGCGGATGTGAACGCGCGAGACAGCAACAACAATCCGCTTCTTTACACCGCGATTTGGCGTGAAAAGAACAAGGCGTTGCAGATACTCGTAGCCGCTGGTGCGGATGTGAATGCGCGCGACAGTGACAACGACCCGCTTCTCTACACCGCGATTTGGCGGGACAAGATTGATGCGCTGCGGATACTCGTCGACGCCGGCGCGGACGTAAGTGCCCGATTGGCCGATGGCCGGTCGCTCCTGGCGGTGGCGAGTCTACAGGGCACCCCTGAAGCCGTACAGATCTTGCTTGATGCTGGCGCAAAAGAATAGCAGGAAACGGAGCGGTGTGCTGCCGGGGGCAAGCCTTGGAAACCAGAGCGATCGCAAGACCGGCTTCAGCAGGATGAAGGGACGCTGGAAGGTGATCAATGGGTGCTGGTGTTGCCGGTTAGCAAGTGTCTAGTGTCCCGTTGCCTGCCCGGCAGCTTCACCCCCTCGAACCAACACTCTCCGGAGGCGTGTGGCACTAATTCTTCGTCCGGCCCGTAGCAACAACAGACCTCAGCCAGCTAGAAGTGTAACCTATGTCCCCGAACAACTGTTACCCATCTCCCCGGTCTGTACAGTTTATACAGCGGTAGATGAACAAGATGAGGATCACCGCATTGGAAACACCCACCGCATGTCCCCCTCAGTACGATGCTGTCCCACATGTAGCGTCAATACATCTCACCCACTGATTGTCCCAATCCTCCAAGGTTGCTACTATTGCATGCAGAGACGCGCGATCCAAAGCTAATTGAGAGGACCCGCGAAGGAGATTGCCCTCGTGCGCGCGAATTACGATAGTGCTATGCCCTTCGACTTTGACGGGTTGTGCATTCGGGAACTCACTCCCCGTAGTTTAGAAGCAGCCTCAATCGCAGCAATCGACGTACCTCCCGGCGCACGGCATCGCACCGCACGCTCAAGCAAGAGAGAAAAGCTCTACGTTTGCCTCGAAGGGTTCATTTCATTCGTCGTCCAAAACCGAGAGACGACACTAGGGCCTCTGGATGTCTTGCACATCCCCACGCACGAGTGGTTCCGCTATTTCAACGAGAGCGGAAAGCCTGCTAAACTGCTGCTGATACATATCCCGCCCTTCGATCTCGCTAGCGAACAGTTTTTGGAAGCGCAGGACGACAGTAATTAGGTGCAGGAGAAGAGGAGGAGTGTAGCGGAAGCAATATCGTGTGGGAACAGTAAGCCAAGTCTATGTGTAATTCAACGACAATCTAAAGGGAGAATAAAATGGCGGTTTTCTTGCATACACGCATACGTGTGAGCGATTTGGACAACTCGATTAGTTTCTATAGTGAACGCTTAGGCTTCAAATTGCTAAGCCGGAGCGAGCGCTCCCCCCACGGGAATCAGATCGCGCACCTGGAGCTGCCCGGCAACCTGCATACGCTGGAGCTTACCTACTCCGACGACTATGACCTTAACGTCCCTGAGGACCTGATGCACCTCGCCATCGGCGTCACCGACCTCATTGCATTCTGCGCCGAATTGGAGGAAAAGGGAATCGAGATTTGGCCGGACGGTTGGCGCGAGGTGTTCGCCGCGGGCAGGAAGATGGGATTCATCGACGACCCCGACGGCTACGAAATCGAACTGCTCGAGCGGGCGGAAGCTTAGGGGAGCCGGCCCAACGTACATCGGGGAATGCGCGGATTCTAAAGCTAGGCTCAAGCGACGGACTAGTGTATCAGAATGTCGCCTAGCGTTAACTAAACTGTCTCGACCGCAGGGAAAAGCCGCAAGAGTCCGTGCATTCATCTGGCAATTGGGGCAGCATGGCACAGTGCGCACGACCTGAGAACCAATGGATGCATTCTCCATCTCGGGCACTACAGGTTTCATAGGTCTTAGCAATTGGATCGCGCAAACAGGCCCGCTACTTCCCTACCTTCATGTAAGGTATTCCGGCGCGGCCTCTGCGTACCAATTCCGATCGGCGAAGTGGCGAGTCTCCTCCAGGTCAGTTGCCGTTGCCAGGATGGCCTCCATGGTTTCCCCTGTGGTTGGGTGCTCCACGAGCGGAGCAATCTCCGTTAGAGGACACAGCGTAAAACCGCGTTCGGTGAGCCGCGGATGCGGGATAGAGAGTGATGGAGAAGCAATCTGCTCATCCCCATAGAGCAGAATGTCTATGTCTATCGTGCGCGGCGCGTTCGGAAACGATCGAACCCTACCAAGTGCTCTCTCGATTTCCAAGGCAAACCGGAGGAGTTCCCTGGGACCTAGCTCTGTGAATCCTTCGAGCACGGCATTCAGAAACCATGGTTGCTCGGTGTAGCCCACGGGTTCGGTTTCGTAGACTGACGACACTTGCGTAAGCATAACCTCAGCATGCAGCCGCCGGGCCGCGCGTTGTAGATTGGCGAGTCTGTCGCCGACATTGCTGCCAAGGCTGAGATAGACAACAGCCACGACCCTACACCCCCTAATCCGTGGTCGTAACGTCCTCTGCGCCACCGTCACCGTGCAGCCACACCTTATGTACGGCTACGCCAAGCTCACGTGTATCCGGGGAGCCGAGCACCTCATGCGGGTTCCATGGCTCATCCCAGAGAAAGGCAACATCAAGGCGCGTGTTAGCATCCTGCGGCACAGGAAACTCGATCTCCTGCCACTCACCCGGTGGCAACGAAACCGGGTATTTTACCTCATTCGTGTAGACGGCGCCGGTTACGGGTCTGTTCAGTTCCTTTGGACCGGAAAACAGGTTTATCGAAATAGTCTCCTGTCCGCTGTACTTGAGACGCACCAACGCATCACGGCTCGTCCACCGTATTTGAGGCGGCCAATTCTCTCGGGGATACCACCCGCCACCCAATTGCGGATCCTCATTCTCCCCCATCACAACAGCGCTCTCGGTGACGCGACGATAAGCATAGATGTCCGCGTACATGTCCTGCGGATAGCCATAGCGCGCCTTGCCAACCGCACGCGCGCGTAGCATAACCACGTCTTGCTGTCCTCTCAGCAGCCCAGTTCGCGTTGCCGCCCGCACGACTGCATCAAGAATTCGTGGATGATCGTAGGAGCAGTCGTGAATAGAGTACAGTTCTTCAACTTGATAGTTGCAGGCTTGCAATAATCGGCGTAATTCGCCGGCGCTGAATTCGCGATGGTGGCGCGCATAGCTGTTAAAGCCTGAATATGGCGGATAGATATTCTTGCCACTCAAGAACTTCAGAATATTCGTATAGCGGAATGGATTAGGCGTCGAGATAATTAACCGTCCCTCAGGCTTGAGCACACGGTGTATTTCATACAGAGTCTGTGTGGGATCGTACGTGAGGTGCTCGATGACCTCACAGTAGAGAACGAGATCAAAGGAGCCATCCGGGTAGGGAAAGGGGTCATACTCGATATTTACTCCCTCGTATTGTATGGTCCGCGTAAACGGATACTTAGTGCTATGCAGGCGCACGGTGCCGCCATCGACGTCCAACCAATACGGCTCGTTAATTGGGGACACTGCAAAGTTGGTGTAGCGAAGAAGCAACGCCGTCATATAGTACGGCATTGCACCGATTTCAAGTACGTTAGCTTGAGATGGCAGATCGTCTGGAATGAGTGCAAAGGTGGCGCCCAGCCGGTCAAGCGCAGTACTAAGATAGTCGCTGATCTCTTTCTGTTCCGCATGTTCGAGCGATCGAAGAAAGTTCAGCGCCTCTTCGTTGTCCAGCTTCATGTCGCCACCCCGCTCGGTGCAGTGTTGGGAACATCTTGGTCTGACACCACTTGAGCCACGAGCTTGAGGAGCCTGTCTGCAAACTGCTCCTCGCTAAATCGCTCAGCTCGCCTCACCGCCCCGGCACGTAACCTGGAAACCAGCGCCGGATCGGCAATCGCGGCAACAGTATATTGCTTCAGCTCATCCAGGGTATTCCACAGAAAACCGCTCTTGTTGTGCTCTACGATTTCGGGCAAGCCCCCTTTACCCAGGACAATAGGCACACATCCGGCCGCCATTGCTTCCACCGGCGTGATCCCAAAGTGTTCGAAGCGCTCAGGATGGTGCGCTTCGTCTTCACCATAGCCTGTCGCATGCCAATAGAGGGTAGCCTGACTGTAGAGTTGGCGCAATTTCTCGTATTCCACGTTAGGGTGGAGCACCACCGGCAGACCCTCTGCCAAGTGTTGGACACGCCGGTAGTAGTCCTGGCTCAGCGAATCTTGCGCAACACCTCCCGCTAAGTGAAGCTCCCAACCCGCCAGGTCTTGGCGCGATAGCGCTGCAAATGCCTGGATCATCTCTGGAAACTTCTTCTCATGGCTGTGGGGAAAGAACCGGCCTACGCTCAGTATGATAGGGCGTTTCTTCCCAGGCTGGAGATCGCTGACGTCCACCGGCGGGTAGAGTATTTCGCCTTCCAATCCCCATGACTTTTTTACCCAATGCGCAACGTAGCGCGAAATCGGGCAGAGTAAATCGTACGTCCGAATATAGTCCAATGATGGGTTCTCCGGTATGCCATGGAGGCGCAAGCCAAGTTCAGAAAACTGCCGTTCAAACACTAACTCATACAAGTAGTATCGCCAACTTCGGGACCGTACGGCGGCCACTGCAATTCCGACTTGCCGATAGTCGTGCTCCTCCACCCCGGCGTCATGGGCGGGAAAGGTCTCACACGTCAACGTAATCCGGGCGCGGCCATTCTTGATACACCGCTTGGGGAGAATAAACTCGATATTCTCATAGTTACCCATAGTAGTTTGCAGTGTCGTCTCGCACAGCAAGTGATCGCCACACGACACCCGTACTGGCACCGGCGGACTGCCGTCAGGACGAAATGATCCCGCGACGATCTGCATCGGTGTGTCGCGTTTCCAGCCGGTAATAGGCACCTCAACTGTGGCTTGGCCGGCGGACCATCGATACCACCCTCCGCCAAGTTCCTGGATGGCATGGAAACCTTCACGAAATTGGGGCACCCTGAGTTCACGCAAAAGATGACGGCCCACCCGTTGCCGCAATCGCGCCCCCCAGGTATGCATCCCAAGAAACGGAAAATAGACGAACATGATGCTGTGCTTGGCCCGGCTTGGCACAAACGAGAAGTGCGACCCGTTAATGAAGAGGTCATATTCCGCCGTAACCGGAGCCATGAGATCGAATGGAAGATCCTCCACACAGCGCAGTTTCACTCTGGAAAGGTCAATGTTGAGTCTGCTTCCAATTGCGGCCAGGTCCACCGGTTGATGGGTGATAAGGGTAACATCATGCTGCGCGGCGAGCGCATTCGCCGCCACCCCTGTATATCGTTCCGCACCCCCCTGGGTATGCAGCCACCGGTTGTAAATGCCAATGTTCAATTTTCTACGCACGCGTAGTGTGACCCACCTGATCATCGGAGGACTGTAACCAGCGCCCAAGATCTGCCTGTGACACTGTGCGTCCGGTATCAATGACGCGTCTACTCCTCAGAATGCTAGGAGTGAGCAAGAGCAATCGAACCCAAACTTTCAAACGGATCCACAAACGACGGAAGTGTGCGCCGGTTGCCGTTCGCCGCAAAAGCAGTCCGCCGCATGACTGGGCCAAATTCCAAGCTGTCTCGGCAGCATACCGACGCAACTGCTGCTGCGCAAGCTGCCATGGGGCGTTTTTCATGAGCATGAGCAACCGATTCAGATCTACATTGTAAGTAAAGAGGGGTGACCACTCTCCCGCTGAACCGCTGTGCACGTGTCGCACAATTGCTTGCGGCACGTACCAGACCTTCCAGCCTCGCGCGCGGGCTCGCCAAGCAAGATCCATGTCCTCATAGTACATAAAAAAACGCTCGTCGAAGAGACCGACGGCATCGAGCATGTCTCGGCGCAGCAAGCAAGCAGCACCATTGAAGTGAAATACCTCTTCTGTGGTATCGAATCTACCATCATCCCAGATAGGGTAAACGTGTCCTTGGCTCAAACGCGTACCCCTATCGCGGCCGGAGCCATCGGGCAAGACTGAGGAACCTGCATTCTGAATTAAGGACTCTGCATGCTGAAATAGCGATGCAGGGACAGCAACGCGAACTCTTCGCGGATTCGCGTCAACCGCTCCCTTGTACAGCGTATTTCCGGCGCACGTCAGCGATACGTGCACAGCACGGCTATCGGGTCGCCACGCGGCAAGCGTGAGCTCCAAAACCCGATCTTGGGCGCCCGATTGCCCTACCGGCAATCCAAGATCAGCCTTCGCATCTGTCCACTGCAGCAACCGGCCTTCTGCGTCATGTTCGGCTGCATAGAAACCTGCGAGCAGCCGCACCCCCCCACTCTGTTCTTTTTCACCACCGACCACTTCGGCGCCATATACCTGTACCCCCAATCTGCGCTTATCTCCCGATTTCATCTCTTCATCCGGCACAAACGACTCGCTCTGCAGTAGTAGCGGCAGATAGTCGTTCATGTAGAGCAGTTTCGCAGTGGTGGCGCCAATGCGTTGGTCGTCGGCCATTGGGCGCACGAGATGAAGCAGCCAATCTGCCTGCACAGCAGTATCGGTATTGAGAAGCGCGACAAATGGAGAGTCAATTGCCCGAATGGCCCGGTTATTCCCCGCCCCAAAGCCCAGATTGCCTCCGGTCTCCAATACCTGAATATCTGGAAAACGTTTCCGCACCCACGCGGGAGATCCGTCTGTGGACGCATTGTCGGCCAGGATGACCTTGAAGCGGTCTGAAGGATACGTGGTCTGCATGAGCGCAGTCAAGCAACGGCCCAAATACCGCAGTCCGTTCCAATTGAGCACAATAGCGGTAACTTCAGGAAGCTCTACGCTCCTATTCTGCGCCACATCCCACATTCAATCTGCCGTACCCTCATTGCTAAAACTTGCATTCTAAGGTCTTCCTCAAGTACATGGCATCGCCAAGCGGTCACTCAAGCCAGACTTCACGCACTGCGACCCCAAGGTGACGTCCGTCGCGCGACCGGCCGTTTTCCTGAGAGAGCACTGTTTCATCGATGATGATTTCGATCCGCACTATCTGCCCGTCTTCAGCCGGCTGGAGCTGCCCGTTTTCAGCCGGCTGAAGCGGAAATAAATATCGTTCAAAGTCCGGTGTTGCAATTGAAAAATCGCCAATGTTGACATCTTCTACGAGTATTCGTCCGGTTACGGGATCCCCACTGTGGTGAGGACGACACATTGCAATCCCCAGAAGCTGCGCAGCGCTATCCTTGCGCAAGTAGAGGCTTGCGCGATCCTGCGTCCAGCGCACGAGAGGAGGCCAGTTTTCAACAGGATGCCAGCCTTCGGCCAAGAATTCTTCTTCCCGGTCACCCATCACAATATGGTCCGGCACAGGATTCCAGGGCACGGCCGCCGGTTTGGGTATATCGGCCCCAGCAACGGCGCCGCCCTCCACCACCCGCCACGAAGGATTGAACGCCATCATACCGGTTTGGCTAAATTCATCGGGCACTACCACAAAGCGCGCGACGCCTTTCCACATGTCAAAGGGTTGCCGCCAATCAGCCGCCGGCCATATCCCTACGCTAAGGTCAAAGCCTCCGGTGCGCATTGGTATCTTCGGAAGCACGCAGAGAATCTGCCCTTCACCCTTATCAAGTGCAAAGGTCATCCCTTCCGCCGCGCTGTGGCTCCCCGCAACGTACACCCCGTCGGCACGATGCACGCCTATCCCAATACTCGCCGCAGGTATCGATTCGTGCGCAGTGTACGCAATTTGTACGTTTACGTCAGCTCCTGGCGCAACATCGATGACGGGCGTACCAGCCGAATCGGTTACCGTAACCGCGTCGATGACAACGTCACCGCTGCCCCATCGTTCTTGCCGCGTGTCTTGGACGTTCGGCAGGCTGCGCGAAGACAGAGCAACTTGCAGATCGCCTCTTTGCCGCGCCTCAGAAAGATATGCGTTGATCACGCTATCTGAGGGGCCGTGCATGCGCACCCGGCCGGCATCTATCCACAGCACCTCGTCACAGAAACGGCCGACGGACGTCAGGTCATGGGACACGAAGACGATCGTCATACCCGCCTGCTTGAACTCGCTAAGTTTTGCAAAACATTTTTGGCGAAAGGGCATGTCGCCAACTGCCAGCACTTCATCGATCACCAGGATTTCCGGATCAACGTGCACGGCGACCGCAAAGCCCAGCCGCATGTACATGCCGGACGAATAGTGCTTGACCGGCTCGTCAATGAAACGTTCGAGTTCAGCAAAGGCAACAATGTCATCAAACCGCTGTCGCATCTGCTCTCGGGGCAAGCCGAGGAAGGCCCCGTTGAGGAAGACATTCTCACGCCCGGTCAGATCGGGGTGGAATCCTGCCCCAAGTTCCAGGAGGGCCGATACTCGCCCCCGTGCGTTCGCTGTGCCGCTCGTCGGTTCGAGCACACGGCAAAGAAGCTTGAGAATGGTGCTCTTGCCTGAACCGTTGCGTCCAACGATGCCAAGGGTGCGCCCGGCTTCAAGATGAAACGAGACATCACGCAGCGCCCAAAACTCCTGGCGCGGAGCGGATCGCCGCAGCCAACCAATGACTGTCTCCTGCATCGTGCGGTGTTGGCGTACGATAAAGCGCTTCGAAACGTCCTGAAACTGGACCGCTTGCATCTATATCTCTTCCACAAACCTGCTGGCATAGCGGCGAAAGAGCCAGAGCCCAATCCAGAGCAGCAGCATTGCTGTCGCGGCCGTCAACAGGAGATGCTTGAAGCGCCACAGCGGCCAGCCATAGAGTATGGCATAACGGTAGCCGGTAATGAGGGCAGCCATCGGATTGAGCATATACACCCAGCGCCACATGTCGAGACCGAGAAATTCCCGATTTGGGATTCGTTCAAGCTGGTAGACAATCGGGGTGAGAAAGAACCAGGCAATCAGGGCAACGTTCATAATCGATTCAATGTCGCGAAAGTAGACGTTTAGCGCAGCCACGATGAACGCTATGCCGGACAGCAGCAATATCTGCAAGAGTACGAGCGCGGGCAAAAACCAGATATGGTGGGTGAACGGAATGTTGCGAAAAGCGGCAAAGATGAAGTAGAGCGGCAGGGCCAGCAGAAAGTGTACGACGTTCGCCAGTACCACAGAGAGGGGAAGAATCTCCCGCGGAAAATAGACCTTCGTCAGCAGGTCCCGGTTTCCCGTAATGCTCGTCATCGCGCGCGTAATGACATCAGCAGTGAAGTTCCAAATCAACAGGCCGCCTAGCACGTGCATTGGGAAGTCCCGTATACGCGGCTCAATCCCCTCGGGGTCGGTCAACACACTGAAAACCAGTGTAAAGACAAGCATCATCAGCAGCGGATTGAGCAGCGACCACGCAAAACCGAGCACTGAGTTGCGGTAGCGCACCTTAATGTCACGCGCTACGAGATTGACCAGCAGTTCGCGGTAATCCCACCACTCACGGAGGATTGCCCACACGTTCAGCGGATTGGGGAAGAGCACGAAGGACCGAATCGCGTTCATGTTCCGCGCAATTCAAATTGCTTGCATACTATATATTCCGCTCCGTGGGGCTTCAGATCACTCTTCATGAGCGCAATACTCTCCACCGCCAGCGCAATTGCTGTGAAATCGCGTTGTGTCGTTGCCCAGTCCTCCAGCACCTGCTGCTCCCACGGTGCAATACCGTCACGCACGCGCGCAAGCGTGATATGGGGCGAGAGCGACCGAGCTTCTCGCACAAAACCGCTGTGTTCCAGCAGACGTTCCGCGCTTCCGTGCAGCCGCTGCAACTGCTCATCGGCGTCTGTCACGGTCGCCCAGACCATCTGCGGCTTTCTCCGCCTGCGCACAATCTTTATTCCTGTGACCGAAAGCGCAAAGGGCCGTGCTCCGGCCGCCACGCCCTCCATGGTGGTCACTATAGACGCTTTCCGTTCTGCCGACATCTCGCCAAAGAACTTAAGTGTAATGTGAATGTTCTCTCTTGGCACCCAACGCACGGAGAAGGTGCGTTGGGATACGAGACGCACACTCTCCCCTAACCGACTGCGAACACTCTCGGGCAAGGTAATTGCAAGGAAGAGCCGTTCGGTTTCCACCAAATCATCTCAGTATTACTAATGGACGATGCAAGATGGACTTCCTAGCACTTCCAAAATTGTCGCGCACCTCTTGGCGGGTCGCACGTCTTTGGTGACTCCTGGTCAACACGAGAATATGGGAGTCTGCACTCTTCAAGCGTTGCTCTCTTGTCACGTGCTCCCTAAGGAAAGTATAATCGCTGTGAAAAGAGGCTGCCAATACAGGCTTTGCAGGCTTGTCTGCGGGCCTAACTAAAGCAAATCTCCTAGGTATCGTTCATGCCTCGGTGCGGCGCGTTTTCTCGACATTTCCAGCCGTACATGAGCGTGACGAACACACTTCATTGCTACCGTCCTCATCTTTAACCATGGCTTTACGCGCAAGGTAAACGGCATGAAAGTACGCAAAGGGGTTTTCCTGGTCGCGGGCCTGGGCACCCGGACTCTCCCCGCCGCTAAATCAATCCCCAAAGTAATGCTGCCAGTCGCGGATAAGCCGGCGATCCAATATGTGGTAGAAGAGGCCGTCGCCGCTGGAATCGAGCAAGTCATCCTCGTCACGGCAGCCGGCAACCAGGCCATCGAAGACTACTTTGACACAGCCTACCGCCTTGAGGAGAGTCTTGCCGCGCGAGGAAAGCACAAGGAACTCGCAGAGCTGAATGCGATAAAAGAAATGGCCACGGTCATCGGAGTCCGTCAACACGCGCCGCTCGGCACCGGCGACGCCGTGCGCACAGCGCGCAGTGTCGTAGGCGATGAGCCGTTTGCCGTCTTCCTCCCTGACGACATTATCGACGGCGATCCACCCGCTATTCGCCAGCTTATTGACGTCCAGGAGAGCTACAAAGGAGAGGTTGTAGCCGTCATGTCAGTGCCCGACGCGCACGTCGACCGCTACGGCATCGTGGAAGGCACACCGGTTGCGGCAGGCGTGCAACGGTTGCAAAGACTCATCGAAAAACCCCCCGCTAGCGAGGCGCCCTCCAATCTCGCTATCGTGGGTCGCTATGTGTTCACACCGGCCATATTCGACTTCATCGACCGCACTCCCGCAGGCGCTGGCGGTGAAGTGCAAATCACGGATGCCATAAATGCCTTGGCGCAAGAAGGCCCCGTCTACTCCTGCGAATTCACGGGTAAGCGCTACGACATGGGCGATAAAGTTGGCTACTTGAGCGCCTCCATCGACCTTGCGCTCAAGCGCCCGGACTTGCGCCCGGGTCTTCTAGAGTATCTGCGTGGACTCGACCTTGACCGTTTGGATTCTCCAACGTGAGCCCAAATGACCCGCGCGCTGAGTTGGCGGCGGCACTAGCCGCCCGCCGCCAGCACGTCTACGACTATCTGCAAGCGGCAATCGACCGAATTTCTCTGCAATCACTCCATCTTGGTGAAGCAGTTGCAAGCTACGTCCGGCAGCCGGGCAAGGGATTGCGGTCGGGCATTCTCCTTTTGTGCTGCGGCGCCACGGGAGGTGAAGAAGAGCGTGCCATCCCCGCTGCCGCGGCAGTCGAACTCTTCCACGTTTGGACGTTAGTGCACGACGATATCATCGACCAGGATGACGTGCGCCGCGGCAAACCGACGGTTCACGCGGACTTTGTCAAACGCGCGCAAGATGAACTGGGCGTCATCGGTGATGCCGCCGCTCACTACGGACTCACCCAGGCTTTGCTGGCCGGAGACTTGCAGCAGGGATGGTCGGCGGCGCTGCTAACGGAAACCGCCACGAAACAGGGCGTTAGCGCCAACCTTGTGCTGCATCTTGTGGCTGAACTCTTTGGCTCAGTGGAAACGCGCCTCGTGGACGGTGAGGCGCTCGACGTGCAGTTTAGCCTTGAGCCGCTTGCGAATGTAACTGAAGCCGATACTCTGGACATGATGCAGAAGAAGACCGGAGCTCTCTATGCATATGCCGCCACCGCCGGCGCCTGCATCGGCCTCGACGGTTGGCAGCCGGACGACCCTGCAGTCGCGGCGCTAGCGTCATTTGGCCGCAACTGCGGCATAGCATTCCAACTGCAGGATGACGTGCTCGGCGTGGTCGGTGACGCGGCGGTCACAGGCAAGCCGGTTGGATCGGACATTCGAGAGGGAAAACGCACACTCATCGTCTGGGCAGCACTACGCAACGCGACGCTCGCTCAGCGCGCAGCCATTCTCAGTACCCTAGGCAATCGCGCTACCTCCGATGAGCAGGTCGAATACGCGACGCAACTACTCCAAGACCTGGGCGGCATCGCCTACGCTCGTTCGCACGCGCGAGCGTATATCGCGGAGGCTCAGGCGCGCCTCGCAACTGTCCCGCAGTCCTCCTACCGCCATCTGCTCCACTCTCTGGCAGACTTCGTCCTGGAACGAGATTCCTAGCCCACATTACATTTGCAATCAAGGGTGTAGTAGCGTACGCTAGCGCCAACAAAACTAGCAGTAGGTGACTCGTCAAGCGAGCATCTTTGCAGGCGCCGAATTCGGATGAAGTTTCGCAGTCTCTTGAATATTGCGAGCGGCCAGCCTCTTCTCAACCTAGGTTGAGAGCAGATTAGAACTTCACACAGATCTTCGCTGAAATGAGAGCGGTGCCCAGGGCAAACGCATAACCTTAGGAGGATACGATATGGCAGACGTAATGGGTGTGGGCTTGATTGGACCCGGGTGGGTCGCCAGCGAGCACATTCGCGCATTCAACAAAAATCCGCATACCCGCATGGTCGCAGTTTGCAGTCGTGATCTAAGCCGTGCCCAGGGAGCCATCGACGAGTTCGATCTGGATGCCAAGCCTTATACCGACTATGAAAAGATGCTTGCTGATCCCGACGTTGACATAGTCTCCATATGCACGCCCAACTTTGCCCACGCCGAGCAGGGCGCATTGGCAGCGGAGGCAAACAAGCACCTTGTCATCGAGAAACCCATTGCCATCTCCGTGGAGCAACTCGACCGCTTGGTTACGGCGGTAAAGAAGGCCGGCGTTAAGAGTGTGGTCAGTTTCGTGCTGCGTTGGAATCCGCTGGTACAAACGCTCCACCATCGGCGCGAGGCCGGCGACTTCGGACACATCGTCTATGCTGAAGCCGACTACATGCACGAAGTGGGTTATCTGCGTCCACCCGGTCACTGGGGTCGCTATCAGAAGAACGTGGGCAGTGCCATGCTCTCCGGCGGCAGCCACGCTATGGACTGCATTCGCTGGCTGACCGGCAAGAACGTCGAATCCGTTTCCGCCTACGCTACACCGGTGCGCTTGGAAGAGAAGGGGTTCGATTATCCCCTCACCACAGCAGCAGTGTTGCAGATGGAGGACGGCGTCGTTGGCCGAGTCACCGCCACCATGGAACCCCACATGCCGTACGTCTTCCACATGTCGCTGCATGGTGATGAAGGCTCTGCCCGCAACAATCGATTTTACTCGTCAGCCTTCCCCGGAATCACCGGCTTCATGGACATTCCCACCGTCATGCCGGACTCTGGAGACGTTGCCCATCACCCGTTCCAGGAAGAGATCGACCATATCGTTGATTGCATCCTGAACGACGAAGACTCTTATGCCGATATTTTTGACTCCGTAAACACACATGAGGCATGTCTCGCTGCCGATATCTCCGCCGCGGAGGGTCGTCCCGTAGCATTGCCCCTTATCGGCTGAACGTAGAACGGGCAAAATACCACTATGCCGATTGTAGAGTCCCACGTTCATATCTGGACACAGCAAAAGGACTACCCGTTCTCACCCACGTTGCCGGACGTGCCGGTGCCGGGCAGTGACGCCACCGCCGAGATGCTGCTTGCCGAGACAGGGCAAGCCGGTGTGGATCACGTGGTCTTGGTGCAGCCGAGCACCTACGGTTGGGACAATCGCTACCTCGCTGATAGCATTGCCCGCTACCCGCAGCAGCTTGCCGGCGTCTGCTTGGTGAATCCCCTCGACGAGAAGGCTCCGGAGCAACTGGACTACTGGGTCACAGAACGCGGCTTTCACGGGGTGCGGCTCCACGCGGTGCGGCCGGACAGTGCAGAATGGTTCACGACGACGCAGACAGACCGCATCTGGCAGAAAGCCGCAGACCTCGGCATCCCTGTTTGCATCCTCATGGACCTAGACCATGCGCCTATGGTCGCAGAGATGGCGCGGCGTTTTCCCGGCGTGGACATCGTAGTCGATCACATGGGACGCATCGACGTCGCTGAACAGCCGCCCTATCCCAAGTTCAATGGCCTGCTTAAGTTAGCCGACCACCCGCGCACCTATGCCAAAGTCTCGGGCATGCTGCACTACAGTCAGGAGCCATACCCCTACGTAGATACGCATCCATTCTTCCGCATGGCTAAGGATGCGTGGGGGCCGCAACGACTCATGTGGGGTACCGACTGGCCGATGCTGCTCGACAAAGCCGACTACCTCCCGCGCCTGACCGCCATCCGCGACGAGATGCCGTTCTTCAGCAAAGCTGACCTCGAGTGGGTACTCGGCAAGACGGCCCTCAGACTCTGGCAGTTCGCCTAGCGGCACTGCAATGTGGCCAGGACAGCGTTGCGCGTATTGCTGTGCGTCCGATAGTGAGACCCTGTCAGTGCCGTAGAATCCTTCATGGAGTCCCTTCAACCCAAATGGACCCGATCAGCACACGAAGCTAAGGAACTTCTCAACTCTCTCTTACAACTGTACCGCTCCCCTTCCCCCCATCAAGATGTCTTCCTACCATGTTGGCATGCCGGTATAGAGCGGTCCATGGGCTTTCCCTATTCCATGGTCTCGAGACTATGGAGTGCAACGTCCGTACACCGCCAGGCGCTCCCACTGATGGGACATCAATCCATTAGCAGGCAGCCATTCAATACCGCACCACTCTTGCGTAAGCACGTCAGTTTTGCAGACGCGCCAAAATGGTTTACCATGAAATAAGCATCATCCGTAAACCACCCAGCGGGACAAGAAGAGGAACCACTCATGCGCCGACGACTTAGGCAACTTGTAAATTCGCTGCTTATTGCAACGGTTCTTAGTCTGACACTCTCAGCCTTGCCGGTGGCTGCCCAAGAATCAATGGACCAGCCGATTACCGGCGGTCACTTCTATAAGCAAGCCAATGGCTTTGGCGGTACAGGCAGCCAGGGATTCTCGATTTGGGACGGTCCGGATAGTCTTGCCTTCTATAGCAAGTTCCAGCAAGTTGGCGGCGTGGGCGGCATCGGCTATCCCGCCTCGAGGCGCTGGGAGCAGGACGGTTTCATCTACCAGGTAACGCAGGGCGCGCTGCTCCAATACCATCCCGTCTTCAATACCGTTCTCCTCGGAAACACGTTCGAGATACTCGAGAAGGCCGGGCTGAACGCCGCGCTCGCGGCAATTGGTATTCCCGAGTCCATCACCGATGACGGATCGGGTGGGGACTTTCAAAGGGCCAAAGAAATTCGGCTCAGCTGGCTGACGAATGACGCCATCAAGCAACGCTATTTGAGTGCAGGCGGCGAGAACGCAGCCATCGAACTCTACGGCCTTCCTATGTCGCAGCCCCAGCCATTTGGGCCGTTTATTACCCAACGCTTCCAGCGCATTGCGTTCCAGTACTGGACCCAGGATATCCCTGGAATTGCGCGTAAAGGCGACGTCACTACCATTCTCGGCGGCGACTTGTTAAAGAAATTCGACCTGCTGCCGAGTGAGGCCAAGCTGCCGCACAGCATCGACGAGCGCCCGGCTCCTGTGAGCGGCGCAATCGGACAAGCGGCGGCCCCGCCGCCCGCGACCGGTTCGATGGTGCGTACCAGTCAGGCCGCGGACAAGCTACCGCAATACATCAACAACCTTGGCTACGGCATGCAAGCAGACCTCTTCTGGCTTTCCCCGGCGGACAAGAATCGCGCCTATCAGCTCATCAAGGACGCCGGCTTCACCTGGGTGAAGCAGCAGGTCCAGTGGGCGTCCATTGAGCCTGTAGAGAAGGGCGGCTTCGACTGGGCAGAGCTAGACCGTGTAGTGAATTCAGCTCATGATTCCGGACTCAACATTCTGCTCTCGGTAGCCAAAACCCCGAACTGGGCCTTGGCACCGGGCGTTGATCACGGCCCGCCGGCAAACCCAACAGACTTTGCTGACTTCTTACGTACGCTGGCTACGCGCTACCGAGGTAAAGTGCAAGCATATGAGATGTGGAATGAAGCCAATCTTGCCATCGAATGGAAGCCGGTGACACCAGCGCCGTTCGTCGCGTTGCTTAGAGAGGCGTATACGGCGCTCAAGCTCGCCGATCCCAATGCCGTTGCTATCCTGGGTGCGCTCACACCCACGGGCGTAATCGACCCGAACATCGCCATAGACGACGCCGTATACTTGCGGCAACTCGTGGCCTACAACAATGGTGAGGTTGCCAACTACTTTGACGTTCTCGGTGTCCACCCGGGCGGTTACAACCACCCACCCACAGATACGCCGCAGAACATTACACGGAACCAGTCTCGCGGCTTTAGCGGGCATCCGAGCTTCTTCTTCACCCGCTATGCCGAGTTGCACAACATCCTGGCCGCGGCCGGCATTAGCAAGGATGTGTGGTTTACCGAGTTCGGCTGGGCAGTGTCGGATCAGCCGGTTGCAGGCTATGAATACGCCGCGCATAATTCCGACCAAGACCAGGCAGACTACCTGGTGAGCTCATTCAATCTCGTCAAGCAGCGGCATCCGTACGTTGGCGTTATGATCGTGTGGAACTTGAACTTCCGCGTGACTAATTCCAAGACGCACGAGACCTGGGCGTTCGGCATACTCAATAGCGACTGGAGTCCGCGACCGGCCTACAACGCGCTTAGGAACATGCCGAAGTAATGTAGTTTAGCAGTCCGGACGCGCAGGCGAATTGCGCATTGCCCGCAGCGAAGAAGATTCAACGAGAGACCTACCTCCCGCACAATTAGCGGGGATAGGTCTCTCGTTGCTTTGCGAAAGCTGAGCACCGATAGGTTATGCAAGCGACTGGCGCCGCAAAATACTGCGGTCAGCGGTTCATCACACGCTGCTCGAATGCGGTGACGACGGCCAGCAGTTCATCATCCAGCCGCAGCAGCACGGACTCGCGAATGTCCGCCGGCACGCCGCCAAAGTAAGGTTCTGCAATAGAGCCGGCAATGCAGGCAAGCGTATCGGCGTCTCCGCCCAGTGAAATGGCGTTGCGAACAGCGTCTTCAAAGTCGTTTGCCTCCAAGAAGGCCGTAATGGCTTGCGGTACCGTTTCCTGGCAAGACTCGTTGAACACATATGTGGGCCGTATTTCATCCAGTGTCTGCTGCAAATCGTAGCCAAGTGAAGCTTCCACAAACCGTTTTATTTCGCTCTTTTCGTGACCCGCCCGAGCCAAGAAAATAGCAGCGGCTGTGGCCTGCGCTCCACGCACGCCTTCGGGATGGTTGTGCGTAACCGCGGCGCTGCGCTCTGCCAACGCCATTGCTTCATCGAGGCTTTCCGCAACGTAGGCCGCCGGACTTACCCGCATCGCGGCCCCATTGCCCCAACTGTTATAGGGCGCCCACGAATCAGACATTGCCCAGTTATGAAAGGCGCCTCCGTATCCGGCGTCAGGATAACGCCGATAGTACAGTTTGAGCGTAACGGCATAGTCAAGCTCATGCAGCAATGCGTCAGCCAGCGCAATGGTGAGAACTGTATCGTCCGTGAAGAAACACCTGGGATCGATAAGTGGAAAGTCCTTCGTCTTGGTTGCGATAAATTCGTGGACCGAGCCGATAACGTCTCCCGCGATAGCGCCAATCATTGCTCGCCTCCCAGTCTTCAGCGCGCGTTGATGAAAACGATAGAAAACAATGCAAGAACGATGCCGGTTGCCGTCAGACGCCCAAACCGTTCGCCAAAGAGCACCATGCCGCCGAGCAAGGTCGTCGCCAGGCCTATAGTCGCCGAGAGCGGGAAGACTATTGTACCGGGGAGGACCTCCAGCGCACGCAAGAGCATAGCGATCTGAAAGAGGTTCGTTGCGCCCATCATCACTCCCAAACCGACATTATGCCGCAGCGAGGCGGTCCGCCAGTCCGGCAAACGAAAGCGCTTGCGAAGAGGCCAAACAAACGCGGATCCCAGAGTGGCCGCAACGAATACTGAGGCCGTGTACAGCGGCTGGTAATCGGGGGTGCTCCACACAGAGAACGCCTTTGCCGCTGTTAGTCCCGCCCCCGAAAGAAGCAGCGCCGCCAGCAGCACTCCCCATGTCCGAAACGAGTGCCCACGGCTGCTGCGGGTTGCCTGGTGCGCGTCCGCGCCCAACAACGGCAGCGCAACAAACGCGAGCGCCAGACCAACAACCTGCAGTACGGCCGGCTGTTCCCCCCACAAGAAGATCGATGCCAGCGTTGGCAACGCCACTGAGAGACGAATGATGCCGAAAGTAATGCCGATACCGACGAGCTCGACTACCGTAAACAGCACAACCAGGCTGATCTGGTACTGAAGTCCGTTGATTGCCCCCAGAATGATAACTGCCGGATCGAGGGCAGGAATTCCGTTCAACACCAACCAGCCAACCGCAAAGACTGACGCTATTGCATAGTTAATGGTCCCTACGGTTAGATAGTGGTATTGTCTGCCCCGTGCCATGCGCAGCGACATGGCAAACACGAAGTTGCCGAAGACTTGACCGGCAATATATATCATGCCGGCCTAAAGAGGGCAGGCTGGACCGGCCTGCCGGTCTGCCAGGATTCGATCGCGGCGAGCGCCACGGCCACCGTGTTTGCGCCTTCCCACACATTGGTGAGAGGAGTCCGGTTGTGGGCAACGCACTGGTACACGTGATCGACGACGGCGGCTATCGGTTTGCCGCCGGGTGGTTGAAACGGCACGGGCCACGCTTCTTCACCAAACTCGTGCCCTTCCGAAGTGCGAAAGTGCTTATCTTGATCATGCCGGCCGCGGGCCCGCTCGATCGTGCCGTTCGTACCGAAGAGCACCAAATTGTGCATGGTCGAGCGCACGAGACCATACGAGGTGGTGCATTTCCCCACAGCGCCATTTGCAAAGTGCAAGGTCGCTATCATGCAATCCGGGAACGGGAAGTCCGGCAAAGCACGCTGCGCAGCCTCGCAGTGTACCCGGTCGACCTCGCCCACCAGCCAACGCAACATGTCCAAGGAGTGGGAACCGCCGCCAAGGATCGGATAGTGGGAGTGTTCGGTTGAACCACGCCACACCGTGCGTTCGCGAATGAGACGTGCGGTGTTATGGAGATAGTCTGCCTCGGCATAGTAGATCTCCCCTAAACCCCCGTCTGCCAGGTGCTCCTTTATCGACTGATAGTACGGGAAGAATCTCAATACCTGGTCAACTGCGAGCAGCTTGCCGGTCTGCTCGACAGCGCGAATCATTGCCTCGCACTCTTGGAGCGAAATACACATCGGCTTCTCCACGATGACGTGTTTCCCGGCATGCATAGCCTCGATCGCCATTGAAGCGTGCAGCGCGTGAGGAGTCGCAATCACCAGGAGATCAATGCTGGGGTGAGCCACGATTTCAGCAAAGTTTTCGTAACATCGGAGATTCGCATGCTCTTGACTGACGGCTGCCAGCACGTCCGGCTCTTTGGCACAGACCGCAGCTACTGTGGTATTGGGGTGAGCGGCAAATGCCTCGACAAATCTCCGACCCACTCCCAACCCAACGACTCCCACGTGTAATTCGGGAAGACTTGAACCCATGAAACCTGCCTTTCTCATGCCACGCAGATGAGGATGCGCGCCCCTGCGTCCGAGCGCAGCGTAATTCATTTTATCGCATTCCATGCAAGTGCACGTATGCACTGCAAGATCAATAGTGGGATACGGGAAAGTCCCTTTGCACTGAACACTTCACAGGATCGAATGCACTACAGGCTTTCGTAGTAATATATGGCTAAAGCCAGACCGTGTGCGTAAGGGAAGAGTCCTCAAGATGGCTTTCGATGTAATATTCTCAGTCGGGTTGCTAATCGTTGTCGCCAAGCTCTTGGAAGGAGTGCTCCGGCGATTTCGGCTTAGTTCGATCGTGGCCTATACGGTTGCGGGCATAGCGTTGGGTCCCGTTGCCGGCTTGATTGAGCCTACTCAAGAATTGCAGGTGCTGCTCGGCATCGGCATCTTCCTATTCTTCTTCCTCATCGGTCTCGATGAGATTGACATCTCCGGCTTTATAGCCACTATCCGGGGTCGCTTCTTTGTGGCTGCGACCTTGTCGGTGCTGATCTCCCTCTTGTTGGCCCTCAGTGTGACTTCCGATATCTTCTTCGATTTTGGGCTGGGCCTGAACTTTACCGAAGCCCTGGCATTGTCGGGAATATTCTCGCTGTCCAGCCTTGGCTTGGTGAGCAAAGTTCTTGCTGACGAAGGTCATCTGCGCAAGCCCATTGGTATCCAAATTTTCGTCACTGTTTTGATCGCGGAGTTGATTGCCTTGTTGGTGGTGGGTTTCACCATTGGCGAGCATGTGACGGATTTAAACCTATTTAGCATCCTCATACTATTGGCAAAGATCGTCGGCTTCACACTTGTGACGTGGGTACTGTCCAGTCGCGTAGTCCCTCCCTTAATTATGCTCTTGAAGCGCTCTCTCCATGTGCCTCAGCTCTCGTTTGGCTTGCTCATCGGCGGGCTCTTTGTGGTGGTTGGTATCTCCGAAGCCGTGGGCGCTCACGGCTCGCTCGGTGCTTTGCTTTTTGGCGCCGCGCTATCGGGCCTGCCATACCAACTGCGTCAGGAAATCGTGCCGGGCATGCGGAGCGCTGCCGAGGGCTTGTTTGTGCCCCTCTTCTTTGCCTCGGCGGGGCTGCATCTCAGCCTCTCCTTCACGGAGTTGCCTGTAGCGACGATTTTGGCGTTAGTTAGTATTCCGCTCGTCGGGAAGTTCGCCGGCTCCTTGGTCGGCGCCTTTGTTTCGCGGCTGGAAATGCCGTTCGCTCTGGCCACAGGGCTGATGGCAAAGGGCGTAGCAGAAATTGCGTTGCTCTTGGTGCTGTTGGAAACGGGCACAATTGGGGATGATGTCTTTTCCCTCCTCGTGCTGATCATGTTTGCGTATATCTTGCTGGCGCCGACGGTCATCAACTACGCGGTAATTCGCGCAAAACCGTCAGAGCACACAACACTGCCAGGCTCGATACCGGCATCCCTGGCGCGCTTTGCTCTCGACGACATCACCGTAATTGACATACTCGACCGCACCCGCAGCTATCCAAACCCAAATTTGTCTGTGCGGAAGTTTGTCGATCAATGGATCATTCCCCAGCAGCACGACTACTTGATTGTGGAAAATGGTACTGTCTCCGGGATCGTCTCATTGGGCATGCTGCGTTACTTGCCTAAAGATGCATGGTCCTCTACCCAGTTGGGGAGCGTCGTACGTCGCAAGACACCGCTGGCCCGGCCCGACGAGCCGGTGGAAGACGTGCTCCAACGGATGACGGAGAGCACTCTAACGGTCATGCCGGTGGTTGAAGAGGAAAGTGAAGAGTTTCTGGGAATGGTTACCAGCCAGGATGTTCTGGATCTCATTACGCTGGAAGCCCGTGGAGCGCACTAGCAACCGGCTTCCCAAACCCTCGGGCAAGGGCGTCGCCCATTCATCCTCTGCCAGCGAGGGAAGACCGTGACGCGGACTGCGTCAGGCATGCAAGAACCGGTCGGCATCGAAGTGATTGGCCTCGGCCCCTGGGGCGAACTGCACCTGGTGGGGTACGATGCCCTCCCTCACGCTACGATCACATTTGCAACGTGCGGGCAGACCGGCACACCACCTGCAATCATCACCCCCGCAGACGCCTACCGGGGTCTGCAGATAACTCCCGCCATAGTCGAATCTGCTACCATGGAGCGAGATGTGACGGTAGACTTAGCATGAAGCGACAGGGAACAGGACTTCTATGAGCGTCGTCGACGAAACCCGCATTCAAGAATCTGCGGAGCTGCTATCCGCGCTCGTGCGCATTCCGAGCATGAATCCAGCCTTTATGGCCGATGGCTCGGGTGGCGAGAGCGGGCTTGCCGATTTCGTGGAATCCCAGCTACAAGACCTCGGCCTGGAGACGCAGCAACACGAAGTGCTGCCGGGTCGGTCAAACGTCTTCGGCCGCCTGCGCGTGCCAAACTCCAAGGGTCTCCTGCTCTTCGAGTGCCACATGGATACGGTGGGCGTTGACACGTGGGGGCCGGCAGCCTTGGAACCACGGTTGGAGGGCACCACGCTGCACGGCCGCGGCTCCTGCGACGCAAAGGGGTGTCTTGCCGGTATGCTGCTCGCTATTCGCGAATTGGCGCAGCACCGTGAAGAACTCGCGGTGGATATTGGACTGCTGGGCGTCGTGGATGAGGAGTACCGCTTTCGCGGCATCGTCGGCTTCATAGAGCAAGAGATTCAAGCGACTGCAGCCGTAATCGGCGAACCAACCAGACTTGAGCTGGTGACCGCCACGAAAGGGGCCGTACGCTTTACGCTGGAGACCAAGGGCAGGCCCGCCCACAGCAGCCAGCCTGAAAGGGGTAACAACGCCATCTACCAAATGGTCGACGTCATTCAGCACCTGCGCGAGACGTTGGACCCGCGCTTCGCGGCGCGCTCGCATCCGCTGGTGGGATATCCCACCTGGGCCATCGGCATCATCCACGGCGGCCACGCCGCCAACGTCATACCGGAGACCTGCCAGGTGGTGGTCGACCGTCGCATCATTCCGGGCGAGACCTCAGAGGGGGCAATCCGGGAATTCGAAGAGGCCATGGAGCAACTTGCAGAGACCAAGTCCGACATGCATCCCAGTGTCGCATCGCGCGACCTCGGTGACTGGCCCCTTGATACCGCGAAAGACGAAGAGATCGTGCAAGCAGCCATGCGCGCCCTGCAAGCCCACAATCTCCCGCCGGAGCCGCAGGGAGTGACCTACGGCACGGACGCGAGCAAGCTCCAGGTGAAGAGCAACGTGCCCTGCATCGTTTACGGTCCCGGTGATATCGCCTACGCCCATACCGATCACGAACGCGTCGACCTCACTGAAGTCGCCCAAAGCGCAGAAATCTACGCCCAAATCGCCCGTGAGTTCAAGCCCTAGCGTTCCTTGGCACAAGAGGAATGTGGCAGTCGCACTTGGACCGCTTCTCGCTAGCCAAGGTGCAGAATTCCGTCATTCCCTGGCAAGAACACTATCCACTATCAGCGTGATTTCACTTGACTCTCAACACAGATACTCCCGCTTGCGCGGGAATGCATCTTCTGCTTTCTTGCTGCAAAACTCTTAGAGTACGGAGCAGCCTAGGTTGACCGCGGAGGCCACGCTGTCGCCGCGCTACGGTTGGCGAAATGTCTGGATAGTGTCGACAACGAAAATTAGCCAAGGAATCACGTCTACTCCCGTGCCGGTCCTCAGGCTTGTTGGTATTCACGCACGATGGAGCAGGCCTGGTTGACTACAGTCGCCACATCATCGCCGTCCACGAGAGCTTCTTCCAAATACCGGTTTGTACGCAGTTGCACCCCAGTCTGCGGCCAACCGCTTTCATGTTTCATAGACTGCTGTAGCGCGGTCACTTCTTCCGGTCGCAGGTCCTTCCGGGTCTCTCCTAGCATCGCTACCGCTTCTCTCTGTGCGGGCACAGTCACGTACTTCTGCATGACGTTCGCCAGACCCCTCAGCGCTGAATACGCGGCCTCCGGGTTGGCGGTTCTCGCCGCAATCGCAATCCCGAAGTCTCCAAGCACCGGCACGGCGCGCACCTTGCCGCGCGGGATCTCTGCCAGCCGGAAGTCGCCGTGGGACGGGCGCTTCGGGGCAAGACTGTAGACCATCGCCGGCGGCGTCCCCGACTCAAAGATCAATTTCCCTAACTCTCTGTACAAAGCGGGCGAAACTCGATAGGTATGGAGTAGGTCGCGAAAGAACTGCAGGGCTTCAATCGCCGCCGGCTCCTGCAGCCGGCACTGCAACGTGTCCGGGTCTACCGCGTCCGCTTCGTTCTGCCAGAGCGCCCACCAGAGCCCATTGCTGTGTGTCGCCAGCCCCCAGCGCGCCACGGCGCCGTCTGCTCTCCGCTTCGTCAGCTTTGCCGCATTCGCCACCAGGGCATCCCAGTCCCAGTTGCTATCCACCGGCGGCACGCCCTCCCGCCGGAACTGTGCAGCATCATAGTAGAGCACCTGCGGGCGCACCCCTACCGGCAGGGCGTAGAGCGCGCCATTCGCTCGAAATTGGGAAAGTACATTGGGATAATACTCTTGCTCAATGTCAGGTCCATCGGTACCGCTGAACCGGTCCAGGGGCAAGAGTACCCCTCTTTCTCCTAGAGCCTGCGCATCATACGACGCCACCGTCACGAGGTCTGCTTCAAGGTCTTCCAGCAGTGCAGCATACTCATCCCAATGCGGAAACGTCCCGATTCGGCGCAGGGCAAGGCTGTAGCGGCCTTGTTCGAACCCATAAGGATCATCTGCATCCTCTGCAAGCTCTGCCACTGCCTGTCGGTATTTCTCAAGAGGTCTCACCCCGTGTGTACCAGCGAGACTTGCAATCGAATCGGAGAACGCCAGATTCAAGCTTGTTTCTTGCAACGGGCCTGTCACCTTCGACTGAGAATCG
Organism: Chloroflexota bacterium; assembly: GCA_965221905.1. GTDB lineage: Bacteria > Chloroflexota > UBA11872 > VXOZ01 > VXOZ01 > VXOZ01. The sequence goes on from OZ244922.1 coordinate 2,705,861, forward strand.
AGGAAACCACAGCCCGTGGCGAGTAACGACGTGGCTATTAGCATGTTTCGGCGTGATAGCATCTTCTTGCTCCTTCTCAGCGCCGTTTCACTGCTTGTCTGCGGCAAACTTCCTCGCGCACGAACCAGGCGATCTTTCAATTGAATTCTAGGTGCGTTTGGGCTTCTTGCGCCGGATAGCGGGGAACAAGCCCCCGCGCTGTGCTGGCTAGAGTGACAGTCTAGTGTTGACAAGGAGCATCAGCCAAGGGTCGCCGTTTACTACCGAGCAGGGCTTTAGGCTTGCTGGTTCTCGTAGAATACAGTGCAGCCTTGATTGACCGCGGAGGTCACGTCGTCGCCGCGTGCGAGCGCCTCTACCAAGCGGAACATGGCACGGCGCTGCGCTATGTCATCAGGTCTCCCACGTCCGTATTCCATTGACTGTTGTATCGCCGTGACCTCTTCCGGCTGGAGGTTTGGCTGGATCTGCCCGAGCCGCGCCACCGCCTCGCGCTCGCTAGGTACTCTGACATGCGGTTGCATGGTCTTCACAAGTCCCCTGAGCGCCATGTAGGCCGCCTCGGGATTGGCGGTTTGCGCGGCAATCGCAATCCCTGGGTAGGGATTGACCTGCGTGCTTGGCACCTTGCCCCGGGGTAGCTCTGCTCTACGATACTTGGCGCCAATCGCGAGGTAAAGGACAGGAAAATATATCATAGCCGGTGGGGATTCCAATGCACCATAGACAAACCTGTCCAGATCATTTCCGGCGGCCGCGGGCGAGACAACATGGGTGTGCATCAAATCCCAAATGTACTCTCTAGCGCTTTGACGGCGGCCGGTTCCTGCAATCGGCATTGCGACGTTAGCGCGTCAGCTACCTCCGCTTCGTTCTGCCACAGCGCCCACCAAATTGAATAATCGTGCGCTATCAACCCCCAGCGCGTTACCGTGCCGTCCTCCTCACGCTGCGTCAGCCGCAGCGCGTTCTCAACCAGGACGTCCCAGTCCCAGCTACCGTCCGGCGGGGCCACCCCCATGCTTTCGAAATAGTCCGCATCGAAAGAGAGCATCAGCGGATCCGCGCCTACCGGCAGAGCGTAGAGCGCGCCCTTCTCACGGTAATAATCAAGGACAGACGAATAGTATTCGCCACTGAGCCCGGACCCATCGCCGCTGAACCGGTCCAGGGGCAGCAATGCGCCCCGCTCCCCTAAGGCGCGCGCTTCGTCATGCCACACGGTCACGAGGTCCGCGCCAATTTCGTTCAGCCAGGATGCCAAGTGCTCGGGCTTGTAGAACTCCTCCGCTTCGGGATCCGAGTAGGGACCCGCGTAGCGCTCAAAGTATTGCAGTGACAGGCTGTAGCGCCCGCGCGTGGGACCGAAGGCGCTGTCACTGTCTTCTGCTAGAATCCGCTCTATCCGCCGAAGTTTTTCCTCAGGCGACGCCACAAGGTGCCCAGGACCGAGACCGGTTATTATGTGCGAAACCCAAGTCAATGGGGTAATCTTCGGAGCGCCCAGCACCGGAAATGGAATATCCAGCCCGCCACAGCCGGCCGCGAGAACTGCCGTACTTCCAATCAACGTTCGGCGTGATAGCATGACTTCCTTCCTTGCCATGAATCCTACATTCTCAAGACTGCAGGGCGCTCCCTAGTGCATAGACCAGCCCACCTCCCAACAGCTATCCCAGTTGGTTCATGCTTCTTGCGCCAGGCAGCGGGGGACAAACCCCCGCGCTACGACTGGGGGAATGGCGAGTTAGAGTTGGCAACGAGAACTAGCCAGTTCCCACGGCTAATTTTCGCTGACTCTCACGTCCGCTGGTTCTCGTAGAGGGTGGAGCAGCCTTGGTTGACTGCGGAGGCCACGTCGTCGCCGCGCACGAGCGCCTCCACCAGGTCGTACATAGCGCGATGCTGGGCCGGATCATGCGGCTCCGCGCGACCGTGTTCCATCGACTGCTGTATCGCCGTGACTTCTTCCGGTAGGAGGTCTGACCGGATCTGCCCAAGCCGCGCCACCGCTTCTCTCTCAGCGGGAATATAGACATGTGGCTGCATAGCGTGCACGAGTCCCCTGAGAGCCGTGTAGGCTGCTTCCGGCTTGGCAGTTTGCGCGACAATCGCGATTCCCGGATCGGTCCTGACCGGCACGCTGCGTACTTTGCCCACGGGTAGCTCTGCCCGGCGATAATGGTCATACGGTGGCCCAATGGGGACCGGGCGATACACCATCGCAGGCGGCACTTTCCACTCCCATTCCGCAGGAGAGACGCGGTGGGTGTGTATCAGGCCGCGGACATAATCCAAGGCTTCGATCGCTGCCGGTTCCTGGAGCAGACATTGTGAGGTAAGCGGGTCAATCATCTCGGTTTCGTTCTGCCAAAGCGCCCACCAAACAGAAAAGCCGTGTGCTGCCAGCCCCCAGCGCGACACTGTCCCGTCCTCCTCCCGCTGTGTCAGCTTGAGCGCGTTTTCCAGCAGGTCGTCCCAGTCCCAGCTACTGTCCGGCGGCACTACTCCCACCTGCGCAAAGTAGTCAACATCGTAGTAGAGCATCTGTGGGCCAGCGCCTATTGGCAGGGCGTAAAGCGCGCCGCTCTCTCGATTCGGATCAAGTACAGACGAGTAGAACTCCCCATTGAACCCAGAGCCATCGCCGCTGAACCGGTCCAAAGGCAGCAAGACGCCCATCTCCCCGAGCGCGCGCGCCTCGTCAGGCCACACGGTCACGAGATCTACGTCTACTTCATCCAGCCACGCCGCCAAGTGCTCCACTTTGCGGAACTCCTGCGCAGCGGGATCAGAGTAGGATCCTGCGTAGCGCTCAACGTATTGCAGGGCAAGGCTGTAGCGCCCGCGCATGGGACCGAAGGGGTTTTCATCGTCATCCGCCAGTTTCCGCTCCATCCGTCGAAGCTTTTCCTCAGGCGGAAAGATACCGGGCCCAGTGCTGAAACCGGGAAGCGCGCGAGAGACCCAGGTCAATGGAGTGACCTTCGGAGTGCCTAGCTCTGGAAAGGAAAAATCCAGCCCGCCGCAGCCGGCCACCAGCACCGCTGTGCTTCCTATAAGCGTTCGGCGTGAAAGCATGACTTCCTTCCTTGCCGTGAATCCTACATTCTCAAGACTGCAGGGCGCTCCCTAGTGCATAAACCAGTCCACCTCTCAACAGCTTTCCCAGTGGGTTTACGCTTCTTGCGCCTGGAAGCGGGGGACAGGCCCCCGCGCTACGATTGGTGAAATGGCGGGCTAGTGTCGACAATCAGAATTAGCCAAGGAATCACGTCTACTCCCGTGCCTGTCCTCAGGCTTGTTGGTATTCACGCACGATGGAGCAGGCTTGATTCACTGCAGTAGCAACATCGTCACCGCGTACGAGACCCTGAAGTGCTGAATCCATCGCAAATAACGCCGGGGCGCTTCGCGGCTGGGCGCGACCATGCTCCATGGACTGCTGAATCGCCAGGACCTCTTCAGTATGAAGGTCTGACCGTAATTCCTCGAGCCGTGCTACCGCATTTCTCTTTGCGGGAATTACCACATGCTGCTGCAAAGCGTCGACAAGACCCTTTAGTGCAATGTAGGCCGCCTCTGGCTTCTGTGTGCGCGCGACAATGCCAATCCCTAGGTCACCGTACACTGGAACGCTGTGCACTTTCCCCTGAGGCAACTTTGCTAGGTGGTAGTGTCCCGGCGGGCGTATGGGAGGACTGCTATACACCATGGCTGGCGCGAACCTTGCCGGCTCAAGAACGAGTTTCACTAAATCCATGTAGAGGAGCGCAGGAGAAACACGATGAGTGTGCAGCAGGCTGTGCACGAACTGCAGGGCTTCGACGGCGACCGGTTCCTGCAGCCGGCACCGCATCGTCTCCAGGTCAACCACGTCCGCCTCGTTCTGCCACAACGCCCACCAGAGTTGACTTCCATGCGCTGCCAACCCCCAGCGCAAGACTGAGCCATCCGCCCTTCGCTTTGTCAGCTTTAGCGCGCTTTCAACGAGATCATGCCAGTCCCAGATGCTGTCTACTGGCGGGGCAACATCCTCCAGCGCAAAGTAATCAACATCGTAGTAGAGCATCAGCGGACGTGCGTCGACCGGCAGGGCGTAGAGCGCCCCTTGCCGAAACTGCTCGAGCACACTTGGGTAGAATGCCTGTTCAAGGGCAAAGCTGTCGGATGAAATTAGCTGGTCTAGAGGCAGCAACACGCCTTCTTCCCCTAGCGCCCTTGCCCCCTCCGGTCCCACAGTTACGAGGTCTGCCCCAAGATCGTGCAGCCATTGAACGAACTCTCCCTCGGCCAATTCCGGCAACTGTTCCACGTGGCGCAAAGTGAGGCGGTACTTTCCACGCTTCTGACCATAAGGGTTCTCTTCATCCTCCTCAAGGGCAGATACGGCCTCTTGGTATTTCTCCACAGGGCGGAGGCCTGCAATGGGATTCATAAGGCCAGGGAACCAGCTAAAGGTCACCCAGGTTAGCTCCGCCTCTTGTGGTGAGCTTGGCGCGGAAAAGAATGACCCAAGAGGACCACAACTGGCTGCGAGCACCGACGCGCCTCCGATCATGGTTCGGCGTGTTAGCCTGATTCTCCGGCGAAGTTCCATAGTCACCCACCCGATGGACCACCTGTTTGCTGGTACTCCCGCAAAACGGAACAGGCCTGGTTGACCACGGTTGAAACGTCTTCGCCCCGTACCAGACCCTCTGCTATCGCACTCATGGCGTACAACTCCGGCTTGCCTTGCGGCAGTCGCGGCATCTCCCGTTCAGCCGCCATGGAACGCTGAATTGCCTGGATTTCGTCGGAGCGGATGCCGGGCTGAAATTCTCCGAGCCGTTCGATTCCGTCCCTGGTTGCGGGCACGGTGGCATGCCGCTGCATGGCGTGCACCAGACCCTGGAGGGCCGTATAGGCCGTCTCAGGACTTTGTGTTCCCGCGGCGATAGCAAGCCCAACGCCTGCCCTCACCGGCACGGCCTGCGTCTTGCCTTGGGGAATCTGAGCCAAACCGTACGAGCCAAAACTCGGGCGCAGCGGCGGGTTATTGTAGACCATAGCCGGTGGCGGGGTCACCTTCATCAAATCCATGCCGAGAGCAAGTGGCGACACCTGCAAGGTGTGCAGGAGTTTCCACACAAATTGCAGCGCTTCGATTGCGGCCGGTTCCTGCAAACGACACTGCAACGCTGCCGGGTCCGCTACGTCCGCATCGTTTTGCCACAGCGCCCACCAGAGCTTACTATGCGCCCGCAATCCCCAACGCCGCACTACGCCGTCTTGCCCGCGATTAGTTAGCTTCGCCGCATTTTCTGCCAGTTCGTCCCAGCCCCAACTGCTGTCAACCGGCGGCACTCCCCGCTGTGCGAAATACACTCTGTCGTAATAGACCATCACGGGCAAGGCGCTAACCGGCAGCGCATAGAGCGCCCCTTGCGCCCGAAACTGATTCAGTACCCCCGGAAAGAACACCGCGTTGAGCGCACTTTCATTGGCGTCGCTGAACCGATCCAGAGCATGCAACACCCCCATTTCCCCAGTAACCTTGCCTCCTCCACGGACACTGTGAGCAGGTCCGCCTTGAGCTCGTGCCATGCATCCACGTCGTCCCAGCGGGGCGCCTGCTGTATAGCGCGAACTTGGAGACGGTAACGCCCGCCCGGCGGGCCAAGCGGATTCGCTGGGTCTTCATTTAGGGCGTCGACTATTTGCTGCTGATTGCCAATGCCGAGGAATGGCCTCCAGACCCACACGAGCTCAGTCTCGTGGAGCGTGACCGGTCCGGACACTAGCGACTCAAGCTGACCGCAGCCAACGGCACATAGGGCTGCCGCGCTGACTGTCAACGCTCGGCGTGAAAGCATGACTTCCTTCCTTGCCGTGAATCCTACATTCTCAAGTCTGCAGCGTGCTCCCTAGACCAATAACCAGTTCACCTCTCAACAGCTTTTCCAGTGGGTTTACGCTGCTTGCGCCAGGAAGCGGGGGACAAGCCCCCGCGCTACGATTGGTGAATTGGCGGGATTGTGTCGACAACGAAAATTAGCCAAGGATTCACGTATACTCCCGTGCCGGTCCTCAGGCTTGTTGGTATTCACGCACGATGGAGCACGCTTGGTTGACTACAGTCGCCACATCATCGCCGTTCACGAGAGCTTCAACTAAATATCTATCTGCACGTAATTGCACCCCTGTTTGCGGCCAACCGCTTTCATGTTTCATAGACTGCTGTAGCGCGGTCACTTCTTCCGGTCGCAGGTCCTTCCGGGTCTCTCCTAGCATCGCTACCGCTTCTCTCTGTGCGGGCACAGTCACGTACTTCTGCATGACGTTCGCCAGACCCCTCAGCGCTGAATACGCGGCCTCCGGGTTGGCGGTTCTCGCCGCAATCGCAATCCCGAAGTCTCCAAGCACCGGCACGGCGCGCACCTTGCCGCGCGGGATCTCTGCCAGCCGGAAGTCGCCGTGGGACGGGCGCTTCGGGGCAAGACTGTAGACCATCGCCGGCGGCGTCCCCGACTCAAAGATCAATGTCCCTAACTCTCTGTACAAAGCAGGCGAAACTCGATAGGTATGGAGTAGGTCGCGAAAGAACTGCAGGGCTTCAGTCGCCGCCGGCTCCTGCAACCGGCACCGCAACGTGTCCGGATCTACCACGTCCGCTTCGTTCTGCCAAAGCGCCCACCAGAGCCCATAGTTGTGAGTCGCCAGCCCCCAGCGCGCCACGGCGCCGTCTGCTCTCCGCTTCGTCAGCTTTGCCGCATTCGCCACCAGGGCATCCCAGTCCCAGTTGCTATCCACCGGCGGCACGCCCTCCCGCCGGAACTGTGCAGCATCATAGTAGAGCACCTGCGGGCGCACCCCTACCGGCAGGGCGTAGAGCGCGCCATTCGCTCGAAACTGGTCGAGCACATTGGGATAATACTCTTGCTCAATGTCAGGTCCATCGGTACCGCTGAACCGGTCCAGGGGCAAGAGCACCCCTCTTTCTCCTAGAGCCTGCGCGCCATACGACCCCACCGTCACGAGGTCCGCTTCAAGGTCTTCCAGCAGTGCTGCATACTCATCCAAACCCGGCCACGTACCGACTCGCCGCAGGGTAAGGCTATAGCGGCCTTGTTCGAACCCATAAGGATCATCTGCATCCTCTGCAAGTTCTGCCACTGCTTGCCGATATTTCTCAAGAGGTCTCACCCCGTGTGTGCCAGTGAGACTTGCAATCGCATCGGAAAACGCCAGATTCAAGCTTGTTTCTTGCAACGGGCCTGTCACCTTCGCCTGAGACTCGAGAAAGCCGCAGCCAGCGGCAAGCGCCGCTGTACTTCCAATCAGCGTTCGGCGTGAAAGCATCTTCCTGCTCCTTCTCGGTGCCGCTTCTTCTCTTGTCCGCGGCGTACTTCCTCGCGTACGAACCAAGCGATCTCTCAAGGGAATCCTAAGTGAGTTTGGGCTTCTTGCGACGGATGGCGGGAGGGGGGGGGGGACAAGCCCCCGCGCTGCGCTGGCTAGGATGACAGTTTAGTGTTGACAAGGAGCATCAGCCAACGGTCGCCGTTTACTCCTGCGTCTTCCCACCTGTTTGCTGGTACTCACGCAAGAGGGAACAGGCCTGGTTGACGACCGTCGACACGTCGTCACCGCGCACAATTCCCTCTACTAGTGCTGCCATGGTGTAGAGTTCCGGCGCGCCCTGCGGCATACGTGGCATCTCGCGTTCGGCTTCCATTGACCTTTGAATTGCCGTCACTTCCTCCGGCCTCAATCCCTTTTGGAACTCCCCAAGCCTTTCAATTGCTTCTCTCGCTGCGGGCACAGCGGCATGCCGTTGCATGGCATGCACCAGACCCTTCAGCGCCGTGAAGGCTACATCAGGCTTCTCAGTATTTGCGGCAATACCGACTCCCACGCCCGCCCTCACGGGTACAGCACGCACTTTGCCATGAGGGATCTCTGCCAAGCGGTAGGAGCCATAATTCGGACGTAAAGGGGGATTTGTATAGACTATGGCTGGCGGCGGAGTCATCCTCACTAAGTCCATATTGAGAAGGGGAGGCGAAACTCGGTCTCTATGCAGTAGCCCGCTCACGAATTGAATGGCTTCTACAGCGGCTGGTTCTTGAAGCCGACACTGCAATGTTCGACTGTCAACCATCGCCGCTTCGTTCTGCCACAATGCCCACCAGATTTGACTATGTGCCGACAATCCCCAACGCCGCACGACGCCATCTTCCCCACGATCAGTCAGTTTCATCGCGTGGCGTGCAAGCTCATCCCAACTCCAATTCCCCTGCACTGGCGAAACCTGCTTCAGGGCAAAGTAGTCAACGTCGTAGTACACCATCAATGGCAATGCACTTGCGGGCAGCGCGTAGAGCGAGCCCTGTGCCTGAAACTGATTGAGCACACCCGGAAAGAAGGCCGAGTTGAGCGCAGCCCTATCAGTGCCACTGAACCGCTCCAGTGGCAGCAGCACTCCGTTCTCCCCCAATACCTTCGCCTCTTCCGCCGACACGGTTAGCAAGTCCGCCTCAAGACCGCGCCATGCATTTAGATCATCCCAGCTTGGCGCAAGAGCCAAGTTGCGCAGCTTAAGTCGGTAGCGTCCCCGCTGTGAGCCTTCAGGGTTCTCATCGTCTGCGGCGAGCGTAGCAATTATCTGCTGCGGATCATCAAGTCCAACTAGCCGCCGCGAGACCCAGGTAAGTTCAGTCTCTTTGGGCACGCTCGGCCCGGAAATAAGTGACTCGAGTGGGCCGCAGCCGACAGCAGCAAACGCCGAAGCGCTGGCCATCATTACTCGGCGTGAGAGCATAGTATTCATCCTAGATTTACGGTTTTGGATTCTTGCTGCATCCTTTCATCCGATTCGCAGCCAAGAAACCGCAGAGTGCCCAAGAAAATGTCGATGTCTACTCCTGGGCACTCCGCAAGTCCCCTCAGCCCTCCTTCCACTCGCATTTTAAGGAGAGAAGCAATCTACCAGAATGCGCTTTGTCAACTGCACGAAATGCACCCTACTAAGGTGACTTCATTGTGGCAGGCCCCTCCTGAGAGGCAGTGAACTCCTGTTCGCACGTGGTACCTGCCTTTGTCGTTACCGCAGCCATGGTCGCCGCAGAAGCCATTAATGTGGTAGCTACCCGTCTCGCAGAAATAGGGTCCCACACAATGATTGTCGGCAGAAACTCCTACAGCAGCGAGACCGGTGAGCACGGCAGCGCCTGTGGTGGCGCGCACCAGTCTTCCCAGAAATCCGCGTCGGTTCATGCTGGCCTTTGCCAGGCCGACACTCGCATTCGCAAATAGCTTATCCATGGGTTTACCTCCCATGCTTTGCATGCATTGCGTCTGTGATGCGACTATCGCGTGGGACATCTTTACACTTGGTGTTCGGGTTCCACGCTCTGTGCGCGGATGTCACACGCTCTCATTCTTTGGCAAGCTGCCGGTCGTCACATCAGTAGCGAGCAGCTCGCCTAGCACATGCACATCGTTCACCACCCCCTTTCCAGCGATTTTGCCATCGGCATCGACCACGAAGCCGTACGGCGTCCAACTACTGCCGTACAAGTCGGCTATCTCATGCTCCTGCTGGATCACCAGCGGACACGAGAGCTTGAATTCTGCAATCATCTCTTGGTTCTGCTCACGGCTGCCGCCGCTTACGAGCACCAAGCGCGCGCCTTGTTCCTCAATGCTGTTCATTTCCCCATTCAGGCTCGCGAACAGTTCCTTGCAGGGCGGGCAGGTGGGATGAACGAAGAGCACCAACAGCCGCTCGCCAGCCATGGTCTCCAGGTCAACCGCCCCATTGAGACCCTCTCCTTGGAAGAGCGGCGCTTTGTCACCGACCGCGATACCGTTCTCGCGCTCTTCCCCGACGCGTAGGCGCAACTCGCCAATCTGCCGCATGAGGCCAATGACGACGAAGGTGAGCAGGCCCATGAGGACCCATTGCAGTAGGTACGATGCCAGCCAGATGCCTTCCATGCCTCTTGCCTCCTGATCCACTTTGGCGACCGGTTGCCGTTGATGCTTCGACCCTTCGACAAGCTCAGGACAGGCAACCTCAGCACGAACGGATCCGCGCATGCTCACCATAGTGTGTTAGAGCCTAGCCCCTCCGCCCCGCCTGGATTCCGGCTTGCGCCGGAACGACGGATAGTTGCTTTCCTTCAATATGATTGGGGAATAGTGCGCAGCCGCAGCAATTCGGCGGCGACGAAGGCCACCGCCCACGCCCCGATCACGAACAAGGCAACCCCTGCCACGCTGCTGGCGTCCCCAGTGAGACCGACCTCCACTAGCCAAGTTGCACCGGCAGTGGGCGCCAGGAGTACAAGCAATGTCAGGATGACGACCTGCTTGATGATGGTGGCTTTGCCCAGCGGCTGACGGCCCGCGCCGAAGCAGTAGCAGTCGATCCCGCCCCGGCCCTGTGCTAACGCCACGGACGAGGCTACGATGAAAGCTACCACCAGGATTACGCCCAACCACACACCCCATGCCACGGCAAAGCCCGTGATGAGCAAAGTGCCACAGAGGAGTTCCAATACGGGGATCGCGCCACTCACCGGCTGGAGCGCGCGCACCGGCACGAGACCAAATCCCTGCACCGCCGCTTTGAAATCGGACAGGTGCAGCAACTTGGCGGCGGCAGCCAGGAGAAAAACGCCACCCACCAGGAATTGGAGCACGAGCACGCCAGTTGCAAGCATTAGCCCGTTCCTTCCAGATCGGGAGGGACCTTTTGGCATATCCTCCACGATCTCTCTCCCAACCCACTTTTAGCGTCATTATTGACTAGCACTGTTATGTCATACATGCATGCTAGCACATAATAATAATGTGTCAATAGTTAAATGAACTAACTCTTGAGATTCCGTGAGATACTGCACGTTCTCAGATAAGAACGCGGTTGCTCACCTTGCAAGAATGGTGGGCATGCGGGGATCCGGCGCCCAGGAGATCAGCGAGGGGGTAACAGCGCCTTGAGCCAAGCGCTTGAGGCTATGCCTCTAGCTGTGGCGGGGGAAGGAGCTGAGTGATGTGCGACATGGCGGCGTCTACGTGGCGCTTGCCGTCCTGCAGCGAGAAGCTCCCGTGGCCGGGGAATAACTGCGTGAATTCCAGCTCAGCAAAGCGCTTTACGGTGGCGATGGACTCCTCAAGCGAGCAATCCCAGATGTTCTGGAGAATGATGCGGCCGCCAGAAAAGAGGGCATCGCCGCTGAAGAGAGCGCGGTGTGCGCCGCCTCCGCGTTGCGCGCCGCCTCCTCGTTGCGGGCAGTCTTCGCGTTGCGCGCAGTCGTCAACAAGGAATGCCAGGTGGCCGCGGCTATGGCCGTCGGCTTTCAAAACCGTCACAGTGAGCGACCCAACGTTGATGACGTCGCCATCCGCAGCAGCGGTCGCGGACGCCACCGGCCGCAAGCGGTTTTCTAACGGATACATGCCTGTTTGACGCGCGGCAACCAGGCTCGCCGCCTCTTCATCACCGGTCTCGAGCCAGCCGGCAACGTCCTGGGAAGCGATTATTTCGGCGCCACATAATTGCTGCAACTCCGCGGCGCCACCGGCATGATCGAGGTGCAGGTGCGTGACGAATATCTTGGAAATGTCACGGGGATCGAAACCGGCGGCCTCAATCTGTGCCGCTATCGCCGGTGTGTCCCTGCCGACGCCGGTATCGATGAGGGCCAGTTCCGATCCTCCGTCGAGCAGATAGACGTGGCAATCGAGCGGGTCGGTGAGGCTAAAACCGCTTTGGCCGCTGCCAACAAGATGAACGATATTCGTGAGTTGCATGAGTCGACACCCTCTGTGTAGACATCCTTGCAAAACTCGTCTAAACGAGCGGGATTGGACTGCATTGACTAGGATTCACCCTCACCCTAGCCCTAGCCCTCTCCCTCAATTGAGAGGGGATACTAGACCACCGCCCCACGCTATGCAAGGAATTCCTATAGTTTTCAACGTCGGATAAGCCGGAAAAGGACGTAAATGAGGCCGATAACGAGACCGCAGATCGCCGCGCCGCGTGTATCGAGGAGTGTATTGACGTTTCCGTTCACGCGACCGCCAATCACCACCACACTTGCCACCTGCTCCGCCTCGATCTGCCCGCCGACAATCCATTGCGATACCGAGTAGTTCGTATCCACACTGCCGCCGACCACCAGCCACGTCGCCCCTTCTGTCACGCTCACTTCATGGCCGGCCGCGATTCCTGTCAGGCCCTGCTGCAGCGACGCAGCCTCCGCTTGCACGACTCCGGTAGCCGTATTCTGCATGTCAATATCATCGGCGACCACGTGCCGCACGAGACTATTCGCAATTTGGAAACGCTCGTCTACTTCCGTTGCGTCTCCGGCAGCGTCTTGCACGCCGTCACCCATTGCTTCTCTAGAGACGTCTTCCGAAACGTCATTGTCTACCGGCACTTGCCCCGGCTGCACCTCAGAAGACCCCATATTGGGCATCCCTTCTTCTCAACAGTTTTTCTTGCCGCTGCTCTCGCGCGTTCTTACAGGCCACCCCTCTCACTCTATGATAGCAGCCCAACATAAGTGCAGAGAGAAAACCGCTACTCAGATACCGCGCGCGCGTAATCCATCACCTGCTTCACCGGCACCTGTGCCGCCGTTGCAACTTGCAAGCAGTCTTCGTACTCCGGACTGCGATTCACTACCTTGCCGTGCCAGTGCGCGACCTTGATCCGCACCGCACCCCACGGTGTGCCCACGTGCTCCACCTGCCGCTCCAGCTTGATCCGCTCGACCCGGTGCATGCGTACGCCAATCGTCGTGGTCTCTTGAAAGACAATGTCCAGCAGGGGCGTGTGGTCTGCGGCTTCCGTCAGCACACTGAGCACGTGACCGGGCCTGCCCTTCTTCATCTGAACGGGGGCCAACATCACGTCCAGCGCGCCGGCCTTGAATAATTGCGCGGAAACGTGACCATACAACTGCGGATTCATGTCGTCGATTGTGGTTTCGATAACGGTTGCCATGCCATGGGTGTTTGCAGCCGTTTCCTCCCCGATGATGAGGCGCAATACGTTGGGGATTTCGCTGTCGCGCATGCCCGCGCCGTAGCCCACGCGTTTCACCTGCATTGTCGGGATTGGGCCGAACTCATCCGCCAACTCGCTCAGCAGGAGCGCGCCGGTTGGCGTTAGGGTCTCACCCATGTCCGCCATGGCATAGATCGGTTTGTCCTTCATCAAATCCAGCGTCGCCGGACCCGGAATCGGCCACCAACCGTGACGAGTCTGAATGGGCGCGCTGCCTCCGATGTTAACGGGTGAGCAGACGATGCGCTCGATACCAAGCGCCCGCAGTCCCGCCACCACACCGACGACGTCGAGGATTGAATCGACCGCGCCGACTTCATGAAAGTGCACCGCCTCCGGCGCCACGCCGTGCATGCGGCCCTCGACTTCCGCCAAACGCTCAAAGAGTCGTTTACTTGCCGCGACTACGTCCTCGTCGAGGCTGCTCCCTTCGAGGAGCTGCACAATATCGTGGAGGTTTCGCTCAACCGTATGCTCATGCGCATCAATGTCGATGTGAACTTGCAATGCCCGGAGCAGCCCCTTGCGCACTTCCTCCGACCGGACCTCATAGCCGCCGAGCGGAATCTTGGCGAACGTGGCCTTGAGATCGTCCAGCGCCCAGCCGCCATCCACCAAGGCGCCAAGCATCATATCGCCCGATGCTCCGGCAAAGCAGTCGAAATAGGCGACTCTCATGGCTCCTCCTGCGTGTCACCGCTCTCGGCAACGCGACAAATCAAACCGGCCATGTACCCGGCGCCGAACCCATTGTCGATGTTTACGACGGATAGACCGGCGGCACAGCTATTGAGCATGGTGAGAAGCGGCGTGAGCCCGCCAAGGGAAGCGCCGTAGCCTACGCTTGTCGGTACGGCGATTACCGGACGATCGATCAGTCCGGCAAGTACACTCGGCAGCGCACCCTCCATCCCGGCCACGGCGACCACCACGCGCGCCTGTTGCACGACTGCGATATTCAGCAAGAGCCGATGCAGCCCGGCCACGCCTACGTCCGCCAGGCGATCTACCTGACAACCCATCAGCTCCGCTGTCAGGCAAGCTTCGGCAGCCACCGGCAAGTCCGCCGTGCCCGCCGCGACTACGGCAACCCGGCCCTGTGCAATAGGGCGTATGCTGCGACGGACCACGATGGCACGGGCGTCATCATAGTACTCGGCAGCCGAAATCCGCGACTTGACCTCTGCGTAGACTTCCGGGGTCGCGCGTGTGGCCAGTACCGTCTGATCGTGGGCGAGCAACTCCTCGGCAATACCGATGATCTGTGCCGAGGTCTTGCCCGGACAGTAGATGACCTCCGGAAAGCCGACACGCAGCTGGCGCTGCGCATCAACCTTGGCGAAGCCTAGGTCCTCATACGGAGCCAGGCGTATGCGTCGCTCGACGTGCTCAACGTCGATTGTTCCTCGTTGCAAGTCCGTCAATAGCGTGCGCAGAGTCTCGGGGTTCATTAGACGATGCCAATCTCCAACGTTCGCAGTCCTTTATCCAAGCACATGTACAGCAATCAGCGGGTACGCCACTCCCATCATTTTAGCGCAGTTGGGAGGGCGTGCCAGCGGCGCAACGAGCCGAAACAATGCATATCAACGCGCACGACCGTGGCGACGTATGCCGAGCGGCCCAATGCATGCTCAAGCAGGCGGCTGCACGTCTTCACATGCATGTCCCACGTGAACTCAATTGAGAACGCAGCAATTCACGTTTAAATCTTTTGGGATAGAGATGGGTACACCCCTGCGCCCGCATAGACAGCAGTACTACCGAGTTCATCCTCGATACGCAGCAGCCGGTTGTATTTTGCTACACGATCGCTGCGGCACGGCGCCCCGGTCTTGATTTGACCCACGCCGGTAGCCACGGCAATGTCAGCGATTGTCGTATCTTCCGTTTCGCCCGAGCGATGCGAAATCACAGCGCCCCAGCCGGCCTGCCGCGCCATGGTTACGGCATCGAGCGTCTCCGTCAGCGTTCCAATCTGATTTGGCTTTATGAGGATCGCGTTCGCAGCCTGCCGCTCAATCGCCTCTTTCAGGCGCTGGGTATTGGTCACAAGCAGGTCGTCCCCGACAAGCTGCACCCGGCCGCCGATCTGCGCCTGCAATCCTACCCAGCCGTCCCAGTCGTCCTCCGCCAGCCCGTCTTCAATGCTAATGATCGGGTATTGCCGGGCCCAGTCCGCCCAGAACTCTATCATCTCCTCACTTGAGAGGGATCTGCCTTCTCGTTCCAAAACATACGCATCATCTTCGTACAATTCAGTTGTCGCAGGATCGAGGCCGATGTAGATGTCCTCGCCGGGTCGGAATCCCGCCTTTTCGATTGCCAGCATGATGATCTCGATAGCAGCCACATTGGTCGGCAACGACGGGGCAAAGCCACCCTCATCGCCAACAGTGGTACTGAGCGACTTGTCTTCAAGAATTGAATGCAACGCATGGTAGGTCTCAGCACCCCAGCGCAAGGCCTCGCGGAACGACGGCGCGGCCACCGGCAAGATCATGAACTCTTGAAAGTCAGTTGAATTTGCGGCATGCTTGCCGCCGTTGAGGATATTCATCATGGGCACAGGCAACGTGTCGGCGAACGCGCCGCCAAGATAGCGGTAGAGCGGCAACCCAATACATGCCGCCCCCGCCTTGGCAACCGCCAGCGAGACCGCAAGGAGCGCGTTAGCGCCGAGATTTCCCTTGTTCGGCGTACCATCCAAGCCTATCAACACCTGGTCCACACTGGCCTGCTCCGCCGCGTCTCGACCGTTCAGGGCAGGAGCGATGGTTTCGTTTATGTGGCTGACAGCATTGAGAACGCCTTTGCCGCCATAGCGTGCGGCGTCGCCGTCTCGCAACTCCACCGCCTCGTGCATGCCGGTCGATGCGCCTGAAGGCACGCCGGCCCAGCCTACAGCGCCACACTCCAATCGGACCTCAGCTTCGACCGTGGGGTTGCCTCGCGAATCGAGGATTTCACGCCCCTGAATCTCGCTGATAGTGCTTGCACTCACAGGTAGTATCCTCCAGTTGCGACTCAAGCCAAAGTAGACTGTAGGCGCGCCGCTCGTATTGTACTTGCAATGATCATAGCGTTCGTTACGGGGCCGACTCCCCCCGGTACGGGTGTGATCGCGCTTGCCACCTCGCTCACGGCGTCATATTGCACGTCGCCGACGAGTCCGTCCGGTGTAACATTGATGCCAATATCCACCACCACGGCATCCGGTTTCACCATGTCCTGCGTGACGAAATTGGCTCTTCCCATCGCCACAAACAGTATGTCGGCTTGCCTGGTATGGGAGGGTAGATCAACTGTGCGACTATGCGTAACGGTCACGGTGGCATCATGGGCAATGAGCAAGGCAGCCAGGGGCCGCCCAGCCACATTGCTGCGACCGATCAGCACGGCATGCTTGCCGCGCAGCGGTATCTCGTAGTGCCGCAGCAGGTGGATGACACCGGCGGGCGTATTCGGCACGAACGCCTCCATGCCCAAGTACGGGCCGCCCAAAAACACGCGCCCGGCATTCAAGGGATGCAAGCCGTCGATGTCCTTGCGCGGATCCAAGGTCATGGCAACCAACTCCAAGTCCCAGTCATCCGGCAAAGGCCAGCTAAGCAGAATTCCGGTAACGCGCGGGTCGACATTGAGGCTGCAAATCCGACCGATGAACTGCTCTCGGTCGGTTGATGGGAGCGCGTGTTCCTGAAACTCCATGCCCACGCGTCGGCAGAGCCGCTCGATCTGGCGTATGTAGCTGGCAGATGACTTATCGTCCCCTGCGCGCACAACCGCCAACGTGAGAGGATGTCCCAGACGTTTCTGGATATCTACCAGTTCATCACGGTGTCTCCAACCCAATGTGCGGGCGATACGACTACCGTCAAGTACCAATGCCATTCCGCTCCAACCCCTTCACTGAACTAGCCAGACTCTTTCACTTGGTCTTAGCGCCGCAGGAAGTTCTACAGACTTTGGTTCCCTGCATCTCTCTCATGTTCTTCCCCAAGAGCCGCCGGCGCTGACGCTATGGGCTCAGCGATAGCGCCGCTTCGCGTTTCTCCGCCACCTGTTCATATGAGGTCAGACGGGCACGCATTGTCGCTACCACGCTCGGATCTTTGATAAAACCAAGGCTTGACCGGATTGTAATTACGCTCCCCTGCAACGCTGCCTCCGCCAAGAGCACCGCCATGACGGCATCCGCCACGAGATTTCTATTGCCATGCTCGGCCAGCCACAAGGCATGATCGCTTACGCCCACACACGCATCGGCGATGGCAAAGAGCACCTCAGTGGCCTTCACTGAAGCCTGCTGGATGTGCCTTGAGCGCGCTGCTTGCTCTGCATCGGTGCCGCGTGGCATCGCAAAGCCCGCCCCCACGGCGCCATATGCATCAATGTCTTCTTGCACCAGGTCTTCCAGCTCTTGCAGGGCTCGATTCAGATTCGCGAGCCGCTCCTCAACCTGGGCACTAACACTCGCATATTTCTTCCTGCCCAACGTGAAGTTGGCAACCATGACGCCCAGGCCGGCGGCAAGCGCCCCAACTAGCGCCGCTACGCTGCCTCCCCCGGGTGTCGGTTCGTGCGCGGAGAGCGCTTCCAAGTAGGTATGAATACTTCGCTCGGTAATCACCGCACGCTCCTCCTTCTAAGCGTTGCTTGCTAGGCTTCATTCCACCAGCGTGACGGGATCACACCCGCTACCCGCACCCGATCATTCTCAATGCGTACCCTACCTTCGGCAAACCACTGCACGACACAAGGCAGCAGACGATGCTCCTGCGCCAAAATGCGTTTCGCCAGTGACTCTACCGTATCGTCCGTCAGCACGGGCACTGCGGCCTGGGCGATTATTGGCCCTGCGTCCACATCATCAGTAGCAATGTGTACCGTACATCCCGCAATCTTAGCGCCGGCTTCCAAGGCATCCTGCTGTGGTTTGGGGTTCATCCCGCCCGCAAAGGCCGGCAGCAAGGACGGGTGAACGTTGATGATCCGATTGGGATAGGCCTGTACCCATGCCCGCGATAGAATGCGGTCGAAGCCGCCGAGTACGATCAATTCCGAACCATGCCGTTGCGCACATGCCAGCATCGCCTCATGTTGAGCCTCTCGAGACTCATAGTCGCGCCGTACAATAACGTAGGTGGCGATACCGGCTGCTTGTGCCCGCTGAACGCCCGGCGCGTTGCGATGATTGCAGATCACAGCAACGATCTGCGCGTCGAGGCGCCCTTCGTCAATCGCGTCAATGAGCGCCTGCAAGTTGCTACCGCGACCGGAAATGAGCACTGCCAGGCGCAAGGCGGGCTCTCTAACCACTTTCGACTTGATACCTCTCTAATGCCCGCGCATTCATCTTGCAATTTCAACGCGCGGCTCGCCGGCATGATCCTCAACCACGCCGATGCGGCAGAGCGCCGATGCGATACGCTGGGCTTCCGCGGCATCTTTCTCTCCACAAATGACCACATACCCAACACCCATGTTGAACGTGTGGCACATCTCTTCAAACGCCACTTTTCCGCGCTCCTGAATGAGCTGGAAGATTGGTGGCGCCGGCCACGACCCCCAGTGCAGGCGCACCTGTGTTCCTTGAGGCAGGATTCGAGGGATGTTGTCCCAAAGTCCGCCGCCGGTGATGTGTGCCATTCCTTTTATGTCGAGTTCAGACAGTAGGCGCTCCACGGGGTGCAAGTAACTTGTGTGGACCGCCAGCAAGGCATCCGCCAGCGTCGCCCCCAGCGCGGGCACGAACTCCTCCAGGGAGTCCTCAGAGAAGACACGGCGCGCAAGCGAATACCCGTTCGTATGCAAGCCATTGCTGGGAAAGGCCAGAACCGCGTCTCCCGGCTCGATGCGCTCGCCGCTTACAATCCCTTCACGCTCCACGACACCCACAATCGTACCGGCAAAGTCGAAATCGCCATCAGCGTAGAGGTCCGGCATTTCTGCCAACTCCCCGCCCAGCAGCGCGCACCCGGCTTCCTTGCATGCCGTCGCCGCGCCGGAAACGATATCGCCCATTACCTCAGGCACCAGCCTGCCCACGCCGACGTAATCCAAGAAGAAGAGCGGACGCGCTCCCAGGGTGAGAATGTCGTTGATGCAATGGTTGACCAGGTCTTGGCCCACCGTATCGTAGCGTTCCAATTGAGTCGCGAGCTTGACCTTGGTTCCGACGCCGTCGGTACTCGTGGCGAGTACCGGCTCGGCATAGTGCATTGGAAACTGAAAGAGACCGCCAAAACTCCCGATGCCTGTGAGCACCTCGGGCCCGTGGGTAGCTTCCACGTGCGACTTAAAGAGTTGCACAGCCCTAGTGCCGGCTTTGATATCTACGCCGGCTTGACGATAGGTTGATGGCGGGTGACGGGTGTCACGCATAGACCTGAAATCACCGATCAACGAGCAAAACAGCCGGAATCAACGCCAGGGTCGTAGCAGTGGGTGTCCAATCAATTACCCCCGAGCATACAGGGGGTATCTGCTCACGGAAACGATTGATACAGGCGCAGTGTAGTTTCTGCTCACCCCACGCAATCGTCTGTACCACTCTCATGACACCGGTGCTCGAATTTGCTCTAGGGAAAGCTTGTCGAATTCCATCTGCACCGGGACCGGGTAGTCGCCATTGAAGCACGCTAGGCAGTATTGATCGTACGGCAAGCCAACAGCCTCTACGATGCCCTTGATGCTCAGGTACCCCAAGCTATCTGCCTGAATTACCGCCCCGACGGCTGATTCCGCCTCTTCCCGGGATTGGAAAGCGGAGGCAATGATCTCCCCCCGTGTCGGCATATCTACGCCCAAGAAGCATGGGTGGCGAATAGGCGGCGCCGCAATGCGCACGTGCACTTCCACCGCACCCGCCTGGCGCAGCATCTTTACAATAGGACGCGTATTCGTGCCGCGCACAATAGAATCGTCTACCACAACTACGCGCTGGCCTTCCAGCACCTCCGGCATGGGATTGTACTTCATGAGCGCACCCTCACGCCGCAATTGGTCGGTCGGCTGGATGAATGTACGGTGTATATAGCGATTGCGCACCAAGCCGTCGCGCAGCGGTATACCGCTCTCCTCGGCGTATCCCTGGGCGGCAGCGATAGCGCATTCAGGCACGCCCATTACTAAGTCGGCGCCCGGCGTGGGCCGCTCACGTGCAAGCTGTCGTCCCATCTCACGACGCGCGTGATAGAGCAGTTTGCCCTCGATGTACGAATCCGGTCGGGCAAGATACATGAACTCGAACATACAGACTGCCCGCTTCTTGACGGGTTGAATGCGATAGGACCGTAGCCCTTCTTCACCGACCGAGATCAACTCTCCCGGCTCTACCTCGCGCACGAACTCTGCGCCAACGGTATTCAAAGCGCAACTCTCGGATGCTACTACCCAAGAGCCATCGGCATTCCCCAAACAAAGGGGCCTATTTCCTAGCGGGTCCCGCGCTGCCAGAATATGATCGGTCGTCGCCATGACAAAACTGTATGAACCAACCAAGCGCGGCAGCGTGTGCTGCAGCTTTTCCGGCCACGTACTGCCCGGAGCAAGCGCCATGAGCCACGCCGCTATCTCGCTATCGGTGGATGACTTAGGGCGCACGCCGAGTTCTTCAAGGTCTTCCAGCAACTGGTCGGCATTGACGAGATTGCCATTGTGGGCCAAGGCAAACTGGCCCAGCGGGCCTTCTACAAAAATGGGCTGGGAGTTGTCCTCCCGGCTCGCACCCTTTGTGGAGTAGCGAGTATGCCCAACGGCTAAGATACCGCTCAAGTCTTCCAGGATTTCTTCGGAAAACACGTGGGAGACAAGACCCATCCTGCGGTAGACCTGCATCTGCTTACCGTCAGCACTGGCAATGCCCGCACTCTCCTGACCGCGATGCTGAAGCGCATGCAAGCCAAAGTACGTGAGCTTTGCGACGTCGAGATCGGGACCGTAAATACCGAAGACGCCACACGCCTCACGCGGCGAATCAGTCTCAGCAGTAGCTAGTGTAGGATCCATAGCTCGCGCTGCCCTCTCCGATTCATTGCGTCTTTGGTCTCTCCGCGGCCAGTGCCTCCGCCATTCCATTCTGCCACGCCCGTCGCGCAGACGCTAGTGGCACACACACCTTGTCGCCCAGCACCAGGGCACTGCCTTGGACGCGTCCGATGACCGCGAACGGTACTTGATGCTCGTCGGCTACCGCACGCCCTGCCGCAAGCTCTTTCTCCGGCAGACTAATGACGATCCGTGATTGACCTTCACCGAAGAGAAGGCCGTCTGCACGTCCGTCGCCCGGCAACTCCACCTGAAACCCAATTCCGCCCGCGATAGCGCTCTCCGCGAGAGCCACGGCGAGACCGCCCTGGGAACAATCGTGTGCGCTGCTAATGAGCCCTGCGCGAATGAGCCGCCGACAGGCAGACTGGACGTTTGCTTCCATTTCGAGGTCTATCGGCGGCGCATGACCGGAGACGAGGCCGTGCATTACCGCAAGATACTCACTGCCGCCGCAATAGTCGCTCTGCGGGCCAAGCAGTGCAATAACGTCTCCCTCGTGCTTGAATGCCGATGCGACGCTCTGTTCCACAGCTTCCAGCATGCCCACCATGCCCACCATTGGCGTCGGATAGATAGCCTGGCCGCGGGCCTCGTTATAGAGACTGACATTGCCGCTCACTACCGGCACACCCAGTACCTCGCAGGCGGCAGCCATCCCGCGCACTACCTGCTCCAATTGGTAGTAGACATCGGTCTTCTCCGGATTCCCGAAGTTCAAGCAATTCGTGAGGGCAAGCGGCTCGGCGCCAACGCACGACAGGTTGCGGGCCGCCTCCGCTACTGCGATCGCTCCGCCCGTAAATGGGTCCAAGTAACAGTATTGACCATTGCCGTCTATGGTGACGGCAAGTCCTGCCGGAGTGCCCTTGATCCGAAGTATCGCCGCGTCGCCACCCGGCCCCTGCACCGTGTTTACCTGAACACTATAGTCATACTGCTGAAAGACGCTCTCCTTGCTCGCAACATTGGGGCTAGCCAGCAACGTGAGCCAAGCGTCATTGTAGTCCGATATCTCCGGCAGCGACTGCTGTTCGAAGCCATGCGCTTCCCGCATATAGGCCGGCACGGTGCCTTCCCGCACGTAGGTGGGTGCATCCGCGAGCAAATGGGCGGGTATCTCAGCCACAACCTCCGCGCCGTTGCGCACGCGCACCATGCTGTCAGCGGTGACCTGACCGATTACTGTGGAGTGAAGCCCCCAGCGCGAAAAGATCGCTGCTACGTGCTCTTCAGCGCCCCGTCGCACAATGGCAAGCATGCGCTCCTGGCTCTCACTGAGCATGATCTCGTAGGGGGTCATACCCTCTTCCCGGCACGGCACACGGCTTACGTCGATATCAACACCGCTCTCGCCCTTGTGGGCAGCCTCAACGGAAGAGCTCGTCAATCCGGCCGCCCCGAGGTCCTGCAGTCCCACGAGATAGTCGGTCTCACCCAATTCGAGACACGCCTCGATGAGCAGCTTTTCCATGAAGGGATCGCCCACTTGCACCACGCCGCGGTGCGACAGTTCAGGATCATCCAATGAGGCGAAGGAAGCACCGTGAATGCCGTCCCGGCCGGTTGCCGCTCCCACCAGCATTAGGGTATTGCCTGCCCCGCGCGCACGAGCGCTAATGAGCTTCTCTTGGCGAATAAGACCGACGCACATCGCATTAACGAGCGGGTTCCCAGCGTAGCAGGACGCGAAATTCACTTCGCCGCCCACGTCCGGGATACCCACACAATTGCCGTAGTGGCTGATGCCGCCAACGACACCATTGAACAAGTACCGGTTGCGCGCGTCATCCAGAGGACCGAATCGCAAGGAATTGAGCAACGCAATGGGACGCGCGCCCATGGTAAAAATGTCTCGCACGATGCCGCCCACACCGGTGGCTGCTCCCTGAAATGGTTCAACAGCACTGGGATGGTTGTGGCTTTCGACCTTGAAGACAACGGCGAGCCCATGGCCGATATCAACTGCGCCTGCATTTTCCTCTCCCGCGCCGACTAATACATGCTCGCCGTCAGTGGGCAGCAACTTCAGTAGCGGTCGCGAGTTCTTGTAGCCGCAGTGTTCGCTCCACATAGCGCCGAACATGCCAAGTTCGACACGATTCGGTGCGCGGCCAAGTTGGACGCAAATGCGATCGTACTCGCTCCGGGTGAGCGAGACTTCCCGCAGGTCGGCGTCAGTTACCGCAGTATCTGTTTGAGACACAGTGCCCCTCACTCATGCATTCGCAGCACAGTCGAGTCTCTCGGATTGCACCATTAGTTTCCAGGAGTTAGTAATCGCGTGGAAGGCCTGCTTAGCGGCCAGCGGCGTCGCATAGAAACAACGAACGCTAGGCTCACGCTCGCGAGGGCACGGCAGAGAGCGCGAGGATGATTGCCTGCCAAATGCCCAAGCCGTCTTCACTGCCCAATACGGCTTCTGCGCACCGTTCAGGGTGCGGCATAAGACCGAAGACATTGCCGGCCTCATTGCACACCCCCGCGATATTGCCCGCAGACCCATTGGGGTTCGCTGCCGGCGAAACATCACCCAGAGTATCGCAATAGCGCATGACTATTTGGCCGTTGTCATGCATGCGATCGAGAACCGCTTGGTCGGCAACATAACTGCCGTCACCGTGGGCAATCGGCATGCGCAGCACCTGCCCGTGATGATAGGACGCCATGAAAGGCGACCCCATGCTCTCGACGCGCAAATGAACCCAACCGCAGCGGAATTCCAGCATACGGTTCTTGATCAATGCGCCCGGCAAGAGTCCTGCTTCGGTAAGGATTTGAAAGCCGTTGCAAATGCCCAGCACAAGCCCGCCGGCTTCTGCGAACGATGTTACCGCGCGCATTACTGGGGAGAATCGCGCAATTGACCCCGACCGCAGGTAATCTCCGTACGAAAAGCCGCCCGGCAGCACGAGAGCATCGTAATCTGAAAGATGTGTCTCTTCATGCCAGACCAGATCTGCCTGCTGGCGGAGCACGGAGCGCACAACGTGAAGGCAGTCGTGGTCGCAGTTGGAACCGGGGAACTGCACGATGCCAATCTTCACTGCACGGTCTCCAGATCGAAACGATAGCTCTCGATGACGGGATTGGCTAAGAGTTGCCGGCACATCGCTTCCACTGCCTCGCCGGCTTCGGAGGCGCTATCGGTTCCCAGTTCTACCTCCAGGTACTTTCCCATCCGCACCGATTCCACGTCCTCGAATCCGAGGTGGTGCAATGCATCGCGGATAGTATTCCCTTGCGGGTCCAGGACCGTCGACTTATACGTAACGTAGATACGTGCTTTCGTCACTGCAGAGTAGACCTCGACAAGAACCTACACATGTGTACACTTACACCGTTCGACATGCAACTGCCCACTTTGACCGGTTTAGAACGCGCGGTCCCAAATCTCCACATGAAGCCCGCTCTTACCGTTCGCCCTGAGCTTGT
The DNA here is from genome assembly GCA_965221905.1 of Chloroflexota bacterium. Lineage (GTDB taxonomy): Bacteria > Chloroflexota > UBA11872 > VXOZ01 > VXOZ01 > VXOZ01. The sequence continues at coordinate 2,730,417 of OZ244922.1, forward strand.
CGAAGGGCCGGTTCTACTATCGTGGAACTGGCCCGATCGAGCCTAAAGATGAACAAGCAAAATGCTGCTAGGTCACTCCATCAGTCCGGTAGTGCCTCCACCAGGCGCATGCGCCAAAGTCAAGGCACTACCTCTATCCAGTCTTTCTGGTCATCCAGCCGGAGCGCTACTCCTCATCCTCAATCTGGTTTTGCAACTCATCGAGGAGTTGCTGATTCAGTTCTAGCTGCTGTTGTATCAACTCATTTTGGCGTTGGAGCGCGTCGAGCAGGTTCTGGATGGAATTATCAGGCCCTGGCGTGGCTGAAGCCGGTGGCGTGAGTTGACTTGGCTGTGGCGTTGCGCCGACTTGAGGCGTCGCCTGTGGTTGTGCCGTCGGCTGCACCGCTGTAGTAGGCGTGGGCAAGACTACAGGCGCGGGCGTGGACGTAGCGGTGGGAGTAGTGCTCGAACCACTCTGAGTCCCGCTGCTTCCAGACGTCGCAGCAGTCCCAGTGAAGATCTCGTTTACCCCCTCTCCTAACAACTCTTGCAGTGCTAACTGCACACTCTCGGCCATCACGACGTTGGGGCCGTTTGCAATGATGACGCGCTTGAGCTCAGGCAACTGTCCCTGCTCCGACTGAAGGTAGATCGGCTCAACGTACAAGTTTGATTGGCCGATAGGCACGACAAGAAGATTGCCTCGAATCACTCGCGACCCGCCCTGCCCCCAGAGCGTAAATTGCTGCGAGATCGTGGTATCTTGGTCGGCGCGCGCTTCAATTTGCATCGGCCCAAATATGAGTTTGTCCTTGGGATACTTGAAGGCAAAGAGCGAACCGTAGCCCTCAGGATCCGACCGCGCAGCCAGCCAGGCCACCATATTGTCCTTTTGTATCGGCGTATACGGCATGATCAGAATGAACTCTTCACGTGGGAAGTCGGGAAGACGCATGATGACGTAGTATGGCCGCACGGGCACTTGGCTGGCGCCATACAGTTCACGCGGCCGCGAAAACGCATCTTCGCGATTGTAGAAGATGTCCGCTTTCTGCATGTGGTAGAGGGAGTACAACTCCACCTGTACCTGGAAGAGAAACGCCGGATATCGAATGTGCTGGAGTATTGACGGAGGCATCTCGCTCAGGGGGTGGAAGAGGTCTGGGAATGCCTGCGAATACGCCTGGAGAATCGGTTCGTCTTCCTCGACCGCATACAGGCGAACTGAACCGTCATACGCGTTAACTGTGGCCTTCACGCTGTTACGGATATAGTTGAATGCGCCGGCCAGCGGTTGCGAGTAAGGGTAGCGGTTCGTAAAGGTATACGCGTCAACAATCCAGAACAACTGACCGTCGGCTACGACAATATACGGATCCTGGTCAACGACGAGAAACGGCGCGACCGTTGCCACACGCTCGCGCACGTGGCGGCGGTAGAGAATTTGGCTATCGGGTTCAAGCTGATCGGAGAGCAGGATATTCACGTCCTTGAGATACCAGGCATACAGCAACTTGCGGAGGTAAGACCCAATCCCTACTCCCGTACGCGATTGGTAAGTGGAACGGACGTTATCGTCTCCACTCGGATAGTCTATCTCCTGAACTTGCGCATTGACAATGATATAGTCTATCGTCTTTTCGCCATAGTAGATTTCCGGTCGTTCAATATCCATGATGCCCGTTGGGGGCACATCTTTTAGGAAGAAGGACGGCAAGCCCTCCGGTGAGACCTCATTCACGGGACTCATTACAACCCCGTAGCCATGGGTAAACTGGAGCCTGCGGTTGACCCACGTTTGCGCCGAGCCCGGCAGTTTCTCCGTTGAGAGTTCGCGCGCGCCCACCATCACTTGGCGATACTCGCCATCGACGTAATAGCGGTCCACGTCCGCATCGAGAATGTCGTAGTAAAGTCGGATGCTCTGCACCTGGTTATAGGTAATGAGCAGCGGTTCGGGGTCCCAGAGACGGAAGTTTCGCACTGTCAGGGGATTGCCAACCAACTCTTCTAGCGTCACCGCCGGCTCGCCCGGGTGCTCCTGTTCGACAATACGGTTGAGACCGTACGCCTCGCGCGTGAATTCTATGTTGTTCTCGATGTAGGGGCGCTCGCGCTCCAACTCGTTCGGCTGCACCTCCAGGCGATGCGCCAAGCCGGGATATGCCCACGCGCCCGCGACCAGCACGAGCAGCCAAAGCCCGATACCGCCGATGGGCAGCCACTGCTGATTGAATACGGCACCCAGGACGAGACCAAGTGCAGCCACCACAGCCAACACAATGAGCACTTGCTGTACCGGCTGCATAATATTGACGTCAATGTAGCTCGCTCCGTAGGCCGCGCCCCGCGTGGAGAACTCAAGCGTGTGAAGGCGCAGCCAATGGGTCCCCGCCATTAAAACCATCACAAGGAAGCCCAGCACCGAGAGATGAATGCGAATGGGCGCCCCGGCGATGATATTGCGGGGGATCTCACGCCGTTCACCTTCATCGTCTTCCGGCGAAATCATGTATGGCAGCACAAGACGGAAACCGTATGCAAAGACCGCCACAAGCAACACGACAATAGACGCACGGAAGAGCCAGCCTTGAATGAACTCAAGCAGCGGGAGTGTAAAGACGAAGAACGAGAGGTCCCTCTCGAATAGAGGGTCCGTGATACCGAATGGGATGAGGTTTTGGGCGCGGAGCACCGTGTTCCATTGTCCGGCGGCCATTAGACCAAAGATCACGGAGGCAATCACACCCACAACGCCGGAGATTATCCGGGAAGCAAGCTCGGTCCGCCGCGCCGAAGTGGAAAGGAAGTCTTCGCCAGTATTGTACGCTTGCCGCGCTACGATCTTCCTTACTAAGGTCATATTGCCAAAGTAAAGCACGCCAAAACCGACTAGACCGGCGGCGAAGAGGCCTAGCTGCAGTGTAATGATTCTGGAAAAGACGTCAGTGCGGTCGAGGCTTTGGTACCAGAGCCAGTCGGCAATGATGTTCGGTACAACGAGCACCATCGCGATGAACACGATGATACTGACAAATGCTGTACCAACCGCGGTATTGCGCTGCATGGACATCCTCACAGACTACATCGTGAAGCGTTAATACGATGTTCCACTAAACGTGCATAACGAGCGGAGAACAACAGCGCACTATCCTCATGCCATCCCAAGCACGCTGATAGTGCGCCGTCTTTGACGAAGTCGCCATGAGCCAAACGTAATCAGCCTTTCCGGGCGCTGCTATTGGGACTCAGTTTCCTTATCCGCTTCCTCGCTAGATTTCGCTTGGCCTTCCGGTGGATTGACCGGGTTACCATTTGGGCCGGGCGTTTCCGCCGGGCCGTTAGACTGTTGGCCCAAAGCCAGGCCGCCAGCGTAGCCGGTCAGCGCGGCGACACCCACACCTGCGGGGCCACGACGCTGCACTCCGCGTGACTCCAGGATTTCCTTAACATCCTCGCCGTGTAGCTCCAATTCTTCCTGCAATCGTTCAGAAACTATGTGCACCTCATCCGCATGCTCTGCCAGCAGTTGCTTCACCTCGCGGTACTGCTCGTCGAGCAACGCTTCGATGCGGCGCTTCGTGTCCGGGTCAATGCCACCCAAACCGCTGGGCATCGCGAGGTACGAATAGAAGCTATTGCCCATGCCATAGTAGCCGAAATACCCCATCGCCAGGCGTGTCGCCTGCTGCAGGTCGGATGTTACACCTGTAAGCCCGGTGCCAAGGAAGAGTTCCTCAGCCGCGCGACTAGCAAGGGCAACCTTGATTTCCGAAAGTACCTCTTCGCGGGTCTGCGTATAGCGCTCTTCAAGCGGCGTACTGGCAGCGAGACCCAGCGCACGGCCGTAGCGTATGATCGTGACCTTGTAGAGCTGATTCTCAGGTTGCAGCAAGGCCATCGCTATCGCGTGACCGGTTTCATGGTAGGCAAGCCGCCGTCGTTCCTTTTCGCTCATGCTGCGGATCGGCTGGCGCAAGCCCCATTCATTCGTCTCTCGCGCTTGGCTAAAGTCTGTATATGAGATATAGTCCCGGCCTTCGAAGTGCGCTACTACGGCCGCCTCGTTGATAAGGTACTTGATGCTGACCGGCGTGTAACTCACCGTGTCGGCAGCAATCTTGTCGATGTCTATGTCAGGGTCATGACGAACCTTATCCATGTAGTATTGGATAACATCCTTGCGGCCATCGAAGTCAGGCGGGTCGATTGTAATCTTGCGGTCGAAGCGGCCCGGTCGCAACAGAGCCTGGTCCAGCACTTCAGAAATGTTCGTCGCGCCAATCGTGAGCACCACGGGTGGCACGGCTCTCCCTCTGCGCAGACCGAGGCGGCGTAAGACCCGTGCCCTCCAACTCGTATCCACGTTTGGAGGTTCCATCTCGAGGAGCAGTGTATTGATCATACCCATCCCACCACCGCCGAACATCCCCCCCATCATGCCCCCGCCCCCGCCCATTTGCGAGGTACGAGCAGCGCCAACGGCATCAATTTCATCGATGAAGATGATTGCGGAGCCATACTTCCGCGCGAGCCGCCGCGCCTTTGCGTAGAGCATCGTGATGCGCAAGTTACCGACGCCCATGAACATGTTTTGAAAACCGGGCGCAGAAGCATAAGCGAAAGGCACTCCAGCCTCAGTGGCAATGGCTTGCGCCAAATAGGTCTTACCGGTTCCGGGCGGTCCGATCAGCAGCAAGCCGCGTGAAACTTCGCCGCCCATACGCTTGAAATCGCGTACGCCGCGGAGCAAAGTCACAATCCGCGCTGAGACTTCCAGCACTTGCTCGTTGCCGCGATAGTCCTTGAAGGATATTCCGGTCTCGCCCCCGGGCATAATCCAATAGACACGCCCGCGGCCAAGAAACCAAAAGAGCGCAACGAATTGTATCAGTACGAAGAGGATCGCAAAGGCAAGCTGGAATAGCGTGGCAAAAATTTGAAACACTATGAACAGGACACTGGGCGCGCCGAAGACGGCAACAGACCACCAAAATCCGATCGCAACCAGCACCCAAAGTAGGATACCGCGCCAGTGCCGACCGATGAACCCCAGGACTCCGCCTATCATAGCTTCACCGTGCCTTCCATAATTCTGGAGGATCTAGGTACTGCAACTGTAACACTTTTCTCAATTCGCTTGACCCCATCGCTGCCAATACGCCTATATGATCCCTGTGACAACTGCTACCCATTATAGCATGGGGTATTATGTCGTTTGTCGCTGGGCTCTAGACAACATTAAGAATTATATAAGAGTCTGACGTTTACGGTAAGAAATGTTACATTTCCGCTTCCCAATTAGGCTAATCATCACTTGGCAGTATCGAGGAGGTAGGTGTACGCTGCCAATCAAGGCCGCTATTGCCCGCGGGGCCTAACAAAAGTGCGAATCTGATAACGGACGAGCATCCGACTTGGCAAAAAGCTCGCCGCGGCCCGGCTTTCTCAATGGCATAGAAGAGATGATGGTATTAGTCTGAGGTAGAGTAGCTGAGGGATCACACCACTCCCTAAACGCGAGGGTCGGCCCATGACAGTTGACAGAGCCATGATTCTTTCAGGAATCCGGGATGTCGGAGTTACCTCCGGCGATGTACTGCTGGTCCATAGTTCCCTGCGCAGTTTCGGATACGTGACCGGCGGCGCCGAAACGGTGATCGACGCGCTCTTAGAGTCAGTCGGCGACGGCGGCACCCTACTTGTCCCAACGCTAACCTTCTCAGTTCTCAAGACCTGGCCGCATCACTTCTCCATCAGGAAGACGCCTTCAACCTCAGGTCGAATTACGGAGACCCTTCGCCAACGGGCACAGTCTCTGCGCAGCCGGCATCCCGTCTCTTCAGCCGCAGCCATCGGACCGCAAGCAGCCTATCTGACTGCCGACCATCGAGACACGCCCTGCGGGCCGGACTCACCCTATTACCGCCTCTACGAGCTTGGCGGCAAAGTCGTCTTCTTCGGCGCGACGCTCGCCAGTAACTCGGTCTTTCACTGTGCGGAGGAGATCGTTAATCCCGATTACTTGGGCTACGCATCCATTGAAGGCGCCATCGTGGAAGATGCGGACGGCCGTGTACGGTCTCTGCGCGCCGCTACGACTGCTCTGACCGCGGCATAGTTCGCCACCTCGGCAACATGGAGCCGGTGTTTCTTGAGCGGGGCCTGCTGCGGCGCACCAAGATTGGGGAAAGTCGGACCTACGCAATCGACGCTAAAGCAAACGTTGGCGTATCCTGTGAAGTCTTGAAGACAAGCCCGGACTACATCCTCACGTCACTGCCTTAGCTATATCTTGTAGATAGCATCTTTTATGGAATCTACATAATGTGCTATAGTGTTGGGTGTCTGGCGTAGCGTACGTTCTTGATGGACTCGTGAACGTTTGCTTGCCGGAGTGTAGCGATAGAAGCCAACGGAGGTATGGACATGCGTTGCCCGCAATGCAATAAGCATGATACCCGCGTGGTTGATAGTCGTCCGGAAGAGATGAGCATTCGCCGTCGCCGCGAGTGCGCGAATTGCGGCCACCGCTACACCACCTATGAGCGACTGGAGTTCCTGGCTTGTCCGCACTGTGAATCTGTTGAATCTCGCGTGGCTTCCTATCAGCTTCTTAGGGCCGGATCGCGGCGTTTTCGGGAGTGCCTGCGCTGTGGCCGGGAGTTTACAACGACGGAGCGGGTCGATCCCGTGCCGCTTACGGTGGTTAAGCGAGACGGCCGGCGAGAGGAATTCAACCGGGGCAAGTTGCGCGATAAGATCAGCACAGCATGCTGGAAGCGCCCGGTCGGCTCGGAAGAGGTCGGGTGCATAGTCGACCGCATTGAGCGCGAGTTGCTTGAAATCGGTGAACCCGAGGTAGAGTCCACAGTCATTGGCGATAAAGTGATGCAGCGACTGCGCGTCCTCGATGAAATTGCCTACGTGCGGTTCGCATCCGTGTATCGCCACTTTGAAGACATCGACAGCATCGCTGAGGAAATTGCTGAATACCAGCAGTGGAAGCGCCGCCGCGCTCAGCCCGATCAGATCGCTCTCCTGCCGGAAGAAACGCCAATTAGCTAGGCGAACTTTGATAGCTCGACGGGCCTGCATACGGGTTGGCAAACTACCATGACGGCTCTCAAGCTCCAGTATGTGCAACCTAAATTGCCAGTAAGAAGCCTTTCGCTCAAGAAATGCCATCATACGTACGCAGCTTTCTCCTTTACTGGGCGCCTCCGCTGATCTGGATGGCCCTCATCTTCTACGGTTCCTCGCAACCCACGCTGCCTGCGCTCTCAGATAGCTTCCTGGACTTCTTGATTAAGAACGGCGCCCACTTCATGGAATACGCCGTGTTGGCCTTGCTTTGGTACCGTGCCATCTACTCTCGCTTCCCAGACCCCAGAATTCAGCCGCTGGCGTTCATCATCGTTGTCATCTACGCCCTTAGCGATGAATTCCACCAGTATTTCGTGCCGGGAAGGAGCGCCACCTGGCAGGACGTGGCAATCGACGTGATTGGCGGCGCTTGCGCTCTGCTGTTCTGGAACGCCGTGCATCAGCGGTGGAACCAACGTAAGGCCCTGCACAATGAGGACGGCCTGGAGCCCTAGACCCGAATCGCGGCTACTTTCCGATACAGAATTCCCCGAAGATGCGGTCGAGGAGGTCCTCCGTCGCGCTCTCACCCGTTAGCTCGCCGCACGCATTAATTGCCGCGCGCAGGCCGATGCAGACGAAGTCCTCTGGGAGACAGTCTGCTGCTGCTTGCTGCGCCTCCATCAGCGCCGCGTGCGCTTCTTGCAACACTGCTTGATGGCGGAGCGAGGTCACGACGGCACTTTCGCCTGGCAGCCCATTCTGCAAGAGCATTCGTCCGATTTCCGCCCGCAGCGCCTGCAGGCCATCGCCGGCAAGTGCCGATGTAAGCACCACCGGACAATCTTGCAGCAAACCCTCCACATCTTTCGGCAGGAGAGAGCGTGACTTATCGGCTTTATTCAGCGCGATAATTGTCCTTTGGTCCGGGTCTGCTTCTCGCGCTTGTTGCACTTCTCTTATCACGCTGCGGTCTTCCGGCCGGAGGGGCATGCTGCTATCCAAGACCAGGATTACTAGGCGGGCAGCCGCCAATGACGCCCGACTGCGTTCCACACCGATTCGCTCAACCACGTCGTCGGTTGCTACTATGCCCGCGGTATCCGCTAGCACAAGGGGAATACCGTCAACGTCAACGGTCTCTTCCAGCACGTCCCTCGTTGTGCCGGGAATGTCCGTTACAATGGCCCGATCGGCGGACAAGAAGGCGTTGAGCAGGCTCGACTTACCCACGTTCGGGCGACCGACCAGCACCGTCGGCACGCCATCGCGCACCATGGCGCCGCTCTGAGCCGTCTCTAGCAGTTGCTCCAAGGCAGTAAGCGCGTTACCGATTGCTGCTTCCACCTCGCTTGAGGGGACCGGCGGCACGTCGTCCTCGCTGAAATCGATGTTGGCTTCCAGGCGCGCAAGGAGCCCAAGCACCTGCTGCCTCAGATCGCGAACCTGCCGCGACAACTTACCTTCAAGCTGATCGAGCGCGAATGACAGCCCCTTGCCGGTGCGTGCCCGCACTACGTCCATAACCGCTTCGGCCTGTGCCAAATCGAGCTTTCCGTTAAAGAAGGCGCGCAGCGTAAATTCACCCGGTTGGGCCAGGCGTGCGCCCTGGCCTACGAGCAATTCCAGGGTCCGGCGAAGCACTGCCGGGCTGCCGTGACAAGAAAACTCGACCACGTCTTCACCCGTGTACGAGTGCGGACCCCGCATGTAGGTACACAACGCCTGGTCCAAATGGGCGTTGGTCAACGGATTGACCACCAGACCGACGTAGGAGCGATGGCTTTGCCACCTGCCCCGCTTCTGCCGCCAAAAGCAGCGTTTGCCAATCGCCAGAGCCTCCCTGCCGCTCAAGCGCACGATCCCAATTGCGCCTTCGCCCGGCGGCGTGGCCACGGCGGCAATGGTATCCTCAGGGTTCGCCAGAGACATAGTTCATTCCGATACATCCACAGACTAAAGAGGCAAAACGGCCTTAGCTCTCACCCTTTGCGGGTTCAATACCCAAGTCCTCGATTGTGAAGACAGCCTGAAACGGATAACCGGCCCGTGCAATGGCTGCGGCGCCACCCTGCAGGCGATCCACGAGAGTCCATATGCCGGTTACTACACCGCCGACCTCCGTGACGGCTTCCGCAGCGCGCAACACCGAGCCACCTGTTGTTACCGTATCCTCCACAATCGCCACTTTCATGCCCGTTTGCAGAGGGCCCTCTACCAGTTTGCCGGTACCATGCTCCTTCGCGCGGCTGCGCACGATCAGCGCCTGGATGGGCGTGCCCGCGGTAAAACTGGCAATTGCGATAGCCGTCACCACCGGGTCTGCGGCAACCGACATACCGGCGACCGCATCCGGCAATTCCGCGCCCAACGCTTCCAGCATCACATGACCGGTAAGATATGCTCCTGCCGCCGACAGCGTTACAAGGCGGCAATCGATGTAATAACTTGCGCGCTTGCCGGAGCTGAGGACGAAGTCCCCCTCCTTGACCGCTTCGGTTTGCAGCAACTTGCACAGCCGCTCTCGCTCTGAATCCACAGTGCTTCCCTTCTCTAAATCAATGTGGCGCCAAACACGATTCTACCGAGCCATGGCTGCGCTGACCAGAGCCATTTCCAATTGGCAGAATCATGCCTTTCACTCCGCACTTAACAAGGAGGGGGAGACATCATAGCGAGCTATCTCCCTCTCAAGCATTATAGGACTTGCCGACGGTCGCCTCATCCGGTTGACAGGTGCCTTCATATCCACGGACAATATATTTAACCCACAGCACAAGAACACCACTCCACGCTCATGTCCAATGAAACGCGGAAAGCCATATTCTTTGATCTCGGCGGCACGCTGGCGACAGTGTATCCCTCCGTCGCCGAACATATTACACAATCCCTCGCAGACCTTGGACATCCGGTTCCCCATCGAGACGTTGCGGGCGCCCTGGACAGAATCTCGCCCCAATTTGACGATCCTAACAATCATGGATGGACACTGACGCATGAACGCTCATACGCCTTCTGGAATCAGTACTACGTTCGGCTGTTGCAGGAAGTCGGCATTTCACGCGCAAACCGCGTGACGTACGCCTTGCACATTTATTGCAAATTGAGCCGGCCTCAGGGATATGCGCTCTATACCGACGTCATTCCGGTGCTGGAGCGACTAACGGGCGAGGAGTACATGCTCGGTCTGATCTCCAATTGGGAAGCCTGGGGCATGGACCTCATTGAGCACTTAGGCATTCATCGATACTTCCCCACGCAGGTGCTCTCAGGCTGTGTCGGCCTGGAAAAGCCGGACACTGCTATCTTTGCGCTCGCCCTCGCTGAAGCCAAGATCGCTCCCGAGCAGGTTCTCTACGTCGGCGACAGCGTGCAATTCGACATCGAACCCGCCCAAGCCATCGGCATGCGCACGGTCCTAATCGATCGGCACGCCGAGCGCAGCAACGCGGATAACTCGTCCATCCGCTCACTCCGCGAGTTGCACGACCACGAATTCTTACAATCCAAGAATTTTAACTCTGGGGCCGAGGGCTGAATCCAAGGTAGCGCATTGATGGCTGGAGCAATCGAAACCCCTGAGCTTGGCAGCGAGCTTAAGGCTCTCCTTGAGTCAAAGTTTGGGCATAAGAAATTCTTGCCATTGCAAGCCGAAGTCATCAGGAATGTCCTGGATGGAAGGGATTCACTCGCATTGATGCCTACGGGCAGTGGCAAGTCGCTGTGCTACCAACTGCCCGCCCTCTGTCTCGACGGCGTGACGCTGGTCATTTCACCCCTCATTGCACTGATGAAGGACCAGGTCGATGCCCTGCAGAGTCGCGGCATCGCCGCCGATTGCATCAACAGCACCATGAGCCCTGCCCACGTACGGCGCGTGCAGATTGCGGCCTACAAGGGCGACCTCGATATCCTGTACGTTGCTCCAGAGAGGGTAGTAAACCCCAAGTTTCGCGACTTTCTCCACGCCGTGAAGCTCAGCCTCATTGCCATCGATGAGGCGCACTGCATCTCGGAGTGGGGCCACGACTTTCGGCCGGATTACCGCGCCCTCCAGGTGCTGCGCGACAACTTCCCCGCGGTGCCGGTGATCGGGCTCACGGCTACCGCGACAGAGCGCGTGCGGCAGGACATCCTCAATCAACTGCGCATGCCCGACGCCACGAAATTCGTCGCCAGCTTCAATCGGCCGAACCTCACGTATTGCGTCAGACCTAAGCGGCGGAGTTTCGAAGCGCTTACAGAACTGTTAAGTGCACATCGCGACGGCTCCACCATAATCTATCGTTTCTCGCGGCAGAACACCGAGAAACTCGCCGCCGATCTCCGCGAACGCGGCTATAGGGCTCTGCCGTATCACGCCGGGCTGGAAGACGACGTGCGCCGGGAGACCCAGGAACGGTTTCTGCGGGATGACGTGCCGATCATCGTGGCAACGATCGCGTTCGGCATGGGCATAGACAAACCGAATGTCCGGTTGGTCGTGCACTACGACCTTCCTAAGACAATCGAGGGCTACTATCAAGAAACCGGACGCGCCGGGCGCGACGGAAACCCCAGCACGTGCATGCTCTTCTACTCCTACGGCGACAAGATCAACCAAGAGTATTTCATCAACCAGATTGGGGATGAAGCGGAGCGCAACAATGCCAAGGAAAAGCTCGCCAAGATGGTCGCCTACGGAGAGACCAATTCGTGCCGTAGGGCGTTTCTTCTCGGCTACTTTGGCGAGGAGTGGGGAGAAGAGAATTGCGGCGCTTGCGACGTATGCCGAGCCAAGTCGGAGCAACAAGATGCCGCGCACACCTATGATGGTACGGAAATCGGGCAAAAAGTGCTGTCGGCAGTGATACGGACGGGCGAACGGTTCGGCGTCAATCATGTCGTCGACGTGCTACGGGGCAGCCACTCGCGGCGAGTCCAACAGTTCCGCCATGCTACGCTGCCGGTCCACGGCATTGCACGTGATTTTACGAAGGAGGAGTTACAGGACGTCGTCGACCAGCTCATCGACAATGGACTCATCGCCCGCAGTACAACCGGCAACTTTCCGACTCTGTTTGTTACAACCAAAGGAAAGGCCTTTCTCAAGAGTGGTGAGTCCTTGGAACTCGTTGGGCAGCCGCCGATTGCTGATTCAGGAGGGGAACCCGACGAGCTTCTTTTTGAGAAACTGCGCTCTCTGCGTCAAGAATTCGCTACAGAGTTGGCCGTGCCGACGTACGTAGTCTTTCCCGATTCGTCGCTGCGGCAGATGGCCGCCCAACTACCAACGGACGACGAAGCGCTGCTCCGAATAAAGGGCGTGGGCGAAAACAAGCTCCGGCAATTCGGCGACCGGTTCATCGCCGTGATTTGCGAACATTTGGGAGAGCGCGCCGGACCGGATGTTTCCGGCAACTCCAAAATCAACAGTCACGCCACAGCCGACTCATCCGTAGAGCAAAACCGAAATTCTTCCCCTCGCGCATACGAAAAGTGGCAGCCGGAGGAAAATGAACGGCTTGGCCGCCTATTCAAAACGGGACGCTCTATCCTGGAGATCGCGTCGGAACTTGGCCGCCAACCATCTGCCATCGCATCGCGGCTGCGACAGTCCGGCACTGCACCTGAGCGCCGCTTGTACCTCAGCAATACCGAGGCGCAAACTCTAGAACTGGTGCGCTCCGGCTTGAATTTGGCAGAGATTGCCACGCGACGCGACCTTGCGCCGGGCACCGTGCTCACGCATCTTGAGCGGATCGCGGAGACGGAAGAAGCTCTTGACCTCACGCACATGCTGCCGCCGGCACACCGCTATGCGCGCATTGTGGACGCCTTCCGCGCCGAAGATGATGACTACTTGCTATCGCCGGTCAAGCAGCGGCTTGGCGACGATTACTCGTTTGAGGAGCTGCGCCTGGTGCGACTGCGCTTGCGCCAACTTTCAACCACCATTGCATTGAGTTCTTCTAAGTTCGACACACCTTCAACAGGGCAACATTCATGAGCAGGAACACACAAGACGAGTCCGGCCCGCCGCTGGGGTGGAGGGTAGTAGAATCGAAAGTCGCCTACAACGGACGGTTCCCGGTACGTGAAGACGTGCTGGAGGCTGAGCTGGACGGCAGGCGCATGCTGTACACATATCTGGATATCCGGCGGGATGCGGTAGCCGTGCTGGCACTTACCGCTGCGGGTGAAGCCGTGCTCGTCCGCCAATACCGACACCCGCTGCGACGCACAACGCTCGAAGTGCCCGCGGGCGCGCTCGATCCCGATGAAGACCCCGCGTCCGGCGCACTGCGCGAATTGGAAGAAGAAACCGGCTATCGTGCGGGACAAATACGGCCCTTAGGTCTCTACCATCCAAGCACACCCTTGCTGCCGATCATGATGCGTCTTTACTTTGCGACCGATCTTGACTATCATGCTCCCAGGCCTGACGCGTTTGAGATCATTCAGGTTGAGTTCGTGCCGGTGGGAGATCTCTTGCGGCAGGTGCTCGACGGCAAGCACCCGGAGGCGACGTTGACGGTAAGCGTGCTACTCGCCGCCCAACGCGGCTGGCTGCCGGTATGAAAGCCAGGGGCAGAGTCTCATTATTCCCGCGTTCGCGGGAGTACGAACAAGATGAAGTAGAATATGCGCAATCAATCTGTGCTCCTTGTCGGTGCGGATAATCTCGCTGAACGTGTGGAGGCGTATAAACGCCTGCTACCGGCAGACTCAATTACTATCCTCAAGCCCGCGAGTACCAGCGAATCTCGAAACACGTTTCTCGGCGTGCCGGTTGCCCACGAGTGGCCGCAGGAAAACGGCGGCATTGCAGATATCGCCGGTGACATTTCCACAAGATCGGTCACGGCGCAACACGCTTTGGAGAGCGGTCGGCAGGCAATCATTCACCCACCTTTCGGCGATTCGCACGCCAACGCAGAGGCTATTCTTGATGCGGCCGGCGGCGGCGTGCGCGTTGCGCTGCCGGTTCACTTCACCCACAAGTACGAGACCGCCGCACAATCCGCGCGCACAGGCATCGGCGAAATCATCACCGTGCGTGCCATTCGGGTGTTCGCTCCCGCCCAGGCATGGCAGCAGAGCCTCTTTCAACTCATGGAATCGCTTGTGTTGCTGGGGGGCCCGCTGCAGAGAATCTACGCGAAAGCCGCTTCACTTAAGGCATCCAATACCGACACCGTGTATTGCAATGGCCGCTATGCAAATCGTGCGATCTTCTACGGCGAGATGAGTGCTGCGTATCCGAGCCAATACCGCAAGGAAGTGATCGAAGTCACGGGGCGCGAAGGCATGGTGGAGTACGATTCCAATGCCCGTAGCTTCTGGATGGCGTCCGAGAGTGGGGTTACGCTCACGGAGGCGTACCACCGTTCGCCATATGAGAAGATGGCTGCCGCCTATCTGCAGTTCTGGGAAGAAGACAGCGAGTCAACCCAGGGCCTCCCCGATCCCTTGCCAATGCTGCACGCCTATTGGGCAGCCATGGAGAGCATCGAGCGAAATGAGGTGGTTACGCTATGAGTGCGACACGGGCACTGAACCTCGGCGTCATTTCGTTCGATCACGGCCATCAGAATGGCTACGTCTCGGAGGCTCTCAAACTGCCGTCCGCCCAGCTTGTCGCGGCAGCGGATGTCATCCCAGAGCAACTAGACCGCATGCAGGCCATGCTCGCCGCGCATCCTGAAGCTCCGGCAGTGAAAGTCTTTTCCGATTACCATGAACTACTGGAGCTTGACGAGGTCGAGGCGGTCTCTATATGCTCGGCAAACATCGATCATGCCCAAATGACGATCGACGCCGCCAGGGCCGGCAAGCACGTTCTCTGCGAGAAACCGCTTTCCATTACTCTGGAAGAGTCCGACGCAATGATTGCTGCTTGCAGAGAAGCGGGCGTGTTCTTGGGCACAGCGTATCCATGTCGCTTTGCGCCTGTTGCCTGGCACGCCAAGCAGCGTGTGGATGCGGGGGAAATAGGTGAGATACTTGCAATGCACGGCACGAATCATCTGCGGCCGATGACGACCGGATGGTTCATCGATCCAGAACGCTCGGGCGGCGGTACGATCCGCGACCATATTGTCCACGTCACCGACTTGATGCGCTGGTTTACCGGGAAGGAAGTGGCCGAAGTGTATGCCGAAGGGGATACGCTCAAGCGGCCGCACATCGACGTGGACGATACCGCGATACTCGTTGAGACCTTTGAAGGCGGTGCTATTGCCTCCACCGACCCCTCGTGGAATAGGCCCGAAAACTGGTCCAAGTGGGGCAATGTGTATCTGCGCTTGCTTGGCACACGCGGAATGATCGAGTTTGAAGTCACGGGACAGGCGGTCGTGCGGACGGAAACGAAGAGCGGTTCCGTCACGTCGATTGATACATCAGAGTCAATGAATTACTATTTGCTTAAGGATTTTTGCGAGGCAATTATCGCTGGACGCTCTCCGTTGGTCACAGGGGAAGATGGTCGTGCCGGCGTGGAAGCAATCCTGGCAGCGTACCGGTCCATCGAAGAGGGACGACCAATTCGGCTGCGCGATGTCTAGGATAAATGGTCCTTGTGATAGAGAGCCCATGTATAACGCTCCGGTGAGTGGAGGAAAGTAATGCGACGACGTCTCTTCTTGGTAATGGCAGGCGGCAGTATGCTCAGCGCGTGTAAGCTCGGCATTGGGGAAGCGCCACCCTATGAAGCCCAGTTCATCCCCTTGCGAATTCTCACGTACTCCGAGATCGTCCACCGTGGAAAAGTTGCGGTCTTGATGGCGGGCTCGAAAGAAGGCAGCGAGATCACGCCCGCGCTCATGCGCGGCGAGGATACGATCTCGATTGAGGAGTTCACGTCGAAGACTGCGGGAGTGAACGGTCTAGTGCATTGGGCGTGGACGGTGCCGGAGAGCTTAGAGCCTGGCAAATACACGATCATGGTCACGGCAGTAGCCGAGGAAGGCGAGATTTCCTGGACTGAGGAGTTCGAAATCAGGTAACGCCGAATGAAGGGCACGACCATGGCGGACGATTTCCTAAATACTGCCGTTGTCGGCGTGGGCCTCATTGGTGAGCAGCACGCCGACGTTTATGCCGCGTATGAACGATCGAACCTCTCGCTTGTATTTGACGCTAACCCGGACCGCGCCCAAACAGTGGCAGAGCGACTGGGTAGCAAAGCGGCTCCCGATCTGGACACCATTGCAGCTTCCGACGTAGCGCTCGTGAGCGTGGCTACACCTGATTTTGCCCATCGTGATGCGGTTGTTGCCATGCTCGAGGCCGGCAAGCACGTGCTAGTCGAAAAGCCGTTGGCCACGAGTGTCGCCGATGCCTTGGCAATGGTGCAGGCCGCCGAGCGCAACAATCGGCTCCTAAGCGTTAGCCTGGGCAATCGCTGGAGTGAGGATATCCAAGATCTCCGCGACTGCGTGCAGAGCGGCGAAATCGGCGACCCGATCTTTGGCTTCTCCCGCCTCTCCGATACGGTTTGGGTGCCAACGAAAATGCTCTCGTGGAGCAGCGAATCCGGCCCCCACTGGTTCCTGTTTCCCCACACGATGGACTACATGCGCTGGATCCTCGGGCAAGAAGCCGTGCGGGTCTATGCGCGCGGCGAAAAGCGCCTCTTGCCCCAGAAAGGCGTGGACGCCTATGATTTCGTGCAGGCAATGGTAGAGTTTGAAAATTGCACGGTGACCTTCGAAACCTCTTGGATTGTGCCGGAAGGCTACCCTGCCATCGTGGAACAGTATCTTTCCCTCTACGGCACGAAAGGGAAAGTAACCCTCGACCGCTCCAATCGCGGCTTCGCGCTGGATACGGAAGAGCGCCAACTGTCCATTAGACCCAAGATGTGGTCGTACTTCAAGACTCCGGAATCCTGGGGCAATTCCATGCGGAATATGGTGGATTGCGTTCTGGACGGCGGCGAACCGGCGATACCCGGTCGGGATGGACTGGCTGTGGTCGCGATGATCGAAGCCGCCGAACGCTCCATCATCACCGGTCAGCCGGTAGAACCGGCCGGTTTGATCATGCAGCAGGTGGAGCACTAGTTTCGGCCGGCCGTAAGTAAGCCGGTGCGGCTACCCACTGACAGGCGGGGATCGCTTCGGCTGCAAGTCAGACAAAATGCATCGAAAATACGTGGGGCGTGTTTGTGCGCCTCCTCTTCGTGTACGGGGGAATTGGGGAAATGGACCAAATTGGCATCGGCGTGATTGCCGCCGGACAAATGGGTCAACGGCACGCGAACGTTTACCGGCAGCTTCCCGAAGTGCAACTGCGGGCCGTAGCCGACCTTAATCCACAGGCCGCCCACGCTGCCGCCGATCCGGCCGGCGCCGACGTATACGCTGACTGGCATGACGTGCTCGCGCGCGACGACACTCAGGCAGTGAGCATCTGCCTGCCGGACTGGCTTCACCGCGACGCGGTGATTGCGGCCGCTGAGGCCGGCAAGCACATCTTGCTGGAAAAGCCGTTGGCCATAGTACTTGCAGACGCGGATGCCATGGTCGCTGCCGTGGAGCGCGCCGGCATTACGCTCCTGGTAGGGCATACGCTCCACTTCGACCCCCGTTACGCCATGCCGCTGGAGTCATACCGACGCGGCGATATCGGCGACATCATCCACGTATTCGCCCGGCGCAACAACCCCATCACCAGCGCCCGGAAGTTCGAGGGCAACACCACGGTACTACAATTCCTGGGTATTCACGACATCGAATACGTGCTTTCAATGGTTGATGAACCGGTTGTCCGCGTGACGGCGGAGTCGCACCAAGTGCTGGCGACTAACCTTGGCATCGATGACGCGGTCTTCACGCTTGTGAAATTCGCCTCGGGAGCGGTTGCCAGCTTCGAGCACGCGTGGACTCTGCCCGTCCAGACGTATCGCGCGCTGGACGCGCGCCTCGACGCCGTCGGTACTCAGGGGATGATCCGCATCGATTGCGCCCCAGCCACCAGCATGACGATCTCAACGCACGGCGTTGACACCCACGATACGTGGTACGGTCCGACCTTCGGCGATGATTACGCGGGCGCCATCTACCACGAGGTCAGACACTTCGTGGACTGCGTGCGCACTGGCGCTGAACCGGCAGTGAAGCTGGCCCACGCGCATGAAGCAGTGCGGGTCGTGGCAGCGGCCCAGCAGTCAGCCGCAAGCGGCAATTCTGTCTCTCTATTGACTAGGTGAGGACGGCAAGACAATTTCATTGCAAGAAACCGCCGGCCTGCAGTTGAAACCCATTGCCTACCGTTCGTGCTGAGCTTGTCGAAGCACATTCGTGAAAAGAGTACGGAGGCAGTCCTGCCTACCGTTCGTGCTGAGCTTGTCGAAGCACACTCCTGGTGAAGCGCGAAGACCGGCCCCCACATCCGTTCGTGCTGAGCTTGTCGAAGCACGCGAGTTGCGGTGGCTGAAAGGTCACCTTGCTCTCACGCCACCACCCGCTCAAGCTGGCTAAACACCTTCTCAAACGCCCGCACGTAAGCCGCCATCAAAGTCTCATCGTTCGGAGGAGTCAGCCCCATTAACGGAATGACCCTATCCACCGCGTTAGCCGCGTGCGGATAGTCTTCGGGGCGGTATTCAATCGGCTCGCCGTAGCAGCACGTCCAGGGACAGCCGCGGCCATAGCCCTCCTGCTCTTGGAAGAGCGTCATGCGGGGCAGCAAAAACTCCGCGCGGCCGAGGCCGACGCCTTCCGCCCGCAGCGCTTCTCGCACTTTCTCGCTTGCCGGCCCCGGTTCAACGTCCAATCCCGCCTCCTCCGGCGCGAACTCCGCCACGTAACGAAAATAGACGTGCGTGCGGTCGGACGGCACGTGCGGCAAGCGCAGACCGGGAATGCCAGCCAGATGCTCGTTCAGATAGGCGGCGTTTGCTTGAATGCGGGCAGTTGTTTCAGCGGTGCGCGTCATTTGCGAGCGGATGAACGCATTGGTCATCTCCGTCCCACGGTACATCCAGCCCATGCCGTAAACGTTGTATTCGCGCTCGCCGTCGGTGCGCCGTCGTTCGCCGAATTGCTGCACGCGCGCCGCCAAGTCCCAGGCTTCTTCATCGTCGGTTACCAGCGCGCCGCCTTCGCCGCCGGGCAGATTCTTGTTGCCGTTGAAGCTAAACGCGCCGATGTGACCGAGGGTGCCGACCGAGCGCCCGTTGTACGTCGCCGCCTGCGCCTGGCAGCAGTCCTCGATAACTTTCACGCCGTGTTTCTCCGCTACCGCCATGATGCCGTCCATGTCGGCGGGCAGACCGTAGAGGTGCACCGGCAAGATAGCACGCGTGCGCGGCGTGATCTTGGCCTCGATCTGCTTGGGGTCCAGCGTGTAGGTCTCCGGATCGATGTCGGCAAAGACCGGAATCGCGTTGTGATGCAGGATGCTGGTCGCCGTAGACGACCAGGACATGGGCGTGGTGATAACCTCATCACCCGGCTGAACACCGGCAGCAGCCACGGCCATGTGCAAGGCCGCCGTGCCGCTGTTCGTCACCAGGCAATGGCGCGCGCCCACGTACGCCGACCATTCCTCCTGCAGCGCCATCGCCTCCGGCGCTGCCGCGCCCCACAACACGCCTCGCTCCAGCACACCCATCACCGCCGCTTTATCCCCCGCCGCCACCTGCGGCCACGGTTGCACGGCCCCCTCATCCACCGCCGCCAGCCCTCCCAATATCGCCAGTTCCTCCTGTGAACCCAGCATTGCTTCCTTCTTTCTTTGGCATGCCCAACAAAGTCGTAATCTATTGGCTGCACTAACTATGGAGGTCTATGTGTAGACCGGCTACTCTTCGCTAAACACCACGTACCCAAACCGGTTTGGCATGTGGAACTGGATCTCGCCGGTGGGGGACCAGGCGGTGTATTCATCGGCGTCGTGGGCGCGGTCGATGCGGTAAAAGTTGGCGCGCCAGCGGTCGCCATGGCGGGGCGGCACGTGGGGCGCGGTCATGCACTGGTCGAAGGGGATCGCTATCTCGGTCGTCCAAGCGCGGTCGGTACCTGTGCGGGAGTTAACCACGCCATCCACCTGCACTGCCGTTTGCAGGTCGGGGCAATCCCAGCAGAAGAGCTCGTGACTCTTATCTCCGCGCCGGAAGCAGGCCAGATCTACGATCACGTTGTTCGGGCTGACCTCAAACTCCAGAAACGACCATTCGTCGCAGTCGTCATCCAGGAAGACCTCCACCACCTCTTCATCCCACAGGGGTTCATCCCGATTCGTGTAGGTTCCCCAGATGTCCGGGTCTTCTGCCCGAAAGCCCACGTATAGGAAAGTATCGTCCCAGAGTGCGCGTACTTCCGTTGGGTAGCGCGGGGCATCGCCGCTGACGGTTTCTACGAGATGCAACGGTTCCGCATGCTGCCAGGCTGGTTCGTCGAGCGCGCCGTCGACCGTGATCGGCGACGTGGCGCGACGGCAGATGTAGGAAGGAATTGGAGGAAGTATGGAGTTTGTCATTGGTCCTAAGTCCTTATTGTGCTTTGGCAGCCTAGGTCAGCCACTATAGGGACAAGCGCAAGTATTCACCAGGTTCATTTCTTGATGGAGGAGATTTCTGCAAGACTGTTCCAAGCAAGCGAAATGCATTGCCATGACGAGGAATCCCCCCTCACCGTAACCCTCTCCCCCAGGAGAGGGAACTGGAGACGGCGGAAAGGGCGCTCTGACCCGTTACTCAATCTATGTGACGTCTTCCCAATGAAGTGGCAGACAACCCGGTCTGCCCTATTACGTCACATCTAACCATACCGGGCTTGACCACGCCATCTCGTCATCTTCTTGCGTTACGCGCACGTAGTAGTAGTCTCCCGTGCGCGCTGCGCCAGCGTCCTCCCATGTAAGGTCAACACCGTGAGCGGGATTCTGCCACGTATGCACGTCCTCGTTGTTCTTTATCACCGTCACGCTGCCGAGCGGCGCGGTGCCGATCACGTTCACGACCAGCCGACGGGGATCGGTGGACCCAAGCGCAAGATCAGACCCCATCCAGCAGTCATTCACCTTGAATGAGAGTAAAATGCGCGCGCCGGAGGTGGCATAGGTGCGCCGCGCCCGCCAGGCCGCGAAGATCTCCTTACGCGTGAGGCCCGTCGCCCACACGACCGCCAGTCCCGACGGTTTCCAAATCGCGTCGGCCACAGACTTGCTGAACTGCTCACCGATACCCGCGTAGCCGGGACGGGCGTCGTGGTTGTCGCTGCCGGCGATCACGCCCACGCGCGATCCGGTAGCCAGCACTTCCTGCAGCGAAAGGCCGCCCTGTGTCCGCCACGGCTGGCGCGGATTGCCCCGAATCTCCGAGTTACCCCAGCCGGAATACATCTCCAGCAGCCGTTCATACTTGGGATTGTGCTGGTGCCAGCGAATGCCCGCCAGCGGGTGGTGGCCGAATGCCAGCACGTCCTCGCGGCCTTCCAGGTGATGCCACACGCGCTCGAGATTCCCCGTCGCGACCGCACTCCCGCGCAGAATTTGATGGTAGTCGTTTTCGCTGTAGACGTTGCGGTGTCCCAGGCCGTGCCCTTCTTCATCCGCATTCATGTACGCCCACTCGAAGCCGCTGATCGGTACGAATTCACCCGGCTTGTGGTAGCGCTGCACCAGGACTTGATTGGCGGTCCACTGGTTGTCGGTCTCGTACTCGGCGTGCTCCGAGGCGCACATGAAGTCAAGATTCGCCACGTGGCGCCCGTGCTCATACTGGGCCTCGATTTCTCCAACCGCATCACCGGAGTAGATGGAATGAGAGTGAATATCGCCGAAGTACACGCGCAACTCCGGCAGCTCCGGCGCGCTCACGACCGGACTGGAAACGCCCGCAAGGCCGTCATCGGTCTCGGCCGTAATCACGTATGTGCCCTCGCCCTGGGGCACCCACGTCACCCGGCAATGGCTGCCGTCTTCCTCCCGCAAGTGAATTGGGGCGGGGAGTTCTACGTCATCCCGGTCGCAGGAGAAGCGCACGCGCCCGGTGTACGCCGGCACGGCCAGCGCCTGAAACCGGTCCAACACCGCTATGTTCAGATCATGGGGCACGCCGACCTGGGCATGGGCTTTGGCCGTGACGAAGAGCTTGGCGGGCCTATCCGGGACCACCGTGAAAGTGTGCGCATGGTCGCGCGCAAGCGGCAGAAACGTCTCCGTGGCGCGGGCGTCAACCCAGACCGTGAGCACGGGCATGCGGTGCCACCACGCCCGCTTGTAGTTGTGGGTATAGGTCCAAGCGACGACGTTGGCTTGCGCGCCAGGGCCGCCCCCACTCCGGTCGCCGAAGACGAGCGTGATAGTATCGCCCGTCCGTAACGGCGCAACGGACACGGTCACACGAATTCCAAACTCACGGTCGTGCAGGCCGGTTACCGGTTCGACGATTTCGGTTATGTCAACGCGGCTGCTTCCTGCATGCGATACGGTTACGTAGCCCGGTCCACTCGGATCCTCGGTCTGTGGGATATGGTTGTCACGCCACAGCGAACCCTCCACAAATGCCAAGATGCCGCCGCCCACGGCAATGCCCTCTTTGCCCACGGTGTGGGTCATGCGAAACTCGTGGCGGGAGCAAGAGACCACCCGATTCGGCGTCAATTCGCTGAATCCGCTGGGATCGCTAAACAGCGCGTGCAGATCGGACTCGGTGCGCACTGCCGGGGGTACCTCCAAAGCCAGGTCATCGCTGAGGACAACGCCGTGAAAACCCCGCAGTGTCGCTTCCGGCATGGAGACGCGCATCTGCAGGAAATTCGCACGCAACGAAACGGTGGCAACCCGCGTCCACACGAGTTCCGGCCGCACCCGCGGATCAAGGCGTACGCGGCCGCTGGCGCCATCCAACTCAACTTCAACGTAGCGCTCTTCCGCAGGGTGCGGCGAGACACCCAGCCACAGGTCGTAAGGGCGGTCCACGTTCCAGCCGCGAGCTTGGAGCGTGAGGTCGGCAACCGTGCGTTGGTAGTGCTGGCCCCGGAACGCGACCTTCTGCTCGCTGTAGGCGAACTCGGTCGGCTCGAATAATAGATAGCGTCGGTCGTTCATACGTGCTTCCTCCCTAGAGAATCAGGAACGCCCGACCTACATTGCGGGCAGATCCGGCGTCCTAGCCTTACACAATTTGACACGCACATCTTCTTCAATCTAGAGCGTTCGCCCTATCACGGCGCAAACCGGAGTCTATTGCAGGAAATCGACTGCAATTCTAGCACGAACGCACATGATCGGCCATGAAAATGTACTTTTGAGGGTTATGCCGTCCTAGGCGCTTACTTTTCTATGCCCAGCCGCGCCAATTCCTCTTGCTCTTTTTCGAGGACGAGATTACCAGCCTTTACGGCGGTGTCAACCGCTTCCTCTATGCTAACTTCATTAAGCCAGCCCTTGTTCAATTCATTCCGCACCGCTGCTACCCATTCATTCGTAAAGTATGAGTACGGGTAGGCGTAGCCAACTTCCATAGCCTGCACAAACACTTTTGCGGCCTCGGGGTAGTCGCTCAGCTCTGCCCAATTAGCCGCGCCGCGCCACGTGGCAGGCAAGTTCCACACAGCCGTAGACTGTTCGCCCACCTCGGAAGTTGTAGAGTGCTTGATGAATTCCCATGCGGCATCCGGGTGAGCGATTGGGTTCAGCACGGCCAAGGCGCCGGCATGAATCACGCTGGCCGGTCGCACGCTGGCGGGCAGCATCTGCGCATGCCAGTTGAATTCCCTCATCTGCGGGCGGCCGAAGAGAAAGGACCCACTCGAGTACAGCGCTATCGCTCCCGAGGTAAACATCGTGAAGTGATTACCAAGATCTGTCATCTCTTGGTTTGTTGGCGCCACGCGGTACTTGTAGACCAGGTCATGAACGAATTTTATCGCTTCCAGGCCGGGTTCCTCCCCAAACTTAAAAGCGGTTTTGTCTTCGTTGAGGATGTCGCCGCCGTTAAGCACGATCCAGTTGTAGCCCTGCGTCTGACCCCACGGACTCACCTGGGTGCCAAAGCGCTCAACTTTGTCCCCCTGACGGGTTGTTAGCTTCTCAGACAGATCAAGCCAATCTTCCCAATTCCACCCCTCTTGCGGGGCATCCAGACCCGCCTGCTGCAGCGCATCCACATTGTAGAACATATTGACGGTTGCTTGATTCTTCGGCATGCCCCAGAACTTGCCGAACACCGTGTAAATGCTGAGCGCGTAGGGGGCGAAAATATCCTGCATGTCGATCCCATCGCGCGCTATGTACGAGTCGAGCTCCGTCAGTAGTCCACCGGCCGCAAAGGACATAATTCCGTGTGCGTTGATCCACAAGAGATCATAGGGGATGGAACCGGCAGCCGCCGCGATCTTGAGGTTGTTTTGCATCTCGCCCTGATTGGGGCTGATGTCCGTGGTCACATTTATGCGACCGCCGTTTTGCGCCACAAAATCCTCATTAACCCGGTCATTATCGTCGGCAACCACTTGGGCGTGCGTAATGGCCTTGATCTCAATCGTCTCCGGCTCAGGAGCAGGCTTAGTCTCCGGCTTCGCTTCAGCCTGCTCCGCCTCTGGCGCAGTGGCGACGGTGGCGGTCCCACAAGCTGCAAGTGTGACTGGAACGCTCGCCGCTCCAATGAGTGCTAGTACTCGTCGACGTGTTGTGGCAATCATGAGATATCTCCATGAATTACTTTCTACACACAACTACATTTAGGACGAATCTACGCTTGAAGCATAGTGGCCTAACGCATCGTCTGTCAACCGCGACCACGTATCGAGCTCGCGCAGCGATTGCGCGTCTACTGTCGTGACCGGCTCACGCACGGTCGCATGCGCGATGGCGCCCGCGCGCACGAGGAGATGCTTTGCGGACTGGATGAACATCTGCAGATTTGCTCCCTTTGCCACGAGCACCGGCAGGATCGCGGCATAAATGGCCCGCGCTCCGTCAATATCGCCCGCCAGATAGCGCTCGTAGACCTGAGCCATTGGACCAATCGCATCAGCGCCGGGCATGCACCCTACGGCACCGCGCTCCAGCGCCTCGATGAAGCCGATCCCGCCCCAACCCACGAGCATGGCAAGGCGATCGCCGCTTTGCTCACGAAGCGCTTCCATGAGCGGCCACGCGGGCTGCGCCTCAAGTTTCACATATTGAATGTTCGAGCATCGCTCCGCCATCTGCGCAATCATGCCGGCCGTAAGGCCGTAACCCACCACTTGCGGACAGTCCTGTACCATGATGGGCACGTTGACGGCGTCCGCCACCGCCGTGTAGAACTGCACGACACTCGCAGCGTCTACCGGACCGGGCGGCGGCAATACCATGAGCCCGACCACACCCGCTGCCACCAGCCAACGCGCTTGACGCACAGCTTCCACTGTGGCTGCCGCCTGAAGACCGGAAATCACAGGCACGCGGTCGCCCACTTGCGCCACGACGGTCTCCACAACGAGCAGCTTTTCCTCCTCGCTCAAGCGATTGGTCTCACTGGCAAGGCCCAGGCATACCACGGCATGCGCGCCTTCATCCAAGACATGATCGGTCAAGCGGCGCAGACTGTCGTAGTCCAGCGACTCATCCGGCATGAAGGGCGTGCAAAGCACCGCCAAGACGCCGTGAAAGTCGTCCATTGAATTACTCCCTCCAGGGCAAGAGAACTGCGTGTCACTCCGAGCGCAGCGAGGAATCTAGAGCGTAACGCGGGGGCTTGTCGTCCTTGTCTTGCTAGATCGTAGCGCGGGCGCTTGGCCCCCGCCTTTCGGCACGGGAAGATAAAAACTGCTACGGTAATCTGCTCAAGTCCCATGCTACCTTGTATCCCAAGAAGCCACAGTTATGTGGTCTGTTCCTTGTGGAATTACCAAAAGTCTGGTGCACCAGGCCCGACAAGGCTATCCTCCGCCTGCACCATCAGACTGCGCCGTCAACGCCTCGCTCACCTCCCACAGCCGCTGGGCCGCTTCCGTATCATTGGAAGCTGGCGACGACTCCACGACTTCCCGTCGTTCAAAATAGCAGCCGGTGACCTCGGCTACCTCAGGAGCAGCGGCAAGGTAGATTGCCGTGTCGGCCCCTTGCGCGGGCGTGAGCAACATCGGGCGAGCAATTCTAACCGAAAGCCCTAGTAACCGCGGCAAATGACGAAAGAGCGCCGTCGAAACCACGCCGGGATGGAGGCAATTGGCGGTGACGCCTGTCCCCTCCAGGCGGCGCGCCAACTCATACGTAAAGTACACGTTAGCCAGCTTCGTTTGACTGTAGACGTCAAACGGCACGTACCGCTGCTCGTTCTGCAGGTCGTCAAAGTCTAGTGTCACCCGCCGGTGCGCCCCCGAACTAACAGTGACGACACGCGCCGGGGCACTCGCCTTGAGCCGGTCAAGCAGAAGGCTAGTAAACAGGAACGGCGCCAGGTGGTTCACGGCGAACGTCAGCTCCAGCCCGTCTTCTGCTGCCGCGCGCCACTGCCACGGAGTCACACCCGCGTTGTTGACCAGCACGTCGAGACGGTCGAACTGCTCAAGAAACGACGCCGCTACTTCACGCACCTGCCGCTGCGAATTGAAGTCTGCCAAGAGAAGCGCAACAGAGTCGTTGCCGGTGCGCTGCTTAATCTCAGCCAGCGCCTCGCTCCCCCGGTACTCACTGCGGCATACCAGCACAACCGTCGCGCCCATGTGCGCCAGGCTGAGCGCCGTCTCCTTGCCAATGCCGGAGTTTGCGCCGGTGACCACACAGACTTTGCCGCGCATATCGACATTAACGGCGGCAAAGTTCGGTCTCTTCATGCGGCGAACCCCGGCAATACCCACGCGAAGCGTGGAAATTCCCGCTCTTGCTTTCTTGATAACACTACTCATAGCGGTCTGCCGTACCCATGGTGGTCTCCTATCGCAATTGTAGGTCTTGAGTGATTTGCCGGCAGAGCCCGCTTTCCAGCACCTGCTATAGGAAACAAAGTTTGTGCAGCTCCGTCATTCCGGCGAAAGCCGGAATCCATCTTCGCTACACCCCCTGGAATCCGGTTTTCGCCGGAGGGACCACTACCAAACCGACCGCCCTTGAGATCCCGATTACTGTTGCGGCACGTCTAACGGATACTGCCACCTCCGCACACAATTCCTTGCAAGTTGGCTCTAACTGCTCCCCCGCTTCGCCAGCCAACTTGCCATCAGACCACCCAGACACTGATGACAATAGGCCTGCAAGTATTAAATGATGGTGGATCGCTCAGTGTCGCACGTCAACCTTCCAATACTCTGTATGCGCCCCCGGTTGCCCTTGGTTGCGCATCTCGGTATCGGGTACGTGCTGAACGGCGCGCACCGGCAACTCCCCATCTTCCAGCAATCCGCCGCCGCGCTCGCGTTGGCGTCTGATGAGTTCGTCCCGCAGCTCCTCTTTCTTGTCAGCGGCCCCTTTCGCGTGGGCGAGGTTGTGTGCTTCCTGTGGGTCGGATTCCAAGTCAAACAGTTGCTCGGCGGATCCTTCCGGATACCATATATACTTCCAGCATCCATCGGTGATTGCTAGATAAATGCAGTCAAGGCGTAGGTCCTTGCCCGTCGGCCCCGGCCCGTTCATCCCTTCCAGGTAGCGCCGTGGCGACTCAAGCTCGCCTCGCGCTACGGCGACCAGGTCTTGGCCGTCGGTATCAGCCGGTGGTTCGCCCCCGGCCGCCTTCAGCAGCGTGGGCAGAATGTCGGCATGCGTAACCGGCGTTGCAACTTGCGTGCCGTGGCAGCGATTGTCCCAGCTACTCGGCATGCGCATTGCGAAGGGCACGTGCGCCGAGGGCTCGTGGAAGTGACTCTTGCCGCCGGCACGGTGATCGCCCAGAAACTCCCCGTGGTCGGACGTATAGATGATAAGCGTCTCGTGGTAGAGCCTCAGGTCTTCAAGCGCGCTGTACACCCGCGCCAGATTATAGTCTATCTGCGTTATCAAGCCGTAGTACGCGGAACGCGCCTCGCGGATAACTTCCGGCGTCAGGATGTCATAGGAGCGCCGCTTCTGTTGCTTCGCAAAGGCCGGCGGACAATCGTCGGTATCCCGCCAGTCGCCAATGACCGGATCGGGGATAGACTCTTGGCGGTACATCGAGTAATACGGTTCCGGCGGGTCGAACGGCGGATGCGGCTTGGTGAAAGAACACCACAGGAAGAACGGCACGGAAGGATCGCGGCGAAAGTGGATGTACTGTACACACTGCTCGGCAATCCAGGAAGTCAGCGTCAGGGCTTCCGGCACGGTGGCCATGCCGGGATAGAGTTCGTTCTGGCCGAGGCCGTGCCGCATCGGCTGGAAGTCATTGCCTGAATGGCGCATCTGGCGGTAGTAATCATCGGGCAGGATCATTTCATCGAAGCCGTGCCGCACGCGCTCCGGGCCGAAGTGCATCTTGCCGATAGCAATCGTCTGGTACCCCAACTCGCGCAGATACCACGGCAGTGTGCCTTCTCTTCCCAGTATCCTCGAGGTAATGCCGTTGCCGGTCATGCCGTGGGAAAAGACCTGCTTGCCCGTCATGATGCCCATGCGCGAGGGCACGCAAACCGGATCATCCGTATAGCCGCTGGTAAACTCAACACCCTCGTAACGCAGGCGGTCGTAGTGCGGCGTGCGGAGGAAGGACGGCCCGGCGCCGCCGGACGCATCATAGCGCTGTTGGTCGGTGGTAATGAGGAGAATGTTTGGTTGCTCTACAGCCATGAATAGTAACCCTTAGAGCTCCTGATACGCTTCGACCACCATCTGCCACGCCAGGGCCGGATCGCCGCCGTGATGATACGCTGTGCCGCCCGGTTCCCCCAAGAACGACCACACGGCCAGCATGTCCGCGCCCATCTCGGCCGCCGCCAGCAAGCTGCGCTTCACGTCGGGCTCTCTGTTGGGCGGAATCCAAATTGACTGCACCCAAATCTGACAGGGCTTCTTATACTTGTGAGATAAGTCAATCGCCTTCTGGGTATTCTGCTCAAAGTACTCCCAGTCGCCGCCGTGGCGATGGATCCAATACGGATCGGTGGAGAACACGTCCACCTCAGGAAGCGCGACAAATGGTTCCCAGTCGTCTACACCGTACCAACCGGGACCGGAAGACGGGTGCCGTCCGCTCTCATCCAGCGGCATGAGGCAGAGTACGTTCTCGCCTCCGCCTACCTCTTTACCGGCGCGGAGCAGCCGCGTCAGGAAGATCTGCAGAGAATCTTGACGAAATTGCCGTACGTCGTCGTCGAGTTGCGTCGGCATGGCCCGCTTGAAACGGCGGGAATACGCCTCTTGGCACGAGGCGCAACGGCACGCCCAGACCTGAGGAAAGTTGCTGTCGCTTGAAAAGTGCGGCTCGTCCCAAAAGACGCCGTCCGGCTGAAAGTGCGCAATGATTTCCCGGGCGCGTTCCTCCATCCAGGCGGCGTATTCCGGGTTGTTCGGACACGCCATCGCCTCGGTAGAACGGACGCCGTTCGAGAAATACTGCGCGGCTTCCGGGTGTTCCAAGAGGTAGCGCGTGGACTGTATGTATGAAGCAAACGCGCCAAAGCCGTGCCAGTTGAGATAGAACTTCAGACCCAACTCCCGGGCTTTCTCCACAATGCGTTCCCGTGCCGCGCGGAACAGATACCAATCGGTCTCGTTCACCGTCATGTTGATTGAGGTGCACCCGGCGGCCTTGATCTCTTCGAGGTCTTGATCGTTATGGTGCGGATACCATCCACCGGCATAGGCAACATTCTTATCAATGACCATTCGCAGACACCTTTCTCACGGCCGAAACCGCTCGCCTAAAGCTAAGTCGTATCCAAAAGGGTGCGTGAAGTGCCTCACCCGTTCGCCGTTCATGGTTCGACAGGCTCACCACGAACGGACGTCTTTCCGCGGATGGAAGAGACTAGAGTTCGTCCTGATAGTCAGTATCCGTTCGTCCTGAGCGTGCCTGTCCTGAGCTTGTCGAAGGGTCGAAGGATGAATGGATACTCCACTAGCACACCCGCTTACCGAATCTTGCCCCGCGCCCAGATCGGCCAATTTGCCACCACCTCGCCGTTGCGGTGCATCGCTACTTCATCGAAATTGTTCGTCGCGCCGCAGGCGTGATTTGCTATTACGGAGACGCGCTCGCCGATCTCCGGCGTGCGTTCGCATTGGCTCACGTCCACGTGGCCGTGCTCTTCGGACTGCGCAAACATGCGGGCTTCAGGGTACTCGATGATGTGGCAGAACGTACTGCGTGGATCACCAACTTGCGGCATGTCGCTCGTAAACGTCTTGGTGCCGCCGTCGAGAATCACGCGCTCCGGCGTGGGCTTGCTCACAACGGTACAAATAATACGCTGGGCGCACTGCGCATACGTCATGACGCCGTTGCCGACCGTATTGCGATCGCCGTAGTTGAAGGTGCCGACGCGCACCTCGGTAGCGTGAGGAATCTTGTGCAGGTTGTGGAAGTCCACTGATCCGCCGCCGCTGACAATTTCCACCGGCATGCCCTGCTGCTTGAAGTAGTCCCTCGCCGCCACGGTCGCCTGCTGCTGTTCCGGTTTCGTGGTGGGATACATCATGAGACCGCGAAAGTGCACGCCCCGCAGCTTATCTATCGTCTTGGCCAGCGTCAGCGCGTCTTCTTTAGTCGGCACACCCGTACGCTCGAAATTCGGCATAGCAAGCTCGACAACGAGGTTTATCGGATGATTGGAATCGGCGTAGGCGGAGATCCCGCGGGCCGTGTATTCCGAGTCAACGGTGAGGGTAATGTCCGTAAGTTGCGAGACCGCGCGCAGGCGCTCGAGCTTCTGCGCGCCCATCACGTTGTAGCAAAGCATGATGTCGCCGGTGATGCCGGCTTCCACCATCACTTCAACCTCGCCCAGTTTCTGACACGCAATGCCGGTCGCCCCGGCATCGAGCTGCATCTTGGCGATATAGGTTACTTTATGCGTCTTGATGTGGGGTCGGTTATTCAGGCCGTGGGCATCGCAATACGCCTGCAGTTCATTGATATTCGCCTGCAAGCGGTCCAAGTCTACGACCATTGCCGGTGTATCGAGGTCTTCAATTGTAAGCGGTTTGCCGCGCGCCGGAGCCGCCGCAACTGCCGCCTGTGCCGCACTCGTCATGTTCGCCTCACTTCCCTGTTCGTTGACACTCAGTATGCATACGATACCATAGAACTACTTATCTCTCCGTGCGGACTCAGCCGTTAGAGAAGGACGACAGTGGATGGCTCTAGCTTCACGATACGCTGACCTGGCCGGCAACATTCCCACCATCTCGACACCCATGCGTGACGGTGCAGTCGACCACGCGAGCTTGCGGAGTCTATTGGCCTACATCTACCCTCACGTTGACGGCTATCTAACGTGCGGCAGCGTTGGCGAAGGCGCAAGCCTTACGCTCGACGAACGCATCGCCGTAATGCAGACCGTGGCTGCGTTCCGCGAGAATACTACGCCGCGCGGCACCTGGTTCTTTGGTACATCGGGCACGGCCCTTCCTGAAATTGAGCGCCTTGTGCGGGTCTGCGTGGACTACGGCGTGGACGCGCTCTTGACCCCTCAGCCGTCATATTTCGCCATCTCACCCCCCATGCCCCAGCAGTTCTTCGCGGCCGTCGCGGGCATGAGCGACCTGCCCGTTGTGATTTATGACAACCCGTACCCTACGAGCTACTATCTGGGTACCGATGAGATAATCGCCTTGGCGGCTGACAACCCAACCATCGTCGGTGTGAAGATTACGGACCCGAATGTGCAGAAGGTCAGCGCGCTCAAGGCCCGCAGCGACATGCTCGTTTACACGGGCGATGACTTCATCTGCTGGCGCATGCTCTGCCGCGGCGCTGACGGCGCCATGCTCGCCTATCCGATGATCTTGCCGGAGACTTTCGCGCGCATGTACCGCCAGCTTAGAGAGGGCCGTCGCGATGAAGCGTTTGCGGTCTGGTCGCAGGAGATACTCCCTTTTGTAAATGAGTGTCTGCGCGACACGGACTACGTGCAGACCAGCAAGGCCGCGCTCCACCGCCTCGGCGTAATCGCTTCCGCGGAGATGCGTTTGCCGCTAACGCCCTTGGACGCCACGCGCCGGCAAGAGGTAGACGAAGCGCTCGCGTTCATCCCTGAGGCGCAATCACGCTTGAGCATTTAGTACATCCTGCGCTCGAACTAAAGCGCAGTCACGTCACTAAAGGGATAGTTTCTGGAGAACTGGATGTCGGGCCAACAAGACAATCCGATGGATAACAAGCATGAGCCGACCTGCACTTCGACAGGCTCAGTGCGAACGGATAAGTGAGGGCCGTAAGGTCAATAAATGAGAGCCGGTAGGTCAACAAAGCACTTTGTCAAGAGTTAACTCTTGGTGGGTAGGCTCTTCAAGAATTCGCTCATGAAATGCCGGCTCGCAGAGGGTGGACATTCACAAGTTCGCACATGGAGCGTTGGCTTGCGACGAGCGCGTTCAAAAGAGTAAGGATTTCGTTCAGCCCAAGCCCGTTCGTGCTGAGCCTCGCCCGTCCTGAGCTTGCCGAAGGATCGAAGCATGAACGGAAACATCGAAAGAACGTGCACTGGCTCTGAAATCAAAATGCGCAGCGGCCCCATTCTTCCCATTCTCAGCGCAGATATGGCAAAGTGAACAACACGATAACATCCAAGACAAAGAAGGAGGCAGCTAATGGCCGATCCGGCGCAGCAAATTGACGACTGGGTAGAAACCCACAAAGATGAGCTTATAAAATTCCTGCAGCAGCTTGTGCAAATCCCGTCGGAGTCGCTCCCGCCCGAGGGACACGAGGCGGCTGCCCAAGAGTTCGTTGCCAACGCCTTCCGTCAGGCCGGTGCGGACGTTGACGTATTCGACCCCATCGACGTGCCCGGCCTCACCGAACACCCCATCTACCTGCCGGTGTGGGGAGACATGCCCCGCAAATTAGAGGATCGACCCTGTGTCGTCGGCGTCTTTCGGGGTTCCGGCGGTGGCAAATCCTTGCTTGTTTCGAGCCACATTGACACCGTTGGCGCCGATGATCCCGCGTTGTGGACGGAAGCCGCACCCTTTAGTGCGGCAATTATCGACGGCAAGATGTACGGTCGCGGCACCTACGATACCAAGGCCGGCATCGCCTCCAGCCTCTTTGCCATTCGCTGCCTGCGCGAGCTTGGGCTGCCGCTCAAAGGCGACGTCATCGTCGAGAGCGTCTCGGACGAGGAGTTTGGCGGCTCCCACGGCACGCTGGCGTGTCGCCTCAAGGGCTACAACGCCGACATTGCCATTAACTCCGAACCGACGAACATGCACGTTGCTCCGGCCACTCGCGGCGGCGGCCAGTGGAAGATCACCGTGCAAGGTGAAGCCGGCATGGCGCTCGGCGGCGCGGAGCGTGTGAGTTCATCATTCAAGATCGCCTGGGTCATTGAAGCGCTGCGCCAATACAACCTCAAGCGCAATCGGGACATCCCCACACCGCCGCATTACGCCCATGATCCGGGCCTGCCGCTCTATGTCTCCCAGATCGGCGGCGGCGGCGATACGTTTGCGGAAGACCAAGGCGCAGCGCCGCCATCCTGCTACGCGAACGTGTGGTGCGAGGTTTATGCCGGTATGACGGCGGAAGAGCACATGCAGGAGATCAAGACGTTCGTCAACTCCTACCTGGACGGCATCGAGGGTTTCGACGGCGAATACCCTGAGTACAAGCTGGAACTGCGTTTCCTGCCGGGCAGCGAAACCAGCACCGAGCACCCCATCTTTGACCACTTAGCCGATGCGTACCAGTCGGCGAATCGCGACTACCAGATTCAGGGTGCGCCCTTTGCTTCCGACGGCTACGTTTTCAACCTGCACAGTCCCACGCCGGTCATCACCGTGGGCGTAGGCGGCGATAACGCCCATGCGCCCAACGAGTACATTTACGTGCAGGACCTGATCGACCTCACCCGTATCTTTGCACGCACCATGACCTCGTGGTGCGGCTAGAAGGGTTCGTGAAATGAGTAGCCGTTCATCCTTAGACCCTTCGACAAGCTCAGGACAGGCAGGCTCAGTGGCTGCCCCGTACTCGATACGGGGACGAACGGATATTGGCTTTCTTCAAGGAATTCTTCTTTCTTCCCTTCGTAGTGAGCCTGTCGAACGAGGAATTATCCTTTCTTCCGTTCGTGGTGAGCTTGTCGAGCGAGGTATTATTATTTCTTCCGTTCGTGGTGAGCCTGTCGAACCATGAACGGCGATTGGCTGAGATTTTTCGCACATCCCCTAAGAGAGGTCTTGCCATGCAGCAACCCCACATTCTGCTGATCACGTCCGATCAGCATCGCGGTGACAGCTTAGGCATCAACGGGCATCCGGTGGTCAGCGCGCCCAATCTCGACTATCTCGCCGCCTCCGGCGCCAACTTCCCACGTGCCTACGTGGAAGGGCCCTCCTGCATCGCCGCGCGCCGCACGATTATCTCCGGCCAGAAGCCGGTGACCCACGGCATGGTGACCTATTGGGACGGCGTGCCCTGGGAAATCGAACACACTCTGCCGGGTGAGCTAGGCAAAGCGGGGTACCAGACCCAACTCGTAGGCAAGCTCCACATGCATCCGCCCCGCAAGCGCTATGGGTTCGATCACGTGATTTGGGCCGATTCGCCCTGGGGAGATAACGACTACACGAACTGGCTGCACGAGAACGGCGTTCAGTCCGTCGCGCCGGGGGTTGCCCACGGCCAGGACATGAACTCCTGGGTTGCCCGACCTTCTCATCTGCCGGAAGAACTGGAGCACACCACCTGGTGCACCAACGAGGCCATGCGTTTCCTTGACCGCCGTGATCCGTCGGCGCCCTTCTTTCTCTATGTGTCGTACTTTGCGCCCCATCCACCGCTCACGCCGCCGCAGTTCTACTACGACCGCTATCTGTCGCTGCCCACGCCTGAACCCGTCGTCGGCGACTGGGCGGACAAATATGACGGTCCGGTGGTTGGGCTTGACCCCAACGCTCCGCGCGGCTCGTGGGACCCCGAGGCCATGCATCGCTGCCGCGCGGCGTACTACGGGCTGATAAACTTCGTCGACGACCAGGTAGCCCGCCTCCTGCAGCACGTGCGCAAGCTTGGTCTCTTGCAAGACACGTTCATTCTCTATACCTCCGACCACGGCGAGATGCTGGGCGACCACAACCTCTTCCGCAAGACGTTTGCCTACGAAGGATCCGCCCGCATTCCGTTCATGGTCAATGCGCCGGACTGGCTGGTGAACGAGAGTGGTACGGCCAGCGCAAACGTGGTGGGGCTGCAAGACGTCATGCCGACGCTCCTCGACGCAGCCGGCGCGCCCATCCCTGACACGGTTGACGGCGCCAGCCTGCTGCCGCTCATGCGCGGCGAGGACACGGCGTGGCGCGACTACCTCCACGGCGAGCACCTGGGCACCTATCGCCCGGAAGACGCCATGCAATACCTCACCGACGGCAAGGAGAAGTACATCTGGTACACGGTAAAAGGCGAAGAACAGCTCTTCAACCTGGCAGACGACCCGCAGGAGTGCCTTAATCTTGCCCCAGACCCCAACCACCAGGATTGCCTCATGCTCTGGCGCAAGCGCATGATCCAAGAGCTATCGAGCCGCACTGAAGGCTACACAGACGGCCAAACCCTCATCTCCGGCCGCCGTCCAAATGCTTTCCAACCGGATGAGTGATTCCAAGAGAGGAAAGGGTTGGTGCGAAGGGAATTCTAGGCATTGCAAGAACACGTGGTGAGTGGAATCACAAAGGGGGCGCTCTTTGAAAGAGCGCCCCCTTTGACTATGTGCCTATCGCAGATGCAAGTCTGCTGCTAGCTGATGACGCCCAAGCGCTTGAGCTCTACCTGCTCCTCTTCCAGAATCTTGTTGCCGATGGCGACGCCGGTGGCGACGGCTTCATCCATTGTCACCTCGTTGTCCACGGCCTTGTTAAGCTCGGCCGGGATGGCGCTGTTCCACTCCAGGGTGGAGTACGACTGCGGGTAGTCGTAGCCCCAGTCCATGGAGTCTAGGAACTTCTGGGCCAATTCGGGGAAATCGTTATTGGCGGTCCAATTGCGGGAGCCCTTCCAACTGCCGGGCATGGTGAACTCGGCAGTGGAGTTTTCGCCGGTGTCCGACGTGGTGGCGTACTTGATAAATTCCCACGAGTGGTCCGGCGTTTCCACCTGGTCGCCCGCCGAGAATGAGGAGCCGTGTACCACGTTGGCCTGCCGGGCGTTCATGGGCAGGTACTGCACGCCCCAGTTGATGTGATCCAGCGGCGCGAGATGACCGAATTCCCACGGGCCGCTGGCGCGGAACGTAATTAAACCGTTGTGGAACATATTCCGCTTGCCGCCGGAATCGGAGGCTTCCGGACGCGTGGGCGCCACGCCATGCTGGTGAATGAGGCCGTGCATGAAGTTAAACGCTTCCAGCCCTTCCGGCTGACCAAAGAGGAACTCCGTCTTCTCTTTGTTCAGGATTTCGCCGCCATTCGCAAGGACGTAGTTGTAGCCTTCGGTCTGTCCCCAAACCGAGACGTAGGTACCCCAGCGCTCCGGCGTTTCGCCCTTGCGGACCGTGAGCTTCTGCGACATCTCCAACCAGTCATCAAACGTCCAGCCCACTGCCGGCTCGTCCAGTCCTGCCTCTCCCAAATGCTCTCGGTTGTAGTACATGCCGATGGTGGCGTGGAAGTTGGGTAGACCCCAAACCTTGCCGAACAGTGTATAGACGTTCACGAGATACCCTGGGAACGTCTCCAGCATGTCTATGTTGTCGGCCTTTACGTAGGGCGAAAGGTCGAAGAGGATGTTGTTCGCCGCGTGGAACATGATGTTGGGGCCGTTCATGATCATCACATCGAACGGTGTGCCCGCGGCGGCTGAGGTCTTGAGCTTCGGCCAATACTCTCCCCACGCCGTAATATCGATGGAGAGGTCGAGATTCGCGCTGACCTCCTGCTTGTAGCCGTCAATACACCGTTGGTAGTCCCCGCCCTGCGCCTCCGTATAGCAGATGGCATTGAGCGCCACCGTTTCCGGCTCCGCCGGTTTTGCTTCCGCCGCCGGTTTCTCAGCCATGTCCGCGTCCGGCTCGCTCGTCATTGTGGCCTGGCCGCACGCCGCGAGCAGCAGCGCGCCGCTCCACCCAAGCATGCCCGCCAGCACCCCACGTCGTGTTGCTCTGTTCTGAAGCATTGCTCTCCTCCTTGAATTGCTTTCAACGCTCCTACGATATGGGCAGTATACCCACCAATAGTCATGCCAGCAAGGCCGTAGGACTTGGGCAATGGTGACCTGCGGTCAATGAAATGAGCGACGTGACTATTCAAGAACGTCTGAGAGGCCAAAGCAATTGAGACTTACCCCCCCCCTCGGATGACGCCTGCATGACCCGAAAACGCGACCAGTGAAGATTCGGGAGACGAATTGCTCCAAGACCTCCGTGATATTGCTATGCTGGAATAGAGTGAAATTCCCAAACTGGCGACGGAGAGTTAGAGGTCTTCACAATAGGGCGGAGGTAGTCATGGCACCACTAGCCGCAGAGAATTGCGTGGTCTGTCGCGTAGGCGCGCCGACGATGACCGCAGACGAAATAGCCGAATTTCAGCCCCAAATCCCCGAATGGAAGCTCGTTGAGCGGGATGGCATTCCGCAGTTGGAGCGAGTCTACGCCTTTCGGAATTTTACCCAATCGCTGGCATTCACCAACAAAATCGGCGCCTTGGCGGAAGAGGAAGGACATCATCCCGCTATTCTCACCGAGTGGGTGGGCGTCACTGTGTCGTGGTGGACCCACAAGATACGCGGGCTGCACCGCAACGACTTCATCATGGCGGCCAAGACGGACGCACTCTATGGGAGCGATTAGCGTTCCTGAATGCCACCTCTACACTAGGGCCGTTCATCTAAAGTGCACGTGAGAATTAACCGCATCTCCTTCCCCAACCTAGCCTGGTTCCGCGTCCCTAGAGAGTGAGGCGCTCTCCGTTCGTGCTGAGCTTGTCGAAGTACGGACGGAGAACGGGAACCACCAACCTGCCATCTCTGCCGTTCACCCTTCGACAGGCTCAGGGCGAACGGCAGGGCTTGCCCAACGTTCGCAACCGTCTTGCGCCGGACGCGTCGAGATACGACGAGGAACACGCCACGGGAAATAGTTAGCGTGATTCTCTTGAATTTCAGCCTTCCCCTAGTTCTTCCTCGGCATTGCGGCGCAGTATCAGCGGGCTGAGCACGGCGTAGAGTACAAACGCCACGATGAATGACGGCAGCGAGCCGCCGAAGCCCGTCAGTGCGTCCGGCACGAGGCCCTGTACACCTGAAACGTACGTGCTTAAGAGCGTAGGGCTCACGGCGTGGTAGACAATGACGCCGGCTGCCCAGCAGAACAGCCCCAGCCAGTTCACACCGCCCAGGTACCAGTATTTGCCATCACGCTCGTAAAGCTCCGCAGTCTCATACTCCTGCCGCCGCACCACGAAGTAGTCCGCCGCCATCACGCCAAAAAGCGAGATAAAGATCGAGCCAATGAGCAGCAGGAATATCTCGTACGTCACCATGTTCAAGAACGACGCCAAGATCAGGCCGATCGCGGCGACAATCACGACGAAAACCCGCTGCGGGATGCGCGTGAACACATTTTGAGCGGTGACGGCCGCCGAGTAGATGTCGGCGAAGGCCTGATCGGTCTCCACGGCCAGGGTGGCAAGCAGCGCCAGCCAGCCGGCGGTAAACACAAGGATCGCGCCTGCGATTGCCACTGCCGGGTTGCTCAAGTCGCCGAGCGTCACCGTCGCCACCAACAGTATGCCGAGCGCGTAGAACCAGATGTTCGCCAAGAGATACCCCAGCCCGGATCCGGCAAACGCGCCGTTATCGCTGCGGCCAAACCGGCTGTAGTCCGCGATGAGCGGTATCCAGGAAATCGGCATGGCGATGACGAGATCCACACCTACCCAGAAAGGCGCGCCATCCGTACTCGACTGGGAGAGCACGTCGCCAAGGTTGAAACTGCTCACGATGGAGTAAGTGAGCCAGAGCGACGCCGCCGTCATTACCCAAATGCCGAACTTCTCCATCCACTGACGCACAACCACAATCGGGCCGCCCAGGGCAAACGCTGTGCAAATAATCGCAAAGATGACGAGCCAGAGCAGGTACGCGTCAAAGCCGAACACGGTCTTTGCGACATGATTTGCCGCCCACGACATGGCCCACAGCTCAAATGCCGTCCACCCCACAAGCTGCAGGAAGTTGAAGGCGCTAGGCACATAGGAACCGCGAATGCCCAAGACGGGACGCAACAGTACCATGGTGGGCACGTTCACGCGAGCGCCTGCATAGGCCATGAGTGCCAGCAGAAAGACTCCGATAATGCTGCCGACGATTACCGCCAGCAGCGCCTGCCGGGGGGCCATGCCCAGGCCGTGGTCTTCTGCCGGCAGCACCAGCAAGGCGCCGGTGAGAATAACAAGCAGACCGATCCCGAGGTTGAACCAGAGCACGAAATGCTGCCGAAACGTCATGCGGCGCTCTGACGGCGGTACGGGGTCGACGCCCCATTCCGGCGGTACCTCGACCCTTGGCAGTACCTTGGACAGTGATCCGAGCATCGGTGCAAACCTCCTTCTGGATTCCGGCTTTCGCCGGAATTACGATAGTTTTGCGCCTGGACCTTACCAGGCAATCTGTTAACAAAAACAGGCGTGCTGCGGATTCAGCACGCCTAAAGTATGCAAGGCTTTGCAGTGCATTCCCTCCGCAGGTATTACCCTGATCAGGTTCAAGGGTATG
Source organism: Chloroflexota bacterium (assembly GCA_965221905.1). Classification (GTDB taxonomy): domain Bacteria; phylum Chloroflexota; class UBA11872; order VXOZ01; family VXOZ01; genus VXOZ01. The sequence goes on from OZ244922.1 coordinate 2,770,255, forward strand.
AGGACGTAAGCGCGTCTCTCGTCTCAGCCCGGACTCTCGGGCTCCCCTATCACGCCACTCTTCAATTGTCCGACGCCGTTTACTCTATCACTATCGTGTCAAACGTGCAACAGCTATCGTCCCCCCAGAAACGCTTCGAGCACAAGCCGAAACTGACGCAAGCATTCTATTGCAAAATTGCGCTGATTAGCCACACGTCCGGAATCCGCAAGTAAGTGCGTGGTTGTCCAGACCTGCTCCTGTCCAGCATGTAAGTCAGCCGTAGACTGGGACCTGGCGCCCCGCCCACATGTGTGTTCTCCTTCATCGCTTGACTCTGCCGTAGCGCGGGGACTTGTCCCCCGCTCCTCTGCCAGTGGACCGATTCCACTCGGCCCAGCCACGGCAAGACACGCCATTCCCACCGGTTTCGCGGAACGGCGGCCGGTTTGGGGACCGGCAATGCCACTCTCCGCCAGCGCCCAATCGGACGCAAAGGTGCGCCGGGCTAATTGTGCCAGGGCTGCCGCGTATTCCTCGCTCACAACACCGTGTTCGCTTGCTACGCCCTGAATACTCTGCACGAGCGGCGTCCTGCTGCCCGCGTATACAATAATCCCACCGCGAAACCACTCTTCATGCGCGGGAATAGCATGGATGAGCATGGCGATGGCGCCACCGGCGGCAGTCTCTGCCACTGCGAGCGTCTCTCCCCTTTTGGCAAGTGTCGTTCCAACTCCATCGAGCAGACGCTGCAGGTTGAGGCTTGTTTTCGCCCCCGCACCTTGACTGCGCGCCTCGGCATCTGAGCCCCGGTCTAAAGATGACCTTGCCGGACTATTCAGCCAGGGTGCGTTCATCGCCATCTCGCTGGGTGACATTATCACGGTCCATTTGCTCCAACAATGGCAGCACGTACTTCCGACTTGTGCCAAAGACGTCTCGTAGCTGTGCCACCGTGGCGCGAGCTTCCCGCGCCAAATGCTCACGCACCTGCGCCACCGCCTGTTGGTAGGCTCGACGCGAATAGATGAGGTCATTGTTCACCCGGACAATCCGGCCCTGCGCTGCCAACACGTTCACCAAGTCATCGTCCAATGCGAGCGACGTACGAAGGTCGCCCAGACTCGGGGGCGCCATTGGCTCTCGTTCCAGCACGTCGAGCAAAGCCGTCGCCACTTCCTCTTGCACCGCGCTCAACGCAATCGCAAACCCAAATTGACGCAGGTCGCCTCTCTCTTCCGCTATCACCTCGTCGGCACAGAGCCGCCGCACGATCTGGTTGAAGACGCGGCTTTCCAATCCAAGCTGCCGCCGCACTTCCTCTTTTCCCATGCCGTTGCGCAAGGAGTAGCGCACGTGAAAGTCCTGGACTACAGAGACCAAACGCTCTGTAATCTCGGCCCAACCGGCAGCGGAATAAAGAAAACTGCCCAAGTCTACGGCTCGTTCCGCACCCAGCAGCCCTGCCAAAACGTCGTCAATCTGCGCGGTGGTGAGAGGCAACACTCGATTGAGCACGTCTTGCGTGCAGGGCTCCCGCTGCCGAATAGCCTGCAGCACCACGTCATCGGGCGAGCCGCGCTCCAACGTATCCAAGGTCGAAATCACGTCTTCCGCAAAGCGTTTATGGCGGGGCGGGTATGGGTCGAGGACTTCGCCGCCACCAAGGGTACAAGACGGGCTGAGTTGCCGGATGATGAAAAGATCGCCCTTGATGAGACTTGCAGGTTTAACGAGAAGCAGTTGTACAAGCCCATCTTCCCCTGGCGAGATGGTCTCACGATCGAGAAGCCTAACACGGGCGAGAGTTTCCATGGTCCCGGCATGGAATGTAACCATAGTCCCGTGAACCAGCGGGCGAGGCGCGGCAGGCAAGAGCCGGATGCGTACGTCCGCAAAGCGCGTAGCGGCAAGCATGCGGGGCAATGTGAGTACCTGTCCGCGATAGACTTCATCAACGTCAACCCCGCCTACGTTGACGGCAACGCGATTACCAGGCAGAGCGTTCTCGATCTTGTGCTTATGACTCTGCAGCCCGCGTATGCGGCCGCTCATGTTGCCGGGAACGACGTGGACGTCGTCACCGACGTGGAGTTGACCGTCGAGCAGCGTGCCGGTGACCACGGTGCCAAAGCCACTGAGGGTGAAGGCCCGATCGATAGGCAGGCGCGGGCGGCCTACGTCCCGTTTAGCTTCCGTATCTGCGAGCAAGTCATCGAGGACACTGCACAGTTCGTCTAATCCCTCTCCAGAAATTGCGGATACACGCACTAGCGGGCTATCGGCGAGTACAGTACCTGCCACCGTTTCACGCAGCTCTTCCTCAACAAGGTGCAACCAATCTTCGTCTTCAACCAGGTCGCACCGCGTTAGCACCAGTACTCCCGCCGGCACCCGCAGCAAGTCCAGAATGTCAAGGTGCTCGCGAGTCTGGGGCATCACGCCTTCATCGGCGGCAACCACCAACAGACCCGCATCAATTCCACCCACACCCGCCAGCATGTTCTTGATGAAACGCTCGTGACCGGGCACGTCGACTATTGAAATCTCCTTGCCGCTGGGCAGCGTAAGCCACGCGAATCCCAGATCGATCGTCAGCCCACGCTCTTTTTCTTCGCGCAGCCGGTCCGGGTCTATACCCGTAAGCGCCTGAATCAGCGTAGACTTGCCGTGGTCGACGTGACCTGCAGTGCCAATCGTGAACATTGCGCAGTCTCAATTGCTTCCTGCACGTAACCACTTATCGATGCCAGCCTGCCATTTACTACAGCTAGGCCTGCTGGACTTCGGCCCAGCATCTTCACTGCCTCCGCAGATACCGATAGACCACCGGCCGCCATGGTCTTGCGCGCAGCGTATCACATTGTTGGAGGCCGGTGCGGTCGCACCCCACCACCTTCGCATCGTCTCGCCTAAGCGGCTTTCTCGATCTTGTACACGCTCGCCTTCTTCCCCGAAACGAGCACATCGTAGCGCTTCAGTACCGTGAACTTGCCCGCGAAGTCACGCATACAGTCTTCGAAGATATCCGGCGTCCCTACGATCAATACCAGGAGGCCCTTAAGCCGTAGGACTCTATGAAACTCCTTTAACATCGCCTGGTTAAACTGTCTCGGGTCGGCGTTTTGCATGCGGTAGAAGCCCCATGGCGGGTCGGTAATGATCTTACCAACAGAATCCGATGCAAACGTTCGCAGGTTTAGGGCGTCCCAACGACCGATGACAACTTTCTGCCTCTGCCGCCGCAGTTTCATGCGCAAGCTCTTTATGAGCTTTGCATCGATGTCTCCCGTCAAGACTGTTTGATAGGGAAAGGCGTTTGCACGTGCCAGCGGGATCGCTCCAGACCCGCAGAAGGGGTCGAGCACGACGTCCATTTCCGAGGGATCTGAGATTAGACAAAGTAGATGGCAGAGCTCCGGGCGTAACTCGCCGCGCTCCAGGGTCTTTTCGTATGCCGTGTGGCGGGTAATGCGCATGCCCACAAAGCCAAAGCCCTCACGCCGGGCGAGCAGCCAAAACTCGACGTCGGGATTGCTGTGATCGGGCTTGAGCCGGGTATTGCCCGAGAGAAGCCGCTCCAGGCCGGTACGGCTGCGCTGGGGAATCGAGACGAATTGGTTGCCGTACGAGGCGACAAACCGGTAGGTCTTGACCTTGCCGGGCAAGAAGGGCGTTAAGCGGCGCAAGAGCTGCCCGTCCGCCTGGACAGTCTGGACCATCTCCGCAATGGGATCACGGCCCAGCCCATCGAACAACATGAGACAGACGAAGCTATTGTTGCAGAACCGCAGCGCTTGCACGTTCGCAACACTGGACGAAGAACGGTAAACAACCAGGCCGTCGAGGAGCAGGTCAATTTCTAGGTTCTCGAGCCCATGCCTGAGCGCTTCCGCGACGACTTCTCCCATGCCGGGAATGAAAGAAGAAACGTATGTGGTCATGCAAATAGCTTACCCGGAGTTGCGCGGGAGCGTACAGCGCAGCCGGGAAATCTCGCTAGGAAGGAACGCATTTCACCACGACAGAAACTGCAATTGGCGCGATCGCAACCGGTCGTCATTGGCGCTTTTCTATTTCTCGCACACTACGCCATCGCCGTCGCCGTCCCGCGGCGGATCGGTGAACAACCCAATCGGAAAGCCACGTCCGGCACCAGAGTCCCCCTGAATGCGTTCTTCTCCAGCGGCAATTGCTTCATCGCAGCTTGCGTACTTGGCTGTTGGGGTCGCAGATGCAGACGGTGTCGGTGTAGGTGTGTGCGTTGGGGTTGCCGTCGGCGTTGGTGTGCGCGTCGGTCTTGGCGTAGGCAGAGGCGTAGGCGTCGGAGTGCCCAAAATTGCCGGCCTTGGTGACGGCGTCGGCAAGAGTGAGGGCCGAGGAATCGGGCTGGAAGTTGGCGCGGGCGTGCGCCCCGCAGTTGGCGTAGGAGTTGGCGTGCGCCGAATCAACGATCCGGGTGTCGGCGTCGACGTTGGCGTCCCCGACGGCGTCGGCGTAGCACTCGGCGTGGGTGTCGGCGTAGGAGTTGGCAGCACAATCAATGGATCTTCATCACACGCTTCCAGCATCGTGCGCAGTGCGCTCACCTCATCGTCATCCGCGCTCAGTCCCCAAAATACCTTGACAGCAATCCAATCTTGCGCGTATTGGCACCATGCAGACTCCGCAGGCGGTTTCCATTCACCTGGATCGCGCGCCCCTTTTGAGCGATTGCTCGACGCCGAGACCGCCGTCAAGGTCTGCGGCAAGGTCAGATCGTTCGCATACGCGTAGCGCCGCTCATAAGACCACCGCCATCCTCCCGATTCATGCACTTCGGCGAGCGGCACCATGTGGTCGATGTCCACGCCTGACGCGCTCGTAATCGTCCTCTCGTCGTACCACGACAACCATGTGCCGTCCGGCACGCAAGACTCATCGTCACTTTCGAGCGTACTCGCTTCGGCAACCAAGACTTCCTCGCGCGTGTCACAGCCGTCGTCATCTATGTCACCCCAACCGTTCTGCTCGTACCTCCAGCGTCCGTAGGTCACGCCGCCATCGGATTCCGGCGCTGTCTTGAGCTGCACACCCGCAATATACGTCGTCGAAGGAATGGCTTGCTCCGGTTCGCAATTGGCCTCGTAGAAAACATCTACGCCGCTCCAGCCAGCGAGTTTCAAGCTCTCCCGCGCAGCATTGAGTTGTGTGCATACATCCGTTGTCGGGCCATCGTCGATGGTGATGGCAAACCAAACGATCGCTAGGAACAACGCCAGCACGTCTCACCTCTTTGTGACTAGAGCGCACATCAACGTGCACTCAAACGACTAAACCCTCCAACTGCCCTGAGCCCAGCAGCAAGCATACTGCCCTATAACGCAATAGTCAAGAAGATTGAGCGCATCGTACGGGTGCATCCGGCCTGTCTCTTTATCGGTAATGCTAAAGGAGCTGCAACCCGCAACCCTACTCACCGGCAGAATCAGGCGCAGTCCAACGCTCTGCCAGCAAATACAAGCCCATGCCATGCGAACCTTTGATGAGCACCACGTCGTGCGGCCGGACTTCCCTGGCGAGATGCGCCTCGGCAGCGTCCAGGGCCGCCTCGAGCGAGTCGCCACCCGCGTGGTCTGCCGGTATTTCGGTAATCTGTGCCGGGTCCATGCCGGCTGCGCGAGCGCCGGCCGCAATATGAGTACTCTCACTGCCTATGGTCAATAGATGGTCGGCAAATTGCGCCACAGAATGGCCGAGCAGGCGGTGCTCTTCCGCGGCATACGGGCCAAGCTCCAGCATGTCACCGAGCACTGCAATGCGTTTGCCATTCGCTCCCAACTGCGCGAGCGATTCTAGGGCTACAACAGCCGAAACGCGATTGGCATTGTAAGCGTCATCGAGCAGGACCGATCCGTTACGGCCCTTTCGCACGTGCAGGCGACCCGGCGCGGGACGAACCTTCGCCAACCCCGCCGCAATCTCGTCCAGTGAGAGGCCATACTCACAACCCACTGCCGTCGCCGCCAACGCAGCGTAAACCCCGGCTTGGCCGAGGATGTGTGTAACGACTTTGCCCCTTTGGGTTCCCGCAAGGACATCGAACTGCGTCCGGCCGTCAGACAGCACCCTTACGTCTTGTGCCGAAACATCCGTCGATCCATCGACGCCGTAGGTAATTATGTTTGCGCGCGTTCGGGCGGACATCTGCCTGACCCGCGAGTCGTCCCCATTGAGTACGGCCCTGCCGCGTGCAGGCAGCGCTTGTACTAATTCGGCCTTTGCTTGCTGCACAACGTCAAGCGACCCAAAGAGTTCCAGATGCACCGGCCCCACCGCCGTTACGACACCAATATGGGGCCTGATCCTGCGGCAATAGCTCGCAATCTCACCGCGCCACTGGGCGCCCATCTCAAGCACAAGCACTTCGTCTTCCGGCCCGCAACGGGCAACCGAGCGGGGAATGCCAATCTCATTGTTCTCTGTGCCAAGCGCCCTGCAAACGGCAAAGCGTTCCGCCAGTACCGATGCAATCGCCTCTTTTGTGGTCGTCTTGCCATAGCTACCGGTCACGGCAACAATTCGCAGATCGGTTCGTTGCCGCACCAGGTAGCGGGCAAGCTTCCAAGCAGCATCGTTTGGGTTTCGCACCCGTATTTGGGGTACGGCGACATCAGGCCGGGGTCGCTGGCAAAGAATTGCAGCGGCGCCCTTCGCAACGGCGTCATCGATGAACGCATGCCCGTCGCGCTGGTTGGTGCGCAACGCAAGAAAGACCTCGCCCGGTTGGAGTATGCGCGAATCGTGGCAAAGTCCCGTGCACACGACACTCTCCGCCACTGGGGTTGGCGGCGGCGTGCGTCGCAATGCGCGGTAGACGTCGGCAAGGAAGAACAACGGTGGCAGTGCTCCTTAATTCGTCCGTCTCGACTTTGACAGATCGCTGCAAAGTCTTGACACGTGTGATGCGGGATTGTGCCAAAAGCAGCAGGTGCTTGGCTCGTCGCTCTCGTCGGGACACAAGGCGGACTGCACGTGGGCGGCCCCTTGAGGAATGTGCCATTCGCACCGAGGAGTAGGGAAAGTGCCCCGCACAGTGCCTATGGCGGCTCTGGAAAACCCAGCAAGACCGCGCCTAGGGAGCACTCCGCGGAGTATTTTCCCATGCAGAGCACGCAACTACTACTCGTTCCGGGCTTCCTGGGCCAAGACTGCATCCTAGGAGAGTCTACGCCAACCTGCTATAATGATGCCACCTCTCGTCAGCATAGCAAACGGACACCGGTGCTTCTTCAACTATGAGCAACAAGCTCCGAGTTGGCCTGCTATTTGGCGGCCGTTCAGCCGAACATGACGTTTCTGTAGTTTCCGCCCGCTCGGTGATGGCAGCGCTTGATCCAACCAAATACGAGTTGATTCCTATCGGCATTATGCGTGACGGACGTTGGCTGCTGAACGTTAACCCTCAGCGTGCGCTGGCGGACCAACTGCACCTGGCAAGCGACGCCACTTCATTGCAGCTTGCCTTCAGCCCTCCGACCGCTTTGACCGATCCCCATGCGTCTCAGGATTCTGGCGAACCCAAAGGAGCAGGCGCGCTAGACGTAATCTTCCCAATTCTTCACGGCCCAAACGGCGAAGACGGCAGCATCCAAGGCCTGTTGCAACTCGCTGACGTGCCATACGTTGGTTGCGACGTGCTGAGTTCGGCGCTGGGCATGGACAAGATTGTGCAAAAGAAGCTCTTTGCTCACGCAGGGCTGCCAATTGTTGACTTTGTCGCGGTGCGCCGCAAGCACTGGCGCGCGCAACCGGATGCATGCATAGCTGAGATCGAGGGGAGCCTCTCTTACCCGCTCTTCGTAAAGCCGGCCGCTCTCGGTTCGAGCGTCGGCATTTCGAAAACCTACGACCGCGCTGCACTCACACGTGCCCTCGATGAGGCTGCGCGCTACGGTCGCAAGATGATTGTCGAGGCCGCGGTTCCTCATGCGCGGGAAATCGAGTTCTCGGTACTCGGCAACGACGATCCGATTGTGTCCGTTCCGGGAGAGATCGTGGCCGCACATGAGTTCTACGACTACGCGGCAAAATATGAGGCAGACTCGGCGCTGCACGTTCCGGCGCAAATTACGGACGCGCTAACAAACGAACTGCAAGCACTGGCGGTCCGCGCCTTTCAGGCGCTTGAGTGTTGCGGCATGGCGCGGGTGGACTTTCTACTCGACGGAAAAACCGGCGATGCATACATAAGCGAAATCAATACCATACCCGGTTTTACGTCGATAAGCATGTATCCAAAGCTGTGGGAAGCCTCCGGTCTAGCGTATCCCGACCTGCTAGACGAACTCATTAGGCTAGCTCTGGAACGCCACCGGGAAGTCAGTGAACAGGAAACCGCGCGCTAATGCGCGACAAATGGGGGAATAGCATGTTCAGAGGGGACAGCCGCAATGGTTAATGGGGACATCAAGATCTTCTCCGGCATGGCCAACAATCCTTTGGCTGCCGAGATCGCCGACCTGCTCGGCACTGGTCTCGGTGACGTCAGCATTCACGAGGCTCCGGATTCAGAGACCTTGGTCATGGTCAACGAAAGTGTGCGCGGCTGCGACGTGTACGTCGTTCAACCCACCTCGGCGCCGGTCAACGACAACTTGATGCACCTCTTGCTCATAGTCGACGCTCTCCGTCGGGCCTCCGCCAAGCGCATAACTGCGGTCATACCTTACTTCGGGTATTCCCGCCAGGAACGAATGGCCCACGGACGCGAGCCGATCAGCGCCAAGGTGGTGGCGGACATGCTCCAATCCGTGGGGGTTGACCGCATCATACTCACCGACATCCATGCGCCGGCAATGCAGGGCTTTTTCAATATCCCCCTTGAAACCCTCTCTGCCGTACCTCTAATCATTGACTACTTGAAGCAGCGAGACCTATCGGACTCGGTGATAGTCGCGCCGGACGTAGGCCGCGCGAAACTTGCGGAGAGATATGCAGAGAGCTTGGGAGTTCCCCTCGCCTTGATTCACAAAGCGCGTGAATCTGCCACCACGTCCCGCATCGTTGGCATGATAGGCGATCTGAAAGGCAAGTACCCTATCATCATCGATGACATCATCTCCACCGGCGGCACCATCGTCGAGACCGCGCACGCGGTCATCAATGCCGGAGCAAGACCTCAATTGTGCTTAGCGGCAGTACACGGGCTGCTTGCAGGCTCCGCACCGGACCGGTTGAATCAGGACTTCATTAATGAGGTGGTCCTCACTGACACAGTGCATATACCGCCCGATAGGCGGACGCCCAACATGACCATCCTCTCCGTGGCCCAGCTCTTTGCCGAGGCGATACACCGCTCCCACAATGAAAAATCGGTGAGCGGACTCTACCTCCTCACGTAGGGCCATTGAACGCAACGTCTCAAGACTTCCTCACGATTTTCTGTATTCTCCAGGCCAAAGTGAAGCGATGTATTGCATTATTCTGTAGGCATACATACAGAATCGGGCTGTCACCTTGGTATACTTAGAGCCAAGCAGGTCGGATGTACACCCAAGGCGCGGCAACCCAAAAAACCCGCGCCGAAGTTACATGCGGCGCTGGCGACCGGGCACACAGAACGCCTGGTTGCAGTGCGCTGACTCTGCAACAGATAGCCAAGGTGGTTTGGCTTATCAGAGCGCAACGGCGATCCATGCTGTGGCGTTGACCGTTTCGTTCAATGAACGTGTTGGGAAGGGAGGGCATATCGCATGTTTCTCGATGTAGGAATTGCATTCGGCGGTGGAATTCTCTCTTTTCTCTCGCCGTGCTTTCTCCCACTCATACCGGCCTACCTTGTTTACCTCGGTGGACGCCAAGCCAACGCCGTCCGCCACGATAAGTCACCGCGCCGTGCCGTCTTCATCAATGCCCTCGCTTTCATTCTCGGATTTGGCACGATATTCATCGCCCTCGGTGTAGCCATTACCTTCGTCGGCCTTGCCTTTCAGCAGGGGCTGCCTACGATGCGGCTTGTCGGCGGCGGGTTGCTCGTCATCTTTGGACTAAGTTTCCTGGGCCTCCTCCGTGTGCCCTGGCTGCAGCAAATCCTGCAGCGTGAAGTTTCGCTCCGCAACACGCCGCTGGGCCGCATCGACACGGAGAAGACCGGTCCAATCACCTCTTACTTGATCGGTCTCGTATTCGGGACGGGCTGGACGCCCTGTGTCGGCCCGATACTCGGGGCAATTCTGCTCCAGGCTTCCGGTTCCGACACTGTGCTCCGCGGGGGCATCTTGCTGGCAATTTACGCCGCCGGCATGGGCATTCCGTTTCTCGCCATGGCAGTGGCCATCGATCGGGCCTCTGCGCTTCTCAAATGGCTCAGGTCCCACATGTTGGCGGTCGAACGGGTGAGTGGCGTGTTCCTGATCCTAATGGGGATTGCGGTCGCAACGAACTTTCTAGCGATGATCTCTGGCATACTCGGGATATACTCGCTAGGATAGCAGGTAAGGGATCAAATTCTTCACTAGGGTGGTGTACGATCAGTGCCGGTATGTTCGAGACTCCAAAGACGAATGAGGTCAAAGGACGGTAGTTCCGGAGTGGGCACTGGATGTTAGTATGCCGGACTATGCCTAATAGGGTCTGAGGCCATAGAACTTTCTGAGTGTCGCGTGTAAGAAAGAAACAATAGGGAGTGAGAGCAATGCGACGACGATCTGTATGCTCGCTACTGCTCAGCGGTGCGTCCGTAGCCGCGCTAGCGGCGTGTGGCGGCGGCTCAACACTGCTAGAAACTGAGGAGCAAGAGCCGGCAAGCGCCAAGCAAGAGGCCGCGGCGGAGCCGACCGCCGCCCCTGCGGAAGCTCAACCGACGGCTGAACCCGCGAAGCAAGCTGAAGTTGAGCCGACGGCCGCGCCAACCCTTGACCTGCCCAACTTTGGGAAGGCACCGGAGATTACGCTCACGGAATGGCTCAATTCCGAGCCCATTACGTTGGCAAGCTTGGAGGGCAAGGCTTCCGCTCTAATTGTCTTCTGGACATACACCTGACCGATTTGCCGCGGCGAAATCCCCAGTTGGGTGGATATTCAGAGCAAGTACGTTGACGACGGCTTCAAACTCATCAGCATCCACATCCCGGCCTTGGGTGCTTCCACGGACGTAAGCGTCATTGCCGAACAGGCATCAAAACTTAACGCTGCCTTTCCGATTGGGATAGACAACGGTAAGGTAATCTGGGACGCCTTCGGCAACAATGCCTTTCCGGTAGCCTACGGTATCGATAAGCAAGGGAACATTCGCTCTAAGCAGGTCGGTCCCGGCATCGATACGATCATTGAGGTAATAGAGAAGCTCAAAGCGGCGGGCTAGCACTACGCCACTTGAGTTAGCGCTCTTTGGAAGAGTTGCCCGCTTGCGGTCCGATAGTCTCACCGCAAGCGGGCCTTATTGCCTAGAGTCGCAAACCGGCGTGCCAGATGCGAGTCTCTTGTGCCGTGAAGACGAAGGGCTGCAGGAACCAACGGCGCATACTTGAGCGGGGAGGGGTCTCCTTTAGCTGACGATCAGACTGTGATGCTTACGGACCCCTCAAACTAAACTTTCTTCCTTACGAACGAGCTACATGTATCCGAAACTATTGAGCAGCGCCCCCACCTCTTAGCCAAATTCCTTGAGCTTCTCCACGGCTTCAATCACGATCTCGAAGTTACCGCCGCCGAATTTCGCAAACCGGATATTGCCCTGCCGATCGATGCCGTAGAATGCCGGCCACGTACGGTTGCCAAAGGCATTCCAAAGTACCAGATCGTTGTCCACTACCACCGGATAGTTGACGCCGAGGGCGTCGGCCCGCTCCTTAATCTGGCTGATGTCACCAGAAGAACCGGCGTGCGGAAAGTGCACGCTGATCAGCTTGAAGCGGTCGTCGTGGTAGGTATTGAAGAGGTCCACCAAACTGGGGACTTCGCCGCGGCACACCGGTCAGGTGTAAGTCCAGAAGACCACCAGGGCAGCGGCTTTGCCTTCCAGACTCGCCATGGTGATGGGTTCAGAGTTGAACCAACCTGTGAGGGTAATCTCGGGTGCCTTGCCGAGGTTAGGCAGGTCAAGTGTTGGCGCCTGTGTGGCCGCAGGTTGCGCCTCCGCTTGGCTCTCAGACTTTGGCTGCTCTTGCGCCGGGGCGGCAGTCGGCTCCGCCGCGGCCTCTTGCGTGGTGCTTGCCGGCTCTTGCTCCTCAGATTCCGGCAGTGCTGAGCCGCCGCCGCACGCTGCCAGCGCGGCTACGGACGCGCCGCTGAGCAATAGCGAGCATACAGAACGTCGTTGCATCGTTCGCCTCCAATTCCATTACCGTGCCAGCTAGCTGCTGTTTATCCAAAGCGCGCTTTGTTCCGCTGAACCGCTCTCTCCCGTACTGTTTCACATGGCATCGCGGCCTTCACGCTTCACTTATTTCTATCGTAACGAGTACGATCCAAGATTTCCAATTACATAGTCTCTGAACACTTCAGCTACTGAGCACGCCTGTGCTAGGCTACTCGAAAAGGTAACTATACAAAGACAAGGAGCGAGTCTAATGGACTCTCCGGATCTTCCCCAGCCCGAACCAACGCTCGGCAATACCGCTTGGTGGACACATGACCGTTTCGGCATTTTCATTCACTGGGGAATCTACGCGCTGGCCGCCCGCCACGAATGGGTGAAGAAGTACGAGGAAATCAGCGACGCGGACTACCAACCGTACTTCGACCACTTCGACCCCGATCTCTACGACCCGGCGGCCTGGGCGCGGAGCGCGCGGGAGGCAGGGATGCGCTATGTCGTCCTCACCAGCAAGCACCATGACGGTTTCTGCTTGTGGGACAGCCGGCTTACCGATTACAAGGCCACGAATACCCCCGCCCGGCGCGACCTCTTGCAGCCGTTCGTCGAGGCCTTCCGCGCTGAGGGACTCAAGGTCGGCTTCTACTATTCGCTGATTGACTGGCACCATCCTGAGTTTCCCGTAGACGGCGTGCATCCCCAGGCAAACGACCTCGCGTTCCGGGAGGCTACCAAAGATCGCGACGTGCGCAAGTACGCCGCATACCTCCACGGCCAGGTGCGTGAAATTCTCACCATGTTCGGCACCATCGATCTCCTCTGGCTCGACTTCTCCTACTCCCAGCAAGACTATGGCTGGAGCAAGGGCAAGGGCAAAGACGACTGGCAGAGTGAGGAACTCATCCGGATGGTGCGCGAGTTACAGCCCGATATCATCATCAACAATCGCTCTGAATTGGAGCAGGACTTCCACACGCCCGAGCAATTCATCCCGCCCAGTTGGCTGCACGTAGACGGCAAGCCCGTCAATTGGGAAGCCTGCCAGACCCTCAATGGCTCCTGGGGCTACCACCGGGACAATCTGGACTGGAAGTCGCCCAAACTGCTCGTGCAGATGCTCATCGATTGCGTCTCCAAGGGCGGCAATATGCTGATGAACGTCGGCCCCACGGGACGCGGCGAGTTCGATCCACGCGCCCAGGCGACGTTGGCAGAAATCGGCGAATGGATGCGGCAGCACGGGCGCTCGATCTACGGGTGCACGCAAGCGCCGTTCACACCGCCGGCGGATTGCCGATACACGTATAACCCGGAGACGAATCGGCTCTATCTTCACGTCTTCGCCTGGCCGCTCAAGTATCTGCACTTGCCGGGCCTCCGCAACCGCGTACGCTACGCGCAACTCCTGAACGACGGTTCCGAAGTCAAGACCTTCGACTTCACCCAGCATCACCGCTATCCCAGCGAGGGCCAGGAAACTCTCACATTAGAGCTGCCTATCCGCCAACCGGACGTCTATACGCCGGTAGTTGAACTTTTCCTGACTGATTGATAAACTACACGTACCGGTAAACTAGACACCTGGATTTACTCGAGACGGTCTTGCCAGCGCCAGTTCTAGCTTTACGACCGAGTACGATCGAGTAGTCGAGTGTAGGGGCGTAGTCGAACCGTGGGCGACAGGTACGACAGTCTCGAAGGGGCGTGACCGGGGACAGGAATGCACGTGCATCCCTGTCCCCGACACAGGCTTGGAAAGGAGGTATGAAGAGACTCCAACGGAGTGAAGGTGAAGCGTTGTCTGATTCCTAACAACCGGAGGTGAAGTATCATGACGAAACGCAATTCGGCACTCAGCGCGTTGACGCGCCGCAACATGCTCTTGGGATTCGGTGCGCTCGGCGCGGCTAGTATGCTCGCCGCTTGCGGTACCGTAGCGCCCGCTCCGGCCGCGCAACCGGAACAGTCCGCCGAAGAAGAAGCGCCCGCCAAGACCGAAGAAGCCCCCGCGCCTGCGGAACGCGTAACGGTCTCTCACTATGTGGCCCTCAATGCTCGCCACGCCGAACTCTATCCCACCCTCATCGAAGAACCCTTCGAGAACGACTATCCGAACATCGATCTCGAGACCATTCTCAGAGAAGGCCCGTATTACACCAAGTTCAATACCCTGGTTGCCGCCGGTGAGCCGCCGGACGTGCTCTGGCTTTCACAGACGGAGGTCTTTACCCAAGGCCACACCATCGACGTCGGACCGTTTATCAAGCGCGACAATTTCGATCTCAGCGTCTATCCGGAGCAGCTCTTCCGCGACGGCGTCATGTACGAGGAAAACACGCTCGGGCTGCCGAACCAATCGGGCGGCAACTGGCCGGTGCTGCCGTACAACAAGGAAATCCTGGCCAACGCAGGTGTGTCCGATCCTCCGGTGGAATGGGGCGATCCGAGCTGGAACGCGGAATCGTTCCTGGAAGCCCTGGTTAAGACTACCCAGCGCGAGGGCGAAAACCCGGTCACGTTCGGCGTTGGCAACATCGGCCGCGGCGTAATCGCGGCTAACTGGGGACCCTTCTGGGGCACCCGCTGGGTGGCGGAAGACTTCAAGACCGTGGTCTGCGACTCACCCGAGATGATCGACGCCATCCGCTACCTTACCGATTTGTCGTCGAAGCATCGCGTGATGCCTTTTCCGGGCGAACTCAATGACACATTCGGCACCGGCAGTACGCGCACGAATTTCCTCAATGGCAAGCTCGCGTTCTTGCAGACCTCCGGCGGCGGCACGTTTTCGATTGCCCAAGGTGTGCAAGAAGGTAAACCCTTTGCCTACGCGCCGCTGCCTACGTTCATGCATACCGCCTCTGCCCAGGCACTCGACTCCAACGGCTTGCTTGGCGCGAGCAAGGTGCAGGACGAGGGCTGGGAGCTCATCAAGTGGCACGCCACGCACCCAAACTGGGCCATCGGCCGCGGCAATGCACCGGCGCGTCTCGATCACTTTGAAGCCTGGGCGCGTGAACTCTACGGCGGCGACGTGGCAGAGAAGATTCGCGTGGAAGCCTACGCCAACTCGCTCGCAAACGCGGGTCGGTACGACGGCCTGCGCGTGCTGCCTAACTGGCGTAACCCCATCTTCGACAAGATCATCACGCCCGCGTTGGACGCACTCTATCGCGGCCAAGGCGAGGTGGTCGAGACGATGTCGGCTCTGAAGCAGCAAATCCAGGCCGAGATTCCCGAGTAGCCGGTCTGCCTGGAGTGCCGTCGTTGATGAAGTCTGCTGTGCCTGTACTTGCGCAGGACGGCGAGCATGACGCGAGGCCAGCCGGCGGTCGTCTTTGAGCAGGTGAATCAGAGGGGCACGGTGCACCGTGCCCCTTCGCTATAGAAAGGTGTTGGTGCATGTCCGTTTCCGTCGATCAACTTGCCGTCGCCGGTGGGACGCCGGTACGAGATACCGCAGCGCGTCCGTGGACCACGTGGCCCATCGCGACTGAAGAAGACATCGCCGCCGTTGCCGACGTGCTCCGCAGCGGCAAGTGGAACCGCTGGCGCAGCGACCGCGTGGACGAACTGGAGGCGGCACTGCGGGAATTCACCGGCGCGGCCCATGTGGTGGCGCTGGCCAGCGGCACCGCCGGTCTGGAAGTCGCCCTCAAGGCCGCCGGTGTTCGCCCCGGCGATGAGGTTATTTTGCCCGCCTACACCTACGTCGCCACGGCCACGGCGGTACTGCAGGTTGGCGGCGTGCCGGTCTTCGCCGACATCATTCCCGAAACGGAAAATATCGATCCCACCTCGATAGCGTCATTGATCACCGAGCGCACTCGCGCGCTGCTGCCCGTGCACATTTCGGGCCTCCCCTGCGACATGGCGGCCATCAACACGCTTGCGGCGCGGCATGGTCTCCGCGTCATTGAAGACACCGCCCAAGGCATCGGCGGCATGTGGAACGGGCAGCGTCTCGGCACGATTGGGGACGTGGGCGAATACTCCTTCCAAGCCAGCAAGAACCTGCCGGGCGGCGAAGGCGGCGCAATCGTCACCAATGACCCGGCAATTGCCGAAAGAGCATTTATGTTGATGCACATCAACAATGAGGCCCTGGGCTGGAATTATCGGCTTACCGCGATGCAGGCCGCGTTGATTCTCTCCCAGCTCCAGCGTTTCCCTGCGCAGCAAGCCCGCCGCCAGGCAAATGCCGCCTTCCTGCGCGATGCCTTGGCGGAAATTCCCGGCATTGTGCCCACTCGCGAGGATGACTTTGTCACCGGCCACGGCCTGCACGGGCTGGGAGTGCGCTTCATCAGCGCGGAGTTTAGTACCGGCGCTCCCGTGCCGCGGGAAGTTTTTTCCAAAGCCCTGCACGCCGAAGGCATCCCATGCGCTCTGGGCTACAGCGATCCGGTGTACAAGCTCCCGCTCTTCCAAGAGGCGCACACACGCATGCGGGACCACTGCCCCGTGGCTTGCAACCATCCCGCCATGGAATCCATGGACTACGCCAAGCTGCACCTGCCGAATGTGGAGCGCCTCTGCAGCCAAGAGGCCCTGCGCTTCAACCAACCCCTCTTGCTCGGCACTCGCGAGGACATGGAAGACATCGTTGCCGCCGTCGTCAAGGTTCACGCTAATCAAGAGGCGCTCGCCGTAATTGTAAACTGATTCGCATGGGCCTGCTCTAGGAGAATTAGAACGGGACAGCCAATTTCGACTTGACCTAGAGCTGGGTCTATAATTTTGCCACTCTCAAGACTGTTGCCTAATTCATTGGCATATCTTGCCGTTTGGCTGCCACTAATGGATAAACGAAGCACCCAACACCGTCATTCCGGCGAAGGCCGGAATCCATCTTCACTCCACCACTGGACTCCGGCTTTCGCCGGAGTGACAGAATTCAAGCCAACGGCAACCCTCGTACCCGATTCTTGGCTTGACACGGCTCCACCTGCGCAATTAGTACTCACTGTTGACTATAAGGCCGTCCATGGTTACAGTTGTGCCTCAAAGTTCATTCCGTCATCTAGCGCCAAACGCTCTCACAAAGCCTAGAGAGAACAAATCCATGCTCCTCGCCGGTGTCGGCCGCACCACCCTCACGCCGCCGCTCGGCACGCCGCTCGTCGGCTACGGCGGACGCGAGCGCGGCACTGACTCCATCCGCGACGACATATACGCCACGTCGCTGGTGCTCTCGGACGGCGAAACGACGGTTGCCCTCGTCACCTGCGATCTCTGCGCGCTGCCAATCCGGCAGGTACGGTACGTGCAACGGCTGATCGAGGAGCGCACCGGCATCCCGCCTACCCACGTGCTAATAAACACGTCCCATGCCCACTCAGGGCCGCTTACAACATTTAACGAGGAAACCCCTGAGAGCGTGCGGCAAGTAGTGGTTGCGCTGCTTGACGCGATTGCGGAGTCGGTCGTCCAAGCGGCGGCTGCGCTCGTGCCGTGCCGCATTAGCGCAGGGCGGGGGTTGGTAAGGGCGAGCATTAACCGGCGCAAGCGCAATGGCTACAGCGATGCGGTGACGCCGGAGTTCCCCGAGGGCACGGTGGACCCGGACCTGCACGTGGTGCGCATTGATGGCCTTTACGGTACGCCGCTGGCCGTTGTTACCGCCTATGCCTGCCACCCGGTGGCGCTCCGCCCGCCCAGCCACGCCATCTCAGCGGACTTTGTCTGCGCCCTGCGCGCGACCGTGGAGTCGCAAGTCGGCGCGCCCCTGCTCTTTGCCCAAGGCGCGGCCGGGAACCTGGTGCCAATCGGCCCTGAGATGGAAATGGAGGAACGGCTTGAGCTAACCGGGAAAGTGCTCGGTACGGAAGCGCTGCGGGTGTATACCGCGCTCGGCGCGGAAGCCAGCGGCGCTAACGAATCGCTCAGCGGCGCAACACTCGCGCCGCCCAAACCTGAGCTCGCCGCGGCGTCCGCGACGCTCTTGCTCGATCTCTGGACGGAGCAGCCGCCCATCGCAGACGCGGAGCGGTCGCACCAGACATTTCCCTACCTCACTCCGCCGCTGGTGAACGGCAAGGTGGAGTGCGCGGTGCAAGCCCTACGCCTGGGCGACGCGGCGCTCGTGGGCGTCGCCGGCGAAGCGTTCGTGGAAATCGGCCTCACCGTGAAGGCACGCTCGCCCATCCCCCACACCATCTTCCTGGGCTACACCAACGGCTGCCTGGGCTACATCCCCACCGCCGCCGCCTACGAACCCGGCGGCTACGAAGTCCACCGCGCCCACGCCGTCTACCGCCTCCCCCACACCATCGCCCCCGATAGCGCGGAGAGAATCATCACGACAAGCCTAAAACTCTTGGGCGAGCTGTAGTGGCAGCCAATTGCAGCCTTCGATTTCTAGTCATAGAATAGAGTTGGTCAAGGCGAAACAACTCCCAAACTGCATTCAGTAGCTGGCTAAAGAGAAATGCGGCTCGAGAACACGATTGACAAGACGAGTCTCCCTTATAATCTAGCTGCCGTAGATCTATTCTGTGGTGCCGGGGGGCTTTCCTACGGAATGAAGCACGCTGGCATCAGAATCAGCGCCGGAATCGACATTAATCCTGCTTGCAGGCACCCATTTCAAGCAAATGTCAATGCTGAGTTCTTTGAGAAGGATGTAGCTGCGCTATCGCCTCACTTTGTGGAGTCACTATTTCCAGAGAAATCTATCAGGATACTTGCAGGCTGTGCTCCATGTCAGCCATTCTCGTCCTACTCCAACAGGAGTCCTCAACACAATGCCCAATGGCAATTGCTTCCTAAGTTTGGAGAGGTCGTCACCGCACTAGAGCCTGAGATCGTCACAATGGAAAATGTTCCACGTTTGCAGGGGTATGCCGTCTTCGATGACTTCCAAGATGTTCTGCATAAATCAGGCTATGATTACTATTACACCGTAGTTCGCTGCGCCGAGTATGGCGTTCCGCAATCGAGAAGACGCTTGGTTCTGCTAGCCTCAAAGCTCGGCCCTATCCAGATGATCCCTCCGACTCATACCAAGAGGGACTTTGTGACCGTCAGAGATGCGATCCGAAACCTGTCTCACATAGAGGCAGGGGATGCCTCCCCATCGGATCCGCTGCACAAGACGAGCGGCCTTTCCACAGAAAATTTGGCCCGAATTCAGCACTCTAAGCCTGGCGGAACTTGGCGCGATTGGAGTGAAGAACTCCGCGCCGAGTGCCACGTGAGGAAGTCTGGTATGACTTATCCGAGTGTCTATGGCCGTATGGAATGGGACAAACTCGCCCCTACCATCACCACCCAGTTCCACGGGTACGGCAATGGTCGGTTCGGCCACCCAACACAGGATCGTGCCATCTCATTGCGGGAAGGCGCCTTGCTGCAGACATTTCCTAAGGAGTACTCATTCGTTCCATCTGAAGGATCTGTTCAGATTTCTTCAATAGCCCGGTTGATTGGCAATGCAGTTCCCGTGAAACTTGGTGAAGCGATTGGCAGGTCCATAGTCGCGCACTTGGAGGGAGCCAATGGCTCAGGAAGCTGATACCACATATCGCATGACCCTGAGTCTGCATGTCTTGAATGAGTTGGGCATTAACTTGTACAGCAACGTTCCTGCAGTCTTGGCTGAAGTCGTTGCCAATTCGTGGGATGCTGATGCCACTTGTGTCCGCATAGAAATAGATCGCGAGAACAGACGTATTGTCATTACTGATGATGGACGCGGGATGCTAGTAGACGAGCAAGTAAACGAAATCAATGCCAAATACCTGACAGTGGGCTACCATCGACGTGATGAAGATGACGAAGTAGATGAACACGGAAGAATCCTCACGCGAGACGAGAAAGGGAATTCAATCACCCCTAAGTTTGGCCGGCCAGTGATGGGCAGAAAAGGAATTGGCAAACTCTCTCTCTTTGCGATTGCAGATGAGTTCCATGTTCACACGGCTAGACTTGGACATAAGGCTGGATGTGTTTTGTCTAGCGAGGGCATTAGGACGCAGCTCAAGGGGGAATCGGGCGTCTACCACCCGCTACAAATTGCCCCCAGTGCAGTAGAAGTCGAACAAGGTACGCGCATAATACTTACTGACCTGAAGAAAGACATTAGCCAAGCCTCCGGCAACTTGCGCACGCGTCTAGCTAGGAGGTTCGGCATAAGAGGAGAATCGTATGGCTTTAAGATTGTTATTGACAACAAGAAGGTTTCAATAGAAGATCGTGATTACTTCCAAAAGGTCCAGCACTTATGGGAGTACGGGGAGTCTAAACCTACCTTCGAATCGCAATGCAATCGTTTGGCCGTGCATTTTAATAGACCTAACCAAGTTAGTCCCGAACATGATTGGCGAGTATCGGGATGGATCGGCACAGCATATCGTTCAGGTGACTTAAAGGAAGGCAAAGAGAGCATCAACAAGCTTGTGATCTTGGTTAGAGAGAAGCTGGCCCAAGAAGACATACTTGAGGAATTCGGTGAAGGCGGGGTATACGCAAGCTACGTTTTTGGCGAACTCCACGCAGACTTTCTAGATATTGACAACGACGATGACATTGCAACTAGCAGTCGCCAGAGGATTATTGAGGATGACTTAAGATACGTTGCACTTAGGAGATTCATTGGCGAAGAACTAAAGGAGATTCAAAGGAATTGGACTGGGTTGAGGAATAGAGAGGGTGAAGAAGTAGCCAAACAGATTCCTGCTATCGATTCCTGGTTTCAGAAGCTAGGTCCAGATCACCGGCAGAAGGCACGGTCAATATTTGGCAAGATCAATCAGCTCAACTTGGAAGATGATCAGCGTAGAGTCCTCCTACAAAACGGAGTGATCGCATTTGAAACTCTTCGCCACAAGGAACAACTTGAAAAGCTGGAGTCGCTTTCGACGCAAGACATGTCAACGATAGCAAAGATATTTGACGACCTAGATGATTTGGAGGCTACGCTGTACCATCGAATCGTAGCTGAGCGCCTTCAAGTGATTGAAGCGTTGAAGAGTGCCGTGGACAACAACGCCCTTGAAAGAGTCCTACAAGAACACATCTTTACCCATCTGTGGCTACTCGATCCATCTTGGGAACGAGCAACAGCGACTGTCCCATCTTACATGGAAGCATCTGTCACGAAGATGTTCGAGGATGAGGATAAGGATTTAACGAAAGAAGAACGTTCGAGTAGGATTGACATCAAGTACACTACTGCCCAAGGCAAGCACGTTATCGTTGAATTGAAGAAAGCGGATCGAAGTATACGCACAGACGAGGTTTACAGACAGTTGGACAACTATCGAAGGGCCTTCGAAAAGGTCGCCCGGCAACATGAAGACCCACCAAAGCCTCTTGAACTCATATGCATTGTTGGCAAAGATCTGCGTGGATGGGTAGATCACAGAGAACGTGAGCGAACTGCTGAAGCGCTCGCTGCCATTGGAGGGCGAGTGGTCACATATCAACAATTGATAGCTGGCTCAGAGGCAAGTTACCGGGAGTTTCTTACGCGACACGCGGAGGCAGGGAAAGTCTCTGAACTGATTCGCGAGATCGGTGAATGGGAGTGGAAAGACTAGCAGCTAATAAGCTGCTAGTATCCTTGTGGCTGCTTCCTCTGGATTAACGTGTTCCCAAATCCGGATGACCTTCCATCCAATAGAACTCAAGTAATGGTTTGTATTCCTGTCCCTTTCGACGTTTTGCCAAAGCTTTGGAATCCAGTATTCCTGGTTGGTCTTTGGCGTAGTGCCGTGCTCTGGACACGAATGCCAAAAGCAACCGTCCACAAAAACTGCAATCTTCTTCCTGGTGAAGGCGATGTCTGCATGCACCGTCCGGCTGTTTGGCAAGCGAATGGGATAGTCTTTCCTGAACCGTAGCCCTCTCCGGTGTAGTAACGACCTTAGGGCAATTTCCGGCTTCGTATCTACCCGACGATTAGCACGCATCTTCTTCGTCGCGGTAGCGCTTGTAGGTTTTGGATATGGAAGACTCATCGAACGCAACTTTCCGCCATGCTAGCTACTCGCGCTGGAGTACTTGGTCAGCGCCAGGCGCCAGAAGAGGTGGGAGAGGATGAGGAGGGCGGCGGTCATGGCGAAGGCGGCGAGGGCAAAGGCGGGGCTGAGGAGGCCCATGAGGGCTTGGCTGGGGACCATGGCGATGAACGCCACCGGCAGCACGAACGTAAGGCCGAGGCGGAGCGCGCCGCGAAAGACGTCGGTAGGCACGCGGGAAACCTCGATGAGATTGTAGTAGAGGTGACCCACGTTATTGAGCCTACCGGCCCAGAACGTGACCGACACGACCATGAACCAAAGCGAATAGGCAATCAAGCTCGCGCAGAGTATTAGCCCCACGAAGAGCAGCGCGCCGTGCCACGTAATCGGCTGCGCGAGCATCCCGATTGCGTACCACAGTACAGCGCATCCAGTTACCACTTGCACCAGCGGGTCCCAATCGAACCGCCGCGTTGAGACATAGAAGCGCGTGCTTACCGGCTTGCTCAGCACGAAATCGAGCTCGCCGCGATTGATGAGCCCGGAGAGGGCGTTCATGTTTTCGCCAAAGATCGACTCCACAATACCGTCAACGATCATCACGGTGGCCGCCAGCACCAGCATCTGCTCCATGCGCCAGCCAGCGACTGACTGCACGTGGGCGAAGATGAACTGGATCGAAAGCACATAGACCACAGCTAGGAGGACCGTCGCAATGCTCCAGACCGTGAAACTCAGCCGATATTCCAGCGAGTCGAGGATGGAATTCTTTGCAAAGGCGAGGTAGAGCCGCACGTACCGTTGCATCATTCAGCCTCCATACGCGCCGTAGCGGCGCACCCCGGCGGCGAACACCCACTGCATGAGCAGGTACGCCAGCACCAACCACATGCCCTGTATAGCGAGTCCGCCGAGCGCAGACAGAAAGTCAAGCCGACCCTGGAGCAACTGCACCGGGAAGAAGTAGAGGTAGCGAAACGGCAGGAAGAACGTCACGCGCTCCACTGCCGCCGGCATCAAGTCCAAAGGGATGATGTTCCCGGCCAAAAAAACAATGACTATGGTATACACTTGGGCAATTCCATCCACGCGACCTATCCAAAACGCCAAAAGGCCCATGGCCAGCTTGAGGCAGTAGCTTAGCAAGAATGAGAGCACCATGCTTGCCAGCAGGATGGGCGCAGTCTCCCACGTGAGCGCGAATGCATCCAGCAGGCCCCACCCAAGAATGAGGACAATCAATAGAGTGAGCGGAATGAGAAAAAAGAGCCGGACGCCCCTTCCAGCGACTTCACCTGCGAGCAGCCACAGTTGGAACGGAAACGGCCGCACAAGGTGCAGAGAGATTGTGCCATTTCGAATTAGGTAGCTCGAGTACCCCTCTGGATACGGCGTCAGAATCGTGTTCAGGACCAAGAACATGACGTAGTAGTGCACCATGTCCTCGACCGCATACTCTCCAATCCGATCTACGGTGCGGTACGCCGCCAGCCAGAACGCAATCATCACGAGCGGTATAACGGCGTCGTTGATAAACCACACAAAGCCTTCGGCGCGATACGTGAGGGCATCTTGCCATGAAAAGAGAAGAGCCGCGCGTAGTTTACGAAACAGTTTCAGCATGCGCGGGCCGCCCACCGGAGAAGAACTGACGGATTACCTCGTCAACCTCGGGCTCGACGATGTTCAGGTCCAACACCGGATAGTCTTGCAGCAGTTGGGCGGAAACCTGCGGCACGGAAGCGCGGGCGATGCGCAGAGTGCTGGTGCGGGGCCGGTAGGCAACCACGGCGCCAAAGGTTGCCAACGCGGATTCCGCAACCGGCGTTGCGAATGTTGCGGTTAAGAGCTTATAGTCCGCGTAGCGGCGCACGACCGTTTCCAGATCGCCATCGAAGACGAGGTGGCCGTGGTCGATGATGAGCACACGTTCGCAGAGCGCCTCCACGTCCCGCATGTAGTGGCTCGTGAGAATGACAGTCGCGCCGTAGCGCGCATTGTACTCGCGCACAAAATTGCGGATGTTCTGCTGCATCACCACGTCGAGTCCAATGGTCGGTTCGTCCAGGAAGAGCACCTGCGGCCGGTGCAGCAAAGCGGCCAGCAACTCGCACTTCATGCGCTCACCGAGGGAGAGCTTGCGCGCCTGCACGTTTATCACCTGCTCGAGCTCCAGTAACTGCACTAGTTCATCGAGCGTCGCCCGAAACTGCGCGTCCGGCACCTCGTAGATTTCTTTGTTGATAAGAAAGGTCTCCATGGGCGGCAAGTCCCACCAAAGTTGGTGCTTCTGCCCCATTACCAAGGCAAAGCGCCGCTGAAACGCAGCCTGGCGCTGCCATGGCGTGTGCCCTAGCACTGAAACCTCACCTCCCGTGGGATAGAGCAGACCGGAGAGCACTTTGAGAGTCGTGGTCTTGCCGGCGCCGTTGGGCCCCAGAAAGCCGACCAATTCGCCGCTCTCGATGGAGAACGAGATGTCGTCTACCGCCTTTACCGGATAGGTCTTGCGCCGCACGAACGACTTGAGCGAGCCCACCAGACCCGGCTCTTTCTGATGGACGTCATAGAATTTGGAGAGATTCTGCACAGAGATTGCGCTCATGATGGTCTTGATTCTAACTCCGACTACAGTGGGTTGAACGGCTTGTTCTCGGCGAAGCTTACAGCCCGGCCATCGTCGTCTTCACTGGGGCCACACCGGCGCAGACAACGCACTATCTGCATGAATTGCCGCTGCATTCCTCCCGGGCAGACCCGCATGTGCTATTCTAACACGTACCCTTAGCGCCTCTGGCAGAGGGCCATTTGTGCGGAGGAAGCTGCGCTAAGTCCCTGTCGAAGTCCGAACTATCTGCATATGGTCAAACCGACAGAACCGTGGTGTGCATCACGCCCCGTCAGAAAGTGCATGCGAGTGATTGCCCTATGGATACGAAACCACAATTAGAATCCCCAGAAGCCACGCCACCAATCGTCAACATCATAGGCGAGAAGGTCGCGCTAGGTCCGTTGCGCAAAGACCTGATCCACACCTATACGCGCTGGTACAACGACTTCAACACTCTACGCACGCTGGGCGCGATGCCTGTGCCGCTTACCGTGGGGCAAGAAGAAAAGTGGTACGAGCGCGTGGTCGCGGGCGGCGGGAACGAAGTAGCCTTTACCGTGTACGAGCAAAGCACCATGCGACCCATCGGCAATAGCGGTCTCAGCGATATTGACTATCGCAACCGCACGGCCGAGTTCGGGATCACGATTGGCGAACCGGACGCCCGCGGCAAGGGATACGGCACGGAAATCGCGCAACTGATGCTCGGCTATGCGTTCACGGCACTCGGCTTACAAAACGTGAAGCTAACCGTCCACGAATACAACCTTGCCGGTATCCGTGCCTACACGAAAGCCGGATTCAAGCAATATGGGCGCCGCCGAGAGAAGATTCTAATGGGCGGCAGGCACTGGGACGAGATTCACATGGAGTGCCTGGCTACAGAATGGGGCCCCAGCCCGGTGCTGGCCGAGATATTCAAGCCCGACGAACCGCGTACGTCACCCTAGCCGTGGCAGCCGTTCGCCCTCTAACCCTTACCGTTCGCCCGCGACACCGTACCGTTCGCCCTGAGCCTGTCGAAGGGTGAGCTATGTCAGCATCAAGACCTAAGGCCGTTCGCGGCCGTTCGTACTACGATCCTTCGGCAAGCTCAGGACAGGCAAGGCTCAGCACGAACGGTATTATCACCGTCTTACCGAGTAAACTGGGGTGTGCAATGCATCCGCTTAAAACATTCACGCAGGTAGGTCTCAAATGAACACGAAACAACCAACAGACTCACCCGAAGCAACGTCTCCGCTGTTCAACATTGTGGGCGAGAAAGTCGCGCTAGGTCCGCTGCGCAAAGACCTGGTCCCTCTATACGCGCGTTGGTTCAATGACTTTCGCACCTTGCGGATGTTGGGCCCCATGCCCCGGCCGCTTACCTTGGAACAAGAAGAGCAGTGGTACAAGCGCGCAATCACTCGCGGCGACGCAGTAATTGCATTTACGATTTATGAAAAGGCCACGAGACGCCCCATCGGCAATACCGGTCTCCATGACATTGACCATCGCAACCGCACTGCATTATTCGGCATCACAATCGGTGAACCGGACGCACGCGGCAAGGGCTACGGCACGGAAGCAACGCAACTCATGCTCGACTTTGCATTCACAGTGCAAGGTCTGCATAACGTGATGCTATTCGTCCACGAATACAACCTCGCCGGCATTCGCACATACACGAAAGCCGGCTTCAAAGAATTCGGCCGCCGACGCGAGTGCCACTTCATGGGTGGCAAACGTTGGGACTTGATCCACATGGAGTGCCTGGCTACAGAGTGGGGCCCAAGCCCCGTGCTGGCCGATATCTTCAAGCCGGACAAACCGCGAACGTCACCCTAGCAGTGGCAGAATTCGGCCCACGTTACGTGAATCAGGATAGGCCAAATGAAGGCTGGATGCCTCTATTCATGTTTCGACCCATCGACAGGTTCAGGTTAGGCGAGCTCAGCACGAACGGTATAAATAAGGTCTCACGGAGAAAACTAGGGCGTGAAATCCAACCGGTCAGAAAGAACACGCAGGTAGATCACTAATGAGCACGAGTCAAGAAGCAGGTACATCTAAAGCAGCGCCACTCGTCAACATCGTGGGAGAAAAGGTCGCTTTGGGTCCGTTGCGCAAAGACCTGGTCCCCACCTACGTGCGCTGGATTAACGACTCCCATACACTGCGGACGCTGCTCAAGATGCCCATGCCACTTACCTTGGAGGAAGAGCAACAGTGGTACGAGCGCGCGAGCACACGAGGCGAGCCCGATACGATGTTTACGATTTTCGAGCGGAGCACGGAGCGTCCTGTCGGCAACACCGATCTGCACAAGATTGACTATCGCAACCGCACTGCCGGGTTCGGCATCATGATTGGTGAAGCAGACGCACGCGGTAAAGGATTCGGCACCGAAGCGGCGCAACTGATGCTCGACTATGCGTTCATCGCGCTAGGCTTGCACAACGTGATGCTGCGGGTCTTCGCATATAACCTCGCCGGCATCCGCGCTTACACCAAAGCCGGATTCAAAGAGTTTGGCCGCCGCCGCGAATGCCACTTCATGGGCGGGAAGTACTGGGACGTGATCTACATGGAATGCCTTGCTACAGAGTGGGGCCCAAGCCCGGTGCTGGCCGATATCTTCAAACCGGACGAGCCGCGCCCGTCTCTCTAGTCGTGGCAGCCGTCCGCCCTGAGCCCTTCCCACTCGCCCGCGACACCTTACCGTTCGCCCTGAGCCCGTCGAAGGGGGAACCATGCAAGCATCAAGACCCCAGCACCCGTAGGCCGTTCATACTTCGATCCTTCGGCAAGCTCAGGACAGGCAAAGCTCAGCACGAACGGTCTACGGGTACTCTCCGGGAGAATTGAGTTTGCAAGATGCCGTCAATCCATACCCAGACGCTTTTCCAAGAACTCGCGATTATACACTGCCGAGGCATGCGCGTCGTCGCCGGTGGCGGTTTCCAGCACCAGCCAGCCGTCGTAGCCTATCGCTTCGATAGCCGCAAAGATAGCGTCCCAATCCAGCGGCCCGGCGCCCATGAGCGGGATGCTGTCCGGCTCCTTGGTATGAATCTGGCTGACGAGCCCGTCAAGCGCCCGGAGATCAGCGGCCGGATCGAACCCTTGCGTATGCGCGTTACCGACGTCGAAGTAGACGCCGAATTGCGGGGAATCAACGGCTGCGACCAAGCGGCGGAAACGCTCCACCGACTGTGGATGAGTGCGGCCCACACTCTCCGGGGCCATCACGACGCCCGCCTGTTCTGCCGCGGGCATGATCTCACTGAAGCCATCCACCCAGCGGGCAAAGGACTCCTCGTAGGGTTGCTCCGGCGGCGCATCCATGGCGCAGAGGATCAGCCGGCCATCAAGTTCCGCAGCAGCCGCAATCGTGTCTGTAGCCACGCGAATGCCCTGGGTACGCGCCGCGTCATCACCAGTGAGCATCAGTCCCAGATTGCCGACGCACAACGAACAGACCGCCACGCCCGTCTCCGCCGACTGGCGCTTGAGCAACTCCCATCCGGCCTTCTCCGCCAGCACATTTCCGTCTGGGTCGCGCGCACTGATGGAGAACTCAACACCTTCAAACCCCAACGAAGCCGCCAGCGGCAGGGCATCCTCAGGGTCGCCTCCGATTGAGCCGGTACGTGTGCCAATTCTCATTGTGGCACCACTTCCAGGTCATCGGTGATCCGTACTTCACGCCGCAGTTCCGCCGACTTCTGACCGGCATAGGTGAAGGCGAACGAGCGCAGCGCGTCGTCGTAGGGTGACAGAATGCCGTCCTGTGTGTTGTTCGCCACCGCTGCTACAAATGCCTGATTCATCGAGAGGTTACAGTCTTGATCGGACGTGATGGTTTCCGCCTCTTGGCCGGAGCGCAAGACCGTCGTGCTGTTAAATCCCGCCGTCACGGTGAGGTCTTTGGCGAGAATGTGGAGAACGTTGGTGACGTTGGGCGGCACGCCGGCATGTGCCGCCGGAGAGTTGCCAATCATGCCCACCGCGCGATTCTTGAAACGCACGGTCATCGCATTCACATCAAGGATGTTGAGGTCCGGCACATCATTAAGCAAAACGGTGTCGCCGGCGGCGTAGATGGTATCCGGCTCACCCACGAAGTAGCGCACCAGGTCTATGCTATGTGTATGCTGCTCAATCAGCATGCCCCCAGACTGCTCCTGCACCCGCCACCACGGCGTGCCCGGCAAGCCGCCCCAGCGCACGGCAATGACCATCCCGATCGGCACACCTTCCAGCAAAGCACGCGTTTGCCCGACGGATGGCGCATACCGCATCTGATATCCGACAGCATTTACAATTCCCGTCTCGGCAATGTGGGCCGAGATCTCTTTTGCCACGGAAAGCTCGATTGCGATAGGCTTCTCGATCATCACTGCCTTGCCCGCCGCAATCACGTCGTGGTCAATCTGGCCGTGCGCAAAGGTGGGCAGCGAGATGTAGACCGCATCCATCTCCACCGCATCCAGCATCGCCCGATGGTCGGTAAAGATACCGGGTTGGATTGGATTTCTGCCGGAAGGCATGACGCCGTTGAGGGTCTCGACTGCCGCCGTGCAGCGCGACTCATCAATATCGCAAAACGCCACTAGCTCGCATTCGGGAATCTTAATCAGGTCCCGCATCTCATGCACGGAACGTCCGCCAACCCCAATGAACCCAATTCTAACTGTCACGATTCATTACTCCCTTCGTCACTGCGCTCGCCACACTAGTACCGAGGCACCGACACTCCCCGCGCCGGCCGCTTATCTGCCTATTGTACGTGGCACCGGAAGAAACACAAAATTGCCGCCTCACTCGAATTCAATCTGCACACTCCTCTTCACGTACGGGAACAACTGCCGGCGCTAAAATCAAGGCATTTTTTGTCTCGGAGAATTCGGCAGACTATACTGAACAGTGAACGCACCTCTTCCTCAGGAGAACGCCCCATGCAATTCACCGGCATCTACCCGCCGCTGGCAACACCATTTGTCAACCAGGAACTCGCAGTCACGCACCTTGCGGAAAATGTCAGGAAACTCGCGTCATCGGGGCTTACCGGCTTTGTCGCGCTTGGTTCCAACGGAGAACTACCGGCGCTCACCGAAGTGGAAAAGCTGCAAGTAGTAGAAACGGTGGTTGCAAACGCCCCTGCGGACGCGCAGGTGATCGTGGGCGTAGGCTACGAATCGACGAGACAGGCGCTCGCCTTCATCGCGCAAGCCGCCGCACGCGGCGCGCAGGCTGCGCTCGTCCTGCCCCCTTCCTACTATAAGTCCGCGCTCACCCCCGATGTCCTCCGCGACTTCTACACTGCGCTGGCAGATGATGCCGCACTACCGCTTCTGATCTATAACATGCCCGCCTACACCGGCATCAACTTGGGACCGGAGGTAGTCGTACCGTTGGCGCAACACCCGCGCATCAGGGGCCTGAAAGATAGCTCCGGTAACATTGTGCAGATCACCGAAGTAATCCGGCAGACGCAAGACTTGGACTTTGCGGTCCTGGCGGGCTCGGCGAGTTTCCTATTTACCGCCCTGTGCGTGGGAGCGGCGGGCGGAGTGGCGGCGCTGGCCAACCTGGCGCCACGAGAGTGTGTGCAACTTTACGATCTCTTCCAACGCGGCGCTATCGACGAGGCGCGCAGACTGCAATACCGGCTCATGGCGCCCAACGCCGCAGTCACCAATCGCTTTGGCGTTGCCGGCCTCAAAGCAGCCATGACGCTCTGCGGCTACGCAGGCGGTGAGCCCCGCCACCCACTTGTTCCTCTGTCGTCACACCTGCATGAAACGGTGCGCGAAATCCTCGCCGATGCACAGCTCCTTCCCGCGGGCGTGAGCCGGCCTGCAATCGCTGCCCGTGCGTCTGCCGAATCTTAAGCAAACCGTTCCCTCTTGAACAGAACTGCCACTTCGCCGCTTCAATAGCGCTCGGTTCGCTTTCTGCGTAACCGGGTGACTATGACACTACCGCTTCTCTTGATTCAGAAGCGGTCGCAACGCAAACAAACGGATTTTTGCTATTTTACGCTTTAGAATACTTGACTAATTTCCGCGAAGGGTTTTATAATCCTAAAGAGTATGTTTAGACTTCACCGATTGGAGGGGTGAGAGATGGCAGAGAACGTAGAAACCGCCGTGCGTCGCCTCATGCGAAGCCGAACAGACCGCACGTGTGCCGGAGTCTGTGGAGGCTTAGCGGAGTATATCGACTGGGACCCAACTATCGTTCGTCTGCTCTGGATACTTGCGCTCTTTCTCTCCGGTGGCATGGCGCTATTCGCTTACCTTGTCTTCTGG
Organism: Chloroflexota bacterium; assembly: GCA_965221905.1. Lineage (GTDB taxonomy): Bacteria > Chloroflexota > UBA11872 > VXOZ01 > VXOZ01 > VXOZ01. Next base: position 2,801,410 of record OZ244922.1, read on the forward strand.
ATCGTCATGCCTGAGGCGCCGGCATATTCTCGTGCGGACGCTGGCTTTGCGCACGCCAGACGCCTCACCCGTAGCCGCGACGAGCGCATGATTTCGGGAGTTTGCGGCGGACTTGCTGAGTATCTTGGCATGGATACTACCCTCATGCGCGTGCTCTGGGTAGTTGCTACCTTCATAAGCGGCGGGGTAACGCTCATAGCCTACCCCATCTTCTGGCTGGTGATGCCTGAAAGCGGTCGATACACGTCCGCCGCCGACGATACCTTCAAGAACGTGGCTGAGCGCGTAGACCCAATGGTGGAGCGGATTGGCGACCGGGTGCGAGAGACGTTTAGCAGAGAGCCGCGCCCTACCGATCCTGCCGCCGCCAAGCGCGCCCAAGAACAGGAATTGGAAAACGAGATTCTCGGCATCAGCGAGGAAGACCTGCAGGGAAAGAGTCCTCAAGAGGCGGCAGCGCCCAAGGTAAAGCCGAAGCACCGCTGGTTGCCTATTCTCGGCGTGGGTCTCCTTACTCTCGGCCTCATAATTCTTGCGGATACTGCGGACTGGCTCTGGTTCTCTCCTGAGTCGCTAGTCATCCTCGTGATTGGCGCGCTCTTGCTCTTCTATCGCAGTGATGATACACCGAGACCGGCCTGGCGTACCTGGGTCGGCGGCGGATTGATCCTACTGAGCATCCTAACCCTGGCGGACAGTCTAGGCCTATTCTGGGTTTCTGAAGGCATTGTCGGCTCCCTCTTCATAATGGGGATCGGCCTAGCGATGCTCCTTCAAAGAAATCGTGTGATACCGCGGCCGGCATGGCGCACCTGGATCGGCGGAGGGATGGTCGCGCTCGGCGGGCTCCTGCTCATCGATACCTTCCTGCCCTCGTTTGTATCCGATCTCACCTGGCCGTTCGCCCTGATCGGTGCCGGCGCGCTGCTGCTGTGGCAGTGGAGCCGCCGCAAAGCAACAGGCTAAGATCGGAGTCATCGAAGACTCTCTCGGACGAGTAGAAAGAGGTGTGCGCTTGCCCAGCGCACACCTCTTGTCATTCCTTGCCTACACGTGTGGGCAAAAGCGGTCTTGGACTTTGCAAACAGCCGCGCACGGAGAGAATTAACAAATGCCAGCAAATCGCATCAAAAACCTCCCCGCATCTACTCCACTCTAGCAAAGAGTGCAGGGCACGAGAAATACCATGCCGCCCTCTACATTCAGACTGCCGGCGCCATACTCACGTTACCGCCACTCCTCCGGGCGACGGCTGTAAAGTTCGTTTAGTTCCTGTGCGGAGAGGCGCATCGCCTCAGCAGCATCCATTTCACCCCTCAACGCCGCAAGAATATGCCCCCGGCGCAGAATCTGCCAGGCTTCGCTCGTCTCGGGCGTCACCAGGCGATCATGGCCGTCCGTTTCCCAGACGTTTGCCACTTCCAACACCTTCGTTCCCTCAAATCGCGAAAGCCACTTGGGGTGCTTGCTCGCCCAGACCGTCGGTGGCCATGCAATCGCACCGAACTGGGGCGAATCAACCAGCCCCTCCTCCGAATGGAACCACATGAGAAAGTCCCAGGCCAGGTCCGGCACCTCTGAAAAGGTGAGAATGGAATAGGCGTTGCCGCCAAGACTGGCTGTCTGCCGCACTCCGCGCGGCGGCGGGGCAAAGTCGAGCTTCTCCACCAGAGGTATGTGCGCCTTGATCGTATTGTGGCGGAAGATGCCGTTGAACTCCATTGCAACCATCTCCGCTTCCATGGGACGTATACCGGTGGGAAGCGCCTGCCGGGCTTCGGTCGTCGGTGTAACCCGATGCTTGATGTGCAAGTCCACGTCAAAGCGGAAGCCGCGGATCGCATTCTGGTCTTCCCCAAACACGGCCTTTGAACGGTCCTCGTTAACCAACTGGCCGCCAAAGTTGTAGACAAACGTGCCTGCCATATAGTGCAGACCATTTTGTCCGATGAACGCTGCCCATTTCTTGTCGTCAGCATTGGTGAGCTTGACGCAGGCGTCCAGGAACTCATCATAGGTCCAGTCTTTGTGCGGATAGGGTATACCCTTCTGGTCGAAGAGGTGCTTGTTGTACATTACCGCCTCGCCGCCCGACTGGAAGGGCAGCGCATAGAGCTTACCCCGCCAAGACCAAGACTCGATGTCCGCCGCGAAGTAGGTCTCTACCGGCACGTTGCTGGACTTGAGCAGTTGGAACTTCTCAACGAACATGCCGTTGAGCCCGCCGGTCAGCGCCCAGTTGTTCTGGTTATAGGTTATGTCAACCGTCGTCGTACCGGCAGCAAACTCAGTGGTGCGTTTCTGCCATACCTCCCGATACTCTTGCGGCGTTTCAATCGTGATGCCCAGGGCCTCAGCTCCCTCCGCAAAGGTCTGGGAGAGCGCGGTCCAGCGCGCATCCTCCGGACTGTGATAATTGGAGATGCGCAACACTTGGGGTTCAGCCTTGGGGGCCATTTCCGCCTTGGATTCTGCCTCCTTCTCCGTCGGCGCCGCCTCTCCGGCAGGAGCAGTGGATACCGCGCCACATGCCGCGAGAAGCATGCCCGTACCACCGATCACCGCCCCGCCGAGCACTACCCGCCGCGTAGGGGCATACAACTCTCTACCTCGTCGTGCTTGGATCGCCATGTCGGCCCTCCTTTCACGAGAAACCGTGACTACCACAAAGCTCCACACGCTTGACAACGATATTCTAATATGCATAATAGTGATAGTCAAGCATTTTAATCCATTTGTGAAAGAGGAATTTCATGGCAAAGACTTTGAGCCCCACGTCCACATTGGCTCTGGATGGCGGGCCGCAAGCAGTGACTGCTCCAGTTGACGACCGCTGGCAGCGCGTGACCGATCTGGAAAAGGAGTACGTGCTGCGGGTCATGGACGATTTTGGCGATGCTTACGCCGAGTTAGACCGCTTCGAGGAAGAGTGGCGCGAGTTCATCGGCACCAAACATGCCCTCGCCATGTGCAATGGCACTGCCACGCTGCATTCCGCAATTTTCGCCGCTGGCGCACACGCCGGCAAAGAGGTGATCGTGCCCTCGGTCACGTGGCATGCGAGCATAAGCCCCATCCTGCACTGCGGCGCAACGCCGGTGTTCTGCGATGCGGACCCGGAGACCTTCTGCGCGGACCCGGCAGACGTCAGGCGGAAGATCACCGACCGCACCTGCGCCATCGTCGTAACCCACGTCTACGGTAACCCGGCAGACCTCGACGCATTCCGCGATATCGTGGACGGCACCGACATCGTCCTCATCGAGGACGCTTCACACGCCCATGGCGCAACGTGGGACGGCAAACCGGTGGGCTCGTTCGGCCACATCGGCTGCTTTAGCCTGCAAAAGGGCAAGGCGATGACGGGCATCGAGGCGGGCGTTGCTGTTACCAATGACGACGTGCTCTATGACCGCATGCTGGCGCTCGGCCAGTACGGGCGCTGCGGCAAGCTCTGGTCCACTGCCGAATTCGCAGACCTGCGCAATATGGGCTTCGGCGTAAAGTACCGGGCCAACCCGCTTGCCATCGGCATGGTGCGCGCTCAATTCAGACGGCTACCGGAAATGAACGAGAAGCGCCGGGCGTGGTTCGACCGGCTCGACTCCCTGCTGAGCGCCATCCCTGGTGTGAACCCCCAAAAGGTCTATCCGAAAGCTATCCGGGGCGGCTTGGTGCACTACGCCGGGACGCTCGACACTGAGGCAATCGGCGTGCCTGCAAATTCCATTCTTAAAGCGTTGGTCGCTGAAGGCGTACAGACAAAGTCGGAGATCACGCCGTTCGGCTACGGCGTGATGCATCTGGAGCCGCTCTTCAACGACTATGCGCTCGAGAACGTCGGCGGACCGTGGAAAGACCTACCGTCCGACTCACGCGTGCGCAGAGGGCGTGGTCACCTGCCCGTGAGCGAACGCATCCACGATACGGCGTTCTGGATCAAGACGCCCGTCGACCCCAATCCTGAATGGGTAGAGCAAGTCGGCGAGGCCTTCCACAAAGTGATGGCCAACGCAGACCGCCTCGCGGAGCTTGCTCCGCAAGGAGTCTAAGCAGGGCGTTCACGATGATGCCGTCGTGCAGTGGACTCCGTTCGCCCTGAGCCTAGAGTAAACTCCGTTCGCCCTGAGCTTGTCGAAGGGCGGCACACGTCCCTTTGCAGTCACGTGTGCAAATTTCAGGCCGGTCAGCGTTAGAATCTAAATGCTGCCTGTGCTTTGCAGCGCAGGCAGCAGGTCTCTTGATCTGGGAGTGCGATGAATTCCCAAGACGCGTCCCATCAGCCGTCTCACGCTCGACGACACCGTTCCGTAGCCTCCCGGTCAAGCTCTCCATTAGCGGCTATCACAACGCCGTAGACATCGCGTGCGCGTTCGCGTGACACCTTTTCGTTGCGCACGTCATCCAGGACTAGCTGCGGGTCTCGCTCCAGAGGGTTTCCCCAGCCGCCGGCCCCTGAAACCATGTGACGGAAGAGGTCGTTCTCAAATATCGTCTCGGTCGCCTTGCTCGTTAGAACGCGAGCCTCAGTATCCGGATTGAGGATATTCCGCGAGGGCGCGCCGGGGAGACCTCCGGCGAGTCCGTACGTTTGAGTCTTATGTCGATCCGAACGCAGTTGCAGCGTCGCGCGCCGCTCGCGCAAGCGGTAGTCCCGCACTAACGCCAGGCCGCCGCGAAATTTGCCGGCGCCCTCGGAATCCGGCACATAGCCGTACCGTTCGATACGCAAAGGCAGCTCCGCTTCCACCACCTCAACCGGGTTATTCGAGAAATTCACAACGATGCTCGCCATGGCGTCGGTACCATCGCTCCAAGGCTTACCTCCCCACGACCCGAAGAGGAACTCCAGGTAGACGAAGGGGTTGCCATCGTCGTCGTAGCCTCCAATACTCACACCGGTGTCGCCTCCCACCTCGCATGCCGGAATGCGGTCCGGCGCCAGCTTGGCCAGGGCGCCCATCACAGCATTGGCGGTCCGGTAGCCGGTAAGGCCCCGCGCGGCCACGGGCGCGGGCATGCTGGGATTGACGACGGAGCTTTTGGGCGCAATCACCTCGATCGGGCGGAAGTACCCCTCGTTATTCGGTATCTCTTCCCCCATGAGACTGCGCACGCAGGCATACACGGCCGAACGCGTGAATGGGATTGGCGAATTTATGCCACCGCGCACCTGCGGCGACGTGCCGGTAAAGTCCACCGTCATAGAGTCTCCGTGCACCCGCACGGTAACGGCGATGGGGATCGGCCCCGGGTCAAACCCGTCGTCGTCAATATAGTCGGTAAATGCATATTCGCCATCTGGCATATCGGCAATGGCCTGTCGCGCCAGCCGTTCCGTGTAGTCGAGAAGCGCGGAAAAACGCGCCTGTAGCTCCTCGTGCCCGTAGCGGCCAAACAGCGGAATCACACGCCGCTCGCCCACGTGGCAGGCAGAGAGTTGGGCGCGAATATCGCCCAGCACCAGCCGCGGCACCCGCACGTTTGCCCGAATTAGCTTGAAGACACTCTCATTGGGTACGCCGGCATCGTAGAGCTTGAGCGGCGGGATGCGAATGCCTTCCTGGAAGATTTCGGTAGCGTCGCAGCCGTTCCCTCCTGCTACCATCCCGCCAACGTCGGCATGGTGCGCTATCGTCACAAGGTAGCAGGCAAGTACGCCATCCAAGAATACCGGCTTGAAGATGTAGAAATCCGGTAAGTGCGTGCCCCCGGCATAGGGGTCGTTGAGCAAGTAGACGTCACCGGGCCGAATGTCACCGCCAAACGTCGCGAAGATACTCTGCATAGCGTGGGGCACCGAGCCAAGGTGGAGCGGCAGCGTCAGGCCCTGAGCAATGAGCTCGCCGCTGGGCTGGCAAAGCGCGGTGGAAAAGTCCATGCTGTTCTTCAGATTGTTCGAATACGCCGTACGAAGTATAGTCATCGCCATCTCGTCCACCAGCGATTCCAGCGCGTTCTTGAGGATTTCCGTTTCTACCGGATCGAAGTCTCCGTTCACGTCAGTTCCTCTCCCACAGTGATCACCACGTTATCCCACGCATCTCGTCTTGCACTGCAATTTGGAGGCACCAATATCGTCGTGTCGTATTCCTCCATGATCAGCGGCCCGGGTCGAGCTGCCGTGCCAAGCTCATGCCGCGCCAGTAACGGCACTTTGCGCTCGCCAATTGCAGCGCCAAAGTACGCCGACCGCTCTCCCGGACCCTGTGGTGTTTCCTTCTTTGCCGCAGTACTTCCCCACTGATGCTGTCCTTCACGCGGCAGCGTGACTTCAACCCGCAGGTTGACGAGTTCCACGGGGTCTTCAGACGCCTTATGGCCGTAGGTGCGCTCATGCTCACGCTCAAAAGCTTCACGCATAAACGCCGGACGAGAGTCTTGCAGCGGAATGGTGAGTTCGAAGGACTGACCGGCATAGCGCAGGTCAGCAAATCGCTGCCAAAGGCCGCTTTGCCGAGCATCATCGCCTATCCCAAGCTCTCCGGCCAAGCGAGACTCCAGCGTAACGTATTGTTCATCGATCTCCTCTTCACTCACCGTGTCGATGGGTAGCAAGACCGTTTGCACGGCGTGTTGGGAGACATCTACACACAAGAGACCGAGTGAGCTAAACAGTCCTGGAAACGGCGGTACGACGACCTGCTTGACTCCAAGCTCCTGTGCCATTTCGGCGGCATGCAGCGGCCCGCTGCCGCCAAAGGCGAATAAGACGAAATCTGCTGGCGAGCGTCCGCGTTCCACAGTGACCGCCCGTACGGCGCGGCTCATATGGGAGACCGCTATACGATGGATACCGTGGGCGGCATCTTCCACACGTAGGCCCAGCGGTTTCGCAAGCCGTTCCTCCAAGACGGAACGCGCGCGCGTAGCGTCAATCGGCAGTTCGCCACCCAAGAAATGCGTGGGATTGAGAAAGCCCAGCGCTACATTGGCGTCGGTGAGTGTTGGTTCTTCGCCGCCGAGGGAGTAACACACGGGCCCGGGCTCAGCGCCCGCGCTATGCGGTCCGACCCGGAGTCCGCCGGCCGGATCGATCCACGCAATGCTGCCGCCGCCTGCGCCGACTTCCGCAATATCTATAGCCGGCACACGCAGCGCGTAGCCCCCGCCCCGCTGGAGTCGCGCGCTGAGGCTAATGCCCCCGCCTACCTCATAGTCATTCGTGCGCGTGATGCGTCCGTCCTCGATCACCGACGCTTTGGCCGTCGTGCCGCCCATGTCGAGCGTTATTGCATTTTGGGTATTCATCGCGTTGGCCAGCGAAAGCGCGCCCATCACACCGGCGGCAGGCCCGGACTCAATCACGTGAATTGGCTGTTCCGCCGCTTTCGCCGCGCCCATCATGCCGCCGCCGGACTGCATCATGTATACCGGGGCGGTGATTCGCCGTTCGACGAAGGCATCGTCCAAGCGGGAAAGGTATGAGCGCATTACGGGAGCAATGTACGCATTGATCACCGTCGTGCTCGTGCGCTCGTACTCGCGAATTTCCGGGAGAACGTGGGAGGAAAGGGAAACGAAAACGTCAGGAGCCGCCGCGCGCAGCAACGCGCCAATGCGATCTTCATGTTCCGAATTGCGGTAGGCGTTGATGAGGCATACGGCAATCGAACGCACATCCGCCTTAAGCAAATGCGCTATTGCCGCGTGAACACTCTCCTCATCGAGCTCATGCACAATGTTTCCCAAAGTGTCCATGCGCTCGACGACTTCCCGTCGCAACGCGCGCGGCACCAACGGCTTCGGCGGCTCCCAGTGCAAGTCGTAGAGGCGCGGCATTCGCAAACGCCGTATCTCCAGCACGTCGCGGAAACCCGCAGTTGTGATGAGGCCCGTGGGCGCGCCTTTGGCTTCCAGGATAGCGTTGGTGGCTATCGTGGTGGCGTGAATGACTTCACGAATATCCTCACTCGCAGCATTCGTATTGCTGATGAGGGTATCGAGCCCCTGCACTATTCCTTGCGCGAAGTCATCCGTGGTGGAAGAGACCTTCGTCCACGCTCGCAACCCTTGGGCATCCATGAAGACAAGGTCGGTGAAGGTACCACCAATATCCACACCGACACGCAATGATGAGTCCACAAGCACGGCCTAGACGGTCACGGGTAACGGCCCCGCAACGGGGGAAAGCTCAAACACCCTACCGTAACCGGGTATCGCCGCAGTATGTCCCAGCGCGCGCAGGCACTGCCAGTAGGTGGCTTGGTTGCTCGTGACAACCGGAATGCCGAGGTCCTCCTCAAGCGCTTGGATAACGTCCATGGTGCGGAGATTAGTGCAACTGATGAATAGCGCGTCGGCGCCCGCGTCAACGTGCTCCCGGGCAAAGCGGTATGTTTCCGCAAGCGGCACAACGCCGATGTCGAAGGCCGTGAGAATTCCCATACCGGCCTGGCTCACCACCTCGAACCCCCAGCCCTCCAGGAACTTGACTTCAAGGTCATTGAGTTCCGGGATATACGGTGTCACCATGGAAACACGCTGTGCATTGAGCGCACGAAGGGCACCGGCAACTGCTCCGGCAGTAGTCACTGCCTCAATCCGGCTGCCGCCCCGCAACCGTTCACGCAACGTCTCTTCACCATCAGTGCCCTCGAAGAAGCTGCCTGCAGTGCAAGCAAAGGCGATGACGTCTACGTTCGCGCTGAGCAATTCGTCTACGCCGCGATCAACGTGCGCACACATTTGCGCCATGTCGTCGGCATCCGAGCGGGAGTTGCGCATTCGTGTCGCGTAAACGGCAAATCCTTCGGGCAACAGCGCGCAGCCTTCCGGCTCCACCACCGTATTCACCGACGGTACGAGTAATCCGATGCGTCCACGCCAACCAAACATGCCATCTCCTCCAATCACAATTGCTCAAGCGCCGTCGAGGGCTCAAGGTTGTTGCACTTCTTGGAACTCTAAAGCTAAAGAACACGATTACAAGACGTGTGCGACCGCAAAATTGCCGCTTCAACCCTCTATGCCGCACATCGCTCGTCGTTCGCTCTCTTGGAGCGCAAATTACTACAACGATGATAGCGCAGCAACCATGTCAAAACAACTAAGGTTGTAACAACCTCGGTTGTCGCTCAGGCGCTCGCGCCATACAATACCATACGGATGCCAGGCTGTGGCCGTGTGCAAACAGGCCGCATGGCCGCGTAAGAGTACGGCCGCACTCTCCTGGCGCCAATGAGTCTCCGGCGAAACGCAGTGTGGCAGCGTCACTATAGGCACTGCCAAGCGGTATTTATGCGTTTTGCCGCAACCCGCAAGGCAAAACTGATGCAAATCGGCATTGTCGGCATACCGTATTCCGGCAAGACTACAGTCTTCAATGCAATTGCCGGCGGTGGGGCGGAGAATCGCCACCAGACGCACGGCCTGGAACCAACCTTGGCCATGGTGAATCTGCGCGATTCGCGGCTTGAGGCGCTCTGTAACCTGTTTGGACCTGAGGAATGCATCCCAACGGAAGTTCAGTACCTCGATTTTCCCGGGGCCGGTTTCGGCAGACAGGAGAAGGAAGCTGCCTGGGTGGGCACACTCCGCACCGTAGACGCGCTACTAGTCGTTCTTGGCGCATTCAACGACGTGCAGAATCCCACCCACGAACTGGAGAGCATTCATCTCGACCTGGTTCTGCCTGATATGCAAATCATAGAGAACCGTCTCCAGCGCCTCGCGCTGCAGATGCGTAGCGCCCCCGCGACGGAACGCCAGCACCTTGATCGAGAGCAGACGCTCCTGGAGCGCATTCAGAACGATCTTGAACAGGGCCTGCCGGTGCGTGCTCTCGATCTAACACCCGAAGAGTTGCAGACTATCCGTGGGTTTCAGCTCCTGACCCTAAAGCCCACGCTCGTAATCATCAATTGCTCCGAGGAACAATGGCCCCACGCTGAAGAAATGGCCGCACACGCCCGGGCTGCCTATCCTCACCCGCAGACTACGATCATTGCCCTCTGCGCACAATTGGAAATGGAAGTAGCCCAACTCCCACCGGATGAGGCCGCACTCTTTCGCGAGGACTTGGGATTCGACGAAGCAGGCGCAACACAGGTCGTACGCGAGTCCCACGCACTGTTGGGTCTGATCCACTTCTTCACGATAAATGATAAAGAGGTGCGTGCTTGGGCCATCCCGCAAGGCACCAAAGCGCAGGACGCTGCCGGGAAAATCCACACGGACATGGCGCGCGGGTTTGCACGCGCGGAAGTGATCGCTTGGGAGCAATTGATCGAAAACAATAGCTACGCCGATGCGCGTAAGCATGGGCTCGTGCGTCAAGAAGGACGCGATTACGTTGTCCAAGACGGCGACGTGCTCTTCATCCTGTTTACGCGGTGATGTGGCTGAACATCTGACCGTTCGCGCTGAGCCTGTCGAAGCGTGGCTGAACACCTGACCGTTCGCGTTGAGCCTGTCGAGATGTGGCTGAACATCTGACCGTTCGCGCTGAGCCTGTCGAGATGTGGCTGAACTCCTGACCGTTCGCGCTGAGCCTGTCGAAGCGCGGCTGAACTCCTGACCGTTCGCGCTGAGCCTGTCGAAGCGCGGCTGAACACCTGACCGTTCGCGCTGAGCCTGTCGAAGCGTGGGGCTTGCTTCACACGAGTAAGCAAAACCCTTGAAACGGTTTGCCGTTGTGCATGTTGACCAGTGTTTATATAATCACCGATGAACAAACTTTACTTGTGAGTATCTGGAGGCAATCCGCTCGTGGCACCCCTTAGTAGCGCGCAGGCCGTATCCGACCGCATTTTGGCTCTAACACCATCTCCCACAATGGCGATGGACGCCAAGGCTAAGGCAATGTTGCGGTCAGGTATTGATGTCATCAATCTCTCCGTCGGTGAGCCGGACTTCGACACGCCGGCGCACATCAAGGAGGCTGCCATTGCCGCGATCCAGGACGGCTTCAACAAGTACACGCCGGCCGGCGGCATCCCCGAACTCAAAGAGGCCATTGCGGAAAAGCTCTCCCGTGAGAACAGTGTAGACTACAGCCCGACCGAGGTGGTGGCCTGCGTGGGTGGCAAACAGGCAGTCTGCAACGTGTTTCTGGCGATTTGCAACCCCGGTGATGAAGTTGTCGTTCACGCCCCCACCTGGCCGACCTTTCTGGAGCAGATCAAACTCGCGCAGGGAACGCACGTAACTGTCCCGCTCGCCTCGCCGTTCGCGATCACGGCAGACCCGTTACTAGAGCGCATTTCCGCCAAGACCCGCGCTATCCTCATTAACTCGCCGTGCAATCCCACCGGCGTGGTTGCCGATCCGGCGGAGATCCGTAAACTGGCCGCAGCCTGCGTGGAACGCGGCATCTACTTGATTGCCGACGAGACCTACGAGCACTTTCTCTATGGCGATGCCGAGCACCTCTCACCTGCAGGCATGGGGCCGGATGAGAAAGCACACGTCATCACCGTGAATACGGTGTCAAAAACCTACGCTATGACGGGTTGGCGTCTCGGCTACGTGGCCGGACCGGAACCCGTCATCAAGGCCATCAACGACTTGATGTCACAGATAACCAGCAACCCAACGTCAGCCTCGCAGAAGGCCGCTATCGCCGCGCTGACCGGGCCGCAAGACTGCGTGCGGGAGATGGTGGCTGAGTTTCGTGAGCGGCGCACGCTTCTCGTAGAGGGACTGCGTAAAGCGGGCTATGCCTGCGCGCTGCCGGGCGGCGCGTTCTACGCCTTCCCGCAAGTCAAGGGCAACGAGCATGATACTTCGGTTGCCGACCGCCTTCTGGAAGAGGCCCACATTGCCACCGTGCCGGGGTCTTCCTTCCTCGCCGACGGCTACCTGCGCATGTCCTACGCCACCAGCCGCGAGAAGCTGCAGGAAGCCCTCGAGCGGCTGGGCAAGGCATAGTAAGCAACCCCGGCGTGACGGGCGCAGCGCTCCCACGTCCGCAAAGCCCGCGCCGGGGTAAATCGTAGGGGCGATTCGCGAATCGCCCCTATTGGCCGTTTGGGCGACCACAAGGGTCGCCCCTACCAGACGTCCAGGCATCCGCAACGGTCGCCCCTACTGGATGTCCGGGCGTCCGCAACGGCCCACGTACGGGCGACCCTTGTGGTTGCCCGAATAGATTGCTGGACGCCCAGGCATCCGCAACGGCCCGCGTAGGGGCGACCCTTGTGGTTGCCCGAATAGATCGCCGGATGCAACCCTCCCTACCATCTTCCTGCGGTCAGCATAGCAACGGTAGGGGCAACCCTTGTGGTTGCCCGAATGTTGCCCGGCACAATTCATACACCTGTGCTACTGTCTCACTAAGAAACTGTTTGTAGACTGTAGCGCGGGGTCTTGTCCCCCGCCTCCTAATACGAGACGAGAGCCCCGGAACCGCCTGTTTCTCCAAACACAAACAAGCCTGAAGTGGAGGTAAGCCATGAAAATCAGCGACGTCCAGACCCATACCGTGAACAACGGCACGCGAAACTACACGTTCGTCACCGTTACTGAGGAAAACGGGTTGTACGGCATAGGCGAATCCGGCTGTTCCGGCAAAGACAACGCGGTCGCGGCAACCGTGGAGCACTACCGTCCGCTGCTCATCGGCCAGGACCCCGCGCGCATCGAGCACATCTGGCAGGACCACTTCCGCGGCAACTTCTGGCGCGCGGGCCCGGTGCTCACGGCGGCAATATCCGCGCTAGATATTGCGCTCTGGGATCTCGCCGGCAAGGCCCTGGAGGTCCCAACCTACCAATTGCTGGGCGGCAAGACCCGCGAGAAAGTGCGCTGCTACGCCCACTTTAGCGGCAACGACCCGGATTCCTGCGCAAAGGCGGCCAAAGCGCGTGTGGACGAAGGCTTTGAGGTGGTGCGGTTCGGCTTGCTCACTGACCCAGATGACATCTTGGAACCGGCGCGGGCGGTTTGCAATACGGTGGAAGCCTTTCAAGCGGTGCGCGAGACCGTGGGACATGAAATCGAAATCGCCCTCGACGTACACACGCGCCTCAATCCGACGTGGGCAATCCAGTTATGTAAACGCCTTGAGCCGCTGCGCCCCTTCTTCATCGAAGACCCCATTCGCTCGGAGAATCCGCAGTCGTTCGCCAATCTGCGGCACCACACGAGCGTGCCCATCGCCACCGGCGAACAGCTCATCACCAAGTGGCAATTTCGGGAGCTTATCGAGAACGAGTGGATTGACTATGCACGCGCGGACCTGGGCCTCGTGGGCGGCATCACCGAGGGTAAGAAGATCGCCGCCATGTGCGAAGTGCACTACATCGACACGGCCTTGCACAACCCGCTGGGCCCTGTGAACACCGCGGCCAGCGTCCAACTCGACATGTGCATTCCCAACTTCGGCATTCAGGAACTCTCGATGGTCCCACCCGCGATGACGGACATCTTCCCCACACAATGCAGCGTCGTGGCCGGGCACCTCATTCCCGCCGACGTTCCGGGAATCGGTATCGAATTCAACTTCGAGGCGGCAAAGAATTACTCGTACCAGTACTGGGAACACGCCCGCTTGCGGCGGGATGACGGCTCGGTGACGGACTGGTAGATTCAGTTTTCGGGTATTGCTAATCCATCGCATTGGCCGCTGGATTTAGAACCGGGTTGCCTACGTTTCGCCCTCTTTCGGTAGCGTAGGTTTGTAACCTGCGCCCTTCCAACGTAGCCGCTCCAAGTCATCCCGCTTTTTCCTTCCATGTAGCAGCGATAGGAAGATCACCCTCACCCCGGCCCTCTCCCTGATGAGACCTTTGCATAACCCTTGCTGAGGCGAGAAAGTCCCCTCTCCCGGCGGGAGAGGGTTAGGGTGAGGGGGAATCTCCGCAATCCGGGCCATTTTCACCGATATTGCACACTTACTTATAGGTCTTAGAGGTAGAAAAGACAGAATAAGCAAGACTCCCCTCACCCCGGCCCTCTCCCGCCGGGAGAGGGAGTAATTCTTGCGCCGCTGGCCGAAGTTACGCAAAGGTCTCCTGATGGAGAGGGTGTTTTCCTTACCTCTGTTCGGGCTAAGCACGGCTCTCCTGAGAGAAAGGAGGTTTCCAATGACTCTGATCGAGACTATGCAACGCTCGCCTTAGGGGACCTTTGCGATACCCCTTCCCCCTTGAGGGGGGAAGGTTGGAATGGGGGTGAAAAGGGCCTCACGGCAAGGTTCCGCGCTCTTCCCGCCTCCCCTGTATTCCGGCTTTCGCCGGAAAGACGGAGTTGTTCAAAGGTCACCCTAAGGAGAGGAATCGATTGCGGATGAGGATAGGGAGAAGTGCGCCACCACAATATGAGCCGAATAGACCTCCTACTTACGCAAACCGGCGCGGCTACGGTTGCGGACAAGACAGCAAGCGTTCAGCGATCCGCTTCACGATGTCCCAGTCCTGTTGCTTTGCCTTGAACTTGCCACTGACCTGCACGCTCCATCCCTGAAACTCCCCAGCGTGGCTCTCGATTTCCACGTCGCCGGTCTTCTTGACGAATGACTTTATCGCCGGCTCGTTGGCGAGGACGCTAAGCAACCGCGTGGCGTGGTCTTCACCCTGCCACGTCACATCCACCACTTTCCCGAAGAGTGGGAAGGACTTGCTACGCACGGTCTTGATCTTCACCGCACGTTGCTCTGAGAACGGTCTCTCATCCGGGATGCCGAATACGGTCCACCATTGCGGTGGACTGTACTGCGAGCCGTCTTGTTTCAAGCAGTTTACCCACCGGATCGACCCCTCCTGCACGTCGATGATTCCCTGGGAACGGTTCGACCAGGCATTCTGGATCTTCTCCTCCGGTCGTTCGCGCTCCGCCAGCGTGGCTCTAATGCCCAGCGCGTTCAAGGCAAGCGTCAGTTCATCTCTCGTCTTGTCCCGCAAGCGTTCCTTCATCTATTATCTCTTGGTCAAGGCTGCTATTGGCTAGTTGGAAGTGGTGTTGACCACGGGTTGGATGGCGTTTTCGCTGGTGAGGACGACGAGCAGATTGCTTACCAAGGCTGCCCGGCTCTTCTTGTCGAATTCGATGACTTCGCGTTCGGCAAGCATGCCGAGCGCGTTTTCGACCATACCCACGGCCCCTTCAACGATCTTCTGGCGGGCGGCGATTACGGCGTCGGCCTGCTGGCGACGCAGCATGACGGCGGCAATCTCCGGTGCATACGCCAGGTGGCTAACTCTCGCCTCCAGCACCTCCACGCCGGCTTGCGCCAGACGCTCCTGAATCTCGGTCTTGAGCTGATCTGAAACCTCCGCGGTGTGGGTGACGAGGCTAACCTCTTCTTCTTCGTGCGCGTCGTAGGCGTAGCCGGTCGCCAAGTTGCGCACCGCCGCTTCGCTCTGCACGTGGACGTAGTTCTCGTAATCGTCCACTTGGAACGAGGCCTCGGCCGTATCCACCACCTGCCAAACGACGACGGCTGCAATCTCAATGGGGTTGCCGCGGCGGTCATTCACCTTGACCCGACCGGTCTCGAAATTACGCACACGCAACGAAATTCGCGCTTTGCTGTAGAACGGATTGGTATAGCGCAAGCCGGGCTTGCGGGCCGTGCCACGGTACGCCCCAAAGAGTTGGAGCACCTTTCCCTCATTGGGCGCGACTTTGAAAAATCCAAATACGCCGATTTTGAGCGCGAAAAAAATGATGATCGGCAAGACGAGCAGCAAGGACTCCATTGCTATCAAGACGACAAATCCAGCAATGTCTGCAAGCAGCAGCACGAGCCAAAGGACGAGCAATCCTATACCGGGAAGGCCGTCACGACGATTCTCTTGCATCGTTCAATTACCCTTTCAGTGCGGTGAGTTCGGTTACCTGATAGTCTTACGAAATTCCGCGGTCTATCCAGACTGCCGCATAGAATTCTAACCGCGGGAGACGAACGCTCAGTTTACCGTCTGTGTAATTGGTTTCAAGCGCGCTGCCATGCAAATCCCACGCCGACGTTGTCCGGTCGTTCGGCAAGGGTATGTGAAGAGTAATGTCATGCACCGGCGCTACGTGGCGAAAATAGCCGCGACTGGTAAGTGTAGCAGATAGATTGACAAAAAAGAACACGGATTGGCCCGCGGGCGCTTCTCGCCCCATGACGAGGACAGTGGGCGGCGCGTTCTCAACAGTGAATGGTAACGCTCCACCCACGTGCCGAATACACTTGACGAGCAACTGATTCAACTCGTCACAGGATTCTCTTGCTGCTGCGCACTCGACGGGCGCGGCGAAATAGACCACGTTGCCGTGTACCGTTGCTAACGGCATCTGCGGAACACCCGCAAAGGGCATCCGGCGGTTGAAGAGCGCGGTGTTTATCAGCGCTTGGTCGAAATCTAGCACATCGGCAACTACCGTAGTGCCTGTAAGCGGCTCCGCTTGCACGACAGGCGCTTCGAAGTCCAGTCGCACGCCGGTCAAATCGTCCATGAACGCGGGCGCGTCATTCCGAACCCGCCCGTAGAAAAAGTCGCTCGCATGCTGACTCGGTACCGGGACGTGTGGTGAGAGATCGGCAACTTGACGGTGATGCGACAGCGTATCAAAGCGGGTCACGCCAAGGAGATCACGTAGGGGATCAATGGCAGTGCCGTCTGATTTCGGTTCCGGCGCACTGCCCGTTCCCAGCCCGGTGCGATAACTTGCCAACAGGCCGCCTCCCTCTGCGACGAATTCCTCCACCTTTGCCACAATCGCCGCAGGTAAGACCTCCGCATTGCCCAGCAGCAGGCACGCATAGTCGCTGAGCGCACCGCAAGCAATGTCATCTTCGGTAACGATGGCGAACGGAATGTGCTCCTCGCACAGCAAGCGGTACCAACCATAGAAGCTAGCATCATAGGCTTCGCCGCGTTGCCTTTGCGTTGCATGCGAGTGCAAGAGCGCAGCATAGCGTATTGGCGCCGTATCCACCGCCTCGGCATGGACGTTGCTTAACTCACGCAGCGCCGTGAAGAGCCGCCGGCGCTTTGGCTCCGGGTCGGTATCGAGCGCATCTTGATCGCGGAAGACAATCGGGTTGCCATTCGCCACCGCTGCCGCCGACTGCACAATGCCGTGCACGAGCGGCACGGAGCGCGGGGTGTAGTTGTCGTACTTCACTTCGCCATAGGCAGGAGCACCGCCGTACCGCTCGGTTAGTGTCCGGTCGGCCATTACCCCAATCGTGTCCCGCGAACCGTGACCGCCTTCAGTGCGGGTGCCAGCGACCACTTCCGGCAGAAATCCGTCAACAATACCACGTCCCAAGCGTGCCCGGGGTCCGACGAGGTGGTTTGCGACAAGCGCAGTATCGGGACGGATTTCATTGATGACATGGCGTACGTTGCGAAGAAAGGCTACGCGCTTGGCATCGGCAAACTCCTCCAACTCCCGCTCGTTAGGATTCCCCCAGTAGATGTGGCCGTAGCGATAGCTTGCGGGCGTATCGGCTGAGAACGGAAGCTCTTTTCCGTAAATCTCTGCGAACTGCTGGCGACAGTACGCACAGTAACAGCCCGTCATCAACTGATCGAAATAGATGCCGTCTACCGCATAGTTGGTCAATACTTCGCGCACCTGCGCAAAGACAAAGTCACGAAGCGGCCCATTATAACAAACCAATATGAACGGGCTGCCATCCGGGCCGCGTACAATCCAGTCGGGATGTTCGCGAGCCTGCAGCGCATTGCCTGGCAGCGTTCCCAGCCAACACGCTATAAGCCTATTGCCACGATTGTGGTTCTCTGCGACAAGGGCTTCGAGCAGATCAAAGGCGAGACCCGGGGAGCGAGGCGCTAGGCTGCTATCGTAGATAACCGCGCCGCCGACTTGCACCATGTACTGGTGCACGGTCGCGCCCATCTCCACCATCTTCACCGCTTGGTGTCGGGCGTAGTCCCGCGTAACCGGACGATCCACGGTGAGCCAATCGAGATAGGCCGTTCCTGCTTGCAGCCACTTCATGCCGTCATCTTTCTATCAGATTCTGATCATGCACGAACAAAAGTAATGTCAATAGTCGCGCCGGCCTGCACCCTGCAGGTAAAGCGTATCCGCCGTTCGCCGTCCGGAGAGACACTCACGGCTCCATCCGGCCCCTGCACCTGCACGGGACCGTGGTCATCTGCAAAAGTCACGAGAAACGTTAACTCACCGTCCTCGATCTGTGTCGGAAGTTGCGGGAAATCAACATTGATAGAGGCACGAGAGTCCGACTCTTGCTCGATGGCAGCCGCGCAATGGCGTCGCAAGTAGGCATAGCGCACCACGTCGTCCGGATTTGCAGCCCACATTCTGTCGCCAAAGATCGTGCGCATCTGATCGAATCGCCCCTCCAGCGCGCTTGGTGAAATGCACTTGTGCCCCTGCGGTGTCTTGTAGAGTACCAAGTGCGTGACGTCTACCAGCCACTGCCCCTGCACCCGCTCCGGCTCGAACCCGCCACGCGAGAGCCACGTAGGCAGGTATTCTATTTCGTCGTCCTCGCACAGGCGGTTGCGCCAGATGCTGAATGGATCGAAGTCCGGCTGGTTTATGTGTTCAGCGTCGTTGGAGGCACGTGTCAGACCGAGATAGCCCGGCACACGCCTCACCCACGCCCGCACCGTGTCGTAGACTTCGAAGCTGTTCCAAGAGGAAAAAATCGGCGCCGGTTGGCCGAGCGCCTGTTCCAAGATGTGGTAGGACTCCACAATCTCCTGCCTGAAGTCAATGCTATCGGGGTCGCGCAAAGGGGGATGGCAAAAGCTGTGATTGCTTATGCTCCAGCCCTGCGACAAGAGGAACCTCAGATGCTCCGGCCCCATGTGGAAGTAGTCGTTCAGCGAACTACGCTCAACGTGGCGCTTCTCACCCAGTTGACCCGCCACCACCGCCACGTCGCCGGGGATGCCATACTGCTGACCAATGGGAAACGCATTCGCCAGACAATCGATGGTTCCTTCATCAAACACCACCGAATAGACGAATGTTGCGTCATCTTTCCAGGGCGCAATCTCAACTGACGAAATTCTCATCGCAACTCCTTCACCCCCGTGAGCTACTTGTCCCTACCAGCATATCGCTAAAGGAAGCTAAACTGAGATTCTCTCCATATACCTTGAGACTAGCCACTTGAGGCGGTCTTGCTCCGGTAGCGCAGGCTTACAACCTGCGTCTGCTGCCACAATGCCGCACTAGGACGGCTTCGTCGTTGATTCGGGACAGAATCCCATTCAGCCCACGCCTCCTGGACTCCGGCTTTCGCCGGAGTGACGATAAGCCGTCTCTCTCCTTTCCGCCCGCTTCGCATCTCTCAGAATCAGGATATCCGCGCAGAATCGTAGACGCCCGCCATGCCAAGGTCCAGCGGGTTTACTTGCACCCAGACCTCGTCCGGCATGGTATCCCCTTCCAGTTCAAGCGAAACCGAGACTCGCTCAAGACCGGGCGCCGGTGCAATGAGATGTCCTATTTGACGCCGGATCAGTATATTCGATTCTTCGCGATTAGCCGCAGGGTCGGCAGCCGACTTGGGATCGCCGTTGAAGGCGACCGTCAGCATCCGGGCGACATCAAAAGCGCCGGTGTTTTCCACAACAATGTCTGCCACAAGCCGACCATCGTCTCGGCGTACCTGTGAAGACGCCGTGTCAATGTGCAATCCTGGTGAAAGCTCCTGCGGCCTGAGCGAAACGGCCCGGTACGCATCGAAGATGCCATGTCCGAGCAAGGGGTCCCAGCCATTGCCCTGTGACGTGTTGCGCAGTATTTGGCGAATTTCCCGATTGGAGAGGTGCGGAAAGCGCGAGAAGGCCAGCGCCGCCACGCCGCCGCCAAAGGCAGACGCCATGCACCCGCCCTGGAAAGGAATGTAGTCGTGGTCGCCGCCGGTGCCCCAAATTGAGTCGGTAGGGTCATCCGTATCGCGTTCGCCGCCGGGCGTCGCCGCTTCCGCATAGTCTGCCGAGGCCGCGATATTCGCCGCCAAGTCGTGTTTATTCGTCGAGCCGACGGCGAAGACGCTATCCAAACCGGCATTTACCGTCGCTACCCGGCGTCCGCGATTGTCAGCAGTGCCTTTGAAGATCAGGCAGCCCGACTGGTAGGCGTAGTCGAGCGCCTCGATCAGGCCGATGTTGTCGTACGGATAGCTGAAATCTGTACCCTTATAGAACAATGGGACACCGTCGTCGTGGTTCAGCGTGATGTACCCGTGGGGCATTACGAGCACCTTAGCTCCATGGTCGACCGCATAGCGCACGGCGCGCGGCCAACTCTTTTGGTGGTGCGGCTCGTACCCCACGCGCAGAATCATGATAGGACACTTGGGAGCGGTCGCCGCTACCTCTCCCACCACAAACGCATGGTGTCCGCGAAGATACATCGTATCCGAGCGGGACCCTTCGTATTCGAGTGTGGCGTCTTCCTCGGCAAAGTCCCAGCCGTGGACGTCACCCCGCGTGGGGCGCGGATTCACCCACAAGTGACCCTCATGATCGGGATGGAAGCGATAGCCCAAATCAATCACCGCCACTACCACGTCAGGGCTGCCCTGCGTAATGGCGTGGGCCTCCGGCACACGCATCTGATCGAGCGCCCAATCATACGGCTCGCGCACGCCCTCCGGCAGCACACCGCTCTGCTTCTCGGCAATAGCCATTCTTGTCTCCTTTCGTACAGTCTCACTTCAGCCGAATTCGTTATTCCGGTTGAGCATATCGGGTCGACTCTGTCCGTCATTCCGGCGTAAGCCGGAATCCAGTCCGCTCCATTAGGGCATTCGGGCGCTCACCGGAACCGGGATTGCCCCCTAGTGATACCTGCAGGAAATGTTAAACCCTATCCCCTCGGTCCATAATTCCGGTGCAAGCCGAAATCCTGTCTTCATACTCACACAATAGCGACTTCCTGCGGGATCGTCCCCAAGCGCTCAAACCCATCGCTCCTCAGCACATACATGTCCTCCTCCAGCCAGGAGGACTCCAGAGAGACCACGTTGCCTTCCGCAAACGAAATCTCCGGCCTCACATCAACGGCAGAGGGCAGCAAGCTGCCTATCAACGGTTCCTCGTGCTTATCCATGCCCACGCCGTGAATCCACCACGAGTACTCCTCCGTATCGCTGAACTCGCGTTGGCAGGCATCGAATACTTCGCGCTTGGTCTTCCCCGGACGCACGAATTCTTCCATGAAGAGTTGGCGCTCGCGGTGATTCTGCCAGACGGCCAGGCTCTCCTTGCGCGGCGTACCCACACAGAAGTTGAATTTTTGATCGGAAAAGTAGCCGGCGGCGATAGCGGCAAGGTCGACGCGGTACACCAACCCCGCTTCCACCACGCCGGGACCGCGGATCACCGCTGCACCCGGCTGATCCCGCGAGCTGGAACCGGCGTGGGGCAGCATCCACGACACCGGAGACGTATTGATGGGCAAGGCACCGTTATCAAGCACTGACTTCGCCCATACCGTCACGAGGTCTTGAAACGTGATGCCCACACGCACCTCCCGCAGCATTTCTCGGTATCCAGATTCGGAGGCGGCAATTGCTTTGCGTAGCCATTGAATCTCCTGTGGCGTCTTGCGCGCCCGCGCGTCGGCAAGCAAGAGATCGGCGGAGACAAACGTGGCTTCCGGCAGCAGTTCTCTAAGCCGCTCCAAATCGCTCACCGCGGCAAAGTCCATGTCCAGACCGATACGCGCCCGTGCCAGGCCGCGTTGGCGCATCTCATCCGCCAGCGCCGTCAAACGCGCCGCACGGGTGTGGTCGGGCCCTAAGCTGTCAACCGGCAAGTCTGTATCCCGGAATCGACTGCCGAACGTAAACGACCGATCGGGAGGTATAAGGCACGTCATCCATGGCGCTAAGCCCTGCGGCTCATTGAGCCACGGGCCCTCGCTAATTGCACCCGCCAAATAAGCGCAATTCCGCATGCCCAGGACAAGCAGCGCGTCAAACTGCTGCTCCGCCATAGACTGTGTTATGCGCACAAAGTCAGCCATGCTCGACACCCAAGTCAATCCCAAGAAATGTTCACGCCTTGCCGAGAGACAAATTCCGCCGGAGAAACTGGACTGGTCGGTCAGTATTCATTGGCCATGCCACTCCTACACATCGAATAGGCCCAGCATACGGGGCTCTATTGACTCTCCCATAGCTCCTTATAGGCCGCATATGCGGCTCGCGTCAGTTCGCCCAACTTGTCACTGCGCGCCTCCCAGTCGCTCACTGAGCGAAATGAGAACAGGATCTCTTCCGTCACCCGGTCCGTTACCTGTGCGCTACGTGGGGTGCGCGTCTCATATGGCATTTCTTGAGCATCCAGCTGATCGAAACTCTCCTTGCAGAGATCAATTGCCCAAGGATAGAATCGCACCTTGACGGAATTCTGCCCCTTGTCTACTTCAATGGACGAGAAAGCATTATAGGAATAGCCTCCCGCTTCAGTCGGTTTAGACAGGTAGTAAGTAATTCCTGTCTTTCTTGGTTCTGGATAGGGATCCGAATACTTCCCTTGTACAATTTCCTTCCAGGACGTAGAGAACATCTCACGCGCAGCAGCCACTAGGTCGTCTACGCCCACCTCCCTAGCTAGACTCTTTAGCGAACGCCATAGCTCCTCCCGCGATCTGCCAGGAGCAACCTCTTCTTTCGCAGCCACCTGCACCTGTTTGGCTAGCAAGGTTTTGCCAAGATATTCAAACCCGTAGAAAGTAAGCAAGGAGATGTCTATGCCGTGCTCGGCCAGATAGTCCACCATGCGCCGAGTTGCGTCATCCGTTCCAAGTCCAACTAGGTACATTCGGAGTGGCCGCAGCGAGTCCAGCGAGCCCCTGAACCCTTCCCTGTACCATTCCACAAAGTCGTCGATCTTCTCTATTTCAGAATGGCCGGAGTTTTCAGTGATAAGGGCTGCCAATTCGCTCTCGCTCATGGCTTCAAGTGCAGAGCCATAGTCTATTACCTGCGCCACCGCCTCTCGGGATAGCGTGCCGCGCTTTAGCTCGAAAACCACGAGCCTGCCTTCACCATCTAATCCGAGTATATCCAGGAATCCGTCACCTACAGGTGTTTGGCGACCTATCAACTTTAGGTTCGGCTGCAACATCTCTGGATGCGCGACGAGCGTGTCCTCCAGACTACTCTCCAAGTCCATCGCTGTACGCTCTAATCGCACTATCTGAGAGTCTTCAATTGCCCAGACCTCAATTTCATCCATTTGCAACCTCAATGATGATGGGAATCGTACCCACAAAGACGTCAATCGTCACTAGACTCCGGCTTTCGCCGGAGTGACGGTGGGCTCCAGCCAGATTGGGCTCGTCCACGCGCGATTGCCGTCCTGCTGGCGCACGCGCAGGTAGCAATAGTGGGCGTCCATAGGAGAAAACCGCAGCGGCACCTCGTCCTCCAATTGCACGTGCTGCTGACTGGGTGTGTAACTTCTGGCCGTGTCGCCGTTCACCACCAGGTCGATCTGTTCGATGTCTGCCGTACCCACCACGTCCGCCGTAAAGCCAAAGCGGTCCGCCTGCACTGTGGAACCCACCCACGCGCCGTTCACGCGAAAATCAACGATCATGCGCACGCCGCTTGTAGCGTAGCAGCGCCGGTTGAAGAGCGCATCGAAGATGGACGGTCTGTCCAGCCGTTCCGCCCACACGCCGGTTAGCCCGGCTACACCAGCCAGCGGCCCCGGTTCTTTGTAGGGATTGGCAGGCCGGCTGTCGTGGGTGTCGCTCCCGCTCACGAAGCCGAGCTTCACGCCTTGCATCAGGTACTGGTTGATCTTCTCTTCCTCCACCTCGCCGTCCGTTCTCTGCTTCTGATAGATCTCCGCCAGATGTTCTTGGACGTAGAAGTGTGTATGGAAGTGACCGTGCATTAGAGCTCCGCGGCGTTTCATTTCGCGGTAGAACTCTTGATAGTCGTTGCAGAAGACCGTGTCAGGGTGGAAACGCGCTTGGAGTCTCGGATCGTGGGCCGCGGGCCGATCTTCGCAGAAAACCGGGGGCTGTCCCGCAATCTCTGGGAAGAAGGCATGCCGGTGACTGCCGTCGGGGGTGGTGCCGAACTCCGCTGAAGGCAGCGCGACGAATTCCCCAGGTAGGTCATACTGCTGCCATGCGTCCTGAAGCGCTTCCCAAGTTTCTTTGATAGAAATACTGTAGGAGAACAACTGGCCTCCGGCAAAGTCCAGGTCATTCACATCTTTGCCCCAGGCGAAGTGCTCGACGAAGGGGCGTTGGCTGAAGAGCATGCCGTGGGGATCACCCCAATAGAGCGAGAAGGGCGGCGGCTCTTCTGCGACCCGCACCGGGTTGCTCACGGCCTCGATGCCCCGATACGACGCCGTGACACTGTCTACCAGTCCCCGCACGGCTATCGTCCCTTCGGCGCTAAACGAATTAAGCGCGACCGTAGTCTTGCCACTGCCGGAACGCAAGGTCACCTCTCCCTGGGCATCGCGCACAGGATTGCCAAACCTATCGGTGACGACAACGCGAGTGGTCGCCTGCCCCGTGGTGTGAGAAGGCGTGGTTACTTGCAGGGCCGCCGGTTCAGCCTCCTTAATCGCGAGCGGATTGCTCTCCAGCAAGGATAGTTCCGTATTCCGCGGCAGAAAGTAGTGGTGTTTGTCGCGTTCCGGGTGGTAGAACGTAAGCTCGCCAGACGGGTCCTCGACCAGCCAAAACCGAAAGGCGTCGATGGCATTGCGGGGTAGCAGGAAGCCGTCAGGAGCAGTCTGCAGTTTCACCGTAACACTCTCTGCGGCCGTCACCGCGCCCTCAACGCACGTCACATGCACCACGTGGAGGAATTCAGGCGCCGGGAAATGAATATCAAACGTCCGCACCACGCCGCCACCAACGAGCGCCTCGGCCTCCCATGCCGATCCCGTCGGCCCGTGCACCGCAATCGATTCTGGCGACTCGAAGTTAAGCACCCACTCGTCAAGCTGGCGAATGTCGAAGAAGAACCAGAGATTCCCACCCGTCTGCAGGCCACCCGCCGGCGGCGTGTAGTGAAGCTGCAGCGTGACCGCTTCAGCAACTCGCAGCGGACCATCTACACTGACCCGGAATCGCCCATTCACCCCCAAAGACATCACCAATGCTCCCTGGGCTCTACCATTTGAAGTGACGGATACACAGTACACTTGTGCTACGGCATCGTATCATAAACACACCTCTTGGCAGTAAGCAGACGAGAAGACGCAGCGGGCGTCCTTGCGCCAATTCGGGCTCGACCCCGGCACCTGACCGTCAGCCTGGGTCTCGTGCACGTAGTGCCAGGCCGCGCAGTCTTGGGTAAACTCGATTTCGCCCAAAGTCAAGACGCTGCACCAGCCCGGGCTTCCCACCGCGTGCCGGTCACGGCTGTTCTCTACCACGACCACAATGGCAAGCAGGACTGGTTCATGCCGTCATTCTGGCGCGGGCCGGAATCCAAGCTAACTCTTGCTGCCACGCCGTTCCCGGCCGCAATCCCCCTCTGCTACACAATACGCCGCCCGCCGCAAGACAACACCCAAGCCCTCAAGTGCATTTTTCTACGGCGCCTACGCCATGGTCTCCAGCCAAATTGGGCTCGTCCACGCGCGATTGCCGTCCTGCTGGCGCACGCGCAGGTAGCAGTAGTTTGCGCCGATAGGAGAGAACCGCAGCGGCACCTCATCCTCAAGCTGCACGTGCTGTCGATTTGGCGTGTAGCTTCTGGCCGTATCGCCATTTACCACCAGGTCTATCTGCTCGATGTTTGCTGTTCCGACCACGTCCGCCGTAAACGTGAAGCTGTCGGACTCTACCGTGGAACCTATCCAACTATCGTTCACGCGAAAGTCTACGATGATGCGCACGCCGCTGGTGGCGTAGCAGCGTCGGTTGAAGAGCGCATCGAATAGTGTGGGGCGGTCCAGCCGCTCCGCCCACACACCCGTCAGTCCTCCGGGACCGGATGGCCCCGGCTCCTTATAGGGGTTCGCGGGCCGATTGTCGTGTGTGTCGCTGCCGCTAACGATGCCAAGCTTTAGGCCCCGCATCAGGAACTGGTTGATCTTTTCTTCCTCGGTAACCCCGTCGGTCTGCTGCTTCTGATAGATTTCGGCCAGGTGTTCCTGCACGTAGAAGTGGGTGTGGAAGTGACCGTGAATGAGCGCTCCCCGGCGTTTCATTTCCCGGTAGAATTCCTGATAATCGCGGCAGAATACGGTATCAGGATGGTACCGGGCGCGGAGCTTTGGATCGTTCGCCGCGGGACGGTCTTCACAGAAGACCGGCGGTTGGCCCGCAATCTGCGGGAAGAAGCCGTGACGGTGACTGCCGTCGGGCCCGGTGGCGAACTCCGCCGACGGCAACGCAACGAATTCACCCGGCAGGTCATATTTCGCCCACGCGTCCTGCAACTCTTCCCAGATCTCACTGATACATATGCTGTAGGAAAAGAGCTGACCTCCCGCAAAGTCTAGATCGTTTACGTCCTTGCCCCAGGCGAAGTGTTCGACGATGGGGCGCTGGTTGAAGAGCATGCCGTGCGGGTCACCCCAATAGAGCGTGAAAGGGTCAGTATCCTTATCGACTCGCACCGGGTTGCTCACGGCCTCAATGCCCCGATACGAGGCCGCGACTCCATCTACAGGACCCTGCACCGGCACTGTTCCCTCAGTGCTGAACGAGTTGAGCGCCGTCGTTGTCTCGCCGCTGGCAGTCCGCAGAGAGACCTCACCTTCGGCATCCCGGACGGGATTGCCAAATCTATCGGTGACGACGACCCGTGTCGTTGCCTGCCCCGTGGCAAGAGAGGGCGTGGTCACTTGCAGCACGGCCGGTTCGGCAGCATTGATCGTGAGCGGATTGCTCTCCAAGACCGAAAGTTCCGCCTCACGCGGCAGGAAGTAGTGGTACTTATCGCGGTCGGGGTGGTAGAGGGTAAGCTCGCCTGTTGGATCCTCCACGAGCCAGAAGCGGAAAGCGTCGATGGCGTTCTGGGGAAGTATGAATCCTTCAGGAACGCTACGCAGTTGAATGGCGATGTGATCGCCTGCCGCCACTGTGCCACCGACGCACTTCACGTGCACCGCGTGGAGGAATTCGGGGGCCGGAGAGTGAATGTCAAACGTGCGCACCGTGCCGCCATCAAGGAGCGCCTCCGCTTGCCAGGCCGTGCCTGACGGCCCGTGCACGGTAATGGCATCGGCCGTCCTATACGTCTGCCTGCGTTCGCCAAACTGACGGATGTCGTAGAAAAACCAGAGATTGCCGCCAGTCTGCATACCGCCGTCAGGAGGCGCGTAGTGCAACTCCAGAGCCACAGTCTCTGCAACCTGCAGCGGCCCTTCTACACGTACTTGAAACCGTCCGTTGGCATTCGCCGACATAGTTCGCTGCCGCCTTTCGTCTCACTGCTTGAATTGCCTGGTATTTGACACTATGGCCCTGCGGTATCGTATCACAGGATGCGGCAAGGTGCTCTTGCTCATCGCCTGAAGTAGGGGCGGTTCGCCAAATGTTGGGGCGGTTCGCCAAATGTTGGGGCGGTTCGCCTGATGTTGGGGCGGTTCGCCTGCGTCGGGGCTCATCGCCTGATGTAGGGGCGGTTCGCCTGATGTAGGGGCGGTTCGCCTGATGTAGGGGCGGTTCGCGAACCGCCCCTACGCAGAATTGCACTCCCACGCTCGCCAACATGCAGGTACCGCATAGCACGGATGAGGATAAATTCCCGCTTGCGCGGAATTGACAGATCACATTTCCGCTTGAAAGGCAATTGCTGAGAATTGGAGAACAATCTGCGCAAATTGCCTAGAAAATCCGGCGCGCGTCCTCGATCCAAATGGGGCTCGACCACGCCATCTCGCCGTCTTCCTGCGTTACCCGCACGTAATACCAGTCTGCCCGGACTTGGGGCATGTCGAGCTGGTCCAAGGTGAAAGCGCACTCCCAACCGGGCTTCTCCACCACGTGCCAGTCCTGGTTGTTCTTAACCACGACAACCTTAGCAAGCGGCGCCGTGCCGTGGACGCGCACGCGCATCTGCTTGGGCGGCGTTTGCACGCTGATGATTTCGCCCATAGGCTGATTATCAACATCGAAGTCGAGATAAATGCGCACGCCGGTCGTGCCGATTGCACGGCGTTGCCAGAGGGAACTAAACATGGCGTCTCGTTCGCGGCGGCGTGACCAGAGACCTGTCATGCCGGCGTGGTGGTTGAACGTGGTCAGTTTGATGGGCAAGTGCGCAATCTGCACGCTGCTCGTGGCGCGGCCGTCGTGACTCTCACTACCGCCCACGAAGCCAAAGCGAAAGCCCTGCCGCAGTCCGTCCTGCAGAAAGTGACCGGTTGCTTCGTACGGCGGATACTCTGCTTGGGGTTCGTCCCACTGCGTGCGTTCGTTTCGTCCCTTCAGCGCAAAGGGTTCTCCCTCGTGCTCGCTACTTCCCCAATGGCTAAACACCTCCATGAGGCGCTCGAATTCCGGGTCCATGGTCTCCCAGTTGTGCCAGATGCGATTTCCCAGGCGCGCCGGGTGGTGAGGAATCGACAAAATGTCTCGGCCCGTGCGCGATATGCGACGAAAAGTGTTGAATAGGTCTTGCGGCGTGTTGGATCCCTTCCAATTGCTGGATATGAGCGGCATGTCGCCGAAGCGAAAGATGACATTGCGGTGGCCGCAGTCGGCGTCCGGCCCCCGGTTCCACGACCACTCGTAACCAAGCAACGTCACAAAGCGTTCCGGCTGGTTATAGAACTCCGCTCCTTCTTGAATCTCGCGCCATTCGTCCGTACTAAGCGCGTAATCATGGTCTGTTAAGGCCGTAAAGTCCAGATGGACCACGTCGCGCGCAAATCGATATACCTCATCGACAGTGGCAGGTCCATAGCTCCAGAGCAGGGGGTCTGTGCGCTTGCGGCTGGGATTTTCCAGACGGTGGCAGTGCAAGTCTCCCCAATAGAGCTTGTGGTCGCCCTTGTAGAGAAACGCCGGCGCCCAACCGGGATTGCTGATGGCTTCTATGCCGGTCTCGCGGTCGCGTGCACGCACACGAAACACTCGGTCCTTCTCTGCAACATGTCCGCGCTCTGCGTGGTGACTATCGTACTCCGGCAGCATTGGCACGACCGCCGGGACCTCACCACTGGCCCCTTCCAAGGTGAGTTCCAGGTGGGCGCTCTGTTTGGGCAGGTGAAATCCCCATTGGTCCCGCAATTCAATGCCGATTTTGAATTCGCCATTGCTCACGTCCGGCGGCACAATACTGGGCACGTTCACGCGGATTTCCGCGAGTTCTGGTGTGCCTTTATAGTCCAACGGCAAGCGGATCAGGTTCGGATCGTATCTCTCTACAGCCATGAAATCGCTCCTAAGAAAATACGAGATCAAGTATTAGGAGATTTTGGCCTGCAGATGCGCAGCCAATAGCATGCGGTATGTTGTGATTAACCACCGTCAAATTAACGAAAGAGTCAACTATTCGCGCACATATATCCCAGTACTATTGTAAGAATACATCAATATCGCTATCATTGGCATGCGCAGACAAAGGGAGCCAAAGAAAGCATCAGAACACCGTCTTATGTCAACGGATTCTTTGTCTCCTTGCTAACTGCTAGAATCCTCACTGCATCTCGACAAGGACTCACCTTTACAGTCATTAGGAGAACCACAATGCGCACACTGATTAGATCGTTACTAGCACTGCTAGCACTGTTCTTGGTAATCACACCGGTGGCGCTTTTCGCACAAAGCGAAACAGCAAGGCAAATTGTAGAGCTGGTATTTTCCGATGACAAGTCTTCAATCACACTTGATGATTCCGTCACAAGCACCGCAGTTGTATCTTTCACTCATGATGGCAAAGACTATCAAATGAAAGTGCCAGTCACGATCGAGATTGATGAAACCATTGCTCTTCAAGACAGCATGAGCACGACCGAAAGCGCGGCCCGCGTTGGAGTCTATGGGATTGAAGTAACGGCCTTGGCGGAGACGACTGATGAGATAGTGATAGATTACAGCAGCTTTGAGCCAAGCAGTGATGAGCACAAATTGGCGCTCGTTGGGTTTACTCTTACAAACCTCAGTGATTCTGCCAGAGAGTTTTCCTCATGGTTCAGTGCCGAGACCCTCATCGGGATTGATGATGCTGGGCGCAAGTTTGAGAGTGAACGAATACTAGGATGCGGCGAAGTTAACCCAGGGGACAAAGTCAATTGCATAGCCGTATTCAACCTAGTGAATGAAGTGACACTAACAAAGATTGAGATTCATGCGCTTGATGAGAATACGGTTACTTTGCCTGAAGCTGAAGAGTACGAAGAGGTAGAAGATTAGTTATCGAAAAAGATAGGCGCCACATAGGAATTGAGAAGACTTCGCTAATTCATGTCTCTAGCGAAACGCGCTCGTTTGGCATTGCCACATTTGTAGTACCATCTGTGACTTGATGTCCACAGATTGCCCGCAATGCGAAGAGGCACCCAACACCAACACCTAAGAGTGCAGAATCGGATGCCTCTCTTACGTTCAAGCAGTCACCTACTCTGGCTATTGAGCTAGTAAAGTACGCATTACCTTCGACGTAACTCAACTGGGTAAGCCTCTCACCTGTCGTAATTTCGGCTCTTGCCCAGCCGCTACTCGCGCGCAAGCCACTCGTCGAGCACGGTCTGCGCTTGTGCCTCAGTGTTGCGCAAGCCTTCCTCGATGGTGATCTTGCCGGTAAGGATGTCCGGCACGCCGCCGCTCATAATGCCCAGCATTTCGTTGGCGCCGGGAGCCGAAATCACGAAGCGCCGCCCTTCCATCACGTCAACCTGGTGAATGACGAACGGATCGCCCCCGTGGTAGCGCTCGTCGTACGAAGTGTCGACGCGGATCGGGAGGCGGTCGAAGTGCTTGGCCCAGCGGATGTTGACGTCCTCGACACCAAAATGCTCCATAAAGGTCCAGCCGAGATCCTTCTGCGTAGAGCCAACAGGCGATACCCACGTGTGGCAGCCGCCATAGGTGCGGTTGAAGCCATCCGCGGGTTTCGGCCAGTGACCCCAGTGATACTCGAGGTCCGGCGCTTCCTTAGCAATGCTCTCGAAGCGGATGGAGCCGGTGTCATAGAGGTTTGCCAGACGGCTGGCGTAGAAGTGGGCGCGCGCGTTCTCGTCACCTTTGAACTCTTGCAGCGCGTCGTAGCCGCCCTGCATATCGTGCACCTTCTTCAGCCAGGCCATGCCTTCACGGCCTTCCTCGGTGTTGAGGGTGATCTTCGTGCGCTCTTCATTGATGTTCTCGCCGCCGAGCTGCCACATGGGCACCATCCACACGTGGCGGTTGGCCCACAACGGACCCCAGGCCACCTGTTCAATCGTACCGCTGCCGCCGCTCTTGAAGGACTTTGTAATAATGTCCTCTATCTGATCCCATGTCTCCGGCGGATTCTCCGGGTCTACGCCCGCATCGAGGTACAGATTGTCGTGGATGTAGAAGAAGCGCACATCGGGCCCAAAGGGCATGCTCCACACCTGCCCCTTATGGTCCATGTCTATGCGCAGCGAGGGCCAGATGTCATCCTTATTGATCACCGTTGACTGCGCGTAGTATTGCTCTAGGCTGTCAACGATACCGCCGGCCGCTACCTGCTGGTTCTGCCAGACGCCCACCTGACCGATGTCAGGAGACGCATTCGCTGCTTGCGCGGCAATCAAGATGGTGAAGCGATTGCCTTCCGGTATCAGGTCCTTAACGGTAAGGCCCTCCACCAGGGCCTCGATCTCTTGCTTGACTTCTAAGCCCAAGCCCGCTGAGAGGTCCCACCGCCTGGTTGTCCAGACTTCAAGCTCGACAGCCTCTGCCGGCGCCGGCTCTGAATCCTCCGCTTTCGGTGCCTCTTCCGCTGGAGCATCTGCGGACTCCATCGGGGCCGGCTGACCACAGGCTACAAACAATGCGCCTGCAGCGGTCGCGCCAACGCCACCGAGAAATGTCCGTCTCAGGATGCGGTCTCTCATTCCGTTTTCCTTTCGATTCATCAGACACGCAACTCATCTCGCCTCATACTTTAGCCCTTTCATTGGAGTGAGTGCAACCGCATGTGCGCGGGCTTCTCTATACTTAGGAGCAGAAGCAGATTTCCGCAATGCGCTCAGGGAAAAGAAACCCATGACGGAGTGGCGCTACGAAAAGCTCACCTGGCCGGAAGTGCGGCAGGCGGCGCAAGAGAGAAAGTCCATCCTGCTGCCGGTGGCTGCTATCGAGCAGCACGGCCCGCACCTGCCAATTGACACGGACAACGTCGCTGCGCTCGCCGTCTGCGAACGCGCAGCGCAATCCGCTCCACAGAAAGTGCTTTGCGCGCCGATAATCCACTACGGCTTCAACGAGCACAACATGGACTTCCCAGGGACGATCTCAGTCCAAGCGCAACACTTCATCGATTACTGCTACGACGTTGCCGTGAGCTTCGCGCACCACCGCTTCCCAATCGTCCTCTTCGTCAACGGGCACGCCTCAAACGACCCGCTGCTGCAGGTTGCTGCCCGCCTCGCCACGCTGCACTCCGACGCTGCCTGCGCCGTTGTTTCATACTGGGACTTGGCGAAAGAGGACGTTCAGCAATGGCGCGAATCCGAGTACCCCGGCGGCATGGACCATGCCGGTGAATTCGAGACTTCGATTTACCTGGCTCTAGATCCGACGCGTGTACAAATGGGCAAGGCGCAGGCCGATTACCGCATTCGCACCAAATGGCACTACCGCGACCTCATGGGCGGCTCGCCGGTGAAGTATGTGGACTACCTCAGCAAGATGACGGCAGACGGCACCGGTGGCGATCCCACGCTCGGCGCTGCCTGGAAAGGCGAGCGCATCCTGGAGACGGTGAGCCAAGCAATCTTAGAGGTGGTAGATGATCTCAGCAACTTGGCCTACGGCCCGCGGATAGACCACCACGAAGAGTAGCGGACGTACAGGTTGCCCCTAGCTATATGCCGTGTTCAGTAGTGTCTAACCGCACACCCCGTGAACCGCATCTGCCAGCAAAAGACCTTTAGAGTCCGCAAAGGCCACTCGTGCTGAGCATGCCCAACCGTCCTGAGCCCGCTTAGCCGCTCGTGCTGAGCCACCCCAACTGCGCTGAGCCATCCCAACCGCTGTTGCCGAGCCCGACTAACCGTTCGTGCCGAGCCACCCCAACCGTTCGTGCTGAGCCTGTCGAAGCATGAAGAGCAATGCGCGTTAGGACTCGCCACAGAATCCGTTCGCCCTTCGACCCTTCGACATGCTCAGGACAGGCAAGCCCAGGGGGAACGGATGAGAGTGCACACGGCAACTTCTAAAGCAGCCCCCAGGGCTTTCCTCAATGCCTGTCTAGCAAATTGCTTTTGCCAGCATCCGTGTAACGCAGGCCCACGCATTCTAGCAGCAGTCTCTACACCGGCGCGGGAAACGCGTAGCACAAGTCGAGAACATCCTGCTGCACCCGTTGCAGGGCAGCCGCATCTTTCCGGTTGTGTACCGCCTCTGCCATGCCCGCGCCGATGCGTTGCATCTCTGTCACGCCCATGCCGCGCGTCGTGACAGCAGGCGAGCCAACACGAATGCCGCTGGTTACAAAAGCCGAGCGGGTTTCGCGCGGTACCGTATTCTTATTCACGGTAATGTTGGCCTTCGCCAAGGCCGTTTCGACGACTTTGCCGGAAGGGCCCTCCTTACCGAAGTCCACCACCATGAGGTGATTGTCCGTGCCGCCGGAGACAACGCGCAGGCCGTGCTGCATTAGCGTCTCCGCCAGCGCGTGGGCATTGCGCACCACCGCCTCGCCGTAGGTCTTGAACTCCGGCGTCATCACCTCCGCCAGGGCCACTGCTTTGCCGGCCATGATGTGCATGAACGGGCCGCCCTGCAGACCGGGGAAGATTGCGCTATCTACTTTCTTGGCAAACTCCTCCCGGCACAAGATAAGCCCGCCGCGAGGGCCGCGCAGAGTCTTATGCGTGGATGAAGTCACGAAGTGCGCGTGCGGCACCGGGCTCGGATGGAGACCTACGGCAACCAGACCCGCAATGTGCGCCATGTCAACCATGAACAGCGCGCCGACTGAGTCGGCAATCTGACGCAAGCGCGCAAAGTCTATGACACGCGAATAGGCCGTGGCGCCGCCGACGATCAAGCGCGGCTTGCATTCGTGAGCGATGCGCTCTACCTCATCGTAGTCGATGAGCTCAGTCTCCAAGTCAACCCCATAGGGCACGAAATTATAGACGAGGCCGGAGAAATTCCTCGGATGACCGTGGGATAGATGCCCGCCCTGGGCCAACGACATGCCCATGACTGTGTCGCCAGGCTCGAGCATGGCTAGATAGACCGCAGCATTCGGATTGGAGCCGGAATAAGGCTGAAGGTTGGCATGCTCAGCGCCGAAAATGGCCTTGGCGCGGTCAATTGCCAACTGCTCGATCTCATCCACAAATTCACAGCCACCGTAGTAGCGTCGTCCGGGGTAGCCCTCCGCATACTTGTTCGTGAGAATCGAGCCGCACGCCTCGCGCACCGCAGCGCTCGTATAGTTCTCGGATGCGATGAGCTCCAGATGGTCTTCCTGGCGCTGGCGTTCCTTACTAATCCATTCGTAGACAGCCGGGTCTTGCTGCGCAAGAACCTCCAGCCCTGGCAACACCTCGTGTACGGCGTCTACGACGAAGTCGGCGTCTGCGACGAAATCGGCGTCTGCGGCGAAGTCGACCACTTCCTAGCGTCCTTTCTACGATTGCTCGCCTTGCCCGGCGAGCGCCACGCTCATCATTCTTGCACGGCTCTTGCACGGCAACAGGGAAAAGAAACCTAATTAAATGGTAGCACAGGGTCATGCCTTGCGGCCTATCTCGCATGCCGAAATTCCATTTGCCGGACTTTTCCACTGCGAGTGGGGATTGAAGGGAGGCATGCGT
Source organism: Chloroflexota bacterium (assembly GCA_965221905.1). Classification (GTDB taxonomy): domain Bacteria; phylum Chloroflexota; class UBA11872; order VXOZ01; family VXOZ01; genus VXOZ01. The sequence goes on from OZ244922.1 coordinate 2,836,263, forward strand.
CCTGGAGCACATTCGGCAGTTGTTTTCAACAGCAATGCGGTCAGCGAAAACTTGGAGTATAGTGAAGTGAACGGCACGTTCCTCGGCTTGGCAAGGAATCACGGGCGGTGCGGCATGCAAGACACTGATCGTCAAGCAGAGCAAGGGTCGGTTCAGGTCCAACTGGAACGGCCGCTCATCTTTGTGCTCACGGCGGGACTGCTGCTCCTCGCATTGATATCGGGCATAAACGTGCTTTACTCCTTCCTCTACGCCATGCTCGGCCTTATTGCTCTGAGTTACTTTTGGACGACGAGGAATATCCGCAATCTCTCTGTAGAGCGCCACCTTCTTTCCAAGTGGGCTACGCTTGGCGACGAGGTAGTGGAGAGCTTTCGCGTAAGCAACGCCGGTGCGCTGCCCGTACTGTGGGTAGAAGTAAACGACCACTCGGACGTGCCCGGCTACCAAGCGGGCATCGTCACCGGGCTGGGGCCCCGCGAGCACCGCGAGTGGAAGACACGCGCCGTGTGTAGTCGGCGCGGACTCTACCGACTCGGTCCGTTGCGCGTTTACACTGGAGACCCGTTCGGCATCTTCCGTGCCACTAAAGAACTGCCCGATCAAGCGACGTTTCTCGTCTATCCGCCCATAACTGAAGTGCCGGGGCTGGCGCTGCCGACAGGACGCCAGAGCGGAGAATCTCGTTCTCTGCGGCGGGCGCTGCACCTGACTACCGATGCCGCCAGCGTGCGTGAGTACGCACCCGGAGATTCGCTGCACATCATACACTGGCCCACGACTGCCAGGCGCGGCCGCTTGCAGTCGAAAGAGTTTGACATGGAACCGGGAGGAAGCACCTGGATTTTGCTTGATCTCGATCAGGCCGTGCAGGCAGGCGAAGAGGATGAATCTACCGAGGAGTACAGCGTCAAGCTGGCCGCGGCATTGGTCTACCGGTTGATCCGTGAACAGAAGTCAATCGGTCTCATTACGTACGGCGACGAGAACCGCGTCTTGCGCGCCAACAGGGGCAGTCAACACATGTGGCGAATTATGGAAATCCTGGCGATTGTGCGCGCCCATGGCACCGCGCAGGTGGGCGATGTGTTGTCTGAAGTCGCGCCGCAAATCCGGGGAAGTATGAGCCTTTTCGTAGTAACACCGAGCACTGATCCCACACTGGTGCCGATTTTGGTCAATATCTCGCGCAGGGGCATTCGGCCCACGGTTCTCCACCTGGAGCCGGAGACGTTTGGGGCTGCCGGCAGTAGCGTGCCCTTAAAGCAAGCGCTCGCCGCGGCCGGAATATCATTTATTGAGATTGAACGGGGCCAGGAGTTCCGCACGATCGCCATGGAAAAGGGCGATGAAGACATACGTCGGCGCGCTCAGACGGTAGGAACGACCGCGACGGGGCGGGTTCATGACCTAAATGCAGGATAGCAGTATGGCAAAATCCTTCTACTCCGACATGTCCGCCGAGGAAAAACCGAGCTTACTTGAAACGTTGCTTCGGAACTGGCTGACGCTGCTCCTTTTGGCTGCAATGGTCCTCGTAAGCTCCTGGGCGATTCATCAGTCAGGGTGGGCAACCGGCACGGACGCCATTTTCTCCACCGCCACTATCGGCATGGCAGTCGGTTTCGTGGCAGCCCATACCCGCTGGAGCACACGAAGAGGCTGGATTCTCGGTGTCATAATTGGATTAATCTACTGCTTTCTCCTCGTGGGCGAAGCCCTCCCGCCGGTCGACCGCATACTCCAGGACGCCCTGGCACTGCTCTTGAATACGTTCACGTGGATTCTTGGCGCCCTGGGCGGTCTTCTCAGTGGAGCCGGCGTGCCGCAGCCCATTCCTCCTTTTGATGCAGCGACCACGTTCATAACGAATGCGAGCGACTTCGGCGCTCGCTTGATCGACTGGACGCGAGCGGGCATCCGAGGCACCTACTCAGAGGACAACGGTGTATTCGTATTCTGGATCACGCTCGTTGGGTGGGCCATCGGGTTCGTAGCGACGTGGGGATTCTACCGCCATAACGACATACTCATCGCGGCGCTCGTACCCGGCGTTGCAATGGTGATAAATCTGGCGTATTCCGGCCAGGGGCGTTGGCCGTTCGTTCTCTTTCTCGCTGCAACGCTCTTGCTGATGGTGCGCCTCAATCTCCATGCCCTGCAGAAGCGGTGGGAGTCGAAGAAACTAGACTACGCCACCGAAGTTGGCCTGGACGTACTGATTGCCAGTGTCATATTGACCACGGCGCTTACGTTCATGGCAACAATGGCGCCGCGCGTCGGCAGCAATCCAATTTCGGAGACGTTTTGGACCATCTTCGGCGGCGAGTGGGCCGAGATTGATAACGCCACGAAGCGCCTCTTCTCGGGCATCCAGAATCCAAGCGGCGTGGGCCTCATTCTGGGCTCTGACAACCGTCTCTTCAGCGGGCCGCGGCGCTTTAGCCAACCCTACCGCATGTACGTCACCACAGACGAGAGCAACTTCAACGGGTATTGGCGGGGAGCTACCTTCGACGCCTATACCGGCTACACCTGGTACAACACCAGTGGTACACTGCTTGACCGACGTGCCAACGAGGAGCCTATTCCGCCGCCGCCGGTGAGATATCGTCGGCCGGCAACATTCTCGTTCCGCATTGTAGACAGTCCGAGCGACATCGTCTTCGCGCCGGATTTCCCAACGAGCATCAGCATCCCATACCGCGTGCAGGTGGCGTCTTCGGACGTTCCGCTGGACTATGACCTCTTGCGTGCGCGGCGTATTGCGGTGCCTGACCTTGAGTATACGCTGGAGAGTTTGGTGACCACTGCCACCGAAGATCAAATGCTCAATGCTCAAGGCGACATTCCGAAAGAAGTACGTCGGTATTTGCAAGCGCCCAAACTTCCCCAGCGGGTAGTAGACCTGACGAAAACTGTGGTGCGCGGGAAGGAATCGCAGTATGAGAAGGCCCTGGCCATCGAACTGTTCTTGCGGCGCATTCCATATTCGATCGCTATTCCTCCTCCGCCTGCCGACAAAGACGCGGTTGACTACTTTCTCTTCGAGGCCAAGCGCGGCTATGCGGACTACTATGCCAGCACCATGGTAGTCATGCTGCGCACAGTGGGCGTGCCTGCCCGCCTTGCCGTGGGTTTTGCTACGGGTCGCTACGACGTGGCGCAACGTCGGTTCGTTGTGACCGAAAAACAAGCACACACGTGGCCGGAAGTGTACTTCGCGGGCCTAGGCTGGATTCCCTTTGAGCCTAGCCCAAATCAAACACCCATAGACCGCGGCATTCTTGCTTCTGAGATTAGCGGCTCGCCGAACCCTGAGCTCGACGAGTTTTACGATGAGTTAGGCGAAGAGGAATACTTGGTTACGGGCGCGGCCGCCGCAATCGGCGGGAGCGTGCCGGGAACCAGCATACTTGGTGTAGAGGTTCCCAACTTGCCGGACCTGCGCCCTTTGCTGGCAATTTTAGTTGTCATTGGCGTTGGCTGGTTTGCGTACAGTATTGTGCAAGAGCGCCGGATGAACCCCCACCAGATGGTGCGGCACGTCTATCGCAAGCTCGTACGCACAGGGCGGATTGCAGGCTTTCCGGCCTCGTCCGCGCTCACACCACATGAGTATGGATTTCGCTTACTTAACGACATGCATTCGGCTGCTGATAGGCGCTCTGCGGATGGCGCCGTGCGGGCAATCTGTTCCACCTACGCCGAGTCGCTCTACAGCCCACAAGGGATTTCGTCACAGCAAAAGAAATCTGTGGTCAAGGCTTGGGGACGACTGCGTTGGCGGCTCTATCGGCAGGGTCTAATCTTGGGCATGAAGCGACTCATTCCTTTCATACGCAAAAGGTCTAGCGCCAGCATGCCGGCGAGCAGTACAAATCAATAGGAAGGGGCATAGCGTGTAGCGCGCGCCATCGCGGCACTCGCAATCGGGGGCACGCATCGCGGCCTCGAAGTGCGTATAAACTATAGTTGCCTAGCTTCTTAAAACTTTAAAGAGTCGCTATTGTGAAAGGATTGCGGCATTGGGTCTCAGCGAGATACGCGATATAGCGGTCATTGTACTCGCTTTCATTTCCGCCCTCATGGCATTTTCGGTACTCTTTCTGGTGTTGGCGGTTGTACGAATGGCCGGCACGATTCAGGAAGAAATCAGGCCGCTCCTCAAATCCCTTACGGAGACGAGTAATACGGTAAAGGGAACGACGCAGTTTGTGAGCGAAGCCGTTGTACGTCCCGCTGCCAAAGCTGCGGGGAGAACTATGGGAATATTGCGGTTCGCGCGCACGCTTGCAAATGCTGTTACGCGCATGCAGAAGCGATAGGTCAAGGAGCGTAGTTAAATGTTAAAGTTTATGGTCGGCTTTGCTATGGGGATCTCCCTAGGCACGATAGTTGGCGGCCTTATTGCGCCCAGCAACGGCGAGACATTCCGCGAGAGTATTCGCCGCCAGATTGAAGTTGCAAGACTCGAAGCGGCACAAGCGGCCCAAGAGACTGAAGAAGAGCTGCTCGCCCGCTACGAGGAAGCAAAACAGTGAGGGAAGCATGACGCTGGCACACTGGCGGGATATTGCTATCCTCATTCTCGTCATCGAAACGGTGCTTGGTAGCGTACTTATCTTGGCTCTCGCACTGCTGCTCGCAAGCCTCGTCAGGCGCACAAATGCTGCGCTGCGCGATGTGCTGCACAGCGGACAAGCCTACGCGGCAAGTCTTGCAGCACAGACAGATGAGGTCTCACGCGAACGCTTGGTCAAGCCGGTCGTGAGTCTGCATGCGGCCAACGCCGGGGCTCGTGCATTCTTGCGGAGTCTCGTTAAGAATGTGCCAATAGTGGGCCCTTGACCCCGTCGAATGCGTCTCGTTCAAGAATTGCTTCTCCAATCTCCTGCTCAGCGCAAAGCCCGCTCAAGCCAACCGGGGTAACCTGCCAACGCTATGCTAAGCATCACCGTTGATCCTGCCCTCGCCTTCAACCTCATCCGCGTCTTCGCCGCGCTGGCCTGCATCGCCCTCAGCGGCTTCTTGCTCGTCTACTTCGCCTTCGGCATCCGTCATCCGCTAACTGCCATCGCCACCGCACTCCCCATCGGTCTCGCGAGCACATTGCTCGTCTCCAATGTCCTCGCCTATGTCCTCGGCACGCCACGCGCTCTCACCTGGGGTTTGCTTGCCGTCCTTGCCATCACCAGCCTAATCGCGGTGGCTCGTCGGCACCTCTTCAAGCCAGTGCAACCGGTCTCGTGGCTGGACGGCGCCCTCTTCGCCATCGCCGGCATCCTGCTCCTCATCCTGAGCGTAGCAAACTACGCCGTGCTGACAACTTCGAGCTACTACATACACTTCTGGCTCGCAAATACAATTCGTTTTGGGAACTTTCCCGTAATGTCACCAGGCGCACCAATGCTGCCTGCCGAGTATCACTATGGCGCAGACTATCTCGCCGCCATGCTCGCGCACATTGGGCAAGTTGACATTGCCATCATCTTCTTCATCCTGACCCCGCTCGCTGCCACCAGCGCCTATCTCGCCGCCTCGATGGTGGCCGCAAAGGTGCTTGGCAATCTGCGTCTGGGCTTACTGGCCGGACTCTTCTTCTCTTTCGGGGCAGGCCTGCCCTACCTGCTGGCCCCGGTGCGCTACATCCACCTCCGATGGTTCAATCCCTCCACCGCTGCCAGCCAAAACGAGCTTCTAGACTATTATCAAAGAATCTCTCCAAACGCATTTGAGGCTTATCCGCGATTCATCAGCTCGGTTCATTACATTGTTCCTTGGGCAATTCTACTAAGCTGCATTGCCTTGGCTGCACACCTGAATTCGCGTTTGCGCGGTGAAGACCGGCAAGACACTCATTGGGCCCAATGGGCACTGCTCGGCACGCTCTTTGCAAGCATCGCCTTAATAGAAGAGTCGATCTTTGCTCTTGGATTGGTGGGGTGGGGAACCCTCGCACTTTGGCAGACGGCAACGCAGCGCACGTCCGTCTATCTTCGCTGTCTTGTCGTTGCAGCCTTGCCGGCAGCCCTACTTGCTTTTCTTCAAGGCGGCGTGTTTACCGACGCACTCTTTTCCTCCTCTCCTGATGGCCGAGGTTTTATCGCGGCATTCAACTTTCATCTACTCCCTCAATTCACCGGACTATCTCCCCGCTTCGGCGCGACGGAATTGCAGTTAATCCATTCACCACCTTGGGGGGTAGTCTACCTGATCACTCTCGGCCTGCCGCTCCTCATCGCACCGGCGCTCATCATCTGGGCACTTAGATCAAAGCACGCCAATCCACACATTTGGTTGGCAACGATCGGGCTCGTTGGATTTACTGTCCCCCACTTCATCACACATGAGTACTCTTCGAATTTCCTGCGTTGGCTGGAGTTCAGTCATGCGTCCTTTGCGTTTCTCCTTGGAATGGGCATGTTGAATTTGGTCTCATGCATGCGAAATCGTACGCTCGCTTGGACGCTTGCAGTAACCTGCACGGCATTGACCATCGCGTGGCCTCTGGCCGGCTCTATTCGGAACGTTGCCACCGAGAGAAACGTAACCCTGGGCCAGAGTATCGAAGACCACTGGACTATTTCGCCGCCGTTACGCCAAAGAGATCAAGCCGACTGGATCACCGGTAGGCCTTACACCTTTCTAATGAGCGGTGAAGCACGCCAATTCCTCGGTACGTTGCCGCCAACCGCCCGCGTTCTGACAAACCGCTTTCCAGAAGTACCTCTACTCATTCGCGGTCTCGCCCCACACAAGAATACGGAAAGGATTTCCTATACGTACTTCCGGTTTCCTAGTGGGACCTATCTCGATGCCCTTTACGCCCTCGACCCAACAGCCATGCAGCAGTATGGTATCACCCACCTCGTAATCAACCTCAAGTGGTTCCGTAACTCCCCATCCTCCGTTCAGGCTCTCTTAGAAGTCCCACGTTACTTTTCTCTGCTATTCTCAGACGAGCAATTCCACGAGGGGCTTGCTTGGCACCGTGTCTACGCAGTCCTTCCTGCCTTCTACGAGGAGCGTCCGCAGGTTTCCCAAGACCTCTTACGCATTCTGCCTGAACTCGTCCCTCAAGATGGCTCCGTTTACGTCTCTCCCGCCATACCGCCGGACATACGGTGGGCGTTTCTCTATGCCCTGCGCCAGCGGCAATTGGCGAGCGGCCTTATGGACGAACACCACATTAGGACCAGCTTCGTTATTGCGGAGCCGTTGCCGCGCGACCGCTACGACTTTGCCCTGCTCATTGACGAACCGCCGGGAGAACGGTGGCTCAATTGGGCGTTCACTCCCCAAGACCTCCCTTCCGTATGGGGGCTTCATTCTTCACAGCGAGTCTGGCATGCCCTCGGCGTCGGCCTCTATGCCCTCAACACCGGGGACTGTCCCGGCCGATCGGTCGCCAGCGTGCCTCCCTTCTGGCAACTCCCCGCAAACGCGTCTACGACACTCAATCTAGGAAAACTCTGAACAAGTCCCTGGCATAGTATCATAGCAAGAAAGCAGGATACGGTGAGGAGCTGGGTAATGGAGCAACCGACGTTTGCCGACTTGGAGTACGCGCAGAAGAAGCGCAAGACGCGCCGGGAGAAGTTCTTGGAGCGGATGGACGCGCTGCTCCCGTGGGCGGAGATGGAGGCGCGCATTGCGCCGTACTATCCCAAGCCAGGGCGGGGGCGGCGGCCGTATCCCTTGTCGGTAATGCTGCGGATACACTGCGTGCAGTTGTTCTACAACCTGAGCGATCCTGGGATGGAGGACATGCTGTACGAGGTAGAACCGGTGCGGCGGTTCGTGGGGCTGCGGCTGTCAGAGGCGCTGCCGGACGAGACGACTATTCTGCACTTTCGGCATTTGCTGGAGAAGCACCGGTTAGGAGAGGGGTTGTTGGCGGAGATCAACGCGCATTTGGCAGGTCGGGGCTTGCGGCTGCGAGCGGGGACGGTAGTGGACGCGACCATCATCGCGGCGCCGACATCGACGAAGAACCGAGAGGGGGAGCGAGACCCGGCGATGCGGCAGGTGAAGAAGGGGAACCAGTATTACTTTGGGATGAAGCTGCACATCGGCGTCGACGCACAGACGGGGCTCGTGCATAGCTTCACCACCACATCGGCCAACGTGCACGACGTAACGCAAGCGGCGGCGTTGCTGCACGGCGCAGAGCAGCAGGTGTGGGGAGACGCCGGGTACGTGGGGGTGCAGAAGCGACCGGAGCATCAGGGGCGCGCCGTAGCGTGGCAGGTGGCGCTCAAGCCGGGGCTGCGGCGGAAACTGGCGCCTGAGAGCGCGGCGGCGCTGGCAGAGCAGCGCAAAGCATCGGTTAGGGCCAAAGTAGAGCATCCGTTCCTGTGGGTGAAGCGGCACTTCGGCTACGCCACGGTGCGCTACCGGGGTCTGTCCAAGAACAGGCAACGGCTGGCGTTGCTGCTGGGGCTGACCAATGTGATGACGGCCGCACGCCAGTTGGCAACATGACACGGGAGCAGTGCGCCCAAAACACGGCCAGGAGCGTATTGCGCTTCCAACGGGACCGCATCAAAGCCAAAACAGCCCCTCCCACATGCCAAGACACACCTCAAACCACCCCACAATCCCGCACATACCCATAAACCGATGCATATCCCGACTTGCTCAGACCTTTCCTAGATTGCTTGCAGACGGAAGCAGGCGGGAATGGTGAAGGCAGCTCACTGCTTCTCACAATTCTGTCACCCAAGACTTCCCAAGTAGAGATCGCTGTCAACGGACTCTCCCAAACCGTGCTCCTGGATCCCGGTGCAAACCAAGTACCACTCAATGTGCCGGATACGCGCGGGCTCTCTCTTATCCCTACGGATTCGTTATGGGTGCGCGCCCAACGTGTACCGCAATCGAGCGCCAAACCGCAAGCCGGAATTCCGGCCCTCTTGCTTCTCCCCACCTTTGACGGCGAAGCACTCACCGTAAGCGCTCAATTCTACGGTGCGCGGCACAACCCTCAGGAAAGCAAGCTCGTCTGGGAACTCGTCAAGCAACGCCGCATCTACGGTCACTGGTGGCACTGGTCTTCCTCAAGCCGCGTGGGTGAGTGGCCGTTGGCGCTTGCGGAGCCACCAGACCACGGAGACCAATTCACTTTCGCTCTCAACTTCTCTGCTCTGGAGACCGAATTCGCTGTGAACGGCCGCACGATAACTATGGACAGGGAAGTGTCTCTTCCAGCCAATCCTGGCGAGCCGTACGCCGTTTACTTTACATTGATCCGTGCCGGCACACGGGCGCACAGCCTGCCCGTAGCCTGGATCACCTATTCTCCTGAAGAGAAACCGTCAGTGCTGCTTGCCCCGCGACTGATCCTGGTTGACGAAGCGCTCCCACAAGACTAAACCTAGGGATCGGTCGCACGTGCTGCCTTTACATCGACCAAGGTTGGCGCAATGTGGAGCCACCGCCTTCCAGACGTGCGTGAGCCTCCCTCACCAACTCGATCTGAGATACCTTAGATGCACAACCGGCAAGTCCAAGACCTTTGGAATCGACTTGCAAACTTACAAAAAACCAAGTGAACGCCGATCTAGTATCATACTGTTACGCCAATATGTACTCCATCGTGACGAGCCTGGGCCAATGATCGCCCTCTCATGCTAAGCATAGCCATTGACCCTGCCCTCACCTTCAACCTTTTCCGCGTCTTTGCCGCGCTGGCCTGCATCGCCATCAGCGGCTTCTTGCTCGTCTACTTCGCCTTCGGCATCCGTCATCCGCTGACCGCCATTGCCTCCGCACTCCCCATCGGCCTCGCGAGCACATTGCTCGTCTCCAACCTCCTCGCCTATGTCCTCGGCACGCCGCGCGCTCTCACCTGGGGACTGCTCGCCACACTCGGAATCGCTATCCTCGTCGCGCTAGGTCGACGTCATCTCTATAAGCCTACCCAACCACTCTCTTGGCAGGATGGCGGCCTCTTCATCGGGGCCGGTATCTTGATACTCATCCTGAGTACCGTCAATTACGCCGTTTATCCGGTTTGGGACTACTACCTCCACTTCTGGCTCGCAAATACCATCCGCTTTGGAAACTTCCCGGTTATGGCTCCAGGCGCACCCATGCTGCACGCGGAGTACCACTACGGCGCTGACTTTCTCGCCGCTACACTCGCCCACGTCGGGCAAGTTGACAGTGCCATTATCTTCTTCATTCTCACCCCGCTCGCTGCCACTGCCGCTTACCTGGCCGCATCAGTACTGGCCGCCACTGTATTGAAAAGTACGCGCCTCGGCCTACTTGCCGGTCTCTTCTTCTCCTTTGGCGCGGGCCTACCCTACCTCATCGGCCCAGCACGCTCTATCCACCTTCGCTGGTTCACCCCAGCTTCGGCCGCCGCTGAAGACTTGCTACTCGATTCCTTGGATAGCGTTACGCCAAACGCATTCGCCGCCTATCCGCACTACCTCACACAACCACATTACCTAATCGCCTGGGGAATTCTCCTAAGCTGCATCGTCCTCGCTAGCCACTTGAATGCTCGCTCGCAGAGCAACGGTAATACCGTCACCCAGTGGTACTACTGGATACCGCTCGGAGTGCTCTTTGCAAGTGTCGCCTTGATAGAGTCATCAGTCTTTGTGCTCGGCTTGACCGGGTGGGGAGCCTGCGAAATCTGGCGGACGGCGACTCAGCGCCAGACCCGTTTCATCCGCAATTTCATCATTGCCGCCACACCTGCCGCGCTGCTCGCCCTCTTTCAGGGAGGCATCTTTTCTGCTCTACTATTCTCTGCTCCGCAAGGTGACGGTGGTCTGCGCGCGGCTTTCGACCTGTCTCTCACTCTTCTGCCCTTTCAATTCGGTCCGCCTATTCAACAGATCTCCCACGCGCCGCCCTGGATTGCGATCTATCTCATAATCTTTGGCTTGCCGCTCCTCGCCGCACCGGCCCTCATCATCTGGGCAATCCGATCTAAACACTCCTTACCACTTTCTTGGTTGGCGGCAATCGGTCTCATAGGAATGCTTCTTCCCCACTTTGTCATCTACCAATACTCCACAACCTTGTTGCGCTGGATTGCATTTGGACACGCTTCCCTGGCGCTTCTCCTCGGCATTGGTGTTCTCACACTTCAATCTCAAGTGCGTCACCGCGCGCTAGGTTGGGCGTTAGTCCTCGCCTGCGCCGCCCTTTCCGTCGGCTGGCCGCTCGCTACCTCCATCCAAAACGTCGCGACCGAAAGGGGCGTGGTTTTGGGCCAGAGTTTAGAAGAGCACTGGACTGTATCACCATTGCATCGCCAGAGCGATCACATCGATTGGATTTCCGGCCGCCAGTACACATTTCTCATGGGGGCAAATGCCCGCGAATTCCTTCGGTCTCTCCCGCCCACCGCTCGAGTCCTTACCAACCGCTTTCCTGAAGTGCCGTTGCTAATCCGTGGACTCTCGCCACACAAGAATGTTGATCTGTTTACCTACACCAATTTTCGTTTTCCCAGTCCAACGTATCTTGACGCCCTTTACGCACTCGATTCATCCACCATGCAACAATATGGAATTACACATCTCGTCATAAACCTCAATTGGTTTCGCGGTACCTCTCCTGCAACCCAGGCCCTTCTGCAAAACGACCGATTTTTCAAGCTCCTTTTCTCAGATGAGGAGAAACTAGATGCGTTTGCCTGGAACCGCATCTATGAAGTCCTTCCAACATTCTATGATGAGCGTCACCCCATCGCTCAAGACCTCTTGCGCGACCTCCCTCAGCTCATTCCTCCTAACTCCTCGGTCTACGTTTCACCAGCCATCCCTCAAGACATTCGATGGGCAATCCTCTATGTATTGCACGAGCGGCAGCTCGCCAGCGATCCGACCATTGGCAACCACATCAATAAGCGCATTGAAATCGAAGAGCCGCAGCCAAACGATCGCTACGACTTCGCTCTCCTCATCGATGAGCCACCAGGGGAGCGCTGGCTCAACTGGGGTTTCACTCCGCAAGACCTGCCTTCATCCTGGGGCCTCGACCCCTCTCAGCGCATTTGGCAGACCCTCAGTGTCGGCCTCTACGCTTTAAATCTTCGAGACTGCCCAACCCGTTCTCTCGCCAGCGTTCCTGCCTCTCGGTTCCTTCCCGGTGCAAGACCGTCAACGCTCAACCTTGACTGCCTCCGGCCAGATGCAGAAGTGGAATCCGATTCCCTTTCCTTGCGACTTGCAATACTCTCCCCCCTTGCCTCCCAAGTAGAGATCATTGCCAACGGCTCCTCCCATAGCATCATCCTCGAACCAGGGGCTACCCTGATCCCTCTCACCCTACCTCACGCAGGACAAATTACTCTCATTCCTTCCGAGGAAATTTGGGTTCGTGCCCAACGCGTCCCTCCTGCGAGCAGCAAACTACGATCCGGGATCCCGGCTCTCCACATCATCCCTGCCTTCAATGGCAAAGAACTCACTGTAGACGTCTACTTCTACGGAACGCGTACCAGCCCATCGGAAGATCAGGTTGCTTGGGAGGTTGTCAAGCAGCGTCGCATCAACGGCCATTGGTGGCATTGGGCTTCACCGATTCGCCAGGCAGAGTGGCTGTTAGCGCTAGATAAACCACCCGATCACGGCAGCAATTTTTCGTTCACTCTCGATTTCTTGTCTCTGCAACCCCGCCTCTCCATCGATGATCGGCCAGCACTCGCGGCGGCGGAAGGGTCCCTGCCACTCAACCCCGGTGAGCCCTATGTCCTTTACTTCACCCTGTTCCGGCAACGTGGAAAAATGCAAAGCCTGCCAGTAGCCTGGGTAACCTATACTTCAGGACAGGAACCCAAAATACTTCTTGCTCCACGCTTCATTTTGCTTGACCAAGCATTCACTCAGGAGTAGCGCTTAGTCCCGCAACGCAATGAATGGAAGCTCTGGCAAAGACTAAGGATAGACACTTTGCAGTACTTGGAATTGGTCGGAACCCATAGGAGTTGCAGCCGAAGCGATCAGAGTTAAGCCCATTGTCCTCGTAGATGGGTGCGGCTCAAAGATGATTCTAAAATGAGGGGTACTGTGCATCCGCAAAATGATGGGCAGAAGTCAGCAAGAAGTGACAGAGAAGAGAATTCGCATAGTTTGGCTAAATGAACTCTCGGATGCGTCTAACTGCGTACAGTCTGCAATCGTCCTCTGGATAGCACTTCACCCAAGGTAGGCAAGGTCGCAATCCACTAGCAGACTAGAATCGCTATTGCTCACTCGTGGACTACACAACTCTTCATAGACCAGAACTAGCACTGTCTTGACGCACATCGACTCGAGCCCGCCGAAATTGGCAAGCAAGTTACGAGAGCTTATTGTACGCATCGAGCGCCGCCACCTTGTAGCACTCGGCGAGCGTGGGATAGTTGAAGACATTGTCCACAAAGAAGTCGAGCGTTCCCCCTAGCGCCATCGCCGTCTGCCCAATGTGCACCAATTCGGATGCGCCTGTGCCGAGCAAATGCACGCCGAGTATGGTCCTATCGTCCGCGTGGATGAGCAGCTTTACCAGACCGTTGGGGTCGCCAATGATCTGCCCACGCGCGATTTCACGGTAACGGGCCACGCCAATCTCGTACGGGATGCCGGCCTCGCTGAGTTCCTTTTCCGTGCGCCCTACCATCGACGTTTCCGGGATCGTGTAGATTCCGTATGGGAAGAGGTTCGAGTTAAACGAGCCGCCTTCACCAAACGCGTGACGCGCGGCAAGTCTTCCTTGCTCCATTGAAGACGCTGCCAAGGCAGGAAAGCCTATCACGTCGCCACACGCATAGATATGGGGCACGCCTGTTTGAAAGCGCTCATTTACCTTTAGGCGTCCCCGTTTGTCAGCCTCAAGGCCCGCAGCCGCTAAGTTCAGCGTATCGGTGTTGCCCTGGCGCCCGCCGGCATAGAGTAGATGATCCGCCATAATCGTCTTGTGGCTGCGGGTGCGTGCTACAATGCGATGTCCCTCGTCGATGACCTCGGCCACCTCTTCGCGAAATCGGAAAGTGATGCCCGCTTCGCGCATATGATAGGAAAGCGCTTCCCGTATCTCTTCATCGATAAAGTCAAGCATCTCAGCGCGCTGCTCGATGAGGGTCACGTCTATGCCTAGAGCCGCAAAGATACATGCGTATTCAACCCCAATGACTCCCGCACCAACGATTGCCAGACGCTTTGGGAGATCTTTGAGCATATACACGCCATCGGTATCAATGATTGTCCGCCCGTTGAAGGGCGCCCTGGCGGAGCGGGCAGGGCGGCTCCCCGTCGCGACGATTACGAATTCAGTTTCTATCTCTTCAATCCGCCCGTCTTCCAAGGTGACGGAGACTTGGTGAGGGCCAACGAACTCTGCGCTTCCATACAGGGGCGTCACACCGTTGCGCGAGAGCTGCAACTCAAGCACGTCAGTTTCATTCTTAATCACATGCTCGCAGCGAAACATCAAATCGGCAAAGGTGATTTTCTCCTTGACCGTGTAGGTAATCCCATAGATGTTGCGCTCGAAGAAGCCGGTAAGGTAGAGCACCGCCTGACGCAAAGTCTTACTGGGAATCGAGCCGGCGTTTACTAGGTTGCCACCCACAAACTGGCGGCGCTCGATTGCAACCACCGACTTACCGAGCTTCGCCGCTTGAATAGCGGCGCGGTGGCCGGCCGGCCCAGTGCCTATGACAACCAAGTCTACTTTTCGCATGCCGTTGTCTCTCTGCGCAAGCGCATACTCACGTGAGTGCCTTGGGTCGGCCTACCAGCCTACACACACGACCGCGTACCCACCTGAGTGAAAGACGCTCCAACTAGCACTCTTTGCCCCGTTGTGTCGTCTTTGTCAGACCCCGTAGACCACGCTTCCCTACACACTATCCCCAGTATACCTTCTCTACCAAGGGCCGCAGACCCCGCTCGCGCAACAGCGGGGTCATTTAGGCAAACGGCAAAGGAAAGACCGGCACTTGCTCATGCATTGTGCAAGCACCGACTTTGGCACTATTGAAATTCCTTTTGCGTCCACCGCAATCCTTCTAAGGGCACCGGCAGCGTGTTGGGCCGTAGGATGAAGTGGTGAGCGCACAAGCCCTGCCGGACACGCAGTTCGCATGCTCGGCCTATGCCGACACCATCGAACGTAACCGTTGCCATGCAAGACATTCTGCTATCCCATTGGCAATTTACCTTCCCACTCTGCTATACTATGGTGAAGCAGAAGAGATCTCCCTCATCTGCCCCCTCCATTGCAAGTCGTATTTCCGCAGCTAGCCTTCTCCTACTTTCGGACTTTGACGTATTCGCCATATTCTCGGAATGCAGAAAAGCCTGAAAGTTAACCGGCAATCTGAGGGAAATGCACGTCCTCAATCGGCAGGTATTTTTCAGGTAACCGTAGTCTTGACTTCCACAGTTGATCTCCGCTGAACTGTTCCTCCGACCGGCGCCCCGTGTCCAATCTTCTTGCAAATTGCCTCTCTACTCTCTTGTCCCCAAAGACCGCCCTGCATAGCGCCAGATCGGAAAATGCGAGCCGCAATTTACATTAGTGTGCTGAACTTGAACGAAACAACCCCCGTAAGAGTCTTCGTAGCGTAAGGTGCATCCTATGAGTGCAAATCAGCTTGATCGTCCCTCCGTTGACGCAGATCAGCTTGGGTTTCCGCCCTATTTCGAAAAAGTAGCGCTATTCATTGACCTGGGGAACCTCTACTTTGCGGCGCGTAAACTGAACATTCGAGTAGACTACACGCGTATGGTGGAAGTGCTTTCGAAGGGACGTCGCCTCTTGCGTTCATTTGCCTACGCCGGCGTGGACCCGCAAAGTCCCGAGTCTCAGGGCTATCTTACCTGGATGAAGCGCCACGGCTTTCGGGTTGTCACAAAACACCTTCGTCGCTTTCCTGACGGCACTGTAAAGGCAAATCTCGACGTTGAACTTGCTATCGACATGCTAATGATCGCGCCGCACATCGATGCGGCGGTGCTAGTTTCGGGAGACGGAGACTTTGTCCGACTGGTGGAAGCGGTTCAGTTCAAGGGGGTACGGGTCGAGGTAGTGGGGCTAGCGGAGATGACAGCCATGGCGTTGATTGACGTAGCGGACACTTTCACGGAATTGTCCGAGCTGGTGCCGGTCATCCAGATGGCGCTACCGCCCAACGGCACACGCGGAACTGCATCTGAAAACGGAGTGCCGCCAACAATCTCACCCGCCGCTTCCTCTTCCTATGTCGCCTACGACACCCCGGACAAGGCCACAGACGCCGTCAATAACAAAAGAGGCGATCAGAACTACCCGCGTACAAGCTTTGAGGGGAAGTGAGTGTTGGGTCCGCCGCTGAGCTGTGCTCCGGGGATGTGGAAAGAGGCGCCGTTCGAGAAAATCGCGGAAGCCTGTGGCGCTGCTCACTTCGGAGGACTCGAGCAACGCGGCGCAACATTGCCCATGTTGACGGCACAGCGAGACCGGCTCGCAGAGACGGACGTTGTGCTTTCGGCCATCACATTGCACGAATCCTGGTACGATCGCGCCGTAACGGCGACACATCACCAAGCTCTACCGCAATTGCTCGACGGGCTCGCCGCCTTGAACCCGGAGTTCTGTGTACTTTCCGTCCCAGGGTCAAATGAGCGCCTATCCACGGCAGGCTGGCCCAACGCTATGCGCTACGACTCCCTTTCCGCCAGCGATCATGCCCTCCTCGTCGACACGGTGCAAAGCTTGGCCGATATGATTCGCTCCCTAGGTGTTAAGGTGGCCTTTCGTCCGCGTCTTGCTTCATTCATCGAAACTGAAGAGGAGATGGAGCGTTTCCTTGAAGATACAGAACCGGAACTTCTAGGCCTTGCCCTCGACCTTGGACACCTGGCATTAATAGAGGTAGACCCAATGGCAATCATCGAGAGGCACGGCGCTCGTATTACCTATTGCTACGTGCGGGATCTCGACGAGAACTTGGCGCAACAAATCCACTTGGGGATGCGCAACCTGGCAAGCGCAGCAGCCGCAGGGCTCTTCCTGCCGCCCGGGCAAGGATTTGCACCCCTGCGTAGACCATTGCGTAGGCTGGTCGACGCCAATATCTGTCAATGGTATGCGCTTGACCTACAACCGGACACCGGCGATCCACATGAGGCCCTGAGCATTACCTACGACTACATGAATGACTACATGTAGAGCTAAGTGCAAGAAAGCGAGGCATGGCGAGACTAATGCGACGGAGAAGCATATTAGCGGCAACCGCCGCGTCGTTGGCAGCGGCGGCGTGCGGCCCTTTCAGGGGCGACGATGAACCCGACATCGTACGCACTATTCCGGAAGCGAATGTCAATCCTTGGGGAGCGAACGCGTTTCTCCATAAAGAGGTTGAGTTCTGGAAAAAAGAGAAAACCTTTGAGATGGCGCGCGATGCCGGCATCGTGTGGATTAAGCAACACTTTCCTTGGGAGCTGATCGAGCAATCGCAACAGGGCGATTTCTACGATCAAGTCTGGCAAAAGTCGGCATGGCAGCGATTCGACGAAATCGTGGATCTCGCGAAAGAGTTCGATCTCAAGCTGATTGCCCGGGTTGATCGTAGCCCGCTCTGGGCGCAGAGACCTGATGCCCAGCCTGAATGGCCTCCCGCAAGATTCGAAGATTATGGCGACTTCATGGCCGTTTTGGCGGAACGCTACAAGGGGCGCATCTCGCACTACCAACTATGGAACGAGCCAAATCTCGCGCGGGAATGGGGGACTGCGCCCGACCCCAAAAGCTACGTTGATCTGCTGCGCATCGGTTACGAGCGTCTCAAGGAAGTTGACCCCGATATCAAAGTGCTGACGGCGCCCCTCGCTATTACTCTGGAAAGGTCGCCGCGCGCCATGGTCGAGCTTGACTATCTTGATCAAATGTATCAGCACGGGGCCTTTGATTATTTCGATATCATGTCTGCAAACGCCTACGGACTGGAGTACCCACCTACGGCAGAGCCGGACCCGGATGTGCTCAATTTTCGCAGAGTTGAGTTGCTACGCGAGGTAATGGAACGCAACGGTGATACGAATAAAGCGGTCTGGTTCAATGAGTACGGCTGGAATGCGTCACCTGCGGATATGGCCGCAGATAAGCTGATCTGGCGGCGCGTCAAAGAGGAAGAGCAGGCAGAATGGACCGTTGAAGGTGTGAAGTACGGCCGCTCCAATTGGCCGTGGGCGGGCGTTTTCTGCATTTGGTATCTCCGACAAGTAGGCGATATTCCACCGACGTCGTCCGAATACTATTTCCGCATGATTGACCCCGAATTCACGCCTCGGCTGGTCTACAATGAGGTGAAGAGAAACTCCAAGAAGATCAAGTAACGCCTTCCGGACGTACTGCCATCACTTTCTTGCAGACCTCCTCTCTAGCTAAGCAAACAGATGCTGGGGCGGCTCGGTTGTGAAGTCAGTGAACACGCGCCCGCACTTCTCGGCACGTTGTCCGCTCAAGGGTGTTGGCGAACAAATTGTGGTTTTTACATATTCCTGCCGGAGAGTGCGCTATACTAGCCATACTGGCTAGATATCTATACCAGTATGGCTGTTTTCTATGTTCAGCGTGGGGAAGAGGGCGATGGACACCAAACAGAAGTACGAGAAATACGTTGTAACCAGTCATGCGCCTGCGATGCCGCCGGTGGAAGTTTCCCATGCCCAGGGCGCAACCATCACGGCTGCTGACGGGACGACGTATCTGGACGGATTTGCGGGTTATTCCGTGGTGAATGCGGGGCACAGCAATCCCGAGGTGCTCGCAGCCGCAAAGTCCGCGATGGACCGCCACGTCCATGTTGGGAGCTACCTCTACTACGCTCCTGCCGTGGCCAATTTGGCCGAAAAGCTAGCGGAAATTACGCCGGGGCGGCTCGAGCAGTCCTTCTTCGGCAACAGTGGGGCCGAGGCCGTAGAAGGCGCGCTCCGCATTGCGAAGACGTATACCGATCGTAACGAATTCATCTCGCTGCAATACTCCTTTCATGGACGGACGCTCGGCACGCTGAGCCTTGGCGGCAACGCCCGCCGGAAGCGCCGCGCCGGGCCGATGGCATCGGGGGTCGCTATTGCACCGGCACCTTATTGCTACCGCTGTCCGCTCCATCTCACGTACCCCTCTTGCAACGTGGCCTGCGCCGATGAGGTAGAGCGGGTCTTCGAGACGCAGACCTCCGGGAACGTTGCGGCAATGATAGCTGAGCCGGTCATGGGAGAGGGCGGCATTATCGTGCCTCCGCCGGAGTACTTCCCGAAAGTAAAGCCAATTCTGGAGAGGAACGAGGCGCTTTTCATTTCGGATGAGGTACAGACGAGCTTTGGGCGTACCGGCACGATGTTTGCCAGCGAGGAAATCGGTGTCGAGCCGGACATCCTCACGCTCGCTAAAGGCATTGCCAACGGCTTTCCGCTCAGCGCCTTCACCACGAGGCCGGAAATCGGCGAATCGTTTCTTCCCGGCGATCACTTCAGCACATTCGGCGGCAATCTCGTGTCGGCCGCGGCAGCCATTGCGACGATTGGCTACTTGGAACGCGAACAGGTGCCGGCACACGCTCGGCGTTTAGGACGGCACATCCTAAACGAGCTCGAGACGTGGCGCAATGCCCATCCGCTCATCGGTGACGTGCGCGGCAAGGGGCTCATGATTGGCATTGAACTCGTAACCGATCAAGAAACCAAGATTCCGGCCGCGGACGAGGCAAAGCGCGTACAGGAAGAATGTCGCAAAGCGGGTCTGCTCATTGGGTGCGGCGGATTCTACGGAAACGTGCTGCGCTTCCAACCGCCGCTTGTCATCACGCTGGCACAAGCCCAGCGGGCGCTTGAGATCCTCGATAGCGCCTTATCGGCTGTGGAGGAATCTTCCGCCATTCTTGCCGCGACGTAACCGGCGCAAGACTCCGGCGAGCCAGCGGCATGAGCCTTCCTTCTTCAATTCCTCTTGCGGTCCTTACCGGTATTGGCCCGCAGCGCCGTTTTGCGGTCGACTCGAACGTGTCCAAATGCGCGCGGGCCAGGCGCGCGCTCACCAGGCCCGCGCAAAGCACCGCAAAACGATATAAGATGAAAGATGAAGCGTGCAGATCGTTTTCCAATGGGGAAGTGGTAGACGCCCATGAAGAATGTCTTGCTTCTTGGCGGCGCAAACCCGGCGCATAAGCCCCGGGACGTCGCTGGATTCGTAGCCGACTACCTTGAAGAATCTGGTGATATCGAAGTATCGATAACTGAAGACACGAGCATTCTCGAGTCCTCCGCCACCAACGCTTACGATGCATTCCTGCTCTTCCTCAATACCAAGGAAGAGCGTTGGCCGCAAAGCAGGGAGGCAGCCTTCCTTGACGCCGTCACGCGGGGGAAGGGGCTCTTGGTGCTGCATGCGGGCGTCTTGAGCTTTCGCGGCTGGGAAGCCTACTCGGAGCTCATTGGCGGCAAACCCACGCCGGACTTCTATCACCCGCCCTACGGCCCCTTTGCCGTACATATAGATGACGCTTCACACCCCATCACGGCTAACATGGTGGACTTCGCGGTGCGGGATGAACTCTACGCCAACGTGCAACTGACTTCCCAGGCGCGGTTGCTCGCCCACGCCACGCTAAACGGAAAACCTCAGCCACTGCTGTGGGTAGTAGAACCTCCGCAGACGCGCGTGTGCACGCTACTCTTGGGCCACGATCGCGCAGCCCTCCAGTATCCCGGCGCGTCTGCCCTATTGCGGCGCGGCGTTGCTTGGGTGGCAGGCGCGCTGTGAAACGACACGGTCCTCTACGCGGTCTGTCAGGAGTGTAGCTGACTTGGCGAATACCCTTGGCCACATCTTGCTGTGGTGGCTTGCGATACAGGCCATTTGCCTGGTAACGCTTCCCTTGACCTGGCTCCTCTTCCGCTTCATGCCCCTCGCCGGCTACCCGTTCGCGAAGACCTTCGGCCTCCTGCTCTTCGGCTTTGCCGGATGGTTCCTCATGTCGCTGCGCATACTGCCCAACACGTTGTGGGCACTGATCGTGGTGCTCGTTCTACTCGGCGCACTCTCGGCGTTCGTTGTGCGGCGGTTCCACTGGCGACTGGGCCCATGGCGGGAGGCAGTCGGGCATCAAATCTATGTTGTAGAAGTCCTCTTTCTGGTACTGCTTGGCGGCTATGCGCTGCTCCGTCAGTATGCGCCGGAAATCTTGGGAACCGAGAAATTCATGGACTTCATGATGCTGAATAGCATCCTCCAATCGTCATCCTTGCCCCCTCATGACGCCTGGGCCGGGGGGCTAACCATTAACTACTACTATTTCGGCTACCTCATGGTGGCATTTCTCACACGCCTCACCGGAATACCAACTGCGATCACTTTCAATCTGGCCCTAGGGCTTTTCTTTGCACTCAGCGGACTTGGGGCCTACGGCATCGGGTACAGCTTGGTAAAGCGCTTTCAGGCTGCCGGAGGCATCACGGAGCCGCGCAGAGGGACGCTTACGGGTCTCTTTTCCGTGTTCTTGCTCCTCTTCATCGGCAATCTCTTCACAATCTGGAAAGCGCTGACCGAACCTGAAGTATTGAGCCAAGGATTCTGGTTCGGCGTAGGCTGGAATGCCAGCCGCGTGGTCCAACGTGTCGAAGGGGAGACACTGCTTGACTACACGATTAATGAGTTTCCAGCGTTCAGCTTCATCTTGGGCGACATGCACCCACACGTCATGGCGCTGCCATTCGCGCTCTTAGCGATCTTCACGGCGTACACGTGGTACGCGCAACCGGATTACGAACGCCAGCCCCTATCATTCCCGCTTTCGCGGAAGTCTATCCTCGCGACGCTCGCCCTCCCGCATGTCAGTCGCGTCGTGCTCAGTTCGATCGTATTCGGCGGTCTCTACTTCTTGAATTCGTGGGACTTCCCCACGTACTTTCTCCTGTTTGCGATTTGCGTGTTGCTATCGCTGAAGATTCACGGCAATTTGGCACAGTGGAAGAACGCGCTGGTGTGGGTCGTAGCCACGGGTGTTTTGGCGCTGCTGCTCTTTGCCCCGTTCTACCTTACGTTCGACCCACCGACGCAGGGCATTGGACTTGTACCGTATCGCACAAACCTCGGCCAATTCTTCACCATGTACGGCATCTTCTTGGTGCCCTTGGGTGTTTTGCTGATAATTCTCAGCATACAAGCCTCGCTGCGCCATGTCGTTCCCGAAGTAGCTGATCAGACAACACAAAGCCGCGGACGAAAGGCGCGACAGAAACGGCGGCGCGCAGACGGAGGGCCTACCGTCCCCGCCGAGGAAGAGCCAAAACCCAAAGAACGCTGGGAAATCTATCGGCCCATTGCGCTCCTCATTCTTGGGTGGGTAGCGGTAACGGTGCTGCTTGCACGGTTCATTGATACGGCAGCCTTGGCGATCATCGCCTTGAGCGTTGTAGTCGGTCTGGCACTCCTATTGAGCTGGCGCGAGTATCAAGAGCCGCTCCCAATCATCTGTGTGGTGGTTGGGCTCGCCGCGCTGCTTGTGCTGATAAGTGATGTGATTTATGTAAAAGACTTCTATGGCCCGCCGAATATGCGCATGAATACGGTATTCAAACTCTACTTCCAGGTTTGGACGCTCTTGGCGCCGGTAATGGCCTTCGCCATCTACTACGCGATAATCTGGCTGCGGGAGAGGCAGCGCCCGTTGAGCTGGGTGTTTCGCATTGCCACCATCCTGCTTGTACTCAGCGGACTCTACTATAGCCTCCTCACGGCACCCATCTTTGCATCATTTCAGCGAGAGCCGCCGACACTCGACGGCACGAAGTACTATGCGCGCGACCATCCCGATGAAGTGGCAGCCATAGCCTGGTTGCAGGAAAATGCTCCGTCAGATAGCGTAGTTGTCGAGGCCATGGGGCAGGAGTACAGCCAATATAGCCGCGTTTCCGCGTTTACGGGCCTACAAACGGTCATGGGCTGGCGCCAGCATGAGAATTTTTGGCGTAACGACTTCAAACTGGTACTTGAGCGCGAAAACGATCTCCAACTGTTCTACGTGGCCGCCCCGAAGGAAGCTGCAATATTGGTGTTGCGGAAATACGATGCCGACTATATCTTTGTAGGTGACTGGGAGCGCAAGCTCTACGGCGAAGGAGTCGACAAATTGCTCAACTGGTTCCCCGTAGTCTATCAAAGCGGAAACGTGTTCGTACTAAAAGCCGATGTCAATTAATAAAACTACAAAATCCGGGAAACAGCCGCGGTCCGGCAAGTCTCGGTCATATAAACCGGCTCAACCCCCAGAAGAGCCGGTAACTGCCGATTGGCCTGCCATAGCAGGCTGGCTACGGACGGAAACGCCCTTCGGACTGAGCCGCTGGCAGGTACTTGTATTCCTTGCGGTGATGGTCTTTGTAATCTTCACGCGATTCTGGGATCTCGGCACCCGCGCGCTGCATCACGACGAAAGCATGCACGCTCGATTCGCGTGGGACATCTACCGCTCGTTCAATTATCGGTACAACCCGGTGTTACACGGACCGTTCCAGTTCTATCTCACCGCGTTCATGTTCTTTCTCTTTGGCGTTAGCGACGCGGTTGCTCGCTTTGGGCCTGCGCTCTTCGGTGTGCTCTCCGTGCTGCTGGCCTATCCTCTCAAGCCCTACCTTGGGAGAGGCGGCATGGTGCTGGCGGCAGTGCTGTTGGCAATTTCCCCGCCATTGCTCTACTTCTCACGCTTTGCGCGCAACGACATCTACGTCGTAGCCTGGACGATGCTCATTTTGCTGGCTCTCTTCGGCTGGCTGCACACGAGACAACGCTGGTACATCTACCTGGGAGCGAGCGCCGTGGCGCTCTCCTTGGCCTCCAAGGAGAATACCTACATTACGCTGGTGATAATTGGGTCTTTCATTGTGTTCCGCTTCTTGCAGGAGCAGTTCACACCCGGGCTGGCGGGACGACTGCCCAGCCATGAGTCGGTGAAGAGCGCGCTTGCCGGTCTGTGGCGCGACCGCGGGCTCCTCTTGGCGGGAATTGTGACGTTTCTCTTGATCTTCGTCACCTTCTTCACCGCCTTCTATACGTATCCCCAAGACTTTGCCAGCGGCGTAGTCAAGGCGCTTGAGTATTGGCTGGCACAGCAGGACGTCAATCGCGGGAATCAGCCAATTTGGTACTACTTCATGCAAGTGCCGCTCTACGAGTTGATTGTGGCAGTGTTTGCGCTCCCGGCACTGTGGCGTCTCGCGCGCCGCGGCAGCTTGACGGATCGCTTTCTCTGTTACTGGTTTGTGGGAGCAGTAGTGCTCTATTCAGTAGCCGGGGAACGCATGCCGTGGCTCGTGCTGCACCTCTCTCTGCCCGGCATTCTTTTGGTCTCGCGCTACCTGGGGCAGCAGTTTTCCGAGCCCAGTGGTTTCCGCCGGCATCGCATTGCGCTCACGCTTTGCCTTCTGATCGGCGTTTATGCGCTGCACACCGGCTTGCCGCTGGCTTTTTCCCATGGCGACACACCGCGCGACTTGCTGGTCTACGTTCAGACGACACCGGACGTACCCTATGTGGCAAGTCAGATCGAGCAAATATCCCGGAAACTCTTAAACAGCACAGAAATCGTAGGCATCATAGACAATGAGAATTCCTGGCCGTTCTATTGGTATCTCCGCGACTACACGATGATAGCGTACATACCTGCCATCGGCGATCCCGGTGAGGCGGCATTTGTAATAGTGACCGCAAGCGAGGTTGAAAACGCCCGCGAACACCTCAGCAACTACGTGCCGTTTCGCTACAGGCTGCGGTGGTGGTTCCCCGAGCAACTGTACCGAGAGTTGCGCCCGACATTCGTGCTCGACTTCATCACCAATTCCCAGACACGCAGCAACTTCACGGCATGGCTCGTGAGCCGCGAAATGCCGAAACCCATCGGCTCGCAGGATTTCTACTTCTTCGTGCGGGGCGATCTCATACAGCTACTCTAGCCATACGCCTAGAGTCTTGTTCGCTCCGACAGTCAGCTAGGTCCCGTCCGTCGGTTCAGTCACGCTGTCGGTGTCGCGCGCGCTGAGAATAAAGCGGAAGGACACTGCCGTCGAGCCGCCGAGCACGAGTGCACCCAAAATCGCGCCGACAATGGGCACGAGAATAGCGAGAAGACCGGCGATTAACGCGACGCTATCAAGCGTGAGGCTGACCAGAAAGTACCCCATTCCAGCCATACTTTCGGCAAGCTGGCGGCGCAGGCGGATACGGAAGTAGTGACTGCAAAACGCTATTGCGACTGCCACGCCAACCCAAAGCCACACATCGGCACTCGCGGTTCCGAGGAGACTAAGCACGATCACGATTGCGCAGAGCGGTCGCGCGACTGCACTCGTCATTGCCTCCACACGCCCCCAGCGCGGGTGCTTGTCGACAAACACTTGCGCACCGGCGAACACAAAGATTACGCCAATTGCTGCGGTATGGGATAGAAACGTGAATGGAGACTGCAGCGAGAGCGCGACGTTATCGGAACGAGCCAGCACCGCTAGGAGAAACAGAGCGGCGTATGGGTTTTGCCCGGCAGCGAGTGTGAGGCCGAGTACGGTCCAGGACATTCTGCTAAGACTCCTTGGTATCACGCAATGCCGTTTGCGTGTTCTTCCACGATCTGTGCACGTTCTTTCGCAGTTGCGCCAGACCTCCCGTGTTTTCAATCGAAAACACAGGCACACACTCGCCGCGCTTTCGCCGCAAGTGCGCGATCTTTTCCTCCGGCGACGCCTGCGCTTCTATACGGCGTTGCGCCTCGCTGCGCGACATCCCTTTGGCGCAAAGACGCGCTCGTTGCAATTCAGGCGTAGCCACTACGATCCAGACGGCGTCCAACAATCCCACAAGGTCGCTCTCTATGAGCTTGATGGCCTCAATGGCGCAAGGCGTATGTTGCGACGTGCGGTCAAGTGACTTTTCAACTACAGCGACTACTGCCGGATGCACAATCGTCTCAAGTTTGCCCAATGCCACGGCGTCGTCGAATACTATTCTCCCCAACGCAGTGCGATCGAGCACACCGTCAGGCGCAACTATCGCCCTCCCAAACACCGCTACGACGGCCTTTACGAGAGAACCGCTCGAATCGGCATAGAGATCATGCACGACCCTATCGGCATCTATCACGTGCACGCCTTGCTCGGCAAGGATCTTTGTGATGGTACTCTTGCCGGCACCGATATTGCCCGTAATGCCTAACACGGGCGCCTGCCGCCTGCCTGCACGTTGCAGGCCGTCTGACATTGCATTGTCCTCCTAAATCACAATTCGGAGTTAGTAGTTTTGGGCTTAGATGGGTCACATGCAAGACACCTGGCCGTACCCAGGCCTAAGCCATATCCTCAAACTGTCATTCTGAGGAGCCCTTCGGCAGGCTCAGGATAAACTCCGCGACGAAGAATCTAGAGTCGGGAGCATTCTAGGAAAGGTCTGAGCAAGTCGGGATATGCATCGGTTTATGGGTATGTGCGGGATTGTGGGGTGGTTTGAGGTGTGTCTTGGCATGTGGGAGGGGCTGTTTTGGCTTTGATGCGGTCCCGTTGGAAGCGCAATACGCTCCTGGCCGTGTTTTGGGCGCACTGCTCCCGTGTCATGTTGCCAACTGGCGTGCGGCCGTCATCACATTGGTCAGCCCCAGCAGCAACGCCAGCCGTTGCCTGTTCTTGGACAGACCCCGGTAGCGCACCGTGGCGTAGCCGAAGTGCCGCTTCACCCACAGGAACGGATGCTCTACTTTGGCCCTAACCGATGCTTTGCGCTGCTCTGCCAGCGCCGCCGCGCTCTCAGGCGCCAGTTTCCGCCGCAGCCCCGGCTTGAGCGCCACCTGCCACGCTACGGCGCGCCCCTGATGCTCCGGTCGCTTCTGCACCCCCACGTACCCGGCGTCTCCCCACACCTGCTGCTCTGCGCCGTGCAGCAACGCCGCCGCTTGCGTTACGTCGTGCACGTTGGCCGATGTGGTGGTGAAGCTATGCACGAGCCCCGTCTGTGCGTCGACGCCGATGTGCAGCTTCATCCCAAAGTAATACTGGTTCCCCTTCTTCACCTGCCGCATCGCCGGGTCTCGCTCCCCCTCTCGGTTCTTCGTCGATGTCGGCGCCGCGATGATGGTCGCGTCCACTACCGTCCCCGCTCGCAGCCGCAAGCCCCGACCTGCCAAATGCGCGTTGATCTCCGCCAACAACCCCTCTCCTAACCGGTGCTTCTCCAGCAAATGCCGAAAGTGCAGAATAGTCGTCTCGTCCGGCAGCGCCTCTGACAGCCGCAGCCCCACGAACCGCCGCACCGGTTCTACCTCGTACAGCATGTCCTCCATCCCAGGATCGCTCAGGTTGTAGAACAACTGCACGCAGTGTATCCGCAGCATTACCGACAAGGGATACGGCCGCCGCCCCCGCCCTGGCTTGGGATAGTACGGCGCAATGCGCGCCTCCATCTCCGCCCACGGGAGCAGCGCGTCCATCCGCTCCAAGAACTTCTCCCGGCGCGTCTTGCGCTTCTTCTGCGCGTACTCCAAGTCGGCAAACGTCGGTTGCTCCATTACCCAGCTCCTCACCGTATCCTGCTTTCTTGCTATGATACTATGCCAGGGACTTGTTCAGAGTTTTCCTAGAATCCGCGAACCCTGTTCGACGCTGCGCTCGGAATTGTAAGAGTTGACTAATTCGTTGACAGTTTCATCAGTCCAATTGAATCCATGACAAGTAGAAGACGTTCAACTCCGTCATTCCGGCGCAAGCCGGAATCCATCTTCGCTGCACCCCCTGGACTCCGGCTTTCGCCGGAGTGACTATTCTCGTGCCGTCTGCGCTATTAGTCTTTGATGCATGAGCTGTCATTGCTCGTGATGCAGCAACCCAATGTGTATGGCAGCCGATACGGGGGCATCATCTCTTGTTGATTCATATTCCCATTCTGTCAACGAAATACCTGACACTTACAGGAATGACAAGAACCGCTGCCTTGCAAAGGCTTCAAGCTTAGGTCTACTAATTCCGTCACAATTTCCAACCGGCCACGCGCCACGGCTCTTCTCTTCCGGCAACGCTAGCAGCGACCAAAGAGCGCCAGGGTCTCAATATGATATGTCTGCGGGAAGAAATCAAGAAGCTCCAATCGTTCTGCCCGATATCCCTCTTCGTGCAAGAGTGCCGCATCTCGCGCGAGAGTGGACGGCTCACAAGAGAGGTAGATTATCCGGCTGGGTGCGCTGCCGGCCACAGCGCGGAGTACACGCGGGTCCAGGCCGGTGCGCGGAGGGTCTACAACGGCGACGTCCACCTGCGGCAAGTCCTCTGTTACCTTCTCAGCAGGCAAATCCAAGAATTCGATATTCTGCAGACCCCATTGCGCCGCTGTCTCTCGCGCCGCTGCAATGGCCTGCTTATCCAATTCAATGCCGATCACGCGCCGCGCATCCTCCGCCATGAAGAGTCCGAATATTCCTACGCCGCAATAGAGATCGAGCACGGATTCATCGGCCTGAATTGCCGCCAGCGCGCGCATGCGTGAAATGGCAGTCGGCAACATCTCCACACTCGCTTGAAAGAATGCACCGGGCGGAAACTGAATTGTCTTACCCATAATCTCCACATCTACTATGGACTGTCCAGCATAGGGCTCCACCGCACCGCTTGGCTTACGGTAGGAGACGCTCATAGCCTCTGGGATGGTAGTAAGAGCGTCCAGCACAGCGCGCAACTCGGGTTCCGCAGCCAAGTCTACGTTGCGCACGCCTTCCAGTATCAGAACCAGCTTTGCGGTATCACCTTGCGGAATGACCCGCGTCTCCACCCAGTTCTTTCCCCACAAGTCTGGGATCCTGCCGTCACGAATCATGTCGTTTAGGGTTGCCAGCAACTTGGATATGAGCGGATGACTGATATCACAGTGCTCGACCGCGACAACACGACGGCTGCCGCGCTGCCGAAAACCCGCCACACGCGATAGGGCAATTTCACAGCCGTAGCGGTACTCCCAGGGCGAACAAGGCGTATGCACAGCGTCGATGACAACCGGCTGCTTGCCAATCCGCGCAAATTGATCTTCGACAATCTGCTGCTTGAGGCGCACTTGTGACGCATAGTCCATGTGCTGCCACTGGCAGCCGCCGCACGCGCCATAGTAGGTGCACTGCGGCTTGATCCGATCCGGTGAAGCCTCTAGCACCTTTACCACGTGCCCCTGCAGGAATTTCTTGCGCTTACGTTCTAGTTGGACTTTTACGCGCTCGCCAGGTATGCCGTAGAAAGCAAAGACCACCTGCCCATCGAGACGACCGACGGCCGGCCCACGATGCGCCATATCGGTCAGCGTCACTTCTACCGGATCGCTTTCCCGCAGCTTGCGACGGCGACTCATAGCCATAGGAAACTCACGCGCCATGTCCTTTGTTTCTCACGTACCCTCCGCACGCTTCTCTACCCGAGGCGCGTAGAATGTACGCGCATTCGCTCGCTTGGAATTTTCAGCGTAGACACATCCTGCTCAGCCGCTCTTGTGAACGCGCTTTCGGAGGTTAGATGCCAAGACCCGAAATACACATGATTTGCCGCACGGCTTGACGTGCATGCGGTCCCAGGTCAGTGCTCCTCGGCCTCTAACCGCAACAGCGCCTCAACCGTCCATCCGAGCAGCCAGGCGAGATTCTCAGGCGGGTGCGGCGTGGTTCTGCCTGTAATCTTGCGGTACCCGCCTTGGTCGATGAGCTCTTCAGTGGCGTTTGTAAGCAGCCATTGCTTTGCCTTTGCCGCCTTTGGTCCCACTCGTTCCTCAAGCGCTGCATCTACCCAGCCCACGGCGCGGATGTGGTCGTAGGCCAGCAAGGCCGCAGCGGTCATACCGAGCCAGTGATCGTCTTGGGTGTGCATGCCGACGGCGCCATCCGGGAACTGGCAAGAGAACTGCCACTCTACTGAGCGCGTGCAGCGGTCGCGCATTACAGCCTCACGAAGATGCTGCGCCGGCAGCCAAGTGTGCAACCGAGTCAAGAACTCTACTGCGCCCCGCGCCGAGAAGCCCCATCCGGTCTCATCCATGCGCACGCTGGGAAAATGCTCGGCGGCAATATCCGTCGGCCACGGCCCAATGCACCACGTGCCCAGCGAATCGACAAAAGCGCCGTCCGGGGAGCCCGGTTCGTGGAGGCGCAGGTAGTAGTCCGCCAACCGCACCGCCGAGGCCAGCACGTCATCACGCCGCGTCTGTTCATAGTAGTGTACCAGCCCCATGCCGACCCACCGCAGGTCGTCCGTAAAAGCGCCGTCGGTAATGGAAGGGTCTTGGCAATTGGATGGCGGATACCCAATGTTGTAGGCGTGACCGCGATCGGTGCGGTGTTGCTGCAAGTAGTCGAACAGCGAGTCGGCGCGGGCGTCGAAGCAGTCTTCGTCCGGGTTATGGAGGCAGAATTCGCCGTAGCACCACAAACCGACGCCCTGCATCCAGGAGCGGCTGAAAAGGTTATTTACGGTCCGTGGATCGCCTACGCTGCTGGGATCCCGCTCCATCCTCTGACTCAGCCGCAAATTCCGCTGGCGGTCGGCTACCGGAGGCACCGGGTCGCGGACGAAGCTAAAGGAAAAAACCGCGTACCGATCCGCTGCTTCTTTGTAGCGCGCGTCATTGGTACGCTCATATAGCCGGTACAGAGCCTGTGCCAAGTACGGTGGGGAGTGGGCATGCGTAGGACCGAAGCTTCGACCGGTCGTGACGAACGGGCATTTCGCCGGATCCGGCCGCCCGACTATGCCTTGCCAGGAGACAAAGCGGTCACCGATCGAACGTGCAATCGTGAGGGGATCACGCATCATTGTCACTTCTTTCCGTTACAGCATTCACTGCTGTACTGCACTTCACCACTCTGCGTCTTTACTTTCCTACCCACCTTCTCCGTATTGTAACGTAGGCGTACCACGGGCAGAAGCAGTACCCCTACGCTCTTCCCGCCCGCGTAACTGCGCACATGCACCTAAAGCGTTGGTGCCCTTAGAGCAATAGAGCTGTTATTGCATTATCCTACCAACAGGGACCGGAGTAGTCGCCCACCACAAATCAAATGTCCTTGCTGTTCATTAGACTCTAAAGCTGCGGTACTTGTGGGCGGTTGACCTGGATGAGATTACAGGTAGCAGTGCGGATGTGTTATGACCTCAGTTGAGGGAGTGCCATGAGGGTGAAGCTTCGAAATGCGAGCTTGCAGAGAGCCTTCGAGTTCGTGGAGAGCAACGGCACTAGGCCGATGCGCGCGTTGGCTGCCAACGTGATGGGACTGATGGGAGCTGATGCAACGCTCGCCGAGCTGGTCAAAGCTTATCAAAACGCCGATGGGGGATGGCATAGGTTTGACAGTGATATGCCAGCGCCTCTGTCAACAATCTCGCAAACACACATTGGCCTGCAGTTATTGTTGTGGATTGAGCCGCGCGACAGCTCTTCTCTCGACCTAACGGTCGCTTTCCTGCAAAGGGCACAACAAGCGGGATCGTGGGATGAGCCCCAGGAGATTCTGAAGTACAATCCTCCGCCGTGGATGGTGCCTGGCAACCGGGCCAATCAACTGTGGTTGACCTCGGCGGTATGCTGCAAGCTGCTCGAACACCGTCGACAGGCCGATGTTCGGTTCGAGCAAGCGCTGGCATTTCTTCGTACCGGTTGGAACGGCAAACAGTTCCCCCGCTACCCTCATACCCATTGGATGGCACTCGCTCTATTCAGCCGGCTTCCAGATCCATCAAGTGCAGACCGTCGAATTGCGGAGGGCTGCAAGTAGTTTCTCTTAGGTCGACTTTCGCAAGGCACAATCGACCCGAAAGACGCCAACGACATTGCATATGCAGCGTTCCGTGCAGGGTACATGGCAGGCGATCTGTATAGCATTGCTTTCGAGAAAGTGCTTGCGAGCCAAGCCGATGACGGGGGTTGGGTAACTGACTACGGCGACCGACATCGGGCCTGGGCAACAATCTCGGCAATGTACTTGTTGAAGACCGTTGCTCCGCCTGCGACGTATGCCCAGTAACAGAGATCTACTGCCGTCACGGGATCAGCCGTAAGACCTTATGCAGCCGGCCGCCCGGTATCGGGAGGGGGGCTCCTACTATGGCTTCTTGCAAAGCGTCTACAGCCCGCACTAGGGCCTCCTCCTGGTCCTCGCAAAGGTGGCAACTCCGGGAAGTCTGAGGAGATTTTCAGCAGTGTATCTCCGCCAAGGTGGCATGGCCTCCAAATCGTCCTAGCCTGGAGTGAGTATGCTCAAATATGCTGTCGTAGACAAGGGGATCGGGAGAGCATGCGTTGGGTCCCTTTACAGTTTTATTTTTCGTCCCTCAGGGGTGTCCCGCGCCTCCAGCCGGAGATCCGCCTAGTCCTCTTCACCGAAAACAACCGGGATTCCCATAGGCAACGTACGAAACTTGGTATGATGCTTGAGCACCGTCCAAGTACGAAATGGAGGGTCTAGGGAGACCAGCAAGCGATCTCGCCCAAGGCTCACAGCGTCATGTTATGTTCGGAGGTGTGGGATGGCATGGAAGCAGAGCGAAGCGGCGGACGTGATGGACACGCCCGCAATCCACGAAGGGGAAGGTGTGATCACGCGCCGGAGGTTCTTCCGCGACACCACGCGGCTGCCCGTCCGCGTCGAGATATGGGAACTGCCGCCGGGCGCGAGTGAGGGATCCCATATCCACGACGGCGACGACGCGCTGGAGGAGTTTTACTACTTCATCGAGGGTCAGGGCGTCATGTGGATGAACGGACAAGAACTGCCGGTCCGGCCGGGAGACGCCGTCATGGCTCCTCCCGGGGCCGACCACGGTTTCCGCAACACCGGCGACGAGACGCTGAAGCTGCTCCTGATCTGGGGCGCGCCGGCAGGAGAGTTGTAGAACGCTGTAGCGCGCACCATCCCGGTGTGATGGTGCGCTACAGCAGAGAAGCCGTCTCGCATCGCAGGATGGACGTTGGGGGTGATTCCCCGCCCGCGCGCGAAATGGGCACTGGCCCGGCCAAAACAGCGCCCGCCGGGCGGCTGATTGCTCTGCCGCATGGCGCTCATGGCAAGTAAGGGGGAGGCCTGCGACCGCATGCCCGACTGCGCAATCTTCGCCGGCACCCGCTGGGAGCCGCCCAGCGTCTACGAGCGCGTCGAATGGCTCGCAGAGCAGTTCCGCTTCCTCTTGCACGTCGCGGCGGCTGTCGCGACGTGCAGGCCCTCATCACCCGCGTCGGCTCCAGCAGCGATGTGGATGTCACCGTCTACCAGAAGAGACCTTTGCGTAAACCGCAGCCAAAAGCAACGAATCACTGCTAACGACCTGAATGTTCCCTCTCCTTGAGGAGACCCTTGCGCAACTGTGCCGCATCGATAGAAGCGGGGTGAATCCCGGATACCGCTATAATGAGACTTGTCTTCAACACAATCTTCGAGGAAGCAGGTTCATGAAAATCACCGACGTACGCAGCTACGTGCTGAAGTCACCCCTTGGCGATCAGGGTTTCTACGCGTCGCAAGAATCCTTTTCCGATCGCAGCAGTTGTCTCGTGCGTATCGAGACGGACACCGGTCTTGTTGGTTGGGGAGAAGGAGGTCTGTGGGGTGCGCCGGAACCGGTAGCGGCCATGATCGATCACGTCTTGGCGCCTCGCATCATGGGAAAAAACCCACTGCACATGGACGTCATCTGGGAACGCCTCTACGCCCACATCCGCGACTGGGGACGGCAGGGCACTGCCGTCGAAGCCATCAGCGGCGTCGATATCGCGTGCTGGGACATTGCGGGACAGGCGCTGCAGCAGCCAATCTACGCGCTCTTGGGCGGCGCCTTTCGAGACCGCGTACAGGCGTATGCGACCGGAGGCTACTACAAAGGCGGGCCGGACAAGTGGGCAGACACGGGCCTCCTAAAGGCAGAAGTAGCGCGTCACGTCGACAACGGTTTTCGCGCTCTCAAGATCAAGGTCGGGCTGCTCTCGGTAGCGGAGGATCTCGCCCGCGTGAAGGCTGCGCGGCAGGCGCTAGATGAATGCGCGCCAAGCGGTTCGCGGTTTCCCTACATGGTGGACGCCAACCACGCCTATCCGCCGCACATTGCTATTACTGTCGGTCGCGGCCTGGAAGAAGAAGGGGTCTTGTGGTTCGAGGAGCCGGTGATCCCGGAAGACCGCAGGGGGTACCGTCAGGTGGCCGAGACCCTCGATCTTGCCATCGCGGCGGGCGAATGCGAGCACACGCGCTACAGTTTTCGCGATCTCATGCTCGATGGGTGCATTGACATTGCGCAGCCGGACATCTGCGGCACCGGCGGCATTTCGGAAGCCGTCAAGATCGCCACGCTCGCGCGGACGTTTGGCGTGCAGGTTATTCCGCACGTTTGGGGCTCCGGTATTGCGCTGGCCGCTGCGCTGCATTTCATTGCTTCACTGCCGCCAAGTCCACACTCGGCGAATCCCCTGCCAGCCCTGAATGAACCGATGCTGGAGTTCGACCGCAACCCCAATCCACTGCGCGATACGCTGCTGCGAGAACCTTTCGCTCTCGAGCACGACGGGACCGTGCTGATACCGCAGCGGCCGGGCTTGGGAATTGAGGTGGATGTAGCAGTGGTGGCGCAGTTCGGACCGCAATAGATAAACCTGATAGCGGCAAAAGACCGGCAGTCAGCCCTTCTGTGGTGCACCCTAGAGCCCGTTCGCGGTGAGCCCCAATGTCCCTTCGTGGCGAGCCGCAATTTCCGTTCGTGGTTATCGCCATTGACCGTTCGTAGCAAGCCCCAATTTCCGTTCGCGGTGAGAGCCAATTTGCGCTCGCGATGAGCGCCAATGTCCGTTCGCGGTGAGCCTGCCAGTCCTGAGCTTGCCGAAGGGTCGAACCATGAACGGACGTGCGAAAACCCTGTAGATTCAGTTTCGGAATTCCCGGTTTCGCCAGCTCTACTGCATGGCAAACCGGTCAAGGCCGAACATCCCGATTTCGTGCCTCGACCTACCGTCCAGGGCCAACTCAGCGACAATTTCACCCACAACGCTACAGAACTTGAATCCGTGACCGGAGAAGCCGGCCGCAATCACCACGTTGGCATGCTCCGGATGGTGGTCCATGATGAAGTGACCGTCCGGCGTATTGGTGAACATGCACGTTTTCAGCGCCATCGTGGCCCCCATGCCGCCGGTCAGGTGTCGTTGCGTGAAGGAGCGCAGCGCCTCTTCATCAGCGGGATGGCACCCGCGGTCAACGTCATCCGGCGCGGTCTGTTGTCGCAGGTGGTGGAATTTCCCAATTTTAAACCCAGGCACACCATAGATGGGAAAGCCGTAGAAGTGCCCTTCCGGCGTGAGCGCGTTGAAGACCGGAAAGCGCTCCACCGCGAATAGGTCCGGTTGCGCCGGTTGAAACCATCCCATGACTTGGCGCTCAGGCACGGCGTTTTCGCCAAGCAGCGACAGCAAGGATTGGCTCCACGCCCCCGCCGTGAAGATTAGCCGCTCCGCAGTATAGGTTGCACGGTTCGTGCGCACCGTGACACTCCCCTGCTCTGCCTGCCACTCAAGCACCTGCTCGCGTGCCCGCACCTCGCCGCCCGCGGCCTGCGCCTGTAACACATGGTGCACGATGCAACGTTCCGGCAGGAGGAATCCGCCATCGGGCTGCCACACGGCCATCATCTCCGGTGGGAGATTGAATCCTGGAAAGCGGTGTGTCAACTCCCCGCTCGTAAGCACGTCGTGCGCAAGGTTGTGCTCCGCGCAGGAGCTTATGGAACCCTCAACAACGAACGAATCCGGCGCGCCGGCATCGATCGAGCCGGTAATGTGCAGCAACTGTTCGCCACCGGCCTGTTCCAGTTCGCGCCAGAGCGCATACGCTCGCGCAAGCAGCGGCACGTATGAAGGGTGCTCGAAGTACGTGAGCCGGATGACGCGCGTAACGCCGTGCGACGATCCCATATCGTGGGGTATATCATATTGCTCCAGGCCCAATACGCGCTGGCCGCGCTGCGCCAAATGGTAAACGGCGGCGCTGCCCATGCCGCCTACGCCAACCACAATGGTGTCGAAATGCTCAGTTTTCATGCTTCTTCTCCCTCACCAGCCCTCTCCTGTCCCAAACTGGATCGCCCTTCAATCGTTTCCCTATTCCTCACTGTCCGAATTGAGTTGTGAATTATATCCAGTACTTGAAGTCTTTCCTCCTTGCGCCCGCCCGTTCAGAAACTACAGCGTGCGCAACCGGCCCATGCGGCTGATTCCTTACAACTATAGTATCGGCTCCGACCGGATCGCACCCAAAGGAATCTCCATTAAGTCTTCTCCGAGAATTATGGCGCCATCGAATACTGCAGCCGCTTCGGCCACCATGCGCTCGCGAATGCCCGGGCGCGTTATCTGTTCGGTAAGGTGGATCAGCACCAGCTTGTCAACACCGGCCTCGGCTGCCGTGCGCGCGGCGTCAAGGTGTCCTGAGCACGACGACGTGATACGCGGGTCAGTTTCAACGCCGTTAAGAAAGTGGCACATGTGCAAGAGCACGTTCGCCCCGCGCGCCAACTCAACAAGCTGCGCGTTCGGCGCGGTATCGCCCGTAACCACAATGCTGCCTTCAGAGCTATTGAAACGATATGCCACCGACTGGAGATACGGCTGACAGTGGACCATCTCTGCCACCTGCACCTGCCAGCCTTCCCCTTCTATTTCAGTGCCCGCGCCAACTTCCTGGACCTGCGGCGCGGGACGCCGGCGCGGGAGCTTGCCGCCCCGGTGTTCATAGATCAGATGGCTGCCCGGATGGAGCGTACGCCCCGCGATATCCGCCTGATAAGTCCCCTCTTCGCTGAACAGCAGATGGGTCATGCGGTCAATGCCGCTGGGCCCGTATACATTGAGATCGGGAATCTGCCCCGCACCTTGGTCCCAGCGGGTAAGGGTAAGGTAGCCGTAGTCCATGCAATGATCGTAGTGCAGGTGGGTCAGGAAGAGATGGGTAATGCGCGTCGGCGCCACTCCCTTTGCCAAGAGGCGTTGCACCGCTGCCGGCCCACAGTCGAAAAGCAGCGAGGCGTTATCCTGTTCTACCAGGAAACTGCATCCTGCACGTTCTAGGGAGGGAGTTGGCGTCCCTGTGCCAAGGAGAGTTAGTCGGAGTGACATGCTGGCTATACCTCATTACGCCGTTCACAGCATTCAGTTGGGAATCCCGTAACTGGCGCATGCTACGAGCGTCCTGCTGAATAATACCGCGATTCAGCCTCCTCCTGCCCGCAGACATTGGACGTCCCTCCAATCACTCGCGACAATCCTCCACGCCAATCATATTGCAAACTACACAGCGGCAACGCGCTGCTACATACGCCGCTCAAGGAAATACAGTGATTAGAGACCGAAATACGCGATTTCAGGTCGAATTTACACGCGCTAACTTGACTACAGGAAGCGGGGACTCTATAATTAAAACATCACCGCAGCAAAGTGCGCGGTGTACTTGGTGTAAAGCACGAATAAGGAGATATCTACGCCAATGGCAAAGCAGGTAGTACTGAATGAAGAAGCCCGGCGCGCGCTAATGGCCGGCATCGAGCAGGTGGCCGAAGCAGTCGAGTCCACCCTCGGCCCCAAGGGGCGCAACGTAGCACTGGGCAAGAAGTATGGCGCGCCGGTCGTGACCCACGACGGCGTCACTGTCGCCAAGGAAATCGAACTTGAGGATGGGCTTCAAAACGTCGGCGCCCAGCTCATCAAGGAAGCAGCGAGCAAGACCAATGATGTCGCCGGTGACGGCACCACGACCGCGACCGTGCTCGCCCACACCCTCATAACTGAGGGACACCGCAACGTGGTTGCCGGTGTGAACCCCATGATCATGAAGCGCGGCCTGGAGCAAGCCACCCGCGTCGTGGTTGACGAACTGCGGCAGATCGCCACGCCCGTAACGGGCAAGGCGCAAGTTGCCGAAGTTGCCTCTATCTCTGCTGCCGATAGCGAGATCGGCGATCTCATTGGCGACGTGATGGACAAGGTCGGCAAAGACGGCGTCATCACGGTGGAAGAGGGTCGCGGCATTGGTTTCTCGGTTGAGTACGTGGAAGGTATGGAGTTCGACCGCGGCTACATCTCTCCTTACTTTGTCACCAACTCCGACCGAATGGAAGCCTCTATCGAGGACCCGTACATCTTCATCACCGACAAGAAGCTTAGCGCCGGCAACGACGTGCTGCCGCTACTCGAAAAATTCGTGCAATCCGGGCAGAAGAGCCTGGTAGTCATTGCTGAAGATGTCGAGGGCGAGGCCCTGGCAATGCTAGTCGTGAACAAGATGCGTGGTGTGTTGAACTGTGTCGCCCTCAAGGCTCCCGGCTACGGCGATCGCCGCAAAGAGATGCTGCAGGACATGGCAGTCCTAACCGGCGGTCAGGTGATTTCCGAAGAGTTGGGGCGACGCCTCGACCAAGTGGCGCTCGAGGACCTCGGTCGTGCCCGCCGCGTCGTTTCCGATAAGGACAACACGACGTTCGTCGAGGGACACGGTGATTCCGAGGAAGTCAAGGGTCGCATCAACCAGATCAGGGCTCAGGTTGAAGAGACCACGAGTGACTACGACCGCGAAAAACTGGAAGAGCGCGTAGCGAAGATGTCCGGTGGCGTGGCGGTCATCAACGTGGGTGCGGCCACCGAGGTTGAGTTGAAAGAGAAGAAGCACCGCGTCGAGGATGCACTCTCGGCGACGCGCGCTGCGGTTGAGGAAGGCATCGTCCCCGGTGGCGGCATTGCACTACTCAACGCTCTGCCCGCTCTGGACGGCCTAAAGCTCGACAGCGACGAAGCCGTTGCGGTGAAAATCATGGCCCGTGCACTGGAAGCGCCGATTCGCCGCATCGCGCAGAATGCCGGCCAGGATGGCTCCGTCATTGCCCAAGAGGTTCGCCGCTTGGCCAAGAGCCGCCGCAATAAGAACGTTGGCTTCGACGTGCTCACCGCTGAGTATGTTGACATGATTGAGGCGGGCATTATCGACCCGCTGAAGGTCACCCGTTCGGCAGTCGAGAATGCGGCCTCGGTTGCGGCCATGGTGCTGACAACCGACGCGTTGGTGGTTGACATTCCGGAACCGCCCGCACCCGCGCCCGCCGAAGGCGAAGGTGGGATGCCTTACTAAGGCAACCGGTTCTCAGTACCGAGAATTGAGAGGGGGCTCCCCAAGGGGAGCCCCCTCATTTTGCGTCTTTTGGCGGATTGGTGTCTCTTGCCGCACCCGCAGTAACGGTCCGCTCTCAGACCGTTGCTCTGCCACGAACCATCGCTCCGGTCGGCATACTCCGTCGTATATTAATTCGATGCCAGGAAAGATACTAGCACATTAGCTTCGTAGCTTGGAGTTGCCGGGGTCGTACAACGGTTCGTCCGTTACCGTGGCTTCGTACCGCCTGCCGAAGTACTCGATTTCCACTGTCGTGCCGGTCATTGCATACTCGAGCGGCAAGTACCCGTACGCGATGCTCCGGCCTACGGTGTACCCAACGTTTGCGCTGGTCACATAACCGAGCACGCGCTCACCGTCGAGGATGGGCTCTTTTCCCAGCACAACCTGGTTAGGATCGGACATGGTGAGGCAACAGAGTCGCCGCTCAATGCCCGCTTCTCTGATGCGCATGAGCGCCTCACGGCCGAGAAAGTTGCCCTTGTTGAGCTTGACCGCCCATCCTAAACCTGCTTCGTAGGGATTGTATTCGGTATGGATATCAGTGCCCCAAAGACGGTATCCCTTCTCCAAGCGCAGCGATTCGAACGCCCCGCCGCCGGCCGCGACAATGCCAATGGCTTGTCCCGCTTCCCATAGGGCATCCCACACGTTCAGACCGTATTCGGTAGGGACGTAGATTTCCCAGCCCAATTCGCCGACGTACGAGACGCGCAGTGCACGCGCAGGCGCCGCGCCTATGGTGACTTGCTTGCTTGCAAAGTAGGGAAATGCTCGGTTGGATACGTCCTCATGGCAAACACGCTGCAGCACTTCCCGCGCCTTCGGCCCCCACAAGCCGATACCGCAATACTCAGAAGTGACGTCGCTGATCGCTACTGAACCATCATCGGGCGCGTGGCTGCGCATCCACGCCAAATCGCGCGTACCGCTGGCGCCGCCGGTAAGCACAAGAAAGCGGTCCCGCGCCAGACGTGTAAGTGTTAGGTCGCACTGAATGCCGGCGTTCTGATTCAACATCGCCGTATACACAACCTTGCCCACCGGACGATCAAGCTGGTTCGCGGTTATTGACTGGAGAAACTCCAACGCACTGGGGCCACTAACCTCTATCTTGGTGAAAGCAGTCAGGTCGTACATGGCCGCGCGCTCGCGGGTAGCGCGGTGTTCGCCGGCCTGAATTGGGCTCCACTGCTGCGCCTCCCAGCCGGAGCGGACCGGCACGGCGCATTCTGTAATGAGGTCTTCGTTGACCCCGAACCACTGGGGGCGTTCCCAACCCGCGCTCTCGAAGAAGACTGCTCCAAGGGCCTCCAAACGCGGCTGGAACGGACTGCACCGCACGTTGCGGGGGTTCTCTAACTGCTGCTGTGGATGAATGATATCGTAGACCTCGCGGTATTGCTGCGCCCCGCGCGCCTTCACGTACGCCGGGGAGTGCGCGTGCGCCGGGAACCGATTGTAGTCGGCCTCCCGCAGGTCTAGGCTCGTTACGCCGTTAGTCATCCACTCAGCTACTACATTGCCCACACCACCCCCATGGGTGATCCACACGGCCTCTGCGACCCATAGTCCGTTCACCTGCGGAGACTCACCCAAGATGGGCAGACCGTCCGGCGTGAAGGAAAACATGCCGTTGAAAGCGTCGGTCAGATCGAGGTCACGCAGGGCGGGGAAGAGCTCTCCTGCCGCGCGTCGCGCAACCGTAAAGTGCTCCGGCGTGAAGTCCATCATGGCCGGTGAACGCTTCGCCTGCGCATGGCTGAGAATGTCTTCGGCGTCCACGACCAGCGGTTCATGCTTGTACGACCCGATGCCGTAGCAGTCGGCCTCCTGGCGAAAGTACATGGCGTAGTCCTGGTGCCGCACAATGGGATGGGCCACCTCACGGCTTTCGCCCTGCAGCGCGGGCACTGGCGCGGTGCGCGCGTATTGGTGTTGCACGGGCATCAGCGGGATGGAAACACCCGCCATACGTCCCACGCGCGGCCCCCAGATACCGGCGCAGATAAGCACCGTTTCGGCGGTTATGCGGCCTACCGTTGTTTCCACCCCCTGCACCCGCCCCGCCTTGACTATGATGTCAGTGACCGTCGTGTTCCCGTAGAACGACGCACCGTAGCCCTCGGCATAGCGGGACATTGCCTCCGCGGCGCGCACCGGCTTTGCGATGCCGTCGCTGGGCACGTGATAAGCGCCGTGAATTACGCCGGGGTTGAGCAGCGGCACGAGATCGTGCGCCTCTTGGGGAGAAATCAAGCGAGCTTCCAGCCCATACGACTTGGCAAAACCCAGCTTGCGGTGCAGGTCCTGCCAGCGCCCCGCCGTATAAGCCACCTCCAGACTGCCCACGCCATACCAGCATGGCTGACCGTCCAATTCAAGCCCGCTATAGAGCTTCACCGTATCCTTAGCCAACGTGGTCATCAGCTTGGAGGCGTTAGTCTGGAACACCAAGCCGGGCGCGTGGGAGCTGGAACCGCCGGTGTCGAAGAGCGGCCCCTGGTCTACCACCACAATATCCCGCCAGCCGCGTCTAGTGAGGTGATAAGCAACACTGCACCCCACTATACCCGCGCCAATGATGACGAGACGCGCATGCGACTGCACGGAACATTCTCCTCTGTTAGCTCTGAGTTACCGGATCGAACAGAATCTCAAGCAGGTATGTCTTCCGGTCGCTACATGAACGCCAAGAGGTCAACAGGCGGCTGCCCGGGCCACCCCACGCAAGAACGCTCCCGTAAGCACCGGTGTGCAGCCGCGCGGTAGAGGAATTCCCCTCTCCCCGGGGAGATGGAACCGGAGAGGCAAGTACCTAAACACCTCAATGCGGCCAGTGCGCTCTTGCCAGTGCAAGAGCGATCCTCGTAAGCCAGCCGTAGCGCAGGGGCTTGTCCCCCACCTCTTGGCGCCTGGAGTTAACCCCGCTCTCGGGGCGGGCGCTTAGCTCTCCTGTCGCCGTTCCCAGTTGAACTCCGTTTCGCTCATGGGCTTATCGGGGTCCGGTTGCCAAATCTGCTCTTCTTGATGCTTGCCCAGCACTTTCGCCATCTCACGCAGGTGGATGGCAACCGCCCCACAGCAGGCTCCGATGAAGTTCACGCCCATGGCTTTCGACTTCAGCGCGTAGTCCGCCATCTCGTAGCGAGTCATTTGTGTTGGCCCCAGCTTGTCCGGAAATGCCGAGGTACCCGTAAACCAGGGAACCTCGTCGCTGGTGCGGTGCGCAACCGGCTGCGCGGCGATGTAAGCGTCAGTGGCGTCGCGCATCTCTTGGAGTATAGGATACGTGTGCACGGGATCCCGCATGCAGTTCACACCGACTATCTCCGCGCCTGCATCTGCCAGCATACGCGCGCAATCGGCCGCGGA
This sequence comes from Chloroflexota bacterium, assembly GCA_965221905.1. Taxonomy (GTDB): domain Bacteria; phylum Chloroflexota; class UBA11872; order VXOZ01; family VXOZ01; genus VXOZ01. The sequence continues at coordinate 2,878,825 of OZ244922.1, forward strand.
ATAGCCGTCGTCCGTTTCCGTCGTGGCGCGGTACGACATGGTGATCATGGCCGGCAGATTTGTCTTGGCCTTGATGCGTTCCAAACAGAGCAGCGCTTCACCCAAGTGCCAGAAGGTCTCACCAATGAAGAAATCCACGCCTTCCTGCGCCTCGATCTGCTCGTCAAATATGCCGGCAATCTCGGCATTGCTCGACTCGCTGTCCGCCTCCCATTTCCACGTCGCGCTCAGGTCACCGGCCACGAGCGCATCATCACCGGCAACGTCCTTCGCAATCTGGGTCGTCTTCTGATTTATCTCAAAGGTCTGGTCGGCCTTGCCAACGGTTTCGAGCTTGCTGCGGCTGCCGTAAAACGCCATGACTTGCAGGACTTCCGAACCTGCGCGCAGAAACTCGCGGTGCAATTCCCGAATGGCATCAGGGTTTTCAAGCGCCAGTTCCGGCGTAAAAGCGCCTGCGATGACATACCCGCGCTTTTCCAGTTCGACAATATAGCCGCCGTCGCCAAGGACGACATCATCTGCCAACATCTCCAAAATGCCCATATCTAAAGCTGCTCCCTTCGAGGCATGCCCTTCAATACACGTTCAATGAATTCAACTTGGGCTGAAAAAAGGTTCGTTGCATCTTCGCTGCAGGCTGCAAATCCTTTACTAATGATCCAGTGCCCTTCACCGGCTTTGAATGAGAGTAAACTGCTACGTCACTCGCGCCCCGGCGAGAAGCTCATTGGGCACTGCCGACATCACCTTCTGCAGCCCGGAAGCGACTTCGTGTGCATCCTCTTCCGTCCAGTCCATGCTCAAGTGATATTCGCATACGCGCGGCAGCAGTTCCTCAGCATTGGGGCAGAGCCCCGGGCCGTAGTCCGCCGTCCCGTCATAGAACCTTGCATCCCAGGGCGACGGGCCGTCATGCCACATGCGCTTCTTCAATATGGAATCATGCATGTACACTGGCTGGCCGTTGTACGGATGCTTGATCGGCACGCCCTCCGCTGCCAGCGCCTGTCTTGCCCACGCACAGAGTTCTGCCGTTTCGAAGATAAACCCCGGACTGACACCGGCATCGCCCGCGGGATCTGCCATGGGTCGCACGCGTACGCCGGGCATGCCGCGCACGCTATCTTTGATTATGCCGCCCAGGTGGCGCACGTGCGCGCGCAGCCGCTCGAGCTTCTTCACCTGCTCCAAGAGAACCGCAGCCGTGAGCTCACTCATGCGGTAGTTTTCGCCAAAGAACGGCGGGAAACCCGCCCCGTCGCTCTTGCGCCCCGTGCCTTGATCCTGGCAGGCGACGGCGCGCCGGTGGAGCGGGCGGTGATTCGTCACAACCATACCCCCTTCGCCGGCGGAGATCACCTTGTTCATCTGGAAGCTGAAGATGTTTATGACGCCATATCCCCCGACGTACCTTCCATGGTACTTCGCACCGAACGATTGGGCGCAGTCCTCCAGGATTGGCACCCCATTGCGCTCTCCGACAGCAAGCAGCGGATGCAAGTCAGCGGCCACACCGCGCCAGTGCACGACCATGACGGCCCGCGTGCGCTCTGTGATCACGCGTTCCACCGCGTCTGCGTCAATACTCACCGTTTCGTCTAAGTCGGCAAAGATCGGCACCGCCTGGCACGCGACCACGGCGTTGACGCAGCCGTAAAACGTCGCAGCCGGCACAATCACCTCATCGCCGGGGCCTACTCCCAGCGCGCGGAGCGCGACGATAAGCGCCGCCGTGCCCGATGTTACGCCCACGGCATGCTCCACGCCAACGAGTGAAGCAACCGTCTGTTCAAGCTCGTTCACAGTGTACGCTGGATCGGGACCGTAGTAGCGAAACGGCGAACGGCGCTCCAAGACATCGCAAACCGCTCGTTTCTCTTCTTCACCGATGATGGTTGCGCCCGGATAAGCGCCCGGCAGCGGCGCGGAGCGTACCGGCGTGCCGCCGTCAATCACTAGTTGTTCGCTCATGGCCCTCTCTCTTTCTTACGAGTTCGCCACCCAAATCGGGCTCGACCACGCGACCTGCCCATTTTCTTGGGTTACGCGTAGGTAGTAGTAGTCTTCGGCCTTGTCTGTACCGGGAGAGTCGGTGACTTCAAAAGAGGCGCGGGCCAATTCGTCCGGCACGAGACGATGAATCAGGAAAGAATCGGAGGGAAAGCCGGTGGTCAAGTCGGTCACGGCGTTCTGCGCAACTTCCTTCAACGTGTACGTTTCAGTTCGTTGCATGGGCTTGGTGAACGCGAGCGTTACCGTCGCCGTCGGCGGGCCTTCTACGTCCAAGACAACGGCATTCTGCGGGCTATCGTTCAAACAGTCGGCGCGGGAAGTATAAGTCTGCCAGCGACAGCGCGTGGCCGTGGATTCAAGAATGCGGCTGCGGTTTTCTTCATGGAATGGCCCGGACTGGAAGCAAGGCATGGCTTGATGAATGCGAGCGCCGTCTACCGTTGCGGTGAGGTCCCACTCGGCTGTGCGGGGCTTGCCGAAAGCAGACCACGGGCCCCAACCTACCTCAATACGGCAACGGTGCCGCTTCGACCACGGATAACCCTCTCGCGGTTCCGCGTCAGCCGGGAAGTTGCGATGAATGACGCGGCTATTCTTGATAATCTCGACTTTCTCGATCTCGTCCCAGCCGCGCACATTCACGGAAATTTGGCGTTCGGCAGAGGCGGGAAGACGCGCGCCCATCGGCTGACCGTTAATGCGAAAATCCAATTCGATTTTGTCGCCCGTAGCCGCGTAGCACCGACGACTCCAGAGTGCTTCCCAAATCGCCTCGCGCGTGAACTCCGGCACTAAGACTGCCACCATGCCCTCGCCATACGCGCCCGGGTGCGCGTGGTGATCGTCGGAAGAACCCGTCACCCCAATGTGATGGCCCAAGGAGAGCGCGTGCTGGAGCGTATTGATGGTAACGCGCGGTCCTAGCCCGTGCCGCGTGTATGCAAATGGGCCGCGATCGCGTTCCGCGCCGCCGTGCTCGGAGATAATTTCCACTATAGGCGACACTGTTTCGTCTAGGTAGTCCCAGTTAGCGCCGCGGAAACCGCGCATGTAGCCGGGATGATGCGGCACCAGCAGCGAGCCGCTGCGTCGCGCGTGTTCCTGAATCTCCCGCACGTGGTTGGCGAACTGCAGCGGGCCGTCTTCCTTATAGATTACGCAGTGGTCGCCAAACGCGGCGGAGTGCCACTCGTAGCCGAGAAATGATTCGAATTGACCTGGATCAGTAGCGTCCTTCATCAACTGCTTGGTCTTCGGCCAAATCTCCGCATGGCGGTCGAAGCCCTCTTGCCACTGCTCATGCACATTATTGGGCATATCCGGTATGTCGTGCCACTGCGCGTGGCCGGTAAACGCAAAGAAGTCCAGGTGACTCTGCGCCATGTCGATCGCCCGTTCCAGCGTGCCCTTGGTGTAGTGGAATAGGCCCACGGTGTTGTGGTTGTGAATGTCGCCCCAAAGGATTTTATAATCCATAGCTGCGCTCGCTAACCTTCCTCTTTGACTCTCTTCATGTAGAGAACACTGCGGTACAGTGGTTTGAAGCCTTGCCGCTCGTACATGCGACGGGCGGGCTCATAGAGGTCATCCAGCCCGGTCGACACCTGGGCGAATTCCATGCCCGCTGCCTCGATGAGTTCAAGCACACGCGCGTGCAGCAGACCACCGATGCCGCGGCCCCGATACTCCAGCAGCACAGCGTTGTTGCCCACGGTCCCAATACTCGTCACTTCATTCAAGTGAAAGGTGGCAAAGCCCACCGGCCTGCCATCTACCTCGGCAATGACCACTAGACTTATGTCTATCTGGCGCATGTCATCGGCTTTCCACTCGTCCCACGTACGACCGCCAATGACTCCGTACCGTTGCTCGCGCCAGCGATGGACGGTGACGTCCTCAAATCCGCGTATGATGAGTTCAATCAGAGTCTCGCGGTCCGCTTCTACCGCGCGCCGGATCTGTACCTCAGTTGCCTTCGTCGTCATACGGCACTCTGCGCAAGCTTTTTGAAGTAGTGAATGCTGTGGTTGAGCGGCTCGAATCCTTGCCGCTCGTACAAGCGGCGGGCGGACGCATACGGCTCTTCCAATCCGGTCGACACCTGGGCGAACTCCATGCCCGCTGCCTCGATGATTTCAAGTACTCGTGCGAGCATTTGCCCCCCAATGCCGCGACCGCGATACGCCGGAAGCACAGCATTGTCATCAACCGTCCCAATACGAGTCGCGTCGTTCAGTTCATAGCTCGAAAAGCCCACGGCCTCGTCATCAATTTCGGCGACAATGACCCTCTTTATGTCAATTGTCTGCCTGAGATCAGCTTCCCACTCGTCCCAAGTGCGTTCGAGAATATCACCAAACTGCTGCGCGCGCACGTCCTCATACGCGAGTACGAAGAGCTCGATGAGGATCTCTCGATCGGCCTCGACTGCCTGGCGGATCTTCACTGCGGTGTGCTGTCTATTCACATTGTTCCCTATCTTACCACGCGCCTAAGCCATGCGCCGCTGCAACTGTATGTCTAGAGAAGGCAGTCCTCTGACCTCTAAGTGTCTCGAACGCACTCCGTTCGCACTCGCTTGGACTGTCTTACGCTACAGCCAAGACTCTCCACATACAGCTCCCACATGTGACAAGCAATAGTAGATTCCCAGTTGGAGCATGATGCGCGTACCGAGATTGTTGAATGGCCCCCGCACGCACCCGTTTTAGTGCTGCGGTAGCGAGACCCAGACCGGGCTCGACCAGGCGACGTGGCCGTCGGTCTGAGTGACGCGCAGGTAGAAATAGGATGTCTGCTGTTTCGGGAGTGTGATCGTCTCGGCAATGTCAGCGACGCGGTCCGTGGCGGACTGACTCAAGACGGCACTACCGTTGCAGACCAATTCCAGACGCGCAAGCGGGGCGGTGCCAAGGACGCGCGCCGTCACCGCAACGTCCGGCGCGGCTGTGGTGAACTCCTCACCCATGCCGTGGCCGTTGACCCGGAAGTCAAGCACCATGCGCGCGCCGGTGGTCGCGTAGCAGCGGCGTTCCCTCAGGGCTTGGATGATCGCTTCGCGGGTAAGTTCCGGCGCAATCACGGCGGTCAGGCCGCCGGTCATGTGGTCGTGGAAGTCAACGCCGGCCATAGAACAGGTGTTTCTGCCGGGCTGGGCGTGATGGCTGTCGGTGCCGCCCACGAAGCCGATGCGGTGGCCGAGCGCCAGGGCATCCTGGGCCGAAGCGCCGCCACCGCCAATTACGGTAGCGCCGCCAGGTACGTCGGTCTCGAATGCGCCCCGATTTTGCGCTATTTCCAATACCCTTTGATACTCCGAATTGTGTCGGCTCCAGTCCTGCACCTGCCAATTCTGCCAGCCACCCTCAGACGTTACGTTGATGTGATGCGGCACCACCACCGCGCCCGTGCCTTCCAGTGCCGGCCATATCTCTTCGATCTTGCTCGTCGTGATGCGCTTTCCCTCGTCGGGGTAGAGCACAACGCGGTGTCCGGCGGTGGGATCGCTCAGTTCGACAGCCACCAGCGGCACGAACTGTCCGGCTTCATGGAACTGCGCAATGATTGCTTGATACTCATCCCAATCGTCCGCGCGCGGCACGGACCACAGAGATTCAATGTTCTGCGGGGGCGGAAACCAGGACACGCCCACGCAGTCGAGACCGGAGACATCGCGCGCATAGCGAAAAGCATCAGCAAACGTGCCGACACCGTGCGCCATGAAAGGCCCATGAGGGCCGTGGCTTGGATCAAGCGCCCGGGGCGCATGGGTGTGCAGGTCGCCAAAGAAGATGCGGTCGCTGCTTGCCTCCACAACGTCAATCGGGTTGCTAACGCCGGATAAGCCGGCTTCCCACGCCGCAGCCGTAACCGTGACCGGACCTACCGCATTCCTGGCAACGATGAATGGCCCAATCCGCGCCGTGCCGCCTTCACTCGCCGCGATGGCGAAAGGTGCAGGTCCGCTGATGCCGCCCGGCTTCGCACCGAGAGCGACTTCGCCTCTAAAGTCCGTGCAGACATTGCCAAACGCATCCTCCACCCGCACCAGCACGGAAAAACCCTCACCGGCAGCCACCGTGGCAGGGGCAACCACGCCCAGGCGGGCGGGCGGCCCAGCTACCACATCCACAATCGGCAATTCCGGCAACAACCGATAGCCTTTCGGATCGCCGCCGGGATAGCGCGGATTGCTGTAGCTCGCATTGCCCTGCACGTCGACCAGCACTTGAAAATACATCTCATGCATCGCGACTTCCTGGGCACGCGCGCGTTCGTAGAGACCGGCTATGTACGAGCCGGCATCACCGATAGTTACAGAAATCTCTTCGCCCGGTTGCAGCGCGACGCCCTCTACGGTCACAAACACACAGGGGAATTGGGCATGGTGGTATTTGAGCGGGTAGTCGTTGCGCACCTGCACGGAGACGCCGCAGCTACCGCTCGTCGTGGCAATTACGTGGCCGAGCCGCCACCGCACGCTATGCACACAGGGCGGAACCACGGCAATACCGCCGCCGGGAACGATTCCGGCACTCCCCGCCGTATAGGTAAGCGTCCACGTGCCAAATGCACCCGCAACGACCGGGCCCGCCGGATCAAGCGTGCAAGAGCCAAGTTCGGCTCGCATTGCTGCGTCTGTCGCCTCTGCAGTGACCTGCACGCCATGGGTAACACCCTGTTCTACCGGCGTTGGTGGTGCTGTTTTCTTGCTCTCGCTCACTAGTGCGCTCCTCTGTAAGGAATGTAGCGCGATGAACTATCCGCTTTCCAATGCGCGGGGGCTTTTCCCTTGCCCTCTTGGACAGGGAACATTCACGAACGCCGCTGCGGGGGAATTTGCCACCTTTTCGCTTTGAACACCCGACCTTGTAACACTAGGAAGTCTGTAGCCACTAGCTTTCGGCGACAAATGGTGGGCGCAGGTTTGAAACCTGCGCTACCGAACTGTCTCTCTCACCGTCTGTGCAATGGGGCGGGTTGTCAGTCACTGTCAAGCGCCAAACAGACGCGCCGCATTCTCTTTGAATAATTTTTGCTTGTACGCGTCCGGTATCTGCGTCTCGGTCTTGATGCTGAGCAACGCTGATTCATGGTAGTGCAGCGGAGAGTTGGAGCCAAACAGCACGTGGTCCGGCCCGATGGTCTTGCAGAGCTTTGCAACGTCGTGGATTGGCCCCTGCACGCGGCTGTTTTCTACGTACAGGTTATCGCGCTTATCCACGCCCTGCCAGATGCTCGTCACCTCCCGAAACCGTCCACCCGTAACAAGAAAGCGCACCTGCGGGAAAGCGTTTACCGTCTGCGCAATATCGCCAGCCGCAACATCCGGGACTATCACTAGACGGTGGTGATGCCGCACGTCTTCCAGGCCGATGGCAATGAGGATGAGCAGATCATGCTCCTGCGCCAACTCCAGCAAGCGCAAGTTCTCCTGCCCTAGCAACTCATACTGGTGGTAATTGGGATGCAGGCGCAGATTCTGTACGCCAAGTTCTTCTAAACAGATTTCCAAGTCTTCGTCCCAGCCCGGATACGCCGGATTGACGGTATACGCCGGAAAGAAGCGGTCCGGATGTGTTTGCACGATCTTGTGCAATTCGCGGTTGCCGACGAGCAGGTCTTTGAAGAAGACATTCTCCAGACGTGAAACCACGGCCTTTTCTATGCCGAGGGCATCCATCTTACGCAGCAGGGTATCAGGCTGAGAGCAGGGCAAGCGGCGAAACGGCCACTCGCCGACATAGGCATTACTATCGATCATGAACTCCTGCCCTTCTTTCAAGCCTGGTGCTGGGTAGTCTTGCACGCCGCCAGCACGCGCGCCATGTTTCTGTAGAGAATCTTCTCTTTGTCTTCATTCTGCAGGTCCGTGCCGAGCACTTTCGCAAGCTGTGAGGGGAACGAGCGGCCCGGCATGTCGGTGCCGAAGATTACGCGGTCCGCCCCAACATGGTCAACGAGTATGTGCACGCCAGCCGCATTGCATTCGTTACCGGCGATATCGAGAAGGACGTTCGGGCAACTGCGGAAGACCTTAGCGCCGTATTCGTAGTCACCGCCCGCATGTGCCGCAATGATGGTGGCGTTCGGATGACGGCGCGCCATATCCGCCACTATCTCCGGCGACGATTCCCCGTAGCCTAGTCCATCTGCCTTCAGCCACGTGTGCTGCAAGGCCGGCACGCGGTAGTGCGCACAAATCTCCAGCAAGCGATCCACGCGTGGATCGGAGCACGGCAGCGCGTGCCACAGCTTGAGACCGACAAACTGCTGCTCCACCAAGCATCTCTCTAGCTCCGCCACCGCGGCGTCAGCATGGTAGGGATTCACGTAGCAGAAACCGCGCACGCGCTCCGGATAGCGCTGCATGAGCGCATATGTTTCGTCATTGGAGCGCCGGCAGAACTCCGGCGTCGGAAACGCGTAGCGAGAAGCGTCAGCCACCGGCCGGATGGCGTACGTTACAAGCACCGCGTCGAATTGCTCCGCAATCTCGATCTGTTCCGCGAAGTCGTCCAACGATTTCCCTACGTCGGTATGGACGTGAACGTCAATAATCGCCACCAAATCGCCTTTCAAGTCTCAAGTGGGATAGTTCGCGATGTCATTCCGAGCGCAGCGAGGAATATAGGGCCTCAGTTTGCCATCCCTCGCCAGTTCTCTGCGCAAAATGACGGCACAACGGACCTGAATTCAATAGGAGCGCATTGCGCCCAAGATTTCAACACTGCGCAGCAAAGACAGAGGGATTCTCTATAGTCTTGGTTTCCGCAAGCACACGCGCCATGTTCTTGTATAGAATCTTGTCTTTATCGTCTGCACTCAAGTCCGCGCCCAGCACCTTTGCCAGTTGCGATGGAAAGGAACGGCCCGGCATATCGGTACCGAAGATTACGCGGTCCGCCCCCACGTGATCCACGAGTATTCCCACGTATCCGGCGTTGCACTCGTTGCCGCCAATGTCGAGCAACACGTTGTCGCACGAACGAAAGATCTTCGCGCCGTATTCGTAGTCCCCGCCGGCGTGGGCGGCGATGATCGTGGTGCGCGGATGGCGTTTTGCCAGCGCGGCGACCATCTCGGGCGGCGATTCGCTGGTCTTCTGTCCGTTAGCCTTGATCCACGTATGCTGAAGTGCGGGCACGCGGTAGTGGGCGCAAATCTCCATGAGCGCATCGAGCCGTGCATCAACGCACGGCACCGCAACCCAGAGCTTGAGGCCGACGAAGTGCTGCTGCCCCAAACGAAAATCAAGTTCGTCACACGCCTCCCGCGCATGGCCGGGGTTCACGTAGGCGAATCCCTGCACACGCTCAGGGTAGCGCTCCATTAACACGTGAGTCTGATCGTTGCAGGCGCGGATGTTCTCCGGTGTAGGGTATTCGTGGTTGTTCCCGACCTCTACCGGCCGCACTGAATAGGTGACAAGGTGGGCATCAAACTGCTCAGCAATAGCGATCAACTCAGCGAAGTCATCTAATTTGCGTGAAACGTGTGGGTGCACGTGTACGTCTATAATCACCGCATTCACGCTCTTCCTTAGTCACACCGGGTTGAACTGCGAAGTCTCAAATTGCAATAGGAAACCAATCGCCAGCACTAAGCCCACTAGTTGCTACACCGCGCATCCGCTGGCAACTGCATAAACTTCATGACTCCATGCGTAGAACACGCTGGCTTAGCAGCTAATGCCGCTAAGCCAGCGCAGCACGTCTTCTACCAACCGCCCACAAGCTCCTGCCACTTCTCGATGATAATGTTCCACTCCTGTTCGACGTTTGCGAGGCCTTCCTGAATCGTGATGTTCCCCGCCATGACGTCGGGCAGGAATCTACTCAACGACGTCCGCATCTCGTCAGCGCCGGGAATCGGCAGCGAATGCGACGCTCGGAACGGGATCTGATAGCTCTGGTGTTCGAGGAACGGATCACCCTCGGTGAAATCGGGCGAATTGGCGACGGAAAATCGAATAGGCACGCGGTCCCAGGCCTTTGCCCAGCGAATGTTATTCTCCGGGCGTGACACGAACTCAATCCAAGCAAACGCCTCTTCGGGCACCGTCGTCCACGACGCCATGATCCAGATGTGATGACCGCTCCAACTCGCTTGCCGCACGGCGTTGGGCGGCTTCGGGTGCTCGATGATACTAAACCCGAAGTCCGGATCAATTGGATAGATTTCCGCCTTGCGCGTGGAGTACGTTGCATACATTGAGGCGGTAAAGCCGTTGACAAGCGCAGCCCCACGCGGAGATCCAGAGGGACGAGCCGTCTTGTGCAGTGTAGCCAGCGCATCCCAGCCGCCCTGCACATCGTTTAGCTTTTTGACCCACGTCAGGGCTTCAACGGCTTCGGGGCTATTGATGGCCGCTTTGGTTAGGTCGTCACTGACCCGCTGGCCGCCGAGCTGTAAGAACGGCGTAATCCATTGGAACCGTCCGCCGCTGCCCCATTCGGGCGGGAAGCCCGCTACCACTACATTGCCAGCAGAATCTTTCCGCAGGGTTTTCTGAATGACCGATTCAAGCTCATCCCACGTTGCAGGACCGTTTTCCGGGTCCAATCCATTTTCCAGAAAGATGCTATTGTGCATATAGATAACGCGCAGATCCGGGCCGTAAGGAAAGCCATAGAGCTGACCGTCTTTGCTCCAGACCATGTTCTCGGTCAGGCTTTCCCAAATGTCCTCCATATCGATGTTGGAGCTCTTGACGAGGTCATTCAAACCGCGCGCCTGGCCGAGGGCGCCGTGCTCAATAGCGTGCCACTCGCCCCAGGAACTAATGTCGTGAGGGGTGTTGGCAGCGAACGCCGTTCTGAATGCGGCATAGCGTTCGCCTGAATTACTGGATGGCGGATTGACATCAAAGTCGATATCGGGATGCTCTGCGCGAAACTCCGCCACAAGCTCCGCAGATACACCCTCTTCATCCTGGAACTTGAAGTACGGATGCGTTGCAAACAGCACGTATACGGACTCTTTTTCGGGGGCGGCAGCCTCTGCTTGCGGTGCTTCAGCTTGCTCTTCTGTAGCCGCGGTCTGAACAGGCACGGCACCGCAAGCCGCAAGTGCGAGGACACCTAGTGCGCCTCCTGAACCTACCAGAACGTTGCGGCGTGAAATTCGCTTTGCGTCCAAATCCATTGGTCTGCCTTTCTCCACAATTCTACTTAGCTTTCCGGTCGCACAGTCGCGCTACCTTGAGCGCTTTGCGCAGCCGCTCTTAGCCATCCTTCGGCAAAAAGAACTTACGCGCCCGTACCTCCTTTCCGCCTACTTCGACAGTCCACTTTCGCCTGAGAGTAGCGGTTGTCAGCGGAATTTGGCTTGCTTGAGTTTCCGTTATTCTGCGCTGAGTCCGAACGGCGTCGCCCAAGGATTTTCTGCTCGATATCCTGCCAGGTGTTGGATTTCCAAACCGATCGCAGGGCAGTTGCTAGAGAATCTGCGACAGGAAGCGCCGCACCCGCTCGTGGCGCGGGTTATTGAAGAACTCAGCAGGCGGCAGGTCTTCGACGATCTGGCCTTCGTCGAACATAACGATGCGGTCGGCCACTTCGCGGGCAAAGCCCAACTCGTGCGTGATTGCCACGATGGTCATCTGCTGCGAGGAAGCCAGTTCTTTCATTACTTCCAGCACTTCCTTGATCATCTCCGGGTCCAGAGCCGACGTGGGCTCATCGAAGAGCATGATCTTGGGTTGCATCGCCAGCGCACGGGCGATAGCGACACGCTGCTGCTGACCGCCCGAGAGTTCGCCTGGATATTTGTCAGCCTGTTCCGGTATGCCCACACGCTCCAGGAGCTCCCGCGCACTGTTCTCCGCATCGGCCAAGGGCGTCTTGCGCACCTTGGTTGGAGCCAGCGTGATGTTACGCAGTACCGTTAGATGGGGAAAGAGGTTGAACGATTGGAACACCATGCCCACTTCGCGGCGGATGGCGTCGATGTTGCGCACATCATCGGTCATCTCGACCCCATCAACGATGATATCGCCGCGCTGATGTTGCTCCAAGCGGTTGATTGCGCGGATAAACGTAGACTTACCCGAGCCGGAGGGACCGATAACCACCACCACCTCGCTGCGGCGCACAGAGGTGGTGACGCCACGCAGGGCATGGAAGTCACCGAACCACTTATGTACGTCACGGGCCACTATGATATTGTCTGCTTCAGGAGCCTGTTCCGACGCTACTGCTGCTTCTGCTGCCACGTTAACTTCCGAGTGTTTCGACGCCCCATTGCAACCCTTGCGTGGGACTCATCCTTTGAAATCACTACGCATTACCGTTGGCCAACGCCAAGATGCCGTTCCACCCGACGGCTGACAAATGACATTGTGTACGTAAATATCCAGAACACTACCGCCACAAATATGAAGAGCTCCCGTGCGTTGTCGGCGAATTGGACGTTGCCCTGCACGATGGAGCGTCCCATTTCCAAGATATCCAGCATGCCGACAATGTAGACCAGACTCGTGTCCTTGAACAGCGCAATGAACTGACCCACGATTGCAGGTATCACGTTGCGGATTGCCTGAGGCAATTGTATCAGCATAGTGACCTGCCAGCCCGGAAGACCCAGGGCACGTGCCGCCTCGGCTTGACCCGGATGCAGTCCCTGCAGTCCCCCACGAATATTCTCGGCCGTGTACGCCGCCGAGAAGAGCGTGATCACAATGGCCGCCCGCGTCACGGAGTCGACGGGAAAGTTCGACGGCAAGGCGAGCGGTACGAGCACTTGCGACATGAAAAGCAGCGTAATTAGCGGTACGCCGCGAAAAACCTCGATGAATACCACGCAGAGAACCTTGACCACCGGCAGATTGCTCCGCCGTCCGAGCGCCAGCAGCACACCAATTGGAAAAGCGAAGAAGATACCCGACACCGCCAGAATCAGGTTGAGCATCAGGCCGCCCCATTTACGCGGCGCCACCTCTTCCATGGCGGGAAAACCCGGTAATCCGTTGAGCAACAGTAGCAGGAACACGTAGATCGCAATGCCCCCGAGCACGAACGTGCGTGGATGCCCGGTTCTAGGATGGCTACCCAAGCCGTAGCCTAGACCGATGGTCAACACGTTAGCCAGAATTAGAACACGCACCCACCAGGGCATTACCACGCCCTCGTGGAACATACCGTAGGGCAGCACTCCTAGCAACACCGTAACGAAGCTATAGCCGATGGCAATGCGCCGGGCAGCTCCACCCCACATTGCGGCAGCCATGCCGAAGAGGATTGAGACCAGCAGCCAGCCTACTAGCGGCCGCCACGCGAGTTCTGTTGGGTACAGGCCGATGAGATACTGTTGCGGTCGGCTCGCGATGAGCGTCCAGTCAGCGGTACCGAAAACCCAGCGAATTATGCTCCAGACCAACCATAGGATCATCGGTACGGAGACCACGGTCACAATGCCGCTAAGCCAGTTACCAAATAAGTTGGTCCTAGCCCAACCAATCCAACCTGTTTCTGTGAGTGGCGGAGGCAGTGAGGGCGCCGGTTGCCACGTTTCCGCAGTAGCCATTAAGCAGCTAGCCTTAATTGAACTGGATATGCCGGTTATAGAGATTGCCAATCAGGGAGTATGTGAGACTGAAAAGCAAGTAAACGCCCATGATAATGAGAAATATGGTGACCGCTGGGGCCGTCTGAGTCATGGTCTTAGCCACACTGGTCAAGTCCGCGTAGCCGATGGCCAAAGCCAGACTACTGTTCTTCGTCAGGTTTAGGTACTGACTGATAAGGGGCGGGACGATGACGCGCAGTGCCTGTGGGAAAGTAACGAAGCGCAACGTCTGCATGGTACCCAAGCCCAAAGAGCGGGATGCCTCGCTTTGTCCCCGCGACACAGACTGCAGTCCTCCCCGGACGATTTCCGCGATGAAGGCCGAGGTGTAAATTACTAATCCCACCAGCAACGCCGTCAATTCAATTGAAATGGCGTAACCGCCTACTGGATGACCGAAGCGCCCTTCGGGATGCGGAACACTCATGATGAACGGGGCATCACTAATGATCACCCACGCCACCCACGCTATCAAAGAACCCACTAACGCTGTGCCAATTGCCCCTATCCAGGGATACGACAGGCGCCCGGTCCGCATTTCGCGGCGCTCCAACAGAATTCGCGTGACTAGCCCTAACGCAATAGCCGCCACAACACATAGAAGCCATAGCCCTGGCCGCTGCTGACCCTCAGGCCATGGAAACGACAACCCCGCGTTATTGTTCAGGTAGATAGCATCAAACCAGACAAACCCCCCCTGTTGTATTGATGGCAGTCCTAGCAGCAAGATGTACCAGAAGAAGAGCTGTACCAATAAGGGCACGTTGCGGAAGACTTCCACGTACACGGTGGCTACTTTACTGATCACCCAGTTGCCGGAGAGCTGTACCGCTCCCACGATGATGCCTAGTGTAGTAGCAAGTATCACACCCACTACAGACACCATCAGCGTGTTGGTCGCAGCTACGAGAAAGGCATAGGCAAAGCTATCGCTCTCTTCATACGGCAGCAGGGTCTCACTTATGGGAGTGGAGTACTCACGGTTCAAGAACGACCAGCCGAAGGGAATGTCTCGTTGGTCCATTGCAGATGCAATGTTGGAGATGAAAAACGCCACAACCGCCACCACAAGGATTCCCGACACGATCTGCATGGTCCAGCTAAGGATACGAGAGTGTCGCCAAATGGGAATTCCCTGGTACGTTAGCGATAGTCGCATAGTCTTTATAACCTAGCAATCGAGCTACCGGCATCCGCAGCTAGTAGCAAAACACACGATTCCCAGCGCATTCTAGCTAGCGCAATGGCGCCGCATAGATTTGTCCGCCTTTGGGGCAGTCAGAGCACGGCGCATTCGACCACAACGCGTTGCGGGATCCTTCCCGCGGTAGATCGATGCCCGTGTCCGGGCCCAGATTCCGCGCATAGATCTCGCCGTAATTGCCTACCGTCTTGATCACGGTCTGTGCCACTGTTTTGTCAAGCCTCAGCTCCTCTTGACCGAATGAGCCTTCCGTTCCCAGCAAGCGCTTTGCCTTCACGTTGTCTCCTGCGGCGATCTCGTCAACGTTAGTCGAGTCAATGCCATACGCCTCAGCGTAAATCAAAATGCCCATGACGGTCTTCACGACATCGAACCACTGTTCGTCGCCGTGAGGCACAAGCGGTCCCAGCGGCTCCTCGGAAATCGTCTCCGGCAGGATGATGTGTTCATCCGGATTAGTCAAAGAACTCCGCAGCGCCGTGAGCGCCGAGCGGTCGGTCGTGAACACTTCACACGCGCCGCTTTTATAGGCCTCGAAGGCCAACTGTGCCTCTTCGAATGTCTTTGGATTATACTCCATACTGTTCTGGCGGAAAAAATCGGCCATGTTTAGCTCAGAAGTGGTACCGGTATTCACGCAGACCGCCGCGCCTGCCAACTCGTACGCGCTCGTCACTCCTAAGCTCTTTGGCACCATGAAGCCTTGGCCGTCGTAAAACATCGTTTGCACGAAATTTCCCCAGGCGGCGTCACGCGACGTCGTCCACGTTGTCACGTATACGAGTAAGTCCACTTCCCCCGACTGCATCACAGGCCCGCGTTCAGCAGCCGTGATTAGACGAATCTCTACGGCATCGGGATCACCCAGCACGCCCGCAGCCACGGCACGGCAGAGATCGATGTCAAAACCGACACTATTACCGGCCTCGTCCACATAGCCAAACCCCGGCGTGTCGTTGAGGCTAGCGCAGATGAGTCGCCCGCGGGCGCGCACTGCCTCCAGTCGCGAACTCACGGCAGGCGCAGCCATAGATTCACTCTTGCCCATTTCGGCAGATTCTTTCGGGGCTGGCTCAGAATCAGTGGCGCAAGCCGGTCCGAGAAGGAGGGCCATTGCCATTACCAAACCGGCAATGAAAAGCCCGAATTGCTTCACAAATGTACGCATTGCTATCCCCACCAACCCACTAGTGGTTGCTGAACCAAGAGTTCGTTTAGAATTCACACCAGTTATCGTAGTGGCAAACCCAATTGCTCTACTGAATGCTCCGTAGATCCGATTTGCGGATTGCCCTGCCGAATGAACCCCCCACAACCCCGGCCGGGCAGTCTTTGCACGAGGTGATAATACCAAAAGTCGCGTCGACCCGGAAGGTCCAGGCCGACGCGACGATTATCAACGACTACGAACTAGCGCAGCGGCGCAGCATAGATCTGTCCGCCCTTCGGGCAGTCAGAGCAAGGCGCATTCGACCACAGCGCATTGCGCGAACCCTCACGCGGCAGATTGACGTCCGTCTCCGGACCCAAGTTCCGCGCATAGATCTCGCCATAGTTGCCTACTGCCTTGATAACGTTCTGGCCCACTAGCTGATCAAGTCCCAACTCATCTTGACCAAATGAGCCTTCCGTGCCCAGCAGACGCTTCGCCTTAACGTTATCGCCATCAGCCATGGCGTCAACGTTACCAGAGTTGATGCCGTAAGCTTCGCCGTAGATTAGGATGCTCATCACGGTCTTCACAATGTCGAACCATTGCTCGTCACCGTGGGGCACCACCGGTCCTAGCGGCTCCTCAGAGATCGTCTCCGGCAGAATAATGTGGTTCTCTGGATCAGTTAGAGCGGTCCGCAGTGCCGCAAGCTGTGAGCGGTCGTTTGTGAACACTTCGCACGCGCCACTCTGGTAGGCCTCCAAGACCAAGTCCGTATCTTCATAGACCTTTGGATTGTATTCCAAGTTGTTCTGGCGGAAGAAGTCGGCCATGTTCAACTCGGTGGTAGTACCGCTGGTCACACACACCGCTGCACCGCCCAACTCGTAGGCGCTCGTCACGCCCAGGCTCTTGGGAACCATGAAGCCCTGGCCGTCGTAGAACATCGTCTGCGCGTAGTTACCCCATGCAGCATCGCGCGAGGTCGTCCACGTGACGGTGCGTACGAGCAAGTCCACCTCGCCCGACTGGACGGTAGGTCCGCGCTCGGCAGCCGTAATCAAGCGGATTTCAAATGCATCCGGGTCGTTCAGCACGGCCGCTGCCACGGCGCGGCAAAGGTCAATGTCGAAGCCCACGCTATTGCCGGCCTCGTCTATGGAACCGTAGCCCGGCACATCGTTGCGGCTAGCGCAAATGACGTGACCACGTTCACGCACGGTGTCCAGACGTGAAGTCATAGCCGGAGCTTCCATCACCTCGGTCTTGGCTTCGGCATCTTTTTCCATCTCTCCCGAATCCGCCTCGTCATCACCGCACGCCACACTGAAAAGCAGCGCGAGCATAACGCCCAAAACGACCAGGAGCTTACAAAGATTTCTCATCATTTCCCCTCCCTCATAGCACCTCTTCGTGCTTTGATATTGCGATCCATTATATTGACTACACTTTCCCGTTGCAACTAAGAAAACTTCCCTATCAACATCGACTTGCGACCGGCATCTAGCCTCGTTGCCAAGCACAGCTTGACTTGCAGCCATACAGAGATGTCTCCTAGGCCTCCTTTCAATCGCAAATCACTAAACTGCGGTGCCGGAATAACTTGAATCTAGGGCTAACCAACCACCACGGACTGCTGCGCAAGCACACGTTCCGCTTCACGAGTTGAACGATCGTGGTATTCCACCCAATTCTCAAGACCGTACTCGCTCTTGATGCGTGACATCGGCCACGCGTCGTCGTTGGATTCCACCATGAATACGCCGTCGTCCCGTGTACCTATTATAGTTACCCTGTGCCCGAGATCCGTCTGCATCTGGCGAATCTGCTCGTATTGCATGTCGTAGTGGAAAACTTCAGCTTCAAGATCAACCGTACTGTGAGCCACGTGCACGCCCAAGCCACTGGCGGCAACCTCGTCACCGAGTTTGTTAATGATGCGGGAGCGTCCGCCGCTCACAGACGAAACAATTACATAACTATGCAGCCAGGCATAGGCACGCAGGCGCAAGCCGCCGTCGCACATGCTTGGGAAGACTACCAGCTCGGCCCCTGCCGCGCCGACCCGCGCCCACTCTTCCGGATAGTCAACGTCGAAGCAGATGAGCATACCCACCCTGCCAAAATCCGTCTCGAAAACCGGCATGTCGGTGTAGAAACCGGGCACCGTCCCTGCCTCGAGCTCTCCCAGCGTAGGATGGACCTTGTCATATTGACCGACGATTTCGCCCTGACGATCAAAGAGGACGCTGGTATTGAGCCGCACGTTACCGCGCACCTCACACATGCCGGCAACGACATACATGCCGTGCTGACGGGCCTTTTCCGCATAGACGTCTGAGGTCGGGCCGGGAATGGGTTCCCATGCTTTCTCACGTTCCTCCGCGTCGCCCGATAGGCCCAAAATAGTGAACTCTTCCGGCAAGCAGGCAAGATCAGCGCCCAAGCCTCCCATCCGATCCAGCAGTTCCGCCGCCAACTCGTGATTTGCGGTGATCGTCGGGCGGCTGCTCATGTGGCCGACGCACGCAGTGGCTACCAACGCTTTGCGCGGCATGCTCTTTGCTCCTCATTGAAAGAGAATAAGTTCAAGGAAAAGCGTGTGTTCATTCACTAGAGTATACTCTATTTCGGCAAAGTCAAACTAGCCTTTTTGTCAGATAGAGCCTCTTTTTGCGGGCTATGGCTTCCACCCGGTCTCGACCGATATCCGCTGAATGGTGTCCTGGCTGCAGGGTACACACAGTAGAGTCCTGCAGCCAAACTTCTCGAGCATCTTAAAGACGCCGGATTATTGCTCCTCAGTCTACTTGGACAGTCTCTACAGTCCTAGTCGTTCTGCCCACTCGTCCAGCGAATCCTGCCCGGCCTTCTCATACTGGGCGAGTGCTTCGGGAATAGTAGTCTTGCCGTCTTTGAGATCATTCAGCATCGTGTTGACCTCTCTGCGAATTACGGCAATCCCCGGCACGCCAAGCCAGAAATGAGCGCCCTCCATCTGGGCGATGACAAACTCCTTGAACGGGTCGCCTTCGGTGTAGTCCGCACTCTGTGCAGTGGCCTTCTGCACAGGGATGCGATCCATCGCAATCGACCACTTCAAATCAATATCGGGGCGGTACATGAAGTCCAGGAAGGCAAAACCTCCATCAGGATTCTCGCTGCCGCTCGGCAGGCAGAGCGCCCAGTCGCCTGTGTACGTGGCCAATTCGCCGCCTTCTGACGGCAAGCCATAACTTGCATAGACCCAGCTGAGCCCTTCGAACCCGCTTATAGTGGGACGAGACGCATTCGTCGCGTATAGGTGCGTCATAATCCCGTTACCGAATTGCTGGTTGAAGTTGGTGCCCTCATGGAAAGCCTTGATCGCCGGCCAACCGCCCTGGGCCGCAAATTGCTTCATATGCCACTGCAGCGCCCACACCGCCTTCTCATTGTTAACAGTGAATTTAGAGCGGTCGTCGCTGAAAATCGACCCGCCCTGCTGCCAGTAAGGTACCATCCATTGCGCGGAACCGCCGGAGCCGCGGTAGGGATCCCAGGATAATCGCGCAACCTTGTCCCCTTCCGCTTTGAAAGTCTTGAGTACCGCGGAATCCATCTCGTCCCAGGTTGCGGGCGGGTTTTCGGGGTCAAGCCCGGCTTCTAAGTAGTGCTCCGCATTGATGTAAAGGAGCCGCGTATCTATGCTATAGGGCAACGCGGACCGTTGACCGCGGTAAGTGGTCTGCTTATCGGCATCCGGCCACATCTTTTCGGGCGCCACGTTCTCGGAGGTCTTCTGGTACGAATCGAGCCAGCGAGTCACTTCTAGCAGAGCCCACTCATTCTGAATCCACGACTGGGTCTTCACCACGTCGGGAGCGGTGCCCGCGGCGACTACGGTAGCCACGTCATTGAAACCGCCATTTGGCTGTGGATTGGAAACCATGGTGTAGCCGCTGGTGGCATCGAATTCCCCTTTGATTTCCTGAGGAACGGGTGCCTGCCCGAAGTCCCAATTGTTAAAGCCGTGGTGCCACACAATGACATCTTTGACTTCCGGTTCCGGTTGAGCTTCCGGTTGCTTGGCTTCAGGCTGGGCCTCTGCCTCCCCAGCACTCGGAGCAGTCACCGCCTGCCCACAAGAGCCAAGTAGTATAGCGCCGCCAATTAGCGGTGTGGCTCCCAAAATTGTACGCCGTGAAAAACGGGACATATTGCAACTCCTTTACCTACCAACCTTAGGAACCACCGTTCTCCTGCGCAAACCAGTAAATCCTGTAAGAACACTCAAGCGCAGACATACAGCAAGGATATCACAATCAATTCAATTGCAATAGCCAATTCTGCGAGCCATCATTCATGTCAAATCCCGCTACAAAAACGCAAAAGAGATGTGGGGGTTGACATACGGGCTGGGGGTTATTGCAGTATCCCACGCGTTGGCCTGCAAGACCGGGCAGCAGTTTTCATGTGCTTGCCGGATTTAGAAATGCGATTAGGCCGTTCGCGCCTGCTCGAATACATCTGAATGCGGTACGGTGACCATGCGTCAATGAATCTCGGTATCAATGCCCGACCACGCAAGGCGGTCTCGAAGAGATCACCCGGGTCGTTACACAGAGCTCTGGGCTTGGATTGGGAAACATTGTGAATCATGCTTGCCGTCTAGTATGGTAGGAATTAGAGGGCAGCCGATCGCTTCCACCGCCCCTTACACCCGACTCTTCATGCAATAGGCACATTGACCACACGTGGGCATCAGGATCTTACATACCAACGACTTGCATGGCTTCGTGCGCGCCGCGCCGCGCCTGGCGCACCGCGTGCAAGCAGAGCGCGCGCAACACGACACTGTCCTCTTCATAGACGTTGGTGACTTCTTTCGACTAAATCGCCACCGCCGTCCGCAAGATGATGACCACGTGACAGCCTGGACTCTGCGCTCGCTTGGGTACGACATCGTTACGCCCGGGAATTCGGAACTCTCGCGCTTCGATCCTTGGCATCTGGACTTCTTGATCGCTCAGAACTGCGGCGCCATGCTCTGCACCAGCGGGTTCAACGCGCGTCTCCCAGCCTCGTGCCGACCCTACCGCGTGTTTACGCTGGATGGCATTCGGGTCTTGTTCATCGGTATCTGCACGGAAGATGACCATTGGGACCTCGCGTCGCCCGCCAATAACTTCTACTCTTCGGCACGCCGTTCGGCGGCAAAGACCGCAAGCTTGGTCAACGCTTACCGCGACCGGGTTGATATGGTCATTGTGCTCTCACATTCCGGTATGGCGCAGGACATCCTGCTTGCCGAACAGATTCCAGAGATAGATCTCATTCTCAGCGGCCATTGCCACCATCCAACACTAAGGCCGATCTGCATTGGTAAGACGAAAATCGTCCAGGCCGGCCTCAACGGCATGTTTATGGGTCAGGTGGATATAACATCCTCAGATGGGAAACCTGTGATTGAGTCTATGCTGCATTCCATTGACGCGGAATCCCCTGAGGACCCGGTGATGGAGCGCCTTCTGCGCCTGCAGGGCCGACGGAAAGACCCCGAAATGCTGCGAACCATCGGCACTGCCGGGGAGAATGTGGGACAGGGCTACCTTTCGAGCAATGGGCTAGGCAACACGGTCACGGACATTTGGCGCAAGGCGACAGGCGCCGATATTGCTTGGACGAAGGCGACCTTTATCACGCCGCTCTTTGCTCCAGGCCATGCGCTTACGGCCTGGGATATCCAGCTCTGCATCAGAGGGTTCCCTCTCTCAAAAATGCTGACGCTGACAGGCAATCAAGTCCGGCAGGCGCTCGAACACAGTGTCGCAGACCAATCGTATGCCTTCTTGCCAACCGATCGGCGTGACGAACTCGTGGGGCATCTGGAATCCGCGTCGGCCCAGCCGGGCTGTAATTTCCTCCACCAATCCGGCATGCAGGTTCACGTCGACTTGACGCAACCGTTCGGCGAACGAGTGCAAGAGATTCGAGTGGGTGACAAACCGCTGCAGCCGGAGGCTATGTACCGTGTGGCGATGGACGCATTCCACGCCAGAGGCGGATCGGCGTTTACGATGCTTGCCGATGCCCAAAGCCGAGAGGATCTAAGCATGGAAAACCCGATTGAGGCGTACGTGCGCGAGAATGGGACTCTCGAGGGTACGCTCGATGAGCGCTACAGCATCGTTGGGGCCACAGCGCTTGCCGCGCCGGCATGACCGCAGCATGAACGTCGAGTACACGTGATTCGCACGCTGCTTTCACTCACCGCTATCGGGGCCCTTGGCGTGGGGGCTTACGGAGCCTTCATTGAGCCATACCGCCTGGGCGTGCGGCGCGTCCGCGTGCCTGTATCGTCCCTCCGCGCACCCAATGTCGCTATTCGCATTCTCCATATTACCGACTTGCACTTTCGCGCTGGGGATTCGCGGCGGGTGCGCATGCTGCAGCAGCTTTCCGAATTGAAACCCGATCTCCTGCTCCTGACGGGCGACCTTATCCACGGCGGTCGTGATCCTGACGCCGAACTGCAGACGGTTCTTGAGGCGCTCGCGCCATTCCGCGCCAACTATGGCGCTTACGCCGTGCTTGGAAATCACGACCACGTGCGCCGCCACCGCATACGAAGCTGGTTCGGGCACCCGTTGCACTTTCACGATACGAGTAACCTGGTGCGGACGCTGGAGTCCCACCAAATTCGAGTTCTCACCAACACCCATGCCAACGTTACTATTCACGGACAGCCCCTCACACTCGTTGGCGTGGACGATCCCTTCTACTGGCTTGATGACATTCAGCGTGCGACGGCGGGAGCGCCAAAGGACACCACGCGCTTGCTGCTGGCGCACACGCCCGACATCATTCGCACCTTGGGCGACGAACGGTTTGATCTCATACTTTCCGGCCACACGCACGGCGGGCAAATACGCTTGTCGGAGAGCATCGTTTGGCATACAAACACGCGCATCAAGCTGCCGCGCAACTCCGGCTTGATGCGGGTCGGAGACCACCTCGTCTATTGCTCCGGCGGCATTGGGGTCTCCGTGCTGCCAATCCGCCTCAATTGCCCGCCCGAAGTGGGATGGATCGAGCTTGTGGCGGCACAGCCTGCAGAGCCGCAGCGCTCTGCAACAGCGTAGCAGCACAGATGCTAGGCCCTATCTTACGTCTCCTCTTTTCCTTCATCCTGCTGCCGCTGCTCTTAGTCCTTCTCCATGTGCAAGCAGTCTCGCTGGCATTCTCCAACATGGGTCTGTCACCTACGCTTGTGATCATAATCTTCTACCTCTCTCTGCTGGGGAGCTTCGTAAACGTCCCCATTTCGCGCCGCAGGATTCGGGTAGAAAGGAAGTCGCTGCTGCCCTTTCCCTTTTTCCTCCCGCTCTTCTACTACCCGCCGCGCGTACAAGAGCAAGTGGTCGCGGTGAACGTGGGCGGCGCGGTGGTCCCTCTATTGCTATCGCTCTACGTCTTGCCGAAGGCGCCAATGGGTAGTGTGCTCTTGGCTACCTCGGTAGTGGCCGCCGTATGCTTCGCGCTGGCGCGTCCGGTAGAGGGCGTGGGAATCACCATGCCCGCGCTAATACCGCCAATCATCGCAGCCGTACTGGCGTATCTGCTCGTCCCCGATCCTGTAGGGCGCACCGCGGTGGCCTACACGGCCGGGGTACTGGGCACCCTGATCGGTGCTGACATCCTCAATTTACCGCGCATCCACCGACTGGGCCGACTTAGTCGCAGTCGCGCTCACGTTGTCAGCATTGGCGGGGCGGGGGTCTTTGATGGTATCTTCCTGGTAGGTATCTTGGCAGCAATTCTCACGTGAGGAAGCAATGAGCACAGCAGAAGTACAAACACGAGTCCGCGCACTGCAACCGGAACTCGTAGCCATACGCAGAGAAATCCACCAACACCCCGAAGTAGCCTTTGAACTGGATAGAACGACTCGCATTGTCGCTGACCGCCTCGCGGCATCAGGCTGGGAAGTTGAGACGGACGTGGGCGGGCAGGGCGTGGTCGGCATCCTGCACGGCAGCCGCCCCGGAAAGGTGCTCGCTATCCGTCCCGACATGGACGCACTGCCTTTCCCAGACTGGAAGCAAGTGCCCTACGCCTCGCAAACCCCAGACGTGATGCACGCCTGCGGACACGACGCCCACACGGCTATTGGGATCGGCATCGCCGACATCCTCGCGAACATGCGCGACCAGTTCCAAGGGACGGTCAAGCTGCTCTTCGATCCGGCAGAGGAGACGGGCGGGGCATCTGAAGCCCTGGGCGGCCCGCCGTGCGGACCCAAGGCGCTCCGCGCCGCCGGCGTGCTCGAGAATCCCAAGGTGGACGCCCTGATGGGGTTTCACAACCTGCCGGAGATTCCCGTTGGACAGGTCTGGGTGCGCTCCGGCGTTATCTTCACCGGCTACGATACGTTTGCAATGGAAGTTACGGGAAAAGAGACCCACGCCGCGCGCCGCCATCAGGGCAAGGACGCAATTCTAGCAGCGAGCAACGTCATCCAAACGCTCTATGGGGCCGGTTCCCGCATGGCGCCGGCAAACCAGGTCTACTCCCTGAACATCGGCCTCATCGAGGGCGGCAAAGACTACAACCTGATTCCATCTACGGTTAGAATGAGGGGCACCGTGCGCTGCGGCGACCTCCCTACCCGCGCGGACCTCGGCAAGCGCTTGGAAGCCCTCGTGCATCCCGCGGCGGAGAGCGCGGACTGCACCGTGGATTTCAAATTTACCCCCGGCAATCCACCAGTGGTCAACGAGCCCGCCTTGACCTCGCTCGTGCATGAAACTGCAGCTTCAGTGCTTGGCACGGAGAACGCCGTGATAATGGACGCCCCCCTGCTCATTGGGGATACGTTCTGCTTCCTGGCAGAAGGGGTGCCCAGCGTCTACTGGCTGTTCGGCTCCGGCAATGCCGAACGCGGAATCACCCATCCGCTCCACCACAGCCTCTACGACCTCGACGAAGCTTCCATCGGACACGCGCTGCAAGTAGCAGTTGAAGCCAGCCTGGCGTATCTCAACGGCAGCTAGGTCTGTTTCAGAACAGAGAACGCAAGCCGATCCTCACCTCCAGTTCAGCAACTGGATGAGTTTGCAATGCAGAAGAACAGCTACTTCTGCAGTCAGCCTGGCAGGTACGCTAGCAACTCCGGCTCGATATCCTCCAACGGGAGGGCTTCATGGCAGATTGTGACGTCCGGCAACGATCCGCCAGGAAGCCAAATAATGCGCCCAACCACCAGATTATTCGCAACGAAGAGCACCAGTATGCGCGCGTGCGGGTAGCGGGCATGGAGGAATTCCGCAAACGGCAGCATGCGCTCCCGGCGTTGGGCGTCATCGAAGCCGTGCCACGTCGCTACCGAAGGCTCATCCAGCGGCATGACGATTAGATTGGCGGCGATTACCGCGGGCCGATATTCATCATCCGTGCCGGCTCCATCCATGCTCTCCGGATTGAGCGAGAGGAAGGCGTCGCAATTCCAATGCTCGCGCTTCTCCTGTCGGGAAATGTGGTCAGCGGCGGAGCGCGCTTCTCGGTTATTGCCTGCCATGATTGTCGTTAGCCCCTGTTTGGGAAAACTGAGTCTTCGTTTTTAAAGCGGAGGACAAGCCCTAATATTGTCGCATTAACTTTTCTGGCAAGGAACATGGCGCTTTCATTGCCCCACATCTCCGGTAGCGCAGGTTTGCAACCTGCGTCTGTTTTAGGGTCAATCCCTTGCGCACCCGTTTCTCTCAGCGAAAATGCTAAAGACGCGCCCTGTGCTGCTGACGTGGCCGCAGTTCCGCGTGCTCTGGCGGGGGACAAGCCCCCGCGCTACATTTCATCTTTCGTCTGGGCAGTCATACCCACTACACTATGGAATTTTATTCTTGGTCACGTGCGTCCGAATTCCCGCGCCAATTGCGAGTGCGAAAGACGCACCATCGTGGGCCGGCCGTGGGGACACGTGCGCGCAAGGTCGCAGCGCTCCAACGCGCCCAACAGCGCCTCAATCTGCTCGTGCGAGAGCGTGTCTCCGGCCTTTACCGCTCCGTGGCATGCAATTATCCATCGGAGCCGCTCCAGGGGATCGCCGCGATAGTCGGGGTTATCCTTTTGCTCGATCACCGTCGCTACAAATTGCCCCCAGTCATGACCTTTCTCCGCGAGGAAAACGGGAACCGCCCGCAATAGCCATGCGCCGCTGCCAAAGGGCTCCAGCGCAAACCCCATGCGCTGGATTTCCTCCACGTGCGCCTCCAGCCATTGCAGGTGCGTCGGCGCAAGTGAAAGCGGCTGCGGCTGGAGTAACTGCTGGCTTTGTGCTTCGGGCAAGCGCTTGAGCACGGCTTCGTAGAGGACACGCTCGTGCGCTGAATGCTGGTCGATTAGATACATGCCGTCGAATCCCTCGGCAATCACGTACATCGCGCTGAGTTGTCCCACGACGCGCAACTCTGAGGGCGCAACTGGAGCGGCGGGCGCCGAACCGTTGTCCGGTGCGACCGATGCGTCATCTGCCGGACGAAAGAGGTCTACCGCCTGCGCGGATCGGCCCGGGCTCACGGGCGCTTCGGTTCCGCGCCACGAATCCATGGACTGGAAGTGCTGGCGCATTGGCTGCACTGCCACGTGCTGCGCCAGTTCCGATCGCATCACGTGGCGCATCTGCCGCATGACACGGCCGCTATCCTTTAGCCGAATGTCAGACTTTTGCGGGTGGACGTTTACGTCGACTTCCTCCCATGGGAGCGAGACGTCCAAGGCTGCCAATGGGTACCGTCCGTCAGGCATGAGCTCTGCGTATACGTCCGTGACAGCATAGGCTAGGGCCCGCTGCTGCACCCAGCGGCCGTTTACGAAAAGAGAAACTCCCGTCCGGTTGCCGCGATTCACGGTGGGCTGAACGAGCACGCCGTGCATTAGCGGATCATCCACTGGAATCAATTGCTCGGCAATCTCGTGGCCGTACATTGAGATAAAGACGTCCTCCATCCGTCCGCTGCCACTTGAAGAAAAGACCTCTCGCCCATTGACGCTAAGTTCAAAGCGCACCGCGGGATGGCTCAGAGCAAGATGCTGCACGCACTGGACGATTCGCTGCGTTTCGGCCTGAGGGCTCTTACAAAAGGCGAGCCGCGCCGGTACGTTGAAGAAAAGGTGCCGCACATCCACGGCAGTGCCTACCGGCCCGGCCGTCGCCGCCATCTCGGTCTGCTCGCCGCCAACGGCTGTCAGCACATGCGCCGACCAGTCCTGTGCCGTTCGGGATCGGATATCCAGATGGGAAACCGCCGCTATTGAAGCCAGCGCTTCACCCCGAAACCCCAGCGTGCGTATGGCCGCAAGATCATCCACACTGCTGATCTTGCTAGTGGCGTAACGGCGCACCGTGAGCGGGAGATCCTCCGCTACAATCCCAATTCCGTTGTCTTCAACACCGATACGGCGCAATCCGCCCTGCTCGATTCCAACGGTGATGGCAGTGGCCTGGGCATCGAGGGCGTTCTCACAGAGTTCCTTCACCACCGATGCCGGACGTTCGACTACTTCCCCTGCCGCAATCTTCGCCGCAAGTGCGGCAGGCAATATTTTGACGGCCATGCTTAGTTCCTTTCCACGTTCTCCCTGGTAGCAGGATAGCAATCGCAACCGTTGGGGGTCAAAAGCCCCCGCCGATCATGCGCACATTGACGGGTTGAATCTGGAAGGGGATACAAGCCCTTGCAACGGACCTGCCGGACGGAAACACAGTTCCGCTCGTTTCTTTGACCCGCCTAGAATCGCTAGGCTCACGTCCGGAGTGCGGACAAAGTCAAAGACTAACCCTCTGCCACTGCAAACACAAACCTAGAGCGATTGAGTCATATATAACTCTCTTCACCATCAAATCTAATATATATATATAAAGATACTTGACAGAGAGCCACGCATCTTTTAGAATGCTACTAGAGGCTTGGTTCAAAACTAACAACAAGTGGAGGTAATACCATGGCTGAACTCAAGCGCTACGAGCCCCACACGTTCGCAACCGCACAGGACATCTTCGATCGACTATTCGATCGGTCCCTCTTTGGCCCGGGACTCTTCTCAAATGGGACCACACCGCACGCAAGCCGAGGCTTCCCATCCAACCTATGGGAAACCGACGAGGCATACGTGCTGGAGCTGGCGATACCGGGTGTCAACCCTGACGACGTCGAAATGACCCTGAGCAAAGGCAGCTTGATCATTAAGGGCCGGTACGATCAATCCGAGACCACCGCTGGAACCCGAATCTGGCATAATCTGCCTGAGGGCAAATTCGAGATTGCGTACACGTTGCCGAGCGCTGTCTACGCCGACGAGGCTGCGGTCTCCTGGTCGAACGGCATCTTCAAGGTGCACCTGCCCAAGGAGGAGAAAGCCAAGTCAAAGCGGCTAAAGATTAACGTCGGCTAGTGGGAATCTCTCTGTAGG
This sequence comes from Chloroflexota bacterium, assembly GCA_965221905.1. Classification (GTDB taxonomy): domain Bacteria; phylum Chloroflexota; class UBA11872; order VXOZ01; family VXOZ01; genus VXOZ01. Next base: position 2,907,216 of record OZ244922.1, read on the forward strand.
TACCTGCCCATTCGTAAACCAAGACGCCCACGGAGCTTGCACGAGCTCCGTGGGCGTAATGGATTCATTCGCGACGTGGTCTAGAGCTGCCTCTCCCGCACACCATGGATATGAAGTTGCAGCGCCACATGCACTCCGGTCCCCAGATTGGGGCAAACTCCCGAAAGGGTCGCATACAGAGTTAGAGAGAAGCATTTTGACGCAGCGCCGCCCTGGGTGGCAAACGTAGTAGGGGCACGGCATGCCGTGCCCCTACCTCATTACAAAAGACTTCAAGCCTCACAAATCGCATGGCCGCCAAGTAGCCCTAGGCAGTTATCATAGCGGGGCCACCGGAGTCAAGCACAAGGGCTGACGGAATTAGTAGACCTAGGCTTGAAGCCTTTGCGAGGCAGCGGTTCTTGTCATTTGCATATTGCCTTTTGGTGTCATTCCGAGCGCAGCGTCGAACAGGGTTCGCGGAATCTAGAATGCTCCCGACTCTAGATTCTTCGTCGCGGAGTTTATCCTGAGCCTGCCGAAGGGCTCCTCAGAGAATGACAGTTTGAGGACCTGGCTTAGGCCTGGGTACGGCCACGTGTCTTGCATGTGACCCATCTAAGCCCAAAGCTACTAATTCCAAGGGCTAACTGCCTGTATTTCTCGCGCACGCGAGAATCCAACTTCTGGGCTCCACACCCACCATCTATTTTGGAGCAAAAGACTTCGCCCCGCTATTCTCACCTTTGCCAGGTAGAACCATGCATCGCAATCCAAAGCTTCCCATCATGCACAGAGCTTAGTTGGAAACGCTCCACCGCCTTCAAGCCCCTCACCGCTCGACGAGCGCGCTCCCTTGTTCCACTTTCCAACGTTGTGCTCGGTCGTAGAGTTCGCGCGCGCTGCGCTCGGCCGCGGCTCCCGCTGCTCCGCCCATCGCTGCCAACTCATCAATCCGCTCATCCGATGACAGAGCGTCCACGTGCGTAGCCGTGCGGTTATCCGCCGTTTCCTTGTGAATGAAAAAGTGTTGGTCGGCGTACGCCGCCACCTGCGGTAGGTGCGTCACGCAGATCACCTGGTGATTCCGCACAAGGCTCCACAGCTTCTCACCTAGCACCGCGCCGCTGCGGCCGCCGACGCCAATCTCAATCTCGTCGAAGATCAGCACCGGCGTCTCGTCAACGTGGGCAAGCGCCGCCTTGAGGGCAAGCAGGAGGCGGGATGCCTCGCCGCCGGAGGCAATAGTCGCCAATGGCTTCAAGGGTTCGCCGCGATTGGAGCTAATGAGAAACTCGACGGTATCGATACCCGTTTGCCCGCATTGCAGCGTCTGCGGCCCTTCCTCAGTTTCCACCAAGAGCCCTTGCGGCACTTCCTCCTGAGTCACGGCCACGTCGAATTGCATATGCGGCATGCCGAGCAATGCTAGTTCCCGGTGCACGGCAGCGACCAAGTCTCCTACGCCGAACTTCCGTTTCGCCGAGAGTTCGACCGCGCGTGCAGCGAGCTCGCCGGTGAGTCGTTGCAGTTCGCGCGCGATATCTTCCGCGTGGTCCTCGCTGGTTTGAATGCCGGTCAGCTCTGTCGCCGCTTGCTCCGCATACGCCAATATCTCTGCAATGCTATTCCCGTACTTGCGTTTCAAGCTTTCGATTATGTCCAGCCGGGCCTCTACCTCCAGCAGTCTCGTCGGCTCACTTTCCAGACTGCCGGCATAGCGCCGCATGTCGGCGACCAACTCCTCCATCTGAGCCGAAAGCTCTTGTCCGACCTGTAGATGCTGCTCTGCCTCGGGATCGAGTTCCACCAATTGTTGCAGAGCCTTTACGGCCTCTCCCATCCAATCGTTTGCAGGCCGCGCGGGTTCGGCGGCATCGCTGAGCGCTTCGAGAATCTGACCCGAGATATCCACAAGCTCCGCACTGTGACGCAGCCGCCGATACTCGCCCCGCAGCGCATCTTCTTCGCCCGGAGAGAGGCTTGCCTCGGCGATTTCCTGGATTTGAAAAATAAGCAAGTCGGAGCGCTGGGCCAGCTCCCGTCCATCCCGCTGGAGATGTTGCATTTCAGTCTGCAGGGCATTTGACGCACGATACGCGTGCGTCAAATGCTGCCGCAATTCATCCAGGCCGGCAAAGCGATCGAGAAAATCCAATTGCAGCTTGGAGCGAAGCAGCGAGAGATTCTCGCCCTGACCGTGAATATCGACAATGAGGCCGACCACCTGCTGCAATGCACCTACGGGCATTGCTCGGCCTTGAATGCGAGCAGTGGTGCGCCCGGAAGCCGCGATCTCCCGCGAGAGCAGCAAGCGACCGCCATCATCTAGGGTTACGCCGACCTCATCCAATGCTTCTGCGAGGGCCGGACGAACCGTCTCCAGCACGAAAGTGCCTTCAACCCGCGCCGTACGAGCGCCGCTGCGCACGTCGGCAGCGCCTACGCGATTGCCGAGCAGAGCGCCGATAGCATCGATGACGATCGACTTGCCGGCGCCGGTCTCACCGGTAAGGACATTGAACCCAGCGCCAAGCTCGACCTGCACTTCGTCAATCAGCGCGAAGTCATGAATTTCCAAGTGCTCCAACATGGGGCATCCTAGGAGCTGTCGAGGGGGATTCGGAGCTTGCGCACCAGCGTCTCGTAGAAGTAGGTACGTTCCTGCACGCGAGCGAATTTGCAGGTTTGAGTCGCAGTAGTCAGATGCATCATGCCTTCGTTGGGAAGATCACCTACCAGCAGCCCGTCAATTGTGACCACCGCCTCATGCTGGTGGAATACCTGCAAACGTAACCGCGCCGACTGGCGCAAGACAAACGGAGTCGTCGGCCCTCGCAGAGAGTACATCGGTGTGATGAGCAAATTCCGGACCTCTGGATGCAAAATCGGCCCGCCGGCCACCATAGAATAGGCCGTTGACCCGGTTGCGGTAGAAATCATCAGACCGTCCGCCACGTAGTCGGCGAGAAAGGCATCGTCAATCCATACCTTTATGTCTAGCACTCGCCGCACGTGCCCCTGACTAATCACCGCCTCATTGAGCGCTACCGTCTCTTGCATTTCGCCCTCAATTTGGCAGTCAAGCATAGAACGCTCTTCAATCCAGTAGTCCTCATTCAAGAAGCGCGGCAACGTCTGGATCGCTTCTGTGGGCAAGAGTTCCGAGAGAAACCCGAGCCGTCCAAACTTCACTCCAACAATAGGTACGTCATGCTGCGCGCAGATCGGCGCCGCTCGCAAAATGCTGCCGTCACCACCGAGAGTATAGAGCAGGTCTGTGGCAGGGATTCGCTCTTGCCATTCCGCCTCAGCTTCCACCGGCACGTGCCAGGCACCGTGTCCTTCTTTCTCGATGAGAGAGTGCAGAACGGTAGCAAGCGATTGTGCCTGCGGACGTCCGGGGTGGTAGAGCAATCCAACTGTCACAGCTCTCCGCCTATCTCTCATTCCAGACTAGACCAACAATTGTGCTTTGGTAGAAGCTTGTCATTCCACCGGCACGTAAGCCCAGGACTTAGGTGGCAGCAATCTGCGGGCCTTGCCGGAGACGCAATCTTCACTTCCGCTGCCCAGTAACCAATAGCGGTTTGATTATACCGCAGGGGTAGCGGGAAAAGTACGTGCAGCCCTGCGCAACGGGGAGAGTCCCGCGTCCTCTCTTGCCACGGCATGGCTGCGCGATTGCACGCTACGACAGCATCTCCCTCAGCGTCTTGGCATTGAAGCAGCTCTTGCGAGAAGCGCCCCTGGCCCATGTCCCAGCACTGCCGTATATTGCTAGAGGTCGGTCGTCTGCTGCTGCGCGCTATACAGCAAACCGTGGGTTATTTGGCGATACATGAGCACCGTTCTCGCCGCAATGCGTTCCTGTGTAAACTCACGGAGAACCCGCTCACGCCCTTGTGCGCCAAGTTTGCGCCGCAGTGACGGATCTTTGTGAAGCTTGGTCAATGTCTCCGCCAGCGCCTCTGCATCACCCTCCGGGAACGTCATACCGCCCCGTTCCGCATCAGTGCTACCGACAATTTCAGGGATTTCTCCGGATTCCGATCCTACCACAGGCACCCCGCACGCCATTGCCTCGATGAGCACGCGACCAAACTGCTCTTTCCAATTCGGCATGGTGAGAGATGGCAAGACGCAGACGTGCATTGCCTGGTAGTGTGCCGGCATTGAATTGCTGGGCACGTGGCCGATGAACTCAACCTTATCCTGTATTCCCAGGGATTCAGCCTGTGACCGCAGCATCGGCTCCGCCGGGCCGGTCCCAATGAGCTGCACTTGGTAGGGGAATGCGAGCCGCGACGCCGCGTTGAGCAGCACGTGAATCCCCTTTGCCCGGACCAACCGACCCACGTAGCCGATTTTGAGGACTTCGTCGGAATCGTCTGGCTGGGAGACCGGAGAGAAGAGGGCGGCATCCACGCCGAATTGCGGAAAGACCGCAGACGGGCACGAGTAGCGCTTTCGGCGCAGCACCTCTTGGGCCTGCCGCGTACCGGCCTGTGCCGCATGTGACCGCAGCAGCGAGTAGAGTTCGATGAAGTAGAATGGCGGCGGCAAGACCCGGTAGACATTTTGCCAGGCAAAGAAGATCGCCTTGGCCCCGACTCGCCTTGCCTGCCAAATCGCATGTGCCGTGGCGAAGTTGTAAGGCTCTTCATCAACGTGCACCACGTCGGGCTGCCACTCGACGAGATGACGCCGCAGGCTGGGATAGTAGTGCATGTGGTAGTGCCCGTTGAAGCGCATGTGCGCAGGAATCAGCTCATAGCCGGTGGTGTAGCGAGATTCCAACACCTGGCGATAGTCGCCTTCCCGCCAATAGCGAGGCACAATTGCACGAAGCTCGACATCCGGAAACTTGGCGATCTCTTCCATCTTGCGTTGGTACGTGGCCACTACAAGCGCCTTGGAAATGTAGAGCACGCGCATCATTTCACCTGCTTGTAGACCGCAATGGTCTGTGCGGCCGTACGCTCCCAGGAGAACGCCTGGGCCTGCGCAATCGCCCGTTCGGCGTAGTGCGCTCGTTCCTGTCTGGACTCCCAGAGACGTCCGATGGCTGCCGCCCAGGCATTGGCGTCGTCAGGCGGGACTAAGATGCCGCCTTCGCCTACCACCTCCGGCAGCGACGTCGCCTCGCTGCATACGACCGGTGTGCCGCAAGCCATGGCTTCTAACGGATCCAGGCCGAATCCTTCATAGCGCGAAGGAAACACGAAGAGCGTTGCGGCACGATACAGGAGCGGCTTATCCGCTTCCGGTACGCCGCCTAGAAAACGCACGCGGTGCCCTATCTCCGATTCAGTGGCTTGGCGCACCCAGTCGGGAAAGAGAGCGGCCTTACCATGCCGGGTGCGGCCCGCAACAACTAGCGAGACATCTTCCGGTAGCTTCTCGAGCGCCGTAAACAGAATCCCAAGGTTCTTGCGCACGTCCAGGCCGCCAAGATAGAAGAGGAATCGTTCCGGCAGATCGTAGCGCCGCCGCGCAGCCTTGACATCCTCATCTCGTAAGTCTGGCGAAAATCGCGCATCCGCGGCGAGATGCACAACGTGCACATCGTCTTCGCTAAGGTTAAGCCGCTCGATCACGTCGCGCTTGGCGGCTTCAGAATCCGTAATGATCGCATCCGCTTTGTGCGCCGCCGCCATTACAAGGCTCGTATAGAGTCGCACGAGGGGGTTGCCGCGATACTCAGGCAGCACAACCGGAATCAAGTCGTGAATAGTAGTTACCAGCGGAAAGCTATGGTAATGCGATGGGGCGAAGTAAGGCACGTGGCCCACTACGTCCTGGCCCGACTTAGCAGCCAGCCGGGGCCACGTTACTTGCTCCCACCACAGTTTTGCCAGGTTGCCTCGGCGCAGCAAGCCGCCCATTGGGGCGTTCGCCCGGATACCGCCGACCGGACGCATCGTATCGCGCATGAAGTAGGGCAGTTGCACAGAGACCTGAACTTCGTCGCTACGCTTCTGCAGCGCCCGCAGCAGATGATACGCGTACTGTGCGCTTCCGGTGTGGTGCACATTAAGGAAATACCCATTTACGGCAATTTCCATAGTGGCGCGGGCTATTTCGGAAGTGCTTGTAACGCCAGGTATGCAGGTCTCGGGTTCAAGTGTTCGTCGAGAATCCCGAAGGAATAAGCGCTGTCAGTCGGTTCGATTTGATTGGCAAAGTTCAAATTGAAAACTACCAGTCCGGTGACATACGGAAACCTATGCTTCGCCAGTAGATAGGATTCGGCCAGATACCGCCCCTGGTCTTCGTCGGAAACCTCTACCCCATAGGGAAATTCAGGATGCAAGTTGTGCGTGGTCCATCCCATCTCCGTCAACCAGATACTCTTACCCGTGTCACCGTACTTTTGCAGCACGTCCCAGTGATTCTCAAAGCGGCGGAAGTAGAACGACCAGTGGTGTTTGTACGTGGTACCGGACGTCGAGTAGTTATCGGGCGTATCGCCCGGCGCATTATTGAAGCCATATGAGTGCAACCCGAGCACATCGAAATAGTTGCGGATTATGCCATCGCGGTACTGGTACATAGCCTCCAGGTATGCCACGTCGTCCATGGCAACCCCCTCGCGATTGACTCCTGTGGGCGACAAGCCGCCGCTGACGACAATAGCGTTCGGATTCCCGCGCTTCACTCCCCGATAGCCCGCGCCCATGAGCTCAACGAATTCCCATGGCGCGACCGTACCATCCCAGTTTCCGGCCAAGTTAGGCTCATTCCAGAGTTCATAGGATTGCACCTGATCGCCGTAACGCGACGCGATGATGGCCAAGAAGTTTTCGAAGTCGCCGAAATTCGCCGGCGGGCCGTTATGAAAACTGCCAAACTGCGCCCACCACTCCTCGACGGAGCCAGAAGAGGATCCCTCCTGTACGGCGATTTGATTCCCTGCGGGTATTACGCGGCGCGTCCAATAGGGAGACGCATAGATGCCCAGCATCACTTCCAAGCCGTGCCGGTTTGCCGCCTCTACAATGCGGTCCACCTGGTCCCACATATACCCGCCGGGATGGAGTTCTATTGCCTTCCACTCTACTTGTTGCTTGATGCCGGTAAAGCCCGCGGCCTTTGCTAACGCGAGCACGTGCTCGATATTAGGGTCGTAGAAAAGCGAGACTTGCGCGATGAGCTTCAGTTGCGAATCTCGTGCAGGCTGGTCCACTATTGTTTGCAACGTGCCACGCAACGAGAGGAACATCTGGCCCAATGGCGCCAGTTGTACCTCGTCGGGGGTGCCGGACTTGGTTGGATCATAGCGAAATACGGCTCGTTCGAAGTATTGGACCGCATGCTGCCAATCGTCATCAGCCGGTAACTCTCCGGAAATCGGCAGCCCAAACACTTGCACACCGCCGTGTTCTTGGAAAAAGCGGAGAAATGCAAAGCGCACAGCATGGCCGGTCTCCGGGAAATACCGCTGCGCAGACGTCTCTGCTACCGGTTCTTCCTGGGAGAAGAAGCGCCAGTGCGGATAAAGCAAGCGACCCAACGGACTGAACCGCACCTGGCCGCGCTGCGGCCACCACTCCAGCCGCGCATTCTCGAAATATTGGACGACGTGACCGTCTTCGCTTTGTTCGTTTGTCAGCGGCTGTCCTAGGACGCTTTCGCCGCCCATTTGCTCGAAGTAGTCGAGCATAGCCCCATGCACAATAGTATTCGTGGCCTGAAAGTGCCTCGGCTCCGAATTGGCGAAAACCGGAGCCGGTAGGAGCATGAAGCACGAAAAGAATAGAAGCAATCGAACATACCAACGCCGCGGGCCAATGCCTTTCATCATGCTCTGTCTACCTCCCAATTTCACCGCATTCTCCGCTAGGAGCGCTCAAGTCCGTGTCCCGGCCATCGGCAATAGTAATCTCGCCGTATTGCCATCAACTGGGCACCGCAGACTGCCCCAATGTGGCGAGGACACAAAGTAACCGCTTTGGCACATTATAGCAGATACAGAAGCCACTCCACGCTACCGATCTGTCTTCATTCCGCGAACATACTTTCAGGTGTCGTGCCGCTCACTCGGACGCTAGACTGCCGTCCTCAATTCGCGTTCAGCCACCGCTAACAACACGCACCAGATGTGCACGCAGTTCGCTCGCTGCCCGCTCCCACGTGAATCCAGCAGCGCGTTCTCTTCCCGCGGCAATGAGTTCCGCGCGCTTGACTTCATCTGTAGCAAGCACCAAGAGCGCCCCACCAATGGCGTCAACGTCGTTGGGATCTACGAGGATGGCCGCCTCACCCGCGACCTCGGGCAGGGATGACGTATTCGACGTGACTACCGGTGTGCCGCACGCCATGGCTTCGAGCACGGGCAGCCCAAAACCCTCGTACAGGCTGGGAAACACAAAAGCGCTCGCGCTATTGTACAGAACCGCAAGATCCTCATCGGAATCGACGGTTGTCAGGAAGTGCACGCGCTCGGAAACGCCGTATTCCTGCGGGGCGGCGAGTATCTGCTCGTAGAGCCAGCCCGGACGCCCCACGTGCACGAGGTGATGGGGCAGCCCAGCATCAACAACCGAGCGCATGGCCGCGATCACGCGGGCAATGTTCTTTCTTGGCTGAATTGTGCCTACGGTAAGAAAGTAGGGATACGCTATGCCATGTCGCTGAAGCACTGCCGCCCGCAGGGCTGGGTTATTGCGGGAACGGAAGACTCCGTCAACGCCGCAATGAAGCACTTCAATACGGGCGGGCTCGACGTGATATGCGCCTATCAAGTCTTGCCGGGTAGCTTCCGAGTCCGCGAGCACCAATTGAGCGCGCGCGACACTGCGCGGAACGGCTGATTCCAAGTACGAGCGCAAGGAATTCGGGTAGGAGTCTGGAAAGTGAAGGTATGAAAGATCGTGGACGGTGATGACGCCGGGTGCGCGCCACAGCGGCGGCAAGACGAAGTCCGGCGCGTAGAAGACGTCGACCCCGCCCGCGAGCAGATCGGCATAGAGAGGCAGCCGCAGCCGATGCCAGATGCGCGTCAGCGCGCGCTCGGATAGCGGCAGATACCGATACCTCAGTTTAGGAGATACGAGGCGTCGCCAATGCCCTTCTGAGAATCGCGGCATTAAGAGTGTGATTTGGTCGACGAAGGGCTGTGCTATGAGCGCACTGACTAGCGACCACGTATACCTGCCAATGCCGGCCGGTTGGGTGGCTGCGGTAAAGTCAATTCCTATTCTCATGACACTAGGAACACCAAACGGCAACTCTGCTTGGAGCCTGTCGTGGCCAACCTATCCATTAGAGCTATGCCGCCTATATTGCACAGTCGGCGAGCCTCGCTAGCAGTTTTTTCGAGGGCTTTGGGCTACTGTAAATGCCCTTAGTCTCCCAAGACTTGGTGTGAAGCCAATCGGTCACCTCTCCTACTATGGCAACCAGTTCGTCGTGAAGGATCAAGTACCACTTTCCTCGAACCGGAAACGTCATGTATAAGCCCTTGCACAAGTAGCTTCGGTTGATGGTTAGACGGGCTTTGAGTTGCACTTTGAGCGTCTGGGTTCCGTCTTTGTGGTATGCAAGAAAGTCTGCACCTTGCCAGTCATCGGACAACTTGAGGCAATTATACCCATACTCCGCAAGCAACCCAGCAACTTTCTGAAAATTGTAGATTTCCTTTTGCTTTGCATTCAGCTCATCATACTTTGCACGCTGTAATCTCACCGCCACACTACCCCCTTCTCAGTGTTGCGAAGCTACTTCCGCGCGATTGCGACCCCAGAGCCGTAGGCGCGCGTGCGTGAAGTAGTAGGCTGCACCGGGAATCAGAACCAGCCAGTAACTAATGAACCGGTCGAGGATTGCCACTGCCGCCGCCATGTCCACCGGCACGCCAAGCAGCAACATTACCCCTACCATACCCCCTTCCACCGCGCCAAGGCCGCCGGGGGTGGGCGCCGCGAGCAAGAGCGCGCCTGCCGCAAAGACAAACAGCAGTTGCGGCGCCTCAAGCGAGACACCCATCGCACTTGCCACCAAGAAGAACCGTCCGGCTTCAGCAGCCCATGCCAGTGCAGTAAGAACAATCATGAGCCACAGTGGCTTTGTCGACGCAAAGATACCGTGCTGAAAGCGCTCGAACCGTTCGCCCAGTCTATGGGGCAACCGTGCCAGGAGGGTGCTGTCCAAGCGCCAGAAGAGAAACAAGCCGCCCGCCATGAGCACCGCCAATATTCCAACGCTCAGGAGGACTCCTCGCATCTCGCTCAGCAACTCACCACGCACAAAGAAGAGTGCAGCAGTTACTGCAATTGCTAGCAGAGCGAGCATATCGATCACGCGCTCCGCAAGTACGCTACCCGTGGTGAGCGCGAATGAAATCCGTTCTCTGCGGCGTAGGATTAGCCCCCGGTAGAGGTCTCCCATCTTGGCGGGAATCAGATGATTAACGAACCAAGAGAGGAAAATGACCTCTGCTAATAGGCGCGTCGGGACCGTGTGGCCCAGGTTTCGCAACATCTTGCGCCACCGCACCGCCCGCGGCAGCAACGTTGTGTAGTAAACCATCAACGCAAGCAAATAGAGCCGTAAGTCTATTTGCCTGATTTCGGCCCAAATTCCCCGCCAATCGAGCCCACCCAGGCGCCAAAGCGCGACCAAGAGCGCCGCCGCAACGAGAAAGGAGAAGATCGTCTGCGGACTCAAGAAGCGCTGCTTGAAAGTTGCAGGCGCGCCTTCTGCTGCGTCGTTAGGCTCGATCGGGGAGGAAGTTGTGGGCTCGATGACGTTGTCTCACGTTTCTAGGATGAATTACCTTCTCATAATACCGAATGCCCCGCAATCCCCGCTAACCGCCAGGCGGGTCTGCGCACTGCCGCCCCTCATCGCTCTCAAGGGCGGAATCACCGATTGTGGGCCGGCAAACTCCGGCTACGCACTCAATGGTTCCCACTACCGGCACACTTGCCTCCCTCATGTGCTAGAGTTCTTCGCTTTTAGCCCCGAAACGATGCACCTAGCAGCAAGCTTTGAACACCGTTACACTAAAAAGAAGCATAGAAACAACTCAGCCACATCCATGGTTAAGGCAAGGAGCAAGAGAAATGGACCTTTTGAAGCGGCTTTGCGAAACACCAGGCATTGCCAGTCGCGAAGAGCCGATACGAAGTGTAATCTGCGAGGAGTTGGGACCGCTCGTTACAACGACCAAGGTTGACGCCCTGGGCAGCGTAATTGCCTACCGCAAGGGGCAGGGCGGACCCAAAGTCATGATCGCTGCCCATATGGACCAGATTGGCTTCATGGCGCGCCACGTGGACGAGAATGGCTTCATCCGTTTGCAGCCCGTTGGCGGCTTCGATCCCCGCACGCTCGTAGCGCAGCGGGTGCGCGTTCACGGCAAGGAAGAACTGACGGGCGTACTCATGCCCGCTACCAAACCGACGCACCTGCTGGACGATTCCGAGCGGGGCAAGGCGTTGAAATTGGATGACCTCTTCGTTGACGTGGGGCTCTCCGGCGAACGCACGAAAGAGCTCGTTCCCCTTGGCACTCCCATTACGTTCGACCGCCCATGCATTGATCTTGGTGACGTGCTAGTGTCTCCGGCCATGGACGACCGGGTCAGCGTTTACGTCATGATCGAGGCCATTCGCGGCCTGACCGATCATGTCGCAGAGGTCTACGCCGTTGCTTCCACCCAGGAAGAGGTCGGTCTGCGCGGCGCGACGGTCGCGGCCTTTGGCGTCGAACCCGACGTCGGCTTGGCGCTTGACTCCACCTTGGCCGTAGACATACCCGGTAGCACGGAAGCGGATCGCGTCTCGAAACTCGGCGACGGCACGGCAATCAAGATCATGGATTCTTCGCTCATCTGCGACCCGCGCCTTGTAGAACACTCCCGCAAGATTTGCGATGCCGGTGACATCCCCTACCAGATGGAGATCTTGCCGCGGGGCGGCACCGACGGCGGGGCAATTCAACGCACGCGCGACGGCGTGCCGGCGATTACGATCTCAACCCCGACGCGCTACGTGCACACAGTCAACGAAATGGTAAACAAAAAGGACGTAGCGGCTACGGTTGATCTCGTACGGCGCTTCATCGAAACCGCCCATGAAATCGATCTCTCTTGGGACTAATCCTGCCATTCGCTCCGCAAGCATGAGTGTACAAGCGTGGACAAGCTCCCGGCTCCGATCCACGATGCGCTCCGGGCTTGATCGCACAGCATTCATCCCGGCGCGGAACCCGCCTGGTACTTGATGCGGAACCGGAATCCGATTGTGCCAAACTCCCATGCACGGGCACACAAAACGTTACGCCTGTGGGTGGAATGCCCACAGGCGTAACGTTTTCGCTATCGCTAGGTAAGACGTTGCGAGCGCCGCGCGCCTACTTCACGTCCGCCGAAAAGAGAAAGTCATTGTCGCTCACGTCGCCGTGGCACTCGGTGCAGCCCTGGACTTTGCCCTCGGCCTCTATCATGCCGTCGGCCGTATATTTCAGGAAGAACCACCCGTTCGCATCCGCATTCTCGAAGCTAGCGGGCTTATACATCACCGTAACGGCGGCCAGCGTACCGTCGGGCATGTAATTCTCTTTGACGACCATACCGCCAACGGGAATACTCCCCGCCTTGTCCTCAATCGCCTGCATAGCGATCGCGTTGAAGTACGTGCTCAGCAAAGCGCCGTGCGGATCCTGCCCGGTATACAAGGGCTCTACTCCGGGCAGATGCTGCCAGGCATTCTGATAGTCGGCTGCCCCAAGATAGTCCATGATGGCAGCTCCATCGGCAGCCGGGGCCTCAGCACCCATATCCTCGGACTCTTCGGCGACTGCGCATCCCGCCAGTAGCACCATCGACCCCAAGAGTGCGACACTGAGCATCACGAAAATCCTGCGCAGTAGAGAAAATCTACAAGACACACTGGCCTCCTATTTAAACTGCGAATACAGAGAGTTGTGTATGATGATACGTAGTTGCATAAGGCAATTCTGTTGGCTGGACGACATTGACGAGAGGAGAATTACGTGAGCGCGCTGAGCAATCTGCTCCCGACCAAGAAACGCCGCCCTATCCTCAGCAAGGACGAGCGCACAGCCCTCCTCATGCGGCATCTCATTCACGTAGAACTCTTTCGTGATCTGACGAAAGCAGAGATGGAGCGCCTCTTCGGCCACTTGCCCATGTACTCCTTTCCCAAAGACACACTTGTCTATGCTCCCGATGACCGCAGCGAGAATCTCTACATTCTCAAGATGGGAGCCGTAGACATTTACCGTCTTAGCGAAGAAGGCAAACGCCTGAGCATCCGCCGGGTATTCATGGGTAGTGTGTTCGGCGAAATGGGACTGCTGGGGCAGTCGATGCACGGCTGCTTTGCCGAGACGGTCGCGCCCAGCCTCGTGTGCGTGATGACGCGAGCTGAAATGGAAAGCCTCTTAAGCCAACGACCCGATGTCGGCTTGCGCTTCTACAAGGTAATTGGGGACCGGCTCAAGGCGCTCGAGGATCAATTGGCGCGACTTGCGTTCAGTCCGGTTCGCGCTCGTGTGGCGACCTTTCTCCTCACACACGTAGACCCTGCCAACAAGGAAGTGCGCGGGTTCACACACGAAGAGATTGGCGATAGTATTGGGGCATTGCGCTCCACAGTCACACAAACCCTAGGGGATATGGCCCGAGTTGGCGTGCTTGAGGTTAAGCACAAGTGCATCCACGTGCGTGACTTGCAGGAACTTGCTGTTTTCGTAAGGGAGTAATGCAGATGTCTGAGTCGGTCCGCGTCACCGTATGGAACGAATTCCGCCACGAGAAGACAGACGAGCACATCAGGCGCGTGTACCCGCAAGGTATTCACGGCGCCCTAGCCGACTACCTAGAGCAACAACCGAGTCTATCGGCGCAGACCGCGACCCTGGACGAACCGGAGCACGGTCTGACAGAAGCGGTGCTCGCCGAGACCGACGTGCTCATCTGGTGGGGACATCAAGCGCACGGCGACGTTGAGGATGCGATCGTGGACCGCGTGCATGCGCGCGTGCTGGACGGCATGGGGCTCATCTGCTTGCACTCCAGCCACTTCTCGAAGATCTTCAAGCAGCTCATGGGCACAACCTGCAACCTAAAGTGGCGCGAAATTGGCGAAAACGAGCGCCTCTGGGTCGTGGACCCCAGCCACCCCATTGCGGCGGGCCTGGGGCAATACATCGACATTCCCCATGAAGAAATGTACGGCGAATTCTTCGATATCCCCCAGCCGGATAGGCTGGTTTTCGTCAGTTGGTTTCCGGGCGGCGAGGTCTTCCGCAGCGGCTGCTGCTACCACCGCGGACGCGGCAAGGTATTTTACTTTCGTCCCGGACACGAGACGTTCCCCACGTTCTATCAGGCGGAGGTGCGCCAAGTGATCGAAAACGCCGTGCGTTGGGCAGCCCCCTCGGCCGGCCCGGAGCCGGTATTCGGCAACGTGCAGCCGCTGGAAGAAGTGACCGTGCAGGAATGACCGTTCGGTGGTATGAGGCTCGGTGCGTTTGAATACAAAAGTAGGGGCGGTTCGCGAACCGCCCCTACTGTTTAACGTGTCGAAACGAAAATTGCTCCTCACGCCGCATCCGTACTAACACGCACTCACTGGCGCAGCATTTCCTGCATGGCAATCGACACTTGCTGAGCCGCGTCAGCCACGCTTCTCTCGCCGCTCAAAATCGGCGTCATGAGATGCTGCTGGAACAAAGACTGCAAGTGAGGCGCAAGGAGAGGCGGCACACCGCGACTATAGCCGAGGGCATTTGAGATTGTCGTTGCATCTTCAATCGTCAAGCTCGGCCTCACCTGTTTGATGCGCTCGCCGGAGACGTTATACACCGGATAGCCGAAGAAAGTGACGGGAAGCTGGGAGAGTTCCCGTGCCAGCACCACCGCCGCCTGTGCTGCCAGGCCGGTATCTTTTGCTTGCGTGCCCACGCCCAATCCCGCAACCGGCGATACCCACGTGGCCTGGCGTGTATCGACCGGCAGTGCGGCAGCGCGAATCTGTTCCGCACCCAGTCCCTGTCCGCCGCCGGAACGTACGGCGGTAGCCAAGCGCGCCGTATCGCTGGGCTGTCCACCACCGCGGCCTTGGCCCGGCATTTGGTCGAACGAAACCACTTGCATGCCGTTGCGGTTCGAGCGCACGAAGGAAAAGGTGCCTGCGGGCGGATTCGGGGCAATTTGGTGAAACGTCATCATGTCGCGCCATAGCTCAATGCCCCTAATTGCCTCCGGTTCGGCAAGACGCACGGCGCCGTTTTCAGCACTGAATACCTCACCGCCGTGACTCCAAATCAAGCTCAGCAACATCGGCACAGAGGCATGGGCATACGTGCCCCACTGCGTTCCCGAATCGTCAGCATACGTCAAGCGCTTCCCCGCTTCGATCATTTCGGTCCAGCTCCACGATTCGCTAGGCGCAGCAACACCGGCATTCGCAAAGAGATCGGTGTCATAGGTAAGCGTGTTGATGGAACTAGAGAGCGGCAAGACGAGAACTTGGCCCTGCCACGTCACCGCCTCCAACGCGCCGGGGGCAAAAGCGGAGAGATCGATGCTGCCGTCTACACGAGTAGCCTGCTCGAAAGGCTCGATGATGCCCTCAGCATAGAGCAGTGGAAGTTCGTCCATATTGCTGATCATCAAAATGTCTGGCAGCGGATCGCCGCTTGCCAACTGTCCGCTTGCCGCCGCCTCGTTCAGCGTGTCGGCTATCGGACTGAAAGGGGTTGGCGTGGGCTCCGCGTTTGTGTTGGCTGTGCCAAAGAATGCAGCAAAATTGAAGGCGGGCCCCGGCGGCACCACGGTTAGGTTCACCTCCATCCGGAAGCCGAGACTCTGTTCGTTTATTTCGTTGGCGGCGGTCTTGAGGCTGGCAAGGATGTTGCCGGCCTGCGCTGCTTGGAAATTGGCCCCTTCCCCCTGTGGGAGGAAAACCGCTACGTTTACTGTCTTATCGCCGGAGTCCCCGCCAACCAGGTCGCTAAAAAAACCACAACCGGATGCAAGACTTGCCGCTAGCGGCACGCCCCCGATCAACCCTAGAAACGAACGACGCGACATTCCCATTGCTAACCTCTCCTTGTGGGCCCCGCAGGACCCAATCTGAAGTTTGCCACTAACCATTCACTTCTGCGGAATTTGCATGAGTGCTTTAGTCTATTCTGGCGCGGACGCAGTCTCTTTACGTCTACGCCAAAGATTTCTTAGCACATTATAGACGATTCGGTGTTGACAATCGAGACTTCAGTATCTCCAAGATATTGGTGATGCCGAACATGTAACAAGCTCAACGGCCAAAGCGCACGGCACTCTCATACTGACCCATGCTAATGGGTGATTGTCAAGAGAATGTGAAGAAATGACAACGAGAGGAAAGTTGGGAACCGCTTACGCAAACTGTTCGCTTGCATGAGAAAGCACGCCGCGATGAACCAGCTTACGGCTTTGCCGGCGCAGCGACATGCAACCGCCACGCGAAATAACTCCACTCGCGGCGGGCCGCGCAATTGTTCGGTCAGAGCTTCAGGGGCAGCCTTCGCAGCCTCGCCACAGCACATTATTCAGCACCATCTCAATCGACCCGGCAGGGAACGAAGAGCAAGTGCCACGCACAGCAAGACCGTTCATGGTTCGACAGAGCCTGCACTGAGCTTGTCGAAGTGCTCACCACGAACGGTCTGCGGGCTGAAAATCTCTTCACAAGGGCCCCTGGACCGGAAATCTAAAGAGGCAGAGAGATATCTCCACCTTGCTCAGCCGATTGGAACGTCGCCAGACACACTTCCAGGGCGCGGCGACCGTCGTGGCCGTCGGGCATGGGCGGCGTGCCGTTGCGCGCAGAATCGTAGAAGGCGGCGAGTTGGTTGCGCATCCCCACACTGTGGCCTTCAACCTCGATTTCCTCGCGCTTGCCGTCGTGGGTCACTAAGAGCGGACCGGAGTGCCTGCTGAGGTGAATTGCGCCCTTGGTGCCGGCAATGCCGAAGTTCGACGCCCCCGCCGGGTAGATCTGGCTGCTGTGCAGTGAACCAATGGCGCCATTCTCATAATTCAACGTCGTAATGAAGGTATCCTCGACGTCGGTATTGGCAAACGTGCCGAACGTGGCGTTACCGTGCACCGAAGCAACGGGACCGCCCATCCAGAGGAGCAAATCGAGCTCGTGCACGGACGACGACCACGTGCCGCCGACCGTCTCGCGCTTCAACCGCCACTCGCCGACGCCAAACGGGGGCCGTCCGCTCAATCGCGTCGACCACGCCAGCTTCAGATCACCGATGTCGCCGTTCTCCAATCGCTTATGCACTTCGACGTAGGTCGGCCAATACCGCATGACGAAGCCAAGCATGAGGGGCACGCCGTTCTTGTCTGTGGCTTCAATCATGGCATCGCAATCGTCGAGTTTCAGCGCCATAGGCTTCTCGCAAAATACGGCAATGCCGGCGTTGGCCGCGTCGACGCAGATTTCCCGATGCGTCCACGTGGGTGTTACAACCAAGACGGCATCCAGTTTCTCGTCCAAGAGATCTCCGTGGTTTGTAAACGCCTTGACGCCAAGTTCATCGGCCACCGCTTGGGCGGACTCGATGTTCACGTCCACTACACCGACCAACTCGATGCCTTCCATCTCATGCGAGATTTTCGCTTCGCTTGGCCCAAGTCCCCCGCACCCGATGACACCGGTACGCAACGTTTTCGCCATGGTCGAAACCTCCTTGTCGCTTACTAGCCTAAGACACATCCGTTTGCATCACGCGGATTTGGACATAATGATAGCAGCTAGCTTGCCCGATGGGAACTGTGCGGCCGGTCGGGCGCCATCACGGTGTTGGAAGTGCCGCGCGCGTGCAAGTCTGGCTACAATAGAGCCATGGTTGTCTTGGTTATTCGCATAGGAGAACACAATGGCGGAAAAGTTTCGCGTTGGCATTATTGGTTGCGGTTGGATGGGCAAGTCGCACGCGCAGGCGTATGCCGAGCTTGATAACGTACAAATGGCGGCCGCATCAGACACCCATTCCAAGTCTCTGGCGGAGTTGCAAAGCGAACACGGCATTCCCAGCGGCTATGCCGACTATCACGACATGCTGGCCAAAGAAGACTTGGACATCGTCAGCGTCTGCTCGTGGCCGGGACTGCATGCCCCGATGACGATTGCCGCCGCCGAGGCCAAGGTGCCCGGCATTATCTGCGAGAAGCCTATGACGCGCACACTGGCCGAGGCAGACGCGATGATTGCGGCCGCCGAGCAGCACGGTTCCAAGCTCGTGATCGGACACCAGGGACGCTTTCGCAAGCAGACGAACGCCATGCGCAGCCTCATCGCCGACGGCGCTATCGGCCGGGTGGAGATGCTCTACATTCAGCAAGCTGGCGGGCTCACGAATAGCTCGATTCACAACGTGGACTATGCGCGCTACATTCTCGGCGATCCCAAAGTGGACTGGGTGATGGGTTCGGTTGAACGCCGCACCGACCGCTATGAGCGCGCCCAGCGCATCGAGGACCGCGCCCAAGCCCTCATCGGTTTTGAGGGCGGCGTGCGGGGCGTGTTGGAATCGGATATTGGTGACGACCGGCGGGTGCAGCCCTGCGTCGTCTACGGCTCTCACGGCAGCATCTTTCCCGGGAGCAAAGGCATACGGGTGCTGGACTCCAAAGGGATCACTGAGGTCTCGTTCAATGAGCCGAATACACAGGCGCTTCAGGCGCAAGAGTTGATCGAGTGGATCCAGGGGCGGCGCGAGCATCGCGGGCGTGCACACAACGGCCGCCAAGCATTGGAAGTGCTGCTGGCGATATCCGCCTCAACATACACGCGCGGCATTGTCCGTCTGCCGCTGGAAATCACGGATTACCCGCTGGGGCTTGCCGTAGATGAGGGCGTACTGCCGGTCGAACAGCCCGGTGCCTACGACATCCGGGGCTATCTGGTGCGAAAAGACTGAGCGGAGTACACTGTGGGAAAGGCGCAGACCCATAGACTGGATCTCCCACCAATTGTGGTACATTGCAGTCTCACTTAAGGATGCCGACAGACCGGTAGCGCAGGTTTGTAACCTGCGGCTCTTGGCAGCACTTTAATGAGAGGTATAAGACCACACACTTAGGCACAACTGCCCGGTCGTTCATGACCTTGGGCGCAAAACAAGGAGCATTCGACATGGCGGTACAGAGCGCGCAGATACTGTCGCAGGACGAGTTGGCGGCAAAACTTGTGGAGCAGCCTCGCGTTGAGCTAGGTACCTTTCCTACACCCCTAGACTCTTGTCCCCGGCTCTCCGAGGCCGTTGGCGGGCCGCCAATCTACATCAAGCGTGACGACCTCACGGGGCTGGCCCTGGGAGGCAACAAGACGCGGAATTTAGAGTTTCAAATTGGGTCAGCGCTGGCGCAAGGCTGCGATAGCGTAGTCGCCGGCGCCGATACCCAGTCGAACCAATGCCGTCAGGCCGCCGCGGCCTGCGCCAAGGTGGGGCTGGATTGCTTTCTCGTGCTCTCCGGCGGTCTCCACACGGAGGTTCAGGGCAACCTCCTGCTCGACCACATCTTTGGAGCGGACGTTACCGTGCTGGATGACGCGAACCTCGACAATCTGCAGGAGCAAATCGATCCCATCGAGGCGAATTTGCGCGCCCAGGGACGGAACCCGTACCGGATTACGAGCAAATATCCGGAACCGGCGCTGCGGGCGATGTGCGGCTACCTGAGTTGCGCTCTGGAGCTTTCGACACAGCTTCCGTCGCTCCCGCAACCGCCGAGCACTATTTTCATCACCTCCGGTTCCGGCACGACCCACGCGGGCTTCGCTGCCGGTATCAAGGTGCTGGGATTGCCCATCAAGGTGATCGGCATCTCCATCAAGGAGCCCGCCGCCGAACAGCGCGAAAACGTAGCGGCACGCTCGCAAACGCTCGCGAAAGAGCTCGACATTCCCTGCGGCCTCTCAGTGGACGAGGTGCACGTATCGGGTGACTTTATCGGTGAGAAGTACGGCGTAGCGACACAGGATGGTATGGAAGCGCTGCGGCTCACGGCCCAGCAAGAGGGTATTCTGCTCGATCCGGTCTACACCGGCAAGACGATGTCCGGTGTCATCGCCATGGCGCGCAGCGGCGGAGTCCCCGCCGATCAGCCGGTCGTCATGGTGCACACCGGCGGCATTCCGGCGCTCTTTGCCTACCACAACGAAGTCAAGGCTGCGCTGTAAACGGCTTGCACGTGTTCAGTCTCTGTGGGTTGCCCCTCTCTTCTCCTAGGGACAATTGTTGCGGAGAGGTGTTCCTTACAGATAGTGATCGTGACTTGCCTTGCCGCCCGCGACTGAGTATAATCGCACAGTTTCGCCATGATGAACATTGCATCTAGCTTGACTAGGCATTGTTACCCAAATACAATTCTGACAGTGTGAAAGCTAGGGTCACGCCTTTCGGGGTACTTGTGGATTGGCCATGAGGTCTCGTTGAAGGCGCAAAGCAGCAGGAGGTACTTCACGATGAGGTTGGCACGTTCTATGAAAGTCACACGGCGCACGGCGCTCGCGGGCGTGGGGGCAGGCGCCCTTGGCGCGGTGATTGCCGCTGCGTGCGGACAGGCGACGATGACGCCAGAGGAAGCACCGAAGGCTGAGATGAAGGAGGAAGCGCCCAAGGCCGAGGCTACGGCAATGCCGGAGGTCGAAACTACGACAATTTCCATGATCTCGGCGGAGAAGCCGACCACTCGTCCCGTTCTGGAGCCGATCCTCGCCGATTTTACCGGGCAGATGCCGCACATTGCGGTTGACCTGGTGCCTTCCGGCGGCTGGGGCGAGGTGAGAACCAAGTTCTATGCGGCTCAAGCGGCCGGCGACCCGATCAACATCATGGAGAATGGCTGGAGCGCAGTTCTGACCACGTTTGAGACCGGCGTGACGATTGACCTCGCGCCATTCTTTACGCGGGACAAGATTGACCCGGAGGCTACCTTTGCCGCGCCGGCGATTGGCATGTGGACGGTTGAGGGTAAAATCCTCGGGATGCCGATCACCATGTCGGTGGATTCAATGGCCTATAACGTTGATCTCTTCGAGGCGAACGGTATCAATCCGCTGCCGGTGGACTTGGACGATACCGATTGGAATATGGAAACCTTCTTGGACTTGGCAACCAAGCTCACCAACGACGACCGCACGCAGTTCGGGCACGGCGGCGGCATTACCTGCTCCAACGGCGGCGGTATTGGCACCGGCACCTATTGGGGGGCGGGCCCGTGGGACTCGGCAGCCGGCCGCGCAACCATAGACACGCCGGAATTCATCGATGCCCTGGACTGGTGGCGCGATTTCGGCGACAGCCACCGCGTGACGCCAAACGCTGACGAGCGTGCAGGGGCCATGGGCGGCCAGAGCGGCAACGTCTTCATGTCCGGCAAAGTGGCGATGCAGCTTACGTGCACTTCGTTCCGGGATGCGCCCTTCCGTTGGGCCATAGGGACAATGCCGTACTCCGGCGAGGGGCAGAGTCAATCGGGACGAACGTGGACCCATCCGCTGCAGATGGCGGATGACGGCACCGATCAGAACGATCGCTCGTGGGACCTCTTCAAGTGGCTCCTCCAGCCCGAGAACGGCGGACGGTATCCGCCGTCTGCGGGCCACGTGGTCTCGCCGCTCCTCGATGACAACGCTTCCACGCTCGCGCAGGAAGGCTACAAAGAGAGCCTGGGCGTTGATCCCAGAGCGTTCTTGCTCCATTCACGCACGACGAAACCGGCCGGTTGGGGCCTCTGGACGTTTACCGAGTTCGGAGAAATTTCCGGCGATCTCAATGCTCGTTACCGCGACGAGTTCAATGCCGGCACGCTTACGGCGGCGGAGTATTCACGCTGGGCCGCTGATCTCATCAATGCGACCCTTGGTGGTAAGTAGTCGGATTCACCGTTAGCCAGGGCACCGAGTTTCGCTTCTCCAAAGCGTAGCTATAGGGCCTGGACGCGGGAATATTCGTCAAAGGGGCGACGCGTAGGGGCACGATATATCGTGCCCCTACGTGATAGTTGAGGAAGACACTCCCCGTAATTCTCGCGGAAGCGGGAATCAATCTTAATGGTGCCCGGTTGTCTCATAACGGGGTGCAGCGAGAGTACACACAGGCTCTACAGTTTACGGATCGCTTTCCTATCCACGCGAGGAGCCATGCAACAATGAGCCCCTGCAACCAATTGAGATTCCTTGCTTCCGCTCGGAATGACGGTACCGCTGAAGGAGAACTGGTGTGGCGGATCTCCCACAAGGTGAGCTAAGACTCGGTGTCGGCGCCGAGCGCATCAACCCGCCTCTTGGCGTGCCGCTGCCGTTAGCCTATTCCGGCGGCGGCTCACCGGTTGCAGTAGAGGGCAGGTACGATGACTGCTGGGCGCGGGCGCTGGTGCTGGAGCAGGGGGAAACCCGCCTAGCAGTCGTTGCGGTTGACCTCTGCACCATGCGCGACGACCAGTACCAAGCGATAGTCGACCGCATCGCCGCCCGCTGCCGGATTCCTGACGAAAACATTCTTATTGCGTGCACGCACAATCATTCCAACGCGTCGCTCTTAGAACCGTTCGATGCGCCGCCCTCGCCATGGCAGGAAACCCTGAATGACCTGATCGTCTCTGCCGTCTATCAAGCATCCCGGAGTCTGGATCCGGTGTCTCGTATCCGCTTCGCTACGGCGAAGTACGGGCACGTCGCGCATAACCGGCGCGTGGTGCTGCCGGACGTCTGCGACGAAGTCGAAGTCGTGTGCATGCTCATCGGCGCTGAACCGAAATGGGAAGCCATTGTAGAGCGGTTGGCAGTCGCGCTAGGAACGACACGGGAACAGTTGGGCATCTCGAGCAAACCCATAGAGCCCCAAGGGATTGTAGACGATGATTTAAGACTGTTGACCTTCGAATCCGGCGAGGGCAAGACGCTAGCCAGCATCGTGAGTGCCGCGTGTCACCCGGTTACCCACAGCTTCGCCGACCGGCATACGTGCGCCGACTACCCCGGTTATCTTGTAAGGCTTGTGGAGCATGAGTTGGGTGGGATGGGCCTCTTCCTGCAAGGCTGCAGCGGCGACGTGCGCCCGCGCTATCAGGAATCTGTATATTCGGAAGTAGAACGGGTAGGCCGACAGTTCGGCAGCGCATTGCTTCAGGCGGTGAGCAGGCTGCAGGACGCCAAGGGGCCGCACGTTATCGGCGCTGTGAAGCAACAGATCGAGCTGCCGTTGAAGCAGTACCAAACGCGCGAACAGCAGCAGTCCCGACTTGATGAGCTGGAGCAAGCGCTGGGGGAGATGGCCCAAACTCCGGCAGCGAGCGCCGCAGTCATCCGGGAACGTTGGGCTGTGAATCAGGAATGCGCGTTTCTGCGCTACCAATTGCGGTGGGGGGATTTGGAAACCCGGCAGACAGACTTGAAACGACAAAGTGTCGGAGCGATGCTGCAGGCCGTTCGGTTGGGAAATGTACTCTTGCTCACCTCGCCCGCAGAGGTCTTTGCCGCGACGGGCATAGAACTCTCCGCCTGGGCGGCAGAACAGGGCTGGCAAGGCAGTATCGTCTCATCCTGCACGAACGGGTACATCAACTACATCCCACCCCGCGCAGAGGCGGAGCGGGGCGGCTTCGAGCCAAGCTGTACTATGCTTGCTCCAGGCTCATGCGAACAGATGGTTGTCGCATTGGAGGCGCTGGAGCAGCAGCTCTCGGACTAGGCCGATCCCGGCTGATCCTCTTGAATTCTTGCAGTAACAGAGGAACACCGCATTCAGGAGACACGTTGGGTAAAGAGCCGCGGAATGTCCCTTCAATCCGAATGCAAAAGAGCGCCCAAATGGGCGCTCCCTCATTCCCGTAGCACTACCGGGACCTGCCATCGGCCGGCCCAGCAGAAATTCTATGTCGCCATGCCCGGATAGGGTCGCGTGCGGGATTTATTGGCGCTATCGTCGCTGTCTTGCGGCGGTGAGGCCGGCTGTTGGTCTTCATTGTCCACAAGGGTACTTGCCGCCTGTGTATCCAGGTCATCGGAGGGTTCAGGCTTCTCTTCGAAGAAGGAACTGAAAGCCTTCCCGTCGAAGGTCTCCACCTCCATCAACGTTTCGGCAATCTCCACGAGCTTGTCTTTGTTCTCGGTGAGTACGCTCGATGCCCTATCGTGGGCCTCCTGGATCAGGCCTTCGACTTCGCCATCGATATCTTGCGCAACGGCCTCGCTGTAGTTGCGCTGCTCTTGAATGTCGCGTCCCAAGAAAATCAGTTCTTCCTTACGGCCGAACGCGCGGGGGCCAAGCTTCTCGCTCATGCCGTATTCCATCACCATACGTCGCGCCAAGCTGGTGGCCATCTCGATATCGTTGGAAGCTCCGGTGGTCATCTCGCCAAAGACCAGCACCTCAGCCGCGTATCCACCGAGGGCAAACGCTATCTGCTGCCTAAATTGGGAACGCGTCCAAAGGTGGCGGTCTTCCGGCGGGAGAACCCGCGTGTATCCACCGGCACGACCCCGTGCCACGATGGAAATCTTGTGTACCGGGTCGACGTCCGGCAGCAATTGCGCCACCAGAGCGTGGCCCACCTCATGGAACGCCGTGACTTTCTTCTCGCGAGGGCTGATGATGCGACTGCGCCGTTCCGGCCCGGCAAGCACGCGCTCGACGGCTTCTTCAACCTCTTCCTGGCTGATGGCCTTCTTATTGCGTCTCGCGGCCAGCAACGCCGCCTCATTGAGCAAATTCTTCAGGTCTGCACCGGAAAAGCCTGGCGTTTGTCGCGCAATGGTCTCCAAATTCAAGTCTTCCGCCAGCGGCTTGTCCTTGCCATAGAGTTGCAGAATGTGCTCGCGGCCCCTCACGTCGGGGCGGTCAAGGACCACCTGCCGGTCGAAGCGGCCAGGGCGCAGGAGGGCAGGGTCCAGCACGTCGGGGCGGTTTGTCGCCGCCAGCACGATCACGTTGACACTGCTCTCGAAGCCATCCATCTCCACGAGAATTTGGTTAAGGGTTTGTTCGCGCTCGTCGTGGCTACCGCCCAGCCCGGCGCCGCGTTGCCGACCAACGGCGTCGATTTCGTCAATGAAGACGATGCAGGGCGCGTTGCGTTTGGCTTGGTCGAAAAGGTCGCGCACCCGCGAGGCGCCGACGCCAACGAACATTTCGACGAATTCCGAACCGCTAATACTGAAGAACGGCACGCCTGCCTCACCGGCTACGGCCCGGGAAATATGCGTCTTGCCGGTTCCGGGCGGTCCCACGAGCAGTACGCCTTTAGGAATCTGCGCGCCTAACGCCTGGAAGCGCTCAGGATACTTGAGGAACGCCACAACCTCTTGCAGTTCCTCTTTTGCCTCCTCCACACCAGCCACTTCTGCAAATGTGATGGTTGGGTTGTTGCTCTTGAAGACTCTGGCTTTGCTCTTGCCAAACGAGAGAGCCTGATTATTCGAGCCCTGCGCCTGGCGCATCATGAGCAGCAGAATTCCGCCAAAGATGAGAATAGGAAGGAAGGTGCCGATAATGGGAAGGAAATTGCTGAATTGGCTGGGCTCTTGCACCGACACGTCGACTTGATCGTAACCGACGCCGCTGTTGTGCAGTGCCTCAAGAATGTCAAACTGTTCCCACTTGAGAGTGGTGACCCGCCTTTCGCCAATCTCAGCTATGAGGCGGTTGTCTGAAATTATAACGTGCGGGAGCTCGCTGCTTGTCCACGCGGCATCCTGGACAATAGCAATGAATTCGGATAGGGAAACTTTAGTATTCTCGCGCGGCTCCGGAGCAAACAGGGTAAAGATGATAGCCAGAATCGCTACCGTGATGACCAGGTAGACGAAACCATTCTTCAACCACTTATTATCCACTACGCTCTCCCTAAATCAGACGCTCTGTATAGGACAACGTTCGCTATATTTCATTATGTGGTCGCCACGCTCATTATACCATACCGCTTTGCGCACAAATTCACCTACGTGCCTCTCGTTTTGCGCCGTCCTTTAGTACCTGCCGGGCGGCGGAACTGTCAGTCACGCTCTTTGCTTTAGGTCAGTTCTTGGTTGCGGAGCTCTGCGCCGCGAGATTCCAATCAATTGAGAGAAGCCTATACATTCTGACTTGCCCCTGCGCTAAACATGAACCAATGTACGTCGCAGTGCTAGTTTAGAGAGTTAGGGCTTTAGGCATGCTTGAAAGGAGGGTTACGCGCCCAATGAAAAGCAGACTTGAGGTATCGCATCATCGACATGATGTCAAATCAAGACATCTATGTCGATGGTACAGTACTTGGCTTGCCGGCGGTTTCCTCAACTTCCATGCCTGAGGTGACACCGGTTGTGTAGAGATCGGCATAGAATCCCCTTGCTGCCAGCAAGTCTTCGTGCACACCGCGCTCAACGATCTTCCCGTCGCGCAGCACGAGGATGTTGTCTGCGTTCTTGATGGTTGAGAGGCGGTGGGCAATGACGAACGCCGTGCGTCCTTGCAGGAGGGTAGCAAGGGCACGCTGGATGAGGATTTCTGTGTGGGCGTCGACACTGCTCGTCGCCTCATCGAGAATCAGGATGTGCGGATCGATGAGCAGCGCGCGGGCAAAGCAGATCAACTGCCGTTGCCCGACGGAGAGTCTTCCGCCTCGCTCCATCACCGCAGTTTCGTAGCCATCCGGCAGACGTTGGATGAAGCCATCGATCCCCACGGTTCGCGCCGCTGACTCAACCTCTTCCATGCTGGCCTCGGGCTTACCGTAGCGGATGTTTTCCAAAATCGAGCCGGAAAAGAGGAAACTATCTTGGAGCACCATACCAACTTGGCGGCGCAGCGAACCAATCTGCACGTCCCGCAAGTCGTGGCCGTCAATTACGATACGCCCTTGCTGCACGTCGTAGAAGCGCATCAGAAGATTTACGATGGACGTCTTGCCCGCGCCGGTGGGGCCCACGAGCGCTATCGTCTCGCCCGGCTTCGCTTCCAAGTTGATCTCTGAAAGCACCGGTTGCTCAGGATCGTAGCCAAACGTCACGTCTTGGAAACGCACGTGACCGTCCACTACCGCCAGCGCCAACGCGTCCGGTTTGTCGACAATCTCGGGGTCGGTATCGAGCAAGGCAAAGATGCGCTCGCCGCCCGCCATCGCTTGCTGGAGGTTGGTGTACCAGGCCGAAATCTCACGGATGGGATTGAAAAATTGCTGGACGTATGAAAGAAACGCCACCAAGACTCCGATACTGATTGCTCCATTCAGCACGCGATATCCGCCATAGACAATCACCAAACCGATAGCCAGCGCAGTGACGAGCTCCACCGCCGGCGGGAACGCCGCCATAACGCGCGCCGCCCGTACCGAGGCGTCGAGATTCTCACGGTTGGTGCCCTGAAATTGACGGTAGTTGAGATCCTCGCGCGTAAAGGATTGGGCAACGCGCACACCACTGATGTTCTCTTGCAGATTCGCGTAGACCTTGCCGACTCTGTGCCGTACCTCACGAAACCGGCTCCGCGCTTGGCCACTGAATATGCGCGTAATCAAAAACATGATCGGCAACACCACGAACGTAGCGAGCGAGAGCATGGGATCCAAAATCACCATGACACCAAGAATGAGGCCGAGACCCAACAGATCGGCCACGAGCGTCATAGTGCCCTGGGAGAAGGCATTGTTGAGGGCGTTCACGTCGCTCGTAACGCGGGCAATGATCACGCCGATTTCATTGCTATCGAAGTAACGAAATGAGAGCTTCTGCAGGTGGGTAACGACCTGTACCCGGAGGGCGTGCAGCATGCGCTGCGATATGGCCGCGATCATGGCGCCGTGCGTATAGGAAGCCACACCCATGACTATAAGGCTAAGTAAATAGAAGACTGCCGCAAATGCCAGCATGCGTGTGTCTTCTTTGACAATGCCGTCGTCGATTGCAATTTTTATTAGGAGTGGCCCAGCCATAGTTGCACACGACGTAACCAGCACGAGAAAGATGGCCACGAAGAGCTGTCCGCGATGAGGTACAAGATACGGCAGCATGCGCTTGACGACGTTCTGGTCGAAGAGCTTGGCGTCCGGGTCGAGTTCGGCAAACTCGTCGCCGCCTCGCCAACTGCTGCTTCCCCGCGACCCCATACTGCCGCCGCCGCGCCAGCCGCCGCCCATGTCGGAGCCACCGCTTATCATACCGGCCTACCTCGGGGTGTCTCGGCGCTTTCTGCCACAACGACTGCCCCATCAAGGCTCAGGCCGTCCGTTTGTGCCGCGCGCTGCCGCTCCATGTGCTCTTCTTGCTCCTGCAATTGGTACACGTACATGTCGTGATAGAGGCCATCCTGTGTCACCAACTCTCCATGTGTACCTCGCTGCACTATCTGCCCTTCGTGTAGAACGACGATCTCCTGTGCCTCGCGCACACTGGAAATTCGTTGCGCAACGATGAACGTCGTCCGTCCGCGCATGAGCTCCTTGAGTGCCTCCTGCAAGTCTGCTTCAGTCCGTGTATCAACCGCCGACGTGGACTCATCGAGGACAAGGACGCGTGGGTCAAGCAAGAGTGCGCGCGCTATGGCGATACGCTGCTTCTGACCGCCGGAAAGGGTTACACCCCGCTCGCCGACGTGCGTCTCGTAGCCGTCCGGGATTTGCATGATGAAGTCATGGGCCTGCGCGGCCTTGGCGGCCGCTATGATGCCTTCCTCAGTCGCGTCCGGTCGCCCGTATGAAATATTTTCTCGAATCGATGCGGCGAAGAGGAACGTCTCCTGCGCCACCAAGCCGATGTGCTGCCGCAGCGCCCGGAAGGTAAGGTCGCGGATGTCGTATCCATCCAACGTTATTCGTCCGCCTGTCACGTCATAGAAGCGGGGTAACAGATTGATAATGGTGCTCTTGCCGGAACCGGTGCTGCCAACGATACCAATTACCTCACCCGCCCTTGCCTCGATTGTAATGTCTTGGAGCACCGGTAAGCCGCTCGCCTTGTAAGAGACCGATTCGAACTTGACGTTTCCAGCTACTGAGGCCATGTCAATGGCATCGGGCTTCTCCTCGATCTCTGATTGGGTATCGAGAATCTCAAAGATGCGCTCGCCTGCCGCGACTGCTCGCGCGTAGGTATTAATCGTCATGCCCAGCATCCGGATCGGGCGCTGGAGCATCATGAGGTAGGCACTGAACTCCACCATGGTGCCGAGCGATATCGTACGATCAATGACTTGCAGGCCCCCGTACCAGACCACCGCAGTAGTCCCGATTCCGGCAATGAACTGGAGCAGCGGGTTGCGCATGGCAAAGAGTTCCATGGTCTTTGACGTAGCAACCGCCAGTCGGTCCGAGCTGTAAAGGAACTTGGCGGTTTCCTGATCTTCCTGGGCGAATGCCCGCACCACCCGCATACCGGAGAGGTCTTCCTGCAAGACGGTACTGAGCTGCGCTGTCTCCTGTTGCACCCGGCTGAACATCGGCCGCAGTTGGCGCGCAAAGAGCACGGCAATCACGAAGAGCACCGGCATCGTCGCCAGGGAAAGAAGCGCTAACTTCCAGTTTATCAATAGTAGAACGACAAGCACCGCCACGAACGTCAGCAGCATGAGGGCGCCGTTTATAAGGCCTTGCGAGACGAAGAAGCGGATCTGCTCCACGTCGCTCGTCGCCCGCGACATGAGCTGTCCGGTTTGGGAGCGATCGTGGTACGCAAAGGAGAGGCGCTGATACTGGTTGAAGATGCGGTTGCGCAAGTCGAAGCAAACGCGCTGCGAAAGGTATTCGCCCACGAACACCTGTGAAAACGTAAAAACGCCCTTAACAAGCGTAGCAGCAAGGATTAGACCGGCGAAGAAGAGGAGCGGCTGTATCTGTTCGAGCACGGATGTGCCGTCGACGGCCTCAATAACCGAACCGGCGAAAATGTAAAAGTCTTTTTCAACCGCTTCGACAACGACATTAACGACATTGCCGAACAGGCGCGGGATTACGAGACTGAGGAGGGCACTGCCGGCCAGGGCGCCGTAAGCAAGGAAGGCGAGCTTCCGGTAGCGCCACGTGTAGAAGAAAAGTCGTCGCAGCGTATCCATATTCGGCTGCCCTACACCTCCTCTTCTCTACATGCCATCTTCGCGTCTGCGCGCAATTCTCGCGTCTGCGCGACGTTCTCTCGCGGTGCTGTACTCCTAGCTGACGGAGAATGGTAGGCTGTACTCGCACGTTTACGTTAATGTAGATGCTAGCACGCGCGGTATTGCCAGTCAACCAACTTTCTTCAAAGGGGCTCTCCGCATCCCCCAGCGAGCTCTTGCGTTTGGCGATACCAAGAGATCGGGCCGACGCCTTTACGTGGTGGCACGCCAGTTGTGGTCCATTTCCGCCAGCGAGCCACCATTAAGAGTCTCTATCATCTATTCCTGGCATCGGGGACAAACATGGGTGCCGCGTTGCGCAACGACGATGCGCTCGATAGGCGCGCCGCAATCAAGGCACGGCTCACCCGTCCGACGGTAGACCGCCAGGTGCTCACGGTGGCGGCCCGGCTTACCCTCAGCATCACAATAGACGGCGTCGAAGGTGGTACCCCCGTTTGCAATCGCCGCGCGCAGTATGCGGCGCGTCGTCTCAAGAAGCCCGGTGACCTCATCCCTATTGAGCGAATCGGCCGGACGGCGGGGATGGAGCTTGCAGGCGAAGAGCACTTCATCCACGTAGATGTTGCCCAGACCCGCAATGAAGTGCTGATTGAGCAGGAGCGCCTTCAATGCGGTTGTGCGGCTTGCAAGGCGTTCCCGCAGGACGTCAGCCGTAAGCGACAAATCGAAGGGCTCCGGGCCAAGCGGGGCGAAGAGTTCTGCCAGGCGGGCATCGTCCACCAGCCAAATGCGGCCGAAGCGCCGCACGTCAAAGAAGCAAAGCACGTGTCCGGATTCAAGATTCCACTGCGCGCGCAGGTAGCGAATGTCTTCCAACGGTCGCACGAGCCTGAGCCGGCCGCTCATCCGCAGATGCACAACCAGATTCAGGCCTTCAAGGGCAAACACCAGGTATTTCGCGCGGCGGTTGACCGCAACGATGCGCCGGCCCGGCAGCAGCGCTACGATCGCATCAGGGCCTGGCTCAGCCACAGCGTGGGGATCGAGCAGCGGCACCGCGGCAATAGCGTCCCCGCAAAGATGGGGCACGAGGCTGCGGCGAATGGTTTCAACTTCGGGAAGCTCAGGCATGATAAGCCCGTCAGCTCTTCAACTTCTAGAACTCATCTCATAAAGACATAGCTCTGCGCAGACCTGCCCTTCGACAGGCTCAGAAACTGTCTTGGGTGTCAAGGTGCGGTGGTTGGTTTCCAGGGCGACTGTGTATTGAGCATGCGGTTGAGGATGGTGAGCAGCTTGCGCATGCAGGCGGTAAGGGCCACTTTCTTGGGTTTGCCTGCGGCGCACAGTCGGTCATAGAAGATTTTGATCACCGGATTGAAGCGGGTTGCGACCAAGGTAGCCATGTAGAGACTGGCGCGCACCGGGGCTCTGCCGCCCCAGACGCTGCGCTTGCCCCGGTAGGTGCCGCTATCCCGGTTGTGGGGAGCGACCCCCACCAGCGCGGCAATCTGCTTGCGATTGAGCCTGCCCAGTTCCGGGAGTTCTGCCAGCAAGCAGGTAGCCGTAACCGGGCCAATTCCCGGTACGCTGGACAGCAGGTTCTCACGGGCACGCCACAGCGGGCTGGTTTGGACGAGCGCCGCCAGTTCCTGGTCCAGGCTATCGAGTTGCCGCCGCAGCCAGGCAATGTGGGACTTGATCTGGGGACGAACCCGCTTGGTGGCCCGGGGCAGACGGTTGCACTCGGCAGTCAGCATCGCGACCACCTGCCGCCGCCGCGCTACCAAGCCCCGCAACTCCTGCGTCTGCGCGTCCGGCAGTGCGCGCGCCTCCGGTTGCACCGCTTCTCCAAAGCGCGCCAGCATGCCTGCATCTATCGCGTCCGTCTTCGCCAACCGTCCCGTGGCGCGCGCAAAGTCCCGCACCTGCCGCGGGTTCACGACCGTCACCTCCAGCCCCGCTGCCACTAACTCTCCTGCCACCGCGCTCTCCAGCCCACCCGTCGCTTCCAACACCACGCCCTGCGGCGCCAATGCAAGCAGACGCTCCCGCAGCTCCTCTATCCCTGCCGCATCGTTCCCAACCCACCACGACTGCGCTTCGTCAGCTACTCCCACGTCAAGCCGGTCTTGCGATACATCGATCCCCACGTACACTGCCATTGCCTCCCTCCTGCTATACTATGGCTGGCGCTCCCATGCAGTCCCTGCCTTACGGATACGGACTTCATGTCCCGGTAACTGTTCGGGCTCTGGGGGAGCTCGGCAGGTGTGGCGACCACTCTGAGCCACGGTCTGCCAGACCTAGGACGAACCGGTCTGCCACGCCTGCTCCCATTCTATCTCCCTTTTCCAAGATATAAGGGCGAACGGGAAAGTGAAAAACCCGTTTCGTGCTTCGACAAGCTCAGCACGAAACGGCATGTCGAATCTATTTATGAGATAGCTTCTAGTGAACCGCAAAACTCCCCCGACGACGGGAAGCGGGCGAAACGCGGCGCAGTGTCACGTTGCGAATAGCTGCTAGCGCAGGCGTTCGCCGGTAAGGCGAAGCTCTCCCGGTACGATCTCGACGCTCGTAACCCGTATCCCGTATTCCGTCCTGAAGAATGAATCGAGGATTTCGTTAACCTCAGCGGTGCCCTCCGCCATGTACGATTCTGGCACGGAGAAGAAGCCAAGTTTCCCCTTCACCATCGCAGCCTCTATCCTGCCATTGCGCACGACGAGGCGTCCGCTCACCTGGATCGTAGGACGGGGAGCACGCTGAAGCGTGCCTCGGATAAAGAAGGCGTCTCGCTTGAACGTAAGGACGACGTTCGTTACCCGCCCCTCATTGTTTACGGCGATGGCTTCTTCGATCTTTGGGATCAATTCGCGTTCGGTAAGTGTCAACATATATTGTCCCGGCGCTGGGGAGGGACACAGGAACTCGGGCAGCGCCGGCGGATCCCATTGCGGCGGCAGACAAGACACCCACGTCGTCGTCACTTGCGGCTCGGGGCCGGACACCTGGGGTGTTTCTCTAGTCTCCGGCCCTTCTATCTCGCCGCCGCAGTGCACGAGGAACAGCATGCACGCGACAACGGCTAATCCTTTGGCTAATGATCGTATCCACCCCATAGCACAGCCCCTTGATACCCGGCATCACGTCCTCATTAATCCATGGTATAGAATCCACCGGCATTCGTGTCGGAAACGGAGCGCCGATGCATTGTGCTTTGCCGGCGCTGGCAGGACGGAAAGCCCCTGCGGCGATTTGGCTCATAGTGCAAACGGCGTGGAGGCGCGGGCTTTGCGTCTGCCGGTAGCGACTTAGAGTGAAAATCTCATGTCTCGCGCATTCGCGTAGAGGTGCAAAAGCCATTGAATGCACACGTGCAAGAGACCCCTCCCGGCGTTCAGGAAATCGGCCCTACTGTTCGACGCGCTCACCCGTTACGACAATCTTGCCCGGCAAGATCTCAACACTCTCTATGCGTAGTCCACTTTCTGCACCGACTTCATCAGCCAGAAACTCGTTTGCCTGCACTGTCAGAGGATCGAGCAATGCTTTCGGCATCACCAATGCGCCCAACCGAGCCTCCGTGAACTCGATCTGTACGGTCTCCTCGCTTACAACGAAGTGCCCCGTGGCCTGGATGTTGGCGCGAAACGGCGTCGTAATCGTGCCGCTTGCCACAAACGCGTCCTGCTCGAACGTGACGACCAAGTTAGACACCGGCGGACTATCGACAGAAGCAATCACCTCGCCCAGCAGCGCGGTGAGGTCGCTATCGGTGACCTCTATGGTGAAGCGACCGGGCTCATCGGCCTGGCTGATGGCATCTTCCGCTCGCTGTATTGCCGCCGTTTCCTCTGTGCTTGCCGCTGAGGTCGCCGTCGCGGCTGGAGCCGGTGTCCCGGACTCACCCACGTCACTTTCGGTTGTTTGAGACGGCGCAGCCTCCCTTACAATCGTGACGGTCGGTGTCGGCTCAACGCTAAACCCAAAGAGCCTGCTCAGCCCCGGTATCTCCACCGCGCCAATCCCTGCGAGCAAGAACACACCTACAAGGAGAAGCACGATGAATAGGGTGAAAAACAGTACGGAAAGGGCCTTATAGACTTGCCACAAACATCCCATAGTCACTATCCGGGTTCAGGAGTAGCCGCTCCTCCATGGTACAATACCGGCGACCTAGGATAGCAAATTCGTCTACGGCGGCCCCGGCAAGGCGCGAGTGCCTTGTGGGCAGGTAGGACGTACCCGCAACGCCTTTCGTAGGCGCTGCAAGTGCCGAAACCCTCTGTCCTTCGGCCCTGCGACGCGCTCAGGACGAACGGTAGCTGACTTTGGCCGTGGCATGCCGGCCATGCCAATCGGATACCGGCTCTTCTGACAAACCCTTGTTTCATCGTATTGGGTAGCCAGGCCACTCGAGTGCACCACAGGCAAATGCCGGAACAGCTTCGCAGTGATGCTACAGCCCTGCACCGCAAGGGCTCCCTGACGCTTGAGCGGCTGGAGCATGCGCGGCTAGAATCGCCCCGAGACCCAACCTTAACCGCCCCGGAATGGGAACTCCTCGCAGCATTTCAGCTCAACACGATGGATGCGGTTCGGCAGCGCATGCATGAGCGCGCCATGCTTGCCGCGTACGATGGCGCTCCCAGTGCGCTCACTGAAATGCGGATCGAGCAAGCACCGGCGTCAATGGGAGAAAAGGGTGTGCCAAGCCGCCCGCAGAAACTCCCCGACACGAGGCAGGAAGCACAGTTGGAAACCACGCTTAGCTACGATCCGGATACACTCCGCGCAAGTCTGCGTTACATGGTTACGTGGCGGCAGGTCGAGCAGCTAGCGGACGGTCAACCGCTGGAGACTCAAGAGAACGCCTACCATGAAGTATCATTCGATGTGGACACGGGAAGGGTGACGCAGCGCGAGTACGGCACGACTCTCAAGGCTCCCCAGCAAGCTACAGCACAACATGACGTTACGCTTGAAACAGTGGACCCGACCCTCTCGCCAACAACTGGGCTACACTAGATGCCACGGCCTGCAACGAGTACGGATCTCTGCTGAAGTCTCGTAGGCGGAGATTCCGACGCCAGGAAGTTTTGGCGCCCGGTAAATCGATCCGATCGAGTGTCTTGGTCGATCCGCTTGCAGTGAGGTCGATTTGCTGCATTCGAGTTCACTGAAAACCGGAAGGCTGCTACTGGGCAGCTAGCCCTGCTCGCTACGTGCCGGCGTTCATTTTAGCCGGTCAAGTCATAGGCTATTGAGCATGACCGAATTTCAAACGCTTCTCCTCTTTGGGGGCATGGTGACGTTCTTTGCGGCCACCGTTGCCGGCATGACGGGGTTTGGTTACGGTCTCGTCAGTGTGCCGCTGCTCATGCTCATGCTGCCGCCGCGGATGGTTGTGCCTGCCGTCACAATGCACATCTTCCTAATCTCTCTGCTCATACTCTTGGAGGTCATCAAGCAAGTTGACGTACGGCGCATTTGGCCGCTGATGGTGACGGGCCTGTTCGGGTTGCCTCTTGGTATCTTTGTGCTGCTCGTCCTCAGCGAAGGTGCGCTCAGGACGATTGTCGGCGTTGTGATCGTGTTCTTCGCGCTTGCCTTGCTCTTGGGCCTCAACCTTGAAATCAAGAACGAAAAACTTGCACTTGCGCCGGTGGGCATTTCGAGTGGACTGCTCGCCTCCGGTATAGCGATGGCTGGGCCGCCGGTAATCCTCTTCTTTACCAACCAAGGCATGCAAAAGCAGGTCTTTCGCGCAAATCTGGCTGCCTACTTCGTATTTCTCAACACCATTACCATTCCAGCTCACGCCGCGAGCGGGCTCATAACAGGAGAGGTGGTGCGCTATGCGCTGCTCTTTCTACCGACGCTTGTTGCGGGCAAGGTCCTTGGCAGCTTTCTCTCGCGCAAGGTACCGGAGGCGCTCTTTCACCGCGTGGTGTTGGTTGTCGTGCTCTTTTCAGGACTGCTCTCCATTACCTCCGGCCTGGGACTTTTCTAGCCGAAGCCGGTCTTACGGAGCGTTTCCATGACTGCCTCCCAGCGTGCGGGATAGCTCTCATGGCTCATTAACGGCTTGAAGCCAAGCTTCAGGTAGATGTGGACTGCAGTCAGGCGCTCGTCGTCGGTAAGCAGTTGTACAGAGCGAAAGTTGCGCTCGCGGAAGCGGTGCAAGACCGCGAGAGAGAGCCAGTATCCCAGGCGGAAGCCGCGATGGTCCGGGTGGACGCAGACCATGTGCACCGTGCCGCGATCAGGCGGGTTCTGTTCATCGTGAAACGCGCAGGCAGTGCCCACTACGTCTTCACCCTTAACGGCGAAGAACATGCCGTCAGGATCGAAACCCGGCGCGGCAATGATGTTCTTGCGACACGCCTCGACGGTCCAAGAGGAGTTCATCGCCACCCCCACAAGCTCCGTCCAAAGCACCTCGTCGTTGGGCCGGTAGGATCGGATGCCGTAGGGTTCCGGCACCTGCATTGGGGGCAGATCGTCCAGATGGGGACGTTCCATCTTTAACTGTGGTCTTGAAGCGCTCACTGCGCTACTCCTTGCCATGCGCTGTAGTTGGGTCATTGAAGATCGTACCGCCCCAGGTGTCCGCCGTCGGGCGGCTCCAGGGCGTGGGAATGTTTCGGTAGGGGTGCTTTCGCAATTCCTCTTCATCCAGTTCAATGCCTAGTCCCGGCGCATTTGGTATGCGTAACGTGCCGTCCGGTTGGAGGACTTCCAAAGAGTCTACGACAATATCCTGACGCCACGGACACCCAAAGAGGAACGACTCGAGAATAAGCACGTTTGGGATGCAACCAACCGCCTGGAGAGTCGCGGCCATCGCCACCGGGCCGTACGGGTTATGGGGAGCCACGGGGATATCGTAGGTCTCGGCCCAGGCCGCAATCTTCTTGGCCTCCAAGATGCCCCCGGTGTGGCTGATGTCCGGCTGGATTACGTCGAGGAGTTGCTGCTCGATGTACTCGCGAAACCCCCAACGGGTGAAGAATCGTTCGCCCGCCGCGATTGGCATCCCAATTTTCGCCTGCGCCAGCTTGGCGTAAGCTGCGGGATTGTCCGGTCTGAGCGGTTCTTCGTAGAAGAAGGGCCGAAAGGGACGCAAGGCCTCCGCCGCCGCAATCGCACTCGTTACATTTAGGCGACCGTGGACTTCCACGCATAGGTCGATATCGTCGCCTACTGCCTCTCGCACCGCCGCGACGCTGTCTGCCGCTTCTCTAATCTCCCGTTCGGAAGCCGTAATCCAGGAGGTGAATGGGTCCCACTTCAAGGCCGTGTAGCCCTGCGCCACCACCGCTTGGGCGGCAGTAGCGAATTCGTCCGGTGTGCTCGCACCCTCGAACCAGCCATTCGCGTAGACGCGCACACGCTCGCGGCACGGCCCGCCCAGCAGCGCGTGCACCGGCAGTCCGGCGTCTTTGCCCTTGATATCCCAGCACGCCTGCTCCAAAGCACTGATGGCGGTGTTATACACGGGTCCCGTGCCGCCGTACTCACCCCGGTGCAAGAGTTGCAGATTGGCTTCGATGTGCCGTGGGTCCTCGCCAATCAGCACCGCGCCAAGCTCTTCGATAGCGGCAGCCGCAGTGTGCTCTTTCCATGCCAGGGGTGCTTCACCCCACCCGTGGAGACCGCTATCCGTGGTGACTTTGACAAAGACCCAATTCCACCACTGGCCGTCCACTACAAAGGTTTGAATGTCCCTGATTCTCATATGTCTATGGCATTGGTGTCTTATGGAACGTGCGGATGAAATCCGCAAGGTTCTTGGTAATTACGTCCAAGATGGCCTTGCCTTTTTCTGCCGTAGCGAGCGTTGGGTCGCCGGCCACGCCCGTTGTCCCAGGGTCGAAGACCGGCCAAAAGTAGACAGGCCCTCCCGTGGGCAAGCGTGTGGGGGGGATTCGCAGGTCTTTGACTGCCGTGCTCATGTCCACCAGTTCCTGCCGGAGATAGAGGTATAGTGACGTCTCAATCTCACAGGCGTGGCCGACATTCTTGCGCTCCCCCTCGACCAGTTCCACAATTTCTGCCGCTGCCAGGTCCCAATAGGTCACCGCGCCCACTTCGATGCCTTCGGCGCCGAGCTTGAGAGTCGTCGCTTTCATTGTTTGGTCGTTGCCGCCGTGCCCGTTCAGCAGCAAGATGTGCCGGAATCCGTGCCGCCACATGCAGGTTACGATCTCGCGGATCACTTCAGAAAAGGTGTCGACCGAGAGCGTCAGCGTGCCGGTGAAGTGCATGTGATGCGGCGAAACGCCCGACCAAACCGGCGGCGCAACGAGCACGGGCACGTCCGGCGATAGCGCCTGTGCCGCGGCCAGGGCAACGGTCTGCGCCATGAAGATGTCGGTATTCACCGGAAGGTGAGGGCCGTGCTGCTCAATCGACCCTATCGGCAGTATCACGACCGCATCGTGGTCGCGCATCTCCGCAATCTCGTCCCGCCGCATCTGTTGCCACTCGTATTTTTCCATAGTCCCCTCCTCTTGCGTTTAAACTTATCGCGGGTATAGTACGCAGCTACGCATTATCTTACCAACAGTTCTGCCTACAGAGCGCCCCCGACCGAACTAGGCAAAGTCACCTTTGCAACGGGTTGCGGGGGCAGTTGAAAGCCAAGCATACACCCCTGGCCCGCAATCCTCGATTCACAATCTGCCGAGAAAGCATGCCGCCCATGAGCATCGGCATACCGTGGCATTCCACAGGCCGCCCCTTTTTAGGGCAATGGCATGCCAAAACATTTTATGTGAAGTAGCAATTATGCTTCGGGCTGTGCCGAAGCGGAATAAGGCTGAATGAGGCGCGCGGTGCTGAGGGTATCCAGCACTGCATTACCGCAATACTCTACCGTCCTCGGATCGATCTTGCTGCAGATGCTCCCGTCAAAGTACATGCGGTCGACGAGGTCCGTGCTGTTGTAGCGAATACGCACAGTAACCGGCGCAGGCACAG
Organism: Chloroflexota bacterium; assembly: GCA_965221905.1. Lineage (GTDB taxonomy): Bacteria > Chloroflexota > UBA11872 > VXOZ01 > VXOZ01 > VXOZ01. The sequence continues at coordinate 2,946,258 of OZ244922.1, forward strand.
CATATGGCGTAAGTTCCCGTGCCCGCTCCACGGCGCGGCGCGCTTTGGACTTGAGCAGTTCACGTGCCCGCTGGGGCGAGAGCAAACGCGCCGCGTGGCGTCCCAGCGCCTGCTTCACTTGCGCCGTCTCGATGTCGCCCAGCAAGTGCCGGGCCTCCCCACACGCCTTGTCGTCACCGGTGACCAGACCGACCGGCACCCCATGCGCACCGGCAATCGCAGCATCGATCATGATTTCTCCTGCCGGCGCGCCATTGATCCAAATGTCTTGGTACGAGGCTGAACTCATGGTATGGTCGCGCACGGCATTTGCCGTACCCGACATGGCATGGTAACCCACCAGCATCATGACATCGGAGTCCTCCAAGAAGGGGAACCGCTGCTGGTGGGCGCCGCCTGAGATGTATTCGGCGGCGGGATGCAACTCCTCGTAAATGAAGTTGAAGCCGGAACTATGGGCATCGATTACGAGCACGTCATCGGCGCCTCCGGCCAGTGCGCCGGCAATCACCGCGTTGGTGTCATTCACCAACATGCGGCGCGCTTCTTGGTAGAATAGCCGCCCATGCCCAAGTTGCTCCGTGATGACGACACCACTGATCCCTTCCATGTCCACGGCAATGTACGCCTTCATATTCGCGCATCCTTCTTGGGGAAGTACTGTTCAATCACATCAAACATGCTGCCGGCAGGGAGGCAAGCGGCGATTTGGAAAACCGTGTCAGAGCGTATCGTGCCGCTGCCCTCTTGGGCGCGGGGTCGGAGGGGCGATAGACCCAGGATAATTCTCAGATGCCGCAGGTTCCCTCCTACTGCGGCGGGCCCCGCTTGTCGGTCACGAGGCATAGCGACAATTGGTGCGCAGGATCCCTCCCAAGGCCGGTATAAGATAGGCTATTATAGGCATGCGCATCCTATTCCGTAAACGAACGTGTCGTTTGCTGACATGCCCTCGAAACTATGGTACTCTCACTTAGTACGCAATTTGCATAAGTCTCTCATATGGGATTCAGCTTAGGTAGAGATCATTCTCCTTAAGTATTCTCAGCGTACAATCTCGGCACCAACGACTTTCCTGCGGACAATTCTGGCGGTCACGCCCACGATGAAGAGGAGAAAGAACCCACCATGCGAAGATTGATTCGATTACGTCACGTACCAGGGGCGCTCGCTCTTATGGTGATGCTTTTCGCTATGGCCGTGGCGCCAATCAACGCGCAAGAAGGCACCACTTTTTCGTCGGCGGTGGTCACGAACAATCACTACGATCCCACGCTCAGGCACAACATACCAAATCTCCAGATTGTGCGGAACGGCGTGACGAATAGCGTGAACTTCCTCGACCACTACAACAATACCGGCGGTATAACACGGTGGGGATTTCCAACGTCTGAGGTAATCGAGGAGGAGACCGGCAACCTCGCACAGTATTACCAGCGGGGTGTCGTGGACTGGCACTGGCGTCCCGATCTTGGGCGTTACGAGATGGAGCGCCGCTTGGCTTGGGACTTCTTTGGCGGCGGAGCCGGCGGCAGCGTCGACCAGGGCGTCGAGCCCGGCCGCACGAACCCAAATCCGGGCACTACACTGGGACCCTGGGGACACAAGGTTTCCGATTTCTCTATCGAAGGGATTTTCATCGGGTTCAAAGGCTTCTACGATTCGCTCGGCGGCATTCAGGCGTTCGGCTTCCCCAAGACCGATGCTCGTATTGACACGAATTCACCCGGTACGTTGCATATACAGACTGCTACACCCGGGTTTATCCGCCAATACTTTCAGGCAGCAGTGCTTGAATATCACCAGGGAGACCCGGATCCGGTCAAACTGCAATTGCTCGGAGACACTCTCCGTGACTTGAACTACCCAAGCAATAGTTGGCAGACCTATGCGGCGTTCAATGCCTCGGTTGCACTAACCCCGGGGCAACTGTACACGATTTCGCGCGTTATTCGGGGGCATACGGCCAGCGGGCAACCGGTAACGCCCGCGCCGCAGCCCGCGCCACCGACTCCCGCACCGCAGCCGGCAGCCCCCACTCCCGTGCCGACCGGCCCCGCACCCACGCCAATTCCAGCTCCTGCTTCGACCACCACTAGCGTGTGGTTCGGCGCTTTCGGCGGGGGGGCTATACACTATGACGGATCTGTCTGGAGAACGTATCGCGGCTTCAGGAGCCCGCTTCCGAACGACCGCGTGAACGACATTTTCATTGCGAAAGACGGTTCAAAGTGGTTTGCCACTGAGGATGGTTTTGCGCAATTGCGCGGCACCACGTGGTCCCAGTATGACACCGGTACCACCGGGTTTCCTGGAAACAACGTTACGGCGGTCCATGTTGTCGGCGATTTGGTTTGGATTGGCACTGCAGAAAACGGCGCCGGTATGTATGAGATTTCAAAGAACAAGTGGACGAGCTTCCACACCGAGAACTCTGATATTCCCAGCAACTCCATACGAGACGTGCTAATTATCAATGAGGATCTCAAACGTGTTTGGCTCGCAACAGCCGAAGGCGCCGCGCTGTACAACAATGGCCAATGGCAGATCTTCAAGACGCCTTCGCTTGCTTTTAACAAAGTCTTGAGTCTAGGCATTGACACTCATGGCAATGTTTGGGTAGGTCTGGATGGTGCCGGTCTCAGTGTGTTCAACGGCACAACGTGGACCGACTACCCAGTAGGTGACTCCGGCCTCACGAATAATACCGTGCGCAGTATCACTGTCGGACCGGATGGGCGCGTCTGGTTCGGTACGAGGGGCGGCGTAAGTATTTACGATAACGTTAGCAAGAAGTGGACTAACTACAATGAGTTCACTTCCGGCCTAGCACACAATGAGGTCTTCGACATTGCGATAGACTCGAGCGGCCGCGTTTGGATCGCAACGGCCGACGGCGCCTCTCTCCTGGAAGGCGGTGCTTGGAGAACCTTCCAAACGAATCTGTCAGATATCACGTACGACGCTCTGCGCGCCGTAGCAGTGGAATAGCCTTGAGCTCAAGAGACACCGTATAGAGTCTCTAGTTAGGCAGCAATGAGTGACCGCATCAGCGACATTGTGCGCGGGTGCGGTCACTCATTGCCGGGCTAGACCTCACGTTTCATTATCGGAAATTACGGTTAGCTAAACGCCCGAACGGCCGAGCACGAGTCCAACAGCACCTCATTCGATATTTCATGAATGCAGTGCATCACGCCGCAGCAGCCGGCATTTCACGCAGCGCCAAGCCCAGCGAGCAGTAGATCATGCGAGACCCAATTCGACATCTTAAAGCGCTGGCATTTGCGGTGACAGTGTTCCTGATCACCTCATTCGCTTTGGCACAAGTCAATCCGCAGCTTTTTCCTTTTATGCCCTATGTCTGGCCGTACGTAACCGGCGGATCCTTGACGTACGCCGGCACCGACCTCGAAATTGCCCCGGCGCACCCATTTGCCCTCCAAGACCAACGCGGAGCAACAGTCTCACTTGCAGACCATCAAGGGAACGTGGTGCTTCTCACTTTCCTCGATCCGTCGTGCACTGACGACTGTCTTCTCATGGCGCAGGAGATTGCCACCGCGCTAGAGCGCTTAGAGGCAGACGCACATGAAGTAGTTGTGCTGGCCGTAAACGTTAATCCGGACGAGCAAACCCCCGCAGCCATGCTGGACTTCCTGAAAACCCAGGGACTTGACCAAGACCCAGCCTGGCACTTTCTCGGAGGTGAATGGGAAGCGGTGGCAGAAGTCGTCGCCGCGTACTACGTGTCGGCGGGCGAGCCGAAACCAGGTAAAACGGGCGAGGTAGCGCATCAAGACGTGGTGTTTCTCATCGATCGGCAAGGCAACCTGCGCGTGCTCATCACCTACCCGACTCCGGTAGGCGCCTCGTTGCAAGACGTAATCGTGGAGCGCGTGCGGCAGCTACTGTAGTTTTTCCACGTGCTCGACAACATACTGCGGCTGCGGCTCGACCTCCTTGCCGCAGGAACTGGGAAACTGAAGCGCGTCTTCCGGCGCTTCGCGCACGATGACCCGATACGTACCGCCACGCGCAGAATCAGGCGACGTGTAAGAAAGCTGCACGGCGACCGCGCCATTCTCGGCGCCGCCGTCGCTGACCTCACACGTCACTGGATACGTTGTCCACTCCCAATCCTCAGCGAGCAATACCGCATGCTCGGCAGCCTGCTCCAATGGCGAGAGCCTGCCCCAGCCACGATACTGCCGTTCTAGCGCGGAAAACGACCCTTCGCGTCCGATGATATTGGGCAAGGCATCCGTTGTAACGTAGGCATAGTAGCGGCCCTCTGGGAAGTCGAGCAGTGTCGGCGCCATGCGGTGACCGCCAAGGTGACTGCACCGCCAGACACGCAGTGATTCCGGGCGGGCGCGGGCGTAGACTTCACGGAGTTCCCGGTAGATTTCAAAGCCGAAGGTGGCGCAGCAGCGGTCCCGGCTGCCGTGATTGCACACGAGCAACTCGCGTACTTGGTTGCTTGGCTGCCTGTATGACGCAAAAACCTGCATGTCATTCGGGGTATAGAGCAGCGCCTGCACAAGCGCCGCCAGTTGCTCCGGTGGTACGAGATACTCCTGCTTCTCGTAAACCGGGGACTGCCGGTCTGCGTACGTGTAGGAGAAGACACGGGTGAGTCCCGGCTGCGAATGCTCTGCATCGGGCATAATGCCCGTAATCCGCGGCTCAATGCCTTCATCTGCGGCGCGAGCGAGCACTTTCGCCACCTCAGCAGGAAAAGTAGCGGAGTCCGTTACTTCTCGCTCCCATGGCAACGCGCATTCCAATACCAAATGTGCCAGGTACGTCGGCGCCGAACCGATCGGATGAAATCCTGCCGCCCGCGCCACACGCGAGCAAAACGGCATGCCTGTAGTACTTTTCACCGTGGATTCCTTCTGTGCTAGAAGTGTCTCGGACGATTAGCCCTATGAGCGGAAACGTATACCCTTGTTCTTTCTGCTCTGACTGCTCTCTTTTTCATTACCAATTTTCATAGTTTAGAATGCCGCCGGTTCTGCTAAAAACATCCCAAATGAGCGTCATCCTCTTCACGCTGAGATTGTCGCCTCGCAGACACATCCCAGCGGTTCACCATGCTACACTAGCAAGGAATTGGGCGTTGGGCAACGCCGTACAGGGGAATGCGCCGAGTGTGATCACGTTAGACCTTCTGCGCGTCGCACTGCGTTGGGTTCATCTGACCGCGGCGGTGACGTGGATCGGCGGCACGTTCTTCTACCTCTTAGTGATACGTCCGTCAGTGGATACAGCGGAAAGAGCCGCTGGCTGGAAGAAGATTAGCCAAGAGGTGGAGGGTCGGTTCCATGAAATCGTACAGCTTTGTATCTGGACATTCTTCATCTCCGGCGCTATCCTCACGTACGACCGGCTGATGTCTGTGAATCCGGGCCTGGACTACATAGCTGCCCTAGTGATTAAGGTACTATTGGTACTGTGGATGGTGTACGTTTCCGGTGGACTGCGGCGGTCGGGCTATCGCAAGCCAATTGGTTCTCCGCACCGGAATGCGCCCGCCGCACCGGGCATTCAGCAGAGGCTGCGATCACCTGTTGTGCAGATTGCTATTGCCGGCAGCGTAGTGTTGTTGCTCGCCGACGTACTGAAGATTATTGCCGAGAACGCGCTGCGTACGCATTAGGCATGCGCGGGCATTAGAAACTGGAAGATCGGCCTAATGGCAAACGAAGTCGCGATGAGTCGCCAGGGCGGAAAAAGCCGTCCCGTGTTCGATATCAAGATCATCGTGGGCGGCATCATCATCCTCTTGGCGGTAGCCTACTTGATCGTGGCTGCCTTGCCCTCGGGTACCGCGTACTACATTACGGTGAGCGAGTTGGCGGAGATGGGCCCGCAGGCGCAAACCCAGCATACGCGGGTCTCCGGCAACGTGGTGCCCGGTACAATCGTGCGCAGCGCTGAAATCCAGGACGTGCGCTTCCAGGTTGAGGATGAAAGCGGAAAGCTCACTGTCGTCTTCAGCGGGGTCTTGTCTGACATCTTTGGCGACAGCGTGCAGGTTGTCGTCGAAGGCAAGCAGGGCCCGGATGGCGTCTATTACGCTGATAAGGTCTTTGCAAAGTGCCCGTCGCGCTTCGAGGAAGTTGCGCCAACCGACAGTAACTACGCCCAACCCGGTTAATGGCAGGATTTGCATGCTCGCTTGCTCGCCGGAGTGCCGGTCAAAAGCAGAAGACGATTTGACCGCTCATCCTCACTGGTGGGATGGGCGGTATCTTTGTTCCTCGGCGGTCGTGGGGCGGCCAAATCGACGCGCACACAACGTGACTGCGCTGACGAAAGTGTTCGAAGCTGCAACTAGGTAGTGGCTGTGCAAGTGCGTTGCCGATGCGCTGAACTCACCGCAGGATTACGAGAGGATTGGGCAAGAGGCTGATGATTATTGCGACAACGGAGCAAGTCCCGGGCAAGCGAGTGATTGCAGTGAAGGGCCTGGTGCAAGGCAACACAATCCGTTCACGGCACGTGGGACGCGACATCATGGCGGCGTTCCGAAACATTGTCGGCGGCGAGATCGCCGAGTACACGCAGCTCATGACGGAGTCTCGCAGACAGGCTGCTGATCGAATGGTTGCCGAGGCAGAAGGTTTGGGAGCGAATGCGGTTATTGGCGTCCGTTTTGTGACATCCATGGTGATGTCAGGCGCTTCGGAGTTATTGGCGTACGGCACGGCGGTTGTCGTCGAAGATGAGTAGCAAGACAATTTGTTCGATACGGCAAGTATCAGGGAGTTCTATCAGTCGCGCGATGCACACTTTCCTTGGTCGCGCTGAAGTCGCTTTAGGCAGCACAAATAGCGGGTTAGCTCGCGCCTCAGCATAGAGATTAGAAAGCGGCTAGGGAATCAACCGGGCGGAGTCACGCGGAGGATCGAAGTTTCTCGGTTGCGAAGGCGTTGCATGGGGCTAGCGTGTGGTTGCAGACCGGTTGGCTAGGGGCATCACGCATCAAGCAGGCTCCCCAACCGGTCTTTCTGAGGACGGCGGCGGCGAAGAATCTCATGAGTGCCAATTATAGAATCCTCGTTTAGCTTGGAAGTGTACGTGTCAGGTAAATCGCTGACAGAATGGGAGCATGAAACGGCAGGAAGTAAGGGCTACCAGTCTGCTGCCTCACCCAATAGGTAATTCTGTCACGATCAGTGACAGGGCATGCATCAAAGACGAACAGGGTAGGCGGCCGGAAGACCGTCACTCCGGCCCAAAGCCTGCCCCATTCTTAATGCGGGTCGGGAGCCTAAGGGGTGCAGTGAAGATGGATTCCCGCTTTCGTCGGAATGACGGAGTTGACCGTCTTCAACTTTCCAAGGTATTAACCGGATTGGCGACTCTGTCAACGAATCAGTCGACACTTGCACGAATGACCGGAGCTAAAGCGCAGCAAGAAAGGCAATTCCAAATTTTCACATTCAGTCTCGCTTTCTCGTGCGGAACTTGGGACAGATGTTTTTCTCGCGCAAAGTAAATACACCTCTATGACCGCAAATATTGGAACAGCTTTACTCTTCATTGGCCTTTTGGCCGCGCTCTTCGGGGCTGTCGCGTCTGTGCTCGGCGCACGTCTGCGGGTGCCGGAGTTGGTCGTAAGCGCGCGCAACGCCGTAGTGGCCGTCGCCGTGCTGGTCGCGCTCTCCTCGCTCACCCTCATCTATGCCTTTGTGTCCCACGACTTCAGCCTGAAGTACGTAGTCGCACAGTCGACCCGCTCTCAGCCGTGGCCCTACCTCTTCAGCGGTTTCTACGGCGGCCAAGCCGGCTCTTTGCTCTATTGGTCTCTCACACTGGCGTTGCTCTCTTCGGTGGTAGTGCTCATCCACTTCCGCACGGACCGGCAACTGATTCCCTACGTGATTACGGTCCTCATGACAATCGAGGCGTTCTTTCTTTTAGTGCTCAATTTCATCTCGTCACCGTTCGAGACCATTTCGCCGGTGCCGCCTGACGGGCGCGGCCTCAACCCGCTGCTGCAAGACCCGGGCATGCTCGTGCACCCACCCATGTTGCTGGCCGGATACATGAGCGTCTCGATCCCCTTCGCCTTTGCCATAGCTGCCTTGATCACAGGCCACGTGGACAGCCGTTGGCTCAAGGCTACACGCCACTATGCGCTGCTCGCCTGGCTCTTTCTCTCACTCGGCAACCTGTTGGGGGCATGGTGGGCCTATCACGTTCTGGGTTGGGGCGGATACTGGGGCTGGGACCCCGTGGAAAACGTCGCGATCTTGCCGTGGTTCGCTATGACCGCCTATGTGCATTCGGTATTGGTGCAAGAGCGGCGCGGCATGCTGAAAGTCTGGAACATGGTCCTCATCATCGTAGCCTTTAACTTAGCCCTATTCGGGACGTTTGTGGTTCGGAGCGGAATCCTCTCATCCGTCCACTCTTTTGCGGTATCCGAAATCGGCCCGTACTTCTTCGGCTTCCTGGCGGTCAGCCTGATCGTCTCGCTCACGCTCCTCATGCTGCGTCTGCCCCAACTGCGTGACGAGCATGATTTCGACTCCCTGTTGTCGCGCGAAGCGACGTTTCTCTTCAACAACCTTCTCCTGGTAGCAGTGATACTCGTCACCTTTCTCGGCGTGATCTTCCCGCTCCTCTCGGAAGCAATTCAAGGACGGAAGATCAATGTCGGCGCGCCGTTCTACCAGCAAGTCAACGGGCCGCTCTTGCTGGCCGTGGTCGCGCTGATGGGCTTTGGCATGCTCGTGCCGTGGCGGCGCGGTGCGGCGCGGGCGCTCTTGCGGGGACTGCGCACCACGCTGATTGCTACCGCCTTGGTTACGGCTGCGGCCATCGTACTTGGCGCGCGCTCTCCATGGTCGATACTAAGTATCGCTGCTTGTACGTTCGCGTTCGTTGTTGCCCTCCGCGAGTTTCATCGCACGGCCATTGCCCTTATGCGTGCCCAACAGACGCTCTATCCAGCCGCATTGCTCGCGGTCTTTCGCTATAATCGCCGCCGCTATGGCGGGTATCTCGTTCACGTAGGAGTGGCAGCCTTAGGCATTGCCATTATTGGCTCCTCTTTCTTTCAAACTGAACGTTCCGTGAGTATGCGTCCCGGTCAGAGCGTGGAAGTAGGCCGGTACACAGTGGCGTACCAAGGTCTTACAACGTGGAGCGAACCGGGCAAGCAACGCACGATCGCCTCCCTGCTGGTGCGCAATGCCAACCAATCATTCGAAGTAGCGCCGCAGAAGGTAGTCTACGCAAATTGGGAAGACCAGCCGGTGAGCGAGGTTGTAATCAAGACGGTCTATCCGCAGTTCGACGACGTCTACATAGTAATGGCGGCCTTCGGTGAGGACGGCACGGCAAGTTTTCACATTTTCGTGAACCCGCTCGTCGCCTTTCTTTGGCTGGGCGGGGCGCTCCTTGTAGTCGGCGGGCTCATTTCGTGGTGGCCGACTTCGTCAAAGTCGGCGGAATCAGCCCCAGTGACCGATGACGTTCGCGCCGGACGGCCGGCGCCGGGCACGGTCCCGCCATAGGGAATCACCGGGATGAAGACAATCGCCATGGATGGGAAACGCACGACCATGCTAGGCCCCCGCAGCGGAGACGACACTCCCCGTTCAGAACTCATGCCGGCAAGAACACGCACACACTTCGTGACAATCTCGGTCGCACTGTTGCTCGCTGCGCTGCTGCTCCATTTGGCGCCGGCTATCACCGGAGCGGCAAGTATCGACGAACAGACCGTGGCAGTTGCCAAGCAGCTCAAGTGTCCGGTCTGCCAGAATGTGCCGGTTGCATACTCCCAGTCACAATTGGCAGGTGAGATGCGCCTGGTCATTCGCGAAAAGCTAGCAAACGGCGAGAGCGAAGAAGCGATCATCCAGTACTTCGTAGACCGCTACGGCGAGGATGTGCTGCTTGAACCCCGCCGCGAGGGCTTCAGTCTCTTGTTGTGGGTTGCGTCCATTGGAGTGGTGGTCTTTGGCGCCGCCGTCGTCGGCATCGTGCTCTGGAACTGGAGTCAAGCCCGACCGGTATCAACGACTGCTTCCGCAATGCCGACCGACTCACCAAAAGCGCCGTCCGGCAAGCTGGAGCAACTCTTCGAAGAGGAGTACGCACGGTACAAGCAGGACAAGCGCACATGAGCGTGATCGTCTTTGGGAGCGTGTTCGGTGTGGCTGCCCTGATATGGATTGTGTGGCCTCTGGTAGGGCGCAGAGGCGCCTCCACCACACTTTCGGCAGGCGGCGTCCGCGATGACCTCGCCGAACGCACCTTGCTGCTCTATCAAGAGCTCGAGGAAATCGACCTCGAGCACGAGCAAGGCGATCTCACGGCAGACGAGTACGAGTCCTTACGCGCGGCGCAGAAGCAACGCGTCCTCAGCGTGCTCGAGGAGAGGCAGAGCGAAGAGGGCGCTCTCAGTGACGCCGCGGGACTAGATGAAGCCAGCGCGCTCAGCTACGCCATCGAGGAAGATATCCTGCGCATACGCGCCCGGCGGCGGGGACAACAGCATGTTCCGGCCGACCAAGTGGCTGTGGATCCAGCTTCGGCTTCCTCCATGTCGAAGGGCGTGCATTGGCTCTGGATAGCGGTACCCGCAGCCCTCGTACTCATCGCTTTCGGCGTTATCTTTCAGCTCTATCGTTCGTCCTCCCGCACGCTTACCGAGCAGACGCCAATTGCACAGATTGACGCAGCGGGGCTCGTGGGGTTTGCCTTCCTTGCTCCCGATCACGTTTTGTTGGCTCAAACGTCCGGTCTGTTGGAAAGCCGCGATGGGGGACGCGCGTGGACTCAAAGCGCACTGGATGTTGCGCCCGCCGCCATGGCAGTATCTCCTTCCGGTGAAGGCTACGCCTATGTATTCACAGAGAGCAGTATCCACGTCACGGCCGATTCGGGACAAACTTGGCAGGAAGTTCAAGGCACGTTGCCCAGCGCGCAGATTCTTGCCGCAGCGGTGAATGCTTTCGCTCCTACGGAAATCTACGCGAGCTTCGCCGAGAGCGGTTTGTTCCGCTCGCGTGACGGGGGTAGATTTTGGGAACCGGTGGCAACGCCGGATGACGAGAAGATTGTGGCAATTCTCGTAAGCGGCATTACGCCGCTGCTATTCATTGCCTTAGAATCAGGCAGAGTGCAGGTGAGCAGCGATGAGGGAGAGACGTGGTCTGCCGCCAGCGGCGCAGTTACCATGGCGTTGCGGGGACCCGTTCGCGCACTGACCGGCGCATCGGACGGAAGCACGCTCTACGCTGCGGCCCACACCGGATTGTACCTTTCCACGTCAGCCGGGCAGACGTGGGTAGACCTGCCGCTGCGCAAACCGCTGGTCGCGGTGACGGTTGACCCAACGACCGCCCGCACTGTGCTCGCGGTGACGGAGATGGGAGAAGTCTATCGCAGCACCGACGGCGGCATTGCCTGGAGAAACGACCAGTGACAGGCCAACATAGCCCGCATCCGAACCGTCACGCACCTTTTCTGTCATGCCCTTCACAACAGGAGCGATCCTGCGCGCCGACTCCGTCATTCCCGCCACAACAGGAGCGCACTTGCACGCTGACTCCGTCATTCCCGCGAAAGCGGGAATCCATCTGCGGCAGCAGTGCGAGCGGCTCAACAACCGAATGCATTACCGCCCCGCTCCAATTCTGGTCGCCAATATCTATTGCACTGTCATTGTTGCTCTGCATTCTCCTGACCCTCCTGATTCATTCCACGATCGCCGCAGCGGACGGCGTCATCAGCGGCACCGTCGTCAACGGCACTGCGGACGGCAGTGTACCGGCTGATGTAGCGGTGACCCTCTACTTCCTTCGCGATGGTGAAATCGTGGAACAACGCACGCAGGTCACCGGGCCTGAAGGCGCCTACCGTTTCTCCGACCTTCCCACCGATCCCATGCTGGGATTTGTGGTCGTGGCTGCCTATACGCAAGTTCCATACAACACGCCGGAGCTCAAGTTTACCGAGGGTACCGCGGTCCAAGCGCCCCCACTCATCGTGTTCGAGGCAAGCCAGGATGCGAGCGTGGTGCGGGTCGTCACTGACGTGCTGATCATTGCGCCGGGAGAAGAGAGTAGCGGCATGCTCAGCGTCATCGAGATAGTGCGGTTAGCCAATGATAGCGACCGCACATTCCTTGCCACCGGCGGTGCTGGCGCCGGAGCGCCGATGGACAGAGTGCTGCGGTTTGCCCTCCCCGTAGATGCACAAGACCTCACGATGCTGAGCGGCCTCAATGCGCAAAACGTCGTGCAGATCGATCGCGGTTTCGGCGTCTTCATGCCGTTGTTGCCGGGAGAGCGTGAAGTAATGTTTGGGTACCAACTGCCGTACTCCGGCAGCACGCTCAGTCTTACCAAGCGCACGGTGTACCCCACCGACCAATTTGCCATCCTTGCGCGTGAAGAGTATGGGCTGCGCTTCAACGCAGACCAGCTTGAGGTCCAAGCCGATCCGATTGGCGATCGCCGCTACCTGGTGGGGTCAACCAACTCGCTCGCCGCCCGCGCTGAGGTCTCGGTGCAAATTGCAGGTTTGCCCGCGCCCTCCATACGGGTGCGGCTTGAACGTCTATTTGATCGCGCGCGCGACACGCAGGCAGCTCTCTTCTTCCTGCTTGGCGTAGTCCTGATTCTGCCTGTCCTCTATGCGGTCTACCGCATGCGGGGCGGCCCGCGCCGCAGGGCCACAGCCACAGCGGCGGTTGCGACCGCTGTTCCGGCGGCTGGCGAGACGTTGCTCCTGGAGATCGCGCAACTAGATGACGAATTTGCGGCGGGTGGGATTGCCGCAGAGGAGTACCGGCGACTGCGCGCGGAAAAGAAGCAGCGTCTGATGGAAATCCATCGAGAACCAGGCAAAGAGACCGGCGATGAATGAACCTAAGTGCGCGGCACCGGACCTTGCCGTTGAGGCGAAGGGGCTGACCAAGCGCTACGGGTCCCACATTGCCCTGGATAACGTAGACCTCTCTGTGGGCTGTAACGAGCGCCTGGCGATTCTCGGGCCCAATGGCTCCGGGAAAACAACACTCATTGCGGTACTGAGCACAATCATGCGCGCTTCCGCAGGCGCGTTTCGCATCATGGGCTGGGACAGCGCAAATGCTTCGAACGAGGTGCGCCGACACGTCGGCGTCGTGGCGCACCGCACATATCTCTACGAGGAGCTTTCGGCGCGTGAGAACTTGCTCTTCTACGGCCGCCTCTACGGGGTGCCGAACCTCGCGCAGCGTGTTGATGCGCTGCTGAAGTTGGTAGACATCTTTCCCCGTCGCCACGATCAAGTCGCCAATCTATCGCGCGGCATGCAGCAGCGTGTGGCGTTGGCGCGCGCCCTAGTCCACGATCCCGACGTGCTGCTGCTTGACGAGCCGGACACCGGCCTCGACCAAGAACACCTTGATCTCCTGGCTTCACTCGTGCAAGGCCGCGCTATCCCGGCCCGGACGGTTATCCTAACCACCCACAACTTAGACCGCGCGTTGGCCCTGTGCAATCGCGTGATGGTGCTCGCACAGGGGCGGCTGGTCTATCATGCCGAAAGCTCGACCCTCGATCACACTGCGCTGCACAACGCATACCGCCGCCTCGCAGGAGCAGCGCAATGATGCTACCGGTGCAGCAAGTCCTCACGGTGGTTCGGAAAGACCTCTTGGTAGAGTCCCGCGCCCGCGACCTGCTCACCGTAATGCTTACCTTTGCAGTGCTAACGCTCATCATATTCAACCTGGCCTTGGACCTACGGGGGCCAACGGTCCAAGAGATAGGGCCCGGACTGCTGTGGCTGACCATTACCTTCGCTGCCATCCTCGGCATGGGACGCACGTTTGTGCGTGAGTACGAACGGGGAACGCTCGCCGGATTACTGCTTGCGCCGGTTGACCGGGGCACGCTCTTCGTTGCTAAGTTGCTGGCAAACCTCATTTTCCTCTTCATCATGGAAGCGGTCACCCTGCCCATGTTCGCCTTGCTCTTCAACCTGCCGGTGCTCCGACCGTCAGTGATTCTCATCACGGCCTTAGGCACGCTGGGCTTTGCTATCCTGGGCACAATCTTCTCTGCCATGGCAGCACACAGCAGGGCGCGCGAGGCATTGCTGCCGCTCCTGCTCTTGCCCACAACGGTGCCCGTGCTTATTGGCTCAGTAAAAGCGACAACTAACGCGCTCAGCGGCACCGTGGACGGGACACCATGGATCGGCCTGCTGATCGCTTTCGACGTAATCTTTCTTACCCTTTCGTACCTCCTATTTGCACATGCAGTTGAAGGCTGATGTGAGCACTATTGTCGGAAGAGCATTAGGAAAACGTGTGTATACCCAGTGCCATACAGGGCTACGATTGCCTTCTTGGAATTGCTTCGCCTTTAGATCCGAGCGCCGAAAGAGGAGCAAGCGGCGTGAGCCAAACGTCGGCTTAGCTTTGCGCTATTTTTATAATGTGACCATCGGATTGCACGGGGGCAGCGCGCCGGCACGGTAGATGCGCGAAACAGTCCCAAGATCACACTAAGTAAGACTTTTATTTGGAAAGGACGTCGATGTTGCTAAGCAATAATGCAGACGGCGCGCGGAGATGGATCGATGACCTCCTGGGCGTAGCCACGTTGATCGGCATGGTCGTGGCCCTTTGGCTCATATTTGTCTACACACCGGTTGAGCTCGTGCAGGGCGCGTCGCAGAAGATATTTTATATCCACCTGGCGTCAATATGGAACGCCTACTTGAGCTTCTTCCTTGTTTTCGTGGCGAGCATCCTCTATCTCAGGCGGCCGACTTCCGGCAGAGACCGGTTCGCCCGCGCTTGGGCGGAAATTGGGGTGCTCTTCACTACGATCACGCTCATCAGCGGAGCAATTTGGGGCAAACCGATTTGGGGCACGTATTGGAGTTGGGACCCGCGTCTCACCACCACGCTCTTGCTTTGGCTCATCTACGTGGTCTATCTCATGCTGCGCGGATTCGTCGGCGACCCCGAACGCGGCAGGCGCTATGCGGCGATCGTTGGCATCATCGGCTTTATTGACGTGCCAATTGTGCATATGTCCGTGCGTTGGTGGCGCACCTTGCACCCCGATCCCATCGTAGCCAGAGCGGAAGGCCCGGACCTACCCATGAGCATGTGGTACACCGTGCTCTACTGCATCGTCGTATTTACGGTGCTGGCGGTCTTCCTGGTGCGGCAACGCTTGCAGATCGACGAGCTACGAGAAACCCTAATTGACCTACGTACGTCCGCAAGATGAATGCACGAGGGAGCATCCGAATGGAAACGATACAAAACTTTGACTACCTCTTCGCAGCATATGCCATTCTTTGGGTGGTGGTTTTCGGCTACTTCTTCTTCCTTACACGGCAGCTTGGCGAATTGCGGCGCGAGGTCAACGCGCTCCGCGAGGAACGCGCAAGCGGCGAATCCGGCCCGGACGCATCGCCAGACTCTTAGTCTCCGGCCCAAATAGGCAGCGCATCAACCTTTTGCGCTACCAGCGCGGCAGTGCCGAAGTGACACGTCGATTTGTTGGCACCTCCATGGGTGCATGGTATGCTATAAATAATGAAGTAATGGCGAAACCTAGAAATCCGAGCGAGTTGAAATGACGGAAGACGCACCAAGTACTGCTGCTAAAGCAGGTAGCCAAACTGCGGAATCGGAGAGTCGCGGGAGCCAAGAACGTAGTGCTCTTGCAAGCTCCCCCGCTTTGGATATGCTCACAGAGACCGACGCTCGTGCACGCAGTCTGGCCCTCAACGACCGTGTTCCCGCCAGCGGATTATTTGGCGAGGCAGACCGGCCCCTTATTGAGGGGTCTCGCGCTTCTTGGCGCATCGCGCCGGAGCCCTTCCTCATCAATCCCGATAGCTACCGGCGTCTACAGCAATTGGGGAACCAGCTACTTGCCTTCTACAGCGCCGCGAACCGCCTCTACCGCCGCAGCGTGCGTGGCACTATCCCACCGTTCTTCCACGAGTATCTCGATATCGGCAAGAGCGATACCGTAATCGACTACGGGCGTATGAATCGCTTCCGTCGCGACCTGCCCGGTGTGATTCGGCCCGATCTTCTCCTGACAAATGACGGCGTTAAGGCTGCCGAACTGGATTCCATTCCCGGCGGCATCGGCCTTACTGGCAGCATGCAGCAGCACTACGATAGCTTGGGATTCTCGATGGTAGGGGGCGCGAACGGCATGGTGGAAGGCTTTGCCGCCATGATCCGCAGCCGAGCCGCGAAAGACGACCCACAGCTCGCCATAGCCGTTTCAGACGAGTCGGTGGACTACCGTCCTGAAATGCAGTGGCTGTCCGATCAATTGTGCGAGCTTGGCATGAGCAGCGCATGTGCCAAACCCGAAGAGATAGAGATGCACGGCGACTGTCTCATGCTCAATGGGCAGCCCGTCGACACGCTCTATCGCTTCTTCGAGCTCTTCGATCTCAAGAACATCCCGAACTACGATCTTCTTCTCTACGCCGCCCGCAAGCAACTCATCACCATGACGCCGCCGGTGAAGGCGTATCTCGAGGAGAAGCTCCTCTTTGCCCTCTTCCATCATCCCGTGCTGGCTGAATTCTGGAAGCAAGAGTTGGGGGCAAAGAACGTAGCGGCCCTGCAGCGAGTAATACCGGAAACCTGGATCCTAGACCCGCGCCCGCTGCCGCCGCAAGCCGTCGTTCCCGGACTGAACATTGCCAAGCGACCGGTAACGAATTGGGGTCAACTCAAGGGCTTGGGCCAATCCGACCGGCGGCTGGTTATCAAGCCTTCCGGCTTCTCGGCGACAGCCTGGGGCAGCCGCGGCGTCACCATCGGCCACGATCACCCCGAAGCGGAGTGGGATGCAGCAGTGCAGAGTGCCCTCGACGCTTTCGCGACGACCCCCCACGTCTTACAAAAGTTCCACCACGGCAATCGGTACGGCACCCGCTACTATGACTTTGCTCAAGACGCAGTGCGCAAGATGAACGGGCGCGTGCGCCTGAGCCCATATTACTTCGTGGCCAATGACGAAACGACGCTTGCCGGCATCCTCGTAACTATCGTGCCGGCGGACAAAAAACTTATCCATGGTATGGTTGACGCCGTGATGGTGCCTGCCGCCATCAGCGATAACGGTGTAGACCTGGAACTATAGAACGCCGATTAGGGGATTTGGGAGAATAAGGAATCGCAATGGCACTATCGCAGACCGAAGTGAAACGAGAAAAAGATGAGTGGCAGGAATTGCTCGCGGCCGGCATTAACCGGCCGGAGAAGCTCATTACCGAGCTTGGCGAGCGGCTCGGCCTAGATGACGAAACGGCGGCCAGCCTTCACAAGAACTTCCCGGTCAGGATCAACCCCTACTACCTCGGCCTAATTGATGAGGTCAACGACCCTATCTGGCGTCAGGCCATTCCCGATGAAATGGAACTCGACCATAGCGATTCATTGACGACAATGGATCCGCTGGCTGAGGATATGGATTCGCCGGTGCCCTATCTGACGCACCGCTATCCCGATCGCGTGCTCATGGTCGTGCAATTGCAGTGCGCTATGTACTGCCGCTTCTGCACGCGCCGCCGCGAAGTGGGCAGCCGCAATGCCGTGACCAAGAACGATTGGGACCGCCAAATCGAGTACATCGCTTCCAATCCCAAGGTACGCGATGTCATCATATCCGGCGGCGACCCTTTCATGCTGCTCGACCACCAAATCGACTATATTCTCAAAAACCTGCGGGCGATTCCGCACATGGAGATCATCCGCCTCGACTCCCGCATGCCCGTCACTCTGCCCCACCGCGTGACGGAGAACCTCTGCGAAATCATGCAACGCTATCATCCGGTCTACCTGAACACGCATTTCAACCATCCGCGCGAGATCACGCCTGAATCCACCCGCGCGTGCGAACTGATGGCCGACCACGGCATCCCCTTGGGTAACCAGAGCGTGCTGCTGCGGGGTGTGAATGACGATGCGGAAGTGATGAAGGAGCTTGTACAGAAGCTCCTAGTGATTCGGGTCAAGCCGTACTACCTCTACCAGGCCGACTTGGTCACCGGTACCAGCCACTTCCGCACCTCCGTGGAGAAAGGCCTGGAAATCATCAAGGCGATTCAGGGCCACACCAGCGGCATGGCTGTCCCGCATTTCGTGATCGATGCGCCGCAAGGCGGCGGCAAAATTCCCGTGACGCCCGATTTCATCCAGGAAATCACCGACGACGAGATCGTGCTGAAGAATTACGAAGGCAACGTCTACCGCTATCCGATTGACTCCGAGGTGCCGAACGCACAGGAAACGAAGCTATCCCAGGCGCAGACCAACGGCAAGGGCAACGGCACAGCTACCGAAACCACTTAACGGCCGTGTGACTAGGCAGTATTGCCTACCCCAGGTGCGTTGAATCCCCGATAGAGGATCACACCTCGTGAATCCCCCTCTTCGCATCGCCGCCGTCGGATTAGAGCACGACGAGATTTACCGCGTGCTCGACCGGCTGCGCCGACATGAGACTGCCGACTTGGTAGCCATCGCCGAACGCAGCGGGAGACTCCGTATGGCGGCGGCAGGTCGGTATCGTGTGCCGGTCTTCCCGCGCCTCACGCCGCTCTTGGCCGAAACTGCTGTAGATGCTGTCATCGTGGCTACGGCCAATGGCGATAAGGCGGCGGCCATCCAGGAAGCCATGCGCGCCGGCAAGCACGTTATCGCCCACGCACCGTGCACGCTAACTCTGGAGCAAGTAGCCGCTGTAAAAGAGGCGCAAACCGCGTTAGGCAGCGGCTTGGTCTTGCTGCATCCTCTGCGCTTCACACCGGTATACGTGCACTTACGGGATGCGATTGCTCAGGGACTGCTGGGCGCCATTTGCCAGGCCGTAGTCATCAACTCGCAGAAGGTCACGGCCACACCTCGTACCCAGGCGTTCTATGCGACGCACACGCACGGCGGCGTGCTGACCAATCTTGCCGTCCACGACCTTGACGTGCTGCGCTGGCTCGGCGGAGATCTGACCGTAACCGCCGCCGCTACACAGCGACACGGCCTCACCGAGCACCCGGACTTCGAAGATGCGGGCCTAGTCCATTGTGCGTTCAATTCTGGCGGTACGGGTGTGGTGGCGTGCAATTGGCTCGCGCCGGACGCGGGGGCCCCATTCCAAGAACTAACGTTGATCGGCACTGAAGGCACGGCGTGGATCAGCGGCGGCAAGTTGCACGCGTTGGGAGCAAATGACCGATCGTCTCTGACGAACGAGCCGCAAAGCAGTGGATACTTGGCGACCCAAGATGAGTCCGGTCGCGCCTTTCCTCCAACTTCCGCTGCCAAAGCCGACTACGATGTTGCCGCGGCCATGCTCGACGCGGCTATTCAATCTCTCAGCGATGCCGACTTGAGGCAAGTTGCCACCGCCGATGCATTCCGCACGTCTAGCGTGGCCGTGCAGGCCCAGCACATCGCGTGGCAGGACCGTGCGTGACGTGAATGCAACCGGCCAAGCCGCACCAACGTTCCTCACCATCGGCCATGCCTCGCGGGATCTCATGCCCGGCGGCTGGCGCTGGGGCGGCACGGTGACCTACGCCGCACTGCTTGCGCGCACCTGGGGAGTGTCAGCCGCTGTGCTCACAGCCCTCGCACCGGAAGACGAGCCTCTCTATCAGGCGTTCCTCGGCAGTGACGTGATGCTGCACACGCTCCCATCCAAGAACACAACGTCGATGGCGAACGAATATACCGCTGCGGGACGCCGGCAGCAGCTCGCCGCCAAAGCCTCGAAGATTCACCCCCGCCACGTGCCTACAGCTTGGCGCGACACGCCCATCGTGCTCGTCGCGCCTCTCTTCGGTGAGGTATCGACGCAATTTGGCGGGTCTTTCCCCCAAGGGTCGCTCGTCGGCATGACCATCCAAGGTCGCCTGCGCAGTCACCGCAAGGGCCGCATCTATTCCCGCCGCTGGCACCGCGCCGAGCAGGAATTTTCTGCCTACGATATAATCTTCTTCTCCGAAGAAGATGTGCGCGGCAATGCTGAACTTGCCGAATACTACGCCTCGCTTGTCCCGCTGGCAGTAATGACCCAGGGTGACTCCGGCGCAACCGTCTTCGTACAAGGCCGAGCTGTGCAACACGCCGCCTTTCCGGCCCAGCCCGTGGACGCTACCGGCGCGGGCGACGTGTTTGCGGCTGCATTTCTGCTCCACTATGCGGAGAACCGTGATCCGACAGCCGCCTGTCGCTACGCGAATGCCGCCGCCGCGTGCAGCATCGAGCACGCCGGCGCGAGTAGTATTCCCACACACCGGCAAGTGGCCGCACGGCTGCGCTCTGCGTGAAGTATGTAATTGGCGTAAAAAGCCGTTCACCGCTGCACACTGCATCCACTGACTATACGCTGGCCTCCCTTTATGTAAATCCAAGAGGCGGGGAACAAGCCCCCGCGCTACGGCGTTTCTTGTCCCCTCTCCATTGAGGGAGAGGGTTAGGGTGAGGGTGAGGGGGAAATGCTAGTCTTGCCGCACCCACGTGAGCAAGATAATTTCAAGCAATGCTTTCTTGGACATCGCTCTCTCTCCAGATGTGCGCAGGTTGCAAACCTGCGCTACCGGAAATGGCAGTAGAATAGATACATACGCATTCAGACTATAAAGGATACATTGCTTGAACATTGACGTTGCTACTCTTACCGCTTTGCGCCGGGAATTCACCGACAAGATCGTCGGCGGACGGATACAGCGCGTTCTGCACCCGAACCATCTCGCCGTCGGCCTCGAGATTTATGCGCGGGGCGAGACGTGGTGGCTCATCATCAATGCCGCACCGCAAGCGCCGCATCTCTATCTCACCCGCGAGCGGCCGGCGCGCGCTGACGACAACGTAACGCCGCTCCTGCTCCTATTGCGCAAGTACGTGCGGGGAGGACGGCTTGCCGCGGTGGAGCAGCCGCCCTGGGAGCGTGTCTTGCAGTTCACCGTCCACGCGCGGGTGGACGACGACATTGTGGAAACTACGCTCATCGCTGAGATCATGGGGCGCACGAGCAACCTGGTGCTGGTGGACGCCGACGGCGCCATTCTCGACAGCATGAAGCGGGTAGACTTATCCATCAATCGTTACCGCCAAGTATTGCCCAAGCTGCCGTACCTCCCGCCCCCACCCCTTGAGCGTCCCGATCCTTTTGCGGTGCAAGCATCGCAATTGGAATCCGCGGCCCAGTCCGATCCCAAACCTCCCGCCTGGCGTGTGCTCATGGGGCAGACCAGCGGCTGCGGACCCCTCCTCACCCGTGAAGCGGTGTTCCGCGCTGCAGGCAAGGCTGAAGCACCGGCAGCAGGTGTTGTGTGGGAAGGCGTGATCGCTGCAGCGCGCGCTATCTTTACGCAGGTCGCGAGCGGCGAACCCACGCCCTCCCTCGCCCACAGTGAAGACGGCGCGCTCGCGGCCTATGCGCCCTATACCTTGAGTATGTTCCCGCAGTGCGAATTACAAGACACGATGAGCGCAGCCATCGAGCGCTTCTACCGGGAGCAGGGCAAAACGCCGCAGCGCCGGACGCCCGACCTGGGCCAGAAGCCGCTGCTGGCAGCGATGCAAGAGCGCATGGACCAACTCCGGCAGCGGCGGCGTGCCCTGGAACACCAGCAGGCGGAAGCTGTCGACGCGGAAGAATGGCGGCGCAAAGGGGATATGGTCCTGGCGTTTGGCTACAGTGCTGCGCCGGACAGCAGCGAGATCGAGGTTGACGGCGAGACAATTCGCATTGATCCGAAAATCTCGGTCGCTGCGAATGCCGACACGTACTTTTCCACCTACAAGCGTAAGAAGCGGGCGCAGGAAGAAGTGCCGGGGCTGCTGCGCAAGGTTAAGAATGAATACGCCTACTGCGAGCAAGCCGAGGCCCTGCTCGAGGCAGCGGAGACGCCAACCGACGTGCGCGCGTTACGCGAAGAGTTGCGAGAGCAGGGCATCGTAAGCGGCGGCAAGCCTCGCAAGGATAAAGGACGCAAAGGCAAGCGCGGCAGAGCTGTGGAAGAGGGAGCGCGCCCGGTCTCGCTCTGGCTCGACGGCGTGCAAGTGCTCGTAGGCCGCAGCGGAGCCCAGAACGACGCCGCCCTGCGTCTTGCCGACGCCGACGACGTGTGGCTGCACGCGCGCAACGTGCCCGGCGCACATACCGTCCTGCGCTCCGGCGGACGCGAGGTGCCGGAAGACATCATCAACCAGGCGGCCCAGATCGCTGCCTACTACAGCAAGTTGCGTGAATCCACTAGTGCCGAGGTAGACGTCACCCGCCGCCGCTACGTCCGCCGCATCCCCGGCGCGCACCCCGGCCTCGTCACCTACCGCAACGAGTACACCATCCGCGTGAAGCCGATGCCGTTGCCGCAGCCTGAGCGGTGACAAGCCCAATCCAGAAGAGTGAGACCTCATCCGTTCGCCCTGAGCCTGTCGAAGGGTGAATCCTTGCTTGAGAACATACGCGGTGCATACGTCCCACCCGTTCATGCTTCGACAAGCTCAGCACGAACGGGTAGGGGTTCGGTTTAATTCTGTCGCTCGCTATCACGCGGTGTCATCTAGCTATTCCGCGGCTCCCAGTTCAGGTGCTTATCCAGAAATGGGAACGTCCCCGTGCCTTCGATCATGTGGCCGCCGTCGAAGTAGTAGATTTCGGCGCGGTCGGGGATTTTCAGGTCGGCGTAGCGGCGCTGGACTCTGGCATATTCGTGGGCGCACCATTCATCCGACGCCACGGCGTCGCGGTGGCCGCGCTCGACCATGAACGGGCGCGGGGCCATGAGATAGGCCATCTCGGCGTAGTTGAAGGTCTGTCCCAGGTCGAATTCCTGCATTTCCCACTCGTGATTGAACATATAGCCCGAGAAGTAGTCGGTGCTGGCGCACTTGCGCGCCCACTCGTTGAAGTCGCCCGCGCAGATCGAAAGCGCGTACTGTGTCAGCACCGTCGGGATGCGCATCGCCGCCTTGCCGCCATAGGACAACCCGTAGAAGCCGATACGGTCCGAGTCAACGTATGGCAGGGTTGAAAGCCAGCGCAGCATCTGCTCGTGCTGCGCGATGGCGAAGGAAAAGAGCGTCCAGCCTAGCGGATTCGCCTTGCGCTGGAGCGTGCGGAATTCGTGGTAGCCGATGTAGGGATTCTGCGGCGCGTATGTGATGTAGCCGCGCTCGGCCAGCCGCGCGGCAAAGGCATTATACGGGCCTTCCCCTTCCGCAATCACGTCCTCCGGCCGGCCCTCGAGACCATGTTGACAGACCACCACCGGCCGCTGCTCTCCCGGCGCAATGTCTTTGGGCACCAGCAAGATGCCGTGGTTGAACACGTCGGGCAGCACGTCCAGCGTCACTTCGTGGCCGGTCCAGGCCTCGCTATCGCCGAACGGACGGCTGCGCAGATTGAACGGCAGGCTGGGATCGGGACAGCGTCCGATCAACCCTTCCCAGAAGCGTTTTCTATAAGCGGCCGCGGATTGCTCCCAGGATTCAAGCGAAGAGGTATCCGCCTCCGACCAGAAGTCCTCGCGAGTGCGCCACGCCAACTCTAGGCATTCCTGGACGTGCGTCACGATCTGGTTGAACTGTCGCTGCATACGAGCGGATGGGACGAAGGCGCCGCGCGCGTCGCGTGGTGATGTGGCCGGAGCCGCGCCGCGCGATTCTACACCCAAGCCTTGCAGCAACGCCGTTAGAGCGGCATCCGAGCCCGGTCCGGGATCTGTAGCAGAGGGTCCCACGAGCACGAGACAGTCCGCGGCGTCGTGCGATGCGTAAGCCGGTAGAGCGCGGGCAACTTCCGCCTGAACTTCCTCTAGCGGCGCGGGCTCGATCTTTCCTGGAGCGCCAACACGGCCGCGCACACGTTCTAGATTGCTTATGGGCGGCAAGCCGCTGATGGTAGGCGCAGGCGTCGTCTCGACGATCAAGGGACGCGGCGCAATCATGCTCGCGAGCTCAGCATCGCTGAAGCCGCGCAGGAGCCGCCAGACGTTGCGATAAATCGGCTCTTGCCACAATTGGCGCCGGTTACGGAAGTAGCCGCTTACACCAACGCCGGCGATGCGCTCGTCCAGCGCGCCGCTGTAGAGCGCCAAGAGCCCGCCTTCACCGTAGCCAAATACGCCCACCGGCACGTCTTCCGGTGCGTCCTGAGCCAAAAAGAAATCTACCAGCGCCAAGATCTTCTGTGCTTCATAGCCAATTACGTGCCGACCCATCTCGAAGGCCATGCGGTAGATGTATTCACGATGAGGCTGGTCTGTCATGCGGATAGCCGGATTCCCGGACCACGTGTGCTCACGATCAATGAGCACCGGCACCACCACCTGACAGCCCAGTTCCACCAATCGCCGCGCGAACTGCTGCTCAGGTTTCAGGCCGGGTGCAATTCCGGCGAGCATTTCCGGCGACCAGTCGGCATCCGGCAACGCAATTACATGCGCGCTGGGCTTCTGCTTGGGCCGCAGCAGCAGGCCCTCGCCTTCTACGCCATCCAGCACCGGCCAGCGAATCGCATGAACGTCATAGCTTGGCGTAGCAGCGACACGGAAGGGGTCTCGAGTTGAGCTCACGAACTCCAACGCCGACACCGGCTTGCGCTCGTCTATCGCGCCGACGATGCGTGCGAATTCTTGGCGCTTCGCGGCAACTGCGGCCTCTGCGGAGTCACCCGCCGCAGGCAGTGACTGCAGTGCCGTCTCAGCGGCCTCGTCAGCGGCATCGAGTTCGCGGTCCAAGTAGCGATGGATGCCGGCAATCATCAGTGCGGCCACGTCGCCTTCCACGGTGAGCGGCGCCGAATCAGGCAAACGGGAGGTTTCGCGATCGAGTTGACCCATAGTGGTAGTAATCCTTTACTTGCTAGCGCACGTCCACAAGCACAGTAGCGCGGAAACGCAGGTATGTGCAAGACGTGGAAGCGGCGCTCACAGCCTTGCGCGCACAACTATCGCAAAATTCGCGCACAATGCCCGTAAGCGCCGCCTCTTCCGCCTTCACACATCTGACCGGCTCAAAGCTAGCCGATCCTGCAAGACCTATTTGCAGCCAGGAAGGAGTGAATTCTGCCTACTTCCCGTGCTTAGAGAAGAATTACTTCCACTCATCCGGTCGTTGCGAGAACAGCTCATTGAGCCTTGCGGCCGACTCTTGCATCGCCTCGGTGGTATCGATCTCTCCCGCGAGTGCGCGGCCCATGGGCTCGTTCATCGTGCTCCAAGCCTGTGAGCCCTCGGGCAGCACCAGCAGGTCGTGACCGCCGCTCTGCCACACGTTCTGGACGTCAATGATATGCGTGCCCTCATACAGTCTCAGCCAAATCTCCGATGTTGCCGCCCAGAACAGCGGCGGCCAAGAGATTACCTCGATCTGCGGGGTTGATTCCAATATCTCACGCGTATGCGAGACGCGCAGCACCTCCCAAGCGTCGTCCAGTTGCTCGGAGAGCGCCAGGATCGACCAGGAGTTGCCGCCGGTGCTGACGCGCTGGATGCCTGTCGGGCCCTTGGGCGGCGGCGCAAAATCGAGGTTCTCCACGCCGATGCCGTTGCGAATCGCGTTGTGGCGGAAGTTTCCGTTGAACTCCATGGACACCATCTGCGCATCCATCGGCCTGATGCCGCTGCCGAGACTCTCGCGCGCTTCTGCAGGCGGAGTGGCCTTGTGCACGGTATGCAAATCAACGTCGAGACCCGCGCCGCGAATCGAGTTTTGGTCCTCGCCGTAGAGCGCCCGATCGCGCACGTCGTTCAGCAGTTCGCCGCCAAAATTGTAGACGAACGTACCCATCATGTAATGTAGACCGTTCTGACCGATATCCAAGGCCCAGCGATTGTTGTCCGGATCATTCAGCTTGGTCACCGCCGAGATCAGATCATCGTAGGTCCAATCCTTATGAGGATGGGACACGCCTTTCTCATCGAACAATTGCTTGTTGTAGAAGACTACCTCGCCACCATGCTGGAATGGCTGTGCCCAGAGTTGGCCCTTCCACGCCCAGCTTGTCAGTGCCGTTGGGAAGTACTGGTCAAGGTCCACGTTATCCCGGCGCATGAACTCGTAGAGGTCCGGGAACATGCCCGTGAGACCGCCCGGAATGACCCAGTTCAACTGGTTCACCATCAGGTCAACCGGCGCGGTGCCTGCGGCAAATTCAGCGCGGCGCCGGTCCCAATAGCCGCTGCCGTCCTGCCACGAGACTTCGATGTCGATACCTGTGGATTCGGCGATCGCAGCAAACGTATCGTCCCAACCCTCCATGCGGCCCCTGAGACGGTAGCAAGACCATACAACCTGCCTGGCTTCGGCCTCAGGCATCGATTCTTTCGCCTTTGGCGCTTCTTCCGTAGTTTCCTCGGCCATCTCTTGCGTCGCCACGGCGCCGCAAGCAGCAAAAATGAGCACGGCAGCGCCACTCCCGGCCCCAGTCAGCAGTCCACGTCGCGTAACAGCATTTCGAAAAGCCATCTTTGATCTTCTCCTTCATGCATGCGCGTTAACTACACGCCCGCCAACCCGTAGGGCAAGTAACCGGGTTGCGTACTAAATAATACCCTCCCCTTTGCCCAGCGCTATCGCTCCTACTCACGTCTTGAATGCGGCATTATCGCATGTATACGATGCTAGCATACCATTTGCGAATAGTCAATACATTTTACTGTTTGCCCCTATCCCTTACCGTACTCTCTAATCGGTACGGTAGGACGCCGTGCGACGACCTACAGAACGATGGATAAGACGAATCCAGATCAGGTCTCGTAGTGTTGGGAGCACAACGCCTGCCAAATTCACGCGAGAGTCCGGAGAATCCGTCCAATGCACCGGGATTTCGGCCACCTGAAACCCCATCTTTATTGCCAAATACAGTATTTCTACATCGTAAGCCCAGCCGCGAACCCTCTGACGGCTGAAGACCGGCGCAACAACATGTTTGCGAAACAGCTTGAAGCCGCAGGTCGTATCGACGATCTCAGGAATAGCCAACACGCGGGCAATGAAGCTAAAGGCCTTACCCATGGTCTCTCGCACCACAGGTTGGTGTTGCCGGATTTCCGATCCCGCCAGGTCCCGCGACCCAATCGCTATGTCGGCCCCACCATCCAAGGCCTGCGATAGCTTTTCAATCTCGGCAATGTCGGTAGAACCGTCGGCATCCATGAAGAGCACATACTCACCATCAGCCGCCAGCATCCCCGTGCGCACTGCCCAACCCTTGCCCATGTTCTCGTCGTGACTGAGAAGGCGAACATGCCGGGATCGCTCCTGCCAGGAGGCGACCAAGTTCGCAGTGCTGTCCGTGGAGCCATCGTCAACAACCAGCACTTCAGCCCGACATTCCGGGCGTTCGGAAAAATAGGCTAGGGTTCGTTCCAGCGTAGCGCCAATCCGCTCTTCTTCGTTGTAAGCAGGAATGACGATTGAATAGCTCGTTTCCACACCAGCCCTGTCTAGAGAGATTGTTTTCTTAGATGCAGCGTGACCGCAGACAAATGGGGTAAGCAAAGATTCCTGTCACGCTTCGGCAGATTCTGTGGCGGCGTCTGCGGGCTTGCCGAGACTGAAGCCGCCATCCTCAGAGTGACCCAAGACCACTCCATCGAGCGTTCGCAGACTTAGCCTATCCACTAGCACCTTCAGGCCGTGCTGCTCGCTGACTTCGTCATTCTTGCCAGGTTTCTCCTCGCTCGACATGCCGAATTGCATACCATCCGCACCGGGACGAACGAATACCCGAAGATACATTTCGCCCTCGCCTTCAGATTGCATCTGGTCCTTGATGAGTCGCGCAGCAGTTTCCGTAATTGTGAACATGCACCCTCTCCTGAGTAGACGGACCCTGTGGAGGCTTCTGAGTCCAGGCTCAAGGGTATCACGCAGGTTGTTCACAGTAAATGCACTATCCGGGCAGTTGCCCCGCGTGAATTCGCCCCGGTATTTTCCTTGATAGTCCAAGTGCCAATCAACGCGCCTGCAGCGGCAGAAAAACGTAAGGTAACGATTGCGTCAGGAAAATTTGAGGGGGTCCATCGGCAAGACGCCCAAGCGCCCTTGCCGCATTCATGCACGACCGGCATCAGGTGCGAAAAGTTTTCGTTCACAGGTTGGTCGGGTACTCGGCGCCTTTCAGTAGCAGTAAGCCGTGTAATTGGGTATCCTGGACAACATGAGGCGCCAAAGCCCTTACAAATCTTGACAAGAGACAGCCGGGCGTCTTGTGCGCACCCCGCTACCCGCCGTCGTGATGGGGCTGAGATCAAGGGAGCGAACCGCCGCCCACGGGAGTGACGCCATGGACACACATATCGACCCACGGTTCGACCCATCTCAGATTTCTGCAGCCGACATTGAGTATCAGCGCAGTCACCGGAACAAGCGGAATTGGTTCTGGTACTACATAGTCGGCGGATTGATACTCATGCCGCTCTTCCATCTGTATCTGGGATTGCGCGTCAGCGGAAATAAGCAGTGGCCCTCGGGGCCACTGCTTATCATTTGCAATCACCGCAGCAATCTTGATCCCTTTGCTGTGGGCGTGGCGTGTACCCACCGTGTGCTTACGTTTATGGCCAAGGTGGAGCTCTTTCGCAACTCACTGCTGCGGTTCATTCTGCCCCGTTGGGGTGTATATCCGCTTATCCGCCAAAGCAATGACATTCGCGGTGTGCGTGTTCTTATGGAAGCGCTCAAGCGAAACGAGACTGTCGCACTCTTCCCCGAAGGCACCCGCAGCCGTACCGGAGAGGTAGGCCCGTTTAACTCCGGCTTTGTGCGCATCGCAGTGCGACAACGGATACCTATTGTGCTCGCTGCCATCAAGAACACCGAAAAAGCCCTGCCACGGGGCAGCCAGTTCCCCAGTCCCCGGGTAGGAGTAACCATTACTTTGGGTGAACCGATAGAGCTGCAGGAGCACTACGGAAAGAAACTCTCGGGAGCTGAGGCAGATGCTATTGCAGAGTCTTTGCGGCAACGTATCATTGCACTTCTCGATGAAGGTACTGCGGCCGCCTAAGAACAAGTGAGACTACAGGCATGCAAATGCCCCGCACTGCCCTGCAAGTGCACAGCCACTCGAACGACGACTGCTCGGGAAACACTACAGATCTCAGAGAGCGACGCCGCGATGGCGCCCCTGAAGCGCTATCGATTCTCTATCAGCCGGTAGATTGAGAGTCTAGGGGCTCTTAATCTACCAGCAATTGCATGCGGCCGAAGCGCTTCACAACATTCGGACGCACCGATAGGTTGTTGCGGCCAACATTCGTCCAGTACAATGATAAGGAACGTGTGCAGAGCAGAAGGCAACCTATGGAGATCATTCTTGCAAGAGAGATGGGCTTTTGCTACGGCGTAAAACGCGCTATCGAGATGACGCAAGCTGTAGCGAAAGAGAGAGGGGAGATTCACACGCTGGGGCAGCTTGTCCACAATCCTTCGGTAATAGATAGACTAGAGCAAGACGGTATTAGCGTTGTCTCTGAAATGGAGACCATCCCGCAGGACGGCATTGCCACCATCACTGCCCACGGCACGGGCAAAGCGGTCACTGAGCAAATCGCCGCACAAAATCTCGAGCTTTTGGATGCCACTTGCCCAATCGTTTCCAAGGTGCATCGCATCGTCCAGGAGCATGCAGAGCGCGGGTATCAAATCCTAATCTTTGGCGACCCCTCCCACAAGGAAGTCCGCGGTATTCTCGGCTGGTCGGAAGGACGCGGCGAAGCCGTGGCGAGCCCAGAGGAGCTAGACTCCGTACGCCTCAGACGCAAAATCTGCCTCGTCTCCCAGACCACACAGACGGTAGAGCGTTTTCAGGCTGTGGCCCGCCGTTTGATGGACTTGGCGCTGGAGGATGCGCTCGAAGTACACGTGGTCAATACGCTCTGCTTCGCGACCACCAAACAACAGGCGGCCGCTCGCGATATCCTCCCACAGGTGGACATCATGATCGTGGTAGGCGGACGAAACAGTGCGAATACGACCCACCTCGCCGAGATTTCCCGCGACGCAAGTACCCCGACATATCACATCGAAACGGCTGCCGAACTCGATCCTGCCTGGTTCTCGCACAAAGAGAGCGTCGGCATTACCGCGGGCGCTTCGACACCGGATTGGTCGGTGCAAGAGGTGGTGACCTGGCTCAAAGAGCTAGACGCAGTAGCATCCTAGCGAGTATCTCGCTCGCAAGTTGCACCTGCCCGCTCTGGCGAAGAACACCTCACTTGGGCTGCAACTTCGATAATGCCGCAGAGCGCACCATGAGCGGAAAGACAGCCAGAGTGCGCTATGCGCCGGCAACCAATGCAGTATGTCCTGATTGAGTGAACAATCGGAGTGAGTTTCCGGTAATCCCGCAGGCTCATCCCGCCCAGTGTACAATTGTCCGGCTGCTGGAGTACCGTAGAGCCAGTAAGAACTCGCATAGCGGCAAGCCGGTATACGCTGCCTCCCTCCAAGAAGAGGGTCTCAGCGAGCGTGCAAATCATGCAAAAGAGCATTACCTTCATGAACGTAACATCCGATCAACCAGACGTTGAGGAACTGCCGGCGAACTCCGTTGCTACTCCCAGTGGGATCGTTGCCCTCGTAGGGCGGCCGAATGTGGGGAAGTCCAGCATCTTCAATCGGTTGCTCGGACAGCGCCAAGCCGTCGTAGAGGATATCCCCGGTACCACCCGCGACCGCATCTACGGCGTTGTAGAGTGGCAGGGCCACGCCTTCACGGTCACCGATACCGGCGGCATCGTCGCGGAAAGCGATGCGCTGACGGAGTCCGTACTTGGTCAGGTACACGCCGCAATCGACGAAGCAACCGTCATCGTCTTCGTCGTAGACACGCCTACCGGGATCACGCCACAAGACGCAGAAATCGCCGGCCTCCTGCGCAACACGAAGAAGCCTGTAGTGATTGCTGCGAACAAAGCTGACAATCAGGACCAACACTTGCAGACGTTTGAGTTCTTCTCTCTGGGCATGGGCGAGGTAATCTCACTTTCGGCGCTACACGGGCTTGGCACCGGCGATCTCCTCGATGCCATCTGCGCACACATTCCAAGATCGGAAGAAACGAACGCTGAGACGGCACTGCCCCAGTTCGCTATTGTCGGACGGCCAAACGTAGGGAAGTCGGCGCTGCTCAACGCACTGCTCGGACACGAACGCACGATTGTCAGCGAAATTCCCGGCACTACGCGGGACGCCATCGACACTGTCGTCACTTACGGGGAAGACACTGCGGTACTGATCGACACTGCCGGAATCCGGCGGAGCGGCAAAGTGCAGCACGGCGTGGAATCTCATAGTGTGCTCCGCACTGTGCGGGCACTCGAGCGCTGCAACGTTGCCCTTCTCGTCGTCGATGCCGCCGAAGGGCTGACTGCGCAGGACGTGCACATAGCAGGTTATGTCAATGATGCGTTCAAGGGACTGGTCGTCTTGATCAACAAATGGGATCTGGTCGACGCAGACGCCGGGGAAGTAAAACGGATGATTCAGGGGCGATTGCGCTGGATGCCGCACGCGCCGTCCGTGGTTATGTCCGCAAAGTCCGGCTACCACCTTGCCCACATACTTCCGGCAGCCCTGCAGGTATTTGCCGAGCGCGGCAGGCGCATCACCACCGGGACGCTCAACCGCGCGCTGCGCGCATGGCTGGCCAACCGCACCCTCTCATCGAAGCGAAAGCGGCTCAGCATCTACTACGTGACCCAAGCGAGCACGCATCCGCCGACCTTCATATTCTCCGTTAACAATCCGGCCCTCGTTCACTTTTCGCACCGCCGCTTCTTGGAAAACAAAATACGGCGGCAGTTTGGTTTCGCCGGTACGCCAATACGGCTGCTTTTCCACGACCATCATGGCTGATTTCCTTTGGTACGCGGTCTCTATCGTCATTGGGTATCTCGCCGGGTCTATTCCTAGTGGCTGGCTGATAGCCCGCCTCATGCATCAAACGGACATCCGCAAGTACGGTAGTGGGCGTACAGGATCTACTAACGTGTGGCGCACGTTCGGCGTAGTGCCCGGCGTACTATCCTTCGTCGGAGATGCGCTGAAAGTTATCTTGCCTCTCTTTGCTCTTCGCCTAGCGTTTCCCGGCAATGAGATAGCGGAAGCACTCATGGCATTTGCGGCAATTCTCGGCCACAACTGGCCCCTCTTCATCGGTTTTCGCGGCGGCAGGGGCATGGTACCGGGCGCAGCGGGCCTCGCCTTCATGGTGCCGCCCACCATGGCTGTTCTATGGGTGATCTTCTTGCCGGTCATGCTCATCAGCCGGTACGTGTCCCTTGCATCGCTTACTACAGTAGCCGCTGCCCCGATTCTGATTGCTATTGCAATGCTTTGGTTCCAAGTACCCGTGGCGTACCTGATCTACGCTATCGTTGGCGGTGTTGTCATATTTCTACAGCACCGCGACAACATCGCGCGGCTCTTGGCCGGCACCGAACGCCGCATTTCGCTGGGACGGCAAGACTGAGAGACTTCCGCAGCCCGGCACCGCATGGGAGTTACGCCGTGAAGCCTGGAGACGATGTCGCCAAAGCTCCTCTTGAATGTAACGACCAATCCCTCGATTGCGGAGAGAACGCTGCGACCGCCACGATCACCGCGCTTCTCCCTCGCGGCGCTAAGGGAAACGCCTTTACGGTAGAGCTGAGCAATGGCGAGAGGCTTTCTTTGCGGTCAGAGACTGTGGCTACACACAGACTTAGTGTTGGCGACACGGTGGATTCCGCCGCCATCACCGCGTGGCAACGTGACAACAGCGCTCGGCTTGCCGTGGAAGCCGGCCTGAACTTCATCTCCTTCCGCCCCCGCAGCACCAAAGAGGTGGCAGACCACCTGCGCAAGAAGCCGCTTGACACGGCAGCCCGCGACCATGCTATTGGCCGCTTGCAAGAGCTAGGGTATTTAGACGACGCGGCATTTGCCCGTTTCTGGGTGGAGAGCCGAGACACGCATCGGCCCAGAGGCAGAAGGGCGCTCGCTTGGGAACTGCGGCAAAAGGGCGTTGCCGACGCCATCATCGAAGACACGCTGGCGCGGTTCCCCGGTGACGAGACCACGCTGGCACACGAGGCCGCCCGTAAACGCGCGACGACACTCAAGACTACCGATCCTTCCAAATTCCGCCAACAGCTCGGTGCATTCCTCGCCCGCAGGGGCTTCAGCTACGAGGTCGCCGGCCAGGTGGTGGACGATCTCTGGGAGGAACTGCGCGGAGACTGAGCAATTCGCTAAGACTGCGCGATACGCGAAGACGACTCTCATTTCTCAAAATAGGTTGCTAGATGGCTGTGCAGCCGCATATGATGTTAATAATTGGGGCTGCAAGAGAGGAGAGCAATCATGGCTAGCTCTACGCCCACATTCAAATTCACATACGCGGACTACAGAAACGCACCGGATGAAAAGCGCTACGAATTATTGGACGGAGACTTAGTTGTGGTTCCAGCGCCAAAAGAGGTTCACCAAAGAGTATTGATTAACCTCACAATTCTGTTGGGGCAGTTGGTAAGGCACACGGGTGTTGGCGAAATCTATGCCGCACCTTTCGATGTAGTGCTGTCGGATACGGACGTTGTGCAGCCC
The DNA here is from genome assembly GCA_965221905.1 of Chloroflexota bacterium. Classification (GTDB taxonomy): domain Bacteria; phylum Chloroflexota; class UBA11872; order VXOZ01; family VXOZ01; genus VXOZ01. Next base: position 2,979,877 of record OZ244922.1, read on the forward strand.
GATCTGCTGTTTGTCTCCAATGAGCGGGTACACATTATCACTGACGAAAACGTCCAAGGCGCGCCCGACCTCGTAGTCGAAATCCTCTCGCCGTCAACGGCCGAGCGGGACAAGACCTTCAAACGCTCCCTCTACGCCAAGCACGGCGTCAAGGAATACTGGCTGGTGGACACCGATGCCGAGACGGTGACGGTCCTGGTGTGGGACGCACACCATTTTGTGGAAATCGGCGTTTGCGGTAAAGGACAGACCCTATCCTCGCCCACCCTGAAGGGATTCACCATCAATTCGGACGATGTTTTCTAGGCCCGGTCTCTGCCACTTAGGGATTATGGACCCACGCGCGTTGTCATAGGAGAGGCACGAGCTTACGTGCTGCCGATTGCTATTCTGCCAGCATACTGAAGGTAGGTTTCAGCGCAGGATACAAGGCACAGAACACCTCGAATTGCCGTTCGTAGCAAGCGGAAGCATCCACTTCAGGTGCGAAGGTCGCTTCAACTCTCGGATTCCACGCGGCGAGCCAGTTAATGTCTTTTTTATCGGCAGCGACGAACGCTAATAACGCAGCCCCCTGAGCCGCGCTGTCGCCGCCCTCGATCACGGCAAGGGGACGCCGCAGCACATTCGCGAGGATTTGCAGGACGACCGAGAAGGCAGCACCACCAGTTACGGTAAGGGGAGCTATCCTGCCTCCAAGCTGCGCCTCCATCTCGGTTAACACGTTTCGCACGGCAAACGCAATACCCTCCACCACCGCCCGCGCCATCTCGGCACGACCCGTGCCAAGGCGCAGTCCATAGAAGATGCCGCGCGCATCACGGTCCCACAACGGCGCGCGTTCACCCATCAGATACGGCAAGAAGATTACGCCGCCGGCGCCCGGTTCACTCGTGCCTGCCAGCGCCACCAACTCGTCGACAGATTCAGCGCCCAAGAGCGCTGCTGCCCAGCGCAAGGTCGCGCCGCCCATCAACGTCGGCGCCACGTGCAGGTAGCGATCCGGCAAGACGTGACGGCGCGTATAGAAACGCGGGTCGGTTACGCGGCGCTCGGTACTCACTGTGAGAACACTGGTCGTACCCAGCGACAGCAATCCGGCGTGCGGCGTAACAAGGCCCGCGCCAACTGCCGCGGCCTGCGCGTCCGCTCCTCCCATTGCGACCGGCGTGCCTGCCGGAAGGCCTAACTCTTTCGCGGCTCCGGCGGAAACGCTGCCTATCCTCGCCTCCGACGGCATGTGCGGCGGCAGCTTTTCCAACGGGATGCCAAGGCTTCGACACCAGGCGTCCAGCCAGCGCGGCGGGTCGTCCAGCGCAAAGAGGCCTGAGAGCTGCGCGTTGGCCCAGTCAATCCCAAAGTTACCGGTGAGACGATACGCCAGGTAGGTAGTCAAAGAGCCAAAGTAGGCGCACGCTTCCACAAGCTCGGGTCGCTCTTCCACCAGCCAGAGCATGCTGCTGAGTGTCGTGCTTCCGCTCTCGATCCGAATCCCTGTCCGCGGCACTATCGAGGACTGGCTTTCGCGCACCAACACGCGCTTCACCTGCTGCGCACTCCGCCGGTCTTCATAGATGATCCCGGCGTGCAGCGGCGTGCCATCCGACGCCAGGGGCGCTACCGACGGAGCGAGAGACGAGATTCCAATCCCAATGATGCGCTTTGAGGTGGGACCGCCGGGTATCGCCGCGAATGCCCCGTGACAGGCTGTTACCGCGCTCTCCCAGCAGCGCGCGAAGTCAACCTCAGCCCAGCCCGGCTGTGGGCGCACAATCCGCGTAGGCGCACTGCCTCGCGCCACGATGGTCCCCTCGCCGGTGCAAAGGACCACCTTGGTCGCTGTACTTCCAACGTCAATACCTATTGCGAATTCAGGAATCATAGCCGGAAGGGCAAACAATTCTGCCCCAATTGCACAACCGCAAGAGCGCTATTCCGGACGGGCAATTGCCTAAGTGGAAATGGCAAATCTAGCGCCGAATGCGCGCCGAACCACCCGCCGCGAACGCGCGCACGTCGTCTACCGTTGCCATCGTGGTGTCGCCTGGGAACGAGGTAATCAACGCGCCGTGCGCCCAGCCCAGCCTCACCGCGTCGGCGGGAGCTTCACCCGAGAGGATTCCATAGATAAGCCCGGACGCGAAGCCATCTCCGCCGCCGACACGATCGAGAACATCAAGTTCGGCAGTGGGCGCGAGGTGGACTTCGCCGTTGATCCACGTCACCGCGCTCCAACTGTGCCGGTTCGTAGAGTGCACTTCGCGAAGCGTGGTGGCTACGATCCTAACCTGCGGAAACTGACCGACCACCTGATCGATCATGGCGGTAAAGGCACTGGGGTCGAGCTTGGACTTTGCCGCCACTTCCGGGCCGGGTATTCCTAAACCCGTCTGCAAGTCTTCCTCATTGCCTACGAGCACGTCGACATTCTCTACAATGCGCCGATTCACCGCGCTGGCACGGTCTTCTCCACCCCATATTTGCCAGAGCTTCGCGCGGAAGTTCAGGTCGTAGGATACGATCGCGCCTGCCGCCTTGGCCGCTTGCATGCCCTCGATGATTACTTCCGACGTCGTGGGAGAGAGCGCCGCAAAGATACCGCCGCTATGAAACCAGCGCACGCCGCCCGCAAAGATTGCATCCCAATCGAAGTCACCGGGCTTGAGCTGCGCCGCCGCTTCGTTGCACCGGTTGTAGAAGACCACCGGCGCGCGCACGCCTTGGCCGCGGTCGCTATAGACCGTCGCCATGTTCGGCCCGTTCACGCCGTTGTGCTCGAAGCGCTTATAGAACGGCGTAACTCCCATCGCGCGCACACGCTCTGCAATCAAGTCTCCAATCGGATAGTCGACCATTGCTGTCGCGACGCCGGTGTTTAGACCGAAGCAATCGGCCAAGTTGGCGGCAGTATTGAACTCTCCGCCGCTAACGTGGATTGCGCACGTGTGCGCCTTGCGGAAGGGAATGATCCCAGGATCAAGGCGGTGGACAAGCGCCCCCAGCGCAACAAAGTCACGCCCTGCTTCCGCATTGACATCTAGTCCATAGCTCATCGTTCATTCCCTTTCCCGTAGGCGAGCTTCGTGTGTTCTCTTACTTACGCACTTGGCGGCAAAATATTCTGCAGCCTGGCTCACGGAGTGATTCCAGCGACAACCAACGCGACACTGCAATTGGAATTATATACCCCAGGCCCGCCAATGAGATAGGAACGCAAGGCAAACTCGGAGCCGGCGTTTCGGCGCCTAGCAGCATCTGTGCGAGAGACACCGTTCATGTGCCATCGCTTCAGCCCAGCAGTACAATCCGGGCCCATTTGCTTGTTGGTTTAATGTGCTTGTTGGTTTAATGTAAGAAGCAAGGATAGCCACATGTGATTCGACCCTTCTACCACCTAAAGACAAGCGAATTCTCTGCGTACGGGCGTGCTTGCATGCCGCGGTCGCCCAAGAATTGGGATTGAAGGAGCCGGCAGCTTGATGAGAATTCGTAAACGGTGCTACCATGAAATCATGCTGGAATTAAGTTGCCAAGAGTTTGGCAAGGAAATTGATGCACATAGCCTCTCGTAGTTAGTTTGCTGCGGGCGGCAATTTTATTTAAGGGTCTGCACTTCGCACATGGGTGACCGGCGTACATTGCTTAGGGCCGCGGTGCCGGCTGGGCTTGCCGCAATAGCCGGACTTGCCACACTAACCGCAGCGTGCGCTCCGCTTGATAGCCTGCAGTCGCTCTTGAAGCCGGATGACCGCGAGCACCTCACCGTGCTTGCCGATGCGAGTCTCGCCCCAACTGTCCCGTCGCTCAAGGGCGACTTCGAGCGCGCCAACCCCCACGCGCTCCTCTCAATCTCGTTACTCTCTTCCGGCGCCATCATGAAGACCGTCTTGCGAGGCAAGGATTTCGATGCTGTCCTCCTCGGGGGAGACACGTTTGGCGTGCCGATCGTCGAGGCCGGGCTGATTAAGGTCGGGACCATGCGCCCGATTACTTCGAACTGGCTCGTCATTGCAACCTCGGGCGAAAGCTCACTGGAATTGCAGAGTGCCCGTGACCTGCTGTTCGACGATGTAAAGCGCGTTGGAATCGCCGACTGGGAGCAATCGGCGCTCGGCATATACTCGCACCAAGCCTTGGATAACCTCGCACTATGGGATTCCCTGGCGTCGAAGCGTGTAAAAAGCAGAGACGAGAGAGAGTTAGCGGAGGAGCTCATCGGCGGAAAAGTAGACGCCGCCCTGCTCTATTCCTCATCCGCCAACTCCTCGGAAGAGCGCATAACAATCCAGGCCCCCGTCGCAGAACTGAGTCACCGTCCTATCATCTACTACGTCGGCATTGCGCAACAAAGCAAGTACCCCATCACAATTTCGCAGTTTTCAAAATACCTCGTCAGCCAGTGGGGGCAGCGCCACTTTGAGTCCGCCGGCTTCAGAATGCTGACCCTGCGCTAGCAGAAGGAACGAAGAGCGTTATGACCTTCAACACACGCCTCGGCCAGACTTGCACACAGAAGAACAGTTCACTCTGTATTGGCTTGGATGTAGACCTCTCACGGTTGCCCGCCGATATTCCGGCAACGCGTGACGGCGTTATTCGCTTTTGCCGTGAAATCATCGATGCCACCCACCGGTACGCCGCTGCCTACAAGCCCAACGCCGCTTTTTTCGAAAGCATGGGCACCTGGGGTCTGGAAGCGCTGCTAACGGTTCGACAGCACATTCCGCCTGACGCTATTGCGATTCTCGATGCCAAGCGCGGCGATATGGATAATACAAACGTCCAGTACGCACGTGCCGCCTTCGACACTCTGGGCTTCGATGCCATAACCGTACATCCCTACCTTGGGGCCGAAGCGCTGGATCCCTTCCTCTGCCGCGCAGAAAACGGCGTCTTCGTGCTCTGCCGCACGTCTAACCCCGGCGCAGGCGAGTTCCAAGACATGCGCATCGATTCTGGAGACCCACTCTTTCTCGCGGTGGCAAAAGCTACACACACCTGGAACAAGAATGAAAATTGCGGGCTCGTAACGGGGGCAACGTACCCCAACGAACTAGAGCAGGTGCGCAGCGTAGCCCCGGACTTGCCTTTGTTGATACCGGGCATCGGCGCACAGGGCGGCGATTTGGAGGCTTCAGTCAAGGCCGCGGGCATCGGCGCACCCATGCTCATCAATGCCTCGCGCAGCATTCTCTATGCCAGCACAGAGCGCGACTATGCCGAGGCAGCGGCAGACGCGGCCGCAAAGCTCCACGCGGAAATCATCCAAGTGCGCGCGGCAGTTGCGTAGGGGCACGACATGTCGTGCCCCTACATCCGAGGTCAACCGCGCGCGGCATTCACTCTCCGTTCGCACTGAGCCTGTCGAAGTGCGAAGCACCGACCAGGCAAATGCCACGGTTACAGGTGCTCTTTGATCTTCTGTGCAACCGAGCGGTTCATCTTCGGCGCGCTAGCTAAGACCTCCACCGGTGCCTCTCGAATCGCGTCCACACTACCGAAGTGCTTTAGCAGTGCCACCTTCCGCTTCGTTCCGATACCGGGTATCTTGTCGAGCAAGGAACCAAAGCTATGCTTGGAACGAATCGTTCGATGGTACGTGATTGCAAATCGATGCGCTTCGTCGCGAATTCGTTGAAGCAATTTCCGTGCCTCGGAGCGTTCCGCCAACGTGATCGGGTTCGACTCTCCCGGCAAGAAGATCTCCTCGCGCTGCTTGGCGAGACCCAGAATCGGGATATCGTGCAGCGCCAGGTTTGCCAGCACTTCCAGCACGGCATTAAGCTGTCCCTTGCCGCCATCGATTACGAGCAAGTCGGGTTTCACACCCCATGAATCTAGGGCGTCGGAATCGACCCGGCCGTCTGAATCTTCATGTTCGCCCGTCTCCGTTTCCGCACGCTGTTCGCTCAGGCGTTTGAGCCGCCGTGTGAGCATTTCCTGTAGGCTGGCGAAGTCGTTAGGGCCGTCTACGCTCTTGATTCTAAAGCGGCGGTAATCACCCGTGCTCGGCAGACCGGACACGAACACAGCCATGGCGCCGACGGTGTACGCCCCTTGGATATTCGAGATGTCATAACACTCGATGCGCACCGGCACGCTATCAAGGTCAAGGACGTCAGCCAGTTCCGTTAGAGCCACCTGTGCCCGCTGCTGGCTGTCCAAGTGCCGCAGCCGATGGTCCTGCAAGCCTTGGCGGGCGTTGTTTCCGGCCAGTTCCACAAGCCGACGCTTCTCGCCGATCTTAGGCACACTTAGGGTTACACTGCCGCCGCGCCGCTCCCGCAGCCACATGCGGAGCAATTCAGCGCCGCGAATGCCGACCGGCAAGAAGATCGCTTGTGGAATCTGCATGCTACGGCCGTAGAATTGCTGCAGGAAGTCCCGTATCACGTCACGGTCTTCCTCGTCGGCAGCGTGCTCGAGGATGAAATTCTCACGCCCAAGCAGATGGCCGCCGCGGATGCTAAAGACCTGCACGCACACCTCATCTTCCTCGCGCGCGAAACCAATGACGTCAATGTCTCCTTGGCGGATATTGGTGATCTTCTGGCGTTCCAAGACCCGTTCTACCGCCCAGATGCGGTCGCGCATCACCGCCGCGCGTTCAAACTCCATCGCATCCGAAGCTTCCCGCATCTCAACGCGAATATTCTGAATCACGTCGCCCGGTCGGCCTTCCAAGAACCGCATAACCTGCTGGATGATTCCGGCGTATTCCTCCTGGGAAACCGCTCTGATGCAAGGGCCCGCACAGCGTTTTATGTGGAAATCGAGGCACGGCCGGTCATACTCTTTCTCCATGTTGAGGGCGCAGGAACGGTAGGGGAACATTCGATTGAGCAGATTCATCGTATCCCGCAGGCTGTACGCGCTAGTGTACGGGCCATAGTACTGCGCGCCGTCATCCAGGATGCGACGTGTTGTCATTACGCGGGGATAGACTTCATTGAGGGTCACTTTGAGGTAGAGAAACGACTTGTCGTCGCGCAGCACCACATTGTAGCGTGGCCGGTGGTGCTTGATGAGATTGCTCTCCAGCACAAGGGCCTCGATCTCCGTATCGGTGATGATGTACTCAACGGTTACGGCTTTCTCGACCATGCTTCTGGTCTTCCACGGCATCCGGTCCTGGCGGCCGAAATACGACCGCACGCGATTTCGGAGCAACTTCGCCTTGCCCACATAGAGAACCGTGCCCTTGCCGTCACGAAAGAGATAGCATCCCGGTAGCAAAGGGACGGTAGCCATCCGCTCGCGAGCGTCTCTTACCTGAATCGACACGTTAGTACTCCAGGACTCATGTTCGGCTACACCGAATTCTCATCTTCGTATGGTATCATAGGCTTAGAGGAGCTCTTATTCTCTGTCTGCAACCTCGTCTTACCACGAAGTGAGGGAGCGAGTGACCTTCAAGCTGAAAGACGAATTCCATCAGGCGATGCTAAGCATTGACGATGCTGCTGCCCAGCACGGCTATCATCCAACATACTTCTTGCGAATGGTACACGAACTCGGCGGGTTGACAGCGGCCAAGCGCTTGCTCAGCACAGACGGCCCGCAATCAGGATTGGCCAGACTCTGGGAACTGGGATTGCTTGACAACTCTATGGAAGCGCTCGTTTTGCAAGAACGCTGGAAAGAGCTCTTTAGCGACAATGAGCGGCAAGCGGCGCGGAAACGGTTGAAAGACTACGGGTATACATTTAAGCTGTGATTGTCGAGTTGCGGTGGCGGGGCAGTGACCTTCCCCATTCTCGGAATGACGGGGAGCGGGAACTGGTGACGCGAAAGCCCCAAGCCGAAGGAGCAACCAAGAATGGCGGTACTTGATACCTATAAGGCGTTTGAGGCCTTGACGGGCGCGGGCTTCACGGAAAGCCAAGCCAAAGCCCTTATCGACGCGGGCCGCGAAGGCTACGGCGCACTGGCAACCAAAACCGACATTCAGGATATGGCGACCAAAACCGACCTGCGCGCACTAGAACAGAGCATAACCATCAAAGTTGGGGCGATGTTGTTCGCGCTGGCAGGCTTGCTGGTTGGGGTACTGGTTGCCCTGGAACTGCTGCCTCCCTAAGCCCGACCGCGAGTGGATCCGGGCTGTACGATTCGCATGGGCGCCCCCGCGATACCTAAGCCCGACTATAGGTGGACGCAGATGCGAGTGTCCCTAATTGTGTACGCAAGGCGCGTGTGCTGAGATGTTCTTTCCATGCCCGGCAAGCAAACCCCTTGCAAGCCGCAAGCAGCCCGCTCTACGTTGAAATCGAGTACTATTGACTATACTGTGGCATGATCTTTAGAGAAGGAGGGCCTAGTGCAATTGACGAAAAAGCTTATCGGTCTACTAGCGATTGCGAGCATACTGCTCTTGGCTGGGTGCGCCACGGCGGCGGTGCAAGCCGCACCCGCAGCATCGGGAGCCGAAGCTCCTGCCGTGACCCCCTACAACGGCGGCGAAGAGAAGTCCGTCGAGCGCAGCATCTCGGTACAGGGACAAGGTACCGTGAGCGCCAAGCCCGACCTGGTCACGCTTTCGTTGGGCGTGCAGACCACTGGTGAAACGGCAATGGAGGCGCTGGCGCTCAACAGCGAGCAGATGACCGGGGTTATTGCCGCGATTCAGGAGGCCGAGATCGCGAATGAGGATATACAGACCTCCGGCATCAACCTCTACCCCGTCTACGAAGACCGCTCCCTGGTGCAACCCGGTGAGCAGCGCCAAGTCGTCGGTTACCGGGCGTCAAACGATATAAGCGTCAGGGTCCACGACATCGACAAAGCAGGCTCGGTGCTTGACGCGGCGGTAACTGCCGGCGCCAACCAGGTCGGCGGCGTGCGGTTCGGCTTGAGCGACATCGATACCATCGTGACAGACGCGCTGATCGCGGCGGTGCAGAATGCCCAAGCCAAAGCGCAGACTATTGCCGACACGCTCGGCGTAACACTTGGCACCGCGCTCGTGGTCAATGAAGAGTGGATTGAAAGGCCGGAAGCGAGAGGAGTCGCCTTTGCCGCGGAAGCCGCATTTGACAGTGGCGGCTTCTCTTCACCCGTGCAGGGCGGCGCCGTGAGTGTTACCGCGCACATTCGTGTGACGTTCGCTATCGAGTAAGGCTAACCCACGCCGGATATTCGGCGCCTAGGCAAAGATAAGCTGAAAGCGGGCCGTTGACCGGCCCGCTTTCTAATTTTCTGCGGCACGCGAACGATAGCCGTGGACTCTTTGCTCAGACACACCCTCGCGCAGCGCGAATGCGGCGCTACGCGGCGACGATATACGCAAACTTAACCCTCTGTGTGCGGCCTCCGCCCCCGGGAGGCACACCACTCTTCGTACGACGGCACGTCCTCGTTGACGACCCAGAGAAAATAGTATGCGCCGGTTTCGCCGAGGAAACCAAAGCGCTTGCGCAGGTCTTTCACTGTAGCCTCAAAGCCGCCGTGAGAGCGCAAGTATCCTTGGAAGCTCCCGTGTTCCTCTTCTAATTCGCGCATAGCGCGCGCGTTCTTGACGATGGCTGCCAGCTTGCGCCGGTTGCGGATCACGCGCTTGTCCTGCGCCAGATCGTCCAAGTCTTTCTCGCTCAGAAAAGCGATCGCAATCGGATCGAAATTGCGCATGGCTGCCTTGATGTCAGGCCACTTTACCTCTACGACTCGCCATGACATGCCGCTGTGAAATACCGCCTTGCTCATAACTTCCAGGTAGTCCGCAAGACTTTGCGGTTCGATCCTTTGCGGTGATTCCATAGTGGCCTCTCTTGTCAATGGAGACGATAAAGGGGTTTGCAGTGAGATGAGAATCATACGAACGATTTTTGCAGTATGGCAGAGCCGGCGGCATCGGGCAAACTCGCTGAACACCCATCTCTTCTCACTCCCCGCAAGTGCGAAACTTGGCACGGGGCACGGCTTCGTTCTTACAACGTAGGCGTTTGTGGGGAAGCGCGTTTAGAGGCTATAATCAGAGTTAAGTCAATGAAAGGCGATGTCACTGTGAAAGATCCGGAACACACGGAAACCATTACGCGTGCCGACGTGCAGCACGTGGCTAGTCTTGCACGGCTGGCACTCTCACCTGATGAGGAAGAGCGGTTTCAGCATCAACTCAGCGCGGTCTTCGAGCACTTTCAGAAGCTCAGCGCTTTGGATACCGAGCAAATTCCCCCAACTGCACAAGTCATCCCGCTCAAGAACGTCATGCGTTCCGACACGGTGGAACCATCGCTGACGGAACAGGAAGTCCTCGCGAACGCCCCGGATCGCGAGGGCGACCAGTTTCGCGTGCGCGCCATTCTGGATTTCTAGTCCGTGAATCTCAATGCACTGACCGTCCACGAAGCTCAGGACTTGCTGCGCCAAGGCGAGATAACCTCTCTCCAGCTCACCGAGGCTGCATTGGCGCAGATCGAGGCCGTTGACGAGTCTATCCACGCCTACGTGACCGTGACCCCGGAAAAGGCGCGAGCGCAAGCGCAAGCGGCTGACGAGCGACTAGCGCAAGACGGCACCGCAGTACCGCCGCTAACAGGCATCCCAGCCGCCATCAAAGACGTCGTTAGTACCAAGGGCGTCCGCACCACCTGCTCATCGCGTATGTTGGAGAACTATATTCCTCCGTACGACGCTACCGTCATGGAGAAGCTTAACGCTCAAGGAATGGTGCTGTTGGGCAAAACCAACATGGACGAATTCGCCATGGGTTCGAGCACGGAACACTCGGCCTTCTTCACCACGCGCAACCCGTGGGACTACGAGCGCGTACCGGGCGGCTCGAGCGGCGGTTCGGCCGCAGCGGTAGCCGCCGACGAAGCGATTTTCTCGTTAGGTTCCGACACCGGCGGCTCCATTCGCCAACCTGCTGCCCTTTGCGGCGTCGTCGGCATGAAACCGACCTACGGCCGTGTTTCACGCTACGGTCTTGTCGCATTCGCCTCATCGCTCGACCAGATCGGCCCGCTTACCAAAGACGTCACGGATTGCGCTATTGTCCTCGAGGCGATATGCGGTCACGATCCCCGCGACGCCACGTCGGCGCCGCATCCCGTGCCAAACTGGCCGGAGGAAATGAAGCGGGACGTTAAGGGATTGCGGGTTGGAGTGCCGCAAGAGTACTTCGGCGCAGGGATCGATCCTGAAGTCGAGCAGTCCGTGCGTAAGGCCATCGACCAGCTTCTTAGCTTGGGTGTTACGGTGGAAGAAGTTTCTCTGCCGCACACCGATCATGCCCTTGCCACCTACTACATCATTGCTCCCGCGGAGGCGAGCGCAAACCTGGCGCGCTACGACGGCATCAGATACGGCTACGCGGCGCAAGACGCTGAGACCATGTGGGAGGCGTATAGCCGCACGCGGGGTGAGGGCTTTGGCTCCGAGGTCAAGCGGCGCATCCTCGTTGGCACCCATGCGCTTTCCAGCGGCTACTACGACGCCTACTACCTCAAGGCGCAAAAGGCGCGAACACTGATCGCCGCGGACTTTCAGCAGGCGTTCGAGCAAGTTGACGCTATCGTCTGTCCCACGTCCGCGACCGTAGCCTTCAAAATTGGCGAACGGATTGACGATCCGATTAGCATGTACCTATCAGACTTGTACACGTTGCCCGGCAACGTCGCGGGCCTGCCCGGTATTTCCCAACCGTGCGGCCTCGTGCAGGGACTACCCGTTGGACTGCAATTCATAGGTAAGCCGTTCGACGAAACCACGCTTCTGCGTTTGGCATACGCATACGAGCAAGCGAGCGGCCTCCGCTACAGACCTGCCCTTCCTCAAGGAGCACAACTACAATGACCGCATCTTCTATTGCCGGCGCCGGCGCTGCCACCGGTACCGACGTAACCGGCAGACTATCGGCGCGTGTACGCGAAGTGCCGGCCTCCGGCATTCGGAAGTTTTTTGATATTCTCGCCAGCATGGATGATGTCATCTCGCTCGGTGTGGGAGAGCCCGATTTTGTAACGCCGGAGCATATTCTGCAGGCCGGGGTCGATTCGCTGGCCAAAGGAGAAACGCACTACACTTCCAACTACGGCCTGATGGAACTGCGGGAAGCGGTAGCGGAGTACCTTAGCGAACACTATGGCGTCCAATACGATCCCAAGACGGAAATACTGCTTACGGCCGGTGTCAGCGAAGCGGTTGACATTGCGTTGCGCGCCGTCATCGATCCCGGTGATGAGGTGATTGTGCCGGAGCCGGCGTATGTTTCTTACCGTCCGTGCATCACGTTTGCCGGCGGCGAGCCGGTTGGCATCAATAGCTCGGCAGAAACCAACTTTCGCATTACGGCGGCGCAAATCGCCGCGGCGATCACACCCCGCACCAAAGCGCTGTTGCTTGGCTTCCCGGCGAACCCGACCGGAGCCATGCTGCCCCGCGAAGAGTGGCACCAGATCGTCGAGTTGGCACGGCAGCACAACCTCATCATGCTCTCCGACGAGATCTACGGGCGGCTCGCGTATACCATGGAGCATACGTGTGTGAGCGCTCTCCCCGGAGCGTGGGACCGCACTATCTTACTTGGCGGATTCTCCAAGTCCTACGCCATGACCGGCTGGCGCATCGGATACGTGGCAGCGCCAAGCGCGGTGCTGGAGTACATAATGAAGGTGCACCAATACGTGGTCATGTGCGCGCCTACCATGAGCCAGTATGCGGCCTTGCAAGCCGTTCGGCACGGTGAGCCTGACGTCGAACGCATGCTTAGCGAGTACACGAAACGGCGCACCCTCATCGTCGACGGCTTGAATGATATTGGGCTCAATTGCGTACCGCCTGACGGAGCCTTCTATTGCTTCCCAAGCATACGTTCGACCGGTCTCTCGTCGCAGGAATTCGCGGAGCGCTTGCTGCAAGAAGAGCACGTCGCTTGCGTGGCCGGTGACGCCTTTGGCCCCTGCGGCGACGGCCACGTGCGCATGTGCTACGCCGTACCGACTGCCGACATCGAGGTCGCACTGGAGCGCATAGCCAATTTCGTGAACCGTGTAAGAGGATAGCGTGTCGTACGTGGGCATCAACCGCCGCGCAGACTGGGTAGCGTAGGTTTGTAACCTGTGCTACTGCGGGAGAACGGCACGTCAGGTAGCGTAGGTTTGTAACCTGTGCTACTGCGGGAGAACGGCACGTCAGGTAGCGTAGGTTTGTAACCTGCGCCGCCGTGGGAGAACGGCACGTCAGGTAGCGTAGGTTTGTAACCTGCGCCGCCGTGGGAGTAACAATTCGTGGAAACAACCGTAGCAGAGAAGTATCGCACTGTCATTGGCTTGGAATTTCACGTGCAGCTTTTGACAGAGAGCAAGATGTTCTGCGCGTGCAGCGCGCAGTATGCCGCCCATCCGCCGAATACCGTTGTCTGCCCGGTTTGCCTCGGGTTGCCGGGCGCGCTGCCGGTCATCAACGAGAAGGTCATCGAGTGCATCGTAATGACGGGCATGGCGCTGAACTCCACAATCCCGGAGTTTGCCAAGTTCGATCGCAAGAACTACCCTTATCCCGATCTCCCAAAGGGCTATCAAATCTCCCAATACGACTTGCCATTCTGTATACAAGGGAGTCTTGAGCTTGACGAGGAAGACGGCGGACGCACCATTGACATTACGCGCGTTCACCAAGAGGAAGACACGGCAAAGTCTACCCACGTAACCGCGTCGAGCGGTGAGCGGTACTCACTCGTAGACTTCAACCGCTCCGGGGTTCCCCTGATGGAAGTTGTGACTGAGCCCGACATTGCCTCGCCCCAGGAAGCGGTGGCATTTGGGCGCAAGCTGCGCCAGATTGTGCGGTATCTCGGCATCTCCACCGCCAACATGGAAGACGGCGCCATGCGCTGCGACGCCAATATCTCGATATGGCCCGCAGACGCGCCCACCGGCAACATCAAAGTCGAAGTCAAGAACATGAACTCCTTCCGATCCGTGGAGCGGGCATTACTGTTTGAGCAAGAACGTCAGACGCGTATTCTGGAGAGCGGCAACGATACGCGCGTAACCGAGACACGCGGCTGGCTTGAAACGACCGGAGAGACCGTGTCGCAGCGCTCAAAAGAAGAAGCCCATGACTACCGCTATTTTCCCGAACCGGACCTGCCGCCTTTGCAACTTTCGCAGGAATGGATAGATGGCGTGCGGCAGAAACTGCCCGAATTGCCGGGGGCAAAGAAACAGCGCTTTATGACAGCTTACGACCTCTCAGCCTACGATGCGGGCCTGCTTACGCAATCCCGCGACCTGGCCGCGTATTTCGAGGCCGCGTCGACGCGCGCCAAGAACGCAAAGGCTGTAGCGAATTGGATGCTGCGCAATCTGTTGCAGCGTCTCAATGAATCCGATACCGAAATCAACGACTGCAAGATTTCACCGGAGTCGCTGGCCGAGATGATCCTGCTCATTGAATCCGGCGAGATCAGCAACCGTATTGCGCAAGAAGTGTTTGACAAGATGTTCGAATCAGGCAAGAGCGCGCAGGAAATTGTGAAGGAGCAGGGCCTGACCCAGATCAGCGACGAGGACGCGCTCGCGGAAATTGTGGCTAAAGCGATTGAGGAAAACCCCGCCGCTGTGCAAGACTTTAAAGAGGGGAAGAAGCGGGCAATCGGCTTCTTGGTCGGTCAGGTGATGAAGGCCACCCGCGGCAAAGCAAACCCCGGCATCGTTAACCAGAAGCTCCAAGAGGTGTTGCGCCAAGTCTGAAGAGGTGGCGCCCATATCTTGCGATACTCACTACACCAAAGCGAAATACTACCTGGTTCAACGAAGAGTCAGAGCTGTGCGCTTTACCCCGGCACGGGCGCCGGTCACGGAGGAGGCGTAGTAAATGGCTGAGCTTGTCAATCAACAACAACGGATCAATCCGCTCACGATCGCCCTTGATCAATTCGATCGCACGGCGGAGATCCTGCACCTTGACGAAGATATGCGCAAGGTGCTCCGCGTCCCCAAGCGCGAACTCACCGTTAATTTCCCCGTGCGCATGGATACCGGCAGCCTGGAGATGTTCTCCGGCTATCGGGTGCAGCACAACGTGAATCGCGGCCCGGCCAAGGGCGGCATTCGGTTCGCCCCCGACGTGGACATCGAGGAAGTGCGCGCCCTGGCAATGTGGATGACGTGGAAGTGCGCGTTGGTGGGGATACCCTATGGCGGCGCCAAGGGCGGCGTGGCGTGCAATCCAAAGCAACTCTCCCGCACTGAGCTCGAAGGGCTTACCCGGCGCTACACAACCGAAATCTACACGCTCATCGGCCCGGAATCCGACATTCCCGCGCCGGACATGAACACAGATTCTCAGATCATGGCGTGGATCATGGATACCTACAGCATGCAAAGAGGGTACTCCGTGCCAGCGGTTGTAACAGGCAAGCCCCTGGAGATCGGCGGCTCCGCAGGCAGGACCGAGGCTACCGGGCGCGGCGTGACCTATGTGGTTGAAGAGGTGCTCGGGCACTACGGCCAGCGACTCGAAGGCAAGACAATCGCGATTCAAGGATTTGGCAACGTGGGCTCGCATGCGGCCGACTTGCTCGTGGAACAAGGAGCAAAGGTAGTCGCAATCTCTGACGTGAGCGGCGCGGTCTACAATGCGCGTGGGCTCGACGTAAACGCGGCACTGCAGATCAAGAATGAAGGAGTGCTTGTCAGCGACCTGCCCGGCGGCGAGCGCATCAGTAACGATGAATTGCTTGAACTGCCGGTAGACATTTTGGTCCCGGCCGCCGTCCACGGGCAGATAACGGCTGAAAACGCCGACGACATCCGTGCCCGTTTCATCGCCGAGGCCGCCAACGGCCCAACGACTCCCGAGGCGGACGAGATTCTACGCGAGCGTGGGATCATCGTTATCCCCGACGTGCTTTGTAACGCGGGCGGCGTAACAGTCTCGTACTTCGAGTGGGTGCAGGGCCTGCAGTCATTCTTCTGGGACATCGACGAGATCCGCAAGCAGCTTAAGAGTATCCTCACTCGCGCAACCCGCGAGACCATCGCGACTGCGGAGAAGTACGACATTGACCTGCGCATGGGAGCTTCCGCGCTCGGCGTGAGCCGCGTGGCTGAGGCGACCATGGTCCGCGGCATCTACCCCTAGCCTCCACTGCATCCGTGCCAATCGCGACGTAGCAAGCGTCAAGAGAAGCCTAAGCACTAGTATGTTATTTTCAACTAGGGACTTTCTTACCCCACGGAGCTGACACTTTAGGAGATTCCCCAATGTTGCGAGCAGCATTTCTCGCAACATTTCTCGTTAACCGACCCAAGCACGGCTCAGGCAGATCGCACCTGCGGCACCCGTTCCGCCGGCCTGGAAGTAGTGTGCCTTCAACAGTTCAGGCGCGGGTATTCTGACAGATGAACGAGCATGGAAATCTCTCAACTTCCCCGCTCGTGTTCTATGCTTCTGAGCTTGTCGTTCTTTGCTACCTGGGCTGTATAGACAACGTTGACACCTAGCAGCAGCTTATCTATGCTTTATGCAGGTTCTTGACTTCCAGAGTACGGATAGGAGTGGAGTAACTATGGATATGAGTAGGTCTAGTCGTCTATTTTCGCGGCGGCGAATCCTTGCTGGAGGCGCGGCATCGGGAGCATTCTTGTTGCTCGCTGCGTGCGGTGGGACAGCGACCACCGAGGCAATGCCCAAGGAGGAGATGAAGGAGGCTGAAGCGCCGAAGGCAGAGGCCAAGCAGCCCGAGATGGAGAAGATCTCGCTCGCTTTCCGCGATTGGCGACCAGTCGGCCAAACCCCAACCACTTGGGACCAATGGTTCATCTGGGCGAGTGAGACTTTCCGCGAAGCGAATCCGCAGGTAGAAAATATCGAATACACGCGCGTGCCGTTTGGCGAAAACGTTGCGAAACTCACTACGGAGTCCGCTGCGCGCGTCACGCCCGACGTCATGCACAGCTCGATCATTTGGGCACGCGACCTCTGGGACAACGGCTTGCTGACTGACCTCAGCGCTCATATTGCCACAGCGCCGGACGTTGCCGAAGACCAGTTCATGCCCAGTGCTAACCCCTACCGGATTGCGCAAGGTAAGATCTTCGGCCTTTCCTTCTGGGGGCCGGACTCCTATGTGCTCGTGATCAACCAGGACCACTTCATCGAAGCAGGGCTCGATCCTCAAGGCGCAGACTTAGCCACATGGGACGGGCTGTCTGCAGCCACCGAGAAACTCTCTAAGAAAGATTCCGCCGGCATATACTCCCGTCTGGGCTACCCGTATGACGTGCCGGGCTTCGAGGCATTTGCCTCCTGGCTCTACGCCAACGGCGGGGACATGCACAATGAAGAGCTGAGTGAAGCGGTCTTCGATTCACCTAAGGCGCTTGAGTTGGCAGACCACCGCCAGAAGCAATTCATACGATACCGCGACCGGGGCGGGGACTATCCTTCGGGCAGGGCGGCACTCCAAGAAGGACGCGGGTCCGCGGTGCCGTGGGGTACGTGGGCGGCCTACTACATCCGCGATGAGTTTGAAGAAGGCTTCAACTTCTGGTTTGCGCCGCCACCCCAAGGTCCCAGCAGTCAGGGCGAGGCCAGTGGCACCAGTTGGATCAACATGATTGTCGTGCCCGACGGCTCGGCGCAGCCTGACATGGCGTTCGAGTTGAACCGATTTATCTGCGGCCTCGAGGCCCAGATCCAGAAGCTGCTGCTCGTCAAGCAGGTTTCACCGCGGCTCGATTTCTACAACTCGTCAGAGTGGGCCACTGCGGTTGAAGACTTCCCAGTGATCAACGTTACGCCTGAAGTTGGGGCAAGAGGCAAGACCTACCCCTTCTACCGTCGCTATTCGGCATCTGCGCCGCACTACAAAATTGTGTCTGATGCCATCGGCGGAGAGAGCGAACTTGATCTCAAGGGCGCGCTTACCGAAGCCGCCAGGCTCATTACCCAGGAGCTTGAGTAAATCCGCTGAATTCCCGCTTGCGCGGGAACGTTAGCAAGTCATTGACAGAGCATACAGGAGAGGGACGGCTTCCCGGTTGTTCCTCTCCTGCATTCGTTCGCCTACGGTCTTTGTCGTTGACACGTCATTGCAGTTTCTCTATCCTTTAGCCAGACTCTCGCTACCATAGCATTGAAAGGAAAGGTGGCAGCTATGGACACCAATGAGATGAAGCGTGTGTTCTCACGGCGGCGCTTTCTTGCTGGCGGCGCGGCAAGCGGCGGGTTCTTGCTGCTCGCAGCCTGCGGTGGGGCGGGGACCGACGAGGCAATGCCGAAAGAGGAGATGAAGGAGCCGGAACAGGCGAAAGAGGCGGCTGCTAAGCCCGAAGCGGAGCCAATCACCGTCGTCTTCCGCGACTGGCGCGAGCCGGGACGTACTCTCACTACGTGGGAAACCTGGTTCAACTGGTCCGCTGACACATTCCGTGAAATGAACCCGCAAGTAGAGGCGATCGAGTACACATTCGTGCCTTTCGGCGCCGAGTACTTGCAGAAGCTCACCACGGAAGCTGCTGCGCGCGTCGCGCCCGACGTGGTGCACAGTTCCATCATCTGGGGCCGCGACCTGTGGGACAATGGCATTTTGGCGGACCTCAGCGCGCATATTGCCACAGCTCCGGACGTTGGGGCCGATCAATTCATGCCCAGCGCCAACCCCTATCGCACAGCAGAGGGCAAGGTCTTCGGCATCTCCTTCTGGGGTCCGGACTCCTATGTGATGGTGATCAACCAGGACCACTATGTGGATGCCGGTCTCGATCCCGAAGGCGGCGACCAATTGACCTGGGAGGACTTGGCCGCATCCACGGAGAGACTCTCCAAGAAAGACTCATCCGGCAACTACGAGCGCCTTGGCTTTACGTACCACATCCCCGGCATGCCTGAGTTTGCCGCCTGGCTCTACGCCAACGGCGGCGAAATGCACAACGCCGAACTCACAGATGCCATCTTCGACACGGCCCAAGCGCTGGAAGTGGCGGAACACCGCGCCATTCAGTACGTGCGCTACAAGGACCGCGTTGAAGGCTATCCAGGCAACTTAGATAGCTTGCGGCAAGGTCTCGGGTCCGGCATTTCTTGGGGTACCTGGGCTGCTTACTACGTTCGGGATGAATTTCCGGAAGACTTCAAATTCTGGATGGTGCCGATGCCGAAGGGGCCAAGCACAGATGGCGAAACGAGCGGCGCAACGTGGATCAACATGATGGTCGTGCCCGACGGCGCGCAGCAGCCGGACATGGCGTTTGAGTACAGCCGGTTCATCTGCGGCCTGGAGGCGCAGGTGCAGAAGCTGGTCCTGGTCAAGCAGGTCTCGCCGCGGCTTGACTTCTACGGCACGCCCGAATGGGCGCAAGCGGTGGAAGAACTGCCGCAGCTTGCGGCCGTACCCGCAATCGGCGCAGCCGGCAAGCCCTATCCGTTCTTTAGGCGCTACACGGCAGCAAATGCCCACTTCCCAATTGTGCAGGATGCCATGAGCGGTGAGAGCGATCTCGACTTGCGGGGCGCCATCGCAGAAGCCGTGAAACTCATTGCCCAAGAGCTGGAGTCTTAGGGCTGGATTTCCGCTTGCGCGGGAGTGACGAAGCAGGTCTTGTATCGCCTTAGACTGGGCGGTGTAACGCCGGCAATCGGGCCCTACGTCGCCCGTAAATGGGCGTTGTATTGGCTACGACTGGAGAGACGGCCTAGGCCGTCTCTCCAGTTTGTCTTTGACCGTCGCGCGAATATATCGCATAATGCTGTTCAATGTCCTAACGAGTGTCCGCCCATTCACCCAGCCAAGAACGAGCAGCGGTCAGGGCAGAATTGGCTCAGCATGAACGGCTTTTCCCGCTAGTAGCTCGCATTGAGTTTCCGTTCACACTGAGCCTGTCGAAGGGTACGTGTTTTCGGGCATCGCGCGTGAGAAGAGTTCAATCCACGCCGTAAACAGGGGGCGCAACCATGTCGTTCAAACTCGCTGTAGCGCAGATGGATTGCGTACTCGGCGACGTGGCCGCCAACCTAGAACGGATGGATAGTCTCGTCGGCGCTGCCGCAGCGCAAGGCGCAACGGTGGCGGTGCTCCCTGAACTCGCTACCACCGGGTATTTCGTCGGCGACCGCATCGATACGCTGGCAGAATCCATCCCCGGCCCGACAACGGATGCGCTGGGGCAGATTGCCCGTCGCCACCAGTGCTACGTC
Source organism: Chloroflexota bacterium (assembly GCA_965221905.1). GTDB lineage: Bacteria > Chloroflexota > UBA11872 > VXOZ01 > VXOZ01 > VXOZ01. The sequence continues at coordinate 3,000,022 of OZ244922.1, forward strand.
GTGGCCGGTATGATCGAACGCGATGGCGACCGGTACTACAATAGCGCCGCGCTGCTTGCTCCTGACGGCAGCCTGCACGGCGCCTACCGTAAAATCCACCTCTTCTCGGCTGAACGCACGGTATTCACCCCCGGCACGGAACCGGCTCTCTTCGACATTGACGGAACCCGCGTGGCGCTGACGATTTGCTACGACCTCATATTCCCTGAGTACATTCGCCGTCTCGTCCTCGAGGGCGCTCAGGTTATCCTGAATAGCACCGACTGGATCACCAATGACTGGCAGCGCAGCCTGGGCTGGGGCGGTCCGGTGGTTGCCGGTCTCGTGGCGACACGCGCTTTAGAAAACACCGTGCACGTTGCAATGGCGGACCGCGCTGGCGTAGAGGAAGGCTGGAAGAGTCTGGGGCACTCGTGCATCGCCGCGCCTTCCGGTGCGCATCTCGCTAAAATAGACGATGGCGAAGGTGTAGCGGTGGCTGCGATTGAGCTCGACCATGCCGATTGGGAACAGTGGCGCACCGTAGCAACGTACTTGGACGACCGCCAACCAGAACTCTATATTCCCAGTGACACGTGCTCGCAGGAGTAGCGCGGGGCCTTGTGCCCCGCCAGTATCGAAAATGGCGTGTACGTCCTGTTGCAGCCCTTTAGCTCCTGCTAGTTCCATTCACCCTTCGACAAGCTCAGAGCCTGCCCCGTACCCGATACAGCGTATCGACACGATACGGGGGCGAACGGTTTATTGAGTCGGTCATTTGTCTCGTGGTGCCTCTCTCCGCTAATGTCTCGACAAGAGCTTGGCAAAACTTCGCAGTGCGAATGGTGAAAGGCATGCCTTTTGCTTTCGTGTAGCGCACTTGGTAATTTGGGTGTGTGCTACGAGCCCGCACTTGCGTCAAAGCCCATCTAACGAAAGGCTAAGCCGTGGATATCCGTACGTACCTCTCTGAAGAAGCCCGTCGTATGCAGGCGGAGTCGCTGCACACCTTGCCCGCGCCTGCCGACTGGCCGCAAGCGCGCAAGGAGTGGCTCGCACAATACTACGCGATGATGGGCGTAACCAGCCACATGGCTCTCACAGAGCGACCTCCACTGAATGTGCAGGTCACAAAAGAGACTCAGCGAGACGGCTACCGCATCCTAAATCTCTATTACGAGAGCTTGCCCGGGCTCTACGTCACCGGCAACCTCTACCTGCCCACGAATACAGAGAATCCCGTGCCGGGCGTGCTCTATGTCTGCGGTCACGCGCAAAAGCAGAAGGAACACTATCAGGCCCATCCCCGCAAATTCGCCCAAATCGGCATGGCCTGTTTGCTCGTCGAGACCATCCAGCTTGGTGAAATCGAGGGGCACCATCACGGCACGTGCCATCGCGGCTGGTTCAACTGGTTCAGCCAAGGCTACACGCCCGCGGGTGTGGAGCTCTGGAACGGCGTGCGCGGTCTCGACCTGCTGGCGTCGTTGCCGGAAGTGGACGGCACACGCCTGGGGGTCACCGGCATTTCCGGGGGCGGCGCGGTGAGTTGGTGGGTTGCCGCTGCCGACGAACGCGTGAAGGTGGTAGCGCCGGTTTGCGGTACCGCCACGTTCGCTTCCCATGTGCGCGAGCGCACCGTGGACGGCCACTGCGACTGCATGTTCCCCGTAAACGTTCACCGCTGGGAGCTGGCCGATGTGGCCCGGTTGATTGCGCCGCGCCCCATGCTCATCGGTTCCGCCAATCGCGACGGCATCTTTCACATCCGGTCCATCCGCGAGTCGTTTGCGGGAATCAAGAAAGTCTACGATCACTTGGGCGCAGGCGAGAACACCCTACTTATTGAAACGCCGGGCGGACACTCCTATCACGCCAACTCACGGCGCGGCATCTTCTCCTGGTTCCTCCGCCACCTGGAACAAAAGGAGGTTGCGCCCGAGGCCGTAGGGGATATTGACGATAGCCCCGCAGTGCAGGAGAACGCAGCTACGCTCCGCGTCTATCAGAACGGCGTGCCCACGTCCGAGCGGGTCACGACCATTCACGAGGACTTCTTCACGCTGCCGGAACTCCCCAGCATTGCGAACGCAAACGAATTGGCAGCCGTCCGCGACAAGGCTCGCGCCGCGCTTGCCGAGACATCGTTCGGACATTTCCCAAGTGCGCCAAGCGCTCTAGACGCGGAGGTTGAATACGAGATCGGCCGCGGCGACGCGGTCGCAGGCGGTAGGTTTGCCTTCACGTCGGAAGGCGGCTGGCGGCTGCACGGGTCTTGGACTCTGCCGGAATCAGATTCCGATGCGCCGGTCGTCGTCGCGCTGCGCTCGCCCCATGAGCGGCGCCGCACCACTGAAGACTGGCTGCAGGGCCTCGATAGTTCTTGGGCACGGGTGGTGGCTGAGCCACGCGGCACCGGCGACAATGCCTGGGGCACCGAGCTCGATTGGCACGTGCGCCGCGCCGCCATGCTCACCGGCCGCACCATCGCTTCCATTCAGGTCTACGACACGCTGCGCGCCCTGGAAGCCATTGCGCATCTGCCCGGAGTCGATAGCTCGCGGGTAGCCTTGGCCGGACGCCGCCAAATGGCGGTGGTAGCGCTCTACGCGGCGCTGCTCCACGCGGCGCGTCAGCGCCGCAGCAATTTGGAAGCGCTTATTCTGAGCGATCTGCCGGAGTCACTCAGCGCGCACTCCAATCCTGACGGCACCGGCATCGCCAGTGAGATTCTCTTCGCGCTCCAGCACGCCGACCTGCCCCAAGCCGCCGGTCTGCTCTGGCCAACGGAACTGGTCTTCCTAGGCCCCCGCCCCGGCACTTACGGCTGGACCGAAGATCTCTACGCCCGCCTCGGCTCGCCTGGCGCAATACGGCACGTCATGAATCTTGGGCAGTGGCAAGCGACATGAAGTGCAGCATCCAGGGCTGTCCTGGAGAGTACGAAGCGAGCAGTATTATGCATACCGTGCGGCGCGAGGGGCAAGTGATTGTCATCGACCACGTTCCGGCTGACGTCTGCGCAGTATGCGGAGACACGCTGCTGCAACCGGACACAGTACGCAAGATCGAAGCTCTCCTTCAACAAAAACGTCAACCGGCGAGTAGAGTGCCCTTGTATGAGTTCGCGTGAAAGGCGCACGCGCTCATTATTCTCCCAACGCTGAGCCAACACACGGCGCTGTCGCTCCACCGCAGAGCGTGCAATTCGGAAAAGCGCCTAGACAGAGTACTTGGATGACAGTCTGCTAAAGTGTTTCACGGGCTAGCGTTGTCCTGTCCCGTATTTCTCATCTTTCTGTGTCTTCTCCAGCAAGTCCTGTTGCCCTTGCCAACACTGAACCCGCGTTATCTCTTTAGACGCTCCTCCGGCACCACGTGGCCCTCCTCTTGAGGCCACTGCCAGACGCCGGGCCGCATGTTTTGCAGTGCGCTCACGACCGTTTGCGGGCCTTCTTGGGCAACCTTTTTCAAGGGATCGGGCCAGCCCTGAAGCTGCTCCTCTTCCCACTGCCAGAGGCGGTATTCTAAGTCGCGCACCGTGTCGGGGTGGTTGTCCGCCGCGTTACACTCTTCGCGGGGATCGTTTGCCAAATCGAAGAGTTGGGTCAGGGGCCAGTTGAGCAGACCGCCGTGGTAACTCTTAATGAGCTTCCAGTCCCGCCCGTCCGGCGCGCCTATCGTGCGGATTGCCCGCTGCGCCGACCATAGGCCGTGCTCTAGATACACATGGTCGCGCCGGGGCATAGGCTCCTGCTCGCCGCGCAGCATGCCCAGGAGAGAGCGGCCCTGCCACCGCGCAGGCGGCTCCAAGTCGCCAACCGCACACAGCGTGGGGCCAAGGTCCAGCGTATAGCTTGCCGCATCCACCACCGTGCCCGGCTGTACACCGCCTTGCGGCCAGCGCGCGAGCATCCAGATGTGGGCATCGGTCTCGAACACACCCCAATGGTCGCCGTAGACGCTGTGCTCGCCCTGGTTTTCGCCATGATCGGTGGCGGCAATGATAAGGGTATCGTCCAGCACACCCGCCGTTTCCAACGCCTCGAGGAGCCGCCCCACGTATTCATCGCAATAGGCAATCTCGGCATCATACATCGCCATCCAGTAATCAAAGTCTTCCTTGCTCCCAATGCGATGCGAACCGGCGGAGTTCGGCATGTGACCGTAGCGCTCGGCGTCATCCTTGATCCGCTCGTCAGACGGCCAGTCGGGAGGCGCATTCGCAAGCATCTTGTCCACGTACGCCTGCGGCGCTTTGTACGACTGGTGCGGGTCCCAATAGTGCACGTAGAGGAAGAAGTCCTCCTGCGCGTGGTCTTGCAGCCAATTTAGCGCATGCGAGGTGATCTCCGGCGCATGCACGTGGCTGTGGGTCCGATGCCACTGCGGACGGTAGTACGTCTCCCAACCGGTGCGAAACCAGGGCGCTTGATCGGCAAAGGTAGAGACTGCGGCAGTATGGAAACCGGACTCGGCCAGTTGGATTGCAAGGAATTCCTGCACCTGCGGCACGCGGCTGCCAACCGGCGGATACGTCGGCCCCGTGTAGCGAGTGTCTTGTTCCCAGGGCTTCGTATCCAATTCACCTTCGGGCCGCCCGTAGTCGCCAATGGATTGCGCTCGCTCGCCGTGGGTGAGCAAGCCGGTCTTGATGCCCCAGCGACCGGTGAATATGCTCGCGCGCGCAGGCACACAGGGCGTATCGGCCGCGTACATGTTGGTGAAGCGCGCCCCCTCCCGCGCAAGTCGGTCAAGATTCGGCGTAGTCGGCCGCTCGTAGCCGTAGCAGCCCAAGTGATCTCGGCGCAGGGAATCTATGTCGATGTACAGTACTTTCATTTAAGTGGCCCTCTTTGGGAAGCCGTCTAATGCAAACACCTACCTGTGGAGAACTGCCCTTCGACAGGCTCAGGGCAAACGGGAAACGAGCACATGTACCGGGGCTCTGCAAATGCCTCTGTTTACCCTTCGACACGCTCAGGGCGAACGGAATACGAGCACTTGTACCGGGCTCCGCAGATGCCTCTGTTTACCCTTCGACAGGCTCAGGGCGAACGGAATACGAGCATTTGTACCGGGCTCCGCAGATGCCTCTGTTTACCCTTCGACAGGCTCAGGGCGAACGGAATACGAGCACTTGTACCGGGCTCTGCAAATGCCTCTGTTTACCCTTCGACAGGCTCAGGGTGAACGGGAAACGAGCACATGTACCGAGCTCCGCAGATGCCATTGTTCACCCTTCAACATGCTCAGGGCGAACGGTAGAGTGAATATTCCAGCTCTGTGAACACTCCTGCTGCAAAGTAGTAGACGGTTCGTGCCGGCAGTCTTCAATCAACAGGATTTGCAGCGTCGAGCGCCAACTAGAGCTCTGTTTGCTCAATCCCCGTTCGCCTTCTTTCCCTCTGGATTCCGGCTTCCGCCGGAATGACGGAAGGCGCGGAGCCCGCACTCCCCATCCCTCGCTCGACGGGAAAGAATACGCCAACTTCTACGCCGGAATGACTGTCGTCTCCTTGCCTTCGCGCAGTGCCACCGCGTCTGCCACCATGCGGTGGAAGTCGTGCTGCGGCGCGTACTTCACCCGCGACTTCGCCGCGCTATTGTCCGCCCAATACTGCCAGCACGCGGGGGCTTCCCAGTCCAGCACCGGCAGACCAAGCAGATCACTGAGCACAGGTGTGGCTTCACTAAACGGAATCGCATAGGGACCGTGCATGTTCAGAGTCTGGCCGACCGCGCCGTCTTCATCGAGTGCCTGCATGATCCCGTGAACAACATCCCGTGCGTCCGTGCGCTGCCACAGCCAGGAATTGCCGTCGCGGTCATGGTAGTTAACGAGCAGCTTGCTGGGATCGTCCGTACGCTGCTTCACCGCCTCATCCAGCTTGGCAAGGTTCTCCGCCATTTCCGGATGATGCAGCGGGCCGCATTGGGCGTGGCTCGCCTCGCGATACTGGCTCGCCGCCAAGCCTGCGGACCAGCCGTTGAATATCTCCTCACCCGCCAGAATAGCCCCGGGGCGAATGATCGTGGTCTTCAGTCCATACTCGCGCCGGTAATGCTCCACCATTTCTTCGTTGAGCACCTTGATCATGCCGTACTCCTTGATCGGCAGGCGCGGATGTTGCTCGTCGACCGGGGCGTAGAGGAGCGATGGTATGGGATATACGGTGTCGCTGCTAATGTGCACGAACCGATGCAGCTTGTCGCCTTGTGCAGCCACGGCCTGCAGCAAGCGCATCGTACCCGTTGTATTAATATCGTAGTAGGTAAACTTTTCCATGGTCGGCGGCCGTGACATGACGCACGCCGTATGGACCACGGCGTCCACTCCCACCGCTGCCTTAGCAATACCATCCGTATCGTCCAAGCCGACGTTGGCAATCTCCACGTCGAACGCATTGAGTTTTTCCGCCTTTGGGTCGCCGGGATACACCATCCCGCGCACCTGATGGCCTCGCGCCAGCAGCGCCTTAGTCAGGTTCGTGCCCACACGTCCCGATACACCCGATACCAAAATTCTCACGGGAAATCCTCCTTGTCATTTACGTAATTCTGCAACGATGATACGGAAGTACGGCCACACAAGCAATTTGGAAAGGGCACCCTAGATAGGAAGGAGCCGCCTCCCAGGCCCAAACCCGTGGGAGGCGGCTCGTATCCGTTGCGAGACTCTTCGATTGAAAATAGCCTTCAAGAGGCTGCAAGAGACTACTCGAGCACTGAGTTCGCCAACGATTCGTTCAGAACTTCCTGGGCCAACTGATCGGCCTCTTTCAGGGCCTCTTGGATGGTCTTTTCTTTCTTGAAGATGGTCTGCGCCATGTTGAAGTGGATGCCGATGAGGCCGACTCCGCCCGGTGCCCCGACCACAAAGCCGGCAACCGCCATTGAATCCACGGCCTCCTTGCGCAGCGGGTCGCCCTGAATGAAGTCCTCGCTGTTGGCCACGGACTTGCGCATGGGCAGCCGGCTCTTGCCCAAAGCGTGGCGGAGGTCTTGCGGCGCCTCGAAGAGCCACTCGATGAACGTAAAAGCCTGGTCCGGATTCTTGGAGCCGTTGGGAATGATGTTGTCACCGCAGCCGCTATACGTCACCGTATTGCCACCCGGCGGCAGGGGCACCGGGGCAGCGCTGTAGTCGAGCTTGTCAAAGCCCGCCTTGTAGTTGGGCTGGTGCGGCGTGTCATAGATCGTATAGATCATGCTGGCGCCGCGGTCGGTGAAGACAATCCGTGGATCGACATCGCCTCGGAATTCATCCGACGCCAGGAAGCCATCCTGCAAGTCGTATATGCGGAGCATGTGCTCGAAGGCGCGCACGGTCGTCTCGTTGTCGAGCGTCGAAGTGCTGTCGTCCGCACTGATAATGGCGCCGCCAAGCTGCCAGACCGCCACCATCCAACACGCGAAAATACTGCCGGGGCCCCAGTGCGGGACGTAGCCAAGCTGGGCGATCTTCGCGCCATCTTTCTTCACCAGCCTGCCGATGGCGGAGTAAAGGTCATCCCACGTGGCGGGCGGGCTCTCCGGGTCCAGACCGGCCTCGATCAGGTTTTCGTGTCCGATGAAGAGCGTGCGGGCGTCGGGCGTAAATGGCATCCCAAACTGGCGCCCCTGCCAAACGGCATCATTCAAGATCTCTTCCCACATATCGCTGGTATCTATGGTGGAAGAGGCCTTGACCATTTCGGTCATCTCCGAAGCGAGGCCACCGTGGGCAAGGGTCTTGATGGTGAAACGAGGCGCAAATGACATATCGGGCGCGGCGTCGGCCGCCACCGCCGCGGGCAGTTTCTCAAACGTCTCGCTCCACGGCGTGGGCATGGTGTTGATATGAATTGCGTCTTGCATCGCATTGAACTCGTCGCGGAGTTCCAGCCCGACTCCCTCGGTGAAAGAGGCCCAGAAGCCGTTAAGCGACCAAAAGTCGACCTCCACCGTCTCCATCGTGGGCGCTTCGGCTTCGGCTTTCTTCTCTTCCATCTCGGGCGCTTCGTCTACCGGCTCAGCTACCTGCCCACAGGCCGCCAAGAGTCCCACGCTTCCAAGCATGCCGGCGCCGATGCTAAGCATCCGCCGTCGTGTTAGACCCAAATTATGTACACGATCCATCGTTTCTCTCCTTGAAAACTACATTATCTACGCTTCACTCTCGCAAGTCTGCTAGATCAACGCGGGGCCGCCCTTAGTGGTACCACGAGGGGTGGAACAACACCACCAGCCTTTCTATCGGCGTATTTGCCAACGAAAGCGATATCCGGCTTCCCTTCTCCTTCCCTGTGTGCTGTCTGCTTGTGCTGCATCATATCAATTGACTAGCAACGCGACAAGCTTAAAAGGGAGCGTAAGGAGTCCCTTGTTCGCGAGCCTGTGCACATGACTAACTAGCCGTGCCTTCGACGATACTCACCACTGCATTCGTGGGCACGACCCGAGACAGGCAAAGGCCCGCCTGCCCAAAGAGTTCGGCATATTCTTCTTCGGTGCGCTCCCGCCCGCCTGGTGTCAGCGCCAACATCACGACGTCCCAGAGCTTGCTGTTCGACGCCACATTGCCGGGCGGCATCACGCCTTCCACGACCAGCACTCTTCCCCCCGCCGCCATCGCTTCCCTGCAGTTCCGCAAGATTATGGCAGACCGCGCATCGTCCCAGTCATGAATTATGTGCTTCAGCATGTAGAGGTCGCCGCCCGCGGGAACGTTGGCAAAGAAGTCGCCGCCCACCACCTGACAGCGCTTACCGTAGTCTCCGGACGCAAGCTCCGGCCCGGCTGCCTCGACAACGCTCGGCCGGTCGTAGAGAATGCCTCTCAGCGTCGGATAAGCGGTCAGTATGTCGGTCAGCAATCGACCGCGACCGCCCCCGACGTCCACCACCGTGCCGCAGCCGGTAAAGTCATAGGCTGCACAGACACCGGCAGCCTCGAATCGCGAGAGAGCCGTCATGGAGTTGTCGAAGTCAGTTGCCGCTGCCGGATGCTGCTCCAGGAAATCAAAGAGCGAAAGTCCGTACGCGTGGTCGAATGCCGGCCGGCCTGTCTCCACACTATAGAGAAGGTGTGCCCAGGCCCGGTTATACCACTCGCTGCCGTGCACAATTGCGTAGTCCCTAAAGGAACACGGCGCATCGGCTTGCAGCAACTCCGCCATCGGCGTGAGCGCAAACTGCCTGGGCTCCAGTTCCACAAACACTTCCAGGCTTGCCAGCAAGCGCATGACCCGATAGAGCGCCGAGGCATTGGCGCCCGTCTCCGCTGCCAGATCATCTATTGTCCGTGGACCGTCCGCCAGCAGATCGGCAATGCCTAACTTGGCCGCAACGAATAGACATTGCGTGGTCGCCTTGCCCCATACCAACTGCTGGAGGCGAGGAACAAGCGACGCGTCGGGGAATGAGTCGGGCCAGTCAGGCGTCACGATATTCTCCCTGTACTGCAGGATAAGAGGCCCACACGGCACGTTCCGTTCCGTCATTCCTGTAAGTGTTGACTAATTCGTTGACAGTTTCATCAGTCCAATTGAAACCATGACAAGTAGAAGACGTTCAACTCCGTCATTCCGGCGCAAGCCGGAATCCATCTTCGCTGCACCCCTGGACTCCGGCTTTCGCCGGAGTGACGATTCTCGTGCCGTCTGCGCTATTAGTCTTTGATGCATGAGCTGTCATTGCTCGTGATGCAGCAACCCAATGTGGATGGCAGCCGATACGAGGGCATAATCTCTGGTTGTTATATTTTCCCATTCTGTCAACGAGATACCTAACACTCACAACTCCCGCGAAAGCGGGAAATTCATCTCAGTCTTGAACAGCTCGCTATTCCGATGATGCATTGACCGCCGCACTACCCTTGGGATTGGCGGAAAGCTGAGTCCCTTTGTGCCAAGTTTCCACCTAGCGGCCCATGGCGTACGGCATCATCGTCCTTGGCGAGGCGGCTCCTTCGATCAAGCCGCTGTCGGGGTTGAAGCGCACGCCTGTCACCTGACCGTGTGCCCAGTCGGCGCCTACCACGATTTCATGGCCTCTCGCTTCCAGCGCCGCGCGCGTCTCTTCTGAAACACGCCCCTCCACCACCACGCGTTTCGGAAACGCCGCGCGCGGGTAGAACGAACTGGGGAAGTGCATGCTATGGAACGAAGGCGCATCTATCGCCTCTTGCAAGTTCATGCCAAAATCAACCACATTGAGGAAAAACTGCAACGTCCATTGGTCCTGCATATCGCCGCCAGGCGTGCCGAACACCATGTGGGGCCGTCCGTCTTTCATGGCCAGCGACGGTGTCAGCGTCGTGCGCGGACGTTTGCCCGGCATGAGGGCATTGGGATGAGCGGGGTCGAGCGAGAACATCTGTCCGCGCGTGCCTAGGGGGAAGCCCAATCCTTCCACGACCGGCGAGGTCGTCAACCAGCCCCCGCTCGGCGTGGCGGAGAACATGTTGCCTTCTGCGTCGATGACGTCGAGATGGGTCGTATCGTACGCGTAGACCGCGGGATCGCCGGGCCGCGCCTCAAGGGCCGACGGCGGCAGATCGCCCGGTCGCAAATCGGGAGAAGCAACCGCCGGATCTATGAGCGTGCTGCGCTGCGCTGCATACCCCTTATCCAAGAGCCGATCAAGCGGCACGTGCACGAACGCCGGATCGCCGTAGTAGGTCTCGCGGTCCGCAAACGCCAGCTTCGCCGCCTCAACCACGGTATGAATGTATTCAGGCGTATTGTGGCCCAGGGAGGCCAAGTCGAATTGCTCGAGCAGTGTGAGTTGCTGCAGGAACACGGGTCCCTGGCACCAAGGCCCGCACTTATAGACGTCCAGACCGCGATAGTTCACGGTGACCGGCTGCTCCACTTTCGTGCGGAAGGCTGCGAAGTCATCCTCCGCTATTAGACCGCGGTGGGTTTGGCCGTTAGCATCGAGCACCTCAGTGTTCGCCGCGAATGCAGCCGCCTTTGCGGCAACGTCGCCTCGATAGAAATAGTCTAGGGCGGCGCGCAGGCCCGCTTCACGTCCGCGGTGTTGCTCCCGCATTTCGGCGTCTATGGCCCCTTGAAAGGTGCGGGCCCAGTCCGGTTGCTTCCAAATTGAGCCAACCGCCGGCACGGCCCCGTTGTCCAGAAACGCCTGCGCCGAAGTCGGCCACCGCGTGCGAAACTTTTCTGCTTGTTTGCCAATGCTGCGGTGCAATTCCGCGTACATGGGAAAGCCGTCCCTCGCCAGATCCACCACCGGGCCCAGCGTCTCCTTGAGGCCCAACCGCCCGTAACGCAGCAAGGACGTGACCCAAGCGCCAAAGGCTCCGGGCACCGTTGCGGGCAAGAACCCGTCGCCTGGGATGAGGTCGATATTCTGGGAGCGAAACCACTCGATGGTCGCTCGCTTTGGCGCGATCCCCTGCCCGTTGATGGCAGCCACCTGCGGCCCGTCACCGCCGTCGCGGTGAATGAGAATCGGACTTTCGCCGCCGATGCCGTTGGACTGCGGCTTTAGCATATTGAGCGCAAAGCCCGCCGCCACGCCTGCGTCTATTGCGTTTCCTCCCTGGTCCAGCACCCGCATGCCGATAGCCGTCGCTAAGTAATGCCCCGTCGTCACGACGCCGTGCGTACCCATGATTACGGGGCGTGTCGTAAATCCCGCCATTGCGCTTGTTCGCTCCTTATACCACCCAAGGGCTGCGTCGCGAGCGATTAGCTCCACCGCGTGCGCTTAGCTGGCAATCGTACTCTCGGTTTATCCACAGAATTCTGCAATGAACGTAGCACGCCACTCTCAAATCCGCAAACACTGACGCTTGTAGCCACCCAATCCCAGCCAGTGGTACGATTGGGCGAGCACCCTACCAAGTAGTAGAGCCATTCGTTCCCATGAAGCCGCCAAACACACCGACTTTGCCCCGGACGCCCATCGACCTGGGCGACAACTTGCGCCTGCGCTTTGCCGTTCCCGATGACTTCGACGCCTGGGTTGACTTCAACGAGCGCATGCGCGAGTACGATCCGTCCTCGAACCGCGTCGGTGTCTGGGCGCATGAACTCATGTCCGGCAGACACCCGACGACCAGAGCCGGCGACTTCACGGTTGTGGAGGATACGGCCACCGGCAAGATCGTTTCGTCGCTTTGCCTAATCCCGCAGACCTGGTCGTACGGCGGGATTCCGTTCGGCTGCGGCCGCATTGAGCAGGTGGGCACCGATCCCCTTTACCGGCGGCGCGGCCTCATTCGCAAGCAAATGGACGTCATCCACACGCTCAGCGATTCCAAAGGCGAGCTGATACAAGCCATCACCGGCATTCCCTGGTATTATCGCCAATTTGGCTATGAATTCGCCCTCGATCTTTACTGCGGCCGTGTTGTGCGGGTTTCGCCGCCTAGCCCGCAGACCACCGCGCATTTTCATGTGCGGCCCCTAACCGATGCCGACCACGCGTTCGTCCGCTCTGTTTACGCGCATGCCGAACAGCGGCAACCCTTTAGCGTCGTGCGCTCAGACGAGCATTGGGAATGGGAATTCTCCGGGCGCACCACTGACAGCGAGGTGTACAGGGAGTGGCTCGTCATAGAGGACACGGCGCATAGGCCGGTTGGCTTCATCCAGTACCACCCGCTCCTTAGCTCCGCAGAGCCGAAACCGTGGCGCATGGTCGTGCGCCAATGTGCGCTCGCGCCGGGCGTCAGTTACCTAAACGTCATGCCTGACCTGTTAACGGCACTCCATGCCTATGTACAATCGCTCAACAACTCCGGCGGAGGGAAAGCGGAATCGCAACCTGGCGAGATTGTGTTCATGCTGGGACGCGATAATCCAGCCTACGCCACGTTCCCAAATCTGGTAACATCCTCGCTCCAGGGATACGCCTGGTACCTCCGCGTGCCGGACCTTGCCGCCTTTCTCCGCCACGTGCGCCCTGCCCTGGAAATGCATCTGTTGGGCACGCCTGCCGAAGGCTACACCGGCACGCTCACACTAGATTTCTTCCGTAGCGGTCTGAGACTCGAATTCAATCAGGGACAGGTCTCGGCAGTCACTGCTTTAAACCATACGGAAGTCTCATCCAGCGACGCCAGCTTTCCAGACTTGACCTTCTTACAACTTCTCGGCGGTCGCCGCACCTATACCCAGCTCAAAGAGAGTTATCCCGATTGCAGCGCCACACCCACGGCCCAAGCCCTTTTAACCGCGCTCTTCCCGCCGTTTTCGGGGAATCTCTGGCATTCGGACTAGGTGTGCTGGAGTTAGAGCCCAGCGGAACCGGGCGTATTTCAGCCGGATCCGGTTAGTACCCCTAGAGAGGCGCTTGCCAGGACAGTAAAGTGGTCAAGCAAGTTACTGCGCGGTATAGCCGCCGTCCACCGGCAGCGCCGCGCCGGTCACGAATGACGCCGCATCGGAGCAGAGCCACGTCACCACTGCGGCGACTTCCTCCGGGCTGGCAAAGCGACCGTTCGGCTGCGAAGCCAACAGTCTTTCGCCCACCTGCGGATTACGCGTCACGAGCGTTTCTAGCATTGGGCTGTAAACCGCGGCCGGGCAAACGCAATTGACCCGGATTCCATGGGGCGCGTACTGGAGCGCCGCCGTTTTCGTAAGACCCACCACACCGTGTTTGCTGGCGGCGTAGGCCGGACTGTGCTGGCTGCCGACCAAACCGGCAATTGAGGAAGTATTGACAATCGCGCCGCCGCCCGCTTGGATCATGGCCGGAATCTCGTGCTTCATGCAGAGCCACACGCCTTTGAGATTGATGCCCATCACATCGTCCCAATCGTCTTCCGTAAAGTCGATCATGGCCGCGCCGCTGCCCAGCACGCCGGCATTGTTGAAGGCGATGTCCAGACGCCCAAAGGACTGCACGGCAGCCGCAACCATTGCCTCCACATCTACAGCCGCGCGCACGTCGGTCTTTACAAAGACGGCCTCACCGCCTTCTGCCTTGACAAGGCACACGGTTTCTTCCCCTCCCGCTTGGTCAACGTCGGCAACCACCACGCGCGCCCCGCCGTGAGCAAAGCTGAGCGCCGCGGCACGGCCGATTCCTGATGCTCCACCCGTTACCAACGCTGCCTTGTCTGCAAATTGAAGTGACACGCTACCGCTCCTCGCGCCTCTTGCATACGTAAACTTTCACGCTCTGACAGGAAGTGAGCGTGCACTCTGGCTCGTCATTCCCGCGCACGCGGGAATCCATCTTCTCTTCCGTAACCCGATACCCACAAGTCTCCCGGTTGGCAGTAAATTAGTCACTGCGCTATCTCGGACTCCGGCCCCCCATCCGCATTGCCGAACATCTCGCCAATCACGGGCCGCACCAGTTCCCAGTCCGGCAGCAAAACCTGCGCGCCGCCCTCCGTGACATAGTCGTAAACCAGCGGCGGCTCGATGACGCGCGCGTTGATCGGCGCATCGCGCAACAGATAGAGGTCGCGCAAGAGAATGAGCTGCTCCGTAAGTGTCAGGTCAGTCTCGATGATCTCATTGAACTGCTGAAAGAGGATGGGGAACAAGAGGATCATCTCGTCCGAAAAGAGACTGGAGTGCGCCGAGGCAATGACGTTCTGCTGGCGGCCCATGCGTTTGAAGTCATTGTCCGGATGCCGTGTACGCGCGTAGACCAGCGCCGTTTCGCCATCCATGTGCTGCATGCCTTGGGGGATGAAGATGCTCGTGTATCCGTAGTCCATGGTCGGATAGGCATTGTCTACCAGGTTCTTGGCCACCGTGACGTCTATGCCGCCGAAAGCGTCGATGAGGGCTACAAAGCCGGCAAAGTCAATCGCGGCCACAGCGTGCACCGGCACGTCGAAGACCGATTCAACCGTCTGGCGCGCCAATTCGGCGCCGCTATCTTCGTAGACCTCGCCAAAGAGATAGGCGGCATTTATGCGGTACCAGCCGTAGTCGGGGATGGTCACCCACAGGTCGCGCGGGATCGAGAGCAGCGAGAGCGAGCGCGACTTGCGCTCGATGCTGAGCAGCATGATAACGTCGCTGTTCGAGGGTTCGCCGGGTTGCCGTCGGTCGAGCCCTACGAGCAGGATGGTAAAGCGCTCGCCGGCGCCCAAGTCCGGTCGCGCGGTCTCTGCACGGGCGACCGGTACGAACAACGTCGCCAGCACACACCCAGCCAGCAGCATTAGACAGAGCGCGGCCAGGCGCAGGTGCAGCCGGAAGCGCTGCGGGCAACACTCCTGAACGCTCACGTGTCCATCTTTCGCAGCGGCGCCGTGCCCAACAGCTCCTCTATCTCGTCCTCCACCTCCGGCGTCAGCGCAATCCGATCATGCGTATCTATGCGCACGTGCACTCCGTTGAGAATAATCCGCAGCGCAACGCGCGTGTCGCCGGGATTTCGGGTCAAGACGTTTGCGACCCGCTGCAACAGTCCCAAGTCCTGCGCGTCATCCGACGTGCGTTGGAGCACCAGCTCCACCTCCGGCCCCGTCTGATCTACGACATCCGCAACCGGCTGCATTTCCTGCTCAGGATCGGGTTCGACGCTATCGTTTCGCGGCGAAGCATCTGCGGTGGGTGCTGCAGGGGTCTCTGACTCTTCACCACTGGCAGCCACGGGTTCATCCACAACAGCGGGCCGGTCAGTGGGGACATCATTGTCGCCAAGAACCCATTCGGGCAAGTCACTGCCGCTGGCAGGCAGCGATGCGCCTTCCCTTACAGCTACCGTAACCGGCGGCATTGCCGTGTCCGGCTCTTGCCGCTCTGCGACTGCATCGTCCAAGGGTGCCACGCTCTCCGCCAGGACTTTCATAACATCATCCCGGCTATCCTGTTCCACGCGCCCCCGCAGGACAACAAAGTTGCCGTTCACAAGCAGTGCGGCCCGCTCCGCGTAGAGATTGGGGAAGACCGTAACGTCAATTTGGCCGCTCTCATCTTCTAAAGTAAGCAATGCCATATTCTGACCCTTACGGGTGAGTATCTTGCGCACAGACTCAACTCGCCCTGCCAGAGTGACCCGCTTGCCTTCTCTCTCTTTGGTGACTTCCGCAGTAGTAGTACCGGCCGCGGCATGCATCCGTTCGATATGCGGCTTGAAGGGGTTTTCGGAGAGGTAGTCGCCGAGCAATTCCTTCTCCCAGATGCCCTTCTCTTCCGGCGTGGCGGGTTCAGCTTGGGGCAGCGTAAAGCTCGTAAGCATGGCTGCCTGCTCCTCGCCAAGGAATGTCTCGAATAGCGTGGGGCCCTGGTTGCCTATGCTCTGAGCTTTCTGCGAGGACGCCAGCACGTCGTCCAAGCTCGCGAGCAGGGCGGCGCGATCCCCCATGGTGTCCAGCGCTCCCACTTTGATGAGGCTCTCCAGCGCGCGCCGATTTACAGCCCGTTGATCGATCCGGACGCAAAAATCATAAAATTCCTGGTATGGGCCGTCAGCGCGCTGTGCGGCGATAGCCTCTGCCGCCGCCGTCCCCACATTCTTCACCGCGGCAAGCCCGAAGTAGACCGTGCCCTCTTTGATGGCAAAATTGGATTCGCTCTCGTGCACACTCGGCGGCGCCACGGTAACTTTCAACCGGCGGCACTCGCGCACCGCTTCTACGATCTTGTCCGTGTTGCCGAGCTCGGTACTCAAGACCGCTGTCATATATTCGGTGGGGTAGTTGGCCTTGAGATAGGCGGTCTGATATGCAATCGTGCCGTAGCACGTAGCGTGCGCTTGATTAAATCCGTACCGCGCAAAGGGCTCGAAGTCGGCGAAGATCTCCTCCGCGAGCTTTTTCGACAAACCGTTTGCCACTGCGCCCTGGACAAATCGCTCGCGATGCTCCTGCAACTCGTGCGCAATCTTCTTGCGGACGGCGTAGCAGAGCTTGTCTGCCTCGGCCAGGGTGTAGCCGGCCACCGCCTGCGCCACAGCCATCACGTCCTCCTGATAGACCATGATGCCGTAGGTGCGCTCCAGTACCGCTGACATCAGCGGATGCCGCGCCGTCGCCTTTTCGCGGCCATGCCGCCGCGCAACGTACTGCGGAATATATGCCATGGGGCCCGGACGATAGAGCGCCACCAGCGCCATGACGTCCTCGATCCGGTCCGGCTGCAATTCCTTCACGTAGCGGCGCATGCCATCGGATTCCAGTTGGAAGACGCCGGTCGTCTCGCCCGAGGAGAGCAATTTAAAGGTCTTGCTATCGTCCAGCGGAATCTTTTTCAGATCGATGGACTCACCGCGCGTCTCCGCGATGAAGCGTACAGCGCGGTCCAGGACGGTGAGGTTGCGCAAGCCGAGGAAGTCCATCTTGAGCAACCCGATCTTTTCGATGGCGTTCATCTCAAACTGGGTCATTACGCCATCGTCGCCCACGTTCCGCTGCAGGGGGACGTACTCGGTGAGCGGCTCGCGCGAAATCACCACCCCCGCCGCATGGGTGGATGCATGGCGCGCCACGCCTTCCAGGTTCTTGGCCAGGTCAAGCAGGCGCTGCACCTGGGCGTCGTCCGCCACGAGTTGCTGCAGGTCTGGTGAATCCCGCAGCGCATCATCCACCGTGGACATGGTGGGGACCAGCTTCGCGACGCGGTCCACCTCGCCGTACGTCATGCCCAGCGCCCGACCCACGTCGCGCACTGCCGCCCGCGCCTTCATCGTCCCGAAGGTGATGATCTGCGCCACGTGATCGGCGCCGTATTTCTCCGTAACGTATTCGATGACCTCATTGCGGCGTACGTCCATGAGGTCTACGTCAATGTCCGGCATGGTGTAGCGCGAAGGATTGAGGAATCGCTCGAAGATGAGACCGTAGTGCAAGGGATCGATGTCGGTAATGCCGGCGGTATAGCACACGAGACTGCCCGCAGCCGAACCCCGCACGGTGGTGGGTATCCCCTGCTCTTTGGCCCAGTTTACAAAGTCCGCCGCGATCAGGAGGTAGGAGGAAAAGCCCATTTCCCCGATCACGCCTAACTCGTATTCCAAGCGCTCGTGCGCGGCGGCATCGGGCTCGGCATAGAGCGCCGCCAAGCCTGCTGTGCACCGCTCGTGCAGGAACGTGCGCGCCGTATGCCCTTCCGGTACCTCGAAATGGGGCAGAATACGCTGGTCGAGGGCAAGCTCCACGTTGCAGGCTTCCGCAATTTTGACGGTGTTCGTCAGGGCTTCGGGAAACTCGGAAAAGATTTCCCACATCTCATCGGCGCTGCGCAGGTAGAACGCATCCTTCTCCATACGCATGCGGTTGGAGTCGTTCACATTGCTGTTCGTCTGGATGCACAGGAGCACGTCGTGGGCATCGGCATCCTCACGGCGGGTGTAATGCCCATCGTTCGTGGCAACCAGCGGCAGGTCGAGTTCCCTTGCCAGCTTCACGAGCTTCCCGGTAACTTCCTGCTCCCAGTCCATACCGTGGTCTTGGATTTCGATGTAGAAGCTATCCGGACCGAACAGATCGCGGTAGCGGAGCGCCAATTCCCGCGCCTTGTCCTCGTTCCCGTCCCGGAGCGCCCGCGGAATCTCGCCCGCCGGACAACCCGAAAGGCAAATGAGACCCTCGTGATATTGCTCCAGCAGTTCGTGGTCCGCCCGCGGCTTGTAGTAGAAGCCTTCCAACTGCGCCTGCGTCGCCAGTTTGACGAGATTCTTGTAGCCTTGGTTGTTTTTCGCCAAAAGCGTGAGGTGGTATTGCCGGTCGTCTAATTTCGGCTCGCGGTCGAAGCGCGAGCGGGTCGCCATGTACACCTCGCAGCCCAAGATGGGCTTGATGTCCCGTTTGCGCGCTTCTTCATAGAACTCGATGGCGCCGTAGAGCACGCCGTGATCGGTGAGCGCGATAGCCGAAAAACCCAGTTCCTTGGCGCGGTCCATCAACTCCGGCATGCGGCTCATGCCGTCCAGCAGACTGTAGTGCGTATGCAGATGCAGGTGGGTAAATTGCTTCATGTAGACACACCGCTCCTAAGATCGGCTCCGTGCCAAATGGGAAATTTTCTTGGTCTAGAATACCTGGACGGCGACGATAATGAAAGCGAAATTACGGTCTTGACGGAAGGTATTTTAGGGCCTCCAGGCCGCTCGATTCCGCCTACCGCAAGGATCTCGCAATGGTGGGGAAAACGTTCAGAATATGTGTAGCTTCCATGAGGGTTTCCAGCATCGAATTCCACTTCTGCTGTATGCGTGAGAAGCGGCAGTCTTCGTCATTCCGGCTTGCGCCGGATTCCATCTTGTCCAAGCCGACCCAACTTCCGATAGTGCTATAGCAACCTCATTGAAACGGGAACCCCCCCGCCATCATCTCTTGCTGCAAAATTCCGCTCTAACTGCTCACGCCGGCGGCGAATCGGCCCGTCATTCACGCAAAAGCGGGAATCCATTTTCCTCTTGTCAAGCGTACTGCAAGACACGTGTATGCCCGCCCACAACCAGGGCCGTAGTCGGAAAATCCCCTCTCCATCGAGGAGACCTTTGCATAACTCCGTCAATCCGGCGAAAGCCGGAATCCAGAGCGGGGTGTGGGTAGACAGGGATTGCTTGTAGTGAGGCCGTTATTCACCCCCATCCCGACCTTCCCCATCAAGGGGGAAGGGGTATCGCAATGGTCTCATGTCGAGGGAGAGGGCAAGGGTGAGGGTGAGGGTGAATCCTCGCCAGCAATGACCAAGCCCGTTCGCTTTGTCGAATTACGCGGAGGTTGCCAAGGAGGGAAAAGCCCCCGCGCAACCATGTTCCCAATGCCACTGCCATGAGTATTTGCCGCATTCCTCTCCGTCATTCCCGCGAAAGCGGGAATCCATCTTCTCCATGCAATTGCCCCTACCCTGCGAAGGACAAGCCACACGCCCTACGACCTACCCACCGCAATTCCTACAAGAAACAGCGCCAATCCTCTCCGTCTTTCCCGCGAAAGCGGGAATCCATCTTCTCTTCGACTTAAGGTATTCACCAAACAGAAAAGTCCCGCTCCGCAGGAGCAGGACTTCACCTTCCGACCTAAGAACAATTACGTCAAGTACTGCACGGCCTTGCCTCACCGGCGCTTTCTGCCGTATCGAAAGACTGACCGCACGAGCACGACTGCTCGGCATTAGGATTGAGGATAGTAAAGCCGCCGCCAATCAAGGCAGTGCTAAAGTCGATTTCCGAGCCGCTGAGGTACATCAGGCTGAACGGGTCCACAAAGACGCGCACTCCCCCGTCCTCGACCACCTCGTCACCCTCGTCCGCGCGCTCTTCCATGGACATGCCGTACTGAAACCCGGAGCACCCGCCAGGCGACACAAACACCCGCAGCCCCGCCTCAGGATTCCCCTGCTCCGTCAGCAAGCCCTTCAAATGCTCCACCGCAGTCGTCGTCATAGATAACATTGCAGACAATCCTACCGGTTCAGCGCAACGTAACTCTTCTAACCAATTCGTACCTCTACCGCAATCGTACTGATTCCAAGCCAAGTAGTCAAGCGGAAACACCTCACACGTTCTTCTGCCAAGGAGACTCGCATCACTCTACTCCTAAGAATCCAACTCCGCCCGGCTGCAGCATCTTGGGCTGATATACTGGGATTATAGTAGTACATGCTAACTGAGTTGGGCGGGTAGAAGGAGTGGAGACCATGAAACTTGGGCAATTATTCAAAGACGCAAATCTGGACAAAATTAACCTGTCTACGACTGGAGTGAGTGCTGAGATATCTTTCAAGGCTACCGATAAGAACGCGGCCTGGGAGCTATACATTGAAATGTTGACGAGGATCGTCACTCAGCCTTTGCCAGAAGAAGCAGGAGACGAAAAGACCGCTCTCGATAGCGTCTACTCGCTGTTCCCAACCACCCGCGAGATATTACGCAGGCATGGCCGCAAGGCAATTGAGTTCAGTAAGGTCGCAATTCCAGTCTTGAACCAGGTAGTTCGACCTTTTACCGCAAAGTGGCACAGAGAGTCCATCTCCGGTGCGTTCGATGATCCGGCAATACGACAGGACTTTCGTGAAGAGCTCGCGATGTTACAAGTAGAGTTACGCAACTACAACAGCCTGCTGGCAGACATCGCCGATGTAGAGGACTTAACGAACTTGGAAGAGAATTAAGGGGGCATTAGAATTCACTTTCCACCAAAGAGAGCCAGGAGGAAAGTTCAGCCTAGAAAATACATCAATGCTGACATTAGCGCTGAAGGCGTATTCGAATTCTTAAAGGGGTCAGAGCATTGTGGGAGAATCGTATGCGCCATCAGTATGGTCTTTATCAAAAAGGGAGTAGTCAAGCATGTCTGAGAGCATCAAGAACGTCTTCATAAGCCACATACACGAGGACGATGAAGGAATTAGCCGAATCAAGAGCGTGGTCGAGGGGCAGGGCTTGACAGTCCGAGATAGTTCAATTACTTCGGACAAGCCGAATACAGCCACCAACGAGGACTACATCAAGTATCAAATCTTAGCGCCGCGAATCAACTGGGCGAGCGTACTAGCTGTCTACGTGTCTCCAGAAACTAAACAGAGCTGGTGGGTGAACTGGGAAATAGAATATGCCCACAAGCAAGGCAAGAGAGTCGTTGGTATATGGGAATGGGGAGCTAAAGGCTGTGAACTACCGGAAGCCCTCCATCGATATGGTGACGCGTTGGTCGGTTGGAATGGGGAAAGTATCATAGACGCAATAAACGGCGGGTCCGACAACTGGTACGGCCCAGATGGGTCGCAGCAAGAGCGTCGGGCAATCGCGCGCTATTCTTGTGCAAGCTGATTTTGCAGTGCCGAGACTGTTTTCTTACGTCGTTACTAGAGACTATGGGTTCGCCCCAAATCCATTTTACGGTTGTTGCACTTTGGCAACCTGTAAGCCACGGATTAGAAACGTCGCTTCGATAGGAGATTGGATAATCGGTACAGGAAGCAAGAAGCAGGGGAGGGATGGATTCCTGGTCTTTGTCATGCAGGTTACAAAGACCATGACGTTCAACGAATACTGGAATAGTGATCGTTTTCGACCAAAGAGACCTAACTTAAGGGGTAGCATGAAGCAGGCCTTTGGGGACAACATCTACTTCAACGACATTGCTGGCGAATGGCAACAACAAGACTCACATCATAGCTACAGAGACGGTTCGCCAAACCACTCAAATATTGCGCTTGACACTCAAACTGATAGGGTCCTGATAAGCTCTAACTTTGTATATTGGGGTAAGTCAGGACCCAGAATTCCCCACCGCTTTAGAAACTACAACGGGACCGATATCTGCGCCGGTCGCGGCCATAAAAGCCAGTTTCCTGAGGCATTGGTCGAGGACTTTGTATACTGGTTTCAGTCACTAAGAGTAACGGGTTATGTGGACGCACCTTCAGAGTGGGATTGATCATCTTCAGGACTAAGATCAGCTTGGGGTCAAGTTAAGACAAAGGAGAATTATATCTCTTGCAGTTGCTAAATGACTATGTGACAGCGATTCAACGCACCGACAAACTTCCTCACAATGATCTTCAGCCTGTCCTACTGGGCTTGTTTGGTGAGGTCGGCAGCGTAATGGCTACAGCCAAGAAACGTCACCGAGAGGATGCAGCTTACGCCGGATATCAACAAGCACTGGAAGAAGAATTCGGTGACGTACTATGGTATTTTGAGGCACTGTGCCGACGCCTGAACTCTAATTTAGCCGAACTATTCGAAGTCGCGATGGGTCGTAGCGATTACGAGACTGCCTCCTTCGAGAGCAACCTAACCAGGGACATTCCTTCGCTCGCTTTGCCAGCCCCAAAACCGCAACTGCTAAATGTAGCGTTGTTGGAATTAGGCAAAACGGTCTCTGTCTTGCTCGATTCCGCGGGCCGTAATGAAGAAACAAAATCCATGCTCTACACGTTCGCTGATCGCTATTTGCAGGCTATTCAGGCAGCTCACGTGAGTTTTCCAAAGATTGTCGGAATTAATGCTAATAAGGCATGCGGACGATTTCTCGATCCTGATATTCCATCCCTACCTACCTTCGACAGCGACTTCCCTGAAGAAGAGAGGCTTCCTGATTACTTTGAGATCAAGATCACCCAACGAAAGAGTGGCCAATGTTACCTACAGTGGAACGGCGTATTCATTGGCGATCCTCTCACGGACAACATCAAGGAGCCAGATGGTTATCGGTTCCATGATGTATTCCATTTGGCGCACGCTGCCGTGCTTCATTGGGCACCCACTTTCCGGTCGCTCATAAAACAGAAGCGAAAGAGTGATCCGAAGGTCGACGAGGCCCAGGATGGCGGCAGAGCAATTGTCATTGAGGAGGGGCTCAGTGCCTGGTTGTTTTCACGCGCAAAACTCCTTGACTTCTTTGAAGGTCATGACAGCGTATCTTTTGATTTGCTGAAGACCATACAGCAGTTTACACAAGGATATGAGGTAGAAGAGTGTCCTCTACGTTTGTGGGAGCAGGCGATCCTGCAAGGTTACGAGGTTTTCAGAGAAGTGCAAAAAAACGGTGGCGGCGTGGTAATAGGTGATCGAAATACTCGCACTATCAAGTTTAGGCCACTAAACGAGGAATAGTAATGAGGCTTGTCCGATTTGTTGAGAGACTGAGCGACTTGAGTCTTGAGAACACCTTTAATCCCTATGCCGAGCGATGCGTTGTTCACGACCGAGATGACGCGCCCCAATACCGGTCGAGTACACTGCTGAAAATACTTGAGAGAGCTTCAGCGCAGGAGATAGATTCCATTTGGATTGGTCGCGACCTGGGTTATCGAGGGGGAAGACGGACTGGGCTCGCATTCACAGACGACATGCACTTCCGCGCTCACGCCGCGAGGTGGGGACTATCAGCCAGTCGGCCAACTATGGGCAACCCGGTAAAGGAACGCACGGCCGCCGCAGTCTGGAGCGCCCTTTCAAGAATTGAACAATCAGTTTTTCTTTGGAATGTGTTTCCGCTACACCCGCATGAGCCAAATAACCCATTTAGCAACCGCTCTCACAATAGGCTTGAGAAGCAAGTTGGGGAGAATCTACTCTCTCAACTCGTTTCGATTCTCCGCCCCAGTCGGCTAATTGCAATTGGGAAAGTTGCTGAACAAACAGCACACAATTTGGGCTGCTCCTATAAGGTAGTTCGCCACCCCAGCTATGGGGGACAAACGGAGTTCCTAACGCAAGTAGCTGAGTTGTACGACCTGCCAGATCGCTACCAGAGCGTGCTTTTTGAGCAATGAAGGTCGGACCTCAGCGGCGAATTCTGATCCCGGACCTCAACATTCTCGCGAATCCTTCAGCTTGAAGTGACTGAGATTTCTGTCAGCCTTTTGGGAGATGGCTGGCCCAAATCGGCAGCCGTCGCAGACCAAAAGCCGTAAAGTGATTTGCTGGCATGCCCTTAGCCCCTAGAACAAGCTCGCGGGTTGGACCTACCGGCATTGCCTAAGCCTACCATGCCACAATTGCTTGACGCTTTGGGTTTGCTTTGCGTAGCATGAGTCATGAGGCCGTGCTAGACGGGGAACTAGCGGTGCCCTGAACCCGCAATCCGCTATAGCGGGGTTGACAGCTTTCCATGAGGTTTGTGTTCCTTGAAGGCTGCTGCGAGGTAGCGGCGTTGATGGCTGGGTCTTGCGCGGCGAGAGGCCGTGAACCCCGTCAGGTCCGGAAGGAAGCAGCGGTAAGCGGTTACTCTCGGGTGCCGCAAGGAAGCTTGGCCGGAGCTAGCGCCACGTGGGCGCTTCAGGGAGCAGGATCGAAGGAAAGGCACGGCCTCATTTCATCTACCTCACCTCGGCGTTTCGGGTACGTCATCGGCAACCAGGAGTAGCCTGATTCTGCCTGCGTGCCGATCCCGGCCCCACCCAATGCCCTCCCGCCTTCGCACGCATGGCGCGCTCCCGGGGTCCGACTTGTCCCTCGTCCACCCCAGAATTAGCCTTGCCCGTTCTTTTTACAGGGCCGTAGTCCGAGGCGTGGCGCGAAGATGGATTCCCGCTTTCGCGGGATTTGTAAGTGTTGAGTAATTCGTTGACAGAATTCGCTTTCCACCAGGCAGTGTTGACCGATTATGTCATTCCGAGCGGGCAGCGGCCCCGTGCGAATCACGGGGAGGAATCTGGAGTCCATGTCGCATCTAGTCCAATAGGCTCAGCACTTTAGATTCCTCTCTGCGCTACGCTTCGATCGGAATGACATGTGTGCAAGGCATGCACGACACGTCGCTTATCTTCTCTTTATTGAAAATCTGTCAACGAATTACCTGACACCTACAGGAGTGACGGACCCAAGTACCCTCCTCGTTCCCCGCAGCCGGCACTCCAGATTCCCCGCAGGCGGCACTCCAGCGACGTTTGGCGACGGATTTCTCAGGCCACCTGGATTTTTGCGGACCGAAGTTCACTTGACCTCGTTAACATTGACTCTAGATTCCTCGCTGCGCTCGGAATGACGTACAATTCAACATAGAGGCGGCTTAGAGTTTCTATCGACTGACTTCGGTGAATTCTTGCCATCACAGCGTTCGCCAAATAACAAATAGCGTGCGCTAACCAAATCGAGGAGATACTGCATCGGTGTCGCGGGTGGTGTTGTACAACAAGTGGCGGCCGCAGACGTTCGCCGACGTGGTCGGCCAGGAGCCTACGGTACGCACGCTGCAGAACTCCCTGGCAACGGGGCAGGTAGCGCACGCCTACATCTTCGCCGGGCCGCGCGGGTCGGGCAAGACCTCGCTGGCGCGCATCCTGGCAAAATCCCTCAACTGCCTGCAGGGCGTTCAACCCGAGCCGTGCAGCAAGTGCGACGCGTGCACGGACATCGTGGAAGGCCGCTTTCTCGACCTCGTTGAACTCGACGCCGCCTCAAACCGTGGCATCGAGGACATTCGCAGCCTGCGCGAGCGCGTAAACTTCGCGCCGGTGAGCGGCCGCTACAAATTTTACCTCATCGACGAGGTGCACCAACTCACGCCGGAAGCGTCCAATGCGCTCCTTAAGACGCTGGAAGAGCCGCCGGAACACGCCGTATTCGTGCTGGCAACTACCGAAATCCACCGGGTGCTGCCCACCATCCTGTCGCGGTGCCAGCGGTTCGACTTCCGACGCATTCCCGTGCGGGCGCTGGTGGGCCGCTTGCAGGAGATTGCCGCAGCGGAGAAGGTGAGCGCGGAAACGGAAGCGCTGAACATCCTGGCGCGCATGGCCGGCGGCAGCGCCCGCGACGCCGTGAGCCTCTTCGACCAGGCCGTCATCTACGCCGCCGGTGACGTGACCGCCGCGAAAGTGCGCGAGATGTTGGGATTGGCGCACACGGCGGTCGTGGCTGAATTCGTCGATACGCTGGCCCGCCGCGATACTAAGGAAGGCCTGCGCGTCCTCGCCCAAGCCGCCGACCAGGGCCTGGACATGCGGCAGTTCGCGCGCGAAACCATCCGCTACCTGCGCGGCACGCTCCTCCACAAGAGCGGCATGGAGGCTGCCGAACTCCTCGAAATGAGCGAGGAAGAAGCCACGCTCATGGATGGCCTGGCCGGGCGGATTTCGCTCTCCGAAATCGTGCAGGCCATTCGCCTCTTCTCAGAAGCCGAACAGTCGCTGCGCTTAGGAGTCTTTCCACAGCTACCTATCGAGCTGGCATTGGTGGAGTTCTGCACCAATGCTGGAACCCAAGGCACAGCAGCGGCTCCGGCACCAGCCGCCCGGCAAGCGACTGCGGCACCCCGCCAGCAAGCGGCAAGAGCGGCGCCTCCGCCAAGCAAAACCGCTGTAGAGAGCCCAGCGGCAGAGAGCCCCAGCACAACGGACTCCGTTCCTAGAACGAGCGGCACGCCCGCTGAAACTCGACCCGATGCATCGCCAGCGGACGGACCGCCGCCAGCCGCAAGCTTGGATGACTCGCCGCTGGCAGAGATCCAGCAGCGTTGGGATGCCGTGGTCGACTCTTTCCGCAGACCGAACGTGCATTTGCGCGGCGTGCTGCGCGATTGCACACCGAAGTCCGTGCGCGACCGATTGTTGACGCTGGAGTTTGCCCACGGCTGGCACCGCGACCAGGTGCGCCAGCCAGACAATCTCATTCTCGTGGAGAAAGCCATCGCGCAAACCATCGGCCGCCATTTCTCCATTGAGTGCACGCTGGCGCCAAAAGAATCATTGGAAAGTCTCTACGAGAAAGACCCTGCGCAGGATCCGGTAGTGCGCAAGGCTCAGCAGCTCTTTCCAGGTACCACCACCTATGAAAACTCCGATGAGGATACGCCCCCTTCCGCATAACGATTCTCAAAGAGATGGGCCGACGGACGTGACGGGGAGCCTGCAACGGGGCGGCTCTCGTTCAAGACCCGCATGGGCAAGTGCATTGCCTCTTGGAAAAGAGCGCCGAAGTCGATGCAATGGTACATTAAACAGGTAAAATTGCAGAATTAGCGGCCCGGCGCAAATGGGTTCGCGGCCGGGCGGTGTGCGGCGGCATAGTGCAAAGGAGATCTGAACCATGGCTCTAGATATATTCGAGCGGGGAAAACTCCCGCGTTGGGTACGGGTACGGCAGAATCTCGTTACTGCCACTATCGATGACGTGGCCGCTGCCGTTGCCAGTGAGTTTGCACGACCGGAGATTCGCAAGACCATACAACCGGGACAACGTGTGGCGCTTACCGGCGGCAGCCGCGGCATCGACCGCATCGATCTGGTGCTGAAGGCGGCGGCACAGGAAGTAAAGCGTCTTGGCGCAGAACCCTTCATCGTGCCCGCCATGGGCAGCCACGGCGGCGCAACGGCAGAGGGCCAGCTTGAGATACTCGCCCATTACGGCGTAACCGAAGAGGCCATGGGCTGCCCAATTCGCTCCAGCATGGACACCGTCCTGCTCGGCCACGTTGAAGGCGGCGTGCCGGTCTGGTTCGATAAGACGGCCTACAGTGAAGCAGACATCACCATTCCCATCAATCGCGTCAAGCCCCATACCGACTTTCACGGGCCCATCGAGTCCGGGTTGATGAAGTTGCTCGCGATCGGCCTTGGCAAGCAGAAGGGCGCCGATACGTTCCACGGCCGCAGTTTTGCAGAATTCCCCACACTCATACCCGCAGTCGGCCGCTTCACGCTGCAGCATGTGCCAATTCCCTTCGGCCTGGCCTTGGTGGAAGACGGCCACTCCCGCCTTTCGCTGGTGGAGGCCGTGCCGGCCGACAGTGTCTGGGAGAGAGAGCAGGAGTTGCTCAAGATTGCCCGTGACCGTATGGCCCGCCTGCCTGGAGAAAAGATCGACGTGCTGATCGTTGACCAGCTCGGCAAGGACATCAGCGGCATCGGCGCGGATACCAACGTCATCAACCGGTACTGGCACGGTCCGCTGCCGCAGCCTCCCCACATTCAGCGCGTCGTCATGCGCGATTTGACGAAAGATACGGAAGGCAACGCCTGCGGAATCGGTCTGGGTGACGTGGTTCTAAAGCAGATTGTGGACAAGCTGGACCCAGTGCAGACGTATATGAACTGCGTCACCGCCAAGGGGCCGGAAGGCGCGCGGATCCCGCTCACGGTCGCCAACGACCGCGAAGCGATATTCGTGGCGCTGGCCTGTTGCTTGCAGACCGAGAACGAGACCGCCCGCATCATGCGCATTCAAGATACAAAGCACCTCGAGGATCTCTGGGTCTCCGAGCCGCTGCTGCCACAGATGGAAGCTACCGGGCGCGTGCACCGCGTAGGCGAGGCGGAAGAAATAGCCTTCGACGCGCAGGGCATGTTCACACAGGCTACACGGAATGGCGCTGCCGTCGCTGCTTCATGAACGAGTATCTAGTGTGGAAGAGCTTAAGGGAATGGCAGTCAAAAGCAAGAACTCTCGCGGAACTGCACGGCGTGCATTCTCCCAAGAAGCTGCTGAACTCTATGAGAAATTCGCTCTACCGCTAGAAGCCGAGCATGAAGGAGAATTCGTTGCTATCTCCAAGCTAGGACAGGTCGTGCGTGCACCCACGTTGCAGCAAGTACTAGACCTTTCCCTAAGAGTGCTCGGCAGGGGGAGCTTTGTCTTTCGGCTGGGTGCAGACCGCGCTGTCGTCAAATTCAGAGAAACAGACCTCTATTGCAGCCACCGTGAAAAGCAAACGCCCACCCATACATCCAGATTCACGCCCACTAGTTGAGCGCAAGCTTCAATGCTGCCAGGAAGGAACTCTACATGCTCGATGCATTTGATCTCACCGGCAGGACCGTTATCGTCACCGGCGCGAGCCGCGGCATCGGTCGCACCACGGCAGAAGTGCTCGCGGCTGCGGGCGCCAATGTCGTTGCCGTGGCGCGCACCGAGTCGGCGCTCCATTCTCTCGTGCAGGACATCGCGGGCTCCGGCGGCAAAGCGCTGGCGGTGCGCGCCGACGCGAACGTGCCGGAAGACACGGAGATGCTGGTAGAACGCACCATGGATGCCTTTGGCGCGGTGGACGTGCTTGTGAACAACGCCGGTGAATCAGGCAGGCACGGCGCTATGAAAGAGACTTCCGCAGCGGATTGGGACGACCTGCTGGAGAACAACCTGCGCAGTGCATTCCTGTGCGCAAAAGCCGTCTTTCCCATTATGGAACAGCAGCAGCGCGGCAATGTCGTCAACATGGCGAGCATCAGCGGCCAAAACGGCGGCCAAAGCGCGCGTGTGCATTACGCGGCGTCAAAAGGCGGCATGATCGCGTTCACCAAGGCGCTCGCCCGGCAGATGGCCCCCTGGGGCCGCGCTAACAATATTGCGCCCGGCCAGATAGACACCGGCTTCGCTCGTATTCCGGAAGACCGCTTGCGTGCTGTGCTCGACCGCACGCCGCTGCAACGCCTCGCCAAATCGGAAGATATCGCCTATGGAGTGCTCTATCTCGCCAGTGACGCTTCATCGTTCGTCACCGGTCATACGCTCGCCATAAACGGTGGGATACTTATGGATTAGGTGAGAAGCAGCACGATAACGCATTATGTAGATAGCAGAGTACAAAGCCCTGACAAGAGGTGCAGAAGCCTTCAGCAGCATAGCAGGAATGTAGAAAACAATGGCCGCAAAAACCACGAGTGCCGCACTGCACAGTCCGCCTGGGCCGCGAAGTTTCTTGGGCATACGAACTTCGCGAACACTGAAGCGCGACCCTCTGAAGATAATACAAGACTTCCATCGCGCCTATGGAGAGATCGTTCATTATTCCCTGCTTTCTGCCCCAATCTACTTTCTCTCACACCCTGACCACGTCAGTTACGTACTCCACAAGAACGAGCGCAACTATGGGCGCAGCCGCGATCATGTAGCGCTCAAGCGGGTCCTTGGCAATGGCTTACTGACCAATGACGGCGCGTCGTGGCTCAAGCAACGCCGTCTAATTCAGCCGGGCTTCCACCGCAGCCGCATCGTCCACTTCGGCGAGATTATGACTGAAGAAACGGAGAAGATGCTAGAAAAGTGGAAGACCGAGGCGCCTAGCGGGGAACCGCTTGACGTCAGCAGCGAAATGATGCGCCTGACTCTCGCCATCATAAGCCGCACGATGTTCGGCGCCACAGTGTCACGTGATGCTGTGCAGCTCGAGCCAGCCATCACGCTGGCGCAAGAAGAGGCTCGTAAACGTATGTACACGCTGGTTGACTTACCAGAGTGGGTTCCCTTGCCGGGGATTCGCCGCGCGGTCTTGGCGCGGCAGACCATCGAACGGGTTGTGATGAGGATTATCGATGAGAGGCGTCAGACGAACGCGCTGGATCAGGATGATCTGCTCTCCATGTTACTCAACGCCAGGGATGCCGATAGCGGCGAGCCAATGGACGACAATCAACTGCGCGATGAGGTGCGTACTATCTTTCTCGCCGGACACGAAACAACGGCAAACGCGCTCACGTGGACGTGGTATTTGCTCGCGCGCAATCCTGCCGCTGCCAAGAAGCTGCGGGCAGAACTCGCCCACGTCCTGTGTGGTCGCTTACCCACCGTTGCCGACCTCCCGCAGCTTCCCTACACGAAGATGGTCGTTGAAGAGTCAATGCGCCTCCTGCCACCGGTCTGGGCCTTGTCGCGTAAAGCTATAGCTGATGATGAGATTGGCGGGTACCGCATACGGTCAGGCGGCACAGTAATCG
The DNA here is from genome assembly GCA_965221905.1 of Chloroflexota bacterium. Classification (GTDB taxonomy): domain Bacteria; phylum Chloroflexota; class UBA11872; order VXOZ01; family VXOZ01; genus VXOZ01. The sequence continues at coordinate 3,031,034 of OZ244922.1, forward strand.
TCAGCCAGTTCATCACACATCGGCACCCCGATTTCTGGGAGGACCCCGAGTCCTTCGACCCGGAGCGCTTTGCGCCGGAACGTGTGAAAGAGCGCCACCGCTTCGCTTATTTTCCCTTTGGCGGTGGGCAGCGAATCTGCATCGGCAGGAGTTTTGCGATTATCGAAGCGCAACTGATACTCGCCACGATTGCCCAGCAGTACGAGTTGGACCTTGTACCCGATCACCCGATCGAAATGGAGCCTCTCGTCACCCTACGTCCCAAATTCGGGATGATGATGACGCTCAATCCGTGCGCATCGATCGACGAGCGGAAGACCGGCCACGCGCAACGCACTGCGTGATCTCCTTTACGCTCACCGCACCACTATGGCAGCCCTCGAATCGTTCGCATTCGTATTCGCCGCGTCGTTCTCCATCGGCCTCTCCGGCGCAATGTCGCCGGGCCCGCTGACCGTATTCGTGATGGGGCAAAGTGCCCGCTACGGAGTACTGGCCGGTCCATTGGCAGCGCTGGGGCACGGGTTGCTGGAATTCGCGCTCGTTGTGCTGCTGTGGCTCGGACTCGCCCGCGTTCTTCAGTGGGAACCGGTGCTTGCTGCTATCGGCGTGGTCGGCGGCCTCGTAATGATTTGGATGGGCTGGAAACTCGTTAGCGATGTACGGCGCCAAGGCGCAAGACTGGCCGCATCTGCTTCCGACCGGCACGCAGATAACCCTTTGGTCGGCGGAGCCTTGCTCAGCCTCGCGAACCCTTATTGGTCGTTCTGGTGGGCTACCGTGGGCATTTCCACGATGACAACGCTTGCCTTACCGCGCGGCATACTCGGTCTCGCTGCCTTCACCATCGGCCACGTTGCCAGCGATTTCTTCTGGTTTACTTTGGTTGCCATCGTCTTCGCTACCGGGAGACGTTTCATCACGGACCGCGTGTACCAAACGGCGCTCTACCTCTTCGGCATTGTGCTGGCGCTCTTTGGGCTCTACTTCATCTGGTACGGGGGTACGGCACTGTTCGCCCTTCTCTAGACTCGCCTCGGATATCCGCCTGCTTCAGCGATTAGGGTCTCAGACGCGTTGGCGCAAAGCAGGCGGCAATACTGACAGCCGTCATCCAGTAGCAATCGCTTGCGAGCTAACCGCTGTCAGCACCTGCTCGCAGGTGGCCCCATGCCATTGCTGAAGCCAAGTAGCGGGGTTCGTAGAGCGATAAGCCAATAGACGATCTCCAATTTGCGTTGCTATAATTGTAATTGGCGCACATGCGGTGAGAACCGATGAGAAGCGTTGCCCGGATGGAGCGACAGGTTTGAGATAGCCGGTGTGCGATGCGAGCCTTCGTCACGCTCCGAGCCGGCAAGCCCAGCGCGATTGAACCAGAGGTGCGCCGCGTACGGCCCATCCCTCTTGCCCCCGTAGCTCAGTGGACAGAGCAACTGCCTTCTAAGTAGTGGGTCGGGTGTTCGAGTCACCCCGGGGGCGCCACTGGTCCGGCATTGTAACTCACCGGCCGGACCCACCGGCAAAGGCTCTCCCTACCCTTGGTTCGCTGGGGATCACCAGCGGCGCGCGCATGACGGCCTGCATGCCAAACTTCTCACGAATAGTATCCACGGCCCGGTCGCGTTGGCTCAGCCGGTCCTCCGGTTCAAGCCAGAGCGCCAACTGTCCGCCCTTCGCAGGCATCAAGTCGTGGACTCCTACGCCCACGAGTCTATATCCGTCCGCATTGAGTTGAATGCTCGTGAGGAGGCGCTTTGCTGCGGCATAGATAACGTCAGTCGCATCGGTCGGTCGCGCGAGCGTCGTCTGCCGAGAAATCGTTGCAAAGTTGGCTGAGCGTAACTTGAGCGCAACCGTGCGGCCGCGGAACCCTTTGCTGCGCAGTCGCTTGCCAACTTGCTCGGAGAGCGCCATGAGCATGTGGAGCAGCGACTCTTGCTCGAACACCGTGTGGGGAAACGTCGACTCATTACTCACGCTCTTAATCACCCGTTTCGTGACCACGGCGCGCCTGTCGTTGCCGTTCGCCAAGCGGTAGGCGTACAGGCCCCACGCACCGAACGCCCGCTGCAAAGCCTCGCATGAATACGCTGCCAGTTGGCCGATAGTGAGAATGCCGTAGGCGCGCAGCCGCTCTCCCATTTGCGGGCCCACACCCCACAACGCTCCAATCGGCAATGGCGCAAGAAAGGCCCGCTCCTCTCCTTGTGGTACCACAACCAGGCCATCCGGTTTGCCGGTATTCGTCGCCATCTTGGCCACAAGCTTGGAACTCGCAATGCCGATCGAGATTGTCAGCCCGCACTCAGTGCGGACTCGCTCTCTAATCTCCCTGGCCGCGGGCACCGGGCCGCCTTTCCAGCGCTCCAAACCGGTCGCATCGAGAAAGGCCTCATCAATTGAGAGCGCCTCCACCGTTGGCGAGAAGTCGCGCAAGATGGCCATCACGCGCGCGGATTCGGCTTGATACTTGCTATAGCTGCCTTTCACGAAGATGCCCTGCGGGCACAAGCGCCGTGCCTGCGCACCCGGCATTGCCGCGTGGACGCCAAAGGTACGCGCCTCATAAGACGCCGCCGTGACCACGCCGCGGCCCCCGGCGCCGCCCACCATCACCGGCTTGCCGCGCAACGCGGGATTGTCCCGCTGTTCCACGGCGGCAAAGAAGGCATCGAGATCGGCGTGGATGATCCAACGCGGCGCCATTGCGTTTCCCTTCATTCCTCTATCCGGTTATTCCTGCTGCCACGATCTGCATGCGGAGAAAGGCTTCACAAGAGAGCATTCTTGAAGGGGCGAATAACGCAACTCCACAAGCTATCAAAAGGACTCCACGTCCCAGGAAAACTATTGCAGGACAAGCCGACGCCCAAGTGGTTCAGCAGCCCCAGTGCCTTCTCTTCTGAAAACGGTTACACTGGGATTGCTGCCCGTAAAGGAGTGTATTCTCCACCAGCGGGCACCGGAAGAAAGAGCAATTTCACAGGAGCAAATACAGAAAAATGGTGACACTTGGCGACGGCAAGTATACCTACGCCCTATCGGGAACAAACTGGGGCAATCTCCCGGCAGGTGCGAATTACAAAGAAGCCACGTCGGTTGCGGTAGACTCGCAAGACAACGTATACGTTTTCAATAGGGGTACCCACCCGATGGTCGTCTACAACTCTGAGGGCAACGTACTGCACACCTGGGGACACGGCATCTTCGACACGCCGCACGGTGTGGCTGTGGGGTCGGACGACTCCGTCTACTGCATCGATAGCGGCGACCATACCGTGCGCAAGTTCACGCCGGAGGGCGAATTACTAATGACGCTCGGCACGCCGGGCGAGGCGCCGCCGCCGATGAGCGGCGTGCCCTTTAATCGCCCGACAACTGTCGCGTTTGAGCCGGGTACAGACGCCTTTTACGTGGCAGACGGCTACAGCAACGCTCACGTGCACAAGTTTTCGGGGGATGGCGAATTGCTTCACTCCTGGGGCGCGTCCGGCACGGAGCCGGGGCACTTTAATATCGTGCACGATATCTCGGTGGATTCCGCCGGGCGCGTGTACATTGCCGACCGCGAGAATCACCGCGTGCAGATCTTCTCGGGAGACGGCACGTACGTAACGCAGTGGGTGAATCTTTCGAAGGCCGCCTGCGTGCTCGCGGACCCGCGCGGCGAAGACCTCGTCTACGTCGGCGAGTATTTTGGCGGGATTGATTCGAACGCAATGGGCACGGACCTCGGCCCGCGCGTTTCCATTCTGGACACCGCCGGCAACGTGCTGGCGCGTCTCGGCAGAGAGTCCTACGGCGACGAGCCTGGCCGGTTCTATTCGCCGCACAGCCTCGCCGTCGACTCTAAGGGCGACATCTACGTCGCTGAAGTCTCCTGGAGCGAGTACGGCATGAACTTGGACCCGCCCCGCGAGCTGCGGTCGCTGCAAAAGCTGATTCACCAGCCGGTGTGACTCGGAGCTAAGGTGAGAGATAGCAGAGCAGAAAATCGGAAAGCAAAGAGAGCGGGCAGACCAAGATGGTTTGCCCGCTCTCCAGTTTTCGATGATCGCCCTTGTCAGCCGGTCAAGCGGCTTCAAGCGCGAGAACCGGAACTACCCGCTGCCGGCCTCATCGATGAGGGAGTTCAACTGGTCTTGCAGTTGCTTCAAGCCCTCGGCCACGGTGATCTCATTATCAAAGATCGGATGCATGCTGGGGTTGACGCCTTCGCGGATCATTTGCTGCCAAGTCACGACATCGTGGGTCGGCAGCGAGATGGTAGCGCGGAGCGAGTCCTCGAGCATGGCGCGTGACGCAGGCGGCCCCGCTGCCTCTGTGCTGGTGTAGAACTCAAGCGCGGAGTCTAGCCGTCCCGGCACCTCGTTGAAGAGTTCCACCACGCGATCCTGCACCGGCTTCGTGATCGAGTGCGCCATCCACTTCCACGCCGCATCCGGATTGTTGGCCGCTGCGTTCATGACGGTGCCGCGGAAGTTACTGTTGTTTCCGGTCTGCCCGGTGTTTGGTGACTTCGCCAGAAACGTCACGTCCCAATTCAATTCAGGATCTTCGAAGTAGCGGTTAAAGTACCAGTCGCCGGCCGAGAAGATCGAAACCAAGCCCTGGTTCATGAAGTAGGCGGGGTGGAGGTTGTTTTCGCCGCGCAGCGCCGTGTATTCGTCTCTAGTGGGTGCCACCCGGTGCTTCTGTACCATGTCGACGCAGAACTGCACCGCATCAATCGCCTCCTGTGAGGCAATCACACACCGCGAGCGGTCCTCGCTGAGCACGCTGCCGCCGTTCATCTGGATGAAGTTGCCCCAGCCGGTCTCTATGCCGTGCAAGTGTCCAGAGCCAAAGCGCGCAATGTTTTCGCCTTCGCGCTGTGTAAGCTTCTCCGCGTACTCTTGCAGAGCGTTCCAGTCCCAGCCGTCACCCAGCTCGGCAGGCGGGGTCAGGCCGCCGGCAACGACGTGGTCCACATTGTACTGCGTGTTGCTGGTACTGTAGTTCCAGGGAGTACCGGACGCCTTGCCGTCGGTTGAGTACCAATCGACGAATGAAGGCAATGCCGCGCCCAGGTCCGCCGTGGCCTGCTGATCGCTGGAAACATACTGAGAGAGGTCCGCGGCGACACGACCGCCCGTAATCCACGACTTGACATTCACACCGTTCATCAAGAAGATGTCGGGGCCGGTCTGTGCGGCAAGCGCCGCCAGGACTTTGTCCCAATAGCCGGACGGATTCTCGACCGTCAGGTCAACCTCATCCTGCGTTTCGTTGTACTCACCGACCAGCACATCAAAGCCGGGTACGTATGTGGAACCCCACTGCCAAAAGAGTACGGATTGAGCATCTGCGGCTGCGGGCGCCTTGGCACCCTCTTTAGCAGGAGCGTCGTCTTTGGCCATCTCCTCGCCATCACCGGTCGGACCGGCCTGCATGCCGCAGGCAGCCAGCAGCACGCCGGCGCCGGACACTGCCGCCCCGCCGAGAAAGGTGCGACGGCTCACACCAAGACTATCGCTTCCTATCAATCTATCCATCTCTAAGCCTCCTCTATAAGAAAACACCACCTACCGGCTGCGCTTACCGCGGTCGCTGTGTGCAGCATAACCATGTTCTTCGCCAGCGTCAAGAGGAACATAGCTACTTCTAAGAGCAATCTCGCCAAAGTGATCCAAACTACTGGACCACTGCCGCGTTGAGACGCCGAATTTCCAGTTTAGCAGCGAGAATTACGGCTTGAATTGTCGGATGGCCGTCGGTTCTAAGTTCCCAGCGCAGCCCGCACGCCATACTGCACGGCAACCAGTTGTCCGGTGCGTGCCGCACGATACGCGGCCTCGATGACTTGCAGCACGTGGAGCGCATCCTCCAGAGAGACCGCAGGTGGGCGATCTGTGGAAATCTCCTCCACGAACCGCCGCATGATCTCAAAGAACCAGCGGTGGCCGCCATATACTGCCATCGGCGTTGGTGAATACGCAATCTGCTTCTGGGGCGCACCCGACCACGCCTGCGCTTCACTGGACACCTCCAAATGTGGCCCGCCAACAGGCATCCAGTTCGCCCAACCGTGTAGGCCGCGATAGACAAGGCACGAGTCATACCCACCAGCGAGAGGCGGTAGCGCGTACGCCGCGTGCAAGCTGCCAAGAGCGCCGTTCTCATACTCCAGCGCCACAACTGCCACGTCTTCAAGGGGTTCATCAATGTGCCCCACCGGTCGGCCCATGAGCGCCTGCACTGTCTTGACCTCGCACTGCATGAGGTGCCGCATCAATTCGATGTAGTGCCCGCCGAGCATGTGCAGCACGCCGCCACCTTCGGTCTCCGCCCCGTACATGAAGTGCGCTGGGTCGCGGCTGCCGGGGCGAACCTGGGTGGTGACAAGACGACTCTCGAGGGAGAGCGGAGCGCCAAAGACGCCTTGGTCGATGAACTGCTTCAAGTCCTGCATCACCGGATGAAAGCGCCAGGGATACCCGGCAAGCACTCTGACCTGATTCCGCTCCACGGCATCCACCAACCGCGCTAGGTCAGCCGCCGTGCGGGCAAACTGCTTTTCCACGAAGAAATGCTTACCGGCTTCCGCCAGCTTGATACCGATGGCAGGGATTTCGTTCGCAGGCAGCACAACGCACGCCAGCGCAAAGTCCTCTTTTTCCAAGAGTTCGTCCACGCTTGCGTAGACGTGCGCAAACGGATCAAACTCACGCGCCCGGTCCAAAAGCAACGGGTCGCTATCCTCGCAGTAGGCAACAACCTGCGCATCCGGTATCTGCTTGAAGGTATGAATGTACCCTGGCGACGGCCGTGTCGGATCCAGGCTGCCCACGTGCGGGTGCCGCAGCCCAATCATGGCAGCGCGGAGCGGTTTCTCGATAGACATATCTTTACCTCTTTTTTGAACGGTGACAATTGTGAAATCCTGGATGATTCACACGAATAATGTCCACAACCAGGTTGCGTCCTCGCCCCTAGACTTTCCCTTTTAGATACGATTCTTGCCCGTAGTAGGGGCACGACATGTCGTGCCCCTACACCCCGTTGCTCCAGGAGGAAGACACTTCACATAAACCGGAACCTGCTTCCGCAGAGAAAGGGCTGAATGCATTGGCTCAATTGTACGCAAGGTTGCGCCTGCTGCCCAGCAGTTCTCGAACCTACAAACACTTTCGGCCCGGTTGTCGCGCCTAAAGAACCCCCCCCCCCCCCCCCCCACGCAACCGTCTCACGTCGCCGTTATCAATTGTGCCTCTTTATCACCAAACGGCAGATCTATTCGCCCGCAACCACGCCGGTAGGATTCCCGCATGGCCAGCGCAATCTCCAAATCGGCGTAACCATCCTCACCATTGCAGTCCGGTTCATTGTCGGTCTCCAGGCACTGGATCATATCGGCAACCGCCTGCGACGTGGGGCTGGGCAGTCGCTGCGGACGCGGGAATGCTTCTCGTACGGGTCGATCGGTCTTGCCGTTCCCTGCGCGCCGCCAGAGTTCGAACTCTCGGCCGCCGTCCAGCGCCCGAATGCGTCCGCGCTCGCCGATGATGTCCCACTCTTGCACCGCCGCGCCTGTGCCCATCATACGCAAGTACCCGCGCACGCCGTTGCGGAATGCAACGTAGGCGTTGCCCCCGTACCGGTCCCTATCGTCGGTAAGGGCCGCTGCACTGCCAATTTCGCCAACGAACCAATCCACCGGCGCGTCGCCGGCAAAGTAGCGCATCAGGTCGACCCAATGGCTGCCGTCATGGGAGAGGTTGGAAGCGCAGTAGCCCGTAACTTGGAGCACTTGACCGATAGCGCCCTCATCGATCAACTGCTTGGCTTTGCGGTAGAAGGGATGCCAACGGCGCAGGCAACCTACACCGAGCTTGACGCCGTGGTGGCGGCACGCAGCGACCATTGCCTCAGCCTCTCCCAGCGTCCACGCCAGCGGCTTCTCGGCATAGATCACTTTCACGCCCGCTTCCGCGCAGGCGATGACCACGTCGGGCCGCTCCTCAGCACGGGTGCAGACACTGACTATATCCAGTTTCTCACGCTCCAAGAGGTCAGCATGGCTCTCGCAGACATGCTCCACGTCCCAGCGCTGCCGGTAGGCTGCGCGTTTGTCTGGATCCACGTCCGCGGCGGCAACCACGTGCACCCGCGGCTCCTCCATGTAGGCCGCAGTGTGCGAAAAGGGAAGGATAACGCTGGCATTGCCCTGAACTTCGTCATCGATGGTGCTGCCCATGCGGCCGCAACCGATCACCCCAACCCAGTATGTCATAGAATGACACCTCCTCATTCCAAACGCTTTCGCGAGGCGCAACGGTGAGATTTCCCTTAGCCGTAGGGCTGCGCACGAAGGCGCCGGGGAATCCAGCGATAGAGTAGAACCAAGAAGCCAGATAGATTATCTATCTGGCTTCTTGTTATTCTTCCAAGACTCTGGCTGCGCAACTTTCGCGGCACGGTGGGCGCTACCACTTACCCAAATTAGCTAGTTTGACACAGTAGCGATAACGCTTGCGCCGCTGTTTCGGTTTGACCTAGCCACCCATGCGGGCGATGTCAGCCTCAAGCTGCACCTGCGCATAGAGAAGTTTTCGACGACTAATTCGCTGCATGGGCATTTCCTCCCTCGCACACTTCACAAAAAAAACTGGAGCAGGCCGTTCTAGCGATAGAAGCTTTCTACCGCAACTGCTCCAGATTCCTAACTGAACCCACAATTTTTCCCGCTGTCAAACAACCTGCTACAGCAGGCTCTTGCTTGCACGTAACAGAGGTGGGTAGAGATGCGTTCGCCCCTGCGGGCCTACTCCATGAACCAGCCTAATTGGCGTGTGGCTCTCGTGTCGAAGCGCTTATGACCCTTAACGCTAAGCCTCACACACCCAACAGCTAGGACTGACGCTACGCAACCGCACCCCAACGTACACACGCAGCATTTTAAATGACGAAGCCTAAAGCAAACCTAGCTGCTCTTGGGGCAGTTGCTACCCGGGCAGGCATAGACCACCCTTGGCCTCTTAGGCTCCCATCGTCCTTCGGACTTTAGCCTCGCGTCTACGCTGACGGCGAATAGCCCTTTGTAGTGCCAAACGCTCTTTTTCTGATTTCGAGCGATAGAACCGCCGCAAGCGGACTTCTCGCATTACTCCGGACCGGTTTATAGATGAGCGAAAACGCTGCAAGAGACTATCAAAGCTCTCACCGTCGCGCAAGGACACTGCTGACAAATCAACCACACTCCTCTTGACGTATCTGCACTTTGCAAATAAGAAACATGCGTACGTTCGCATCAAACCTAACCTAGGCTAACTACAATACCATACTTCGCGCATTGCAACAATCCAAGAACTACACTACCTTCCCGACAATCCAAGAATTACACCACCTCCCTGACGGCGCTCTCTTGCTTCAAATCGCTATCCACCATCATCTTAATGAGACCTGGAAAGTCTACGGTTGGCATCCAACCCAGCTTCTCTTTTGCTTTCGAGTTGTCGGCGATCAAGAGGTTGACTTCTGCCGGGCGGAGGAACCGCGGGTCTTTGCCCACAAATTCCTGCCAGTCCAAGCCAACGTGATCGAATGCCACCGCGCACATCTCCTGGATCGAGTGCGTTTCGCCGGTGCCGACCACATAGTCGTCAGGCTCGTCCTGTTGCAGCATCAGGTGCATCGCCTGCACGTAATCACCGGCGTATCCCCAATCGCGCTTCGGCGACAGATCGCCCATTAGAAGGCTATCCTGCTTGCCAAGCTTGATGCGCGCTGCCGCGTTTGTCGTCTTGCGCGTTACAAATTCCAGGCCGCGGCGCGGCGATTCATGATTGAAGAGAATCCCTGAGCAAGCAAACATGTCGTAGCTCTCGCGGTAGTTCACCGTAGTGTAGTGCCCGTACGCCTTGGCCACGCCGTAAGGGCTGCGGGGATGAAAAGGCGTCGCCTCGCTCTGCGGCATTTCGCGCACCTTGCCAAACACTTCACTGCTCGACGCTTGGTAGAAACGGATGTCCCGGTTTACCATGCGGATAGCTTCCAACAGTCGAATGACTCCCAATCCCGTAATCTCACTCGTGAGCACCGGCTGGCGCCACGACAATGGCACGAAGCTGATCGCACCCAGGTTGTAAACCTCATCCGGTTGCGCGCTCTCCACGGCGGCGATGAGTGAACTCTGGTCTAAGAGGTCTCCTTCAATGAGTTCCAGATCGGGGACGAGCCGCTGTACGGCCTCCGCTTTGGGGTTGTTCTGGCCCCGAATGAGGCCGTATACGCTATACCCCAAGCCGATAAGATACTCGGCAAGATAGGTGCCGTCCTGCCCGGTGATTCCAGTAATTAGTGCTGTTTTCACACGCGATCCCCCACAAGCGACTGGTGACAAAACCGTAGGGCACACACAAGTTTCAAAAGCTCAATTCGTGTTTCTCAGTGAAGAGCCCGCCGCTATGCACAAGCCCCTCCACGCTTTGGCCTTGCCTCGGACCCGAATTCTACAGCGCACAGCATCGCGAGTAGAGAGAGAAGGGAGGCCGAGCGAACGACACCGCTAGCACCCCAGCGCACAAACGAATGCACCTGCTTGCGCCCACCTATCCGGCCAACAGGCGCGGCTGGAAGCCCCTGGAGGTCGACTCTTCAAGACTACAATCATGCTATATATTCTAATGCTATCATAGGAGCGAAGACATGCGCATTGGGCCCACCACGTGCGGCAATCAGGGCGAAGGCGCCGCTGTGTAGTGCGCAATTAATTGCTGGAGTGTAAGCTGTGTCATCGCGAAGGTACGGCCGCATTGCTTAGACTGAATGGATTTGTGCCGCCATGCTAGCGTCCAGCCAACACAGAATTCGATTGTTTCGCTGACCAACGCAAGAATGTCCGGCAAGTCACGTGCCTGCCGCTGGAAGCCCCCAGGGAGAAGAGAATGGCCGAAGAACGGCAGCCGCTAACGCTAAAAGTGGAAACTGCGCGCGGCGTGCGCACGCTCACCTTTCCCGAAGAAATCGTCGCGCAGGGACGCGGTGTGCCGCGCACTGTTAGATGCTACGCCATGTCGGACGAGGTGCGCATGATACGCATCGAAGCACGGCGAGCAGACGGTCTGCGCTTCAACGTGCTCGACGAGTACAATCAGCCGCTCAATGACGCCCCGGTGCAATGGGAAATTATCTGGCGCTAGTATTCATCCGGCAGTGAGCGGTCACGCGCCGCAACCTGTGTACAAATCACTCCTATCGCCTTGCCGTGAAGGGCGAGATTGTTACACTTAAAGCGGCAAGCGTCGTTCGAGAGGATCGGATAGGCAATGAGAAAACGGGACGAGTGCCGCGATATGCAGGACATTCGCGCAGAGATCGACAGGATAGACCAAGCGGTCATCCGGCTGCTCAGCGAGCGGTTCGAGTATGTGCAGCAGGCATCTCGGTTCAAGACCAGTGCCACCTCGGTGCGCGCACCGGACCGCTTCAAGGCCATGCTGAAGCAACGTCGGGTCTGGGCGCAGGAAGCCGGCCTGGACGCTGACGTTATCGAAAGCATGTACCGCGACCTGGTGAACTACTTCATCGAGGAAGAGTTGAAGCGGTGGCAAGCGGAAAAGAGTGGAAGTGATCCAGCGCCTGATGCCACCGCCTAGGGCAGTTGCACACAAGCTACTTTCATTCAAGTAGTCGCCGCCCTTAGTCATGATTCAGCACAAAGATTAAACGCCGCTCCCTATTGATCGATATCTATGCCTTACGTAGACGATGCTCTTCTCTTGCCCCTCGGCACCAGCCTCCTGCTCTTGCTTTGGCTCTCTTTCTGCGGCGCCGTCCTCGTCCGCTTCTGCTGCTCTATTCGCAGTTGGACGCTGCTGCCTCCCCTCGGCCTCGCTGCCGGTTGCGCTATCTTCCTCGTCTGCGCCAATCTCCTCGGCAAGGTCGGCGCTCTACCTGAGGGTTCCGGAATCGCCGTCCTTGTCGGCACAGTCGGCACTGTGCCTCTGGCCTTCGGCGGCGCCTTCCTCTTGCTCAGCGCCCTCGGCATCTTCGCCTCTTTCCAATTACGGCCACACTCCTGGCAGCTACCCTCCCGTCGAACGCTCCTCGCAGTCTGCGGCTATTCCCTCTTAGCTCTCGTGCTCGCCTACGTCTGTCTCGCCATTCGCAACCAGTCCTACTTCTATGACTTCCCTACCCACTTGGCATTCGCGACTACCATCGCACGCGACAACCTGCCCGTGCGCAACCCCTACTCTCCGGTCTCCCCCTCCGGCTACCACTACGGCGCCGCTCTCCTCGTCGCTGCCCTCTCCCGCGCCGCCGGCCTGCCCGCTGTTACCGGTTATCAACTCCTCGCTGCTTTGCAAGGCGCAGCACTTCTCCTGCTCGTCTTCGCCTTGGGCCGCGAGGCCGGTAAACTCTTCCTCTGGGGCCTTGCCTGCCTCCTCGCCGCTCTCTCCATGGGAAGCTTGGTGCTCTGGCGGCCTTTCGCCGCGTTACCTCCTGCTCTCTCTCATTTGCTTGGCGGCAATCTGTCGCTCGATGCCCTCCTCCAGTTCCCCAGCCTCCGCCAATATATCGAACTCGTCTATCCCATCGTCTCTTTCTCTTCCGACCTCCACTGGCTCTTGATCTATCCCCATCGACTCGCGGCCTTCTTCACTGTCGCCGCGTTGGCCGTGTTGCTTGTCGGACCAGGGCGCCGACGTTGGGGCCACACCACTATGGCCTTATCTATTACCATCGCTGCTGCCATCGCCCTCTATGATGAAACTATGCTCCCCCTTGCTCTCATGGCCCTCGCTTGGCCTCTGCTCTCCCTCCGCCGTAATCCCCAACGCCTCGCCATTTGGTCGGGCGGCATCATCGCCACTATCGGCCTCATTGCACTTCAAGGCGGCTCTGTCACCGACGCGCTATTTGGCACTTCCGGCTCGCGACCCCCTTTTTCCCTTTACTCCCCTGCCGAATTCTCCCGCTCGCTTATCTTTACCAAAGCGTTGCCTGAGGGGTGGCTCTGGATACTCCCTCCCCTACCCCTCGCCGCCTCCGCCCTCATCTTCATCTGGAAACGCTGGTGGCTGGGGCTCATGCTCTGCGGCTTCGGCTTCGCAGGCTACCTCGGCTTTCATATTGTGGATTACCAGGGAGCCATCGGTTCTGGCCAATGGGCCCGTGTCGTGAACCTCTCATTTCTCACACTCGCTTTGGTAACGCCCTTGGCGGTTGCCCGTCTTCTCCGTGATGCACAGCCGTGGCGCACAGCGCTTGTCGCCTTCTTACTGATGCCCGTTGCATTGCCTACGCTCTTGCAGCCAGTGGCAAGCGTCTTATCCGAGCTCCCCCGTGAAATTTCACTCCACGATCCAGATCTCCCGGGCCTAGCTTATACTCCCCAAATCACCGACCCTTACGTACACCAAGAGCTTGTCAACTTTCACGATGTCTATCGGGACGTCGGGCAGTTGCTTCCCGATGACAGCGTCGTGCTGACGCAGCATCCCGTTTCATTCGCAATTGCCACGGGCCTCACCACAGCCTATGCCCCGACCTCCGGTCTCACACTGTTTCCTTCTCACCGCTACATTCCGGATCCGGCGTTCTACGATGCTTTCTGGCGTCTTGATCCCGCTGCCTGGCGCGCCTTGGGCGCGACTGCCGTCCTCTATCACCACAATACCTACCACTCCCTCCCACTAGCAGCTCGCAGACTGGTCGAGGACAGTGGCTGGTTCATTACGCACTACGATGAGAGCGACTTCTTGCTTCTAGCGCCTAACGAAGCCTTCTTCCGCTATGGGAATGCGTCTCCCAGTACCTTCGCCTCGTTCCGCGCGGCCCTTACTCCCAGGGATACCGTATTTCTTTCGCCTAATCTGCCTTACGGCGTCGGACAAGCACTGGTGCATCTCCTGAGCGACCATCCTGTTGCGGGCCTAGGGCCCGACCTCAGTTCACACCACTGGATGGAGCTCATGCGGCCCCCAGGGCTTGATGCGGCGTCCGCCGTGTGGCACGCGCGCAGCCATATGGATACGCGGCTTGCCGGCGTCTTTCCAGAGGCTGCTCTTTGGGAGTGGCGGGCGCCAAGCGAAAGCGCGGGCGTGTACCCCAATGCTCCGATTCCCGCATTCGCTCCCCTAGAGCTTTCCGCCGGCCAGTCATTGGCCTTGCAAGCTAATCACAGTAGACTTGCCTTGGACGACGCGCCCGGCATGGCCACATCCGTTCACTTCCGCTCACTCTCTCTCGTGCTTGCCGGGCACCCTGGAAGCGTGGTCCAGATCTGTGCGCCCGCAGGATGTGCGCAGCGCGACCTGGGCGGCGCCACATGGACGTACAGCCTGCCCTTGATCGCAGAAAACACCCAATTCACGCTCTCGGTACTGCACGGCCGGGCCTTTGTCGCCGGCACGCTTGGCTTCTCCGACCGGCTCGCCGCGGTCCGCACTACCGGCGTTGTCATTCGACCCCGGCAAACTGACAATGCCATTAAAGTAGACGTGAGTTACTTCAACTTTCAAGGATGGACACTTGGCAACGGCATAGCGTGGCAACTTGTGCGCGTTGACTCTGAGCAGGAGCGTCGGGTGCTTTCCCGCCCCAGCCAACTCATCATCTTTGGTGAGCTCGGCGACGTAGTCTACACGCTTGGTCCTGACGGGAGCCACGCTGAGCACAATTTCACTGAATCGCCGCCGCTGTTCGAGCAGGCTCGGGCACTGACCGATGGCGAGTACCGCCTCTTCCTCAGCTTCTTCATCGATCAATTTAAGGCCGCCGATTGGATACCTGCCGCTCACTTTCGCGTGCAAGAGGGTACCATAGTATCGTTCACTCCACTGCCCCAGATTGCACGCCTGAGTTTTGGCGCGGAACACACGGAAACTGTTGTCTTGGAAGAATGACGGAGGCCGGTCAGCCGCTTCCCTTTGGCATGGGCTTGCGTTCTAACGTTTTCCATTGCTGTCTAGTGCTGTCTAGCCGACCGGTCGAATTCGTAGAACAGCGAAAAATTCTAATACCGAAAATTTCGAGAATTCCCTCGCCTTGTGAAAGACTGCGAAACTTAGAACCAAGGGCGGCCTTTCGGCCGCCTACTGCAAAGTAATGCCCATGCCTTACGTAGACGATGCTCTTCTCTTGCCCCTCGGCACCAGCCTCCTGCTCTTGCTTTGGCTCTCTTTCTGCGGCGCCGTCCTCGTCCGCTTCTGCTGCTCTATTCGCAGTTGGACGCTGCTGCCTCCCCTCGGCCTCGCTGCCGGTTGCGCTATCTTCCTCGTCTGCGCCAATCTCCTCGGCAAGGTCGGCGCTCTACCTGAGGGTTCCGGAATCGCCGTCCTTGTCGGCACAGTCGGCACTGTGCCTCTGGCCTTCGGCGGCGCCTTCCTCTTGCTCAGCGCCCTCGGCATCTTCGCCTCTTTCCAATTACGGCCACACTCCTGGCAGCTACCCTCCCGTCGAACGCTCCTCGCAGTCTGCGGCTATTCCCTCTTAGCTCTCGTGCTCGCCTACGTCTGTCTCGCCATTCGCAACCAGTCCTACTTCTATGACTTCCCTACCCACTTGGCATTCGCGACTACCATCGCACGCGACAACCTGCCCGTGCGCAACCCCTACTCTCCGGTCTCCCCCTCCGGCTACCACTACGGCGCCGCTCTCCTCGTCGCTGCCCTCTCCCGCGCCGCCGGCCTGCCCGCTGTTACCGGTTATCAACTCCTCGCTGCTTTGCAAGGCGCAGCACTTCTCCTGCTCGTCTTCGCCTTGGGCCGCGAGGCCGGTAAACTCTTCCTCTGGGGCCTTGCCTGCCTCCTCGCCGCTCTCTCCATGGGAAGCTTGGTGCTCTGGCGGCCTTTCGCCGCGTTACCTCCTGCTCTCTCTCATTTGCTTGGCGGCAATCTGTCGCTCGATGCCCTCCTCCAGTTCCCCAGCCTCCGCCAATATATCGAACTCGTCTATCCCATCGTCTCTTTCTCTTCCGACCTCCACTGGCTCTTGATCTATCCCCATCGACTCGCGGCCTTCTTCACTGTCGCCGCGTTGGCCGTGTTGCTTGTCGGACCAGGGCGCCGACGTTGGGGCCACACCACTATGGCCTTATCTATAGCCATCGCCGCTGCCATCGCTCTCTACGATGAAACTATGCTCCCCCTTGCTCTCATGGCCCTCGCTTGGCCTCTGCTCTCCCTCCGCCGTAATCCCCAACGCCTCGCCATTTGGCTCGGCGGCGCCCTGGCCGCTATCGGCCTCATTGCACTTCAAGGCGGCTCTGTCTCATACGCACTGTTTGGCAATGCCGGCACCGGCTCCCTCTTATCTCTGCGATCTGTGCCGGACGCCGCCCGCTCTGTCACCTTGACCAGAGTGCTCCCGGAAGGGTGGCTCTGGATACTCCCTCCCCTACCCCTCGCCGCCTCCGCCCTCATCTTCACCTGGAAACGCTGGTGGCTGGGGCTCATGCTCTGCGGCTTCGGCTTCGCAGGCTACCTCGGCTTTCATATTGTGGATTACCAGGGAGCCATCGGTTCTGGCCAATGGGCCCGTGTCGTGAACCTCTCATTTCTCACACTCGCTTTGGTAACGCCCTTGGCGGTTGCCCGTCTTCTCCGTGATGCACAGCCGTGGCGCACAGCGCTTGTCGCCTTCTTACTGATGCCTGTATTCCTACCCACGCTTACCCAACCAGCGGCCAGCATCATCTCCGATCTCCGTAAGGAAGTTACGTTTCACCACCCGGAGTCTCCAGGGCTGGTTTACACCCCCCAGATCACCGATCCATGGGTCACGCGCCGGTTATTCGAGAATCGAGATGTCTACAGGGATATCGCCCAAGTGCTGCCCGATGACAGCGTCGTGCTTACTCAACATCCCGTCTCATTCGTCATCGCAACAGGCCTACCTGCCGCCTATGGATCTATCGACGGCATTACCCTATACGCTTCCCACATCTACTTTCCCGGCCCAGCCTTCTACGATGCTTTCTGGCGACTTGATCCCGCAGCGTGGAGCTCATTAGGCGCTACTGCGGTTCTCTATCACCAAAGAATGTACTACTCACTGCCACAATCGGCGCGGGAACTCTTAGAAACCGATGGCTGGTTTTTACGCCGCAACGACGACCGCCAACTTCTGCTCTTCACTCCTACCGAGGCATTCCTCCAGTATGGCCCAACCCCTGCGAACACTCTATCCGCATTGATGACGTTACTACCGTCTACAGATACGCTCTATCTGTCGACTGACTTACCCTTTGGGATGGGACAAGCACTTGTGCGGAAACTTAAGGATCGCCCAACGGTTGGCCTCGGGCCAGAAAATAGAGTACACCAGTGGATAACGGTAAATAGACCTGTATGGTTAACAGAAGCTGAGGCGACATGGCACGTGCGCAAGGATTCGGAGGTGCGGCTATCCGGAACACTCCCTGAGGCCGCGTTGTGGCATTGGCGCGCGCCAAGCGAAAGTGTAGGGGTCTACCCAAACGACACGATACCGGCCTTTTCTCCCAGACTGCTTGCGGCCGGCCAGTCCTTACGCTTGCACGCAAGCCGCCAAGACCTTGTTTTGGAAGATGGGCCCACCGTCACCTCGCCTGTGCAGTTCCGCTCACTCTCTCTCGTACTTGCCGGGCATCCTGGTAGC
Organism: Chloroflexota bacterium; assembly: GCA_965221905.1. Classification (GTDB taxonomy): domain Bacteria; phylum Chloroflexota; class UBA11872; order VXOZ01; family VXOZ01; genus VXOZ01. The sequence continues at coordinate 3,048,662 of OZ244922.1, forward strand.
GTTGTCCAAGTCTGTGGCCCGACAGGATGTGCGCAACGAGACTTGGGTGGTGGGACGTGGGTCATTGGGCTGCCACTGAATGCTGATCTTTCGCAGTTCACGCTCTCCGCAGTACAAGGCGAGGCTTTCATCGCTGGTACGCTCGGCTTCAGTGAACACCTCACTGCGGTTCGCGCACCCGGTGTCGTCCTTCGATCTCGGCAAACTGGCAACACTATTGAAGTGGATGCCAATTACTTTAATCGCCAAGGGTGGACCCAAGGGGATGGCGTAGCGTGGCACCTTGTCAAAGCAAAAACCAGTAAGGGCGAGGGCGGACTGTGGTGGCCCAGCCAGCTCATCATCCATGGTGAGCGCGGTGACGTTCGCCTTACCCTGGACCCGTCCGGCACATTCGCCGAATATAACTTCACGACTCCCCCGTCGCTAAATCAAGTCGAAGCGTTGACTGATGCAGAATATCAGCTATACCTCGCCTTCACCATTGATCCCTTTGGGGTTGTAGATCGGGTACCTGCAGCGCGGTTTCTTGTTAGTGAGGGTTCTATCGTAGCGTTCACCCCGCTACCGCAAATAGCGCTCCTGAGCTATGGTACGGAACACGTCGAGCCATTTATTTTAGAGTAGTAACATTTTTGAACGGCAAGTGCCACGCAAGTAAGCGCCCGAGCTCTTCACTGGTGCCCATCGCAATTGCAACGAAGGAGCGAAGCAAAGGCATACCCAGGTTCGCCCAATGCCCAGATTTTACAACTGCATTCGCGCCAGATACCTAGCTCAATTGGGAGTGGTGGACGGCACTGACCGACTGTGTGCGCGGACAGGCGTGCATCCACGCCGTGGCCGAGACTAATACGGTAAAATCCATGTGTTTGAGCGGCCTTCGCTCGCCGGATTAAGATACCCTCATCTGGGAGTAAGATCACTCTGTGACACCCTCACAACTCATGGGCCTGCTCCACCGGCACATCGCGGCGGGCCTTGCCTCCCGGAATGAGACACTCGCGTGCGTTGAAATCGGAAGCGGCGGGCAGGTCTCCTCCTTCCTTACGTCAGAGCCGGGAAGTTCAGCCTTCTTCGCCGGCGCACTGATACTTACTGCGGATGCTTCCGTTTGGCCCCGGTCAATCATGGGCCGCTGCGGCTGGCGACATGACCCGTTGGAGAGTCTCGATCGCTTGTGCGGGCTTGCTGCAATTGCACAAAGTGAGTTTGGCGCGGATTGGGGACTTGCGGTGGTTTGCAAGGCTGCTGCAGCCCGGCACCCCGCGCATTTCGCGCTGCGTTCCCCAAGTGGCAATGCAACCCTTGAGACCGCGTTACTTTCGGAGGAAGTGCTGCAATTTGGCGGGGCACAACTGGTACATTACGTCCTACAGCACGTGGCAGAGCGCCTAACAGACTACCGTGAGGATCCACCATGATGCGCGCCCCCCATGATCGCGCCGCACTCCTACTGCAAGTCGAAACCTACGACCTACAGGGAGTCGATCACTACAAACTAATGCTCGTCTGGCGAGAGGACCGTCACACCATTCACGAAGTGCATCTTCCTGCGGATTCGGTCTACGCCGACCCCCAAGCCGGACACCGCATAGCAATCACGTACTTAATGGATACGCCCCTGCGTGTCAAACCCCTTTCAGATCCTCCAACCGACGTTTCCCCTAACAACTCGGATGCGCAAGTATAGGCGGGTTCGGTACTATAGCAAGAGAGTTTTAGTATTTGCTGGAAGGCGCAGGCAGTGCTCTAGACTCTGGCAACCCGCCGCTAACCAAGGAGCAAGTATGCCGACAATAGAGAACGTAGAAGTTTTCTCATTTACCCTCCCTTTCAAGGGACTGTTCCGCACGTCGCGGGGGACCGTGGGCAGTGCCGCAACCGGACGTCCCATCGTGTTGACGAAACTGACCGCCAGTGACGGCACCGTCGGGTGGGGTGAAGGTTCGCCTTCCCACACGTGGTCGCCGGAGACTCGCGAATCGGTGGTGAGTGTACTCAATGATCACTTCGTTCCCGCTGTGATCGGCAAGCCGCTCGCCGATCTCGATGGCCTTCATCAAGCCATGAATGGCGCGATCGCACCCCTCTGGGGCCTGAGCATGCCAATTGCCCGCGCCGCGATTGATGTTGCGGCCCACGATGCCCTGGCGCGGCACTACGGCGCGCCCCTCTCCGACCTGCTCGCGCACCGCCGAGCGGACCGCATTCGCCTGAGCTGGACCGTGACCGGAAGCACCCCGGCTGAAGTGGAAGAAAGTCTGCGCGAGGCTGAAGAGCGCGGCTATCGAAGCTGCAATGTCAAGGTAGGTGGCTCCATGGAATGGGACCTTCAACTCTGTGCCTTGGTGCGGAGCGCCTTTCCCGAAGGCTTTCTTTGGGCCGACGCCAATGGCGGCTTTCCGCCTCATGAGGCGCGCCAGCGGATGCATGCGCTCGTAGACACAGGCGTTGCACTGCTCGAACAGCCCGTTGCGCCGGACCGTCCCGACGTTGCAGCGCGCATTACGGCAGAATCGCCAATTCCCGTGGCGCTGGATGAGTCCATTTCCGGGCCGGTACCGTTGCTCACCATGATCAAGCAAGAAGCGCTCACAGCCTACACGTTCAAGGTCACGCGCACCGGCGGACTTTGGCCGTCCCGAATCTGTGCGTCGCTTGCGGACGCCGCCGGGCTGATGCTGGTGTGCAGCGGCCTTACCGAGTGCAGCGTGGCGTTCGCCGCCAGCGTCCATCTTGCCGCGGCATGGGGCATAGTGCACCCGTGCGCGCTAAACGGCCCACAGTTTCTCACCGACGACGTGGCAGCCAAGACCCTCCCCCGTGAGGGCGACGCGGTGCTCGTCACCGATGATCCGGGACTTGGTATCGAAGTAGACGAGGACAAAGTCCGGCATTTTGCCGCGCAGGAGGCTTGACCGACATGACTGGGCAAGACCCTATTCGTACTATTCACGTTGGTGTCGGCCGCCGCGGCCGCTGGCCGCTGGAAGTGCTTACCGCCGATCCGCGATTTCGGCCCGTGGCCCTAGTCGACGTTTCCCCCGATTTGCTCGCGGAGGCGCAGGCGCTTACGGGACTCGATGAGTCAGTTTCGTTTTCGCATCTGGAAATAGCACTCGCAACCGTGCAGGCCGACGCCGTCATCATCTGTACACCCACGGCTTTCCACGCCCCTTTGGCGAGGCTGGCGTTTGATGCGGGCAAGCACGTGCTGGTTGAAAAAGGCATGACGACCAATTGGCAAGATGCAGTGGGTCTCGTAGCCGAGGCGGATCGCGCGGGCGTAAAGTTCTGCGTCTCGCAGAATTACCGCTATCGGCCTGAGGTGCTTACCCTGAAATCCGCTATCGAAAGCGGCGACCACGGTACGCCGCATCTCATCGACCTGGTTCATCACCGCTTCCGGCCCACGCCCCGCACGCTGGACTATCCCTTTGCCATGGTTTGGGACATGAGCGTGCACCATCTGGATAACCTGGTCTTCTGCTTTGGGCCGGTTGCTGAAGCCACGGCAAGGAGTTTCACTGCGCCCTGGTCGCAGTACTCCCACGACGCGGGCATCTCTGCGGTGCTGCACTTTGCAAGCGGGCCCGTTGCCACGTACGCCATGACTCACATCGCCAGCTACAACGACTATCGCTTTGTGGTGCAGAGCGCCGAAGGCGTGTTGGCCTGGGACGGTGCCGACTGGCAATGGCAGGAAACACCTGCGTTGGATTTCGGCAAGGCGCAGCCGCCCCGGGCGGTACCCCACGCGCCGGCGCCACATCGAAGCGAGCAGGGCGTTATCGACGACCTCTACCGGTACATCGTGGATGGCATCGAGCCCGGCATCAGCGGGCGCAATAACCTGGAAATTCTCCGCGCCTGCGAGATGCTCTGCCGCTCAAGCCAAGAACAGGGCACCGTGCACAGAGATGAGGTAAGTTAGCGATTTGCAGAGGGGCGCTACCGCGTTGGGTTGAGAGGTAGACCACACTGCTTAGCACAATGACTTAGAATCAAATACAATACGCCGGTCGTAATCGTAGAAAAGCAATCGACGGTATCGATTTGTAATGAAAACTCGCTTTTTAGTATTGTTGGCAGCGCTCATAGCAGTCATGGCTTGCGAATCCCCGGCTGAATCCACTCTGGTTTACACGCCGGAGCGGCAGCCTACGGTTGCTCCATCGGCCACGCCTCAAAACGCGATCCCAACTCCATCTCCTGAGAGCCTCATCATGCTGCGGGATCCGCTCGACGAGCCGGAATTCTATTGCGTAGACGTTGCGGGCTTTGGCAACAATCTAAATCTGAACAGTCCGCTCCAGGCCCACACGTGCAAGCCAGGGGCCGACGACGAACTCTTCATCTTCAACCATCCCACACCAGGTCAGTTCTACATGGACGCTTACGCTGTCTGTCTCGAGGCGGCGGAAGGCTTGCTCTACGTGCGAGCATGCTCGGAATCACCAAACCAACGATTCGTCTTGAGCGACGACGGCGCAATTCGTTTGGGTGACTCCGATCTATGCCTCGCGGTCAAGTCCGGTGACGGTCAGCCCGCAGGCGGCAGATCGCACGTGCGCCGCGACTTGCTGCTGCAAAGCTGCGCCGACGCGGAGCAGAGCCTCACCCGTTGGTCACTGCCGGGACCGAGTCCTTAGCAGCAATTCTTACCCTGCTTGCCGGCCCCGCACTTTCCCAAGTACTCACCGGCGTGGTGAGTAACGCGCCCAATCTGAGTGAATTGCGCCGCGGAATTAGTAGATTTAGGCTTACATGGGTCACATGCAAGACACGTGGCCGTACCCAGGCCAAAGCCAGATTCTCAAACTGTCATTCCGAGGAGCGCAGCGACGAGGAATCTAGAGTCAGGAGCTTTCTAAATTCCTTGAACTCTGGTTCGCCGCTACGCTCGGAATGACAAGAACCGCTGCCTCGCAAAAGCTTCAAGCCTATATCTACTAATTCCGTTGCGCCGCTAGTTTGACACGCTCATTTGCCGCCTGTTATCATGCCTCAGTATTTGCAGCGTGCCATGCACGCTTGGCAGTGCAACAAAGGAATTAGTGTGGTAGTCGCAGCTCTCAACTATTATTATCTGTTTATTGAGCCGGAGGGTCCGGCTTAAGCAGATTTGCTTTGTCCCAGCGGACAATACGAGAGCAGACGACACCCTCCGGCGATAGCAGAAAGTGAAAGACTTTCTGCTTTTTCTTTTATAGAAGGGAGTAGGTGGCAGCATAGATTCGCTAGAGCGACAACCACCGCGGAACCAGTTGTCAAAGACGTTGTGCATATAAGGCAGCCTCACACAACGAAGGCGCAATGCAGCAACTATGCAAAGGAATGAAAGGTAGAGCGACATGATTGTGATAATGCGACCCGAAGCAACACCGGAGCAGATCGCTGCCGTACGCCAGCGCATTGAAGACGAGGGCTTGGAGTCGACCGTCAGCCAAGGTGTTAATAAGGCAGTGATCGGCCTCATCGGCAAACGTCCTCCCGGCATGTTGGAGCGCGTACAGGTGCTGCCGGGAGTGGAGATGGTCATTCCGGTTGACAAGCCGTACAAGTTCGCAGCCCGGGGTGAGGGCGGCGATGATACGCAAATTCGCGTTGGCAACGTGACCATCGGCAGCAATGAAATTGCCGTGATTGGCGGTCCGTGCAGCGTGGAGAGTGAGGAGCAAATCGTCGCTACGGCAGAGGCCGTGAAGGAAGCGGGCGGGCACATCCTGCGGGGCGGCGCCTTCAAGCCGCGCTCCTCTCCATACAGCTTCCAAGGCAAGGGCAGAGAGGGCCTGGAGCTACTCCGCACTGCCGCAAATGCCACCGGTCTGCCCCTCATTACGGAGGTCATGGAACCCGGTAGAGTGCCGCTGGTAGCCGAATACGTCGATATCCTGCAGATCGGCACCCGCAACATGCAAAACTTCCCCCTGCTGCAAGCTGTCGGCAACACCGATAAACCGGTGCTGCTCAAACGCGGCATGGCGGCAACCATCGAAGACTTGCTGATGTCCGCGGAATACATTATGGCCGCCGGTAATATGCGCGTGATCCTCTGCGAGCGGGGCATTCGCACCTTTGAAACGGCCACCCGCAACACACTAGACCTGAGTGCCATACCGGTGATAAAAGAACAATCTCATCTGCCGGTGATCGTCGATCCCAGTCATGCCACGGGTATGTGGGAGCTGGTAAAGCCGATGTCGCTAGCTGCTGTCGCCGCCGGAGCTGACGGTGTGATGATTGAGGTGCACCCACATCCGGAGCTGGCGCTTTCAGACGGGCCCCAGAGCGTCACACCGGCACGTTTCTTCGACATCATGGATGCCATTCGCAAAGTGGCGGCCTCGGTAGGTCGGGAAGTACCCGCCGCCACAGCCGAGATGGAAGCCGCCACCCCGTAACCGGAACACGCATGCTTGCATGGGAAGAAAAACGTGAACGCCTGGGTGCAGATGATAGCGGAGGACAAAGCAGAGGGTCAGTTACGCGCGGTCTACCAAGAGCTTCTCGGTGAAGGAAGGCAGGGCAATGTCCCTGACTTCCTTCGTTTGCACAGCCTCGTGCCCGGCGCGATTGCTCCGCTGGCCCAACTACACAGAGCCATAGCGTATGGCCCTGGCGAATTGTCGCGCGTACAACGCGAGTTGATCGCCACAGTGGTGTCAGTCATAAACGGCTGCGCACTCTGCCAGGAACTCCATAGCCGCCTGCTTCTCCATCGCACACGTGACGAAGCGCTCGTGGCGCAAGTCCTACGCGACTTTCGCAGCGCGCCGCTCTCGGCGGCGGACCGCGCATTGCTAGAGTATGCGGCAAAGCTCACGACTTCACCGGCCGCCGTAACCCAGGAAGACGTTGGCCGCCTGCGCCGGATCGGCTTTAGCGACGCAGCTATCGTCGAGACGGCTACGCAAACCGCACTCTTCAATTACCTGAATCGCGTCATTCAAGGTCTCGGTCTTGGAGAACCTGCCCTACCATGAAGCGAATCGATCCTATCGATCACCCCGTAAACGCGACCGTTACCCTGCCGGGATCGAAAAGCTATACCAACCGAGCGCTCATCATCGCCGCCATGGCCGCCGGGACGTCGCAGTTGCGACAGGCCCTCTTCAGCGACGACACCGTCTACATGGCCCAAGCGCTCCGGGAGCTTGGCATTCCCGTAACGGCGGATGAGACCACCAATACGTTCACTGTGGAAGGCCGGGGCGGCTCCATTCCCGCCAGCCGGGCCGATCTCTTCGTCGGTCTTTCCGGTACAAGCTCCCGCTTTCTCACGGCACTCGCCGCTTTGGGCCACGGTCAATACTGCATCAATGGGGTCGCGCGCATGCGCGAGCGTCCGATGCAACCCTTACTCGCAAGCATCCGTCAGCTTGGCGGCACGGTTCGGTCCCGTCATGACAACGACTGCCTGCCCATTGAGATTTCTGGGCACGGACTGCGTGGCGGTGCTGCCGTGATGGCCGGCGACCAGAGCAGCCAATACTTCAGTGCTCTCCTGATGGTAGCGCCATACATGACACAAGGACTTGATCTCTCTGTGGAAGGGCGCCTGATTCACGGTCAGTACATCACGATGACGATGAAGAGCATGGCGGACTTCGGGGTTGTGGCAACCGGCGAGGAAAACAAGCGCTTCCGCGTGGCGCCCGGGCAACGCTATCAGGCCCGCACGTACGATATCGAACCGGACGCCTCAGCCGCTTCGTACTTCTTTGCTGCCGCTGCGCTTACGGGAGGTACCATGCGCGTGGAGAATCTCGGCGCTGACTCTGCCCAGGGAGACTTGGACTTTGTCGACGTGCTGTCAGAGATGGGCTGCAACGTTGAAAAGGGCGCCGATCACGTGAGAGTAACTGGGCCCGGAAAACTACGGGGCGTGGACGTTGACATGGGATCGCTCTCCGATACGTTCATGACTCTTGCCGCCCTTGCGCCGTTTGCGGACGGCCCGACCGTCATTCGCGGCATAGCGCACACCCGGCTGCAAGAAACCGACCGTGTCCATGCCACCGCCCAAGAGTTGCAGAAGCTCGGGGTTGCAGTTGAAGAATTCGAAGACGAACTACACATCAGGCCCGGCCCCATGCACGGGGCTACCATCGATCCCCACAACGACCACCGCATTGCCATGAGCTTTGCGCTGGTGGGTCTACGGCAGCCTGGTGTTGTAATCGGCAATCCCGCTTGCGTAGCCAAGACATTCCCCGATTTCTTTGACCGTTTGGATGCGGCAACATCCCCCACCAGCGCGCCGGTCTAGCGTGTAATGCCGCCATTGCGCCTGCGATCGGCTTGGGTCTGTCCGGTATTTCGGAGGGATGTGCTATTAACGTGGTTTCATGCGCCTTTGGCTGAATTCCTCCCGCTTGCTTCTCGCTCAATGTGCTGCCGCTCAGTCCAGGAGCGGGCCTCCCTAACGCAGTCGCAAGAGCGTTGGCTGTAAAGCTCACGGTCGGAAGGACACTAGTGCCGCGCGGTGAAGGGGAAGGACTCAACTCGCACAGGGCTGCGGAAAATTCCATTGAGACCGGTCGTAATCGCGTTGTTGCAGAGGCGCTCTGCCTAGCGTAGAGTGAGGTTATCCCGTTAGGTAGCAAGCAACTATATACGAGAAACACGCATGCCCAGGCAAGAGAGCATCTCTGTCTTTTTTCCCGCCTACAACGATGAGCACACGATTGGTACCCTCGTAGAGCAGTCCATTTCCGTGATTGAACGGCTGGGATTCACTGACTATGAGGTCATCGCCATCAATGACGGCAGCGAAGACGGCACAGCGGCAGTGCTGGCGCGGTTGGAAAGCGATCTACCGCAATTTCGCGTGATTACGCACCCAAAGAATCGCGGCTATGGCGGGGCGCTCCGCAGCGGCTTCAGCGCAGCCTGTAAAGACTTGGTCTTCTACACTGACGGCGACGCCCAGTATGACGTGGAAGAGCTACCATTGCTCTTGGAAAAACTGGCGGATGCCGTTGACGTTGTGAACGGCTACAAAATTTCACGGAAAGATTTCTGGGTTCGAGATATTGTTGGAAAGCTGTATCGCAGCACTATGCGTTTGTTCTTCAAGACACCGATTCAAGACATTGACTGTGATTTCCGCCTCATCCGGCGTCGGGCATTGGACTCAATTCACCTTACTATGAATAGTGGCGCCATTTGCTTAGAGCTCGTCGCAGAGCTAGCTGCTAGTGGCTCCCGCTTCGCCGAGGTAGGCGTGACACATCTTCCCCGTCAATATGGCCGCTCACAGTTCTTTCGTCCGCGCCACATCATTCAGACGTTGGCGGATGATTTTCGCTTTTGGTTTCGCTTGCGCCAGGCGCGCCGATCCTACATCGCGCGGGAAGAGCAAGATACCCCCTAGGCACGCTTTCAACCTCGCCTGTGCTCTCCAATTGCGGCTAAGACTCTCTCCCAGTTCGCCCTAGAACCATGCTGCCCTAAGCCCAATCTAAACTGAAGGCAACCTGTCAAGAGACATGGACTGCGATCGGGGATTTTGGCAATCCTTGCCACGTATTTCCCAAACCAGCGAGAGTTTCCAGGCCAAATTCTAGTACATACGAAGTCGTTCGCAGCCGAGCGCCTTGGCTGAGAATACCACCACTGGCCGACTCCTTCTAAGCCAGGCACCGTCTACATAGCGTGTTTGCTACAGTGCGCGATTGCCTGCTACTATCGCTTGTATGAGGCGCTTTCACTCTACTCATGCGACACCGCTCGCAGGATTCCATCCCTCCCTGGAAGACGCACCGAAGCACACACTGCGGCTGCTTGGCGTAATATTCCTCTTCTTTTTCTTGGTGTACGTCTTGACTGCAGGCGGTCATGAGTATAGCCCTGACGGACGCTTTGCGTACAACATGGGGCAAAGTCTCATATTGGACCCCGATCACGCCTACTTAAGGCAAGAATATCGCGGTCTGGCGTGGTGGGGAATTGGGTTACCCTTGCTCTTCCAACCTACCTTGGTCTTGGGCGGCATGATCAGCCCCTTGCTGCCGCAGAAGGACACTTTTGAGCACGAGGGGCGCACGTATGTGCTCGGAGACTATCCTGTACTCGCATTTAGAGGCACTCCCAATAGGGTGGAGACGTTCTACATTCCTATTAAGGACGTGCGCGCCAGAGGTCTTGTTATTTTTTCCTACCTGGCGTCGTCCTTAGAGATCAGTGAAGGTACACGAGTCGCCACAGTCACGTTAGATACCGTTCCGACAGGCAGATTCTTTGGAGAGATGATAGCTGGGCGAGACACGGCGGAGTGGGCATACGACCGCCCGGACGTGCGCGGTAAGGTGGCACACGGCAAGGCAAGTGCCGCGGCGAGCCGTATTGGGATCCCAAGTTCCAGCATTTACGTTTCCGAACTGCTCTTTCCGCAGAGCGTGACCGTAAAGAGCGTGACCATCCAGTATCTGGCTAACGAAGGCAACTTGCACATTTCATCCCTCAACCTCATCGATGCCGAAACTGACCAGCCGATAATGATCGGCGCCCGAGGTAGGGTCTGGTCCGAGCGGGAAAACAGCGGCTTCTTCACGCGCTTGTTTGCTCTATTCACCAACGCCTGGGTAACGGCCCTGAACGCCGTACTGTTATTTCTCATTGCGCGTCGACTTGGGTATCACGGCCACGTTGCACTTTCCTTGACATTCCTATTTGGTTTTGCAACGCTTGCGTGGCCGTACGCAAAATACGACTTCGCTGAACCAGGCGTTACGCTAGCGCTTCTTGGCACAGTCTACTTCCTGCTGCGCGGTCTCCAAGACCAGCAGTTAGGCTGGCTGCTTGTTGGTGGATTTACAATACTAGGCGGCATCGCCATAAAATACGTAACGGCCATGAATCTTGCTATACTGGCAGCTATCCCGGCACTTGTCACTTTGCAAAGCGCCAACCGGTCTCTGCGAACCCTTGCCCGGGCCCTCGCACGCACCATCGTGTTTTTGGCCCCAGCAGGCGTACTCGGTTCGGCAGCACTTGCCGTACTCGTATTCGTTCTTAACATACGGCCTCCTGTGCTGACGAATTTCGCTGACAGGTTTGCTGCCTGGCTTGACCTCCCAATCTGGATCGGCCTCTACGGCAACCTGCTGAGTCCGGGAAAGAGCGTCTTCCTCTATGCGCCGCCCCTGATCCTGGCCCTATTCGGCAGCCTACCCTTTATTTCACGGCACAAGTGGTGGGCGCTGCCCTTTATTGGAATACCGCTGCTTTATTTGCTGGTCTATAGCGCCAAGGGTGTCTGGTACGGAGGCAGTAGCTGGGGGCCGCGCTATCTGGTTCCGGCGGTACCCCTCTTCCTCGTCATGGCCTCTCCTATAATCGAGAAAGCCATCTTCGACAATGGCATCAGGGAGCTTCGGGCAACTCTAGTGCTAGGTGCTACCGGAATCGGCATCCAGATTCTTGCAATTGCCAATCACTTCGACTGGTACTTCGGCCTGTTGCGCTCCCAGATCCTCCCGCAAGTACCGGAAAGCGGTGCTTTTCTCGCCGGTCGAGTGGGTCAAGCCTATTTTGCCCACCCTACGAACAACCCTTGGGATCAAGAGAATGTCCTATATCTTTTCGCGGCTCCGTTTTCACCCATCTTTGCCCATGTCTGGATGCTGGCAGCAGACTTCGCAAAACTCTTCTTGCCGACACGACCCGACCTCCTCCTCGGTATACTCGGTCACCCGCCCTGGTCTATTCTCGGCGTTGCCATATGGCCGCAGAATCCAGAATACCTCCTGGGCCTTGACTTTTGGTCTATGATTCTCTGGCGGGAATATTCCAATCACATGTTCTTTCTGGCGATCGTGCTGATCGTTGTCTTGGCCGTAGAAGCGGCAATCCTCTATTGCTGGTCCTGGCTGTGCCGGAAATTTGAACTGCCCCTGCGTCTCTATTGGGGCGGGATTGCCGGCTTGGCGGCGTTTTTCATTCTCTTCGACATGGCTCACATCCTGCAGTAGCTACAGCGTGCGCTGTAACGGGCTCTGGGCGGCCCGTGCCGGAGCCACTTGAAGAGGTGGGCTTAGTAGCGGCCGCCCTGCCTATTCAATCACACAGCAGCGGCGGCACTCGACTATGCGGCAATGCAGGTACGGTTTGGTGAGAATCGCCCGCCGCAGACACGCCTCAGATAGGAATTGAAGCCTGAATGAAGTGCCGCTTTAACTCAATGAGACGCAGCGAGAGACAGTCCACAGGGGTGGTGGAACTCAAGAGACAAGAGCGAGACCTACACGTTGCACGGAATTATTTGCACTGCCACTGTGCGCCGCGGGCGCGGCCCGTCAAGCTCCACGAAGAAGACGCTTTGCCAGGTCCCCAGAACCAAACGGCCTTCATGGACCGGGATCATAAGATTGCTCCCTACGATCCCTGCGGTTAGGTGTGACCGCGCATTGTTGTCCAGGCAGTCATGCCGATAATGAGCTTGCGGTAACAGTGCTTCCACAACGGTTTCGAAGTCCTGCTTTAGGCCATGCTCGTTCTCGTTGACAATCAAGCAAGAGGTAGTATGCAAACAGAAGACACTGCATACACCTTCATGTATGCCGGATTCCCCTACAGCGTCGTGAAGATCGCTGGTTATGTCGAGGAGTTCAGTTGATTGTGTGGAAGCAAGAGTAATCGTCTTCATAGCTCTAATCTCACAATACCACACGCTTCCGCACCCAAACAAAGACGCAAGGTAAGATTTCTCTCAGCTTGCTATGTGCACAGACTCAGTCTTTTATTTCCAAATAGTCGGCCCCCCACGGAGGAAATCACAAGGAGAGATTCTTCTTCCTTACCAAAGCCGTCATTCGGCCCCGTACATTCTCTTCGACCAACGTAGTTTCGGGCGCAGTTTGTGCTCACGTGCAGGATGTTTCGCGAGCTCTTGCACACGCCTTCACTCCTGCCCGTTCATCCAGGAAGGACGACAAGAAGTGGTCCGAAAGCCACTTCTTATGCCCTCGTTGCACTACATAGTACGAGACGTCCATCGCGACAAAGCAGTCAGGTCGCAGGCGGCCGGCTTTACTACTCCAGAATCTCAGTCCTGTCACACGGACTACTGCCACGATGGGCACTACAGGTGACGCGGCGCCGCTGTTATTCAAGACATTTGCAGAGACAAGAATGAGTCATGCCTACCTCCCCGCATCACTCATTCCTACAGTTCGCGACTGCGTTCGGGTAGTCGCATAAATGAGAGCGCACAACGCTGCAGACAACCAGAACCAACTTGCCAAGTCCGGCAGGAAATAGTAATTATCCAACAGCCCATGGCTCACTGCGGCGAGTTGGCTCCCAGCGAGACCAACGCCCATGGCGCGAGCCGCTCCTTCGTCGCTGCTATAGACTATGCGGTGTGTGAACAGGAAAAATCGCACGAGATAACCGACTATAAAAACAAGACCCACTATTCCAAGGCGTAGCCAAAAGTCGAGGAAGAGGTTATGGGGGTGCGAGAGGTTTGGTTCACGCCAGGCTGCCGGGTTCAAGTACTGCGCATGGACATAGAGGAAGTTGTCCAGTCCGACGCCCGTAATTGGGTAATCTGCGATCATTCGGAGTGAAGACTGCCCTTGAATTAGCCGCGTATGCGTGGTCGTGCCCGGCTCCAGACTCAGCAGCGAGCGCACGCGCTCCGGGCCGAAGGAGACGCCTCCAGCTACCAGCAGCACTGTCACCAGCACAACGCCCCCCACGATACGAACCCGTTGTCTGCCAGCCGGAATGAGCACCCAAATGATGAATAGCAGCAATACGAACCCGGCTATCCAGCCTGCGCGCGAAAAGCTGCCCAGTAGCGTGAGCGCCAGGATACCTGCAATCGGCCACGCCACCCGGGAGGGCCACAGCTTGAATATGCCTGCAGCGACCACAAAGGGCAGTGCGCGCTCCACTATCATTGCCAGATGATTTGGCGAGGGATAGAAACCCGTAAGCCGCATCACTCCTTCCGCCCTTACCACGGAGCTGGGAGCGAGGATCGGCTCTGCGAGTGCTGCGACGGCCGCAATTACGGCCCCCGCCACAAATGCCTGTATCAACCACCAGGCCTGTTGGCGATTTTCCAAAAGCCAGCTCGCCACCAGAAACAAGAGAACCGGCACGATGATCGTCTGCCGTAGCTCACGCAGGCTAAAGACCGCGTAATGCGAAAACAGAAGGGAAACCGCCCCGATCCCGATCAGACCGATTGCCCACCATGAGAACTCGCGCCGCGGGAACGGTAAGCGCTGTTGAATGTACGCGTGCGCGATGAGCGATCCCGTAAGCAGCACCGCCAAAGTCTCGCTAACCGGCAGTGTCAGACGGCCAGCGGCGGGTATCAGCACGGTAAAGGGCAGTGTTAGCGCTAGCACGAACAGCAGCGCACGAGGCCAAACGAGCGCACCGAGGGCGAGCAATGCCACAACCAGAATCTGTGGCCCCGTTCCCGGTGCCATCCAGAGCACCACGGACATCGCGAGGAGCAACGCAAACCTAGCCCGTTCAAATCGCCATACGCCGCTCGCGGTCCATCCCACGGCCCTCTGGAAAATCCGGTGCGCCCAGCGCCGCTGCCGCAGCCATCCGGTCAGGACCCAGCCCAACGCAGCAAAGAAACCCACGTAGAGTCCGCCCAGAGTGACATAGGGCCACAGCGGTCGTTCGCGAACCACTACCACCGCATCGATGTCTATGCCGGAGGCGCTAGACTGCGGGCTGTGCTCGCCTTTCACCACAACTTCGACGTCGTGCACGCGGTCCGGGAGTCGATCTGCCAGCAACACCTCTTCCTGCCATCGGTCCTCGGGAGCATAGAGATCAAGAATGGCCTGTCCACCCGCGTCTTTGTCCAACCGGTGTGCCAGCGACTGTGTGCCGTTGATGCGAACAAGCGCGAAGCCTTTGTCCGGCCCTTTGTTCACCACCAGCGAAACCGCAGTACCCCGAAAGTGAAAGCGCAGGCGGGCGCCCGCCAGCGGACTGCCCCGCGCCTGACCCAACGAATAGCGTTCGTGCTCGATGTCAATCCATTCGCTCTCCCAATTGAGCGCCGGATGCGTTTCCTGATGGTAGCCGGGACCCAGGACGGGTGGCGCGCGCATCAACTCCTGCATTGCCGTAAGCACCGGCCGCGGCGCAAAGTTCGCATCCACAATGCCGAAGTACTGTGTGGGGTCATCGGGGTCGGCTTGGGCCCAATAGAAGTGCCAGAGGTTAATCATCGGCATCCACGGCCACTCAGCCTGTGCGCGCTGCATCCCCTCTACGGTATAGCGCGCCTGTGTCTCCTCCGACACATTGCCCCACGGCGAAGGCTTGCCCTGCCAGTCCGGCGGCAGCGCAACCCACCCGTACTCACCGGCCCAGACGGGTTTTGCCGCGTCGCCATTTCTCACCATAACTTCACGAAAAAGAACCGCCCGCGAGAGATTGGTGCGGTGCGGTGCGACGTAACGGTCGTCCGGGGCATGCCACAACCCATAGGCTGCGCTACTCGCCACGTCGAAGTAGGGTGCACCGCCATGCTCATACATCCCCTGCAGGAAGATAAGTTCGCTGAGGTTCTTTGGGCCGGTCTCAATGGTAGGCGCGAGTACGGCGGCGACAATAATCGCCTCCGGATTCGCCTCCCGAATCCGCTGCGAAGCAACTTTCAGCATCTCAACGTATGCCGCCGGATCCGGGTTGTGCGGCCACCATTCTCCATAGAGATTGGGCTCGTTCCAGACCTGAAAGATCTGCACGTCCCCGCGATACCGCTGCGCGA
Organism: Chloroflexota bacterium; assembly: GCA_965221905.1. Classification (GTDB taxonomy): domain Bacteria; phylum Chloroflexota; class UBA11872; order VXOZ01; family VXOZ01; genus VXOZ01. The sequence continues at coordinate 3,064,428 of OZ244922.1, forward strand.
ACGCATACGCGAAGTCGCCAAAGTCCTCGAGTCGCTCCGGCGGCCCTTGGTTACGCCCATCATCCGGCGGTTGGCGATTAGGATACGCCCAGGGCGGCGGCCGTTCGAGGCGGGCGATGATGGTTAGGTTGTGTTGCTTGGCCAGTGCTACCAGCCGGTCGTACTTCTTCCAACTGCTTTCCTGCAGAAGGTCGTTCCAGTACCTGCCCTTCAGCGGGCGCTCGATGTCTTCCCAGGGAAAGACCTGCCGAATGTAGGTAAAGCCAGCTTCCTCCAAGAGCGCCATGCCGCGCTCCACTCGTTCCCAGTCCGGCTCCTGGTCGAAGCGCGTGTTGATGCCGTAGCGGTATACGGCGGCATTCTGGATCGGGTAAATCAAATCGCGTCCGTAGGCAACACCGGTTTCAAACCAAAAGCGGAAACCCACCAGTGCAAGCGTCGCCCCGACAAGCAAGATGAGGTAGCCAATTAAAAAGTAGAATCGCTTCATATTTGGATAGTCTGCATCTGAATGCCCGCGCTCACGCGAGGCAACGGCACGCGGCATTGAACCACGAGGCGGCCGTTTGCTCGCGTGCCTATGGGCGCCTGCTGATCGACGCCGGCACTACTCCGGCCGGGAGCCTGAAGGCGTCAACTCGATACGTCCGCAAGCATCTCACGTTTGTACCACTCCACGAAGCGCCCGACGCCCTCACTAAACGTGATCTTAGGTGCGAATCCAAGCAACTGCTCTGCCCGGTGAATGTCGGCATACGTCCGTGGCACGTCGCCCGGCTGCGGCGGGAGCATGATTCGCTCCGCCGTCACACCCAGCACCTTCTCAACTGTAGCGATCATGTCCCGTAAGAGCACGGGATGATTGCCGCCTAGATTGATCACCTTGTGAGGGAATACGTTGTGCAGCGCCGCCACGACGCCATCGATAATGTCGTCAACGTACGTATAGTCCCGCCCGCTGGAACCGTCGCCATAGAATGGGATTGGCTCATTCTGCAACAAGAGACGGACAAAGGTGTAGACTGCCAAATCTGGGCGCTGTCGCGGCCCGTGCACATTGAAGAACCGCAGACACGTCATTGGCAGGTCATAGTTATGTGCGTAGGCGTAGCAGTAAAGCTCCGCGGCGCGCTTGCCGGCTGCATACGGCGAGATGGTGGTACTGATTGGATCGTCTTCGGAGAACGGCACCTTGGCATTAAGACCGTACACCGATGACGACGATCCCAGAATGAACTGCTCCACGCTGAATTCCCGCGCTTGTTCCAGCACATTGATCGTACCTTCGCCAAGCACCCGAGCATATGCTGCCGGTTCCTTAAGCGCCAGGCGCGCGTTGGCGCGCGCCGCAAGATGGACTACGCGCTCAGGTCTTGCTTCCTTGAAGACGTGGTGCAGTCCGCAGCTATCTAAAATATCCGCATCAAACAGGTGAAATCGAGGGTGGTTGTTGACCGCGGCAAGATTCCGACGCTTGCGCCGAGGATCATAGAACGAATCGAAGTTGTCCACCACGGAAACATCGTGATCTTCATGCAAGAGCCGTTCCACGAGATGCGAGCCAATGAAACCGGCCCCGCCGGTAACGAGAATCTTCATGTTGCTTGGCTAGACTCCTGCATGACTCTACAATTTGCGCTTATTATAGCGAGGTTTGTTACAAGAGACTCACGCCGGGGCTCAGCCATGACAGCGCAATGCTTGCATCACCATCTAGAAAATGATTTTCCGTGACCACGCAAAGCTCTTGCGTGGAGGGATTGACAGAAGACCGCAAGGAGAGACCGGAGCAAACAGTCGTCCCTAAGCTCTGCCGGGCGCCCGTCACGAAGAAGACGTTCGTTCCGGAGAGGATGTCACACCGCAGTTGCAAGAGATTCCTGCACCGGGCTGAGAGCATGTTCAATGCGCCCGCCGCCAATCACCTCGTCGTCCTGATAGAACACCGCAGCTTGACCGGGCGCAACCGCGCGTATTGGCTGCGCGAACGCAACCTTCGCTTCCCCGTTCTCCGTCGGCTCCACGGTTGCTTCCACTTCCGCCATGCGGTAGCGGGTGCGCACGCTCACGCGCATGGGCTCTCGCGGAGGAGTATCCGCCACCCAGTGCACGTCAACGGCCTGCAAGGCATGCGCATAGAGGTCTGCCTCTTCACCGACGAATACGGTGTTTGCTTCCGGGTCCAATGCAATAACGTAAAGTGGACGCGGCCACGTCAAGCCCAGCCCTCGGCGCTGCCCAACCGTGTAGTTTACGATACCGCCATGCTCACCCAGCACCTGTCCGTCCTTGTAGCAAATGGGGCCGGAGCGCGCGATACCGGGCTGCCAAGACTCCAAAAACTCGCGATAATTGTCACTGGTCACAAAGCAAATCTCGAAACTATCCGGCTTATCCGCCACGTGGAGGCCGTATCGCCTTGCCAAATCTCGTGTCTCAGACTTCGATTGGCCCCCCATTGGAAACAGAGTCTGCGCCAGTTGGTGCTGACCCAGCATATAGAGCACGTAGGACTGGTCTTTCTGGGGATCGAGCGCGCGAAACAGGCGATAGCTCCCCGATTCCGCATCCTGCTGGATGCGCGCGTAGTGGCCGGTAGCGAGGTAGTCGGCGTCAAGCTCCTGCGCCCGCTTGAGAAAGGCCGCGAACTTCACGAATTGGTTGCAATCGACGCACGGGTTCGGTGTGCGACCTGCGGCGTACGAGGCGACAAATCGCGCCATCACCTCCCGCGCAAATATCTCGCGAAAGTTCAGCGAGTAGTGGGGAATGCCGATGCGGTCCGCTACCCTCTGGGCGTCGTGAGTCGCGCTCATCGAGCAGCATGCATGCAGGCGGGTATCTACCATGCCTTTCTGCCAGACATTGAGGGTAATGCCGATCACCTCATGTCCCTGGTCGGCAAGCATGGCAGCCACCACAGAGGAATCAACGCCGCCGGACATCGCGACCACGATGCGCAGCGGTTTCGTCGTTCGTGAAAATGCATTAGCTAACATAGCATATTAAGTGTAGCACACCTCCCTTGCCACTCCCTTTTGGAGACCCTTGCAAAACCGGGGCCGGAGGTTCATAATCCCCCTCCACTGAGGAGACCATCGTATAAATTAAGTCGTAGGTAGAAGACTCCCTCAACCACTGCATATCTATCTGAAACCCCTTCCCCCTTGATGGGGGAAGGCCGGGATGGGGGTGAAAGGTTGTTTGACGGCGCACAACCGCGAACTACCCACACACCTCTGGATTCCGGCTTTCGCCGGAATGACTGGTTAATGCAAAGTTCCCTTAGAGAAAAAGGGTTAGAGCTTGCCCCGTATCGAGTACGGGGATGAGTAGGAATCCTCGCCATTGTGCCCCGACCCCGCTCGCTTGCTCGACGTAGGCAATAGTCTTCCTTGCCGCAGACCCGCGTTCATTGGTCGCATGTGGCGCATACGCTATACTGATAGCAGCGGGAGCCAAGCACAAATATACACACGTCCAGCACGCAGCGCATGACACTCGACGTCCCAATTCGCGTTCGCTATGCCGAGACCGACGCCATGGGCGTGGCGTATCACGGGCATTACTTTACGTGGTTCGAAGTAGCCAGAGTAGAACTTATGCGCGCGTTGGGGTTGCGGTATCGAGACCTGGAAGCGGAGGGCATCTACCTGCCGGTAGTGGATTGTCGGGCGCGCTTCCTCGCTGCCGCCCGCTACGATGCTCCCCTACAGGTGAGCACGGCCCTGATGGCGGCAACACGTGCCAAGATTGTGTTCGGCTATCAAGTGCGTGAACCTGAGGCTTCACCCGCGCTCCTCGCATGCGGCCAAACAACCCATGCGTTCACCACGCGCGTGGGCCGCGCCACGCGCCTGCCCCAAACCCATCCGCTTTGGCAGGGCATGCGCCAAGTCGCCTACATGCCTGAATTCGTATCCTTTGACTGACCGGGAGGAACCGCCACCAATGACCCCCCGCCCCCAGCGGCAGACGCCTTCCACCTTACGGCTTGCTCTCTACGCGCTCGTGCTCGTCATGCTTGTCGTAGCGTTCCTCTACGCGTACGAACTCCTTGGCGGGCCGGTCGACGCCTTGCTGGACGCTATCGGCGACATCATCGGCCAGTTCTAACATCACAAGTTGCCATCATCGCCGCAAGCGCAAGCTCTGAGGCGGCGGCTGGGCGATGTCCTACAGGGATTGCAGAGACCTACGCTCGCCCAACGATTGAAAGAAGCCATAGCCCGCCCGTCTCAGCACTTACTGGGCAAGATGTACTCACTACGACTCGAAAGAATGAAGGCAATACAAGGCGAGGAGGGCTAACTCTCCGGCACGGGCGTGGGCGGCGGCTTGGGGGTGAGGTATTCTTCGATGGCCGCCTGGGCGTTTTGCGCCGCCTCTTCTACCGACACTTGGCCGCGGGCCAAGGGCAGCGTGAGCCGACTAAAGAGCAGCCAGCTCAGTTGGGTTGCCGTGGCCAAATGCGATGGTACGCTGTGCAACAGGAGATCGAGCAACACGTCGCGCGCCACGGGGTCCAGAAGCAGCGACATGTGCGCGCCGTCCGGCTTAGCAATGTAACCCTGCGCTTCGTAAACGGCCGGTACCAGTCGCGTGCGACCGACATGATGGGCTAAGTGGAGCATTGTAGTATAGCCCACATCGCCATTCTGACTGCCCGCGGGCATGACAAGCGCCTCTTGCAGGCCCAGAGGCGTGCCGCTCCGATCTTCAGTCGGTATCACCGCCGGCATGCGGTCCGCCCGCAAGCGGCCAAAGAACGGGTTGAAAACCATCGCCGCCTGCAAGCGCTGACCGTTAACGGTGCCGCGCAAAGTATTCGAATCGACTTCCGGCCCGTGGGGCATGGCTTGATGCGTGCGGCCAATCTCCTGCCAGAACGTCAGTCCCCGCAACGCCGGCCGCTCGGTAATCTTGATAGTCCCGGTATCCAGGTCTACAGCGTCGCCGCCTTCTTGCAGGACGAAGGGCAGCCAACCGGGTATGCGCCATTCGGAGTACCCCCAAAAGTCGATCGCAGTATCGCCGTCAACGTCACGCGTCAGCGATTTAGCAGTGAAGACGAAGTCCTCGTGGTTCCAGGTGTTCGTGGGAGCCGCTACTTTGAACTCATTGAACTTGGTGCTGTTGTACATCACCATGGCGGGCAGCACGGCTACCGGCACGCCCATGAGCTGGCGCCGATAGCGCATGAGCTGAACCGCGCTGGGCGCAAAGGATTCAAGGACGTCACTCTCATCGGTCTGGGCATAGCGATCCAGCGGCGAGACGATTTGGTGGGTAAACGTGCGCGGGAAGTCTAGAGCGGAATGCATCCACGCGATGTCGAGCGGCACACCGCTTGCGTCACGCACCACTACGAACTCGGTAAAGCTGTCCCGCCACGACTTATTGCTCTGGCGGGCGATTTCTACGGCCTCTAGCTGGGAGCGAGGGCTCGGACCGGGAATCTGCTCTTGATTCCAGGCGGCGATGGCATTGGTGGCCTCATTCGATATGCCTGCCAGACGTCCCATGAAGACAAACGTCAGGGTCACCAATTCGGCAGACTGCCTGCCACTGGATGATTTGGGAGCGTCGCGAAACGGCGCTTTGCCTTCCAGTTCAGGCCGCCCAGGCGCGCGCTCCGGGCCTCCGCCGCACGCTGCCAGCGCAACCGTACTGCCGCATAGGGCGGCAAGAGCCACAACACACTCTCGTCTAGTCATTTGGCATTCTCTTGTACGAAGTGCCTCCTGCCCGCTCTTCCAGTACTAGCTCGGCGGTGAACCAAGCCAGTCACGCACTGCGGCTGCTCCTCTTTCAAGGGCGGCAGCGGCTGTGAGATTGCCGCGGAGCGCAGGCAAGGCCATCTGCTCTGTTAAAGATATCCCTAATCCACTATACAACGAGAGCGTGGTGCCGACACTATACGAGAGGCTACGCAAAACGACATCAGCGCGATCCAGCCCCAGGGCCAGATCGGCGTGCATCCGATTGGGACGCCGAACAAACTCGATTGCGTTGTTTCGCGGCGGTACGAGCAATTGAGAACCCAACTGCGCGGCCAGTGGCTTGGCAGCGGTATAGGCCGCGTCAAGGTCCGCGCTGTTTGCGGAAACACCGACCATATCGGTTACCAACATGGGCACGGCTTGCGCCGGCCCGCTTGGTGTTCCAACGAAGGCGTACGGCAGCGACGACGGATCCGTATTGTGCCAATTGATGAGTTCTAAGCGCAGCGGCGCGTTCGCTGTACCGGTGCGCCGCCGCAGGATGGAATCCACGGTCACTTGCGGCCCACTCTCAAGCGCCCCGTATTGGCGGGCCAAATCCAACCAAAACTGAAACCCGCGCCGCGCCTCAGACTCATCGAGCGTAGTTCTCCCGGCGCCGAGGTCTGCCACACGCCCGCCTGCGCCGATAGTGAACAGCAGCCAGGCGGGAACCGTCCTCGTGCCAAACCCCCACACAGTAGCGCCATTCGCGGTGTGCGTGAGCGCCGCAGCTTTTGCGGCAAATTCATCCCATGTCCAACTTGACACCGGCGGCGGCACCTCGCGCGCAGAGAGCATGTCAGTATCGTAACGCACGGAAAGCACACCCAATGCGGCGGGGAGCGCCATCTGCTGTCCCCAATAACGCAGGGCGTGCAGAGATTCGGGATGGTAGCCTTTGAGCGTGTTGTCGGAATCGTTGTCGAGGAAGGGATTAAGGGGACGCAGCAAGTCGCCGCGCAATATCTCCGGCAGGTCGTCCTGCAGACTATACCAGACAATGTCCGGCGCCTCGCCCGCCGCAATGCGCTGACGCACGGCAGCCACAAACGAACGCTCCGGCCTAGGCACGATTGGGATTTCCGTGATGGTGGGCATCCCGCCGCGTCCGCCGGGCGCCATCCCATAGCGAACGAAGGGCAACACCTTCTCCAGCACAGCGCTCACCCGCTCGCCCGCTCGCACCGCAACGGTTACGTTGACGTCCCTTGGTTCCGGAGTCGGCGCATCGGAAGCGCCGCGCTTGCCGCAAGCAAGCAACAAGGCGCTGCCCACCACTGCACTTCCCGCCCGTAACAGGTCACGTCGCGTCATATTCGCAACCGCCACAAAGAGATGTCCTTAGGCTACATATTCCCACTGCGCTTCAAATGTGTCAATAGCCTGACTTGATTCCCTCCGCCTTATCCTCGCAGAGCATACTTTGCGAGCGTCCAGAGCGCGCGCGGACCATCGGTCCACATGTTCAACTTGCGTTGATTCTGACTGCGCGGCGCATACGAAATAGGCACTTCGACAATGCTGTAGCCCAGCCTCAGCACCTTTGCCGTAATCTCAGGCTCCAATTCGAACCCTGATGACTCTATCGTGATCTGATCGACGACCTCCTTGGCCATCATCTTGTAGCAGGTTTCCATGTCGTGTATAGGCGCCCGAAACAGAATCCGAGTCACCAGAGTAAGAAAGAGGTTGCCGAGACGCCGAAAGAACTCCTGGTGCTCCAGAGAGCGCACGCCGTAGACGACCTTGGTCTCACCCCGCGCAATCGGCTCCAGCAGCACCGCGAAGTCTGCCGGGTCGTATTCCAGATCGGCATCCTGTATGACAACTACGTCGCCCGTTGCGGTCGCCAAGGCGGTGCGAATAGCAGCGCCTTTTCCTCTGTTTTCAGGGTGGTAGACGATATGGAAACGCTCATCCTCTAGGGCTTCAAGCACTCCGGTTGTGCCGTCCGATGAACCGTCGTCAACAACGACGATCTCTTTTTCCATAGACACGGCTGCCACGCGCTCCAGAACCGCGCGCACTGTTTCGCACTCGTTATAAACCGGAATCAGAACGGAGAGCTTCATTGTGGTCGCTACTTCAGTCTCAAGGGTAGACAAATCGGTTGCATCAAGATTTGCGGTAGAGTTCAGAAGGCACAGTGAGGGCAATAGTCATGAGTGAATCCGCAAATCCAACGAAATCTTGAATGGGTTGGTTTAGAGGCGTCCCTACTATATCATTGGGTCTGAAGCCAAGTAAATACCTACTACGCCACCGCTCGCCAGTGACAGCCCGTTCTATAAACGCGATACATGCGAGCAAGAATTGCCCAGTGCCAAAACCCGCACCCTCTCTTCAGCGCCAAGGAGCACACCATGGCCACGCCGCCGTTTACCGTAAGTATGGATCGCAATGTCGCCGTGCCCATGCGTGACGGCGTTACTCTCCGCGCCGATGTGTACCGACCGCAGGCGGAAGGACCGTTTCCGGTCATTCTCACGCGCACGCCTTACAACAAGGGCGCTCTGGATGGCGGCCCTTCACCGACGTACGAAGCCCTAGCCGCGGCGGGATACGTGGTAGTGGCACAGGACGTGCGCGGGCGCTACGCCTCCGACGGTGAGTTCACACCGCTCTTTGCTTTTGGCTATCCGGACATCGAAGACGGCTACGATTCGGTTGAGTGGTGCGCGCAGTTAGCGGATTCGAATGGCGACGTTGGCATCTTTGGCAACTCCTACGGGGGCTTCACCTCATACTGCGCCGCATTCAGCCAAGCCCCCAGCCTCCGCTGCGTCTTCGCCGAGGGCATGACTCAGCGGCTAACCGACTTTGAACCCCTCTTCCGTCCCGGCCGGCGCTTCGCCTGGTCTATGGGCACCATCGCGCCTGATATTCGCCTTAAGAAGGGCCTTCCCGGACCGCACGCCAAGGATGCAGCCGATCAGCTCTGGGAGCGCGAACGCCACAAGTGGCTCTGGTACTTACCGCGCAAGGACATTCCCGACGACCGTTATGGCGGCTCCGTACAGGCCCGCTACTATCGCACGCTGATGACGGAAGCCGGCGTCGACACATTTCAATGGCAAGAACGCCACCAGGACGTCCGCGTACCTGTTTACCACCGCACCGGCTGGTACGACCGGTTCGTGCGCGCAATCGATGGCTATACGCTAATGGCACAAAAGGCCGCTACGCCGGAAGCTCGCGCCGGGCAACGAGCTATGATCGGGCCGTGGGGTCACACCAGCGCTTTGCACGCCTACGAAGGCGAGTTGGATTTTGGGCCGGATGGTCTCGTGGAGCACGCCGACCTCCTGCTCCGCTGGTTCGACTATTGGCTCAAGGGCCGCGATACGGGCATCATGGACGAGGGGCCGATTAGTCTCTACATCCTGGGCGATAACACTTGGCGCAACGAGAATGAATGGCCGCTGGCGCGCACCGAGTATACCGACTACCACCTGCATAGCGACGGCAACGCCCAGACGCCCCACGGCGACGGCAGCCTTTCTCCCGCTCGGTCGGCTGAAGGAACGCCCGATCAATTCGTCTACGATCCCCGCGATCCGGTGCCCTCTTGTCATCTCATGCACGACCAAGACGGCGTCTTCGATCAGCGCGTTTTGGATTCACGCCATGACGTGCTCGTCTACCAGACTGAGCCCTTGACCGAGCCGCTGGAGGTGACCGGCGAACCGACCCTCAGACTCTACGCGGCCTCCAGCGCTGTTGACACCGACTTCACGGCCAAATTGGTAGACGTCCACCCAGACGGATTTGCGCAGAACCTTTGCTACGGGATCGTGCGCGCCCGTTACCGCAACGGCTATACAGCGCCGCAATTGCTCACGCCGGGGCAGGTCTACGAGTTTACCGTCTCGCTCAACCCTATCGCCAATGTCTTTCAACCCGGCCACCGCCTGCGCCTGGACATCTCCAGCAGCGATTTTCCCAATTGGGACCGCAACCTGAATACCGGCAGCGACGGCTACGCGGACGCCACAATGGTCAGCGCCCGCCAGACCGTGCTCCACGATGCAAGTCACCCGTCACGCATCACTCTGCCGGTGATCCCAAGAAAGTAATCAGGAGGATTTATCAATGGGCGCAGGTTTGAAACCTACGCTACCGTTCCGGTAAGGACTTCGCCGGAACGACATAAAAGGAGACACAGTCGAGGCACGCCTAAGAGAGGCGCGGTTAAGAACAGGATTCTGTTTACGACCGGGCTATTATGTCGGCGCAACTCGGGTAAGACCCTCGATCTTGTCAAAATCCGTATCCCAGCTATAGATCTCAGTAATTTCGCGGGCATTAATGTGCGCCACCGTATAGGCATCGGCAAAAGAGACGCGGTACTGGACAAACAGCTCAAGTGCCTTAAGACACAGTCGCTTCTCAGCGAACTGGATGCCCGGCAAGGAGATTATGTCACCTACCATTGCATGTACTTCCTCTCTGGACACGCCATACGTGCGCTGGAGCGTAAAGACAGTTTCGAAGACAACCAGCGCTGAGGTGACAACTTTCTCCTCGCCTCGCTCTATTGCCGCCAGCAGCCGCCGCGCCGCCTCCGCCATTTCCGGTTCGCTGCCCGTGAAATAGCGTAGCAGGACATTTGTATCAAGAAAGCGCATCGTCTGCCCGTTGCACGTTAGTCTCTGAGTCTTTTGCTACGCCTTCCTCAAAGGCGGCGCGCTCTTCTTGCCGGGAGAGAGCCGCTTGCGACTTTGCCGCCCCGCCAAAATGCCTCTCCACCCTGGACGGGACCGGCAGCAGGCGAACACCATCCGGCGTGGACTCGAACCTGACTAAGTCTCGCGGCTTGATGCCTAGCTTCTCTCGTATCTCAGCCGGAACGGTCACCTGACCCTTCTGCGTTACTCGAGTTTCGTAAATTCGCACGGTAATACTCCTACACTCATTCTTACTAGTTGCTAAAGTAATACTATATTAAGAGTAGTACCATTGCCAAGGGTGCAACGACCGAGAGTCTGCTGGATTCAACGGCGAACGACTGCAACTACGCTCATTCCTACGCGCCTGTGCACACACTTTGCTCTAACGCATATTGCGAAGTTGCGCTCTGCCGAATCCCTCTGCATTCGGTACAATAGACGTTACTACCCTAAACTCGCTGCTCTATGGCGAATCCCGGACCGTTTGCGAGGCAAGATTACACCATGCGCACTGACGAAATACGCCAAAGATTCCTCGATTTCTTTGAGGAAAAAAGCCATCTTGTCATGCCCGGCTCATCGCTTGTGCCTCAGGGCGATCCCAGCGTGTTGCTGACCTCCGCAGGCATGCAACAGTTCAAGGACTATTACCTTGCGCTTGCCGATCCGCCCCGGCCTCGCATCGCCACCGTGCAGAAGTGCCTGCGCACCGATGACATTGACGAGGTGGGCGACCAATCCCACCTCACCTTCTTCGAGATGCTGGGGAACTTCGCCTTTGGCGACTACTTCAAAGAAGAGGCCATTGCCTTCGCCTGGGAACTCGTGACAGAACGATTCCCCTTTAAGAAGGACCAGATTTGGGCGACCGTATTCGGCGGTGAAGATGATGTCGGGCCCGATGAAGACGCCGAGCGCGCCTGGCTGGCGGTGGGCGTACCGCCGGAGCGCATCGTGCGTTATTCGGGTTGGAAAGAAAACTGGTGGGGCCCTACCGGCGACTCCGGCCCCTGCGGCCCGTGTTCGGAAATCCACCTTGAGCTGGCGCCGAATACCGATGGCCACGACTGTCTCGGCCCGGCCTGCCCCTGCGGCCGTTTTCTCGAAATCTGGAACCTCGTCTTTAATCAATACTACTCGAGTATCAGCAACAGCCAACTGCATGCCGGCGCGCTCACGCCACTAGAAAAGGTTGGCGTGGATACCGGCGCCGGTCTGGAACGCTGGGCAGTAGTGCTCCAGGGCGTTGCCACGCCTTACGAAACAGATCTATTCAAGCCTGTCGTGCAGGGAGCCGCAGAGATGCTGGGCTGCTCGTACGGCGAAAATTCAGATCAGGACGTTAGTATCCGCATTATCTGCGAGCACGCCCGCGCCGCTGTCTTTCTCATTAGCGACGGCGTCTCGCCGGGTAACGTAGGGCGCAGCTATGTGCTGCGGCGCTTGATACGCCGTGCCATGCGCTACGCCTACCTACTCGGCCGCCGCGAACCCATGCTAGCCGGCCTGGGCCAGACTGTCATCGCGCTCATGGGGGCAGCTTATCCCGACATCCTTGCGCGCAAAGACTTCATCCTGCGCACGATTACGCAGGAAGAAGAGCGCTTCTTGCGCAACGTGAGCCAAGGTCTGCCTACTCTCAACGCGATGCTCGATAACGTGGCGTCTTTGGCGAAGTCAGCGCAAGCAGGCGGCGGAACCCTACCCGGTGCGGACGCGTTCCTGCTCCACGACTCGTACGGCTTCCCCATCGAACTCACCAGAGAGGTCGCCGCCACGCGCGGCATTGCGGTGGATGAGGAAGCTTACCAGGCCGCGCTCCGCGAGCAGCAAGAGCGCAGCCGCCAGAGCGCCCAGTTCGAAATCGTCCAGAACCTCCCCTCGGACTTCCAAGGCGTAGATTTCACCGGCTATGAAACGACCGCCGATACCGGCATCGTCGTCGGCATTCAGCAAGGAGATGAGCGCGTCGGCAGGTTAGAGAACGGAGAACAGGGATTCATCGTCCTTGACCGCACGCCCTTCTATGCGGAAGGCGGCGGCCAAGTGGGTGATGTCGGCCGCATTGCAAGCGCCGACGGCGTATTTTGCGTCGATAACACCTACTCCCCGCAACCCGGCCTCATCATCCACCGAGGCAGCGTCGCGGAAGGCGCCATTGTTGCCGATTCTCCAGTGACGGCAACGGTAGACGATGAACGCCGCGCCAATACTGCCCGCAACCATACGACTACCCACCTCTTGCATGCCAGCCTCCGTAGCCTGCTTGGTGACCACGTCCGGCAATCAGGTTCGCTGGTCGCGCCGGACCACCTGCGCTTTGACTTTGCCCATCCCGAGGCCCTCTCGCGTCAGGAGATCGAGGAAATCGAACGCCGCATAAACGCTCACGTCCGGTCGAATTTGCAACTTAAGACTCAGCACTTGGAAACGTCGGAAGCGGTTGCCGCCGGCGCCCAAGCGCTCTTTGGCGAAAAATACGGCGAAACCGTGCGCGTCGTCAGCATCGATGACGTGAGCAATGAGCTCTGCGGCGGCACCCATGTGCCGGCCACCGGCACTATCGGCCTCTTCGTCATTCAGAGCGAGTCGAGCATTGGCGCCGGTCTGCGGCGCATTGAGGCGCTCACCGGCCCCGCCGCAATCCGCCACGTCCAACAACAGCATGCGCTCTTACTCGACCTTGCGAACACCTTGGAAACACCGCCCCAGGGACTTGCCGACCGTACCGCCGCCTTGCGTGAGGAACTCGCTCAACAACGGCGGCAGATCGCGCGCCTGGAGCGCGGCCAAGCGGGGCAGCAGGTGGAGCAACTCATCGCCGCTGCCTTGGACGTAGAAGGCATGAAACTCGTCGTAGGCCGTGTGGACATTCCCAACGTTGAAACCTTCCGCGAGCTTGGCGACAGAGTGAAGGATCGCCTCGGCGGCTCCGGCGCGCTGCTGCTGGGCACTGTCCTCAACGACCGCCCGCAGTTTCTCATTATGACAACCAAGGACGTGTCAAAACAGGGAGTCCATGCCGGCAATCTCGTGCGCGCGGTGGGCAAAGTGGCAGGCGGCGGCGGCGGCGGGAGTCCAGAAACGGCCCAAGCCGGCGGCCGCGACCCCGGAAAACTGGACGAGGCCCTGCAGAAGGGCGCACAGCTCATCAAAGATGCTATGACCAACATGCAGTAGGCAGCGGGTACGCAAAGTCTACCAGCCTCAGTGTGTCGCGCTGCCATCCGAGCCGGGAGACTCGTGCCGCCGCGAACGATTGCTATAGAAGTCTCCGAGGTATTGTCGGCAAACCATGGCACACACATCCACCAGCGCGGCACAATGGAACAAAGGCACGAGCATCCAATCGACACGAGGTTTCTTGTCAAAACCTCCCCCTTTCAGGCATCGTATAGAGTAAGTTGAGTGAGCAGCACTTCGTTTACAAGGAGTAACAGCATGGCACTGTCTGCAGAAGAGCAAGCGTTGTTGAATGGCGAAAAGCGCAATCTTCCCTTCCTACCCGCCCTTGGCGGCTGGTACAACGAGGAAGAAGTGGAAGCGCTGACCCAAGCGCTACGGGAGAGCATGGAATGGCGGGTGGGCTTTACCGGCAACGACATTGCGGAATTCGAGCGGGAATTCGCCGAGTATTGCGACGTCAAGTACGCATTCGCGGTCAATTCTTGCGGTACCGGCCTCGATGGGGCGATGCAAGCGCTGAATCTCGGTCCTGAAGACGAGGTCATTTTGCCTGCCATCACGTATATTGCAACCGCCCAGGCAGTCGTGGGCGTGGGCGCAAAGATCGTGCTTGCCGAGTGCCACCCCGATACCTTCAACATCGACCCTGCCGACGTGGAGCGCCGCATGACGGCGAATACACGCGCCATTATGCCAGTGCACAACAACGGGCTCTCCGCCGACATGGACGCCCTAGCCGACATTGCCGAGCGGCATCCGCACGCAGTTCACGGCCCGGCACCGGTAGTTGGCGACGCCGCCCGCGCCGCTGGCGGCGGTTACAAGGGCACGCGCGTGGGCAAGAGAGGCGCGATGAACATCTTCAGCTTCCAGACCACCAAGAATATGACCACCCTCGGCGAAGGCGGCATGGTAACAACGGATGACGACGACTATGCCGCCTACATCAACAGCAGCCGTTCCTTCGGCTGGGGGCTGAAAGGCTGGGGCAGCAATTACCGCCTGACGAAGCTGCAGGCCGTCGCCGGTAGGATCCAGCTTGCACGGCTCGATGAAATGAACGACTTGCGCCGCGACCGCGCGCTGCTGCTTTCAGCGTGTTTGGCTGACGCGCCCGGCGTGATTGTTCCCCAGACCCCAGCGGGCTACGACCACGTGTGGTACGGCTATACGGTCATGCTGGAATCAGAGTGGGCCGGTGAGCCGCGCGATAGGGTTACAGAACACATGCAGTCCGAGTACGGCGTCGGCGGCGGCGTCATGAATGCCGCGCTTCCCGACTACGACTCTATTCTTAACAAGCTCGGCCATACGCCGGAGGACGTTCCGGTCTCTACCGATATTGGTCGCCGGCTCTTCTGCCCCTCGCTCCATCCCTTGATGAGCGACGACGACGTGCGCTACGTCGCCGCATCTATCAAGGCAAGCATGCAGGAAGTCTCGGCAACCGTCGGTGTAGCAGCCGCTGCCGGGTAGAACACTATTCGCGGCGTCGCGCGAATCGACAACGGGAAGAACGTTCAATACATGGCTGGGTGGGATGCGCTTAGTGTTGCGCACACCACCCAGCCCTTGTTTCCCTACGTTATCCTGCCTTAAGAACCCTCGGCGACCGTGCCCGCGCCCCCTCCCGCAGTTGCGTCCATGTTCCGATTGCTCTACATTTGGAGAAAAGAGTGAATCTCCCCACATAGTCTTTTGTGTGCGGTTCGGGAAGCAGCATGGCAATAGTCTCGTCTAACCGCCGCATTCAAGCCTTAGTCAGGATGGCATAGCTCGGTGTTGCTCGTTTTCAATGTCTGGCGCAGAGCGCTTGGCATGCATTACTATGACTTCTTCACCATCATCAGAGGCAACATTCTCTGGGCGCTGCTCTGTTTGCCATACGCGCTCTATACCTACGTTGCCCTTGTGCCGATTATTACGGACTCCGCTGAGACTGCGCGGGACACGTCACCGATCTTCCTGGGTATCTCCTATTTGATCGCCTCGCTCGTACTGCTTGCACTCGCCGGACCGGCCACTGCGGCCCTCTATGATTACGCCGCTAGGTCACTCGCCAGCGAGGCCGTGGACATGCGGACGTACGTGCAGAGCCTCCGCACGCACTTCATCAAAGGGTACCTGCTCGCAGCGCTCGACCTCTTGATCCTCGCTGCGCTCGTGCTCAACACCTGGTTCTATCTGACGGCGGACATTCCCCAGCTCATGCGCGCACTTAGCATAATCTTCTTCTGGGGCATTGTGTTCTGGGTCGCAATTCAACCGTATCTCTTCTCCGTAATGATTAGGCTCGACACCTCCGTGCTGCAGACGTTTCGCAACGCCGTCTTGTTGGCGCTCGACAATCTCGGCGTTACTATCGGCCTTATCGGCGTGCAACTCGTGATGCTTTTCTTCTTCGTCCCGCTCTTCGCCATTGCGTATCCGGTTTTGGGCGGCTCTATCTTTGCCCATACCCACGTGGGGGTGCTGAACGAGCTCCTTGACCAATACGAGGAAAAGCGCGGCGGCGCAAATCCAGTGCAAAGAGACTCTTGAGGAGGAACGGATGGCAAACCTCACTCTTGAAGGAGCGACCAAATCGTACAAGAGGCCAAAACCTCAATCTTGGAGGAACATATTCTCGCGAATCCGCGGTGGAGAAGCGTCCGACGTAGCGGTCGCTGACACTGCTGATACTGAAGAAGACCTGATCTACGCACTCAACGGGCTCGATCTCCAAATCGATGACGGAGAGTCGGTGAGTGTGCTGGGACCGTCGGGCTGCGGCAAGACTGCTCTGCTACGAATCCTGGCCGGTCTGGAATACTTGGATGGGGGCAAGGTCTTCTTCGATGGGGAAGATATGACGACTGTGAGCCCCCAAGACCGCAATGTCGCCATGGTTTTCCAGGACTACGCCCTATACCCCCATTGGGCCGCGCAGGATAACCTGGGATTCTTCTATAAAACACACCAACGCAAGGACGAGATTCCCGAGCGTGTGCGCTTGACCGCACGGGTCATGGGGCTTGGATTTGAAACGCTCCTCAGCCAGAAGCCGCCCAAACTCTCCGGCGGCCAACAGCAGCGTGTGGCTATCGCGCGCGCGATCATTCGCGATCCGCGTGCATTCCTTTTCGATGAACCGCTTTCGAACCTGGACGCAACAGTACGCGCGCGTACCCGCGTCGAGATCAAGCGTCTCATCCAGCGATTCGGCATTACCTCGGTCTATGTGACCCACGATCAGGCCGAAGCCTTTACCATGGGCGACCGCATCGCCGTGATGCATAAAGGCCGGATTTTGCAGGTAGATAGTCGCAGCCAACTCATCGAACGTCCGCTCAGCCTCTTCGTCGCCGACTTCATCACAGTGCCGTCCATGAACTTGCTGCCCGGCGTCGTGTACAGAGAGTACGTGGATACACACGACCGCAAGGTGATACCGCCGCCAATTGTGCTGCATCAGCATCAGGCCGAGAGAGTAACTATTGGCATTCGCCCTATGGACGTGGTGCTGCGCCCCGAGAACGAAGAGGACACGATTCCCGCCAAGATCGAGACTGTGGAACCGCTGATGAGCGACCGCGCGGTGCTACTTACGGTGCGCGTTGGGCGCTACACCTACCGTATCCAGCGCCCGCAGACCGAGCATCACGAGCCCGACTCGCTCATCTTCATGGAGATCCCCGCCCACTGCCAGCACGTCTTCGATAGCCAGGGACGACGGGTGAATTAGCGCTCTTGCCATTTAAGGCTGTTGCGTAAGCCTGATTGAGCACAAGAGTTCCCTCTGACTGCGAAGTGGGATCGATTCTCTTCCTCAGAAGTACTTGGGTGTAGGGGCACGACATGTCGTGCCCCTACCGTTCAACCCTTTCCTCCAAAGGACACCACCGCGCGAGGGTGAAACCTCGAGTATCACAGCCAATGTCGCTTGCTGGGCGGAGATGTGCGGGCCTCCACTGGAGATGCGCTCGCTCAATCTACTTAGGCGAACTCCCGTTGAATAAGCCCAAGGGAGCTAACGCATTTGCGAGATTAGCGAAAAACCCACGCACATTACTGATACTCCAAGAGCACGCCGAGGTACTCATCTTTGCGGTCGCGCAGGCCCTCGTACGCCGTTTGTCCCTCGGTGTACGGCAGTACGTGTGTGATGAGCGGCTCCACGTTGATGCGGGCCTTCGCCAGCAACGACCACAGGAGCGGTATGTCACGTTCACGCGTAGCGGCGTCCACCGTACCGGCATGGGCTCCAATGAGGTGCACGCCCGTGCGGTGAATGTCGAAGTAGGGATCGAGTTCCAACTTATCCCGTGGACTCCCCAGCAGCACGACGCGCCCGTGGTCCGCTGCCGCTTTGATAGCTAAGTCAATCGTCGGCCCGCTCCCCACGGCCTCAACCACGAAATTCGCACCGCGCGGGCCGAGTTCCGGCAGCCATTCAGCCAGCGGCTTTTCGCTCAAGTTGAACGCCAAGTCCACGCCGCACGCCTGCGCTTGCGCCAGACGAGGCACCGCGAGATCCGCAACGGCTACCTGGCCTGCTCCCGCCAAAGCGCAGAGCTGCGCACAGAGATTCCCCACCAGACCCATTCCAATCACGAGCGCGTTTTCGCCAAAGTAGACCGGCGCTTGGCGGATTGCCGACAACGCAATTTGCAACATCGCAATAAATGGCACGTGTGAATCGGGCACACCCTCCGGCACCGGCAGCAGGACATCGCGACTGTGGAGCGCGTGCGTTGCATGGCGGCCACGGTGGAAAACGCGAACACCGGGCACCAGGTCAGTGACGCCGTCGCCAACCGCCAGCACCTCGCCAACCGCCGCGTAGCCGGGATAGAACGGATACTTGGCATAGGAAAATTCAGGTTCATCGAAGCCGCGATGCGTGCGCGTGAACATGGCTAGCTCAGTTCCCGCGCTGATCAACGAGAGCCGATTCTCAATTAGCGCCTCACCGGGCCCAGGCACAGCCGGTAGAGTGAGAGACTCTGTAACGCACCGGTCTTTGCCCGGGAAAACCAGACGTTGAATTTCCATAGCGCATGCAGCCTCCCCTTCCTGCAGCCGCGCGTTCTCCAATGCCGCTATCGCTCCCATTATCGACCCAACGGCGCTCGTGCACAACACGCCGCCGGGCCGCCAGCTACCAGCGTCAGCGGCTATGAGGAAACCGGAATCCACGTGTCTGCCGGGCGTTATCGCGGTTTCCGCCAAGGAAATATGACAAGTTCACATTTCCTTGCACTTTAAACCTTGACAAACTGAAATGCTGTGCAATACTAAAGGCAATGACACGGAGTACGGGTTGGGTAAGGGTAAGTGAAGGTGCTCTCGGAAGAGCCTTCACAGTGAGGTGGAGGGTAGCCCAGTGCTTGAAAATAGCGTTCTTTTCCTCCAACTGCTGGTAGGCGGCGTTTTTCTCCTGGCTGCCGCCGCCAAGTTGCTGCACTTGTCCGAGTTCAAAGCGGCGGTGCGGGGATTTGGTCTCGTGCCGGCGCCCGCGCTCCAGCCGGTGAGTGGCGCAATCCCTCTGTTTAGAACTCCTCTGTGGCACATTGCTCATCACGGGCATTGCCGTGGCATGGGCCGTGTGGTTGTCCATCGGCTTGGTAACCGTCTTCATCGTCGCTTCCTCCGTTGCCTTGGCTCAGGGCCGGGGCGGGATCGACTGCTACTGCTTTGGCGCGGGCGGCCAACCGCTGGGCACGGCCACCATCATCAAGCAGGTCATTATCCTCGCATTGCTCACACTCCTGGCGCCCACTGCCGGTTCCACCTGGTTCCTGGATAGCGGATCTACCGCCAACGTAAGCGGCGCGCTCGGGGCCGTCGTGTTTGTAATCGGCGCTTGGGCTATTGCCTTTGTGGCCGCTGAACTGCTGCGGCTGCGCACTATTTCACAATCAAACTGAGGGAGAGAAACGCGCCCTGAGATGGCGAAACGATCCGTCATTCCGACGCAAGCCGGAATCCAGAGAAACCGGTAGCGTAGGTTTGCAACCTGCGCGCGGTCTCCGGTGAGCGTAGGAGGCACAAGAGGCATGGAAGGCATCTGGCTGGCATCGTACCTGTTGCAATGGGTCCTCATTGGGCTGCTCGCCTTCGTCGTCATCGGCCTCATGCGGCAGATCGGGGAGTTGCGCCTGCGCGTGGGGGAGGAGCGTGAGAACGGTATCGCGGTCGGTGACAAAGCGCCGCTCTTCCAGGGAGAGGGTCTCAATGGGGCGGTTGACTTGGAGACCATGGCTGGCGAACGGCTGCTGGTGCTCTTCGTCCATCCCACCTGCCCGCCCTGCAAGGAACTCTTCAAAAGCCTCAACGGAGAGCCGGAGCACATAGAACAACAAGGCGTGAGGATGGTGCTCGTAAGCGGCGGCAGCCGTGAGCAGAACCGGGAGATGATTGCAGAATTCAAGCTCTCGTGTCCGCTGGTGATCCAGCAGGAGCATGAGATAGCCGACCTGTACGGCAGTAGTTGGACGCCGTACGGCTTCGTGGTCGATGCCGATGGCAAAGTCTCTGGAAAGGGGGTGGTAAACGATGTGCATGTGCTAGGCGAGCTGCTCGCTACTGATGTGACGACCGGCAGCTTGCCAAAGAATGAGAGCGTGTGACATCCGCGCACAGAGCGTGGAGCCCGAACACCAAGTGTAAAGATGTCCCACGCGATAGTCGCATCACAGACGCAATGCATGCAAAGCATGGGAGGTAAAACCCATGGACAAGCTTATTGCGAACGCGAGTGTTGGCCTAGCAAGAGCCAGCATGAACCGGCGTGGTTTTTTGGGCAGGCTGGCCCGAGCAACAGGTGGCGCTGCCGTTCTTACCGGTCTCGCTGCCGTAACGGTGTCTGCCAGCAGTCACTGTTGGGGGCCTTACTTCTGCGAGACGCATTCCGACAATTACTGTGGGGCGTGTGGCGAGAATTGCTCCCCTAGCAGCAGGCCGTATGTCCGGAGGCACCACGGCGTACATTGTCTCTCGGGAGAGAGGTGCCCATCATGGACCTCTTACGAGGGCTGTGGCTGCACTATTCCCAACCATCCTTGCCCTGGTGAATAGGGTTTCTTGGTGTTGACCGCACAACCGCAAGCCGGGTAAGCGATATGCAGAGCGCCTTCGGAGAGGAAACCTTCTACTGTCTGGGGCGCTCTGCGGTATCCAATCGGTTTGAGTGTGTTTAGGCGATTGTCGCGAGAACCGATACGAATGGAGTAGTGCGATGCTTTCACGCCGAACGTTGATTGTAGGAACAGCGGCAATAACGGCGGGGTGTGGCTTTCTCAAGTCTCCGCTTACAGCGCCGGGGTCACCACAGCCCACTGCATTGAACTGGGTGTCGGGCGCGCATCTCGGTCTCAGTGACAGACTTGGAACATTACGCCCTAAGGAGATACTCCAACAGTCTATAACTGCCCTACAAGATGACGAAGAAAATCCGCATGGCCCCAAACGCGGGCGATACGAATTAACCCTGCGTTACGTAGAGTATTCAGCGATCCCGAACGACTATCCGGCGTGGCTCAATGAGATCGAAGCCGACCTTGTCACCGTCCATGCCGGAAACGCGAAGGCGCTGGCGGAAAGCGGCCTCTGGCTGCCCTTGGACCAGTTCCTAGGCGCGGCTGACCCGGAGCTTGAGGCGGCATTCTTTCCAGGCGCGGTCGAGCAGTTCCGGCACGGGGCGCTCTACGCTCTGCCGGTGGATGCCCGTCCGCTGATGCTCTACTACGACGCTGAGCACTTTGCTCGGGAGCAAGTCCCTCCTCCGACTGACGGTAGCTGGAACTGGGACGACTTAGTAGAGAATGCAGTGAAGTTGACAAGGCGACGGGAGGACGGGACCCCGGCCCGCTGGGGCTTAGGTGCACACAGCAATCAAGTCTGGTGGGCGCTGTGGCAAAACCAGGCGGAGGCGGTAGATCCGGACACCTTGCAGTGCCGGTTGCAGGAACCGGAGGCGATTGAAGCCTTGCAGTTCATTCACGGGTTGATACACTCGCACCGCGTCTCGCCGCCAAAGGTGAATTGGGCGTCGCCGCCGGCAATGGTATATGGGGTACCCCCGGCGCGCCCAAATTACGGCGACTATCGGTTGGCGGCGCTGCCTCGCGGCAAGGTGCAGGCTGTGCCCGTGTTCGGCGACATGGGAATTGCGATTGCCGCCCGGACGGAGAATGCGGAAACGGCGTACACGGCGCTAAAAGGACTGGTGCACGCCCTGCAACCCCGCGTGGGCGTGCCAGCAGAGAGGGAGGCAGTGGCGCGGCTTGGGGAATATCGGACCGACCTCCGACCCGAAGAGATCGCGGCGCTCCAGCGTTCAATGGAACATGGGCGCGGCATGCCGCAGAATGTGCCGGCGTTGTTCGCCATGCAAAGTGTCGTCGAGGGTCTCGTGCGCGGTGACGACGTGGCAACCGTGGTCAACGAGGCCTGTTCCGTTGTTCGTGAGTACCAGCAGGCCTAAGAGCCGGCACGGGAGTAGACGTGAATCCTTGGCTAATTCTGATTGTCGACACAATCCCGCCATTTCACCAATCGTAGCGCGGGGGCTTTCCCCCCGCTTCCTCGCGCAAGCAGCGTAAACCCACTGGAAAAGCTGTTGAGAGGTGAACTGGTTATTGGTCTAGGGAGCACGCTGCAGACTTGAGAATGTAGGATTCACGGCAAGGAAGGAAGTCATGCTTTCACGCCGAGCGTTGACAGTCAGCGCGGCAGCCCTATGTGCCGTTGGCTGCGGTCAGCTTGAGTCGCTAGTGTCCGGACCGGTCACGCTCCACGAGACTGAGCTCGTGTGGGTCTGGAGGCCATTCCTCGGCATTGGCAATCAGCAGCAAATAGTCGACGCCCTAAATGAAGACCCAGCGAATCCGCTTGGCCCGCCGGGCGGGCGTTACCGTCTCCAAGTTCGCGCTATACAGCAGGCGCCCCGCTGGGACGACGTGGATGCATGGCACGAGCTCAAGGCGGACCTGCTCACAGTGTCCGTGGAGGAGGCAAGGTTACTGGGGAAATGGGGGTGTTGCATGCTCTGGATCGGTTCAGCGACGCCAATGAAAGTGCGCTCAACGCGGTGTTCTTTCCGGGGGTACTGAATCAGTTTCGGGCGCAAGGGGCGCTCTATGCGCTGCCGGTTAGCGCCTTGCCCGTGATGGTCTATTACGACAGAGTGTATTTCGCACAGCGGGGAGTGCCGCCGGTTGACAGCAGTTGGGGCTAGGACGAACTGGCAGAAAATGCGGCGAAGCTAACTAATCGCGGGCAAGACGGCGTAGTGCGGCGTTGGGGATTGCGGGCGCATAGTAAGCTCTGGTGGGCGCTGTGGCAAAACGATGCGGACGTAGCGGACCCGGCAGCGTTGCAGTGTCGTTTGCAGGAACCGGCCGCAATCGAAGCGCTGCAATTTGTGTGGAAACTCCTGCACACCTTGCAGGTGTCGCCACTTGCTCTCGGCATGGATTTGATGAAGGTGACCCCGCCACCGGCTATGGTCTACAATAACCCGCCGCTGCGCCCGAGTTTTGGCTCGTACGGTTTGGCTCAGATTCCCCAAGGCAAGACGCAGGCCGTGCCGGTGAGGGCAGGCGTTGGGCTTGCTATCGCCGCGGGAACACAAAGTCCTGAGACGGCCTATACGGCCCTCCAGGGTCTGGTGCACGCCATGCAGCGGCATGCCACCGTGCCCGCAACCAGGGACGGAATCGAACGGCTCGGAGAATTTCAGCCCGGCATCCGCTCCGACGAAATCCAGGCAATTCAGCGTTCCATGGCGGCTGAACGGGAGATGCCGCGACTGCCGCAAGGCAAGCCGGAGTTGTACGCCATGAGTGCGATAGCAGAGGGTCTGGTACGGGGCGAAGACGTTTCAACCGTGGTCAACCAGGCCTGTTCCGTTTTGCGGGAGTACCAGCAAACAGGTGGTCCATCGGGTGGGTGACTATGGAACTTCGCCGGAGAATCAGGCTAACACGCCGAACGCTGATAGCAAGCACAGCGGTGCTTGCGGCCGGGTGTGGCGGGCTGGATATTCCATTTCCGGTGCTGGGCGCTCCGAAGATTACCCCATTGACCTGGGTTTCGCACATAATAACCGGTCTCGTTCCTGGGCACCTTGTGGCGTCGCCTGAGGAAAAACTCCGGCGGATAGAGCGAGAACTGGCGGAAGACAGTGACAGCGCCTTCGGTCCCACGCGCGGGCGCTACAGCCTGACGCTGCAATACTTTGAGCGCTACGCGGGCCCCTACTCGGATCGCGATGCTGAGGAGTACCTCAAGCCGGAGTACTTGGCGTCGTGGCTAATGGAAATTGGCGCGGACCTCGTAACCGTCTGGCCTCAGGAGGCGCGCGCATTAGGGGAGCGGGGCATATTGCTGCCTCTGGACCGGTTCAGCGGCGATGGGTCTGGGCTCAGCGGCGAATACTATTCGTCTGTGCTCGACAATTATCGAGAGAAGGGCGCGCTCTACGCGCTGCCGGTAGGCGCGGACCCGCTGATGCTCTCTTACGATGCGGACTACTTTGCAAGCATGGGGCTGGCGCCGCCAAACTCTACGTGGGACTGGGATATCCTGGTGGAGAACGCCCTGAAGCTGACGCAGCGGGAGGAGGACGGCACGGTATCGCGCTGGGGGTTGATAGCGCACAATAGTTCTATTTGGTGGGCTTTGTGGCAAAATGAAGCGGAGCTAGCCGACGCGCTCACGGCGCAATGCCGCTTGCAGGAACCGGCCGCCGTCAAAGCGCTAGAGTACATTTGGGATTTGATGCACACCCATGGCGTCTCGCCCGCGGCCGCCGGAAATGATCTGGATAGGTTTGTCTATGGTGAAGTGGACTCCCCGCCGGCTATGATATATTTCCCTGTGCTCTACCTCTCGGGGGGCGCCAAATATCGTAGAGCAGAGCTGCCCCGGGGCAAGGTGCCGAGCACGCAGGTCAATCCCTACCCGGGGATTGCGATTGCCGCGCGAACCGCCAATCCCGAGGCAGCCTACACCGCGCTCAGGGGACTCGTGAAAACTATGCAACCGCATGTCAGAGTGCCTACCGAGCGAGAGGCGGTGGCGCGTCTTGGGGAATTCCGGTGGGACCTCCAACCGGAGGAAGTTATCGCGATACAACAGTCTATGGAATACGGACGCGTGAGGCCGCAGGATGAGGCCCAAGTTCGCGCCATGTTCCGCTTGGTAGAGGCGCTCGCACGCGGCGACGACGTGACCTCCGCGGTCAATCAAGGCTGCTCAGTCCTCTACGAGAACCAGCGGACGTGAGGGTCTGTCCGCGCTACGGTGTTACTGCATTCGTTCCACTTTTGCAGCAATAAAGCAGAGGATGGATTCCCGCTTGCGCGGGATTGACGGCTAGTGATCTGCCCTACTATGGTAGTGATGGGCTGTGGTTCCTGCCCCATGCGTGGGACAAGCTACGGTGCTACGCTGCTCCGTCTACTTTCATAGCCATGAAGACCGCTACGCCTGCCCGCGTGGAGCAGCGGTCTTTCCTCCACCGCCGGGCCGCGCTTGCCCGCACAGAGCAACACGCACCTAGTGCACCACACTCTCCATATACTCCAAGGACTGGTGCCTAAAGTACGTGTCGTAGAGTGCTGCGTAGTGGCCGCCTGCGGCCAGCAGCGACCGGTGGGTGCCTTCTTCCAGGATGCGGCCGCTGTCCAGCACCAGAATGCGGTCGGCTTGCTGCACGGTATAGAGGCGGTGCGCGATCACTATTGAGGTGCGGTTGCGCATGATGGCTTCCACACCGTCTTGAATTTGCACCTCGGTAAAGGGGTCAACGCTCGCCGTTGCTTCGTCCAAGATGAATACCGCCGGATCGTGCAGCATCACGCGTGCCAGGGCCACAAGTTGACGCTGACCCATAGAAAGCCGTCCGCCGCGCTCGCCGACGTCGGTATCCAGCCCGTTGGGCAAGTCGGCAAGCCAATTGCCCCCCGCAATGTGTTCCACTGCACGCAGTACGTCTTCCTCAGTGGCTTCCGGCTTGCCGTACCGGATATTCTCGCCCACGGTGCCGCTAAAGAGAAATGGCGACTGCGGCACGATGCCAATCTGACGGCGGTACGAAGCCAGCTCAAAAGTGCGGATATCGCGCCCGTCCACGAGCAATTGTCCCTCTTGATACTCGTAGAATCGCGCTACAAGCCGTACGATGCTCGTCTTGCCGGAGCCCGTATGTCCAACCAGCGCGATGGATTCGCCCGGTTGAATCTCTAGGTCAAAATCCGGCAACACAATCTCACTGGGCTGGTAGCTGAAGCGCACCTTCCGAAACTCGAACCCTCCTTGCAGGTCGTCGGCAGGAACATCACCGGTCTGCACGACGCGGGGCTCAGCGTCGATCAGCCCAAACACCCGCTCACTGGCGGCGAGCCCATTTTGAAACTGACTCCAAAACGAAGCGATCTGCGTGAGCGGAAACCAGAAGAACATGAGCGCTTGAATGAAGAGATACCAATCGCCCACGCTCATAGCGCCGGAGGCTGTTTTCAGACCGCCGAAATAGACGACGACTGCGGCGCCAAGACCGGCTGTGGCGTTGAACACCGGGAAGAAAGTATTGAGCACGATCCCTTGCCGGAAGTTTACACGGTACGCTTGCTGGTTGATGCGAACGAAGTCATCATGCACCGCCTTCTCTTGGCGGAATACCTTAGCTACGGCGATACCGCTAATCGACTCCTCGATGTGGGCGTTGACCTGCGCCATGATGCGCCGCGAATGCAGCGAGGTCTCACGGGCAATGCGTCGGAACAGGAGCGAAATAGCTGCTATAAACGGCGCCATCGCCACCGTAATCAACCCCAGTTGCAGATTGATAACGAGCAACACGCCTCCCATCAGCAGCACCAGCATCACCTGACTGATCAAATTCATCGTAAGAGAGACCGTCTCAGCGAATCCATCCGTGTCCGAGGAAACACGGCTGACGAGTTTGCCGGTCGGCTGATCGTCGAAGAACGAGAGGTCGTGCCCCATGGTTGCATTGAACGCGTCCTCCCGAATCTTCAGAATAACGTTGCCAATCGCGACGGCGCCGAGCCATTGACGGAGAAAATTGAGGCCCCATGAGACGCTGCTCAAGAGCAGGATAAAAATTATGAGGAGCACCATCGTCTGCGCGACGGGATTGTCGACGACCTGGTCAATGCCGCGGGAGATGAGGATCGGCACCGCCGTATCGGTCAGCGAACCGACAAAGACAGCGCCTGCCACCAATAGCATTGGACGCAATTGCGGACGGAAGTATTTCACAATACGACTTAGGAGCGCCCGATCGCTGTACTCGCGGTCGTACGCGTCTGCGTCCAGGCCGTCCATCACAAAACCCATTGGCCGGACCTCATTTGCGGTGCAGAACGGTAGTTTCCGCGTTCACAGCCCCCGCTCCTTCTGCCGTGCTTGTGACAAATTGAAGATGGATTCCCGCTTTCGCGGGAATGACGGATTGCTAATCCGCTTCTCTTCATTGCAAGAGTCCTGTCTTACATGCTGCAAGGGTCACTGTCCACTACTCTCCAACCACCGTCGCAGGCATTGCGGCAGCGTAGCGTTCGTCCCGGTGGGCAAAGATATTGCGGTAGGCCGGACTGCGAGCCATCAATTCCTCGTGCGTACCTTGATCCTCTAAAGCCCCGCCGCGCAGCACAAGAATGCGGTCGGCCCAGCGAATCTGCGATAGGCGGTGCGTTATTATGAATGTCGTCCGCCCGTGCAGGATGTTGCGCAGAGCGCGTTGAATCTGGTCTTCAGTCGCGCTATCGATTGCACTGGTCGAATCATCGAGCACCAGAATACGCGGGTCGGCCAGGAACGCGCGCGCAATGGCGATGCGTTGACGTTGTCCGCCGGAGAGCGTCACGCCGCGTTCACCCACCACCGTGTCGTACCCATCCTTAAAGCTCGTGATAAAGTCATGGGCTTGGGCCTGCTTTGCTACCGCTTCAATTTCCTCGCGGGTGACCGGTCGGCGCACCCCGAAGGCGATATTTTCCGCCAGCGTGCGCGAAAAGAGGAAGACATCCTGATCGATGGTGGCAATCTGCGAGCGCAGCGACTCCATCGACCATACGCGCACGTCCACGCCGTCGATCAACACGCGCCCTCCCGAGACCTCGTAGATGCGGTTGATGAGACGGGTGAGCGTAGACTTGCCGGAACCGGTCTGTCCCACAATCGCTATCGTCTCACCCGGCTTAGCGCGAAAACTAATGTCCTTGAGTGTATTGGAGTCGTGGTAGGCAAATGAAACGTTGTCGAACTCCACCTCACCGTCAATCGGCTTCTCAATGCCGGCCCGGTTCTCGTCTATCTCCGTCTCTGCGTTAAGTATGGCAAGGATGCGTTCCGATCCTGCCGTGCCGAGTTTGACGAGAGAGAACGCAAAAATGGAAACGAATGTTGGAAATCGCAGCATGCCGAGCAAGCCCATGAATGTAATAACCTGGGCGATTGACAGAGCGTCATTTGTAAAGAGATAGAGCGCGTGCGCGAGGCCGAGCGCCAACGTAAAGGAAAACATGAGCAGCGGCAGGTAGAGTGCCTGGATCTTGCCCTGTTTGACGAAGAGATCGCGGTAGTTTTCCGCCTTGACACGAAAACGGCCGTATTCCTGCTTTTCCTGGGCGTTTGACTTTACCACTTCAATGCCGGCAATCGACTCTGTGAGTGTAGCGTTCATCACGCCAAACTGCGCCCGCAGCCCGCCGGCAACCGGGGTGAGCCGTCGCAAGTACCCACGCAAGGCAATGAGAAAGAGAAGGAGGAATAGTATCGGAATGGGCAAGAGTGCTGTATGCACGATTAGGCCGATAGCAACAATGGGAGCCACCATGTTGACGAGCCACTCCGATAGCAAGAGGAGGCCGGGATTGACCATATAGTTGAGTTGCCGCACGTCGTTGGTAGCACGCGCCATGATGTCGCCAACACGCTGTCGTCCGTGATAGGTCTGACTTTTGCCCAGCAAGTTTACGTAGAGTTCGTCGCGTACATCCCGTTCGATACGCAGCGCAACTATCTCAGCCGTATAGTTCGCGAAGAGCTGCATTACGCCTCTGAGCAGACTGATGCCGACAATAGCCAGGGCGAAGCCAAGCAGCTCGCTGACCTGGGCATCTGCCTGCGCGACGGCACCGAAGGCATTCCCCATTAAGATCGGCACCTGCACTGCGGCGACCACGACTCCCGCGCGTAAGACGGTACCTACCACCACGTGCACCGGGTAACGCTTGGCATGACTGACGAGCCAACGCAGAACGGAAGAGCGATCATACGTATGTTCGGTATCAGGCGTAAACTCGCGATTCTTCACCTAAGTCTCCTGGATACCCTAATCATTGCCGTCATTTCACTATAGCATCCTGCATTAAATGTGATGGTCTTCAACTGCTGAGCAGTGAGAAGCATCTTGGCAGTACAAGCGTTTTCTCACGATCGAGGCACAATGCCGCCGCAAATCGCTTGTTCTATTGCATAGATACTAGGTACATTAGACAGTAAGAAGACAAAAAACATGTTACGTGCAAAATATGGGGAACGGGGTGAACAGTGATAGGATCGGACGTGAGACTCTACTGGCTGCAGTCGTGGCAACTCTTTGTAATTGTAGCCCTCGGCGTCCTCTGCTTGAGCGGGTGCATCGCGCAGCCGCAAGGTGTGATTATCAACACGAAGCCAACCCCCACACCCACGCCAGTCGTCGGTAACCCCAATGACCCCAAGATTATCGAGGTCACACTATCGGATAACACAGTGCCGCCTTCCGGTGTCGGCATCATCTGGGTCAATCGGAGTGTGGGCTGGGCGCCGTATGAGAGTCCGGGAGACGGTCGCTTGCCTCCCGATGAGTACGGCGTGCAGGTTTACATCGACGACGAGCGCATCGGCGTCTTTTGGCCCGACGAGACCGGCGGCATGGGCCCCCGGCCCCTCGCCATACCCCAGAACGTGTGGGGGTTTGGACTGGGTGAGCACACCTTGAAATTCGTGCAGCAGGGACCTGAGGTCTGGCGGGAGTCGACCCCAGTCATCATCGTGGTAACGCAAGAATTCAAGCCCACACCCACTGTTCCTCCCAGCCCCACACCGCTGCCGCCACCGACTCCTTCTCCCCGGCCCGCGTAGTCCATGCCAGTTTCCCATCACGATGGCATCGGCATAGTGCTGCTCGCTGCGGGAGAGTCGCGGCGCATGGCGACTTCGTTAGAGACGGAGATTTCGTCGCAGGCGACCCCCAAAGCGCTGCTGCCGTGGCTTGGACGACCGCTAATCCAGTACCAGCTTGAGCAGATCACGGCGCTCGGTGCAGCGCAGGGCGCAACACACGTCGTCGTCGTCACCGGGTTTCATGCCAAGCGCCTCGCGCCCTACATTGAGTCTTTCGCGGGCGTACGCATTGTGGAAAATCCCGACCCCGCGCGAGGCAGAGCTTCTTCAATCGTGCACGGCGTGAGTGCTCTGCCGGAGACGCTGACGGCCCTTGCTGTAATCAACGTCGACCAGCCCTGTGCCGCACCGATTCTCAAACAACTCGTGGCGGCGCAGTCTACGGGAGACAAGCTCATCACTATTCCCCGGTATAAGGGGGTGCGAGGTCACCCGCCGCTCTTCTCGGGCAGGCTACGGCGGAAACTGCTGCAAGTACGTGAGGAGACCCAGGGCTTGAAGGCCGTCACCCGCGCCCACCGGGCCGATACAAAGTATCTGGACGTTGACGACCCCGGTGTCATATTGAACCTCAATACGCCGACTGACTATCAGCGGGCCCAGCAACAGCACGTCCTGCTTGCCACTACTAACCCGGCCAAGGCCGCGCATCTCGCTTGGCTGCTGGCGGGCATACCGCTGCGGCGCGTAACGCTGGCAGAGGCGAATCTGCCCCAAGCGTCTGCCCCACCGGAAACTGAATCGACATTGGAAGCGATCGCCGCGAACAAGGCGATTGCCTGGTCGCGGGCATTTGGCGGTTTGGCGATCGCATCAGACGGCGGCATTGCTATCCCGGCGTTAGGCGACCGTTGGGAGGAGCGGCTGACTGCGCGCTTTGCGGGGAGTCATGCCACCGACGAGCAGCGCGTCCGGGCGCTGCTGGCGCTACTGCAGCCTTATCGGGGGGAAGACCGCCGGGCCTTCTTTCGCGAGAGTGTGGCGCTCGCTAACAACGGCACGCTGTTGCAGACGTGGAGCGCGCAAAGTACGCCGGGCTCGATCGCCGATTCCTACCACCCCGATCAGCTAGTCCCAGGATTCTGGCTGCTAACACTGTGGTGCGATCTGAATACCGGCGAGCGCGTCGGCGCGCGTACGCCCGAAGACCCCGCCTATCCGGACGGTGCTTGGGCGCGCATGAGGCCCTGGGTCCAAGAGTATGTGGCAGCCTACTATGCGCGTTGCCTTACTCCGGCAATGTGAGCACTGCTCCGGACCGATCACTCCAATCGCCCTTGATGATTACGAGGCCGTCGCGCTCCAAGTCCTGCGCCAGTTCCCACACCCGCGCTGCCGGTAACTCTGCGGCAGTCTGGTCTTGCACGCAGCTTACCAACACGGCGAATGGCAGCGCGCTGCCCGGCGGCCGCTCCCGCAACGCGGCGATGATGCGCCCGCGATAGTAGCGTCGAGAGCCGCTGAACTTCCCCTGGCCCTTCGGACGCAGCGAAGGTAAGTCTTGGACTGCTCCTGCCCGTCCCGCTTGGCACCACGTGAGGAGCGGACAATGCGGACAATCCGGCCGACGGGAGGTGCAGACCGAAGACCCCAGGTCCATCAACGCCTGATTCCAACGCGCGGATTGCTCACTGGGAACGAGACTGTCGGCCAGTCCCTGAAATTGCCGTTCCGTCGGCCCCTCGATTCCAAAGACTGCGGCAAGATCGCGTTGGTAGACCCGACCCAGCACCCGCCGCACGTTTGTATCTACCACGGCAACCGGCGCATTGCTGACAAAGCTTAAAATCGCCCGCGCCGTGTAGGCCCCGATACCGGAAAGGCCGAGCAGCGCCTGCAAAGTCATGGGAAACGTGCCGCCGTGTTCCTGCACAACCGCCTGCGCCGCGCGGTGGAGATGCACGGCCCGCCGGTTATAGCCAAGTCCGGCCCAAAGGCGGATAACCTCTGCCAACGGCGCTGCTGCCAGTTGCCAAACTGTGGGAAAGCGGGCAAGGAAGTCTTGGTACTTCGGAATTACGCGCTCTACCTGAGTCTGCTGCAGCATCATCTCGGCAAGAAAAATGCGATAGGGACTCTTCGTCTTGCGCCACGGCAAGGCCCGCCGGTGCGCGCGGTACCATCCCAGCAGCGCAACCTGAATGCGCTGCACGGTCTCATCAGTCTGCACGTGCAGCGTACCGTCATCCGCAACCGAGAAATACTCGCTACGCTGTTTTTCCATATTGACGTTGGGTTTGCATGTGCGAGATGAATTGTTCTTTTTAGTGGGTCGGTCGCAACCATGCCGGATGTGCAGGGCCGCCCCCATTCCTCAAGCGCGCTTGAGGAAAGTCGCAAGCAGCATCGCTTAGGAACGAGTATGCCACAGGCGCTCTATGAAGAAGTACACTGCAAGACCGCACTCACGCGAGTGCAGGGCATGGCGTTTGGCTGGAGCCTCAATCCCTATCGGGGGTGCACCCATGGCTGCCACTACTGTTTCGCCCGCAGTACGCACTTCTACTACGATCTGAACGCGGACGATGAGTTTTCTTCCATAATCTTTGTCAAGACAAACATCGCCGATGTTCTGCGCATGGAGCTCTCGTCGCCACGATGGCAGCGCCCGCGCGTCGTGATCGGTACGGCCACCGACCCTTACCAACCGATTGAGGGTAAGTACCGGCTGACCCGCGCCGTGCTTGAAGCCTTCCTCGCCTTCCGCACGCCGGTCTCCATCATCACAAAGTCATCTCTTGTAATCCGTGATGTGGATCTCCTGGCCGAAATAGCGCTACGCCTTGGGTGCACGGTGAATTTCAGCATTACTACCCTTGACCGTTCGCTGTGGAGGCAACTTGAACCCGGCACGGCCCCGCCTCTGCAGCGGCTTCGTGCCATGCAACGGCTCGCAGCCGCCGGTGTGCATGCCGGCGTGCTGCTTGCCCCTATCATACCGGGCCTAACGGCGACGAAAGACAACCTCGAAGATGTCGCGCGCGCCGCTGCGGAACACAATGCTTCCTTCCTGGCTGCGAACGTGCTCAACCTGGGCGTCGGCGTCAAGGAACACTTCTTGGAGTATCTCAGGAGCGAGTTTCCTTGGCTCCTCGGCACGTATCGCCAGCTCTATCCGGGCCGGTATGCGCCGGAAAGATTCGCAGAGCCGATTTATGATTATGTAAACATACTGCAGCAGCGGTACGCCTTGGATAATAGAGAGCCCTCACACTCACCCGAGCCCGAACCGACGCAACTCTCTCTCAACATCATTTAGTACGCCAGGCCGGTCAATCTGATTCTCTTCGCGTTGCGCGAGACTATCAGTTCAGAGTTGGACAAGCCTGCTTTGACCGCCACTGGGTGAAGAGTTGTACGGAATTAGTAGTTCTAAGCTTAGGCTATGCGACATGTGAGATGTAGCGAGCAGCCAACGGAGTGTACCCCTCTTGTCATTTCGAACGGAGCGCAGCGTAGTGTCGAACCTTGTTCGCGGAATCTAAAGTGCTGAGCCTATTGGACTGCGCACGGCATGGACCCTAGATTCCTCGCTGCGCTCGGAATGACAGGCACTTCAGCGCAACGAAGCAGGTAAGCCCAAATCTACTAATTCCGGAGTTGTATGCATACGACAAGGCTGCTATAATATGTCTACTAATACTCCTCCCCGCGCATTCTTTACTGAGTCCCCTAGTCCCGCTTTCCCTCCCGCAGATGAAAGAAGCAACCAGCCTTGAAGGGTCGAGACCTCCTTACGCTTGCTGACCTCTCCGCGTCTGAAGTCCACCAAATACTTGAAACCGCTAAGACTCTGAAGTCTGCCGGAAGCGAGCTATCGGATTCTACCGGCAGGGCCGACTATAGTCCGCTGGCGGGGTATACGCTCGCCATGATCTTCGAGAAGCCTTCCCTGCGCACCCGTGCCACTTTTGCCATCGGCATGCAGCAATTGGGCGGTCAGGTGGTGGACCTGGCGGCGGAGCACTTGCAGATGGGAGTGCGTGAAACGGTCCCGGACGTTGCCCGGAATTTGGAACGCTGGGTAGACGTCATCATGGCGCGGGTATTCGCGCATTCCACCCTGGAAAACCTGGCAGAGCACGCCGGCATTCCCATAATCAACGGTCTTTCCGATTACAGCCATCCGTGCCAGATCTTGGCCGATCTCCTTACCATGCAGGAACACAAAGGAGACCTTGCCACACGCAAGATCGCCTACGTCGGCGATGGGTACAATGTAGCCAACTCCCTCCTCTTTGCCGCCGGCAAACTTGGCTACCACCTCGCCGTAGGCTCTCCGAAAGGGTATCTGCCGCCTGACGACGTCAGCGAGCGCGCGCGCAACCTGGCTGTAGAATCAGGCGCCACGCTTGAGCTTTGCACGGATCCGATAGCTACCGTTCAAGACGCAGATGTTATCTATACAGACTCCTGGATTAGCATGGGCCTAGAGGCAGAAGCAGCCGACCGCGAACGAGTATTCCCACCGTACCAGATAAATGCAGATCTCTTGCGTCATGCGCGACCCGATGCAATCGTTATGCACTGCCTTCCTGCGCACCGCGGCATGGAAATCACCGACGAGGTGATGGACGGCCCGCAGTCGGTCGTATTCGATCAAGCCGAGAATCGCCTCCACGCCCAAAAGGCCGTGTTACTGGAACTGCTGGTTGGTGGGAGCCTCCAATCTCACTAGCGAGAGTTTCCTCCTGCGGCCTCGGCCAGCCATCACCACAGCGCGAACAGGGATCCGACACATAGACACGTTGTCTTAGAGGTGACGCGTGGTAAACGACCTCCGTTGGCTCCTTTCCCAGATAGACTTTAGTGCGGCGTTCGATATTCTTCTCGTCGCCAGCATCATTCACATCATCTTCACCATCGTGCGTGGGACTCTTGCGGACCAATTGGTGCGCGGGATTGCCGTTCTGCTCGTCTTCGCGTTCATCATTGGCAACACATTGCAGCTCCTGGTCTTCGATTGGTTGCTGCGAAGCGTCTTGTCCGCGCTGGTAATCGCTATTCCCATCATCTTTCAGCCGGAGCTCCGGCGCTTCCTGGAGCAGGTCGGCCGCCAAGGCACCCACCCGCTTGCCCGCTATATACCCATAAGTGAAGGCGTCTCACGCGCCCTCGAAGTGGTCGCCCACGCTGCCGGCCGTCTCTCGCAGAATCGCTGGGGCGGCCTCATTGTAATCGAGCGCGAAACCGGCTTGGAAGACTTCGTTGAAACAGGCCACCGCATCGACGGTCAAGTGAGCGAAGACTTGCTGCTGACCATCTTCTATCCAAACTCCCCGCTGCATGACAAGGCCGTAATCATACGCGGGGGACGCATCATCGCCGCTTCCTGCATGCTGCCGCTATCTGAAAACGTGCCCCAAGGTGAAGGCCTTGGCACTCGCCACGCGGCAGCCGTGGGCGTGAGCGAAGTTACCGACGCCATCTGCATCGCGGTCTCAGAGGAAAGCGGCATCATCTCGGTTGCGCGGGGCGGAACGCTTCTGCGGCACTTGGACGAGGGAAAGTTACACACGTATCTCCAAAGCCTTTTTCGCGAAGAACGTGGATCGAGCATGCTGCCTTGGTTGACGTTCCCCACCCTTTCACGTAGCCGCCGCCGGCGCAAAGTCTTGAAATAATCTTCCGTATGAATAGAATTCGCTCGCTCATTCCCCTCCTCGGGCACTTCATTACCCATACGCTGGGTGTGCGTTTTCTCTTTGCCTTGGCGATTTCCGTCATCTTGTGGGTTATATTCACTGCGGAAGAAAACCCCGTACGCGAGGACTTCTTTGGCGCGGAGATCCCGGTTGAAACGAGCCGACTTGGCGACGGCTTGGTAGTTAGCCGCACGTCGCCGAGCACGGTACGCTTGCGGATTGCGGCACCGCGGGATACGTGGGACTCACTTAGCACCGACAACTTTCGCGTGGTAGTGGACCTCTTTGCAGTGGGCGTCGGCTTGCATGAACTTCCCATTACCGCCATAAGATCAGACTCCAGCGTTCGCATCCTCGCTACGGACCCGGAATCCGTGACCGTAGCACTGGAAGAGCGCAAGGAAAAGGAGGTGCCGGTGCGCGTAAACCTGGCAGGGTCCCCACCGCAAGGCTATGAATATCAACCGCCCAAGTTCCTGCCGGACATCGTGACAGTGATAGGTCCCGCCTCCAAAGTGGAACTCGTCGATGCGGCCTGGATCGACGTGGAAGTGGATGATGCTCGGAGTACCATGAATCTCACGCAAAGGGCAGTCCCCCGCGACGCCCAGGGTCAAGACGTAAGCGGCGTTCAGCTCGATCCCGCCGTCGTTCAGGTTACGGTGCCGGTAGAACAAGAGATTTCCTACAAGGACGTGCCCGTTCGCGTAAGCATCGAGGGCCAGCCCGCAGCGGGCTATTGGATCGCGCGGTACCTTGCTTCACCTCCCTCGGCAACACTCGTCGGCTCGCCCGAGGAACTCAAAGGGATGGAATTTGTATTCACCGAAACTGTCCCCGTAGATGGAGCCACGCAGACGTTTACGACGACTGTAGAGCTAGAGAGACCGCCGGACATTGGCATCACCGGCTCCGATCAGGTTGAAGTCACCGTGGAAGTCCTGCCAATTCAGTCAAGTGCGGAAACTCGGGTCGTTGTAACGTACGTCAACCTGCAACCGGGGATGGAGGCTTTGGTGGAACCCACCACGGTTCTTGTCTTGCTCAGCGGCCCGGCGCCGGTGCTGCGAGCTTTACAAGCAGGTAGCGTGATTGTCTCGCTAAACTTGAGCGGGGTGGGCGCTGGTTCATACGCGTTGACTCCGAATACTAGTGCGCCGCCACAAGTTAAGGTGGAGCGCGTCAATCCACCGCAATTGCAGGTTGTCGTGAGCGTCCGGCCCACGCCAGAGCCTACGGCAACCCCAACGCCGACAGAAGATACGCTCCCCGCTTCGCCGACACCGCTTCCCTAGAAGACCTTCGCTGCAAATCTAAAGGAACTGCAACCTCACCGTGGTCAAGTGGTCATACACGCCCCAGGTACAGATCGTCGGGCGGGCGGCAAGAAATCCTGAAGCCATAACGGCTGGCATGGCGCGCATCAGTCGCGACCCCACGCCCCTGCCGCAACTCATCAAGGAAGTACGCGACAATACCGCCCTGGCGCGTCAGCGCAACCAGCGGGTTGTCTATGAATACGGCCACAATAGCGTCGCGGAGCACGGCTGCTTCAGTGCCGCAATCTGGGACATTCCCCGTCTGCTTTCGTTGGAAATCGTGCGGCATCGTCTGGCGGCCTATACCCAGCACAGCGGGCGATACATTCCTTTCGAAGAAGTGACGCGCCAGTTCTACTTGCCAAGAGCGTATCGCCGCGGCAAGGCCCGGCGCCTGGTTGAGGAGGCGGTAGGCGAAAGCTACGACGCGTACCGCACCATGTACGCGGGCTGCACCGCCTATCTTCTCGACAAATTTCCGCGCATGCGCGCTTCTTCTGCCGAACGCCGCGCCACCGAGGATGCACGCTACGTCTTGCCGCTGGCACAGACCACCCAGGTGGGTGTGACCACGAACGCCCGGGAATTCGCCCTTATGATGACCCGGCTGCTCTCCTCACCGCTACCGGAATTTCGAGAAACCGGTGAGAAACTCTTTGCGCAGCTCCATCCCATCGCGCCCTCGCTCTTTCCGGAGAAGTATATCCACGCGCTACCGTTTCCCCAGAGCGGGTTGGATGCGGTTCATGCTACAGCCGCTGCGCTTGAAATTGGCTCGGCACAAACAGACCGCAACACATTAGACGGCAGCCGATCGTCTGGAGCGAATGCGAGTGAAGCGGTGCAGCTCGTGCGCTTCGACCCGGACGGCGAGCGTCACCTGGCAGCGGCCCTGCTTTTTCGCTGCTCTCAGATGACGCTTACCGCTGCGCAACAAGCCGTGGCACGTCTGGATACCGACCAGGTAGGCCGACTAATTCGGTCCGCCTACCGTGGCTTGCACGCTCACGACACGCTGCTGCGCGAGTTCGAACTCCTGCATTACCAGTTCGAATTGGTCATGTCAGAAGCCGCCTATCACCAATTCATACGCCATCGGATGAAATCCGAGGTCGCACAGGCTCACAGCCCCGCGCATGGGCGCACGCTGCCGCCGCTCGTCCGGAATGCCGGATTTTCGGACCTGTATCATCACACGCTTGATCTCCTAGAGGAGACCTACAACGCCCTCGGCGGCAATGCCCGCGCCGAAATCCTGCTCGCCAACGGGCACAATCTCCGTATCCTGGCCGATCTCAATGCGCGCGAAATCGTGGAATTTTCACGTATTCGCAGCGACGGTCATGCGCAGTGGGACATTCGCAACATCTCCGACGCCATTGTCGCCGCGGTGACGCGCGTCCATCCGCACGTCGGCTTGGCATGCGGCGGTCGCGACACCTTCAAGGACGGCACGGCCGCAGTACTGCCGGATATTGATTTTCCAACGTAGGCGCAACAACGACCTCGAGGCCCGGAGATAAACTCTCAGGCCGCGCCAATCGGCAGTCGTACCTGCGCGCTCCCTGCAAGTTCCAATTAGGCTTCATTACCGCATTTGCCTATAATGGAGGATACGGAATTATAACTACACGAGAGAGAAATCACCGGACCCCACAAACCAAGGAGTGGGCACACTACCATGGCTACGCGAGCAAAGAAATCCGAAGAGAACAGTGTAGAAGGACGCACTCAGGCATTGCAGGCCGCCATCGGCCAGATTGAGCGCCGCTATGGCAAGGGCTCAATCATGCGCATGGGCGAAGAAGTCGCGGTGCCTGTCGCCGTCGTTCCCACGGGTTCGCTCTCGCTAGACCTAGCATTGGGAGTGGGCGGCTTGCCCCGGGGTCGCGTCGTCGAAATCTACGGTAACGAGGGCAGTGGCAAGACAACCCTTGCCCAGCACGTAGTGGCTGAGGCACAGAAAGCCGGAGGAACCGCTGCTTTTGTGGATGCTGAGCACGCGTTTGACCCCACATATGGCGCCAAGTGCGGCTTGAACATAGAGGACTTGCTCGTTTCGCAGCCGGATAACGGCGAACAAGCGTTGGAAATCGCCGAAATGCTGGTGCGCAGCAATGCCGTAGACGTAATCGTGATCGATTCCGTGGCCGCCTTGGTGCCGAAAGCCGAAATCGAAGGCGAGATGGGCGATGCCCACATGGGATTGCAGGCCCGGCTCATGTCCCAAGCGCTGCGCAAGCTCACGGCCGCCATCAGCCGCTCCCGCTGCGTCATCATCTTCATCAACCAAGTGCGCGAGAAGATTGGCGTGGTGTTTGGGAATCCGGAGACCACGCCGGGAGGCCGGGCACTCCGCTTCTACTGCTCGGTACGCATTGACGTGCGTCGGGTTGACTATGTGAAAATTGGGCAAGAACAGGTTGGCATTCGCGTACGCGCCAAGGTTGTCAAGAATAAAGTTGCGCCGCCCTTCAAGACCTGCGAATTCGACATCCTCTTTGACGAAGGCATCTCTAAGCTGGGCGACCTCATCGACCTCTCCACGGAATTCGGCATCGTGCGCAAGGCCGGCGCGCACTACTCCTATGGCGACACGCGCCTCGGCCTAGGACGCGAAAACGTCCGCAAGTTCCTCAAGGAAAATACCGACATCGCGGAGGAAATTGAGTTAGCCGTGCGTACCCACGCACAGGCAACTCTTGATGCCACCCCCGCAGGCGAAGTAGTCGAAGCGATGGCTGGGGCTGACACCGGAAAACCATGAATCGACGCTACTTCATCACACTGGCAGTCATCGTTGTCTTCGTCGTATTTTCCGGTTATGTCAATTGGCCTGACAATCCCGGGCTAAATCTCGGCTTTGGCAATACACGTCTTGTGCGCGAACTCCGCTACCACCTGGGGTTGGATCTCCGGGGCGGCCTTCACGTGGTGCTGCGCGCCACCCCCGGGGAAGACCAAGAGATCACGTCCGATCACATGGAAGCCACACGCGACATCATCGCTGAGCGCGTGAATGCCCTGGGCGTTTCGGAGCCCATCGTGCAACTGGAAGGTACGGACCGTATCATCGTGGAGCTACCCGGAGTCGAGAATCCGGATGAAGCCATCGCGCTCTTTCGCGAAACCGGTGAGCTTGCCTTCGTCGACCTCGGTGCGAGTTCCGTGCCGCCGGTACCGGTCGGCGGGCTCGTGGAAGGCGAACAGTACCGCAGGCTCTTCACTGGCGCCATGGTCAAGTCCGCCGAAGTCGGCTTCGATGAGCGCAGCCTGCCGCAGATCACTTTCGAACTCAAGGACGAAGGCGCGGTAGTTTTCGAAGAGTTTACGTCCCAGAACATCTGTGTGCGTATCGACGGCGCGCCGTGCACCTGGCTGGGCATCACCCTCGATGATATCCTGATTTCTGCCGCCACGATTTCGAGCACGATCTCTAACCGCGGCCGGATTACGGGAAGCTTTACGCTGGAAGAGGTCCGGGAAATCGTCATCAAGCTCAAGTATGGTGCGTTGCCTGTGCCGTTGGAAATTGCGCAAAACCGCACCGTTGGCCCCACGTTGGGTAAAGATTCAGTCGACCGCAGCCTGCGGGCCGGTATTATCGGCCTGGCCCTCGTTGCCGTTTTCATGCTCATCTACTATCGGCTGCCCGGTGTGGTTGCAACCGTGGCTTTGATAATCTACGCGCTCCTGGTACTTGGCATCTTCAAGCTGTGGCCGGTGGTGCTTACACTGGCGGGCATTGCCGGCTTCATTCTCTCCGTGGGCATGGCCGTGGATGCGAATATCTTGATTTTCGAACGCCTAAAGGAAGAATTGCGCCGGGGCCGGACTCTGCGTTCCGCCTTGGACGTCGGGTTCGAGCGCGCGTGGACCTCGATTCGCGATTCCAACATTTCCACCTTGATCACTTGCGCAGTGCTGTTCTATTTCGGTTCGGGCATTGTGCGCGGTTTTGCCATAACACTTGCAATAGGCGTCATCATTAGCATGTTCACGGCGATTACGGTTACGCGCACGTTCCTCTACTTCGTGGTGCGCCTCCCGAAATTGCGTGAACATCAGTGGCTCTATGGTGTAGGGCAGCCACAGGAAGAAAACGCTACGCCTCGCCAAACGCCGCCGCAGCAAGCAACGGAGCCATAAGTAGTGACTTCGACATGCCGCTAGAAACCCGTCCTGTCGACTCCGTTCGCGGAATGCTGGACCTTAACGCCGGGCAGGCCCACGCGCAGGCTCAGCTACGCCAGTCCCTGCTTGACACATTTCAGCTTGCGAGCTATATCCCAATTGACGTGCCGCTCGTCGAGCAGGCCGACCTCTACTTACGCAAATCAGGCGCCGAGATTATCTCGAAGATGTATACATTCGAGGACTTCGGCGGGCGTCGTCTTGCATTGCGTCCGGAATTCACGGCCTCCATCGTCCGCTACTATCTGAGCAACGACCAGAATGCGCCGTTTCCGCTGCGCTATGCCTACGCCGGGCCGGTCTTCCGCTATGAGAAGCCGCAGCGCGGCCGCTTTCGGCAGTTTTCAATGGCCGGCGTAGAGTTGCTCGGCAGCGACGGACCGTCCGCAGACGCTGAAGTGATTGCACTAGCGTGTTGGACGCTCAAACGGCTGGGGATCGACCGCTACCGGCTCGTCATTGGGCACGTTGGCATCCTCTTGGAATTGCTCGGCAGCCTGGGACTCTCAACACGCCTGCGGCACTTCTTGCTCGACAGCATGGAAGACGTAGGCAGACCGGGACGCGGTCTATCGTACGTGCGCAAACGGCTGGCAGAAATACACCCCACCCAACACGCCGACACTCCACCCATAGACGACCTGCCGGGCTCCGAGGCGCAAGCACGCGCTTCGCTGCGGGCTTCATTGCGGGAGATGGGCATCGAGTTGCACGGCAGCCGCACGGAAGAGGCTATTATAGGCCGCATGTTTCGGAAGCAGCGTGCCTCCGATGAAGACGAGCGGGTGGAACGAGCCTTCGCGTTTATCCACGGCCTGCACGGCCTGACGGGAGCGCCGCTGGAGGTGCTGGAACGCGCGCGCACGTTCCTAGCGGAGTACGGCCTGGGCGATCAGCCCCTCAGCCGCCTCGCTGAGGTGGTGGCGGCGCTTGACGCCTATGGCATCGCAGAATCGCAGGTGCAAGTACAGCTCGCCCTCGGACGCGGTCTCCACTATTACACCGACGTGGTTTTCGAGCTGTACGATGAAGTCGGGCAGAGCCAGTTGTGCGGCGGCGGCCGCTATAACGAATTGGTGCAGTCGCTCGGCGGGCGCACCTCCGTGCCGGCAGTGGGCTTTGCTATTGGGCTGGAGCGCATTCGTTTGGCGTTAGAGCATCAAGGGGCCGCACTGCCTGCCCCGCCACAGCCACAGGTGCTCGTGGCGGCAGCATCGCCAGATGCCGCACACGCCAGTATGCGGACCGCGCAGAAGCTCCGCGAGCACGGCATCCGAGCGGAATACGATCTGCGGCAACGCTCCGCGCGCGCGCAAGTCGGCTACGCCAGCCGGAGAGAGATTCCTTACCTCTTGCTGGTTGAAGACCGCACTGAGAATTTACTCTTCCACAATCTGGCAGAGGGCACCGCAGAGTCATTGTCTCTAAGCGAAGTGGTGCAGGTGCTCAATGGCTGAAGCGCTGCGTTTCCTCGTGCCAAGCAAGGGCCGCATCGGGGAGCAGACCCTCAATTTCCTTAACGAGTGCGGCCTTCGCGTCGCGCGCCCTAATTCACGCGCTTACCAGGCCACCCTCCCGGCCATACCCAATGTCACCGTACTGTTTCAGCGCGCGTGGCAAATGGTCGAGCAAATACGCAACGGCGATGCCGACGCCGGCATTACAGGCTTTGACATTCTGTCTGAAATGCGACAGGAAGGTGACAATCTCGTCGTCGTGGCAGAGGATCTCGGCTACTCCCAAGGACGGCTCGCCATCGCTGTGCCCGAGGAGTGGATTGATGTCCGTACGCTGACCGACCTTGCCGAAGTGGCGCTTGAATTCCGGGAAAGAGGGCGCGTGCTGCGCATTGCTACCACGTTTCCTGCACTGACTCGCCAATTCCTCTTTCAGCAAGGTATTACCTACTTCCAAGTCGTGCAGGCCGAGGGCGGTCTGGAGGCAGCGCCCACGCTGGGCTACGCCGACATTATTGTCGACTTGGTTTCCACCGGCGCGACTCTCAAAGACAACCGGCTCAAGATGATCGAATACGGTGTCATCCTGCGCACCCAGGCGTGCTTGATCGGCAATCGCGAGCGGCTGCGCGCGAGTGGGGACAAACGGCGGGCACTTCAGCAAATCCTGGAATTCATTGAGGCATCCCAACACGCCGCGCCGTATTCCACGCTAACCGCAAACATGCAAGGAGAGTCCGCAGAAGAGATCGTCACCACGCTGGCGGCATATCCGGAAGTAGGCGGCTTACTCGGCCCAACCGTGGCGCGTGTGTTCGCAAGAGATGAGCAGGAAGGCTCGTACTTCGCCGTAACCGTACAGGTAAAGTCGCAAGACTTGCTCTCCGCAGTGGCGAGCTTCCGGCGGGCAGGCTGTCTCAGTGTCTCTGTTACGGCGCCGCGCTATATTTTTGCGCGAGAATGCAGCCTCTACCGCCAGCTCCTCAAGACCCTGAAACTTGAAGAATAGGTGTTAAATCGGTTCTTGGAATGCGAATATGAGTATGCTAATCGTTTCGAACAACAGCTATGAATGCGAAAGCGTTGTGCAAGAATTACGCGGGAAATGCGCAATCAAGTTGGCAGTTGCCAATAGTAAGCGCGGAGCGAAATCAGTCATTCCCGCAAAAGCAGCGTGTGAAATCAAGACGGACAATGGGGTTTTCGGTAGGTAATTACTATGAGTGAGCGCGACAGGATATCCGTCATTCCCGCGAAAGCGGGAATCCATCTTCGACGTAGCCGCCCTACGCCCGCCTTTACGGTTGTTAAGGCGGGAAGACCAACTGTTCCGATTGGCGTCATTTCCCCGCCTGTACGTGACCTAGCAACGATTTTGTTCATGCAAATGAGGTAGTCGCACTCCATGTTTAACATTGTTGGTCGCAGAAAGTGGGCCTATATAGCTTCGGCCGTGATACTGGTGCCGAGCATTCTTTCGCTCCTCATCTTCCAGTTGCAGCTAGGCATAGACTTTTCGGGCGGTACGATTTATGAACTGCGCTTCGATGCCACGCCGCCCACGGAGGAAATCAAGCTCACTTACCTGAATCTCGACCTTGGCGAACCGCTGGTGCAGGCGACGGGGGAGGGTTCGGTCATCATCCGCTCGAAGGAGCTTGCGCTAGAGAACAAGCAAGCGGTGCGCGCTGCGCTGGAGGAAGCCCACGGCCAAGCTGAGGAGCTTCGCTTTGAAGCAGTGGGGCCGGTAATCGCTCGCGAGCTAACGCAGAGAGCAATTCTTGCAGTGTTAGTAGCGTCCGTCGCCATCCTCATATACATCACGTGGGCGTTCCGCCACGTACCGCAGCCCTTCCGCTACGGGGTCTGTGCGATTTGCGCGCTTGTGCACGACGTATTGGTCGTGCTGGGTGTCTTTTCCGTGCTCGGCGTGTTGGTTGACAAAGAAATCGATTCCATGTTCATTACGGCGATTCTCACCGCAATCGGCTACTCGGTTCACGATACTATCGTGGTCTTCGACCGCGTGCGTGAGAATCGTT
Source organism: Chloroflexota bacterium (assembly GCA_965221905.1). GTDB lineage: Bacteria > Chloroflexota > UBA11872 > VXOZ01 > VXOZ01 > VXOZ01. Next base: position 3,108,891 of record OZ244922.1, read on the forward strand.
CAAAATACTCCCACGCGCCGCTTCCCATAGTCGTGAATTTCAGCGTCAACCAGACGATTGACCGCTCCCTCAATACGTCTATTACGTTGCTGATAACGCTCTTTGCCCTCTATCTCTTTGGCGGCCTGGCAATCAAGGACTTCGTCCTGGCGCTCTTGATCGGCGCGGCGACCGGCACCTATTCCTCGATCTTCATCGCCTCGAGCCTGTTGGTCGATTGGGATGTCTTTTCTCGACGCCGGGTTGAGGCGTCGTAAGCAGGGCAAGCCTTTCTCATTTCGCTGGCGGCGGTTGACCACAAGCGCGGCCATGCGCCCCCTTTTGGGAGGCACTTGCAGGACCTGGTGGGAGGTGCAGAATCCCCTCTCCATTGAGAAGACCTTTGCATAGCCCTTGCCAAGGCGAGAAAGTCCCCTCTCCCGGCGGGAGAGGGTTAGGGTGAGGGGGATTCCCAGCAATCCGGGCCATTTTTACCGATTTTGCACACTTACGTATAGGTCTTAGAGGTAGAAAGGACAGAATAAGCAGGAATCCCCTCACCCCATGGAGAGGGGATAATTCTTGCGCCGCTGGCCGAAGTTACGCAAAGGTCTCATTGAGGGAGAGGGCCGGAGCCTGCCCCGTACTTGATACGGGGGCGACGGTGAATACTAACCAATACAGCCCAATGCCGGTTCCCCTAGCGAGTTACACGGAAGTCTCCTTGAACGATGAAGCTTGGGATGAGAGTGATAAAGGCTTGACGGCGAGCTAAGGAAAATTGCCCTTACACCTCTGGATTCCGGCTTTCGCCGGAATGACGGAGTCATTCCGATATCTGCAAAAGGGGAGACTGTCTTAACACTGCCGCTAGGGTACTGCTATTCGCGGCAGCGCCGGGTTGATGCGGCTCACGATTTCGTAGTTGATGGTGCCGACGTGGGTGGCAATGTGCTCCGCCGGCATTTCGGTCCCAAGCAACGTCACCTCGTATCCCACCTGGACTCCCGGGATATCGGTCACGTCAATCATTGTCATATTCATCATTACGCGACCGACGATGGGGGCGTGTCTGTGGCGAATCACGACTTCTCCCTGGTTTGAGAGCTTGCGATCATAGCCGTCTGAATATCCAATCGGGATAACTGCTATCACGGAGTCTCGCCGCGTGCGATGGGTACGACCGTATCCCACTGTCTCGCCCCGGGCAACGTGCTGCACGTGCACGATGCGAGTCTTCCATTGCATGACCGGTCGGAGCGTAAGCGGGCGCTCGGCGCGTTCAGTCATTGCGATTTGCGTATCCAGCGAAGGCCACAGCCCGTAGAGGCCGATGCCGAAGCGCACCAAGCTGCCATGAGCGGCGGGTGCCACCATCGCCGCCGCCGTTGCCGCCATGTGCTGGTACGGCACGTCCATTCCGGCTCGTTCTAGAGCGGCCTGCACTTCCGCGAACCGGCTGCGTTGCAATTGAAAATACGAATCATCAACCGTATCCTCCGCCGTGGCAAAGTGGGTGTATATGCCTTCAACTTGAAGGTGCGGCAACGACCCTGCGTATCGCAGAAATGCCATTGCCTCCCGATACGCTACCCCAAGCCGGTACGTACCCGTTTCGATCTTAACATGTATGACGGCGGTGGCGTTCTGCGCCGCCGCTTGCCTTGCCAGGCACTCGGCGGACGCCTGATCGTACACTACTTGCCGAAACCCGTGCCGCACCACCTCATCGGCACGGCTATGGGGGGTGAAGCCCATAATCAGGATCGGCAGCGTAATGCCGTCGGTGTACAGCGCCAACGCTTCATCCAGCGTATTGACGCCGAGCCAATCGACGTGATCGGCGATGCTGCGAGCCACCACGTGCAGACCATGGCCGTATGCGTTTGCCTTGACGACCGCCAGCAGGGAAGTTCCCGGCGCTAGTCGCTCTTTGAGAATGGCGATGTTGTGTTGCAGCGCGCCCCGGCTAATCTCGATCCAGGATACGGCATCCTTCATGTGTCCGAAGCGCCTTTAGGCTCGTACGCCGCTGAGCACAATCTCATGGCGGGTTAAGTGCAGGTCATCGCCCACCGGCGTTGCGGAAAGTCCGCCCCGGTCGTCCTCAACCGATTCCCAGAGCATTTTCCTGACGATCTCGCGGTTCTCATCTGAGGTATTGGCCGTTTCGAGCCACTCGCTGGCCATCACTTCCCGTTCTAAGAGACGCCCGTCATCCACAGGACAGCCAATGTCCGCCATCATTTGGCGCAACTGACTTTCACTGAACGCCTGCACGTGCGAGTGTCCGCGCAATCGCTCCATGCGATTGAAGTATGCCGCCTTCCGGGCATCCTCCGGCATCCCGAACTCGCCGATAATCAGCCGTCCGCCCGGCGCAAGCACACGCCCCATTTCTTGCATAGCGGGAATGGCGTGCGTAAAATGATGGACGCTAAAACGGCAGGTTACGATGCTGAACATACCGTCGGGAAACGGCAATTGTGAGGCATCAGCGGCAGCCAAAGCGATCTGCCCTCCGTTGGTCTCCGCACCGTCGGCCTCTCTCTGCTCCACAGCACGGGCGAGCATGGCGGCTGTGAAATCCACGCCAATGACGAAACCGCTTCCTGTGATTTCCGCGGCCAGTGCAAATGCCACCAGACCGGTGCCGGTTGCGACGTCGAGCGCCTTCGCATTTGGGCCGGGAGCGGCCATGGCTACCATCGCCTCCACCGTATCGCCCTGCCCGCCTGTGTAACTTGCCGCGCGCTCCGTGAAATGCTGCCGTACATCCTGGTCCGACGGTGCTTGCTCGCTCATGTGTGGTCTCCTTTTGCTTGGTCTCAAAGTCTAGTAACGTCGCGGGAGTATGGAATTCAATCTGCTCGATTACCGTAGAGTCGGGCTCGGTACCTGCGGTGTCACCGGCCTTGGCTGAGATCTCTGCTGATAGTCTCTACCTTATCATGGCCCCAAAGGCACGTCAGCCAATGGTAGACGCCCGGAACGCACGCCGTCGGTATCAAAACATGCTACGCCTGACGAGAGTGAGCGGGCTGCTGTGAGTACGGTGCTATTTGGGTTTTTGCGCGAGGATGAAGAGGCCGCCGCCTTCTTCCGTGGGCAGCAGTGGACTATCAAGCAAGTGACGGTAACGATGATACCAAAACCAAACGAATAAGCTTCTCGGTACCAAGCGGCGCGCCACCAGACGGCGATAAAGATCGATGGGACGCCGCCCGCGCCAGATTCTGCGCGTGAGCGCCACGTCCAACTGCTCCCACGCCGCCATGAATGAAGCCGGAGCAAAGTACTGGACCTCACGCACCGCTAAATTCGCGGCAGCCAGCTTCTCCTGCCACTGCTCCGGGGAGTAGTAGTGGTAGTGGCCGAGCCGGGCGTTCGTCTTCTCCGCGTAGGCTTCAGCTTCTGCAAGACGGCCGGTAGCACGGAATCGTCCGATGGGGCCCAGCATTTCAAGAAAGCGATGGCTAACCGTTGTAAAGGCGAAGACGCCGCCCGGGCGCAGGCTGCTGCTCACTGCATGCAGCACTTGGTCCAGACGCGGGATGTGTTCCACGACGCAGTTGCTGAACACGCTCCCAAAGCATTCGTCACCAAAAGGCATAGCTCCGCCCTCGCTTTGCACGACACCGCGATATGTCGCCAATTGCCGCGCCACCCGCAACTCGGAGAACACCATGTCCAGTCCCACGGCCTGCCGGTCAGGCGGCAGTACCAACGACGCTACATATCCATTGCCACAGCCCACATCCAACACCGGCTGTGGTAATTCACGTTCCTGCCACATCTCCAATTCCAAGCTCCGCCACAATGCAATGGCGGGCTGATAGTAGTGACTCTCCAAGACAAGCCGAAACCATTGGCGCGCTGTCCGCCGCTGATCCACGTGTGCAGACCGCGTAGAGTCTTCAATGGGAACAGAGTCTATGTTTGGCATGAGTTTCTATCCACGGCCGTGAAGCAAGCGGCCGTTGTTGATCGTCCCCGTCGTGATGCGTGCATTTGCTCAGTTATGTCCAATGCCATACTGCAGCAACGACTTCATCCGATGCGCGTACGTGTGCTCATCCAGCACGCGCTCCCGGCCGCGTCCCGCAATTGCCGCGCGCTCGTCAGCGTGCGCCAGGTAGTGGCGAATCTTCCCCTGCAAGTCATCAACGTCGCGGTAAACTGCGATATCCTCTCCTGGAGTGAACAATGTGCCGAGTTCCGAACGGTCGTCCACCAGCGCAAATGCACCACAGGCGGGGGCTTCGAACGTACGTTGGTTGCACCCCTGGGGCAACTGCGGATGGTGGACGTTTAGGACAACCTGCGCAGCGCGATAGCTTCGTGCCACCCGCTCGGCCGGGAGCAAGGAGCGACCCCGAACGCAACCTTTGACCGTGTATTGGTCCGGCAGTGACTCCCAGCCCTTGCCGTATACGCGCAGCGCCACACCCAGGCTTGACACTGCTTCAACCGTATCGACGCGATGCCAGTTTTCCGGCAGGTGCCCCATGACGTGCCGCGAGTCTCCAACGAATATGACGTCGCAGGCCAGTTCCTGCTCCTCTGCGTGCGTGAGGGGGTATGGTTGGTATGTCTCCGGATCTGCTGCATGCGGCAGGTAGAGCGGGTCCTTGGCGCCCATTTGGCGTGCCACTGGCAGGTAAAATGGGTCTACGATAAAGAATCGCGTGTAAAGACGCAGACCTCCAAGAATATTGGGGAACCACGTCGGATCGTCGCCGCACCAGTTGAGCACTGAGGCACCGAGGGAGTCTGTGAGGTAATGAATAGTCTCGGGAAGATAGACGTCCCCGCGAATCAACAGCACAACGTCCGGCCGCTGTTGCGTGCAGAGCCTCACAAGGTCCAGGTTATCCTGCCGGTTTGCTGCGAGCAGACGCTCAAGGTTGAACTGATGGGGTCCAACGTGTCTGCGTCGTAGTCTTTGGCGCAGGCTAGGCTTTTCGCCGACACGCCGGCCAAACTCTATTCGTGTCACAGTATGGCCGAGCTCGGTAAGCGCCCGGTGGCAGTAGAATCCCCATTGCCCCGTTTCCCAGTGAGGCGCGGCCAGGACTATGTTCATGGTTCTTCACTTGAAATCAATGACCGCAGCAGGCTGGACTTGCGTGCCTATGCCGCGGCAGCTTTGCGCATACTGGCGAGCACCGCCGCCGCCGCGCGTTCCCACGAGAACTGCGTTGACCGCGCGAGCGCGCGGGCGCCAAGTTGCTCCCGCAGCGCCGGATCTTCCCCCAGTTGCAGCAGCGCCTCGGCAATAGCTTCCACATTTAGCGGATCTACCAGCAATCCTGCATCGCCGATTACTTCCGGCAGCCCGCCGCTGTCGCCTCCCAACACCGGCACGCCGCATGCCATGGCCTCGAGCGCGGGGATTCCAAATCCCTCGCGGATAGACGGTATTGCGAAGAAATCAGCGCCATTCATCAGCACTGGCACGTCCGCCATCGGAATGCTGCCGAGAAAGTGCACGTCTTCCGCCAGGCCTAGGGCTTCCACCTGCGCAAAGACACTTGCGCTAGACCACCCTTCCTTACCGGCCACCAACAGGGATTGTTGCAGTCCACGCTGCTTTGCCGCATGCCATGCTTGCACCAGCCGCTCAAGGTTCTTTCGCGGCTGAATGCGGCCTACGAAAAGAGCGTAGGGTCTCCTCACCTGCGGATACTGCTCTTGCAGGCGTTGCCGCGCCTCCTCCCGGTCAACGGGATGAAAGCGTTCTGCATCGAATCCATGCTGCGCCACGTCAATGCGATCCGCGGGTAATCCGTAATGCGCCACAATGTCGGCCTTGCACGCATGAGAGACTGCGACGACACGCGCGGCCCGGCGGATCGCGGTGTCGGTCAAGTGCTCCAAGCGTCGCCGCAACGGCGGCTCGAAAAAGGCGTCGGCATCGGGTAACCGAAATGCAATGTCATGAATCAGAAGCACACTCGGACACGGCAGATGACCGGGCAACGGCTCTTGCCCCACTTGAAAATACACGGTCGGCCGCCGTTGCCAAAGCTCTAGTTGCATCCGAAGCTGATACCACGGTTCTACGTCCAACCGGCGCAAGACCCGGTTGACGCCGGGCAACGGCCGTAGCGCCACTGCCTGACGGCGGGATTGCGACTGAAAGAATCCGAACTTCGGCGCACTATCCAGGTAGTAGCAGACCTGCTCGTCCGGATCGAGACTCGCTATGCCCTGCGCGAGCCCCTGCAAGGCCATTGCATTGCCATCGTAGGCAACTTGGTTGCCGGAACGCACGTTGAACCCAAATGTCGTAGTAGAATTGTCCACCGGGAGAATTGTGTTTGTAACGACCCTAACCTACAGAAAGTCCAGCTACTGCTTCTGCTGCTCGCCGGAGAAGCCTTGCTCATTGAAAGTCTCGCTCAGTTGGCGACAGTCGACCGCCGCGGTCCCAGCCAGTCACGGTAGAGTGCCACTTGCGACTGAGCAAGTTTCTCGGCATCCCAGCGTTCGGCCACTACTTGCCTTGCCGTTTGACCCAGCGCCGATCCATACTCCGCATCAGTGAGAACGCGCGTTAGCGCGCTTGCAAGCGCTTCACTGTCACCTGCCGGCACCAGCAGGCCGGTTACCCCATCTTCAACAATATCAAGCAGACCACCAACCGCCGACGCCACAGGCGGCACTCCCGCAGCCATTGCCTCCAATGCTACCAGTCCGAACCCCTCGTCAAACGACGGTACCGCCAGGACATCACTAGCCGCAATATAGTTAGGCACGTGCGCGAGCGGCACCTGGCCGACAAAGCGACAATACGCGGAAACACCATGTTGCTCCGCGTATTGTTGAAATTCCGCAGCCTTTGGGCCACCCCCAATAATCAGCACACACAAATCCGGCACCGTTCGCAAGACTTCACTCACGGCCTGTAGGAGAATGCAATGGCCCTTGCGCTCGTCAATGAGATTTCCCACTATGCTGACAACCGACGTAGTTGCCTCAATCCCTAGGGCGGCTTTGGCCACCCTCTTATCCGGGGCACAACCAAAGGCCGCGCGATCGACGCCCAAGTGTAATACGGATACACGCGATGGCGCGATACCAAAGTTCTCCTCTAAGTATTGCGCACTGTAGTCGGTGACTGCGAGAAACCGATGCACCACACGCTGCATCAGCTTGCGCCCAAGTCGCTGCTTCCACGTCCAATGCTCTGGCCGGATTGCCATCGGGAGATGCTCATGGGCCACCACCAAGGGTATCCCAGCCCACCTCGCGCCGATTGCAGGCCACATTCCGGTAGTAGGATCGGGTAAGTGAACATGCGCCACGTCGAAGTGCCTCGCCCGGAGTGCCTGCAGATACGCCCACCAGCCGCCGAGACGACGTTGGAACTTCAGATCTAAGGGCATCACTGCCACACCGGCTTGCTCTAGAGCCAGCACTTCCTGGTCGAGTGAATGCCGACGCGGCAACACGAGAGTCACCTCTTCCCACTGTTGTTGGAGCCGCGCGAGCGTTATAGCTGCCGTAGCCGCTCCGCCGTGCATCCCGGTGGCGAGAAGATGGAGAATTCGCATACGTTTCTTGCCCTCGTGAGCGAGAGAGGAAGGCGCGTTTTCTATCCGCTTGAGCCCGGCGACCTCTTTGGGGATCAACCTATCCGGGCCCCGACAGATGACAGGCGTTCACCCTCTATAGTAACGCACCCTCGCCCAGCCTGAACGGTGCAGACACTGCCGCACGGTGGGGCGCGAGCCCACCACTTCCTAGGGATACCCTCACTCTCGCAGGGCTTGATAGATGCGGTGTGTCCGTTCTGCGATGGTTTGATTGCTGAAGTGTGCTCGTGCGCGCTCCCATCCTGCTTTGGCAAGTGACTGGCGTCTTTCCGGTTCCAATCGCAATGCTTCTAATGCCGATGTGAGCGCATCGTGGTCTCGCTCCGGGAATACAAGACCCGCATCACCAATCACTTCCGGGATGGCGCCGGAGGACGAGCCGATCACGGGTATGCCACAGGCCATGGCTTCGATAAGTACCCGGCCGAATTGCTCCTTCCATCCCTTGTGCGTCTCCGATGCAAGTACAAAGGCATCGAGTACCCCATAATACCGTGGCAGTACTTCCGGTGGGACACGGTCCACCCAACGAATCCGTTCGCTGATGCCGAGATGCGCAGCATAGTTAGGTAATTCACTGCGCAAAGGCCCGGCACCCACCATAAGCAGGCTCCAGGAGGCTTTCCATGCAGCGAGCGCGCGAAAGAGTGTATGAAGCCCCTTGCCTTTTTCGAAGCGACCGAAGTAACCCACGACAAAGCCGTCCAGACCCATTTCCCCACGCAGCGCAGACCGGTCGCCGGACTGAATTGCATTCGGATGAAACCGATCGGTGTCCACGCCCATCTGCGGCAACACGGTGATAGGCCGCCCGTAGCCTTTGCGCTGCAGGACGTCAGCAGCTTCTGTATTGCCCGCGATAGCGGCGCCTGCTCGCCCGAAATTAAATCGCTCGAACCAACGATACGGACGCGGGTACTCCTTGTAGATGTTTTCCCAGGTGAAGAAGACCAATTTCCGCCGCGGCATGAGGGCTTTGAGCAAAGCAGCTTGGAACAATGATATGCTCCACGGCTCCTGCTCGACGTGGAGAATGTGCGGACGAAAGGCCAGAATGGCGGCGAACAACTCTACCGGATTGTAGAAGAAGCTCCACACATTGTTGCCGTGATGGGTACGCACGGGAAATACCCGAAACGTCGCCCCCGGCAACACCTGATACTTCCCCTGGTGCAGTGTTTCCCCCCAGTGCCGGGGCACGACAAGACCCATCTCGACGTCCGGATACGCATCGAGCAATTGGATCTTGTGCTGGAAAACCGCCGTGCCGTAAGCATGGCAGATCAGGAGAACACGCACAATCGACTTTCGTTGACTGTAAATTTCAACAACTGCGGTCGAGAATCACCGACAATAGCAGGACGGGCAGCCCGCCCAACTCTTCAGATCTCCGGCCCTATTTTACGTGCAGAATTCTGCACACAGCCCGTTGCTATTGTGTCTCCACTTGCCTTCGTTCTTCAGCGCTGGGGTATGGCGGTTCTGCGGCACGCACATTGGCTTCCAATTCTTCCGCATTCATGACGCCGGTAATGCACGCGGCCACGTCCGGGTGCGAGATCACGAACTTGATAGCGGCTTCGTGAAGCGACTGAACCGGCGGCTTGACGAGGGCTTTGGTCAAACGTTCGACCGCGGCCTTGTCTTGGAAGAGCCGCCCGGAGGCAAAGGGCGACCGCGCCAGCACGCCCACCCCTCTCTCGGCGCAGAGGGGAAAGAGGTCAATCGCCGCCTCTTGCAGCAGTGCGCTGTACGACACTTCGACAACCTCCGCGTATCCTCGCTGCACGGCTTCCAGGCAAGCCGCTACGGATGACGAAAGGCCGATACTCCGCACCTTGCCTGACTGCTTGAGTTCACGCAGCGTCTCCCAAGGCTCTTCGCGCGCGACCACGTCAACCGGGGGATCGTGGAGGAGATACGCGTCGATGTAATCGGTCTGCAGGCGACGCAGGCTGAGTTCGCATTCATGGCGGATATACCACGGCTCGAAGCACTGCGGCTGCGGCACATTACGCTGCTGGAAGAGCATCTGCGCTCCATCGATACCCACAAGATAGCCGACCTTCGTCGCGAGAACAGCTTCTCCACGCCGCTCGCGAAATGCCTCACCCAAAATCACTTCCGATCGGCCGTTGCCGTATTGGTCTGAGGCGTCATACGTAGTTACGCCTAGTTCGAGAGCCCGGCGCAGCAGCGCGACGCCGTCATTTGCATCCACGGGGCCCCACCATAGCCCGCCGAGTTCCCAAGTACCCAGCGCTAGAGCCGAAACCTCGATGCCCGTTGCCCCTAACGTGCGACTTTCCATGAGACGCTCCTCATCTACCAATCGCTATTCACTATCAAGGTACACCCAATCGCAGCCGGTCCGCTACCGCCGGGTTTACTGTAGCTTTCCCAGAGCTTTACCAAATGTATCTATTGTTTCTTCCCTTGCCCTCCGCAGTTCTCTGCCGCCCAATTTACCTGCAAGGATAAGCGATCATATCTGCCGCAAGGTCTGCCGCACCGTGCGCAGCTCAGTCAGCAGCGCTTTCCCTTCCAGCAGCACGAGCACTGCCAGGTACGTGACGCCCATGAGCACACCATGGGTCGCCAACAACACCACATCTTGCAGCGGCGGCAATTGCGTGTGCACTGCTACGGTTACTACGCCTGCCACCACCGCACCAACAAGAGGCGGGCCGTACGTCTGCAAGCTGCTCACGTCCACAAAGCGGCGTAGGAAATACATCCCCATACCTAATCCAATTATCTGTACCGCCCCGATGGCAATTGCCGCGCCCAGCACACCGAATACCGTTGCTTCTAAGGGAGCGTACACAGATTCCATGTGCATAGAACCTATCTCAATTGCGTCACTCCATTCATGGTAGATGGATAATTCCAATGGTGTGCGAATCCATGCGATCAGCCAAGGCGGCAACTGCGCAAAGATTGCCGGAGCAGTTATGACAAGCAAAGGCGCGATGATCAGCATCGTAGCCGCCATGGTCACCTGCGTTCGATTTACCAATCTCAGTTCGCCAACGGCAGTGAGCAGCAGCTTGATGTCGTCAAAAAGGGGCCGCGTAAACATGTAGACGGCAAACAACTGGAAAATCGGTGCAACCGGCAGCCATCTTTCGCCAATCAGGAAGCGTGTGCCGTACGGAATGATCAAAACCAAGTAAACTGCTAGCGGAAAGGACAATCGCGCCACCGCACGCTGTACGAGACTGAAGGCAAAAGAGAGTCGCTCTCGTTCGTCCTGGAGCTTTGCGTACACCGGAAAGGCCGTGCCGGAGATAATGTGCGTCACGCGTTGGGTCGGCAAGTCCGCCCAACCGTAGGCCCGGCTCATGAAACCCACCGCGGAAAACCCTACAAGACTTCCCACGAGAAAATTGTGGACCTGTTCGACGATTAGCGTAGCAAAACCACTCACGACCGACAGCCAGTACGGCCCGAATCGGAAATACCATTTCGCCATGTCCCAATCGAGTTTGATACGGGGACGCAATGGCGCCCAACGCCACGTTGCGGCCACCGCCCATATGCGCGTCGGCACACCGCCGAATACCAGCGCCCAAAGTCCCCAGCCCAGAAAGGCGAGCGACAATTGGGATGCGGCAGCTAGCAGATTTCCCACTATGCCAATTATTGCAACTTTTCCAAAACGCATCTCTTTGTCGAGCAAGCGGCTGCACGTCATGCTGGGGCTGCCTAGCAAGAAAATGACCGCGTTCGCAAGCACAATCCAGCCGACCGTCGTGTTATGAAAGAACACCAGGATTGGGAAGATTAGGGCGGCAACAAGCACAATCAATGCGGAGATACTAACGTGCAACACCAGGTGTGTATTCGCAGCCGTCTGGACGTCATCTGCCCGATGTATCAGTGCGCCATCGAACCCATGGTCCTTGAGTCGGGCAATGAGTGAGTAGAAGAAGTTTGCGAAGACGACAATGCCAAAGTCTTCCGGATCCAGGATGCGCGCCAGAACGATGCCGCTAGCAAACGTAATCGCCAGGATCACATAGCTGGCAATGCCGAGTTGGAAAGCACCATGGAGTGCACGTCTTCCGATTGACTCCTGGCGAGATTCGGCGGTCATGTGTTGGGTCTCACCTGCTCTGAAGCCACACGGATGGGAGCCCGTACACCCAATATCCGTGCGTAGAGCGCGATGAGTTGGTCCACGGTATGCTGCCAGGTCATCTGTTGCGCGCGCGCGCGGCCGCTGGCACCCATGCGCTGCACTAAGTTGGCATCGGCGAGCAATCGCCCGATCGCCTCAGCCAATGCTCCGGGGTCATTCTGCGGCACCAGGAAGCCGTTCTCACCGTTAACGATGACCTCTTCCGCCCCACTATCCCAGGTGCCGATTGCCGGAGTACCGCAGGCGTTCGCCTCCAGGTGCACCAAACCGAATCCCTCGAATTGATCGCCGACGGAGAGGGATGGCATCACGAAAGCGGTCGCGCGATGGTACCACGCAACCAACTCCTGCTCGGAGACCTCGCCCAAGAACGTCACGTGCGACTGGAGACGGAGTTCATCTACAAGGCGCTGCAACCGGGCAAAGTATGCACTGCGCTCCTGCGGTCCAACGATGTAGTAATGCGCACTGGAATATCGCTGCACCAACGTGGCGAAAGCCTGTAGAGCAAGATGAATCCCCTTGCGTTCCTTGATCATTCCCACGGACAGCAGCACCGGCGCAGCATTCTCCGGCTGCGGACGCATCGCTGCAAAGGTATCTAGGTCCACGCCCAGCGGTACAACCTGCGTGTTCTCTAGAGGTATTCGTGCGGTGAGGCGCCGCTCGGTATACGCGCTAATGCACGCCACAGCCTGGGCATTTTGAAACGCCCGCCGGTGCAGCCAACCGTGCACGCGCGATCCCAGCGGCTGGATGGCAAACGTGCCCACGGCGGAGAGCACGTAGGGCTTTCCCCGCGCAGCCGACCACGTTAGCGGCGCATAGGGTTCCGTCAGACAATGAATGAGATCGCACTCGTTGAGCAATCCGCGCGTTCGCACGTAATTCGACGCAAGGAGTCGCGCAAAGTGACGTGATTCTTCCATATATGAGGTGATTGCATGGTGGTCGCTGTGCGCGGAGAGCTCAGGATACGCGCACCACTCCCGTGGCGAGAGAATGCGGCAGTCTATACCAGCCGCCAGGAGACCCTTGATGATCTCGGCCGCATAACGCCCCCAGCCGGTTTGCGGACTGAGCACGTCGGTGATAAGGCAAACTTTCATGGAATGACCTACCCAAACACCCGCTCTCGTCGGCTTACGGTTGAACGTGCCGCGTACGGGCACCACCTCATTCCATTATGGCTTGCGTACACGCGCATGAAAAGACGTTGCATACTGATTGCAGCCGGCAGAGCGCGCAAGCTCCGCGAGTAGCCGGGAAACGGCCTTGACCGGCAGCAGGACCAACGCCATCGGACTGCGTCGCCGCGCCGCATCCCGAAACCGATGCCAAATGAGGTAGTCCAACACCAGAAAGAAGCCGCCGTTCGGTACCATTTGCTCTATCGCAAAGTCATGGCCCGCCAGCAAGCGCTCGAATCCCTGGCGCGTCCATCGAACGTAATCCTGGGCGGCGTGGTGCATCTGCAAGAACGGCACCGCAACGTAGCCCAAGCCGCCGGGCTTGAGCACGCGCCGGGCTTCGGCCAGAACACGGTCCGGATCGTCCACGTGCTCCAACACACCGACGAGCAGTACGCAGTCAACGGAATCATTGGCGAATGGCAGCCTATGCGCATCAGCCCGCACGTCGCGGGCGCGGTCCGATATGTCCAAGCCGACATATGTTACATCGGATCCAAAGGGAAATTTAGCCGAAAAGAACCCGCAGCCGACGTCGAGGAGTGTCCCGCGCATCTCTTCCATGCAAATGCGGTTCGCTTCATCCGATCGGCGGTATTGGCGGGGTTCGAGGAGGCGCAAGAGTGCACGACGCATAGTAAGGTTAATATAGCAGTCTGCTATAGCAATCTGCTATGGCAGTTGGCCGAGGCGGTTCGCAGACCCGGCCTCACCATTCATTGACATCGTGACGCTTTGCCGCCAGAATCAGTGCAAATGCTTGTGCCTATGCTTGGCAAACACAGATTCTTCCGCACTTAATCGACAGTATTAGACCGTTCTAGGCCCAGCGCCAGCGGCGCACCACGGAATGTCCTTCACCGGCAGCAGTCCTGTGGAAACCGCCGCGTGCGATTGGAATACAAACGGCAGCAGCCGCAAAGGAGCGCAGTCTTGGCATCTTCACCCGCAGTGGCAGATGTGTTGATCATCGGCGCCGGCGCGTCCGGCGCGGCAGCAGCCTGGTCGTTAACGTCCGCCGGACTCGACGTGGTCTGCCTGGAGCAAGGAGACTGGGTCGATCCCACTGACTATCCCCATAGTAGCCCCGATTGGGAACTGCATCGGCAGACTGACTTTGCTAAGGACCCCAACGTGCGGCAGCGACCGGAGGACTACCCACTCAATAACGACGCTACACCCATTACGCCGCTTATGTTCAATGCCGTGGGCGGCAGCACCATCCACTGGAGCGGCCACTTTCCGCGCTTTCGACCGTCCGACTTCCGCGTAAGAACACTGGACGGCGTCGCCGACGATTGGCCTATTTCGTATTGGGACCTGGCGCCCTACTATGAGGAGAACGACGCGAACATCGGTGTCTCCGGACTCAACGGCGATCCCGGTAGCCCGCCCCGTACACCCCGACAAACGCCGCCGCTGGGCTTGGATGCCGCTTCCCACACCTACATTCGCGGCTTAGAAAAGCTGGGCTGGCATTGGTGGCCGTCTGATAACGCCCTCATCACAACACCATTCGGGGAAGGGCGGCAGGTATGCAACTACTGCGGCCCGTGTGACATGGGCTGTCCGCGCGGCGCTATGTCTAGCGCGCACGTGACCTACTGGCCGATCGCGTTGGCGCAAGGGGCGCGCCTGATTGCGCGCGCCCGCGTGCGCGAAATCACGGTAGACCGACGCGGCCGTGCCAACGGCGCCGTCTATTACACTGCTGACGGCGGCGTCGAGCAGCAACGCGCGCGGGTCGTAGTTGTCGCTTGCAACGGTATTGGCACGCCGCGTCTCCTGCTCAACTCCGTTTCGAGCCACTTTCCCCACGGCCTGGCCAACTCAAACGGGGTCGTGGGCACGCATCTCATGTTTCATCCCGTAGCGTTCGTCACCGGCATGTTCCCCGAGCCCGTGCTCGGGCATCAAGGACCGGTCGGCCTGCTGCTTCACTGTCAGGAGTTCTATGAGACCGACATAGAGCGGGGCTTTGTGCGCGGCTTCCAACTGCAGCTCTGCCGCGACAGCGGGCCGCTCTCAACTGCTCTCGGCAGTTTCCCTGGAGAAGGAGTGCCATGGGGTGCAGACCACCATCGCGTGCAGCGCCTGCGCAGCGACCACATGCTAACCGTCGGCCTCATGATTGAAGACCTGCCGGAGGCGCACAATACGGTTGATCTCGATCCCATACTGACAGACGACAACGGCATTCCAGCGCCGCGAGTCTCGTATACCGTCAGCGAAAATAGCCGCAAGTCCCTCGACTATGGCATTGTCCGGGCGCGAGAGTTACTGGACGCCGCGGGCGCCCACACGGTACTGAACCCAACGCTTACACAAGAGGCTGGCTGGCATCTCATGGGCACAGCCCGCATGGGCGATGATCCCCGCAGCTCCGTGGTAGATCGCCACGGACGCGCCCACGATGTTCCTAACCTTTTCATCGTGGACGGGAGTCTCTTTGCCACGTCCGCTGCCGTGAACCCCACCAGCACCATCCAGGCCCTCGCGCTCTACGTCTCCCATTGGCTAAAGCAGAATTTCCAGGAGGTCGCTTCATGACCGAGCAGCAAGAGAACGGCACCATTCTCACCACTGAGCAACTAGCCCTGCTGGAAGCAATTCAAAACAGGCTGATTCCTGCCCAAGACGGCATGCCGGCTGCAGGCGACGCCGGGTGTCCTATGACGATCGATCGCTTCCTCAGCGAGCGCCCTGCCCTGCGCCGCTCCGTGATCGCCGCCCTGAATGCTGTCGAGGCCACGTCCGCTAGTGCGGCGTCCGAGGCAACAGCAACGACAATGGCGGGGTCTACTCACATTGCTTTCTTGTTGCTCACCGATGCGGCGCGCGACGAAGTGCTTAGAGGCGTAGAGGCAGCCCACCCGGAGCTATTCAAAACGCTGCTAAATCAAACCTACACAGCCTACTATACGAATCCGGCTGTGCTGCTCATCCTTGGCTGGAACCCACCGCAACCGGAGGGCTTTCCCACCCCGCCACCATTTAACGAGGCACTCCTCGCCAATGTGAAGCAGCGCGGCAAGATCTGGCGGGACGCCTAGCCGCCAATTCGGCTTGGGAAACCGGTAGGCAGGCGATAAGGACGACCGCAAAAGGGCAACTCTCTGAAGCGGCACGTATCTATCCCTATCTTGCCGGCGCAGCCCTTAGCTATCTTCATGCGACGACCGCCTCGCAGGCGGTGGGTTTGGCGTGCCCTGAAGTGCATTTGCCTACGCCAACATCATCTCTGCGGATTTTCCCAATGTCGGTAGAATGCGGATCGGCGCTCGCCGACCAGATGCTCCAATTCCTCTCCGTGTATCTCGTACCTTTGGAAGACGTGCTGGATCACCTCCACACCCGCCTCGAACTCCGGCTGCACGACGTCGGAAGCGCCGGCATCGCGCAGCTTCTGGATTGACTCACGACTACCCGCCCGCGCGATGATATCGAGCGTAGAATTAATCGCGCGTGCGTGGCGCACCGCAATCTCCGCTGCCACGTCATCGTGAACGAGCACCGCCAAGAGCGACGCCTGCTCAAGTTGCGCGTGCCCAAGCACCGCCCGATTGCCCGCGTCACCATAGACCACCGGTATGCCGCTCTCTCTGAGTTCGCGAACCGTTAGCGGATTGTATTCCACGACAACATAGTGAATATTCTGGAAGTCAAGAGCATCGGCCAACTCTCGTCCGACGCGCCCGAAGCCGCAGATTACTGCATGGCCTCGATACAACCCCATCCAAGATGGAGCCGTGTCAGGTTCTGCAAATCGTACACCAATGACCGGCAAGGCCCGCAATATGCGGGTAATCTGAGGCTCGAGCAGCAAGAGAAACGGCGTCAGAATGATGCTGATCAGCGCCGTGCTTATGGCCAGGTTGAAGATACCGGTGGGCAGAGCGCCTGCGCCGACACTAATCTGCGCCAGCACAAAAGAGAACTCGCCCACCTGCCCCAAGCTCAGCGCGGCACGTACTGCAGCGTGTGCCGGAACGCGCAGCATCAGGAGCAGTACCATCAGAATAGCTATTTTGCCGAAAACAGCCGCAGCCAGCGCAATACCGACCGGGCCTAGATTACTAATCAACCAAACCGGGTCAAGCAACATCCCAATCGATACGAAGAAGAGTGACGCAAATAAGTCGCGCATTGGTACGATCTCCGCCACGACTTGCGTGCGAAACTCCGACTCCGCCACCACAAGCCCGGCGAGAAAAGCGCCGAAAGCGAGCGAAAGACCGACGAATTGGGTAACGAAGGCGGTGCCGAGGGCGAGAGCAACCACCGCGAGGATCAGCAACTCCCGCGACTTGCCTTGGGCAATATGTGTCAATAACCAGTGCGCCGCGCGCGCGCCAATGAAGTACGCGCCGATACACACCGCCGCCGCTTTTCCGGCCAGGAAAAGCAAGTCGACCACCACGTTCTCGCCGCCTGCCGCCAATGCCGGCAGAATGACGACCATCGGTACTACTGCAATGTCCTGCAGTATCAAGATTCCCAACGCGATGCGGCCGTGCAGCGCCTGCAACTCGCCGCGCGTCATGAGCACCTTGATTACCACGACAGTGCTCGAAAGGGCGATAACAGCGCCGAGCAAGATGCCCTGCGTGAGCGAAAGCCCGAGCATTCGCCCCATCAGCGGGCCGAGACTCATCGTCAGGATAATCTGCCCTACACCCCCAACGATCACGATGCGACCGAGATGACACAACTCGCGTAGGGAAAACTCAGCGCCTACGGCAAAGAGCAAGAACATCACACCAATCTCCGCCAGCACTTGGACGTCGTGCTGGTCGGCGCGCAGCAGGGGGCTGAACGGCCCAATGGCAATTCCGGCAAGCAAGTACCCCAGAATCACCGGCAGACCCAGCCGCTGGGCAACCAACCCAAAAAGGAAAGCGGCGAGAACAGCGACGGAGAGGTTTAGCGCTAACGAAACGTCAGGCACGGCATTTCTCCCACACTTCCCTCAAAGCGTGCTCAAGTGCAGCGGGCTCATTGGTGCTCCCCGCAGACTTGGGAGGAATAATCGTTGCGTTCGTCCAACCCATAGTATCAGACGGTCCTCGTGTCAAATGCCCTAACCGACAGACCTTGTCAGAATCTTTCAGCCACTCAGACCCAGGAAACAAGGAGGGATTCGCACACTCATTCGAATGCAAGACCGGCATTGCCAACCAATCGAGAAGCTGCTATACTCTCTTGCGGACGACGAAGTCTGGGGCTAGGAGTTCTTGAACAGAGATTGGAGTGAGCAATGGGCTTCCTGGATGCATTGTTTGGCAAGAAGAAGTCAAGTGGCAGCGTCCGCACTACAGTCAAGGTCGGCCCGGGGGAAACCCTTCAAGACATTGCACAGCGCGAGTACGGCGATGCCGGCAAATGGGATGTTATTTTTCAGAAGAATAAGTGGCGCTTCGAAGAAGGAGACCCAAAGACTATCTATCCCGGCATGGATTTAGACATTCCCGAAATAAACTAGGAATAGCCGCGCTTCGTCTCTACCACACTAGCTTGAATAAAAGGCATCGACGCAAAACGTCGATGCCTTTTGCTTCTCATGCGCTCGCAGCCGTCAGCATCTCCCGCAGCGCTTTGGCAGATTCGATTGCCGCGGCCTCCGGCGGGCCGCCTTCCACCTGGTAATGCATCTCTAGCGTATACACGCCATCGTAGCCGTCATTAGCCAGCGCGCGAAACTGACCTTCGTAGTCGGTATTGCCCTTGCCTACGCGGCACGCCTCGACCTCACCATTCACGCGCCGCGCGTCTTTCACGTGCATGTGCGCAAGATGTGGCTTGATGGCAGCATAGTGCTTCGGGTAGGGGTCTTCATCCGCCCAGAGGCAGTTGCCCGGGTCCCAGATTGCCTTCAAATGCGGTGAACCGACCGCCTCGATCAAGCGCTGCGACTCTTCACCCACGCCCGCATAGCACGACGGCTCGTTCTCCATACAGAGATCGAAACCGTGCTTGGCAGCAATGTCGAGCGCCGGACCGAAGCGCTCCACAACCTTAGTGAACACTTCTTCCGGATCGTCATCTCTCCAGAAAGAGAAGCAGCGTACCACACGCGTGCCGAAACGCTCGGCCAAAGCAAAACAGTGCGGCAAGAGCGCCAGATGCTCTTCGTAGGTCATTTCCTGCGCGCCAAAGGTGTCGCCTTCGATCTTTCGCTCCCGGCCTTCCAGTGGGCACTTGAAAATCGGTGTACCGAGTGCGCTCACCTGGATGCCGTTCTGCTTGAGGAGACGTTCCACATCATCCAGTCCGTCCGGGGAAAGGTCCATCAAGTTCGTGCCGTTGACGGTGCGCAGCTCCGCATACATGATGCCGTGCTCGCGCATCACGCCCAGCCCCGTGGCAAAGTCCGGATGCACCTCGTCAGTGAAAATTCCAATTTTCATCATCGTGCCCTTCTCTGAGTCTTGCGAATTGCCCCTTGCGCATTATACAAGAAGCCATGCCCCATCGCCTTGATTTGCGGCAATACGCCCACGCCACCGTGCCGCATTGCACGCAATGAGCACTCCGACCGCAAACACACTATGGCCGTTCCAACTACGCGCCGTCCGCTTCCGATGCCGCCGTCGCCTCGGACAAGTCCAGTCGCGGCCGAGCGAATCTGCGCAGCGCGGCCGCGGCGAGTACGGTTGCTGCAAGAGCAGCCGTAAGGGCCGCGCCAAAGAGTGCCTCGAAGGATATGAGATCAGCGAGAAGCCCACCCACCGGGGTTAAGAAGATCAGGACTCCAATCAGCGTGTTCGTGAAGCCCATGTAGATGATGCGATCTTCAACCGGTGAGACCTCGATTGCGAGAACTGAGAACGTGATTTCCTGCCCGCCGGTTGCCATGCCGAGGAAGACGAAGAGGGCAAGAAAGACCCAAGTGATCAGAGAAGGCGCAGCCTGAGAAACTGAGAGAACGTGCGCCGTAAGCGCCAGCACCGGGGGCAGCACGCTGATCAATGTCGTCGCCACCAGCAGCAGCCAACCGCCGCCGCGCGCGCCCAGCCAACCCCAGACGACGTTGCTGCCAATCACGCCGCCCATGAGCGCAATCGCAGACGAGCCCACCACAGATGCCGGTAGCTGCAACACATTGCCGCCATACACAACATAGAAAGGCACTGCGATAAAGGTAGCCATGGCCAAGACACGAATGATGACGTACGTGCGAAACGGCGGGTCGCGCAGGACAATCTCCCGGATGCGGCCCAAGTCTTGACGCATGGTGCGATTTGGGAGAATTGAGGGTCCCGCGGGCTCCCTCACGCAGCTAAACGACAAGTACCCAATTGTAGTAAAGACCCACGTCAGCATAAAAAGCAGCCAAACGTGTTCGAGACTTCCTTCCGAACGTTCGAGTACCTGGCGCACGACGAGACCGGCGACCAGAGCGCCAATGCCGCCAAAGAAGTTACGCAGCGAAAAGAACGTCGAAAGCCGTCGGCGCGGCACGATGCGCCCGACCACGTCGAAGAACGCCAACCCCGTAAAGCCGCCCGAAAGAGAAGCGATCGCCGTGAGCAGAATCAGTGCAGGCAGCACGATGTCTGCCTGATCCGGCACGATAAGCACTGTGGCCGCCAGGAGCGCCCAACAGGTGCTGCGTACTACCGCGCTGCGCTGATAATACTTGAGCTTGTACCGTTGGCGTTGCATGTAGTTGATCAACAACAACTGGGGCAACGCCCAACCCCCCATCTGCATGGCGGGCAGGATGCCAATGAGCACGTTGGACTGCGTAAGCTGGCTCACGTACCAAGGCAGCACCACGGTTGCACTCGTAAAGGCCATACCGGTGCTGTAGCTGACGCCATTGAGGACACCGAGGATGAAGTTCCGGCGGCTAGACAAGAGATGGTCTACCTTCGCAGACTACGTGGATAAAGCAACGCCGAGGAAGCTGTACATTCAGGATACAGAACGTGGCAGTCATGCATGGCGCACGATGGCATCAGTCATACGGCACACGCGCACCAAAGCTCCTACATCATGGACCCGCACCAGATCAACACCTTGCGCGATTGCCAGCGCCACCGTTGCCGCGGTGCCTTCCAACCGCTCTTCCGGGGGGAGATCGAGCGCTAGCCCGATGAATGACTTGCGTGAGGTGCCGATCAATATCGGCTGCCCCAAACTCTGGAGCACGCCGAGGTTGCGCATGAGTTCAATGTTCTGTTGCGGTGTTTTGCCGAAGCCGATCCCAGGATCGACAATTATGTGCTCAGTCGCGATTCCGCAGGCAGTTGCCCGCGACACTATCTCTGCGAGTTCTCTTGTCACGTCTTCTGCTACATTGCCGTACGAGACCTTTCCATAAAATCCGCCAAGCGCCGACTGCTGCGAATTGGAACGACGATTGTGCATTAGCACCACTGGCACGTTCAGGGCCGCAACCGTTGCTCCCATGGCCGGATCGCCGCCTAAACCCCAGACGTCGTTGACCATTGCTGCTCCGGCATGTACCGCTTCACGTGCCACGTCTGCTTTGTACGTGTCGATCGAGAGCGGCGCCTCTACCTCGCGATGGATCGCCTCGATTGCAGGCAACACACGGTCAAGTTCTTCTTGCAACGAGACTGTGTTCGCGCCGGGGCGGGTCGACTCACCCCCGATGTCGAGAATATCCGCACCTTGTTCCACAAAGCGCGCGGCCTGGGCAATGGCGCGCTGCACGTCTCCCCCAATTCCATCACCGGAGAAGGAATCCGGCGTCATATTGAGAATACCGACCACGTAGGTGCGGGAGGCCCAACGCAAAGTGCGGTTGCCGCAACGTGTTTCTTGCGGTCTTGATACATGAGCCGGCGGCGGCAAGCTCATGCATCTCCCTCTGGCGATGGCCGGACGGAGGCATACTGGTACCCGTGTATTAGCGTATCGCCGGGCCTAACGTTCGCCACATACAGGCTTACCCCCGGCCCCAGGCCCACTTGCACGATCTGTTCTGTCCGATCACTGGTATTCCTTCCCAAGTCCGGCAAGATAACCCGCGTGACCCCCTCCGGAATGATGAATTCCTGGCGAGTTTCCCAGTATTGGGGATCACCGGGATCGAAGAGCAAGCGGAAAGAGTAGTCCTGCAGATAGTACTCAAGTTGATGGGAACGGTCGAAAGCCACGATCAGCGTCTGCTCCGGTGCGTGGTTCAACGTAATGTACCGCACCTGCTTGGTGAGTATCTCGTCGATGTGACGGATCTCCTGATAGCGTCCTTCACCGGCAGCGAAGAAAAAGAGCAAGGTATTGGAGATAGCTATGACAGCAACCAGCACGGTCGTGATGCCAATAGAAACTCGATGCGGTGTCAGGGCGGTCGTTACCATACCGCGCTGCGTCATCAGAAACCGGTACGCCTGCTCAAAATCGCGCGCAAAGCCGCGCATGGCTAACGCGGCATAGATGAGGAGTCCGGGCAGAAAAGAGAGCACGTAGCCCGGATTCCCAATGTGGGCGAGCATATAGAATACGAAAGGTACGATCATCCACAGCAGAATGATGCGCGTGCGCGCATCGCGCACGACCTGCTGCGGTGAAAAATATCGCCCCAAGAAGTAGATGATCGGCAGAAGAGCCAGACCAACCCCATTGTAAATCACTGCCGCAAGCGTACGTCCATTGTCGAGTATACTCTTGAGGTACGTCACGAGACCGGTAGACTGCCCGACCCAGAAGCCGTAATGCTCGCCCGACGCCCTCGCGTACGCCTCCCAGCCGCCGGAGAGCTGCACCGTTGGCACTCCCCACGCCAGCACTACCAGGAGCATTACCCCAATGCCGACGACGAGACTCCGCAAACTCCTCCCCCACCAAGCGTAAACCCACACGGGCAAGAGGAATAGCAACAGATCCGGACGGAATCCCGCGCCAAGGCCCAACACAAACGCAGCAGGGACGATCAAGTTGTGCGACCCGAATTTCGTCTCGGTCAAGAGCAGCAACACCAGCGTGCTAAACAAGGCGAGAAAAGCGTAGGGATACGCCACCTCGCCGTGGGTCCAGAAAAGACTGCTCGTCCCTAGCAACAGGGCGCTAACAACCCCTGTCTGCAACCCGTAGAGCCGCCAGCCGAGAATGAACAGACACCACACCGCCAGACTGCTTGCAGCCAGCGATAAGAGCACGTAGCTCGTGTTGGCGTCCAAGCCGAGACTGTACAAGAGCTTGGCACTGGCTACGTATAGCGGGTATCCGGGAGGTTGCGGCTGATGAAAGGCCACGTTGTATTCTTCGAGAGCATAGGCAAAATTGGCGGAATCCCATGCGAAGAGTGACTCGCTGCGAAAGGGGATGCGGCTGACTAACGTAACAAGGAAGAAAACACCGCTGAGAAACCACCCCAGCCGAGTCCATGCCGCAAGACCGGAAAGCAATCCACCCGTTATTCGTGCTGTCTGTTCCATGAGCGCAATTGGCTAGCGTTTGTGTCGGTTAGAGAAGTTTACATGGCGGTGTGCAAGAAACACCAATGTCTAATTCTAGCGGTGCCGTAATCTACGGCGCAAGCGCCGAAGTCTGCGGCGTAAGCAAAAGGGCTTAGGGAGTCTGCAGAAAACGGCTTGACTTGCTCTTGGACTCCTTGCTATGTTCCCCTCTGTACTGCTTAGTTGTGTGTAGTAGATTTAGGGGCACAGTTTTCTAGGCATTTGGTGATTCTCTTCTCGCGGCTCATCGCTTTGCTGGACTGCGGGGCTTGTATCAAGAGAAAGCGTCACTAGGAGGTGGCCATATGGATCAAGTTCCAGTCGATAACTTTGGCATAGAGCGGGTGGATGCCGACCAAGACAAGGCAGTCTTGAAGCAGGTCGCAAGCGAAGTCAGCGAGATACTCACACCGAATGAGAACATCCTGTACATCGCGCATCAAGGATGGACTATGCTCGGGCAGAAGCTTGACGCTGCAGTAGCCACTAACAACCGCATGATCATCTTCAATCGGCATCGGTTCAGGGGATTCTCGTTCACCGACTTCCTTTGGGAAGACGTGCAAGACGTGAAGATTCGCGAGGGCATGTTAGCGTCATACCTTGAATGTAAGCTGACCAACAAAGAACGTCACTACATAAAGGGATTAATTAAGAAGCAAACCCGCATCCTTTACAGCATTTGCCAGCAGAAAGAGCAGGAGTGGAGGGAGCGTCGCCGCGTGCGAAAGATGGAAGAGGAGCGTGCCCGTGCTGGCGGCACTCAGATCTCCATGCCTGCGCAGGAACTAACTGGATCTACAAGTGCTGAAGATCCAGTGGCTAAGCTGGCAAAGGCTAAGGAGATGTTCGATCGCGAATTGATCTCGGAAGCCGAGTACGAAACACTCAAGGCTGAAATCCTGCGGAAGATGTAGGATGCTAGCCGACGCTTTCTCTCTCGCATAACAGGTATTGACTTGTAGACTAAAGTGGCGAAATCGCTCAATAGCCGGTAGGTCTCAATTATCCCAGGGACAGAGAACATTCAATATGCAGGCGCAACGTGAAGTCTCTTGGATTGGTGATGGTGCCGTTAGAGGTGTTTGTTACAAGCCCGTGCGTGCGGAACCATTTCCCTGTCTCTACTACGCTCACTTCAACACTGCCCAGATTCTTGGTTGAAGAATGTCAGGATGATTTCAAGCAAGATCTAATCGTTTCTACTAGGTCTGCATTTCAAGATCTGGCAACAAGCGCTCCGTCTCTCGTCCGCTCGTCACTACTTGCGCATCCTTCAGCGAATATGCTTAGCTAAGGGCAATACTCAAGTAACATCAACATCCAGGCTCAGTGCTATGAACGTCGTTGTTATCTGCCTCGATACCATGCGCTCCGACATGGTGCATTCGTTTGGCGCCGATTTCATCCGTACTCCCGTGCTCGACAATCTAGCAGCCGAGAGCGTGGCCTTCACCGAGGCGTATGGCTGTGCCTATCCTACCATTCCCGCCCGCCGCGCACTCTTCACCGGCATGAACAGCTTTCCTTGGCAATATGGTTTCGATACCCTTGGCTCCAGTCCCTCGCCGCGCGGCTGGCACAAGATTCCCCCGGAACACACACCTGTGGCGGAACGCCTCGTAGAAGCGGGCATCAACACCGGCTTCATTGCCGATACGTACCACATGTTCAAAGCAACGATGAATTTTACGCGCGGCTTTTGCTCCTGGGACTTTGTGCGGGGTCAAGAGTTCGACCACTGGAAGACCCTGCCGCCCGGCGCTGTCGACCCAACCAAGTATACCGACGCTGAGCCGGATTCGCCCCGCATGACGGGTATGCTGCAATACCTGTGGAACCAAGGTGAGCGCCCTCGCGAGGACGACTTTCAGGCGGCGCGCGTCTTCTTGAGCGCCATGGACTGGGTAGAGAACAACGCCGCCTACGGGCCGTTCTACCTGTATATTGACTCGTTCGACCCTCACGAACCGTGGGACCCGCCGCTCCACTACGCAGACGCATACTACAAAGACGACTCAGTGAAAGATTACATCTGGCCGGTGGGCACTGAGGTGGAAGGCGAGGCGGCCAGAGAGCGCACCAAGGCGCTCTACTATGGTGAAGTGACGTTCGTGGATACGTGGATTGGCCACTTCTTAGACAAGCTGGAAACACTCCACCTTCTCGAAGATACGGTCATTGTCTTCACATCCGATCACGGCACTGAGCTCCTGGACCGCGACCGCTTTGGGAAATCTGAAGACCACCTTCAGTGGTTCAATACGCGCATTAACATGTTCATCCGCCATCCCGACAAGCAGCACGCGGGCAAACGCCTCGACGCTTTCGTCCAACATCAGGACGTGCCGCCCACCGTGCTCGATTTGTTTGGCGTGCCGCACCAAGGGCTGGACGGCCTATCCATGTGGCCGCTCGTAACCGGTGAGCGCGAGAAGAACCGCGACTTTGTCATCGCCGGTTGGGGACAACACGCCACCGTGCGCGATCACGAGCACAACTATGTGGTGGACTTCGAGCAAGGACCGCGCAAGACCGATAGCGGCGGATTCACGGTTACACAAGAGACCGCCGCCCTGCATGTACAAGAGGAACTCTATAACCTGAGCAATGACCCGCTGGAGACGACAAACGTGCTCGAGAGTGAGCCCGATGCGGCGCTAAAGCAACGCGCGCGCTTGGAAGGCTTCTTGGAACAGCAGTTGCCTGCGCATCTCGACGACCGCGTGTGGACATACGAATATCCGCGGCGCGTCCACGCCAAGACGAGCCCGATCATGAAGAAGATCGTCTCTCCTTAGTCCTTTCGGCGCTTGCCGCTCCAAAGGCGGGCCGACACTGCCAACACAGTTCCACCACGTCCTAGCCGGTGCCTTGTGCAAGACGCTCCGATCGAAGCACTATGGTGGGAACAGTTCATCGGTAAAGACGGTTCTAGGTCTACCGACACTCAATTCTGCCCGCCCTAGCGCACGCGCACCTTCTCTTACTCAACGTGCGGCATGTGGGTGGCGTGACTGCAAGCAACCGACCCTCTCTGCTGGAAGCAGATTCGCCGCACGACTAAAGGCGAAAAGCATGGCGGAGGAACACAAATTGGCCGACGCGGCGATACCGATTTCCGTAATTCTGCCTGTCCTGAACGATGAGCCACAGATTTGTGAAACTTTGGAGCAGGCAGCTTCCGTCCTAGCCGCCAGCGGGCTCACGTACGAAATCATCGTCGTAGCCGCCGATCTCCAGCATGCAGCCGTACCGGACGCAGCAGGTCTCTCCTCGGTGCGGTTAGTCTCTCAAGAACACGGCTCCGGTTGGGGTGACGCCATCCTGACCGCCAGCGCACTGGCGCAGCACGACCTCATATGCACCATCGATCTACATACTCTCTACGCCGTGGCCGAAATCCCCCGCTTGCTGCACGCACTAGAAGAACACGATGCTGCCATGGTTGTCGGCGCGCGCATCGGCATACAGAAACCCATCTCCGCGCGGCGCCGAATCCTGCCGTGGATTCTCGACATGTTGGCATCCGACGCCCTGGGAAGACCGATCCTCGACCTCAACTCCGGCTTACGCCTTCTTCGCCGTACCACATTGCATGAATTCGCCGACCGCCCTTCAGGCCCCGCCACGCTACCCGCCATGTTGACACTCCTGATGACGGCTGCTGACGCTCCCGTCTTGTATTTGCCTCTTGATGATGAACCACGGGCACGGTCATTCAGGCTCCGCACGGCGCGTGAGACCCTCCGCCTCATTGGTCTCATCATCTCCGTCGGACTTGAGCACGCGCGCCGCCGTACCGTATTCCTCATCGGACGCATGGCGCTCATGATGCTTATGATGGTCGCCATGAGCATCATGATGATGTGGATGATGGGTATGCTGCCGGGGCTTTGAGAGAAGCCTCTTCGCGAATTCTCTCAGCCCGATCAACAATGGAGAAACCCGGTGCGCTCGCACCGGGTTTCTCATCATTCAGCCAGCTATGAGTCTAACCGCTAGCAAGACCGTCGTCCTACTGGAAATGGAACGCCACCTGATGTGAACCAGCGCTAAAGTCGGCTACAGCGAAGACGTGCGACTCTCCACCCACGCTGCGCTGGGTAAGCTCCATGGGCTCCCCATCGAGCAGCACCTGTGCAACCTGCCGGCCGTCATAGTGCGCCGGCAATGCCAACGTGCCACCGGGCAGTGTATCTTGCGCTTCAACGGTCACGTGTAGGACGCCGCCGGCAGCGTCCCAGCGCTGCTCAGTAAGTACGGTTGCCCGCCGCTGCTCGTTGAACGTGCACCACGCATCGGTGCTTGGCACGGGCAATTCCTGCTGTGCCGCGTATTTCAAGACCGCCTCGAACCATCCCGCCGTGCGGATGAACTGCCCGGTGTTCACCTTCACTCCGGTTGCGTAGATCGGGTGGAAGTACAGGTGCACCACCGTATGGAAGTGGTCGCAGGCCGCATCGATATACTCTTTGGAGGTAGCGATGGCCTGCTCCTCGCTCAACGGCGGCAGGAAGCTCTTGTCCACCAGCACGTAGTCGTCGCAAAAGAGCGTCTCCTGCTCGAAGCATTCGATGAATTCGCCATCCTCATCGATAAACCGCATCGGCAGGCCGCTGCCGGTCAGGTAGCCGTATTGCAGGTGATCGCCCGCCCGGAAGTTCGTATCCATCCGGAAACCGGCGTCGGCCAGTGCCTTGGCGGTTTCCACCCAGCCCGGCCAGATGACGCAGTGGTGGCGCGTGGTCTTAGGTGGATAGCCGTAGCGCTCCTCGAAGAGCGCGACCTCTTCTTGTATGCGGGTACGCATCTGCTCCACGGTCGGCTTTTGTGAATGCCAGATGTGAGGTCCTGCCGAGTGGCCCCGTTGCCGGTAGTCGCGCTCCATCTCCGGGGTGAGGTGCGGCAAGTGCTGCTCCATGAGGTAGACGGTGTACTCGCCGCCGTGGGCTTCCACCATGTTGGTGTACCACTCCATCTGCGGGCGGGTCATGCCGTCGCTATCACCGTTGAAGAGCACCATGGCCGGCGCCGCATCCGGGTAGTACCAGAGACGCGCCAGCGGCGCTTGCGGCGCGCAGGCCCAATCCAGAACCCGTACAAGCAATTGTTGCTGCAAGTCGGCTTGAGGCAGATCGAGCAATGTGCGGTCGCGGTAACCGAAGAATAGGTCGCTCGGGCAATATAAGCCATCACCGTCGGCATCGGGATTGGGGCCAGTGCTGGCTTGGTCGCGGCGGCCTTGGTGGAAGAGCACCGTGGACGTTGCCAGGTCGTAGGTAAAGACCGCGAAGCGTCCCGCGCCATAGCTGCCGGTGACAATCGCCGGATACGGCAAGGCCCAATCGCGTCCGGCGATCCAGGCCAGCACGCGCTCACGCCCGCCAAATTCAGCGTACATGTCCGCCGTGCCGTGAAACTGCAAGAAATCGCCTACCGCCGCAAACCAAAGCGGATGATCCCGCTCCGGCGCGATATAGGCTTCATTCGCTGTGCGCCGCTGCTTTTTGCTAATGCCGAGTTCCGCAGCGGTCGCGGTGGAAGGACGTAAGAATACCACCGGCGTGCCCTGGCGCAGCGCCTCCAGCGCCGCCGCCTCCGCGCCGGTGTCCTCGCCGCACGGCGCGACAATCACCGCCTGCCTGCCTTCGAGCACACTTGCCTCCAGTGGCGTTTCCCGCACGTTCTGCTCTTCCGCGCCGGTCAACCCCTCGGCAAAGAGCATCTCCAAAACATAGCGCCCAAGCGGCGCGGCTTGAGGATCATAGCAGCACAAAGGGGGGAGCGCAGTTGGCTGGTTACATGGTTTAATGTTCGCCATTTCAAGCTAAGTAGCTTCCTTCCTGTTGAAAGACTCCAGTGTACCTGCAGCAACACTGGGAATTGGGCATCCCAAAAACCAAGTCAGAAGATTCGCACTCAAGTATTGCTCCGAGGCTTTGGCTCAACTCCCGCGGCTCGCTTGCCTTACAATGCTCGGCTAGCTAATTCACTTCTTCCAGGGATTTGGCAATCTCTCGAGTGCGTTTATATCATTGCCCACCGTAAGCTCCACCAAACCGATTCTCACGTCTTCGCATCCTGATCGACACTCTCCCTGCCATGTGTCTCCTTCGCCGCGATACCAACCTGGGCCATAGCTAAACCAAACTGCGTTGCCCATCCGGGACAAGAAGTCAATCTTGTCACGCAGCGGACCGTAGACATCACCTTTCAAGAACGTAGTCAAGATTGGACCTAGAAACACCGTTGACTCTAGATACTTGCGCACGGTGCTGTTGACTTCGCTCCGGTAGTCTGAATTCATGAGGTACGCATAGACGAAACTGTCCCAATTCTCTGAATTCCCCACGTCCTTCACTTTGCCGCCAATTGCATCCAAGTATGCTACGTACACTGGATAAGCGCTATAGGCATACATGCGTAGAGCATCCCTAAGAAAGAGGTACATTGTAGAATCGCGACTTAAGCCGCGGCTTTCCAATTGCAAATGAAGCATGTCATCCGGGCTTATGTCTCTGTTCCACGGCCATGTAATCACCTCAGGAGCAGTTGTTGGCGTTGGCGGCTGGGCAATCTCACCCAGCGATACCCATGCATTGCCGGTCAAGCGGTACGTAAGTTCGACTTCTTGCGAAGGGCAGCAATTGGCATCATCCGGCCCCAGTTGCCACGTCTGTAACGTAACGATTCCGTCTGAGATCGCCATTGAGTCGATCCGGATTTTGGCGCCTAGCAAGACGGATGCAACGTGCACCGGCACGCCGCCTTCATTGCGAAGCGCTGTGAGATAGGTGAAGACGATGTTTCCACCCTCCCAAATGCCCGTTATTACCGCGGCATCGTCTATGCCGTCAGCATTGAGATCGCCAAAGGCAAAGGGGTGCTCGTCCCACATCCTTATCCATCTTGGGTGCTCGAGAATTGAACCGTTGGACTTATAGTGAAAAACGTCCTCATAGATACCGTCTTTCAACCGCACACGCGCGTCATTGAAACCGAAAGTACTATGAAATAAGTCAGTCTGCAACTCCGCATTGCGCAAGGCGTCGCGGGTAAGTGCACTCGTTGCTGCCAACCCAGTAATGGCGGCATAGTCGGCTTCCCACTCGAAGCGCTCGGTGTTGAGGCGTTGTTGCAGTCCATTGGGACCGTTCACCCAGGTGCGGTAGCCGTCAGTGAATGCAGTCCAATTGTCGGCCTTGCGCCAAGCCAGCAGGCCGCCTGTGGTGTGCTGGTTGCTATCGCCGATGACGTTGTAGTGCTCGTTATCCAGGCACTCACCGACAATGTCGTGTCCAATGAGGTCGCGCAGCGACTTGAATCCGAGCACGAATTGGCAGTCTGCCGCCAGAGAAACGCTGGGTGTTACCAGCAATAGCGCGATTCCCAGCAAGAGTGCTCTAATGGTTCGGCCCACTGGCTCCCTTTCCCAAGGCACACTTCTCCAGCCGTTCATGCTTCGAGAGGCTCAGCACGAACGGATAGGAGATGCAAGTAAGCTGGCGTCGAATTAGTTTAGCTCAGTTCACTGCGGCCAGTGACCGCAGTTCCGCCGCGTTCTCCTTCACCTTTACGAAGGCATCGGCGATGTCGTCCATGTCTTGCTTGGTACCCAGGAAGGGCGACTGTCCCATCCAGAGTGTCTCCTCCCGGCAGAGGCGCTCGGCTTCGGGGCATTCCACCTGGCGGTAGTCCATCTGCTTGCCGTAATAGTGGCTCGTGAGCGGGAAGCCGCTGCGCAGCGCGCCGTGCAGGGCGTCCTGGAACAGCGGATGCTTGTGCAGCGGACGCACGTAGCCGGTGCTGCAAGGAATCCCCTCGGCATTCACGGCCTTGGCAACGAGCTCGCGCGGCGCGCCCGCGAATTCCTCAGCGTTCATATACTTGAAGATGAAGATGTGGAGCGCATTGCGCTTCACGAATGGATCGACGCGCACGTTCGCCAGTCCCTCGATCTCAGCCAGACGTGAAGCGAGATATGTCGAATTCTCCGCCCGACGCGCCGCCCAGCCTTCCAAATGACCAAACTGGGAGTGCAGGATCGCGCCCATGATTTCGGACATGCGGTAGTTCCAAGAGAGCACCGGAAACTGCGTGTCCCCCGGCTGATTGTAAATATCGTCCTCGAGCTCCACGTGCGAGCGCCAGAAGTCGTGGTAGTAGACTGCGCGCTTGTAAATATCCTCGTTGTTGGTCGTCACGCAGCCGCCCTCGCCGCTGGTGAGGTTCTTACCGGCCTGAAAGCTCCAACCGGCCGCGTCGCCCAGCGAACCGAGCTTGCCCTGCGCATGCATGCCGCCGTGGGCGTGGGCGCAGTCTTCCAGCACGAGCAGATTGTGCTTACGCGCAATAGCGTTGATCGCGTCCATGTCGGCGGCCATTCCGCCGAAGTGCACGGCAAAGATCGCCCGCGTCTTATCGGTAATGTGGTCTTCGATCAAGGCGGGATTGAGGTTGTAGGTTTCCGGGTCGATGTCCACGAAGACCGGTACCGCCCCCACCTGCAGCGGCGCGCTGGTCGTCGCCATGAAGGAATACGGCGGCACGATGACTTCATCGCCGATCTCGACGCCGGCGGCAAGCACGGCCACCTCCAGAGCGGCGGTGCCGCTGCTCACGCAGAGGCCGTAGTCGCAATCGTGGTAGCGCGCAAACTGCTGCTCGAACTCCCGCGTGCGCGTGCCGTCGCGCCGCCGGTTCCAGCGCGCGCTGCGCAGCACGTCCGTCACCGCGTCAATCGTCTCTTCCCCAACCTGCGGCCAGCTCGAAAATCCTGTCTGGCGGAGCTTCGGCCCACCATTGATGGCTAGTTTTGCCACGGCAAATAAGCCTCGCTTTCTAAATGTCACAACATTCATTATGGTCGCCAGTGTGCCCTATAGTATCATGACAGCAAGGCTAAGAAAGGAAAGTAAAAAAATGCCCCACACTGAAGCTCTGCGAAGCTGCCCTTTTATCTAGGTAAAAGGCAGTACAGTCTCAAAACCCAATCGGTACGTATTGAACGAGTGCAAGGTCTTTGGTAGTATGTGCTTCCGGCGTCATCTTGACTCATTAGGAGTGTGGGTAGTGGCAACCAGAATTGTAGACGTACTTAAAGTGGACCTAGCGTTTGCCGGGATTATGCTGCTCAGAGATTTCGATGAAGTAGAGTCATTTAGACGGTCAATTGATGCTGATGCAGTAGTCAACGATAAAGGACCTCTCAGTTTTAGCAAGCGGATCTTGCTCGGTAGAGAGCGAATAATACTGGAGTCTGACATAACCCCTTCATTCCAAACTACACTAAGTAGAGAGTACCCTACATTTGATGGTTTGGGACGCTTAGCTGAAGTTGCGCGCTGTGCAATTGTAGAGACGAATTTGAGCGACCAACAATTGCAAGGCTACATTTGCAGAATTGACCTAATCTACGATCAAGACTCGGGCCTGCCAGCAGCAACTTACTTGGCAAACCGGCTATTCGCCCCTAATCTCCAATGCTATGAAGGTTGGGATCTAAGAGAAGGCTCATGTCGAATGATATTTGCGGAAGGTGAGAACCAGTGGGCCATTTTTGTTGAACCGCGATTTGGCAATGAGGAAACAAATACCGTCTATCTCTCCGTTGCACGTCGCATGGATGAACAGTCTATCCCCGAGCAAAGTCAAATCGAGGAAACTCTAAGAGAAGTCTGGATTAAATCCCAAGACTTCATAAACAGACTGGATGAGGAGATTGGCAGTGCTTGAAAGCATTGTTGCGCCGACAGCTACGAACCCCCACAAGTCATCAGTGTTTCATTTTGATAGCCTGAGTCCTTCAGATAACTATTCCCTTGCCACGTCAGTGTTAAGAATCGAATTCAAGTGGCAAGACCTAAGTACTCACAAAGGGGCTACCGATGCAATTGGTAGGAGCATGCCTATCGCTACTCTGAGGGCGTATCCTTGGAATGACCTCCTCAATGCCAATTTAGAGCAGAGCGACATCCTTATTCACTCCTTTCAAGTTGGTGTTCCAGCCTCTAGCGTTGCGGGTTTCTCAAGAGGGAGGGCAATCCCTCCAGATCTATCTGATGCCCTGGAAGAACATCAACACGCAACCAATGAAGCTGAAGAGGAAGGATTCCCATTACCGTCCGATTTGGCATTGACCAATTCCGAGCGCCTATTGAGGAAAATGCACAAGATTTCGCCGCAACAATATGAAGTGTACCCCACACCGGACGCTGAAATTGCCATCCGAGCTATGGCTCCGAGAAGGTCAGTCATATTGCTTTGCGATTCATTGGGGGGAGCATTGTGCCTAGTCAACCTGAACAGTGGTCGTAGGCGCAAAAGGTACCCTAATACCGATGCTTTGCCGGACAGCTTCTTAGGAGAGGCTCTATTGGACTTGAATAGCGAGAGCATCTAATTCTCCATGGAAGCGCTAGAAGGCATTGAGGCAGCTGAAGAACTTGGCAGAGGCGTCTCATCAAGTGGTGACGCAAGGAAACTAAGGAATACAAAGGCTAAGCACTCGCGGGCTAAACACTATTCTTTCTTGCCAAGAAAAGGTGTGGTTGAATTATCAGTTGACAGGCTAAGTCTTGCGGGGCCTGCGCAGGCAACTGCAATCGCGGATAACCGAGACCGAGCACGTGACCGCAAGTTTTATGGATGGTTGGTTGTTGGTGCAATGGAGGCAGCGCGTGAGGGACGCTGAGTAGTTGCGTCTCCATTTTCAGGCAACCCATATCACGCTGACATAGTTCTTCCCAGCGAAGCAGCTACAGATCGGGACGAACAAAACCACCACGCCCAACAGCTTGCAGACTCCTCATGTTGGCTTGAAGCTATCAGATAGCCTGGCTACTTTCCAACGCCATTTGGAACGCCTCACTGTGTGCATCTTCGCCCTAAAATGGAGTGCCAATGAAAATCGTAGACATGAACGTACGCACCTTCACGTACTCATCCCACATCGTGCGGGACGCTGAGGGGCACACACATCCCGGGCCTGAGCACGAGGCCGCCCAATCGCTGCTCACCGTGGTCACGGATGACGGTGCCACCGGCTACTGCTTTGGAGCGCCAAGCCCTCGCGTGCTGGAGGACGTCATCAAGCCCGCCATTATCGGGGAAGACCCCATGTACCGCGAGCGCATCTGGAAGACTCTCCACCACTGGCAGCGCATGTCCCGCGACCTAACCGACCGCGCGCTCGGCGCGGTGGACATGGCGATCTGGGACCTGGTGGGACGCGCCTTGGGCCAGCCGGTCTACAAGCTGCTCGGCGCGACCCGCGACAAAGTGCCGGCCTACGCCAGCACCATGTGCGGCGACGAGATTCCGGGCGGTTTGAGCACGCCGGAGGAGTATGGGCAGTTTGCGTTGCAGTGCAAAGAGCGCGGCTATCCGGCGTTCAAGCTGCATACCTGGATGCCGCCTATCGCCTGGGCGCCCGCTCCCAAGATGGATATTGCCGCCTGTGCTGCCGTGCGTAAGGCCGTGGGGGACGAGATGGACCTCATGCTCGACTGCTATCATTTCTACAGCCGCACGGAAGCGCTCTCCATCGGCAGAGCGCTGGAAGAGCTAGGCTACTACTGGCTCGAAGAGCCCATGGACGAATTCAGCACGTCGTCGTACATCTGGCTTGCCGATCAGCTCGATATCCCCGTGGTGGGGCCGGAAACCGCCGACGGCAAGATGTACACGCGCGCTGAGTGGATTGCTCGCGGCGCGGCCGACATCAGCCGGGGCGGCGTGAGCGACGTGGGCGGCATTACGCCCCTCATGAAGGTCGTCCACCTCTGCGAGGCATTCAACGTACAGATGGAGGTGCACGGCGGCGGGCCCGGCAACTTGCACGCGCTCTGCGCCATGAACTATCCCGGCAAGTACTACGAGCGCGGCCTGCTGCATCCCCACATTGACTACGAGGAACTCGAGCCCTGGCTGAATAGCAAGACTGACCCCATGGACAACGCGGGCTGCGTCCACATCTCCCAAGCGCCCGGCCTCGGCTGGGACATCAACTGGGACTACATCGACGCCCACACGGTGTCGTAGCTGCAGACAGTGCCAAAGTCCTCGCTGCAGAGGAGCGGGTCGTTGGGATAGCCTCTCGTCGCTCTTGATCGAGAGGCTTCGCACGCTGTAGAAATTGTGGGCCTGCAAATGGAAGGCCCTACTCTCTCAGCTAAACTGACACCGTCACGCGTCATTCAAGAAGGCTGCGGCGTAGGCGACGGTGTAGGTTCTGGAGTTGGCGTCGGTGCAGGCGTAGGTGTAGGCGTAGGTGTCGGTGAGGGTGTAGGCGTAGGTGTCGGTGAGGGTGTAGGCGTCGGTGTTGGTGTGGGTGTAGGCGTCGGTGTTGGCGTAGGCGTAGGTGTAGGTGTAGGTGTAGGTGTAGGTGTAGGTGTAGGTGTAGGCGTAGGTGTTGGCGTCGGTGTTGGCGTCGGTGTTGGCGTCGGTGTTGGCGTGGGCGCTAGTGTCGGTGTTGGCGTCGGTGTCGGCGGGCCATTAGGACAAGAAATCGAGAGGGTGGCAGTCCCACTCCAGTCAGACCATGCCTCACGATATTTTACGCCATCACCGTATGCCCGTATACTCCCACCGAAACTATAGCCCTTGCCGAGATCGCCCGGGTAGCAATAATCCAAGGTACTACTCGGTCTTTGATCTCCTGCCCACGTTATTGTGTGACCTCCGACGGATCTCCATTCTGCCTTCGCGACTCCATCCGCCCACGAAATACTGGATGTGACCGTATATATTGGCAAGTCCGTCCACGCGATATAATTCGCTTCGTTTAGTTCAGAGGTAACGGAATACGACGGGACCGGAGGCAGCGGCAGGGCTGCCTGAGTCGGATTTGGCGTGGGTGTCGGTGATGGCGTTGGGACCACAGTAGGCATGGGTGTTGGCGTTGGTATCGAATTCGGAGGACCCGGACACGTCAGACTGAGCGAGCGTGAGATACCCCATCTCGACCATGCCGCCCGGAACGTCACGCCATCGCCAAACACCCGCAGTCTTACGCCTACAAGCGCGGTTTTGCCGGCTTCGACAGGCCAACACACCATGATGCTCGTGGGCAGCGCTTGTCCCGCAGTGTACGTGGCACTGCCGACAATGCCATCGGTCTCTATCGAGGTGATACCGTTCGGCAACCAATAACTCCAACTGAGCACTACTACAGGCTGGATCGACCACGCATCATAGTTTTCTTGGTGAATTGAATCGCTAAGCCCAAGCACAATCGGCTCCGGCGGAGGAGACAATGGTCCTGTCGTTGGCGGTGGCGTGGGTGTCGGTGTCGGTGTTATCGTCGGCGTTGGTGACGAGGTCGGCCGATTTGGACAATTCACGGTGATGCTGGCGGGGCTACTCCACTCCCCCCATGCCGCTCGGTACTTCACACCATCGCCATACGCCCGGAAGCTCACAGAGTAACTCTTGGTCTTGCCCGCATCCTCGATCATGCACGCCCAGACGTGCTTTATTTGGGATTGCCACTGTGAATACGGGCCCCCTTGTACATAGATGCCTTCTCTTTCAACCAAGATGACGCCCTCCGGCCACGCAAAGTCCCACGTAACCACGAGTACAGGACCTTCGGACGACCAATTATAGTAATGCAACTCGACAATGTAATGGTCAAAGGACACCGATAATTGTGGTGGCACCGGCAAGGCTTCTTGACCCGGAACCAGCGTAGGCGTGGGCGTTGGCCCCGGTACGTGAGGAAGCCCCGGCCACGGGCAAGCCATACGAAGGTTTAGTT
Source organism: Chloroflexota bacterium (assembly GCA_965221905.1). Lineage (GTDB taxonomy): Bacteria > Chloroflexota > UBA11872 > VXOZ01 > VXOZ01 > VXOZ01. The sequence goes on from OZ244922.1 coordinate 3,145,997, forward strand.
CACGCCTTTCCCCTTGGCCCAATCGGTACGTTACGCCGTCGCCAATGGAGTTTATTCTCACCCAAAAGGTCTGATGCTGACCTGCCTCAGATGCGGTGCAAACGTAGGCGTGATAGTACTGAGTATTGCCGTCGACTGCGAACAGCGTAAAGCCCGGGCCGCCCGCCCATGTCCAGTCGAAGCCGATGTTGGGCGCCCTTGCAATCGCTACCACGACTTCCACCAGCTTGCCCTCCGAGTTTGCGGCGCGGGTGGTGATGCCCGCAGTGTGGGCGGGCGCCAGCGGCAGCGTGGGGTCGACAGTGCATGTAACTGTGTGTTTCACGGTATGCTCAGGCGACCATGCGGCTTGATAGCGTACACCGTCACCAAAGACCGAGAATGTGACGTCATGCTCCAGCACTTTGCCGGCCTGGTCGGCACTGCAAACGGTGACGATGATGCCATGAGAAAGGGCGTTGGCACTGTCTCGCGTGACCGGACCCTCGCCGAAGCCGAAGTCGCTCGTAACTTTGAATGATGAAATACCGTCCAGCCAGGAATAGCTAGCCGTAACACTGATGAGATCCGTGGACGGCGGGAAGACATTAGGCGCATTGGTCACTGTCGCGTGGGTGGGGGCCGGCGGCAGCGGCAACGTTCCGTCCGTCGGTGCCGTTGCAGGAGGGGGCAAAGTTATCGGGCCAGGCGTGGTGGGCGCCGTCGCGCCGGTTTGTGTGGCTATGCCGCCGCCGGGCGCGTAATCCGGCTCCCACGGATACCGCTCGGCGTTCAGGCGCTTCTGCAATCCAATGGGGCCGTTGACCCAGGTGTGGTGGCCGTCGGTGAAGGCGGTGTGGTTGTCGGCTTTGCGCCAGACCAGGAGACCGCCGGTCGTCTTCTGCGTGCTGTCTCCATTGTCGCTGTAGTGCTCGTTCTCCAAGCACTCACCCACAATCTCATGGCCGATGATATCGCGTAGGGCCTTGAAACCGAGGACAAACTCACAGTCGACAGCCATTACCGACGCCAGCGTCAGTGTCAAGACAAACAGCCCAAGCAACAGCCCTGCAGAGGCCCGCCGCAAGCGTATTGGCACCTAGTTACCTACTTCCCTTTGATCAGTCCGCCCGCGCGAGAAGGCAAAATGTGCTTTAGGCTCCCTGAGACTCCTGTGTGGCACCACTCTACCACACTACTGAGTACCAAAGCACTGGGTACCACAGTACTGAAGCAATACAAATTCCAATTGCGTCTCGGTCGCACTATGGTGGAATTAACACCTGCCACCCCGCACTTGGACGGCTACCACGAGGCGAGTTCGGCATAAATGTGCGGAGGCACGTGCACCACTTCATCGGTGCGGGATGACTCTTCTCAAGCCAGGGCTACGGCCACAATGTAACGTCCCCAGCGGCCGTCTACCACCGTCGGCACCCGTGGGCGCTACTTCCCGCGCTATGCCGCAGGTTCCACAGTTGGGATAGGTGTTGGGGTTGGTGTAGGTGTTGGGGTTGGTGTAGGTGTGGGTGTTGGCGTAGGTGTTGGTGTGGGTGTTGGTGTAGAGGTGGGTGTAGGGGTGGGTGTTGGCGTAGGTGTGGGTGTTGGCGTGGATCTGACAGGACACGTTAATGAGTAATTCCTACTGGATGTTGAACTCCACTCTGCGCGATATTCTATACCATCGCCAAATGCTCTAAGGGTAATTGTAAAGTTACGGGTTTGGCCGTCTTGCGCGGGAGAGCACACGGCCACGTCGTAGCTTACGTCGGTTATGGTCGAGGTCGAGGTTGTTCGTGCCTTATCACCGGAAATGAGGTTGCCGCCAAACTGTAACGTTTGAATTCCAAGGCCAAAAGTAGTACTTATACTTACCGTGATGCTGTTATCATCATTAGGCTCATTTCTTGAGGAGTGCGATACTCTCGCGGAATGCGAAGGAGGGCTTTCCAAGTCCAAATTAGGAGTGGGCGTAGGGGTAGGCATAGGTGTGGGTGTAGGAGTAGGAGTAGGTGTAGGAGTAGGCGTAGGGGTAGGCGCAGGTGCTGGTGTAGGAGTGGGTGTGGGAGTTGGAGTCGGGCCGCTCGGACACACCACTGACCTGTAGAGAGATGAAGTCCAATTACCAAACTCGGGCCGGTACGTCACGCCATCGCCAGCCGCGCTCGCCATCAAACGGTATTTCTTAGTTTTACCGGCTTCGCTGGGCCGACACACGACAAGGCTATCGGTAAACGGCCCTCCTGCTGTCGACTCGGACCAGTTTATGCCCGACGCGTCGTCATCCTTGAAGAGATACCTAATCTTGGTTGCTGATTCTGGCCACCCAATACTCGCTTCAACCAACATCACACCAAGGTTTGACCACTCTTGATAGTTCTTCTCAATTATCCGAGCATTGATGGCCACCGACGGCACAGGCGCGAAGGGCAAAGGGTTCGGTGTTGGTATCGGTGTAGGCGTTGTCCCTGGAACCAAGGTGGGTACAGGTGTGGGTGTTCTATTCGGGCTGCCAGTTGGACACACCCAATTCAATCCGGCAGTTGCACTCCAGGGCCCGTAGTCTGTCCGGTATGTCACGCCATCGCCAGCCGCGCGAGCAGTCCAGTTGATATGGCTTGACCGTGCCGGCTTCGCTCGGCAGGCACCTTGGTACGCTATTGGTAATCGTGCTACCCTGCGTCGAGATAAATTTCCCGCCGCCCCCTTCAAAGAGATACTCTATGCTCGACACTGAATCCGGCCACCTAACAGTCGCCGTGACCACTCCGTCAAGAACGTTAATATCCACTGACGGCGCAGGTGCGAAGGGCAGGTTGCTCGGTGGCACAGCCGTGCTGGTCGGCGAGGGTGTTGGGGTAGGCGTTACACCCGGCACAGCCGTTGGCGTGGGGGTCGGTGTGGGCGTGGGTGTAGGCTGGTTCGGCGAACTCGGACAGGTCAACGTGAGGCTGGCAGGGGTACTCCAATCCGACCATTCCGCCCGGTAGGTAGCGCTGTTGCCAAACGTCCGCACGCTCACAGAATATCTCCACGTGGCGCCGGCTTCATAGGGCCAGCACACTTCGGTGCGCTTAGACGGTGTTTGCCCCGCCGTCCACACGGTGCCTTCGGCAATGCCATTGGTCTCCAGCTTGGCAACGCCGTCCGGCCACGCATAGTCCCACGTGATCACCATGACTTGGCGGTTCGACCATGCATTGTAGGCCGCTTCGTTAAGTTCTGAGCTAATGGATACCGAGGGTACCGGCGGCAGCGGCAAGGTTGTTTGATCGGGAACCGGCGTAGGGGTGGGGGCCGGTGTAGCCGTCGGCGTTGCTGCCACGGTCGGCGAGTCCGGACACGTCACAGTGACGCTGACATTCGTACTCCAGCCGGACCATGCGGCTCGGTAGGTGACACCATCACCAAGTGTCCGCAAGCTCACGGAATATCTTCTGGTGAGACCGGCTTCATTTGGCCAGCACACTTCGGTGCTCTTGTCCGGCGTTTGTCCCGCTGACCATGTGGTGAGCCCGGCAATGCCTGTGGTCTCTATCTTGGCCACTCCGTCCGGCCACGCATAGTCCCACGTGATTTTAATGACTTGTCGGTCATCCGACCACAGATTATAGGCTTCTTCAATTAGCCCATAGCCCATGGATACTGACGGGACCGGAGGTAGCTCCAAGCCCCCATGGATGGGAAGCGGCGCAGGCAGAGTCACAGGCACCGTTTCCGGCGTGGTGGATGTCGGTGACGGCGATGGTGCGGGCCCCGGCAACGCTGCTCCTGGCGTCGGACACGGCACGGAAAGGGTGAGTTCACGTGTTAGGGCGTCGGCCAAGGTTTCCCGATACACGTCACCATAGCCGTTTGTGCCTATGCTCACCCAAAGATCTTTCGTCAGTCCTGCCTCTGCCGCCATACACACGTAGGTGTGGTAGTAGCGGATGTTGCCAATGGTGTGGAACGGCGTGTAGAGCGAGCTGCCACGGTATGACCAACTGAGGAAGAAGTCGGGCGATGTCTCCACCGCAATCACGACCTCCACCAAATTGCCCTGCCAGTTGGCGGCGCGGCTGCTGATGCTCGCATTGGGGGCGGGGGCCTGCGGCAACGAGGGGTCAGGAGTTGGGGTGGGCTCGGGCTTCGGTGTCTCTTTCGGGCACGTGACCGTATGTTTGAAGGTATGAGAAGGGGACCAGTCTGCCTGATAGCTTACGCCATCGCCAAGCGCCGCAACTGCCACGTCATATTGAAACTCTTGGCCGGCTTTGTCGGAGGTGCATACATAGGCATTGACTCTGGTGGAAAAAGCCTGTGGGCCTCTTCTTGTTACGGAATTGAAGTTGAAAGAAAGGTCTCCACTAAGCTTGACAGTCGATATGCCATCGAGCCAGACCCACTCGGCTTGAACTTTGATGTTTCCCGATGGATTCGGGTCGACATGGTTGGTGAGTAGTACGTATGAAGGAGCGGGAGGCAGCGGCAAGACTGCCGAGGTCTCTGTTTGCGTGGTGGTATTGGTGAATGTCCCGTAATCGGATTCCCAGGAAAAGCGCTCGGTGTTTAGGCGCCTCTGCAATCCGTTCGGGCCATTGATCCACGTTTCGTGGCCGTTGGTGAAGGCAGTGTGGTTGTCGGCCTTGCGCCAAACCAGGAGACCCCCGGTCGTCTTTTGGGTACCGTCTCCATTGGCGCTGAAGTGCTCGTTCTCCAAGCACTCGCCCACAATCTCATGGCCGACAAGGTCGCGCAGGGCCTTAAATCCGAGGATGAACTCGCAGTCGGCAGCCATTGCCGACCCCAGGACGAGTGTCGAGACGATCAGTCCGAGTAGCAAACCCAATACAGTGCGTCGGAAGCGCATCGGCGTTGACCCCACCCACACGTCCTAATCACTACGCGCCCGCCACAGAGTGCATGCGTAGTACTGTAGTTCTTTCGATAGGTACCATTTAGCAGATACCAAGCTACCATACTATCAATTGAACTGCAATTCGGCGCCTTGAGTGGATTGGTAATGTGCATCCAGAAAGCCATACGTAGTCAAGCCTTGAGACACTACCAAGACGTGAGATCGGCGTAGAGGGCAGGCGGTATGTGCACAACCTCACCGGTCTGTGAGGATTCCTCACAGGCCAGGGCTACAGCCACAATGTAGCGTCCCCAGTATCCGTCGACTGGTGCTTTTGAACCGGTTTCGATTGCGTGCACGAGGCCGGCCAACTCCAGGGTAAACGAATCTGTGCCGGACACCGGCTGTTCCACGTACCGCGTGCCTTGGCTGAGCCAGAGACGGTCGTCGCGGGTTGCGACACGCACACTCGCCTGGCTGCCAATAATCTCGACCTCATTTCGCTCCGGCCCTTCTTGAGGGTAGCCGGTGTGGTGGAGCGTAGCGTGGGCGCCGTTGGCAAAGTCCAGCCACGCGAGGCCGGTGTCGTCGGTATTTTGGCCCACCATGGGATTGCTCACCCAGGCCCGCACGGCCGTGATTGGGCTGCCGATGAGCCACGTGAGGCGATCGAGCATGTGGACGCCGTTCATATACCACATGCCGCCGCCTTCAGCACGGTTGAGAAACCAGGGCGGGCGGTTGGCCAGATCGAATGTGCGGTACCAGGTATCGGTGGCAAAGACGACCGTGCCCAACTCTCCGTCTTCGATTAGTTGCCTAGCTGCCAGACCGGCCGGCACAAAATGCTCCGTATGCGCCACGAGCAGCTTGACACCCGCTTCTTCTGCCGCGGCAATGATGGCATCGCAATCGGCAACCGTCATCGCCATGGGTTTTTCCAAGAAGATGTGCTTTCGGGCAGCGCAGGCCGCAAGCGTGATCTCTGTGTGCAAGAAATGGGGTAGTCCGATCATGACGACATCTACCCGGGGATCCGTGAGTAGATCGTTGTGGCCGGCATAGCCGGTGCACGGGTGCTTGCGCGTGAACTCCTCGCGGCGCTGCGCATCCGGCTCCGCGACTGCGACCAACTGCGTCTCCGCCACTGCCGCAATTGCCGCGGCATGACCGCCGCTCACACGGCTTGCGCCAATGATGCCCACTCCGTACGTCATGGGTGTCACTCCTGATTATCGGTCGACATAGTGTGCAATTGTCCTACCGTCCAATGCATTCTGCTCAGACTGCCTTAGAGGATCCTTGCAGAGTCTAGAAAAAAACGTTCGTGCTGAGCTTGTCGAAGCGCGAGCGGGGCGGTCGCCAAACGCGCTAGTTCCGTTCACCCTTCGACAGGCTCAGGGCGAACGGCTGGTGTGCATCAACCTGTCCATGCCGCCTACACACCGCTGTTCAAGGTGGGTTTCTTCAACCATGAACTGTCCTTCGTCGGGCCCAGGATCCGTAATTAATTTGGCCGCTGGCCCCAGCGTGAACCACATCTCAGAATAACAAAAGAGGTCGGTTCCCGTGCTCAGGAACCGACCTCTTTACAATCTCACTAATTTCGAGCCTACTCCGACACGTTTAGCGCTGCGAGTTGCTCCTGCAAGTTGGCAATGAGCTCTTGCGGTTTGGCGGCCTTGTCGGATTTTCGTAGCGTCAGCCGCCACTCCGAATCAGCCGCGCCCTCGATGCTCGTCTCATAACCGTTCTTTGCCGCTTCCCATGGAATAGTGCCCAGCGCGGGCGCGTGATCGGTCAGTACTTCCAGAGTCTCGTCTCCCTCGAGATTCTTCAAGGCCTCTGAAGTTTTCATCATGGGGTAGGGGCAGATTTCACCGCGCACGTCGATTTTCATGGTCTACCGCTCCTTTCAGTGCTCCCAGTCTTACGATGCAGTCAAATCTCATTCAATCATCATCCATTTGGTATCGTAGCACACTGGCATGACGACTCAGCAGATTCCGCAGTTCATTTAGCATCCAACTGTCGGCCGCTCAAACTAGCTTCGCCGCACGGCACTCTCATTAGGAGGCCGATGCGTAACTCGAATTCGCGAGCGGGATTGGACCTTCTTGACGAGGATTCGCCCTCACCCCCGTTTCAATTACGGGCCAGGCTCTAGCCCTCTCCCTCGATGAGACCTTTGCATAACTCCTTCCCCCTTGATGGGGGTGACGAACTAGCTCACGGCCAGCAATTCCAATCCACCCATGCCCCTCTGGATTCCGGCCCCGTATCGAGTACGGGGCAAGCTTTTCGCCGGAATGACGGAGTCGTTCAAAGGCTTACTCAATGGAGAGGGGTTTCTGCACCTCTGCCCACGCTATGCAAAGGTCACCGTTAGGGAATTCGTTTGATCGCCTGCACGCCAAGGTATGCGCCCGGCAGCAGTGATAGCCCAAATATCCAGCCGTTGAGCCCCAGCGAAGGGATGGCGGAAAAGAATGCGCCAATCGTGCAGCCCACCGCGATACCGGCGCCGTAGCCCATGAAGATTCCCCCGACAGCCGACTGTACGTAGCGTCGTTTCACCGGCGGCACCCGCACCTTGAACTCATTGGCGAGCACGGCAGCGACAAGCGCCCCAATAATCAAGCCGGCGTCGACAATCAGGCCCTCGCTCGTCCACCATGAACCGACACCTGCCGTCAGATTGCACCCGGCCAGACCGTCTACACCGAGCAGCGCGGGGGCCTGGATGCGGAACAGACCGCTGGCGATGCGGTCCGACCATGCCGACAGCTCGCCGGTGACGCCGAGCGGACGATCGTAGATGTAGAAGAATACGTTGACTACCGCCAGGGCGATTGCGCCGACGGCAAGGGGCCAGCCTTTACCGAACACCAAGCCATATACCTGGCGCAACTTCTCGCCCAATTCCATAGCGGGCATCTCACTCTGCTTGCCCAGCGGAAAGCTCGGCATGGGGCCCGAACGGTACTCCCACCAGTAGCTCAGGAGCACGATCCCCGCCAGGGCCAGCAGCGTGAGCGCCACAGCGCCGCCGTAGCCAAGCCATCTGGGCAGGAAGACCGTCGGCATGTCGCTAATGTGGTTAGTCCACCACCAATTCCAGGTGCGGGCTGAGAGGTACAAGCCAAGCAGGATGCCTGCCATAGTCGCCCACGACGCCACGTACCCCTCGCCGATGCGGTACATCGTGCCCGACACACAGCCCCCGGCGATCACCATGCCAAAGCCAAAGGCTATACCGCCCACAACCAGGTGCAGACCGATAGGGATCACGTGCACTGCCGCGGGCAAGGCGCCGCTTGCGGGGTTCGGCACCATCATCTGCATCACAAGCCAGAAGCCGACGGTGGCAATCCCGATGCCCACGGCAAGGGCGCGCATCGTGCCGGCGTCATGCATTAGAAATATGTCCCGAAAACCGGAGGCGAAGCAGAGGCGGCTGCGCTGCAAAATCACGCCGAACGCCAAACCAAAGAGCCACATCACGGCGAGCGTCGCGTTGACCGCTGCCAGAAATGCCAAGAATAGGACTACTGCCGCTACGACAACCACGCGCACAACCACACGCGCCGTAACATGCTGCCTTAGACCGGTTGCCTCGCGTGCTTCAACATTCGAACTCATGATTGCTCCAAGAAACAGACCGATGCATCAAGAAAACGGTCCAAAACAAAACTGTGCACAGCCCTTCATTCTCAACACTCAGCCCGTAATTCCGGACACAGGGTCCGTCATTCCGGACACTGAGCTCGTCTTTCCCGCGCAAGCGGGAATCCATCTTCTCCAGAGCGCGGGCACTCGGCCTTAAGCTAGATTCAAGCCGCCATACACACCTGGAGTCCTGCATTCAGACTCCGATCCTCACTGGTATTATGACTTAGTTGCTCCAAATTATCAAGTATCCTTGCCCCGGCGCTTGAAGTGTCAAGCTCGGTCTGAATGCATCGACAGGCTCGGCACAGACAGTCTTGCTTCTTCGTCATCACTTGGGAGGGGGATCGCGCATACAATGCAACCATGGGCTCCCTCTGCGGCGGCGGTTGACACCGCAAGTTTGCACCAGCTAGCGTGGTTACGTTCGCTGTGCGCAAAAACTTGCGTATCGACAAAGAGAGAGAAAGCTGCCGTTCAAGCAGAGCACGGCCAAACTATGCATAGGGAATCCATGCAGGGAGCAGTAATGACACGTTGGTCCGCAGTGCCGCAGACGCTTTGCCTTGTGCTCTTTCCGCTCAGCTTCATGCTGCTAAGCAATACCGGTCTTCATCCGGGCTTTGACGGATCGGCGGCGGAGCAGATCGAAGCACTGGCGGGGAACGCAACGCGATGGCGGTGGGTGCACCTCGGCATGGCTGGGGGCAGCTTGCTCGGCCTCGTGGTGCTGCTTACGCTTCGGTCCTTAATGCCTCGTTCCCACGTGGTCGTGCATGCGGCCGTAGTCCTCGGCGTCATCGGAGCGGCGGTACTCTCAGGCATCTTTGCGCTGGAGGCAACGCTTGTGGTCGAGTTGGCTCAAGCGTGCGTGGAATCCGGGGCGTCGTGCCTTTCGTCGGCAAACCAGACGTTTCTCGATCGTTTCGCCGACCTAGCACTCAACCGCGTCCCGCTCTTGTTCCAAAGCGGCGGCGCGTTGCTGGCAGCGGTATTTGCCCTTGCCGTGATGGGGCAGAGCATGCGGGCACTCGTCTTGCGCGAGTCATTGCCGATGATGGTAGGATCAGCGGTCGTCTTTCTCTACGGGCCTGCTCTGCACGGCGTGCCGCTGGGGCTGCCGTTCTTCGGCCTACTCATCATGCTAGCCGGGTCGAGCGCACTTGCATTTCGCTTGTTGCGGACATCCCAATAGGCCCGCCCGCAACGTTGCCTCGTCTGCCCTGCCCGTTGAGCGAGGCGTTGGCCGCTGGTACAATAGTGGTGAAACGTGACTTTGCCGGAAGCGGCCCGCCTTCAAGCGGGCATTCATCGGGAGACCAGCGGCCTATGCCGCGTATTACCGGAATTGGCATTGGCGCGTAAACGGCACGGCAACGGGGTGTGGCGCAGCCTGGTAGCGCGCTTGAATGGGGTTCAAGAGGTCCCCGGTTCGAATCCGGGCACCCCGACCACAGACGGTCTATCCCCCTCTGGAGTTTCCCTGTCTAGGATTACGCCGGCGCTGCAGGCGCGTATTCGGCGAGACTTGCCATTACCAAGTCTTGCAGGGCTGCGACGTCCGGCGTCTGATCCAAAGCGTTGGCCGAGACTACCTGCGTGGTGGCGCCGCCTTCATCCATGAAAACCGCCGGAAGCTCGAGCTCCGTGAGTTGCGGGTACGCCACGGTCAGTTCATCGCGATGGAGGAAGACCACACCGTGCGGCAACTCTTGTGCGAAACGCCGCCAGGCACGCTTCATGCCGAGATTTCCATACGTGATCCGGCACAGGCTACAAGGGTAGGTGTCCGGGGCCACTATCTTGTGCACGTAGTCCTTGAGCTGTGCGAGTAGAGGAGAATCGGCGTTATAGACGAATAAAATCCGTCGTTCACTATTCATAGCCACATCCGGCTCCTTGCCGCCTCATGAAATGCCTGTGGGTCAGACCGTTTGCAGCGGCAGGATGTCGTGGGATGCGAGAGCCTCGTTGAGAGACCCCGAGCGGTAGCCCTGCATATCGAGGGCGACGTACTTGAAGCCAATCTCTTTGAGCGCCGCGACAGTCTGCGTATGGGCGTCGTTCTCGAAGAGCCGGGTCAGGTCTTCGGGCGGCGCTTCGATGCGAGCAATGTCGCCGTGATGACGGACGCGCACCAATCGAAAGCCAAGCTTGTGCAGGAAAAGCTCTGCTTGGTCCACTTGATGCAACTTTTCCAGCGTCACGCGCATGCCGTATGGGATGCGCGAGGCCAAGCAAGCGCCCCCCGGCTTATCCCACGTCGGCAGCCCAAGCTCTTTGGAAAGCTGGCGAATCTCATGCTTTTGCAACTCGGCTTCCACCAGGGGCGCGCGCGCATTGAGAAGCTCAGCCGCCTCCATGCCCGGACGATGATCGCCGAGGTCGTCCATGATGCCGCCGTAGACAATTGTGTCGAAGCCCTCCGCCACGGCAATGAGCTGCATCTCGGTAAAGAGCTCCTTCTTGCAGTGGAAGCACCGATCGGGGTTATTGACGGCGTACTCTTCCTTCTCGAGCTCGTGGGTCTCGATGAGGCGGTGCTCGATGCCGATCTCTGCCGCATAGAGTTTGGCCTCTTCCAGTTCTGTCGCAGGGTAGGTCGGCGAAAGCGCCGTCACCGCCACAGCGTCCCGATCTAACACGGCATGGGAAACCTTCGCCAAGAAGGTGCTATCCACGCCACCGGAAAAGGCGATAAGCGTCCGCCCCATGCCGCCAATGAGTTGCTTTAGATGCTCTTGTTTCTCGTACAAATTTGCAGTCGCCATCCATCAGCCTCCACTTACAATGTGTTCGCACCGCTCATTTAGATTTGCAATGCTCACTGCGTCTCTTAATCAACTGTCACCGTATCAGACACAACCTGCAGGGATACTTCAGTAATCTCACCCTTTATAATTGTATACCCGCGCACGTCTGGTTGCGCTGGGTCTGCCAGCGAAATCACCACGTGTACTGCTCCCGGATACCGCTCCGCCGATTCGCCGTTACCCATGTCGAATTCCGCTTCAGCCACGTCGGTCGCGGACGGGTAGGCCCGGGAAGCGACGTGGGAATGGAAGATGCCTACAATCTGCCAATCGCGCTCATACTCCACCGTGCGCACGATATGCAGTAGGTCTTCCGGATGTATTATGAAGCGAATAGGGCTAGCGGCCGCGTTCCGTGCCGGAAAGACCGCCAATACGGCGCCGTCCTTGCCGCCCAACATGCCGCAACCTTCGTTGGGCGACTCCGCCCGTACGTGGGCGATCATCTCTTCACGCTGCTGCGCCGTAATCTGAAGCATAGTTTACCAGCGCCTAATCTCCTCATGGTCGTCGATGAGTTGCAGTATTTCCACGAAGTCTACCGTCTTGTGGGGGTGCACGGCACCATGCTTTTCCCAGTCCGCCCGTGAGGCCACCACCGTAACGAAGTCGCGGGGCGGAGAGAGCACGGCCTCCTGCAACAGCACAACCGTTACGAGCCGGTCTTTGCTCTCGGATTCAATTGCGTCCCATGCCGCAGCACTATCGGCGTGGGTGAGAATGTGCAGCACCGCCTCCGCAGACATTTGGCTAATCCCTGTTGGCAACCGCGCGTTGTTGATTGCCGACTGCATACGCTCACCAATGTTCGCGCAGTGCGCACCTGCAACACACTTCCACTCTACTGTGTGAACCGGCATCGGACAAGGGCGGAGAGGCTGCAAGGCAATGGAAACATCGCGCTTGGTGCGAACTCTGTCCCCCACCAGGTGTATGTGCCCTTTCCTCACATAATCTCGAATGGTCGCAAGAGACCTTCCAAAGATGAGGGCTGGGCGATGCTGGGGCAGCACGTGTGTCCTTGGCAAAGCCGGGACGCGCCAGTCCGTCCGTACTTCGACGAACTCAGCACGAACGGACTGTTGAGTGGCGGCTTCCAATCATCTCGCAATTGAGACTTGCTACATTGTCGTACCGGAGGTCACGTCCAGCGTTTGCTCCACTGCGGGCATGCCGCAAAATGCCTCGTAGTCGATCAATTCAGTAATCGTCGGATTGTCGCCGCAGACCGGGCAACTGGGATCGCGGCGCAGCTTTACCTCATGGAAGCTCAGCGCCAACGCGTCGAAGAGCAGCAGCCGGTTGGTCAGCGTATCGCCAATGCCCAAGATCAGCTTTGCAGTCTCTACGGCCTGAATGCAGCCAACGATGCCGGGCAAGACACCCAACACGCCGGCCTCGGAGCAGGAAGGCGCCATTTCCGGTGGCGGCGGTTCCGGATAGAGGCAACGGTAGCAGCCCTTGCCCGGCTCAAATACTGTGGCCTGCCCTTCAAACCGGAATATACTGCCGTGCACCACCGGCTTGTTCAGGAAGAATGCGGCATCGTTGACCAGGTACCGCGTTGGGAAGTTGTCCGTGCCGTCAACGATGACATCGTAATCGGCGAAGACTTCCATCACGTTATCGGAGTTGAGGTGCTCGGTATGCGGCACCACGTTCACGTCAGGGTTTACTTCTCGCAGGCGATCCTGGGCAGAGGCTACTTTCAGCCTACCGACGTCTGAGTATCCGTGCAGAATTTGGCGCTGCAAGTTGCTTAGGTCTACCTCGTCGAAGTCGACGATACCCAGCGTGCCCACACCGGCCGCAGCCAGATAGAGCGCCGCGGGAGATCCCAGGCCGCCTGCCCCAAGGAGCAAGACCTTGGCATTGAGCAATTTCCGTTGTCCGAGCGGGCCTACTTCTGAAAGAATGATGTGTCTGCTGTAGCGCTGCACCTGTTCCGGCGTGAAGAGACTGCGCCGCTTTGCAACTTTGCTCATGTGTTCCTCCTTCATCCATTCGCGTCATTAGGCATCAAATGTAGTACACGCTGCGCTCGTGTCGTTCTTTCTCGCGTGCGACCAGATCGGCGATTGTATGGCGGCTCAAGATGGATTGAAACGCTGACTGAACCTCTTGCCACACTTCACGCTGACCGCACCCTGGCACCAGTGTACAGAACGACACGTTTTCCAGGCACTCTACCGGCGTAAAAGGTCCTTCGAGCGTCGATACGACCACTTCCATTGTGATTTGCTCGGGCGGACGCGCAAGTTCGTGCCCACCTTGCGGGCCCCGAATGCTGCGCACGATGCCGGCCTTGCGCAGTGCGGTAAGCAATTGATCCAGATACGCTTCCGGTATGTATTGCCGCTGCGCGATCGCCGCGCTCTGCACGAGCCCCTGCCCGTACCGATGCCCCAAATCTACCACGGCGCGGACCGCATAGTCCGCTTTCATAGAAATACGCATAGCGCTGCTACCAGGTGTGCAAGTAACTAATGTTTACAAATTCACTTAGTTAACATGATACTGGCCGCGCTGTGCGCTTAGCAAGAGTGCAATTGCGCCATGACGAATACATCTGCGGGCAAAGCCGATTGCACCCCAAGCCCATGCTGACCGCTGGCAGCAGAGCCATGTGCGCTTGGCCCTGACTGAAGGACATCGAAAACAGCCCCGTTCGCTATGAGCGTTTAGCGCTCATAGCATTTGAGGTGGCGCCAGCCTACTTTGCACGGGGGCCGGCCGCTGCAGCGGCCGGCTCAGCGGCCGGCTCAGCGGCAGCACTGTCAGTAGCCTGCGCAGGAACTTCCGCGGCAATTGGGGCGTCGTCTGATTCGCCGTCAGGTGAAGGAGAAGCAGGTGATTGCTGCGCCTGCGCTCCCTTTACACGGTCGACCAAACGGCGCAGTTGCTGATCTTCGGGTGCCGCTGCGCGTCCCGCCTCGCCTGCCGCCAAGGCCTCGGCTTCATTGCCGGACTCCAGGTGCGTCCAAACGACCATCCGGTAGAGGAAAGCCTGCGCCGGTAAATCGTCCGCCCGCTTTGCCAGCTCCAGCGCCTGCGTGAACTGCTCCAGGGCATCTCTAAACTTGCCCCGCTCGTAGCAAATGCGGCCCAGCACCGCAATCGGCGCGTAGTTTTCCGGGTTATCCAGCACAAGCTGTTCTGCCATCATGGCTGCGCGCGTATGTTCGCCGGAAGCGGCAAGTTGCTGCGCCAGGGCAAGGGAAACGTCGAGATTTTCCGGCTCCAGTTGTGCCGACTGTTCCAGCGCGGACACCGACTGTTGATGATCGCCTTGCAGCATGTGTTGGAATGCTAGCGCCATTCCCGTCGACGCTGAAGAGGGAGTTGCCGCAGGCGCCTCAGATCCTTTTGCCTCCACGCTCGCGCTAGGCACAGGCTGCGGTCGCTTCCGCGAACCGCTTTCACGCGCAACGGGAGCGCTTTCTCCCTGAGATTCTGTTCGCGTTGGCGGCGTAGCTGATTCCGTTCGTACCGGCGGCGTAGCCTGAGATTCCGTTCGTACCGGTGGCGTAGCTGATTCCGTTCGTGCCGACGCAGCCTGGGATTCCGTTCGTGCAGGCGGCGTAGAAGATTCCGTTCGTGCCGACGCAGCCTGGGATTCCGTTCGTGCAGGCGGCGTAGCTGATTCCGTTCGTACCGACGCAGCCTGAGATTCCGTCCGTGCAGGCGGCGTAGCTGATTCCGTTCGTGCCGGGGCAGCCTGGGATTCCGTTCGTGCTGAGCCTGTCGAAGTACGAGGCGAGCGCGCGGGCGCTGACTGTCGGGATCGCGTTCCCCGTCCACGTTGGCCTGTCGCCTGACCGTTGCTGCTCTTTACCAAACGCTCCAATTCTTGCTTGCGGTTTTGCACATCCTTGTAGCGGCTATCTAGACTACTGCAGCGTGCATAGGCCTCAAGCGCCTTATCCTGTGCGCCCAGCTTCTCGTAAACTTGCCCAAGGTCGTAAAGTACCTCAGCATCCTCGACCTCTTGCCGCACCAGGTCTTCGAGTTCATTTGCGGCGTCCGCATACCGTCCCAAGGCGGCTAGCGTAAGCGCAAGCCAGTGATGGTAGCGAACTTGACGCGGCATCAAGCTCACTGACTGTGAAAAGTGATTTAGCGCCTGCGACAACTCATCTCGGTCATATGCGTTGCGACCGAGGCTATATAGCCTGCCGGCAAGCATGTTGCGGTCCACATGCGTATCGAGGGTTTCGCCAAGCGGCAACTCCGGTTGGTCGAATCGCGACTGCTCCGTCCGGCGCTTCTCTTGTTCGATAACCAATGAAAGCAGCAGCCCCAGGTTAATGGAGCCGTCGGCAACGAGTTTCAAGCTGGCATCGCTGCCCACGCCAAAATTACCCACCAAGACTTGGACGCCGCGGTCGCGTAGCCGTGAGAACACCGGAATGAAGTCGCCATCTCCGGTCAGCGCAAACGCCTTGTCGTAGAACCCCACGAAATCGAGCATATCCAGCGACATCTCGATGTCCAGGTTGCCCTTGTAGCCACCACCCGGCAGCTCCTTTGACCGCTTATGGACAACACGAAAGCCGTGCGTTACCAGATAGTCGAGCTGCTGGCGGAAACCCTCCACACGCAGGTCCGTGCCCGTATAATAATAGGCGCCCACGAGTATATCGTTGCCTCGAAGCTGATCTCGTATCAGATGCCACGGCACACGCATGATACCGATGTCACGGGCCTGGCGTTCGATGTTGGCCGCATCTATGAAGATCATCAGCCGTTGCGGCTTTGAGGACGGAAGCGGTGAACCGATTGCGGATCGTAGCGTCTCTAGCGGATGCCCGCAGGCAACACATATGAGGCTATTTCCTTTATTCAAACTCCCACACGTTGGACAATTCATTACAATACGTCATGCCTCCCTGTTTATGAATTTCATCACACCATTTGGGCCACGTGTCCAGCGCGACCTTAGCTGGTATGATACCATAGCTCATCCGGCACAGTGATACGGCAGTCTTACGGAGGCGCCCCATTCTGTCCGTTAGCTTGCCCTGCAGCCAGCAAGACGGCGCAAGCATCACAGAGCTTTGGCAAAGCGGTAGGGACTCTTCGACCGGCTTCTTTAGAGTCAGTGGCATTGAAGCGCGGACGCGCGGTTTGCGGCTCGTGCCATGTGGTGGAAGAGACCCGATCAAGGGTGCAATCTCGATGACCGCGCGGTGCCATTGGATCAGTGAACGCATGGTGGGCCGGCTAGCTATGATGATGAGTTTGTGCGGTGGCGCGTCGCTGACGCGTTCGAGCGACCTTCTTTGGTCGCATCCCGGTTTCGGCACTCTCTATCGGTGAGGAGTATCTATGGCAGCGGCGCGGGTGAGGCATAGAGTTGGCGTTACCGGCTACCCTCTCACGCACACGGTCTCGCCGGCCTTTCAGCAACCGGCGTTCGACCACTACGGGATTTCCGCCGCGTACCGCACGTATCCGGTTACGGCGGAAGATTTGCCCGCATTGATCGCGACTCTCCGCGAGCCGGAGTGGCTTGGCCTCAACGTGACCATTCCGCACAAAGAAGCAGTCGTCGCCCTCGTTGACCGCTGTACCGCTACGGCCCGGACCATCGGCGCAGTCAACACCCTGTTCAAGGATGGCGGGAGCCTCATTGGCGATAATACTGACGCGCACGGTTTCCTCACCGCGTTGCGCTCCGATGGCGCTACCGATCCCGCCGGAGCGCGGGTGCTCGTGCTCGGCGCGGGCGGAGCGGCGCGTGCCGTACTCGCGGCCCTTGCGCAAGCCGGCGCACGTCACATTACTCTCGCCAATCGGCATCGCGCACGAGCCGAAGGCCTGCTGGAGTCGCTTGCGGCGGCGCTAAACGCGCAGGAATGTGCCGTGGTCGATTGGGATAGCACAGCCCTGCATCAAGCGGCTGCAAGTGCCGACATAATCGTGAACTGTACTGCGGTGGGTATGACCAATGGCCCTGCGCCCCTAGAGTCGCCCCTGCCGCCCCACGTCTTTCGCGGTCACCACCTGGTATTCGATCTTGTTTACACGCCAAGTCCCACGCCCTTGCTCCACCACGCGCAGCAAGGCGGCGCAGGCACGCTGGACGGCCTTCCCATGCTCGTCTACCAAGGCGCGGGGGCATTTGAACGCTGGACAGGAAAGCCTGCGCCCCTTAAACTTATGAAGGCCAAGGCACTGGCCGCACTTGGCGCATAAGCCTTCGTTCGCTATGGGAGACCGCAGTTCCGCGCCGTTACTACAGATCCACACTCAGCCTAGGATTGAGAAGCAGGCGCGCTTAGAACTGCCAAGCGACACACACGCAGAGGTATAGGCTACCGTGCTACGCGTACTCAAGATTCTTACCGCCGGTGAATCACACGGACAAGCGCTCCTGACCATTGTCGAGGGCATGCCGTCCGGATTGCCCATATCGGCGGAGGAAATCGGCCGACACATGACGCGCCGTCAAAAGGGGTACGGGCGCGGTCGCCGCCAGCAAATCGAGAAAGACGCCGCGGAGATACTCTCCGGCGTGCGCCACGGCAAGAGTATCGGCAGTCCCATTGCCATGTTGGTCAACAACAAGGACTGGGAAAACTGGCAACAAATCATGGCGGTAGAACCCGTCGAGACTCCGGTAAAGAAGGTGACGCACCTGCGCCCCGGCCATGCCGATCTCGTCGGCGTTTTCAAGTACGGCTTCGATGACATTCGTCCCATTCTCGAAAGGTCGAGCGCCCGCGAAACTGCTGCGCGCCTGGCTGCCTCCGGCGTGTGCCGCGCCCTTCTAAGTCACTTCGGTATTCAGATCGCCAGCTATGTTTCAGTGCTTGGGCCGATTGAGATGGACGGCGCGTATGAGGTTACGCAGCATCCCGAATCCGTAGACTGGGACGCCCTGGAAGAAGACCCGTTGCGCTGCCCGGACCCCGCTGCCAGCAAGAAGATGGTAACGCTCATCGATGAGATGAAAGCGGCGGGCGACAGCCTGGGCGGTATCTACAACGTCGTTGCCTGGGGTCTGCCAGTCGGTTTGGGCAGCCACGTCTTTTGGGACCGCCGTCTGGATTCACGTCTGGCGGCAGCAATTCTGTCTATCAACGCCACCAAAGGGGTCGAGTTCGGTTCAGCGTTCGAAAACGCGCGCCGGCAGGGCTCGCAGGTGCAAGACCAGATTCGCTTCGAGAAGGGCCTGGGATTCTCCCGCTTGAGTAACCGCGCGGGCGGCCTGGAAGCAGGCATTAGCAACGGCGAACCGCTGCTCGTGCGTGGGGCGCTCAAGCCGATTTCCACTATCAAGAGCCCGCTGCCCTCGGTAGACTTGGCGACGCTCGAGCCTGCACAGGCCCACTACGAACGCGCTGACACCACCGCCGTGCCTGCCGCCGGGGTAATTGGCGAGGCGATGGTGGCTATGGTCTTGGCCGATGCGTTTCTTGAGAAGTTTGGCGGCGATAGCATGGCCGAGGTCGAACGCAACTATCAGGGCTACATGGAGGGTCTGCCAAAATAGAGAGCGTGGTACTCATCGGCCTATCGGGCACGGGAAAATCCTCCGTCGGCAGAATCCTGGCACGGAAACTGCACTGGCGATTCAGCGATACCGATAGCGAAATCGAGCAGCAGGAAAAGCAGCGGATACCGCAGCTTTTTCAGGACAAGGGCGAAGCGTATTTCCGCTCGGTTGAACAGCGCGTCGTGCAGGAGATTTGTGCTCAGCGAAATCTCGTCGTTAGTACCGGCGGCGGTGCCGCGCTTGATCCTGTAAACCGCGACGCCATGCGCGCCCACAACCTCGTGATTTGGCTCCGCGCCACGCCCGAGATCATCTTCAACCGCTTAAAATGGAGCGTACACACCCGCCCCTTGCTCAAAGCCCCCGACCCACTTGCCAGAATCCGCGCCATGGCGGATGAGCGGCAAGAGTACTACAGCAAGGCGAGCCACGTGGCAGCGGATACGGACGACAAAAGCCACGAGGCAGTGGCGGACATTCTTTGGAAACAGGTGGAAGCATGGAAGACGCCCTGATCGGTCGCGACATCCTGCCCGAACTGTCGAGCGCCTTGGCGCGCCACGGCATTGAAGGAAGACTCTTCCTCATTGCCGATGAACGTGTGGTGGAGCGCACCCAAAACAGGCTGGCAGAGACGCTTGCGGAGAACGGCCATACGGTCTTCAGCTATCTCGTGCCGTCCGGTGAAGAGAGCAAAAATCTCTGCCAGGCCGAAAGCATCTACCATTGGCTCGCCGCGCATCGGGCGGAACGCAAGGAAGTGATCCTGGCGTTTGGCGGCGGGGTCGTCGGCGACCTGGCCGGGTTCGTCGCCGCCACCTATCTGCGCGGCATGCCGTACGTGCAGATTCCGACGACTCTCGTAGCGCAAATCGACAGCAGCATCGGCGGCAAAGTAGCCGTAGACCTGCCGGAAGGCAAGAATCTCGTGGGCGCGTTCTACCCGTCGTTGATTACGTGCATCGATACCCGCTTTTTGGAGACCCTTTCCCAACGAGACCTTCTCGCCGGCTGGGCGGAGGTCGTCAAGACGGCGCTGCTCTTCGATCCGCCGCTTTTTGCGGAGATTGCGAGCCGAGGCCCTGGCGACCTTACCCCGGAATTCTTGCTGGAGGTCGTCCCTCGGTGCGTGCGCTGGAAGCAGAAGGTCGTAGCGGAAGACCCCAAAGAGCAAGGCATCCGCGCGCTCCTGAACTACGGCCACACCATCGGTCACGCTTTGGAAGCGGCCACCGGTTACCAGACGTACCTCCATGGCGAGGCAGTCGCCATCGGCATGCACGGCGCGGCCCGGATCGCCCACCACCTGGGCATACTTGGAAAAGAGGCGTACGAGCAGCAGCAAGCCGTCATCGCCCAATATGCGTTATCCCTCCAGTACACGCAGGTGGATCCCGCCGCTATCCACGACGCAATCTCACTAGATAAGAAGAATCGCCAGGGCAAGGTGCGCTGGATTCTCCTAGAAGACATCGGCACGCCGCGCATCGAGAGCGCAGTGCCGCAATCACTCGTGCGCCAGGTAATACAAGAACTGCGGGCAAGCTAACTAGCAAATGCAGCGCTGACAAGCGGAGACCAGGCAGAGAAGCAAAGGCACTGTAGTGGGTAGTCCGTTCGTCCTGAGCATGCTTGTCCTGAGCATGTCGAAGGTCGAAGGGTCGAAGGATAAACGGACTTGCTTTCTCTTGATAGACGTGGTTCTAGGCGAGCTTCTTAGAGCTTGTGATGTAGTGGCTTTGCAAGTGCACCTGCTCACAGTGCTTTCGGCGCGGGTATCCCTCCCAATTGGCTAGGGTTATTCGCTAAGAGCGGGGGACAAGCCCCCGCGCTACAAGGAACGGAGCATTTCAACCCGTCATTCCCGCGCCCGCGGGAATCCATCCTTCCCAGCCAATAGAGTCCTCCACGGGCGGGGGTCAAGTCCCCGCGCTACATTCCAGACAATACCGGTGCGCCTGGTTTGCCTCCAAAGGGCCGCCTAGCTCGCAGACCAATCGAAGCACAATGTCTGCCCTTAGCTGCTAAAATGTAGAGAGTGAATCTCGTCCAATCTTTGTACCCTGAGGAAATTAATGGCACAATTCATCTTCTTCTATCGCGCGTCGCCGGAAGCCATGCAGCGGATGGGAAGCGCTTCGCCCGAACAACAACAAGCACACATGGGTAAATGGCAGGCGTGGACGGAAAGCAATGCGGAGTCGCTGCTGAATGCCGGGACGCCCTTCAGCGGCGGGCAAGTGCTGTCCGGAGCCGGAAGTTCTGACGTAGACGGCACCATGATGGGATTCGCAATCCTGCAAGCAGAGGATATGGCGGCGGCCGAGGCGATATTGAGGACTGATCCTTTCCTTGGCCAGGGCGAGGGCTGCACCATCGAGGTCTACGAGTGCATGTCCATGCCGGGATAGGCTCGATGTCTGCGTTGCGCCAACCTACCGTGGCGGTAACGTAGCCGCAGTTGATGTGAGGGCAGCATGGAATACCGGCAACTAGGCACAACCGGCGTGCGCGTCTCTGAAATTGCGTACGGCACGTTTCCGCTTGGAACCTATACCGATACGGACGCGGGCGCAGCGATGATTCACACCGCTATGGACCGCGGCGTAAACTTTATTGATTCCGCCAACGTCTATTTTAAAGGCCGATCGGAAGAAATCGTTGGCGCAGCGCTGAAGGGACGGCGCCAAGAGGTCGTCCTCGCCAGCAAGTTTGGCCACCCGATGGGAGCGGGCCCCAACGAAAGAGGCTCCTCACGCTACCACATCTACCATGAAATCGAGGATTCGCTGCGGCGTCTGCAAACCGACTACATCGATGTTTACTACTTCCACATCCCGGACCCGACCACGCCCCTCGAAGAGTCCATCCGCGCCATGGACGACCTGGTGCAACAAGGCAAAGTGCGCTATATCGGCACCTCCCACTTTGCCGCCTGGCAGATCGCGCACGGCCTGCGGCTGGCAGAGCGCAACCGGCTTGCGCCCTGGGTGGTGGAGCAACCGCGCTACTGTCTGATAGACCGCGCGATCGAACAAGAGGTGGTACCCATGGCGCAGTCACTTGGAATCGGCATCGTGGCGCACAGTCCGCTCGGCGGCGGATTCCTCACCGGCAAGTACAAACCGGGTCAGCCGCCCCCGCCGGATTCCCGCTTTGCTGCCCGGCCCGACGGCATTAGCTCACTGCCGCAGCACTACGATCTAATGATGACAGAGCCCAATCTCAGGGTTGTGGAGGCGGTGCGGACACTCGCGCAAGAGTACGACACCACGCCCAGCGCTATCGCCTTGGCGTGGGTGCTGGCGAAGCCATTTGTGTCATCCGCCATTATCGGGCCCAAGAATTCGATGCAACTGGAGGACAACCTGGCAGCGGCAGATGTGACACTCGCGCCCGAAGAGGTTGCACAGCTCGATGCAGTCTCCGACTTTGCCCGCAACCACGTACGTTGGTAAGTGCGGCAACGTAGAGTGGTTCGCAACGACATTACGTCCTTCTTCGCGAAATTGCCTTGCTCCGTTCCCGGCTTCAAGCTTATCGTCTTAGCCCGCTGCACAGATTCTTACCGGCTCAAACCTCTTATCGGAATCGTTACGGTGTGTGCCTCGGCAGCGCAATTGGGCTACTCTTAAAGCTATGCAGACTGCTAGCACCACACCGGCGGGCGCGCCGTGAATAGGCTTTTCACGTTACTTGCAAACAGGACGCGCCTGTTACTCGCGTTCCTCATTTGCTTGGGGGTGCTCTTGGGCGCGCTCCAACTCCACCCGCACCTGGGGCTCTTCAACGACGACGCCGAGTATCTCGTGCTTGGAGAGGCCCTCGCCAGCGGACAGGGTTACACGTGGGCGAACGATCCGCTGCAGCCGCCGCACAACAAATACCCACCGGGATACCCGCTAGCGGTCGCGGGTGTACTGCTGCTTACCGGCCACGCCGACGACGCCAACGGCGGCATCATTCCCGCCAAACTGCTGACTCTCTTGGCCTTTGCGGGGGCACTAGTCCTGTTGTGGTTGCTGTTATCCCGCACGCAGCGCGAGCCGGGATTCGAGCCATTGCTCGCGGTGGGGCTATTCGCCGTCAACCCCTTCGTGCTTGAGTACGCAGTGCAGATCATGTCCGAACTGCCCTACACGTTGCTCTCGCTCCTCGCCCTCTGGGCAGCAACACGCTACGGCCCGGAACGCCATGCCTCAGCGAGACAAAACCCCCACCCAGACCCGCATACCCACTCAAACATCCAATCCTCTGCACTCCGTCATTCCCGCGAAAGCGGGAATCCACCGTCCGATAGAGGCGAAAACTCGATTGCCGCGAGCCAAGCCCCACCAATCGCCGCGACCGAACGCACAACGACCCGGCGCCGCATCCCGTGGCGCCAACTCCTGTTGCTCGCCATTTTGGCAGTGCTCTGCTATTACGTGCGAGGCGTGGGTGCAACTGTGGTGGTCAGTTTGGTACTTTGGCTGCTCCTTCACCGTCAGATGCGCGGAGCCATCGTGATCGGAGGTGTGAGTGCGGTGCTCATCGGCCTGTGGCAGGTGCGCAACGCTATTACCTTGCCCGTCACGATCTACTCATATCAGTTCTTCCTGAAAGACCAAGAGAACTTTTCCGCGGGCACCATTGGATTCACTGATCTCCTTGCGCGCATTGCGAGCAACATGGAGCACTATGTGCTGGCGGGATTCCTGGATGTCGATCGGCCCGGACTCGGCATTATCGTTAGTGTGATCGCGGGAGTAGGCTGGCTAATCGCCGCATTCGGCTGGGGCATCCAACTCAGGCGGCAGTTCTCGCTCGTGGCCGTATACACATTCGTCTACCTGGGCGTCGTGTTCATCTGGTCCTATGCCAGTGGGCGCTTTCTCATCCCAGTCATCCCGTTTCTGGGCTACTACGGTCTCATTGGCGGACGCGTACTCTTGGAGCGCGCTTTCGCCCCGCGCGCGACGCAGGGCATCATAGTGACCGGCGTCTCCCTCTTGATCGCCATGCTGGTCTTGGCAAACGGTGTGTACATTCGCACCAATGTCGAGCGTTGGAGCAGCGACCCAGCCCAGTACTACCGTTTCGATTCGCAGTGGTCGTCGTATATCCAATCAGCACAGTGGCTCCGGGAGAATCTCAGCCAGGAAGACGTCATCTTGGCGCGGCGCCACTTTGCTATGTATGTGTACAGCAGCCGCTTGACTGCAAAGTACCGTTACGACACCGACGACTATGAGATAGGCTACTTGCTGAGCGGCACGGCGACCAAGTTTGTGGTGGAAGACGCATTCGCCGGCGCGCGGGGCGACTTTTCATTGCTGCCGCCGGCATTGGCAGCAATTGACGGCGGTCTGGAGCTCGTCTACACCACGCCCCGCGATCCTCCCGTCCGTGTGTGGCGTCTGGAGCGACCTCCAGGCGCAAGATGAAGAATCATTCGGATATCTCGTAGGATGCCTACGCTCCCGAAAGCAGCCTATCAGTCACAGGGCGGCCGGACGTTAAAGGACAT
Source organism: Chloroflexota bacterium (assembly GCA_965221905.1). Taxonomy (GTDB): domain Bacteria; phylum Chloroflexota; class UBA11872; order VXOZ01; family VXOZ01; genus VXOZ01. The sequence continues at coordinate 3,170,308 of OZ244922.1, forward strand.
CAGTCGGGACGATTGAAAACGTCAATCGGGGCGACTGAAGATGTCAATGAAAAAGGCGGCGACGCGCTCGACGTATGCGTCGCCAAGCACTTGATGTGAGCGGACGTGGCCGGCGTCCGGTACAATCAAAATCTCCTTTGGCCCCTCTGCAGCCAGATAGAGTTGGTAGGCATCTTGCACGAAGACGACGTCGTCTTCCGTACCGTGAATGATCAGAATAGGGCAGGGCGCGATCTGCTTGATCCGAGCCAACGGTTGTACGACGCCGAGCACCTCATTCAGTCCCACACCGGCAAACCGGCTTGCAAACCATACCGTCGGTGTGCGAAATACAGACGGCGGCAGATTGGCAATTCTGCGAAAGCCGTGGTCTATAGCTCCTTTGAGTGTCGCGAACGCGCTGTCGGTCACTAAGGCGCGGACCCCACGCCCCTCCTTGATCGTGAGGAGCGCCGTCGCAGCACCCATTGAAACACCGTACACGCCGATGCGGTCCGGGTCCACGTCGCGGCGCGAGCGGAGGTATTCCAGCGCTCCCAGCACGTCCCGCTGCTCCCACAGCCCCAGTGTCGTCGCATCTCCTTCGCTCATCCCATGTCCGCGAAAATCAAGTAGAAGGCACTGTAGATCCTGCGCGAACAGGTCGTAAGCCAGGTGCACCAATCCGAAGTGATTTGTGCCAAAGCCATGGAGCATCAGCAAGGTACCGCGGGGCCGCGGATGCGCGAGAAACCAACCGGCGAGCCGCGTGCCGTCGGTAGCCGGGAAGGCCAGCGGTTCTAGCGCAGGCTCCGCTGCGGGCAGTTCATCGAGCCGCCAGCTACGGTTAGGGTGAATGAGGTTATTCCCTGTGCGCGCAGATATTCTTAGCACCGTGCCGACCGCTACAATTGCGACCAAGCCGACAACCACGATTATCTGAATGTAAAGGCCGGTTAACGCTTGAAGCACGCTCTTCTACTCTCTTCACTCAGACTTTCAAATTCATCGTATCAGTAATCTTTGCTTCGTCGCTTGCGGCTGCCTGGGAGACCAGACAGTCTCCCAGTGAAGAGGCATGCAATGGGAAAACGAGAGAGTGCGAATTGGACGGATGAATTGGTGTCATGTCAACTGCCGGCATAGTGGGCGCCGCAACGGGGAAGTCGATTGAGCCGAGATCGAGGGCAACTCTGCATGGGCGTATCGGCACGCCGCGCCACCTGCCAAGCAAGCAATGTCGGCGCGTGATATTCAGCATCACACGTAGGGGCACGACAGGTCGTGCCCCTACGGTGGCAGACCCAGCACAATTGGGAGCGGAAGGGATCGGAGGCGCTGCTCGGACGTACTTGACGCTCCCCTATGGCGGGGATATGATTAAGCAGGTGGGGCGTCGCCAAGCGGTAAGGCACGGGCCTTTGGAGCCCGCATACGTAGGTTCGAATCCTACCGCCCCAGCCGCGAGTATGCGAGCGGCGCAAAAGGAGGAAGGGTGTAGGCGGATTGCGCGTCCGTAGGACGACAGACTGCGTCCGTAGGACGACAGCAACGCTAAGCGACACGAATCCGGCACATGCTGCCGGGGCGTGGTACGCGCTGCCTTCTAACCCATGACAGAGAGCGACCCGGACCCTCACCAATCCACTGCCGCTATCATCTTGGCTACCGGCCAATCAGAGCGGATGCAGTCTCAACGCGCTACGGTCTTGCATGCGCTTGCCGGTCGCCCCATGGCTGTATACCCTGCGCAATCAGCGCGTAAAGCTGGCTGTTCTCCCCTGGTAGCAGCCTGTACTGCTGACACTGTTCAGTTGCAGGACTTCTTTGGCCCCGCAACTACCTGTGCGCTCCCGACGGACGTGAACCGGCTGGAAGCGGCAGTCGCCGCGATACCGGATACCCGCAGTTCGCTCTTGGTTGTCTCGGGCGCCATGCCGCTCCTCTCCCATGAGACGATGTCTCGTCTCATTCAGTGCCGGCAAGAGACCTCCGCTCCGGTTGTATTGCTTTCAAATCCGCACCCAGACCCCACGTACGGTGGTTGCGGCATCATTCGCGACTCCACCGGTCGAGTCCGATGTGTGCTTGCGGATGAAGACCCGAGCGTTGGGGACGCTCCGTTGGAAATCGTCAGCACCGGCGTGGCGTGCGTAGCGCGTGCATGGCTTTGGGAACACCGCAGCGCCGTGCAGGCGCAAGACGAACTCTTTGTCGCTTCCCTTCTGGCGCTTGCCATAGCCGAGGGAATCCCTGTGGAAACAGTGTGCCTTACGGGCGCGGCAGTCGAATTGCTCCAAATCAGGGACCGTGCAGACTTGGCCCTCGCCGAGAGTACGCTGCGCAAACGGATACGCGCGCGGGCGATGCGCGGCGGCGTAACCCTGGTAGACCCGGCGACGACCTGGATCGATGACACGGTGACGTTCGGGCAGGACATTACGGTATTGCCGAACTGTCACCTGTACGGCGATTCTGCCGTAGGAGACAACTGTACGATCGGGCCCGGTACCCGTCTGCAGGACACACGCCTCGCGGCTAATGTAACCGCTATGGAGTCGGTGCTGGAGGGCGCGGAAGTCAGCGAAAACGTGCGCATCGGCCCTTTCGCCCACCTGCGGCCGGGGACAGTGATCGGCCACGATGTGGAAATCGGCAACTACGCCGAACTCAAGAATACCCGGGTTAGTCCCGGCGCTAAGATACACCACGTGGGCTACCTAGGTGATACAGTAGTCGGAAACAACGCAAACATTGGCGCCGGCGCCATCACATGCAACTATGACGGTGCGGTGAAGCATGAGACCGAGATAGGAGACGGCGCTTTTGTGGGCAGCGGCACGTTGCTGGTAGCGCCGGTGCGGGTGGGCAGCAATGCGATGACGGGTGCGGGTTCCGTGGTCACGCGGGATGTGCCTCCGTCGGTGAAAGCCTATGGCGTGCCGGCACGCGTGCGGGGGATGCGCGCGCTGCCTGCGGAAGACGAGCAGCCGCTACCGGACGAAAAGCGTGGCGCATGAAAGACTAACGGTCAGAGGTGTGTTTTAGAGACGTACTCGTTTGCGTCCAGGGGTGGTACGGCAGGAAGGGTGTGCTTTAGTAAGGAGTAATTGATTTTGGATCCGTCAAGTTGGGGTCAGATTCTCGGCATTCTTATCCTAACGCTATTCAACGGGTTCTTTGCAGCGACAGAAACCTCGGTTATTTCCGTAAGCCGCGCGCGCATCCAGCAACTGGCGGATGAGGGCGTTAGAAACGCGCGCATCGTTAAGGGCTTTCACCAGAATATCGAGCGATTCCTCACGACTATCCAGATCGCGATCACGACGGTCGGGTTCCTCGCGTCCGCTATTGGCGCAGTGAGCTTCTCGGACGACCTGGGTCGCGTCATCGGCAACGACCTGATCGCCCTCATTTTGATCACGATGACGATTGCCTTCGTCAGCATTGTCTTGGGCGAAATCGTGCCCAAGACAATGGCTATCACCCATGCCGAGCGCTTTGCCTTGCTCTCGGCACGGGTGATATTGGTCACACAATCGGCCTTTCATCCGCTCGTCTGGCTAATTTCCCACGCGAGCAATCTCATCACGCACCGCTTTGGACGCGAGGCGCTGACTGCGGTGCCCACGGTCACGGAAGAAGAGATCAAGCTGATGGTGGACACCGGCGGCAAGGAGGGAGTGATCGAAGAAGGCGAGCGCGAGATGATCCACGGCGTGTTTGAACTGGGCGAGTTGACCGTCGGTGACATCATGTCTCCCCGTGTCGATATCGTGACCTTGGAGGGTGACAGCACACTGTCCGATGCTATCCGCACTTCCTCTGAACATGGCTATTCCCGCATCCCGGTCTATGAAGAGACGATTGACAACATAAAGGGGGTAGTTTATGTCAAGGACATGCTCCCCTATGTGGAAGCGGACAAGCTCGATACGCTCGTGCGTGACGTGATGCGTGAGCCGTACTTCGTGCCTGAATCGAAAAAGCTAAGCGACTTCTTGCAGGAGATGCAGCAGAAGCGAGTGCACGCCGCGATTTGCGTTGACGAGTTCGGCGGCGTTGCCGGCCTCGTGACCATTGAAGACGTGCTTGAAGAGATCGTGGGGGAGATTCAGGACGAGCACGACGCGGAAGAACCGCGCGTCGAAATGGTGAATGATTTGGAAGCCGTGGTGGACCCAACGGTCAGCATGCACGACTTGAATGATATACTCGGCATCAGCCTTGAGAATGAAGAGGTGGATACCCTGGGCGGAGTGATCTTTGCGCACCTCGGCCGCATGGCTGACGAGGGAGATGAACTCAAATTCGATGGCGTTACGGTCTCAGTGTTAACCGTCGAAGGTACGCGCATCAAGAAAGTTCTCGTGCGCAAGGAGCCGCGCTCAGGACAGGATCAAGAAGGCGCTGAGACGAATGATTGAGGCGAGATGGGATAGCCAAGAGCGAATGTATATCCTTTATCCCATCACGAACACGGCCAAACGAAATAAGTGATGTGGGCAAGATTGCGTGTCCAACTTAAAGGAGCCCACGGTATTGCTGAACCCTTGCGGCTCTGCATTTGAGAAACGCAACAAGGCTGTGAGTGAGACAACTCGCAGCCTTACGTAATTCAGACAGCAATTGGTAAACGGAGTGCGGTTGAGAGGGACACGAGGCAAACACCAAGCACACCGCTTTACCGCTGTTTGGCATGTGCGTCTGGCGATCTCGCTTTTCTGCGATACTTGATGAAGCTCTATGGCGAAAGAACGTACCTACATTGCGGAAGCGCTAGTTCTGCGGCGGTCGGACTTCTTAGAAGCAGATAGGCGCCTGACGCTGCTTACGCCCGACCGCGGACGGCTGAACGTGGTCGCCAAAGGGGTGCGCAGGCCGGCAAGCCGCATGGCGGGGCACCTGGAACTCTTCACGCTCGCCAAGGTGTTTGTAGTGCGACGCCGCAGCCTGGACCTGGTGGTGCAGGCCGAAACCGTGGAAACCTTCCCCCATCTGCGCACCGACCTCAACCGCTTGCCATATGCCTATCAAGCCATAGAGACGGCCCATATCCTGGTTGAAGAAGAGGTGGAATCCCACACGGAGTTCATCTTGCTACTAAAGGCCCTGGGCGCGCTGGCAGCAACCAATGCCTTGCCGCTGGTCTTAGTAGCCTATAAACTACAACTATTGGCAAGTCTTGGGTATCAGGCCCAACTCCAAGAGTGCGCGCGGTGCGGCAAGCCGCTCTCAGATGACGGCAACCGGGTGCGCCCGGATACCGGTGGCGTGGTGTGCGCGCCCTGCGGTGGAGTCTCCGGCCTGGCGATTGCGGTGCGCACGATCAAGTGCCTACGCTGGTTGGCGCGCGAACCCCTGCAGACCGTTGAGCGCCTGCAGGTCGACCCGGCTACAACCGTCCAACTTGAACAGACCGCAGATGCGTTTGTGCGCTACATCGCCGAGCAGGACTTGAAAACCGCGCCCTTTATGGAACGTATGCGTGCGCTAAAGACTCAGTCGTGAAGGGAATCACGTTGGCAGCAAAATCAGATGTAATGGAAGAAATCGTTAGTTTGTGTAAGCGGCGGGGATTTGTCTATCCCTCCAGCGAAATCTACGGTGGTTTCGAGAGCTTCTGGGACTACGGGCCGCTGGGGATTGCGCTGAAACGCAATGTGCGCGAGGCCTGGTGGCACAATACCGTCCGTGCGCGAGAGAATGTGGTCGGCATTGAGACCGGAGTCGTGATGAACCCCAATGTGTGGCGGACAACCGGCCACGCCTCCCACTTTGCCGATACGCTGGTGGAGTGCACGAGTTGCAACCAACGCTTTCGCGTGGACCATTTGGAAGGCGAAGAGTGTCCCAATTGCGGCGGTGACTTCACTGAGCCCCGCCGCTTCTTGACTATGTTCAAGACGTTCGTCGGCCCGGTGGAGGATGATTCTGCCGTTGCCTACCTGCGTCCCGAAACCGCCCAGGGCATGTTTGTGAACTTCAAGAACGTGCTCAATACGTCGCGGCTGCGTCTGCCCTTTGGCATCGCCCAGATCGGCAAGTCATACCGCAACGAGATTACGACCGGAAACTTCATCTTTCGCCAGCGGGAGTTCGAGCAGATGGAGTTGGAATTCTTCTGCGAGCCCGGCACCGATGACGAGTGGCACGCGTATTGGCTCGAGACTCGGCGCCAATGGTACCTAGCTTACGGCGTGAAAGAAGAAAATATACGCTTGCGCCAGCATGGGGATGACGAACTTGCCTTCTATGCCAAGTACTGCTGGGACATCGAATATCAGTTCCCCTTTGGCTGGGGCGAGTTGGAGGGCATCTCCAACCGCACCGACTACGACCTGCGCAATCACAGCGAAGCCACCGGCCAGGACCTCACCTTCTACGACGAAGAGAAGAAAGAACACATCGTCCCCTACGTGATCGAGCCCGCCGCCGGAGCGGACCGCGCGCTGCTGACGTTCTTACTCGAAGCCTACGATATAGACGTAGACGCGAAAGGCGATTCACGTGTCGTGCTGCGGTTCCATCCGTTTCTCGCGCCGATCAAGGCGGCGGTCTTGCCGCTGGTGAAGAAAGGCGGCCTGCCGGACATCGCCAAAGAGATCGTGGCGGAATTGCAATTGCAATGGGAAGTCTTCTACGACGAAAGCGGCAGCATCGGTCGCCGCTACCGGCGGCAGGACGAGGTAGGTACGCCGTTCGGCATTACGGTGGACTTTCAAACCAAAGACGACGACACAGTGACCGTGCGCCACCGCGACAGCATGGAGCAGGAACGCGTGCCAATTGCGGAACTCACGGCCTTTATGGCACAACACATTCGCCCTGAGCCGAATCCTGAACTGCCTTGCGGTTAAGGGCCCCTCGTGATTCTTTCTGAAGATCTGGCACGCTCGTCGCCTTGCATCTGCACTAAAGAGTAGGCTTTAGGCGTATGTTATACTGATATTGACGATAACTCAAAGTAGTTGCTTAAGGTCTGTCTATGGCGATGTTTGATACGCACAAGGCGATAAAAACCCTTACGGGCACGGGCTTCAATGAATCCCAGGCTGAGGCGCTCGTGGACTTGGTGGGCGCAGAGCGAGGCGAACTCGTTACTAAGTCAGACCTCCGGACAGAACTACAGGCGTTGGAATTGCGTATTGAAAAGCGATTTCACCAGTTAACGATTCAGCTTGTTTTGTTGTTTGTCGCGTTAGCAGGTGTGTTAACCGCACTGGAGCTAATACCGCAATAGCCTCTGGATTCATTTGGCTTCACCCGCGAAGGGCTTGAAGCGAGCAAGACACGTGAACGAGAATCTAAAAGCCCGCTACTGTCGTAGCGGGCTCTTTTTCCTAAAATACGGGCACACTCTTTCACCCAGCCTTGAGGCTCTCCGCGTATTCAGAAATGAATGCGTCGACCTTGTCGCCCTTCAAGTCTCCCGGGCGAAAGTCGCGCAGCGCTTGCACCGCATCCGCCGGCGCGTAGCCTTCGTACTTCACCAAATAACCTGCCAGGACCGTACCGGCCCCGCCGAATCCGGAGCCTCAGTGGATGAGGGCTTTGTCGTCGCGCATGGCCGCCGCGTGCAGGGACTCAATGGCGGCATCGAGCGTCGCCAAATCGCTGCTGGCGCCATCAAACTGATCGACGGTCATGCCCAGGCGTTCGATGGCGGCCGTATCCGGGTCCTTACTCGACGCGGCGACGATGTGCGTAATGCCCTGTGCTGCCACCGCGCGCAGTTCCTCCTCGGTATCCGGAAAACCGGAGGCGGCGAACTTGCCTTCCTCGAACCACTTGAAGATCTGTGGCAACGTCTGTGCATTCTCAGCCATAATCCCCTTCCTTTCAATTCAGCAATACAGTAAGACTACAGTACGATTCAAAGCTGCAATACTCTCTCGTTGTAGTGTTGGTGCTCCTCATGCGGAGCGGTTCAGCCCTGCTACTTTCTCATCGAGGTCCACTTTTGCCTTATCGCATCGTCCTCAGACCGGAGTAAGTCCTTAGGCGCGCACCACACCGAGGGTAACCGACAAGCCGTTGAGATCCACGACTTCCTGATGAGCCCCGTCGGGAGCAAAGGACGACTCCACACGTACGGATAGCGTTTCCTGAGCAACGGCCTCACTATGCGTGCGCAGCATCGCCGCGACGTTAGCGCGTCCTTCCGCGCCGTCGGCTACACCGATATAGGTCACGATGCGGTCGGAGAGGTTGAAGTCAGCCTCGCGCCGCAGATTCTGGACGTGATGAATGAGTTCACGTGCCATGCCTTCCCGCTCGAGGTCCGGCGAAATCTCCGTGTGGAGAGCGACGAGATACCCTTCTTCAGTTGCCACGCTATAGTCTGCGCGCTCCCGCGCCTGCACGTCCACTTCCTCGGGCCGCAGCTCGATAGGTTGTCCGTCCACTACAACCGCGATCGGCTGACCTTCCGCTACCAGTCGCGCGCCGACCTGGGCGTCGCTCTGTCGGAGAGCCGCCGCGATTGCTTTCACCTGCCTCCCATACTTGGGGCCGAGCAAATTGAAGCGGGGCTTGAGTTCGTACGTTACAAGCTCCTCTTCCGGCCCGACGAAGCGGAGCGACTTCACGTTTAGTTCACTGAGGATGTGGTCTTGCAGGCGTCCTAGCCCCTCCAGCTCGTCGGCGGTCTTTGCGTGGACCAGCATCTCCGGCAGGGGTTGGCGCACTTTGATCTTGCTGGTGCTGCGCGCGGCGCGACCCAGGCCTACGATGCGTTGCGCGAGCTCCATGTGGACAAGCAGGTCTTCGTCAATGAGCGATGCGTTGTAGCGCGGCCACTCCGTATGGTGAATGCTCTCCGGCGCGGCGCTATCCACCGAGCGCACGAGATTCTGGTAAACCTCTTCACTGAGGAACGGCATGATGGGCGCTATTGTGCGCGTCAGCGTGGTGAGCACCTCATAGAGTGTGACATATGCCGACATGGTGTCCCGGTCCTGCCCGGACTTCCAATACCGTCGGCGACCTCGCCGCACGTACCACGTGGATAACTGCTCGATGAAACTGTTGACCCGCCGTGCAACGCTGTAGGCATCGAACTGCTCCAGGTCGTTGGTTACGTCCCGCACGAGTTTGTGGAGCAGCGCAATAATCCAGCGGTCCATCAGCGACCGCACTTCGAGCGGCACACTGACGTTGGTAGGGTCAAAGTCCTCCAAGCGGGCATACGTCACGAAGAAATTATAAATATTCCAGAAGAGCAGCAGCCGCCGCTTAACGTCTTGGGCCACCGCGTAGCCAAAATTCAGGTTCTGCTGGGTATTGCTCTCGCAGTACAGCCAGCGCATCACGTCCGCGCCCATCTTCTCCACGGCTTCATCGAACCAGATGGCATTGCCGTGGCTCTTGTGCATCGGTTTGCCATGCTCATCATTGACTTTTTCGTAGATGAGCACGTTGCGGTAAGCACGAACGTCTTCCAAGGTAACGCTCATGAAGGCGAGGGCGTAGAACCAAAGGCGAATCTGCTCGCGCATCTCGCTGATGAAGTCAGCAGGGAACCAGTTGCCCCACTCGCTGCTGCCCTCCAGGTAGCCGTTCGTGGAAAAGGGCACGATTCCGGCATCCAGCCAGCAGTCGCCGACTTCCGGGATACGCGCGGTCTCGCCGTTGCACTGCTCGCAGTGGACTTTGATTTCATCGATCCACGGGCGATGGAGTTCCGGCAGCGCGCGCACCTTTGCGGCGTCAACTGCCCGCTCTTCAAGCTCCTGCACAGTGCCGACGATTGTGACGTGGTCGCAGCTCTCGCAATGGTAGAATGGCAGCGGCAGGCCCCAGAAGCGCTTGCGCGAGATGCACCAGTCGCCCATGTTGTTTAGCCAGTCGTCCATGCGCTTCCCACCGTACTCAGGCACCCACTCCACGGTCTGGTTTTCCGCAAGCATACGCTCGCGGATCTCCTCAGCGGAAATAAACCACTCTTCTACCAGGCGAAAGGCGACTTCCGCCCCGCAGCGCCAGCACACCGGGTAGCGGTGGGTATAGTCCTCGATGCGGTAGACCAACTCGGCTTTGCCAAGCGCGTCGAAGATCATCTCATTCGTATCGGTTATGCTTCGGCCTGTGAGTGGGCCGAACCCATCGACGTAGTTGCCGTCGCCGTCAATCGGCACGATGACGTGGAGCCCATATTCCTGCGAAAGCTCGTAGTCTTCCGCGCCGCACCCCGGCGCGATGTGGACGATGCCGGTGCCCTCTTCCTCGCCCACGTTCTCCCACGCGACCACCTTGGTGAGGAAGTCTTGCTGTACCGGTAAATCGTGCCAGGGCCCTGTGTACTCAAGACCAACCAGTTCGGCGCCTTTGAGTTCGCGGACAGCGGTGAGCTTGCCGCGCCCAACGCTCTCTAGCGTGCCTTTCGAGAGGTAGTACGTGTTGCCATCGGCTTCGGCAGCCACATAGGTCAAGTCGGGATGCACGGCCAGCGCGGTGTTTGCAGCGAGCGTCCACGGCGTAGTCGTCCAGACGAGAATGTACTCGTTCGCGCGGCCCTTAATCGGAAGCCGCAGCGTGATGCCCGGGTGGGTGACTTCGCGGTAGGTGTCGGTACCAACCAACTCATGCTGCGAGAGGCTGGTGCCGCAGCGGATGCACCAGGGCATCGAGCGCCAGCCCTTGTAAAGCCAGCCCTTCTCGTGGCAGCGCTTGAGGAAATACCAAATATGCTCGATATTGGTATCGTCCATGGTGTAGTACGAGTTGTCCCAGTCCATCCACTGGCCGAGCCGGATGGACTGGTTCGTCTGCACGCTGGAGAAATGCTCCACCCGTTTGCGACACTCGCGGGAGAAGTTATCGAGGCCGAATTCCTCAATTTCATGCTTAGAATCGAAACCGAGGTCGCGTTCGACCTCGACTTCCAGCCAAAGTCCCTGGCAATCGAAACCGTTTTGGTAGCGCTGCACGTAGCCTTGCATGGCTTTAAAGCGCTGGTAGACATCTTTGTAGGTGCGTCCCCACGCGTGGTGAACGCCCATGGGGTTATTGGCGGTAATGGGGCCGTCAATGAAAGACCAGCGAGGGTTGCCGCTATTCTTCGCGACAAGCTTCTCAAAGGCATCGGTATCCTGCCAGAACTTCAGAATCCGATGCTCCATACTGGGAAAGTCGAGGTCTCTACTGACTTCCTTGAACCCGGCCAATTCGTGCCTCCTCGATGCCGCAATTGTGCGGCTGGGAATCTATTAGAATGTTATGTTGCCTTCGGCACTTTGTGATTGAGAAGTTGTCTCTAGGTAATGCTGCTTTAGAAAAGACTGAGAGCGGGTGAAAGTGCAGCGCTGTTGCGAAGTGCTTCGAGCACGGCACAAAGCGCTGGCAAGCTGCTCCTACCCATGGAATTTTGTCACGGACGTATGCCGGGCGTCAAGCCTGAGCGAGCGTTGGTTCCTATACTCTCGGTCGGTATCCGATCCTTGCTCATTCAATTGCGCGAGGATGTAGGGGCACGACATGTCGTGCCCCTCCGTGTCAATTTACTCTCGAGGCGGACAAGTTCAGGGTGGCACGAACCCAAAGCAAAGTGCCTGACAAAATGGACGTGGCAGATTTCGTACAGAGATTTCCTCAAAAGAGAGGAGGAAACCAAGCCTACTCGTATGCTTTAGAGAGATAGCGGCACAAGGAGTCCCTTTCGCAGAGGGGACGCAGGTTGCAAACCTGCGCTACCGGAGTTGACGGCTATCGCGGCCTGGGTTGTTCCTACGCAGCGTATATGACAGCATTGGTTCTGTATCCACCTCTCAGCATGCATCGAGGTCCGCGAACCGGAAGTGGCGGACTGCCTAGGTCGTCCACCACTCCCGCAATCACGTGAGATATGCATCTAAAATTTGAGGAAACTAGACCATTACGCTAATCAGGAGGGTTGCTCGTGAGCGAGATTGGGTTTTCACTGACCGACAAGGTTGCCTTGGTCACCGGCGCCAGCCGCGGCATCGGGCGGGGCATTGCCCGGGCGCTCGCCGAAGCCGGTGCGGACGTGGCGGGCGTGTCGCGGTCCGCTTCCACCGAGACGCAAGCCCAGGTCGAGGCTGCGGGGCGGCGTTACCTGTCGTTGCAAGCCGATTTGGCGACGGCTTCGGTTGCCGATCTCAGAGGGCTCGTTGACCAAACGGCGGCGCACTTTGGCCGAATCGACATCTTGGTGAACAATGCCGGTATCACCTGTCGCAAGCCCGCGCTTGAGCTTACGGAAGAGGATTGGAACACCGTGCTACAGGTGAACCTCCATGCGGTATTCTTCCTCTGCCAGGCCGCGGGACGCTACTTCGTGCCTCAGGGCCGAGGCAAGATCGTCAACATCGCTTCGCTCATGTCGTTTCAGGGCGGCGTGCACATTGCGCCGTACGTCACGAGCAAGCACGGCGTGGCCGGCATCACCCGCGCCTTGGCCACGGACTGGGCGCCGCACGGGGTCAACGTCAACGCGATCGCGCCGGGCTACATCGATACCGACATGACAGAAGCTTTGCAGCAGAATCCCGTCCGTGCTCCCGAAATCAGGAGCCGCATTCCCGCCGGCCGCTGGGGCACAGCAGAGGACATCGGCAAGCTGGCAGTGTATCTCGCCTCAGACGAGTCCGATTTCATGCACGGCTCGATCGTGCCCATAGACGGCGGCTGGCTGGCGCGGTAGGTTTCGCTGGCTTGTGTTGGTTATCCGTCACGATGGTGTTGACATTTAGACGTCATTCCTGTAAGTGTTGACTAATTCGTTGACAGATTCGTCAATCCAGTTAATGCCCTGGAAAGTTGAGGACGGTCAGCTCCGTCATTCCGGCGAAAGCCGGAATCCATCTTCACTGCACCCCCTAGACCCCGGCCCCGAATCAACCAGAGGGCAGGCTTTGCGCCGGAGTGACGGTTTTCGTGCCGCCTACCATGTTCATCTTTCATGCACGAGCTGTCTCTGCTCGTGACAGAATTACCCATTGGGTAAGGCAGCCGATTGGTAGCCATTTCTTCCTGCCGTTTCATGCTCCCAATCTGTCAACGAATTACCTGACGCTTACAATTCCCGCGAGTAGTTGTCTAATAGTCGACTTTCCCGCTTCCGCGGGAACCCATCTTTGCTCGACGCCAGGGCAAAGGGTGGGGCACTTCCCGATAATCGCGGCTACCGGTGGCTGCGCCGATAGAGATCGCTTCACTGGGACTCTAGATTCCTCGAACTCTGGTTCGCCGCTGCGCTCAGAATGACACGCCAAAGCAACGAACAAAATAAACGAAGTCTCAACAGAACCTAGTCTGTCCATACAACTCCCGCAACGGATACTACGGATCCCGCCATACCATCGGCGGGACACTGGGCGTAGTCCAGGACGCGGCCGGAAGTAGGGCCAAGCAACTGCAAGGCGGCGTATATGGGCGGGAGGCCGCACACCTTCTGTTTGTCTTTGCTCTGACGCAGAAGCCCAAGGAATGACTCCGCATCGCCGTGGCACATGGCATCCAGCATCTCACGGTCAAAGCCCTTAAGAACCTCTTTCTCTTGACGATCCAGAGGCTGCGGGTCGCCAAAGGCCGGACCCATGTGCGCCAGGTCGGCTGCGGCAACGACGAGCACGCGTTTGCCCCCAAGGCCATCACTAAGTGCGGCGATACTCTCTGAGAGTTGAGGGCGATCCTGGGGGTGCGCGTCACCTGCCGTGAATGGCAAAAAAGAGCCGCAGAGAATCGGCACTAGCGCCACGGGATCGCCTTGACGTATGTAGTGCAGCCAAACGGCGGCAAGCTCGATAGAGTGTTCTCGGCGATGGTGGAGCTCCTCGTCGTACAAGGATTTGTCGCCCCAGGCTGCTTCTAGCCGGTCAACAGCCCCCTGATCCGTCGGTAACGTGCCCCACGGCGTGGCGTAGTCCTGGCGCGTGGGTGTCAGCGTGCCCGGACTGCCCGCATGATCGGTGCCGAATATAACGACAACGTCTGCTTCCCACACGGCTTGTTGAGCGTGCTGCCAGGTGTGCGCGTAGACAGGCCCGCCGCGCTCGTAGTCGATGTGCGGGCTCAAGATTCCCCGTATGGCCGACTGATCATACTGAGGATCGGGTGCTACCGCAGCAACGAATCCATCGAGCATAGACGTAAGTGCGTCAGGATCGGCAGGATACGAGGTCCCGGCGAGTGCAGGCGGGCGAAACGGCGCGTTCCGGTACGCTTCACGGGCATCGTGCCGCGCCGCCTGCACACGTTCGCTTTCCAGAATCAGCGCCTCATCAAGTTGCGATATGAGGGATTCGAGCGTCGCGGTCGGCAGCGACATGCCATACCGCACGGAAAGCGCCGCTTGCATCGCGGCAAGGGTGTGTTCGCCATCACAGAGTTCGAGCACGGGCGCGAGGCCGGCGGGGATAAGGGCAGTGCCCGCGAGCAGTTCATCAGGATCGCGCAGCGCAAGGCACATATCGCCATTGGCCGTTACCCACTCTGATATGAGCGGTCGTACTTTGGGCTGTGCTAGCGTGGACATGCACGACACCAGGGCTACACGCGATGAATATTGCCAGTGCCCTAGTATAGGGAAGTACAAGCAGGCTGGGCAACCGCTCTGAGCACGCTCAATTCTTCACGCCTCAGCCAGGGCTTGCTACAATGGGAAGACGCGAACGATCTCGCGGGCTTGGCACGGTGCCACTTGATTGTAAACACTACCAGCTAGGCTTAAATGGGCGATGCTCATCGGATTGCAGAGCAGATGGCCGTAAGCCGCGAAGAGACGGAATAAGGTACTTGAACTCATGGACCTGCGCTATCACCTAATCACCTACGGGTGCCAGATGAACAAAGCCGATTCCGAGCGGCTGGGCGGCTCATTGGAGGCGCTGGGGTACACATGGGCGGACGAGCCGGCGCAGGCAGACCTAGTCGTCGTGAATACGTGCGCCGTACGCCAGAGCGCAGAAAACCGCGCCCTGGGGCAGCTTGGCTGGCTCACCGGCATGAAGAAGAAAAACCCCCAGCTCTCAATTGCGATGATGGGTTGCATGGTGGGTGAGGACAGCCTGGAGCGCTTGCAGGCGCGCCTGCCGCAGGTTGACGTCTTCACCAAGCCGGTGGAGTATGAGCCGATCCTGGAATTCGCGCAGCAGAAGGCCGGCAACCGGGGCATGCTGGACGAGGGCTGCTTAGAGGGATCGCCTCTTGCGATTGGTGGGCCGTGCCGCTGGGTGCCGGTGATTTACGGCTGCAACATGCGCTGCGCCTTTTGCATCGTGCCGATTCGGCGGGGTGCTGAGCGCAGCCGTCCGATACCGGAGGTCGTGCGCGAGTTGCGTTGGATGGTACGGCACGGCACGCGGGAAGTCACGCTCTTGGGGCAGACGGTCGACGACTACGGCCGTGACCTGGAAGGACGCCCGGATCTGGCGGACTTGCTCACAGCGTGCAGCGAAGTACCGGGCTTGGAGCGTATTCGCTTCCTCACCTCGCACCCGCTCTTCATGTCCGACCGCATCATCGAGGCGGTGGGCAGCCTGCCTAACGTCTGCGAGCACTTCAATATTGCCGTGCAGAGCGGTGATGACATCGTGCTGCGGCGCATGAAACGCGGCTATCCCGCCCGCAGATACGTGGACTTGGTAGCGCGCATTCGCGACATCATCCCCCACGCATCCATTGCCACGGATATCATCGTCGGATTCCCCGGTGAATCGGAGCAACAATTCCAGAATTCGCTCGCAATGCTGGAGCAGCTTGAGCTCGACGTAGTGCACGTAGCCATGTACTCGCCGCGGCCGGGCACTAAAGCCGGCGAGGAGATGGCGGACGACGTGCCGCGCGAGATGAAACATCAACGGTTGCTGGCAGTGGAAGCACTGCAGGAACGGATCGTCTCAGCAAAGAATATGCGGCTGCGCGGCCGGACGCTGGACGTGCTGGTGGAGGGTCAGAAAAACGGCAAGTGGTGGGGCCGCATTCGCACCGACCGCGTGACGTTCTTCACCGATCCCCGCGAGAACCTGGTGGGCCAAATCCTGCCCGTGCGCATCGACGACACGACGGCGTACTCGCTGCGCGGCACGGCGGTCGCTTGAGGGCTTTCCCGGGCGGACAGCGTGCGCTTGATTCAGAGAAAAAGCGCAACCCGATACCCATGAAGCAACGCATCCGTTCATACTTCGACAAGCTCAGCACGAACGGACGCGGAATTCCACTAGTCCCGTTGTGAAGCGTAGTCTATCCGCTGGCAGTTTTGCAGCGGACCTATTGTCTAGGGTCTTCATTCGAACAACGACGAGATCAAGGTAACACAATGAAATTACGGGTGGCGGGTATCGGTGCCGGACGCCGTGCGCAGGCGCACTATCGCGCGCTCCAGGAAGTCGAAAATGCTGAAGTGGTAGCAATTTGCGACCTGGACGAAGCGCGTGCCCGGGAGGCCGCCGCACCCTTTGGCGCGGAGACCTACGCAGACTACCGCGACATGCTCGATACCGAGCAGCCCGACGCCGTCTACATCATCACACCGCCGAATCTGCATGCTGAACAGGTGGAATATGCCGCCACGCAGAAGGCAGCGATCTTCGTGGAAAAGCCGGTAGCGCTTAGTGTACTGGACGCCCGCCGTATTCGCATGGCGGTCGAGCAGGGCGGCGTGCTCTGCTGCGTCGGCTACCAGCAACGTTACGGCAGTCTGGTAACCCGTGCCCGAGAACTCTTGGCAGGGCGCGACTTGGGCCTCGCTCGCATTTGGTGGTATCAAGGCGTACCGAAAGTGCCTTGGAATCTTGATTCCGCCCAAGGCGGCGGCCAGATCGTGGAGCAAGCCACGCACCTGCTCGACCTGTGTCGACTCTTCGGCGGCGAGGTAGACGAGGTCTATGCACAGTTCGGCCGCAGCGCCTGGAAAGACGATGAATCTTTCCAGAATTGGGATGTCTATTCGGGTGTGTTTGCCTTCAAGACAGGCGCGGTCGGCAGCGTGGCTACCACGTATGCGCTTTTCTTCGGCCTGCCGCAGAGTTCAGGGCTCGATCTCGTTAGCGAGGAAATGCTGTTGCGCTTTGCGCAGGGAGAACTCCAGGAGATTAGGCCGAATGGGACCGAGGCGCATAAGGCCGAAAGTCCTTCCGCTGAAGTGCGGTTGGCACAGGCGTTCCTAGAGGCCGTTGAGGCGGACGATCCCTCATTGATCCAGTCGCCTCTCGATGAAGCCCTCAAGACTCTGGCGCTCACCTTCGCCTTCAATCGCTCCGCAGCCGAGGGCCGCGCAGTTACCCCCGCCGAGATCGAAGCGGAAATCTTCGCGTAGTAGGCATTGGTGGGTGATACGGGTAGGCGGAATTGCGTGGAATTGCTGAGCCTGCCGCTGTGCATTTCCTCCCGTCACTGAGAAACTTGAGGGGCAACAGACCCGATGCGTGATGCGAAAACCTACCACTTTCCCGCTACGCTGTTCGATCCGGAGACTGCGCACGTTGTGCTGGAGCCGCTGGAGGCGGGGAACGGTCATTGGGTCGGCGCGCCTTGTGTAATCTACCTCCCTGACGAAAAGGCGTTCTATCTCTACTACCGGCGGCGGCGTCCGCGCGGTCAGGAGCCTGATCGCGGCTTTGCGTGCTTCGTGACGCGCAGTGAGGATGGTAAGCACTTCGAGACTATCTGGTCGGCGTCCAAGCACGAGTTCGGTGACTCACCCTCCGTTGAGAAAAGCAGCTTGGTGAGGAATGCCGACGGGCGCTTTCTGCTCTTCGTCTCGTTCGTGGATAGTGCGGATCACCGCTGGCGCATCGACGTGCTGGAAGCCGATACACCGGCGCAGTTCGATCCGGCATCGCGCCGACCGGTGCTCACGGCGGCGGACATTCACGCTGAAGGTGTGAAAGACCCCTACGTCATCAACGTGGGCGGGCTATGGCACATGATTGCAAGCTATGCGCCCGCTCCCGTCTTGGTAGATGACCCGGCGCGTGAAGCGATGCATGCCACAGCCGACGTCTATAACACCGGCATTGCAAAGTCGAGCACGGGCCTGGCGGTGAGCGCCGACGGCCGGAACTGGGAGTGGCAGGGCGACATCTTTGCACCCCGCGACCGGGGCTGGGATAGCTACTGCAGCCGCATCTCTTCCCTCGTGCGGGTGGGCCAGCAGTGGCTCGCGTTCTACGACGGTTCAGCCGATGTCTCGCAGAACTACGAGGAGCAAAGCGGCTTGGCGCTGTCCGCCGACGTTCGCAACTTTGTTCGTCTGAGCGTGAACGGGCCGGTGGTGCAATCGCGCGGCGGCTCACGTTCGGTGCGCTATGTAGACGTGGTGCCGGTGGGAGAAAAACTCTACTTCTATTACGAGTGCGCCCGCGCCGACGGTGCCCATGATCTTCGGCTGAGTATCCTGCCGCGCGATGTCTTCTGCCCCAAATGCTAGAAGGCCAGACGGACTCCGTCACACCGGACTCGCTGCGACGACAGCGTAGGGGCACGACATGTCGTGCCCCTACGCGCCATGCATGACTATGCAACCCGCATTCGTTCATCCGTTGTGGGGCGGAACTAACCGTGCTACTATTTTGAAGCCATGAATTCAGTTCCAATTTGGCGCTACATTGCCGTGGGCGTTGCCGGCGGTACGCTGTCCGGTCTCGCCGGTGTGGGCGGTGGTGTCGTTATCGTTCCCTTGATTACTGCCTACCTGGCTTTATCGCAGCGCCAGGCCCACGCGGTTAGCCTGGGCGCCATCGTGCCCACGGCGATTGCCTCTGCCTTAATCTATTCCTTGTGGCCCCGTGACGAGCCGCCTGGCAACGAAGTGCCAGCGTACATTGCCGGGGCCGGTTTCATGATCAGCGCCGTCATCGCGGCTCCGATCGGCGTGCGCATCTCACACCGCATCAATCAAAAGCAATTGCGCCGTCTCTTTGCCATCTTGCTCACGGCGGTCGGTCTCCGCATGTTCTTGCAGCACCCGATGATCGGCAATGCGATCTTGATTGCCGGCCTCGTCTTGATGGTAATCATGGCGATTTGGAGCCTGGTATTGCAACGGGAGGAGACGGAATGACCCTCGACCCCGAAATCGGCGTATTCCTCTTAAGTCTCTTCATTGGCTTTGGGGTCGGTCTGGTGAGCGGCACCATGGGGGTGGGCGGCGGTATCATCATGGTACCGGCGGCCGTACTTATTCTGGGATACGGCCAGCACATCGGACAGGGTATTTCGCTGGTAGTGATGATTCCCACCACGCTGGCCGGCGCCATAACCCACTACCGCATGAAGAACCTGGAACTGAGGCCCGTGCTGCTCATCGCGATTGGCGCGGTTGCCGCCGGATTGTTGGCTGCTCTAGTTGCGCAACAGCTCTCGCAGGCAACGCTGCAGCGCGTCTTCAGTATCTGGGTGCTCTATTCCGCCATCCGCGCCTGGGGTGTCAATGACTGGATAATGCGCCGCTTCTTCGCTCGTGCGCCTGAGGAAACCCCTGAAGAACCCCCGGAAGAGTGAGCAGTGAGAACGCACAGGGTGGCGCATAGAGCACTCTCTTGATGCGGCTCGCGCCTACTTCAACGTTCGCCCTGAGCTTGTCGAAGGGTGACACGTGCAAACACACCGCTCTTGCCGTTCATGCTTCGACAAGCTCAGCACGAACGGGTTGGGTAGTCTCAGCCCCGTTGCAATCGGTACTACTTCGAAAAAACGCTTTACTGGGCGGAATGTTGTCCAGCAAGGCAAAAAGAAGAAGATAGCCCTGCCCTATTTAGGAGCTTACTCAAGCCCCAGCAGCGTCAGGCTCTCCCGGTGAATGATCTCCTCGATTACGTTGTCCGGTACACGCGGCAGCGCCGTGCCTGCCACGAGCGCGTTCGCGTTGCGTAGCCCGGCCATCGTGTCGGCGGCACTGAAGAGCGGGAAGTCCGTGCCGAAGAGCACCTTATGCGCCGCGCCGTATTCAACGGCGGTCATGAGGGCGTTATAAAACTGCCAGGGACGGGGGTAAAGGCCGCTGATGTCGGTGTAGACATTGGGGTGCTTGCGCACTACCGAGACCGTTTCCCCGATCCCGGGGTGCCCCATATGCGCCACGATGATCTTCAGGTCCGGGAAGCGAATCGCGACCTCATCCACCTGCCAGGGTTGGGCAAACCTGAGCGGCGCTTTGCGGACGAATGTCGTCCCTTGGTGCCACATGATGGGAATGCTTAGCGCGTCGGCTTTGGCGAACATGGCGAGCGCTCCATTGGAAAGCGGGTCGTATCCCTGGTAGATGGGGCCGATCTTGAGGCCGCGCAGCCCGAGCTGCTTGACCGCATGCTCTAGCTGGTCGGGCGCTGCCGGATCGTTGGCGTCAACGCTGGCAAAACCGATCACGTTCCCGCCGGCTCCGCGCACGTAGTCAGCCACGTATTCATTGGGCACAACGATACCGCTATACCGGGCGTTGAGCGGAAAGACGATGATGGCGTCTACGCCGGCGACGGCTTGCCGGTGCACCTCAGGCGGCGCGTGAATGGTGTGGTCTTTCCACGATGCATCGAGATCGGCCTTGAACTCGTCGCTAAGGTGTAGCGACGAATCTACCATGTGCGAGTGTACGTCTACAATCATGCTACCTACCATTCTCAAGTGTGGCGACGTGTGTGCGTGTCCGCTGCTTACGTAGCACTAGAATACCACGCGCTAGGAAGCGATACGCAGGAGAGATTGCCTGGTTAGTCGTAGCCGAGGCTTGAAAACGAGGGCGCTACAACGTAGTATGGAGATTACAGATAGCGGCCACCAAGCGGTCGCTTTCTTAATTTGGCACCGTCGACTCTGAACGGACGGCAACGGTCCCGCACGAGAGAGTCGTTACCAAGCCGTCGCGCGATTATGAGCAGGATTCAACTCAATTCATGAACAGAGAATCGGCACGGACGCACATTTGCGGGCTCCTGGTGCAAGCACTCGGCGTGGCGCAGCAGCAGAATAAGCTGCCGCCGCTGGCGAATACCGACGTGACCGTTGAGTACGCCCCGCCGGAGAAGGCCGACTACGCGTCAAATCTCGCTTTGCGTCTCTCACGCGCCGTGCGCATGCCGCCCATGCAAGTTGCCGAGGTGATTGTGGCGGCGCTGCCGGAGAGCCCATACCTTGGAGAGATCAACGCGGCCCCGCCGGGGTTCATCAACTTCCATCTGGATGAGACGTGGCTGGCGCGGCAGGTACAGGAAATCGTGGATCTGGGTGAAGCCTACGGCAACTGCGACGTGGGGGCCGGCGCTGCGCTTCAGATCGAGTTTGGCAGCGCCAATCCTACCGGCCCGCTGACTATTGGCAGCGGACGCAACATCGTGCTTGGCGACACGCTGGCGCGCGTGCTGGAGGCTGCGAACTACGCCGTGCAGCGGGAGTACTACGTGAACGACGTTGGCAGCCAGATGGATACCTTTGCCCGTACGCTGCTGGCGCGCTACCAACAACTACACGGCACCGATGCCCACGTGCCTCCCGACGGCTACGCCGGAGAGTACATGGTGGACCTTGCCGCTCAGATCAATGAAGAATTGGGAAACGCCCTGCTCCAGTTGCCGGAGGGCGAGGCACTACAGAAGCTGCACGAGCGCGGCCTTGTCCTCATGTTGGCATCGATTCGCGAGGATTGTGCGCTGATGGGTGTGCAGTTCGACGAGTGGCTCTCCCAAGCCTGGTTGGAAGATGAAGGCCGGGTTCAAGCAGCCATCGATACGCTGCGCGAACACGGGCGCGTGGCCGAGCGGGAAGGCGCGACCTGGTTCGTTTCGAGCGACGTCGACGAAGACAAAGATAACGTGCTCGTGCGCAGCAACGGCGAACCCACGTACTTTGCCGCCGATATCGCCTACCATGCCTACAAGCTGGAACGGGGCTACACCAGTCTCATCGACGTTTGGGGCGCGGACCATCACGGCCACGCGCCGCGTGTAAAAGCGTCGCTGGCGGCCCTCGGGCACGACCCGGAACAGCTTACGATCCTCCTCTATCAGCTTGTGCGGGTGATACGGGGCGGTGAAGAGGTGCGCATGTCCAAGCGCACCGGTGACGTAGTAACCGTGCGTGAGGTGGTCGAAGAGGTAGGGGTAGACGCGAGCCGCTACTTCCTGGTCGCGCGGTCGCCGGATACCGCCATGACCTTCGACCTGGACTTGGCGCAGGAGCAGTCGGACGAGAATCCGGTGTACTACATCCAGTATGCCCACGCGCGCACGGCGAGTATTTTAAAACGCGCGCGGCAAGACGGCATCGATCTTGGTGGCGCCGACCTCGACCTCTTGCAGCATCCGGCGGAGATTGCACTGCTGCGCCTGATGATTCGCTTACCGGAACTCGTAGAAGACGTCGCCATGCAGCATGCGCCGCACCGGCTGGCGTTCTTTGCCCAAGAGTTGGCGGCGCTCTTCCACGCCTTCTATCGCGATTGCCGCGTGATAGACTCCGACAACCTGGCACTCTCGCATGCCCGCCTGCAACTCGTGCTTGCAGCCAAGCTTGTGCTGGCGCGCTGCCTGAGCTTGATGGGAATGTCCGCCCCGGACCACATGTAGGTTTTCAAGTAAGCCACCGCTGACGCCCTTTCTCTTTGCAGCTTCTCGCAGGGTATCTTTCTTGCTCTTGGACATCTGTGAGTGCCGAGTTGTGAGACGGTTCGGCAGTGCCTTTCGATTTTTCTTCAGAGAGAGTGCCATCCCGCACTTTCATCCGTTCACCCTAAGCGCCAAACCCGTTCACCCTAAGCTTGCCTGTCCTGAGCTTGTCGAAGGGTCGAAGGGCAAAGCGTGGCGGTACCTTAGCCGCAGTACGTACGCACTAACGTTCATGCTTCGACAGGCTCAGCACGAACGGAAAGATGAGCGTGCATATTGGAATGCGAATTAATGGCTCTCTTGCCGTAGGACAGAGACTAATCCCACGCTTCGTGGCGTGAAAAGCAAACACCATCTCAGGCAAGATCTTAGGCGACCTCCTCGAGCACGGCGGCCACGTGCCAAAAGAGATTCCACACCTCGCGCACGAAGATGAGCCGGTTGGCGTCATTCGTGGGATAGAGGTGCGCAAAGAGGACAAATGACCGAAACACCACGGTCGTGTGTTCTTTGGCAGCCTCCGCAAGGAGAAGAGACTCACTAAAAGGCAGGTAGGCGTCGGCGTGGTCGTGGGCGACGTACAGCCGAGCGCGCACGTCCTGCATGGCGGCAGAGGGCGAAATTTCTTGCAGCCAACCCACGAGCGCCGGATCCCTCGCCAGAATCTGCTGGGTGCGGTGGGGGTCTTTATTCTCGTAGAGAGCGAGCAGGGTTCGACCTCGCTGTGAAAGCCTTTTCGGCGGCTCACCCTCGCCCGCGAGCGCGACACGGAGCTGCGCTCGTTCAGTCTCATTCTCAACGGTAGCCAGCAGCGCATTCTGAAACAGGCTGGAGGCAAGCGGGTCCGGTACCCAAGATTCAGTCTTGCCACGCACGACCACTTGCTGCGTGGTCACCGCACTGAGCACACTTGCCGCGTCGAAATAGCCCCCAAAGCTATGCACAAACGCCACGTCGTCGCGGACTCGGGGATCTGCCGCCGCCCGCAGCGCCAGGCCCGCCCCCACCGAAAACCCCAGAATGCCGATGCGCTCGCGGTCAACCTCCGACCGTTCCCGCAAGTGAAGTAGCGCCTGTACGATACCCTCGATCTCAATGGGGTCGATAATGCCCGCTTCCATACGGTGCGATTGGTGGACGAGTACCACCATGCCTTGTCGCGCCAAACCGCGCACGAGCGCCTGAGCATATGGATCGTCCGCCGGGGACGCGATACCCAAGTAAATGAGAATCGCGCCATACGGGCCTTCGCCCTCCGGCAAATAGAGATCGCCAACTAACGCTGAGTCTGTGCCGCTGTACACGGTTCGTTCTTGGCGAATGGGATTGCCAATGGTCTCAAGCGGCTTGATGGGAATCTGCGGCAGCACTTCGGTAAGCAGCAGCGCCGACTTCAAAATGGAGCGCTCCTGAGCAGCGCTAAGACAGCTAGTGAGTAACAGGCCGAAGACCAGCAGGAGGAGGATAGATGGACGGAGAATTCGCATCGGATTGATCGGCATCGCTTGCAATCAAGTCTCGAAGGTTGGACTATGATAGCCGTTCCGTCTTCATTGTATGTCAATCAAAGGCTAGGGGACACACGCGCGATTTGTCAGCGGCCGGAGGCCTTTCCGTTCGGCCTTCGACCCTTCGACAAACTCAGGACAGGCAGGCTCAGACCGAACGGAACAATGTCCGTCCAGTCGGATGGTGTCGCACGCGTGCCGGCTAAATTCCAATTCTCAGTGCAAACAGAAATCCTAGTCAGGGTGCTCACCGAATTATGCTGCCTTAGCGTTTGCAAGCGTAGGAGCCGCGGCCCTTCCATACTTGACCGGCAGGGCCTCTTCGCCTATACTCAGATTAAGTTGCCTGTGTCCTCAAGGCAGGCGTGGCGCATTCGTCTAGAGGCCAAGGACACCGCCCTCTCAAGGCGGAGATCACGGGTTCGAATCCCGTATGCGCTACCAAACAGGGCTTTGTGGGAGCGTAGCATGCGACCCTAGCGGTAGTAAACAATGCCGGTTGACTGGGCATGATTAGACTGGAGAGATTGCTCATGGGCAGTGGGGTATTTGAGCCAAAGGAAGACGTGCAAAGAGCTTGATCGGTTTGCGTTGCTGCGTTTGGCTGCATGCGCGGCAATCGCTTGTAAAGACCGCAAAGAGTGCATTGGGGCCGCTTTCGTCAGGTGATGAGAGCGGGTTTTTTGTTGCTCAATAATGAGAGTCTTGACGCGAAACGAATAAGTGATGACGAGAAAGGATAGCGCGAGGATGGCAGAAGCGAAACCGGAAACCGGAACGCGGCGAACGATGGAGAAGACCTACGACCCCGCGCCTGTGGAAGCGCGCTGGTACCCCTTCTGGGAAAACGGAGGCTACTTTGCGCCGCGACCCGACTCAGAGGGTGAGCCGTTTACGGTTATCATGCCGCCGCCAAACGTAACCGGTGAACTTCACCTCGGCCATGCGCTTACGGCAGCCATCGAGGACGTGCTGGTGCGCTGGCATCGCATGCGCGGCGACGCCACGCTCTGGGTGCCCGGCACCGACCACGCGGGGATTGCGACGCAGGTGGTGGTCGAGCGATTGCTGCAGGAACAAGGCACCTCAAAGCAGGAGTTGGGGCGCGTGCAATTCGAGGCGCGGGTGTGGGAATGGGTGCAGAAATACGGCCACATCATCGACGATCAACATCGCCGCTTAGGCGCTTCCTGCGACTGGTCGCGGGACACGTTCACGCTCGATCCGGGTCCGGCGCGCGCGGTGCGCTCCACGTTCGTGCGGCTCTACCATAAGGGTCTCATCTATCGGGGCGAGCGCATCACCAACTGGTGCCCCCGTTGCTCTACCGCGCTCTCCGATCTTGAGGTGGCCCATGAGGAAGAGGACGGTCATCTCTGGCACATCTCATATCCGCTTGCGGATGATGATTCCGCCGCTATCACCGTTGCTACCACCCGACCGGAGACCATGCTGGGCGACACAGCAGTTGCCGTGAATCCGGACGACCCGCGCCACCAGCATCTTCTAGGAAAACAGGTAATTCTGCCGCTGACCGATAGAACAATCCCAATAATTGCCGACGAAGCGGTGGAAGCGGAGTTTGGTGCCGGAGCGCTTAAGGTGACCCCGTCGCACGACATAGCGGACTTCGAAATCGGGCAACGTCACGGGCTCGAATTCATCAACGTGTTGAACCTCGATGCCACTATGAACGAGAATGCTGGCGCCGCCTATGCGGGAATGGACCGCTATGCCTGCCGCGAGGCGGTGGTGCGGGATCTTGAGGCACAAGGGCGTTTGGTGAAGATCGAGGCCCATCGCCATGCTATCGGCCACTGCACCCGTTGCGACATAGTCGTGGAACCGTTGGTGAGCAGGCAGTGGTGGCTCGAAACCGAGCCCCTGGCAAAGCCGGCCATCCAGGCGGTGCGCAGCGGCAAGATTCGCATTCTGCCTGATCACTTCACGCGCATCTACTACAACTGGATGGAAAACATCCGCGATTGGTGCATTTCGCGGCAACTCTGGTGGGGGCATCGTATCCCCGTGTGGTACTGCGATGCCTGCGAGACGGTCGCGGTGCCGCCGATTGACGACCCCATGCGCGATCCGGAGGCTTGTACCGCGTGCGGAGGCGTGCTGCGCCAGGACCCGGACGTGCTCGATACCTGGTTTAGCTCGGCCCTGTGGCCCCACTCGACGTTGGGGTGGCCCGAAGATACGGCGGACCTGCGCCAATTCTACCCAACGGCGGTCATGGAGACCGGCCACGACATCCTCTTCTTCTGGGTGGCGCGGATGATCATGATGGGCATCGAGAACATGGGCGACATCCCCTTCCACACGGTCTACTTGCACGGGCTCATTCGCGACCTGGAAGGCCAGAAGATGAGCAAGACACGCGGCAACGTGATCAACCCGCTCGTCATGGTCGAGGAATTCGGCGCCGACGCATTGCGTTTTGCGCTGGTCACCGGCACGACCGCGGGCAACGACATGCGTTTCACCACGGAGCGGCTTCAGGCGGCGCGGAACTTTGCGAATAAGCTGTGGAATGCGACCCGCTTTGTGCTGAGCAGCCGCCCGGAAGAAGCAACGACCATAGCGCCGGAGCCGGACGCCTCTCAGCTTTCGCTCGTCGATCGCTGGATCATCAGCCGCCGCAACCATACGATTGCGGAAGTTTCGCGGCTGCTGGACCAGTTCCACCTCGGCGAAGCCGGTCGCACCCTCCAAGAGTTCGTCTGGAGCCAATTCTGCGATTGGTACATCGAGGCCGGCAAGGTGAGCCTCTACGGCGACGATCCTCGTGCCAAGGCGGTGACGCAGAGTGTGCTGGAGAATACGCTCGCCGTGATCTTGCGCCTGCTGCATCCCTTCATGCCCTTCATCACAGAGGAGATTTGGCACTATCTGCACCCCGAGGGTACGGCCGATGGCAGCGGCAGCCTTATCGTAGCGCCGTGGCCGGTGGTGGGTGAGCGCGATCGTGAGGCTGAAGATTTCTTTAGCGAACTCATCGAGGCAATACGCGGCGTGCGCAACATTCGCGCCGAATACGACGTAGAGCCGGGAAGGTACATTCCCGCGACGATGGTGGCCGGCGCTCACAGCGAGGCGGTGGCGGCCCTCACGTCGGAAATCGAACTATTGGGCCGCGTGCGGCCGCTTACTGTCCACGCTACTCTCGCCGAAAAGCCAGAGGAGGCCGTGTCGGTGCTCACCAGCCGCTTGGGGGTGTACGTGCCCCTCGCCGGGCTGCGCGACGTGGAGCAAGAACGCCAACGGCTGCAAAAGGAAGAGGAGAGTGTGCTGGCCAATCTGGAGCGCACGCGCGGTCTGCTGGCGAATGTAAACTTTGTAGACCGGGCCCCGCCGCCGGTCGTCCAAAAGGAACGCGAAAAGCTGGAGGAATTGGAGCTACGCGCCCAACAAATAAGCGAGCGCCTGGCAGGTCTTACCTAGAAATGAGTATCAAGAATCAACAATAACCCGTGGCGGAATTAGTAGATATAGGCTTGAAGCTTTTGCGAGGCAGCGGTTCTTGTCATTCCGAGCGTAGCGGCGAACCAGAGTTCGAGGAATCTAGAAAGCTCCTGACTCTAGATTCCTCGTCGCTGCGCTCCTCGGAATGACAGTTTGAGAATCTGGCTTTGGCCTGGGTACGGCCACGTGTCTTGCATGTGACCCATGTATGCCTAAATCTACTAATTCCCACCCGTGGTTGAATGGACTCTTGATTATCAGACTCAATTTTCAGCCTTCGACAAGCTCAGGCCGAACGTGTTGGGACTGCCGAACGGGGGTCGGGACTGCCGAACGTGTTTGGGGTGCCGAACTGATTGGGAGTGCCGAACGGTTTGGGAGGACCAAAGGGGTAGGTGGCAGCTACGAGTAGCCTTTCTCCCCTAAGCCTGGGATAATCTGAATGGTTCGGGCCCATTGCCAGTGCGTTTGGCACAGGTGGCAAATCTGGGCTACGTTGCGAAGAACATAGTAAATTCAATTGGGCAATAGATACTTTCTTAGCATGTCTGCAACGGACGCAAGAGCATCAATTGCTCCCAAAAAGAATGAGGATGAGAATCTTTCGATGATTACGTTAGTTTGGAACGACATAGCGGCCACGCAGCTTATCACGGCCGCGCAGGAAGCAAAGCGCTTGGCGGATGGGGCAACGGATAAGGAAGGGGCACAGAGCTGGGCGCGTGCCGCGATAGCGGCCGCTGTGGCGCTCGACCCCGCTGAATGCGATCTCGCACCCTTTCAGACGTTCGCCGCTGCCTTGGTCGCCGTGGGCGACGAGCAGCTCGTAAAGGACGCCGCCGAGGCGCTAACAAGACACCCGAAGGCGCTGTTCGCTCTTGCCGCCGCCGCCCGGGAAAATAAATGGGAAGACCTTGCGAATGTGACAATGGCGCGGTGCCTTGCGCAAACGGGAGCTTCGTCCTGGCCGGACGAGTTTTCGTATCAGCAAGCTTGGAAGCAGGAGTACGAGGAGCAACTGGTCGGCACATTGCTGAAAGTTTGGAAGAAGCGCGCCTCGCGCACCGTGGCGAAGGACGCGGTAGCACTCGCTGCGAAGTCCGATGATCTTGACGCCAAGCAGGTAGAAGACTCGCTCAAAGCGCTACTTACACCGGCAGACTTGTGGCCGCGGCCGATCCAAAGACGTAGGCCGGCGCGCGGTAGGCAGGCCTCGTCCGGTCGTCCCCGCAGTGGCGGCCGCCGACCGGCAGCCGCTGGTCGTTCCCAGCAGCCTTCCCGCTCGCAGACGGCGCGGAAGCCTGAAGGCGGCGAGGCAAACTAGCCCTATAGGGCGCATGTTGTGTTCACTTGCGCGGTGGCCGAATGCTGCTCCAGCCTACACGAGCGGGGACGCCTTCACGCCACCAGCGTTGGTTTCAGACTGACGGTACTTGACGATTCTTAGATTTCAGGAGCGGCACCAGACCTGCTGCTTGGCTTTGTCACGAATAGCATGATCCCGTCACAGGTCTCAGTCCACTACTTGCCTCATGGCGAATGTCATTACGCTCACCACTGACTTTGGGACTGCCGACGGGTTCGTGGGCGCGATGAAGGGCGTGATACTGAGCCTGGCGCCCCACGCAACCGTCATAGACATCACACATGGTATCCCGCCACATGACATTCGGGCGGGTACGTTTGCGCTCGAGACGGCGCTGCCCTTCTTTCCACAAAACGCAATCCACGTCGTCGTTGTGGACCCGGGCGTGGGCAGTGAGCGCGCGGCCATTCTCGTCGAGACTGAGCGGGGCCGGTTTCTGGCCCCTGACAACGGGGTGCTGACGAGCGTTGTACCGCACGATAGTTCCGCCCACGTTTACTCACTGGACAAACCCAATTACTGGCGGCGGCAGGTGAGCGCGACCTTCCACGGGCGCGACGTCTTTGCGCCGGTAGCGGCGCACCTCGTGCGGGGTGTCCGGCCCGCTTTGCTGGGGACACCGCGTGCCGAAATGGTGCGCCTTCCATGGCCGCAGCCGCACCAGTGCGGAGATGAAATCAGGGGTGAAGTAATCCACGTCGATCGTTTTGGGAACTTGATTACGAACGTGCGGTTAGAGGACCTCGGCCCGGAACCCCAGCACGCTCGATTTCGCATTCGTGACAATACGGTGTGCGGCATCACGCCGCACTACGCTGCCGGCAATGGCATTATAGTGGTCGTGAATAGCGGCGGGCGCATCGAAGTCGCCTTTCCCAATACGAGCGCGGCACGCGCGCTGAATATGGACGTTGGCGAAGAGATTTTCGTGACCCCTGCACACTTGGAACATGAAGAAGAGTAGCGGTGCGCGGCGGTTAGACGGACTTGTAGAAGGAGGCAGCACATGGGCACGCTCATGCCGGAACGCACCAAAGCGCTGACAGAGAGCAGCGACGCATTCTTGGCGTACCTCGCTGACTGGTACGCCGGTCTGGAACCGCTCGACGTGAAAGCTGATTGGGCCGCGAACGGGATCGCGGCGAAAAATGTCGCCGTGCTTGTCGTGGACATGGTCAACGGTTTCTGTCATGCAGGCCCCTTGGCGGGGGAGCGGGTGAAGGCGCTCATTCCACCGGTGCGGGCTGCGATTGAGCGCTGTTACGCCCTTGGCGTGCGCCACTTCCTGCTGCCGCAAGACACCCATCAACCCGACGCCTTGGAGTTTGCGCAGTTCGGTCCGCACTGCGTGGCGGGCGAGAGCGAATCCGATACCGTACCCGAACTCGCCGGCTCGCCTGCCGCCGCTGCCTTTACGGTCGTGGAAAAAAACTCTCTGCACCCGGCATACGGCACCGGGCTTGCGGATTGGCTCGACCGGCATCCTGAGGTACGGTACTTTCTCGTCATTGGCGACTTCACCGACCTCTGCGTCTACCAAACGGCAATGTACCTGCGTCTCGCGGCCAATTCCGCCCAGCGCGATTGTCAGGTGGTGGTACCGGAGAATTGCGTGCAGACCTACGATCTGCCTGTTGCTCCCGCCCAAAGCATTGGCGCAATGCCGCACGACGGCGATCTGCTGCACCTTGTCTTTCTCTATCACATGGCGCTGAACGGTGTGCGCATCGTAAAAGCAGTAGAATAACACCACATGGTCTTGCGCTCACTCTGGAGACCTTTGCATAACCCTTGCCGAGGCGAGAAAGTCCCCTCTCCCGGCGGGAGAGGGTTAGGGTGAGGGGGAATCCCCGCAATCAGGGCCATTTTCACCAATTTTGCACACTTACGTATAGGTCTTAGAGGTTGAAAGGACAGGATAAGCAGGAATCCCCTCACCCCGGTCTATACACTCCCCATGGAGAGGGAGTAATTCTTGCGCCTCTGGCGGAAGCTACACAAAGGTCTCCGCTGGGAGAAGGATGGGATGAGGGTGAGGATGACTTAACAGCAAGCCAACGCCAACTTCCCGCGCCCCTTGGATTCCGGCGCACGCCGGAATGACGTGGGCTATTCCGAGAATTCCTGAAGGGCGAGAATTGTCTCCCACAGCGTTCAAAAGGAAATTGAGAGGAAATAGCTACCGTGAAACTTGTGCAATACTATGATGTCGATCAGAGCATTCGTGTCGGCGTGGTGCAAAACGAGCAGGTCGTCGACATCACCGATCCGGCCCAAGACCTGACGACAACGCTTGATTTCGTTGACGAGGCCCGCCGGCAGCGGCGGTCGCTGGATGACGTAATCGCGGACCGGGTTGCCGAGGCGTCAGGCGGCGCGCACGCGTACGAAGAACTCCTGGAGCCGGGCGAACCGAGGCTCACCATGCCCCTCTTCCCGCCGCAGGTCTGGGGCTGCGGCGTCACGTATCGCCGCAGTGCTGAGTTTCGCGATGGCGATATGGAAGGGCCGATCGGAATTTACGATAAGGTGTACCGGTCGGATCGGCCGGAGATATTCTACAAAGGCGATACCCTGCACTGCGCGGGGCCGAATGAGCCAATCGGCATCCGCGTCGATTCCACGTTTACGGCGCCGGAACCGGAGCTGGCCTATGTGCTGGGCTACAATAACGAGATCATTGGGTATACGATCTGCGACGACGTTTCGGCCTGGGACATCGAGCGCGAGAATCCTCTCTACCTCCCGCAGTCCAAGATCTTCCTGGGGTGTACGGCCCTAGGGCCTACGCTGGTGACGGCCGGCGAACTCACGGACCCGTATCACTTGGAGATTACGGCCCGCATTCGCCGCAACGGTGCAGTGATATTCGAGGGTTCGGCAAATACGGACCAGATTCGTCACCCCTTCGAGACCCTTACCGCATATCTCGTTCGCAATAACCCGGTGCCGGTAGGCACGGTAGTGAGCACCGGCACGGGCATCATCGTGACCGAGGAAGCCGCATTGCGCGAGGGCGACGTTGTGGAGATCGAGATTGACGAAATCGGGCTGCTTTCCACACCTGTGCGCCAACTGACCGCTAAGGACTAGGCTTCTTCAGATCATCAAGAATGAGCAGCCCCTGTTGCTGTGAAGACAGTTAATGGACCGGTCGTCATTCCCGCTTGTGCGGAATTGACGAGCTATTTTCCGCTGGCTGACACGAGCACAACTGGGGTCAAGTGCGAGTGAGATAGCGATAGGCAGTTTAGAGCAAGTAACGTCATGAGCACCACACTCGCACCGACGATCGGCACGTATCAGGAAAAATCACTGCACGCGGCGCTCAAGGCTTGGTACGCCGCGCCCGGCGATAGAACGGAACAGCCCGTAGACGGCTACGTGGCGGACCTGGTACGCGGCGACGAACTCATCGAGATTCAGACTCGGAACTTCGGCGCGCTGAAGCGCAAGCTCGCCATCCTTCTGCAGAGTCACACGGTGCGCCTGGTGCATCCAATCCCCACGCAGAAGTGGATCGTGCGGCTGGACCGGGACGGGACAACCGTGCTCAGCCGCCGCCGCTCGCCGAAGCGCGGCAGTGTCTTCGACGTTTTCGACGAGCTTGTGAGCATTCCCCGCCTCGTCGCTAATCCGCAGTTCTCGCTGGAGGTATTGCTCGTTGAGGTTGAGGAAACGCGCTGCCACGACGGCCGCGGCAGTTGGCGGCGGCGCGGCTGGAGCATCCACGATCAGATTCTCGTCGGCGTAGAGTCGCAACACCGCTTCAGTGGTCCCGCAGACTTTGCCGCCCTCTTGCCCGCGACACTGCCGGAACCGTTTACGAGCAGCGAGCTTGCCGCCAGCCTTGGTCTGCGCCACGCAAAAGGCCAAAAGATCGCCTACTGCCTGCGCCACATGGGAGCCATCCACATTGTCGGCAAGCAGGTTAACGCTTACCGATATGAGCGGTCATCCCTGTAGCCGCTATTCTAGGCAAAGTGCCGCGGCCAGGAATCGCAGAATACCAAAGTCACGCAGCAGCTACATCCACGTATGGGTGGATGTAGCTGCTGCTCGCGCCTGCAACACAAAAAGAGAAGGAAGGCTGCTTTCACGCGTGGCCTTCCTTCTCTATTGCTTTCTTTGTGAAGGTAGTCAGCTACCCCAGCGGGAACGTCACCGGCGCGGGCGAAATCTTGCCGGCCTTCTGAATGCCGACGGCGATTTCCAGCGCGTGGCGCGCCTCGTCGCCAGTGATGGCCGGCGGGCGGTTCTCGTGGATCGCCTGCACCATGTCTTCCACTTGAACCTTATGGCCGTTCCAACCTTTGACCGTGGGGTCGGCGGCAGCGGTCATGCGCGCGGAGTAGCCGGACTTCATCTCCTGCTCCTCCTCTTCTTCCCGGTCGCCCTGGATGCGCCAGGTTTCGACACCGGCGTTGGTCAGGCAGATGCTGCCCTTCTCGCCAAAGAAGTGGAAGTTGTGGTCGAGGCCGGGATAGGCCGACGTGGTGAAGACCATGTTACCGAACGCGCCGCTGGCAAAGCGCGTGTTCACCACGGCCAGGTCTTCCGTCTCGATATCGTGGGTAAAGGTGCCAATCTGGGCCGTCAGCGATTCCACGGGGCCCATGATCCACTGGAGCAGATCGATGCTGTGGATGCCTTGGTTCATGGAGGCGCCGCCGCCATCAAACTTGAACGTGCCGCGCCAACTGACCGGACCCCCGCCGGAAAAATACTCCGACGTGCGCAGCCAGTAGAGCTGCACGTCGGCGTAGAAGACGCGTCCCAAACGGCCGGAGGCAATGGTCTCTTTCACTTTGGCATAGAGCGGATGGAGGCGCGATTGAAAGATCGCCGCCAGCTTTACGTTGTTCTCGCGGCATGCCGCGATGAGCGCGTCCGCCTTTTCAAGGGTTACGTCCAGCGGCTTCTCGCAAATCACGTGCTTGCCAGCTTCCGCGACTTGGATACCCAGTTCGGCGTGGGTGCCGGTGGGCGTGCAAATGTTGACCACTTGCACCGTATCGTCGGCCAGCAGCTCCGCCACGGAACCATAAGCCGTGACGTTATGCTTCCCCGCGAGGCCCACGGCGAATTGCGGCTCCATATCGGCGATGCCGATCAACTGCGCACCCGCGGCGTCCTTGATCGCCTGCGTGTGGGAACCGGCTATGCCCCCGGCGCCAATCACGCCAAAGCCAATGTCCTGTTGTGTCGCCATCTCGTACCGTCCTCCTTCTGCTCGCTCACGTTTAGCATTCTTCGCCCCGCCCTCGCCATTATCGTCGGGCAAAGCTTGCACACTACATGCTATCCCTAACTCACCTCGACGTATCGTCCGGTGCTTCGATCCTTCGACAAGCTCAGCACATGCAAGCTAGGACACACAAGCCCAGCACAAATTGTCTCTTTCCCCTTGCCGTTCGCCCCCGTATCGAGGTACGGGGCAGGCTCTGAGCCTGTCGCAGGGCATCTCTACTCGCAAAGCCGCTAATGCAAAACATACACTACGCCACTTCCGAATGCTGTACGTCTACTGTCAGCGTACTATCGCGATGGGGACCGACACCCACCATGCAGATTCTAACGCCGCCGGCCAATTCGCTAATGCGTTCCAAGTACGCCTGAGCGTTGGGTGGAAGCTCGTGCCACATGCGCGCGCCGGTGGTTGGCTCCTGCCAACCGGGCATTTCTTCATAAATGGGCCGCGCGCGGGCCATCACCCGTGTGTCCGGCACCGTCTCGTGGCGTGTGCCGTCCACGTCATAGGCAACGCAGACCTTGAGCGTCGGTAGTTGGTCGAGCACGTCAATCTTGGTGACGGCAATCGACGAGAAGCCGCAGAGTTCGGCGGCATAGCGCACGGCCACGGCATCGAACCAGCCGCAGCGGCGGGGCCGTCCGGTAGTAGCGCCGTATTCCTCGCCAACTTCCCGCAGGGTCTCGCCCATCTCGCCGGTAAGCTCCGTCGGCACCGGGCCTTCGCCGACCGCCGTGGTGTAGGCTTTCACCACACCGATGATGTTCTTAATCTTATGCGGCGGCACACCTGCGCCGGTGGCACTGCCGCCAGCGATTGGCGACGAGGACGTGACGTATGGGTAGATGCCCCAATCAATATCACGCAGCGCGCCAAGCTGGCCCTCCAGGAGAATTGTCCTATCCTCTTGCAACGCCCGCTGCACCATCGGATGGGTATTCCTAATGTACGGCGTAAGCTCTTTGCCCCACGCCACTAGCTGTTCGAGTATATCCGCATATGAAAGCGGATCGTGGTCGTATACTCGCGTGAGGAGGCGATTCTTAACCGCCAAAATGTGGCGCAAGTATTCGCGCAGGTGCGTCGCATCGGTAAGATCGCCAATGCGCAACCCCACGCGCGCCGCCTTGTCCGTATAGCAGGGCCCAATGCCGCGTTTGGTGGTGCCCTGCGCGTTCTTACCGCGCGCCTCTTCCTCCAAGCCGTCGAGCAGCACGTGATACGGCATCACCACCTGCGCCCGCTCCGATATGTGCACGCGGCTGGGCGGAGTCTCCACACCGGCGTCATTCAGCAACTTCATCTCTGTGAGGACTGACTGCGGATTGATAGCCATGCCGGCGCCGAGCACGTTATGCACGTGGGGGTAGAATACCCCACAGGGAAGGAGATGCAGCGCGAACTTGCCATGGTTGTTGACAACAGTATGGCCTGCGTTGTCCCCGCCCTGGTAGCGAATCACCATGTGGGCCTGCGAAGCCAATACGTCTACTACGCGCCCCTTGCCCTCATCTCCCCACTGGGCTCCAACCACGGCTGTAACTGGCATGGATGCCTCCCTCAACACAAGCTAAACCAAGCCCTCAGTCTAGCAGAAATACCGTACCCCGGCATCACCGGCGTGATGCGCCATTGCTCATGATACCCTATGCCCGCGCGCCGGACAAACCACGTGCATAGATCGGAGCACTTGGCCTCAAGAGTAATTGACAGTTAGTGTTTGTCCGTTGCCAATCTGTCTCCCGGACTTTCGTGCGTAGCATCCAACGAGACAGCCAGCAGCAATCCGCCAATGAGCAAGAAAGCGCCCAGCGCCATTACGGGTATAGAAATCAAACCGAACTCGCGCACCCACATGGCGTTGCAGGGAGCTTCCGCGCTGCAGCTTGTCGCCTGTTGCAGGCTGGGCACTCGTTGCACCAGCGCATGGTAGAACGCGAGAGCCGCGCCGATGCCGGCCAGCGGCAGCGCGTACCAGCGCACGGCGCGATCATCGCGGAGAGCGCCGATGCCAAGGACGATGACCAGCGGATACATAGCGATGCGCTGCAGCCA
Source organism: Chloroflexota bacterium (assembly GCA_965221905.1). Lineage (GTDB taxonomy): Bacteria > Chloroflexota > UBA11872 > VXOZ01 > VXOZ01 > VXOZ01. The sequence continues at coordinate 3,206,494 of OZ244922.1, forward strand.
ACAGAGCGTGCAGGGCGGAAAGTGGGAAACCTCGGAGAGGTACAGGCTCCCGAGGGTCGCCACCAGGGACACGATCCACGCCAGGCCGAGCGCAGAATCTTGGACGTGGGCCCACAAACGCGCCGAGGGACTCAAGGGCAAAGAGGGCTCAGTTCGCGCCAGGAAATGCCACAATCCTACGACGGCAAGCAGCGCAACGACCGCATAGGCGAACAACGTAAGCAGCGCAAGAGCTTGGGGTACGGTCCACACGTCGTATGGCGCTCCTTCATCCAACCGGAGTACGTCACATTAGCCGCTTCCCGCCGCCAACCGCCGTGGCAGTCCTCAAAGGCTTCCAGCCGGATTCGGACTCTTATGTCGACACCATTGTCCGTTTTTCAACGGGGTGCACGGCCAAGCGGCCCACGGGCGGCAGCGAGTCTCCAATTAGCGGCAGGGCATAGTCGCGGAATGATTCAGACGGCATGTTGCCGTCCTTATTGATGAAGGCGCGGGGTACACAATTCTCGGCGTTGGCTACTGCCGCCAGAGGCGCTGTACCGGTCGTTGATTGGTAAGGATCGTTACTCGTGCGCTCCAGGGTGATCATGACGCCGCCGGCCCCGCCAATCGCCTCCTGCACTGCTGCCCGGCCGACCGTATAGGCCTCTTCGCGATCCACCGTGGAGGCAGCAACCATCGAAGACCGTTGCAAGGTGCCGGGTCGATTTGCCCGCGCCTTTATCCCCAACCGTTCCCGCACACGCCGCGCCAGGTAGTTGGCACTCCCCGCGACAATGATGTGGCCGAAGGAATCGGAGTTCACGGTAGCCTCGGAGAGTCCCACAATCTCGCCCTCTGCCGTCTTCAACATCTCCGCCACCGCCACCGTGGCAAACCCAAATTTCACAAAACAGCGCGAGACATCATCGAGAAAGCGCTCTTCGCTAAACGGGACCTCAGGCAGATACACCAAGTGCGGGGGATCGATCTCGTCCGCTTTGCCCAAACAGCTCGCAGCGGTCAGCCATCCGGCATGACGCCCCATGCTCTCGTAGAGCGCGACCCTATCGTAGCCTGCCATTGCCTCGACATCCCGTCCCATGTCGCGCACTGACAAGGCGCAGTAGCGAGCGGCGCTGCCGTAGCCTGGGGAGTGGTCGGTGTACATAAGATCGTTGTCTATGGTCTTCGGCACGCCGATCACGCAGAGTTCGTAGCCCTCGCGCTCGGCCATGTCGGCGATGCGCTGGCTCGTATCCATTGAGTCATTGCCGCCGTTGTAGAGGAAATACCGGATGTTGTGGGCGCGAAACACCTCGAGGATGCGCGTGTAGTCGTCCGGCCGCAGTTTGCGGCGGCAGGAACCCAAAGCGGCAGCCGGCGTATGCTTGATGCGCTCCAGCAGTTCCTCGCTCACCCCTCCCAAGTCCATCAAGTCTTCCTTCAACAAGCCTTCAACGCCGTGCCGCAAGCCATAGATATTCTCAATGGCAGCATGCTTGCCCGCCTCATGCAACACGCCCACCAGGGTTGCATTGATGACAGCGGTAGGCCCTCCCGATTGACCCACTGCCAAATTGCCGCGCAGAGTGGAAGGCATGGAAGATTTCTTACTCCTCTCGTATCACGCAAGTGCGTACTTTGTCAACATATCGATATTTTGATCGCGATATCGAGGCAATCTGCCCAAGGCGTCGTCTGCGCTGATGCCGTGGTGAATAATCTCACTGATAACCGTGCCCACTGCCAGAGGGTCATCCTGCCCAGGATAGAGCACGTTGCGTCCCACCATAGCCCCGCGCACGTTCGGACCGCCGCTCAAGCCGCGGGCAAACTCGCGAATCGTCGGTTCGGGATCATTATGCGACGCGCCGCCAAGCATCAAGAGCGGCATGGTCGTCGCCCGCACCACGCGCTCGTAGTCCTCACACACGGGAATCTTCAGCCACGTGCGCGCCGTATTGCCGCCCAAACCCGACAGCACGCCGATCTGCTTGAGCAGTTCGATGGGGTCCTTGACCGGTTGGTAACCGTTTTCCGTCCGCTTGACCGGCAGCGGCTCCAGGAAACTCGGCAGGCCCATCGCGCTCAGTTCGCTGACCGCCTCCGCTATATACATGAGAGTCTTGCCGGAACCCGGCTCATTTGGATCGAGACGCCACAGCACCTTGGCTCCATCCAGGTTCGCCTCGGCGATACCTTCGGCGGTGTAGGCGCTCATATCGTCATCCATCTCGAAGACCGTGTTTGAAAGCCCGGAGCGGTTCATCGAACCCAGCAAGACCTTGCCATCCAAGAAGCTCGGTCCGCCGCCCTGCTTTACGAGGTAATTGACGATGAAAACGTCGTCTAGAACGTCCGGTGTGGCCATGAGGCCGTCAACCAAGTCACCCATCAACGGCCGCAGCACGCGGCCCAAGTACGTATGGCGGTCCGTCATTCCCAATGGGTCGGTGGGCGTGGCGGTGGACATGCGGGCGGGATGATCCGCCGCCAAGATGACGAGTTTGCCGTCCGGCGCTAACTGCCGGCGTCGCTTGCGCGAGCGCTGCTCCAAGGCCACGATTTCGGGCTTGTCCACCCGTACGTCAGTGATGCGCCAAAACACGTCTTCGGGGAAAAATCGATCGAGATTAAATTCGTACGTACGCGACGCCTCTGCCATGTAGTGCCTCCGGTGACAATCGTGCAGTGTGCATGCCCGCACTCCATCTTATACCAATTCAATTTGCCTACGCTACACATTGCATATAGCGCAGCATTACCATTCGTCGTTACTCTGTGTACGGAAGGAAAACTCCCGTTCCAAATTCGGAGATTGGCAGAATGCCGGTTAGGTCAATTGCCAGGACAGTATGCGGCAATCATGGTTCGCGTGAATAACCGGCAAAGAAAGCATATCATGGTCTATTGGGTGCAAGTCCTCGATCAGCAAGGAACAGTGCCGGCCCATTTGTAAGGAATAAGAGAAAGTCCTAGATGCCTGATAGCTCTAGTCCGCAGCCCCACGTGCCCGCTGAAACCAAAGGACGGCACAAGACCATCGCCGTCGTTGCCGGGGAATGGCACCTGCGAGCACTCGTCCGCGCTGCCATTGAGAACAAGCGCACGAGCGTTGTCGAGGCGTCGTCTTTGCAAGCACTGAACGCGCTGGCCCACGACGAACGTCTTGCCCTTGTAATTCTGGATGCCGACCTCGCGCCTGACAACACGGTGCCTGATTATGCCCCGCTCTTTTGTGACCCCGTGTTCGCGGCCATACCGCTAATCGTTCTCACCGACCGCACCGCGCGTGACGTTACGGCACTCACCGGCGCAAGTCAGCAGGTTCGCACGCTCTACAAGCACTTCAGCCCCTTCGAACTCCTAAACATCGTGTACACGCTCACGGGCTATTAAACTCCCGACTGGGGTTTAAGGCTGTTGGCAGTGCTTGTTCGCTACAACTGGAAGCTTCTTCGACATCCTAATCCCAAAAGTAGGAACTTGACTGTGCGGGCCGTTCCAATCTCGTTGCAGGCGAGACAGGGGTATGCCATGCTAGACGCACGAGCGGCATTGAGTCACTCGTGCTGGCGGAAGCAGTGACAGGGATAGTCCAGCGGCCTTTCACGTGCAAGGAATAAGACATGCAGAACTTTCGCGTTACCGCAGTCTCGTTGCGCAGCCGACCGGCGTCGCCGCAGGAGAACCTCGACCATCACGCCGCCTGGGTTGCGCGCGCCAAGGCGGACGATCCCGATCTCATCTGCTTTCCTGAGCTCGGCCTGACCGGCTACTCCATCACTTCAGCCATTTGGGATTCATCCGAACCGGTGCCGGGGACTTCCACCCAGGCGCTCGTCGATCTGGCGCGCACGCACAACGTTATGCTGGCCGCCGGCATTGCCGAGAACGACCGCGACATCGTCTATAACACCTACGTTATTGTCGGGCCGGACGGGTACATCGGCAAGTCGCGCAAGATCCACATCCCACCGGCGGAGGTGGGCTATTGGCGCGGCGGCGGCATTCCACCGGTGATCGACATTGGCCCCGCCAAAGTCGGGGTCAACATTTGCTTCGACAACTGGCTGCCGGAGTCCGGCCGCATGGTAGCGCTCCAAGGCGCTGAGGTGATTCTCGCTCCGTACGTGTGGTCTGTCGGCGACTGGAGCGACCCGCCCGACCATGTCAGCCGCAACCGCGCGTGGAAAGACTACGCCGGGCGCACGTTTCCGGCACGAGCCATCGATAACGGCGTCTTTCTCGTTGCCATTAATGCCTGCGGTCCCGCTCCCGACAGCGAAAGACCGTACTACGGCAATCCCATGGTCATGATCTACAATCCGCTGGGCCAACTGGTGGCGGCTTCACCGGACGAGGCCGGTGACGAGGTAATGGTCACCGCCGATCTCGACATGCAACTCCTCGCCGAGCGGCGTTCGCAGGGCGTATTCCATCCCCGCTTCCGGCGGCCGGAGCTTTACGGCCTCCTGGCGGAAGGCGACATCGGCCCGCAAGACCCGCGCTAACTGGGGCAGACTCTCCCCCCTCGCACGTGCGTGCGTGTGATCTCTTCTAACTCCGAGTAAAACATTCGCCGTTTCAAGCGGAGGCTAGCCTATTTGCAGTCAATCCTCCCGCTTGCGAACCATAGAAAGTACAACCACGGACAACACTCCCGGTAGCGTAGGTTTGTAACCTGCGCCCACATGGTGGGAGGCAGTCCCTGTGAGCGCCTGGCCCTCATTCTTTAACGCTACGATAGTTCCCCCTCACCCCGGCCCTCTCCCTCGATGGAGAGGGGGCAATACGCGGACGAGAAAAGTGAACACGTGGCATTTCCTAATTGCGCGAAACTGCTTGGTGCAAGCTCCCGCGCTACGATCTCTTTCTTTCATGCAACTAAGAGGAGCGGGGGACAAGTCCCCGCGCTACATTCCTCCTAGCAGTCCCAATGCCGCTCCAAGCGGGGGGTAAGCCCCCGCGCTACGGTCCGTCTTGCAGCCCCTCGCGCGAGACCCTACGCAATTCACTTTACACACCGGACACCCGCCTGCACCATCGTGGCGCACTGCGGCTTGCTATACTAGATTCCACAAGCGTAAAGGCAGGAATTATTCATGAATCGCCCGGTAGGCATTGAGACCGAGTATGGCATGCTCTGCGCCAGCAGCACGCAAGCAGTGGACTTTGCCTATGAAGCAGCCATGCTCGTGCGCAGCGCGCCGCTGGAAGAATGCTTTCGCGGCTGGGACTACACTGCCGAGGACCCGCGCTTAGACCTGCGTGGGTCACGCGTCGACCGCCTCGACCAAGACCCACACGACCTGCGCGACAGCAACGCTAAGAGCAAGCAACTCTCCCGACAGGAACTCCTTGCCGACACCGTGCTTGCCAACGGCGCGCGCTTCTACAACGACCACAACCATCCCGAGTACTGCACGGACGCCTGTCTTTCGCTCCACGACCTCGTTGCCCAGGACAAGGCCGGTGAACGCGTGGTCTTTCGTGCCCAGCAGGCGCGGAACGCCGCCATCGGGAATGACTCGCACGTGCGCCTTGTGAAGAACAACTCCGACTACCACGGGCGCAGCTACGGCTGCCACGAGAACTATCTGGTGAAGCGCGCCGTGCCATTGAATTACCTGGTTGCGGCCTGCATTCCCTTCTTCGTCACCCGTCAGATCTACGCGGGCGCGGGCAAAGCAGCGATTGAGTCGGCAGCTGGCCGCGCGGGCGGCTTTCAAATTAGCCAGCGGGCAGACTTCTTCGAAACCGAAGTCGGCATCAACACTACGACCAAGCGTCCGATTTTCAATACGCGCGATGAGCCCCATGCCGATCCGCAGAAATACCGCCGCTTGCACGTCATCATCGGCGATGCCAATTGCTCTGAGTACGCCACGGCACTCCGCGTGGGAACCACGGCCCTAATGCTCGATCTGGTAGAAGAGGGTCTTGCGCCTCGTCTGCAACTCCGGCATCCGGTGCAAGCGCTCCAGACCGTCTCTCGCGACCTCGAACTGAAGCAACCCCTCGCGTTGGCTGACGGCACGACTATGCGCGCCATTGACATCCAACGCCACTACTGGGAAGCCGCGCAGCGCTACCGAGAGAGGGACGCCGAGACAACTTGGGTGCTCGACGAGTGGGGCGCCGTGCTCGACCTGCTCGAAGCGAACCCAACCCAACTGCGCGACCGTCTCGACTGGGTGGCAAAGCTGGCGCTTTTCGCTCAAGTCAGCGGCGGCACGAGTATCGATTGGGAAGACCCGGCGGTGCTCAGGCTCGATTTGGCCTACCATCTCATCGATCCCGACTTAAGTCTCTATCATATGCTGACGCGCGCCGGTCGGATGCGGCGTGTCGTGACGGATGCGGCCGTTGCACAGGCGGAAACAACGGCCCCTGCAGGCACGCGCGCAGGTGTACGCGCCGCTTGCCTTGCCAAGTTTGCCGAGCACATTACGGAAATGGAATGGGGATCGATTACGTTTCAACACAATGGATCAGCTTTCACTCTGCCGCTCCCCGAATTGTGGGGAGCATCTGTCGATAGCCAACAACAGATGCTCGATTCTTGTCAATCTATCGAGGAGCTCCGCCAAGCAGTGCGCCAAGGAGGTGACACGTGACCTGGTATGCTGGAGACAAGCCGCAGACGGAATGTCCCTCCCGCAAAGCGCGGGTAGACTCCGAGCGGCAAAGCTTCCGTCCCGCTGTGGCGGGTACCGAGGTGCCCACGGAAACGCCTACGAAGGCTCCGGAGAAGACCGAAACCGACGATCTTGACGAAGAAATCAAGCGCATTATTCGCGAGGTGCCCGATCCCACACCTCAGCCCGGCGGAGAGTAGCTAAGACCCATTCAGTTGCGCACAATAGACGCACACCACAGAGTCGTCGTAGCCCTTTATATAGTTTGCCCCTCATGAATCCTGCAGAAATGGCTTACGGGACGAGTGATCGGCCCAGTGGCTTGCGTCCCTGGCCGATACCTGAGTCACAATCCAAGCTTCAAGCCCTATCGCTAAACGTAATCACCTCATGTATGGCAAAGGATCCGTACCTCTAGCGCTACCACCGAAACCGATACCGTCACAGCGCCGGCACCCACCGCCGTGGCAACAGGCAAGAGCAGGGCGTCGAAACATCCAATGGAATTGCAGTGCTGGATATTTCGCCGACAGCATGGGAATATGGAACGGCAAGAACTGATGCCCATATATCGGTTGCCTTAGCCATTAGATAGCGCAGTCACGAGCCGTGACTCCTCAAGTACTAAATTCGAACGTGGCGGGCGGAACGTAAATCTTCACTCCAGCGAAGAACCTACCCCGTATCGAGTACGGGCAGAAGTCCAGCGGCTGCGGCGAAGATGGATTCCCGCTTTCGCGGTAATGACGGCGTTGAACGTGTTCTAATTGCAATAGATGCGAACCGGATTTACGAAACTGTCAACGAATTAGTCAGCTCTTTCAGGATTGCCAGCATGGAAGATGCACTCTTTGGCACCGAAATCGAATACGGCTGTGTGGGTAGCGTACAACCGGTGCGGGCGGCAGTGTTGGTTAAGGATGCCATCTTTCGCGGGTGCAGGCACGGCCTCATCGATCCCCCGCCTCGCGAGTGGGGCGAAGTGCCGGGAAACGGCGGCTTTCTCTTCAACGGTGGGCGCATGTACTTAGACCTCGGCCACCTGGAGCACGCCACCGCCGAGTGCCGCACTCTAACGGATATCGTCGCCCACGAGCGGGCCGGTGAGAACATCGTCAATCAAGCCGTCCAAGTTGCCGGACTCAAATCTCAGGCCTACTTCGTCAAGAACAACACAGATTACTTCGGCAATACGTATGGCTACCACGAGAATTACTGCATCCGCCAGAGTCCCTATGACAGCGGTCTGGTAGACGGCATGCTCCCGTTTCTCGTCACCCGCCAAATCTATGCGGGAGCCGGCTGCCTGCTGCCCCGCGGCGATGACACCCCGGCAGCCTTTTCTCTCTCCCAGCGCGCGCAATTCGTGACAATTGACGTTAGTCACCGGGTACGCTTTGGCGGCAGACCCATCATCAATTTGCGCGACGAGCCGCTTGCGGATCGGCGGTTCCGTCGCCTGCACGTCATCGTCGGCGACGTGAATCGCTCGGAGTACGCGACCGCGCTGAAAATCGGCTCCACTGCGCTAGTTGCCCAACTGCTGGAGCAAGGGTGGAACCCGCAGCTTATGCTTGCCGACCCCGTGCGCGACTTGCGCCGCATTGCCGCAACCACCGGCGGCAAGTGGACCGTAGGCACGGTGGATGATGAGTACATTCCCGCCATCGAGGTGCAACGCCGCTATTTGCGCGAAGCCGAGCACCGCTTTGCGGGCCGGGACGCGGATACGGAATGGACTCTTGAAAACTGGGCCTGGGTGCTCGACGAACTCGAGCGCGATCCGGCGCGCCTCGACGGCTATCTGGACTGGGTGACCAAACATGAGCAGATCAAGCGTTATGCCGGCACCGATAAGGCGTGGACCGACCCGGACTTGGTGAAGCTCGATCTCTCCTATCACCAAATAGACCCGTCGGTGAGTCTCTTCGATATTCTTGCAAAGCGGCACCGGAACCTCTACTGGGCGGATAGCGACGCCGTCTACACGGCCGAGGCGCACGCGCCGTCCGATACCCGCGCCCACGGTCGCAGCCTGGCACTGCGCGCGCTTGCCGCCGCCGGCGCGGATACGGCCATCCCTTGGCAAGATTTGAGAACCAATCTGGAAAACCTCATGTGGGACCGCCGTTTCTTCTTTCTCGCCTACGACTACGTGGACGATTGGCAAGACGTGGCCGCGAACAATAGCTGGGACGTTATTCCCTACGTGCTGGACTGGAAAGCCATCGCCGCGCACGGCCGGGTGCTGGAAATGCCGAACCCATTCGCTACGTACGACGACGAGGCGCAACAGTTTGGGGAAAGCATCCGGCACATCTTCGAGGAAGAGGAAGCAGATTGACTGTAGTGTTCACTGCGTGTAATACGCGCAATTGCCTTTCATACTTCGACAGGCTCAGCACGAACAGCATGGTGATTAGCACTATAGTCCGTCGCCTGAGAACGTAGCGCGAGAGCTTGTCCCTTGCTCCGATCTACTACCGGAAAGCAATCGTTCCATTACGGCTATTCAGTCTGTCAAACGCGGTAGGGGCACGGCATGCCGTGCCCCTACGTTCATATCAGTGAATGCCTGCCGCGAGGCGGCTACGTCTTCCGCCGCCACAACGTTCCGCTAGCCGAATCCTCCAGCGAAATGCCTAATGCCGCCAACTCATCCCGCACCTTGTCCGCCAGCGCAAACTGCTTCTCCTGCCGCAGATCGGCCCGCAATTCCACGAGAAGATCGATGAACCCTCCGGCATCGCCGTCACCGGTCGCCATCTCCAACTCCAAGACCTCTTGCAGGTCGATGCCCAAGATGTCGGCCAGTGTCACCAGCGTTTCCTGGGCGGCCTGCAGTGTCGAGGGTTGCGCCACGGCTCCCAGGCGGTTGATCTCGCGCACAAGTTCGTAGAGCTGCCCCATTGCGCCGGCAGAGTTGAAGTCGCTATCCATGGCGGCAAAGAAGCCGGATTCCGCCTGCTGCGTTGCCCGAGCAAGCTCTGCGTCCGTGCTGGCGACTTCAGCATCCGTGCTGCCGTCACCGCTGCTCTGCACGCGCAAAGCGCCGGTAAAACGCGCCATTCCGGCCCGTGCCTGCTCAAGACTTTCCGGCGTATACGTGAGGGGCGAACGGTAGTGGACAGAGAGTAGGTAGAGCCGCAGCACCGGGCCGCTGTACTCGTCGAGGATGTCTTCGATGGTAATGAAGTTGCCGAGCGAATGCGCCATCTTTTGGCCGTTGATGGTAAGCAGGCCGGTGTGCAGCCAATACTTCGTAAACGGACTCTTCCCCGTGAACGCCTCGCTCTGCGCGATCTCATTCTCATGGTGGGGAAAGATGAGGTCGGCGCCGCCGCCGTGAATATCGATCTGCTCGCCCAGGGTCTCGTAGATCATCGTGCTGCACTCGATGTGCCAGCCCGGTCGCCCCTGCCCCCAGGGGCTCTGCCACCAGGGCTCGCCGGGTTTCGCCGGCTTCCACAGGGCAAAGTCGCGCGGGTCGCGCTTACCCGGATCATCGTCAACGCGCCCCGAGGCCCCCGCCTGGATGCCGCTATCCTCAGTGCGAGTGGAGAGCGCGCCGTACTGCGAAAAACCGGAAACGGAAAAGTAGACCGCATCGTCGGCTGCGTAGGCAGCCCCCTTCTCGATCAACCCCTCGATCATCGCGATGATCTGCGGCAAAGTCTCCGTGACCTTGGGAAAGTCGTGCGCCCGCAAGACATTCAGATTTCCCATCACCGCGTCGTAGGCGTCCGTGTATTTCTGCGCCACTACATCGGCCGTAACTCCCTCACGCTCAGCCGCCGCGATGATCTTATCGTCAACGTCGGTGATATTCTGCACGTGCTGCACCTCGTACCCGCAGTACACAAGGTAGCGCCGGATCATATCCATCGCCACAAAAAGGCGGGCATGGCCGACGTGCGGCTCGCGCTTGGGCGTCATGCCGCAGACGTACATCTTGACCTGCTTGCCGTCCAGGGCTGTGAACGGCTCTCTTCGGCTGCCGAGCGTATTGGAAATGCTAAGCGTCACGGCACCTCTCCAGCGTCTCCTCGTGCTCGGCTGAAGCCCCATCATCCTCGAAGCGTGCCAGCCGCGCTTCCAGGTCTGCCACGCGTTTCTGCAACGCGTAGAGCGCTTCGGCCATTGGATCGGGCTGCACCACCCGCGCGCTCTCGCCCGTTTGCGGATCGCGCATGGCCACCACGTGTCCCGGCACGCCCACCACCGTGGCATGCGGCGGCACATCGTTCACAACGACGGCCCCCGCGCCAATAACACAGTCTTCACCGATCATCACCGGCCCCAAGATTTTCGCTCCCGCGCCTACCACGACGTTATCGCCCAAGGTAGGATGACGCTTGCCGGAATGCAGCGTCTGCGCCCCCAAAGTCACTCCCTGGTACAGTGTGACGTTTTCGCCGATTTCCGCGGTCTCGCCGATTACGACACCCATGCCGTGGTCGATGAAGAGCCCTGGGCCCAGTTGGGCCGCCGGGTGAATCTCGATGCCGGTGAGAAAGCGGGCAACGTGGGAGAGAAAGCGCGGAACCACAGGAATGTCCGCTTGCCACAGCGCGTGGGTCATGCGATAGAACCAAATCGCGTGCACGCCCGGATAGGCCAAGATGATTTCGATTACGTTGCGCGCGGCAGGATCGCGTTCGAGCGTTACACGTATGTCCTGCCGCAGCGTATGAAGAATGCTCATTAGAAATACCCTCGTTACATCACTGCGCTTCTATCGACTAAGATTGCGCGTGGTGAGCTTGTGCTCGCGCGCAATCACACAGGGCCCCTAGCGGGGCGGAATACACGCGCAGTCTTGCAGCGAGGGATCGTGCATCAGAAGCGCCACAGCGTGCACACCGATGCCGTGACCGGCGCCGATCGCGTCTAGTCCTTCGGTGGTTGTGGACTTTATGCCTACGGTCACTGCCGCCACTCCAAGCGTTCGGGCAATGTTGGCCTGCATCTTGGGAATAAAGCCCGCAAGCCGAGGCCTTTGCGCCAGAATTGCACTGTCTACATTTATCACACGCCACTGTCGTTCAGCCAGTAGCTTACGCACACTGCCCAACAATTGCAAGCTATCGGCGCCCTCGTATCGCGGATCTTCCGCGGGAAACTGGCGTCCGATGTCGGGCAGCCCCGCGGCTCCGAGCAGCGCATCGATGATGGCATGCACCAGCACGTCGGCGTCGGAGTGCCCCGCAAGACCTTGATCGTGGGGGACGTGTACACCGCCAAGAATCAGGGGACGGCTAGGAGCAAGGCGGTGAATGTCGTAGCCGATACCGATGCGAAGCGCGGGGGCCGCGGGTGCTAATGCTGCGGCCTCTCCCTCATCTTGAACGGCAGGCGGCGTATCGGTTTGCGCTGCCTCCACTACGCGCCTCCATCGCTGCGCTGCGTGCGCACACTTCTGTGCGCACGCCATTGAGCGAATGCCAAGTCCGTTGGCGTGGTGATTTTCATATTACCATAGTCCCCCGGCACGACGTGGACAGGCGCGCCGGTAGCCTCCACCACGGCCGCGTCATCGGTGAACGCGGCGAGGTGCGCATGGTGCTCCTTGTACGCGCATTCCAGCAGTGCGCGCGTGAAGACTTGGGGAGTCTGTATGGCGCGCAAGGCGCTGCGCGGTAGCGTCTCGCGTGCAATATCGTTCGTATCAACACGCTTGATGGTGTCGGCGCACGGTATCCCAGGCACCGCCGCGCCGTGCTGCCGCGCGGCAGCAAGCAAGCGCGCAATTAGCTCCGGGGTCACGAACGGCCGCGCGGCGTCGTGCACGGCCACGTAAGCTGCCGGAGTGTCATCCAGCGCCTGGAGACCGTTCGCCACCGAGTGGCTCCGGCTCGTCCCGCCCGCGCAGACTGCATGCACTTTACACCAGGAGCGCTTCCGGGCAAGCTCCCGGCAGAATCCGACGCGCTCCTCGGCCACGACGAGTATGATCGTGCTAACCGCCGCTGACGACTCAAAGACTTCCACCGTGGCGGCAAGCACCGACCGTCCGCCCAGTGGCGCATAGAGCTTGTCGTGGCCCTGCATGCGGCTGCTACTACCGCCACCCACAACAATCGCCGCCAAGCTGGTATTCCTCACACGCGCAGGCCTCCTTCAGGGAGCCTTATAACGCCCGCAAAAGTCCGCTCACAGTGAGCCCACTTGTTCTTAGCACGTCGTAGCGTCTAATCATGAACGAACATCCCTTGACCCTTTTGACACGCTCAGAGACTGCCGTGTACTCGATACGAGGGGCGGACGGGATGGAAGTGCTCGACAGCATCTTTGCAAACACCCTCCTGCAGCGTGTGCGCTTGCTCTGCCGGACTCTCGGCACGGTATCACGTCCACTCCTCATTGCCGGCGCACAGCGGCTTCCTCTGTGCCTTCGCGAGCGCCTCCATCATCGCCCTTGCGGCTCGCTCCCTGCGCTTTTCCCAGGGCGAGACGGATAGACTGTCGCACACTCTCAGCGCGGGAGAGGTCGAGGCCGTCCTCGCCAAGCGATGCAAGCGCGCCGGTGCGCGGCAAGAGCACCCGGTTGTACCCCCGACGCGCCGCCTCCAGGACTCGTTCTTCCAACTTAAAGACGCTCCGCAGCTCACCTGCCAACCCGACTTCTCCAATCGAGACCATATCACCCGGCAGAGCGACGTCAACGACGCTGGATGCGATTGCCAAACAGACTGCGAGGTCTACGGCGGGTTCGTCCAATTCCAGGCCGCCGACCACGTTCACATAGACGTCCTGGTCGGCCAAGCGTAAGCCCGCGCGCTTGGTGAGCACCGCAATCAGCATGTGCAGGCGGCTCTGATCGAATCCGTTCGCCATGCGTCGCGGTACCGCCAGCGGACTGTACGTCACCAACGCCTGCACCTCGACGAGGAGCGGACGAGAACCCTCGAGCGGCACGGCAATGGCAGACCCCGGTAGTGGTTCCCGCTCTGCCAGAAACGCTGCCGAAGGGTTGGAAACTTCCGCCAAGCCCCGCTCCTGCATGGCGAATATGCCCACTTCGTTCGTAGACCCAAAGCGATTCTTCGTGGCTTTCAGAATGCGGTAGTTGTGGTGCTGATCTCCGTCCAAGGCCAACACCGTATCTACCATGTGCTCCAGCGTCTTCGGCCCGGCCACAGTGCCCTCCTTGGTCACGTGGCCGACCAAGAAAAGCGTGACTCCCGTCTGTTTGGCCAGCGCGACCAACTGGGAAGCGCATTCTCGTACCTGTCCGATACTGCCCGGTACCCCCGATAGCTCCGCGCTAACCAGCGTTTGAATTGAATCGATGATCACCAGGCCGGGACGCACCTGCGCAATTGCATCCAGGATTCCCTCTAGACCAATCTCGGCGAGGACGTAAAGCTCCTGCGGGTCGAGACCGAGCCGTGACGCGCGAATGCGGATCTGTGCCGCGCTCTCCTCCCCCGACACATAGAGCACAGGCCGGTCGGCGTGCTCCAACGCTACTGCAAACTGGAGCAAGAGCGTAGACTTTCCGATTCCGGGGTCGCCGGAGAGCAGCACCGCGCTCCCCGGCACTAAGCCGCCGCCCAAGACGCGATGGAGTTCACCGATCGGCACCGGAATGCGGATGAGATCGCTGGCAGGAATGTCTTGGAGTTTCCGCGCTTGCAGAGCGGCGGTGGGCGAGCGCACGCCGGAACGCCTTGCACCCGCGGCTCCCTCCCTCTGCACATTTTCGACAAAGCTATTCCAGGCCTGGCAAGAGGGGCACTGCCCCGCCCATTTCGGGGACTCTGAACCGCACTGCTGACAAACGAAAACGCTCTTAGCCTTACTCACGAGCGACCCTCTCCGTGGCGGTTCTGTCCTGCTCTTATCGAACCTGCGCGTTCCATTCAGGGCCTACACGTGTATTGTATAGCGAATGCGCTGCCGGCACTCCCAGCGGACACCTTTGCGAAATCCTCGCCGAGGCCAGAGAGACCCCTCTCCAAATGGAGAACTTTGCGAAACCCCTTCCACCGTGACGGGGGAAGGCTGGGATGGGAGTGCAAGACAGCTTCGCGGCAAGCTATCGCACACAACCCACTCACCTCTGGATACCGGTACGTGATACAGGGCAGGCATTTCGCCGCAATGACGGCGTTATTCAAAGTCTCCAGCGGTAGAAACGCAAACAGCCCAGCAATTTGCCGGGCCGTTCTTCATCGAACATAAATCGAATTCTTCGATCTACGCCTGCTCCACCAACATGCGCACTTCCAAGCGCAATACCTCACCGTCACGGTCTACCGTAATGATATCCCCCGCGTGGAAATTCTCCGCCAGCAGGCCTTCTGCGAGCTCATTCTCAATCAAGTTTTGGATTACGCGCCGCAGGGGTCGCGCGCCATTATCGGGATCATAGCCTTGTTCTACCAACAATTCTTTGGCATCGCCGGTGACTTCCAGCGTAATCTCATGCTCGGTGAGGCGTGCCTGCACCTCAGCCAGTTGAATGTCTACGATACTTATGATGTCTTCTTTTAACAAGTGGCGGAAAACTACCACGCTGTCCACGCGATTCAGGAACTCAGGACGGAACGTCTTCTTGATCTCCGCCATCACGCGTTCCCGCATTTCCTTGTAAAACTGCCCCTCAGTGCGGAGATCTTCGGACTCCAACCTGAAGCCAATCGCGGCGTCACGCTTAATCAGGTGCGCGCCAACATTCGAAGTCATGATGAGGATCGTGTTTCTGAAATCTACCGTGCGGCCCCTGCCGTCGGTTAGCCGCCCGTCTTCCATGATTTGGAGCAGCACGTTGAAGACATCCGGGTGGGCCTTTTCGATCTCGTCCAGGAGCACTACCGAGTAACTGCGCCGCCGCACCGCTTCGGTGAGTTGGCCGCCCTCTTCATAGCCCACGTAGCCGGGCGGAGCGCCGACCAATCGGGATATCGTATGCTTCTCCATATACTCCGACATATCAAGCCGGACCATGGCGTCGCTGCTGCCAAACATAAACTCTGCCAGTGCCCGCGCAAGGTACGTCTTGCCGGACCCCGTGGGCCCGACGAAGATGAAAGAGCCTATGGGTCGCTTCGGGTCCTTGAGACCGGCACGCGCGCGTCGCACCGCCTTGGATACGTTGCTGATGGCCTCTTCCTGGCTGACCACACTTCGGTGTAAGTTCTCCTCCATGTGGAGCAGTCGTTCAGATTCCTCTTGGGCGATGCGGGTCACCGGGATGCCCGTCCACATGGAGACCACGGTCGCCACGTCTTCTTTCGTGACATTCGGCCACTTCTCTTCTTCGTTCGGCCAGTCCGATTCGAGGTCTTCGATCTTCTTGCGCAATTCCGATTCTTTCTCGCCGAGTCCAACCGCCTCGTCATACTGGCGGCTCTCGATGGCGTCTTCTTTCTCGCGCACGATCCCGTCGAGGTCCTTCACCGCGTTGCGCAGCGCATTGGAGGTGTTTGCCTGCTGGATACGAACGCGTGAAGCCGCTTCATCGATCAAGTCGATTGCCTTATCAGGCAAGAAGCGATCGGTCACGTAGCGACCCGACATCTCCGCAGCCACTTTAACGGCTTCATCGGTAATATGCGCCTTATGGTGCTCCTCATAGCGTTCTTTGACGCCCTGAAGCACCGCAATGGTCTCCTCAATGTCAAGTTCCCGTACGTGCACAGGTTGGAAGCGACGCTCTAGCGCAGCGTCACGCTCGATATACTTGCGGTATTCGTCCAGCGTGGTGGCGCCGATGCATTGCAATTCTCCCCGCGCCAAGGTGGGTTTGAGGATATTGGCGGCGTCCACCGCACCTTCCGCTGCGCCGGCTCCCACAAGCGTATGCAGCTCATCGATAAAGAGCATGCAATCGCCAGAGCCACGGATCTCCTCGAGAATCTTCTTAAGCCGCTCTTCGAACTCGCCGCGATACTTCGTACCGGCCACCAATGCGCCGATATCCAAAGTAAGCAGCCGCTTTCCAAGCAAGGTTTCCGGCACGTCGCCGGCAATGACCCGCTGCGCCAGCCCTTCCACGATTGCCGTTTTGCCGACGCCCGGTTCTCCGATAAGGGCCGGATTGTTCTTGGTGCGGCGCGAAAGTATCTGCACCACACGCTCGATTTCCTGCTCGCGACCAATAACCGGATCAAGCTTATCCCCACGCGCCGCGGCCGTGAGATCAATGCCCATCTGGTCGATCAATGGGGTGCGTGAGGTTGATTGGCGTCCGCTACTATCCTGGGTGAGGCGTGAAGGTTGCTGGCTCACCGATTGGATGACCTTCTGCCGCACTTTTTCCAGGCTCACGCCCAGGCTTTCCAGGACGCCGGCCGCAATCCCTTCACCCTCTCGAACCAGGCCGAGCAGCAGGTGCTCGGTGCCAATGTAGTTATGTCCCAGCCGACGCGCTTCCTCAACCGCAAGCTCAATGACCTTCTTCGCGCGGGGTGTCAGGCTGATCTCACCAACGTTGACGCGCTCTCCCCGACCGATGATGAACTCCACGGCGCTGCGCACCTTGGTAATGTCCACACCCATGTCGTAGAGGACTTTTGCCGCTATTCCCTCGCCCTCGCGCACAAGGCCCAACAACAGGTGCTCGGTGCCAATGTAGTTATGGTTGAAGCGGTTTGCTTCTTCCCGAGCAAGCATGAGAACTTGCTTCGCCCGTTCCGTATACTTGTCGTAGAGAGGACTCACAACTACTCTCCTTGGCTCACCGCTTGTCTAACCTGTTGCCGCATTCTTTGCAGATTCATGCCCACACCTTGCAAGATACTCGCTGCAATACCCTCACCCTCGCGCACGAGGCCAAGGAGCAAGTGCCCGGTGCCAACGTTGGCGTGTCCCAGCCGACGCGCCTCTTCAGCCGCAAGCTCAAGTGCCTTCCGAGCGCCCGGTGTGAAGCCGATCTTGTCGCCTTCAACATGCTCCCCTCGTATAACCGCAAGCACCACGCTGCGCACTTTGGAGAGGTCCACTCCCAGGCTTTCCAAGATGCCTACCGCAATTCCATCACCTTCACCGACCAGGCCGAGCAGAAAATGCTCCGTGTCAATATGCTCGTGACCCAACCGACGGGCCTCCTCAACTGCCAGCTCGATGACCTTCTTTGCGCGCGGTGTCAGGCTGATGTCCCCTGCCTCCGCGCCCTCGCCCCGACCAATGATAAACTCCACCGCACTGCGCGTCTTGGTGAGATCCACACCCATTTCGTGGAGGATTTTTGCCGCTATGCCCTCACCTTCGCGCACAAGCCCAAGCAGCAAGTGCTCGGTGCCGATGTAATTGTGGTCGAACCGACCAGCCTCTTCCCGGGCAAGCATGAGAACCCGCTTTGCTCGTTCCGTAATCTTGTCGAACGGGGGACTCACGACAATTCTCCTCGGATCCACTGTCGCAGGCTACGGTACACGCTTCACGGCTTCGCGTCCGATCAGAAGGGCGGCCTGCCCGCTAGCTCTCCAAGTCTCCTTGCTCATCTTCAGATTCGACTTGCGCTGTATCTTCCTCCACTCCTGCTTGGTCCATCGCGGTAGCCAGCTTCTCTTCTAGGTCAATAGGAGACAACCGCATCCGGTGACGCTGGGGATCGGCACTGAGTACCCGGAATGTGAGCTCTTGCCCTTCTTCCAGAAAATCACGGCCTTCCGGAGACATCTCGGAATTGTGCGCCAATCCCTCGACACCGTCTTCGACACGCACGAACGCGCCAAACGGTGCTATCTTTATGACAACCCCAGGCACCTCTCTGCCCACCGGATACCGCTCCTCAATTCCTTCCCAAGGATCCTTCTGCGTGCGCTTGATGGAAAGACCGATCTTCTTGCTCTCGTGATCCAAGCTAAGGACACAGACCTCCACTCGTTCACCGACTCCCAGCACCTCACTTGGGTCTTCCACCCGGCTCCAGGAGATTTCAGAAATGTGGACCAAGCCGTCTGCGCCTCCCAAGTCCACGAAAGCGCCGAAGCTGCAGAGGTTACTGACTACGCCTTCCCGTGTCTGCCCAACTTCAAGCTCTGTAAGCAACTGCTCCCGTTGGTGAGCACGCATCTCACGCTCTGCTAGGCGCTCAGAAAGGATCAGCCGATTGCGGCGGCGGTCTACTTCGATGATTTTCAACTTTAGCGACCGGCCGATTAGCTCGGAGAGGCGGGCCAGCAGGTCTTCTTCGCTCGCGTCGCGGTTCGGCGGCCGTTCCAGCGAAACGAGTTGGGAACTTGGCACGAACCCACGCAGCCCGATATCCACGATGACGCCGCCTTTATTGGCGTCGATAACGGACGTCTCAAGGATTTCGCCGTTGTTGTAGCGCTCTTCGATCTCTCGCCAGGAGCGCTCTGCCATTGCCCGCCGAATGGAAAGCAACGCATGTCCTTCAGCAGTCTCCGGGTTGACGACGTACACCAGCACCTTCTCACCAATGCTCATATCGACCGCTTCGTCCATCCGTGCTAGTTCCCTGCCGGAGACGATACCTTCTGCCTTGAGACCGATATCCACCATGATTTCGTCCGCGGCAGCCTGCACCACGACGCCCTCAACCACGTCGCCGCGCCGTACCGTGCGAATGGAGCTCTCAATTGCCCCCATCAGGGACTCCATCGTCATTGGCTCTTCAGTCGTTGGTAATTCTTGCGTTAGTGATTCTTGCACTGGCTACCCTTAACCTTTTCACGCGTTACCTTATCCCACATAGCCACAATCCGGCTCATACAGTCTGTGTGGCCTGGCACCATTATAGTCACTGTCAGCCGCAAAAGTAAAGAACGGCGCGCCCGCCTATCCGCGCCCATCGCCCTTCTGGTATGCTGAGAATAGACAGCCGCTACCGAGGAGAACTGCACATGTCAATGAAGATGCTGCGGCAGATGCAGCAAAAGATGACGAAAATTCAGGAAGAACTAGGTCATGAGACGGTTGAGAGCACCGCGGGCGGCGGGGCAGTGAAGGTCGTGATGACCGGCCATCAAAAAGTTTACGCTATCGAGATCCTTCCCGATGTGCTCGAGTCTGCCGTTACGCCGGAGGGCGAGGTAGACGAAGAGGTCGTGGTCATGTTGCAGGACCTGCTGGTCGCCGCTGTCAATGACGCCGTGAACAAGTCGCAAGAGCTTGCCAACCGTCGGCTTTCGGCAGTTACTGGCGGCATGAATATCCCCGGTCTTACCTAGTCCCACCGTAATTCTCACCCAAGGAGTCAGCCTAGCGATGGCACGGATGAGCCTGCCCGCACCAGTAGCGCGGCTCATCGAGGAGCTATCCAGACTGCCCGGCATCGGCCCACGCACGGCGCAACGACTCGCGTTCTACCTCCTGCGCTCGTCACCGGACCTTGCCCGCAACCTCTCTACGGCTCTCGTAAACCTGCGTGACCAGACGGTATGGTGCTCTCGCTGCTTTAACCTTAGCGAGCGCGATCCTTGCCCTATCTGTCAGGACCCGGACCGCGAACAAGACCGAATCTGCGTCGTTGAGGAACCGCTCGATCTCCTGGCAATCGAACGCACCGGCCTCTATGCCGGTCTCTACCACGTTCTCCATGGTTCACTCTCGCCGTTGGAAGGCCGCAATGTGGAAGACGTGAAGATTGCCGAACTCATCGAGCGGCTGCGGGCGCATCCGGTGGAGGAGTTGATCCTCGCGATGGACGCCGACCATGAGGGCGATACCACCGCAAGCTATGTGGCACAGGTTTCCGCCTCTTTCGCTACGCGCATTACACGCCTCGCGCGCGGCCTGCCGACCGGTGCAGACCTGGAATATGCTGACGAGAGCACCATTGCCAGCGCCTTGCAAGGGCGACAGGACAGCACGTAACCCATGCCCCGCCGCGATCCGAACCGCGTTTGGGAGCTTTTACGCCGCTACCGGGCGCTTGCCACTCGTTTCCCCCGATTTGCCTTGACCGAAATTGGCGCAGTGGAGCGATTTGGCCTCCGTTTTCCAATATTCGCCGGCACGGTAGGGCACGGCCCTCGGAGCGCCATCATCCTCGCCGGCACCCACGGCGATGAGATTGCCGGACCGCTTGCACTCCTTGAATTCTGGGAGAATGAAGCCAATCATGCCCTCACGCAGCACATCCGCTTCACCTTCTTGCCCCTCATAAACCCCATCGGCTTTGCGCGGGGTATACGCGGCAACGGTGTGGTAGACCTCAACCGCCACTTCCAACGGCCCACGGCCCAACCCGAAAACGAAATCGTGCTGGGTTTCTTCCGCCGGCGGCAAGCAGAGCTTCTTATCTCCCTGCATGAAGACGTGTCCGCACAATGCTTCTACATGTATGAGAGCGGAGTTAGAGACCGGGCGCTGTTTGCGCAGATCGTCGCCGATGACGTCGCCCTGCTGGATGCATTGGAGTCGCAGGGGCACGCCGTGTGCGCGGGCGACCACGTGGACGGTAACTACAATCGCAGCGGGCTCGTGGTGTCCAACCCCGGAACCGCCCGCGCCAGCCGCTCCGGCGCTCTGGAACCGACGCTCCGGCGGCACGGCGTCATTCAGCGTGTGGTGGGATTTGAGACACCGGGTCTGCTCCCTCTCACCGAACGTATCCGGCAACAGCAGATTGCGCTTCACCACGTGCTGCAGTCGTTCTTGGTGTAGACCGCTTAATTGCTGATCCCGCCCCGGCAGCAGGTCCTGCTCGTCCCGGGAATTGGGTGAGAAAGTCTATGGCGCGTAGTAGGGCAATTGTGCGTTCGGGGACTGCAATACTGAGGAAGTCGCCCACACGGTGCCGCGAAAGTGGGGGTTCGTCAAAATCCCGGCAGCAGCGCAGGGCATTTGCTGCAGTAGCAGGGCACTTGCTGCGGCAGCATAGCAAGTGCTGCAGTAATCGGAATGCTTCGCCGCTACCCAATTCGTTTGATATCCGGGCGAAGCTCGGTAGCTATGTTTAAACAAAGAAGCGCCCTTCAAGGCGCTTCCGGGCACGGTTCAGGGTATCTGTGCGCTAGCAATCATTGCTGGAGGCGACGAGCGGAATCGAACCGCTGTATAAGGGTTTTGCAGACCCTCGCCTTACCACTTGGCTACGTCGCCGCTCTGGAATCGAAGAGAATTTTCGCATCTCTGGCTAGCTTAAAGTATAGCCTTGGGAATACAGCGAGTCAAAAGCAAAAACGTGCTATGCTGCCTGCTGGGGGTAGACACGCATCGTGCAAGATTGGTACCAACGACTCCAGTTCGACCGCCTCATAGTCCTCAGCGCGATTGCCACGGCAGGCGTTCTGCTCACGTTGCGCGCGACCATGCCGCTGCTGGCAATTGCCGTCGTAGTCCTGCTCGGTGTCGTCACTGCGGCATTACGTCAAGTAGTTTCAGCCCGCGGCGATGACTCCGGTTGGATGGTGGCGCCGCTCTTGCTCACGTTAGCCAGTTCGCTCTTTTGGCGAGCTATTCCCGACGAACGCGCCACCCTGATTGGAAGCGCGCTGTTCGGCATCTTCTTTCTGTTCACGATCGTGGACTATCACCAGAATCGCTTTGGCCTTGCCACGCGATTCGCAACGTGGCCCAATCA
Organism: Chloroflexota bacterium; assembly: GCA_965221905.1. Classification (GTDB taxonomy): domain Bacteria; phylum Chloroflexota; class UBA11872; order VXOZ01; family VXOZ01; genus VXOZ01. The sequence goes on from OZ244922.1 coordinate 3,228,622, forward strand.
AGCAATCGTCTACATCACCCTCTTCATGCTCTTCGCAACACTCAGTTCGTGGGGCCTGCATGTGGCATTGCATTCCGCGCTTGTCGCGATTACTGCGTTTGCTGCAAGCATATCTATTCTATTCCGCGAGGGCCTGCCACGGGCCGCCACCCAAACGTATAGCTTGTTGATTGCGTTGGTCGCGGGGGAAGTAACCTGGGCGCTCATCTACTGGCCTCTGCCGATGTTTCAGGAGGCGCTTGCTCTCTTGCTGCACACTCACGTGGTGCTGGGGCTGGCACGCGCGCACCATGCCAAGAAACTCGGCTTCGCGGCGGTCTTCGAATTTGGAACCGTGAGCGCCATCACTGCGGCCCTGCTCCTCTGGACGACTCTTAGCCCGCTAGGCTAATGCGCGGCCGTACCTCGCCCACTCGTACCCCGGCGGTATTGAAGACCACAGGCGAGTGCAACTCGCGCAGACGATCATGTTGTTCGGGGCTGATGACCTTTAGCGCTTGCAAGAACTCCGGCACCAAGACAGGGTGCGCCCGCGCGTCGCCGTCCTCGATCTTGACTGCAATGCCCCAGCCTTGGGACAAGGCGCCCGCGCAAAACAGGCCTTCAGCGCCACTCTTTGACACCACGTTGTCGCCCGCCACGCGCATGAGGTTCGTGGTAAAGCCATTGGTGCCCGATACCATCTCCGGATAGGCCCGCATCGCACGCGAAATTCGCATCGCCGCAGCCTCGCGCTCCGCCGCGAGCCCTATGGGATTGGCAAGAACTGCAAATGCGCGCGCAATTTTCCGCAACGGAATGGCGAACACAGGCGCATTGCATCCGTCTACGGCAACATAAACGTCGTCCGGCAGCACACCGGATACTTCCGCCAAGACACGGCGAAGACGGACCTGCGCCGGATGCTCCGGTGCCGTATATCCTTCAATCTGCCATCCGGCATGTTGGCAGAGCGCAAGCATGCTGGCATGTTTGCCTGAGCAATTATTATGTATCTTGCGCGGAGACTCACCGGCACGGATCAGCGCCTCCGCGCTTGGCGCATGGGTCGGCGCATGCGTGCCGCACGCGAGCGCTGTTTCGTCTAGTCCGATCTTCTGCAAAATGCTCTGCACAGCGGACACGTGGTACGGCTCGCCAAAGTGGGATGCGCATGTCACCGCAACCTCTCGGTCGCTCAAGCCAAAGCGTTCCGCAGCACCGCTCTCTACCATTGCCAGCGCTTGAATCGGTTTTGCCGACGAGCGGAGAAATGTCACGCGCTCCTGATCGCCGGCCGAGTAGTGTACGCTCCCTGCGGCATCCACCACAACAGCGTGCGCCCGATGCACGCTCTCAACGAGAGCGCCGCGCGTGACCTCGATCTGCATGGAATCAGACATAAACCTCTCTCATCTCCTTTCCAGCGGGTGCCAGCCTACTATAGAATAGCGGTAGCATGGCTAGGCTGTGCATGCCCGCAGTTTGGTCGTGCGCGGACAATTCTTATCCGTGACTATACGTGACATCTCCTTAGTATGCTAGAGGAGGCCGCAACCATGGATCGTCTCAATATCGCTCTCGTCGGCGCCGGACGACGGGGCGCAGGCGCGCACGCTCCGGTTATCAGCGCGCTGGACGACGTGTTTAACTTCGTTGCCGTATGCGACGCCACGGAGGAACGGGCACAGGAGGTCGCGGCCCGCTATGGCTGTAAAGCCTATACCTCAGCACGCGACCTCATCGAGCACGAAACACTCGACATTGCCGACATTGTCGTGCCTGGGAACGCGCACCACGCGCTAAGCTGTTTCTTTTCCACACACGGCATTCACCAAATCGTGGAGACTGCCATCGCGGTCACGTTGCCCTTGGCCGATCTCATGATCGAGACTGCCCGGCAGCATCGTGTGAAGCTGGAAGTGGCGGAGAATTACTATCGCCAGCCACTCATGCGTTTGAGGCAGGCGGTCATCGACTCCGGCGCCATCGGCGATGTCAGCCGCATCTACCGCATCTTCGAGGAGGGCGGTTATCACGGCATGAGCCTCTTGCGTATCTGGGCCGGCGCAGACCCTACGGCAATCATGGGCGTCTCCCACACCAGCCCTATCGTCCCTATCAAAGACCGTATGCTGCGACACCAAGAGAGCGAGAAGCTATCGATTGGAGTCATCGACTTTGCCAACGGGGTAACGGCGCTCTCCGCGTATTCCAACGTCATACACGCGCGGTCGCTCGGCCGCGGCGCGTTTCGCTGCTCGCAAATTGACGGCACCCACGGCACTATCGTGGGTGATGAAGTCCATACCGTGCCTGCTGACGAACTGCTCACCGGCGCCCAAAGCTCTCCGGTGCTGCCGCAGCGCATAACCAGTGAACGGGACGGCATCGAAGTCCTGGAACGCCTCGAAGTAACGCTTCCCGACCGGCGCATCGCCTGGGAAAACCCCTTCCGCCGATATCCCTTAACCGAGAACCAGGTGCAGGTAGCCGACGAATTGCTCAGTATCGCTACGGCGGTGCGCGAGGATGCTGAGCCGGCGTATGGCGCGCCTGCCGCGCGCCTCGACCAGGAGATGGACATCGCAACGCTGGAATCCGGCGGCAAGGATCGCACAACGATTCCCTTGCCACTGCGGCAGCCAACGCAGCACGAAGAGCGCCTCCATGAAAGCTTCATGGAAAAGTATGCCTGCGAGCCAACGGACGTAGATAAGCTCGTGGACACGTTCTTTCCCCGTGGCTAAGCCGAGGCTGCAGACTCTAAAGCAAGGGTCGCACGTCATAATAAACATCATCAGGCCTACGCATAGAGCGTGAAAGGAAGTTGCTATGAAACAGCCGGTAGTGATTTCGTGGGACGAAGCACGTAAACGCGTACACGAGCGCGGCTTCTCCCTGCCCTTCGTAGGCGAGCAAGCCGGCGCGGAGGTGCTGCAGCTCCATCTCTCGTCAATCAACCCGGGCGAGGCAGCGCACCCACCGCACGAGCACGGCGGCGAAGAGATCATGTTTCTCATATCCGGCAGCGGTATGGCAACGCTCGGCGAGGACGAACACTCCATGGAAGCGATGGCCGCGCTCTTCGCGCCTGAGGGTACGCGCCACGGTTTGCGCAATAGCGGTGACGTGCCGATCACCTATCTGGTAATTCGCACAAGCGAGTAGCACGCTGTACCCACACCGGCGCGTGAAAGGAGCGCTGGAGCGCCTGCAGCGTGCTTATGGGTTTCCCCGCACCTAACCTCGCCGCCTGGTAAACTCTCGGGCAATCCACTTCTTGCGAGTCGATTGCAAAGGTGTCGGCAAGAATCGCGGAACAGAGCCAGCCGCCTTCGCTTTACCTAACTACCTGCTAATCCAAGAGGGATCTAACCTCTGAATTGGCAGGCTAGTCCTATCCTCCATCTTAGGCGAGAGCCCATTTGAAAATTAGATTGGGATGGCGTTATTATAGACGATATTTGCTGTCCCATCCAAAACTAATACGTAGTGAGGTCTTGTAATGGCAATGCGTCCACCACTCGAGCCACACACAAGGACAAAGATTGACACTCGCCTTGCTAACTTGGACTGGATTCTGGATCAGAGCAATAGACACTGCAACGTTTTTCAGGGGCAGGCCAAGACAGATGAGCAGAATCGAAGATTTGAAGGGAACCAGCCAGATTATGTGCTGTATGAAACTGGCACAGATATACCTATCGCCATCATAGAGGCCAAGAGACCCGGTGAAAGCTTGGACGTCGCGATGGATCAAGCTATTGACAAGTATGCTAAACCACTACAATGCCCTCTTGCATTTGCTTTCAACGATACCTTCGTGACGGCCCGTCTTATGCAAGATCGCCCCCTAAAAATAGACGGCGAAGAACTACAAGATTTCATTGACCAGGCAACGGCGCTTCGGTTTTTCTACGAGGGGGCCGAATTACTATCGGCTCCCGCAGACATTAACTTCACACGGGAAGAGTTAATCTCAATATTCAAAAAGATTAACAATTCCCTGCGGAAGGAAGGACTGCGTGATGGATATGAGAGGTTCTCAGCCTTCGCAGAAATCCTGTTTCTAAAGTTGATTGATGAGTTTGAAAAGCTAAGTCAGCATAAGGGCAACGCGAAGCGCTTTGAAAATCGGCTGTTGTGGAGCCATTTTACCCTAAGGTTTACAAACGATAATCAAGGGTTATTGGATTTTGTTTCCGATTCTGTATGGAAGAGGCTCCAAGAAGAATTCGGTGACATCTTCAGCAGACCCTTGAGCATTAAGAGGCCCGGTACATTGCGGGAGATAATCAATGAGATTGACCCAATTAATTTGACTGCAACTGATACTGACATCAAAGGTGATGCTTTCGAATATTTCCTCAAGACAGTAACCAACGGAAATAAGGACTTAGGTGAATATTTCACGCCTCGCCACATTGTTCGCACTATGGTTAATCTGATAAAGCCGGGCTATGGTGAAACGATTTACGACCCCTTCTGCGGCACTGGTGGTTTCTTACTGGAGGCCTTCAAGTACTTGTTGTCACGAAACGACACAAGCGATCCCCGCGTGCTGAATTGGATAAAGCAGGAGGCGTTGCATGGTCGGGAAATTACTTCAACCGCACGCATTACGAAAATGAACATGATCCTGTTTGGTGACGGACACACCAACATTCACCAGATGGATAGCTTGGAGCATCCAGTACTGGAGAAGTACAAGATTGTATTATCGAACATTCCGTATTCACAGAAAACGGAGTTCGGTTCTCATTATCCAATCCCCAGCAAGAATGCCGATGCGGTCTGCATGCAGCACATATGGCAGTCATTGAAGCCAGATGGGAGAGCTGCTGTGATAGTGCCCGAAACCTTTTTATATGATGGAGGCGCAGTTGGTCAGACAAGAGAGATGATCCTGAAGGGAAGCAGAAATTTCACAGTTGTATCGTTGCCCCGTGGTGTATTCATGCCGTATACGCCCACCAAAACCAATGTTCTCTACTTTGAAAAGGGTGGCCAGTTCAGGAACATATACTTCTTTGTAATCCATAACGATGGTTTTGAGCTCAATACGGGACGTCAGCCGATACAAGGTGATAGTGACATCAGGACGCTCTTGAGTGAGGTTGAGACACCCCGCGCAATCGACGCTCGAGCAAACATAGTCGATCGCGACACACTAGAGAAGACTGGAAACTGGAATCTTAGGCCCTTTTACTACATGGAAGACATACCCGAAGCCAAGGGCAATATGATTCAGCTATCTGATGACCTAGTAATGGAGATCACTGACAAGAGAGATCCGGCTGCAGAACCGGATGCCAATTGGAGCATCTTAGAAGTTTCACAAAACGGGATATTCCTGGGTGCCACTCTAAGGGGCAGCGAAGCTACTCAGGAGTACAAATTGGTGAAGGCTGGAGATGTAGTTTATAATCCCTTTCGCGTCAACATCGGGAGTATTGGTGTAGTTCCTCCACACCTTGACGGTGCTTTGGCAAGCCCCGCATATGTTGCATTTAGAGTAAGGCATGAGGGTTACCCCCCTTCGTACATCGTCTCAGTTCTCAAGCAACAACGGTACTTGAGAGTGATCATGAATTATTCTTTGTCATCGGCACGTGCCAGTTTACCTTTTAGCGAATTAATGCGCATCAAAATACCTAAGCTCGGAGATAAGGACCTAGAAGAGTTGCGTAGGCTTGAATTCGACCTCAATGATCAACTTGAGAAGACAAGCAAAATCGTCGGACAAATAACCAGCCACGTGGCTAATGCTCTTCTGGATGCACACTCCGCCAACAGCCGCACGCTGAACTAGGTTGTCCATAGATTTAAGTTACTTAGAATGCTATAGTAAATTTAGATTAAGGATAGAAGGATACTTCTGGATGCCCAAGAGAACATACCAACCCAAAGTGCGGCGCCGGCTGCGCAGACATGGATTTCGCGCGCGCATGTCTACGCGCGCGGGTCGACGGATACTCAAGAACCGACGCGAAAAGCAGCGCACGCAGCTCACCGTTTGAGCCTGTGCGGCCTGTTTAATCCTTTCCGTTTAATGCGCGTGAGTCTCTCGCGCCCCACGCGGGAGGGCTTTAGCAAGAATCGATGAACTCTTTCGCCGTAGCGCAGCCATTGCCGCAGCAAAGCCGTTGCCAAAGCAAAGCCGCTGCATGAGGATTGAACCAAACGGAGAAGATAAAGAAACAACGGGACTTTGCTGCCGTATTGGCACAGGGCAAAGCGTGGTCGGCGTCTGCGACGAAGTCGACGCACACCGTAAGACTAATCGTCAAACCAAACCAACTCACGCTCAGCCGATGTGGTTTCATTACGTCTAAGCGTGTTGGCAATGCTGTAACCCGAAACCGCGTCCGGCGGCGCTTGCGTGAGTCTATGCGCACGCATTATCCACACGTCCGACCGGGGATGGATCTCATCTTTATTGCTCGGCGGGGTGCCGCCCAAGCCTCATTCTGGGAACTCAATAGACACGTTTGCGCGGTGCTCAGGCGTGCGCTCCTGCTGCCCCCGGAGTACAGGCCGCATGAACCGTAGGGTATACTGGCACAGTCTCGCATGAGGTTGAAGCGGAGAGAATACGACACGTGTCCTTCAGCAGCGCGGTAGCACTGCGGCTCATTCAGGCATATCGGCTGGCAATATCGCCGCTATTTCCGCCTAGCTGCCGCTACGCACCCACGTGCTCCGAGTACTGTTACGACGCAATTGCGGAGTACGGGCTGCTGCGGGGCGGCTGGCTCGGCATCAAGCGCATCGCGCGGTGCCATCCGTTTCATTCCGGCGGCGTCGATCCGGTGCCCGAAATCGCAACGGGGAAGGCCGTGGCGGGCAGCCGCACGCAGCAGACGTAGCAAGAGCCAAGGGAAACCGGCCCGCAAGGCCGCGCTCGCGGACAGTCGACACAAATGGCGAATTGCGCCAGTAGTGTGGCAATGAGACTAGACCGGAAAGAACAGCGAACTTAGGGAAAAAGAAATTCAGTGGAACTCTTTAGCACTCTTTGGAACGACATCCTCGTCGGCGGCTTGCAGAGCGGGCTGCTCAAACTCAACGACCTCACCGGCAGCTTCGGCGTTGCCATTATCCTCTTTACCCTCATCGTTCGCCTTGTGCTCTTCCCCCTCAGCGTCACGAGTCTCCGCTCTTCGCGCCGCATGCAGTTGCTGTCGCCCCGCCTCAAGGAATTGCAGAAAAAACATAAGGGCGACCGTCAAGCCATGGCGCAGGCGCAGATGGAGCTCTATAAGGTGCACGGGGTCAATCCGCTGATGGGGTGCCTCCCGCAATTGGCGCAACTCCCCGTCCTCTTTGCGCTCTACTGGGCCATCATCAACGTGACGAGAGACAGCGGCAGCCTGGAAATGGCGTTCATTTGGATCGATGACCTGGGCCAGCCGGACGTCTGGTTGCCGCCGGGCATCGAGTTGCCCTTCAGCCTGCCCGGTTTGCCCGGTGTGCTGGCACTCACCGCAGGCGCCACCCAGTGGGTCGTGCAGCGCATGATGATGAACCGCATGGTGACCGACCCGCAGCAGCAGATGATCCAGAACGTAATGCAGTTCATGCCCATCATGATCGTCTTCTTCGCCATGCAATTCCCCGCGGGACTTGCTCTATACTGGGTGATATCGAACACCTTCAGCATCGGCCAGCAATTCGTTATCATGCGGGACAAGAGCCTAAACGTACTGGCAACTGCACAGGCGACGGTGACCGCTAACAATACCAGCGAGAAGAGCGAAGCAACCCAAGCACCTTCCAAGCCGCCGGCTACCGCCGCGAGAAAGCAATCTGAGACACCTCAGATTCCGGCGAAGCCTCAAAAGGAGCAGACCGAAAAGCGCCCCAGCGGACTCTTCGGTGGGTTATCATTTGGTGGAGTGAGCCGCTCGGCAATACCTGATCTTACTGAAACGACACTGCAGGAACTCGGCCTGGATTACGCAGACGACCAGGGCAACGGCGCTGCAGCTAAAGCGCCCAAAACTGGCAAATCAAGGTCGCGCAAGAGGGAGAATAAAAAAGGTGGCGGAAAGCGTTGAAGCAACCGGCAAGACCGTCGAAGATGCAATACAAGACGCCCTCGAGCAACTAGGGGCTTCTCGTGATGCCGTAACTGTTCGAGTCCTCAGCGCAGGCACCGGGGGGTTATTCGGTATTGGCGCAGAGGAATCCCGGGTCCTGGTGGAGCTGAAACCGGAAGGCCCTGCTGAAGAGACCGATGAAGGTGGTTCGCCTGAAGAATCGGCCGCCCCCGAGCCGCCGGCGGAATCTCAGGATTTGCCGCTCACTGAGGAACAACTGAATGATGCTTCAGAGCTCCTTCGCGAGTTCTTCCACCATCTCGGCAGTACGGTCACAATCGAAGTGACCGGCACCGAACCCCTCCGCCTTGACGTTTCCGGCGAGGGCACCGACGCCTTCATTGGTAAACGCGGGACCACGCTGCGCTCAATTCAATTCCTCTACAACCTGATGCTGACGAAACAGCTTGGCGAGCATGATCTCGTGGTCGTAGACATCGGCGGCTACCGCCAGCGTCGTGAGGAATTGCTGATCGGTATGGCGCGCCGGCTGGCCGACCTCGTCCGCGAGAACGGTAAAGCCATCACACTGGAAGCAATGCCGCCTCACGAACGACGCATCATCCACATCACCCTGGCTGAGGACGACGCCATTGAAACCCACTCCACCGGAACCGGCGACGAACGCCGTGTTGTGATCGAGTTCAAGCCGTCGGAGGCCGAGGCGGAGGCGTAGCTGCCGGTAACCTGCGGCAGGGAAAGTGGGGGCTACCCTCGTAGCCTGCCCTATGCCTGGCGCGCGCAGGTTGCGGACCTGCGCTACGAGAGAAAGGCGCAGACGCGCTGCCGGGTCATGTTGCCCGGCTTGATCGACATTTGGCAATTCACCCATCGAGCCGCTCTTACGCGCTATTTACTTCAACTCCGAATCGCTCAGCCGCACGTGCGCATCGCCGGCCGCAAAGCGCCGCACCTGCCCGTCGTCGGTATGCACGCAGAGATACCCGTCGCGGTCTTGGTCTACAACGGTGCCGTCATAGCCTCTCCTACCAACGCTCACCCGCACCTCTTGCCCGATCAAGCACGAACCGGCACGCCAGGCCTGCCAAACCTCGTCCGGCGCCGCCAGCCACCGACCATACCACTGTTCGAACGACCGGAGGCTCGCGATAAGCAACACCTCGCGGGAAACCGGGCGTCCCAGTTGATCCGCGACCGTGGTGAGCGGTTGGTCGAGTGAGAGGGCTGTACCGGCAAAATTCACGTTTATGCCTGCCCCGACCACCACGCCGTGGTTCGTGGCTTCGGCCAGCAAGCCGCCGAGCTTTCTGCCCTGCACCACCAGGTCGTTCGGCCACTTAATCGCGGCGCGCAAGCATGTTATTTCCTCTATGGCTTCTTGCAAGGCCACCGCCAGCGGCCACATAACGTGCGGCCATCGTTCGGGAGCCAAGGTTGGCCGCAATAGTATGGAAAAGAGAAGGCTGCTGCATGGGGGCGCGAGCCATGAACGGCCTTGTCTGCCCCGACCGGCAGTCTGGGCATCGGCCACCACAACTACACCAGGGTCGGCGCCTGCACGTGCCAGCGCATGGCAGACTTCCATGGTGGAATCGACTTCCGTCCGATAGACCACGCGCCGGCCGATTTGTTGCCCGCGCACGGCCTGGGCAACGTCCCACCAACGCAGCGGCTCTTGCTTCAACTCCATCAAAGGGCTCACTTGCCGGATGCTACTGCAAACTCAGCGCCCGGGCCCTCATGCCCCAGAGCGAATTCTGCACAATTCCTATCGGAAGCGCAGAGTCCCCCTCTCCATATGAGGGAGAGGGCCGGGGTGAGGGTGAATTCCGGTCTATTTAGTCCAGTCCCACTCGCTTAGTCGATTTTCGCAAGGTATAAAAGGTCTAGAAGGAAGGAGACGGCCGGGGCGAGGGTGCTTTTTCTCAACCATAGCCTCATCCCAGCGGTTGTCAAAGTCACGCAACCACTTGCGTTGGCAACCGGCAATTACGGCGCGCCAAAGGCGTCCGCCATGCTCCACACGAGCGCGGCTCAAGCGGCAAACCGCCTCATGCTATAGTGAAAGTCATGATTGAACACAGCACGGCGCTCTCCAACCAATTCCAACTACACCAGCGCGTCGCGGCGCAGAGATGGCGCGTGCTCGGCTTCTCCGGCGTGCTCGCCGTGCTCCTCGTGGCGTGGTTCCTGCCCCCCTTGTGGGCGCTCATCAGCATTGGGGCAGCCGCCGGGGCGTTAGCCGTCTTTGCCCATCCCGCCGTCGGCGTTGGGATGCTGCTCCTTACTGTCCCCTTTGGCAGCGTGCGCACCATCAGCCTGCCGGACAACGTAGACATTACCGTAAACGAGCCGTTAGTATTGCTTATCGGCCTCTCGTGGCTTGCGGGCATGCTCGCGGGACGCTGGCGCGCGCCCTCTCTGCCGTCGCTGACGCTACCAATCATTATCGTACTCATCCCAATGGGGCTATCTGCGCTCTCTGCGGAGAGTCTGCTGCTAAGCCTCAAGGAAATCAGCAAGTGGTCTGAGCTATTCGTCATCTACCTCGTCACTGCCACCACCGTGCGCAACCGCCGCGTACTCACCACGCTGGTGATAATACTGTTGTTAGCAGCGCTGGCCGAGGTAGGCATCGGCCTGGTCCAAGTAGCGTTCCGCATCGGCCCGCCGCACTTTCTCGCCGGAGGCATTCTCATGCGGGCCCACGGCACCTTCGAACAACCTAACCCGTTCGGAGGCTACCTTGCGCTCATGTTGCCCATCGCGTTAGCCATCGCGCTTGCCGCGCCTCGGCCCGGCCTACGACTGCTTGGCTGGGGCGTTAGCCTGGCATTCGCATTCGGTATTCTGGTTAGCCTCTCACGCGGCGCTTGGCTTGGGACGTTTGCGGCGCTCAGCGTCGTCTGGCTCCTCGAAAGCCAACGCAACCGGCTGCGCGCCTTTGTGCTGGCATACGCAGGCTTTACGGCAACTCTGACCGCCCTTGTCCTTGGAATACTACCGGAAGCCATACTGGCGCGTTTCACGGACCTATTCGTATACGGCTCACGCTTGGTGCAAGAGTTGCGCGCCGGTCCAAATGCCGATAACTGGGCCATTCTGGAGAGAGTTTCGCAGTGGTATGCCGGCTGGCAGATGTTCGCCAACAACCCCATCCTCGGCGTAGGCATCGGCAACTACCCCAAGGCATATGTAACCTACGCCCTCCCGGGTTGGCCGACCGGCGTCGGCCACGCTCACAACTACTACCTCAATCTGGCGGCAGAAGGCGGCTTGCTGACCTTCGTCGCCTTTCTGTTCTTCCTGGGCATTGCCTGGCGGTTAGCCGCGAGCACGTGGCGGCGCGCGCCGGACACTTGGAGTCGCATTCTCGCATTGGGACTAATGGGCAGCCTGGCCGCCTTCTCCGCGCATAGCCTCGTTGACAGTCTCTTCGTGCATAGCATCGGCATCCTGCTGGGGATACTCTTTGGGCTCCTCTCCGCATTGGGAGCTACACCACACCAGCGGAATGCCGCCAGCCAGGACCAGTCTGACGGAATGACGCCTCACGGCAGCAGAGTTTGAGGACATTTGGGCGAGGCCGCGGCACGTGTGCCGTAGCGGCCTTCCGTTACGCCGTGCGATCCAGGCGATACTAGAACGAGAGCGCTTAAGGCGCGTACAGCGGCGCTGCCTGGCAACGGAATTCGTACCGCTAAAGCTTTGTTGTTATGTCAATTAGCTGCGCAATCGCTCCAGCGCCGTGCGAGCCTGTTCGAGCATCTGATTAGAGGCAGGAATAGAAAGCACGCGGGTGAAGTCCTCTATCGCCTTCTCTTTCTCCCCAAGCTTTTCATATATCTCACCGCGTTGGAGGAAAGCCTGCGCCAGTCCGGGATCCATTTCCACGGCTCGGTTGAGGTCTCGCAGCGCCTGCGTCGTATTCTCCTGAGCGGCGAGAATGGCCGCGCGCGTAATGAGATAGCGCGGGTCGTCCTGCGCCAAGTCTATGGCACGATTCGCGTCATCGAGCGCGCGCGCAAGCTCGCCCATCGCACGATATACGTCGGCGCGAGCAGCATACGGTTCCGGATTCTGCGGGGTTATGATTAACGCCTGCTGCAGATCTACCAGCGCCTCGTCATATCGCTCCAATTCCTGGAAGATACCCGCGCGCGCGACGTAGGGCTGCGGCTGATCCGGCGCCAACTCGACAGTCTTGCTCAGGTCGGCGAGCGCGGCCTCCAGGTTGCCCTCCACTTGCTGCACGAGTCCCCGCACATAGAATGCCTCAGCATATTCAGCATTGATCTCAACCGCTTTGCTCAAGTCGTCAATAGCGCCCTGGTAGTCATTGCGTGTCAAGCGGAGACTAGCGCGGCGGAAGTATAGCTCCGCCACATTGGGACGAAGCTGGATTGCCGTACCGTAGTCAGCCATCGCCTCGTCCAGGCGGTTCTGCGCATAGTAGATCGAAGCGCGAGCCAGATAGGCTTCAACAAAGCTCGGATCGAGTTCTAAAAGCCGCGTGAGGTCTTCGAGCGCGCCCTGCAAGTTTCCTATGTTGAGGAAGATTCCGGCCCGAAAGAAGATGTGACCGGCATCTTCGGGATCGCGTTCAATTGAGCGGTCCATGTCCCGCAGCGCACTGGCGATATCACCGCTCTGCGCGTGCACGATGGCACGTTGATGGTAGGCGTGGGAGCTATCCGAGTACTTATCGACGGCCTCGTTGTAGATGTCCATCGCTGATTCCAGGTCGCCCTTTTGCACGGCTTCCTGTCCGCGATCCAACAGCTCTTGGAGACCGGCTTCGTCGCCCGACGATAGAAACGGGATGCTCGGCGTGCACGCGCCGAGCGCCAGCGTCAACAACACACCGGCCAGAATATACCGCGACCACCTCCATACTCCCATTACGCTATCACGCTCGCTTTCCACTATCGGCTTACTTTAGATTCATTCTACCACCCACGCCGTCCTTGCGGTGGCCGTGCGCCCGCAAGGCGAAGCGGCTGTATAGTGTGCCAACTCTTGCCACGAACTCTGGTTCGTAGTGCCTTGGGAGGTCTTGCCTCGACCCGGGTCGGAGGCGCAACACTCCCTCTCCATCGAGGGAGAGGGCTGGGGTGAGGGTGAACTATGCTTCACTTCTACCAGTCCACCTGCTACACCATGCTACATAGAAAGACCCTCCTGAAGAGTGTGTCCGACAGGAGAATCCGTTCATCTTTCGACAAGCTCAAGACGAACGGATCGTTCCGTCTACCACAAACTGTACGTGTGTCCGACAAGCGTGCCCACCCATCCTTCGACACGCTCAGGACGAACGGATCGTGACGTTCAGGACGAACAGACCGGCACATTCACCACGAGCGATGCAATCATGCGCTCGCTTGTACACCAACTGCGCCTGACACGCGGTACCGGGAGTGCTTTCGTTGCTCCCGATCAACCGCTAACCGGATTGCGCAACGTCCCGAGCCGCTCGATGGTGGCCTCGATAACGTCGCCGTCCTCGAGCGATGTCCCGGCTGCCGCGCCGACACCTGCGGGCGTGCCGGTGGAGATCACGTCGCCGGGTTCCAGCGTGACGATGCGCGTGATCCACTCGACCAACTCAAAGCAGTTGAAGATCATCTGGCCGGTATTGCCGCGCTGCCGTTCCACGCCGTTGACGCTGAGCGACATGGCGAGGTTATGGGGATCGGGAATCTCGTCCGCCGTTACAACCGCCGGTCCCATGGGGCCGTGGGTGTCGAACCACTTGCCGTTCAGCCAGTCGAAGTAGTCGTCCATCTCACGCGCTTCGCGCTCCCACGGCAGACTGAGATCGCGGGAGGAAATGTCGTTGAAGATCGTGTAACCGGCAATGTGTTTTGGCGCGTCCGCGGCGGCAATGTCACGGCCCGACTTGCCGATGACGATGGCAAGCTCGAGTTCCCAGTCAACGTTGGCAGTCATTTCCCACAACCGAACCGGCTGATCCTGTCCCACGAGCACCGAGTTTGGCTTCCAGAAGTACCGGGGCGTTTGGTGCGCCTTTTCCGGCGGTTCGTCGCCGCCTTCGCGAATGTGATCGGCGAAGTTGCCGGCCAAGCAGAACACCTTGTCCGGTCGGGGAATTGGCGGCAACAAACTCACATCCCCTGCACCGTGGGCAAACGGCGCGCTGCCGCCTTGCTCCCGCGCAAACCCCAGTACGCGGCGCGCTTGCGCCAAGCCAACGTCGCCCAATTCCAGCAATTCCTTCACGCCGTTAGGCAGTTTGGCGCCAACCGCACCGGCCTGTGACGTAAATGCGTCAGCCGCATCCTGCAGATCGTAGACGTGGTCTCCATCCAGCAGACCCGCCCGCGGTCCACTGTCCTGCGCGTAAGTTACAAGCTTCATGAATCTCTCCTTGCCGTGTGTGAACCTAGAACTCAATCTCGTGGAACCCTAGCAATTCCATTCCCAATGGCAGAGGTATCAGGCCTCAGCCAACCCTACCCTATACCATACAGAGGCTAGCGGCGCCGCGCACCTGGCTGACGGTTTCGCGCCGCTCCGACGCCTACCCCTGCTTTGTGCCCTGTCTACACGCCCAGTATACTGACAGCAAAGCATAATAGTGGGCAAAACGAGAGTGAGGTGAAAGGATAGTGACTCCAATTCGCTGTGCCGTGCTCGGCACCGGCCATTCGCATGCGCTGGGCAAGCTCAACGTGTTGCGCAACTCTCCTGAGTGGGAACTGGTAGGCGTATGCGAACCGGACGCTGCCTGGCGTCAGCAGCGGCAGCAGGAGGCTAACTGGCAAGACCTGCGCTGGCTCGAAGAAGCAGAAGTCTTCGACGACCCAACTATTCAGATGATTGCGGTCGAGAGCGAGGTACCCCAGTTGCTGCCTTTGGGTCAGAAAGCCATCGACGCCGGTAAGCACATTCATCTCGACAAACCGGCGGGCACGGATCTCGCCGTGTGGCGGGCGTTGCTCGCGAAGGCCGAGCAGCAGGACCTCATCATCCAGATGGGGTATATGTTCCGCTACAATCCCGGCTTCGACCTCGTGCGCCAGGCAGTGCGGGAAGGCTGGCTGGGCGACGTTCACTACGTGCGCGGCGGCATCAACTCCGCGAGCGATCCCGCCACCCGGGAACGGCTGCAACACTATCCCGGCGGCATCATGCTCGAACTGGGATGCCATCTGCTCGACATGATTACGCTGATCATGGGCCGACCGGAAAAGGTCACGCCCTTCTTGCGCCAGGACGGGCATTATGACGTCAAGATGTCAGACAACACCGTCGCCGTTTTGGAGTACGCGGGGGCGATGGGCATCATCGAGAGTTCGCTCCTGGAGATGGGTTCGCAAGATCGACGGCACTTCGCCGTCTGCGGCAGTCAGGGCAGCATCGTCCTGACGCCCTTGGAACCGCCGGCGGGTCGCCTCTTCCTCAATGAGCCGCGCGGGGGCTACCAGGCCGGCTGGCAGGACGTCCCATTTGAAAACATCCCACGCTACGAGCGCGATTTGGTGGAACTCGCCGCGTGCATCCGCGGCGAAATGGAGTTTCCCTACACAAAGGAGCATGATTACATCACGCAGGAAACGGTCCTGCGGGCCTGCGGAGCGGCGGACTAAACAGCGTAGCGAATTCGCTTTCATGACGGCCAAGATCAGACTGACGGAAGCGCCAGCGCCAGCCGCTTTCACGGAGCCGGTTCCAAACTCCGTTCATACTTCGACAGGCTCAGTACGAACGGAGTTTTGTTTGCTCTCAACTTTTGAATTGTCCGCACACAAAAGGAGTTTCCCATGAGCGATGCACCCGACATTAGCGTTGAAGTCACGCCCTGGAAATACGACGCCCAGTTCGTCTACTCCATGACCTATGACGAAGGCACTCTCGACGCCATCGTGAACTCGTTTCCGATTCACGAGGAGCACGACATTCCGGGGCACGTCTGCACCGTAAGCGGGCACTTGGGCCAGCAGCGCTTGGTGCGCGGCACCTCGATGCGCGAGGTGTTCTACATGAACCCGGAACAACTGCGCTTTCTGATCAACAAGGGATGGACGATCAGCAGCCACTCCCATACGCATGTGCCGACGAACCAGGACGGCATCGACCTCGATCTGGAAGTGCGCCTGAGCAAGTGGGAACTGGAGAAAGCGACCGAACAGCCGGTGCGGCTCTTTGCCTACTGGGGCAACCTGCGCATCGCCCACAAGATACTACCCGTGGCCAAGGAAGCCGGGTATCAAGGCCTTCTCAGTATCGGCTACCCGTTCAATACGTCCGACTATGACGAGTGGGCAATCATGCGCGGCACTATCGGACGCGATCTGGAAGGGTGGCTCCAAGAACCGTCAGTCTCGCTTTACCACCACACCCGCAACGCCTTCCCGGGCGAACTCAGGCAGGAAACCACCCGCGGTCTGTGGCTTGTGGACATTTCGCACATTGTCGTAGACCGCCTCCCCAAGGCCAACGGCCCCGGTCTCTGGAACCGCTGCATGACGCCATCCATCCTGGATGCGCGGTTGCGCGAAGTGCGGGCGCTGTGGGGCAACGATCTGTGGGCAACGGTACCCGAAGAAGTGGTCGAATACACGCTGCTGCGCCGCGCCGCCGCAGTGACGGTTACGTCCAACGGCACAGACCGAGCTACGTGCACCGTAAACCTTAATGGCCTACGGGACGACGTGACCGCCCGCGAATTAACATTCCGCGCGCAAACACCCTGGCGCAACGCCACGGTCAACGGCGGCGCAATTTCCGCCCAGATGAAAGACGGAACATTGGTCTGGACCGCGACGGTCGAGGACGGCACGAAGTTTGTGCTCAGCGCGAACTAGGCTACGCTGAGGTCTCTTGGCATAGACCGCAGTTTCCTTGCGTAATGGCGGCGGATCGCTCCATCATTCCCGCGCACGCGGGAATGATGGAGGCTAGTCTAGCCTCTTTTACTCGCTGGATTCAGCGTCTTTCTTCACATGATTGACAGATCTCTTGGTAGAGCTTACTATTTTGCTTTGCTTTTCTAAGCGGTCTTCCAACTTACCATCTACTGCCCCGCTCAGACTTCCCACAATAAACACTGTGCCGTTCACCCACTTATCAACCGGGTGAACGGCACAGCAGCCTATTCTTCGCTCAATGGAACAGTGAAGTTCCCTAGGCACTTTATGCACGCAGGCAATCAGTGCACAAGGCGCATACGCTGTTTACAGTTGGTCGGCCCACTTATCGAGGACGACTTGCACCTGCTCAGCGTGCTGCTTATTGGCCTCTTCGGGCGTCAGCTCCTTGGCGTAGGCCTTGAACCAGATATCGATGTTGATGCCGATGATCTCATCGTTACCGGGGATGACCGGCACCCACTTGGCGAGCTCCAGCTCTGCCAGGTAGGCCTCAGCCTCAGGCACCTGCTCCAGGTAGCCGCCGTATGAAGCTGACTGGAGCGCGGGGATGTAGTCACCGGCACCAATTGACCAGCGCAGGTTCACGTCCGAGCCCAGGAAGAACTCGATGAGGGAGAAGCCCCCTTCACTATTGGCAGCGCCCTGCGGCTGTGCCAGTGCCCAGCCACCCTGGTAGTTGGTCGCCACGCCATCCGGCGGCAGCGGCATGGGCGCCGACTTGAAGTTCACCGCGGATTCCCACGTCTTGCGATACGTGGCGGCATACCAGTGGCCGCCGATCATCTGAGAGACACCACCGTTGGTGAAGGCATCGTTGCGATCAGGCCTCTGCTGGCCCAAGAACTCGTCGATCCGTACATTGCCGCCGGTAAGGTCGACCATGTTGATCATGAACTTGAGCGCGGTCACACCCTTATCATTGTCAAAGTTGACACTCTTGTTGTCGGGCGAGAGATATTCGCCGCCCTGCTGCCAGAAGTGGATGTACCACTGCAAGCCGACCGGCGGATTGCCCGGCGAGCCGGTGGAGTAGCCAAGACGCTCGATCACGCCGTCCTGCCCCGCTTTGTGGAGCTTGACCGTCGCCGATTGCAGCTCGTCCCAGGTGGTGGGCGGCCTTTCCGGATCAAGGCCCACTTCTAGAAAGTGGTCCACGTTATACATGTACGTGCGGGCGTCGGTATGCAGCCCTACCCCATAGATGTTGCCCTTCCACGTGCAGTCTTCCCGCAGCTTGGGCCAGATGTCGTCCCAGCTAAACGCTGCCGTCGCCTTGATGTGTTCGTTCAGGTTCAAGAGGAACCCCGGCGCGGAGAGCTGGCCCGCCAAATAGCGGTCCATGTAGAAGACGTCCGGTGGTGCGCCGGCCGCCGCCGCGGTAATGAGCTTCTCTTTGCTGCCACTGCCGATGTGAGTCGGCGTGAGCGCCAAGTCGACGTTGGGATTCGCCTCCTGGAACTCGTTAAGGAGCACGTTGCCAATGTGGCCTTCCAACAAGAAGTCCTGGTACGTCCAGAACTTTACTTCGGCGGGGCCCATCATCTCTTTGGAATCGGCCTCGCCATTTTCCTCCATTTCCGCAGCTTCGCCCTCGGCCATCGGGGCCGCCGTGGCGCATGCAGCAAACAGGGCTGCACCACTAAATGCGCCCGCCGTGCCAATAAGCATTCTGCGTGTAAATCTTGACTCCATCGGTCTCCTCCTCTGTATGAAACCGTACTACTCTACCTGTACTGCCCTGCCAAAGCGTATTCCATGTCTCGCGACGTGTCATACCAGCACTGGCGCGGTTAATTGTAGCAGGTATCAACCTTCTTGCCAATACAACCCATTGCGCATAATTTAGGGACACGACACCTTGGCGCGCAAAGTAGGGGCACGACATGTCGTGCCCCTACTCCCTACATACGTGCCATTGCGTAGAGTTGACTTCTCACCCGCGGGAAGATGGCAGATTGAGCTGCTTATTGTATGCAAGCTCTGTAGAGCTGCGCAAAGAATCCCTCGTCTTCAACCATCGGCCGTTCGCCGTAGACGCCACCACGGACCATCCAGGGTAAGACACACCGCCTAGAGCGGATCGGCAAAGGTACGCGTATCCTTGTCCGGGCCGTCGTATTCATCCAGCCAGTTCATCTCGCCTGTGAGCGGCCAGTGGTACTTTTCCGGGGGGCGGACCTGCCGGGTCCACCGCGCCATGAGCTCCAGGTCGGCCGCCTTCTGCTCCAGACGGCGGGCGATGTAGTCGGGGTTCCAGTCCACGTGTACCTCTGAGAGCAGTTGCTCCTGTATATAGCGGAACTGCGGGTCACCGGCCAGGTCGGTAGTCTCGTGCGGGTCGTCTTCCAGGTTGAAGAGTTGCGTTGGTTCGCCCAAGTAGTAATTCAGTTTCCAAGGGCCGCGCCGCACCATGCGTTGGAAACGGCCGTGGGGCGCATATTCCGCCAGCGCCTGATCCTTCCACACGTCTTTCTCGCCCCGCAACTGAGGCAAGAGCGAAACACCCCGCGCCTGCGGCAAGGGATTCCCGCCGAGCGCGTCTACCACCGTGGCTATTACGTCCACCGTGCTCACCACCTGCGGGCAATTCTTTCCCTCCGGCAGCACGCCCGGCCACGAGAGGATGGCCGGCACCCTAATCGAACCCTCGTAGAAGGTCTGCTTGAACCAGAGGCCGTGCTCGCCCACCTGGTCGCCGTGGTCGGAGGTGTAGACCACCAGGGTGTTCTCCGCCAGGCCGTTCGCCTCGAGGGCCTCCAGAATCTGGCCGATCATGGCGTCCATGCGGTCCACAAGCGCCCAGTAGGCCGTGCGCGAGCGCATAATCTCATCGTCGGTGGCGCGGTCGAGCCCACACTGCTCCCGCCACCAGCCGATGTAGGGATGCGGATCGGTAGGCGGTTCAGGGTGGGTCGGCGGCGGCACCTTGCCCCAATAGCGGTCGTAGTCTTGCTTGCGCGCCACATACGGCTGATGCGGCAGCAGGTAGCCCACAGTCAGGCAGAATGGTTCCGTGAGCACACCAGCCCGTCTTTGCACCCCTAAGCGGTTGAGCACGTCCACTGTCGCGGCGGTGGTATCCTCGTCGATCACCTCGTAGCCGCTTTGGCCGGCACCGGACCGCTCCAACGCCACGTGATACGGCCCAGCCGTGCCGCCGCCCAGCATGCCCAGATCTATGCCGCGACCGCCGGGGTAGTTGGGCGAAGCGTCGCCGCCGATGCGGTCGGCATAGCCGTGTAGCTGGTCGGCCCCCACAAAATGCATACGCCCGATGAGCGTGGGGCGGTAACCCACTGCCCCCAGCGCGTGGGCGAACGTGGGGATGCCCGTGTCGAGAATGTGCCGGTTGTCCCACGTCTCGATGTCGGAGGGATACTGCCCCGTCATGTACGACATGCGCGCGGGCACGCATAGCGGCGCGGTGCAGTAGACGTTTTGCAGCACCACGCCGCGCTCGGCGAGCCGGTCCAGATGGGGCGTTTCCACTATGGGGTCGCCGTAGCAGCCCGTCACGCTGGGATTGTGTTGATCGGAAATGATGAAGAGCAGGTTGGGACGTTGCGCGGACGATTCTGCGGACATACGCATTCTCCTTGGAGTTGCTTACTAACCTGCGGCAAAACTGCCAACGCGGGCTAAGACATGCCTTCCATCCACCTTGGGCCGCTTTCTTGAGACGATAGTAGCATAGCAAGCGCGGCAAGCAGGCGAAGCTTTTTTGACAAGCCTTTCGCCCACTTGCCGCACTCTTTCGACATTGCCTGTGCACTCTAGAATTCAGGGCAAACGCCCGCGCACAAGTCTGCGTGTGTGCGTTCACGCGCATTGCAGGCGCCGCCCTGCATTACTCACATCCCCGCAGCATCTAGCCGCTACCCGCCCAGATTGCTCAGGAACGTATCCATGATGGTTTGGAGCTCTTGCTCGGTATCCCGCAGGGTTTCCTCGATGGTCTTCTCGCCGCCGAGCGCGGTCGGTACTACCCTGAGCGTAGCCCCAAGCATCTCAGGCGCGCCTGGCGCAGGAATAACGAAACGCCGATTCTCCATCATCTCAGTCGTGAGCGTCCGAAACGGGTCGTTCTCATGATATTCCTCCGACCGGGCCACGTCGGCGCGAATCGGAAGCGTATTAAAATTGTGCGACCAGCGCACGTTCACGCTGCCACTGCCGAAATGTTCGAGAAACTTCCAGGCACTCTCCGGTTGGCCGCTCTGGGTCGTCAGAATCCAGGTATGGCAACCGCCGTAGGTCATGTGGCGGCCGTCGGGCGGCTTGGGCCAATGGGCAGCGTGGTATTGTACGTCCGGCACGTCTCTCTTCATGATGCCGTGGAGCGTGCTCGGCCAGTAGAGGTTGGCAACGTGGCCGTCGTAGAAGAGGAGGTGCGGACGGGTATCCTTACGGAAGTCCTCCAGCGCCTGCCAGCCTCCCTGCATCTCGTATATCTTCATAAGCCAGCGCAGGCCTTCCAGAGCCTCCGGCGTGTTGATGGTCACGGTGCGCCCGTCGTCGCTCAGCGTCTCGCCGCCCAACTGCCACATGGGCACCATCCAGATGCTGTTGATCTGCCAGAGAGGCGCAAACGCTACCTGCTCGGTCGTATCACCGCTGATGCGCGTAAGCTTAGGAATCGCGTCTTCTAACGCTTCCCAGCTCTCCGGCGGGTTCTCGACGTCTACGCCGTTCTCCAGGTAGACCGTATCGTTCATAAAGACCGGCCGCACGTCCGGGCCGAACGGCATGCCCTGGATTTGACCCTCCCAGGTGAGGTCGCGCTGGAGCGACGGCCATATGTCCTCTCTACGCACGATGCTCGAGGCGGCCATGAAGGGATCGAGCGGCTGGCCCACTTCCAGCGCCGCCAAGGTCTGCGCCTGCCACGAACCGGACTGGCCGATGTCGGGCCCGCTATTCGCCGCCATAGCGGCGATCAGTTTCGTGACGCGGTTGCCCTCGGGAATAGTGGAGTCTACAGTCAGCCCGGGATTTTGCTCTTCGAATTCTGCGACAACCTCAGCGCCAAGCCCCTCGCTGAGCGTCCAAAACGGAACGGTGAAGATCGTAATCGCGTAGGGCTCAGGGGCGGGCGCTTCCGTGGGAGCCGGCTCTGCCGCTGGTTTCTCTTCCATCGTTTCCGTCGGCACCATGGCGGTCCCACAGGCGGCCAGGAGACTTGCGGCTCCGGTTAGCACTGCACCCCGCAACACTGCTCTACGACTGGTTTTGCTGTTCATCGTAATCTCCTCTCGTGGCTCTCGGCGGCATCTTGTGTGACACAGGGCACACTCACTGCCTTTCGCCACAGCGTAACTCATGTTTCTTGTGCGTTGGATCAATAGGACACTACCGGTCGTTAGCCTGTCGGTTTTCCCCCTTTCCATGCATGGCGTTCTTGTCAAGATTATAACGCACTGGCACCTAAGAAAACTCTGAACAAGTCCCTGGCATAGTATCATAGCAAGAAAGCAGGATACGGTGAGGAGCTGGGTAATGGAGCAACCGACGTTTGCCGACTTGGAGTACGCGCAGAAGAAGCGCAAGACGCGCCGGGAGAAGTTCTTGGAGCGGATGGACGCGCTGCTCCCGTGGGCGGAGATGGAGGCGCGCATTGCGCCGTACTATCCCAAGCCAGGGCGGGGGCGGCGGCCGTATCCCTTGTCGGTAATGCTGCGGATACACTGCGTGCAGTTGTTCTACAACCTGAGCGATCCTGGGATGGAGGACATGCTGTACGAGGTAGAACCGGTGCGGCGGTTCGTGGGGCTGCGGCTGTCAGAGGCGCTGCCGGACGAGACGACTATTCTGCACTTTCGGCATTTGCTGGAGAAGCACCGGTTAGGAGAGGGGTTGTTGGCGGAGATCAACGCGCATTTGGCAGGTCGGGGCTTGCGGCTGCGAGCGGGGACGGTAGTGGACGCGACCATCATCGCGGCGCCGACATCGACGAAGAACCGAGAGGGGGAGCGAGACCCGGCGATGCGGCAGGTGAAGAAGGGGAACCAGTATTACTTTGGGATGAAGCTGCACATCGGCGTCGACGCACAGACGGGGCTCGTGCATAGCTTCACCACCACATCGGCCAACGTGCACGACGTAACGCAAGCGGCGGCGTTGCTGCACGGCGCAGAGCAGCAGGTGTGGGGAGACGCCGGGTACGTGGGGGTGCAGAAGCGACCGGAGCATCAGGGGCGCGCCGTAGCGTGGCAGGTGGCGCTCAAGCCGGGGCTGCGGCGGAAACTGGCGCCTGAGAGCGCGGCGGCGCTGGCAGAGCAGCGCAAAGCATCGGTTAGGGCCAAAGTAGAGCATCCGTTCCTGTGGGTGAAGCGGCACTTCGGCTACGCCACGGTGCGCTACCGGGGTCTGTCCAAGAACAGGCAACGGCTGGCGTTGCTGCTGGGGCTGACCAATGTGATGACGGCCGCACGCCAGTTGGCAACATGACACGGGAGCAGTGCGCCCAAAACACGGCCAGGAGCGTATTGCGCTTCCAACGGGACCGCATCAAAGCCAAAACAGCCCCTCCCACATGCCAAGACACACCTCAAACCACCCCACAATCCCGCACATACCCATAAACCGATGCATATCCCGACTTGCTCAGACCTTTCCTAAACCTACAGGGATTGGCAGGACTCTTACATTGATGTCCGGGGTCGCCTCGCGGAATGCCTCGGTGATGGCGTAGCCATGACTGCCGGGTGTGGCAAAACCGCCATAGGCCCAGTAGCTGATGGTCACCGGTTCAGCGGATTCGGGCACCGACTCCTGCGCAGCGGGCGCATCGCCCTCAGATGTGGGCGCAGTCGCGGGTACTGCACCGCAGGCAGCGAGTACGATCCCTCCACTCATTACACCAGTGGCTGAGTTCAGCCTTCTACGCGTAACAAGCCTCGCCTTGGGTACCACTCCTGTGTGCAATTACAACAGTCTCTCTCGTTGTTCAAGAGTATACACCGCTATTGACTATTTTGCACAATGCTTGTAAGTAAGTTAACTGTGTTCGAGGCAAGAGATCACGCGCGATGGATGCAGTCGGCTACGCCGCGCGGTGATGAATTGTCTACCCATGAAGCCGGGTATTGCACGCATAGCAAAGCCCTAGTTACAGGATCTATAGCGCAGATACCCAATACGCTAAGCGAGGAATGAGTGCGGCGCGAATCCGCTGCTTAGAAGGGCAAACTAAAGGAAAAGATTGCCCGCAGAATGGCCCAGATGCTGCTATAGACAGCGCCCACCCAGAAGATGCCGTTCAGGGTGGTGCCGATTACAACTAAGGAATACGCGCGCCTCCCCGTGATCCCCATCAGCCAGATGAGCGGTACGCCTGCCATAGTGGGGCCGGAGAACGTATATACCAGAAGAACCATGAGGTCGCGCCGTCTTTCCGACGCATAGACAAAGTTGCGGATCTTCTGCAAACGTTCGGCCTTGGCGCGTATCCAGTCGGAGAGGTCTAGCTCGAGCAAGAGCAGGTAGAGGAGCGCGCCATTGAGGACGATCATCACCAGGATCGTGGCTGCCGTGGCAATTGGCGCATTGAACTTCAAGATCAGGAAGTTAGAAAACAGAGTCACAATTATGTCAATAGAGGGCCAGAGCGCAAGCGTGACCACCCGCCGCAGATATTTTCGCAGCACGAGCCGATTGATCTTGCGCCGTGGCACGCGGCTGACAACCATCGTCAAGCGGTCGGCGGATTCCCGGCGATTTGGAGGCGGCTCTAATGCTGTAGCTGCCATGGATTACTTCCGTCCAATAATTGAAATGACAGGTGCAAGCACTGTGCTGTGCAGCCGTGTCTTGAATCCAATGTAAAGTATATCTTTAATAAATGCAAACTACATCTTTTAAGACAATAGATGCTATCTCGTATGCGCCCACAATCATAATCTTAACTCTTAAGATCAGGTTGTGTCAGCGCCCGACCACGGTATCCATACCCACCAGCGGTACGTTCGTGATGAGCGAGGCCTCAAGGCTGAGGGCGCGCAAGTCTTCAGCTTCAAGATCGTGGACGTTAGCTTTGCCGCACGCCCGCGATAGCAGTTGGATTTCCTGCGTCAAGGTAGCGATAAAGTTCGCCAGGTGCTGTGCTGCGTCTTCGAATCCCGGCAGGTTGGCTATTGATTCGAGCGCGGGATCAGCGCGTTCACGTTCATCCCATCCATCTGTCGTGCCGTCCCGCTCACTTTCGGCGTTCACTTGCTGAGCCCATGGTTCTAAAGCAACAAGCGCGGCGGTGCCGATCGAAACGGCGTCCACGCCCAGCGCCAGCGCCTTGGCAACGTCGGCGCCGCTCCGGATGCCGCCGCAGAGTATGAGGCTGACCTCGTCTTCTAGCCCCAGTGCCTCTAGCGCGTGCCGCGCCTGGCAAACTGCCGCGATTCCGGGCACGCCGGTGTGCTCATTCAGGATTGCCGGGCCGGTGGTAGCGCCGGCCTCCATCCCCTCTACCGTCACAATATCCGCGCCCGCTTTCGCCGCAAGCTGGACGTCGTCGTAAACGTGCGCGGCACTGATCTTGACGATGATGGGCACCTGCCAATCGGTCGCTTCCCGCAATTCTTCCACCTTCTTCGGGAGATCATCCGGCCCTACCCAGTCGGGATGCCGTGTCGGTGAATGAGAAAGCCGCGAGTAAGCCGTTTCACGGTCCAAGCGCGCTGCCTGCGGTGATTCATCGCTACTTCGATAGGGCATGCCGATGCTCGGACTCACGCCCCGCACACTGACGAGCTCAATGACATCGGCCTGCAAAAGATGCCGCGGATTAAAGCCGATGCGGTTTGGCAGCACTTCATAGGAGAGCATCTTTGCACACTCCCGTTCCGCCGCCAACATGCCGCCATGGCCGGTGGTATAGAGGATGCCGGCGCGCGAGGCTCCGAACGCCAGTGCGGCCCGCACCGCGGGCGGCAGCAATTTGGCGCCCATACCGGCAATAGTTATCGGGGTGCTCAGCACAAGCGGTCGCGCGGCAAACCGCGTCCCTAGGGTCGTTTCGGTAGTGCATTGCTCGTAGAAGGCTTCCAGCGGCACTCGGCTCAACGAGCATGGTATTAACGAGAGGTCGTCAAACGTGGGAAGGCCCCGTGACCGTTCGGAGCGCCCCAAACGAAAGCGGCCGGTTTCAGCCTTTTCCTGTATTTCGGCATATACCTGGGAAGTATACGGCGTGTCCTCAGTCCTCTCAGGCGAGTCCATAGGAAACTCTAACTTTCAGTTTACAAAATGCTCGCCGTGCCCCCGGCGCTAAACTTGCGAAACGGACGCATGTGCGAAAGGCCGGCCGTGGCGACAATCTCTGCTACGTACGCGCGCTCTTCCGGTGTCGGCTCTGCTTCAACCACACCCTCGCCAAGCTGCTTTACTCGCCCTGCCACAAATATGCGGCCGCCATTCATGCCGTGACCCAGCCGTTCACCGGCGTTGCCGCAAACGATAAGATCACCGTGATGCATCATGAAGCCACTCATGTATCCCACGTCCCCCCCTATTACCACCATACCACCAACCATCCCGATTCCGGTGCGGGCGGCCGCATTTCCCTGCACACATATCATGCCCCCGTGAATCGCGGTGCCCGTGGCATTGCCCGCGTGCCCGCGCACGACGATGCTCCCGCTCTGGAGGCCTTCGCCCGTGCTCCACCCGGCGCTGCCGTGGATTTCGATCGTAGGCCCGTCGCCCATTGCGCCGCAGTAAAAGCCCACACTTCCCGCAAAGATAAGGTGCACAGATTCAAACAACGCCACGCCGAGACTGTGCCGGCCGCGCGGGTCGTAAACGTGGATATCGTGCTGCCCCTGCTCAATCGCGCGGCGAATGAGCCGGTTGACTTCTCGCGTAGAACGATCGACAGCTTCAATGAAGAACATAGTGCCGACTTAAGGTAAGGCGAGCTGTTAAGAAGATTCCAAAGTGCTCGGTGTCCGCGTGGCCCAAACGTGCACTTCCTTAGCGTCCGGCTCCCAGGTGATCAAATCTTGATCCAGCCCTTCACAGACGGCGGCGGCTTCGGAGCTTACTACCACGAATTCATCGGTTTCGGCAATAACAAGCGGGCGGCCGCCCATGAAGTCTTTGGCTGCGCCAAGCTCCTTCTCGGTGGCAACGACATAAGCATAGGTGCCGTCAAGCACGTCGAGAGAGGCGCGCATCGCCTCTTCCAGTGAAGCCCCTTGCTGCATTTCCATAGCGAGAAAACTGCCGATAATCTCCGCGTCGTTCGTCGTAAAGAAACGATGGCCCTGTGCCTGATATTTGCGGCGGAGCTTGTGATAGTTGGTGATCTGTCCCGTGTGCGCCACGGCCATGTCAGGCCGAGGGTGCGCCCAAAAGGGCTGCGAGTGGCTCACGTCTACCCGACTCTCAGTGGCGAGACGGGCTTGGCCGATCATGTGGGTACCTTGTATCGTGGAGAGAGCGTACTCTTCTTCGAGATGGTCGATTGAGCCGACGTCCTTGATGATGCTGAGACGCCGACCGACGCTGAAACACTCGACTTCGCCGACGCTCTCGACAACGTCCACGATCCCATGCACGTCTTCTACCTCATCGAGCACGAGTTGCAGCGAATGGCCCAACATGCGCGATTTGACGACGTTGGCTTTGCGACCCACGCGCCGCACGACACGCCCACTCAGCGTGCGTCCGTCATCGCCTTCAATCTTCACTGAGACCAGCACTTGGCCGCGTGTCTCCCGCACGAAAAATGCAGCCCCGGTAGAATCGGGCGTGTGCGGCGAAAGCGAACGCAGCATCTTGAGCGCGATGCGGCCGATCGGCGCATAGCCGTCGCCAGCGCGATCGAGGTAACCTACAACGCCATACACGGTTCAAACCTCCCTCTCTATCATACGCCTTCAGACTGGAAAACACGCCGCAGCCGCATCATCCCTCACCCAATGTAATTGTGACGACGGCCCGGGCAAGCATTCTGCGCTGCATGCTCTTCATTATCATCAGTAGCGTAGGTTTGCAACCTGCGCCCAACGAGTGCGCCGGAGGTTTGCAACCTGCGCCCACCGAGCGCAGCGTAGGTTTGCAGCCTGCGCCCACCGAATGCAGCGGAGGTTTGCAACCTGCGCCCAGCGAGTGCGGTGTTGCTCCGCAGCCCTCTACGGGTTAGCGCATTGCTACGCGAGCTACTCCCCGCCGCATCGGTGCAACCCAATGCATGTTTGGCATTCAGAACAAGCCTAATGTATAGACCGTCCAAGTGTCCCACGCGACCTCCAATTCGGGCAAATCCGGCGCTGCATGCTTGACCCTCTGTCCGCGCCAAACCTATAATTCAAGTGTGCCTGATGGGGCGGTTTTCAAACTGATTACGTGGTTTACCGAATCAGGACGCGGTTTCAAACCGAAGTACGCGCCGACGTAGCTCAATGGCAGAGCAGCGGTTTTGTAAACCGCAGGTTATGGGTTCGACTCCCTTCGTCGGCTCCGATTGCACTTTATGTCGAGGATATTTGGGGCGGGTGGTCACTACGCTGACGCGCCCGCCTTGTTACTATCGCGCCTCGAATCTGCGCTGTTGCTGCCATTTCTCGCAGCAGTCGCTGTCCGATTGAACGTGCCGCTTGCTGCGAACGTACTCATAAAAACCTTCGAGACAGCTAAGGAACGCCAAGACAGCCAATTCTGGACGCGGAGCGGGTTGCAGACCTGCAGAGGCAGGCGCGGAACTGCTTACGCTATCGCAATTCACGAGAGACCGCTGCGACATTACACAACCGTAGGGAGGTGAGACGTGAGTGGTTCAACCCCCGAGCGTGTAACGATTGAGATTGACCCCCAGCCCGGCGCTGAGCCTGATCGGTGCGACATTGCTTTCCACGGTGTTGACGGCTTGGTAGACCGTGGCTTGGCGCTCACCCTGCCGGCGGGCAGAGTCGGCGCCTGGGAGCTCACGGTCACCGTGAGCGATACCGTCCGGCCCGGCGGCAGCTTCCTCTTCCAGCGCCACGGCTTCTTGCTCGCGCACCGCGTGCAGGACTATAACCCGCCGGCGCGTGACTACGTCTCGCTGGAAACAGATTCGGCGGCGCAACTGCGCCTCGTCGTAAACTCGCTTAACCAGTCCCACCGACCGAGCTTTGCCCAAGTGATCGTAACGGACGGCGTGCTCACAGCGGGCGATCGCTTTACCTTGCGGGTGGGCGACCGGCGTCAGGGCGGCGCCGGCAGCGAGGTCTACGATGCGACGACATTGGGGCGCTTCGTACTTGCCGTAGACCGCAACGGCAGCGGGACGTACCGTACACTCGCGTGCAGCCCGGCGACGGTTCGCATCATTTCAGAACCCCACGCGGACATGCTGCGCGTGCTCGGCCCCTCGGTGGTTGCGCCGGATGAACCCTTTGCCCTGCACCTCATTGCCTTCGATCGGCATCGCAACGTGTGCGCCCAGTACCGGGGAACGGTGACGCTTACCGCCCCCAACGGTGCAAGCGACGCGCTCCCGCCAACGGTCTCGTTCACGCCGCGGGAACAGGGCATCCACATTATCGAGAATGTGCGCCTCAGTACGCCCGGACTCTACCGCTTCACAGCCACCGACGAAAAGACCGGCTTGCAGGCGCTGAGCAATCCCACGCTCTGCCAGGTCGCGCCAGAGCGGCGCCTGCTCTGGGGCGAGTTGCACTGCCATAGCTGGGGCGACACGACGCTCGCGCTGATGAGTGAACCAAATTTCAAGGTGCATCCCGCGCGACGGCACGACCAGGCGCGGCAGGTGGGCCGCTTGGACTTCTGCTCGCCCGGACCTATGTCCGCGCCAAACGACAAAGACCGCCCCGAGGTCTGGCAGGCGCACCAGGCAGCATTTCACGCCAATGACGAGCCAGGGACGTACGTGCCGTTTCTGGCTTACGAGGCGCATCCGGGCAGAGGCGGGGATCGCAATGTGGTCTTCTACACGCACGAAGACACCCACATCCCCATGAAAGCCCCTATGGACGACGTCATGGCTGCCTACGGTGGGCGCGATGACGTGCTCTTGGAGGCCCATATCGGCGGCGGCCCGCCCAACTGGACGGCATACCCCACCAAGGAAGCGCCATTGCTGGAAGTCACCAGCGGCCACGGTGCCTTCGAGTGGGTGCTGCAACGGGCGCTGCGCCACGGTTACCATCCGGCAGTAATTGGCTCTAGCGATGTCCACCTGCCCACGCTCGGCGCGCCGATGGCGGCCCATTGCTTCCGGGGACGCTTCAACAAAGAGCTAAATATCCGCGATTCAGGATTTGGGAGCGGACAGGTGGCCGGGGTATATGCGGAGGCCTGTGAGCGGCAGTCCATTTGGCAGGCAATCCAAAACCGCCGCACCTTCGCCACAACCGGCGCGCGCATCATCCTGGACGTGAGCGTAAACGGGGAAGCAGGCGGCAGCATTATCGAGTCGTCAGGGCCTGTTGTAATTAACATTCGCGCCCATGCCTGCGCGCCAGTCGAGCGCGTAGACCTGATCAGAGGCGACCGCTGTCTGGCATCCTGGTTGCCCGACACGTTGGATACCACGCTTGACTTCACCGACGCGCAGCCGTTGCGCGAGGGGGCTTACTACGTGCGCCTGCGCCAAACCGACGGTGAGTTTGCCTGGAGCACACCGGTTTGGGTCACCTGCGCCCACGGCAGCAATACACCAGACCCAGACCTGCCGCTTTGGAACGCCCACGAGCCGGTTGACCTGGCGCAACTGCGCCCCAACGCCGCCGAGCAGTACGAATCCGCGCTCCTGAATTACTTGGAGACCGAGGAAGACCCGGCGCTGTTTCAAGACCTGACGCCGGTGAAGCTGCTGGAGGAAGCTACGGGCCGCTCCGCCTTGTTCTATGCTTTCTTTGCACCCGACGGCTGGCCGGTAAGCATCCGCTGGTATTATGAATTCGACCTGCCCCGACTGCACCTAGACTGGGGCTGGCGGGATTTCGGCGCACGTCCGACACCCACCAGCATCACCGAACCGGCGGAAGTCAAACCGCCCCTTGCCTGACGGAGACAATACTGGCCGGATTCTCGCCAAGAGGAACGTCATTCCTGTAAGTGTTGGCTAATCCGTTGACAAATTCGTCAATCCAGTTGATACCCCGGATAGTAGAAGACGGTCGGCTCCGTCATTCCGGCTTTCGCCGGAATCCATCTTCACTGCACCCTAGACTCAGGCCCCGTATCAAATACGGGGCCTGATATTAGCGCTGGAGGAGTGAATCCGCAGGTTTTCCGTCACTTTCGCACAAGCGAGAACCTATACTTAGAGGAACATGCCCATGAGTTCCCCGCCATTCCCGCAAAGGAAGGAATTAAACGTCATGCGCCCCCTTGCTTTCGAATACGACCTCTCGCAG
Source organism: Chloroflexota bacterium (assembly GCA_965221905.1). Lineage (GTDB taxonomy): Bacteria > Chloroflexota > UBA11872 > VXOZ01 > VXOZ01 > VXOZ01. The sequence goes on from OZ244922.1 coordinate 3,259,921, forward strand.
CACGTCGATGAAGCGGAGCCCGCCATGCTTTTTGGCGGCTCCACGGTCGAGGAGTTACGCGATTGGCAAGAACGGTTTCGTGCCAAGGTGCTGAGCCTGCTGGGCATTCTGCCGGAGCGTGCCGCGCTTGTGATCGAATACGAACAGGAACTTGACTGCGGTACCTACATGCGCCACAAGATCCGCTACCAGACTGAGCGCGACGTCTGGGTGCCGGCCTATCTCCTCGTGCCCAAGGGTGTTTCCCCTACGCAGAAGTCAGCGGCGATCCTCTGCCTGCACGGTCACGGGCGGTTCGGCAAAGACAGCGTCGTCGGCATTGACGATACGCCGGAGCGCGCGGAGGAAGTAGACCGCCTGCAATACGATTTCGGCCGCCGCTTTGCGGAACAGGGGTACGTGGTGCTTGCGCCCGATCTGCGCGGCTTTGGCGAGCGCCAGCCCCATTACCCTGATCCCAAGCCCGACTACTGTTGCCGCAACTACATGGCCGCCACTCTGCTTGGCCGCACCGTGGTCGGCTACCAACTCTGCGACCTGCACGCGGCGCTGGATGTGCTGCAGTCATTGCCTTATGTCGATTCTGAAAAGCTGGCCGCGGCGGGCCTCTCCTACGGCGGACGCATGACCATGGTGATCAGCGCCATGGACCCCCGCATCAAGGTCTGCGTGCCCTCCGGCTGCCTGAACATGTACCAGGAACGCTTCCAAAATCTAAAACAGTGCGGCTCGCAACTCATTCCCAGCTTGCTCCTCTACGGCGACACACCTGAGATATTCTCGCTCATCGCGCCGCGCCCGATGGTCATCGAGTGGGGCCTGCAGGATAAGCTCATCCCCCACGAGTGGGCCGAGCGCGGCCTCGCCCGCATCCGCAAAGCCTACGCCGCATCGGGAAGTCCTGACAACCTCACCCTGCACCAATTCGACAAAGGCCACGTCTTCGAAGGCACCGTAGGAGCCGATATGCTACACCAGTGGCGGCAAGGAGAGTAACAGGCAGAGACCTCGCCCAGTATGCGCCCGCCGACTCGTGAGCATTGGTAGGAAGATCCCGTAGGGGCACGACATGTCGTGCCCCTACGCCATTTACCCACTGCCAGCGGGGCGGATTGCTAGGTGCGGGCGACCGGGGAAGCGCTGGCGCAGGTTACAAACCTACGCTACCCAAACAAGACCGTCGAGACTCAAGAGACGGCTGGATTGTGTCTTTGGGGCAAGCAAGGAACTGCCAGATTGCGGCGTGAAGAGGGAGAGCTTTCCAGCCGAGAGCGAGATTCATGACCAAGCAAGGAGCTGACCAACGCATCGATGTGGGTACATTTGTGGCTTTCAATCTCAACCCCCTATAGCCAGGCCGCCATCCAGTCGCTAATCTCGCGGGCCAGTTCGTCCGGGCTCTCGCCGCGGCTGGGCCTGGATACCTCCATCGTCCACGGGCCCACGTAGCCGATTTCCGCAAATGCCTGGCGAATGGCGGTCCAGTCATAGGAGTCCAACGCCGGTGAGTGGTGGTCGCTGTCGCCGTTGGGCGCGTCGAGATCGTGGATGTGTGTCCCACAGAGACGACTCCCGGCGGCTCGAATTTCGTCTGCCGGCTCCCGCTTGAGCTTGCCGGCGTGTCCCAGATCGATGATGAGACCCACTGACGCGCTGGGGTAGGGTTCGACGACCTCGCGCAGTTCTCCCATGTTGTTTAGCGGCATCTGGGGGTATGGCAGGTTTTCCAACGTGACCCGAACGCCTGTTTCTTCGATGGCTGGCAGCAGGGAGTCCAGCGAGCCTTGGATCCCTTCGCGCAGCCTCTGCGGCAGCATGGGGTCGTCAACGTCGGGGACAAAGTCCGGATTGGGGATCGGGTGAATGACCATCTCGGTAAGGCCGAGACTGCCGGCCAGCCGCAGATACCCGCTCAACACGGCGACGCTCTCCGTTCGCCACTCGTCATCGAGCGCAGCCAGGATGTTCCGGCCCGAGGGCGCGTGCATCGTCCGCGCGCGCACCGCGTGTCCCGCAAAGAGCGCCTGCAAACGGCGATCTTCATCCGCATCCGACCCGTAAACGTGGGGCTCTCGGACGTTCAACTCCACTTGCGGAAAACCGACCGCGGCGATGGCGTCCAAAGCGGCCGGAAGCTCGCGGTCTCTAAAGAGGGATGTTGAGCAGCTTGTGTTCTTCATGGCTGAGCCTTTCGTAATTGAATTGATGGGACTGTAACCTAATGGGCCACGACGTTTCGCCAAAGGAGATCGAACTCAAGCTGAGAAATGGCGCGAGTACTCAAACTGATTTCCGATCAATATACTCCTAGAGCAATCTTGCACTGCGTTTCAAGAAGAGGACCTCGCGCCCCGAAACCGTAGGGGCACGACATGTCGTGCCCCTACCCATTGCCTGCTCTTGGCGATTGGCAATGGCTGCGCCCTGCTGGAGAGGTAACGCGGACGCAGGTTGCAAACCTACGCTACCGGAGCACAATGCCCATTTACCCTATTAATTCGTACCAGACGACCACTGCCACCAAAGCCGCAGACTAGCCGTAACGCTCTTCGGTCCAGGGATCGCCGCGCATGTGGTAGCCGCGTTGCTCCCAGAAGCCGGGTTTGTCGGCATTCACAAACTCCAGGCCGCGCAGCCACTTGGCGCTCTTCCAGAAGTAGAGGTGGGGCACCATCAAGCGCAGCGGCCAGCCGTGGTCCAGCGCAAGGTTCTCGCCATTGTGCTTGTACGCCAGCAGCACGTCGTCGCGTAGGAAGTCCGTCAGCGGCAGGTTGGCGGTGTAGCCCTGCTCGGCGTGGACGATCACGTGGGTCGCCTCGGGCTTGATCTTGGCCTGCTCCGCCACGTACAGGGCCGGGACGCCCTCGAACACGTTGTCGAGCAGGCTCCACGTGGTGACGCAATGAATGTCGCAGAGCACCTTCTTCGTGGGCAGGCCCATAAACGCCTCATAGTCCCAGGCGAGCGGGTTTTCAACCAGGCCGACAATGCGGAGATCCCATCTGGCGGCATCGAAACGGGGCGTCGAACCGTAGGTGAGCACCGGCCAGCCGCGCGTGATCCACTGGCCCGGCGGCACACGCGATCGGTCTGCGGGCCTGGCGTCCAGCGCGTCGGCGGCCTCCTGGCGCACGCTCTCCGGCATCGCCGTGTCGTCGTCTCCCTGCCTTCCAAGTCCTGCGAGGAACCGTCCCAAATCCATTGTGCTTCTCCCTCCTGTCCACACCTGCCGCAAGGCTAATCGATGTCTTCCCCAATTGGCCGCTTTCGAATAGCAACCGCATCTGCACTGTTCGTTCCGACGCTGAAGGGTCCCACTCCCAATGTACCCGCTTACATCCGTTCATCCTTCGACAGGCTCAGGACGAACGGATTCTGACTTCCTCAAGGCGCGCACGCCCAGGACGAACAGATTCCGACTTCCTCAGTACACGCTCGCTCAGGACGAACAGATTCCGACTTCCTCAAGGCAAACACGCTCAAAACGAACGGACGCTCATTTGCGCAGCCTGTCCGGCTCACTAGTCCGGCCGGCTAAACGCAACCGGCTCCGGCCGGATGATTGCAACCAGCCCATAAGCCCCATCCTTCCGGTAGCGCAGGTTTGCAACCTGCGCCCATCCGGCATACACGCCGGTCAGGCGCTCGCCCTACCATTTAGCGTGGCAACATTGCCTAGCGTCTCCTGACCGCGCGAGGCACACCCCCACCTATCTCCAGATTAGCATAGCTATCAGGCAACTTGTACGCCGTTACCCGCAAACCTGGCGGAAGACGCGCAAGTGGTTGAGGCCGAGCATCTTGCGCAGGTCGTCTTCTTTCCAGCCTCGAGCGAGCAAGCCCTCAGTGATTTGCGGCACCACGGTCGCGTCTTTCAGCACGTCCCCGCCGCCGTCGAAGTCCGAACCGAGGCCGATGCAGTCTGTGCCGCCTACCTGAGCGATGTGGTCGAAATGGTCGAGCAGCCGCTCCAGGGTGCGCTTGCTTTCATCGGCATCCACGAACGCCGGTACGTACGTCACGCCGATCACGCCGCCGTTGGCGGCCACGGCCCGAATCTGGTCGTCGGTGAGGTTGCGCGGATGCTCGCAGAGGGCGCGGCAAGCGTTGTGGGAGCCGATAATCGGCGCTGTCGTGATCTCTATCACGTCCCAGAAGCCCCGGTCGCTGATGTGCGAAATATCCACGATCATGCCCTGTTCGTTCATCAGACGCACCAAGTCGCGCCCAAAGTGCGTCAGGCCGCCGCCGGTAACGTTCTCGAACGCGCCGTCGGCGGCGTGAGCACGGTAGCTCCACGTGAGCGTCATGGAGCGCACGCCGAGACGATGGAGCACCGGCAGCACCCAGAGACTGCGTTCCAGCACCTCGGAATTCTCAATGGTGAGCACAGCCGCGATCCTGCCGCTCGCCACGATCGCTTCTATCTCGTCTGCCGTAGTCGCCACCGCAATCTGGTCGGGGTAGGCATCCACCTCAGCCAGGAACCAGCCAAAGGCATCCATTGCGTACAACAGATGATTACCCCAGGCGCGGGTAACGTCCACGGCGCAGTAGACCACGTCGATTCCGCCGGCGCGCAGCTTGGGCAGGTTGACCTGCATCTCGTGCCCCTCGGGTATCGCCGTACCCCGCAAGAACGCCACGGCGCTCTCCGGCTCCGTGCGGGCCGGCGCGTCCGGCCCGGCTATGCTCTCCCCGTTGCGCCGGATGTAGGCGACAATCGCGTCATTGTGGGAATCGATGACGAGGGACGAATTGTGCAACTGAGCGGCAGTAGATTCCGTGGTCATATTATCTCCTTATCCGATTAGTTGGATGACAGACACTTCATGGAAACCACTAAGAACTCGTACTAGAGCAGATCTCTTTTGCGCTGCGTACGCTCGAATCTTGTTGGCAGGTCGTAGCGCGGGTGCTTGCTCCCCGCTTCCCCGTGTCAAGCATGGGGCTACGGTGCGCTCGGAAAAAAAGGAGCCCCCCATCCATTGATGTAACTAGGTAAAGTCTAGGATTTAGTACCAATTCGTAGACTATTTACATTAGTTGAAAGTATGATACAATACGAACATATGAACCCATCGGCGGCGCTAAAGTAACCCGTTTGGGCAGTTGCCGATCATCATGATTCTAGCTTAGTGCTTATTGGACATCTATCCAGGTAGCGTTGTATTTGCCACGTACTTACAGTCTCTTATGACAACGACGCTGTGCCAAGACGATAGGTGTGGGCAAATCGCTGTATTCATTGCGCGCGGCAACCGGTATTGGCGCAAGGCAGATGGTCAGTGAACTTCGAATTTCTGGCAACACTAGCAACGGTGGTTATTGCGGCGATAGCCGTTGGCGGCCTCGTTCTGCGCTTGCAAGGGCAGGTGTCTGATCTGGGGCAGCGAGTAGCGCGCATCGAGGGTTTGCTAGAGGGTTACTTCATGCGCGACCGGACGGACACTGACACGCCGCCTCCGCAACGATAGTTCGCGCAACCTGCACCATTCTAACTGCCACAGCCGGTTGCCTCCGGGACAAACTTAACAGCTAGTTACCCTCTTTCGTCACAACGTCGATCAGCGCTTGGATGTAGCCGTTGGCGAAGGCGCGGCCCCGGTGGCCCCACGCGGAGTCGCCGTCGGTCTGCGGCACGTGGTCGTCGATGAAGAAGCCGTCGAAGCCCACCTCATGGTAGATCTGCATTGTCTTGTGCATGTCCACGTAGCCGGTATTGATGAACTCTTCCTGGAACTTCGGCACAGGACTTGAAACGTTGCGGAAGTGCACGTAGAGAATCTTCTTGCGCTCGCCAAAGTAGCGGATCATCTCGTAGATGTCCTCGCCCTGCATCTCGGCAAACGTGCCTTGGCAGAACTCCACGGCGTTGCAATCGGAAGGATAGATTTCAATGAGGCGTTTATAGGAGTCGAAGTTGCGAAAGAGCAGGGGAATGCCGCCAAGCCTCTCCATCGGCGGGTCGCAGGGGTGGATGCCCAGGCGGATGCCTTCTTCATCGGCAATGGGTGTGATGAGCTTGATCCAGTATTCGAGATTCTGCCAAACCTCCTCTTCGCTATACTCGCGCCCGTGGGAGATCGGCTTCTGCTCGGCCTCGGCGAAGTCGAATGCCGTCGCAACAGCTCCGCAACGAATCTCCGCGGGTGTGGTGCGCCAGACGTGGGAAGGCATCCAGTGATAGCCAAAGATGGGTATGCCCGCTCGTGCCATGTTGCGTATGGTGTAGACCATGTTCTCGATCTGCTCGTCGCGGCGCGGGCCGCCCAGCATCACGTCGTCGTAGAAGGAAACCGGCACGTTTTCCAGCGCAGCGAGCTTCAGACCGTACTGCTCGATGTCCTTGCGAAGCTTCACGAGGTCGTCGAGTTCCCAGCGACCGTTGTCTCCTGGCAAGTTCGCAGTGTTGAGTAGCACGTCCGTCGCGCCGTACTGCGCAGCGAATTGCAGATACTCCGGTAACGGATCGCGGAATTGACCGAACCCTACTCTCATCTCTACCCCTCCTTGAATTATCGGTGTACTACGACATGCAGCTCTTCAAGTATACCGCCGTGGCGGGCAACGACTCTTCCGGATCGCCGGTAATGCCGCACTCCAACGCCATGAAGCCTTCGAAGCCGATTTCCTGCAAGGCGGCAAAGCCGGAGCGAAACTCCGTGTGGCCGGTGCCGGGTTCGGTGCGGTTGCTATCGGCGAGGTGGACGTGCTTGACATACTGCGCCGCCCCGCGAATGCTGGCCGCGATGTCCGCCTCCTCGATGCTCATGTGGAAGAAGTCGGCCATGATATTGACGTTGGGATGGTCCGCCGCCGCGCAGATGGCAGCGCCGTCCGCGAGCGTATTGGCCAGGTGGGTTTCATAGCGATTGAGCGGTTCCACGAGGATATTCGTTCCCTCCCGCGCGGCACTTTCGCCCGCCTCGCGCAGCAATTCGACGTAGAGATTTCGTTCGAGGTCCGCGCCGCTCTGATAGGGGGAAAGGTCGGGGAAAATCGGGGTGCGGCCCCGCACCGGTACGGCAATCACACCCACCAATCCCAGTTCGCCGGCCAGGGCCAGCAACCCTCTAAAACGCTCCATGCGCGCGGCGCGGTCATCTTTGGTCACGCCCAGCAGATCGTGCTCGTTGCCGGTGCAGATTGTGCTGGCCTGTACGCTGCTATTACTGAGCGCCTGTTTGACCTCCGATAGGCGCTCCGCCAATTGGCCGTGCATCAACTCCACACCCGCAAAGCCGAACCGTTCCAGGTTGTCGACCTTCTCCTGGAAGGTATCTCCAGGCACTTTGTTTTCCTGACAGGCAATCTTCACGAGACCAATTCTCCTCTCCCCTATAGGCCCGCCGATGGAACCCAACTTGGAACCATCGGGCATTTACAGTACATCAACTCATTCAAATGCGGGGGACAAGCCCCCGCGCTACGTTTTTGTAATCCCTAAGGCGGTTGAAGCCATCACGGTACCAGCATCACCTTCATGCCGTCAGCACCCTTGTGTGCCGCTTCGATAGCATCTGGGAACGCACTGATCGGGAAAGTGTGGCTGATCAATGGGTCAACAGAGACCTTTTCCTGCAAGAGAAGGTCCATTGCCAGCGGATACGTGTAGGGACTGAGATGCGCGCCGTGGATGTTAAGCTCTTTGCGGTCGCCGATGATGGTCCAATCGGCTTTCACATCCTCTCCAAACACGCTGAACTCGACGAACGTGCCGAGCTTGCGGACCATGTCCAGCCCTTGCGTCACGCCGGACGGGTGGCCGGTGGCTTCGATGTACACGTCGCAGCCGTAGCCGTCCGTCAGGTCGAGGACAGCCTCCATCGCGTCAGGGCCGGTGGGATCCAACACGACATCGGCCCCAAATTCGGTAGCGAGCGCCCGGCGTTTGGGGTGAAGGTCTACGCCAATGAGTTTGGCCGGTGAATAGAGCCGCGCCGCCTGCAGCATGCAGAGGCCGATGCTGCCAAGTCCGGCAACCACTACCGTATCGCCTACGCTGATCTCGCCGCGTTCCACCGCGTGGAGCGCGCAGCCCAGGGGCTCCACGTACGCGGCCTGTTCGGCGCTGAGACTTGCGGGCACCTTGTGGACGATGGCATTGCGCGGCACGCGCACGTGCGTTGCCATACCGCCATCACAAATTCCACCTTTGAAACCGAAAATATAATTAACTTGGCACATCCAGTACTTGCCGCGCGTGCAGAAGCGGCAGCGCCAACAGGGGACGATTTGCTCCACCACTACCAGGTCGCCCTCTTGGATGCCCTGCTGTTCCGCCACAGCCGGATCGATTGACTCTACGTATCCGCTGAATTCATGCCCGGGCACCACCGGCGTGATCACGTACGGCCGGCGGGTATCGCTCCCCCAAAAGTGCCCGGCGCCGTCATAGCACTTGATGTCGCTGGCGCAGATGCCACAGGCGGCCGTGCGCAGAATCATGGAGGCATCCGTCATGACCGGCATTGGGGCCTGTTCTACGCGATAATCCTGAGGCCCGTAACAGACCACCGCCTCCATCGTGCCTGCCATGCTCTTGCTTTCCTTACGTTTGGCAACCTGCCGGCTAAACAGTCCGCCGCCTGCCACATTTCAAACCGCAGCGACGTTCTCAGTATGGTAAGGGTCTGGTTGCGGTGTCAAGGCAACGGGGAACGCACCGCGAGCCGCTGCGATCCCCCACTCAAGCCTGTAGAATCAACGCCGCTCTTTTCACCTTCTCACGAGGCAATTTGGAGAGCCGTGCAGGACAACCTCAGCACACCGCCTGCCCCCAAGCAGTCAACTGTTCGCAGCGCGGACGCTCTGATACTGGCAGCCCTGTGGAAAGTGGTGCACGGGCATGCCCGGGAAGTGCACTTTGAGATACGTAGCGAGCGACTGCATCCCCCACTCCTCGGCAGTGGCGTGGTTTACGACGAGCAGCGGCAGATCGCGGTCAAGCGCCCAGCTCCCGTCCGCCCAGAAGCGCATGCCGTCATCGGTCACGAGCAGCGCATCGGGACCCGATCCATTCGGTGCTCGCAGTTGCGCCATCTGGGGCACCCGGCAGGCGGCGCCCGTACCGACGGCCAGGCGCTCGACCGTGCTGTTGAGGTCGCCGAGCACCTGCACCTGGTCCTGTCCGATTTCGCCGAGACGAGAGGCGAAGTGTTGCGCCAGCGCGTGGACCGTTTGGGGCAATACATCAAAGAGCCCGTACCAGCCGCGCTCATCCGCGGCAAGCAGCGGGCCCTCAAAGCCAAGACCGCGCGCCCAGCTATCGCGTATGCCGTGCTCCGGCATCACGTCCCAAACGTCGTGGCAGCGGTAGACAACCATGCCGGACTCTGCCAGCCAAGCGCGTTTCGCTGCCGTGTGCGCGTCGGCGTACGGGCCGGGATCATCGTCGCGGTGGACGTAATACGTCGGCTCGTGGGTAACAAAGAGGTTGCAGCCCGCCGCGTGGGCGGCTTTGAGGGTGGACCATTGGCTCTGCCAAGCGACGGCAATGCCGTGCACGTCGGTGCTGGGCTCTCCCGACTTGAATGTATCCACGGTGTGGGACCAATCCACCCACGTACCGACCTGCCGCATGTGGTGATCGAGATCAATCGCGCGCATCAGAATCTCACCTCGCCGTATCTTACTTATTGACAACAACTACATTCTAAGAATATACTACTCCCATCGAGCACCGCATCGTGTCTAGAGTCGTTCCAACAAAGGGAGTACCCTACTATGGAACATCCTCTCTCCGATGTTCACCATTCGCGTCGGGCCGCTTTGGCTGGCGCCGGGCTGCTTGGCAGCGCCGTTCTCGTGGCCGCCTGCGGGGCTGCCGGGGCCGTTACACCCGGGCAGGAGGAAGCCGCGCCGGGGGCTGCGGGGGAGCAGCCGGCTTCATCCGGTGAAGTCACAACCGTCGTCGCCTACTTGAGTGTTTCGGGAGACTCGATCGCCCAATGGGAAGAGGGGATCGTAGCGCCGTTCGAAGCCGAAAATCCGAACATCAATCTCGAGCTTTCGCCGCAACCGGGAGGCTCGGCCGGCATGCGCGAAAAGCTGCAGGTTCAGCTCGCGGCCGGCGTGCCGCTGGACGTGTGGGAGTATGCGGCCATTGCGGAGACGATGGCGGAGAACGACTGGCTGATTCCCATTGACACCTACGTGGCGCGTGATCAGTACGATCTCACAGTCTTCGCGCCGAAGCTCTTCGATTTCTATACCCGCTATGATGGCAAGCTTTGGACCATTCCCTGGGGGCACGGCGGCAATACGTTCGTCATGGCGCTCAACCGCCAGATCTTCGATGAGGCCGGCATCGGCATACCGAGCGCCGACCTGGCCCAAACGTGGGACTGGGACGATTGGATCGACACGGGGTTGCGACTCACCAAGCGCCAGGGCGACACTGTCGAGCGGTTCGGCATTGCTGATCAGGGCGGTTGGTGGAGTCATACGCTGCTCTGGGATACCGACTGGGTGAGCGAGGACTTGAAAACGATCACGTCCGACAACCCGGACATGATCGAAGGGATGACCAACTACTTCGACATGGTAGTGAAGTATCGCACAGTTCCCAAGCCTGGCGAACTCGACGAAGTGCACGGCATGAACCGCTACGAAGTCTTCAATAACGGCCTTACCGGTGTGGAACGGATGCCGCCCTACGCCATCACAGAGTTTACGCGCGTCGAGCAGAAGGTGCCGTTGGTGCTCGCTCCCTCGCCAATCGGGAAGCGCTCCGTGCCTGATGTGAACTGGCACAGCTTCGGTATCATCAATGGTTCAAAAAACCCGGACGCGTCGTGGGAAGTCATCAAGTACTTACTCGAAGACGGGCGCTATGCTATCTTCTTTGGCAAGATTCCTTCCCAGACCAGCTTGCACTTATCGTGGTTAGAGGATGAGTTCAAGGATCTGCCGGATGTAAACCTGGCGGCAGCCACGAACAGCTTGGAGGCGGCGGTGCCGCAAACCCGGCTTTTCCGCCTCAATTGGTCGGCTGTATATCCGGTGATGCGCGACCAGTTCAATGAGCGCGTCTACACCGGCAAGGACGACGTGGCGACGGTGTTGAAGGAACTGAAGCCGGTCCTGCAGGCGATTGTCGAGAACTGATCGCCAGCGCCGCACGTCCGATTCGTGGACGGTGGTGCACGCATGAGCGGACAGTAGTGATAGAGGGGTGCGGAAAACCGCACCCCTCTTCTTCTTTATCTTCCTGTTGGCAGAGAAATCCACTTCGCGTCGCTAAAATTAACACGCGGCCTGAACACTCCCCACCCGCCCATTCTTTGTATCCCACCTACCGCCATCCTGCCTCAGGCAGAAGATCGCCATTCAATGTATCGGCGGTCATGCGCTGAACTAAGCCTTGGTAAGGGTTTTCCCGCCAACAGTTGGTTCGCCAATTGAAAGTGATTGTTTCTACTGCGTAATGCTACTGTGCGAGAGAAGCTGGACTATCCCCGCTTCCACCGCGGGGAGGTAAGTCGCCGCAAGACAATTCTGTTTGGATGTACCTGCCGCGGGCAGGCATCCACTATGCGGCACACGGAATGCGAACGGCGCGCCCATCTCTCGGTATAATGAAGTCACCGCCTCATACATTCCGTAATCGGACACGCCATGGAACCGGATTTCAAGTCAGCACTCTTTCGCTTCTCGCCGCGTCCCAACAGCGCCCGGCGCATTCCTTGGCGCGCGTGGTCGAGTGAAGCTTTTGCCGAGGCGCAAGCGCGGAACAAGCCCATCCTGCTCTGCATCACTGCCGCGTGGAGCCAGTGGTCGCATCTGATGGATGAGCGCGCCTATTCCGACGATACGGTGCAGTATCTCGTCAAGAGCGACTTCGTGCCGGTCCGGGTGGACGCCGCCGAGCGGCCCGACATCGACCGGCGCTACAATCGCGGCGGCTGGCCCACCACGGCTTTTCTGACGCCGGAAGGCGAACTGATGGCAGGCGCCACCTACATCCCCGTGCAGGAGATGCGCGACTTTCTGGTGGAACTGGCTGAAGAGTACCGCAAGAATCGCGATATCATCCGCGAGAAGCTCGGCGCGTTGGAAGAGAAGCGGCAGGAAGCGGAGGCCGCGGAAAAAGCCGCGGACGGCGTGCTGACACCCGCGATTCCCGCCGAATCGGTTGCCTTCATTACGGCTGCATTCGACCGCGTGAACGGCGGCTTGGGAGACGCGCCCAAATTCACGCATACCGAGGCGCTGGGCTTTGCGCTGGAGTGGTGCCAATACACGCTCGACTATGACTTAGCCGCCTTGGTCAAGCACTCGCTCGATATTATGGCCCTAAGCAACCTCTTCGATCGCGAAGACGGCGTGTTCTTCCGCTTCGCCAACGACGCCCAGTGGGAGAACCCGGAACGTGAGTGTACCCTGGAAGAGAATGCGGCCCTGGTCTCGCTCTACGTGGAGGCCGCGCATGTCTTTCGTGAGGAGGATCTTGCCAAATCTGCTGTGCGCGTGCTGCAATTCATGCTCGATAAGCTGCATGATCCCGCTACCGGCGCATTCTACGGGGGATTCTTTGCCCCGGAAGAGTACTTCCGCCTGCCTGCAGCGCAGCGGCACACCATCGATGAAACATGCGTTGACCCCGTAATCCACGCCAAAGAGAACGGGCTCGCAGCGCAAGCCTTCCTGGATGCCTACCGCATGACGGAGAACGCCGCGTACCGCGACCACGCGGCTACGGTCTTGGAACACCTGTGGGGGAGCATGTGGCATGCCGTGCGCGGTATGGCCCGCAATTGGAACGGGACAGCCTACGGTTGGGGCTGGCTGCCGGACCAAACTGCCGCGGCCCGCGCCTTCGTGCACGCATATGAAACCACCGGCGAACGTAAGTATCTCGACCGCGCCCAGGCCGTTGCCGAGCACATCTTGCGAGTCCATCACGATCCCAAGACCGGCGGCTTCTGGGATAGCGCGCCCGACCGCGTGAAGACATCGGGCGGCGACCGATCCCAAGCGACGCTGGGGCTACTGGCCCATCGCCAGGAGGTGATGGCGGATACGGCTGCGGCGGCTGAACTCCTGGTTCGGGTGTGGCGCCTCACCAGTAACGAGCACTATCGCACGGTGGCGCAGGACGCCCTGGCGAACTATGCAATGACGTTTCGGCACTTTGCGCATTTCGGCGCGCTTTACGGACAGGCGGTTGATCGGCTGCTGCGCGCGCCCACGCATGTCGTCGTGATCGGCTCCCACGATTCGCCTGCGGCCCAAGCGCTGTTCGACCAAGCCCTGCGCATCCATACACCGGCACAGATCATCCAGTGGCTTGACCCGGAGCATGACGCGGACTTGCTCGCGGCCCGCGGGATTGCGGTGGGAGAGTCGGCACCTGCGGCACGGGTCTATGAAGGCGAGAAGGAATTGGCTGGGGCTGCGACGCCGGCGGAGCTCGCAGCTATCTTCGAGCAGGTGCAGCCGGAGCGGGAAGAGAACGAGGAACTCTAGCCACAAACTGCGCCGCGCGGCGCACTGCAAGGCGCTACAGATCGGTCAAGCACGATCGGTTGCGTCGGTCTCGGGATCGGCATGCTGAATCGCGGTGCCCCCCTCTTTTCTGAGAATCATTCTCGCCGTGTCCAGGTCAGTGCCCTGTACGACCACAAGCACCTGCACGCTCGTATCTTCCACTGGTATCGGGGGCGCCTTTTGACGGGTCAAGCGAGTATTGAAAAGCGCACCGGCCGCGCCGCAAATAACCATGACCGGCAGCAGGAATTCGCTCGGCACGAAGAATACCGTCGCCAGACCCAGCGCCCCGCCGATGACGCTCCCTTGCGCTCCGCGTAAGAAGACGCGGAACAGAGCGGCCCGAGAACCCTCGTGCTCGACCGGCACCATCTCCACGTCGAAGCCAAGCACCGCCAACTCCTCTACCGCTTGGAGCGCCGCATTCCGCGTGTGAAACGATCCGACAACCTGGATTGACATCAGGCATGCCTTTTAGTTATGGAGTCAAAGCACCAGCCATGACAAGCGCCGACTTTGAGGTGTTTTCAATGCGTTTTGGCGAATAGAATTCTCAGTGTCTATCGCCACTCTAGCGGTCTCCTATCAAGATGACCTGGACATCGCCGCCCCTCGACGAAATACAACACTCTTTTGATGAAGTAAGGAAGGTGTGACTGCCTGCGATCCAGCAAAGTTAACGCCCCATGCGGGCACGTGACGCTTCGCCGGATCCGACATCGTCATCACTCAGCGCGACGAGTTTCGGACCTCTCTTTGCAAGAGATAGCACAAAGTACATCGGGCCAGTTGCATCCTTCATTTTTTCCACAATTCTTGGCAGCCCTACGGTCAACATCAGGTGAACTTGCTGCGCGTTTACCGTGTTCTTAGTCCCACCGAGGCCCCGAACCCATACGACAGACACTCCCTCTCTCTTGAGTTGATCACCGTGCACTCTCTTCGCAGCGTGATCTTTAGTTATCCAGGCAAATTGGTTTTGCGCAAGCCACGAAATGAGGTCGGGGTCCTTTGCGCCGCGCTTACCGTACACCTCCGGATGCGTAATCGAGTGTCCAATTCCTGCAAGCTCGCGTGCTACCCGTGGCGGTAGGCTCTCATCGAGAAAGAACCGGATAGTCTCAGGCGGCATTGGACAGTAGCTGTTCCCACTCTAATGCGTCCCTAACTTGATCCTCATGCAAATCGAACATCTCTGCGAGGGTCGCCTCGTTGTCGCCAGCTTGATAGAGGGACCAAAGAGAACGAGTCTCAATGCGAGTGCCCCTAATGCACGGCGCTCCGAACTGGATTTCAGGATCGATGAGCACAGTTGGCGATGGCTGCCATAGTGCGGGCGTTCCCCCTGACGTAAACATGAGACCATGGTTCGCAGGGGTTAGGAATTCAGACATGAACTCCTCAATCGCAAGCTGGCCGTGTTTTGTTGCCGCAATGAGCTCCTTGGAAAATTGCACGAACACGTCCGAACCTGCAGTCCACATCTGCTCAGTAACGAACGGTTGTGGGATTCCGCGAAGCTCCCGAATATATGTCTCGGCTGTCACGATGTCCTTGTAGGAGATTCCCCGTGATCGTAGCAAGGCAATCATGCGCATTCGCACGAGATCAGAGAACGTAATTACCCGTTCCGTGCTGGAGACTCTCACCGGTTCCTTCCACTCCGTCCCACGACGAATCCATTGCGACACGTGGTAGGTGGTTGCTGCAATGAACTTGTCGTGCCGCTGTTTCCACTGCCAAAGGTCAATTGCCGGAGGAGGCGTGGTTGCTCTCAGCAGCACCGCAGTTTCTCGAATGGTATACACTCCCGCAAAGAGCTCAGCATCGGGATGTTCTAATCTCGAAATCTGTGTCATGGCTCCATTTCTTTTCCCGGACGAGGGAACCCATTCATCGATTAATGGATGCTTGATGCCAGCCAGTTTGCCGTAACTCAGAAGATGAAACTACTCGGCGCGGCGGGTGAGCAACGTCACCGCGTAGATCAGTGCAATGAGCGGGACCGCCGAAAAGACCAGTGCCAGCCACCAGTCGCCACGCATATTCCCCGCCAGGATCGAAAGCGCGAGTGATGCATCGGCGATCACGTTGACCAAGATAACTGCCGATCCGATCATGAGCAGCCGGCGGGGAGGCGCGTTCAGCACCACCATATAGAGGAGCACAGCCGCCGTAACCGGATGGATAAGCATAAGCGTGAGGCGCGACCAGAGGTCTCCTCCATCAGCAAAACCGCCCGTAAGGGCTGTCAATCCTGCTAAGAGGGCATGGATCACTCCCAGCGCGAGCACTACGACCCGAAACATCTTCATGTTGGCTCCTGTACCTCGCTTTCTTCCTGCCGGTGATGTACGACGGCAGACAATTCGTGCATTTCATCCTGCTGCTGCTTGCGAGATCGGGCGCCGGCATAGGATTCCATACATCGCAGGAGAACCACTCACGTGCAAAGTGGCACGTCTCCACACGAACAGCTAGAGACGTATCTCCGGAAAATCAGGGCATTCCGGTCAAAGAGAGAGCCACATAAAGCCCAATTGTTGAAGGGCTATGGCGCTCGTGCCAGAGCAGTTTTGATACGCTGCCACGCTCTGGTATATAATGCCAGTCTTAAGTGCACTATACCTCTTTCTCCATGAAGGGTACAACCGTATGAAGGCGTATGCGACGAGTTCAATTCGTAATGTTGGGCTCTTCTCACATGTAGGCGCGGGCAAGACCTCTCTTGCGGAAGCGATGCTGTTTACTACCGGTGCAGTCAATCGTCTTGGCTCCGTAGACAACGGCAGCACGGTGTCAGACTACGATCCAGACGAGGTCAAGCGCCAAATCTCTCTCAATCTTTCACTCATTCCCGTGGAATCCGGCGACGCCAAGATCAATCTGCTCGACACGCCGGGCTACGCGGACTTTTCCGGTGAGGTAGCCAGCGCGCTCCACGTATCGGATGGCGCAGTGCTGGTGGTGGATGTGTCAAGTGGTGTGCAGGTAGGCACTGAGGAGTCATGGGAACGGATTACGGCAAATGAGCTTCCACGCTTGATATTTGTCAATCGTATGGATCGCGAGAATGCCGACTACTTTGCCACCTTGGAGAGCCTTCAGGAGTTCTTTGGCAGCAGTGTGGCGCCACTCCACGTTCCCATCGGTTCCGAAGACGACTTCAAGGGCGTGGTAGACCTCTTGGCGAACACTGCCTATCTCTACACCGAAAACGAAATAACCGAGTCCCCCGTTCCCGACGATCTTGAAGATACTGTCGAGGAGTACCGGCAGACGCTCATCGAGAATGTGGTGGAACTCGACGACGCACTGACGGAGAAGTATCTTGAAGGCGAGGATATCACCGCCGAGGAACTTCAGGCCGCGCTTCACGAAGGTGTGCTCACCGGCCAACTAACACCGGTGCTGTGCGGCGCCGCAACCCGAAACGTCGGTGTGCAAGCGCTCATCGACGCCATCATCCGCTATCTCCCGTCACCGGCGGAGACTGCCGCCGCTACCGTAACCCATGCGGGTGAAGAGCAGGAGATTCCCCCTGATTCGGATGGACCGCTTGCGGCGTTTGTCTACAAGACCCTGGGTGATCCTTACGTTGGCAAACTCTCCTTTATTCGAGTCTACTCCGGCACGATGCGCTCAGACTCCCGAGTGTGGAACGTCAATGCTGAATCTGAGGAGCGTATCGGACAGTTGCTCTTTGTGCGCGGTCGCGAACAGGCACCGGCAGAGCACATCGCTGCCGGTGATATGGGCGCGGTGGCAAAGCTGACTCAGACACTCACCAGCCACACGCTTGGCGAGCGCAAGCAACCGCTAGCGTTGCCGGCTGTCACGTTTCCACAGTGGCTCTTCACCGCCGCCATCGAGCCAACGTCGAAAGAAGACCTGGAAAAACTCAGCAGTGCGTTGGCCCGCGTTACAGAAGAAGACCCGAGTCTGCACGTTGAACGGCAACAGATCACCGGTCAGACACTCTTCTCAGGAATCGGCGAAACGCACATCAACGTCGCGCTGGAACGCATGAAGCGCAAGTTCGGCGCCGACGTAAAGACGATCCCCGTGAAAGTACCGTATAAGGAAACGATCACCAAGACCGCAGCGGCGGAGGGCCGCTTTGTGCGCCAGACCGGCGGCCACGGACAATACGCGGTCTGCAACATTGAGATCGAGCCCACGGCAAGAGGAGAGGGCTTCGAGTTCGTGGACAAGATATTCGGCGGTTCGATCTCGGCCCCGTTCCGCGAAGCGGTGCACAAGGGTGTCCGCGAATCGATGAAAGAGGGCACGCTCGCCAGTGGCGAAGTGGTAGACCTGCGCGTGAGGCTGGTAGACGGCAAGGAACATACGGTCGATTCCTCCGACCTAGCATTTCAGATTGCCGGCTCCATGGCGCTCAAAGAGGCAATGGACAGGGCGAGACCGGTCTTGTTGGAGCCGATCTTGCAGGTGCGGGTACGCGTGCCGGAAGACCGCATGGGCGACGTTATCGGGGACCTCACCAGCCGCCGCGCCAAGGTACACAGCATGGACATGGTGTCTCCCGGCACGATGGAAATCCAGGCGGAAGTGCCCCAGGCAGAGGTGCTGCGCTACGCCACCGACCTGCGCTCGCTCACCCAGGGACGCGCTACCTTTTTTTCTGAGTTCATAGGCTACGAGCAGGTACCTGCCAGCACGCAGGAACAAGTGGTTGAAGCGCACAAACGCGAGAAGGAAGAAGCTTCGGCATAGATCCCTAAATGCATCTGACACGCGCTGTGCCACCAGCGCAAAACGGCAACCAACTCCCTAGGAGGCCCGTACCACGTGCGGGGCATGCGTTAGATTGCCCAGGCCAACCGGCGACAAGACTCCTTCTCTATTGGGAGACCATCGAAAAACCCTCGTCAGAAGCAAATGACTAACTCCCTCTCCTTGGGGAGTGTATAGAACGGGTACCTGGGTTACACATGTTCGGGCACATAGGTTACACCATAGAACTTGGGAGTTTTCGTAGAATGCAATGTCCTTGCCTTGAAAGCTAGATCCATTCAATACCCTAGTGCACACGGTTTGTTTCTCTGGCACAAGCTGCAAGCTGAACATGAGCACGTTGTGTCGCCAGTTGCGTCTCAATCCCCGCCCAACCCAAAGCTCCCGTAGGTGTCAATCAGTAAAATGTGTAACCCATGTCCCCGAACAACTGTTACCCATCTCCCCGGTCTGTACAGGGAGAGGGGCGGGGTGAGGGGAAATCTTCACTGTTCCAGCCAGAATCCGCGTGTTCGTCAGAGTTTCGCAAACATCTTTCGAGAGAGTGTCACACTTTTGGAGGTAGGGTATGAGACCGGTTAACGTCGCACCGATTCTTTCGGAAGATTCGCTCTTTCGCATTGTTGCCGGCACAGCGCAGAGTCAGGTCGGCATACTCGTGCTGGGGCCCGGCGAGAAGACCGGCGGCCTCCACGCCAGCGATCACCCGCAGTCCGACCAAGTGGTCTACATCGTTTCAGGAAACGGCGAGGCGACAGTCCGCGACCAAACAGCACCCCTCGCCCCAGGCGATGTGCTCATCATCGAAGCCGGCGACCCCCACGAACTCCGCTGCACCGGCGACGAACCCCTCCGCACGCTGAACGTCTATGCCCCGCCCACATACTAGATAGCAGCGCAATAGCGGAAAACCCAGCAGCATGTTGACCATCCCTCGCTCAGTAGTGCGAGGATTAGCCTTGCTGAGCCAATCCAGACAGAAGTAGCGCAGTTCCTTCTGTCCAAATGCCGGAGCATGACGATAGAATCCATCGCTGCGGTCAAGCCCACTGTGTTCCTTGAAGCCATATCGCTATCGAACTGAATTCTAGTCCATATTACAATCGTAACGAATGGCTCAGAAGCTATAATGGAACTGCCGGGGAGTGTGGTTCAATGAGTGGGAGCACAACGCGGGACACGTCAGCGATTATGCGACGGGTCAAATCGCGCGACACGGCACCAGAGATTGCTATCAGAAAAGCTCTTTGGTTGCAGGGGATACGGTATCGACTGCACGTGCAAGGCTTACCAGGCAAACCGGACTTGGCGCTTCTCAAGAAGCGAATTGCAGTCTTCATTGACGGTGACTTCTGGCATGGGGGACAATGGCGAAAACGTAATCTTACGGCGCTTCACGAGCAGTTTCGGACCACCTCGACGAAAGGCTACTGGATGAGCAAGATCCGGCGCAATATGGATCGAGACGCAAGAACCACGGCGTCTCTATTGGAAGAGGGCTGGACTGTTCTGCGGCTTTGGGAAAGTGAGATCAAGGATGATCTAGCCGGATCAGTTGAGACGGTCGTAGATGTGTCCAGAAACGGGGCTGAACCATCGAACTTAGCCCTTTTGCCGCAGCGAACCGTCGCTGAGTTTTTTGCGGGCATTGGGCTTGTCCGCTTGGGGCTTGAGCGTCAGGGATGGTCGGTGAAATACGCCAACGATATTGCCCCTCAAAAGGAGGAGATGTATACGGCCCACTTTGGGACCGACGCCGAGTGTTTGCATGTGGGCGACATTCATGAGGTTGATGCCAAGAATCTACCAACGGTAACACTCGCTACCGCTTCATTCCCATGCAATGACCTGTCACTAGCAGGTGCGAGAAAGGGCCTCGCTGGAAAGCAGTCTTCAGCGTTTTGGGGTTTCGTACGCGTGCTGGAGGACATGGGAGGTCAGAAGCCGCCCTTAGTTCTTATTGAGAATGTGCCTGGCTTCTTGAGTTCGCACCAAGGTGAGGACTTTAGGCGAGCGCTCACAGCACTGAATCGACTAGGATACGCAGTTGACCCGTTTGTGATTAACGCTTCTCACTTTGTTCCTCAGAGCCGCGCACGATTGTTTGTGGTGGGTCGATTGTGGAAAGAACACCAGAAGCAAGAGACTAGCCTACTCCAAGACTCGGCCATTACTATTGCGCGATCAAAACAGTTGCTTTCGTTTATCGCAGCGCATCCTGAGATCACGTGGAGTCTTCGTCCTCTACCAACCTTGCCTCATCGAACGCAAACCCTTGAGTCGGTCCTAGAGGACTTGCCTGACGACGCGGCAGAGTGGTGGAGCGAAAAGAGAGCAGTGTACTTGTTCAACCAAATGAGCGAGCGTCACCGCGTGATAGCAGACCGCATGATTAGCGATGACTGTTGGTCATACGGAACGGTCTTCCGACGGGTGCGCTATGGCCGATCCATGGCGGAATTACGTACCGATGGAATTGCTGGCTGCTTGAGGACTACGCTGGGTGGAAGTGGTCGACAAATTCTCTTTAAGGCAGGCCACGGGCGCTACCTCGTACGTCTATTGACACCGCGGGAATGCGCTCGCCTCATGGGAGCAGATGACTTCACTATCGACGTGCCGCTCAACCAAGCGCTCCATGCTTTTGGTGACGCGGTGTGCGTACCGGTGATTGACTGGATTGCGGAGCACTATCTTAATCCAGTCGTGAATGAGTTCATTCGCGGATACCCCCTACGGCTTGCTCAAGAACCATGACAAGCGCTAAAGCTGAAGAATCAGCCCTCGCGGCTATCAAGGCATGGCATGACGGACTGCCCGACTATTCAGGTGGCAAGGCGCGTGGCAGCATCGCTGCGGCACTGGTAACGCTTGAGCGCCTGAAAGAGTGCTATGATCTTGACATAGACGCTCACACTGCAAAGGGTGGAGCACAAATAAGTGGGCTTACGCCAGGACGAATAAAGAAGATTCTCGCGCATTTCGGTGAAGAGAGAAAGTACTTAGTTGAAGGAGGAAGAACGAACCGTGGCGCGCGAGGTGCGATGGGAACACTCCTCAATGCGCTAGAGCCTTTAGCAATGAAGGACCTTCGAGACTCAGAGCGTGGTCGCATCCTAGATGCCATGCAAGAGTTCCTCGTAGAGCGAGTTGTGGATTACTTTAACCGTCAGCGATTAGACCCTCCGTACGATCCGGCAGAGAGCACTTGGCATGCTATCCACCAGATACTGCAAATAGCCAAGAAATCTGGGAAGTCCGGGCCCGTGGCTCAGCATCTTGTCGGGGCGAAACTGCAATTGCGGTTTCCTGACATTGAGGTACCGAATAACCCCGCAAGCGCCGCCGACCAGCAAACGGGACGGGCCGGTGATTTTCAGATTGGGGATACCGCGTTCCACGTTACAGTTGCCCCGACGAGAGACAATCTCTTTGAGCGAGTGAAGGAGAATATCCAGCATGGGCTGCGTGTCTACGTCTTGGTTCCTGACGAGAAAGTGACGACCGCGCGGGGATTCGCGGAAGAACAGCTTCCAAGCCAAGCATCCCAGATCGCTGTGTGCGCGATCGAGTCGTTCGTGTCGCATAATATCGACGAACTATCCACGTTTGCGAAGGGCCAGCTTCTGCAGGGATTTCGGGCGCTCCTTGAGGCGTATAATCGGCGTGTAGACGCTGTGGAGTCAGATAAGTCCGTGCTCATTGACATTCCAGCAACGTTGCCGCAATGATCATTGGAGTTTTCGCTCAGGCCACCGACTTTGTGTGCAAGCGCCCTTTCCTGTGGAAAGCCGGTAGGAGGCATGCAATGTCAAGCGAGGAAGAAAGAGCCAAAGAGAATGCGCCTACGCAGGACCGCAATGATATCCCCTTTGAAAAAGGGTATCAGCCTGAGAGGAGCAACCTAGACCCCCGTAATCCACCTCAGGGTGGATCCGGCGTTCCTCCAAAATCACAGACTGGCACAAGCCAAGCTGAGAAAGACGATTAGGGACAGCAACCTGTATAGGGATCGTACGGGTCTTGCGAATTCTGGGTCCATGTTGGGATTGCCGATCCAGCGCAGTCATGAGTAGTATGGCGGTCTCAATTCCATTTGCCGGAGCAGGGCCATGGAGACCTCCACCGCTGTCAAGCGCATCGTATGCCTTGCCAACTCTCGCAAACAAAAAGAACGCTGTATCGCCGGCAAAGAACTTTTGTCGGATGGGCGCCCCGGTGGGTGGGTGCGGCCCGTCAGCGACCGAGGGGATGAAGCAGTTAGTTCATTCGAGCGGCAGTACCGGGACCACAGCGAGCCGCGCGTGCTGGACGTTATCGACGTGCCGGTGCTTGAGGAGCGGCCAAACTCGTACCAGTCGGAAAACTGGCTGCTTGACCCGCATCCAGTTTACCCGCCCGTCTTTTGGAGTAAAGTGTGCCGCGTCACCCTGGATGACTTACCACAGTTCACCGACCCGGCGGGGCCGCTATGGATTAACGGACACAGCAGCAACAATGGACGGAACGACAGAATCCCGCTCTACCTTGCCAATTCCCTTGATAGTTCTTTGCGTCTCATCCAGGTTGACCGGTTGGAATTGTCCACGACTAAGGCACAGTCCAAGCTAAGAGTGCAGGGACGCTTCTTGTATAAGCTGCAGGGGCGTTTCCGGTATGATGGAGTAGAGTTTCGGCTGAGCGTTACCGATCCCATATACGAGCAAGCGTTCGGAGAACGGCCCAATAGCAGCTATAGGCTTGAAGCCTGTTTCCTTACCATAAGCCTCGGCGGGCCGCACAAAGGCTACGCCTACAAACTCATCGCCGCCATCATTGCGCCTTCACAACCAACTGTAACGGACTCTCCCATCGAGAGCACAGCGCAAATTCCGTTGTTCACCCATTAGCGCATCGATGTGAGCGAAATAGTGAGATAACCAAGAAGAGGGCATATGCATGGCAGATGCCGCCGCAAAACGCATCGTGTGCCTTGCCAACTCACGCAAAGAGGGCGACCGCTGCATCGCGGGGAAAGAACTCTTGGCGGATGGCAGTCCCGGCGGGTGGGTGCGGCCCGTAAGCGACCGTGAGGATGAAGCGGTCAATGAAAGCGAGCGGCAGTACGAAGATGGGGATGAGCCGTGCGTGCTTGATGTTGTCGATGTGCCGCTGCTCAGGGCGCGACCGAAAGGCTACCAACAGGAAAACTGGCTGCTGGATCCGAGCCAACGTTGGAAGCGAATTCACCAAATTGGGCCGGATGCACTACAGGATTTTGCTGAACCGGCTGAGCCGCTCTGGGTTAATGGCTACCACACGAATTACGGGCGGAACGATAGGGTGCCGCATGACCGCGCCAAGTCGCTGGATAGTTCGTTACGACTTATACGCGTCAGCGCGCTGGAGCTCGACGTGTTTGCACCCAGGATAGACGTTGGTGACTTTAAGCGGCGGATCAAGGGCCGGTTCCAATATACTGGTGAGGAGTATCGGCTTTGGGTCACCGATCCTGTCTATGAAGAGGCCTACTTGAATCGGCCAAACAACACCTATACGGTCGGCGATTGTTTTCTTACGGTGAGTCTCGGTGAGCCTTACCAGGGATTCGCCTACAAGCTCATCGCCGCCATCATTGCGCTTTAGTGGAGAGACATAACGTGAGTGCAAAGCACCGTTCAGTGTTCACCATCGGACACTCCAATCACGAGTCAGACGTGTTTGTGGCGTTGTTGCGGAAGCACGGTGTGAACGTGGTGGTGGACGTCCGTTCAGCGCCGTACAGCCGCTACCTGCCCCACTTCAATAAGGAATTTCTGACAGATTCCTTGCAGAAGATCGGCATTCGCTATGACTTCCAGGGCAAGGAACTAGGCGGACAGCCGTCTGACCGCGCGTATTACGACGCCGACGGGCGTATCATGTATCACGCACTGGCGGAGACCGACGCGTTCAAGCACGGCATCGAGCGCACTTTGGCGAGCGCGGCTGCAGACCGCATCGCCTTGACGTGTAGCGAAAAAGAGCCGCTGGACTGCCACCGCACGTTGCTGATCAGCCAGGTACTTGTGAAGCGCGGTGTTGCCTTGGCGCATATTCGCGCAGACGGACACCTGGAGAGTCACGACGACGCTATGAACCGCTTGCTCGACTCATTCGAACTGCCGTACAACGGTGATCTCTTCCGCTCCCGTGAGGCGGTAATTGATGACGCCGTCGCGCGCCGGGCGCAGCGGGTCGGCGCGCGCTTGCGAGATCCGTCCGCGGGCGGCGCTGATTGGGGGCGTGCGCTCTGAAACTTTACACCATCGGCTTTACCAAGAAGACGGCCGCAACGTTCTTTGACCTGCTCAGGACATCCGGCGCGAATCGCGTGGTGGACGTGCGGCTACACAATACCTCGCAACTGGCGCGTTTTGCGCATGGCGACGACATGCCGTATCTTCTACAGAGGGTTTGCCGGATGCAGTATATCCATGCGCCGGACTTGGCGCCCACCAAGGCCCTGCTGGATGGCTACCGCGGTGGCGACATCGACTGGGAAGTCTACGAGCGCGACTTTCTGGCGCTGTTGGATCAACGGCGCATCTCTACAGAAGGTATTCGACCCACCGGAGGAAGACGCATCACGAAGAGATTAAAAGCTACCATCGCCAACAGTTGCCTCCTGTGCAGCGAGCATGAGCCCGATCACTGCCACCGTCGGTTGGTGGCGGAGTACTTCCAGCGGCACTGGGGCGATGTCGAAATCGAGCATCTCACTTGAGTAAAAGGGTTTAGACTCTGTTTGATCTGCTCCATGACCTGGTTGAATGGGTATTGGCCTGGGCGGATTCACCGTTCGGCGGTTTGGCGCTCTTCGTGCTGTCGGCTGCGGAGTCGATCATCTTTCCGGTGCCGCCGGACCCCTTGCTGATAGCCTTGGGTGTGGGCAAACCGAGCTTTGCCTTGGTCTTTGCCGCCATCTGTCTCGCCGGTTCGCTCCTGGGCGCCAGCGTCGGCTACGTGATCGGTATGTGGGGCGGGCGCCCGGTGGTGGACCGCCTCTTCTCGCAGGACAAGATTCAGTTCGTCGAACAGAAATACCAGCGTTACGACGTGTGGGCGATCCTTATTGCCGCGCTCACACCAATACCCTACAAGGTCTTCACCATCACGGCCGGCATGTTTCGGTTGCACTTCGGCCGCTTCATGCTGGCGTCGCTGATCGGACGCGGCGCGCGCTTCTTCGCCGTGGGCTTCTTAATCGCCTTCTTCGGTGAACCGATTGCGGCGTTCATTGATGAATACCTTGACATTCTGTTCATTGTCTTTATGATTCTGCTTGTCGGCGGTTTCTTCGTCATCAAGCTAATGACGCGTTCGGGGAAGCCGCCGGGGCCGGATGGGACGACGACTACGGAGGAGGCCGCGCCGTAAGTGGGTAACTACAGGAGTAAGTCTTTGACGATTGGGGCTATGACTGCGGCAAGCGTCGACGGTCTTAGAGCAGAACCGTACAAGGTATGAGAGTGGAGAGTAGGGCTTCAGGCCGTCACTCCAGCGAAAGCCGGACTCCAGGGGGTGCAGCAAAGGTGGATTCCCGCATGCGCGGGAATTGTAAGTGTCAGGTAATTCGTTGACAGAATGGGAACATGAAACAACAAGAGATGATGCCAACGTATCGACTGCCATACACATTAGGTAGTTCTGTCACGAGCAGTATCAGTTCATGCAGCAAAGACGAGCATCGTAGGCAGCACGAGAGTCGTTACTCCGGCGAAAAGCCTGCCCCGTACTTGATACGGGGCAGGAGTCCAGGGGGTGCGGTGAAGATGGATTCCGGCTTGCGCCGGAATGACGGAGATGAACATCTTCAACCTTCCATGGTAATAACTGGATTGACGAATCTGTCAACGAATTAGTCAACACTTACAGGAATGACGATTTGGGACGCTTTCTACCTTAATTGGAAGACGACTCTAAACCCACAGTACTCTATACTCACAGTAGACAAAGAGTACGAGGGTGCGGTCATGCAGAGTTACTATGACATTCTCGGCGTTTCTGAAGATGCCGAAACCGAAGAGATCGAAACGGCGTTTCGGCGCGCGCTCGCGTGCGCGCAGTCTGAAGCGGTTGAAGCCGAGACCGCTGACGTCGCCGTCCGCATGCGGACGCTGGCGGAAGCCTATGAAGTTCTTTCCAATCCCGCCTACCGCGCCGCCTATGATCTAAAGCGGGAGCAAAAGGAACCGTTTCCGGTACCGAAGCCAATCGCGGGGTCCAAGCTCTTTCGCGCGTTGAAGGCAAGCGGCTCCACCCTCGTCAAGGATGTGAAGGAACAGTACGAGAGCGATCCCACCATCAAGGCAGACTTCGACCGTTCCATCCAGCTTGGGCGCAAAGTCGCCCGTGCCGCGCGCTTCCTCCGGTTCTTACGCTAGGGAAGCGCTACTCTCGCCCCTTGTCGCCGCGCGATCTTCCCAATTGTCCGCCGCGCTCACTCGGCTCGCGCCGAGGCTACGTAGTCCGCGATTGCATCTACACTAATCACCTTGCCCGAGACGGTATTCGTCCTAAGCGACAAGAAGCGGGGGACAAGCCCCCGCCCTACGGCTAGCTAATGGGGCGCATCTTGCACAGAGAGGGCTTCTAAGCGAGTCTATCCGCTCAGTGTCAACAGCCAATAGCGCACACTCTCCTCCGCGCCACTGAGGACGCGGAGGAGAGCGGTTAGTCTATAGACAATGCGCCAAATGGGATTACTTTAGTTCATCCGGGCGCTCGCTCAAGACTGCGTTGGCGGCGTCTGCCGAGGCTTTCATCGCCTCCGGTACCGTCTTTTCGCCGGTGTACATCGGCTCAAGCTCAGCACTGGCGGCCTTGCGCCACGCGTCCACGTCCGGCGTGATGAAGAAGTCCCGTCCGTGCTGCTGCCACTGCTCTATGATTGGGGAGAAGTCCAGGTTAGGGAAGTTCTTCTGGAATTCACCGGTGACGCTCGCCAGGCCGGGATAGTTCTGGGTCGTCCAGAGCGTCTGTCCCACTTCACCGGCAAGGACCTTCATCACGTTCCAGGCAGGGTCCGGCACTTTGCTCAACCCCATGATCGACCAGGAGTTGCTGTGCACCTCTACCGTCCGCGCCGCGGGGCCGCTGGGAACGGCGGTCATGCCAAGGTCGTCGCCAATCTTTCCCACCACGTTCACGAGGGGATACATGTGGAAAGAGTCCATCGCGGCAATACCACTGCCCATCACCGAGCCGCCGCCCCGCGTCCGCAGTTCGCCCTTCTCTTCTCCCCAGGGGACGATCTTGTGCTTGAGGATGAAGTCCACGAATACCTGCGCGCCGCCAATGGCGAGTTGGTCCTCCCCATACACCACCATATCCCGCGCCTCATTCAAGACCTGGCCGCCATTGTTGAGGATAAAGGTGCCTAGTCCCACGTTTATCCCCGTGTAGCCGAAGTTGTAGCCCCATTGCTCGGTATCGTCACCCGTGCGTTTGGTGAGCTTGGTCGCATTCGATATGACGTCGTCCCAGGTCCATTCGGGGGTGGGGTGCTCCATGCCCTCCTTATCGAAGATCGCCTTGTTGTAGAAGAGCAGTTCGCCGCTCACCTGGAACGGCAGCGCATAGAGCTTGTTCTTGAAGAGCCACGACGCCGTGTCCAGGAACTCCTCGCGCGCTATCTTGTCCCTGGCCATTTGCTCGTCGAGCGACGCAAACG
Source organism: Chloroflexota bacterium (assembly GCA_965221905.1). GTDB lineage: Bacteria > Chloroflexota > UBA11872 > VXOZ01 > VXOZ01 > VXOZ01. The sequence continues at coordinate 3,287,867 of OZ244922.1, forward strand.
TGCCCCGTGCAGCGCCAACCTGCACCCAGTTGATCTGGTTTACGACAATATCGTAGGTTGACTGGCCGCCGGCGAACTCGGTCTGCAGCTTCTCCCACAGGTTGGTGCCCGGCGGGGTGATCACCAACTTGACGCGCTCACCTTGTAGGACGTCGTTTGAAGCAACTTCCATGTCGCCCAGGGTCTTATTGCGCTCCTCGCCCAAGTTGTAGCAGGCCCATATGACTTCGGTGACTTCGGTCGCCTCGGGCGCCGCCTCTTTGGCTTCCGGCTCCTCAGCCGCGGGTGCATCCGCCGGCGCCGCTACCTGCACTGTGCCGCACGCAGCCAAGAATACGCTCGCCGTGGCTGCGGTAATACCGAGAAAGCCACGCCTCGTGACAGGCATCATCATATCTTTACGTTTCATCGCCTACTCCCTCCACTCAATTGGGGTAAACCAACACAATACAGTGCGAGTATAGACCCCTCCCTCCCCCGTGTCAAGAGCATTGGAGTAAGCGAAAGCGATATTAGTCGACCTAACACCTGGACTCGGTTAATGTTCTCTTGCCATTGTAAGCGCGCTCCTGGTTAGCACGCCGTAGCGGCGAACCAGAGTTCGGGGGGCTTGTCCCACGCTTCTTGGCGCAGAAAGGAAACACCATCTTGAGCAAGGTGCTTAGCAGCGTGAAAGGCAAACACCCGGTAACACGCGTGGGACAAGCGAAAGAGAGGCTAGAAGCTATCTCATAAATCGGCTCGACAAGCCGACTCGTGCTTCGACCCTTCGTCAGAGCCCGTACTGAGCCTGCCTGTCCTGAGCAAGTCGAAGGGTCGCAGGGCAGGTCTACATAGAGCGATGTACTTGTGAGACGAGTTCTAGCGCCATTTCCAGGTAGTTTTCACGGGAGACGGCCCACCGCCCGCCTCTGGATTCCGGCCCCGTACTTGATACGGGGCCGGCTTTTTGCCGGAATGACGGACAGGCATTGTGGACGACACGTGTATGTCATATTTGAGTGGACAATGTACTAGGGCTCGCAAGGCTAAGGGGTATCGTCGATGCCTTGAGGCTTGCCGTTGCCGTCGCGGATTAAGGCCATGAGGTTCTCGGCAGCTTGCGAGACCGTGACCGGCGTCTTTGCGTCGACGCCGCGTTGGCGTAGCTCGCCAAACAATTCGCTCAGGATCGGCGGTGAGACATTGACCTCGCGCAGCATCTCATCCTGCTCGAAGAGGTCTTCCACGCAGTAGCGGCACACGATGCCGCGCTGCCCATCCAACACGTACACGCCGTCCGAAATCGCCGGGATCAGGTCCAGGTGATGCGTTGAGATGATGAGTGTCGTCCCCCGCTCGCGGTTGAGGGTGTTAAGCAAAGCGATAAGGTCGACGCGGGAGGCCGGGTCGAGACCCTCGAACGGCTCATCCAACACCAGCAAGTCAGGCTGCATCACCAACGCGCCCGCCAGAGCCACACGGCGCTTCTCCCCGGCCGAGAGGTAGTGGGGCACTTTGTCCTTGAGGTGCGAAATGCGCAGCGTTTCCATGACGGCGTCCGTGAGACGCGCGATCTCCTCCGACGGCAAACCGTAGTTGCGGGGCGAAAACGAGATGTCTTCCCACACCGTCGGGGCCAGAATCTGGTATTCCACGTTCTGTAGCACAACGCCGATGCGCTGGCGGATTTTGGTAAATTCCGCGCCAGGGTCGTGCCCCAATACCTCCACCGTACCTTCGCTCGGGCGCAGCATGCCGAGCAGCAGTAGCAGGAGTGTGCTCTTGCCCGCGCCGTTCGCCCCCACCACCGCCACGCGGTCCCCCGGCCAAATGGCAAGGTCGCACCCCGCCAGGTCAACCTGCGTGCCGTCGGCATAGGCGTGACGGAGATTGTGAGTCTTGACGTGGGGCTGCACGGTGACAATCCTAAAGATACAATCACATTCGCTCTTGTCATTATAGTACGCGTGGAATGGGTTTGGGAACGCGAAATTGAAAAGCGCGAGATACGGGAGCGCAGCAAAGCAGCGCAATGCCGCTGTTGGGAATTCGCGCCGTGTGCGGCGGATTGAGCAGTTGGCACAAAGAAGCCGAAATGCTCGAAGCACGCATAGCTTGAGGTCCGGGCATATTCAAGCCAAGAAAGCGCGGACCCAAGCGTCTCAATTCACCCAATTGCGATAGATTCTCCCAAAATCCCAAGTGACAAGCCTGGTATTCAGGGCTGCATCTCATACTTCTCTTGGGTTTCCCAAACACGGGAAAAAGGCCCAAATGCAACTCTAATAAAGCGATGGTCTCGGGCAGAACCACGCTCTTACCCGCGAATTTGACATTCTCTTGTGCAATGCTGCACAATCCTAATTTAGTGACGTGTTCGCAAGAAAATAAGGAGAAGATGTGGATGAACGCAAGCACCGTATTTAGTGGCATCACCCGCCGCAAGATGCTTGGTGGCTTTGCCGTCGGGGCCGGGGCCGTGCTCGCCGCAGCGTGCGGTGGCGCGACTACCGAAATGCCTGCCGAAGAAAAGGCTGAGATGGCCGAGCCCAAGGCCGAGACCGAGGCTCCTGTGGCCGAAGAGGTCTCAATCCTCTATCTCACCTACACGCGGCCGGCCCGCAACGAGGCCGAGCAAGCGCTCTATGCCGCGTTCGAGGAAGCCAACCCCGGCATCAAGTTGGACCTCAAGATCGTTGATGGTGGCGGCACCGGCGTGCGCCAGAACATTCCGATTCTCTTCGCCGCGGGCACACCCGTGGGTCTCTTCGAGAATACCTGGGGCACCTGGCTGCAGTTCGTAGAAGGCGACCTCATCGTCTCCCTTACCCCGTTCATGAATCGTGACGGCGTCGATCCCTACGCTACCTTCATTGCAGAAGGTGTGGACTTCGTCTCCAACCGGGGAGAGACCTATGGCTTCCCGGCCAGCATGTCGGTCGACACGTGGGCCTACAACAAGACCCTCTTCGATACTGCGGGTCTGGAGTATCCGCCCACCGATCCGGACGATCCAAGCTGGACGATGGAGCGGTTCATCGACACTGCGGAGAAGCTCACCATCGGCACCGAGCAGTTCGGCATGGGCCGGGGTTACACCGGTTTCAATACCTTTGGCATTGGTGACGGTACATTCTTCGGCGGTCTGGCATGGGATGCCGAGAACCAGAAGGCGACCATGAACAACGAGCACTATCGCCAGGGCCAGAACTTCTGGGCAGACATCATCGACAAATTCCGCGTCATGCCGACGTCAGAGGAGCATGGCGCGCTCACCGGCGGTAGGGCCGGTCACTACTTCTACTCCACCGGCGCGTTTGGCATGTCGGTCATGTTCGTGGTGCCGCCGGAAGCGGCCGACGCTCCGTTCGACTGGGGTATTGGCGCGCTGCCGTACACGGGCGATCCGCCAAACCACTCCGGCCGCCACTACACGCACGCGACTTTCGTGGGCAACACCGATCACGTCGACCAGACGTGGGAAGTGCTGAAGTGGCTGTTGGACGGCGACAACGGCCTCACCTACCTTGAACTGACGGGTCACGTGGTTACCCCGATGCTGCACCTCTTCGATCAGGCAAAAGCGCACTGGGAAGAAAAGCAAGGCGGCAAGGTGGACGCTTCTGCTTTCTTTGCGGAAGCGCAGCACACGCCGCAATCCGGCCACGGTATGCTGAAGTACTCTAACTTCTACGAGATCAGAGACGTGCTCCAGCCGATCTACAACGAGATCCGCGCCCGCACGACAACACCAGAAGAATTCTTGCCCTTTGCCGACACCCACATCAACGAGAATCTCAAGGTCGAGTAGGAACGGCAACGGCTACCGGACGCTCACTTTCACGAGCGTTTGTAGGAGTTCGACAATAGAGGAGGGTCACCCAATGGGTGACCCTCCTCTTGTTTACCTCAATGCAACTCTTGGTCTTGATATGTCCCTGTGTTCCGCGGCCTAACTGCCAGCCCCGTCGCGTCGAAGGATTAGCACCTGCGCTGGCCTGCCCGCACTAAGCAAGCCACACCTTCAAAACAGCGCCACCTCTTGGGGAATGGTCCCCAGCCGCTGGAAACCGTCGGCCTTCAGCACGTAAATGTCCTCCACGAGCCAGGAGGATTCCAGGGCGGATACGTTATTCTCCTCAAACGTAATTTCCGGTTTAACCTCCAGGCTATACGGCAACAAGCTGCCGAGTTGCGGTTCCTCGTGCACCTCCATGCCGACCCCGTGAATCCACCACATGTACTCTTCGACATTCTTGAACTCTGCCCGGCAAGCGGCAAAGACCTCGCGTTTGCTCATACCGGGTCGGATGAAGTTTTCCATGAATATCTGGCGATCGCGGTGTTCTTGCCAAACGGCATAACTCTCCTTGAGCGGCGTGCCCAGGCAGAAATTAAACTTCTGGTCGGAGAAGTACCCACCGGCCACCGCTGAGTAGTCAACGCGATACACCAGACCTTCTTCCACCTCTTCCGGCCCGCGCACGAGCACGGAATCCGGCTGCTTGTACTGGCCCCGGCCCGGCACCATCCAGGATATGGGGGCGGCATAGACGGGCAGCGCGTCGTGTTTGAGCACCGTTGCGGCCCAGACGTTGTTCAGGTCCCGGAAGGAGATGCCGGCTCGTATCTCCTTCTGCATCTCCCTGTATCCTGCCTCGGAGGCGGCCACGGCCTTCTGTATCCAAGCTAGCTCCCGCGGCGTCTTCATACTCCGCACCCGCGCCAAGAGCATGTCCGCAGCCTCGAACTGCACGTTTGGCAGGAGCTCTCGGAGCTTTGCCAGGTCGCTTATCGCAGCATAGTCCATGTCGAGACCCACCCGCGCCTGCCCAAGTTTTCGCGCCTGTATCTCCTCGGCCACGACCTGGAGCCGCGCGTCCCGCGTCTGGTCCGGTCGGAATCGGTCGAGCGGCATGTCGAAATCCGCCATGCGGCTGCCGCCGATCGCAAACGACTTGTCCGGCGGCGCGATGCACGTCATCCATGCGCCCAGGCCCTGCGGCTCGTTCAGCCACGGCTCTTCCGTGACATCTCCCGCTAAGTAGGCGCAGTTGCGCATGCCGAGCGTGAGCAACGCGTCCAGGCCCTGCTCTTCCATGAGTCGTGTGATCAAAGGAAAGTCAGCCATGTGTTTCTGCTCCGTGTTATGCCGGCTTCACGCGTGCAAATTGGAAATTGGCAAGCGTGAAGCCGCCGTAACGCCAGCCGCGCCGCGATCCAGAGCGCTCACCTGCACCCACAGTTCGTCAGGTAGACCGTCGCCATCCATTTCCACAGGGATGCGCACGCGCTCGAGCCCCGGTACGGGTGCAATTGCATGCCCCAGTTGGATGCGAAGCAGGATATTGGGCTCTTCCATGGTAGCCGCAGGATCGGCCGGCGTGAGGGGATCTCCGGTATAGAGGACTGCCAGCGCCCGCTTGATATCGAACACGCCGCCATTCTCCACGGCCACGTCCACTATGAGCCGTCCGGCGTCGCGGCGGAGTGTGCATCTTTCCGCCTGGACCTGCAACCTACGGCAGAACTGCTCAGGCCGCAAGGACACTCCCGCGTGGGCGTCCACAATCCCGTGACCCAGCCAGGGATCCCAGCCCCCGCCCCGTGCCGTGTTACGCAGAATCTGGCGGATTTCCTCGTTAGAAAACTGTGGATACTGAGAGAAGAGAAGCGCGGCGACGCCCGCGCCGAAGCCATTCGCCATGCACCCTCCGTGAAACGATACGTACTCGCCGTTGCCGCCCGTGCCCCAGATGGTGTCGCGGGGGTCATCCGTGCCCTCGCCGCAGGGAGCGGCGAATTCCGTATACGCGGTAGCGGGCGCGATGCTGGCTGCTGCCCCGTGCCGGTTGGTCGAACCCACCGGAATAGAACTGTCTACGGCAGAAATGGGCGATACCATGCGGCGGCCGCGATTGTCGCCAGCACCGCGAAATACCAAACAACCGGCGTCGTATGCCCTGTCGAAGGCGTCGATGAGCGCGGGATTCTCGGTGGGATACGTGAAATCAGTGCCCTGGTGGAAGAGCGATTCGCCGGTCTCCTTATTCTTGGCAATGTAACAGTGGGAGAGTACAATAATCCGCGCGCCGTGGGCAACCGCATAGTCAATTGCACGCACCCAGCCGCCCTGATTAGTGCGATTATAGGCGGCCCGCAGCGTCATGATGCGACAGTCGGGCGCAACCGCGGCAATCTCTCCCACGAGAAACGACCCGTGATCGCGGAAGTAGTGTTTCGTGGCATCGTATGGCGGGCCTTCGTACTCCAACGTGGCGTCCTCCTGGTCGAAGTCCCAGCCGTGCACGTCGCCGCGCAGCGGACGGGGATTGACCCAGAGGTGCCCCGCGTGATCGGGATGATAGTGGTAGGCAATGTCGATGACGGCAACGATCACGTCCTGGCTGCCGCGCGTGACGGCATGCGCTTCCGGCGCCCGCATCTGCTCGAGCGCCCAGTCATACGGCGCGCTCACACCCTGAGGTAGTCCGTTCTTGCTCAATAGCGTAACTGCCATAAGCTTCTCCCCTTGTCTCGAAATAGTGCCCGGCTAGTTAGAAAGAGTGTGCAAGTAATCGGCAGCCAACCCATCCGTTCATACTTCGACAAGCTCAGCACGAACGGATACTGGCATTCCAACGCCGAATAAGAAGCCAAACTGTACTTTACAGGCTGACACGGCGCTCTTGGCGTGTATCCAGTTCAGAGCCAAGAGCGCCGCATGCAACGCCCCACTGACAGAGTTGTCAAAACCGTGATGGGCCAGCGGCCCGGGTCGGCCAAAGCCTTCTGCTACTTATCCGCGTAGTACTCGTTAAGAAGCGCCTGCACTTCTTTGCTGGCGTCGCGCATGGCTTCCTCGACCGTTGCCTCTTGATTCCAGGCGCGCGCCCGATGCGCACCGAATGCGCGAATGTACGGCAGCCACACAGCGTTGATCTGGAACGTAAAGAAGGCGCCGGTGCGCAGGGGTTCCAGATATGCATCCAGCTCGCGCGGCGGCCGGGACTTCTCGGTCTGCAGCCGGGAATTGTCCCACACGGTCCGCTTGACCGACAAGCCATAGTTGTTGATGGTGTACTGGCCTAACTGCGACTCGTCGTCTGTGACGTAGAACTTCATCAGTTCCCAACCTTCGTCGGGCACCTTAGTCTGGGACCACAGATAGAAGCAAGCACCGACCGCCGGCACCTTGTCGACCTTGCCTTTCACCATGGGAACCGCATGTATGGGCATTTCCTCAACCTGAGGCGAACCCCAAGCGGATTCCTGACCGAGCAGGAGGTTCATCATCGCGGTGCGCTGGTAGGCAAAGGGCGCATGATACGCCTTACCCGGCTCAACATTCTCAGTGATGGCCGCAACGTCGTCTGCGGTGGGTGAGACGCGCCACTTGAACTCCAAGTTCCAAAGGAACTGGATGACCTCGATGAATTCGGGCTCGTGCATCGTGGATTTGGTATGGTCCTCGGAAAGGAACGTCGCCCCGTTCTGGCCCAGGAAGCCCAAGACGTCTGCGGTGACCTGCTTGTTGTTGAAGAAACCCCAAATCTGGTCTGTTTCCACGCTCGACCGTTGGGTAATCTCGCGAGCCACATCAACGAACTCACCGCCGTCGTCCGGGTTCCAGGTGAGTGAGCCTCCGGGCGGATTCAAGCCGTACTTGTCGAAGATGGACTTGTTGTAAGCCGTGGCCGTAGTAATCTGGTTGATCTGAGTCACCCAGTAGGTACCGTCAGGGTCTTGACCCCAATCCTGCGCAATGACGTCCTCGAAGTCGGCGGCATCGCGCTTGTAATAGTTGGTGAGTTCGAAGCAGTGCCCGGCGTCGCGGCGTTGCGGATAGAGCACGATGCCATGGTGGAAGACGTCCGGAGCAGCGCCGGCCGCAAGTTGTGTGTTGACCTTATCCGACACTTCACGATATATCGGGGCCGACCAATCGACCGTGATGCTGGGGTTCTGCTCCTGGAAGCGGTCAACCACCGTTTTGCCCCAGAACGGCTCCACGGCCGTTTGGTCGTTTGATATGAACAGGGCGGTGACGGTCTTGGCTTCCATGGGCTTGGCCGCCTCTTCAGCGGCCTTGGGCGCGTCCTCCTTGGCAGCAGGCTCCATCGTGGGCGCTGCCACCTGACCGCACGCCGCAGCGAGCCACACCGAACCAGCGCTTGCGGCTGCCGATCCCAAAGCAGGGAGCGACGCGATAGTGTCTTTGCCATAGCTAAGCCTCCATAAGTTCCGCACTTCGTATGCTCTGACTATTGAGACGACGCTATCTAACTCTCACTCGAGACTGGCTGGCGAATCCTCCCTTCCGTCAAGCGGGGTAGGCATCTACACTTAGGAGGAACATACATCACGTCTCTACAAAAGTCAACCCCCCCCCCCGAACGTTTGGAGCCCTCTTGACCTAACGGCGACGCGTAAGAAACTAGACCCAATTTCCTCTTCGGCACGTTCGGGGTAGGCTCTTTCGAAGAAAACACAGAGCGAAGCGAGCCGAATATCGGCTATGCCACCACCAAGGCTGTTCACCCTTCGACAAGCTCAGGACAGGCACGTTTAGGGCGTACGTTTGCGCTCCGCATAGGTAGCGATATCGTAGGTTTGCGCTTCGACAGGCTCAGCGCGAACGGACATAGGCCGAAGAGGAGACCTTTGCGTAACTTGAGCCGGCGGGTTTGGTCGTAATGACGAGGTTTCCCCCCTCACCCCCGTATCAAGTACGGGGCAGGCTCTAGCCCTCTCCCTCAATGGCGAGGGGATTCTGAACCTCCGGGCCCGGTTATGCAATGGTCTTCAAAAGGGAGAAAACCCAAGTCTTAGCCCGCGGCGGCGCCGACAGGCTGCAGGACCTCCTGCAAACGGGTAATCACCGTCGGCACGTCTTCGGGTCGCAGCGTAATCGGATCGATGAAGAGAAATCCCTCCTCGGCGTAGTGGTCGCGTGTGTAGATAGGCGGGCTGCCGTCTATGAGCGCCTCGCACACGGCCACGGCATCCATGCCCGCGACTACCGGATCAACCACGATCTTGGTGCGGGTCTGCGGATTGCCGGTGACGTCCCGCTCGGCAAAGACGTTGACGCCGGGAATGCCTTGCAGCGCCGCCACCATCACGTCCACCTTGGCGTTTTGCCCGGATTCCCACGCGGCGTAGTCGAGGTCCGCGAGCCACTCCATGCGCTCGATGACGCTCACCACGCCTTCCTTAGAGGGTTTCATAGCGCGCCCGATGCCGGTGCCTTGCAAGGCCGCGGCGGCGACCAGGTCGCGCTTTCCGGCGATCACGCCTGACGTGAAGCCGCAGAGGTGCTTGTGGCCGCTGAAGCAGACGGCGTCCGCGCCCTCCGCCAGCAGGCGGTGAGCAAAGAATGCCCCGGCAGCGGCGTCAACAATCACCGGAATATTGTGGCGGTGGGCAATCTCGGCAAATGCCGGCAGCGAGAGTTGCCCGCTGGTGGCGGTCATGTGGGAGATTACGTACAGCGCCGCCGCGGTCTCTTCTGTGATCGCATACTCCATTTGTTCGGGCAGCGCGCGGTTGGCCTCGCCAAATTCCACGGCGCGAGCCCCGCTGAGGCGGATCATCTGCGTCACCGGCGCGCCAAACCCCACCGTGTGCCGCTTCTGAATGATCACTTCGTTCTTCATGCGGCTGGTATCGGGCAGGGCCAGCACTTTACCGAGATGCGTGCCGGTCATGGCCCCTGCGCACAGCACCGCGATCGCCGAAGCCGCGCAATGGGTCACCGTGCCGGCCTCCGCGCCGGTAGCATGCGCGATTGCCGCGTCGGCGGCCGCCAGCAACTCCGTCATGCGCGCAAACTCCGGCGCCGCCTCAACAACCCGTTCAACCACTTCCGGGGGTATCGAAGATGCGCCGAGCGTCGTCTGTGTCCCTGCGGTGTTGATGATTGGCGTCAAACCATATCGCTCGTGATATCTGGACATAAGGGGCAATCTCCTCTCACTTGGCACCCAAACTGTTATAGGTTCTTCAATGTACTTCGGTTTCCTAAAGTGCGTAGGGGCACGGCATGCCGTGCCCCTACATTGGATAGCGCTTTTTGCGGTAAGTTACCGCTAGGGCTCGCACCTAAACACTATCTGCGACCGCAATTCATCAACGAAGAGATTCACTCTTGCCAAGTGCTAATCCCTCGTCCATACATCCGCAAGATGTCGCGTAAGGCGCATTTGCTATGCCGTCAACCCTAACCCTTGTATTTTTCCTCCGTATCATCGAGGATGGCCTGAATTTGCGGCTTCAGCGCCAGCAGGCCTTCATCCACGCCAGCGGTACCGGCGTAGACCGCCTTGAGCCAGTCCTTCACCTCGGCAGAACCACTGAAAGCGAAATTGGGAACAACCCAGCCTGGGTCGTAGCCGCCGGGGTAATCGAGAACGTCGATTATTACGTTCAGCCGGACCTTGTCCTTCAGGTCGGGGAAGGTCTCGTTGGCCCAGGTCTCCATCAGGTCGGCGCGCGGCGGAATCGTGCCCTTACCCGAAGCCCAGTTTAGGGTGCTGCCTTGCCACGCCACATACTGCCAGGCTTCCTCGGGGTGCTTCGCATTCGTCACGACCCCGTTGGCATCCGTCCATTGGAATGAGGCCACGTTCTTCACAGTCGGCAAGGGCGCGAAATCGATTGGCAAGTCTTCGTCGCGAATACGCTGCATCATATCGCCAAACGTGCCGCTGGAAAGCGTATTCAAGAAAGCCAGCTTGCCCTGATAGAAGAGTTTGACGATGCTGCCCTCGCCGAACAGGTCCGCTCCCTGGCCGGGTTTGAGCATGGCGCCATGCTCGTGCACCATCGAGAAATATGCCTTGTAGCACGCCATCGTCTCCGGGCTATCGCAGACGGCACTCCGGCGGTCATCGGAAACCCACTGGCCGCCCCAGAGGAAAGGAAGATTGCCCACGAGCGCGCCGGTACCCATGTTGGAAGCGCCGACAGTCGCAACAGTACCGCCCTCGGTAACGGTGGTCTTCTTTGCCATGTCAATATAGGCATCCCAGTTCCACTCCGGGTCGCCCCACGTGGCGGACGGCTCATTGAGACCGGCCTTCTCCAGGATTTCCCGGTTATACGGCAACGCCATCATGTTGCCGCCGGTCTGGTTGGGCAGACTGTTGATCTCGTTGCGGATGCGACTAATCGAGTTGAAGATGTTTTGCGGATAGTGGCTCAGATCGAAGTTGTCGCGCTTGATATAATCGGCGAGATCGACAAAGTAACCGAGCAGATAGGTAGCGTTATCCGCTTCCCAGGCAGCATCGGGTTGCTCTCCGGCCGCAAATGCCGTCCGGAATGATTCCTGGTAGGCGTGCATGTTGTGGATGACTTCCACCGTAACGCCGGGGTGCGACTCTTCGAACGGCGCTACGAGGGTGTCTGGGTAGTTCTCTAGCTGACGGGCATTGAGCCATGTGCCGTAGCGGATGTGTACCGGCTCCTTCTCGGGAGCGGGCTCTTCCGCTTTCGGCTTGGCTTCCTCTTTCATTTCCTCTTTGGCAGCTTCGGGCGCCGCCATAGGCGCCTGCCCACAGGCGGCAAGGAGCACGCCAACGCCGGTAAAACCAGCGCCGACCAGTATGCCACGTCGGGTAAAATGCAACTTATCACGCTCAGACATTCCTCTGCCTCCTGTAACTATTGTCGATACAACACCTGATATCTCTACACTGTCGCGGCCAAAGCTCCGCCGGCGAACGCCGATGGGTACACACTTCGCGTCAGGCCGCACCGTTCAGTGCACGCTGCTTATACTCTAAGCCCTATCGCAAAGTGCAGTCAAGATTATCAGCAGGAAAGATACTGCCGTGGAATGGTGCAAGCCGTTGCTGCACCTGCGGCACACTCGACGCGGGACTTGCCGCATCACCAGATACACACCGAGCGATCTGCAAGGGTGTTCGGGGGAATCGCCGGGGTTGCGCTTATCGAGAGAAGACGATTGCGGGACCGTAATCGCCGCTGAATTAGGTACTCTTCGGGTACCTCTACACACGCAGACACGCCTGGGCAAAGTGCGCCCAAGCGTGCTTCACATGTAACGTGGAAAATACCGAGGTGTCGTTCGCGAGGTTCAGCCGCCTAGCGGCAGCAGTTCAGCAAGGCTAGTCAGCGCAACGACGGCAGCGCCGACTGAAAGGATCCACCACTTTATGCCGCGAATCTCGCCGCGAAGCGCATCAATCTCACCACGCAATCCACCAATGTCGCCGTGCGCTCCAGCAATGTCACCATGCAGTCCGCCAATGTCGGACTGCAATTCAGCTTTCAACTGGGCAAGATCAGCCTTCGTCGCCAAATGTTCGTAGCCGCCTTCAATCCGGCTTACCCGTTCGCCGAGTGAAGTCGTTTGCTCTGCCGTCGCCACCGTGCGATCTCCTGAATGCAGGCCCTTCATGTCCCCATTGGCCACATTCGCGTTTTCTCAAATATTTCGGGGATTCAGCCGCCAAGCGGGAGCAGTTCAGCGAGGCTAGATAACGCAACGACAGCGGCGCCGACTGAAAGGATCCACCACTTTATGCCGCGGATTTCACCGTCCTGCCTAGCAATGTCAGCCTTCAATTCGGCTTTCATCTGCGCAAGGTCGGCCTTCGTCGCCAAGTGTTCATAGCCGCCTTCAATCCGGCTTACCCGTTCACCGAGTGAAGTTGTTTGCTCCGCCGTCGCCACGTGCGATCTCCTTCTATGCACGATCCCAACATTCTTTATACTACATTTGTGCCATATGCACAAGTATTAAACATTTCTATAGCGCGAAGGAGTCTTGTGCTTTAGAAAGCTCTTCGTCCTAGTGTTGTGATTTAATTCCAGCGTGACACAAATTAGCGCTACTGGCTAGCTCACCTGGTAGCCGCGGTTGACATCCGGCAATCCGACCGGTTTGCCCAGCGCTTCCGCCATGGCGCGCACGTGGTAGGGGAGCGCGCCGCAACACGCGCCGATGAATTCAATGCCGATGCCCTCCGCTTCCTTGGCATACTCCGCCATGACAAAGCGGGTAACTACACGCGGCTCGACGCGCGGGTAGAGACCGGCGCGGCTAATGGCTTGGTTGAAGACCTCGCCCGGCTCCAGTTGGTACGCCGTCGGCTGGACGCACACAGGTACCGAGACCGCATCCCGAATGCGCCGCGCCATGTCGTTCATGGTCTGCCAGGGGCGCATACAGTTCAGCCCCACCACATCTGCTCCGTTGTCCACCAGGCGTTGCGCCGCCTCCACCGGATCGTAACCGTCGCGCGTAAACTCGCTGTCGCGGAAGGTGAGCGTAACCACGGCAGGGACGCCCGCCTCCTTGACGAAGGGGATGACCAAGCTCGCCTCTTCTACCGAGTAGAAGGTCTCAATGATAAATACGTCCACACCGGGCTCCATCTGCTCTGCAACTCGCCGCGCAAAGAACTCCTGTGCCCGCTTGCGGTCGTCTGCGTCTAACCGCTCCCACTTGGATGAACCCGAATAGATGAACTGGCTAACGGTGCCGGCCACGTAGCGGTCCGGCCCGGCGGCCTCGCGGGCCAGCTCCACCGCTACTCTATGCAACTCCTCCTCGCGCCCAAAGGGTCGCACACCCCAGGACATGGCCTGCAAGAGCTCCGCGCCCGCGCGGGCGAACTCATGGTGCATTTCCAACACGGCTTCAGGGTAGTCCAGCACGGCCATAGGGATGTGCGAGGCATAGCTGCCCACTACCCGGCGTTCCAGTTCAAGGTAATACGCGCCGTCGCCAAGCAGCGGCCCTTGCGCGAGACGCTCGAGAAAATCCGCTTTCACCAGCTTACTCCTCGTGGTTACAATTGCTTGCATGCCTATCATACTGGAATAATGGCAGAGTACCTATTCTGATTCTGCAGCGAAACCGCAGTCTTGCCCCGCCACAGCCCCGCCGACCGGCCCTTCAATGGTCGCCGCAGTAAACGGAGGAAATAGCTGATAGCACGTGTGCCGGAAGGTGCCCGACCACCCAACTATTGAGGAGAGTAGACAAACATGCTAGAATGACCTCGTAAGCGGGGCGTGGCTCAGCCTGGTAGAGCGCAGCGTTCGGGACGCTGAGGCCGGCGGTTCAAATCCGCCCGCCCCGACCAAGCAGTGAGACAAAGGCATCGTTTTGCCGTGTCGTCTACCATTGCTTACCCCTACCGTCCGCATAGCGGTCATGTAATATGCGCTCGCAGTTGCGCGCGCTCAGCGAGTGACAGTGTAGCCGTTGCCGCTAATCAGCAACGGGAGGTTTGGAATGCAGCAGCAACCGCAACAACCTGCAGTAGATAAACTCGTCATTGCCGTGGTGCGCAACGATGACGCCAACACTATCGTGGACGAACTCGTGAAGCGGCGCATCGGCAATACGCGCATCAATACGGCCGGAGGCGTCCTGCGCCGGGGCAACGTGACCCTGCTCGTCGGAGTGCCGGCCAGCCAGGTCGATGAGACGCTTGACGTGATTCGCGAGAACGTGAGCGGCCAACCCCTCACCGGCCGCGGCCAAACCGACAACAATCGCGGCGTGGCCTTTGTCGTCGATGCCGGCCGCTATGTGCGGTTGTAAGCGGGCGTGAAATAAGAGTATTCGTTCATCCCTCGGCCCTTTGCCAAGCTCAGGACAGGTTCAGGACGAACGGATGCTTTTTTCTTTAAGGATTCTTGCCAGCTAAACCCTTGCGGCTCGTTAGCGTGAGAGTTCCGTTAATCCGTTCAAGGTGAGCACTTCGACGAGCTCAGCACAGGCTTGTCGAACCATGAACGGAGATCGGCGAAGGCTATTCCGCACATTGGTTCAGTTGCGGACCCACTGGCCCGCCCCTCCGTTTAAGGTCGCCCCAAGACACGCCACCGGTGCCTAGAAATCCTCACACGCCTTTTGACGTCAGGAACTCCAAACTTGACCGCAGGCAGTCGAAGGCATCGCGCCGGCAAGTGTCTTGCTCTACGGCATACCACTCAACGCCCGCCTTATTTCCGGCCTCAATTATGCCGTCCCAGTCCAAATTGCCCTCACCTACCGGGCACATGACCGGTCCCTCGTCGGCGTCTACTTCCTTATCTTTCGCGTGAATTACGGGCACCCGGCCGGACGCCTGTGCAAGCAGCCGCGCTGGATTGGCTCCGGCGTGCGCGACCCAATAGACGTCAAATTCAAGCGTAAAGTCCGGCCCGCCTTCTTCAAGGAAGATGTCAATCAGAGTCTTCGGCCCGGGGGCAATGCGCTCAAATTCGTGGGAATGGTTATGGTAACCGAAGGTCAGGCCGCCGGCCTTGAGCTTCTGGATAACCGGCCGTGCCGCCTCGACAAAATCACGGTAGCCCTGCTCGCCCTGGCTGCGATAGGGTTGCGGAATGCCGCCGATCGCCACATAGTTGCAATCCAACACGCCGTGAAAGTCGATTTCGGCCTGGGTATTCTGCGCCAAGTCTTCCCAACTGCGATGCGTGGCAATACAGCGAATGCCAACGTCGTCCAGCATCTGTTTCGCCTCCTGCACAGTGATCTCCGGGTTTGCGCTTTCAAGAGCTCCTACCGCGGAAAACTGGGCAGCCTCATAGCCCATCCGGCTGATCTTCTTTAGCGACTCCTCCAGACCTTGCCGGGTCTGCGTAAAGTCCCGCACGGTGTACATCTGCGCCGCCACTTTGCTCGGCATCGTTATCTCCTTGTGCTCGGAATGTCTCAAGCGAAAGGGTTGTTCTCACGTGATTATATACTCTTTGTCGCTGCCTCCAAAGCCTAAGCCCAAGACTACGTAGGTGCACGGCATGCCGTGCACCTGCTATGTTCAGGTGACCACAGGGATAAGAAAGCAGCAGTTGCCACTTCCTAGCACAAGTTCTGTAGGCAGGGCAATTGTCCTCAATGCTGACGTGATATCTCCTCGCGGCCGACAAAAGGTAAAATCAGCATCATTTGGCTTGGTAGCGCAGGTTTGCAACCTGCGTCTGTCTGCCGCAGGCCGATGATCCAGTTTGCCCCTTTCATTTCGTGCCGCAAAGCAGAGGCACACCCTCACCCCAACCCTCTCCCTCGATGGAGAGGGAGCATCGCACAGAGAATATGGATTCCCCGCTGGCGCGGCAACGACGATCGCATCCATAGCGCGGGGGCTTGTCCCTCGCGCTGCGCCCAGCGAAAGCCACTCCACTCAAACTTTGAGCAGGACAAACCACCCGTTAAGAGCAACAGCGGCGCGCAACACCTCGTCACACGCCGCCCAAAAGCTCAAAGAACCTAGAATACACCCGTCTGGGAAGTCTTCAGGCCGCTCCGCCGGAAACGGCGGGCACGATGGAGACCTCGTCGCCATCGCTGAGCGCAGTTTCGAGGCCGTCCATGAAACGGATGTCCTCGCCGCGCACGTAGATGTTGATGAAGCGCCGCAGATCGCCGTCTTCATCGCACATGCGCGCCTTGAACCCTTCGTGGGCCTCGTCCAACTTCGTAATCAGGTCTTCGATAGTGCTCGCGTCTTCCACAGTGACCTCGGCCTTGCCGCCGGCCAGGGGACGGAGCGGGGTGGGAATCTTCACAGCATTTGCCATTGTTTTGTCTTATCCTTCCTAGAAACTCACACCGTTACGGGGGCGCGTTCCAGTCCGCGCACCGCCTCTTCGAACGATTCTACGTGGGGCGTAATCTGGATCGTCAAATCAAGGGTATCGGAGACCGCCTCTTGCGCCTTGAGCCCATTGCCCGTGACGTAGGCAACCGTGACCTCGTCGGGCGCGATCTGCCCGCTTTCGGCCAGCTTCTTGAGGGTGGCAATCGTCACGCCGCCCGCGGGCTCGGTGAATACGCCCTCTGTCGACGCCAGTAGCTTGATCGCTTCCACCACCTCATCGTCGGTGACGGACTCGATGATACCGCCGGTATCCTGCGCAATCTTCACGGCGTGGTAGCCATCGGCGGGATTGCCGATAGCCAACGAATGGGCAATCGTGGTCGGCATCTTCACCGGCCTGATAGCGGTGGTATTGGCGGCGAAGGCTTCCGCCACCGGGCTACATCCCTCGCCTTGTGCGCCGGAAATGCGCGTGTGCGGCGTGCCCGACAGCAACCCCACTTTGTACAGTTCGTTCAGCCCCTTGTACACCTTGGTGTACAACGAGCCGGAGGCAATGGGCGCCACAATGTGGTCCGGCGCGCGCCAGCCCAACTGCTCCACCACCTCGAACGCCAGCGTCTTCGATCCCTCCGAGTAGAAGGGGCGGATATTGATGTTGACGAAGGCCCAAGCGTAGCGGTCGGCAAGCTCGCTGCAAAGGCGGTTCAGCTCGTCGTAGGTGCCTTCCACCGAGACCAACGTAGCGCCATACACCGCCGCGTTCACCACCTTGCCGTGCTCCACGGTGTGGGGCAGGAAAACGAAGGTGCGCAGGCCGTTGCGCACACCGGCGGCGGCCGTTGCGCTCGCCAGGTTGCCGGTGGAAGCGCACGCGAACGTATCGAACCCAAACTCCTTGGCCTTGGCTACCGCCACCGAGACCACCCGGTCTTTGAAGGAGAACGTTGGATTCACGCTATCGTTCTTGACGTAGAGTTCCTTCAGACCCAGTGCCTTGCCCAGGTTGTGGGCGCGCTGCAAAGGCGTAAAGCCGACCCGCCAGTCCAGGTCTTCGCCGTGCTCCACGGGGAGCAGGTCCTTATAGCGCCAAAGCGAAATCGGCCCCTGCGCGATCTTCTCGCGGCTGGTTATCTCGCGAATGGCGTCGTAATCGTATTCGACCTCCAGAGGGCCGAAACAGAAGGAACAGACATGCGTCGGTTGCACAGGATAGCGCTCCCCGCACTCCCGACACTTCAGTCCTCGTATTCGTTCCACATTGTTCATAGTTCGGCGTCTCACTTGCTTCGACTAGCTCAGAACTAACATTTTCCACTCGTGCACCGTCTCATGGACTAGCCCGGCGCCATCTCCGGTATGTCGTTTACCTAGCTCCCTCTCCCATCGTCTCTCACTCCCTCTCCTAACATCTCTTAACTCCCTCTCCCCGTGGGAGAGGGTTGGGGTGAGGGTCTTGCGCTCATCTGCGTTCCGACACCGGACGCAGCTTTTCAAGAATTATGTTCGCTAAGATATTGCCCGCAGCGGGGCATGCACGGCAACCCACCAACGTCCGTCGACGTCACGCTTCTGCCGTACGTGTGAGTCCCGCCGCGCCTGACAGCGTGCCCATAGAATAGGCGAGTGCCGTCCAACGTGTCAGGTACGAACAGCCGTTCGCATTCATCCGAAATCAGAATTCCCATTAAATAAGAACAACCCCTTTCTCTTTCCTTATAGAGAGGGGTCGTATGTCGCAATATTTCCCCTTATCTTGCCCCAATGCGCATGGGGCCGGAATTGGCACCCTGTCGTGGACTAAAATAGCGTCCACCGGGATGCCGGGCTTCACAGGGCCGTTTCCCTCCACCTCTCTTGATAAGGCACCGGTTATTCAATTGTTAACGAGCGCAGACGTTCGGCTCACTCGCCACCTGCCTGCATCTCAGTCACGGGATATATTAACACAGCCCCGCAAGCTCGTCAAACGATACGGTTAGAGCACCCAACATAGGCAACATCCGATAGACAAGCTGTACAGTTAACTTAACCCATGCCTGCTCGCCAGTGATGACTTTGGTGGAGCGACGATATGGTTGCCTTGTAGGTAGCCACTGAGCCCGCGAAGGTCATTGGCTTGCGCATTGCCCCCAATAGACATGATAGCGTGGCGCATTTCAAAGGAGAAAGAAACCCTCGATGGCAACCGAGAAACTCCCGGAAGGACTGGTTCCCAGCGGCAGTTCACTCACGTTCACGGAAGATACCATCCCCGAAGCCCTCCAAAAGGAACACACGTTGGCGGCAGGACGTTGGGGCGTCCTCCACGTGTTTGCAGGCAGCGTGCGGTTTGTGAACCTCGAGACCAGTGAAGAGAGCGACGTTTCTGCGCCCGATCACGTGATCATTCACCCGGAGGCACCGCACAGAGTACATCTCACCGGGCCGGTACAATGCCGCGTGGATTTCTTTCGAGAGTTGGACCACGACTCCACCATGCGCACGCCGGGCAGCTTTGCCGGCGATGAGGTGCGGCAAAGTTTCGATCGCTGCGAGGCCGCCGGCGACTTCGCTGAGACCTTCTACACTGCCTTTATGAATGCCTCTCCCGCGATTGCCCCGTTCTTTGCCAAAACGGAGTTCGCTCGCCAACGCACGCTGCTCCGGGATTCGGTATACCTGATGGTGACCCAGGACGTCTCGGACCCGGAGATGCGAGCATTGCTGAAAAAACTTGGCGAACTCCACAGCCGCGCCGGCCGCAACATCGCGCCAATGCTCTACGAACTGTGGCTGGACAGCATCTGCAAGACGGTAAAAGCCCTCGATCCCGAATGGACCCAATCACTCGAAGACCACTGGCGGGTACGCCTGCGCGCCGGGATGCAGATCATCACGGCGGCGTATTAGAGGGTCTGCGGAGACTCCTTTCACCGCGGAAAACGTGCTTCCCTAAACCGATGGACAAAGAAACTGCACAAGATGAATGTCCACTCGAACGTTGGAAAATCACAGGTGTTTTTCAAAGCTTAGGTACTTCGACAGAACATCGTATTCAAGGATTATGCTCGTATCAGTCGCCTGATTTAGTCTTCTGGCTCTTCCTGGGTGTAACTTGCCGCTACGCTCCCTAAAGGCAACATTTACCACTCTCTTGCCATAATCCTTGATTAGCTCAACTGCGGGAACATAATCCTGATCACCCGAAACAACAACCGCCACGTCGTACACGTCTTTCAAGAATGCCATGTCACAAGCCAGTTTTACGTCGACTGACTTTTCTCCCCTAAACTTCCTCTCAAACAAATCGTATCTGACTATTCCCGATCGCCGGAATTCGACTGCGTCATGGTGTGTGGCGATATCTCCTTGTATGCGTATCCACCCCTCAAATCGCCGCTGTATGCCTTCTTGGCGCTCCTCGAGGTCGTCCACAATCGCTAACATTCGCTCCATCCGAGATTCCACATCGACGAATTTGTCTAGCTGCGCCTGAAAGCAGGGATGCTTTGAAAGAATCGAGTTGAGGTTTTTGGGCTGTCTAGCTAGCTTTCTTAGACTATATGGATAAAACTCTATGTCTTGAACCACATACCAATAGGTGCGAATCCGCAATCCCAGATGGCTAGATTCGGAGGCGATGTAGTCAAATAACTTAGTCCAGTCGGCTCCCTTCGGCAAGTAGTCTGTTTTTTGGAACTCATCCTTGAAAAGACCACCAATGGAATGCCGAAAGTTTTCACCATCAACGAAGATGCACACTCTGTTCATGTTTCCCGCCTTAAACAAAAGCGGCGAACACGCAGTTCGCCGCATCGCCAATAAGCGTCTAGGACGCACCTAGACGAAGCCTCACTTCGATTCTATCTCAACCGGCAACTTGAGTCAATCGTCTCACGTTCGAGTTCATCGTCTGGTCTGCCAATAGGCAAGTACCTAGCCTGCATGTCACCGCTTGTCTATGCTAGTATACGGTATCCGTATTCGCGCAGCGTAAGAGGCAATGGTATCCCATGCAGGTGCAAATTACCGCGCCGATTCATGGCGCGATCCTCAATCGGCACGACGGGCGGCAGGACGACGCGGGCTTGCACATCACCGTGCAGGGCGTGGTGAGCGAAGCCGATACCGTGACCGTGAACGGCGTGACGGCCACGATAATCGGCGCCACGTTCACGGCGGACTACACCCTGGACGTCCACGAGACGGTGCTTACGGCCGTGGCGGAACGCGGCGGTGAGACGCTAACCCATGCCGTGACGGTGCTCTGGGACCAGCGTTCGTTCCCGCGCTACCGCTTCTCGCTGGACGACGACGTGTTGTTTCTGCGCGATATCGCCTTGGAACGGCCGCGCTCGCTCTTCGATAACTTCTACCTGGGGTTCATGCGCGACCTCCGCGACCGCTACGGCACCAAGACCCACATCAACATCTACTACGCTTACGAGGACTTCGACCTGCGGCAGATGCCGGATACGTATAAGTCCGAGTGGCGCGACAACGCCGACTGGCTGCAACTTTCGTTCCACGCCCGCACCGACCATCCGCGCGATCCGTATAAGGAAGCGTCGGCAGAGAAACTCATAACCGACTACCGGCAGGTGCGCGACGAGACGCTGCGCTTTGCGGGCGAGCAGAGTTGGTCGCACTTCACTACGATTCACTGGGGCGAGGGCACCCGCCTGGGCTGCCGCGCGTTGCGCCAGGAGGGTATCTGGGGCCTGGCGGGCTACTTCATTCCGGCCCCGGACCTGCGCGTAAACTACTACCTGGACCACGCCACCACCGCTTACCTGCATACCCACGACTACTGGATGGACTACAGCGAGGATATTCTCTTCGTTACCCACGATCAGGTCATTAACTCGCACAAGACGCCGGAGGAAGTGACGGCCCATCTGGACTCCGTGGGGCAAGACCCCCACCGCAGTGAGATCATGGAGCTAATGGTCCACGAACAGTACTTCCGCAAAGAGCTGCGGCATTACCAGCCCAACGTGCCTGCAAAGACCGAGGCGGCCATCCGCTGGGCGACCGAACACGGCTACAAGTCGGTCTTGTACAACGAGGGCTTCCTGGGCGCGTAGGGGGACCTCCGCACAGTGCTGCGAGTCTATCGTGGGTGTTGAACCCGGGATTTTCTTGGATTCTCACCTTTTAGGAACAAAACTGTGTAGGGGCACGACATGTCGTGCCCCTACGGGTCAATCGCACTTTTCAAGGGGTCAAGCACAGAGAGAAAGCGAACGCCAAACAGTGTAGCCGCGCCCTACCCATCCAACTTAGACAGAATAATGTCTCCCAGGAAGGAAGGGATTAGCGCTGTACCCAGGGCTATGGTGACCGTCGTGTTCTTCGGTCAAAGCAACGGAATGGCCTCTTGGTAGGGGCCTTGCTTAGTCTCTATCGAGATCCTCTTCGCCGATTAGGGCGCTGAGCGAGGTATCGAGGGCTGCCGCGATTCTCGCCGCCGCGCCGTGATATTCTGCCTGCCTCTTTCCACCGTGCTGGTTCCGCCTCAGAACTAAGGAGCAGTCAGGGCACAAGCAGTGCCGGTCATCTAGCCGACCGGCCGTTTGGCCGGCTACTTTGCACGCGCAGATTAGGGCAGCTTCAAGTATTCGTTCCACACTCCTCTAGTCTGAGCGCGCTGTCGTGCACGTTTCCAGCATTGACTTGACTCCGGTGTCAATAGCCCTTAGTCTACTCAGAGAGGATAGCATATGCTATTGCTCAGATTGTCTAGCAGTATGGAGGATACGCCCCTTGCCAACAGGGAATCCACTGCGCTTACAGGGAGCGATTGGATAGCACGCTGGCAGTGGGCAGCCTTCACGAGCCGACCGCGTCGGCAAAAGGAGGAAGAGAGGGTCTTAGAGATACGCGTTGCGCGCAGACAGAAGGAGTAAAATAGTGGAAACTCTGCAATTGGCAGCCCTCGTCGTAGCGGCTATTGGCGCCATAAACTGGGGCCTGGTCGGCATCGCCAAGATCGATCTCGTAGCTCTCATCGCGGGCGGCCTCAAGTTTGGTGAAGTCAACAGCATATCCCGCGTTCTGTATATCGTCGTCGGCATCGCCGGAATTCTCGCCATTGTCTTGGAATTCACCGGTGGAATCGGCGCATAGTCTTGCCGCGGGGTATGCGGAGCCGCAGGAGTTGCAATGGCTATGCTTGTAGCTTCTCACTGCGCTCGTCTTCTGCTCGTCGATCGAACGAAGTCAATGAAGAAGCGAGGACACACTTTATTGTGTGTCCTCGCTTTCGTCTGCGCAAAAATGGGACGCAGTGCTCTTTAATTTACACCCGCCGTCTGCCGGTCCGTTCACGACCCTGAGCGCCTATGCCGCAAAGACCGGCTCTGTACTAGCCCGTGAGGCGCGCCGCTACGGGGAGTATGGATTTGCGTACACCCGTAGTCGAATCAGCGCACTACGTACACTGCCAGGCCGGATCGATATTCACCGCGCCAATACTCCAGTCCTGCATCCGCCAGCCATCGCCTTCGCGTGCAAACGTATATTGCTGACCGGGATAGGTCACGACTTCTCGCGACGTTTGTTCTTCATCGCTGGCCGTACAGTTCAAGACAGCTTCGTAGGTCCACACCTCTTGGGTCTCGACCACCACTTCACTCTCGTCTTCTGAGACACTTTGCACAATGCATGTATTCAACTGCAGGACGATGGCGGTGATTCGATTTACGCTATAGGTATCGGTAATTTTGCCCACCAGATATGCAGCAGAGGCTTGGGCGCGTGCCGTCACCTCTCCCCACGTGGCACTGAGTTGTGCCGCATCCAGCTCACCGCGCATGACCGCGGCTTGGCTCTCGTTTGCCGCAACAATCGCGCCGCTGAGATCAGATGTACAGGGATCGCCTACCGCAATTGCCGTTGCCGGCGTCCCTTCCGGTTCCGGCGTTGGCGCAGGCGGCGGTGTTGGTATTGGAAGAGGCGTCGGAGTCCCAAGCGTAGGAAAGGGAGCAACTGAGGGCGTCGGCTCCAACTCCATAGCCTCCGTCGTTGGCGTGGCTTCTACCACCTCATCGGCGCCGGGGTCTGTCAGCCGCAAAGCCACAGCCGTTCCGGCAACCACCACCAATACAACAATCAAAATGATGAGCATTCGAATGACCCACGTCCAACTCATGTTCACCCTCCTATACTCTACTACCTGATACCATACTACTCTGAATCACTACACAATGCACAAGACGCCAACACCGCTGATGAATGCAAGGTGCTATAATGAGTGTGTTTGCGGAAGTGGGGAAAGCCCACTTTTCTTAATTCTTGGCAGTAGCCCAAGGAAATTGTCGGCAGACGGGGAAGGTATCGCGAATGAAGAACGACTTTGGATCCGCGATCGCGCAGATTGCCAGTGAAAAAGGCTTGAATCAAGAGGACGTGATCAGCGCGTTGGAGACTGCGATTCTTTCTGCATATCGGAAAGTCACCGGCGACCCGGTACCGAATGCCGTAGCGTATTTCGACCTGCAATCCGGTGAATCGAAGATATACGTGCCCAAACTGGTTGTAGAAGACGTAGAGGACCCCGAAGCCGAGGTCAGCCTGGCTGAAGCGCAAGTAATTGACTCCGAGGCAGAAACCGGCGACGAAATTGAAGTGGAGATAACGCCTCCCAACGTGGGACGCATTGCCGCCCAGGCCGCACGCCAGGTATTGTTGCAATCGTTGCGGGAGAAGGAACGCGACCACGTCTACGATGAGTTTATCGACCGCGTGGGCGAGGTTGTGAGCGGAAGGGTGCAGCGGGTAGACAATCGCGGCGTGGTGCTCGACTTCGGCCGGGCAGAAGCGCTGATGTCGTCCGCAGACATGGTACCGGGTGAGCGTGATCGCTACCGCTTGGGCCAGCGGCTGCGCGCTTATATAGCTGAAGTGCGGAAGGACCTGAAGGGACCCGTGGTTCGCGTTTCGCGCGCCCACAAGGACTTCATCCGGCGCCTCATCGAACAGGAAGTCCCCGAAGTGCAATCCGGCACTGTAGAAATCAAGGAGATTGCCCGCGACCCGGGATCGCGCACAAAGGTGGCTGTATTCGCTAAACAGGAGGGGCTTGACCCGGTTGGGTCATGCGTCGGCATGCGGGGAACGCGCATCCAGAACGTGCTGCGGGAACTTGGCAATGAAAAGGTGGAAATCATCGAGTGGAGCGCGGATACCGCCACATTCATCAAGAATGCGCTCTCCCCCGCTGAGATTCAACTGGTGGAACTCATCGAGGTTGACGATCAGCAGGTAGCCTCCGTACAGGTCAGGGCGGACATGGTGTCGCTGGCTATTGGCCGCGACGGCCAGAACACACGGCTCGCCAATAGACTCACCGGGTGGAAGATCAACATTCGTTCACTAGAGGAAGAGCAAGCCGCCGCCGATGCACCGGCCGCGGTCTCAGCGGAGGCGTCAGCCGAGGTGGAAGACGCGCCGGCGCAAGCAGCGGCCGCACAGCAGGACGCTGCGGAATCTCTTGAGACAGAGGAGTCAGCAAGTAGCACTAGTTAGACACTGTGCATGACACGCAGTGAGGAAGTTCCTTGAGCGCGCCTTGCACAGCAGCCGTGGCCGGCAGCATGGTGACGGCCACTTGCACGAGACCAAAAAGGGAAATGAAGTCTTTGAGGGTGGGTGCGGTGAATCTGACAGCGACGTCACAGCAAAAGCACATACCCCAGCGTACGTGCCTCGGCTGCCGGGCAACGAAACCTAAGAGAGCTCTGGCGCGAATTGTGCGCACGCAGGAAGGGCGCGTAACAATTGACACCACAGGAAAAGAGCGTGGTCGCGGCGCCTACCTATGTCCCGATTCTGACTGTGCAAGAAAAGCGCTCAAAGCAAGCACCCTTAACCGGGCGTTGCGAACCAGCATTGATGATGCGGCGCTGGCAGAACTGCTGGCGTGGGCCGAGCAGTTAGTAGAATAGGTCGACGCACCCTCTAAACCGTCCAAATCCTGGAACGCTCCCTCCGTCCACTGCAGTGAGAGAGCATTCCGCGAGAGGAGGAACAACAATGAGAACAGGTTCTAGATATAGAGGCGGCCCGCGCAGGCGATCTTCCGGCCGTAAATCGTCGGAGCAGCAAGACCGCACCGCAGGCTCCTTACATGGGACAGCCGTCAGCGAAGCCCCGCCGGCACGCAAGATTAAGCTCCCGCAAGACATTACGGTCGCCCAACTCGCAGAGCGGCTTGAATTGAGCCCTACAGCCATAATCAAGGAGCTCTTCACACGCGGTACTGCCGTCACCATTAATCAAACACTCGACTACACCACCGCCTCACTTGTCGTTGAGTCGTTGGGTCATAGCGTAGTAAAAGAAGAGGTGAAACCGGCAGCGGCCAAGCCAAGAGAAGACGTGTTGCTTGAAATTGCCAAGCAAACGGGTACAACCGAGCGGCGGCGGCGGCGTTTTGAAAAGCGCTCTCCGGTCGTCACCGTGATGGGCCACGTCGACCACGGCAAGACTTCACTCCTGGACGCGTTGCGTGAGACCAGCGTGGCGGAAGGCGAGTCGGGCGGTATTACCCAGCGCATCGGTGCTTACCAGGTAACCAACAACGGCGACACCGTTACTTTTATCGACACGCCCGGTCATAAGGCATTTACGGCCATGCGCGCACGGGGCGCAAAGGTAACGGACCTGGCCGTGATCGTGGTCGCGGCTGACGACGGGATAATGCCACAGACCATTGAGGCCATCAATCATGCACGGGCGGCAAAGGTCCCATTCCTCATCGCTCTCAACAAGATCGACCTACCGAACGCCAACCCTGATCGCGTGAAGCAACAGCTTACGGAACACGAAATCGTCATTGAAGAGTATGGCGGCGAAGCGGTGCTGGTAGAGGTCTCCGCCCAGACGAAAGAAGGCTTGGACGACCTCTTGGAGATGATTGCGCTCCTCTCAGAACTTGAGGGTGTACGCGCTGATCCCCGTATTCCGGCGCGGGGCGTTGTGATCGAGAGCAACATGGACAAGAGCCGCGGCCCTGTGGCAACCGTGCTTGTGCAGGAGGGCACACTCCACGTGGGCGATACGGTGGTCTGTGGCAAGACTTCCGGTCGTGTGCGCGCGCTCTTCGGCGAAAGTGGCGTGTCAGTATCCGAAGCCGGCCCTTCCGTGCCGGCCGAGATACTTGGACTCAGCGCGCTGCCCGCTCCCGGAGATACGATCATCGTCGTGGTCGACGAAAAGGCCGCGAAGACTCTGCTGCAAGAACTCACGGAGCGCGAGCGGGATGATACGGAGCGGATGTCGCTGGATACGCTCAGTGCGACTGCCGGTGAGGGCGTGGAAGAGTTGGATATTGTCCTTAAGGCCGATATCCGCGGCTCAGTTGAAGCCATCCAACAAGCCTTGGAGCAACTCTCAAACGAAGAAACTCGCGTACGAGTCATTTACAGCGGCGTCGGCCCTGTGAGTGAGTCAGACGTGCAACTGGCCATCGCCGGCAACGCATTGATTGCCGCATTCAACGTGCGCCCAGACGCCGCTGCTCGTTCGCTGGCGGACTCGGAGACTATTGAAATCCGCTACTACAACGTGATTTACACCCTCATCGAAGAAATGCAGAAAGCCTTGCTCGGACTACTTGATCCTTTGATCATTGAAGTGATAGATGGGCAGGCAGAGGTGCGGGCAGTCTTCAATCAAGTGCGTGGGCAGACGGTGCTTGGCGCAATCGTCCGTGAGGGCACAATGCGCCGCGGAGCCCAGGTGCGTGTGCTGCGCAATAAACGGCAATTGCTCAAGAACACTGTCACAAGCCTGCGCCGGTTCAAAGATACCGTGCGCGAGGTGACAAGCGGTTACGAGTGCGGTATCGGCATTGGCGAAATCTATGACGTGCACGAAGGCGATGTGCTCGAGACGTTCCATATCGAAGAGAAGGCACGCGTCTAGCGTCATTGGAAAGGGGCTTGCTCTTCTTCGCATGGAGCAAGCGGAAAGCTGCGGGTCTCGAGGCCCGCAGCTTTCCGCTACTTTGTGGGTGACACTTGCAACAAGAAATCTAAGAAATAGACTGCAGTATTAGTAGGGGTGGGCCTAGAGTCGGCACATATTCAGAAGAAGGTGAATTCGACAGGACATGCCACCTGCTACTTAGCCCATCACTCTAACATTGTGTACCCCCTACGGAGACCGCTCATCTTGATTTTAGCTAGTGGAGAAAGATCTGCCTGGCCTCTACTTCACACGCAAATCATCGAGTTTCAGGCATAGTGGTAGGGCTTTAGGCATGTGGGAAGCAAGGTAGACTCCTTGGATCCTTCGAAAAGGAGAGCTCATGGATCAAGAACTAGAACTATTGCAGCGAGACCCATCTGAGGAAGATGAGAGCGATCTCGGCTCGTTTAGGACGGAAGCAGTAGTCACATCGACTGATTGGACTACCGAGACTATCTTGTCTCAGCTACGACGTGGGAATATCGAATTATCACCTCGGTTTCAGAGGCGAGAAGCATGGACAAATAGTAGAAAAAGCGCCTTCATTGAATCACTCTTTCTTGGCCTGCCTGTGCCTCAACTCGTACTAGCAGAACGACCGGATCAAAGGGGGTCATATATTGTTATTGATGGTAAGCAGCGGCTTCTTTCCATTCGTCGATTTGGGGTTGAATTGTCCTGTGAGGAATTTGACCCTTTGAAGTTAGCTGGCTTGAAAGTCAGATCCGATCTCAATGGACAAACATGGGCAAGACTAAAGGATCATCCCGATTTCCAAGGCGACAAGATTGCTTACGAGAACCAAACCATTCGAACAGTGGTTGTCAGGAATTGGAGTGAGGAAGCGTTTCTCTATTTGGTCTTCCATCGACTTAACACTGGCAGCGTCCCTTTATCGCCTCAAGAGCTACGCCAAGCCTTACATCCCGGCCCGTTTACTGATTTTGTAGAGCAGTACTCATCCGACAGCCAATCCATCAGAAAGGCTCTTAATCTCCGCAAACCAGACTTCCGAATGCGTGATGTTGAGTTATTGATACGTTTCTTTGCTTTTGCAGAGTCGATTGACAGCTATAACGGCAATCTAAAGGAATTCCTTGACAATACATCTGAGCATTTCAATAAGAGCTGGGATTCGCGACAGTTGGAAGTCGAACAGATAGCCAATCGATGCGATCAAGCGATAGACATTACGTTCCGAGTCTTCGGAAATGATGCATTCAGGCGATGGCAGGCCCCGAACGGATATGAGCGCCGATTCAACCGAGCAGTCTTCGACATCATGACGTACTACTTTAGCCATGACCAAACAGGAGAGCTCGCTGTCAGTAAGAAAGATGATGTAAAGGCGGCATTTTCAGAGCTATCCAAGAATGATGAGCAATTCACAGAGGCACTTCAAACAACTACAAAGAGCGTTCAAGCAACTTTCAACCGACTAGGAAAGTGGGGACACAAGCTACAGGCAGTGCTTGGGTGCCCTTTAGAGATTCCCGAGATCCTTTCGATTAGTCGCTCAAAGTAAATAACGCAATGGCGAATTCCACTAGGTTTCGAAAGCTACGGACGAGAATTGGTGAATTGCGCAGGCACTTTCTACCAAGAGACTTTGATGCGACTGGGGCTTACACAACACGGCAGTTCGACCACGCGCGGGCCTTTAGACTTCTGGCACATGCAGAGATCGAAAGCTTTCTTGAGGATGTGGCATTCGACACTGTAAATATGGCATTCCAGGCTTGGGTAGACAACGGAATCATTACGCTACCACTAGTAGCAATGGTTGCATATGCAGAACAGAACCTTGGAATAGTTCCTGACAGAAAGACTAAGATAGAGAAAGATTTAGTTGATCGCTTAGAGCGTTCACTGAGCAAATTCAATGGATATGCCAAGGCAGGGAATCACGGCATAAAAGAAAAGGATGTATTGAAACTGCTTCTTCCCGTTGGAATGAGCGAACGGGACATCGATTCAACGTGGTTGGCAACGACAAGCTCATTCGGCCGCGCCCGTGGTGAAACGGCTCACCGGTCGAATCAAGTAGACCGCCCACCTGACCCTCGGACCGAGTTTGATATTGTGATCCAGATCCTTGAAGGGCTAGCGGACATTGACGAAAGGTTACTGAAATTACGCTCTACCTAGTTTGAACATGACTGCCCTGCAGTGATTGATCCAGGGCGTTAGTTGCTTAAGCTTCCAGACATCCTCAAGCCAGTCAGCAGCGTTCATCTACACACTGGTACGCTGCACATTCTAGGGAAACTACAAGGTCATCCTCTTAAATGTAGAGGGCCGGAGTGACTGAACCCCAGAAGCACAGTTCAAACCCGAATAATCTATCAACCGATCCTTTGCATCCAACCGAGCTTTAATTTCGAACAGTTGGCAGCCTTACTAGAAAGAGAACCCGTACTACCTTGCAGGGAGTATTCATAGCAAGCAAGAGTTGTCACCTAGAAGTCTTGGACTTTGCCACAGCGATATTGCGACCTGGGGAAGTGCACGCGGCGAACACGAAGGGAGTATCGTATGGACTTGCGAAAGTTGGAGCGGTCAACCGCTTTGTTGCGCGAGGAATTAACCGATATCTTGCGCTCGGAAGTGCGCGATCCCCGTCTTAACGAAGTAACGGTCTCGGCAGTGCGCCTCTCCCGCGACCGGCGACACGCCCGCGTGTTTGTGATCGCGGCGCAACAAGGACAGGAAGAAGAACAGGCCGTACTCGCCGCC
This sequence comes from Chloroflexota bacterium, assembly GCA_965221905.1. GTDB lineage: Bacteria > Chloroflexota > UBA11872 > VXOZ01 > VXOZ01 > VXOZ01. The sequence continues at coordinate 3,318,130 of OZ244922.1, forward strand.
CTGAGCCGCGCTGCGGGCTATGTGCGTCGCTGCTTGGCGCAACGACTCTCGTGGTACAAGGCCCCGGAGATAACATTTCAGCTTGACGAGGGTATGAAGCAGGGCGATCGCGTTCTCGCTTTGTTCAATGACCTTGAATCAGAGGAACCTGCACAAGCAGAAGGTTCGGAATCTGTTGCCGGCGAATCCGGTAACGAGCGCCCGGAGAAGCATTCTCCCCAGTGAAGGATACACTTACGGCACCTACTATAAAGTCAGCGTCTGCGACTAAATCGCAGGCTGCAGATATTCCTGCGACCCTGCAAGAGCAGCGGGACACGGCATTTTCACCCCTGGAGTGGGAAAGGGCCTGCGCGCTGGTGCTGGAGGCGCAATGCATCCTTTTTACCACCCACGCCGGCCCTGACGGCGACGCCATCGGCAGTATGGTCGGGCTCTCTATCGCGCTGCGTGCAATGGGCAAGACGGTGGCAATGGTCTGCAGCGATCCGGTACCGCAAGATCTCACCTTCGTGCCGCATTCGGACCAAGTCCGGCCTTTACACGATCTCGCCAAACTGCCCTTTGCCCCCGACCTTATCATCGTATGCGATGCTGCCAGCCTGGCACGCCTCGGCGCAGTGTATACCGAGAGTCAGTCATGCTTTGAAGCATTGCCGATTCTCAACCTGGACCACCACCAGACGAATTCGCGGTTCGGTCGGGTCAATCTTGTTGATTCGACCGCAGCCGCAACGGCCGAGATCGCCCACGAACTGTTGGAGCGGTTGCACGTAACGATTACGCAGGAAATCGCCACGGCGCTGATGACCGGCCTGGTTACCGATACGTTGGGGTTTCGTACGGGTAACGTTACGCCGCGTACGCTAACACTTGCCGCGCACCTACTGGAACACGGCGCGCCGCTCAACGAGATCGGCTATCGCGTATTTCGCGCCACGCGGTACGAGAAACTAAAGCTCTGGGGATACGGCCTCTCCAACCTGCAACGCACGGAAGATGGGCGCATCGTGTGGGCCGAACTGCCTCGCGCAATGCGCACGGAATTAGGCGCCAAAGAGAGCGACTTGGTAGGACTGGCTTCGTTTATCGAAGATATGGAGGGTGTGGATGTTGTCATCCTGGCGTGGGATAGCAAGAAAGACCCCACACGTACACGGCTCTCCCTGCGTTCGCGCACCGTAAACGTGGCCGCCATTGCACAGACGCTTGGCGGCGGCGGCCACTCCGGCGCCGCCGGTGCACTGCTTGCCGAACCGCTCGCCGTGGGTCTGCGCAAAGCTGTTGAAGCAGCAAAGGCACACCTCGCCTGACCTGTGCGATGCGAAGCCCGGCCTCGCTAAGGTGACCGCCGGCTTGCCTGGGACCAACTCTGACTTGCTTGGAACGAGCACTGTCTGGTTCCGAGGGAACACTGACGTGCTCCGCAGGAGCGCAGGATCGTGCGTCACGGCTTTCTAAACATCGCCAAGCCTCCCGCTTGCACTTCCCACGACGTTGTAGACGCCATCCGCCGTCTCTTAGGGCAACGACGCGTGGGCCACGCGGGTACGCTTGACCCGCTCGCCTGCGGTGTGCTCGTCATCGGCGCTGGGCATGGAACGCGTCTCATCGAATATCTCGCCGACACGCGCAAGACGTACCACGCCCGTATCCTGCTCGGCAGCACAACGACCACCGACGACAGCGCCGGCGACCTGCTGGAGGAACGACCAGTAAACGTCGACGCAGCGGCAGTCTGCGCTGCTCTGGAGCAATTTAGCGGCACCATCGCACAGGTGCCGCCCGCGTATGCTGCCGTGCACGTACAAGGAACGCGCGCCTACGTGCGGGCGCGACGCGGCGAGGCCGTAACGCTCACGCCGCGACACGTGACGATCTTTGGTCTGGAACTCCTAGAGCTGCGGCTACCACGGCTCAGCCTCGAGGTGGAGTGCTCGACGGGAACCTATGTGCGTGCCCTGGCCCGTGATCTGGGAGAAGCGCTTGGCTGCGGCGCCCACTTGGAAGCGCTCACGCGCACCCACGTTGGTGCATTCGCGTTGGAAGAAGCCGTGCCCCTCCACGCGCTGGCAGACCGTGCGGCCGATCAAGGCTGGGACACGGTCATGCTGCCTTTGGATCGGCCCTTGAGGCACTGGCCCGCCTGCCTCCTAAGCGCTGAGGAAGCTACACAGGTGATGAACGGCATGCGCGTCGCAGTCTCCAGCGCAGTATGCCCGGGACAATTCGCGCGCGCCTACGATCCGCAAGGACGCCTGCTTGCGGTGCTGCAAGCAGTGGACTCCCCTACGCCGCTCTGGCAGCCGGTCAAAGTCTTTCGCTATAATCCATGAAGATGCACGCCACATTGGCCCGCGACGCCAGGACGTTGGCAAGCGTAAGGATAGGCAAACGCAGTGGAGGTTTTTCGCCGAGACCCGGAGACTCTTGAGTCTGATCGTCCCACTGTGCTCACCATCGGCAAATTCGACGGTATACACCGGGGACACCGGCACGTATTGGAAGCCGTTGCGGCGCGGGCGCGCGCCAATGACTGGCAATCCGCCGTCATCATCCTCTGGCCGCCGCCGCCGGAGGTGCTGCGGCCCGGCGCGCAGATACCCCGCCTCTCCACTCTGGCCGAACGGGAGGCGGCCATCGCCGCCAGCGGCATCGACCTGCTGATTCTCTGGCCCTTCACGCTCGAGCTCTCTCGCCTGACACCGCGTGACTTCATGCAGGTCTTGCGCGACCGTCTCGATCTGCGCGTGCTCGTTATCGGCAGCGATTTTGCCCTGGGCCACCAGCGCAGCGGTACACCCGACGTGCTGCGGGAGTTAGGCAGAGAACTCGGTTTCGACGTGGAAGTTTCGCCACCCTACGTGCATGAGGGTCAGGCTGTTAGTAGTTCGCGTATTCGCGGGCACTTGTCCGCAGGCGACCCGGCGCAGGCGGCGCGACTGCTCGGCCGCTGGCCGACGCTCACCGGCACGATAGTTCGCGGCGCCGGACGCGGCAAAGACCTCGGCTTTCCAACGGCCAATCTGCACCTCGCCGAGCCGCTCGCCGTGCCCGCCCACGGCATCTACGCTACCTTCGCGACGCTCGCGCCGGAAGCCGAGGCCGTGGTGCACCGGTCGGTTACCAGCATCGGCGTGCGCCCCACGTTCGGCGACGCAAACGCGCAGACCATCGAGACGTACCTGCTGGACTTTGGTGGCGACCTCTACGGCCGGACGCTCCGCCTGCACCTAGTGGCAAAACTCCGCGACGAACTGAAGTTTACTTCCGTCGCGGCCCTGATCGCGCAAATGGAGCAAGACGTCATCCATGCTCGCGCCGCCCTCGCTCCACACCCGCTGCCGGAACAATCCTAGCGCTCACATGTTCCGCCATTCCCGGTAGCGCAGGTTTGAAACCTGTGCCGTCGTGGTGTGGTGTAGTCCCTGTGATCGACCCTTGTTACATGCGATGACATTGGGGCATCTATCCCGCTTCATGGCGCAATCTGGGAAACATTGCATTGATCGGCACCAAGCGCATCGAGCATACAGCCGCCCACACTCTATTCCGGCTCTCCGCCCGTGAACGGCCCGGAGCCTTGAAAGCCGGGCATTCTCCCGCCACCCGGTTTGCGGCGGCCGAACGGCGGCATGGGCGGGCCGGTATCGGATTCGTCTGCCTGTGCCGCTTCCGGCTCGGTGCGGAACTGAATGCTGTGCAGTTTGGCGTAGAGGCCGCCTTGCGCCTGCAACTCCTCATGCGTGCCGGACTCGACCGCGCGGCCTTGGTCTATCACCAGGATGCGGTTGGCCGCCCGCACGGTAGAAAGCCGGTGGGCGATAACGAAGCTCGTACGACCTTGCCGCAGGGTGTTGAGCGCCGCCTGGATCAGCTCTTCAGACTGCGAATCGAGCGAGGACGTGGCTTCATCCAAGATGATGATGCGCGGGTTCTTCAGGAAGACGCGAGCAATGGCCACGCGTTGCTTTTCGCCGCCGGAAAGCCGGAAACCCCGCTCACCCACCACCGTCTCGTACTTTTCCGGCAACCCCACAATAAAATCATGGATCTGCGCCGCCTTGCAGGCATCAATCATATCCTCTTCGCTGGCCTCCGGGTTCGCGTAGAGCAAGTTCTCCCGCAGCGAGGTGTGGAACAAGAAGGGCTCCTGCGTCACCACACCAACGTGCTGCATGAGAGACAGATACTGAAGGTCACGCAGATCGGCGTCGTCCAACTGCACCTGGCCGTTCACCGGATCGTAGAGCCGCGGGATAAGGTAGGTCAGGGTCGTCTTGCCCGCGCCGCTCGGGCCGACAAGGGCGATCATCTCGCCCGGCTCGGCTGTAAACGAAATGCCCTGGAGTGCCCAGGCTGCTTCATCGTTGTAGCGGAACCAGACATCGTTGAAGGAGATGCGCCCCTGAACGTCAGCGACTTCACGCGCGTCAGGTGTATCGAATATCTCCGGCTCCATGTCCAAGTATCCAAAGATACGGTCGAACAACGCCATCGCACCCTGCACGTCCACGTAGACATTGGCCAGTTGCGACGAGGGGCCGTAAAGGTTTCTGAGGAAGGCGACGAAGGCGATGATGGTGCCGAGGGTCAGATCCCCTGCCATCACCTGGCGACCCCCAAACCAGTAGATTGCCGCCGGCCCGATGGAGGCGAAGAGCCCTAAGAACATGAAGAACCAACGGCCGACCATAGCTTGCTTGATGTTCAAGCGCAGCAGGTCCCGTCCGATGCCGCGAAAACGCGAGTCCGCGCGCTGCTCACCGGAGAACGTGCGCATGAGCAGGTAGCCGCTGATATTCATCATCTCGTGCAAGAAGGCGCTGAGATCGGCCTGCTTTTCCTGGGTCTCTCGCGAGACTTGACGCCGGTACCGTCCCACACGGCGCGTCGGCAGCACAAACGCCGGTGTGACGATGAGGGCGATGAGCGCCAGTTGCCAGTTCATTAAGAAGAGCACGATGATCGTGAACACCACGGTAAAGATGTTCGTAATGATCGAGATGAGGGTGCCGGCTATGACGCTCTGCACACCGGCGACGTCGTTGTTGATCCGGGAGATGATCTCACCGCTGCGGGTCTTGGTGAAAAAACGCAGCGACATGCGCTGCATGTGCCGAAAGAGATGCTTGCGCAGGTCGTAGACGATTCCCTGGCCGACCAGGGCGTTCAGATAGCTCTGCAACACGCTGATCAAGCCAGAGAAGAACGGCAGCGCGACCATGCCGAAGACGAGCAGGTTGAGCAGTCCGTAGTCTCTATGCGGTATGGCGGTGTCAATGACGCTGCGCATCAGCAGCGGCGGGACCAAGCCAAGGCCGGTGACTGCCAGTACGCAGATGAGAATGACGATTTCATGCGGCCAATACGGCGCCAGGTAGCTCAAGACGCGGCGTACGCCGGCAGCAGTCAGCGGCACTTTGGGCTGACCCTCGTTATCACGATATGATCGATGCATTCCCCATCCGCCGCCACCGTACATCATGCGCTTTGCTCCGTATTCGTCTTGCTTCTACACAAAACCATTCGCAGCCCTAGACATCTCGCCACGAAACACATGCAGTCCAATACTTTTCGCCACAGATTGTGTGACCGCACACACAATCTACATTCTCCGGTAGCGCAGGTTTGTAACCTGCGTCTGCGAGGCCGCTTTCCTTCGCGGAACCATTTGCAGTCCTATGCTTTTAACCGTGGATTATATGCACGTCCGCACAGTCCGCACCCTCCGGTAGCGCAGGTTTGTAACCTGCGTCTGCATGGCCGATTTCCTTCGCGGTTTCGCTTGCAGTCCCTTGCCTTTCGCCGTAAATTGTATGCCCGTCCGCACAAATCACATTCTCCGGTAGCGCAGGTTTGTAACCTGCGTCTGCGAGGCCGCTTTCCTTCGCGGTTTAGCTTGCAGCCCTAGGCATCTTGCCGTAAATTGTATGCCCGTCCGCAACCGTCCACATTCTCCGGTAGCGCAGGTTTGTAACCTGCGTCTTCTCCACTTAGCGTCTGTCCAAAGGAGCAAGGAAAAGCACATATGTAGCGATTAACAGATTGTCGGACACGGCGCCGCGATTCTCCGTTTCCCTCGCAACCCTCTATCCCCGCAAATTCTCCCGCCTCTAACCGTGCAGGCGAGAGGCGGCCTATTGGCTACTACATCTATATTAACCATTACGTGAACGTTGTACAACGACAAGACGACGGTAAAGGCGCACGCATGACGTGACTGTGCAATCGCAAGCAGTTTGGCGTTGCACGGCATAAGCAAGCGAGGAGAGGGAGGCGTGTGGTAAGCCAATCGCCCGTCACTCCGGCGGATGCCGGAGTCCAGTGGCTTGGCGAAGAAAGATTCCCGGGCACGCTGGAATGACGGTCAGGTTTTGCGGCAATAGGTGAATAGCGAAATGTGTCAACGAAAGAACTAGCGCTTACAGGAGTGACAAGACAAGGTGACTCGCGAATCCCATGGTGATAATGGTGATAGCGGTGCTGAAAATTCCATCACCAAATGCTTGGGCCTCTCGTGCTATGTCGCGAAGCACAAGATGAGGTACATATGACCCAGGAACCACAGTTACCGCTAGAAGATTTCGCTAATCTTCTTGCCCGAATAAAGGATATTGATGACAACCAACGCGGCCCAAACGATAGCAACGCCCATTAATCCGACCATGTCGGCCGCGATCGGAGTCAAGGGCACTGCGAAAACAAACGAGCATATCGGCACGGCTGGGGAGAGAGAGCTTTTGGGGGCACTCTGAAGGCGCGCTTCAACGCGGCTGTCGATCACGGCGTCGAGACGCTCCATCAGCATGTCGGCCAGTTCGTCGTTGTACTCAGTGCCGAGTTCCTGCCGCGCCGAGAGGATTGCCCGCAACTCTTCGCGGGTGCCATCGGCTTCCTGGCGCTCTGCTTTGTTTTGGTCTGCCCCGCTACTGCTCATGCTCACCTTCCCTCTCGCCTGGATCAATTGTGTTTGCGCCGGCACATTTCCTGCTAATCGCCTATTGTAGGAGCACGGCATGCCGTGCCCCTACCCTAATTTCAAAGCAATCCGACCACTATTCTTCGAGCTAAGGCTCCAGTCTTCGAGCTAAGGCTCCAGATATTTCGCTCCGCTTGCGAGGAAAAGACCACGATGCAGGAGATCGGCTTCATCGGCATTATGCAGCGAGACTAGAAAATGTCGCTGATCTTCTTGCCGGAGTAAAGAATATTTACGACGATCAACGCGGCCCAGACGATAGCTACACCTCTGAAACCGACCGTACTGGCCGCAACCGCGGTCAAGGGAATCGCGAAAACTATCGAGATGATCGGCACGGCTGGGGAGAGAGAACTCTTCGGGACATTCTGCAGGCGCGCTTCAACGCGCCGGTCAATGACGGCATCGAGACGCTCCATCAGCATGTCGGCCAGTTCGTCGTTGTACTCCGTGCCGAGATCCTGCCGCGCCGAGAGGATGGCGTCCAACTCCTCGCGGGCGCGCTTGGCCTCTTCGCGCTTTGCTTTGCTCCGGTCTGCCTCGCTATTGCTCATGCTCTATTTTCCTTCAATTTTCTAACGATGGTTGTTGCATGCTATGCTGCACTTGCCCTTTGCCGCATACGAGACTCTTGGCACTTTCACCCCGTCAGCGACAGCAGAAGCCTGCTTGCCCATCCAACGAGAGTCAGCCTCAGTCTCTTCTGCTTGCCGCGTAGATGATGTTGATCACAATGATGGCAATCCAGGGAGACCAAATGGTAAAGCCGGAGGCAAGAGGGCCCATAATGGCACCGGCGATAGCCATCGCAGGCAGACCGGCAATGAGAGAGACAATTGGCAGCACCAATGGGGATGCGCTGCCTCTTCGTTTCTTAAGCTGCGCCTCGACACGCTGGTCAATGGTGGCATGCAAGCGCTCGACAAACGAGTCAGCTAGCTCGGTGCCGAATCGCTCACCCAACTCTTGATGGGCCGCAACCATGGCCTGCACTTCCCGGCGCAACTGCGCGTCGCTCGGCGGCTCTGCCTTCTCTTGCTTATCCGCAACCATAGAGCACCCTTCGATTTCTTTAACCGTATCGCCTCATTCTTGCAGTTTATACAGTTAGCATATCAGAAAGTTAGAAGGGAACTGCAATCCTCTTAAGTTAAGGGGTATACCATACACCATCGAACCGTGCAACTCTTTGGAAGGTACTATGTCTCTCGGCAGTCCAAACCCAGTCCCATGCTTCTATCACGCAAGGCTACGGCCCGGCGGGGTCTCAAGAGTGAGGCGGCAATGTAGTTCTCAAGGACAAGCGAAGACGCACATGGCGAGGCCCGCACCATATATGAATTGCGTTTGGTCTTCAACCGGCCCTATCGGCAAACCAGCCGTTTCCAAGGACGCCGTCGGCATGGCCAACCGCTAATTGCCTCAGCGCACTAGAGCGTAACCACGCTGCCCGTGCGGCTGGCCTCATAGGCGGCCAGAATGATGCGCAGGTTCATCAGACCGTCCTCGGCCGGGGTCGGCACTGGCCCTTTGCCATCCAACGCGTCGCAGAATGCGGTGAAGACGCGGGCAAAGGCATCAGGCGCAGCGGGCCTGGGCTCCGGGTACTCGCAATGGTCGCCCTTCCAAAGTTCGATTGGGCGATCTGTGCCGCCGCCGCCAAGCAAGATCGACCCCTCCGTGCCTTGGATTTCACGGCTCGAAGTGCTCCTGTCCGCGCCCCAGCCGTTTTGAATCGAGGTGATGGCGCCGTTTTCGTGACGCAATATGGCAAGAGCGGTGTCTTCCACCTCGAAATCGCGCGCAAAGGTGCCGACTGCGCCGAAGACTTCCCGGACCTCGGACTGCATAAGATACCGCGCCAGGTAGATGCTGTGGTAGCCGTTATCGAGCAAGGCCCCGCCACCGCCGCGCCCGGCCTTGGCGCGCCAGCCCGGGTCATAGGCCGCCGTGCCCTGGTAGTGATAGTTGCCGAACCCTTCGAATCGCACCAGATAGGGCGTGCCGATTGCGCCTGCGTGCACCAGTTCCAACACGCGGCTCGGCACGCGCTGGCGCGAGTAGTTGTGGATCAGGGAAAAGACGACACCGGCCTTCTCAATGACGGCAATCATCGCCAAGGCCTCGTTCTCGTTTGCGGCGATGGGCTTCTCCAAGAGAATGTTGTGTCCCGCCTCAGCGGCCGCAATTGTAGCCGTATGGTGCAAGTGGTGGGGGAGGCAAATGTCTACGTAATCAATGTCGTCACGGGCAAGCAGATCGTGGTAGTCGATATAGCGCGCCTCGGACGGGATCTGAAAACGGTCACCCAGCAGGTCGCGCCGCTCCGCCGCCGGATCCGCCACCGCCACCACGGAAATACGGCCCGCCAGCTCCACATAGCCCGGCAGGTGTCCTTGTTCCGCAATCCGACCGCAGCCGATGATGCCAACTCGCTTCATTGATCAATTTCCTTCATGATGTCATTAGTTTCGTCAACTATGACGCAGATTGCGATTGCGCCTGTAAGACGATGCAAACACTCCAACTTCACTCTCTGTATCTCCCAAACTGCGACTCTCGTGATTCAGATAGCCATCCTCAGTAGCGCGGGGGCTTGTCCCCCGCCTCTTCCCTCTAACTGGGTCAGTTCAAACAGTCTCCTCATTCCTGCCGTAGCGCGGGGGCTTGTTCCCCGCCCCTTCGCACGAACGACTGATCTCAGAACTCTCCTTCCAGATCGTATACCAGCGAGCCGGAGAAGTGATAATCTTGCCACCTCTCGACGAGGCCCTTTCGCACCGGATTGTTTAGAACGTATTCTGCTACTTCCTCAAGGCTCTCCTCATCCCGCAAGATACGATCCCAGAAGCTCTCCTGCCAGATTCGACCGGTCACACCTAATTTCCAAACTTGTCGCTGTGCAAGGTTCTTGAGCTGACCAACAAAGGTCACGATGTCACAAGACGAAGACGGCCCGAGCACAAGATGAACGTGGTTCGGCATCAGACAATATGCAAAAACCTGCACGCCGGTCCTACAGGCATGTCCATGTAGCACGTCATTCGCAGCTTGAGCAATCCCTGGCTCTGCAAAGACCGAGCGCCGCGCACGCGTGCCAATGGTCACAGAACAGATGATTCCCATTTGACCGTAGAGTCTTCGGTCAAGGCGGATACGTTTGTGGTGGCGTGCATTTGGGAGAGTGTTGGAAACCACGTTCCTCTTTCAGCAAAGACTACGGGGAACAAACCCCCCGCACTACGGCGGTGAGCAAATACGATGCGGCTCCCGGAGTCTCCACTTTACGTCAAGCAAAGAGCGGGGGACAAGCCCCCGCGCTACGGCGGAGTACAAATACGATGCGACTTCGGGAGTCTCCACTTTACGTCAAGCAACAAACGGGGAACAAGCCCCCGCGCTACGGCGGAGTACAAATACGATGCGGCTTCGGGAGTCGCCACTTTACGTCAGGCAAAAAACGGGGGACAAGCCCCCGCGCTACATAAGAGTTAGGGCGCACTGTCTTGGTGCAAGACAGTGCGCCCTGCTCACACCCTCTTACCCCACTGCGATACCCAACTCCTGTTCCACGTAAGCCTTATTCGTCGCCGCGCTGGCTTTGGGCGTGGAGCGGGAGCGGTCGAGCTCGATCATGAGCCACCCTGCGTAGCCGCTCTCCTGCAGCGCCTGAACGCATTCTTTCACCTGCACCACGCCGGCGCCGAGTTCTACGAAGTCGGGCAAGATGGCTGTCGCCGCATCCGCGCCCTGCGCTTGTTCTGTTTGGGCGTCGGAGAAGGCTTGCGGGTCCCAGTCTTTCAAGTGGACGTACTTCACGCGGTCGGCGTAGGTGCGTACTACTGCCAACTCGTCGCCGCCGCCTTTGCGCACGTGCGCTGTGTCCGGGCAGAGAAAGACGTAGCGTGGGTCGGTGTAGTGCATCATGATCTCGATCTCTTCGTCAGTCTCCACCGTGGTGGCGTAATGCGGGTGGTAGCACGCGAGCACGCCGAAGTCGAGACAGCGGCGGCCGATCTCGTTCATGCAGTGCGCCTGGTTGTGGAGATCGTCGCTAGTAGGGCCGCCCGGCGCGCGCGAACCGCCGCCAAGCACCAGCCGATCAGCGCCATGGGCGGCCAGGAACTTGGCAAAGCCCACGTTGCGCGCGATCATCTCATCCATGCGGTGGGCCTCATTCATGGGGCCGCCGCCATAGACGGTGACGAGCTCCAAACCCCGCTGTGCAATGAGGTCCTGAAACTCGCTGACCTTATCGCCGTACGTGTCCACCACCGCCGCGAACGTCTCGAATCCCTTGAATCCCAGCGCGGCAATCTCGTCCAACGCCTGCTCGAAGCCATCCATGCCCCACGTGATCGTGTGGTATCCAACGCGAATGTCTGCCACGGTTGCTCTCCCCCTCGGTTGCTTTCCTGCCAAGCGACGGCAAGATTCTGTTCAATTCCCGCATGTCCATTGATGATTGAGCACCTCTATAGTAGCAGAGGGCTTGCAGGGGTACGCGCGCGTTCTGCCATTAGTGAATCAGCGGAATGCGCCCTGCCATCACTTGGCCTCCCTGGCGCGAATCGCCACACGCTCTACCGGTACCGGATGAACCGCCACGCTCAGGCCGGCCGGCATTCTCAGCCGGGCAAACGTCTTCAACCGGCTAGGATTTCGCTACCGTATACGCATCCTCTATGGAGTAGGCGTCTTCCAGCTTCACGCGGAAAGGTTCTTGGGAGCGGGACACGGTGGCGCTTTGGTAGGCGTGGTTCTGCAGATTGTGCTCGCAGAGTAAGCCGCGCATGTGGGCGATAACGTCCGCGTGCTCCCCGCTCTGCGCTAGGTTCTGGATTTCGTCGGAGTCGGTCTCCAGATCGTAGAGTTCGCTCTCGCCGGTGGCGTAGTGGGCGTACTTGAAGCGCGCATCCCGCACCATCTGGCTGCCCATGTTTTCGCTGAAGACAATGTCGCGGTGCGGAAGCGTGGGATCTGTCAGCAATGGCGCAAGGCTTGTGCCTTGCAGCGTGTCCGGCGGCTCCACGCCGCAGGTATTGTAGAAGAGCGGCACGTAATCGAGAGAACTCACAAGCGATGCGCACCGCGTCCCACCGGCCACCGCCGGCCCGCGGATGATGAGCGGCACGTGGGCCATCGACTCGTAGTAGAAGCCCTTGTACGGCAGGCCGTGATCGCCGAGCGCGTCCCCATGGTCGGCGGTATAAATGATGAGCGTCTCGTCGAGCACGCCGTTGGCATCCAGCGCGGCCAGTATCTTGCCGACTTCCTCGTCGATCAGGGAGATGTTGGCGTAGTAGTGAGCGCGCCACTTGCGATGCTGTTCCGGCGTGGCCTGCGAGGGATCCATGCGGTACATGGAGTTCTTGACATTCTCTTTCCCTGCCTGTCCCTGCGCGCGCGGCTTGTTTGCAAGGTCCGCGCGGGAACCGACGGGCGCGGGAATGGGCGCGCTATAGTACATGTCCGCCATCTCTTCCGGCGGGTCGTAGGGATCGTGCGGCCCGGCAAAGCTCACCCACGCGGCAAAAGGTTCTTTGCCGTTGCGCGCCAGCCAGTCGGCTGCCTGGTCTCCAATGAAACCATCTACGTGGAAACACTTCGGCAGCGGCGTTACCGAGGCGTTCAGCGTATCGAAGTAGCCGGGGTTCTGGGTGGGGTGCGCGCGCTGGTGGCCGTGGGCGCGGAGAAACTTGCTATAGTCGTCGGGCAAGTACGTATGCCGCTTGTCTTCGGCGCTAATGCGCTCCTGGAAGCCGTTGCGCGCATCCCACGGAAAGAAGTGCATCTTGCCGATCGCGGCAGTGTTATACCCCGCGTCGGAGAGCACTTGGGGCCAGACGGGAACCTTGCCCTCGTCAAGCCAGTGCGCGTTGCCCAGCACGCCGGTAGTGGTGGGCCACTGCCCGCCCAGCAACGCCGCGCGCGTGGGTACACAGAGCGGCGCGGGCACGTAGCAGCGCTCGAACACCATCCCCTCCCGCGCCAGCCGGTCGAGATTGGGCGTCTGCATGAAGTCCAGACCGTAGCACGGCAGGCTATCCCAGCGCTGCTGGTCTGCGGTGATGAAGAGAAGATTCATGAGTGCTCCTCGGTGCTATCCTTACACTTCTATCAGTGTGGGTTTTCTTGAGAATTAGTCCCGGATTGGTATCGAATTGGGCGGCAGCCATTGTGATTGTTGTCGCACAAGAGATTCCATGGTGCACAGTTGCAAGGGCGGTGCGACCGAGCTGAGTTATGAAGATTCCCCCTCACCCCCGATCAAGTACGGGGCAGGCTCTAACCCTCTCCCGCCGGGAGATGGGACTTTCTCGCCTCGGCAAGGGTTATGCACGGGTCTCCGCTGGGAGAGGGTGCAATCGCTCCTAAACAGTGTCATGCGCGTCTTTCTACAAGGAACAGTTGATGGCGAACTCCCAGTCGCGACCATAAATGAATCTCCACATCCGGGAATGCCACGGCTAATAGTTACTTCAACTATTATAGAGATGAATTCCCGCGATCGCAGAGATGGGATGTGAACTGGCCGTCTCGCTGGATAGCAATCTAGGCGGAGAATGCCGTGGCTACCGACACACCGCAAGTGCTCTTAGAGGTCGACAACGTTGCCAAGTCGTTTGGGGGCTTGCAGGCCGTGCGCAACTGCTCGCTGCAGGTGCGCCCAGGTACGATTACGGGTCTGATTGGGCCGAATGGCGCCGGCAAGACGACGATGTTCAATCTCATTTCCGGCTTCTATGCCCCGGACTCGGGCAGCATCGTCTTCCAAGGCAACCGCATCGACGGGCTGCCGCCGCACCGGGTCTTCCGCCACGGACTCTGCCGCACCTTCCAAGTGCCCAAAGAGCTTAAGCAGATGACCGTGCTCGAGAACCTGATGCTTGTGCCGTCCGGTCAAGTAGGTGAACGGCTGGGGGCCGCGTGGGTTATGCCCTGGCGCGTGCGTCAGCAGGAGCAGGAAGCCTTCGACAAAGCGCTCAACGTGCTGGAGTTTGTAAGTCTGGCGCATCTGCGCGACGAATACGCGGCAAATCTCTCTACCGGCCAGAAGAAGCTGCTGGAACTCGCCCGGGCGATGATGACCGATCCCCAACTCATCATGCTGGACGAACCGGGCGCAGGTGTGAATCCAACCCTCCTGCGCAGCCTGATGGAGCAAATCGAGCGCCTGGTGGCCGAGCGGGGCATTACCGTGCTGCTCATCGAACACAACATGGCGGTGGTAATGGGCCTCTGCAACCCGGTGATTGTGATGAGCAACGGCGAGAAGCTCGCAGAGGGCACGCCCGCTGAAATCCAGCAGAACGAGCAGGTGCTTGCTGCGTACCTGGGAGGACAGAACCGGTGAATCTCCTCGATGCTTCCGGGATAGTCTCCGGCTATGGCGAAATTGAGATCCTCCACGGCGTCTCTCTTGCCGTTGGTGTCAGAGAGGTGGTCGCCGTCATCGGTCCCAACGGCTGCGGCAAGTCCACGCTGATGAAGACGATATTCGGCCTTCTGAAACCCACCAAGGGTACGGTCACTTTCAGCGACACCGACATTACCGGCATGCCGCCCCATGAAATCGTCCGCCGGGGATTGAGCTACGTGCCGCAGGCGGACAATACGTTCTTGAGCTTGACGGTGCAAGAGAACCTCGCCATGGGGGCTTTCCTCCGGCCCGACATTTATGCAGGCCAGGCGGCGATGGCCTATGATCTCTTTCCCGATCTCAAAGAGCGCCGTAACGCCAAGGTCTCGTCGCTAAGCGGCGGCCAGCGCCAGATGGTAGCTATGGCGCGCGCGCTCATGCTCGAACCGCAACTCCTCCTGCTCGACGAACCCACGGCGGGCCTCGCGCCGGTATTTGTAGATACAGTGTTCGCCCAGATAGCGCACGTCAACGCGCAGGGCATTGCCGTGCTCATGGTGGAGCAGAACGCGCGCATGGCGCTGGAGCACACACACCGCGGCTATGTTTTGGCCGGCGGGGAGAACCGCTTCACCGACGAAAGCAGCGCGCTACTGGCGAACGAGGAAGTAGCCCGGCTTTATTTAGGAGGGGCAGCATGATTGCGTTGATCGTTGACGGGATCATCCTCGGCAGCATTCTCTCCCTCGGCGCGGTGAGCCTCACCTTGGTGTACGGCATTGTCCGCTTTGCCAACTTTGCGCACGGGGACTTGATGGCCGTTGGCGCGTACGTAGCATTCTTTCTCGTGAATACGGCCTTCGCCGCGTTGGGCATACCGACATTCACGTTTGGGCCGCTTTCATTCGGGTTGCCGATGCTGCTCGCGCTCCCGTTGGCTATGATCGCTACGGCCGGCGTCGCCGTGATTGTCGATCGGCTTGTGTTCCGTCCAATGCGCCAACGCCGGTACGCGACGGTGATGTTCGTCATCGGCTCTCTCGCCGTAGCCTTTGCGCTCCGCGCCTTGCTCTTCATCATCTGGGGACCGGAGTTTCACTTCTTCACCCAGGCCCTGCGTCCGGCTCTCCAGCTTCCGTTCGAGGTTCGCGTGAAGCCTGATCAGATCTTCATCCTGATTGCCTGCCTCGCCATGGTGGTGGGACTATACCTCTTCCTAAAACACTCGAAGATCGGCCAGGCGCTGCGCGCTACGGCGGATAACCCGGACTTGGCGCGCATCAGCGGGATAAATACTGAGCGGATGATGGTCTGGACGTGGGCAATCGGGGCAGCGATGGCGGCAACGGCTGGCATCTTGCTCGGCATCGACTCGCAGTTGCGTCCTGAGATGGGATGGAACTTGCTGCTGCCGCTCTTTGCCGCCGCCATTCTCGGCGGCATCGGTAACCCGTACGGCGCATTGATCGGCGGTATGGTGATAGGTATCGTGCAGCAAGTGTCGACGGCATTCCTCCTGCCCACCTACAAGCCCGCCGTTGCGTTTGTGATTCTGATATTGGTGCTGCTCATCCGCCCGCGGGGTATTCTTGGCAGCGAGCAGCGGGGGTTTTGAAGACTCTTGATCATTCGTTTTGACGTACCAAATTGTGCTTCGACAAGCTCAGCACGAACGGCTAAATCCCTTATTCGTTCGGCCCCGTATTGAGTGCGGGCAGGCTGTTAGCCTGTCGAATGGCGGACTATATGGTGCAATGTCCCATTGAGACGAGTTCTAGCCTGAACAGGACGGTAGCGCAGGTTTGTAACCTGCGTCCGCAACAATCGCACGTTCGCTGCGGCGTGGCTTCACTATCGCCGAGCACAAGGGGAGCGCAAGAAGCAGAATGACACTCGAGACGGTCTTGAGCTCCGGCATACTCAACTACCTGGTGGGGTTTCTGATAGTCGCCGGCATTTACGCTCTGTTCACGCTGGGACTCAACGTGCACTTCGGCGAAACCGGTCTAATCAATTTCGGCATAGCCGGCTTCTTCGCCATCGGCGCATACACGGCGGCCTTGGTCACGAAGCCGCTGCCTACCGGCGAACTGGCCCGCTATACTCAGCAGGCGCTCGGCCTCAACCAGCCGTTTCTCGTGGGTGTCATCGCCGCGGCGGTAGTCTGCGGCATAGTCGCCGTGCTGATAGGCATTCCCACGCTGCGCCTACGCGAGGACTACCTGGCAATTGCGACCATTGGCATCGCCGAGAGCATTCGGCTCGTATTCAACAACGAGCAATGGCTGGCAAATGGTTCGAAAGGACTGGTCGGCATCCCCCGTCCGCTCTACGACCTGGTGCCGCCCGCTTACTACAACTACGTTTACCTCGGCATCGTCGTGCTCGTGCTTGCGTTTGTTGCGGTGCTGCTGGAGCGCATGATCCGTTCGCCCTGGGGACGCGTGTTGCGGGCGATTCGGGAAGATGAGGTGGTGGCCGCCGCCTACGGCAAGAACGTGTTCGGCTTCAAGCTGCAGGCGCTCGTGCTCGGCGCGATGGTGATGGGCGTTGGCGGCGCGCTCTATGCCCACAACGCCGGCACTATCAGCCCCACGGTATTCGAGCCGGTCTTCGGCACCTTCATCGTCTGGGTGATGCTGATCCTAGGAGGCAGCGGCAACACGAAAGGCGTGATCCTCGGCGCTTTCGTATTCTGGGCGATCTGGGCGGGGACGCAGTTTGCTACCGATGCGCTCGTGCCGCCTGCCTTCAGCGCCCGCGCGCCTTACTTCAGGTTTCTCCTCATGGAGACGTTGCTCGTGCTGATGCTGCTCTTCCGTCCCAAAGGCATCCTGGGCGAGGAGCGCTTCGTCTCTACACTGCGCCCGCAGTAAAGAGAGAGTGGCAGGGAGTACTGACAGCACCTGTCACACCTGAAAGTGTCAGGTAATTCGTTGACAGAATGGGAGCATGTAACGGCAGGAAGTATTGGCTACCAATCTGCTGCCTTACCCTATAGGTCTTTCATGCACGAGCAGTGACAGCTCGTGCATGAAAGACGAACATGGTAGGCGGCACCAAAACCGTCACTCCGGCGCAAAGCCTGCCCCATACTTGATACGGGGCAGGAGTCTAGGGGGTGCAGTGAAGATGGATTCCGGCGAAAGCCGGAATGACGGAACTGACCGTCCTCAACTTTCCAGGACATCAACTGGATTGACAAATCTGTCAACGAATTAGTCAACACATGTCATTCCGAGCGCAGCGAGGAATCTAGAATACGAGGAAATCTGTCGGAAATTCCGAGGCGCCGAACTTCCAGAGAAAGCTCCTCGCCTCTTTCGTTCGAGATTCGACCCTGCGTCGCACTCAGGACAGGCACGTTTAGCACGAACGGAGGACCGTTCTGAGGTTTTCAATGCCATCGAGCTCTCAGGAAGTCAGTTCTATGGCGACTTGCAACCGGGTTCGCCACGAATATTGAGAGTGACCACATAATTGCGCTCGACCTCAATGCCGGGCTCCGGGTTTTGGCTGGCGATGGTTCCACAGGTCCCGGAATCATCGGTTAGCGTGATTCCCGGCTGACCGCGCAAGCCAATGACACCGAGTTCTTGTGCCGCTATTGCGAATTGCTTTCCGCGAACGTCCGGCACGGTTACGCGGTCCACTCCATTGCTGACAATCAAGCGCACGGTACTCCCCGACTCTACCTGGGTGCCGGCGGGCGGCTCTTGGGCCAGCACGATTCCTGCGTCGACCGTAGCACTCCCTTGCTCATCCACATTCACGGTTACACTCAGCAGCACCAACTGTTCACGGGCGTTATCCACCGTTATGCCTACCACGTCGGGCATCGTGGGGTTTTCGGGTCCCTTGCTTATCCGTATGGTGACGGCGGTGCCTGCATCTACTTCGGTATTTCGCTCCGGCAGTTGGCTGACAACCCGACCCGGCGCAACATTTTCATTGAAAACCTGCACAATATTCGCAGTAAGCCGATGCTGCCCGAGCAAGGTAACCGCCCGCTCCTCGGAAAGTTGGGTAAGGTCCGGCGCAGCCGAGCGCGGCGCAGGTGAAGCCTGTGCACCTTGGCCGCTGGATGTAGGGGGTACATTTGCAGGGGTAGGCGTGACTTTGGATACGGGGCCAATCGTCAAAGTTGGAGTGGCACGCGGGGAGAAGAACGGGATGTCGCCCAAGAGCCCTTGTGTGTCCGGCACCAGGCGAAAACCGAGCCACAGCGCGAAGATTACTGCAAGAAAGATGAGCGGAATACCCCAGCGGGAAGCCGGTTCCGGCGACCGCCCGCCCGGCCTATCGCTCTTCCCCGAACCTCCCGCTCCCAATGAGTCCGACATTCGTCGATCGGCCATCGTGCCTTGTAATATCCACTTTCCATCATTCCCGCGAAAACGGGAACCTACTGCCTATGCCGTCTTCCTGTTTGTCCCTCAGCGCCCGTCTTTCGACAGGCTCAAGACAAACGGCAAAGGATTGCCTATCGCGCTCGTAGCGCAAGGGGCGCTCTCATCCCGCAGGCGAAAGCACTTGCTCGCGCAGCTCCTCCAAATGGAGGGAAATCATCTGCGACACACCCTCTTCTGCCATGCTAACACCAAAGAGGGCATCCGCCATCTCCATAGTGCCACGATTGTGCGTGATGATCAGGAATTGGGTATCCCGACCGTACTCGCGAAGCAGCTTACAGAAGCGGCCCACATTCGTCTCATCGAGCATGGCGTCCGCCTCGTCGAGTAGGCAGACCGGCGTGGCGCGTGCACTGAGGAGCGCAAACAACAATGCCAATGCCACGAGCGCGCGTTCACCGCCCGAGAGGAGCGAAAGCGCCTGCCGCCGCTTGCCCGGGAGCTGCACGGTAATCTCAATACCGGTTTGATCGGGGTTTTGGGGATCAGTCAGGCTCAACTCGGCATCACCGCCGTCGAAGAGCACTCGTACCATCGTGCGAAAATCCGCCGCAACCTGCTGGAAAGTCGCATTAAAGTCTTGGCGAATAGTGCGACGGAGCTGCCGTTTGACTTCGTCGAGGTCTTGTCCGGCAGCTTCCAAATCGGCAATCTGCTCGCGAAGGAAGGTCGCGCGTTGCTCAAGTAGCGAAAATTCCTCCACCGCGAGGGGGTTGACCGGCCCAATCCGACGCAAGCGATTCCGCAAAGTCGCAACCTTGCGTTGCAACTCCTCCGGAGGCTCAGCAGAGGCCTGCGGAACCGGCTCAGCTTCCGGCTCATCGCTCAACCAACGCACCACCGTATCTTCGCGCCGCTGCCGCACGCCTGCCAGCGCCTGCTCAGCCCGGATGAAGTCCCGTTCGCGCGCAGCCCGCTGATTTTCCAAATCGGTTCGAGTCTGAGCGAGCACGCCGTGCTGCACGCGCAATTGCTCCAGAACGGCACGCTGCTTCTTGCTTTCGGCATCGGCTTCCTGCACCTGGAAGGTAGTCTGCCGGGAAGCCTCTTCGGTTGCCGATAGTTCCTTCTGCAGCGCGCGGAGCGCCTCTTCTCGCTCGGAGCGGGTGGCTGCGATCTTGCTGCGCTCGTCCAAGAGCCCTTGCCGCTCAGTGCGCAACTGGGCGATAGCGCGCGACAGATGCTCCTTCCGCTGCTGCTGGACCGCAAGTTGCGTCTGCATTGAGCCAATTGCGGCCCGCTGTGTTTCTACTGCCTGTTGCAGCGCGCTGGCTGTCTGCTCCCGTTCGCCAATCTCCCGGGTCAGTCGCTCCTTGGCGGCGACGGCCAGCGGCGCTTCCCGCTCGCGCGCCGCGAAGGTGTCTTCAATTTCCTCCCGTTGGACGCGTGCTTCCTCCTCAACCTGCTCCCACCACGCGCATTGCCGCGCTAGTTCATCATACTCGTGAGTCTGTTGCTGCAAGGCCGCATTGGCAGTACGCGCCGTGTCAGCGCACTGCGTATGGGCCTCGGCTGCTTCACGGGCCTCGGCGCGCAATTGACCTTGTTGGGCGCGCAGCGCGGACTCTTCCCGCTCCAACTCCTCGCACTGACGGCGCACGTCGGCCAAGCGTGCGGTAAGATTCCGATATTGCACGTGCTGTTGCCCGCGCTGCACAGACGCTTGCGTATAGCGGAATACGCCGTTGCTGTACACCACGCCGTCCGCACTCACGATCAGCGGCCAAGAGTACCGCCCAGCTACGGCGAGGATAGCGCCGACGTCCTTGACCACAAGAATTGCTTGCAGCAACGGCCCGAGGGCGGCGCTCTGCGGAGGCAGCGCAACAAGGTCGGCGGCACATCCGACAACGCCGGGCAGAGAGGGCACCGCGCGCTTTTCCGTAGCCACGAGTTCGGCCGCCAGCACGGTTGCGTTTGCGGCGGCCGCGCCTACCAAGTGCGCAATGAGTTTCTCCGCATCCTGCGCACGGTCAGCGAGAAATGCTTCACTAGGCAACGCCGCCTCCAACGCGGTTGCAATGCCCTCGGGCAGGTCTGCCTCCGCGACAGGCGGCAGCAACGTTACACCTAGTTTCGCCGCGATCGCCTCAGGCTTGGCCTCCTCACCTGCCGCTGCGCCTGTCAGGAGTGCGCGCAGGGCTTCCGTGCGTCCTTCCAGATCGGCGCGCTGACGCAGCGGCTCTTGCCGTGCTGTTTCAAGCTGGTGTACGGCTTGCTCAACCGTCGTTAACGCAGATTCGGCTTGATTCCTGGCGGCTTGCCGGGTAGTTACCTCTGCTTGGAGCGTGTCCGCACTTTCCTGCAACGTCGCCAGGGAAGCGGCGCGGTCACGCTGCTGCTTGCGTGCGTGTTGCAGTTGCTCGGCGGCTTCGGCGGCGCGCGTCAGCACCGCTTCACGTTGACGCTTTGCGTCATTAATCGCAGCAGTCAGGCTGCTCAGTCGCGTGCTAACCGTTACCCCTTCTTGCCGCAACTGCTGCAAGGCTGCTTCTGCTTCCCGGCGCGCCTCTTCTTTGCGGGTGATGCCGCTCTTCGCGGACTGCCACTGTGCTTGCAGCGCGGTGAGCGCCTCTGACGCTTCCGCTAGGGCGGCTTCCTGCTCGGGTAGGCGTGCGGCGACAGCTTCCTGCCGTTCAGCAAGCTCCGCTTCCCGCGATTCCGCCTCCTCCACGTTTCGACCTAGGTGTGTTTGTCGCTCCTGCTGCACTGCATGCCGCTGCGCGAGGTCGTTCTGGCGGTTGCGCAATCCCCGGAGGCGTGCTTCCAGGCGGTTCATGCCCTGTTCCTGTTCCTGCATTGCCTGCTCTAAACGCTCGCGCTCATGCGCCTGGCCCGCGATCTGCGTATCTAGCGTGGCAAGCGTCGTCTGTACCTGCGCAAGCTCCTGGGTAGCAGTTCGTTCCTCTGCGACAAGTTCTGCCAGTTGCGCCGCATACCAGGCATGCATCGCCTGAGCCAGTTCCTGCTGCAGCGTCTCCGCTTTCCGGGCCTCTCCAGCCTGCGTTTCGAGCACGGTGAGGCGCGGCTCCAATTCCAGCAGAATGTCGCGCACCCGGTCCATATTGTCGTGCACACGTCCGAGCTTATTCTGCGCCTCGTGCTCCTGCATGTAGAGCGAACGCACGCCGGCGGCTTCCTCCAGCAAGACGCGGCGATCCTCCGGCCGCTGCGCAAGCACTTGATCGACAAGACCTTGCCCGATCATCATGCCCTGGCCGATGCCGGCTTCCGCCAGGAGTTGCTGGATATCGCGCAGACGCACCCGATTGCCGTTGAGGAGGTATTCATTCTCGCCGGAACGATACGCCCGCCGCGCAATGCTGACTTCGGCCAGTTCCAAGGGGAACGTGCCGTCCTCGTTGTCGAACGTGAGCACGACCTCAGTCATACTGCCGCGCGTGCGCCGGGGCGTGCCCGCAAAGACGACGTCCTCGCTCTTGCGGCCCCGCAATGCCAGCATGCTCTGCTCGCCGAGCGCCCAGCGAATGGCGTCTGCCAGGTTGCTCTTGCCGCTGCCGTTCGGACCGACAATCGCGGTAATGCCCCGGGGGAAAGCCAGCTTGGCCCGGGTAGGGAATGTCTTGAAGCCGTGTATCTCGAGCTGTGTGAGGTACATAGGGGCTAAGAGGGGGACGAGTGACTTGCGGTAACCGGGTGTTTAGATTCGATTTGTGCCAGGGCCCGCGCCGCGGCCGCTTGCTCCGCTTTTTGGGTGTTGGAGCCTTCACCGATGGCTAACAGGGAATCCTCTTGATAGACGCCGACAACAAAGTGCCGCGCGTGGTCGGCGCCGCTTGCGCCAAGCACCCGATACGTCGGCGTGGTGTTGCATTCCGCCTGCAGATACTCTTGAAGCTGCGTCTTAGCGTTGAGGTCGCCGGCAGTGCTCAGGATGTGCGCGATCGCTGCTTCGAGTTGAGGAATTAGGAATGCCTTCACGTGCAAGTATGACGTATTGAGGAACAGCGCGCCAATGACAGCTTCGAAGCCGCTAGCCAAGATAGAGTCGCGCTCTCTGCCGCGATTTGCTTCTTCTCCCTTGCCGAGGCGGAGAAGCTCACCCAAGCATGCAGCCTGCGCAAATTGGCACAACTGTTCTTTTCTCACCAGCGCCGCCCGCAACCGCGATAATTCTCCTTCGGTCTTGTCGGGAAAGCGCCGGTAGAGATACTCCGCGGCAATTGCGCCAATGATTGCGTCTCCCAGAAACTCGAGCCGTTCATTGCTGTCAAGATTTGATAGCCCGTGCTCGTGCGCATACGACCGGTGCGTCAGAGCTTGCGTTAGGAGCGGCGAATCCGCGCCGTGAACGCCGAGATTCGTCCCAAGTGCGTCAATGTCATAGCTGTCATGGTCTTCCGGCACAGTGCAATCCATTGCTGTCTATTCGACGATTAGTGTTCGTATGAATACCTTGCGCAGGTCATCTCACACGTCTCGTTCCCCGGTAGCGCAGGTTTGCAACCTGCGACCGTCGTGTGTTGCAGGGCAGTTCCGGTGACGACATTCAAATCCACTACAAGAACGTTGTGCCCATTCCCCGGTAGCGCAGGTTACAAACCTGCGACCGCCGTGTGTTGCAGGGCAGTTCCGGTGACGACTTTCAAATCCACTACAAGAGCGTTGTGCCCATTCCCCGGTAGCGCAGGTTTGTAACCTGTGACCGCCGTGTGTTGCAGGGCAGTTCCGGTGACGACTTTCGAATCCACTACAAGAGCGTCGTGCCCATTCCCCTGTAACGCAGGTTTGTAACCTGCGGCCGCCGTGCGTTGCAGGGCAGTTCCGGTGACGACTTTCGAATCCACCACAAGAGTGTCGGGCCCATTCCCCGGTAGCGCAGGTTTGTAACCTGCGACCGCCGTGCGTTGCGGGGCAGTTCCGGTGACGACTTTCGAATCCACTACAAGAGCGTCGGGCCCGTTCCACGATAGCGCAGGTTTGTAACCTGCGACCACCGTGTGGTGCAGGGCAGTTCCGGTGACGATATTCAAATCCTACAAGAGCGTTGGGCCCATTCCCCGGTAGCGCAGGTTTATAACCTGCGACCACCGTGTGGTGCAGGGCAGTTCCGGTGACGACATTCAAATCCTACAAGAGCGTTGGGCCCATTCCCCGGTAGCGCAGGTTTGCAACCTGCGACCGCCGTGCGTTGCAGGGCAGTTCCTGTCACGACTTTCAAATCCACTACAAGAGTGCGGGCGGCGGGCCTTGCCACAGTTCGGAAGCGGGAGACAAGCCCCTGCGCTGAGATTGCCGGCGTTGTTCGTGGCTGGTGTTTGCTATCTTTCGGAGAGCACGCCACCTTGCCGCATTATCTAGTCCAAGCACGAGAACTCACCCCAAGCGCCGCTTTTGCTGTTCTATCCGCGCGGCGCCGTTTGTCTAGATGAGAGAGCGGGACTGGCACCCGTCAACGGGGATACAGGTGCCGTTTACCCAACTGGCACGCGGCGAAGCTAGGAAGGCGACCACGTTTGCGACTTCCTCTACCGTCCCAAAGCGACCGCCGGGGATCTCACGTTCCACGAACTCGGCCATGCCATCGGGGTCGGTTTGCACGCGCCGGTCCCAACTGCCGCCAGGGAAGCGAATTGAGCCGGGCGCAACACTATTCACACGTATACCTTGCGGCGCGAGTTCGCGGGCAAGACTGGAGGCCAAGCCGATGACGGCTGCCTTAGTGCTGACGTACACGGCGGGACCGCCGACCTCGCGGCCCCAAATCGAGGAGACAAATACAACCGATCCACCGCTCGCCGCTGCCAGATGCGGAGTTGCAGACCGGGTCATCCGAACGCCTGAGAGCAAGTTTAAGCCGATGACTTCCTCCCATTCTTCATCACTCTGCTGTGGGAAAGGGGTGCGGTTGTTGCCGCCGACGTTGTTCACAAGAACGTTGAGCTGGCCGTAAGCTTCGATGGTGGCCGCGACAATTTCTGCCGCTGCATTGGGTTCCGTCACGTCGCGCGCAATGGCGCACACCTCTGCGCCGCTATTGCGCAGCGATGCTGCCGTCTCTTCAAGCTTCTCTTGACCGCGGGCGCAAATGGCCAGCTTGCAGCCCTCGCGTGCAAGCGCAGTAGCAATACCTTTGCCAATGCCGCGACTGGCGCCGGTGATGAGGGCAACGTGTCCGCCTAGTGCGAGTTCCATCTTAAGGGCAAGGGCGTTAGCCGGCCGCCTGCTTCTCGATGTACGCTACCGCATCCTTGATGCTTCGGATCTCCTGTGCCTCTTCATCCGAAATCTGGATGCTGTATTCGTCCTCTAGCGCCATGATGAGCTCGACAAGATCAAGGGAATCTGCTTCCAAGTCCTCTTGAAAGCGGGTATCCTCTGTGATCTCGCCGATCTCGGCACCGAGTTTATCCGCTACTACCGCCTTAATCTGCTCTAGCGTATCGCTCATTTCTCGCTCCTATACGATTTACAATACGATACTACGCAAGTGAAAAATACTAAGACGCATTACTGCCACGGTTACGCTCACTACGGAGGAGGTGGAGTACTCCAAAAGACCTCGTCTCTAGACACCGTGGGCTGGCAAACGCGGATGTGACACTGCGTCACACTGACCGGATTGGGATAGCAGTGCACTTCAGGAATATGGCTGCACTTTGCGCTGACAATCGGGGCTGCTCACTGACTGCAATAAGACACATCCGGTGCTTCTCTATGCCTCGGCAAACTGTGCCTAATGGTGATGCGCCTCCATCGAGTCTCAGTGTGCATTACCCGCGTCACGCATTGCTTCCCATTGCTGCTCCTTCCGCCTCTATCAAGTATATAACCACTGCTATTCATTTAGAAAGTGTGAAGGCGCGCGCTTGCGCCATTCGGCCGCACCGCCAAGGCTTGACCCGCCCCTCACCCGGGCATCGGCTATCCCTTGCTGAGACTTTCCAAGCGGGCCTCAACTCGAGCCATCTATCACTTCTTTGCGCCGGGTAAGCTCAGACCCAAGCGCGTACCGCCGTACACCAAAATAACAGCAACGACTGCCTTAGCGATGTCTATCAGGACAAACGGTTCGACACCATTGCGGTAGGCCAGCATCCAGGGGCTTTGCTCGTCCCTCACCAAGAAGTACCACTGCGACAAGTGGTACCAACCAAGGACGTAGATGACGGCGATGCCTGCCAGTGCTGCCACGATAGTCCAACGCTGCCCCAGCCAGAGCGCGAGAATTCCGACGAGCGGGGCGGCAAAGAGAAAGCCCCAAATGTATCCGCCGGTCGGCCCAAGCAACCAGGCGATGCCGGAACCGCCGCCGGAGAAGACCGGCAAACCCACGATCCCGGCGCCAATGTATTCGGCTAGTGCCAGGAAAGACTGGCGCGGGGTCAGGCTCAAACCGATGAGAAGTACTACCAATACTTGCAGCGTGATGGGCACCGGCGTAAACCACAGGTGTATCTCCGCCCGCGCCGACAGGGCTATCAGCACCGCCGCGAACGTCGCTAGGGCGACTGCCATGAGCGCACTGCGGGCGCGCTCGCCGGATAGAATTGTCTCTCGTGCCGTCATCCACCCTTCTCCTTGTTTACAAACTTACCTCGGCTTGTAAGAGCGTTCCCAGCTAAATGTCATCCCAAGAACCGTCTTACTATTGTCCTCTCTACGCCTGGCTGCTGCTTGGCTTGGCCGCCTACCCGTCGAGGGCAATGAGGTCTTGACCGCCCTGCACCACGTCACCTGATTCTACCAGCACGGCCGTAACCCGGCCGGACAGTTCCGCGTGTATCTCGTTGAAGACTTTCATGGCCTCAATCATCGCGACCACCTGGCCTGCCTCCACCCGGTCTCCCACCTGCACGAAAGGCTCAGCTTGAGGGCTTGACCGGTCGTAGAAGATGCCGTTGAGAGGCGCCTTAATCGCGGTGCGACGTGCCGGTTCCTCGCTGGGTGCACGGGCATCTCGCGCCAGCGGCTGGAGAACGACGCCCGGTCGGCGGCGCAGAAACACTGCCGTATCGCCAAAGCGAATCTCTACCTCACTCACCACCGTGTCTTGCAGGGCGGCGATGAGGTCGTGCACGCCCTCTAGCCACGCGGTGCTCTCTTCGCTCCTCACGTCATCGGATTGCTGTTCGGACGCCACCGTATCCGTTCCTTACACCCATTTTTCGCTATCTGTTCTCAAGATTCGCCCTCACCCTTACCCTCTCCCTCATGGAGAGGGAACAGCGCCGCAGCCTAGCTTTCTTCCAAAACTAACTGGAACTTGCCTTACGCCTCGTATCGTCTAAAGATAAGACTCGCGTTGTGACCGCCAAAGCCGAAGCTATTGTTCATGGCCGCGTGAATAATTGCCCTGCGCGCGCTATTGGGCACGTAGTCCAGATCGCAGTCAGGATCGGGTTCTTCATAGTTGATCGTTGGCGGGATCACGTTGTCCGCAATTGCTTTCAAGCAGAATACCGATTCCACGCCGCCGGCGCCGCCGAGTAGATGGCCGGTCATGGACTTCGTAGAACTCACGGCGAGCGTTCCGGCATGTTTGCCGAACGTTGCCTTGATGGCCTGGGTTTCCGCCTGGTCATTCAGCGGCGTGGAGGTACCGTGGGCATTGATGTACTGCACGTCTTCCGGCTTGAGCTGCGCTCGCTCCAGCGCAATCCGCATGGCGCGGGCAGCGCCTTCACCGTCTTCCGGCGGGGCGGTAATGTGACTGGCGTCCCCGGTCGCGCCGTAACCCGCTACCTCGCCATAAATGTGCGCGCCGCGGTCCAGCGCATGCTCCAAACGCTCCAGCACCAACACGCCCGCACCCTCACCGACTATAAAACCGTCCCGCTGATTCTCGAAAGGGCGCGAGGCCGCCGCCGGAGCATCGTTCCGTCGGGAGAGCGCGCGCATAGCGGCGAAACCGGCGATGGTCATTGGGGTCACCGCGGCCTCGCTGCTGCCGCAGATCATCACGTCGGCGTCGCCGCGCCGAATTGCCGCCGCGCCCTCGCCGACAGCATGCGCGCCGGTGGCGCAGGCGGAGACGACCGCCAGATTTGGACCCCGCAGTCCGAAGCGAATTGAGATTGCTCCCGCTGCGGTATCCGTGAGCAGCATGGGAATGAGAAAGGGGCTCAAGCGACTGGGCCCGCGCGCGGCCATCACCGCAAACTGCGACTCCAACGACTCGATGCCGCCAATGCCGGAACCGACAAACACGCCGATGCGATTTGTGTTTTCTGCGGTTATATCGAGACTCGAGTCGTCCATGGCCTCTTGCGCCGCCGCGACGGCGTATTGCGTGAAGCGGTCCATCCGCCTCGCCTCGCGCGCATCCATGTACTGCCGCGCGTCGAAGTCCCTTACCTCACCGGCAATCTGCACCGCGAAGCCCATGGTATCAAACCGGCTAATGCGCTTGATTCCTGATGTGCCGACACAGACGGCATGCCACGAGTCCGCGGCGGTATTACCCACCGGGGTAACCGCGCCCATGCCGGTGACAACAATGCGCGTACGCGCCATGTACCCTTTCCTTAGATCTGAGATCGGCGCTGCATCTAAAAGACAACGGCCCTGATAGCAGCCCTTTTTTCCTTCGCTAGCGAGACTACACTACCCTGACAGCGAAGACAAAGCAACGCGTTCCGTTCGCCTTGAGCCTACATATCCTGAGTTTGTCAAAGGGCCGAGAGGTGAACAGACTCGCTTGCAACCTACTCCGAGTCTTCGCAGCGGATTAGTCAACTGAAACAGGTCATGCGCCCAAGAAGCGACTAGCCAGCCACGGCGCAAGATCGAGTTCGGTTTTGCCTTCCATAATCCACTTGGCGTTATATTCACCGAGGGCCACGGAGAATTTGAAGCCGCGGCCGCTCCACCCGCAATCGAGGAACAGGTTATTGTAACCTGCAACGTAGCCCAAGAGGGGTTTCAAGTCGGGAGTATCATCATAGCAGGTCTGGTATGCGCCCTGAAAGCGGCCGCGCTTCATCTTGGGGAGCCGCTTCTGTATAACCTCGGTCGTCCAGTCCACCATCCACTGAGGGGGAACGGCGTTCGTGGGGTCCGGTTCTATCTTCACCAGCGGGTTGCGGCGGTCGCACAAGACGCGAAAGTGCTTATTGTGCCAGGGAATAATGGCAAGCTCCACGCTGAACACCGGCGGACGGTCGTAGAAATCGGGCGGTTGACGGTAGAACGACACGCCGACTTGCGAGGGTTGAATGGGGAGGCGCAAACCAGCGGAGCGCGCTACTTTGTGACTCCACGGCCCGCAGGCGAGCACGACCTTGCCCGGCACAATAGCGCCGCCGGGGGTTTCCAGCCGTTCGATGCGCCCGTTCTTGGCGTGGATATGCGTAACCGGGGTGAATTCGCGAATCTCCGCGCCGTAGGCCCGCGCGCCGGCCACGAACGACTGCATCGTACGGTAGGCGTCCACATTCCCGGTCTCGCCATAGAGGAGCGCAGCGCCTGCGCCCTCCAGGTTGGCTTCCGGATAGTAATCCTTCGCCTCGTCGAGTGTAATCGCGCGGGCGGCAGAGCCGTTCTTCCTGGCCGCTGCGGCAGCCTTTTCGGCTGATTCCATCGAATCGCTGAGGTTTAAGATGCCATATTTAAAGAAACCGCAGTCGCCGCCCACGACGTCTGAGAAGTTGTCGTAGATGTCGCGCGCACGTACCGCCAGCTTGGCGATGGTGTCCGTCATCTCTGCCTGTTGGCCGCACATGGCGCCGGACATGGAACTCGTGCCGGAGCCAATTGTGTTCCGCTCGCAAAGTACGACCTTGCCGGCACCGGCTTTCGCGAGATGGTAGGTGATTGTGGTGCCAACGATTCCACCACCAATGACGACAACGTCTGCAGTTTCCATATTATCTCCGCTCCGGTACTCCGTAAGGTTACATCTATCTCGTAAGATTGCAGCTACTTCACAAGAAGACGTCTACTTCACAAGAAGACGTCTAATGCGTAGAGTTGTGCCTATTCCCTGAAATTCGTTGCAATTCGGCCCACCCGAGAGCAACTCCGCTCACGCGGCGGTGGCCTGTGCCCCGTTCGCAACTGTATCGAGCGCGATTCTGCCCGTCCATTCAGCGATCTGCACTGGAGTTTGCCGCATTCGCGCAGATAGCGCTCATTGAACGCGCAACGTAATGCACGCCCTTGCAAACGTCAGTTATTATAAAAGTCCGCAATCTCGCGATTGGTCGTCGCCCAGCAACCGCCGGGCTTATCCAGCGCGTGGCGCAGCACGGCATCTACCATGTCGCAATGGGGATCGCGCGCAGCAATATCCGATGGATGACAGCACAAGCTGAAAATCTGCTTGTTCGCGTGGGCGTGGTCCACGCCGGCCTTGATGAGATCGATGAATTCCCAGCGGTCCAGATCCATGTGCCGGAATGCCCAGATGGAGGTGATCCCCATGAGGGGGATTTCCAGCAGTCCGTTGGGATAGCGGTACGGTTGCAGTTTATCCAGACTGGCGCGGAATGCCGCCTCAAGCACCTCCGTGGGCTGGTGCCGCACGAGTCTGTCTACGGGGTAGTGGTAATTGGCGGAGGCAAACCGAAAACCCTCGTCCTTTAGCACGTCCTGCACGTCCGGCACGTCGTCGAGTCCGCCCTCGAAGCCGCCCGGCGTGCGGAAGCCCTGTGCCTTGACGCCCAGCTTCTCTTCGATTGCGGCATTGGTCTGCCGGATTTCCTGTCGGATGACTTCCAACGGGGATAGGCCCTCAGCCCGCCAGGGAGCGGCGGCGTAGATTTCCTGCAACCCGGCGATATCCTTGGCCTTCACGTTCACATGGGTGTAGGTGTGGTTGTCGATGGCGTGACCGTCGTCGACGAGTTGCTTTAGGTAATCGATGTTCGGGTCTTCCAGCGCGCTGCCCACCAAGAAGAACTGGAGTTTGACCCCATAGCTCTTTGCGATCTCGCTCATCCTCCGCAGGTAGAGCTTGGTGTCTTCGTCGATGGCGCCCTTGCGGTGGTTCCACTTCGACGTCCAATAGGGAAAGTTGGGGGTCATCTCAATGTCGAACGTCAGACTGAGAGAGAATTCCGCGCCGTTTGGAAACATGTGTACGTCCTTTTATGTTGGATTACTTAGCGCGTAGGACAAGCGGCTATCGTTATAGGTTCTTGATCGGCCATGCGTTAGTTAAGCGAATGCGCTACTATCTCCCGGTTTGTCGTAATCCAGCAGCCGCCGGGCTTTTCCAAGGCGTAGCGCAGCACGCCGTCGAGCATGTCGCAGTGCGGATCGCGGACGGCGAGCACCGGCGGATGGAAGCAAAGGCTCAATACTTGCTGGTTGGCGTGGGCATGGTCGATGCCGCGCTTGAGCACGTCGATGAACTCCCATCGGTCAAGGTCCAGCACGCGAAACGCCCAAATATCCGTAATGCCCGCCAGCGCCAGCTCCGGCAGTCCATTGGGATAGCGGTACGGCTGCAGGGTGTCGATACTCGTCTCCATCGCCTGACGCAACGTCTCCGCCGAAGGACGCTTCTTCTCAATGTCTACGGGAAAGTAGTACCGCGCCGAGGCATACTGCATGCCCTCGTCGCTCAGCAGCTCTTGCACTGCCGGCACATCCTCCAACCCGTTGTTGAACCCGCCGGGAGTGCGAAAGCCGGTGGGCGCAACGCCGAGCTTTTCGGTAATCGCCGACGACGTCTGCTGCACCTCGCGTCGGATGCAATCCAAAGCATTGAGACCGGCGGCTCGCCACGGCGCATCGGCGTACACTGGCTGTAGCTGCGGTATGTCTTGCGCCTTCACGTTCACGTGGTGGTAGGTGTGGTTGTCCACCGCGTGGCCTTCCGCCGCCATGCGCTTGAGATAGTCGATGTTTGGGTCTTCTAAAGCGCTGCCCACCAGGAAGAACTGGAGCTTCACCCCGTACTTCTCCGCCACGTCCAGCATTTTGCCCATATAGAGCTTGCTGTCCTCATCGATGGCCCCTTTCCGATGGTTCCATTGGGAAGTCCAATACGGAAAGTTGGTGCACATCTCGACGTCGAACGTCAGACTAAGGGCGAAATCCGCGCCATTCGGGTACATACGTCCTCTCCTATGCTACGGAATATAAGCTGGGTGCAGGCTGTTATGCAAACTATTCAGCTAAGTCCGGCCGTGGTGTTTAGGCATCTACGCGGGTATAGGCGCTATCAATGCGGGGCAAGGAATAGTGAAGAACGGAAAAACTGTTCGCAAGGCCTGTCTGTTACGGGAATAGCTTCAGAATCACAATTATCAAGCCGGATGCAGCAATAATCATCGTGCCCAGCCGAATCGTCATGCGTAGTTCTAATTCACGCAACTTGGCTTCGGTTGACTGCTCAAGGGCTTGCAGATCCGCTTTGGTCGCCAGTTCGTTGATTGCATGCTCAAGGGCTAGAAAACCTGCACTGGTCTGCTGTCCAAGAGCTTCCAGGTCCCCCTTGCTCGCGACGGCGTCGTGGGCCTCGCCAACCGTCTCAATCAGGGTCTCGGCTTGCGCTTCGTCAAACCCCACACCCATCAATGCCTTTACGGCCTTGTGCGTGTCAACGCTCATGCCTATTCACTTTCAACGCTTGTCCGAACCTTACCGAATCGCCTGCCAAAGACCGAATTGCGGCAGACACTTTGCGCTGCAACCGTGTGTGTCCATTATACTCACCAATCTGGAAACACGTGAGTCCTCTGGGTGCGCTACATCAGAATGAACACTATCGCGACTCAAGGATAAACTTGATGGCGGTGCGCTCGCCGTTCGCCACGGTGACCTCGATGAATGCCGGGATGCAGACGAGGTCAATTCCGCTGGGCGCCAGATAGCCACGCGCAATGACGACTGACTTAACGGCCTGATTCACAGCTCCCGCCCCGATAGCTTGGACCTCGGCCCGTCCGGATTCCCGCACGACTCCTGCTATTGCGCCGGCCACGGCTGTCGGCTTGGATTGTGAAGCTACTTTTAGAATCTCCATCTGCTCCCCTCCAGCTCCGTTGTTGAGTGCAACGATAGTCGTTCAGGTGGGCCACAGCAAGCATTCTATAAACGCCTAGCCTCTTCTCGCTCTCCCAGAGCACTGCATCTGCAACTCGATATATGGCACGCATCGGGCCGGATTGCCTCCTCACCGGCAAAATGCGCCGTTCCCCCCATGTTACTTTGCAAAGCCGACGACACGTGTCTCCCGAATCAGCGTGACCTTGACTTGGCCTGGGTAGTCGAGTGTTTCCTCGATTTGCTTACAGATGTCACGCGAGAGGCGTACGGCGCCTAGCTCGTCAATCTCATCGGGACGCACCATGATGCGAACTTCACGTCCCGCCTGGATCGCATATGACTTCTCAACACCGGAGAATGAATTGGCCACGGACTCAAGAGCACGCAGGCGCTGCATATAGCGCTCGATCGAATCCCGGCGCGCGCCCGGTCGCGAGGCAGAGATGGCGTCTGCCGCGGAAACGATGAACGCCTCCACCGTGCGCGGTTCTTCATCATTGTGGTGGGCGGCGATGGCATGAATGACTTTGGGTGACTGGCTATACCGGCGCACCATTTCCGCTCCCACGAGCGCGTGGGGGCCTTCCATGTCGGCGTCAACCGCCTTACCCACGTCGTGCAGCAAGCCGGCGCGCCGGGCGACATTCACGTCGGCGCCGATTTCAGAAGCCATGCTGGCTGCCAATTGCGCCACCTCGACACTGTGCGACAGCACGTTCTGGCCGTAGCTGGAACGGTAGCGGAGCCGTCCGATAAGGCGGATCAGCTCAGCGGGCAAGCCGCGAACCTGCGCCATGTCTGCCGCCTGCTCGCCCTCCTCCCAGATAGTATCTTCGACCTCCTTATCGGCCTTGCCCACCATCTCTTCGATGCGCGCAGGGTGGATACGCCCATCCTGGATGAGCCGGGTCAGGGCCAGGCGCGCCACTTCTCGCCGCACCGGGTCATGGGCGGAGAGCACCACCGCCTCCGGGGTATCGTCGATGATAAGGTCCACGCCGGTGAGAAGCTCCAAAGCGCGGATATTGCGCCCTTCACGGCCGATGATGCGGCCCTTCATCTCCTCATTTGGCAAGGTGACGACGGAGACCGTCGTCTCGACGGTATGGTCGGCGGCCAGCCGCTGGATTGCCGTCGCGATCACCCGGCGCGCGCTGCGCTCCGACTCCTCGCGCGCCGACGCTTCGAGCTGCTTGATCATACGGGTGCACTCTTTGCGCACCTCCTCTTCAATGCTCTTCGTGAGCACCACTTTGGCCTCATCGGCCGTCATCTGAGCGATGCGCTCAAGTTCGCTGATCTGCTTCTGGCGCAGTTCGCTCACTACGTCTCGCTCGCGCTCTACCCGCTTTTCGAAATCACCAAGTTTCTTTTCGCGGCGCTCGGCCTGCGTCGTGCGTTGCTCTAGCGTCTCCTCGCGTTGCTGCAGGCGGCGCTCCGAGCGGGTGAGATCGCCGCGCCAACGGCCAATCTCTTCTTCCGCTTTGGTCTTAAGCTTGAGCGATTCATCCTTTGCCTCTACTACCAGTCGTTTACGTGTTGTCTCTGCATCCTCCATGAGCCTCTGTGCTTCAGCCGCCGCCGCCTGAGTATTCCGATGTTGGATCAACCGTTGTGACCAATAACCGACAACAAAAGCTCCAGGGATTAGGATAAGCAGAGGCACACCAAGCATCCATAGCTCCATGCCTTTTGCCTTCCATTCCGCGATTACATGCAATCAAGTGAAACATCTCTATCACCAAACTGGCACTTATGCCTTAATTTCGGATGAGTGCGTACCGCTAGAGTACGTCCACTCGTCCACACTAACGGTACTAATTTGCCGTTCCGCTGTCAACGCGCTGACAGCAGATCGAACGACGAATACACGTGGAAGGCAACGGGCGGGGAAGGGTCGCAGCGCAGGAAGACACCTTAAGCAAAAGGACTGGGCGAATTGTGTAACCCGCCCAGTCCTGTCGCTTTAACTTGAAGCAAATTGAGGAGGCGTTAGGTGCCCAAATCCTCCAAAACGCCGTTGAGCAGTTTCGCGGCCTCAGGAAGGGCCTCCTGCACGGTGAGTTCCTGCTTGTTCAGGGCTTCCCACACCGGCTTGGTCGCCTCGTTGCCCGCGAACGTGTGGACCCAGGGGTACGGACCGGAATTGTCGGCGATTATCTCCAGGTCCTTCAGCACCGGCCGCTCGTCAGTGCGCGCCTTCCAGGCTTCGCTCTGGTAGAACTCCTTGCGCCCGGCGTTGCGGGACAGGATGCCGGCGAAGTACTTCTCCAAGGTGGCCTCGCTATTGACCCAACTCATCCAGCTCCACGCCAATTCGGGGTCCGGGGAGACACTGAAGAGGCTCCACTGGTTCGTCCAGGTCATGCTACCCGGCGTCGCGCCGTCGGGACCCTTGGGTAAGGGCGCAAAGTCAAACTCAAGGGTTTCATTTTTGCCGAAGATGATGCCGACATTATAGGAACCCTGTTGGGAAATGACGACTTGCTCGTTGACGAAGGTCGCGCCTTCCGGCAAGGGGTCGAACTTGTGCTTTATTTTCAAGTCTTCCTTGAACTGTCCTGCGGCAATGCCCTGTGGGGAATCGAAGGCCGCTGCCGAATTGTCCTCAGTATACAGGGTACCGCCGTTGGGATAGATCCACCGCCCAATGCCAGTCAGGCTGAAGCCGGTGGTGCGATAGCCCATGCGCGTAATATTCTCTCCATCCACCTCGTGCACCTTCTGCGCATATTCCAGGAACTGGTCCCAGTCCCAATTCCAGGTAACTTCGCGCGATGTATCGAGGCCCGCGTCCGTCAGCAGGCGCGTGTTGAGCCCAAGCAAGGTGGTTGAGGGGCCGTCGTACGGGATGCCATAGGTCATGCCGTTGTGCTGGTTGAAGAAGCGGCCGGAATCCACGAACTTGTCCGGCGCTGTATCAGGATCCTTGGCCTGGAACGGGTCGAGCGGCTGCAGAAAGTCTTTCAGCAACCAGTTGAGGATAAAGGCTACCGAAACCTGCGAAGAGTCTACCTGTTCGCCGGCAGCAATTATCGCAGTGACTCTATCCTGCACATTCGTGCCTTTTACGAAGACGTACTCAATGGTCGTGCCGGGATTGAGATCCTCGAAATCGGCCTTGATGCCAGTGAAGTACTCATCCAACGTCGGCGAGCCGCCAGGAACCCACCAGTCGGTGTGCACGAGCTTGCGTGCCTCCACCGGCTGATCCTTCATTTCGGCCTTGGGGGCTTCTTCCTTGGCCTCCATCTCGCCTTCGCCCTCCATGGCGCCGGTCTGCGCGCCGCAGGCTGCCAGCAATACGCCGCCGCCTGCTATGCCTCCCCAGCCGAGGAGAGAGCGTCGACTTAGTCGTCCTGTGCTTCTCATGGTATGAACCCTCCTGAGCACTACCAATCCACCTTCTCTCGGCACGTTCAATACAGAACGAAACCGCTGCCCTAACGGTACTAAGTTGCCGTATTGCTGTCAACAAGCTGACAAGACTCTGCTTTGCGATGGTTCTTAACATGAAGTACCACTCTCCCCTTCGAGAGCATGTAGGGCGCGGTCGTAGCAAAAGAAAACTGGGCGGGTTTTGCAACCCGCCCAGTTTTTATCGCTGTACTAAAGAGCAGAGGAATGAGCTTGCTTAGGTGCCCAACTCCTCCAAAACGCCATTGAGCAGCTCCGCGGCCTGCGGGAAGGCCTCTTGCACGGTGAGTTCCTGGTTATTCAGGGCATCCCACACCGGCTTGGTGGCTTCGTTGCCTGCGGATGTGTGGAGCCACGGGTACGGGCCGGAATTGTCAGCGATCACCTCCAGGTCCTTCAGCACCGGCCGCTCGTCAGTGCGCGCCTTCCAAGCTTCGCTCTCGTAGAATTCCTTGCGCCCGGCATTGCGGGAGAGGATACCGGCGAAGTACTTCTCCAAGGTGGCCTCGCTATTGACCCAACTCATCCAGCTCCACGCCAGTTCGGGGTCCGGGGAGACACTGAAGAGGCACCACTGGTTCGTCCAGGTCATGCTACCCGGCGTCGCGCCGTCGGGACCCTTGGGTAAGGGCGCAAAGTCAAACTCAAGGGTCTCATTGTTGCCGAAGATGTAGCCGACACTCCAGGAACCCTGTTGGGACATGACGACTTGCTCGTTGACGAAGGTCGCGCCTTCCGGCAAGGGGTCGAACTTGTGCTTTATTTTCAAGTCTTCCTTGAACTGTCCTGCGGCAATGCCCTGTGGGGAATCGAAGGCCGCTGCCGAATTGTCCGCAGTATACAGGGTAGCGCCGTTGGGATAGAGCCACCGCCCAATGCCAGACAGGCTGAAGCCGCTGGTGCGATAGCCCATGCGCGTAATATTCTCTCCATCCGTCTCGTGCACCTTCTGCGCATATTCCAGGAACTGGTCCCATTCCCAATTCCAGGTGACTTCGCGATCGGTGTCGAGGCCGGCGTCCGTCAATATGCGCGTGTTAAGCCCCATCACAACGGTTGAGGGGCCGTCGTACGGGATGCCATAGGTCATGCCGTTGTGCTGGTTGAAGAAGCGACCGGAGTCCACGAACTTATCGGGCGCTGTATCGGGGTCCCTGGCCTGATACGGGTCCAGCGGCTGCAGGAAGTCTTTCAGTAGCCAGTCAAGGATGAACGCCACCGAGACCTGTGAAGTGTCAACCTGTTCGCCAGCAGCAATCATCACGGTAACGTGTTCTCGTAACCCTCCCGTGCCTCGCACGTGGACCGTCTCGACGGTCACGCCGGGAGTGAGCTCCGCGAAGTCGCTCTTGATGCCGTCGAAGTATTCCTGCAATGTCGGCGCGTTGCCCGGACCCCACCAGTCGGTGTGCACGATGGTGCGCTCTTCGACCATCGCTTCCTTCGTCTCTGCCTTGGGCGCTTCCGCCTCGGCCTCGCCCTCGGTCATGGCGGCAGGCTGCGCGCCACAAGCCGCCAGCAGTACGCCGCCGCCTACTACGCCTCCCCAGCCGAGGAGAGAGCGTCGACTTAGCCGTCCAGTACCTATCATCGTATGAAACCTCCTGAGCACTACCTATCTACCTAACTCTCGGCACGTTCAAAGCAGAACAGAACCGTTGCCCTAACGGTACTAAGTTGCCGCTTTGCTGTCAATGGGCTGACCGTAGTTGTGCGGCAAGAGCTTCACTTGCTCGTTGATTGTCCTTCTTGAGAACGGTTCGTCGAGGAAGGCCGTGACACAATAAAGAGACTGGGCGGGTTGTGCAACCCGCCCAGTCTCTTTTGCTTTGTTTGAAAGCAATATGGAAAAGAAGCTAGATGCCCAAATCCTCCAATACGCCGTTGAGCAGTTTCACGGCCTGCGGGAACGCCTCCTGCACGGTGAGTTCCTGGTTATTCAGGGCGTCCCACACCGGCTTGGTGACTTCGTTGCCCTTGGCCGTGTGCACCCACGGGTACGGACCGGAATTGTCGGCGATCACCTCCAGGTCCTTCAGCACCGGGCGTTCTGCCACGCGTGCCAGCCAGGCCTCGCTCTGGTAGAACTCCTTGCGCCCGGCATTCCGGGAGAGGATTCCGGCGAAGTACTTCTCCAAGGTGGCCTCGCTATTGACCCAGCTCATCCAGCTCCACGCCAATTCGGGATCTGGAGAGACACTGAAGAGGCACCACTGGTTCGTCCAGGTCATGCTACCCGGCGTCGCGCCGTCGGGACCCTTGGGTAAGGGCGCAAAGTCAAACTCAAGGGTTTCATTGTTGCCGAAGATGTACCCGACTGCCCAGGAACCCTGTTGGGAAATGACGACTTGCTCGTTGACGAAGGTCGCGCCTTCCGGCAAGGGGTCGAACTTGTGCTTTATTTTCAAGTCTTCCTTGAACTGTCCTGCGGCAATGCCCTGTGGGGAATCGAAGGCCGCTGCCGAATTGTCCGCAGTATACAGGGTAGCGCCGTTGGGATAGAGCCACCGCCCAATGCCAGACAGGCTGAAGCCGCTGGTGCGATAGCCCATGCGCGTAATATTCTCTCCATCCGTCTCGTGCACCTTCTGCGCATATTCCAGGAACTGGTCCCATTCCCAATTCCAGGTG
Organism: Chloroflexota bacterium; assembly: GCA_965221905.1. GTDB lineage: Bacteria > Chloroflexota > UBA11872 > VXOZ01 > VXOZ01 > VXOZ01. The sequence continues at coordinate 3,356,894 of OZ244922.1, forward strand.
ACTTCGCGATCGGTGTCGAGGCCGGCGTCCGTCAGCAGGCGCGTGTTAAGCCCCATCAAAACGGTTGCGGGGCCGTCGTACGGTATGCCGTAGGTCATGCCGTTGTGCTGGTTGAAGAAGCGGCCGGAGTCCACGAACTTATCGGGCGCTGTATCGGGGTCCCTGGCCTGATACGGGTCGAGCGGCTGCAGAAAGTCTTTCAGCAACCAGTCGAGGATGAAGGCTACCGAGACCTGTGAAGAGTCTACTTGCTCGCCGGCGGCAATCATCACGGTAACATGCTCGCGCAACCCACCCGTGCCTCGCACGTGGACCGAATCGACGGTCACGCCGGGGTTGAGCTCCATAAAGTCGCCCTTGATGCCGTCGAAGTACTCCTGAATGGTGGGCGCGCCACCGGGCCGCCACCAGTCGGTGTGCACGATCTTGCGTGCCTCCACTGGTTGATCCTTCATCTCCGCCTTGGGGGCTGCCTCTTTCGCCTCCATCTCGCCTTCGCCGTCCATGGCGGGCGCCGCGCCGCAGGCTGCCAGCAACACGCCGCCGCCGACTACTCCTCCCCAGCCGAGGAGAGAGCGTCGACTTAGTTGTCCCTTGGTCTTCATCGCATGAAACCTCCTGAGCACTACCTATCTACCTAACTCTCGGCACGTTCAAAGTAGAACAGAACCGTTGCCCTAACGGTACTAAGTTGCCGCTTTGCTGTCAATGGGCTGACCGTAGTTTTAGGAACTATTGTTCACTTGCGCATTGATCGTCTTTCTTGAGAACGGTTCGTCGAGGAAGGCCGTGACACAATGAAGAGCCGTTAGCCACCTTCCGCCAATACGCCGTTAAGCAGCTTCACGGCCTCGGAGAACGCCTCCGGCACGGTGAGTTCCTGCACATTCAGGGCGTCCCACACCGGTTTGGTAGCTTCGTTGCCCTTGGACGTGTGCACCCACGGGTACGGCCCGGAATTGTCGGCGATGATCTCCAGGTCCTTCAGCACCGGACGTTCTGCCACGCGCGCCAGCCATGCGTCGCTCTGGTAGAACTCCTTGCGACCGGCATTCCGAGAGAGGATACCGGCGAAGTACTTCTCCAGAGTGGGTTCGCTGTTCACCCAGGACATCCAATCCCAGGCGAGGTCCGGATCCGGCGAGACGCTGAAGAGGCACCACTGATTCGTCCAGGTTACGCTGCCCGGCGTCGTGCCGCTGGGACCCTTGGGGAAGGGCGCAAAGTCGAATTCCAACTCCGCATTGCGGCCGAAGATGTACCCCACCCTCCACGAACCTTGGGCGTCCATGACGATCTGCTCGTTGTCGAAGGTCGCGCCTTCCGGCTTGGGGCCGAACTTGTGCTTCTGGCGCAGGTCTTCCTTGAACTGGCCCGCGGCTATGCCTTCCGGAGAATCGAAAGCTGCTGCCGACCAATCGCTGGCATAGAGCCGGGCGCCATTGGGGTAGATCCACCGCGCTATACCATAGATGCTAAAGCCGTCCGCGTCATAGCCCAAGCGCGTGATATTTTCGCCATCCACTTCGTGCACCTTCTGAGTATATTCCAAGAACTGGTCCCAATCCCAATTCCAGGTAACTTCGCGCGAGGGGTCGAGACCCGCGTCGGTCAGCAGGCGCGTGTTGAGCCCCAAAACGGTGGTTGAGGGGCCGTCATACGGAATGCCGTAGGTCATGCCGTTGTGCACGTTGAAGAAGCGACCGGAGTCCACGAACTTGTCGGGCGCCATGTCGGGATTCCTAGCTTGGAACGGGTCGAGCGGCTGCAGAAAGTCTTTCAGCAACCAGTTCAAGATGAAGGCTACCGAGACCTGCGAAGAGTCAACTTGCTCGCCGGCGGCAATCATCGTGGTCACATGATCCTGCACGCCTATCGTGCCTTTTACGAACACGTACTCAACGGTCGTGCCGGGATTGAGATCCTGGAAGTCGGCCTTGATGCCGCTAAAGTACTCGTCCAACGTCGGCGAGCCGCCAGGAACCCACCAGTCAGTGTGCACGACTTTGCGCGCTTCGGGCGCCTTTGCGGCCGTCTCAGCCTTGGGCGCTTCGGCCTCTGCCTCGGTCTCCGTCATAGCGCCGGTCTGCGCGCCGCAGGCCGCCAGCAGCACGCCGCCGCCTACCACGCCACTCCAGCCAAGGAGAGAGCGTCGACTAAGTCGTCCATTGGTCCTCATCGAGTGAAACCTCCTGAGCACTACCTAACTACCTATTTTCGGCCACGCTAAAAATAGAGCATAGCACCTACCGTGTCAAGTAACTGTGTGCCAAGCCTCTCTCGAGTGCGCATTTCTTGGAGGACGGCGTTTAGACTAGACAGCCTGTCTCTATAAGCTATGCCGGTACGCAGGCACTCTACGGACCGCCTCCCTGCCGTGCGATCGTCCCTGCCGATCGTGCTCTGCCAAAGAGACCGATTAACGTCCTTACCACGCAAAAGCCACGCCCAGCCAGTCCGAACCGCCGCGCGCAATCATCTCGTAGGTCTCCGGCGCTTCTTCCGGCGCCATGCGGTGGGTGATGAGGTGATCGACGCGCAATGCGTCTCTAGCGAGCAACTGTAGAATTTCGTCTCGGTTGCGCTCCTGCGTCCACGGGTAGTAGGGATGCGCGATCATTGGCGAGCGCGGCTGGAGCACACCGATGATGCTGAGTTCCTTCGTCTGCATGGGATCGAAGAGCGGTATTTCCACGATGCGCGGGATGCTCCCCACCAGTAGTATCTTGCCGCTCTGCGCCGCCATATCCATAAGCGTGCGGATGGCAGTCCCGCTGCGCGTGGCGTCGTAGCCACAGGTGACGCCCGCGCTGTCCGTCTCCTCCATTACACGCTGCACTACGTCTTCTTCAGAGGCGTTGATCAGGACAGGGGTGCCGCTCTGCACACCCGCTTCTAAACGCTCGGGGAAAACATCGATGCCGATCACCGGATGGACGCCGTTCAATCGCAAAAGCTGGCAGAGGAGTTGTCCCACCACTCCTTGCCCCACCACGGCAGCAGTCTGCCCCAACTTTGGCTCCGCTTTGCGAATGCCGTGCATCGCCACTGCCCCCAAGGTTGTGAACGTCGCGTCAGCCGGATCGACTCCCGTTGGCACGCGGAGCAGCGTTTGCGGTGCGCCGGTGCGGTCCTTTGCGCGCTTAACAACGTGGTGAGAGGCATGCCTGCCGTTGCTCAAGACTCTGTCGCCCACGGCGAAGTCGGCGACCTGGTCGCCCATACGTTCCACAACACCCACGTTGGAGTAGCCCGGGTATTTGGGAAAGGGCTGGTCCTCCCGGTCGCCTAGGAGATTGGTAAGCTCGGTGCCGGCGCTGATGAGGCTGACTTCGGTGCGCACCAGCACGTCGTGGGGCCCAAGCGGCGGCAGCGTGATCGTTTCAAGCGCCACCTTGTTCCGTTCAGGAAAGAATATCTGGGTTGCTTGCATGGTTATTACTCCTCTTCCGCGTTCAGCGGGGGACAAGCCCCCACGCTTCATTGCTCGTTTGCACTGCGCGCAAAAAAAACCATAATAGGACGTAGTCTTGATCCTTGTCAGGTTCAATTATACGGGAAAGGATGCAACCAAGAATGTTAGGTGTTGGTATTATCGGGTGCGGCGGCATTAGCAACGGCCACGCGCGCGGTTGGAACGCCAATAGCGAACGCGCAAAGGTGATCGCCGTAGCGGACGTGGTGGAAGCAGCCGCACAAACGCGTGCAGCGCAAGTAGGCGGGGCCCAAATCTACTCGGACTACCACGAACTCTTGCAAAACCCCAACGTAGACGCGGTGGACATTTGTCTGCCGCACCACCTCCACAAAGAGGCCGCGGTGGCGGCGGCAAACGCCAAGAAGCACATCCTCATCGAAAAGCCGCTCTGCTTAACAATGGACGAAGCCAAGGAGATTGAAGCAGCCGTGCAGGCGAGCGGCATCACGCTCATGTGCGCCCACAACCAGGTCTTCACGGAATCGGTGCAAGAGATCAAGCCCCGCATCGAGGATGGGCTGCTGGGGGATATCTATTGGATCCATTCCGCGGACTGCTTCCTGAGCCGACCTTTCATTAGAACAGGCTCTGACGCGCTTGCATCTCATGGGCCCGGCACGTGGCGCTCCAAACGCGAACTTATGGGCGGCGGCGAACTCATCGATACCGGTTACCACCCGACCTACCGTCTGCTGTACCTGGCCGGCGCCAAAGCGTTGACAGTTAGTGCGGTGCTTACCAACCACCGCCTGCCGCAACTCGACGGTGAGGATACGGCACAGGTGCTCGTGACCTTCGACAACGGCTCGTCCGGCTTCATCCTCAGCTCGTGGGCTATGAACCTGCCGTCGGGCTACTCAATCCACGTTGTCGGCGACCGCGGCACAATCTCTGCGGGGCCGGGACGCATTGAATACAAGGTCAACGGCATGGACCAGCCGGCAGTGCGCGAGCTCGAAATCCCCGACACTTTTACAAGGGAGATCGCCCACTTCATTACCGCGCTGGAGAATGGCGAGACCCCGGTGCAGAGTCTGGCCGACGGCATCGCCACCCTCCGTCTCATCCGGGGGGCGTACCTGTCGGTAGAACAACAGAGGATCGTGCAGCTAGATTCTGTCTAGCCCTGCAAAATAACCTTGAAAGTCGACGCAAGACGGGCAGTGTGCCCGTCTTGCGTCGCTTTTTGTCCGAAAGTTGAAAAGTTGCTCGCTGTAACGACGAATCGCCTGTGGCGGCACATGCTGTTGTGAATGCGTGGCAAGCACAAGCAGGATTAGCCAGAAACGAACTCTACCTACACCGCGCGTACGAAACTAAGCTCTTGCACTATTTCCAGAATTGCAGAGAAGATTGGTGAGGGATAGATACCAAGGCCGCAGCAAACCAAGGCAACGACGATTACCATGGCTGATCCGGGACGGGAGAAGGGACGGATTCTGCCCGGGACTTGAACCGGTTGGAGGCACGCGCGCAGCGCGCGAGCATACGCTAGCATCAATAGTCCGCTCCCCGCGAGGAGGGTAAAGAGAAACCACTCGCCCTGTTGCGAAGCGGCCTGGAAGACCAGCCAGCGCCCGGGAAAGCTAGCGAAACCCGGCACGCCGACAATGGAGAAGCTGCCCACGACAAAGGCCAGGGTGAGGAACGGAGCGCGCGTGGTCAAGCCTGCCAATTGCGCAAACGTCACGCCGCCGAGGCGCTCTTCAAGCACGCCGACGAGAATGGCGAGCAGAAAGAGCGCTGCCGCCATGGCGAGCGCCTGATAGAGAACGCCGGTGACCGCCAAAGCCGAGCGTGAAGCGACACCTATTACAATGAAGCCACTCGCGCTCACCGTGGAATATCCTAAGAGTCCGCGCAGGTCGTTTGTACTGTACGCCAAAAGCGCTCCGAGCAGGACTGTTGCTAGTCCACCCACGGCAGCCAAGGCGTTCAATTGCACATCATTGGTAAGCCATGGAAACGAGGCCATAACCGAGACTAAGAAGATCGTCGTTCCAGTATGTAGAATCGCAGCGATCAAGATGAACCCCATCACCGGCGCCCGATATGCTACGTCGGGCAACCAGAAGTAGAGCGGCGCGGCGGCAAGCAGGGTACCGAATCCCACCGCAAGTACAGCGGCAATGGCCCGTACGCTAATTTCCGTTTCAGGACTCACGCGGTACTGGTCTACCAAGAGCAAACCCAGCACAATCAAGGATCCTCCCAGAGTCATCATGAGCGTATAACGAATCACAGTGATGCCAATGCGCTGCGTGGGCGCCCTGCCCAAGATTCCCATGGCAGCCACAACATGCGCCAACTGGAGCAGAGCCGCAGCTACGACGTAGCGCGTATATATCATTGCACCGGCGATGACGATAGCCGCCAACAAACACGTGGTCGCGGGAAAGAATTCGCCCTGGTTGTGAATGAGATGGAATACGAGCGCGAGGGAAAGCAACGTTATGACGAAAACCACCGGCAGGCGCGCCCTTGCCTCAAGTTGTAGTGTCAGGGTTAGAATCGAGCTGTCAGACTGGGAGCTTAAGATTGCCCCTAAGAAGAGCGTGAAGATTAGCGCGCACAAGGCAACTATGCCTGCGAATGCCGTCCGGCGGCGAAAGAGTAGTGCAAGCCCTGCTGCGCCAAATGGCACTATCAGTAGGTGCAACGGTGTGATCAGCGTACTATCTGCTAACATTGCGCTCCAACACGCCCTCGAAGTCGATGATTTGCACCAATGTGACCAGGAATCCCACCCCAACCAGCACCAGGCCCTCTACCGATAGCAGCGCCATGCCCTGCTGGCCTAGGAACAGACAGATCATAAAGTCCAAGCCATGGACTATTAGCAGCACGCCCATGCTCAAGCCAAAGATGCTGGTACGCAGCACTACCGTAAAGAAGCCAAGGAGAAGCACAGCGGCCGCTCCCATAGTGGCAATGGGCGCGATCAAGGGCGGCATGCGTTCGGTTAGCAGGTACGCTGCCAAGATGCCCATTACAGCGACGCCAACCATGGTCGGGGTCTCGAATATCGCTTGATTTTGCAGCGGCCGCTCTCGCTCTACCCACAAGGCTACGGCAAGCATCACGGCGACTGTAAAGCCAATGATAATGCGCGTAATCCCCACTACGGTGCCGGTGTATGCTATGAGTAGGAGCGAGGAACCCAAGTACACGGCGATTAAACCCGCAAATGCAGGCAGCCACTGGTGCACCACCAGCACCGTACAAGCTCCGGCGAGCAAGAGGACAAGCATGAGGTGTTCCCAACTCATAGGGCAAGACCTTGCGTTTCCAATAGCAGAATGAAGAGCGCAAGCAAGGCAAGCATGGCTATGGCAATGTAGTAGCGCCTTTCCGCCGCCGCGGACGTCCTGCCAAGGAACGTCAGGCAGCGACCCAAGAGCACAAGTATGCCGTTTGGCGGTACCAGCAGGCGGTCCGCAGCGCCGCCGATGGCGCGTGTCATGGATACCAGTTGGCGCCGATCCCGGGGGTGCATGCGCCGCAAGAGCATTACTGCTATCACACCGATACCACCCACCAAGGCGGTAGAAGCAGCGCTAAACACTAATAGTGTAGACCAAGAGAATATCGCTTGATCCGGCATTGCGGCATGGCTGATCGTTGTGACTGCCGGCCACACGAGCACAGAAAACCGCCACTGCAACACAGCCATGACAACTCCTCCCGCCACCAGCAGCCACGCGAGGTTTCCTTGATCGAGCAAGGCGTCTCGACGCCGCACAGAGGTCAACGGAGGATTTACGAACAGCCGCTGCATCCAACGCCCGAAGGTGACGACGGTTGTGATGCCGAACAGGATGATGAGGGCTTGCAGCGGAATGGCCCAGGCCTCTCTCTCTACTGCGGTAAAGAGGAATGAACGCGAAGCGGCGCTAAGCGGGAGCACAACTCCGGCTAACGCCGCAATGCCGATCAAGACGACAACCGCCGGCAAGGCCCAAAGAGCGCGCTGGCTCTGGCGGTGAATTGCCAAGAGTGACGGTCCCGCTGCCGCCACGAACGCCATACCGACGGTGCCGCTGAGGAGTATCAGCGCCGCTCCGGCCATGGCTTGATAGGTCCCAATGGCAACCGCCACCGCGATAAGTCCGGCGTGACCGATCCAGTTTACGGCAAGAAGCGAGGCTAGCCTGCCCATCGCAAGCATTGCGGCAATTGAAAGCGCCAAACTCAGTCCGCCGACAATCAGCAGCGGATTCGACCACGGTATGAAGGGATCAGGCCCGGCGAGCACCAGGAAGCGCGCAATCACGTACGTGGTTCCGAGCAGCATGATCCCGGCGACATTGGCGTAAATAGGCGCCAGATGGCTGCGCAATGAGGCGGCCCAGCCGTGAAACGGCGGCCAACTTGCTCGCGCCGCCACCGCGGCCAACACTAGGCCGACTACCAACGCATCGAACACACCGGTGGGAATGTCGCCGTAGAGGTACTGATCGCTCCGGCGCGAGATAATGAGAATGGCCGCGAGCAGACCGTAGCCTGAAAAGTGGCTGACCATGAGCAGGCGCACCGCGGACGCACTTACCTGCGGGCGTTCCTCCCGAGGCAAGACGGCCAGGAAGTAGCTGGTCAAGCCCAGGGCTTCCCAAAATACATAGAGAAAGAGCAGGTTCTCCGAGAGCACCAGGCCTCCATAGGCACAGAGCGTGAGCAGCACGAAGGCGTAGGCCCTGCCCATCTGGTCCCGCGGCAGGTGGGCCGCCGGCAGTATCCACAAATGGCACAGAATTGCAGCCGCTCCCAGCCAGAGGAAGAGTATGCTCACGGAGTCCAGCCGGAAGGCCAGCACAATCGAGTTGTTGAGCAGCGAGAGCCAGGTGCCGACTTCCACTTCCAACGGGGTATCGGGACGAATCGATGCGTAGATGCTGATCTGTGCCAGGAGCCCGGCGACGGCAACGGTCGCGACAATAGGATAGACCGTAATCCACGTGTTAGATAGGCGTAGCAACACCACGAGGGGTCTTGTCCAACGCCAGCGCAGCAACCGCTGCTGCAGCCACGTGCTTCCGCGCACAACGAAGTCAGCACCGATGAGCAGCACACTGAGGATGAGGAAAATCGCCGCCGGCCCGTATAACCAGGGCAAAGGGGCATTGACTAGGAGATCCTGCACAACCTATGCGCTTTCACACTGGAGTGGGTATGCTGTTGTCTGACTCCGGCAGCAATGCGACTCTCACTACCTGCCATGTATTGTACTGCGCGCTATAGGCCAAAACCCATAGCCGCACAGTCCCTTGCCATGTTCTCAGCCGGCGGAGGTATTGGAATAACTACACGCGGAAGTATTCCCGCCAGCGGCGGGTAACTAGCTCCGTGATTTCCGTACTCATTTCGATGTCCGGCGGCCACTCGCGCGTAAAGCCCTCTTCCGCTGTCTTGCGCGTGGCATCCACCCCCATCTTACCGCCATAGTTCGGCAGAAGCGACGCGTGGTCGAGGGAATCCACCGGCCCTTCCACGATAACTGTATCCCGCTTCCAGTCCACGTTGTTTCCCATGCGGAAGATCACCTCGGAGGTATCCTGCACGTCGATGTCGTCGTCCACCACCACGATGAGCTTCACGCACATCATCTGGTGCAAGCTCCAAAGTGCGAACATGGTCTTACGCGCGTGACCGGGAAAACGTTTCTTAATGGAAACGAAGACGATGTTGTGAAAGACGCCTTCGTCCGGCAACGCTATGTCGTGAACCTCAGGCACCATCATTTTAATGAGCGGCAAGAAGATGCGCTCGGTGGCCTTGCCCATATAGAGGTCTTCCATCGGCGGGCGGCCTACGATGATGGTGACGTAGATCGGATCGCGCCGATGGGTGATGGCTGTGACGTGGAAGACAGGGTACTCGTCCGCGTTGGAATAGTAACCGGTATGGTCGCCAAAAGGCCCCTCCGTTGCAAACTCGCCGGGCTCGACGTAGCCTTCCAAGACAATCTCACTGTTGGCGGGCACCATTACGTCCACGGTCTTGCCCTTGACCAGTTCCACCGGCCCACCGCGCAGGAATCCGGCAAAGAGAAACTCATCGATGCCCTGCGGAAGCGGTGCAGTGCCCGAATAGACCGCGGCCGGCTCTGCGCCGAGCGCTACCGCCAGTTGCAGGCGCTCCTTCTTCTGCACGCTATCGTCGTAGTGCTCGCGTCCTCCCTTGTGCCGCTGCCAATGCATGGCAGTAGTGTTCTTGCTAAGCACCTGCAGGCGATAGACGCCTACGTTGCGCTTGCCGGTATTGGGGTCGTAGCTGCACACGAGCGGCAGCGTGATGTACTTCCCAGCGTCGAGCGGCCAGCACTTGATGATCGGCAGCGTGCCGAGGTCCACGTCGTCGCCGGTCAGCACCACTTCCTGGCAGGGCGCAGAATCTACGACCTTGGGCGCGATGCGGGTCAACTTGAGCAACTCGCTGCCGGCCTGCAGCTTGGCGCCTAATCCCTCCGGCGGACCGCCCAGCGCAATGCCAATCAGGCTTTCCAGCTTCTGCGGCAACTCTTCCCACGAGTCGGAACCGAGCGCCCACGCGGTGCGCTGCTCGGAGCCGAAGGTGTTGATGAGAAGCGGGATATCCGAACCTTGCACGTTCTCGAAGAGCAGGGCCGGCCCTGCCGCCTTGGTGACACGGTCGGTGATTTCCGTGATCTCGAGCTCAGGGTTTACCTGCGCCGAAATGCGCTGCAACTCCCCTTTGGCTTCGAGGAACGTGATGAACTCGCGCAGGTCCTTGAACGTGGGTGGCATCTGTAGTGTGCGCTACTCCTTCTTGCAATCCGAAATTCCGCAGGTCTCATATCTGCGCTTCCCTCGGGCATCTGCCAACCGCAGGTTACAAACCTGCGCTACCTGGATTCTCTTGCCAGGTTGCTTGCCGCACTGATGCCCCTGCCTCTTGGTGGGTCGCGGCGCGAGCGATTTGGCAAGCTAAGCAATTTATCGCGTCATGAAAAGCCGCAGGTTGCAAACCTGCGCTACCTGGATTCTCTTGCCAGGTTGCTTGCCGCACTGGTGCCCCTGCCTCTTGGTGGGTAGCGGCGCGAGCGTATTGGCAAGCTAAGCGCAGTGCCGCGCCATGAAAAGCCGCAGGTTGCAAACCTGCGCTACCTTGATTCTCTTGCCAGGTTGTTTGCCACACTGGTGCCCCTGCCTCTTGGTGGGTCACGGCGCGAGCGTTTTGGCAATTCAAGCGCAGTGCCGCGCCATGAAAAGCCGCAGGTTGCAAACCTGCGCTACCTTGATTCTCTTGCCGGGTTGTTTGCCGCACTGATGCCCCTGCCTCTTGGCCAGTCGCGGCGCGAGCGTATTGGCAAGCTAAGCAAAGTATCGCACCATGAAAAGCCGCAGGTTGCAAACCTGCGCTACCTTGATTCTCTTTCCAGGTTGTTTGCCGCACTGGTGCCCCTGCTTCTTTGTGGGTAGCTGCGCGAGCGTATTGGCAAGCTAAGCACAGTGTGCCGCGCCATGAAAAGCCGCAGGTTGCAGACCTGCGCTACCCGGTTCCATCCTCTCGCCGCGCCTGCATGACGGCTTCTCGCATCGCCCGGACGGAGGCGGTGACGCGATCGAACTGAGCGTCAAGGCTTTGCCAGTCCAACAATCCGGCGCCGACGCCCAGCGCCAGCGCGCCATGATGAATATAGGTAGCGGCATTCTCGACCGTAATTCCACCTGTCGGCAATAGGGGTATCCGACCGAACGGGCCCTGCAAGTCTTTAAAAAACTGCGGTCCGACGATATTTGCGGGAAATACCTTCACAATACTCGCGCCCGCGCGCAGTGCCGTAAACACCTCGGTAGGCGTGAACGCACCGGGGACTACCATGCAGTCGTGTTCGTTGGCGAACGCCACGATGTCGGTATCGAGGTGCGGCGAAACGAAGAATTCAGCACCGGCAGCCAGCGCGTGCTCGGCATCTTCTACGGAAAGCACCGTACCTGCGCCAATGACCATCTGCTCTCCCAGCGCCGCACGCAGCGCGGCAATCATCTCCAACGCCTGCGGCGTGTTGAGCGTAATTTCCATCACGTCCACATCCGCCGCCAGCAGCGCCTCGCCGATGGGCACCGCCCAATCAGCGGGCACGCCACGGATGATCACCACCATCCCGGCTTCTCTGGTGCGCGCTACCTGCGCTTGCGTACGTGTGCTCTGCAGCGTCTGCATGGTCATGCCCCGGTTGGCGTCCTTGCCTGTTTCCCATATTTGGTCTCTTGCGGCCCGCAGCTTCCTATAATATAGCGGAATTTGCAGGCCGTGGCTTGCGCCGATCCGACACGCGAACTGTTCAGCACTTGGAACGCGCGCCGGCTCCGCAATCGGTCACGCTGATAGCGGATTCGCCGTTCGACTTGGCTTATTCGCCGGGGGAGCTTGCTGTCTGGTAATTTGCCTGAGCCTAACGTGGACCTCACCGGAGTACCAGATTCCATTCTCACTTCTGTCCCAGACGATCGCATGAAACTGCCGAAGCGTGTGACAACGCGCTAGACGTACGATAAACTGAGGCAAATAATCCCTAATGAGAATCAGGAGGAGCGCAGACATGGCAGGCAAAGAGCTTGGGAGACTCATTACGGCGATGGTGACGCCCTTTGCTAGCGATGGCGCGGTAAACTACGACCAACTCGGTAAACTTGCAGGGCAGCTAATCCAGGGCGGCTCGGACGCGCTGCTCGTCACCGGCACCACCGGCGAATCACCGACGCTTTCCCACGAGGAAAAGCTGGAGTGTTACCGCACGGTCATGGCGGCGGCAGACGGACGCGCGCCCGTAATCGCGGGCACCGGCAACTACAATACGGCGGAGAGCGTTGCGTTCTCGCGCGAGGCGGAAGCGCTCGGCGTGGACGGCCTGCTGCTCGTGGTGCCCTACTACAACAACCCGCCCCAAGAGGGCCTCTACCAGCACTTCAAGACAATTGCGGATAGCACCTCGCTGCCGTGTATCGTCTACAACGTGCCCACGCGCACGGTGCGAAATATGGACGCCACAACCACGGCGCGCCTGGCCGAGGTGGATAACATCGTCGGCGTGAAAGAGGCGTCCGGCGATCTGGGCCAGATTTCGGACGTGCTGCGCCTGACACCGGACGACTTCCGCGTGTGGAGCGGCAACGACTCCGATACGTACCACATGATGTGCATGGGCGGCTACGGCATCATCAGCGTGGCCAGCCACGTGATCGGCCTGCAGATCAAGAAGATGATCAACGCCACTTTGGCTTCCGATATTCCCACAGCCGGCGCGCTCCACCAGCAACTGATGCCGTTCTTCACTTCGATCTTCCCGCCAATCTCGCCGGTAGCCAGCCCGGCAGCCATCAAGGCCTGTCTCAACGTCTCCGGCTTCAATGCCGGCGGCCACCGCCTGCCCCTGATCCCCGTCCCCGATGCGTTCGCGCATACACTCCGCGAATTGCTAAGCACCTACGAACTGGACCCGAATCTCTCGGTCATGGCAACGGCCTAGGCGGAACACGACGACATAGACGATAGGCAACGCTCAAGGCGCTCGTGCGGCATCGCAAAGCGCGAGCGCTTTCTATTATTTTGTATGCCATTCAGTTTGCTGAATAGTATGGCGCAAGAGCGATTGTTGAAACTAGTGCAGTTTTGAGGATTTGACCAACTCGGCTTTATGTAATTAAGGGAGTGGGGGATGAAACGAACAATCACGGCATTGTTGCTTGGCGTTGCCTTAGTCCTGTTCACCGGCGCGTCGGCGCAGGCCGCAGATTGCGAGTATCGCTTGGGCTTCAAGACACTCCGCGACCTTATCGGACACCATATCGTCGGCGAGTGCTTGGAGAATGAGCATTATAACGCTATAGGCGATAGCAATCAGCAATCCACCGGCGGACTTATGGCATGGCGCAAGGCAGACAACTGGACCGCGTTCACGGACGGGTACCGCACGTGGATCAACGGCCCCAACGGTCTAGTCCAGCGCTTGAACACGGAACGGTTCTCCTGGGAGGCCGACCACATTCACACACCGCCGCCGACACCGGGTCCGCCTCCCCCACCGGCTCCTACCGCTGTGCCACGGCCAACCACAGACCCAACACTTGCCCATGCGTTCCACATCATGCGCAATACGCCGACCGGCAATAAAATCGCGGATAAGTTCGTGCAATTGGGGATGAGCGCAGTGTTTGGACACATAGGAGATTTTCGGGCCCGATATGAAACTTCACTGCGCCGCATTATCATCAGTGAAGGATATCGATATGAGAGCTATGAGGCGCTCGCTTATGTGTTGATTTGGCCGACGATAGCGCTAATGCTCGAGGTAGAAGATGGTCCTGCGCAATCTTGGGAAGCCTGCATGCTTAGAGAAGGCGTCAGAGAGGGTTTCGGCGCCCAGTATTGGCTGGAGGCATTTGGCGCGAACGGCAAGCGGAATCCTTCGCAATTGGAGCAATCAGCAAACAACGATGCGGCTTGGCTTAACGTGAACAATCTTAAATATGTTTGGATGGACTCATATTGGAGAGATGAATGCAACGAGGTTGGAGCGGGGCCGTATATCGATCCCGACCTGGCGCAGGCGTATGTGACGGCAATGCAGGGCCAATCTGAACTCGGCCAGGCGGCGGTAGACGTGGTCGTTGAGGCAGGCACTGAGGTGGTATTTGGACGCGTCAGCGGTTGGGGTGCTTACTCTCTGTCCCGCAACCGCATAACCATAAGTGAATCGTTGAGGGGCTATAGCCGTCAGGTGCTGGCCGTAGTGCTCATTCACGAGACGTATCACGTTGAATCACACCGGTACAGAGGGGGTCGGCCAGCAGCTACCGCTGCGGAATGCCTGCAAGAGGAGGTAGATGCGTTCAGACTGCAAGCCTCGTGGTGGTATGATCGGTACGGTCGCTACGGCAAAAGGAATCCTAATCGCGTGGAGCAAACAATAAACAATCTCATGTGGGCGTGGTTCAATGATGATCTGCGAGAATGGGTACTGCTCAGCGATAGCTACCAGAACCAATGCCTAGGCGGCGTGGTCGAGTGAGGATAGTGGTGGCGCATCACCGCAGCCGTGCTGCCTGCAGAAGTTGTGTCTCTAGGCTGCTGGACTCCGTCATGTTCCCGTGTCGGTGTGCGCTTGATCCACGCAACACGCCGTAGCGTGGCGGGTACGGCGCGGCATGTGGATGAATCTATTGAGTTATATCTTGGCTAGGGCAGCAAGCACTTTTGCAGTCACCCACGTACCAGTAGCAACCATATGCCGTGCTTAATGCCAATCCGTCAAACCTAAACTGACTAGACGGCAGCAAGGACGGGAAGCACATAAAACCTGCCTACGGAGGACTTTCTCAGGATAGGAGTATAAAGGCTATTGATGTGGTCTAATTATCCCAGTGAGTAATGGAACGTTGTAGAAATCTCCTAACCATATGGTTGCATCCTTATCGTCAGAGCATTCCCAGTAGCCGTATGCAAATACGCCTTCTTGTATGATTCTCATGTTGGCCAATGGAGAATCATCATATAGGCCTCTAAAGAAATCTACTCTTTCGCGGTCAATACCAATTTGCGATACTTTTGCTTGAACACTATGGGTTTCAGGAACTCTGTAGCCTTTTTCGTAATAGAAGAGCCCTCGGATGATTCTTTCCGCGACCCGATCGACTCTATCCACTTCTGGGAAACTGACAAGGTGAGTGCGATTTGGGATCAATAGATTACCCCTAGTGACCACAGGGACTTCCTGCATTTCTTCGAGAATTCTGAAGGCCAGCCCATTTAAGCCAGGACGTGCCAATCTTGTGTATACTTCTTCCTTCTTGCGCTCGATAATCTCTCTATCCTGATCCGATACCTCTAAGAACCCATTAGCAATCATCCCGTCTGCGGCAAATAAAGCACCGCACATGAAATATTCATCATCCTTTGACGAACCTTGACACTTTTTGCAGGATGGGACGGTTATGAGGTCATCGTCGTTCGGTGGTGGCTTTGGAAAGATACATCTAGGCGGAACGTGGTCCCTAGTTGCTGGGTTTTCGGTTCCACAGTAAACACAATGATTCTCCACTACTTCCTTGTCCTCGTTGTGCGGCTCAGATCTCTCTTAGTCCTTAAGACCTCTTGTCTATGGTGCTCGCAAGAATTGACTTCATCAGGCTACCTACCCACGTAATGTGGTCAAGAATGACCTTACTATAGCGTATTTATTCCCGGCAAATGAGAAGGGGTAACGCGCGTTAGGCTGGTTACGGCGCGGAACAGACCATCAACTGGGAGGGAGAATCGTCGCATATCATGAAGGAAGAATAAATACCTCTTCCTCGGCGGTTACGTGCTCTATCAGGGCTTTCTCTATAGGTATTCCTTCTGAATTGAGCCGGCTGAGCAGCCGATCAAGGTTCGTGTCGCTCCCTACGACGGTCTGGTTTAGTATTGCGACCCACTGTTCAGGAAACTGTTGGAGAAGCCCCTCGTAGCAAGACTCGTAGTAATCAATGTCCTGCTGAAAGCGGGCGATACTTTCTTGTTGGCTCTCTGGGGTCATTACAGGGTGCCTCCTGACTGGTCTCTAACTAGAGTATCATAGTACATTTAGGTCACTCAATGCCCTTGCCCGCTGTCCGCATGATTCTGTACTGTAAGTGCAGAGTATCCTCATGATCATGCATGGTTGCGGTGGAGTATCCTGGTGGCGGATCAGACCCCTGAGCAAGTCCTAGACGAAATTGGCGCGGAAGTGCGGCGGTGCACGGCGTGTCGGCTTTGCGAGAAGCGGACTAAGGCCGTGCCGGGTGAAGGGGCGCTCAAGAGCGGCATCATGTTCATCGGCGAGGGGCCGGGGTTTCACGAAGACCGGCAGGGGAGGCCGTTCGTTGGGCAGGCGGGGAAGCTGCTGGAGGAGATGCTGGCCGCCGTCGGCTTGCGGCGCGAGCAGGTGTACATTACTAACGTCGTCAAGTGCCGTCCGCCGGACAATCGCGATCCCCAACCGGACGAGATCGCCGCCTGCAACGGCTACCTAGACCGCCAACTTGCCGCCATCGATCCCCGCATCGTCGTCACGCTCGGCCGCTTCTCGCTGGCGCGCTTCTTTCCAGGAGCGAAAATTTCCGCCGTTCACGGAGAGCCCAAATTCGCAGATGGTCGCGCCTACGTGCCCTTCTACCATCCGGCGGCGGGCCTGCGCACTCCAGCCATCAAGCAGATGCTTTTCGATGACGTTCAAAAGCTGCCCGCCATTGCCAAGCGCCTCAAAGAACTGGATGCGCAGGGATTGTTCGACCGGCAAGAGACGGAAGCCGCAGTCGCCGAAACCGCCGAAGACGATCCCGCCGCCGATCAACTCAGCCTGTTTTGAAAGTCCGGCAATCTCCACTTCAATTGGGAAGATCACGTCGCCCTCTGAGGGCATCTGCCGTAATTCGGCTCAATTCAACTAGAATTAGCCCAATAAATACAAAGCTCTGCGCAGACCTGCCCTTCGACAGGCTCAGGGCGAACGGGAAGACGAAAAATCCGTTCGTGCTGAGTTTGTCTGTCCTGAGCTTGACGAAGGGTCGAAGCACGAAACGGCAAGTCGAATCTATTTATGAGATAGCTTCTAGTCGATTATACGGGCCCATTACTCTCACCCCCGGATCGAGAACGGGGCAGGCTCGAGCCCACTCCCTCAGTGAGATCGTTGCGTAACTCCGCCAAACAGGTGGAATCGGGCTGGATCGGCGCGGACTTCCCCTCAACCCGACCCTCTCCCTCTCTCTTGTACAGACTGGGGACATAGGTAACAGTTGTTCGGGGACATGGGTTACACATTTTACTGATTGACACCTACGGGAGCTTTGGGTTGGGCGGGGATTGAGACGCAACTGGCGACACAACGTGCTCATGTTCAGCTTGCAGCTTGTGCCAGAGAAACAAACCGTGTGCACTAGGGTATTGAGTGGATATAGCTTTCAAGGCAAGGACATTGCATTCTACGAAAACTCCCAAGTTCTATGGTGTAACCTATGTCTCCGAACATGTGTAACCTATGTACCCGGTCTATACACTCTCAGGACGAGGGAGGTCTTCTCGCCAGCCGGCCCGGGTTATGCAAAGGTCTCCTCAATGGAGAGGGTAGAATGCCACTTGTGTCGGGTTTACTGCTGCGCTAGTATCGAATCTGGCGAAGTCCCGCGCCAAACTCTCTTTCCGGATACCTGCGCTATCTGGCGATGGCGAGAGCAAAGGGGATATGTGTCCTCGGGAACGCACGTGACTGTGCTTATTGTTCCGTAATCGTTGGAGCGTTTCTCAAGAGAGAGGCCAAAGCGCGCAGGGCAATGGCTGATCTCCTTATGAGAAAGGGTTTCAGCAGTGACGAAGCAAAAGCACTTCAAACAGCTTGTCCGTGCGCGCATGGCGAAGACCGGCGAGAGCTATACTACCGCTCGCCGCCACGTACTCGCAGCCCAAACCAAAGGCGAATCTTCCGTGGCTGATCTTCCCCACTTTCCCGGCATTCACCCGGAGACAACGGCCCTGCGCGCGGCCTTAGCCCACGCGGGTGTCACCAATCCGCACACCGGCGAATTCTTCACGGAGCCCATGGTCTTCGGCATCGCCGGCGGCATCGGCGCCGGCGTATTCCACTTCTACTATGCTGCCGAGGATTTCGCCAGCTTCTATATCGCAGGTCGGCACCGCTGGCAGGAGGGCGACGCGTATCTGATCGACGCTTGCCGACGGTTCGGCGTGACGCCAACGGTCCTTGAAACCGGCGCCAAGAAGCGCGCCGCTACGCAATTGGCTGAAGCGGTTGCTGCCACCGGCTGCGCCGTCGCCTGGGTGGATATGGGATTCCTGCCCTATCGCGGTATGTCTACCTGCGTCTCCGGCGGCGGCTACCACGTGATTTCGGTCTATCGTGTCACGGACGAGGAAGCGCTTATAGGCGACCTTACCGACGATCCGATATCGATTTCGCTCGATGACCTAGCAGAAGCCCGTGCCCGTATCAAGAAGCAGAAGAATCGTGTAATGACCGTTTCCAGCCCGCAGGAGGACATTGATCTGCGTGAAGCCGTGCTGGCGGGCATACAGGCGTGCCAAGACGGACTCATAAACCAGCGCATGAAGAATTTTACCCTGGAGGCGTTCAAGACCTGGGCCGACCGCATCCACGGCAGCAGCGGCAAAGATAGCTGGGAACAGGTCTTTCCACCGGGGCACCGCCTGCTGCAAGGGCTGCGCTCGGTATACGACTTTGTCGAGCACTACCACACCGGCGGCGGTCTGATGCGCCCGCTCTACGCCGCGTTCTTCCAAGAGGCAGCCGAGGCGTTGGACGATGAAGCGTTCGTGCCGTTGGCGGAGATGTACGCCGAGCTTGGGCGACAGTGGAGCGACCTAGCTGATGCAGCTTTGCCTGATAGTGTCGCGCCTTTCCGCGAGGCGAAGGAACTGCTGGCCCGCCGAGAAGAGCTCTTTCTCAGTGAAGCACCCAACGCTACAGAGGAAATCGAAGGTATCTGGATCCAACTCACCGCTCTGGAACAGGCCATGAGCGCCGACTTCCCCCTCACGGATGCGGATAGCGCACGCCTGAGAGCGGAGTTGAAGGAGCGCATCCTCGAAATCTACGCAAACGAGCGCGCCGCCCATGAGGCGCTGGGCGACCAGGTGACTTAGGCTCTGCTTGATCAGTAGTTTTCACGGGGTTAACCACAGCGCCTAACAATGTCGTGTAACCTGCACGAGACACAGCTCCTAATGGCAGCGGTGTGGTGTCCTGCTTGGACCTCAATTAGGAAAGTATGGCGGCCAATGTCAGGAAATGACCACCGCGAATCCTTTGGGGTCTTAAGAAGGTTGACTGAAAGATCTGGTGTCATCTCCGCCAACACAATCCTCTGCTCCACTACAAACAGATTAGCTAACAAAGGCATTGACGTTTTCAATGTATCTCTTGCTGCTGTGGTAAGCTAAGGCAGTAGTTTAGAAGGTAGAGAGTTGGTGTGTTTCTTATGGAAGAAAATATCTCCAATTGGACAAACACGATTCATGTGGGAGATTGTCTTGATGTAATGAAGAATATGCCTTCTGATTCTGTTGACCTAATTGTGACATCTCCCCCATACGCCGATGCCCGACAGCATACCTATGGTGGAATTCCCCCAAAAGCCTATGTTTCTTGGTTTTCGGATAGGGCAGAACAGATGTTGCGAGTGCTGAAGCCATCAGGTTCTCTTGTCCTGAACATCAAAGAAAAGGTTGTTGACGGTCAGCGACATACCTACGTCTTGGAACTGATACTAGCACTAAACAGAGATATTGGTTTCCGGTGGGTAGAGGAATACATTTGGCACAAGACTACAGCAGCTCCAGGCAAGTGGAAATACCGATTCAGGGACTCGTGGGAGAGGATTCTGCACTTTAGTAAGACGCCGGACCTGAAAATGAGGCAAGATGCCGTCAAAGTGCCTGTTGGAGACTGGACGAAGACTCGTCTAAAGAACATGAGTGCGAATGACCTTACTCGGCAGGAATCAAGGACGAACTCTAAGGTAGGCCGACGAATAGCCGCATGGGAAGGAAAGAGAACAGTTTATCCAAGCAACGTCTTGCATCGCTCGCCAATAGCCCATAACACTGGCCACAGCGCCGCTTTCCCTGAATGGCTTCCAGAGTTCTTTATCCTATTGTTTACTGATGAGGGCGATGTTGTTCTTGATCCTTTCTCTGGCAGTGGAACTACGTACCGCGTTGCGGAACGCCTGGGGCGAGTACCTGTAGGGATAGAGATTAACGAAGAATATGTCCAAGAACAGCTCTATTTTCGACAACAGGTCAGTGATGTCTAAATTGAGTTGGATTACTGATGAAGACCTGAATCATGCAATAGTAAAATTCCGAGAATCCGCCACTAATGCGTTGGATCAAGCAAAGAGACGCCAGCATAGGAATGTAATTGACCCATTTCTATCCTTAATCATCGCCTCTACTTTTGATATTGCCAGCAAAGAGGAACTGACACGATTACAGGAGAGCGAGTCCGCACTTAGGGGGATGTCAAATGCTCTCGGCCTTTTCCATCAGGACATACTTTCTGGTGTAGCGGGGTGGGTTAACCACGATGCTGGGTACGATTTGGATTGCCAGAGGAATAAGGAATTAGCAGAGATAAAGAACAAACACAACACAATGAACGCAGACAATAGGGAAAAGGTCATCAGCAATTTGGACACTGCTGTTAAGCAAAAGGGCCAAGGATGGAAAGGGTACCTAGTTATCATAGTTCCCAAAAAGCCTCTGCGCTATGAAAAAAGCCTTGGCACTTTGCGCCCAGTATTTGAGATTGACGGTGCATCGTTTTACCACAAAGTGACAGGATGTGCCAGTGCACTGCATGATCTATTCGATGCACTCTGCAAGGACTTAACTGAATCACATGAGATTGCAGAGTATTGCAGAGGGTTAATGACCACCTCCATTCCCAGGTAGACGTAAGCGATTAGTATGCTGCCAATCATGTCCCCTCTCTTGGCATTGCGTATAACTGTTGATTTACTGTTATGTTGACCTAGTTTCTGGCGTTATTGCCGAAGCCCGCGACGCACTTCGGCAATGAGCGTGGGATCAGCCTTCAGGCGGATTGCGCTTTGCAGGTCTGCTTGGGCTTCGGCAGTACTTCCCATGTATCCATAGCAGAGCGCCCGAAAGGCGTACGCGCGCGCATGCCGGCCGTCGAGTTGAATGGCACGGCTGAACTCTGCGATGGCGCCATCGAAGTCACCGAGATCGTAGTAGGCGAGACCGCGCGCGAAGTGCCGTGCAGCCGGATTTTCCGCTGGCGCAGCACTTGGCTTCGCCGATGTGCGCGCCGCGGGCTCTCTCTTCAAGGTGTAGTAAGCAAGTGGGTGACTGGTGTAGGCATCGGAAAGGAGTCTAGGCGGAATCTCTCCGCTGGCATAGGCCCTCTGGCGGCGATAGTAATCCGCGTAAATGAAGACGTTGGCGCGGTCGAAGTGCCCCGCCAACTCCGCACGCGGAGTCGTAGCCACCCAGCTATAGTCCAAGGTCGGCCGCTGCGTCTCCGGCGCAGGCTCGCGGGCACCGTCACAACCCGCAAGCGTGAGTGTCAAGAGAAGAATCAGCCGGAGACATGACCGGTTCATTATTGATTCGCACCCCCTTTCCCTCGCGTCCGGTTTGTCATCATTTCACCACGTTGCCGCGTACTTTTCCACCCCCATTCTCACCCTTTCGCTCAAAATGCTCGATTACTTTGGAGGCGTGGGGCAATCTCGTGCCGTTAATTACTGTGCGCCTGGGCATACTGTGGAACGGCAAGGTGAGCCAAAGTCTATATAATGGCAGAGAGGATTCTGCCATAGGAGGTACCATTTAATGTCGAAGCCGAAAGTTGCGATCGAACGCTGTGCGATTAGTGCCAGTCAAGAGGAGGTGAATGCGGCAGTTGCGCAAGCGGTGGAAGCCATCGGCGGCATTCCCCAGGCTGTGCGCGATGCCAAAAGCATGGTAGTGAAGCCTAACTACGTGGGCATTATGTCCAGAGCGAGCAACGACGACGTTCGCATGCACAAGGGCCGGCACGCGCACAATACGGAACCTGCCGTCTGTGCTGCCGCCATCAAGCAGATTCGGGAGGCAAACCCCAGCGCGACCATATACTACGGCGATGGGTTGGACATCCGCCACGCGCACCGCACGAAAGAAGACATCTTCGACTTCATGGGAGCAACGGCGCTGGCGAAGCAGTACGATCTCACCCTTCTGGACTGCAACGAAGGTGAGTTCGTGCGGGTGCCTGTCCCGGACGGCGTGATGCTGCGTTATCTCTGGGTGCGCCGCGAAATCGCGGAAGCCGATACCTACGTCTCCCTAGCAAAGCTCAAGTGCCACCAAACCGCTGGCTTCACACTATCGACGAAGAACATGTTTGGCTTGCTGCCGCGCGTGCACTATGGCGCAGGCAATCGGGGGTTCATGCACCAAAACGCCCACCGTCTGATGCGAGTATTCGTCACGGTCAACCAGGCGTTTCCGCAGTCGTTCCAAGTAATCGACGGTATCGTGGGCACGAATCACGGGATGAGCGGCGAACCGAAAGAGGCCGGGCTCGTAATGGCGGGCACCAATTCTATCGCCACGGACGCTGTGGGCATGAAGGTGATGGGCTTCGATCCGCAGGCCGATTTCGGTACGCCGCCCTTCTTCATTTCCGAAAACCATATCAAGCTCGCTGCCTTAGCCGGCCTTGGCACCACGCAGCTCGATGAGATTGAAGTCCGGGGCGAGTCGCCGGAGTCATTCGGTCTCCAGTTCGAGACCCGGCCGGAGTCGGAGTTTTCCCACGCAAAAGCCGCGGCAATCCTCGAAGCGACGCGGGCGCAGGCGCGCGTCTATCTCAAAATGCGTGACGAACTGCTCAAGACCCACACCGGTAAATTCGTATTCCTGGTAGACGGTGAGGTGGTGCAGAGCGTCGATACGATTGCCGAGGCGGCCAAACTTGACTATTTCAACAATGCGCACGGCTTTGGCTTTGCCACACAAGTGCTGCCGCCCAGCGAAGCGGCTGAGAAGATCGAGGCGTATCTCTCTTAGCAACAGCGCGCGCTGACGCACCGCAATGAAGCAAGAGCAGCTCTATTCATGTTGGAGGCAATCGCAAGCGATGATGCGCGGTGGGGCAATTGCATGGACCCCGTAGAAGACCTGGTCGCGTTCGTTTCGCAGTTGCGGTACGAGGACCTGCCGCCAACCACGGTAGAAGCCGTTAAGGTGCAATTGGCCGACGCTTTGGCATGCGCCCTCGCGGGGTCGGCGGCTCCGTTGAATCCGGAGATTGTCGCGCGCCATGCCCAATGGGGCGGCACCCCGGAGGCGACGGTGCTGGTATACGGACACCGCCTGCCCGCGCCCACGGCGGCCTGGCTGAACGCGGCCATGATTCACGCCCATGATTTCGACGATTCTCATCGCGCTTCAAATCAGCACGTCTTCGTTACGCTCCTGCCGGCGGCGCTGGCCACAGCCGAAAGTCTGCGCCAACCAATTGCAGGAAGGGGCCTCATCACTGCGCTTGCAGGCGCGGCGGAGTTTCAGATTCGCCTGGGCCTCTCCGTACTGCCCCACATGCACGTCGGCTGGCTGCCTACGGCAGTTTTTGGCGGACTGGGCGCAGCGGCGGCCGGCGCCAAGCTGCTTGGCCTGTCACAGGAAGGCATTGCAAACGCTGTCGGCCTCGGCTATGCACAGGTACAAGGGAACCGGCAGGGCCTCCTGGAAGGGAACATTGCTAAGCGCCTGACACCGGCGTTCAGCGCCCGTGCGGGCGTCCATGCCGCGGCGCTGGCTGAAATCGGCGTCACCGGACCCCACGCAATTGCAAACGGTAGCTACGGACTCTACGCGCTCTTCGGCGACGGCAACGGCGATGCATCTATGCTCACGTCCGGACTCGGCACACGCTTCTTTGTGAATGACATCGCTCTGAAACCGTATCCCTGCTGCCGCGCAGCGCACCGGCCGATTGACATGGCGCTGGTGGCCAAGGCGAACCTGCAACCGTTTGAATCTGCAGCAATCGCCGCCGTGGACGTCTGGCTCCATCCGCGTGGGTACGCGCTGATCGGTCAGCCCTTCCAAATACGGCAGAATCCGCAGGTGGACGCGCAATTCAGCGCGCAGTGGACGGTGGCGTTTGCGCTGCTTCACGGCGCGCTGACGCTCACAGACTTTGATCCGAAGGCAGTGCGCGCAGCAACGGACGTGCGAACACTGGCGGAGAGAGTGCGAATTCACAGACTGCCCGATGCCGATTCCGGTACGCAAGAGCGCCTCACGCTGCGGCTGCAGGACGGACGGCAGGCAACCATCAGCCACGCCGACATCAAAGGCGAGCCGGGCTTGCCGCTATCGCGCGCAGAACGCTTGGGGAAATTTCTCGCCTGCGCCGCCTACGCGCACTATCCTCTAGAACCAACAACGGCGAAAGCCGTGTTTACCGAAATCGAACACCTCGAGGAAAACGACGACATCCGTCCGCTCATCGCACAATTCACAACGCATCGCAGTGGTATGTGCTAGCCGTATGCCACGAGAGACGGGTTTCGGCCCCGGTTCTTGCGCATGTGAGTGAGATGGTACGCTAAACGCAAACGCATGGTTCGCGGCATAATCCACTGCATGGGACACATAGTGGGCGGCGGTCGGTAGGTACTGGGGAAAGAAGTGGAAGAAAGGCAAAGTAGCATTTCAACTGACGAAGGAGACTCTTATGAGCGCACTTGAGGGGCGGCGGGCGCTGGTGACCGGCGCGGGAGTTGGGATCGGCCAGGGCATTGCGTTGGAGCTGGCCCGCCAGGGGGCGGCGGTGGCGGTGCACTACTATGCCGACAGCGTGGCCGGCGGGCAGGAGACCGTGGCGGCCATTGAGAAAAGCAGCGGCGTGGCGATTCCGATCGAGGCCGACCTCACAGCCGTGGCGGCGTGTCGCCGCGCGGTGGATGAGGCGGCAGCGGGCCTCGGCGGTCTCGACGTGCTGATCAACAACGCCGGTGTTACCGTGGAGCGGCCGTTTCAAGAGACCACCGAAGAGAACTTCAACCTGATGTTCGACCTGAATGTACGCGGCTACTACTTCTGCGCGCAACAGGCGCTGCCCCACATGCTCGCCCGCGGCGGCGGCAGCATTGTCAATATCTCATCCGTGCACGGCTATGCAGGTTACCCGTCCCACGTGGCGTATGCCGGCACAAAAGGCGCTGTCAATGCTCTGACCCGCACGCTGGCAGTCGAGCTTGCTCCGCTGCATGTCCGGGTGAATACGATTGGACCGGGTCTGATCGAAGTACCCCGCTATTTCGATAATCCGTCGTATACCACCGAGAAGGGCGCGCAACAGGTGCCGTGGGGACGGGTGGGACGTCCCGCGGACATTGCGAAAGTGGCGGCATTCTTGGCTTCAGACGGCGCGGACTTCGTCACCGGACAGGTGGTCTACGTGGATGGCGGCACCACTGCGCGCATGTCGCTCATGCCGGTGGAGTAATGTGGTGGCGAGTGTCCTTACGTATCGTGCACTGGTGACGCCTGAGCTATGAGCGCATGTTGATCCGATACAAAGTGCGCCGACCGCTGTTGGTCTTCGCCCGTTGACTCCTTTGGACAACCTTCTTAGCGATGAGAATATCCTCTCCTTCAAGGGTGAAGGAAAGGATGAGCGTGAAATAGGTTAATTCCGCCAAAACAGCAGAGGTGCGCAGGTTCCTCTCGGTGAAGCACTAGGTCTGCAACCACGCACAATGAGGGAATTGTAAGTGTCAGGTGACTCGTTGACAGAATGGGAGCATGAAACGGCAGAAAGTAATGGATATCAATAGGCTGCCTTTCCCAATAGGTAGTTCTGTCACGAGCAGTGACAGCTCGTGCATGAAAGACGAATAGGGTAGGCGGCACGAAAACCGTCACTCCGACGTAAAGCCTGCCCCATACTTGATACGGGGCCGGAGTCTAGGGGGTGCAGTGAAGATGGATTCCGGCTTTCGCCGGAATGACGGAACTGACCGTCCTCAACTTTCCAGAGCATCAATTGGATTGACGAATTTGTCAACGAATTAGTCAACACTTACAGGAATGACAAGAGAGAGCCGGCTCAATGTTACCGGTAGGAGGCATGGAGACTGTGACAAAGCGTACTAAAGGCAATTCCTGCTATGCCGAAAGATAAGAAAGAGAGCGTCGAAGGGCCCTCGCCGCACATTCAGCACTACCGGCGCCTCGCCTGGGCACTGATGCTCCTCTGGACCTTTGTCTGGGGCATTTTGGGTGTCGGTCCCTGGGTAGGTATTCCCGATCTCCCGCAGGATAGCCTCGCCGTACACCTTATACCGGTGGGCATAGGGATTGCCGGCGGCCTAGCCACACGTCGTCATCCGGTTGCAGGCGGTGTGTATTGGCTGATCGCCGGGTTCTTACTCTCTTCGCTGCTCGTGGTGCGCATGCAAAGCGTTGCGGACATGCTCATCTGGTGTCTCGCCGCTCTTCCCGCGCTCATCACGGGTGTCCTCCTCATCGTCAACCTAACGCCGGCAGAGCGCGCGGCACTGCTGTCTTCGACAAAATCGCAGAAACGCAAGCGCTGAGAAGGGCACGGAGATCGCTGTCGTCGGTGCAAATTGGGACACTTGACCGCTATGTACAGCGCGCGGTCAGGGTGGTCACTCCCGCGCACACGGGAATCCATCTTCTCTGCATCACGTCAGTTCGTCATCGCCTAGAAGAGGGACAAGCCCCCGCGTTACGTAACTCCGCCGATAGGGGTGCAGGTTTGAAACCTGCATCTACCCGGACTAGAGACGAATTAAGGGGTTGCCCAGCCTTTCATTTCCCGTCTTCCACACACTGCATAGAGACTTTGCTCTTTCAGGCACAGGGAACCGCGGCGGGTATTGCCGAGAAAAGCACTCAGGGTTGCAACTAGCGCCCTTCAGCAAGAAGCCGGCTATTCGAGCGATGACTCTTGTGTTGCCGGAGAGGCAGAAGGGGCGGGAAAATTCGTCGGCTCTACTATACCTAAGCGTCTTAGGCGATTGCTGGCTGACGCTATCACGTTTTCCATCCAGCCTGGATCGATTGGGATTACGGCGGGATCATCGCGGTGTTGGTACACCCACTGCAGCACAAAGTGGCGAATCGTATCCGCTGACGCCGCGCTATCGGGCAGCGAGAGGTAGTGAGCAAAGAATGATTCGAGCTTCTCTTCGCATACCGCTTCTGAAGCCGGCCCCAGCGTCTCCTGCCCCAAAATCTGGCCGTTGCGAACGAAGAAGAGATGCA
This sequence comes from Chloroflexota bacterium, assembly GCA_965221905.1. GTDB lineage: Bacteria > Chloroflexota > UBA11872 > VXOZ01 > VXOZ01 > VXOZ01. The sequence goes on from OZ244922.1 coordinate 3,384,210, forward strand.
CCTTGCCCGGTGGATCTGCCGGATAGATCAGCAGGATGGTGTGTCCGGCGAATCCTCCTGATATCGGGCGGTGGTGCGCCCGGAGACGGCGCAGAATCTGCGGAACCGCGTCGGTTGCCGGCAGTCCCCGCTCTTGCCAATGACTCAAAACTGCGTCCGGCCCCTCGGATAAGAACTGAAACACGAGGTTCGCCTGGTCTTGTGGCCAAAGGTCTGCCGTAACATCCAGTAGTCGGCGTGCCACGCGGGCATTCCAGCTAGCCGCCGCGCGGTTGCTGTATGGCCCAAAATACGCTGAATCATCCGGCCGCAACCGACTGCTCGTCCGTACTTTGATGCCCGCTTCCTGGCTGCGCCAAACCCGGACGTACGGCTGCATGGGGCGATACTGCTGTTGCACGTTGTAGACCGGCTGCAGTTCCTGGATCATCCGCGCTTCGCGGAGCAGGGCTTCAAACTCGGAGCCGGTGACTTCCACGTCAATGCGGTCAAGCCGCTCTATCAGGCCGTCGAAGAGTCGATCGGGGTCCGAGAGGTGACTGCGCACCCTGCGCTGGAGCGACTTGGACTTGCCTACATAGAGCACAGCGCCCTCGCTATCGCGAAAGGTGTAGATGCCGGGAAGCGCGGGAAGAAGCCGCACTTGCGCTTGCAGTGCCGTGCGGTGGGCGGGCAGGCGTTTCCCCTGGCCGTCCAACCACGCCAAGAACGACTGCATGCTTGTGCTGTGCTCGGCGGGAACCCGGTCGAGCAATCTGGCAAAGCACTGTGCGGTCACGCGCGCGTCGATGAGGGCTCGGTGTTTTGGCGCATCGTTCAGACCGAAATGCCGCGCCAAGCGTTCCAGGCTTGGCCTCTTCAATTCCGGAGTGAGCCGCGTGCTGAGAAGCACGGTGTCTATAGTGGCGTTTGTAAGCGGTCGGCGTTTTGTCCACAGCGCCTCATTGCGCAAGAAGCTGAGGTCCGAGGCAATATTGTGACCCACGACCGGTACGTGGGCGACAAAGGCATAGAAATCGTCGAGCACCGGCCCGGCCGGCGGCGCATCGATTAGCATGTCGTCGCTAATACCGGTGAGCTGCCAGATGCGCTTGCCCACCGGTTGTCCGGGGTTAACCAGAGAGTTGAAACGTGCGATTTCCTCACCGTTGCAGACCCGCACGGCGCCAAGTTCGATGATGCGGTGGCGGCCCGCAATGCCGCCGGTGGTCTCGACGTCCAGTACTACGAATACCTGGGAAGCAAGCAGCTCTTCAGCATTCTGCTGCCATTGCTCCAAACCCCAAAGCCCCACGGCACTTTGGGTAAAGCGGCCGTCGGCGATAAGCCTCTCTTCAACGAGGTGCAGCAAGGCGGCGGGGAGTTCACCATTCATCTGCATTGCGGCACGCGCAAGCGCCGCAATACTCATATCGCTGCCGCTCTGCTCCAAGATTAAATAGGCTCGTTGGACGAGAACCTGGCGTTCGAATGCTGGGAGTGCCATTGCGCGAAAACCAAAACTGTAGGGGTGCTAGTACGAACCAACTACGTCATGCTTGTTCCGACAGCGTGATACCCGTTTGGGCGGAGAGTTGCCTGAGATCGGCGAGCACGGCCGAGTCAATTGGCACGCCGTTTGCTCGGCGGTCTTGCAAGTGTTCCGCTTCGATCTCGCCGGGCAGAGCAATCCGGTCGAATCCCGGTGCCAGCGGCAGCCCACGCATCTCCATCAATAGGGCCTCCAGCCGTTCCTTGAATGACTCGATTTCCACGAATGCCGCAATGTCAATTGCAATGAAGAGGTGCGCCACGTCGGCGGGCCGGCTCATATCGCTAAAGAACCCTGCGGAATGCACACCCAAAGTCGCGCCGGTGAGCAGTGACGTGAAAATCTCGATCATCAGGGCGAGACCGGAGCCCTTGTAGTCTGCCAACGGGCGCGCTCCGCCCTGCCTGGCCAGTGTGGGATCAGTCGTGGGCAGGCCGTCAGGCCCGACTGCCCATGTGTCGGGAATAGACTGTCCCCGCTTCTCAGCCAAGACCACGTGCCCCATGGCCACAACACTTGTCGCCATATCCAGAATGAGCGGTTCGTTGTGGGTTGGCGCGCCAAAGCAGATGGGGTTAGTGCCCAGGAATTTCTTTGCCGCGCCCCAAGGCACCATGGCCGGGCTCGAATTCGTCGTAACAATGCCGAGGCATCCGGCATCGGCCATTTGCAGCGCGTAATCGGCCGCCATACCGAAGTGGTTGCTATTGCGAACGCCTACGGTGGCAATGCCCTGATCTCCGGCGAGCCGAATCGCCAGTTGCGTAGCATATGTGCTCACCGGCACGCCTAGCCCGTTATCACCGTTCACCAGGGCAGAGGCGGCGCGTTGGCGCTCGACGTGGATGTTCGCGCCGGCGTTCACGACACCGTTGCGGATGCGCTGCGCCAGCGCGGAGAGGCGTGTGATACCGTGGGTTTCGACACCACGGAGGTCGCACAGCACAAGGTGGCGGGCCGACTGCGCCGCATGCTCCAGCGGGATGCCCGCATGCATGAGCACCTCGCACGCGAATTGCTCCAGCCGTGGCGCGGGAATGCGCTGCGCAGCGGCAGGTGAAGCGTGCGGCGTGTTCCCGCCTATTCTAGGCGTGTTCCCGCCTTTGCTCGGAGTGCTGGCGCCTTCGCTAGGCGCGCTCACGCCTTTGCTACCTCTACCTTGGCAAGCTCTTCCAGCGGCTTGACCACGGCCGTCTGGTCTTCGTCGGCCAGTCCCTGCGCGATTGCCTCTTCATAGACGAGTTGCGTGAGGTTGCTGATAAGCAGCCGTACGCTGGCCTGCTGACCGAGCTGGGTGGCCAGACGCAAGTCTTTCACGAGGAGCTTGATGGCGAAGGCCGGGTCAAAATTGCGTTTCAGAATGAAGTCCGGCATTGCGCGGTGCAGCATGCGGCTGTCGCCCATGGCGGTGCCGAGCACTTTGTAAGACACTTCGGGATCTACCCCGTTCTTGGCCCCCAGCACCATTGCTTCCGCAATGCCCGCCAGATTGATGCCCACGAGCAGTTGGTTCTGGAGCTTTACCACCGAGCCGGCGCCAAGGGGCCCGACGTGGAATATGTTCTCGCCCATAGCCTGAAACAGTGTCTCCGCTTTAGCAAATGCGTCAGCCTCGCCGCCGGCCATGATCGCAAGCGTACCGGCCTCAGCTCCCATGGGGCCGCCGCTGATGGGGGCATCGATGAATTGGACCTGCTTTTCTGCCAGCGTGGCACCCACGCGCTGGGCCGTTGCCGGGTCAATAGTGCTGTGGTCTACGAAGACTTGTCCCGGTCGCGATCCGTGGATAGCGCCGGCATCTCCTAAGAAGACTTCCTCGACGTCTTCCGGCATCGAGATGCAGGAGAGCACGAAGTCTGCCTGCTCTGCCGCTTCTCGGGGGCTCTCCACGAGTGTGCCGCCGGCGGTGACGAACGCTTCCGCTTTGCTGCGCGTGCGGTTATAGACATAGACGTCATGGTCTGCCTTGCGGAGGTTGACCGCCATATGCATACCCATTGTGCCGAGACCGATAAAGGCAACCTTCATTTCACATGTAGCTCCTCTTGTGTTGTTTGTGTTTTGGAATTTTGTGACCGGGCGCTATTCACGTCCCGTATTTTGCGAATACCGCTATACACGTACTCCGCTCCGGAGTAGACCGTCAGGATCAAGGCAAGCCAGAGGAGTATATCACTCACGAGGCTCTGCCAAAGGATGAGGACGAGGAGGGCGATAAAGGTGACGGCAGTCTTGAGCTTGCCGGCGCGACCCGCCGGTATTGAGACGCCCTTTTCCGCTGCCTGCACTCGCAGGCCGGTTACCGCCATCTCGCGACTAACGACCACCGCCGCCCACCAGCCCGGTAAAAGTCCTACCTGCACGAGCGCGATCAATACCACTGTAACGAGGATTTTGTCGGCTACCAAGTCGAGCGATGCCCCAACCGCTGAGACGGTATCGCTGCGGCGAGCCACGAAGCCATCGAGCCAATCCGTTGCCGCCGCTACCGCGAGCAATGCTGCTGCCAGCCAATACAACTCCGTCTTGCCCTCGCCCCAGATGACAAGAAACATGATGAGGGGGGCAAGCACTATGCGCACGAGTGTCAACTGGTTGGCAATGCCAACGGGCATGAAGAAATCCTCTAGCAGTGCGGCACTCTGCCGCTCGCCGCATGGTTCTATCCTGGCTTCTCACGATACCGCTATTGAGGCGGCACGGCAACCCCGCGAGTGGGCGTGAGCGATCAGCGGCGCGTGTTTGGGCAACCGATAAGTCGCCAGGGCTCGGAATTCGCAACATCTCCGCACTGGCGCCAACCCGGTCGGCACGGCAAGCGCAAGGGGTGCAGGAGTTTCTTACTCACACACTTCGTAGGCAGGAGGCAATTTGGCTTTTGCTTATTCTCCGGTACCGGAGACACGGATTGGGACGATTTCGCGAGCGAACGCTACTGGCACCGGCAAGGGAACTCGGCAAGTCAGCACTCTCGGTCCAATAGATGCGCTGAACGGTTCGGAACATAGATGTGCAGAATGCGGACGGCGTCAGCATGACAACGCCATTTGTCTATATGAGCGAGCAATGTCTAGCGGCGCGTGCGCTTCTCATCCATTCCTGCCCGCATCACCGTGCCAGTCTGCTCGAAACTCGCAGTCATCCTTTTGCCAGGCGCTCTCTGACGCGCGGCCGCTATGGCGAGTATGGAACTAGCGTATCATTTATTCTGACGGTGAATTCTATTTCCCCATCTTCGGTCTCAACCGCCTCAAACAGCACCGGGTCTTCGCTTTCTACCAATGGAGCAAGGTCCTGCTCGTTTACGGAGATTTCAACGCCGCCGGTGCGCCCAAAGAGTATGCCAATACCCTCCTCGGCGTTCCATGTCAGCGGATCCGTTCCCTGATCGGTTTCCGGCCCGATTATACCTACGAAGACGATAATGGCGTCGACGGTTACTTGGACCCAGACCTCCTGGTTTGTCGACCGCAGTGTTAAGTTAACTCCGGTGATGGGGCTGGGCGTTGGCAAAGGTGTCGGCGACGGGGTAGGAACCGGGGACGGGGTAACGAGCGGCGGTAGCTCGATCGACTGCTTCTCAGTGCTCGTTGGTGCCGCTTCGGTCTCATTCTCCGAGGCCACAGGCGCCGGCCCTGCCGACAAGAACTCCTGCCAGACGAAATTAAGGATTATGCCAAGCGCAATTACGAGCACTATCGACCACAAGAGTTTGGAACTGAATATAGATGAATGTCGGCCCGGTTCATCCTGCGGGGCTGCAATTGAAAACTCGGTGCCTGCACGCTGTTGGTGGTCGAACTCTTCCAGAATCTCTTCTGGAATCAGTCCCAGGTACCGGGCGTAATTGAGCAGGAAGCCACGCGTGTAGACGGCTGCAGGAAGCGTATCGAAATCGTCATTTTCCAACGACTGCAAGGCAGAGCGGCGGATGCGCGTGGCCGCGGCAGCCTCTTCAAGCGAGACGCCTTTGGCTAAACGCGCCGCGCGCAGCCTATCGCCTAATCGCCGCGGCTCTTCCATGAACTTGCTCCACTATGGACCGGAAGCGCGCGCAACCGAGGTTCAGTTGCAGCGCTTTCGCTCCTATCGCCTAAGGATCATCAAGCCCTAGGACGATTCGTACCTTCCCCATCTTTATTGTACGAAATCTAGCCACTCTATGAACTTGCTCTCTGGCCTCAAAGTCGAAAAAACCGCAGGAACCACTACCCTTGCAACGCTGCACGGCGCCGGTTTTGAATCCCGGCCCAGCAACTCGTCCGCAATGGAAGGAGGCGTAACCGATGTGCCGAAAGCCTCCAAATTCTACATAAGGCACAAAACGGTATAATTTCAAAGGGTCCTGGAAAGTCCGAACGCCTGGCATCTGCCTCACTCAACTGCGCCGCACGTGATACCTCTAACGGCAAGATATCCTTATGGAGTTTTGCAACGTGCTGCCTCACAAAAGGATAGCAGACTTTTACAACTGTTGCGTAGGAATCGCCCTGTAGCCTAGCGAGCATGTAACGGCCCTGCCGCAGGCCGGGAGGTAGTGTGGTTTGAAAGTATCCCACTTCTTCGATCCTAGCGGACTCACACAGCGCCACTTGTTAAATCATCAGGAACTAGCAGCGCGCCCATGAATAAACGTCGGCCCCATTGTTTCGACTTAGGTTCTTAATGGCATTCACACGTACAGGACACTTAACGAGCGCGCAGTTGATTTTTCTTTCTATTGCAATATTACCGTATATTACTTAGAGAAACGTGAAAAGGAGTGCGGCACTATGGGCCCAATAGTTGACACCTGGATGCAACTTCCCACAGAGAAACTGCAGCGGGAAGCGAAGGTGCCCGTGCGCATCGTGCCTGACCGCCCGGCCCTCTACGCTGCCTTTGCCCGCGAAATTGCCGACGAGATAAAGGCCCATAACGCCGCCGGAAAGCCGACAGTCCTCATCTTGCCCGTGGGGCCGATCGGCCAGTTCTCGGTGCTTGCCGATATCTGCAACCGCGAGCGTATCTCATGGCACAATGTATGGACGTTCAACATGGACGAGTATTGTGATTGGGAAGGGCGCTCGATTCCGCTCGACCATCCGCTAAGCTTCGAGGGGTACATGCGCGGAAAATTCTTTGCACGGCTCGACCCCGACTTGCGCATACCGGACGACCATGTTTTCTTTCCACGCATCGAGCGCATCGACGAGGTAAGTAATACCATCGCCGGGCTCGGCGGCGTGGACTCCTGCTACGGCGGGATCGGCATCCACGGCCACGTGGCCTTCAATGAGCCGCCCATCAGCCGCTTCTACCAGGTCACGCTGGAGGAATTTCGCCAATCGCGCACCCGCGTCCTGCCCCTGGCCCCGGAGACGATGGTGATGAATTCCATCCGCCGCATGGGCGGCAACTTCTATACCTTCCCACCCATGGCAATTACTCTCGGCATGAAGGACATCCTGGAGTCGCGCCGCATCCGCCTCTACTGCGACGGCGGCGACTGGCAGAAAGCCATCCTGCGCATCTCCCTGCTCGGCGAGGTCTCCACCCACTACCCGGTCACGCTGCTCCAAGAACACCCGGACGCCCTAATCACCGCCGACGCCGAGACTGCTGCTCCGCTGGCAATCTAGGGTGTGTCTGCGCCGCGTACTAAACTGGTCTGGTGGCAGCTATTGTCCGCTTATCCTTTCAAGCTCATTGAGAAAGCGGGCCGCGTAGGGAGACTTACAGCGCACCTTTACTGGATTTAGTTCTGCTAGTATTTCGAAACTGTGTTTACCCTTGTTTTTGTAATACCCGCCTTTCTTAGTATCGCGAGTAGCCTGCTCTAATCTATTCTCGATGTCTCGTTTAGAAACTTGCTCAATTCTCTGATTCTTTGGAAGCACGTCTATGCGGAAGTCCTTGCCATAATACGACTTGAGCGCTTCCGGATCTGCCAGAAGCCAGGATTCCATCACTTGCACCATCAAATGACATTGATGATCGGTTGCAACTCTAGGACGATTCCAGTTGTCAGGTGCTTCTTTCAGATGTTGCCATGGCTTGGCTCTTGTTGCCGGTGCCTTTACTGGTCTCTCGGCATCAACTAGCAGAAATGCAACGCAGTCCCTATCAGCGAGACCAGCCTTGAAGTCTTCAAGAGCGTCCGTGCGTCTGCCACACGGAACAATCTCAAACTTTCTTCCGTCTAATCCAGCTTCCTCAAGAAACTTCCGAAAACTTCTGCGACACGTCGGGTTCAGCGCCTTGCTACCGCCACCTTCTACGAAAACTCGGACTTTCACCAAAGGTTCCCTCCGAGTTGTCCCCGCGTCCAAAGTTCGCCAAGACGGTATTTCTCCAGCCAGACTTGGAGGTCGTCTGCATCAAGGCGCCGCAGTTGTGTCGCCCCATCGACCCTTTCACAAATCACCACTGCCTCAGGTGTTTCAGAAAGTGCATCCACGAGGACGTCGGAATGGGTCGTGACGACAATCTGACTGCGCTCAGATGCTTCGACTAGCAGTTTCGCCAAACCAGGTATTACATCAGGGTGTAGGCCCATTTCCGGTTCTTCGATACAGACAATTGGCGGTGGCTCTGGGTGACACAGTACAGCAAGTAAGCAAAGATACCTAAGTGTACCATCGGACATTCGTGTTGCTGGCACTGTTTCGTGCAGGTCTCTCTCATGAAGGGACACTTGTACTAACCCGCCTCGCACGACAGAGACAATGTCTCTTACCGTAGGACAGAAATCCTGCAAGTGCATCAGGATTGTCTCTTTTGTGCGCGGACGGTCCAGTAGATCGCTCAAGACCACTGCAAGATTGGAAGCATCCTCAGCCAGGAAGTCCTGAGGTAGGTCGGCGGGCTGCGGCTGCCGTGGCCGCGCATTGTGACCGAGCTGAAACTCTCGATACAAGCGTATACGCTCAAATTGCTTAGCTAAGTGCGTCAACTCGGGGTATGACCTTGGATCCCTTCTCTGGGACAAGATGGACTGGTCGTGCCTTACATCTTCCACCCGCACCAGGCCTTGTTCAGCTAGGTCCTCATACCTTCCGTCTATCGTCCTTGGAAGAGATTGTCGTTCTTCCTTGGGCCGTTGTTCATTGTCGTCATTCTCGGAATCGTTATCTTCGGTATCGACGTGGACTTTTATGGCTGGATAGCCGCCCCGATAGCTGTAATGGCAAGGGGTGACTTGACTCTCTGGCCACCACACCGGTGTGTGGGCCTCTTCGTCTCTTAAGTCAAACCGTGCTCTGACCTCGGAAAAGGACAGCCAGTACTTTAGTGGACTAGGCCTTGCAGGCATGACTACTGGGCCGCCGAAGGCTACTTCCGGGTATTCGACCAGAACTTCGATGGTTGCAGTTGGTGGGTATTGGGTACCCTTCCAAAGCCACTCATGGACACCTCCTGTCTCATGGAATGGAGACTGAAGATCCCGGGGTGCTGCGTGAAGTAAAGACAACGCCTCAATGAGGTTCGACTTTCCAGAAGCGTTCGGTCCTACCAACACATTCAGTGGTTCTAGTTTGAACGAGGAGGAGTCCGGGCCGTAGGAGAGGATATTCTCCAGACGAATTGAATACAAGAACCTTCTGCCGTTCATGTGGTTAGCCTTTGCTTATTCATCGATATGAACGACCCCAAATGGAGTACTGAATTCTGGCAATAGAATTGCTATCCTATTCGCTCATCTAATGGAACAGTGCCATGTGCCCTATGTCAAGAGGAGGCGATTCACTTCAGGATGTGAATTGCAGTGAAAGTGCAATTGAACAGCTCTTGCCGGGTAGGTAGATAGACTCGAAGCTGCATTTCCTTTGTTTTGCCATCTTTTGACTACGGGATTTCAACCTACGGACGCAAATCGACTAAAGCGGTTCAAGCCGTTTGGTAGAATTGTACTTGTGAATACGAGATCGTGCCTCTAACTGCAATTTGGCAGTTAGTCTCAAAAAAACAAGCGTATCAAACGAATATTTGAGGAGGATATAATCCCATGGCAGTGCAACAGGATCCGATTAGGTTTGGCATTATCGGTTTAGGAGTGGGCAAGTCGCGGGTTAAGCAGGCGGCGAACACGGCAGGGGCGCAGTTGGTGGCAGTTTGCGATTTGCAGGAATCGCTCGCCACGGCGCAGGCGGCGGAATACGGCTGCGACTGGCACACCGACCACCGCGCGTTGCTGGAGCGGCAGGACATCGACGCGGTAGGCATCTTCACGCCCAGCGGCACCCATGGCGACCTCGCTATCGAAAGCCTCCAGGCGGGCAAGCACACCTTTACGACCAAGCCCATGGACGTCACCACAGCGAAGATAGACCAAGTGCTTGCCGCCGCGGAGGAGAGCGGCCGCTTGCTGGCCGTGGACTTCCAACGCCGTTATGAGCTGACCACGCGCCTGATTAAGCAGGCAATAGACGCGGGCAGGATCGGCCGCCCGATATTTGGCGACTTCCGGCTGAAGTGGTACCGCGCCGACAGTTACTTTGCCGGAGGGAATCCGCCCGGGTGGCGCGGCACCTGGAAATACGACGGCGGCGGCTCGGCGGCAAACCAGGGCATTCACGGCATCGACCAGACTCTTTGGTTCATGGGGCCGGTGCAGAGCGTGCGTGCGCGCATCAATATCTTTAACCATGACATTGAGACCGAAGACGCCTTGGAGGCACTGGTTACCTATGCGTCCGGCGCGTGGGGCATCATTCAGACAACGACAACCGTCTACGGTGGCCTAGGGCACGAGCATGAGATTCACGGCACCGACGGCACCATCCAGATGCGGCAAGAGGGTATCACAACGTGGGAATTTCTCGACAGCCCTGACGGCGGCATGCCCGACCCCGCAGAGCTTCCGCCCGGCCCCAAGAACATCATCGAAGATATGATCCAAGCGTTAGTAGACGGCAAGCCGACGGCGTGCACCGGCCCGGAAGGCCGCAGATCCGTTGAGTTGCTGGAAGCCATGTACACCTCGGCGCGCGAGGACCGCGAAGTTACGCTCTAGAGTGGCCTCGGGATTTTTCGTGGTCTGCTCGGATTCCAAGGCGCGCAATATGCGGGCGCGCCTTGCGCACCATTAGCCATAGATCTGCCGTATGGCAGGCAACGTGGTACCATTGCCGCTAAGAAATAGACTTCGGCAGTCAAGGATTTGTGATCTATGGCATTCCGTTATGCGTTCTGCAATGAAGCCTTCACGGACTGGGATTTTGCGCGCATCTGCGATTACTTGGCGGAGCACGGGTATCAGGGCGTCGAGGCGGCGCCGTTTACGTTTGAACAGTCGGTCTTCGACATTTCCGCAGAGCAGCGGGCGTCTGCACGTCAGGCGGCAGCGAACGCCGGACTGGAAATCGTGGGGCTGCACTGGCTTCTCGTCGGGCCCGATGGTCTGCATCTCACGCACCCCGATTCGGCCGTGAGGCAAAGGACTGCTGACTACCTGCGGGGGCTCATTGCTTTCGGCCACGACCTAAATTCTCCCTACCTCGTCTTCGGCTCACCCAACCAGCGCAACTTGCCGGAGGGCGTGAGCTTCGAGCAGGGCATGGGGTATGCCACGGAAGTATTCCAGAGCGTCTGCGACGAAGCGCAACAGGCCGGTACCATCATTGCCATCGAACCGTTGGCGCCGCCGCTGTGCCAGTTCATCACCACCGCGGCGGAAGGCGCGGACCTCGTGCGCCGGGTCAACCACCCGAACTTCAAGCTGCACCTCGACGTGAAGGCGATGGAGACAGCGGAAGCTGAGCCATCTGCCGACATCATCCGGGCCCACGTGGACGAGTTCCCCCACTTTCACGCCAACGACTTCAATCTAAAAGCGCCCGGCTTCGGCGATACCGACTTTGTTCCCATCATGCGCGCCTTGCACGAAACCGGCTACGACGGCTACGTCTCTATCGAGATTTTCGAGTTCGAGCCGCACGCGGAAGTACAAGCACGCGACGGCATTCGCCATCTTCGTGAGTGCGCGGCGCAGATCGGGGGCGACTAACCTGCCACGCCGCTGCCTCTGGATTGCGCTGTGCTTTTCAAAGCGTTGGCTCGCTGGATCTAGACGCAGGTTACAAACCTGCGCTACCGGATGCCAAAGTACACTTTCTAATGGGCAAGTCAACCGCCATCCATGGTTGCTCGCCAGCGCTTGGCTTATGTCCCAAACCTACGCTTCGAGAGCCCCTTCCAGATAGCAGCGAAAGGCCTCCGGCGTGAAGACCAGCGCATTGATCTCCATTGAAGGCAGGCGGTAGGGGTCGGAATCGCGTGTGATGTAGCGCGCGGCGTGAGGCGGGCCGCCGTCCGCTTCGTCCGTTCCAGGCACACCAACGAGGTCCGCGTAGCGGGTTTTCTTGCCGTCAACCTGGTACTCCGCACCGACGATCCATAAGCGCCCAAAGCGGTAACGCGCCTTTACTTCGCGCTCGGCGCTGCTGCTCCAGCTCGTGCCGGTGAAGGCAAAGTCCTGCGGCGTGATGCCGAGATGCTCCTTGATCGTAGCGTCGCACTGCTCGAGTTCGGCACGCAGCTTCTCGCCGGTGGGGTCTTCCTGGCTGAGCTGCGAGAGGTTGGGGTGCGTGACCGTGTGCGCGCCTATCTGCCAACCGGCCGCGGCCAGTTCGCCGGCCTCTTCCCAGAGCAAGAACTGCCGCTCGGCAAAGTCCGGCACGCCCGTACGGTACATGTCATCCATCAAGCCGGTGTTGATGAAGAGGTTCGCCGTGTACCCGTAGCGCTGGAGCACCGGCAAGACCTCGTGGCGCATGGACTTCATGGGATGGTCGAAGTCGAACATGATCGGCCGCTCCGGCAGACTGCCGTCCTGCCACATCCATGCTGCTAAGTCGTCGTAGCTGATGGACTGGAAACCCAGTTCGCGGGCTATCGCAACGAGTCGGGCGAAGTGTTCCTGCGTCAGCGGGTTGCGCTTACCCGGTATCTGGTCGGTGCCGTGCGACATCGTAATCGGTATCTTCACGGGTCCGATCTCCTCGGCTCCTAAAGTTTACGTCTCCGTTCAGTGTACCGGAGAAGTCGGAGACACCGTTCGTGCTGAGCCCGTCGAAGTACGAGTGAAGGGGTGAGAATTGCGGAGTTCCCGTTCACCTTTCGACAAGCTCAAGGCGAACGGTGTGGTTGGCGTTTTGTGAGGCTCCAGGCGAACGGTGAGGATGGCTTTTTGTGATGCTCCGGTCGAACGGTTGAGTGAGGGGGCATTGCGACGCTGAATGCAAACTTTCGTGTGGTGAAGTGGCCGCGGCTCCGTTCGTGCTGAGCCTGTCGAAGCACGGGCGAATGGGTGCGAGTTGTGGAGTTCCCGTTCACCTTTCGACAGGCTCAAGGCGAACGGGAAGGTTGGTGTATCGTGAGGCTCAAGGCGAACGGTGAGGATGGCGCTTTTTGATGCTCCGGTCGAACGGTTGAGTGGGGGCATTGCGACGCTGAATGCGAACTTTCGTGTGGTGAAGAGGCCGTCGCTCCGTTCGTGCTGAGCCTGTCGAAGTACGAGCGAAAGGGTGCGAATTGCGGAGTTTCCGTCCACCTTTCGACAAGCTCAAGGCGAACGGAAAGGTTGGTGTATCGTGAGGCTCCAGGCGAACGGTAAGTATGGGACTTTGTGAGGCTCAAGGCGAACGGTGAGGATGGCGCTTTTTGATGCTCTGGTCGAACGGTTGAGTGGGGGCATTGCGACGCTGAATGCTAACTTTCGTGTGGTGAAGAGGCCGCGGCTCCGTTCGTGCTGAGCCTGTCGAAGCACGGGCGAATGGGTGCGAGTTGTGGAGTTCCCGTTCACCTTTCGACAAGCTCAAGGCGAACGGTAAGGTTGGCGTTTTGTGAGGCCCCAGCGAACGGTAAGTATGGGACTTTGTGAGGCTCAAGGCGAACGGTGAGGATGCGCTTTGTGATGCTCCGGTCGAACGGTTTAGCGGGGGGCATTGCGAGGCTGAATGCGAAATTTCGTGTGGTGAAGAGGCCGTGGCTCCGTTCGTGCTGAGCCTGTCGAAGTATGAACGTGATTAGTACCCGTCAGGAGTGGGACCGGCCCCTTTTCGCGGGCGGATGCCATCGTGCGCAAGGCCTCCTCGCCGATGAACCCCAGGGGTTGTGCGGCATCATGATTTCTCAGTAGCGTGCCTTCCCCTTTCCTTGCCAATGGGTCGCAGCGCCGCACAGTGTATAATCACTTCTAATTGAGCAGAAGCAGCGTTCATGAAGAGAAGGACCACGTTATGCCAATAAAGAAACTCATAGTTCATGCAGGGAATCACGACCGCAATGAGTGCCCGGTTTGGGCAGCAGCCGACGGGCTGGACGCCGGGGCAAGCTACGTTGTGCGCGACGACACCGGCGCTGAATTGCCCGCGCAGGTTGTGCCGTCCGCCTCCGGCGCGCATCTGGTGTGGGTAGTGCCTGCCCTGGCGGCGGGTGCTTCGCGCATCTACTCCGTGCAGGAAGGATCGGCGGCAGGCGGTGTGTCGGTTACCGACGGCGAGCACGGTATCGATGTCAGTTTCGGCGGCGCACTCTTCACCACCTATCGGTATGCGTCGCCGGTGGTGAAGCCGTATCTTTACCCCGTGATCGGGCCTACCGGCGAGGGCATGACACGCAATTATCCTATGATCCCGGATGTGCCGGGCGAGAAACACGATCACCCGCACCATAAGTCCATCTACGTCTCGCACGGTGAAGTGAGCGGCGCCGACGTGTGGAGCGAAACTCCCGGCCACGGCTTCCAGCGGCACCTGGAGTTCTTGCCGGCCTACGGCAATTGCGGTGGGCACGTCAGCGGTCCGGTGCTGGGCGCCATTCGCTCAACCAACGATTGGGTCGGGTCCGATGAGCAGAAAGTGGTGGAAGACGAGCGGCGGTTCACTTTCTATCCCTTGGCTTCCGGCGCGCGGTTGATTGACGTGGAAATCACGTTCCGCGCCACGGCGGGTCCGGTGCACTTCGCCGACACGAAAGAAGGCGGCATCCTCTCGCTGCGCGTGGCAACCAGCATGGACGCCTCCGGTGACGGTCGCATGGAGAACGCTGTTGGCGGCATAGGCGAAGCGGAGTGTTGGGGCAAGCGGGCCCAGTGGCTTGACTATACCGGCCCGGTGGAGGGACAGACAGTGGGTTTCGCCGTCTACGACCACCCAACCAGCTTTCGCCACCCCACCTACTGGCACGCGCGAAACTACGGCCTCTTTACCGCCAACCCGTTCGGACTGCACGACTACTACGCCAATCCTGGTGTGGACGGCAGCCATGTGCTACCCGAGGGCGGCCTGCTGCGTTTCAAGTACCGCATCTACGTCCACGCCGGGGATACGGCCTCCGCCCAGGTCGCGCAGCGATATCATGACTACATCACCCCGCCGGAGGTTACTGAGGCGGAGTAGGTCGGAAGTCGTATGGGTCTCATGCGAAAACTCTGCAGGCTTCTCACAAGTGTGGGCGCTGCCGCAACTGTCAGCCGCTTGCGCTGATAGTTGCCGCGTTGTGGTTCTTAGGTGGGTTGATTAAGAGCGAGTGGTAGGGGAGCTTCCAGGAGACTGTCCGCCGTACACGCCCTGCTAATTGGCGCTCAATTTTCGTGGTTGGCAACCAATTGGACCGTGTGGGTCTGAAGTGGGTAGATGAGAATACCAGTGCTTACACTCTTACGGCGAGCCGATATTGTCGCTGTCTTTGCGCACCGTAGCTATCGCTACCTGGCTGCCGCATACATCATCAGTATCGTGGGCGACGCGGTTTACTTTGTTGCCGTTCCCTGGCATGTGCTTAACGAACAGGGACTTGGCGAGTCCTTAAGTTTTGGCTCGGCCGCAAGTCTTGTGCTAACAGCGGCCACGATTCCGATCCTCATCATGCCGCCGTTGGCTGGTGTGCTGGCAGACCGCATGGACCGCAAGTTTCTCATGCTCTTTTCGCACGTGGTGCGGATGTTGATATTGGCAGTGCTCATCATACTGGGGCACGTGGGGGAACTGAATACGCTGGTCCTTGCTGTAGCCGCGTTCTTGCTCACGGCAGCCGGACAGCTATTCTACCCGGCTCGCGCGGCTATGCTGCCGAATCTGTTGCCGAGGAATGAACTGGTAGCAGGAAACGCGGCGATGGCGGCAGGATTTCAACCTATTGACATTGCCGAAAGAGCCGCAGTGGGATTCCTCATCGCCGCTGTGGGAGGGCTGAATGCTCTTGGTGTCGCTCTCGTCATGTACGGCCTCGCAGCGTGGTTGCTTAGCAGAATTGAAGCGCCTGAGCAAATCGGAAACCAGAGCATGGCCGGCAAGGATGCCAAGCCGCACGCATGGCCGCTTGAGATGGTGAAAGTCGGGACTCGCGACCTGGCATACTCGGTGTACTTCTTAGTTAGACACCCTCTACTTCGTGCGATTGCCATTGCCGGGCTGACGCTCAGTGCGTTGCAAAGTACCGCAATTCTCATAGCGATTCATATGTATTTCAGGGATGTCCTAAGCGAGGGACCGGAGTCGGTGGGTACGTTTACTGCGATTAAGTCGGTCGGGATGCTTCTTGCTTTGCTTGCGGTGCCGTGGCTTGCAAGACGATTCGGCGACGGCAAGATTAGTTTACTTGCGCTATCAGCCATGGGTGTGCTTGTCGGTGGGTTGGCCGGTGTGGGGCAGCTTTGGCAAGGTTTAGCTGTTGCAGCCCTTATGGGTGTCCTGACCGCCGGGATGTTACCCCTTGGGAGTATCGTGCAAGCGGAGACTCCCGATCACCTGCGTGGGAGAGTGGTAGCAGTTCTTGCCACGATCAACATTTTGGTTGCGATCTGCTTCGCGCTATTGTTTTCGGCTCTCATTGAATTTACGGGGCCAAGGTTCATCCTCCTCGCTACTGGAACCGTGATTGTTCTTTCAGGCGTTGCGCTCCTGAAAGTGAAAGAGGTTCGGCTGGCGCGCCTCGCCACGCTCTAGCAAGCGCACAGCGCAACCAATCAAGGCGGACCTCTCACTACTAGTGGCGAATGTGAAGGTTGTTTCGCTGAGCGCTATGGACTTGGCACACCACTTTGTCGCAGCAACTTCTACGCAGCGCTGTCTTGATAACTGGCTGGGCAGTCGTGGGCATGTGTACCTCGTGGTAGCGCCCGGAAGCAACTAATCTGTTGCCCAGGACCGCGCGCGTTCGACGGCGCGTTGCCAGGTGGTGTAGCGCGATTCTCGCTCGTCGGCGCTGATTTGGGGTTCGTAGCGCCGGGCAACGCGCCACTGCGCCGCTACGGCGGCAGCGTCCGGCCAAAAGCCCACGCCAAGCCCGGCCAGATACGCCGCGCCGAGCGCTGTGGTCTCCGCAACTGCGGGTACCACCACCGGGATGCCGAGCAGATCGGCTTGGGTCTGCATCAGAAGCGCATTTGCCACCGCGCCGCCGTCCGCCCGGAGTTCTTGCAGCGCAACGCCCGATTCCTGCTGCATCGTCTCTACCACGTCGCGTGCCTGCAACGCTATTGCTTCCAGGGTGGCGCGGACCACATGGGCTTTGGTCGAGCCCAGCGTCAAGCCAAGAATGGCGCCGCGTGCCTGTGGGTCCCAGTAGGGCGTGCCCAAACCGGTGAACGCGGGCACCACGACCACACCGCCCGAATCGGGGACCTGACGGGCAAGCGTTTCGCTCTCCGCTGCCGTGGCGATGACGCCTAGCTTGTCCCGCAACCACTGTACGGCGGCGCCTGCCACGAAAACCGATCCTTCCAACGCATAGGCGGGGCCTTTCGGCGACGCCGCCACCGTGGTGAGCAAACCGGCGTGTGACGCCGTAGCCTGAGCGCCGGTGTGCGAAAGCAGGAAGCAGCCGGTGCCGTAGGTGTTCTTGGCGTGACCGGGCTCCCAGCAGGTTTGGCCGAACAGCGCCGCTTGCTGATCGCCCGCGATTCCGGCAATCGGAACGGCGGCGCCAAACACCGCCGGATCAGTGTTTTCTATAACCCCTGATGAGGGCACCACTCGCGGTAAGGCCTCCCGTGGGATGCCAAAGAGCGCGAGCAGGTCGTCGTCCCAGGCGTGCGCGTGGATGTCGTAGAGCATGGTGCGTGAGGCGTTGGTGGCGTCGGTCACATGCTGGGCGTGTCCCGTGAGCTTAGCGATGAGCCAGGCGTCTACGGTGCCCAGGCAGAGGTCGTCCTGGGCGGCAAGCTCCCTGGCGCGCGGGACGTTCCGCAAAATCCACTCGAACTTCGGGCCTGAGAAGTAGGCGTCCAGCACCAGGCCGGTTTTCTGCCTTACTGTATCGGCCAGGCCCCGCGCCTCTAGTTCTTGGCAGCGGGCCGCTGTACGGCGGCACTGCCAGACAATGGCGTTACAGAGCGGCTCGCCGGTCGAGCGTTGCCAGGCAACAGCAGTCTCCCGTTGATTGGCGATCCCAAGCGCCACAATCTGAACGGGCGCAACACCGGACTTTTCTAGCAACGCCTGGATAGAATCGCGCTGAGTATTCCAAATAGCGTTGGGGTCGTGTTCCACCCAGCCTGCTTGCGGGTATATTTGCGGTAATTCCCGGCCGGCGCTCGCGACGATCTGCCCGGCGGCGTCAAAGAGAATAGCCCGCGAGGAAGTGGTGCCCTGGTCGAGGGCGAGAATGTAATTACTCACTGTATCCCCACTCCCGCTCCGGGCACCAAAGCGCTTCCTCCCATCATTCCGGCGCAAGCCGGAATCCAGCAAAGCTGGAGATGTATGAGGAAACGCTTCTTAGGCAGGCGCACAGATTACGCATTTTCCGCGGCGCTAACCCGTACTTCCTGCCCGTCGGCCACAGCCATAGTAAACCGTATGCGGCCTTCCGCAAGCGCTGTCACTCCGGCCACCGGCGCGCCGTCGCTGGTAACTTGCGAACGCTGCCACGCGCGCGGCGTATCCAGGGTGAAAGTGATCTCCCGGTGCCGGACTCGCTCCGGGATTCGGGGCGCTTCCATGTGAAACGTGATGGCCTCATCCGTAGTGAGGAGAGCGCGTGGATGGGCGGCGCGGCGCATCAGAATGTAGTCAATCACTTCGTCCGGCGTCGCGCGCCACACGTCGCCAACTTCCGCTACCTTCTCGAAGCGTTCGGCAAGCAGCGCGGGCGTAATGTTGCGTTCTGGGTCTGCCGGACTCTCGGAAACAACCCGGGCGCTGTCCACCAGCCAGCCGCCGGTATCCCACGC
Source organism: Chloroflexota bacterium (assembly GCA_965221905.1). Taxonomy (GTDB): domain Bacteria; phylum Chloroflexota; class UBA11872; order VXOZ01; family VXOZ01; genus VXOZ01. The sequence continues at coordinate 3,402,899 of OZ244922.1, forward strand.
CTGATGCAGCCGCCAGTAAGGATCGTACACGCGTAGCGGCAGCACAGTGCTTTCCACGGTGTACATCGCTGCTCGCCCTAGCGCGTTCAAGTCCTCATCGACGTGATTGTAGTTCAGGCGGTCTTCAAGCGTAAAGACACTAAGGTATCCGGCTTCCTGTATCTCCTCGGGCGTGAAGCCGTGATGATGGTCTTGCCGCGAGACCACGAGAGCCGTAATCGGCGTTCCCACGAGTTCCTCAAGTGTTTGCGAAGTCAGCACCGTAGGGGCACCCCTCGTGGGCGCCCGATCACCATCGCGCGCTTGTTCGCGTGTCGGGCCCAGACCGGCAACACTCCAGCCGTGGCGTTGCAGCTCTCGGACCTCGTTCAGGTTGAGGTAGCGTCCGTGCTCACCTTCGTTCGCGTCTTGCCGGTGCTCTTCACCGTCTGCAATGCGTTCTGCATCCAGCGCTACCGTGCCTGGCATGGCGTGTTTTCGGTGTAGCGGCAAGGCATGCTGCAGCAGCGTGGGCACCCCTTCGTCATACGTGACGGAATATACCCAACGCCAACCGTACTTCCACGTCTCAACTCGCAGCACGAGGTTTTTCCTTTGTCTAATTGCAGCGGACTTTGAGGTGATTATAGAGCCACCTCCCTTGACTATCAATTTAAGTGCTACTTTAGAGTAGCGTCCGACGCTGGGAGACGTGAAGGGGGTTCAATGGGCGGGCTAACAGGAAGAGCTGTAGTATAACCGGTAAGATAGAGCGTGAGTGCGCAGCAGATTGTGTAGGTTTCAGAAGAGAGCAGGCGGCACTCTGTGAGTGAGGCCAAGACGGTGGGAAGAGAGACACTGCCGGCCCGTCATTCCCGCGCAAACGGGAATCCATCTTCCCGGAGACACGTGGACACTCCCGCGAAAGTGGCAGTGACGACAGGGAGGCTGCGGGTTTCGCTTTGTTGACACCTGAACTCAACAGGATTCCCCTGCTCATTCTTCACCTGAAAGACTAGAGGACTGCTGCCATCCTCAAAACTGAGGGAGGTCCCAAATGACGAACCTAGAACTCACCGTGCGTTTTCTGATTCACGAGCCGCGTGCGCCGGGCCTGCCGTACCGGGAAGAGCACTTTGGCTTCAAGCACAATCCCGTGAGCATTCCGCCAACCCAAGCCGCCATTGTGCTCGTGGACTGCTGGGACGAGCCGACCATCGAGAGTCACGGCGAGCGCTCCTCCCAGATCTGCCGTGACCTCATTCGGCCTCTGCTGGACGTGTGCCGCGCGCTGGGAATTGCGGTGATCCATGCGCCGTCGCCGCCGGTGGCGCAGAAGTTTCCCCAGTGGTTGCGTTACGCGGGTGATAGCGAGCTCTTTCCGCAGCAGAAGCCTGCGGCGGACTGGCCGCCGCCGGACTTTGCGCAGCGCCAGGGAGAATGGGCGAACCTGGAGGCGCACTACAGTGACGAGTGGCTGCCTCTCCGGCAACAGCACAATGCGGTGCGCTCGATTGACTGCTCGGTATGGCCGGCGGACGAGGACTACGTGATCGCGACCGGCGAGCAACTGCACCGTCTATGTCGAGACAGGAACCTACGCTACCTCTTCTACGCCGGCTTTGCTACCAACTACTGCGTGCCGCACCGCGACTACGGCGTCTTCGCCATGCGCGAGCGCGGCTACTGCATCATGGTGCTGCGGGACTGCACGACCAGCATCGGCGCGCCCGGCCTGCCTCACAATCTCTGCACAGAGGAAGTATTTCATCACCTTGAGTCGCGCAGTCTTGCGGGTTCGATCACCTCGGAGGAATTTACCGAGGCTTCCACCCTTGTGACGGGATCAGCCAAGGAGACTTAACGCGCTGGAGGGAGGCAACGCCCCCGTGCCTCCCTCCTCGATGAGTTTCTGTGCTTTTCTACGCTCACAGGCTTCGGCTGATGCTACCACAGCCCAGGTGTGTGCACAGCCAATCTGTAGCTTACTGGTTCTCCGCCTTCCAGTCCGCAATAGCCTGCTCGAGCGCCGCGAACGAGTTATCCACCGCCTCTTCCGACGTCAGATTGTCCTCCTCCCGGAAGTGCGGCCGCAGGTGCGTATTGAGGGCGCCAGTGAAATTTCTGTACGCCGGGTGCGGCCAGAACGGCGTAGCATAGCCCGCGCTGCGAGCGAATGACAACTGGTTGGCTGGGCGCGGATCGTCTTCCGGGGGGCCGAAGGCATGCTGCGAGGGAATATGAACCGGAATGGCGTCGCCGCGATTGCCCATCCACTGCTGAAAGTTCGGCTTCGCAAACCATACGACGAGTGTCTCGGCATCCGGATTGGTGCTGCTCTCCAGGACGAAATGTTCCTCCTGGCCCATGAAGGCGCCCCTCGTGCGTCCGCCGCCGATTTGAAGATAGGGCGGCTCGAAGGAATCGAACTTGAGCTCGGCCTGATCGCGTGATGGCACGATGCCCCAGGTGCCGAAGATTACCTGGCTGAGTTGCTGGTTGCCGAACGCATTGATGGCAAAGCCGCTCAGATCGATGTCGTCGTTGTTTGGCCCCGGCGCCGCCTGCCGCCTGACCCACGCATCCTTGATCATGAGCACCATTTGCAAGGCGATTTCGCGGTCGGCAGCCAGTTCACCGTCTTCGTCGAGCATGCCCGCATAGACGAACGGCAAGTATTGCGGAATATAGGAACTGGTGCTGATACCCCAAGCAGTATTCTTCTCCTGCCCCTGGTTGAGGGAAGCCGTCAGCTTCTCCGCATCGTCGAGGACCTGCTCCCAAGTTGTGTCGTCCGTGGGATAATTCAGCCCGGCCGTATCGAAGTGCTGCTTGTTGTAGAAGAGGCTCGTCGTGTTCAGACCGTACGGCACGCCGAGCAGCTTGCCCTGCCAGGTATTGCCCTTAACCACCGGCTCGACAAACTCGCTGATATCGATGCCGTGCGCCTTCAGAATCGGGCGGTGGTCCCTGACTAAGTCGGCCACTTGATGCGGGGCTACGCCCCACCAGCAGACGTCCGGCGGGGAGCCGGCTGCCAAGAGCGGCGGCAACTCTCGCGGCGGGTAGCCCAACTTCCAGGCAACATCGACCTCCGGATGGTCCAGATCGAATTGCTCCAGCGTGGCCGCAGTCTTCGCAATCGTGCTCTCGCGCTGACTGATCAGCAGAGCCACCACCGGCGCGTGTTCCACGACCGTCGGCTGACTTGCTTCTTCCTTCGGGGCGTCTGCTGCCTGCTCCATCGGCGCTCCCGTGGTCTGTACTTGCCCGCACGCCGCCAAGACCAGCCCGGCGGAGCCGACGGCTGCCGACGAACCAAGCAGACTGCGCCGTGATAGGCGATGGACGTTTTTCATCGTTGCTCTCCTTTGTGCTATTGCTCTCTCATCGGGAACGGCTTTGGATCCTTCCCAGCCAATTTCCACTGTGGCTAAGAGTGTACTTCTCAATATTGCACACTGTCAAGGCAACGCTAGGATTCTGGGACAGCCCCATCACATTACTTTCAGGGAGTTTCCTGCAATACCTGCGGCAAGTAAATGAGAGAAGAGACATGCAAGTGAAGAGAAAAATAGACCGAGCAAACTTGGCCCTGACCCCTATTGAGAGGCTAATCCGCATGTCATTTCGAGCGAAGCGAGAAATCTAGAGCCCAAGCAAAGTAGATTCTTCGTCGCGGAGTCTATCCTGAGCTTGTCGAAGTGCTCCTCAGAATGACGGGCCAAAGGGCGAGGCTGCGCGGCGGTTGGCAAATTGCCCAGTATCTTGAGACCGACTACGTCCAAAGCCACTAGTTGCGGTGAGAATAGCTTAGTCGGCGGGCTTCGCACAGCAGCGGAGCCGGGCGACAAGGATCGCAGAAGTTCCCTGGCTACGCTTTTCGCACAGCCAGGATACGTTCCATGTTGCCGCCCATGATGAGCGCGCGCTGCTCTTCTGTCAGTCCCGCTGCCCTAATCTTGCCAACACCGGCGGTAAAAGACGTATCGCAGCCGAAGAGCACGCGCTCCGCGCCGACGACGCGCACAGCCGTCTCCACCATGCCGCTATCGAAAACGCTGCCGCTAGTATCCAGGTAGAGGTTTGGCGTAGCGCGCGCCGCTTTGACGGTCCACTCCCAGTCACCGCCGCCGCCGATGTGGGCGACTATCAGCACTGCTTCGGGGTAGCGCGCTGCCAGTGTTGCCAGGTCGCCGCTGTCTGAGATGTTGGGCTGCTTGGGTATCGGCCGGTGCGGATGTCCGGCGTGATGCAGAATAGGCACGCCGAGTTCGATAGCCAGTTCAATGATGGGAAAGAGGATGGGATCGGTGCACTTGTATTCGTTGTAGAGCTTCACGCCGATGAATCCTTGCTCTTCCACGTAGTAACGAATCTCGCTCAGCGCTTCCCGCGTGTAGCCGGGATTCACATAGCAATACCCTCGCACCGCGGTGGGGTAGCGCCGGGTCGCGGCGGCCAGTTGCCGGTTGCATTCTTGGAAGTCCTCGAGTGGGGCGGGCATTGCGGTGGTCAGAATTGAAGCACAGCTCATGCCGATGCCCACCCGCTCTGCCGCCTCAATCAGGGCGGCGTCGCTGGACCCCCAGATCCGCGTGATACCGGTGTGCTCACCGGTCAGGTGAGCGTGACAGTCAATTATCATCGGTAGTACCTCGTACCTAGACCTTTCGTCCGCACTTTCCAATTCTCCCGCGCTGTTTGCCACCGCCCCGACAGTCACTTCCGGCCGCCCTAACCACCACTATTCTCCACGCCGACCGTCACGTTCGACCGCCCTATCCGTCACTCCCGCGAAAGCGGGAGTCCAGGGTTCTTGGAGAAGATGGATTCCCGCCCCGAATCAAGTACGGGACAAGCTATCGCGGGAACTGTAAATGTTGAGTAGTTCGTTGACAGAGTTTTCAATCCAGTTAATGTCATGGAAAGTTGAGGACGTTCACCTCCGTCATTCCGGCGAAAGCCGGAATCCATCTTCACTGCACCCGCTACACTCCGGCTCCGAATCAATCTGGAGGCAGGCTATGCGCCGGAGTTGCGGTTTTTGTGCCGCCTACCATGTTCGTTCTTAATGCCTGCGTTGTCTTTGCTCGTTACAAAAAAACCCATTGGGTAAGGTAGCTGATTGGTAGCCCAAAATTCCTGCCGTATCATGCTCCCATTCTGTCAACGAGTCTCCTGACACTTACAGGAATGACGGACTATAGAGCGCCTTTCTACTCGATCCCGCCATGCCTGCAATCCAAGCGTCCCCGCGCTACGGTTCATGACAAGCGAGAGACAGTTACCCGGTGCCATGATCCGCCAAACACGTTTACTCTTCGCCCAGCAGACGACTCGCATTCTGCCATCGAATCCGATCTTTCACCGTTTCCGGCACGTCGAGGACCTCCAGCTTGTAGAGCGGCACTTCAGCCGATGTGAGCGGCATGCCGCTGCCAAAGACCAGCCGCTCCGGTCCCAGGTCCGTGAGGAGCGTGGGCAGCTCTTCCTTTACGAAAACCGAGAGCCGCGAGATATCCAGGCCGTAGTTGGCTTGCACGGCGCCACGTACGCCAAGGGGAGTTTCCGTGAAGCCCAAGCCGTAGTGAAAGACGAAGCGCCCGTCTGGATGCGCTTGCGCCAGTGCTGCCATGTCCGCTATCGGCACAATGCCGGGTTGGGCAATGAGCCACGACCGCTCGCGGTCATCCTCGACCCAATGGGGCACGGAAATCACCAAGTTTCGGGCAATGGCCGCTTCCACAAGTTCACGGCAGGCGGGATCGCGCAAGGTGTAGCGATGGTAAGGCGGGTAGAGCCGTACGCCCCGACACCCGAATTCCTCTTGGCAGACCGTTAGGTCGTGCTCCCAATCGGCATATGTCGGGTTGATGACGGCAAAAGGTACCAGGCGATCATGGTGCTGACGCACCTCGGCGTGGAGCTCCTCGTTCCCCGCATGAGCATTGCGGTAGAGGATTGAGCTCGCAGACGATACCCACGCCTGGTCGATGCCGTGACTGTCCATGGCGCGCAATAGGCCGCTGGCTGAGCGCCACTGCAAGGGACGAAACCCCCAGTGACCAACGTGAACATGTGTATCTATCAGCATCAGCCTACCCGATCACGTTTGATGTCTACCTGCCTGTTAGCCGCACGAAAGAGGCGATCAGCAACTTGAAGAAAACTAGAGATTCCGCCATGTGCCCAACCCTCGTCACGATTCCGGCTGGATAGTGAGTGTGTACAGCGCATTATTAGTGACACTACATGTGAAATTTTAGGTGACCCGCCAGGGACTCGAACCCCGAACCCACTGATTAAGAGTCAGTTGCTCTGCCATTGAGCTAGCGGGCCGTTACCGTGCTGTGGACTTGCATGCATTGTAGCATTCGATTATGGACACGGACAAGATAGCATACTGTTTTGCGGCCGTTCGTGCTGGGCATTTCGCCAGGCTTAGCATAGGCTTGTCGATGCATGAACGGCGTTAGCTGCACTGTGTTCGTGGTGCAATCGTTCGCCCTGAGCCTGTCGAAGGGTGAACGATTGCCAATCGCGCGAAAGAATCTTCACAGAAGGACTGCCGAGACGCCCCAGTGCCGGACCGTCCTTGCATTGCTTCTCACCATACTCCTGGAGTTTGTTCCACTGAGCCTCGTGGTTTCGGATCACTGCTCTGAAGCGTCTCCCGATATTGCTATCTCACGCTCGAAGTGCGGCTCGGTGCGTTCGCCGCGATGCCAGGCGAACGCCTGGGGCACGCGGTCGCGGGCGCCGGGCGTGAGTTGCGGCAGCGCGTCTTCGGAGTAGTACCCCACGTCCAGGGCTTCACTCGTCGGGTGCGGTGTGCCTGAAACGTATGAGCACATGAAGCCGACCATATAGACCTGAAACGGCGCTCGGCCTCCGTATGCCCGGTTGTCATAGATGCCAAGCAGGCGCTCGGCGCGCACGTGCACGCCGGTCTCTTCCCAAAATTCCCGTTCCGCCGCCTGGGCCGCCGTTTCGCCAACTTCCACCATGCCGCCCGGCATTGCCCATAGACGGTTGTCCGACCGCTGCATGAGCAACACGCGACCCTGTGCGTCGAACAGCGCGCCAAAGGCCGCTACTTTCGGCGTCTGCACGCCGATGTCTCCGTTGTAAAGCGCCAGAATCTCCTCTGCTGAGCGTGTATCGGTGTGCGCAAAGAGCCGCGCCGCCAACGCCAATACCCGCTCGTAACGGGCAATTTCGTACTCATCATCCTCCCGCCGCGCGTAAAAGAGCCCGGTCTGCCCAATAGCCCGCAACTGGTCGGCAATATCCTGCAAATCTTCGCGTATCACGTTGTTTTCTTCATTAGCCATGTGGTACTTACCCCAGCATTGCTTTCTTGAACTTCTCCAACGAAAACGCCGGATCGGCGAGGGCCTCGAGGAGTCCGGATTCGTCCTGGCGGACTTCATCGGCTTTAGCGGCGACTTCGCCTGCGATGGCGGCGGGAATTTGGACGACGCCATTCAGGTCGGCGTGGAGCAAGTCACCTTGGTTGACGGTGAGGCCCGCGACGGTCACGGGCGTGGCAAAAGATTCTACCGTTACCTGGCCGTGCGAAACGATCACGCCGGAGGCAAAGTACTGCAAGCCGAGGGCGCGCACTTCGTTGACGTCGCGCACGGCGCCATCGGTGATTACGCCCACAAATTCGAGGCGCTTGAGCAACGTGCACATGATCTCGCCAAAGAGCGCCGCCGGCACATCCGGCGAGGCGTCATGGGCCACCATGATGCGCGGCGTGGGCACTTCAGCGGCGTGTTCCAAGGCGTTGACCCACTGCTGGCGCATGGGCGGATCCTGCGGCTCACGATTCTTGAATGTAATGGTAAAGGCGTAGCCCACGATTTCACCAAGTTCAGGATAGAGGCAGCGGATAGAGCTATCCATGTATCCCGCGCGACGGTCGCGTGCGTCGAACTCTTCGATGGCATTTGCAATGGTTGGGCTGTCGATGGCGCGCAGTGCAGCCAGTTGCGCCGTAGTTAAGTGTGCCAAATCGGACAAGGCAAAACTCCTTAGTCGATTGATTGAAATACTTTAGTACACGTAGCGGGCGCTGGCGTGGTCCAATTCTACTTCTAAAATCCCATCGTAATTCCACCAAGTGAGTTGGATTGGGCTGAATTGCCAATGATTCACCCTCACCCTTACCCTCTCCCTCAATGGAGAGGGGATTCTGCGCCTCCGAGCCAAGTCAAAGTAGGGTCATTCCTGGAAAGGCAAGCTTGTCCGATGGAAATGCGTCGAGCTCGCTCCTATGGTACCTAAGCCAGACAACCATCGAGGAGACGCTGCAAGCTTGCTCCCGCGATCCCTGCGCGCGCTTTGGCATCTAAACCGCTGTAAGAAAGCGTTGTAATGGGAAGTGAAGGCTCAAAGGTCGGCAGGCCGGTGCCGAATATGAATCGCTCGGCGCCCCACCGCTCTACGAGTTCCAACAAGGAGCTGTGCCCGCCGAGATATGAGGTCTCGACGTAGAGGTTTGGCGAACGGTCGAGCAGCGGGAAGAGCACGCGAAAGTCAGCGTGGGACTGGCGCAAGAGGATAACCGGCAGGTCTGGAAATGCGGCCAAGAGCCAGGCAATGAAGTCCCAGTGGCGCGGCTCGCTATAGTGCGCGTTGTCGAAGTCGAGCAGCATAGGTACTCGCTTCTCGGCGAGCGCCTCCGCGAGTGGTTCGATCACCCACGGTTCCAGCACGAGAAAATGAGCTACCGGACATAGCCGCGCGGCGCGCGCGCCTGCTGCCAGCAACTGCTCCACCTGTTCCCGTTCCGGCGGTACTTCGCGCGTGGCAGCGGGCATCACGACCCAACAAGGGGCAAGGCGCGGCTCGTCGGCAATTGCTTGCAGCAACCGCTCGTTGCCGGTCGTGGGATCGTGCCACTTGGCTGCGGTATGCGTGACCAGCGCTTGCGCAATGTCGTAAGAATCCAGTAGCTCCAGCAATTCCGCGGCGTCCGCAGGCGCCCCCGGTGGGCGGTGTGGGAACGGGCCAAGCGAAACGTTCACGTCGAAGAGTTTTGGACGCCCATTTGCTTCCGCCATTGCCAGAATCTCCCATTTTGTGATTCAACTTTGTTGCCGGCCTACCCGGACGCATCCGGATGAGTGCCCCGCGAACGGCCAAGACACGCTGTATTCTTTTCTCATATGCTAGACTACCCGGCTGCGTTCCGCAGACTTCGCTCGCGTGCGCAGTCTCCCTCGGTCAAGTGCCTACGCTCTCGCTCTGGTCCCACTTTGCCTTCCTTCGCGTGTAAGGAGAACCTGGTGCAAAGCTTCCGCGCAACCGGTGGCCGTTACATCTTACTGCCACCGGACGCTGCTTGCCTAGCAGATTGGGACTTGGGCGGCAGGCCGCGAAGGTGCAGGAGCGTGCCCGCTAGAAGTGCCAGCAATCCAAGTGCCGCAAGACGCAACCCGAGTGCAAATCCCGGCGGCGTGTAGCGAATCTCAACCCGCTGCGACTCCGCAGTGATCGGCACCGCCATGCCGAGCACATTCGCCGGGATGATTTTCGCCGGTTGGCCGTCTACGTGCGCTGTCCACCCATCTAGGGGCGCTTGGAGCCAGACCAGTAGGCCCGCGCCGTCGGTTCGCACCATAATCTCGGCGTGATGGTTACCCAAATTAGCGACACGCACCGTTGAGCCGGACGGCGTCAGGCGAGAGCCTAATGCAAGGTCTGGCTCGCGTTCAAGCACAAGCCCCTCCGCGCCGAGGATGGATAACGACTCGTCCAGACCGCCGGCAACCGCGTATTCTCCCGCGAGAAAGAGCAGTGGCGCGGCTTTTTCAAGTCTATACGTGTACACCGTGATCTGCCCGCCCGTCAGTGGAATGGTCTCCAGTGCAATCAGGGTGAGCAAGGGCGAATCGAGCACTTCCAGGGATGTGATGAAGCGCACTCCCAGCTTTGCCAGTACCGGCAGGCGGCTGAGGAAAATCTCGCGTTTTGCGGCAGCATCGCGCGTGGAGTCGCCCACAAAACCGGGCGTATGGGCTCGTTCGCTCCCAATGAAGTTCAGTACTGCGTCCTGACTAGCCGTCATCAAGTTCTCGTATCCATCCAGGCTCGGAATACCGTACGCAACACTGCGGTTGGGAGCCAGCGCCGCAATGGTTGTCCGGTACTGTAACGAGAAGTAATCAGCGCCTGTGGGATCAAGGCTCTGCGAATTCTCGAGTTCATGGCGGAGTCCGCCCAGTCGCCATCCGAAGATTCGTCCCGGTGCGGCGTCTGCACGCACGGCCTCCACCGCCGCGGGCAAGGTATTCATGAAGCTGCGCGATACGCTGGGCACGAGATTTCGATTGCCCACCAGCAGCGTGCCGGCCGCCACGACGACTACTAAGATGATCGGGAGCATGTGGTTCTGGCGGCGGCGCAGCCACAGCAGGGCCAGACCCGCGCCCAGGAGCGAGAGAGCATAGAACGGCACTAGGGGTTCGTCGAGGCGCACCGACCGGCCGACCGCGGCGATCTCGTTCGCCATTGTGTTGTAATAGAACGCCGGGCTCTGTAGTTTCGTTGGGTCGGTGAGTACAACGCGGTCGACATACGAACGGCCTGCCGCCGCAATCTGCGTATCGAACAGTCTGAAAGCGAGGGTGGCAAGGAGACCGCCAAGCGCGAGAAGAGCGGATAACACAATGAACGCACGCTGGGAATAGCGGACTATGCGTCCCGCAAGCAGTGTGGTGTCAGCAAACAGCCTATCTACACCAAAGGCCGCGAGCAAGGCGATACTCGCATTCACGGTGACAACGGCGCGATGCGGATCGCGGAAGAAGCTGAATCCAGGGACCTGCTGGAGAAGGCCGTAGACCGGCGTATACGCGCCAAGTGCCATGATAGCGCTGGCGGTAAATGTGACTACGAAGGCGCGCACCGGCAAGCTGGACCGCCAGCCGGTAGCGCCGACAATTGCAAAGATAACCGGAAGTGCCCCCACGAATAGCAGCCCTTGCGCGGTGAGCAGACGCGGAATATGAAAATCGAGAAAGACAAACCCAAGGAGGAAAGACCAAGGCGCCACTGAGACTCCACTAGCAGAATCCCCACCGCTGCGGGCAGATTCCGCAAGCAGCGCGAGGGTGGGGAGCCAGCGGATTAGGCTAATCGCACCGCCAACTGCGAAAGCAGTTCCGAGCGAGAGTGCAAGGCGCAGACCGTGCAGGCGGCTAAGCCGCATCGCCGCTGCGATTCGTGCAAGCGCGTACACTCCCGGCACAGCGAAGAGATAACCAAAGAGTTGTGGGTGACCGCCCAGGAGCGCCAGGGCAATCGTAATGCCTAAGAGCGGCCACCCCCACCAGCGCCGGTCGCTGAGACTTTGGACACCCAGCAACGCCAACGGCATCAATGCGATTAGAGGAGAAATATTATCGAAGTGCAGGGTGCCGAGCGTGAAGGTATTCAGCGCATAGACGCTTCCTCCCAGATAGGCCGCGACCGGACGAATGCCCAACACGCGCAAAAAAGTGTATAGTCCCAATGCGCCGATGCAGAGGTGGACTATCATTGAGACTGCGTAGCCCGTGGACGAGGGCAGCAGCAGGAGAAAAGGCCAGTGCAACGGGTAAAACCACGAATACTCGCTGAAGGCGATGGGAAAGCCCCCCAGGATGTCTGACGTCCAGAAAGGGAATTCGCCGCTGCGAATGTGCTTTGCCAGCCACTCGGCCCAAACCTGGTGCGCAAGAATCAGGTCGCCATTCAGCCAGTGCTCACCCAGCGCCAGCAGACGCCAAAACGGCCACAGACAAAGGAGCACAAGCGCCACAACGGCGTAGCGGTCCGCGTTGCCCTTGCCGCTGAGGCGCTGCAGGAGAAGCTCGATTCTTTGCGTCACGAGTGGGAGTGAAGCTGGCTGCCGCATGTCTGTAATTATGACACGATAGATTCAGGAAGTTGAATTAGACCTACCCCTTCATGAGGTTCCGCCGCGTCCGCGCACAGCGCTAAGCGCGCTTTACGGGCAACGAAGGGGTTTCCCAATACGAGCCTGAACGTTGAGCCGCAGCATTGAGATAGCTTATAGTATTAGTCAGTACAGATGAATAATTGAGATAACGAATTAAGGACCCATTGCGATGGGAGTGAGAGTATATATTCCGACGCCCTATCGTCGTTTCACCGGCAACCAATCGCGAGTGGAAATTGAAGCGACAACGGTAGAACAGCTTCTCCAGGAACTGGAGCGACAATTTCCCGGCATCGGCGCACAGATCGCAGACGAAAACGGTGACATTCCCGGCTACCTCAACGTCTACGTAAACACTGAAGAAGTGCGCACCCTCCAAGGCAAAGACACAGCCCTCGCGGACGGCGACGAAATCTCGGTGATCCCCGCCATGGCGGGGGGAGCAAGAGCGTAGCATCAGCTATTTGCTTCCGTTGCGCTTGCACAGAGGCCAATGAATATCGGCTCCAAGTGGATGCTTGTGTGGAGCCATAGCATTCTCGTTCGCTAACCAGAAACGCGTGGATGTCACTGATTCCTGGTTTGGTGGGCTGCAATTGAAATTCAACTCATGCTTTCGGCCTTTTCTCGCACTGCCTTCTTGTGCAAGGGTTGGCTCCACGTAGATCTAATCGACGGCGCTTTGCTATAAAAGACAACCGGCTTCTTGCGGCGCCGCACATCGCTGCTCACTGCTACTTAGACCCACAAGAGACCTGGAATGAGTGCCAAGGGCTTTAATCCTATGCGCCGACAGTTCTATTCACTCAAGCTGGCGCACGCACTCTTCGTGTCACTGCCAAATTGGATGGCAGCTGGAATAAGTTCTCTGCGCAATGAGACCGTGAAATGGGCCTTCCTTCTGGGAGGCGCGGCATTTCTGTTGTCATCGCTCTTTGTCTTCCTCGTCGCGCAGCCAACGATCGATGTGGTGGATGGCCCAATCTACCACACGATTGGCTACCACTTGGCGCAAGAATTTCAGTACAACGGGGGAGCGTATCCTTATCCGCTCTACCCCATCTTTCTCGCGGTCATCTATGCGCTGGGGGGAGCCTACTTCGCCGTCTATCTTGTGCAAGGACTGCTTCTTGCTCTAACTGTCGGTCTTAGCTACTGGTTGGCACGTCACCTGGCCGGCCACGGCGCCGGATTGTTTGCTGCGCTGCTTGTAACGCTCGATGCGACGTTGTTGGGAAACGTCGGACTGATTGCTACCGAGAATCTGCAAACACCGCTGCTTTTGTTGGCGGTGATTCTTTCTCTTCATTCGTTGGGTCAAGAGAGGGCACGCTACCACATAGGAGCGGGAGTTCTATGGGGTATAGTGACCCTGGTAAAACCCGCAACGCTTCTCTGGCCGCCTTTACTCTTGCCGGTTTACCTTGTCACTAGAGGTCGCCTCGGATGGCGGCCATGGCTCTTACTTGTGCTTGCTTTCATGCTGACTCTTTCGCCTTGGCTGCTGCGGAACCAGCTTGCATCGGATGCGACGGAAACGGGCCAATTCTACAATCTCAACAAAGAGGGCTATTCTACCCTGTTAATGCACATTGCTGACGAAGGTGAGGTGAAGTATGACGCGAATCAGTTGTGGCCAAAGCTACAAGCTATGGTCGAGGAGGCGCGAGCACAAAGTATTGAGCCCGGATCTACGGAGTTTGAACTCTATACACTGCGTCTACTTTGGCAACGGATTGGGCATTCACCGAGAGCGTATTTCGGGCATCTATGGAGTAACTTTTCATACTTCTGGACAGAGCCGCCGATAGTTTGGGTAGTTTCGGTTAACAACCATCGCTTTTTGCATGGGTATCGGCAAACGCCTGGTTACGGCGAACACGCCCGATTACATATGGCTTTAGCGCTAATGGGGCTTCTCTCAATATTGCTTCTGTACCGACAAAGACCGCGTGCAGCTTTATGTATCACAGCCTTTCTCCTCTACTATGCACTCTTTTACACCATGTACATAGTGGAGCCTCGTTTCAGTGTGCCCGTAATGCCACTGACGCTCGTTTGCGCGGCAGTGTGTCCCACATTGGCGGTCAATGCCCTCAAGGAAAGATTTGAAGGTCTTCGAGTACTTGGCAACGTGTGCTTGGCAGCGATCGCCGTGGGGCTTGTGACCGGCGTGGCAGTCCATCAGATTCTGCAAAGACCGAACTATATTCAGGGGGACTCTTTTGAGACACCCCAAGCGGAGGAGGAATGGGTGTTTGTGGAACAGCTTGGTGAACCCAGAGCCCCGCTGGTAGTGGATCCTTATCACGCGCGTGATGGCTTTCAGTCTGCCGTGTTGCACATTGGTCCAAATGAGCGTGGTGCCGAGACACGGTTCTTTCAAGAGGCAATCGTTTGGTTCGATACGAATTATCGGCTTAAGTTTTCCTATCTCGTTACTGAGGGTAAACCGCAGTTTTACGTCCTGGTGCTGGAATGGGACGCTTTCAAGGAGGGATGGAAGGAGGTGGGGAAGGAATTTCTACCAGTGGTATCGAACATATGGTCGGAGTATGAGTACGAATTCGAGGTCAGCGGTTCGGCGCGGATGGTTTCGGTGTTTTTTGGACTATATATCGAGCCGGGCACGGTATTGATAGATAACGTTAGTCTGGAACTAGCCGAGCCGATCGGCGAGATAGCGCGGCGACAGTATTTATTGACTGATCCGATGACAGTCAATCGGTTTAACTACTTGCCGTTGGAGATGTGGGTAAATACGCAACCTGAAGAGAATCGGACCTTCCTGCTCAACAATCCAAATGTCTCACAAGAGAACGGCTGGCGGGGCAGTGATGCGGGACTTGAGAGAGTGCCGTACATTGTAGGCGCGGTAGTGATGGTAGTTTGGGTCTTTGTGTCGATGCTGTTCATTCGACTGCAGGTGATTAGGTTGATTGTAAATAGGGGGCTGCTGGATTTGGCCAAGATGGGCGTCATAGTTGTGATAGTGGCAGCACAAGCTGCGACATGTTATCTGCTGCTCTTTAGTCGCCCCCAATAGGCTTCCGAACGAGGGTTGTTTGAGAAGTGTCATTCATGACAGGTGTCTGCTTCCGGAGCTTCCCCTTCAAAATTCGTCTACTCTCCTAATTGTCCTAGAGTACTGATTCATTCGCTAGCGCATCGATTGTTTCGCCGAGACAACGTTGGACAGGCCTCGGCCCTTCTCCTAGAATGGCAAGTGGATCAGCAGATTCCCTATTGCTCGTGTGACAGTTGCAGGATTTAAGTAGCGCATCGATGATTCCCCGGTATACCCGCCCCGCAATGGGCACAATTTGGTCGGAGGAGCACAAGTTTGCCACCTGGCTCCAGGTAGAGCTTGCCGTGTGTGAAGCGTGGTCGGAGCACGGTAGGGTGCCGGCAGATGACATGGCGAAGCTACGGAAGGCTCGGCCCCCGTCCATGAAACGCATTGCGGCGATCGAGCGGGAGATCGACCACGACCTGAACGCTTTTCTCATGGCGGTAGCGGAGCAATTGGGCGACGAGAGCCGGTTTCTCCACCTGGGCTTGACCTCCTACGACGTGGAAGACACGGCGACCGGTATGCGTTTGCGGGACGCCGCCGATCTGCTGCTGGAAGGTATCGCCGCGCTGACACAAGTGCTGGAAGAAGCAGCGGTTGCCTACAAAGACGTGCCGCAGATAGGGCGCACCCACGGCGTGCAGGCCGAGCCGATTACGTTTGGCTATAAGCTGCTCGTTTGGGTGGATGAGATGCGCCGCAACCGGCGGCGGCTGGAAGTGGCGCGGGCGCAGGTGGCGGTGGGCAAGGTTTCCGGCGCGGTGGGCACCCACGCCAACGTGCCGCCGGAGATCGAGGACCGCGTGTGCGCCATGCTCGGCCTGGCGGTTGCGCCCACCTCGACGCAGATTATCCAAAGGGACCGCCATGCTGATTTCGTCACCACGCTGGCGGTGATTGCCGCCTCACTTGAGAAGTTTTCCACCGAAATTCGCAACCTGCAGCGCACCGAGATCTTGGAGGTGGAAGAACCCTTCGAGCGCGGACGCGTAGGCTCCTCCGCTATGCCGCACAAACGAAACCCCGCCCGCTGCGAGCGTATTTCCGGCCTGGCGCGCTTGATGCGGTCCTATGCGCTCACGGCGCTGGAGAACGTGGCGCTCTGGCACGAACGGGACATTACCAACTCCGCTCCCGAGCGCGTCATCCTGCCCGATTCGTGCACTATCCTCGACTATATGCTCGATCTATTCACCCGCGTCATGGCGGATCTCCGCGTGTACCCCGAGAATATGGCAAGGAATATCGAGCAGACTCGCGGTCTCGTCTTTAGCGAGGCGGTGCTCTTGGCGCTGATCGACCACGGACTCACGCGGCAGAATGCCTACGCCATTGTGCAGGAACACGCCACTGCGGCGTGGGAGACGGGCGCGGACTTCGCCGCCCTCCTGAAAGGCGATCCGCGGGTACGCGTGCACCTGGATGAGGCTGAGATCGACGCGCTCTTTGACGCGCGCCACCACCTGCGCCACATCGATGCGTCATTTGAGCGCATGGGGTTGTCCTAGTAATCGCTGTCGCGCGGGGTAAAGTACTCTGAGTCCGATGCCGCTTGTCGGCCGCGATTGGCGATGGCTTCCCGGCGGGGGACAAGCCTCCGCGCTACGGTCTCAGATACGTCTTTCCCGCGAAAGCAGGAATCCATCTTCTCTGCGCCACCTACCACCGACCCCGGCGGGGGACAAGCCCCCGCGCTACAGGCTTACTTTGAGTTGAAGTAGCACATCTACCGTTCGTGCTGAGCCTGTCGAAGTACGAACGGCATGACGGGCTCAACACGAGCGGCAAAGTAGGCTTGGCACGTACGGCAAGTCAGGCTCAATACGAACGAAAAAAGAACGCGCCAAGAACGGTAAAAAGGCTTCAGCACGCACCGCAACTAGCAACCCACCAAGAACTGCATGATGGGTTTGACGCGGACTTCAGAATACGGTGTAAAGCCAACGTCAAGAAGGGAACGACCCGAATTGCAAAACGGGAATCACACCCTTAATCGGGTCTCCATATCTCGGCCTATTCGTCGTGAGGCGCCGGCTCGATGATGGTGCAATAGGCCCCTTGCGGATCGCAGATGAATGCGAATTGCCCCACGCCATCCACCGCCATGGCAGGGGAAATCTTTTGCCCGCCGAGGCTTTGCAATTTCTCTAGTGAAGCGTCCAAGTTGGCAACAGCGAGGTAGATAGACCAATTGGGGGGAATCGGTCCCCATTCCTCCCGAATCGCCATCATGCCCGCAGCCGGTCTATCGCCAAGACTAAACAGATTATACTCGCTGCCGTCGCCGCTCTGCGTCTTCTCCACCGACCAGCCGAAGAGGCTCGTGTAGAACTGCGCAGCGGCTGCGGTGTCGCGAGTATACAGTTCGTTCCACGCCAGCGCGCCCGGCTCGCCAAAGACCTCGGCGCCGATCTGGTTGAGAGGCTGCCACACCGAAAACCCGGCGCCGGTGGGGTCCTGGGCGACGAGCAGCCGTCCCGCGTCCATGACGTCAACCGGCTCCTGCGCCACCGTGCCGCCCAGCTTCTTGACTGCGGCCGACGTTTCGTCGGCGCTCTCCACCGTGAAGTAGCTCTGCCACACCGGCCGGCCGCCGGTCATCTGCTTCATCTCTGCCGGCATCGTGTAGAGCGAAAAGACGTTCTTGCCTCGCTTCCGGAGCATGCAGAAATCCACGCCGTTGGGAAGCGGCATGACGTTTGCTTCTAGGTCCAGAAACGCCGTATAGAATTGCTTGGAGCCTGCAAAATCGGGCGTTCCCAAATCCGCCCAACTGAACATGCCGGGTTCATGCTTCGTTACGTCCATCGTCACCTCGTTTTGGTAGTGCGTGTCACTGTGTGAACTGGTTAATCCCACACAGTATATAGTAGAACCTGAAGATTGAGACGGGCAACAAGACTGGAGAATTTGGCTCAATATGGATGACGTAATTCTGGAAACGGCGCTCCCCATACCCCTGTTCGCGCGCGGGAAAGTGCGCGACATGTACGATCTCGGCGACCGGTTGCTGATCGTCACGACCGATCGCATTTCGGCCTTTGACGTGGTGCTGCCGTTGGGGATTCCTGAGAAAGGCCGGGTGCTCAATCAACTCTCTGCATTTTGGTTCCAGCGCATGGGACACCTCATCCCAAACCACCTCATCACCACAGACGTAGCGGCATACCCGGCTGCACTGCAGGCCGACCGTGAAATGCTGGCGGGGCGCAGCATGCTAGTGCGCAAAGCAGAGCGGATCGATGCCGAGTGCGTGGTGCGGGGCTATCTCGCGGGTACCGGCTGGCGCGACTACGTACGCACCGGTGAAGTCTGCGGCCACAAACTGCCACCGGGTATGGTGGAGAGCCAGGAGTTTTCTGAGCCCATCTTTACGCCCGCTGCTAAGGCCGAGACCGGCCACGACGAGAACATTTCGCGCACAGAACTGGCCTCGTGTATCGGCACGGAGCTCGCGGCACGCCTCGAAGAGGCATCGCTTGCCATCTACAACTTCGGGCGCGCAGAGGCCCGAAAGGCCGGCCTGATCGTGGCTGATACGAAATTCGAGTTCGGCCTGTGCGGAGACGAGCTAATTCTGATCGACGAGGCATTTACGCCGGATTCGTCGCGCTACTGGGATACTGACATCTACGAGCCCGGTCGTCCCCAGCCGAGCTACGACAAAGAATTCGTGCGTGAGTGGCTGCGCCAGAGCGGCTGGAACATGGAACCCCCGGCCCCCATGCTACCGGACGAAATCGTGCAGAAGACGAGCGAGAAATACCAAGAAGCCCTGCGCCGCATCACGGCGATTCCCTAGAGCAACCAGACATACAATTCTGGTCAATCGTTACAGAATGTGTAATCTGCGCATTGTCCACTTACAAATTGAGTGCCAGACGTATTTCCACAATACCGGTGATGTTGCGTCTTTCACTATGCAAGTGCCCAGGCCAATGACTCCGCCAAATTCCTCTGCCTTCTTGTAGCGGTCCTGGATTCGTATTCTTGTGATCCGCTCTTCAGACATGGCTGGTGCCCACTCAACCTTATTGCGTTTGATCCAGTAGTGGGATCGACACGCAATGCTCCAGTTACCAATTGACGGCTGAAGAGAAACGGACTTGCCGTCGAAGGTCATTTGCCAGTCAGTAGGGTCTAGGGGCGTGACTACTTCGATCCCGCAACCGCAACAACACTTGTGGACTACTGTTGCGAAAGGAATTGACACGTACAGTACACCCTCGACTAGGTCTTCAGGGATGAAATGAACGAACTCGTGGAAGAGAGAGTTGATTCGAGTCACGTTTGGTTCTCGTTGATCAGACTGTTACCATCTATCTCGTAATAGCAAGAGTGCTCACTCTCTAGGTCTGTATAGAATCCCATGAGCTTTTTCCACTTGATCACAGCCAAAGCTGCATTCAAAGCGTTGAGATCGGCAATCTGAATGTTGCGTAAGTATTCATTCTCGCCATTTTCATCTGAGAACGGTATGGTCGAGTGAATGTGGCTGCGTTCGTCAACTGTACTTGTTGTAACTCTCAACACGCCAAGCAGTGAACCGTCTACTTCGTTCACCCCCATCCCTGCATCTATGAATGGCACGCCGAACTCACACAGCTTCTCAACCACGAGTCTCCTGCTAAATCCCCTATCGACCGCTAGAAAGACAAAATCCATATTGCGAAGCCTATCAATTGTCGATTCTTCAAGGAAGTCATGGGCGAAAATGCGGTTCCGCATCTGAGAATAAACGTTGCAAAAGTACTCGGCTTTCTGTGGCGCCTTTACCAGGGTCTCCAAAGACGGCGCTCCGGGTGAGCGAAACGCGTTATGCTGCCCAAACCTGTCACCATCGAATAGATGGATTTCTTTCACGGGCGTCTTAGCTACTAGGTCAAGAATGTATGAGCCAGTGCCCCCCAGTCCAACAATCGCTACTGCGCCGATGGCAAGTTTATCGGTCACAGCGACGATGCCAGATCGGCTCGACGCCGTATCAATATACTTAAACACCGAGTCGTCACCTTGAGGCTCGACAATCGAGAAGGTTTGGATCTTCAAGTTAGGATTGATGGATAGAGCGGGCCCAGAAACGATATGCGCGTAGGTGGTCATCTTCTCGTAATAGTCGTGGTACCCTTCACTTGGCTTGCTTGAAAACGTATGGTCAATCACTAGACCACTAGCTAGCTCCCTGCGGGTGCTGGAGTTATGGATCTGCGTTAGTGGACGTCCCTCTTGGTCGCAAGGCATCTCTCCGGCGAACATCACAACATGAGTACTCGGTCTTGCTGTGACATTGCCTGCTAACGACAATTCTGCAACCAAAGTGCCTCGGGAAATGTTGCGCTCGCTCGTGACGTAAGGGATGCCTCTTAATAGAAGATGGCCGGATCGGATCTCAACTTCGTGCCCTTCGCCTTGAAGCCGACTGAGGTCCGGGCTAAGACTTATCAGTGATTGTGACATTAAAGATTGTTCCTTTCTGAATCTTTACCTTTTGGTCAGGAAAGAGCCGCCCATTTGGTGGTCTACCCGCGCCGTCGCGATAGGTGACAGTTATCTCGATATACGGACCCGATGGCACTGGATCGTAGGCGAGTAAGACGACGACGTCGAAAGATATTTCATCAGAATTGACTACCTTCTTGCGGCCGTTCACGATAATCTGTACTTTTTCCTTTTCGTCAATCATCATTAGACTCCTTGCAATGTTGCAAAAACAATTATCAGTACCATATGTGGTACACTTTCAATCTACACTGTGCGTACTGCCCGTGTCAACCCAAAATGGTACTTGTACCGTTTTAAGTACAGGAGGTTTTATGGCTGCAGGTAAGATAGAGCTTGGTGACCTAGGCCGTCTTGTCGCGGCTGAGCGGGATCGACGCGGCCTAAGTCTTCGCGAAGCGGCAAGTGCGATTGGAATTCCCTTCAACACCCTGGCGCGAGTGGAAAAGGGACACGTGCCTGACCTTCCAAAGTTCAAGAGGCTCGTGGAGTGGTGTGGTGCCGATATAAACCAGTTCTTTGAATGGCAGGAGAAAGCTGCGTCGACAACAGACATTATCGCTGAACACCTTCGATCTGATCCAAGTCTGCCTGCTGCCGCTGCTGACCAAATCTCAAGAATCGTTAACGAACTCTATCAAGCTCTAGCAGTTCCGCAAGAGTTTTCTGCAGCGCATCTACGGGCAGCAACCACTTTCAAGCCAGAAGCGGCGCGCGCGCTCGGGACACTCTTACAGGACTTGAATGAAGCGCTTCTGAAGGAAACTGAACATGGCTCTGCGTAGAGGGTTTAAGTCTGAGGCGGAGAGAATTGCGGAGGGCATCCGAAGAGAACTCGGACTGAGTTCCGCTGAATCGGTTTCGCCCGATGCAATTGCCGAACTTCAGGGTGTACAAATCGTGGCAGGCGACGAATTGATCCCCCGTCAACGATTTGTTGAGCTTGAAAATATACAAACAGGAGCCTTTTCAGCATGCACATTACGACCTTCTCCCGATCGCGTTGTCATTGTGTTCAACCCTCTATCAGCCGAGTCCCGCCGCAAAAGCGATCTAGCCCATGAACTTGCACACCTACTCCTCAACCACAAGTTGAGTCGGATTGAGAGGCTCGGTGAGATTTCCTTTCTAACATGCGATTCGGTTCAAGAGGCGGAGGCTTCCTGGCTATCAGGCTGCTTACTGCTACCTCGAGCGTTGCTATTGTCGGAGGTCCGCAGGGGTTTGAGTTCTGTTGAAATTGCCGAGAAATGTGGTGTGAGTGAACAGATGGTGCGTTACAGAACTAATGTTACTGGTGTGCTAAGGCAGAGCCAGGCCCGCTGAAAGTTGAGGCGCGCCACGGTTTAATGTAAGTGGCTTCGGCTAAAGCATGCGTTGTACCGTGAAAGTCAACGACTATTCTTGATCCTAGATTCTGGTTGGCTGGTCAATAAAGGGGGAGCTAATTCCTATGACAGGCTTCTGTGTACGCCGCCAGGGTGGGTTCGGCGATGCGGAGCCATGAGAAGCCGCGGGCGAAGCGTAGGGCGTCGCCGTAAGCCCACCTATGGATTAGATGGTCACGTTACCCCATTCTTGAAATCGCATCCCGCGCTCCGTTATAGTGAAGTATGGAAGAAAACGTGATCTTCCTCAAATACATTTTCTCAATTGCGTGCCAAGCGCCGGTCATAGCAGCTTGTCCGAGTAACACGTAGCGGACAGGGTTAGTATTTGGTGACTAGCACATGCTGTTTCAGTGAATCGATATTTTCGTGAAACAGCGCCTGTGTGAAACAGCATCTGCGTTTCAGCGAGATAGCATCTTCGTTTCAAGGAAACGGCGACTTTGTTTCAGGGAAACAGCATCTTCGTGAAACGGCATCTGCTAGTCACTAACCACACGGCGGGCCGGGTGTGGGGCACGGGAAGGATTTTTCCGTCGTATGATTCACAAGGTAGAGGCAGACCATGCCGGTCGTGCGTATAGCATCGAGACCGGGCGGTTTGCCGAGCAGGCCAGTGGTGCGGTAACGATCCGTTGCGGCGACGCGATACTTCTGGTCACGGTCACGGGCTCTAAGCCTCGCGAGGGGATCGATTTCTTT
Organism: Chloroflexota bacterium; assembly: GCA_965221905.1. Classification (GTDB taxonomy): domain Bacteria; phylum Chloroflexota; class UBA11872; order VXOZ01; family VXOZ01; genus VXOZ01. The sequence continues at coordinate 3,425,496 of OZ244922.1, forward strand.
CCTCTTTCCGTTGACGTGGAAGAGAAGTACTACGCCGTAGGCAGGATTCCCGGTGGGTATTTGCGGCGCGAGGGCAGGCCGAGCGACGATTGCGTGCTGGCGGCGCGGCTTTGCGACCGCCCGTTGCGTCCGCTCTTCCCCAAGGACTATCGTAATGAAGTCCAGGTTATCATCACCATTCTCAGCGCCGACCAAGAGAATTCCACCGACGTGATGGGCATTGTTGGGGCATCGGCGGCGCTCTGCATCTCGGATATCCCCTTTGGCGGACCGATTGGCGCGGTGCGCGTGGGGCGCATCAACGGTGAGTTCGTCATCAATCCGCTCATGTCGCAATTCGCGGAGAGCGATCTTGATTTGGTCATCGTGGGCACCCGCGACGCCGTGATGATGGTGGAAGCCGAGGCAGGCCAGCTACCCGAGACGGAGATGGTCGCCGCGCTGGAGCGCGGTCACGAGGCCTTGCAGGAGACCATCGCCATGCAGGAAGAGCTCATCAGCAAGGTGAGCAAAGCGAAGCATGAATACGTCCCCCACGGCCCGTCGGACGATCTCGTCGCGCAGGTTCACGAGCGCGTCGCAGAGCCCTTGGCCGCGGCATTTGGGGCACCGGATAAGGCCGCGCGCGAGGCGCAATTGGCCGAGATTACGGCAAAAACCGTGGAAGATCTCGGCGAACAGTTTGACGAATCGCACGTAAAAGACGCCGTGCAGTCCGCCGTCAAAGCGCATGTGCGAAACGAAATCTTGCATGAGAACAAGCGGCCCGATGGACGCGGAAAAGCGGAAATTCGCTCGTTGTCCGCGGAAGTCGGCGTATTGCCGCGCACCCACGGCACCGGTCTCTTCCAGCGCGGACAGACCCAGGTGCTGAGCATCACCACCCTCGGCTCTGCCGGCGACGCGCAGCCGCTCTACGGACTTGAAATCGCCGACTCTAAGCCGTTTATTCACCACTACAACTTTCCGCCCTTCAGCACCGGTGAAACCGGACGGCTGGGGTCGCCCCGCAGGCGGGAGATCGGCCACGGCCGTCTCGCCGAGCGCGCCGTCGCGCAGGTGCTGCCCACCCGGGAGGAGTTTCCTTACACCATTCGGATAGTCTCCGAAGTGCTCTCTTCTAACGGCTCCACCAGCATGGCATCGGCCTGTGGGAGTTCGCTGGCGCTCATGGATGCCGGCGTACCGATCAAAGCGCCGGTGGGCGGTATTGCGATGGGTTTGGTGATGGGCGATGAAGGCGAGTACGCGATACTCACCGACATTCAGGGCATCGAGGACGCCCTGGGCGATATGGACTTCAAGGTGGCGGGCACCACGAAGGGCATCACCGCGTTGCAGATGGATATCAAGGTCAAGGGAATTACGTTCTCCATCATGGAACAGGCGCTCGCACAGGCGCGCGACGCCCGCATGGCAGTGCTGGACGTGATGGTAGACGCGATTGCCGAGCCTCGTACCGAGCTATCCGACTTTGCGCCGCGGCTTGTTTCCGTCAAGATCAATCCGGAAAAGATTGGCGAGGTAATCGGCCCCGGCGGCAAGATAATCCGCAAGATTCAGGAAGAAACTGAATCGAAGATTGATATCTCCGATGACGGCACCATCGTCATAACCGGCGAGTCCAAGGATGGTGTCGAAAAGGCTGCAGAGACTATTCGCGCTATGACGACGGAACTCGAGGTCGGCGCGATCTTTACCGGCACAGTATCCCGCATTATGAATGCCGGCGTATTCGTGAACCTGCCGGATGGACGGCGTGAGGGCCTGGTGCGCATGGGCGAACTGGCGGAAGACTACGTCGAACGCGCCGAAGACGTTGCGGATGTGGGCGATGAGGTCATGGTCATGGTCATCGAGATCGACTACCAAGGCCGTGTGAACCTCTCTCGACGCGCGGTTTTGGAGGGATCGAGTCCTGCCGATCGAGCCGGATCGGGACGCGGCGAGCGCAGCGAGCGCGGCGGTTACAACCGCGGACGCGGTCCTTCATCGGATCGTCGCAGCGGCCCGCCTCGGGGCGGCCGGGGACCTCGGCGTGACGACCGCGACCGCGCGCCTGTGGCGTCCGACCGCGCGCCCGCGGCGACCGAAACAGACGGCGACCGGAGCAGCCAGCCCGATTCGTCGCAAGATGATAGTCAAGGTAAGACGCCTGAAAGCTCTGGCAGAAAGTGGTAAGGAGCCATGGCAGCAACGCGGGCAGAACCCCTCCGTGTCGCAGTGTGCGGCATCTTCGGGCGCGTGGGCACGACAGTCGCAAACGCAGTAGCGCGTGAGGATGACCTCACGCTCGTCGGCGGCGCTGACATTATCGCCTCAAGCGACGGCTTTGCCGCGGCTACCGGCCAATCGGTAGTCACTGAGACCGATTTGCCGACGTTGCTGGCAGATACGAAGCCTGAGGTCCTGATTGACTTTACTCGTGCCGATGCCGCCCGGGTGAACGTGCGCACTGCACTTGAAAACGGGGTGCATGCCGTGGTTGGCACGACGGGGATGGAATTGGCGGAGATCGAAGCGCTGGGAGCGGTTGCGGCGCGCCACGACGTCGGTCTAGTCGTGGCGCCGAACTTTGCGCTCAGCGCGGTACTCATGGTCCATGTAAGCAAAATTGTCGGTAAGTACATGGACTACTGCGATATCGTAGAGTATCACCACGAGCGCAAGATCGATGCCCCTTCCGGCACCGCGTTGCAAAGCGCCCTCGACATTCGGGAGGCGCGGGGCAGCGACTTCATCTCCGTCCCCACGGAGAAGGAGACGCTCGTCGGCACCCGCGGCGGCGTGCATGGGGGTATCAACGTCCATGCCGTGCGGCTGCCGGGGATGGTGGCCCATCAGCAGATTGTGTTTGGTGGTTTGGGGCAAACCCTCACCATCCGCCAGGACTCCACTAGCACGGAATCCTTCATACCCGGCGTGCTCATGGCCGCGCGCGCAGTACCGGAGCTCAAAGGCCTCACCCACGGCCTGGACGCCCTGCTCGGCCTGAATTAGACGCACAGTAAGTTTGGGCGAACTGGTAGCACAGGTTGCAAACCTGTGCTACTTTGTTATTGACAGCGTGTTCTGACATGGGGGTGCTTGGCTTCAATCGCTGCATTCGCTGATAAGACCAACAGCGGAGGGGGCACACGGCCCTCCGAAGCGAAGTATCTTTCTGGGATAAACGCCTTGCGTACAGTAGGGATTGTAGAGGAGCACACACGTGGCGACGCTTGTAGAACCGCCCGTCGGACAAATCGCATTACGTCCCTTTAGTCTTGAAGACTACCACTGGCTGATTGAACATGGATTCTTCCATGAAGATGAGCGCGTGGAGCTTATCCAAGGAGTCCTGCATCAAATGAGTCCTAAAGGTCTGCGCCACGCTGCCTGTCTTACGCGCGGCCTACGCATCTTCAATGCCGCCTTAAGCGATCGTGCTTGTATGAGAGCGCAGGACCCTATCACTCTGCCAGGCAGCAACTCAGAACCGGAACCCGATCTTGTTGTGGCCCAGTGGCGGGAAGATGATTATGCCACCCATCATCCGCTCCCGGAAGACGTGCTCCTTGTGATTGAAATTGCTGATTCAAGTTTGGATTATGACCGGCGCGTCAAAGTTCCTCTTTATGCGGCTTCAGGAATTTCCGAATTCTGGCTGGTAAACTTGCAAGAAGACAAGATAGAGGTGTATCGAGAGCCAACCAGTCCGGCCGTAGGTACGCCATACTATCGCCAGCACCAGATTACTTCCGTACAAGACACTGTTACTCCCACTCGTTTCCCCGATTGCGCTATTTCGGTGGAGGGCCTGCTCCCCCCGAAGCGTGACTAGCATCGCGCCCCTACCACTTGTTCTGCACTTCGTTTGCCGCAACAGGTAGCGGTATCGGACACATGGCAGTTGCTCCGGCCGGCAAAGTGCTCCCACGCCTAACGCAGCGTTTCAAGACTGCAATACCGCCCTCCATAACCGCGCTTGATGGCCCGTAAGCCAATGGTCTTGGTATGATGGTGAGAGTACTCTCTAATTGAGCAGTCACGAGCAACGGCTAGTAAGACGTAGGACAAAGGCATGGCAAATAGCGGCGGTTACAACGTAGGTGTTCTCGGCGCCACCGGCATGGTGGGGCGTCTCCTTCTCGATATCCTTGTAGAGCGGGCATTCCCATTGAAGGACCTGCGCCTCTTCGCTTCAGCAAACTCGCAGGGAAAGAAAATACAGTTTGGCGGCCAGTCGTATACCGTTGAGGAGACGACGGAGGATTCGTTCGAGGGCTTGGACATTCTCTTTGCCTCCGCCGCCACCGGTGCCAACCGCCACTTCTCGCCAATCGCCGCCCGCGCGGGCGCCACGGTTGTGGATGACTCTGCGGCATTCCGCATGGATCCTGACGTGCCTTTGGTCATCGCGGGCGTAAACGACGACGATTTACTTCAGCACAATGGCATCATCGCCGGGCCGAATTGCTCCACGATACAGCTCGTGCTGGCGATCAATCCCATTCATCAGGTCAATCCCATCTGCCGCATGGTGGTTGATACCTACCAAGCGGTATCCGGCTGGGGGCGAGACGCCATGGTGGAGTTGGACGACCAGATCAAGGCCAAGGCTGCCGGCAATCATGATGAGCTCCCGCGGCAAATCTTCCGCCACGAGATTCTGGGCAATGTGCTGCCGGAAGTCGATTCGTTCCTCGAGGATGGGTACACCAAAGAGGAATGGAAAGTCATCCACGAGACTCGCAAGATCATGCACGCGCCGGAGATGATGATTACGTGCACTGCGGTGCGGGTTCCCGTGGCCGTCGGCCACTCCGAGGCCGTGCATATGGAGCTCACCCGACCCATGACCGCCGACGCTGTCCGCGAGGTGCTCGCAGGCGCGCCGGACGTGCGCGTGGTGGATGATCCCAGCCGGGGGCTCTACCCGGTTGCCACCGACGCGGCCGGCACGGACGACGTGCTGATCGGCCGCATCCGCAACGACGTCTCCCACGAGAACGGTATCGCCCTGTGGGTGGTGGCCGATAACTTGCGCTGCGGCGCGGCTACAAATGCGGTGCGTATTGCCGAGATGCTGATCGAGCGCGACCTGCTGCACGGCTCGGCTGCAACGGCGGCAAGCAGAAGTAGCGATTGACCTCAAGTGCCTCAGCGACATGCCGACTGCGCCAAATGAGCATTATCCGACTTTCTGTCGAGCATGGTATCCACTTCAAGGCCGGTCTGATTGACTTTGGTCCTGAGGTTGCAGGGCCGATCAGCCGTGCCGGTACCGTCGGACTCCAATTCTGCGTGCACGGGTAATCTACCCACAAGTGCTTGGACACTCGCTCTGTTTGTAGCTCGGCGCGTGCCTGCAAAGGGCACAGCGACAACAGTCCTCCAATCAGGACCTCAGGTCTTAGACGACGCACACCGCCTACTCATATACTGCGACGAGTACGGCGTCGTGAGGGTTCTGTAAATCGTTGAAGACGACGATGCAGCGTTTGCTCACCGTGATGGCTGTGGCGTTGAGGCCGCGATTTACGGCAATGCCGTTGAGGAAGGTGGGAAACGAGCCGGTAATCTGCACGTCCGCCAGCCAATTCGGGGCGTCGAATGCCCTGATGATGCCGCTCAAGGCATAGCCGGGCGCGATCCCGCCGGAGAACTCTGATTGTGCCATGGTTTCTTGTTCCTTCGGATAAGGGCAGTTTTCTTGCCCTATGACAAATGTGCGTCTGCCCTACGAACAATCGACTCTATAGGGTGTGGGACTTCCGGTCAGTTTTGCATGGACAAGCCCCCGCGCTAGGATTGCTTGCAATGACGCGAGTCTCTTAGGCCTCATCCAGGTCCCCACACTGCAGAACCATCGTGTAGTCCGCGTCGTGGGGTGTGTAGCGGTGGCTGATCCGCGCAATGCGCAGCTTGCCGTGGGCAAAGCCCGTGGTTTGAAAGTCGACCACGTCGCCGATTTGGAGCGTGGGATTGTAGGGCACGTCTACGGCATACGCGTTGCTATCGCGGCGGACGCCCGCCAGCACCGCTTCCGCGCGGCCCTGGCAGTCTGCGGCCTGCGTCAATTGGGTGTCGGTGACAAGGACTGTTTGCTCGCTGCCGTGCGTTCGCACTGCATCCCAATCCCAGGCCTCGCCCAACACACCCTTGCCCTGCACCAACACGTGATTTATTCCGTTGCGCTGCTGCCATGCGCCGACGAATTCCTGGCCGGTGTACGTCCACGTCGTCTCATCCGTCTGTGGAAACTCACAATGTACCGTACCGTCCGCTTCCACCCGCCACTGGAGCGCATTGAGCGCCACCAGGCGGTCTATCATCGTTTGCCACGGTTGACCGGCATGCAGGGCAAAAGCAGGCAAGGCGCGGTCAAAGCGGCTATCGCCGTCGTCGGTCATACGCAGCGCTCCGGCGCGGTACCACGCCTCGGCAAGCAACGCGCGCACAGTATACCCATTGTACGACCACGTCTGCGAGACGCGGCGGCGCGCCTGCACGCTCACGTCGGCGGCCTCCACACGCACCGTGCGATTCGGTAAGAGCGTAATGCCCTGCACAACGAGCTCGGCCATCGGCGCCGTTTCGATACCACCATCGGTTACATATCCGGCGCGCACATCAAGGGTCGCGCCCGCCCGCAATGTCTTGCCAAGCCTGCCATTGAGCGCGTCGTCCGCGTTGTCCAGGAGCAGGCGTGCTGTGCTCGTCTCGTTCGTTTGCTCTTCCCACTGGAATTCCAGCACGCGGCTGGATACGTCTTGGAACTGGTCCGGGTTTGTGGCCGCATAGCCCTCGTAGCGGTGAGCGGTCTCATGGTTTAACAGCCAGTAGTGGCGGGCATCCTGCCGCAGCCACGAGAATCCGGCGTAAGACTCATCTTCCACCGGCGTCCCCTCGGCAAAAGTGCCCCAGGCGTGGGCCGTACAGTAACGCCAGCGCCCGAAGTTGAGACCGGAGACCACGCCGTAGTCCCGTTCCAGGTATGCCACGCGAAACGCCTGCTCAAACCCACTGTTCTACCGTGGGTTTGAGCAGGTCTCGCTGCGCCGTGCTGTCATCCACCCGTGCGACGGGCGTGAGCGGCTCCCAGATCGCGCCGTCGGTGCGGCAGCCCATAATAGAGGTACCGGTCGTGCCCGGCACGCCGCCCCATAACGACAGGGCAAGATGCCACGCCGTGCCGTCCCACGTGCCGCCAATACCGCCGCATGCCGAAAAGGCGCCGTGGGACCATTCGTCTGCCTGCCAGCCTTGACCGGAGTCATAGAGCCGGAAGACGGTCACGCCACCGCCGGACTTATCAACCGCCAAGAAGATGCTGCCGTTGCCGCCGTAGCAGAGCGCGCGCACGATCTGACGGGCATTCCAAAGAGTCTCCGGGCTGCCCCACGTGGCTCCGCCGTCGGAGCTCGTCCGGCGATAGACTGTGGTGAACGTGACATAGACCGCCATCACGTCGCCATTGGGCAACACACCCGCGGCAACGCCCGCAGCGCCGGTGACGCGGGTTTGCAGAGTTGACCAAGCGGTCCATTGGCTTGCCTGGCTGGGGTCGGCAATGCGCTGATACGAAACGGTGGCTGAACGCACGCCCCGCTCCGGCGAGACGTCCACGCGCCAGAGCGCGCCGCCGGTGTCTACGAAACAGGCGCTGGCGGCAGCGGAGCGCGGGTCGGTACGATAGAGTTCGTAGTGGTGCTCACCATCGCGCAATGTAAACTGCATTGCCGGTTGCCGTGCCGGTGCGTCTACGGCTGCGGCCAGGGTGTCGGATAACGTGCGTGCCATTGCTAGACCTCCCGCAACACTACGTGCGTTTCCCACTCCAGCAGCCATAGCCGCTCTTTACCAAAGGGAATTACCCGATCCTCGCAGGCAGCGAAACGCACCGTATAACTATCCTCCAAGGGATCGACGAACGCATGGTCCTCGTTCAACTGTCGATAGAATTCCCAGAGCCAGTCGTGCCACTGCCGCGCCTTGGTGGCGTTCGTCGTGCCGTCGAGATTACGCACGTTACTGCGGCACATGACGACGAAACCAAACTCGCGCTTTCCTAAGCCGCTCTCGACGTACGAAATCGAGCCTGCCGCTGTCCGACGCGCCTGCGCGAGACGCGGTTGGGTCATAGTAAATGTGCCGGGCTTTACGAAGAATCCCACCGGCACGCCGCCGTTCACGTTGGCGTTGGCCAGCGTCACGTTGCAGTCCATCCCTATGGTTGCCATATGGTCAATACTCCCCTCTCATGTCGGTATTCCAAGAGAACTTCAAAAGGATGCACAATCGGAACTCCGGCGATGCAATCCCAAAACTCGCGATGCAATCGGAAATCTCACAAGGACGCCACTCTTCCCGTTCGCCCTGAGCCTGTCGAAGGGCTCTTCATGGCGCGAACCTCTTTTCCGTTCGCCCTGAGCTTGTCGAAGGGTCGTTGGGTCGAAGAGCCCTCCTTGGCGCGGACCCTTTATTCCGTTCGCCCTGAGCCTGTCGAAGGGCCGATGGGCCCTCCACGGCGCGAACCCTCTTTCCGTTCGCCCTGAGCTTGTCGAAGGGTCGAAGGGCCCTCCACGGCTCCAACCCTCTTTTCCGTTCGCCCTGAGCTTGTCGAAGGGTCGATGGGCCCTCCACGGCGCGAACCCTCTTTCCGTTCGCCCTGAGCTTGTCGAAGGGCCGATGGGCCCTCCACGACGCGATCCTCTTTTCCGTTCGCCCTGAGCTTGTCGAACGGCAGGCATCCGGTACAAACACCTATTTACCCTCGCCATGACGACCCGTTTGCGCTACCGGCCCACGCCCTTCACGCCTCGACCAGCGATACCGCGATCTCCCACTCCGGCTGCTCCCAGAATCCCGCTGCCTCCGACACGCGTTCTTCCAGACTCAACGTGTGTACGCTGTGCTCTGTACCCAGCCGGTCCGTAAAGCGCAGCGCCTCGGCCTTGGCGTAGGACGCCCGCAGGCGTGTACGGAAGGCAGCGGCAGCAGTAGGGTTAATTGTGCCGTTGCGGTTGAGGTGGTTGGCGAATGCGAGAACGGTGAAGTGCCAGACCTGCTTGCCCGCGCCAAGGTCAACTGCCGCGGGACCGGCCGCTGCCTCCGGCGCCGCGGCCAGAACTTTAGGAATCTCTACGCGATAGGACCCGGGCTTAACGAAATAGCCGTGTCCGTCCAGAATCACCGAGCAATCCTCACCAACGGTTGGCATGGGTCATTACCTTATCTCTACGAGTTTGACGACAATGCGGTTGGGCATGCCGGTCAACCCCAAACTGAGGCGTTCCTGCACGCGGTACGTGCGGACGCTCGCGACTTGTGCGCTGTCCGGCGTATCGGCAATCGCAACCACACCGGATAGGTCTACGTCCGGAGCGAACTCTGCCGTGGCATCCGGCCCATGACTGCGCCTGCGATTGCCGGGGTTTGCCGCGCCGGAGGATTCGTTTCGCTCCTCCTTCCACGTACACTGCGCCGCCGCGTACGCGGTGGCGCCGCCGTCATTCCGGATCAGAGTGACCGTACGCAGCCGCCCGTGGCGGATCTGCTCACGGTTTGCCAACACCTGCGCGGCCTGCTTGCTATCGAGCATTGCAATTCTCCGTTCGTTCTTTGCACGTTGCTTTCTGCTGTTCCGCTGTGGCCTTGGACGCAGCACCAGAGTTAGTGCAGGGGAAAGTCGTCTGGCGGGCACCCGTTTCGACGCTTACTCAGAGCCTCGCCCATTCGCGATTCCGGCCAACAAAACTATGCGAATAGGCGCGATCCAATCCGTCATTCCCGCGGAAAGCTTGCCCCGTACCTGATACGGGGCGGGAATCCATCTTCTCTGCGCAACCTGCCCACTTCCCCAGGCCGGGGACAAGCCCCCGTGCTACGGTCTAGCGCGAATGCAGGGCTTGCCAGGGCGGCCATGCGGAACGACTTTCGCAATCATCGCGCCATGTCCGCGCCATCTACCGTCCACGCTACGCTCCCCCGCGTTTGCTGCGCCCGTTCCTGCCGCAGCACGTCAAGCTCCTTCTCAAACGATTCACGCGCCGTGCTGCCCTTCTCCCACCACGCTCCGCTCACCATGCTCGTATCCACGCCGGCCCCTTGTTGGCCGTCTTGGTAGCGGAAGTTATCTGACTTTGGGGTCGCGTAGGCCAAGCACGCGTGAGCGTACGCGCCGGTCGTCAGCAGACCGGTATACGGGCCAGGCAGCGTCCACAGGCTGTCGCTGGCGACGTGCTTGGTGCCCCAGCGCACACGCACCGCATCGGCGGCGCTAGGCGCTTCCGGCACGAGCAGAAAGACGAATCCCGGCGCGCCCTCGCTCGTAGGCAGCACCATGAAGGTGCAAAGCTTCGGAGGGTAGCAACCCGTGGGCCACTCCACCTCCTCCACGCTCCACACCTCCACGAGGCTGCTCAAGTCCACCAGCCGCGAATCCGCACTGGTGCTCAACGTGGCGTCGCGCGACCAGGGCAAAGCCCGCGATAGCTCGGCCAGGGCGCGGTCGATGGCGTGATCGAGGGCCGCGTCGCTGAAACGCGGTTCGGCGTCCGCCGGATCGAACAACTCGTTGCGCAACGAGCTGCGAAATTCGCTCAGTGTCATAGGTAATCCTCAAGTGTCAGTTGCTACGATGATGTCCGGCGCAACGAGATGCCGCGCTCAATTGAAGCTCATTACTAGAAGGCTCCCGTGGCGCGGCGAACTCAGGCCGCGCCAAGGCTTTGTTGAACATTAATGGTCAAACGGGGAACGTGATCCCCTCTTTCAGGGCGTAGGGGCACGACTTGTCGTGCCCCTACAGGAACATCCCTTTTCCCACCGGGGGGAGGGCTGGGGTGGGGGTCTCCCCTCACCCCGCAACGATGCATCAAGCACCCCATTGCCCCCAGCACACACAGGACCTACGCTACTTCAGCCCAGTAAGCGCCCCGGTAGTCCAGCCAGCCGCCGCCAAACTCCCAGCGCATCTTGTAGCTGATCGCGTCGTTGGTAAAGACCGATCCGGCGGTTGGGTTATCCTGCACCAGCAGTTCCGGCGTCTCCTGACCGTTGATGAAACCGACCTCCAGGCTCTCGATCTGCGCCGGGTCCGCCATCAGGTAGTAGTCCTTGGCATCGCTGAACTGCGGCACCACGATCGGCTCCAGCATGCCTTGCAGCGGATTAGCGTCGTTATTCTGGCTGCCGGGCAGCAGCGTGCTGTTGAGAATCGTCACAGCCGTCCAATACAGATCCGGCGGCAGCAAGAGTTACCGGGGCTTGATGCCCAGGCGCTTATCCGCGCTATTGGTCTGCTTCATCATCCGCGTAATCGCAGACTGTAGCGCCGTGGCCGCCAGCGCCGCGGTGCCGCGATTCTTGTGCGAGGTCTGGGTGCCGTCGTCGAAGACCTTCGTGCTGTCGGCGAGCGCAGGATTGCTTGTAAAGAGGCCGTACACGAACTCATTGATGGTCGTGGCCGCCGCGATCGCGAGCTTGGTAGGAATGCGTCGGATAGCTTCCAGGTCGTCGTTGAGTATCGCCTCGCGGGTGACCACCACCAGGTTGCCACGCTTGGCGGGCGTGTAGGTCTCTCGCGTGTCGTCCCACGCAAGGTTCGTGTAGGCCGCGTTCTCGTTGACCGTGCCAAGTGCCCCGAAATCATGCAGCAGCACCCGGTACTGGGGCTTGTAGTCGCGAATCGAGCGGATCGCGCAGAATTTCTTCCAGTCCTGGGGCTGCGCGCCGTAGTCCTGGACGAGACGCTTCGTAATGGCGTTGGCGAGCGCGTGGTTGAGCACGCTCGTGGTGACCTCGTTGGCCTCGCGCACGGTCGAGAGCTCCAGATTCAGGGTGCCCCGGATTTCGGTATCGCCCGTGATCTGCACGTATGCCTCTCGAATGCTGGACCACGCAGGAATAGGCTCTTCAGAGGCAACGTCCCGCACGCCCAAGAGTCGCGCCAAGCCGGCCTCGGCCGCGGCTAAACCCCAGCTTGCTCCGGCGCCGCCCATGCTGATGCGCGCCTTCTCCGCGCCCACGCCCCGCACGGCGTGCGCAGAACCCGTGAGCGCGCGCACGGTCTCTACCTCTTCCTGAACGGCCTGTTCCAAGACGGCAGTGGTAAAGGTCTGCCCTTCAAAGCGGCGGCGCAGCTTGCCCTTGATCGCGGCGGGCAGAGCCACGGTATCGAGCCGCTCGTGGAGAGCGGTCATGCAGGCGAGTTTCCCTTCTGCCTCGGCGAGACGGGCATCTACCGTCATCGTGGCAGTATCTTCCATGAGTACCTCCTCGGTATGTGGTGAATCTGTTGACTCCGCCCCGGCATGGGGCTCGACGTTTGCTGTGTCGGTACGTTGGTCTCCTTGCATAGCGTTCTCCTTGTCTGTGCTGAAAATCTCTTGCGCTGCCAAGACGCGCTCGAACGCGCCGCCGGCCGCGGCCCGCGTGACCACGTCGCAGGAGCGCAACACCGGGATGCGTTCCACTACTTGGATGCTCTTGCCGTTCTGCTGCTGGGTGCGCACCGACGCCAGAGAGTCAATCGAGAGACCCAGCACGTCAGGGCGTCCCATTTCCACAGCTTCCTGCACCAAACTCCAGAGCCAGTCGGCGCTGCTAAAGATATGGAGGGTGGCCCGCACGCGGTCACCCTCCAGCCGGGGTTCGCGATAGAACCCCACCACGTCGCGGACGCTCCGTGGCTTGTGGATGCTGTCGCCGGCGGGCGACGGATGGTCGGCAAAGGCTTTGAGGCCGTCGATCTGCTGCGCCACGTCCTGCAACGCTTGGGGCGTGAAGTAGCGGCCGTTCCGCGACATGCCTTGCCGGAGCACGGTTACGGCTACATCGCGTTGCGGCGCGTCGAGCTGCGCCTCCTGTAACGGTACGAGCAGCGCCAGGTGTTCGGGTTTCAATGCGTCATCCTCCCTTCGATGTAATGCGATATTTCTTGTCCTGCTTCAACGACCCGTTGGGCGGGTTTGCAACCTGCGTCCACCCGCCTGCGCATGGCACAACCGGATAGATGTCTTTGTGAAATCCTCTTTCCAAACAGTGAAAGGGCCCTCCTGAATGCGCTGACGTCTCATGCCGGTGCGTGGACATTGGTACAATAGCCAGCATGAACCTACACAAACCCCCTTCCCCCACTGCGTCGCTCACCGTTGTCGTCGCGCCTTCTCAAGCCGGCGGCTACTGGGCAGACCTGCCGACTCTCCCCGGCTGCGTCGTACAGGGGGAAACCGTTGACGCCGTGATTGCCGACCTCACGATGACGGCGGAGATGCACTTGGCGCAGGAAGACCCGCCCGCCGACACCCTCGCTTTGCACAACGTCGCCGTTGACATGGCCGATGTGACGTACCGCCTTACGGCCGTTACCTGGCACGGCGAGCGACGAGCTTGTGCGGTTGCGATACCCCTCCACGACCGGGTGGCGCACGGAGAGACCGTGGAAGAGGCCCTGGCGCAACTCCGCCGGCTGCTCCCAACCTGGATCGTCGCCGATCTCGCCGAAGGCGAGCCCGTGCCGATAGTCGCGGTCGCGGAGACGGCAATTATTCATCCGCGTGTGGGCCAAGCCACCGGCGCGCCCCTTTCCCAATCCGAGGCCCTCAAGCCTGAAGTCGTCCTGGTTCTGCTCCGCGCGGCGGGTATGACCAAAGAGCAACTGAGCGAGATGCTGGATTACGACCCAGAGTGACTGAATCTGCTCGGCAACCCCCTCTCCCTCGAGGGAGAGGGCCGGGGTGAGGGGGAATCTTGTCAGCCCAGCCTCGCCTTTTTGGCATGACTGCAACCCTTTGGAATGCAACTGTGATCCGTCATTCCCGCGAAAGCGGGAATCCATCTTCTCCGTTTGCACCTTGAACACCGGCCCCGTACTCGATACGGCGCATCGACGCGATACGGCGCCGGAATTCATCCGACCAGCCCCCGTATACTCCCGCTTTCGCGGGAGTGACGGATTGAGTTCCCATTCAAGTGACCTGAGATTCGGCAGATAGCACGTGGCAGTCCAGTGGCGCATCCCTTTACTCCTCTTCAGCCAAGAAGCGACGGAAGAGACGCGCGGCGTCCTCAGCTTCCAACCAGCCCTCTGTTTGAGCGAGTTGCAGCGACCGCGCGAACGACTCGGCGTGCGGGCCCGCCACGTGGGCAACGTCCGGCTGGAGTTCCTGAAAGACCACGCGAAAGGCCGTATCAACATTCGCATCGAGCGCTCCGGCGTCTTGTTTCCCCTGAATCGCTCGTGCTACGAGACGACGCAGGTAGCGGCCGAAGAGTTCCTGGCGGCGTTGGAAGCGCCGCAGCGTCGGCAGGCCCATCTCGGCCGCCGTCGCCCGGTTGACGTGCCCGCCTTCGGCGAGGTAGTGCTCCGGCAAGCCTGCGCCCGCCGCTATCATCAGCTTGAGCGCGCGACCGTCTGCGGCGACGTCATCAGCGCCAATGGAGGGCTGCACCGGCTGCCAGTTCTCCGCTTCGTTATGGAAAACCACGGTGCCGGGCGCCGGCGGCTGGGCGTAGGCCGCCATCTTGGCCAGCAGGTCGTTCCGCGTTGCGCCCCGTACGGTCACGTCGTAGATGAAGCTGCCTTTGAGGCGGTTAATCCGCGCACGGTCCACCAGCCAATCTCGATAGCGTTTGAGCCACGGCAGCAGCGCTGCCAAGTCGCTGCGCCCGCGCAACGCGTTTGACACTCGATTGATGGTAAGGTGCTCCATTTCCGCTGCCGCTACCCAGTAGCCCGGGTCATTGCCGACTCCTCGCACGCGGTACCGGTGCACCTGCTCGATGTCTTCTGCCGCGGTCTCAATGCGTTCGATGAGCAGCGGATCGAGCTGTCGCAGCCTGATTTCGCCCGTAAGCGGATCGGTGAATACGCGCACGAACTGCTCGCCGTAGAGGGAAAGCTCCGTGTAGAGGCTATAGATGCGCGTGTCCATGGTGTTGTCCGGGTGCCGCCAGAAGGCATCCACCACCTCCTGCACCGCCGCACTCGCGCACGCGATGCGCACGCCCCCGCCCAGCACGAAATTGGCCTGAATGTCGATCACGGCATACGCCAATGGGTTGGTGACGTAGGCTTCGTAGACCTCCCGCAGCAGTCGCTGGTGGTCCCAGAGCGCGTCGTCCCGCGTCTCCGAGGCCCCGGTCACCTGGCGGTAGCCGATGTCTTCAGCCGCCACCGCCTCCTGCACGCGCGTCTGGATGAGATCGCCAAAGAGGCGCTCGCCCAGGCGTTGCCACCACTCACTAGTCTGTATTGCCATTGCGCTCGCTTTCTGTGTGTTGTCATGGCTCTTGTCGCATCGGGAAGCTTGATTGAACGGCAAGCATCCGACTCACCGTTCGCCCTGAGCCTGCCTATCCTGAGCTTGTCGAAGGGTCAAAGGGCGCCCGTTCATGGTTCGACAGAGCCTGTGCAGAGCCTGCCGAAGTGCTCACCACGAACGGATTTGCAAACATTCGGTAGCGCAGGTTTGCAACCTGCGATCCTAGCCCATCTAGCCCGTCATTCCCGCAAGTGCGGGAATCCATCTTGGCTGTGTCAACAATCCCTCCCCTACAGGGCACAAGTCCCCGCACTGCGTCGCAATTCGTAGTCTTTCTCTTTGGCTGCGTGGAAAACCGGTGGCCCTCTTCCGGTAGCGCAGGTTTGTAACCTGCGTTTCTAGCCCGTCTAGCCCGTCATTCCCGCGCAAGCGGGAATCCATCTTCTACGCGCACATCCTGGACTCCGGCTTTCGCCGGTGTGACGGATGGTAGTCCGACGGACCGATGGCAACACGGTCTGTGCGGAACCAGAAGAAAGCAGATTCATCATCAGTACCCCTCCGTTTGCAATTCCTGCGGCGGAAGCGCGACCGAAACGGCTGGCGGCGCGCCGCCCTCCACGGTGCGTGTGAGCAGGGCCAGAGCCATCACATAATCATCGTGTCCCTGACTGGCGGGCACATGGAAGGCGATCCGATTGCCCGGATGCAATGCCATTCGGCACCGCCGCACCTGCCGCCAGCACTCCCGGTACTCCGGCGACCCGTCGTCCGCCCACAGTTGCAGGCGTCCGCCGCCGACCAAGGCGCGCACGTCGTAGCCCAGCGCGCTCTTCGACTGCGCCGTGAAGGTAAACGGTTCGATGCGGTCGTGGCCCAACC
Source organism: Chloroflexota bacterium (assembly GCA_965221905.1). GTDB lineage: Bacteria > Chloroflexota > UBA11872 > VXOZ01 > VXOZ01 > VXOZ01. The sequence goes on from OZ244922.1 coordinate 3,441,629, forward strand.
GCGCGCTCAAGAAACGCGCGAGCGCGTCGCCCATGCCGGTGGCGTCTATGCTTGCTCTTTGGACTCGCCACTCCTCGCCCAGCAGGCGCACGAGGCGCGCGTATTGCTCGGTGGTGGGCATAACCGGTCCACTGGTAGGCGTTTACGATCGCGACCGCGGGCAGGGCAAAGCCGAGCACCGGGTCGTGCCGCCAGACCCGCTCGCCGATCAAGACCACCGTGCTATCGCGCCGGGACCGACCGGCTTCCCGGTTACCGGCGGCGGTCTCTTCGCCGGCCACGTCCACGGCTGCGACGTAATGCGCATCCGAGCGGGGTTGCTGCTGCCGGACGTGTGTGCCCTGCAACGCCGCTTGCAACGGCGGCGTGAAGAAGCCGGTGGCGTCGTCCACCTCTTCCAAGCGGTACTGGGTACGGATGACCAAGTCATCCTCGCCGCGCTGGCGAATCTGCGCCTTTACCGCCGCTCCGTAGCGCTGGTTTACCTGTGCCCCCACCTGCCACGGAAAGGAGAAGTGCCGCTGCTCGCCGGTGCGTTCCGCATGCACGAGATTCAGCGCCTTGTACTTAGCAAGCAGCGTGTCTTTCGTCCACGGCGTACCGTAGAGCACGATGGTGGCGTTCTGCGCCGCCGCCATCGGCAGAAACTCTTTGGCGAACTTTTCCTCATCCACGTCCTGGGCTTCGTCTACCTCCAGCAGCAAATCGGCGGTAGCGCCGACCACGTTGGACTGCTCGTGCGCCGAGAGGAACATCACGCGCGCGTTGCCTACGGTCACCATGCTGCCCTGGGTACGTTTCCAATACGGCGCCAGCCAGGGATGGTCCAGCAGCGATTCGAGGCGCAGGCGGGAGATGAGGGTCTGCGGGGTCAGCGTGGGGGCGCACTTCACAATCGTGCCACCGCGCCGTTGATAGCGGTACAGGAGATAGGCTTCGAGATGCGCCGAAAGCTCATTCTTGCCCATCTGCCGCGCCATCTCCACGGTGAAAATAGCCCCTTGCCGCCGCCGCACACTCGCGAGCACCGGCCGCGCCACCGCCAACTGGTAGGACCGCAGCGGACGCCCCACAAGCACACGCGAAAAGTGCGCAATGTCGTTGAGGGTATAGCGGAAGAAGGTGCGGGCGATTTCATTCCCGTCTTCCCCGTGCGGGACGGGCGACAAGTGAGAAGCGCCGGTCTCCGCGTCTCTCTTCTGTGTGTCTGCAACGTTCGTTTTCATTGAATGCTCGTTACTACTCATTCCGGCAGGTCATCGGAGGCGCATGCGATTCTGCGCCCCGTGTTCCCATCTACTGCCCCGGCACGATGCGCAGGAGGCCGTTGAGGAAAGCGGCGGCAAACGGCGAAGCGAAGATGCCGATCAGGATGACGTTGATCTTCGCTTCCAGCCGGGCGTAGTCCTCCCGCGTGTTCTCGGCCAACTCGCGCGTCACCTGACCGAAGGCGCAACCGTGTTGCGCCAGGCGGTCCGCCAGGTCTTGGTGGCGCGCGTCGTGCTTCCTCGGCGTGTGCGTGTTTGATTCATTCAGCATGGTGTTTTTCCTGAGTGCTTTCTTCCTGCTGCTCCCGCACCTCGATCTCCGCAATCACCTGGCGCATCGCCTCGGTCAGGTTGTCTTCGGCTCGGGGCGAAAGTTGAGCGCGCGCTTTCAGGGCGTTGAGAAGAATGTCCGTCAGGTCCTTTACCGCCTTGATCTTGTCCGCCGGTGCGCGCTCGTCGTCTTCGGCATTGAGCATCTGGGCTGCGATGCGGCGAATGAGCATGCGCAGCAGTCCGATCTCGTCCTGGAGCAGCGGATTATCGGCGGTCCGCTCCAACGCCGACAGCTCATGTTCGGCGAAGAGGTCGGCGTAGAGACTTCTAGGTTGCTTCTTGCGTTGGGTCACTGGGTTGTTTTCCTTTTCGTCATGGCTATGCGCTTCGTGCATGGCAGGAATAGTGTTCTGTGCAGTGCCTTTCCCGCCGTTCCTCCTGTTTTTGGTCGGCGCGCCGTAGAGTTACAGCGGGGACACCTCGCGGCATGGCGCGGCCTTTGCCAAGCGTTACAGGGAGGGCATCGATGGCACTGTGTGGTACTCGTCCATAGTTTTGGGGCTGCATAAAGGTACATTCAAAAATAATATAAAACTTAAGGGGTAAAAGGGGTTGTATTTTTACTAAATATTTACTATACTGGGAAAAACACGGTGCAGAGTATGAGAACACAGGAGGTTTAGCAGGTGCCGTGGCTGTGCGAACAGACTGGATCGCTGCGCCAACAGACTGGATTGGCACTGACGAAGAGGGGTCTTTTGATTACTTGGCCGGCGCCAATTTTACCGTTCGCCCTGAGCCTGTCGAAGGGTGAACGGATGTGCTGAGCACAGGTGGTGTTCCTTTACCGTTCGCCCTGAGCCTGTCGAAGGGTGAACGGATGTGGCACTGAGAGAACCGCAGTACATGCGCACACTGTCGTTCATACTTCGACCCTTCGACAGGCTCAGGGCAGGCAGGCTCAGCACGAACGGTTTTCACAGACTGCACAAACACCCAAGAAGAGAAAGAAAGCGCCGGGTTGCGGTTTACGAATGGGTCTTCATTTAAGCAGCAAGCACGGCGACAGACCCTGCACGCAAGAAGCCCGGTGGCAGATTTACCGCTTAGTAGCGTCTAGCGACGGAGAGGAAGGCGCACATGAAAGAAACACCTATGGGTAAGAAACTTACCAGTAAGCTGCTTACCCATAAGCAACGGCAGGTGCTGACGTTTCTCACGCGCGTACAGCAAGAGGGACGCTGGCCCACCTTGGAAGAGATTGCCCGGTGCATCGGCGCGCGCTCACCGGCGGCGGCGCACCACCATCTGAAGCGCTTGGAAATCAAAGGGCACCTGCGCCGCACGGCCTGGGGCACCTACGAGCTTACGCCCCAGGTGCAGATGTTGGAGGGCTTGGGAGTAGCGCGCGTACCGGTGCGCGGCACGATTGCCGCCGGTACCGGCGTGGAGGCGGTGGAGGCAGTGGAAGACTGGCTCACCGTGGATAGCGTCTTCGCGCGTCATCCCGATGTCTACGCGCTGCGCGTGCAGGGCGACAGCATGGTGGATGCCTGCGTCTGCAACGGCGACCACGTGCTCATTCGCCCCCAGCCCGCTGCGGAGAACGGCGAGATGGTGGCGGCCTTGCGCGAAGACGGCACCGCCACGCTGAAGTACCTCCGCCGCGACGACGGGCAAGTATTCCTTGTACCCGCCAACCCGTATTACCCTACGCTCCCCGGCAACAACATCACCATTCTCGGCAAGGTGGTCGGCGTGATCCGCGTATTCGCATGAGAACTGTAGGGGCGCTTGCTGTAGGGGCGCTTCGCGAAGCGCCCCTACGTAAAAAACGACCCAACGTTACATACCAGATACCGTTCCAGCTAACGAAGGAGAGGAAAGAGCAATGGCAGCAACAATGCCCTTAATGAATGCGACGCCGTTGGCGAAAGCAACGCCTGTGGCGAAAGAGCCGACGCCCGCACGGCCGCCTGACGAACTGCTCGTCACGGTGCAGGCGGCAAAGCAGGGCAATACCACCGCCCAGATGCTGCTCATGGACCGCTTGCGCCTGCCGATGGAGCGTCAGATACGGCGTCTCAGGCGGAGCTTCCGGCCTTCGGAGGCTGAAGACGCCCGCCAAGAGGTGCAGCGCCTCTTTCTGGAGCTGCTCTACGAGTATGACTATACGCGCAACGGCAACTTCGAAGCCTACATGTGCACCATGCTCAAGTGGCGCGTACACAACTTCGGCCGCACCTCCCGGCGTACTGCGCCGCCGGACCCCGCCCATAATCAGTCGCTCAGCAATGAGATTACGGCCTATCTCGCCGAGCAGCGCTTGCGCGCAGGCACGCCCACGGCGGAACCGGCAGTCCACGTCGAGCTCGATCAAGCCCTGCGGATGCTCACGCCCAAGCAGAAGACGGTGCTCTACGCGATCTACTGGCAAGACCGTCGTGTGGTGGACATCGCCGCGCGCATGGGCGTAAGCCCGCAAGCTGTGCGCGCTATCCGCCAACGGGCGGAAAAAATCCTCCGCCAGCGCCTGGAAGCCTCCGGCGCCGCGCCTTAGACCGATTCACAGTCACGGACGCCGCAACACAGCTAACAATCTGGTGAAGGAGCGTGAACGCATAGCGAACCGAGGACACAGTACCGCGCCTAAAGTGGCTGAGAGCAGGCTCGTACTGCGGACAATCTAAAACAGAAAACCAATCTGCTCGACACGACAGACAATATTGTGTAACATCCTCCCAAACCAGTATGAACTGCGACATCTACTCAAATTATGACGCCGTGTAGGATGCGCCTTCGCGCCCACCACCGACGGTAGTCGCAACGTTACCAAGAAACGATACAATGGCATGCAGGGGAAGGAGCAACGCATGACCGCAACTACCGTGCTAAATGTATCTGAAGAGCGGACACGAACCAAGAAGCCACATCGCATGGTGCAAAACGGTTTGCCAACCAATGAGCTTGTATTCAGCGCCCATGTTGGGGGAAATGAGGACATTTTCCCGCAGATTCTATCCCTATACGTACCGAAGTCGAGCGTCATTGCAGATGTAACGTATGGCGAGGGCGTATTTTGGCGCAACATTCCTGAAAATCAATATAAAGTTCTCGGCACTGACATTCAGAATGGAGTCGATTGCCGCGAATTGCCCTATCCTGACGGTGAGATCGATTGCGTAGTTCTTGACCCACCGTATATGCATTCCCCAGGCGGCACTGCCCATCGCAGCCAAAGCGCGTTCGAGAAGCACTATCGAAATAACGGAACAGGCAATAGAACTACAAAGAAGTACCATGATGCAGTATTGGCACTGTATGAAGAGGCCGGTGTAGAGGCTCACAGAATTCTTCGAGATCGAGGAGTCTTTATCGTCAAGTGCCAAGATGAAGTGTGCTCCAATCGTCAACACTTCACTCATGTAGAGATCATGCAGTCGTACATTGGACTAGGCTTCGTCGCGGAAGATATGTTCGTCGTAGTAAGAAACAACCGACCCGGTGTGAGTCGTACTGTCAGGCAAGTCCACGCGAGAAAGAATCATTCCTATTTCCTTGTATTTTGGAAACAAGGTGCTACTGGAAAGATTTGGGAGCCCCCCAAGTGAACGCCGTGGGCTTGTTGGTCACCATCATTCGAGAACACGCGCCAAAAGACATCTGGCAAGACTCTCCGCTTATAGGCTATCGAATGCTAGGCAATACGAATAGAGGCGAAATAGGTGAGACGTTTATTCGGCGTTACTTGGAACTGAACAATATCCCGGTTGGAAACGGAAGTCGAACATCCCAGACCGATCTCCGCATTGGAACTTTGCAATTCGAAGTCAAAACAGCATCACTTGGAGCGAACCGTACATTTCAATTCAATCATGTTCGCTTGGATCGAGGCTATGACTACCTCCTCTGCCTAGGAATCTGTCCCCATCACGTCGTGTTCAATATGTGGCGCAAAGGCGCGGTTGCTGAAAACCGGGCGGGAACACTGGTCCGAATGGCAGAAGGCCAAGCTGTGACGTACAAACTTACCAAGAAACTCGACGGCATGGTAGATATCGCCAAGTTACCAGGATTGGTGAGAACCAGCCTCGACGCTGAGCAAAATTGAATGATCGTGAGTCTCGCCAAGGTGATTTTGGCTGCGCTGTTACGTCACACCACCATCCGAAGTATACGGAGATGGAGCAGAGAATCAGAGGCGTAACTTGGGAATCCTCCCGTGATTCCGAATACGATTCCTTGCTTCTTCTCAAGCAAGGAATACGCCCTCGTGCTACCGATGGTTGGAGCTGACCTGACCTGTATCGCCTATTAAGAGAAAATCGCCTCAGCAGCGGCTTTGCCGGAATCTGCATCCACGGTGCAGCCTTGGGCGGTCAGGATTTGCGCAAAGGCATCCAGGAACGTGTGCACGTTCTCCGGTCGCGCCGCGTAGCCCATCAGGCCGATGCGCCAGATCTGGCCCATCAACGGTCCCAGTCCGCCCGCGATTTCGATACCGTGATCAGCCAGGAGGGCTTTACGCACGTCCAGGTCGGCGGCCCCATCGGGGATTCTGACCGTCGTCAGCATCGGCAGGCGGTGACCCGCCGCCGCGACCAGCGAGAGACCCATGGCCTCGAGACCGGCCTTCAGCGCGTCGCCGCATTGTTGGTGGCGCGCAAAGCGGTTCTCTATACCTTCCTCGTCCATCAGGTCCAGCGCCGATTTCAGTCCGTAGACCAGCGTGCTGGAGCAGGTGTGGTGGTAGAAGCCCTGCGCCGACCAGTATTGATGCAAGGCCTCGACATCGTGGTACCAGGTCGGCAGCGCAGCAGCACGCTCGGCCAGGCGCTCACGTGCGCGGGCGCTGAACGTGAGCGGCGCGAGACCCGATATGGTACCGACGCACTTCTGGCTGGCGCTATAGGCGGCATCCACGCCCCAGGCATCGACCATCACCGGCAGTCCGCCCAGCGTGGTCACCGCATCCATGAGCACCAACGCGCCGTGCGCGTGCGCGGCGGCGGCAATCTCCTCGATCGGCTGGCGCACGCCGGTGGACGTTTCCCCATGCACGATGCCGACGACCTTGATCGACGGGTTGTCCTGCAGGGCGTTTTCCACGTCGGCGGCGGCAACCGGCTCACCCCACGTCGCAGTGACCTCCACCACCTCCGCTCCAAAACGTTTGGCGAAGTCTGCCATGCGCATGCCGAAAAACCCGTTCACGCCCACGAGCATTGTGTCTCCCGGCTCAATGAGATTCGCCAGGCACGACTCCATGCCGGAGAATCCGGTGCCGGTTACGGCGAGTGTGAGTTCATTCTCTGTGCCGAAGAGGCCTCGCAACTGCCCGGCGGTCTCCACCAAGATCTCCTGAAAGACCGGGTCCAGGTGCCCCAGCACCGGCTGCTGGAGCGATTCCATGATCTGCGGATGCACATTGGCCGGCCCCGGGCCGAGGAGCAGGCGGTTGGGTAGCGTTCGTTGCGCCAAGGTTGCCATTGGATTCTGTCCTTCCCTTCATTTTGGTCTGCAGTATTCTATGCGGTTCGCACCAAAGATATAGTAGCCTAAATCCCTTTACAAGCCCTTAACTCCCAACGTGCAATTCTGCCAAACAAGCCCTAAGACTGACGGTAGAACTGTAGGGGCACGACATGTCGTGCCCCTACTCCGTAGCCCTTGCAAGAGAGGGAGAATATCCCTCGGCCCGTATCAAATAACGGGCAGCTCTAACCCTCAACCACTGGAGACCCTTGTGAAACTTTCGCCAGAGGCTCCGTTATTACTCCCTCTCCCTGGAGGCTGTCTCATAATTGCCCTTACCGAGGTATACTGCCGTGCAGAGAAGCTAAGTGAGGTCTTGAGATAGACTTGTGTTGCTTTCTGGGCGTCGCATCAAGCCTTCAAAATACCGTTTCCATCACTTTTACCACTCTGTCAATACAATCCGCCACTTGGCTGCGTTCCTCATTTGACCTATCGTGCTCTGTAGCGGAATTATGAGACACCCTCACTGAGGGAGAAGGCCGGGGTGAGGGGTTTCTTGCTTATCCGGTTCCCACGCCCTGCGGAACCCGTGCGAAACCTCTTCCCCTTTGACGGGTGAAGGTCGGGATGGGGGTGAAAACGGCTTCGCGGCAAGTTTCCGCACACTTCCCATCCCCCTGGTTTCCGGCCCCGTATCGAGTACGGGGCCGGCTTTTCGCCGGAATAACGGACTTTCGCAAATATCTCCTCAATGGAGGTGGGAGACTCTATCGCTTTGGCGAGGACTTCGCAAAGTTCGCCACAGGGAGAGGGGACGATTGTTTCCTCCGGAGAGTTGAGCTATCGTCCCATAAACGTGATTGTTACTCTTCCTCCAAGGCTCCCGCGCGTCTCAGGATAGTCCAATAGGCATGGTCTGCCAGATGCACAATCGTGTTCTCCAGGCTGCGCTCCACGTTCTCGCCCTCGGCGGAGTGCGCGCCGGCCGTATGCACAATGGCTTCCGGCAGACCCACCGTAAGCGCCACGTGCACACCATAGGCCGGATGGCGCACCGAGGGGTAGCCCACTTTCGCGGGATCAGCGCGCCAGCGGGCCTGATTGGCCGGACTAAACTCAAACGGCTTGCCGAGATCGTGGCAGAGCGCGGCGGCGCACAACAGGTCGCGGTCGATGCCCACCGGCCCCACCACCTGCTCCAGGGCATCGGCCATCGCCAAGGCAATGCGCGCCACGCCGCGCAGGTGCTCTGCTTGGGTACCCACCTTCATGGCGGGCGTCGTCGGATTGCCGGACGCGCGCATTTGTTCAATAGCCGTGAATTCGGTCTCGGACAGAGCGAATGCCCACGCTTCTACCACCTTTTCCCGCAGGGTTTCATCGGATATGTCGGCCAACTCCGGAAAACTCTGGCGCACGCTCTCCCGCAATTCTTCCTTACTCGCCATGCTATTGCTCCTTTAGTGGAAGTTTCTTGCATGAACCGGCAAAGGTTTAAGCAATGAGGACGAGATTAGTGGGTCCACCCTCATGTTTGTGTCTTTCCTTCCCAAGAGAAGATTTACCCGTAGGGGCACGACATGTCGTGCCCCTACACCCGTATGCCCTTGGAAAAGTCATCACCCTCGCCCGAACCCTTTTTCACCTGGCTAGGGAATTAACCGCAATTGACCGTGACCGTGCCAGGGACTCCAGAGTGTGACGAGAACCTGCCTGCAGCACCGAACCCACCGGCTTAGTTATGTACCACTGCGCCGTTCCGGTAACTTAGCCAGAGGCGCACCAGATGACGCCGCTTTTCCGGTTCCGGAAAGTCCTCGAAAGAGGTGCGGTTGTGCAGCAGCCAGTGGTTGCTGGTGAAAAGCATCTGGCCGGGCTCCAGCAGCAGCTCCACATGGAGGTCCTGGCGGCGCAGCGTGTCTTCCACCGCCTCCAGCGCCCGCGCCTGGGCCGGGCTGAACGATTCTTCCATCCGCTCTTGACCGACTTGGATGTAGTAGTACAGGTACCGAATATGCAAGCCCTGCGCGTCCCAGCGAAAGATCGGCGCTTCGAAGACCGGCTTCTCGCCCTCTTTGAACTGGCCCCGCCGGTCGAAGTAGAAGGGCTCGTAGAGGGTTGCAACTTCCTGCGGGTACCGGGTGAGCAATTCGTTATGGAGCGTATACGCGCTCAGGAACTGGCTCCTGCCGCCGGACTTCGCTCCCTGCAAGCTGAGCAACCCCAGGATATCGGGAATTGGATCGCCGAAGCAGTGGTCCATGTGGAAGCTGCTCTCCACGTTGCTCACGGAGAAGCGCGCCCCTTTCGTCGGGTCTTGGCCGGTATCGCGCACGTCATAGAGCAACGTACCTTTCACGTCCTGGGCAAAGGGCACGCCGAGGAGCTGGCCGATCACCCAGTAGACCATCTGCGCTTCGTCACGGGTGTAGCGCTCGAACGACAGCCGCTCGACGATGGCGAAACCTCGCCCTCTTTCCAACGCGTCGAGCGCACCTTCCAGAACTGCGGCACAGGCAGGAAAGTCCGCGCTTTCCACGCGCGTCCCCGTAATTGGCTGAGACTGGCGGCGCCATTGGGCCAGAAAGCTGTCTAGCTCCACAAAGCATTCCGGTGTCAACGCATAGCGCCACGACTCACCCGAATCGATCGTTTGCGCGGTCCACGCCCGCTGATCGGCAATAATTTCTGACAGAATCTGCGTGCCGGCCATAGTGAATCTCCTCCTGCGTTTGTTGCAACGCACCGCCGAGGCGCATGATCTTGATTACGGACAATGCACTCTTGCTACTAAATATCCGGTGATCATGGTATACCGTAGCGCGGGGGCTTGTCCCCCGCCTCTTGAATCGAAAGGGAGACTTGCTCGACTCATCCCATCCGTGACCATCCGAACGATTTTTAGGGTTCCACGAACACTGATGCCATTTTACACCACTGCGCTCAGCTCATTCCTGGCTTGACCAACCCCACTCTTGCTTCCTCAGATCTTAGAATTTCACTTTCTTGAGATCGCAGGGGCGGTTTTGCGGCCCACGATACACTACTGCAACATTGACCACTCCTTGAATCCCCCTTCCTGCCGCGCTAGAATCGGTAAGTCCGAATAGGCGGCCAATTGACTTGTACAGCCCTTCCGCGTTTCTCCATGGTGACGGCACTGGCGTAGGTTGTGGAGCACGATGAACTGCGGCTGAGCACAGCAAAGATGAGCGCATCAACTGAAAGTCGGCAGACGCAAGAACCGTCCGCTGGGGTAGCTGCCAGCGAGTACGTCCGGCGGCTGCGCGAGCGGCAGAACGCGTACCTGGCACGCATGGCGCCGCTGTGGGCGCAGGCACACCCCTACGCGCGACGGGTGTTGCGGGAGCGCGGGCTGACTCCTGAGGACATCAGGACAGTCGCTGACATCCGCAAGCTGCCGCCCATGACCAAGCAGGACTACATACGCGACCCGGAGCGATTTCGACTAGATCCGTCCCAAGCAACCGGACTGAGCTTGGAAGAGCGGACTATTGCCGACATCATCTATACGGCGGGTTCTTCCGGCGAGCCGACGCCCTTCTACGACACGGTGCACGATCGCTACGCACGCATCGATCTGATGGCGCGCGCCACGCGCATCGCGGGCATCGGGCCTGCCGACACCGTGATGAACCTCTTTCCCCTGAGCGCCGTGCCCCATCAGGGCTTTCTCAGCGCGACGTGGGGGCCGATGGCAGCCGGCAGCAAGCTGCTCAGCGGCCTCACCGGCCGGTCCTATGCCGGTTTTCCCGTGCACCGGCGCATGGACGAAGCCATCGATCTCATCGAAAGCCAGCGCGCCACAGTGCTGTGGGGCATCACTAGCTACGTCCGGCGTGTCATCATGCGCGCCGAAACGCTCGGCAAAGACTTCAGCGCGGTGCGCCTGGTGATGGCAATGGGCGAGCCCTGCCCCACGGCCATGCGCGACGACATGCGCACACGGCTCACGCGCATGGGCAGCCCGCATGTTACAGTGAACAACGGCTACGGCATGACTGAGCTGATGGGACCGTCCACCGAGTGCCGCGAAAACGGCGGCGCCCACCTGCCCGCCCCGGAACAATTCTACTTCGAGGTGGTTGACCCGCAGACGCATGCGCCCGTGCCCGACGGCGCGCGGGGCTTGTTGCTCCTCACCCACCTCAACCGCCGGGGCACAGTGCTACTGCGCTACGTGGCGGGAGACGTGGTGGCGCTGACACACGAGCAATGCCCCCACTGCAGCCGCTGGGAGCCGCGCTTCCTGGGCAGCCCTTATCGGGTTGACGGCCTGACAAAGGTCAAAGGCACGCTAATCAATCCGGCAGTGATACTGGATGGGCTATCCGGGTTGCTCAGCCGTGGGGTGCGAGAATACCAGGTCGTCATCAGCCGGGAGAATCCCCACGATCCGCTTTCCGCTGACGTGCTGCGGGTGCGCGCCGCCTGTGCTGCTGCCGACCACACGCGCCTGCGGCAAGAAATCGAGGCAACCGTCCGCGCCGAAACGGAGATCAGTCCCAAAATCGACTTTCTGCCGGCAGACGGCTTCGGCGAGATCGCAGGCGGCTACAAGTTCAAGCGCTTTATCGACGAACGGTCGGAAACAATGTAGCGCCAAGAGATTCGGGAAACATCGTATAATCACGTCGGTACATGAGCGAGGAAGGAAACAACTCTGTGGGGGAACCGAAACGCACCGACATGCTTGTGGCCGGTGAAGAACTGGCCCCGTTCACGTTCCAAGTGACGGAAGAATTCAATGAAAATTTCCTGCATTCAATGGAGGACTTTCACACACGCTACATGGAGGGCGTCGGCGATGCGGCCCCCATCATTCACGCCGGCCTGCTCTTCAACTTCAGCAATCTCACGCGCAGTCCCTCGTTCTCCCTGTCCGCCGGAGTCGCGGCCATTCACACCCACGAGGAAGCGACCTTCTCTGAGCCAGCGCCTGTTGGGAGCACGCTGACCGTCTCCTGGAAGATTATTGACACCTATGAAAAACGGGAACGACTCTACCAGGTCGTCGAAGCACTGATTACGACCGAAACAGGGAGTCAGGTGCTCCGCCGCGTCTCGACGAATATCTACATGGGCGAAGGGTGATGGCGGTTGCATTAGAAGGTGACGGAGGTAGCGTCACTCCGGCGGAAGCCGGAGTCCAGGGCCGGTCCAAAGATGGATTCCGGCTTGCGCCGGAATGACGGATCAAATGCAAAATGACCTAGAAGCCGACAAGGACTCCTTGATGCTACCACTGTCACCGGATACGCCCGTAGGTCACACCGTAACGGGCCGCAAGAAGAAGGTCACGTCGTATCGCACGTGGCTTTTCTCGGGCGGCTGGCCGCGCTTCAACGGCTGGCCCGCCAAGAACGTGCACACCGACCTGGCCGCCGCCCGGCAGAGCGGACTGCCCACCAGAGCGGCCTCGGGCGCCATGTGCCTCGGCTACCTGTCGGAACTCTTGGTCGACCTCTTTGGCGACCGGTGGCTGACCTACGGCGAGCTTTCGTCCAAGTTTATCGGCATAATTGACGCCGGTGACGATATTGTTTCCAAGGCACGGGTGACCGACGTAGCAGAAACAGAATCGGGCGTCCAAGTCTCGCTCGACGTGTGGTGCGAGAACCAGGACGGTACGCCGGTCGTCGTCGGTACGGCCAGCGGCCGGGTGGACTGATGCTCGTTCTCTATGCGGCGGCCCGTGACCTGGGGAGCGTGGCGGCTCGCTCGTCACTCAGGCGAATAGCTTGCCCCGTACTTGATACGGGGCCGGAGACCGGAAGTCGATTGAAAAATGGATTCCGGCTTTCGCCGGAATTGTAAATGTTGAGTAATTCGTTGACAGAATTCGCTTTCCACCAGGGAGTGTTGACCGATTATGTCATTCCGAGCGAAGAGAGGAATCTGGAGTCCATGTTGCAACAAGTCCAATAGGCTCAGCACTCTAGATTCCTCTCTTCGCTGCGCTCCGTTCGGAATGACATGTGTACAAGGCATGCACGACGCGTCGCTTATCTTCTCTTTATTGAAGATCTGTCAACGAATTACCTGACACTTACAGGAATGACGGACGGATGCAGGTTGTTCGCACTGCAATAACGGGGCTGACGGATCAAATTCTATGCTACTGAATTCAGAAGTATCACTGAGCACATAGTGTTGCAGGTGCTGTTCGGACTTCGACAGGCTCAGTACGAACGGGAACAACACTGCCTACGCGAAACACAACCGTTCGCCGCCTATGCGCAACACAACCGTTCGCCGCCTATGCGCAACACAACCGTTCGCCGCCTACGCGAAACACAACCGTTCGCCGCCTATGCGAATCACAACCGTTCGCCGCCTATGCGCAACACAACCGTTCGCCCTGAGCCTGTCGAAGGGTCAAAGGGTAGATTCCCGAAGAGCAAAGTCTTGATGCGACGAATACCAGCCATTAAGGAGCACAACGGATGCCCGGAATTGTAGCCTGCGTCCATCCCCGTGCCGCCGAGGAAGGCGCGAAAATTCTGGAAGCGGGCGGCAACGCGTTCGACGCCGCCCTCGCCACCGCCTTCGTGCAGATGATTGTGACCCCCTTCAGTTGCGGTATCGGGGGCATGGTTTCAGCGCACGTTCTCTCCCGCGACCATGACACCCACGCAGTCGTGGACGGCTGCCTGCGCGCCGGATCGCGCGTGACGCCGGACATGTGGGTCGCAGACTACCGCGGTGAAGGCGACTTCAGCGGCGAAAGCCTCTTCGATGACTTTCGCAGCACCATGGGCTACACCTCCATCTGCACGCCAGGCGCGGTGGAGGCTTTAGGAGAGGTGCAGCGCCGGTTCTGCACCATGCCGTGGCGCGATCTCCTGCAACCGGCTATTCGCATCGCGCGGCAGGGCTTCCCCGTGCTGCCGGGCATGACGCAAGTATCTGTCGAGCAACCGGAACCCTACAAGCCGAGCCGTATCGAACGTTTGAACGCCACACCGGACTGCGCCGCCCTCTACCTGCGGCCCGACGGCTCGCCGTTTCTGCCGGACGACCGACTGCGGAATCCGGCATATGCCGACACGCTGGAGCAGCTTGCCGCGCGGGGCGCGGATGACTTCTACCACGGCCAGTTGGCGGAGAGAATTAGTGCAGACCTGGCGGCGAACGGCGCTTTCGTGACCCGCGACGACCTGGCCGCCTACGAGCCGGTGACCTACGCTCCCCGCGCTGCCACCTACCGCGACTGTACGGTGTATAGCAACGGCGCGCCGGGAGGCGGCCCTTTGCTCCTGGAAGCGCTCAACGTGCTCGCCGGATTCGATCTTGCCGGGCTGGGACATGGCAGCGCAGAGTATTTCGCCCACCTGGGATCAACCTTGCAACTCGTCAACCAGGACCGGCGCGACTACTTGGGCGATCCGGATTTTTTGCCCCGCTCACCGGAGTCTGAGCTACTTTCGCACGAACGCACGGCGCAACTCCGGGCGGCGGTGGCTGCCGGTACCGTCGGCGGCGCGACGCCGCCCCAAGAGCATGGGGATACTACTCACCTCACCGTGGTGGATGAAGCCGGCAACATCGCATGCATTACCCACAGCAACGGCAACTACTCCGGCGTTATTACCCCCGGCACGGGGTTCGTCTACAACAACGGCATGAATCGCTTCGATCCCCGTCCGGGCCGCGCCAGTTCCTTTGCCCCGCGCAAGGCGCGGCTGCACCTGATGATGCCGGCCATTGCGACGCGCGCGGGCAAGCCCGTCATGGCCTGGGGTGCGCCTGGCGGCAACGCCATCCTGAGCGCCCTCGTGCAGGCGTTCACCAATGTGGTAGATTTCGAAATGAGCGCCACGGAAGCAGTGGTCGCGCCGCGCATCCACGCTGAAGGTGACACGATCTGGTGCGACGCCCGCATGCGCACGGATACGTGCGACGCGCTGCGCGCCCGGGGATTCACCGTCGAACAGGACCCAATCAGCTATCCTTCCCGGTTCGCTCTCTGTCAGCTTGTCACGTTGGGGCCGGATGGCACGTTGGACGGCGGCTCCGACCCACGTGGAGAGGGGGCAGTGTTCATCGCGCGCACCTGATATTCCCGCACCGTAGTCACAGCGCCGAACTCTTGCATATAGGCCGTAGCGCGGGGGCTTGTCCCCCGCTCCTGGATACAAGTGAAAACAGGGTTTTTACCATGGGCACCGCATTGGAGAAGAGGGTACACAAGGATTGACCTCATAACAGACGCAGGTTACAAACCTGCGCTACCGGGCATGGGCGTCGCTTTGAGCGCCATGTTCCGCACTTTAGTGGCAATTGCAACGCCATTGAAGCTTGTCCCCCGCCGGATTGGGCGGCACAGGGGGTTATCCCCATGGGCACTGCATCGGAGAAGAGGGTACACAAGGATCGACCCTATAGCAGACGCAGGTTACAAACCTGCGCTACCAGGGATGTGGGGCCTTGTGAGCGCCATGTTCCGGGCTATAGTGGCAGATTCGACACCATTGAGGCTTGTCATTCCTGTAAGTGTTAGGTATTTCGTTGACAGAATGGGAACATGAAACAACAAGAGATGATGCCCTCGTATCGGCTGCCATACACATTGGGTTGCTGCATCACGAGCAATGACAGTTCATGCATCAAAGACTAATATCGCAGACGGCACGAGAATCGTCACTCCGGCGAAAAGCCTGCCCTGTACTTGATACGGGGCCGGAGTCCAGGGGGTGCAGTGAAGATGGATTCCGGCTTGCGCCGGAATGACGGAGTTGAACGTCTTCTACTTGTCATGGTTTCAATTGGACTGATGAAACTGTCAACGGATTAGTCAACACTTACACTTCCGCTGCTTGACGCAAGAAGCAACAACCAACTTGAATCAGGCGGTTTGTACGCCCGCGCGGCCATCCCAGCACAAGAAGGAGGCACCATTGGCTAGTCCGGATATTTCAGAAAGCCGTTGGACCGTCCGCCGTGCGGCCGTAATCGGCGCGGGCACTATGGGCGCGCAGATCGCGGCGCTGCTTGCCGGATTCGGCATCGAGTGCGAGTTGCTCGACTTACCGGAAACCGAGGGGCGCGACCGGCGCGCTGAAGCTGCTCTAGAGAAACTCGCCGCCATGCGTCCGTCGCCGCTCTTTGAGCGCGGCGACCTGGCCCGCATCCGCCCCGGCAACGTGGAGGACCACTGCGAGCGGTTAACCGAGTGCGATTGGGTGATCGAAGCAGTCTTTGAAGACCTTGCAGTCAAACAACGCCTCTGGACGACACTGGCGCCGCACGTGCGTCACGACGCCATTGCTAGTACCAACACGTCCAGCATCCCAATAAAGTACATAGCCAAAGTACTGCCTCCAGAGGTGAGGCGAAGATTTCTGGGCGCGCACTTCTTCAATCCGCCCCGCTACCTGCGGCTATTCGAGCTAATTCCGACCCAGGAGACCGATCCCGCCGTTACCGCGGCATTGCAGCGCTTCGGCGGCGAGACGCTGGGCAAGGGCTGCATCCTCGCCCACGACGTGCCCGGCTTCGTAGGCAATCGCATTGGGCTCTACGTCTTCGCGGATATCCTGCGTGCGCTGCAGGAGTCGGGCTTGGGTCCTGATGAGATAGACAGCATTACCGGGCCGCCGCTGGGTCGTCCGCGCAGCGCCACGTTCCGCACGCTCGACCTGATAGGCATCGACGTTTACGTGGACATCTGCGACAAGCTGCAGGCCTCGGTGCCGGAATCTTGGGAGCAAGCCGCGTTTGCCGTGCCCCCATTCGTCCGCACGATGGTTGAGCGCGGCTGGCTGGGCGAAAAGAGCGGCCAAGGCTTTTATAAGCGCGAGCAAGTTGACGGTCGCAGGGAAATCCTGGTGCTCGACCCGGAAACTTTGGAGTACCGATCGCAGCGTAGTTTGGACGCGCCGTCACTGGCTGCGGTGCGCAGAGTGGAAGATAGCGGCGCGCGCATTGCCGCCCTCGCCCACGCTGACGATGCTGCCGGACGGCTCGCCTGGCGCAGTCTCTCGCGGCTCTTTGCCTTTGCCGCCGCCAAGATACCCGAGGTCGCCGACGAAATCGCCAGCATCGATAACGCTATACGCTGGGGTTTTGCCTGGGAGCTGGGCCCCTTTGAGACCTGGGAAGCCATGGGCAAAGCGGAGACGGCAGACCGCATGGAACGCGACGGTCTTGCCGTACCGCCGTGGGTGACGGCGCTCGCACAGCGGGACAAGCCCTTCTATCGCTACACCGCAAATGGAACAGAACAAGCGACGCCCCAGTCCACGTACAGGCCGGTAGCTGGGAGCGAGCGGACGCTATCGTTACCGTGGCTGCGCGCACAGGCAAAACCGGTGGTCGCGCGCGCCGGAGCAACCCTCAGTGATCTGGGCGACGGCATTGCCTTCCTGGACGTGCATGGGCCGAAGCAGACGATTGACACGAACGTGCTCGACATGCTCGAGGTTGCCGCAGAGCAGGTACCGCCTGCGTTCCGGGGCCTCGTGCTCAGCAGCCACGTGCAGCCCAATATCTGCCTCGGCGCGAACCTCGCCGTGATCCTTCAGGCCGCGCAAGAGCAGCAGTGGGACGTGATCGAATCCTTCATTCACAAGCTGCAATACTCGCTGCTGGCGCTCAAGCGCATGCCGGTGCCCTTTGTGACCGCCCTTTACGGGCGCGTGCTCGGCGGCGGGCTTGAATTGGGGCTATCGGCGCATCGCGTCGTGGCGGCGCGAGAGAGCTACGTGGGTCTGGTGGAGACCGCCGTGGGACTGGTGCCCGCCGGCGGCGGCTGCAAGGAACTGCTGCTGCGGATGCTTGACGGGCTACCCAACGAGCAGATGGATTTCCGCCCCGTATCAAGTTCGGGGCAAGCTTTCAGCGGGAATGACGGGAAGGAGAGCGAGACCGGCCAATCTTCCAAGACAATTTCGTCCATCGACGCGGCACAAGCCGTACAGCGAGCATTCGAAACGATCCGCATGGCGAAAGTGTCGCAGCATGCGCCCGACGCGCTGGAAATCGGCTATCTTCGTGAGAGCGACATCATAGAGTCGAACCCTGATCACTTGCTTTTTCGGGCTAAGACGGAAGCGCTGGCCCTAAGTAAAGTAAGTAAAGACGGTGGTTCTGTTCACGCCGATCCGGTGCAACTCCCCGTGTTGGGGGAAAGCGGGCGCGCCGCTCTGGTTGCGCCGGTGGCAGACCTTATGCAAGCGGGCAAAACCACCGACCACGACCTGACTATCGCGCGGAAACTCGCCTACATTCTCTCCGGCGGCGACGCAGAAGCCGGCACCCAGCAAGACGAATCCCACTTCATCGACCTGGAGCGCGAGGCCTTCGTCAGCCTCTGCGGCGAACCCAAGACCCAAGACCGCATCGCCCATATCCTCAAGACCGGTAAGCCTCTACAGAACTAACGAAGCTATATTGGAATTACTAACTATGGATAAGGAGAGGAACTGATAAATTCAACTGCTGCTCCAATCCATCCTGGAGAACACCTGGCAGAGATTCTCGATGAACTCGGTATTAGCCAGTATCGTCTGGCGAAAACGATAGGCGTGCCGCCGATACGCATCAACCAGATCGTGCACGGCCGACGCGCCATTACGGCGGATACCGCTCTGCGAATCGGCAGGGCACTCAACATGACGCCGGACTTCTGGCTGAATCTCCAGCGGATGTACGATCTGGACGTAGCGCGTGCCTCTGCGGATGTCAGCGGCATTGAGCCGCTCGTTACGGCAGAGCGACCATGACGCTGCGCCGTGGGTGTGGCAGTCTGTCGCTGCAAAACGCTGGCGCACACTCATTCCGAGGTTACTATGGTTTGTAGGCACGTGGCCTGGACGAAGTAGGCCGCGTCCGTATCTCACTGGATATGAAAGGAATCGCAATGTCGTTTATTGAATACACCGTCACCGATAGAATCGCGCGCATTACGCTGAACCGGCCGGATAAGCTCAACGCCATCAACCGTGCCATGCGGGAAGAGCTCTTTGCCGTGTTCGCGGATTTCGCCGCGCGGGATGATGCCTGGGTAGCCGTCATTACCGGCACGGGACGGGCCTTCTCCGTCGGTCATGACCTGGAAGAGATGGGCGGTCCGTCGGGTGACGAAGCGCCGGGCACGTCAATCGAGGACCTCTACGTGATGCAGACGCGTATCTGGAAGCCCATCATCGCGGCAATCAACGGCTACTGTTTGGCGCAAGGCGGCGGCATCGCGCTGGCCTCAGACATTAGAATCGCCGCCGACACTGCCCAATTCGGCTGGCCGCAAGCCAAGCGCGGCATCAGCTCCATCAGCGGCCCCTCGATGCTCGCCAACCGCATCCCGCTAAATTACGCGCTCGAATTCCTGCTCACCGGCGAGTTTATCAGCGCGCAGGAGGCGCACCGGCTGCACCTCGTGAATAAGGTCGTGCCGCTGGACGCGCTCGCAGACACGGCGGGCGAGTATGCGCAGACCATCGCGCAGAACGCGCCGCTGGCAACCCGCGGCATGAAGGAAGCCGCCGTGCGCGGTCAATACCTGGGCCTGGAAGAGCGGGTGAACCTGGCGAGTCTCTTGTTCGACCGCGTGCGCGCCTCGGCTGACGCCGAAGAGGGGCTGCGGGCCTTCGTGGAGAAGCGCGAGCCGGAATTTAGGGGAGAATGAGCGCAGTGAGAACGGTAGGAAGGCGCGCTCTACCAAGCCTCTTGCACAGAGCGGAATACATTCACGGGCAAGCAGATATTTGTAAGTGTTGACCAATTCGTTGGAAGATTCGTAAATCCAGTTAATGCACTGGAAAGTTGAAGACGGTCATCTCCGTCATTCCGGCGCAAGCCGGAATCCATCTTCGCCGCACCCCCTGGACTCCGGCATTCGCCGGAGTGACGGTTTTCCTGCCGCCTACGTCTTTCATCTTTGATGCATGAGCTATCACTGCTTGTGACAGAACTCCTGGTGGGTAAGGCAGCCGACAGGTAGCTACTACCTCCTGCCGATTCATGCCCGCATTCTGTCAGCTAGTTACCTGACACTTACAGGAATTACGGTTATCGCCGTGCGTCTCTTCCTACAGCTCATGAGGGAAGTCCGTCCTCCGAGTGACCACGTGATGCTGCGAGGGCTGTCTCGCCATTCCGGTAGCGGAATATCCGCTCAGTCTGAGGTCATTCTGAAGTACTCGCGGTCGGTGTAGCAGTGGGCGCAGCGCGTTCTAGAGTGAATGTGCCCCCAATGAGGCCAATCCTAAAACCGCCCGTAATCACACCATCTTCCAGCTTGCCGTCGAAGGTCAGGTCGCTACCCTCTTGCGGGATCACGAAACGAATCCCTCCATCCGCTTGAAGCTCGGCTTTGAAGGCAAGGTCCTCGATCCTACGCGTAGAAATGTCCATCGTGCCCCAGAGTTCGCCGTCCACAAGCTGAAGCGAAGCGCTTATCGGGACTTCAGACCGCAGAACCTCTAGTACTCCCTCCCAGTTTCCAATCAGCGCCGCTTCAGGGCCGTCCGGCGTTGGCGTCGGCGATGGGACTACGGTCGGAGTCGGCGTAGGAACGGGAGACGCCAGCGGACTCGGCGACGAAAGCACAGTCGGCGTCGGCACGGGTGTTGCAATTGGTGTTGGCGAGGGCATCACCGTTGGCGATACCTGGCTGGGTGTCGGCAGTGTCGGCGAAGGAACCGCAGTTGGAGTCGGTGGTGCGGGACTCGGGGCAAACAATCCGCACGTGCTGAGCAAGACCACGGCCAAACCCAGCACCACCGGGAGCAAAATAGCCAGCAAGAGCGCCCGAAAATACCGGGAGAGCGCGCTGCAAGGCCTAGACGTAGATGACCGTGAAGGTAGTTTCAGATTGATGCTGCTATGAAGGATTGAGAGCGTTACTGGGTACTATTTCACTATAGCGCACTTACGCACGGTCGTCCCATAACCCCGAACGCCATGGCGCAGTTGCTACCTCTCCACTAATAGGGAAAGAGCCGGCCGCAGCCGACTCTTTCCCATAGACCGTCTCTGAAGGCGTGCGCCCTCTCTGCGTCTCTACTGAGCGAGCGCCTCGTCGACCAAGGCTTGTATGGGCTCCTTCATATTGCGCAGGGCTTCTCGCACCGTCACCTTGCCTGCGAAAAGGTCCGCAAAGGTCGGGTTGGAGATATCCTTGCGAATCTGACCGAAGGCAACAGTGCGGAAGATCCGTCCGTTCGGCACTCCGTACTGCAGGGCATCGCGGTAGATCTCCAAGCGCAACTCGCTCTGGAAGTCCTTATCGCCGTAGATATTCTGCGCCCATTCGTCGAAGAAGTCCACGCGGTGGAAGCCGGTGCCGCGCGAGATCGCCCAATTGATGGTGCGGCTACCCCATTTGAGCAGTTCCCAGCCGGCATCGGGTTGCTGGGCGCCGACGACGATGCCGTTGCCGTCCAGGTTGAGGTGCGAGACCGGCCGCGCGCTCGTGCCGCGTACGACGGGGCTGAAGACGAACGGCGCGCCGCGCTGGATCGCCTCCAGCACCGGGAAGAAGCCGCCGGGCGCGCTGCGCAGCATGGCCCCCTTCTCCTCCACGAAGGCCGTCCTGGAATTAGTGCCGAACAGCTCTTGCACCTGCCCCGGCTTATCCACGGACCGGTCCTCGTGCACCATTGTGAAGTAGCGCTCGTAGGCGTCCACCAGCGCGGGATCTTCTGAGATTACCGTGCGGTTGTCGTCGGCCAGCCATTCCGCATCGAAAAGAGCAGGCCAGTTAAGGAAAAGGTAGTTGGCGTTCGCGCCCACCATGCCGAACTGAACGGTCTTGCCGCCCTCTTCCTTGGTCAGCTGTTTCATTTCAGCGGTGAAGCGGTCGAAGGTCCAATCGGGATCCTCCCAGTTATTGGGAGGCAGGTTCAGACCGGCCTCTTCGTACATGCGCTTGTTGATGGGCGCAATGGGCCAGTTACCGCCCGACTGATTTGGTAGTGCAAACAGCTTGCCGTCACGGCGGAACCAGGCGTCCATCGCCGTTTTGGGGAAGGGGCTCAAGTCTATCTGGTCTTTGGCGACCCGGTCGTCAATGGCCTCCACAGCGCCAAGCGCCGTGAGCGCCGGGTCGGTGAGCCAGGATACATCGGGCGCTTGACCGCCTGCCACAAGCGTCAGCAAGAACTGGCGGCGGTCGCCGGACCAGATGATCCAATTCAACGTGATGCCGGGGTTGTCGGCCTCAAACGGCTCCTTGACCAGCGAATCCACGTTATCCGCTTGGCGGCTGTTGTGGTTGGTGAGCCAATGCACATCCACCGGCTCCGCCATAGCGGGCTTCTTGGTCTCTTCTTTTGGCATCTCCTCCTTGGCCGTCTCATCGCTCGGGGCCATGGCGGCCGGCTGGCCGCAGGCCCCGAGCATGACGCCGCCAAGGGAAACAGCGCCTACACCACCCAGCAGGTGTCGCCGGGTAAATCGTTCCCGGATATTCATTTTGCGCCCTCCTTGTTTGAAGTGTCACGCAAACCCTTCTCCTATGAAGTGTGCCTCATCAGGCTCCCCTACTGAGCGAGTGCCTCGTCAATCAGCGCCTGCATCGGCTGTTTCATGCCGCGCAGGGCCTCTTGCACCGTAACGTTGCCCTCGAAGAGGTCCGCGAAGATCGGATTGATGAGCTGGTCGCGGATCTGATTATAGGCGGCAGAGCGGAAGGAACGTCCCGCCGGTACCGCGTACTGCAGCGCGTCGCGGTAGACCTCCAAGCGCACTTCTGCCTGGAAGTCCGCATCGCCGTAGATATTCTGGGCCCATTCATCGAAGAAATCGACACGGTGGAAGCCGGTACCGCGCGAGATCGCCCAGTTGATAGTTTGGCTGCCCCACTTGATGAGTTCCCAGCCGGCGTCGGGCTGCTTGGAGCCGATCACGATGCCGTTGCCGTCCAGGTTCAAGTGCGAGACCGGTTGCGCGCTGGTGCCGCGCACAACGGGGCTAAACACGAACGGCGCGCCGCGCTGGATGGCCTCCAGCACATTGAAGAAGCCGCCGGGCGCGCTGCGGAGCATGGCGCCTCTTTCCTCGACGAACGCCGTCCTGGTATTAGTGCCAAAGAGATCGTTCACCTGCCCCGGCTTATCTACAGAACGGTCTTGGATCGCCATGGTGAAGAAGCGCTCGTACGCATCCACCAATGCGGGATCGTCCGAGACCACGGTACGGTTGTCATCGGCGATCCATTCCGTATCGAAAAGGTTCGGCCAGTCGATGAAGAGGAAGACCGGACTCGCGCCCAGCAAGCCGAACTGGACCGTTTGACCACCCTCTTCCTTGGTCAGCCTCTTCATTTCAGTGGTGAAGCGGTCGAAGGTCCAATCGGGGTCCTGCCAATCGGTGGGCGGCAGGTTCAGACCGGCTTCTTCGTACATGCGCTTATTGGTAGGAGCCACGGGCCAGTCGCCGCCGGACTGGTTAGGCAGCGCAAAGAGCTTGCCGTCGCGCCGGAACCAGGCGTCCATCGCCGCTTCCGGGAAGGGGCTGAGGTCGATCTGGTCCTTGGCTACCCGGTCGTCAATAGCCTCCACCGCGCCGAGCGCCGTGAGCGCCGGGTCGGTGAGCCATGCAACGTCAGGCGCTTGGCCGCCGGCTACCAACGTCTGCAAAAACTCGCGGCGGTCGCCGGTCCAGATGATCCATTTGAGCGTGATGCCGGGGTTATCGTTCTCAAACGGCTCCTTGACCAGCCCGTCAACGTTATCCAGTTGGCGGCTGTTGTGGTGGGTAAGCCATGACACCTCTACGGGCTCCGCCATTGCGGGCTTTTCAGCCTCTTCTTGGGCCATCTCCTCTTTGGCCATCTCCCCGCCAGACTCCATAGTCGTCGCCTGGCCGCACGCCGCGAGTATGACACCTCCGACGGAAACGGCGCCTATTCCTCCCAACAATTGACGTCGCGTAACGCTCTCTCGTAAGTCCATTGTGATTCCTTCCTGTTCGGAGTACGTGAGAAAAGACACAGGCTCCTTGCCTCGTTCATTCGGACAGTTTGCGTCCTCCTTTCAATAGGCAATTTAGTTACTGGCTTAAATCTATGCAAGTCAATGATAATCTGTCAAGCTCCCTGAAGTCCGGACGCACAGATAATTCCGCTCCCGTGTGCGAAAAGACTCCTGCGGCTACAATATGCGTGTATGAACGTTCGAGAATTTCAGCAATACACAGTGTAGTAAGGAGCATGCCCGGTGAATGAGCGTTCCGCCCAACTACGGGCGCTGTTAGAAAGACCCGGAATCGTCGTCCTGCCCGGCGCGTATGATTGCCTGAGCGCGCGCCTCGCGGAGCAAGCGGGTTTCGAGACCGTCTTCACAACCGGTTTCGGCTTCGCGGCCAGCGCCCTTGGCGTACCGGACCTCGGCCTGATGACTGCCAGCGAAATCTTGGACCGCGTGCACAACATCGTGCAGAGTGTGCAAGTGCCCCTTGTCGCAGACATGGATACCGGCTACGGCAACCCGCTCAACGTGATCCGCACCGTCAGCGAATGCGTGGGGCTGGGTGTAGCCGGGATCATTCTGGAAGACCAGGAATGGCCCAAGAAGTGCGGGCACTTGGAAGGCAAGCGCGTGATTCCCATGGAAGACCATGTGCAGAAGTTGCGTGCCGCCGTGGATGCTCGGGGTGATTCCGGTCTGGTGATCATCGCCCGCACCGATGCGCGCGCGGTGCTGGGTATGGACGATGCCCTTGAACGCGGCCGGGCGTATTACGAGGCTGGCGCCGACGTGGTCTTTATCGAAGCGCCCCAGTCGCTCGACGAACTGCACGCCATCGCCAAAGCCTTCCCCACGGCGCCGCTTTTCGCAAACATGATCGAGGGCGGCAAGACACCCGTGCTCTCGCCCGATGCCCTCGCCGAGATTGGCTTCAAGATCGTGGTCTATCCGCTTTCGAGTCTCTTCTCCGCGGCGCGCGCCATGCAGCACGTGTACAAGGCGCTCAAAGAGCACGGCACGACTGACACCATTACCGACATGGCCACCCTGGATGAGTTTACCCAATGCGTGAACGTAGACCAGTTTCGCGCCTGGGAGCAGCAGTACGCAACACCGGAACGCAGTTGACATCGGCTCCTCGCCGTTCACTCCGCGCCGATGCCCTGCTTGATTGCTAACGTCCATTTGAGATGACGGATGCGTGAGAGTCCGGTACGCCCGTCTGTGCGGAGAGGCAACGGCGCATCCTTTATCGCAGGGAACGAGTGAGGAATGACTATGCAGGCGCGAGTTGAAATCGGTCTGTACCGGTTTGCTATCATGGAGAAACAGGCTGGAATGGGGCCTCCATACGGCAGCTACACGCCGTGCCGGTACCTATGGTAGACTCATACCTCAGAAAGTAGTGGCATCCTGCCGTTACGATCTCGGCTTAGTGCAGTTTTTCGCTGTGTTCTAACCTCGCACCGGTAGCGGCCCCCCAGTTTAGTAAGTCATTCTTCCCGGCGTCTAATTCGTTGCAGACAAGACTGGTCGCGCCAAACCGGCAATGAAACGCGGTACGTGTTGCCATGCTCTCGGCGAACGTCTATGAACGCAGTTCCTTTGCTGCCAGGCAGTCCGTTTTGCATTCGCACTCGCTGCATAGGCACATGATACGTGCGT
This sequence comes from Chloroflexota bacterium, assembly GCA_965221905.1. GTDB lineage: Bacteria > Chloroflexota > UBA11872 > VXOZ01 > VXOZ01 > VXOZ01. The sequence continues at coordinate 3,467,247 of OZ244922.1, forward strand.
GCAGCGTAATGAAGCGCGACTACGCTTCCGTAAACTAGGTGACACCGAACGGTTCACTCGGCAACCCATTTCAAAGTCCCCGCGAAACCATAGGCCATGCGTATCCCGAACGACAAGACACCGGCGCGCGTAACGAAATACGTGCTCCTCGTTGCGGGTTTGGTAATAGCAGCCACACTTACCGGCATTCCGGCGCGGGTACTGAACAGTTATGAAGTCAATCAGCGGGTGCTGGTATTGGAGCAGCGTCTCGCCACGCGCCAAGCCGAGAATTACGCCCTCCAGCAAGAGCTCGCGCGCCGGGGCAGGGAGGCGTATATCCGCACCGTGGCGAAAGAGCGTCTCGGGTTGGTGGAACCTGGAGAAGAGCTGGTGCTGCTGCCACTCGATGGGGAACGCTCCCAGTCGAGATTGGAGAGAACCAGCGTCCCTCTCAAAGATCTGCAGGTAACCGATACACCCTACGATGCGGAATGGGGATACTTTCTGGAATGGCTGACACTGCTCAAGAGCTCGTTCGTATGAACGTACCAAACCGTAATGTGAACGTGCGCATCAAGCGTATCGATCCCACTCTCCCACTGCCTCGCTATGCCACTGCCGGCGCCGTTGCTTTCGATCTGAGCGCCCGCACGAGCGTGACGATTGCGCCGCACGAGACCGCGCGCGTGCCGTGCAATGTGGTGATCGAGGTTCCTCCCGGTTACGCACTCATTGTGGCGAGCCGCAGCAGCACGCCGGTGCGCAAAGGTCTGCTGAAAGCCAACGGCATCGGCATCATCGACCGGGACTACTGCGGCGACACGGACGAAATCCAAGCGCTCTTCTATAACGTAACCGGCGCGCCGGTAATCGTCGAGCGTGGTGAACGCATCGCTCAGGCGCTCCTCGTGCCGGCGCCGCGCATCAGGTGGGAGGAAGTAACGAGTCTTGAGGCCGACGATCGCGGCGGATTCGGCAGCACCGGCGTCTGACTATGCTTCCATGCAAACTTGAGCTAGCGGTCTGCCGACGAGCAGCGTGATCTGAATTGAGCTAAAGCGCTTTGCTCTTTGCCAATGTCCGTTCGTGGTGAACACTTCGGCAACCTCAGCGCAAACTCTGTCGAACCGAAATTAGAGGCGCAGTTAATGGAGACCACGCCAGTTCCGTTCAGCCTTCGACAGGCTCAGGCCGAATGGGTCTATTCCCTAGATGTTCCCTGAGTACCGTCACTGAGGTCTTTCCTCATCCCTGTGTGCCGACCTCGCGCGCTTTCGGTATACCGCATAGTGCAACGGCCCCGAATATGACCGCCTGCTACCAGCACCTCCCATTTCTAGACTGTTTTTGCTCACGCTGAAAAGTGGCTCACCTGGGGTACCATGAAGGCATGGAAATCAACATCGCAATTCAGGGACAGCCGTGAACGCGATCGACAATTCAATTCAACCGCACGATTCACTGGTGGAGTCAATCGCTCAGACGATTGCAACCCATAACTTGCTGCCAGCGGGCAGCAGAGTCTTGGTAGCGGTATCCGGCGGGGCGGATTCCGTCGCCTTGATCGATGCCCTGCACCGGCTTGCGCCGCTGCACCGGTGGCAGCTCCACGTCGGTCACGTGAACCACCAACTGCGCGGCGCAGAATCCGAAGCAGACGCCGCGTTTGTCGCGCAACTCGCCGCAGGAGCGGGACTGCCCTGCTCCCTACGCACCGTAGATGTCGCGCGCGCACAGCAAGACAACGCCTCCCCGGAAAATACCGCCCGGCGGCTGCGCTACCGGTTGCTTGCCGGGATCGCCCACGAGGCGGGAGCGCGCTGCATCGCCCTTGCTCACCATCAGGACGACCAGGCCGAGACCGTGCTGCTCCATCTCCTGCGCGGCAGTGGACTCGGCGGGCTGACCGGCATGCGTTACGCGAGCCCGCTGCTGGTTGCGGATGATGCAGAGACGAGTCCGCGCCTCGCAGCAAGCACTGCAACCGTTTGCGGTGCGGCGTACAAGCAAGCAGACCAAACCATCACCTTGATACGTCCGCTCCTGAACGTCTCACGCGCCGATATTCGCGCCTATTGCGCCCGCCGCGGCCTGCAGTTTCGCGAAGACAGTACTAATGATACGACCGCCCCACAGCGGAACTGGCTGCGCCACAAGGTACTGCCGTTGCTGGAAACGCGGTACCCCGCGGCGGCGCGCACGCTGGCTCGCGCCGCGCACGTGCTCGAGGAGGACTATGCCTACCTAACCGAGTTGGCGGAAGACTGGTTGCGCCGGCACGCACGGCAGTGCACCGACGGGTTGCTCCTTTCCCATGCCGACTGGCGCACTCTGTCGGCTTCCTTACAAACAGCAGTGCTGCGCTGCGCCATAGGCCGGGTAGCCGGACACATCCAAGGGCTGGAGCACGCACATATCGCGCAGGCGCGCGACATCCTGCGAGAGGGTCGCATCGGGGTTTCGCCTTCGCTGCCCGGCGGTCTGGTGTGCCGTGCTGAACAAGACGGTATCTGGATCGGCCGTAGGTCCCTGCAAAAGCCATTCGCGCCAATCGCGCTCTCCGTACCCGGCCGCACGGCCATCGCGCCGCTCGGATGCAGCATTTACGCCGCGCTGGTAGATTCGTGTGAGGAAGACTTCATTCGAGCATCAGCCGATGGAGACGCCTGGCTCGACTCCGCGCAGGTTCAAGGACCGCTCAGCGTGCGTACGCGCCTCCCGGGAGATCGTTTCATTCCATTGGGCATGACCGGCGCGAAGAAGCTCCAGGATTTTCTGGTGGATGCCCGTGTGCCGGCGCGCTTGCGGGACCGCGTGCCGCTGGTAGTTTCGGAGAAAAAAACAATCGTGTGGGTCGCAGGCCACCGTATCGACGCACGCTACCGCGTCACTGCTCAGACGCGGCAGGTGATTCACTTGCGCCTGGAAACATCCCCGGGGGAGGATTTGCCGTGAGCGGCGATTTCTCCCCCGAAGGCGTGGGGCCCGCTCAGCGGAGCGGCGACCGGGCGCAACCGTCAGCCAAGGCCTTGCCGGAGGAATCCACCCGCACCGGGTCAGCAGACGCGCCGCCCGTCGCAGCCGATCGGACGCTCTTCTCTATCGCCGGTGCGCTGCTGCGCTCCACTCGACCGCAACAGTGGGTCAAGAATGCCCTCGTCTTTGCGGGCGTGATCTTCTCCCAGCAGTTCACAGACCTGAACGCCGTGCAGTCCAGCGTGATTGCTTGCGTTCTTTTTGTGCTCGCCAGCGGCGGCATCTACCTGGTAAACGACATGCTCGATGTTGACGCAGACCGCGCCCACCCGCTCAAACGAGAACGCCCGCTGGCGGCGGGTGAACTGCCGCTGTGGCTGGCGCTCATTGCCGCCGCCGTTCTGCTCGGCAGCGCCCTCGTCGGCGCGTTCTTCATGCAGCTTGCGCTCGGCGCAATCGTCGCGCTCTACGTGGGCGCGAATCTCGCCTATAGCGCGTGGCTGAAGCACGTGGTGCTGCTGGACGTGCTTTTGATAGCCTCCGGCTTCCTGCTGCGTGCCGCCGCTGGCGCCGTTGCCGTACTCACGCCGATTTCGCCCTGGCTCTACTTGTGCACGCTGCTGCTGGCGTTGCTAATCATCCTGGGTAAGCGCCGCAGCGAACTGGCACTGCTCGGTCCCGGGGCCGCTGCCCACCGTCGCAACCTGGCGCGCTACACCGCTCCGTCGCTCGACCGCTGGCTCCTGTTGGCAGCCGCAACCACCGTTGCCGCCTACGTGCTCTATACGCTCTTTTCGCCCGCTACGTACGGCAGCCCGATTCTTATCGTCACCGTGCCGTTCGTTGTTCTCGGCCTGGTGCGGTATTTGCGCGCCACACGTACGCCCTCTGGCGCGGAGAGCCCCGAAGCGCTGCTCTTCCGCGACCCGTGGCTGTTCGCCAGCGTAGCGCTCTGGGGCCTAACTGTGCTGGTGTTGCTGTATGTGGTGGATGTTCTTCCAACGTAGCTGCCAAACGCGAAAACGGATTCTGTGATATTGAAAACGAACAACTCACGGAAAACCCGAATTCTTCGGCGCGTGGGAATCCAGTCGGCTTGATCTAGTTACCGGAGGCTACGACGCCTTCCTGGCCGTGCAAAGCCTTTCCCGTACCTGATTCGAGGCAGGATTTCAGCCGACTAAGCCGACGGACCCGTGCATAGCCAATTCCGTAACGCGTACGGGGCAGGAATCCAACCGAGTCGACCGACGTACCGGAGCCTGCAACTCCGTCACTCCCGTGAAAACGGGAATCCATCTTCGATGCCACAGCGCGAACGACCAGCCATTAGAAAGAACGTAGACCAGCCAAAAGAATAAACGTAGCGCGGGGGCTTGTCCCCCGCTCCTATTCAGATGATCGCCTGCGTGCCGTTCGCCCTGAGCCTGTCGAAGGGCGAACGGCTGAGGAAACAAATTTCTATTGTCACATCTTCTTGCGCAATCACCTAGGGGCGTTTGCCTCGCAAAATCGACCCAACAGCCACATGCCATCGGAAAGGGATTCCAAACCATGCTCGCCAACGCCCGCACACCCGCCGCGATCCTGGAGCACCAGACCGCCGCCTGGAACGCTGCGGACTTTGACGCCATTCTGCAAGACTTCGCGCCGGATGCCGTCCTCACCAGCGCTTCCGGCCAGACGCTCAGCGGCATACCCGCCATTCGCCAATCGCTCACATCGTTCTTCACTGCCTTTGCAGAGATCCGCCTTACGCTGCGCTCGCTCGTGGCGCAGGACGACACAGCAGCCTGCGAGTGGGAGTTTTCCTGCCGCCACCGCCTCACCGGCAACACCGCCCGCCTCCCCGCCACCGTCTTCATCACCTGCAAGAATGGCACAATCACCCACTGGCGCGAATACTACGACACCGCCCAATTCAAAGCGCAATTAAGTCAGCACTAGGGATGCAAACATAGTGACTTCATACTTGGCTTGAGTACATACCTGAGTTTATGTTTGCGTCCGAGAACTGTCACATGGAGCCATCGGAGTTCAACGTATAGGTATGGGCGGCAAAAGACACTCAGATTGAATGCAGCCAAGCCATGGTATCCTGAATAGAAGCTGACGCCAGCACGCCGAATCCTCTCTTATCGAGGTAAGTCCATGCAGCGAAATTCCAAGAAATACACCATGCGAATTTCCCGGCTGACCATCGACAAGTTGGGCATTCAGATGTACGACAGGGTCTCCGCCGTCTTAGCAGAGCTGATTGCCAACGCCTATGACGCTGATGCCGAGCACGTCAAGATCACACTCCCCTTCGGCACATACCTGGCACTAAAGAAAGAGGGACAGATCGAAGACCAAGGATTTGAGATTGTTATCGAGGATGACGGTAGTGGAATGACGTTGGAAGAGGTGAATGCCTACTACCTAAACGTTGGTTACAACCGAAGAGTTGGACGCAGAGATCGAACGCCAAAGCATGACCGCCGGGTCATGGGAAGAAAAGGGATCGGAAAGCTGGCGCCTTTCGGTATATGTCACGAAGTCGAGGTCGTGACTGCTGGAGGCGAGCAGACGAATAGTGGATATCAAGTGTCCAACCTAATACTCAACTTTAATGCCATCCTGGCGGAGGAAAAGGACGATTCTGGGAATGTCGTACCTTATTATCCGGACGAGGGCCCTAAAGATGGAAGCTTTGCAGACTCCACCGGAACAACACTCATCCTGAGAAAGTTTGACCGTCGGCGTGTTCCCACCGGGGAGCAATTGGACCGCCAGCTTGCGGCTCGGTTCGGGCTTAGTCAGGAAAACTGGAGTGTCCAACTTACGGACAACTTTGGGAAGAATAAGCAAGTTGAGCTCGGAACACTGAACGTAGACATTATGGAAGGCACTCGCATAGATGTCTGTAACAGGCCCGTGAATGTGGAAGGTCGATTTTACCCTGTTTCCGGGTGGGTTGCATATGCAAAGGACCCCTACAAGGACGAAGTGATGGCCGGAGTACGAATTTACGCCAGAGGGAAAATTGTAGCTCAAACCAGGGACTTTGACATTGAGGCGGGCTTCACTGGCGAATTCAAAATGAGAAGCTATCTGACGGGTGCCATCTACGCGGAGTGGCTCGATGATACTGAAGATCTCGTGCAGACTGACAGACAAGACATAATTTGGAACTCCGACGCGGGAACCGCGCTTCGGGAATGGGGCCAAGACCTGTTACGGGAACTCGCTAAAACTTCCGAGGTGAGTGCAGGCCAGCGGGTCTGGGACATTTTTCAGGAGAAGTCGCTGCTCCGAGAACGACTGGAAAGAGCCTTGCCGAAAGACACTGCCGTCCGCGACTCAGTTATGAGAGCGGCGAAATCACTTGTCACTCGAGCAGACAGGGGTGCTCTGGAAGATCCACGCTACATTGAACGCATGGTTCGCCTGGCATATGCGATTGGACCTCATACTACGTTGCTCACTGCACTAGATCAGGTTGCATCTTCGCCCAGCACCACTATCGATATAGTTCTTGACCTTTTTGAGAAGTCTAGGCTTGTCGAGATGTACTCTCTGGGGCAAGTTGCTCAAGAGCGAGTAGGTGCCATAGAGCAGCTCCAAAGGCTTGTGAAGGCCCCCTCGACAGTGGAAAGACAGTTGCAGAAGCTTATCGAAGACGCGCCATGGATACTCTATCCTGACTGGACACCGCTAAGCTTTAACCAGTCGCTGGCATCAACTCGATCGAATTTCCAGAATTGGTACCATGCAAAGAACAGAGTGGAGATTGTCACTTCAACTATTGGTAATCTTAAGAAAATACCAGACTTCGTTATGCTCAACCACGAAGGCCGGTTAGAGATTATCGAGATCAAGCGTCCCCAGCACCATCTAACAGACACGGAATTCAATAGGGCGTTCGGCTACTTAACGGCGGTCAGGGACTTTATCGAGGATACACCCTCAGTCAAAGAATCATTCCCCGGAGCCAGACTGACTATTGTGTGTGACCACCTGAATTTAGGCGCATTGGGGCTGAACACTATTCGAACGGATTCTGAAGTAACTTACAAGACGTGGCACGAAGTCCTTCAAGCAACCAATCGAAGCCACGAAGATTTCCTCAAAGTGGTTCGGGAAATGCAAGGAGAACTGCCAGAATTGCCTGTCGAGGAAGAGTAGAGCTTGCGCACAGACGTGATGACACCCATTCAGCGGTACCGCGCCATGGCGCACAATCGGGGAAGAACGCAGCCCGAGCGTACCTTGGCGTCGGCTTTGTGGCGTCGCGGACTCCGATACCTGACGCATGAAGGTTACAAGTCCCTTACAGGCACACGTCTTCAGGGAAACCCCGACTTGATATTCTCTCGCAGGAAACTGGTGATCTTCGTTGACGGGTGCTTCTGGCACGGCTGTCAGATGTGCCGCAAACACTCGGGGCTGAGAGGCGACTTTTGGGTGGAAAAAATCAACGCTACCCAAGAACGAGACCGGCGTGTTACCACGGCACTTGAAAAAGAGGGGTGGACAGTTCTCCGCGTTCCTGAACACGACGTACGCACTAAGGCCCCGCTAGCACGAACAATCGACAGCCTAGTACCGCGAATTCGTGCAGCGTCCACAAGTGTTGCTGCTTTCACGGGTGGAGAAGGAAGTGTCTAACCTGGCAATCCGCGACTTCGTAGAGCAGGTTAAGCCGCCGTTAAACCCACAGAGAACTGCTGTCTCATTGTTCTCGGGCGCTGGTTTGAGCGACCTTGGCTACGAGATTGCTGGTTTCCAGTTCCTCGTCCAAGTCGAGGTAGAGGAGAGACGGGCCGCCATTGGATCCGACAACTTCCCCGCGTCAACGTGGATCGCTCAGGACGTACGCACGAGCAGAAACCAGATTGTCGCGGCCTACCGCGCAGCCACGTCACGGCGACTCGACTTGCTGGTGGCGACGCCCCCGTGTCAGGGAATGAGCAGCTCTAATCCCAGCAGAGGTAAGCGTCAAACTCCAAGAGCAAGAGCGCAAGAGGAGAAGAACCGCCTCCTACTGGAGGTAGTTCCACTGGCTCAGTCACTGAATCCCCGACTAATTGTCATTGAGAACGTACGTCAGATCTTAACCCTTGAAGTAGAGTACGAAGGAATAAGAAGCCAGCTCATTGATCTGCTCCACGCCGGACTCCCAGACTATCAAGTGTTTTCCGGAGTGGTGAACGTGGCCGACTTTGGAATTCCTCAGATCAGAAGACGTGCTTTGATCGTTGCAATACACAGGGACGAGTTGTGGCTTGATGCAGCGCCCTTGCCGGCCAGCAAGCCGTGGCCACACCCGACTCATTCCGAACGATCAACCAATGGTGAGCGGCCGTGGGTGGGCATACGTGAGTGGCTAGAGGCAATGGAGTACGAACCCTTGGACGCAAGCTCCAAGGAATCTGCGCGTGGGATGCACGCATTACACTTCGTACCGACGTACGGGCCGGACCGATACCTGCAGATCAGCGATATCCCTCCGTACTCTGGACGCAGCGCTTACCAAAACGACACCTGTCCATCGTGCGGCCATCAGCAGGTGCAGGAGGGCACAATCACTTGCCCATCCTGCCACCGCTTGATGCGCAACAGGCCGTATGTTGAAAGGAATGGTCGAACGTCCTTGATTAGGGGCTTCCACTCTAGCTACCGACGAATAAGCGCAGATCGACCTGCATACACCATAACCACTAATTCAAGCCATGTCGGTAGCGACTTCAAGATTCATCCTTGGGAGAATAGGGTTCTTAGCATATTGGAGTGCGCTGACCTGCAGACAGTTCCTAGATTCTACGACTGGACGCGTGCAGAGAAGAATCATACGCTCTACCTTGTCCGCAACTTAATCGGCGAGGCCTTCCCTACCTACTTCACCTACCTCCACGGTCGGGTCCTAAGTGATCTCTTGGCGCAAGTGGGTAAAGCACGACAGACTTCCCTATAGAACGACAAATCGTCCTAGCAGCGTTTTCACTTTCCCACCTCTTTCCCGCTCCGCGCCACTGGCGGCAATCAGCCCAGGGCAGCCGCATGGGACTCTTGCAGAACCTCGTCGTAAATCTCCAACACGCGGTCAGCTTGTTGTTGTAGGGTGAAGCGTTCTCGCACCCTTGCTTGGCCGGCGGCGCCGAAGGCGTGGCGGCGGGATGGGTCTCTCAGCAGGTCGGTGATGGCTTGGGCGAGGGCGCGCGTGTCGAGGGGGTTTATGACGAGCCCGGTCTCGCCGTCCGCAACGATCTCGGACGCCGCGCCAAAAGCGCTGCCGATCACCGGCTTGCCGCAGGCCATGCCCTCGATGAGGGTGAGATTGAACGGATCGGGGTAGGTGGACGGCGCCACCACGAGGTCGCTGGCGAAGTAGGCCAGTTTCACCGCAGGCGGGGTCAGCCAGCCGAGAAAGCGCACCCGCTCCGCGATACCAAGCTGGGCAGCTTGCTGGGCGAGCTTCTCCTGGTAAGCGGGATTGTGGCCTAATAGCACGGCAGTCGCGTCGCCCGGCACGTGCGCCATGGCATCCACCAGTCGGCCGGCGCCCTTGCTCCCGCTCAGCCGCGCCGCCAGCAGCACGATAGGCCGATCTCCCAGTCCGTGCTCTTCGCGAAACGCCGCCACCGCTGCCGGGTCCGGCGGCGCGTACTCATCGGGATCTACGCCGTTATGCACGGGGGTAACGCCGGGATAGCCGTTGTGCGCCAGCGCCGTCGCCAGCGCCTGACTGATGCCGACGATGCGGGTCACGTGTTCCTGCACCACACCCCGAATACCGCGATTGCGCAGCGGATTGTAGCGCGTGCGCTGGCAGGGAACGCAGTCGAACGGCTTGTGCGTATACGCCACCTCACCGTCCGCGCAGATGAATTTGGTGCAGCAAAAGAGAAAGTAGTCGTGGGCGTGGAGAATAACCGGCCGACCGCCTTGAGCGGCGAGTTTCAGGCTCTCGAATGAGAGGTGCGTGTGCACGTTGTGGGCATGCACCACGTCCGCCGCAATGCCGGGCAAGACCTCGCGTATTTTACCCAGCGTGAATGGGTTGGCGGGCGTGAGGAAGTTGCGAAAGCGCTCCGGATAGCGCGAATAGAGCCGGTGCACCGCTAGGCCGTCTTCCTCGCTCAGGCCCTCGCGGGCGCGCTCCGCCGTGGTCGTTACCACCGTGACGCTGTGCCCCATGCGGACATGCTGCCGCGCCAGCCGCCACGCGACCACGTCTGCGCCGCCTGCGCTCTCGGGAGGAAATGTATCGGAAAGTACGAGTATGTTCATGGCTTGACGGTAAGGGACTGACGCAAGCACCGGCGCGCTTCAACGAGTACCGGACCGGACAAAGGCTTCATATCATGATGGTAGCACAGCATGTGTTAGTACCTATTCGGTCTTGCTTCTTTATCTAATGACTTCCTTTCCAACTGATGCATTCTGTCGCGGAGAAGAGCACGTGCACTTGGCCCGTTCTCTTCTGGCTAGTAGGTGCTGATGGGAAATCACCATTGGTAGAATGACTACCAAGTTCTTTGCCAGCCGTTCATGCTTCGACAAGCTCAGCACGAACGGTCGGCGTTGCAGCGTATTCAAGGTACGCATTGCGGCACATTTAAGGTTAGCGTTGCAGCATGTTCAAGGTAACCGTTGAAGCTCGCGCCTGCCGTCCGACGAAAGACCGCGTGTGCTAAATGTGTTACCAGAGTCCCGAATTCTGGCAGTATGGTGAGAGGAAGTACCCCACGTAGAGCAGCCGAGCCGTGAGGAATACCATGAGCGCTGCGCAACCGAGAATTTCCGATGCCGCCGTGCGGAAAGCGACCGGCAAGGACTGGGATGAGTGGTTTGCGGTGCTGGATAGCGAAGGGGCGGACGCGCTCCCGCACAAGCAGATCGCGCGTCTGCTCAACGACAAGGGCTACATCGCGAGCAGTTGGTGGTGCCAAACGGTGACCGTGGCATACGAATATGCCCGCGGCAAGCGCGTTGTCGGTCGAACAGAGAGCGCCGGTTTCGAAATCGGTGTGCAGAAGACCTTGCCGCTCACGCCGGCACAAGCCTGGGACCTACTCACGCAGCCGGAGGGCCTTGCGCTGTGGCTCGGTACCGTCCCGTGCCTGCGCTGGGAAAAGGGCGCGGCCTTTGCAACGGCGGAGGGCACACGCGGTGAGATTCGCAGCTTCACCCCTGGTAAGCACCTACGCTTGACTTGGCAGCCCCCGCACTTCGCGACTCCTTCAACCCTACAAGTGTCTCTGACCCCCGGCGGGAAGAAGACCGCCCTGCGCTTTCATCAGGAGAACCTTCCCAGCGCCGAGGCGCGCGAGCAGATGCGTGCGCATTGGCGGGACGTATTTCAGAAACTAGCGGAGCTTGCTAAAGGCATGGTGTGAGTGCGCGGCGGCGCGCCTGCCGCGCCGCCAGTCAGAACGAGAAGGGATCGGAACGGGGTGTCCCCAGGCTGCCAATCCCGCATTCTGCTTGGCGTACACAGTCCGCCATGTGCAATGCGGCTCAGGCCGGATCGGAGACGGCGTCGGGCTGTTGTGCAACCCGAGGCTGATGGACGTGCGGCGGTAACTTGCTCGGCGCGGCCACGTAGCGGGCGGCGTTCACCACCACTGCGACAGAGCCGAGGTTGTGCGCCAGGGCGGCGGCAATCGGGCCCAGCACGCCGGTGGCCGCCAGCGCAATGCCGAGGAGGTTCCAGACCAGCGCAAAGAGCAGGTTTTGCTTGATGCCGCGCAGGGTCATCTGGCTAACCGCAATTGCCGTGGGCAGTTGGCCGATATCGCCTTGCATGAGGGCAATGTCGGCAGTTTCCGCCGCCACCGCCGTACCCGTTCCCCCCATGACGATGCCCAGATCGGCGGCCGCCAGCGCCGGCGCATCGTTCACGCCGTCGCCGGCCATGGCCACGCGTTTGCCTTCAGAGCGGGCGTTGCGAATCCAATCAACCTTGTCCTCGGGCAGCAGGCGCGCGTGCCATTCGTCAATACCCACCATATCCGCCAAGCGTTTGGCCTCCTGTTGCCGGTCGCCGGTGAGCATCACAATCTGCCGGATGCCAAGTGCATGGAGGTGCTCCACAGCCTGCGCTGCTGCGGGCCGCACGGTATCCGCAAACTGCACCCAGCCGCAGAATTTTCCTTCCACTGCTACTAACAGCAGGCTGCCATCATGCGGTGCAGCCTCCTGCGGCGGTACACCGGTCACGTCGTGCGCGTGGAGCAGTTCATGAGTACCGACCAGGACATGCTGTTGTGCGACGCGCGCGCCCACGCCCCGTCCTGGATAAGCGCGAAAGTCTGCCGCGGGCTGCAAGGAGAGCGCTTTTTCAGCCGCATGGCGCACGAGCGCCTTGCCGAGTGGGTGTTCGGAGAAGCGTTCCACTGCCGCCGCGACAGATAGCAGCTTTTCAGATGTCATGCCGTCAACCGGTATCACCTGCTGCACCACGGGCGTGCCGAGGGTGAGGGTGCCGGTTTTGTCAACCGCGATGGTGTCCACGGCGCCGGCGGCCTCGAAGCGCGCGCCGCCCTTGACGAGAATCCCCTGCCGCGCCGCGTTGGCTACCCCGGCAACGATAGCGGTTGGTGCCGCCAGCACCAGCGCGCACGGACAGGCAATGATCAATACCGCCAGCGCCGCGCTCAAATCGCCGGATAGCAGCCACGTAGCGCCGGAGACAATGAGGATTGCCGGCGTGAAGTACTTGGCGTAGCGGTCCGCCACGCGCACAATCGGCGCGCGTTCCTCTTCCAGCGTATCCAACAGACGGCTAATCTGGCCCACGTAGGCGTGCTCACCCACGGCCTCCGTGCGGATCGTGAGCGCGCCTTCTTGATTGAGCGTGCCCGCATACACCTGTTGTCCGGGCCCCTTGTGCACGGGGAGCGACTCGCCGGTGACCAGCGTTTCGTCCACTGCGCTCATGCCCGAAATCACCACGCCGTCCACCGGCAGCCGCTCGCCCGGTTTCGTCACCACGGTCTCACCGGGGCTAAGGTCGTCCACGTCAACCTCTTGCATTTCGTCGCCCACCATACGGTGGGCGCGGTCGGGCTGGAGTTCCGCCAGATGTTCGAGCGCGGCGGTCGCCCGCTGGCTGGTTGCCTCTTCGAGCAGTTGGCCGAAGATCATCATGAAGACGACGAGACCGGCGGAGAGGTACTCACCGGCGAGCACCGAGGCGATCACGGCAATGCTCACGAGCTCGTCCACGTTCACCTGCCGCTGCCGCAAGCCCTGCAGCGCGCCCCACACGATGCCAAGCCCACCAATGCCGACTGCCGCCAGGGCGAGACCCTCGGCAAGGTACGGCACGTCAACACCCGCCAGCGAAACCAGCCACGCCACGATGATCAAGACACCCGTGGCGGCCACAGTGCGAAAATGCGATGACCGCACCAAGGGCCGATACGTCTGCCAGAGACTGGGGAAAGACATTGGCAACTTTCTCATGCTTTATTCAGCGCATCCATTAGAGATGTGCCGCACTTCACACGCTTTATTTGTCTCTCCTGGCTGCGAAAACGAACGCGACTACTCTTTAATCGCTTTTGCTCGGCGCGGTGAATTCTTCGCCGATAGGCGACAACTGGACGAAACCGAGTCCGCGCTGCGGAGGGCAAGATGTGATCAGCCACTCGCGCTCCCGATTGGAGTTGCTCAACGACTTCACTGGCTTTAAACTTTCCGCCCTTCAGTTCCAACGGCGCTACCCAAACTGCATCGTCCTTATCTCCAATGAAGATATAGTCGCACTTCTTTTCTTCCTCGCTTAGTGTTGGCGCCTTCTTGTGGTCCATGTCCACTAAGATAAATAGGTCTGGAAGATCATCCAACGTCAATGAGCAGTTTTTCTTTCTGCACCTTTGAGCGAGGCAATCTCCATTGACTTTCTGCAATACCTGGCTAACGAGACTCATTTTCTGGGTTTGTTATCTTGAATTCGACTGTCGACTTCAACCCACTTGTTATAGAGCGCCTCGGTTACGTCGTCGTACCCCGCCGGGAAGGTACCCGCGTCTTTGTCCAGTTTAATCTCTTTGACAACCGTGCCTTTGGGCCGCTTTTTCGGTTCGAATAGCCATACGCCCACTTCATCCGAGCTGAGGGCAACGTCTGCTCCCTTGAGGTCCTCTCGCTGCGCTTCCGGTAATTCGGACATACGCACGAGGTTAGCCAGTTCTTCCAGCACATAGTCGCTATGCGTTGTCAACATGACCCTGACGCCTGCGCGCACAGCCGCCACAAGCTGTCTGGTGAATGATGCCTGCATGCCCGGATGCAAGTGCGACTCTGGCTCCTCAATGATCAGCACATCACCCGGCTGCACAACGTGGCGCAGATATAGGACCACCGGTGCCAATTCCGAAACCATGGATGAGGCTTGCAACAGCGGAATCTCCTCCTTGCGTCCTGCTGGCTGAAAAGTGAAGATCGGCAAGCCAGTAGCTGACTGTTTCTCACGCACCGAGCCGCCTAAGAGTTTCTTCTCGATTGCAATGTCAAGAATCCAGTCGCCGTTATGCGCTCTCCGCGCCGAATCCCCAAATGCAACGAGTTGCTGAAGAAAGTCTGCAAGCACGCCAGAGAGCGCAGGCAAGGATTTTTCCCGCTGGTAGAATGCGCGCGTCGACCTTTGAATCAAGGAGTCCACAACCACCCAGCGCGCGTGCATCAATCCAGTACGGCTAGCAGGAAGATAGTGCGCCACGCGATCCAGCGGACTAACGGTGTAAGGAGCGACAAAGTCAACTAGCTCGTTTCGCAGTGACTCCACGACTCGCGGCCGACTAGATTGCTGGTAACTCGATATGTTAATGCGTGAGCCGAGTTGTCGTATTTTCTCCCGATACCAGGGGTCCACGTCGTTGCTCTCAATTAGTAGAGGTGTCTTGTCAGGGATCGAAGCGGTGAGCACGGGCCCATCTCCATTTACAAAGAATCCATACGTAAACGGATCCGCTGCAGAATAGGTGCTAGAGACGTGTCGCTTCAGAATCACGCTTGAACCAGTTCTGCTGCCGTGTCGAATTAGCCGCGACAAGTCTTCGCTGCCAAAGCAGCGTGCGATTTCCCATTCCAAGAGATTGGCCAACGTACTTACGTGCTCAAAGAGAGGCACGAAGAGTGCCGTGACACCACACGGTACAGACGCACGAAAGTCCTCTGGGAAACCTTCTTCTTGGGCGCGCGCGAGCATTTGGGTAACCCAGTCAATCAGAGTGTGACACTCTTCCTTGGACATCTCCTTGTTGTTCATCCGGGACCGGGCCTGAGACTGAACACGGCTTGACCAGGCACTGCTAAGGAGACGGGGATAGGAGCGGGGGCTTAGTGCCATGCTACTCAAATCCGGGTTAGTCGTATCGCCGCCAAAGAATCTATGCAGCGCGTAGATCAGCATCGCCAGGTAGGACTTGCCCGTATTACTCGGGCCGACGAAGACGGTTAGCGGGCGCAAGTCGAGTTTGGCCTTGGCGATTGGGCCGAAGTCGGTCACCTCGATTTCGAGGGGTTTGTAGGTCGGCGCCGCTGACATGCTGAATCCTTATCCGCCATGCTCGATCAAGCGCGACACTGGAGCACACTCGATCTTCTTATCTAGTATATCAAGATAGCAAGTCTCAATCGCCTTGTAAGGAGTCCGGTCGGCGCGCGCACTGCCGCCAGACTGTCAAGTGAATACCTGCGCGATCATCTCCATTCCCTGTCTCATGCAAAGGGCAAAGGGTATCCGGCCAGCACTTTTGACACGCGCGGCCAACATCGCTATACTGTTATTTCGCAAAGCGATATTGCCTATGCCCAAAAGGGCATCCCCGCAACGATACTTGGGACGAGGGGCATCATGCATTCGTGGGTATGGCACTTTACAAGCCCGGAGGGCCGGGCCGCGTCTAGGCGTATCACGGAAACGTAGCCTAGCAGGACACTCGCCCCTCTGGCAGAGCAGAAAGTGTTTACCCGCTTTCTGCTTTTTGTTTCTGAAGTGAAGGACAGCAACCGATGGCAGACGACACCACAGCACTGGACATACCGGCCCAGCTTGAAGCCCTGGAGCGCGAAGCGCAAGCGCAGCTTGGAGAATGCGCCGTAGAGGCAGAATTCACCGCTTGGCACACCACATACCTGGGCCGCAGCGGCAAAGTTACCCAGCTTCTGCGCGGTCTGGGCGGCCTGCCGAAAGAGGAGCGGCCCCGCATCGGGCAGTTGGCCAACACGGTCAAAGCACGCTTGGCGGAGGCGTTGGATGCGCAACAAGCACAACTCAGGCGCGGCCAGCAAGCCGATTCGCTCAAGGCGGAAGCCCTCGACGTCACGCTTCCCGGCGAGCCGGTTCGCATGGGACAGCTCCATCCGATAACGCAGACACTCAATGAGATTCTCGGCATATTCGAGAACATGGGCTTTCACGTAGTAGAAGGCCCGGAGGTGGAGTGGGACCGCTATAACTTCGCCATGCTCAACATTCCCGCCGACCACCCCGCGCGCGACATGTGGGACACGTTTTATGTGGATGCGGAACCTGCGAGCAATCTGGGCTCAATGCTGTTGCGCACCCATACCTCGCCGGTGCAAATAAGGGTCATGGAGGAAACACCCCCGCCGGTGCGCATTGTGGCACCGGGCAGAGTCTACCGCAATGAAGCCACCGACGCCAGCCACGAGGCTATCTTCTATCAGGTCGAAGGTCTCGCCGTGGATGATCAGATGAACATGGGCGACCTAAAGGGCGTGCTCACCGCATTTGCCCATGATCTCTTCGGCGGCAAAACGAGGGTGCGGTTCAACTGCTCCTACTTTCCCTTTGTCGAACCGGGCGCGGAAGTCTCCATTAGCTGTCACGTCTGCGGCGGTGACGGTTGCCGCGTGTGCAAGCACACCGGTTGGCTGGAGATTCTTGGCTGCGGCATGGTGCATCCTAGCGTGCTCCAGGCCGTAAACTACGATCCGGCGCAGTATTCCGGCTTTGCTTTCGGCATGGGCGTAGAGCGTATTGCTATGTTGAAGTACGGCATTGACGACATCCGCTACTTCTACAACAACGACATCCGATTCCTACAGCAGTTCCGCTGAGGTCATACAACAATTCCGTTGAGGTCGTACGATAGTTTGGCTGACCGCTGAGGGCATCGCTCCCACTGCCGTGCCAAGCAGAATGGCGGTCGTAGTAAGAACAAGGGTGCCATTACCAAGCATCTTGAGCATGAAAGGCGCCTAACAGTATTCGTGGAGAGAGGAGCCCGTTGGTGCGGGCGCTCCGCGGGAGGTTATCGATCGAATGCGTGTATCACTCAACTGGCTCGAAGAGTACGTGCCGGTGAAGCTGCCGGCCGAAGAGTTGGCGCATCAATTGACCATGGCTGGGATTGAGGTCGCACAGGTTAATGCAATCGGTGACTTCTGGCAGAATACCTATGTCGGCAGGATCGTGGACCTCAAGCCGCATCCAAATGCCGATCGCTTGCAGCTTGCCACCGTAGACTACGGGCAGGCAGAGCAACCCGTGTTCGTGACCGGCGCTATGAACATTGCCAAAGGCGATAGGGTGCCGGTGGCGTTGCTCGGCGCCGTGCTCAACGACGCATACAGCGATACACCCCAGCGCATAGAACTCAAGCCGGTAGTCCTGCGGGGCATCAAGTCCGAGGGCATGGTCTGCTCTGCCAGAGAGCTTGGTATGGGCGAAGACCACGAAGGCATCCTGATCCTCGACTCCGAAGCGCCGGTAGGCACAACGCTCAAGGACTATCTGGGCGATACGATCCTGGAGCTTGACCTTAAGCCCAACCGGAGCGACTGTCTCGCCATGATCAACGTGGCGCGGGAAGTAGCTGCGCTCACGGGCGAACGTCTGCGCCAGCCGGCCACCCACCGCATAGATGCGCCAACCCTACCCGTGGTGCGCGTGGACATCAAGGAGCCGAAGCTCTGCGCGCGCTATGCCGCAGGCGTCGTGATCGACGTCACTATCGGCCCGTCGCCGCGCTGGATGCAGGATCGACTCTCGGCGGCGGGCATGCGCCCCATCAATAACATCGTGGACATTACAAACTATGTGATGCTGGAGTATGGGCAGCCGCTTCACGCCTTCGACTACGACAAGGTAACGGACGGCAATATCATCGTCCGGCGCGCCCACCTCGGCGAGCGCTTGATTACGCTGGACGGCGAAGAACGCACATTGAGCGCCGGTATGCTCGTAATCGCCGATCCCAACGGCCCGATTGCGCTGGCAGGCGTGATGGGCGGCTTGGAGACGGAAGTCACGGAACGGACCACGCGCATCCTGCTGGAGGCCGCCAGCTTCCACCCGACCTCGATTCGCCGCACGCGGCAAGCGCTCACCTTGCCCAGCGAGGCTTCCCGGCGCTTCGAACAGGGCGTGCCGCCGGAACTGGCCCCATTGGCGCGCGACCGCGCCATCGAACTCATCGTGGAAATCGCCGGTGGGCGCGCCCGCAGCCACGCCGCCGATTCTTACGTCCAACCGCAACAACGCCCCGAGATCGAGCTTACGGAAGATGACCTTTCGCGGCTGCTCGGCATGGACATTCCAATGACGAAGGCTGCCGAAAAGCTTCGGCCCCTGGGCTTCACCTATCGCATGCAGAATAGTCGGCTTCAGGTCACCGCGCCCTTGCACAGGCTGGACGTGACCTGTTCCGCCGACCTCGTCGAGGAAGTCGCTCGCATGGTGGGCTATGACAACATTCCCACCTCATTGCCTTCCGGTCCCTTGCCCGAGGCCGAACCCTCGCCGCTGCGCGCGTGGACCGACCGTGCAAAGCAGGTGATGGTTGGCGCGGGCTTTGCGGAAGCTATCACCTACACGCTGACAAATGTGTCGCGTGTGGGCCGCCTCTTGCCGAAGGGGGTTGCGGCGGAGCTGCCCGAAGGCCTGGCGCGCGACGTGGCCCAGGCGGTGTTGCCGCTCCACACTGATCCGCTGCACCTCAAGAATCCGCTCACATCCGAGGCGAGCACGCTGCGCACCGTAACGCTGGCCGGCATGCTGGAAACGCTCGCCGGCAACCTGCGCCGCCAGACGAGCGACGTGCACTTCTTCGAGATTGCGCCCGTGTTCTTGCCCGTGCGCGCGAAACTCCCGATTGAACGCCGCCTCCTCACCGCCGTGATGGGAGAATTCCGCACCGAGCAATGGGGCGCGCGCGCAGAAAACACCTTCTATACGGTCAAGGGTGTGGCAGAACACGTCCTGCACCGGTTCGGCATTGCTGACTACGGCTTTGCGCCGGTGGAGCACCCGACGTTCCACCCCTACCGGACGGCTGCGGTGACCCTACGCCGCGGCGAGGAAGAGCGCGTGGTGGGAATCGTGGGCGAGATCAACGCCGAGGTGAGCGCCGCGTTCGACATCGACCAGCGGGTGATGGCCCTGGTGCTCAATCTTCACGATCTGGTGGCTCAGGCCCGCGCCACGCCGGAGTTCGCGCCGCCGTCCCGCCACCCGGCTGTGGTGCAAGACCTGGCGATTGTGCTGGATGCCGAGATTCCCGCCGAGCGCGTGGTGGAGGAAGTGCGCGAGGCAGGCGGCGATCTGCTGGAAAGCATCAATCTCTTCGATGTCTACCAGGGACCGCAAGTCCCCGACGGCAAGCGCAGCCTGGCCTACACCCTCACCTTCCGCGCCCCCGACCGCACCCTCAACGACGCCGAAGTAACCACCATCCGCAACCGCATCATCGCCAAGCTCCAGGTGTCACTCGAGGCTACACTGAGGTAAATCGGGGTCGAGAGGGCGCCGGGTTCAAACCCTGATGCGCGTCTTGGCCGCGGGGGACTTCATTTGATGTCCGCGAGTCTCTTTACGCCGTCGCGAAACACTTGGAAGCTCTTGGATTGGTTCCCATTTACGTCCAAATGCGGGGCGATTTTGCGGGCCCAATCGCACTTGGCTATTCCGACCTCTGGGTAACCGACTTTCTTAAGACGCTTCGACCCTTTTGGATTGACTGCATCCGACAAGACTTCCCAAGTACCGCAGATGCTGTCTTGCTTGTAGTCAATAAGGACCAAATCCCTTGCACAGGGATACGCGGCCTTCACAGCGTTGCGGTCTCCTAGCAGCCAGGCTTCACTCTCCTCAATGGCTATTCTGAAGAATGTCTTTGGCTGAGGATTGCACTCTGCAAGCACGCCAAGCAACTCTTGCTTGAAGGCCCTGCAATCCCGTTTGTCTAAATCCACTACCACGATAACTGCTGCCAAATCTGGGAGGCTTTTTCCATAGCCCTGCAGTATGCGTGGCAACCGATCCAGCAGGATTCTTTTCTGCGGATCCGTTGTACCGCGCAAGTCCTTCGGTATTCGGCCTAATCCTCTATAAGAACGTGTCTTCCAAGAATGATGCTTGTAGTTTACGCCAAGAATCTTCTCCAGAAGTTGCTCAAGGGCGATTTTGCCCGATAAATCCTCGACCAGCACCTCAAAGTGCATTGGCCTCTGTCCGCTCTAGGTAGTCGCTGTACCAGAGACCGCCGAGCGGAAGTCCCTCGTCCACCATGGCTTTAACGATTGGGTCGTCACTGGCGCGGCGAATGCTGGCAAAGCCGTCTGCCTCTTTCTCCAGCAGCCAGGTTTCTTCCGGCTTTAGCGCGTCAACGAAGTAAGGTTGATGGGTGGTGACGAAGATCTGAGAGGAGTTATCTTTCCCCGTGGCGTGACGGCGAAACTCAGCAGCTAACACCTCCAGTAGCTTGTGGTAGAGTCCGTTTTCCGGCTCTTCTATGCAAATGAACGGCGGCGGTTCCGGGTCTTCCAACATAAGCAGGTAGGCGAAGACTTTCAGCGTGCCATCTGACATCTGCTGCGCGTAGAAGGGATCGGTGAATCCCCGGTCATTGAAGCGTAGCAGCAAGCGCCCATCGGGACTCAATTCCGTATCGATCCGGTTGATGCCGGGCACACGCTCGGCAATTCGCGCCAAGATACGCTTGAATCTATCCGGGTGTTCACGCTCCATATATTGCACAACATTGCCTAGATTGTCGCCGTGCGCGTTCAATCGCCGTTGCGGTCCGGCTAAGGGTAAGCTACGAGCGGCGTCAGGGGTAAAGTAGCTGAGGTACCAGCCTTCCAAGAATTGGCGGAGTGCGGCTATTCTGGGATGTTGTTTCAAGGCGCCAAGAGTAGCAATGCCTAGTTTACGCTTGTCTTCCAATTCGATATATTCCGATTCTTTGCTCTCTTCGCCTGCAAATAGCTCCTTGAGCCTTGCAAGTTCAAAACCTTCCTCCCCAACTTGCCGCCCTTCCGTTGATCCTCTCCAAACGATGCCCTCCCCTTGAAACAACGCTAAGAACAAGAGGCGTTTGCTACGCATCCGTTTGCCTTGAAACTGATGAAGGATTTCGTGCGCAACATAGGGGCGGTCCTCATCGTCCAAATCAATTGCCAATTCAAACGTAATTGGCCGCTCTCTTGGCCTTGCCCTGTAATGCACCTCGAACTCAACTGGGTCGTATTCTTCTTGTGAGCGAATACGCTCGAATCCCCCGCGACCGCGCGCATCGCACGCCTCTTCGACACCCAGCTTTAAACAATCCGAAAGAAAGCCAAAGGCATCGAACAGGCAACTCTTGCCCACGCCGTTCTTGCCGATTACCGAGGTCATTGGCGTCAAGGGCTGGGTATCCTGCAAATTCCACAGCCTGCCGAGTGTGATGTCTTTCAACACCCGGTAGTTCTTGATCCTAATGCCTTCAATTTGCGCCATAGCCACCAAGTCACTCACCTATTGAATTGTTGACAACAGCATAACAACAAGTGTGAGCCTTCTACTAGGTATCGCTATTTTTACTTAGCCAGTAGCTACTCGTGTACAGGCTCGCCCGCTAGCGGCGTTCGTAGAGAGCTAAGTCCGGGAGGTCTTTATAGTCTGCGACGTTGCGTGTGACGAGGACAAGACCATGCGTGACCGCAGTGGCCGCAATTATTAGATCAAGTGCTCGTTGCTGGGGGCGTTTCCCTTGCAGTCTGAGTGTTTCCCTCAGCCGGGCGCATCGCTCCGCCACGGCGCGAGAGAATGGCAGGACTGGTACTGCTGCAACGAGGGCTGCGAACTGTGCCGATGCTGCTTCCGACTCCTGGCTCCGCAACACTCCCTGATAGACTTCCGTATATGTGACGATGCTGATGGCAATGCCCTCTTGTGCGAGTTGCTCTAGGAGTTGCAGGGCTTCGGATTCTTGGGCAAGGAAGTCGATTACCCAATCTGAATCAATGAGGTAGGGCATGAATTATCGATCGGGGTGTCCGCGGTCATGCTGTGCGCGCGCTGCGTGTATATCGCTTAGCAGACTCTCCCGGTCGATGCCTGCCAAGGCGCCGGCGCTTTGGAGCAATGCCTGCCTGACCTTCTCCGGGCTGTAGTCGGCCCAAATGTCATTGGCAGCTTCCCGCGCAAGCACATAGCGCTCTCCATCTCTATCAAGGATTACGGGCGCCTCACCGATCTCTTCCAAGAAACGCCCAAGCTCGCTTTCCGGTGCGACGTTGATAACCTTTGTTTCAGCCGCCATTGGGTTTTCCTCAAGCCGCCACCATTGGTCTACGCTGGACTCTTCGCTCCATCAATCATTATGGCATATTCACGCTGCACAAAAGCCGGTACCGCGTGCTTTTGCAACAGATTAAGGCTGCCTCGCACCAAGTCAAAATGTCAGCTCACCCCATTCTTGTTGGTGTAAACAGCAGCACACAGGTGTTGCGAGGCTTGTCGTAGCGCATCCAATTGCCGCGCCTTCGACAGATTCAGACTACGACGCGTGGGCTTTTTCTAGCGCGCCGTCGCGTTCGAGGACGGTGCGCAGGTAGACGCCGGTGTAGGAGTGGGGCATATGGGCCAGGGCTTCCGGCGTACCTTCGGCGACGAGTTCGCCGCCGGCGTCGCCGCCCTCGGGGCCGAGGTCGATCACCCAGTCCACGCACTTGATCACTTCCAGGTTGTGCTCGATCACGATCACCGTATTGCCGGTATCCACCAAGCGTTGGAGCACCTCCAGCAGGCGCTCCACGTCGGCGAAGTGCAGGCCGGTGGTCGGCTCGTCCAAGATGTAGAGCGTGCGGCCCGTGGCGCGTTTGGAGAGTTCGGCGGCCAATTTGATGCGTTGGGCCTCGCCGCCGGAGAGGGTGGTGGCGGGTTGACCGATCCGCATGTAGCCTAAGCCCACGTCAACCAGCGTCTTGAGTTTATTATGAATGCTAGGGATATTTTCAAAGAAGGTATTGGCCTCGTCGATGGTGAGGTCGAGCACGTCGGCGATGGTCTTGCCCTTGTAAGTAATCTCCAGCGCCTCGCGGTTGTAGCGCTTGCCCGCGCAGACCTCGCAGGGCACATAGACGTCCGGCAGGAATTGCATCTCGATCTTGATGATGCCGTCGCCGCGGCAGGCCTCGCAGCGGCCGCCCTTTACATTAAAGGAGAAGCGCCCCGGTTTGTAGCCGCGAATGCGCGCTTCAGGAATCTTAGCGAAAATCTCGCGAATGGGCGTGAACGCACCGGTATACGTGGCCGGATTCGAGCGCGGCGTGCGCCCGATGGGTTGTTGGTTTATGTCTATGACCTTATCGATGTTCTCCAGGCCCAGCACCGCGTCGTGAGGGCCGGGACGCTCGCGGCTGTGGTATATCTCCTGCGCCAGTCGGCGGTAGAGCACGTCTATGACCAGCGAACTTTTCCCCGAACCGGAGACGCCGGTCACGCCGATAAACCGTCCGAGAGGAAAATCTACGTCAATGCTCTTGAGATTATTGGCGCGGGCGCCTTTCACCGTGACCCGCGCTCTTGCCGCTCGTCCTGAGCTTGTCGAAGGAGCCTGTGCTGAGCCTGCCGAGGGGACCTGTCCTGAGCCTGTCGAAGGACCGCGCCGCTCGTGCGGCACAGGGATCATCCGCCTACCCGTCAGGAAAGCCGCCGTCAGGGATTCATCCACCGCCAACACGTCCGGCAGCGGTCCCGCTGCCACAATGCGGCCGCCATGCTCGCCTGCGCCCGGGCCAACATCGATCACGTGATCGGCTGAGCGAATCGTCTCCTCGTCGTGTTCCACCACCAGCACGGTATTCCCCAAGTCGCGCAGGCCGCTCAGCGTTTCGATGAGACGGCGGTTGTCCCGCTGGTGCAGGCCGATTGACGGTTCGTCCAAGATGTAGAGCACGCCCACCAGGCCGGAGCCAATCTGGGTTGCCAAGCGGATACGCTGGGCTTCACCGCCGGAGAGCGTCGCGGTGGCGCGGTCGAGGGTAAGGTAGTCCAGCCCCACGTTCATCAAGAACTGCAGCCGCGCTTGGATTTCCTTCAGTATCTGGCGGCCGATCAAGCGTTCGCGCTCGGTGAGCGGCAAAGCGGCAAACCAAGCACTGGCATCCTTTACGGCAAAAGAGGTGACCTGCGCGATGGTGTAGGCGTTGATCGTTACGGACAAACTTTCCGGTTTCAGGCGCGCCCCCTGGCAGGCGGGACAAGGCTGCACGGTCATGAAGCGCTCGATTTCCCCGCGCATGTAGTCTGAATCCGTCTCTTTGTAGCGCCGCTGCAAGTTGGGGATCACCCCTTCGAAGTCCACCGTAAAGGTGCGCGTCTCGTCACGCGCGGCCTTCACTGTAACCGGAACGCGATCTTCAGTGCCGTAGAGCAATACATCGACGTGCTCGGCCGCCAATTCGGCCACCGGCGCGCGCAGAGAGAAGCCGTAGTGCTCTGCCACCGCTTTCACCACCTGGTAGAGGTAGGAATCCTTGGCGATGAGCCGCGACCACGGCAGAATGGCGCCCTCCAAAGGCGAGAGCCGCTTGTTCGGCACGATGAGGTCGGGATCGAACACCATGGTCGTGCCGATTCCGGTGCACTCCGGGCACGCGCCGTGGGGACTATTAAAGGAAAACGTGCGCGGCTCCACCTCGCCAAGCGATATGCCGCAGTGTACGCAGGCGAATTGCTCTGAGAAGAGCAACTCCATTGGGTCTTGTCTATCGTTGGATTCGCGATTGGGACCAACTCCGTCATTCCGGCGAAAGCCGGAATCCATCTGCTCCACCTCGCCGTCATTCCCGCCTACTCCGTCATTCCCGCGAAAGCTCGCCCCCTGCGGGGGCGCGGAATCCGTCTTCTCTTCACTCCTGTCCCCGACATCAACGCGTAAACGGGAATCAATCGACTCCCCACCAGAGGGACTCCCACTTGCGCGGGAGTGACGGTCAGCCCCATCCACAATGACAATCCGCACCACGCTGGATCCCAGGCGCAACGCCGTCTCCAACGAATCCGCCACGCGGGACTTATCGGTCTCCGCTCCTCGGTTCACCAGCCGGTCCACCACGATCTCGATAGTATGTTGCTTGTAGCGGTCGAGGGTGGGAGTCTCCTCCAGGTCATACACCGTGCCGTCCACGCGCACGCGCACGTAACCTGCCTTGCGCGCGTCCTCGAACACCTGCCGGTATTCGCCCTTGCGGTCCTGCACGATAGGGGCCAGGATCATGTAGCGGGTGCCGTCGGGCAGGTCGAGCAGCGTATCCACCATTTGCTGCACGGTCTGCTGGGAGATCACGCGCCCGCACTGCGGGCAGTGGGGCACGCCGATGCGCGCAAAGAGCAGGCGCAAGTAGTCGTAAACTTCCGTTACCGTGCCGACCGTGGAGCGCGGGTTGCGGCTGGCGCCCTTCTGATCGATGGATATGGCGGGAGAGAGGCCGTCGATATGGTCGACGTCCGGTTTCTCCAACATGCCGAGAAACTGGCGCGCATAGGCCGAGAGCGATTCCACGTAGCGGCGTTGGCCTTCGGCAAATATCGTATCGAAGGCCAAGCTCGACTTGCCGGAGCCTGAGAGACCGGTAATGACCACCAGCCTCTCGCGCGGAATGTCGAGGTCGATATTCTTGAGGTTGTGTTCGCGCGCGCCGCGGATGCGGATGAACTCTTCAGCCATGGGGTTTTGGGGGTGCCTTTACCTCTACTGGTTGTGGCGTGCAGCTACTCCGAAATCTAAGCGTTGTGTAATTCGTTAGCCGGTTGTGCTTCTGACTAACCAGTGCATACCGCTCATGTCATTCCGAGCGTAGCGAGGAATCTAAGGTCTATGGCACACGTAATCCAATTCGCTCAACATTTTTAGATTCCTCACTGCGCTCCGTTCGGAATGACAAGTGTGATGAGTAGAAATCCACATAGCAGTCTCGCGAATCAGCCTCTATGGTACCACGATGTAACTCCTTGCAGCAGTCTATTGACATGTGGCAGTATGCCAATTAAACTGAGCACCAGCGAAGGTATGTGGGCGCTCCAGGGGTATGCACACCCGCAGCTTGTGTCGGCGTATGTAGGCCTTAGACCCCTCAGCAATAAGGAGGAACGGTCATGGAAAAGACACGTTTTACACGCCGAACGGTACTGGCAGCGGTACCGGTAGTTGGCGGCGCGGCATTCCTAGCCGCGTGCGGTACGGCGCAGGTTGCCGCGCCGATGGAAGAGAAGGCAGCGCCGGAGGAGAAAGCCGAAGCCGCGCCGGCGCCGGCAGAGGAAGTGCAACTCACCTACCTCTCGCGCGACTCAGATAGCGCCACCCTCAAGGTGCGCGCGCTTTTCGACAAGTACGAGGCAGCCAACCCCAACATCACCATTGCAATCCAGAATATGTCCAGCGGAGATGAAGCGAAAACCAAGTTGCTGGTCCAGGCAGCGTCGGGCGTTCCCATCGACTTCTTGCGTACCAGTTGGGGTTCGTTCGCCGACCTCATCGAAGGCGAAATCCTGTCGCCCTTGGACGACTTCTTCAAGGCCGACGGCTTGGTGCCGTCAGAACACTTTCTGCCGAACAGCCTGACGCACTGGACCGTCGATGGGCTCCTGTACGGGTGGCCGGGCTCCGGTAATTGCGACGCCGTGCTCCTCAACAAGACGATACTGGACAAAGCCGGGCTGGAGCCGCCGCCCATCGATCCCACCGATGCTTCCTGGAATATGGATAAATTCCTCGAGTACGCCCGGGCGATGACGCAAGGCAACGAGCAGTTTGGGCACAATGGCGGCGTCTCCGCTTCCGACGGCCGGCGCGGCCACCAGCGCGGCGCGTACTTCGGCCAGATTGCCTGGGACTATGAGCGCAATGTCGCGGTGATGGACCATCCGAAGTTCATCGAGGGGCTGGCCTACTGGGTAGACCTGAAGCTCAAGCACCGCGTGGTGCCGAGTGCGGAGGAAGCGGACAGTCTGGGCGCGGCCAATACCGGTCGGCGCGCCATCTGGGAATCCGGCAAAGTGGGCATGAACATCACCAACGGCTACCGGCAAGTGCCGTTTGAAGCCATCGGCGCGACACTGCCCTTCAGCGCGGACGTGAACATCTCCGGCCGCTCCTGGTTCCCGGCGATCCTCATTGGCTTCAGTCTGCATCCCGACGAGACGTGGGCAGTAAACCGCTGGATGATGGAGCCGGAACCGAATACCGAGTTCACCCTGGCCATGGGCCACACCATTTCGGCGGTGCAGACCGCGGTAAACATGCCGGCTGAGCAGCTCAAGGCGACCATTGGGTTCGACGCCATCGCCCACGCGGAGCAAGTTAAATTTAGCCCGCCCTCAAGCTACGGCATGAACGGCTATCCCACCTGGGGCGAGGTCGGCACCGCTTTACGTCCGCATTTCGACGCGTACGATGCCGGCCAGATTACGCCCGAGGAGTACGGCCGCGTGGCAACCGACATCGTCAACGAGCTCCTCATACCGAAGGGGTAGACAGAAGCATCGAGCCACAGAGGCGGGATGAGAAAATGGCTAACGGTTGACCTGCTATTCCACGTAGGGGCACGGCATGCCGTGCCCCTAGGTTTGGTTCGGCGGTGTGGTTTAGTGTCTGACCGTGTACAGAAGATGGATTCCCGCTTGCGCGTGAATGACGGAACAGAGTGGCACTCGTCTCGTCTTGATAGACGCCCGGTACGCTGAATTGGCCGTAGCGCGGGGGCTTGTCCCCCGCTGGCTGAACGCTTAGGAAAACAGTAGGGTGTCCGCCTATCCGTCACTCCGGCGAACGCCGGAGTCCAGGAATCAGGCGAAGATGGATTCCTCGCCCCCGCGCGGGGGCGAGCTTTCGCCGGAATGACGGGCCGGGTGCGTTCTGTTCCTTACCAACGTGACCGGAAAGCAAATGCGGTCAATAAATCCAGCAACGCCTACGATGCGCACTCACCGAGGAATTCAATCAGATCAGCGGCGAGCCGTAGCGCGGGGGCTTTTCCCCCGCTGGCTGAATGCCAAGGAATACGGGAGGGACCGCCTTATCCGTCACTCCGGCGAACGCCGGAGTCCAGGGGTCAAACGAAGATGAATTCCTCGCCCCCGCGCGGGGGCGAGCTTTCGCCGGAATGACGGGCCGGGCGCGCTTCATTCACCAACAAGGCTACTGAAAAGCAATCTCAGTCAAGGATTTGCCCAACACTTTCGATTCGGCACACGGCAAGGATTCTAACGGTATGAAAGTCTACGTGATGACGGACATGGAGGGCGTGGCGGGCGTGATAGACTCGCCGAATTACTGTTTTCCTGAATCCCGCTATTACGAACGCGGCTGCGAACTCACCACGCTGGAAGTCAACGCTGCCATCGAGGGCGCGCTGGCAGCCGGCGCCACGGATATTCTCGTGACGGACGGCCACGGCCATGGAGCCATCACGCCTATGCTGCTACATCCTGAAGCGCGGCTCCTGAAAGGACGCCCCCGACCCTATGGGGCCGTCCTCGACGCATCGTTCGACGTCGCCATCAGCATCGGCCAGCACGCCAAGTCCAATGCCATCGGCGGCCATCTGGCCCATTCCGGCTCGTTTGCAGTAGAAGACCTGACCATCAACGGCGTCTCCGTAGGCGAGACCGGCAGCAGTTTTATCAGGGCGACGTATTATGGCGTGCCCTACGTCTTTCTAAGCGGCGATCTGGCGGCGACGGCAGAGGCCGAAGCGTTGGCGCCGGGCATCGAAACGGCAGTGGTGAAAGAAGGCATTGACCGGGGCTCGGCGACGGGTCTCGGCATGGATGAGAACCGTGGGTTCAACGCCGCCGCCATTCACCTGCATCCCACCAAGGCGCGTCAACTCATCCGGGAGGGCGTGCAGCGCGGCATCGAGCGCCGCGACGAAATCAAGCGTTTCTGGCTGGAGCCGCCGTACACGCTCGTTGCGACCAGCCGTCCCGAGAACGGCGTACCGAGCAGACAGGCCCGCGTAACCGGCAACGACATCGCGCAAGTGCTCAGCGCGCCGCGCGAAATGGGCAAGCACATTGAAGCACAGTAAGGACAGTGGGATCGATTAGGCTATGCGCAGTGCGGGCAGAACGGGCCGGTCCTGCCACATGGAGCACAATGTG
The DNA here is from genome assembly GCA_965221905.1 of Chloroflexota bacterium. Taxonomy (GTDB): domain Bacteria; phylum Chloroflexota; class UBA11872; order VXOZ01; family VXOZ01; genus VXOZ01. Next base: position 3,496,594 of record OZ244922.1, read on the forward strand.
GATAGCGCAGGGCAGGTTGCGTGCTACGCTCCGCCGGTAGCACAGCGTAGGTTGTGGGCCACGCTCCGTCGGTAGCGCAGGTTACAAACCTGCGACCATCCGGTATCGGGGTGACTTTGTGCTTACGCTATGTCTAAATTAGTGGAGCGTTAGCACCCGCGAATGAGCCAAGCCAGGCAACCGAGGATCGGCTTGTGTTCAAGAAAGCCCTCTCCTGGGGAGGCTGTCTCATAATTGCCCTTACCGAGGTATACTGCCGTGCAGAGAAGCTAAGTGAGGTCTTGAGATAGACTTGTGTTGCTTTCTGGGCATCGCATCAAGCCTTCAAAATACCGTTTCCATCACTTTTACTACTCTGTCAATACAATCCGCCACTTGGCTGCGTTCCTCATTTGACCTATCGTGCTCTGTAGCGGAATTATGAGACACCCTCTGGGGGAGAGGGTTAGGGCGACTCCCCGTTGGCCAAAACGACAACTCACCCGCAAGGGAAGACAGCCCAAGAACTTACCGAAACTGACTGAAACTGACCCCGAGGACTACAAATCGGGAATTGATTGTTAGATAAAGCGCTGACGGGGCTGGTACTCTAGGGCGAACGCAATAAACGCAAGCCTGGGGTCAGGGCAGTTCAATAGTGCACATGGAAAGGAATGGCATGACGTACACCTTGCTCTGGGGAGATACCCACGTCCACGCCGAATACTCGCCGTGCTTCAAACCGGAGGCAATACCGGACGGATTCGACGGTTCACCGGCGGACTGCTACCGCTACGCGCGCGACGTGGCGGCGATTGATTTCGCCGCCGTCACCGATCACACCTGGTCGGGCATGGGGGGAAAAACGCCCATCATGCTTACCGACGACCAGTATGGGGTGATTTTGGAGGCGAACCGCGCCTATCAGGACCCCGGTCGGTTCGTGACCTTCCCGGCGTACGAATGGAATTCACCCAAGGACCGCACCTGGGGTCACCACAACGCGCTCTTTTGTGACGACGAACCGCCGTTGCTGCCGAGTGGCAGCGCCGTTAGCTCGCTTGACGAAGTGTGGGCGGCGTTCGATCAACTGCCGTATGAAGCGATGTTGATTCCGCACCATCTGGCGCGGGACCGCACGCCTTACGACTGGTCTACGCTCAATCCTCGCTATGAACCGATAGTAGAGATTACGTCTATGTGGGGGAATTACGAATTCAAGGGGAATCCGCATGAGTGCGATCCCAACTGGTCGCCCAGCGTGCCCGGTTCGTTCCTGCAGGACGGCCTGGCGCGCGGCTATCGCGTGGGCGTCATCGGCAGCAGCGACAATCACACCGGCCACTCCGGGGGACACCACTTCCCGTTCGACCCAGAGATTCCAGGCCGCCCTTTGAATGAAATCCTGGCGCAGCGCGGCCCCTATCGCCGCAATATCCTTGGCGCCGGCCTGGCTGGCGTGTACGCGGAAGAGTTCACGCGCGAAGGCATCTTTGCCGCCCTGCACGCCCGCCGCTGCTTTGCGGCCACCGGTCACAAGATCCGTCTTTGGACCGAGACCAACGGCCTGCCCATGGGCGCGGACGGCGGCGCGCTGCCGGACGACCCGCGTACGATACATGTCGCTGTGAACGGCACGGCTCCCATTGCCCACGTCACGCTGGTACGCAATAACGTGGACGTGCGCCGATTCCGTCCGCAGGAATCGTCAGCAGATGTGACCGTGGACCTCGTGGACGACGATCCGATTGAGAAGATCGTGAAAGTCTCACCGCCCGTGGCTGACGGTGGAAACGGCGCGCTGGTCTACTACTACGTGCGCGTGGTGCAAGCCGACGAACGCACCGCGTGGTCGAGCCCGGTGTGGTTCACCGTGCCGGCATAGACCGCTTGACGCGGCTGCCCACAGCAATGAGTGGAATGCTTTCAAGGTTTGTATCCTCTCTCGTTGCCTCTCAGTCATAGACGGGCGCAAACTGCGCAGGTATCATGGCCACTAAATGCAAAGGCGGAGTCTCGCGAAATGACTGCTGTGTGTAACATTTCTCGAAACCTACCTTTGCATGAAACAAGACTCTAAGCGCGAGCAAGATTTCCTCCTCACTACTTTGAGGGTCGAACCCTAGTGGGGAGGTAGTATTCCCCATCCCTAAAGAGAGGGTCGAACCTTAGCGGGGAGCTAGTATTCCCTCTCCCGGGGGAGAGGGTTAGGGTGAGGGCGAACCATGGCTTTGCAAGCAACTGCCCGGGCTCGACGGCTGAGAAGACAATCTACCGATGCCGAAAAAGCCTTGTGGCGTCTTTTGCGCAACCGTCAATTGGCCGGTTGCAAGTTTCGCCGACAAACTCCTGTTGGCAAGTACATTGTGGATTACATGTGCATTGAAAAGAAGCTGGTGATCGAAATCGATGGCGGGCAACATCAACTGCGCGTGGATGCGGATAGTAAGCGCACGAAGTGGCTGGCATCCCAGGGATTTCGCGTTATTAGATTCTGGAACAATGAGGTGCTGACGGAACCTGAGACGATTCAGGAGGCGATCCTGAACGAGTTGAAGCGGGAGGAATCACCCTCACCCTAGCCCTCTCCCACGAGGAGAGGGGACAATCTGCCGAAGTATTCGCATCAAAGTCGGGGCTGTGCCGGAGACTACATCCAAAGACTTAGGGTTAATTCTATAACAGGCAAGCAGCAGACTGAGCAACTATTAACAAGAAAGAGGCAACCATGTCCCAATTTCATGAGCGTTACGGGTTGACGCCCATTATCAATGCTTGCGGCAAGATGACGCATCTCGGCGCGGCGGCAGTGCCGCCGGAGGTGACGAGCCGCGTGATGGAGGTGATGTCGGAGTTCGTGGATATGCCGGCGTTGCTAAGAGTGGCGGATGAAGCCATCGCGGACGCCACCGGGGCCGAGGGCGGCACGGTGACCCACTGCGCGGCGGCGGGCATTGCCGTAACCTGCGCGGGCGCCATGACCGGCGACGATCTTGGCAAGGTGCTCTCGCTGCCGGACACGACCGGCATGAAGAACGAGGTGATAATCCAGAAGGGCCATGCCGTCAACTTCGGCGCGCCGATTACGCAGATGATCCGCATGACCGGCGCGACCGTGGTGGAGTTTGGCGAAGTGAACCGGGCGCTGCCCGACCACATGACGCGCGCCATCACCGCCAACACGGCAGCAGCCGTTTTCGTGTTGTCGCACCATACCGTGCAGCACAACCAGCTCTCGTTCGCGGAGTTCGTGGAAGTTGCCGCCAGTCGCGGCGTACCGGTGATCGTGGACGGCGCGGCGGAGGCCTTTCTGGCGCGCGAGTTGCTGGAGCAGGGGGCCGACGCGGTGGTCTTCAGCGACCAGAAGCACCTCAACGGCTTTACCGCCGGCGTGGTTGCGGGCAGCCGCGCGCTCATCGACGCGACCGCACGCCAAGGCATGGGCCTGGGACGCGCCATGAAGCCGACCAAAGAAGGCATCGTGAGTGTCATCGCCACCATGGAATGGCTGCGCACGTTCGACCGCGACGCCTACGCCGCCGACATGGACGCCAAGACCGATCCCGTGGTGGCGGCAATGGCCGAAATTCCAGGCGTTACGGCCATTGCGGAACCGGATATCACCGGAAACCCGCAGGCCCGCGCCAAGATTATCATTGATCCCGCCGTCGCCGGCACGACCGCGGAAGCAGTGTGTGAAGCACTGAAGGCAGGCACGCCGTCGATCCACCCGCGCGCGCACCACGTTGACGAGGGTTTCTTCTACATCGATCCCGTCGAACTGCGCATGAGCGAGGTGCCGACCGTGATTGCGCGCTTGGAGGAGATCTTCCAAAACGCCAGGATTCCGGTCGAGGTGTAAACCCGGTACGGCATGGAGCGCAATGACTGATTGCGGTGATCAGTGCGCAGCGCCATACCTTGTTCCCCAGAGTGGTTTCCAATGTCTCTCAGCAAAGCAGACGTGATACAGACCATCAACTTTCACCGTGACGATATTGCTGCGCTTGGTGTCGTAGCCATAGGACTGATTGGCTCAGTCGCACGCAATGAAGCCCACGACGCTAGCGACCTTGATGTCGTCATTGACCTGCCGCCGGAGCACCAAACTTTGCAGGAGTACTTTGCCGTCATTGATTATCTAGAAGCGCAATTTGGCCGCCGGGTAGACGTTTTGATGCTTGACACCTTGCGGCCAAGATTCCGCCGCGCCGTCGAGCGCGACATCATCTGGGTAGACCTCAGTGGAGCAGGAACGCAGAGTCAGAACGACAGGTGTTTTGAAACCGGCCTAGTCCCAAAGAGCGGCGACTGACTTCGTCAAAGACGCGGTTACGCCTCCCGATACTTGCGCACGAGAGCGCAGGCGCCGTTTACCGCTGCAGCTACATCCTCGCCGCGCCCAAGTCTCTCCGTAACTTCATACATGACGGGGAATTCCAGGCCGGGCTCCGGCTCCGCGCGGCCGTGTTCTAGTGAGTGCTGTATCGCCGCCACCTCCTCCGGGTGGAGGTCAGTGCGGAATTCCGCCAGCCGCGTGACGGCCGCTCTACCGGCAGGTATCACCACCACCTCCTGCATGGCGAGGGTGAATCCCATCAACGCCGCGTACGCCGTCTCAGTGTGCTTTGTCCGCGCCGCAATTGCGAGCCCAATGTCGGCTCTCATTGGCACAGCGTGCACCTTACCCCGGGGCAGCGGCGCCATGCGAAACGATCCTCGGTCGAAATACGACGGAGAGTAATCAAATAGCATCGCGGGCAGTGAACGCCCAACAAACATCATCTCCCACAAGTCGAAGCCGGAAACCGGTGGGGAGACGCGGTGTTTGTGCATCAGGTCGTGCACGAACTGCAAGGCCTCAGTTGCCGCAGGCACTTTCAGCCGGCATTGCAAGCTAGCCCGGTCAACCGCCGCCGCTTCATTCTGCCACAGTGCCCACCAGATCAACTCCAAGTGAGCAACCAACCCCCAGCGCGCCACCGTGCCGTCTTCCTTGTACGTGGTCAGCTTGACCGCGTGCTCCAAGAGTTCATCCCAATCCCAGCTTGCGTCCACCGGCGGCACGCCTTGCGCAGCGAAGAAGTACTCGTCATAGTGGAGCATGAGCGGACGCGCGGCGATAGGCAGCGCGTAGAGCGCGCCGCCTCTGCGGAACGCACTCACTACACTCGGGAAGAACTCCCGGTTGAGTGCAGCCTCGCCCGGGCCGCTGAAGCGGTCCAACGGCAGCAAGAGCCCCTCCCGCCCCAGCCAGTGCGCCTCGTGCGGCAATACGGTCACGAGGTCCGCCTCAAGGTCATCCAGCAACCCCGCTGCCGCCTTAAGCGCCTCCTCTTGAGCCTTTTCGGCCTCTTCCGGGGACTGCGGCGGCGTTTCAGACAGTGGATGTAACTCGTCAAAGAAACGCAGCGCGAGAAGGTACTCGCCATGCGTTGGGCCGGACCGGTTCTCTCTTTCCGCCTCGTGGCTCCCCAGCGCTCGTAGGTACTTATCCTCCGGCCACTCAGAGGGTGGAAAGCCAAACGAAACGTGCCCTTTGGTGGACGCTGCCACTTTGACCTCGACCTTCTGTGGTGCGCCTGGCACAGAAGATGGAAGCCCTAGGTTGCTGCAGCCGGCAGCGAGCGCCGTGCTGGCGAGTAGCGACCGCCGTGAAAGCATCACCCTGCTCCTTTCGGCCCCTCTAGTGGCACACCCTTACTTACAGTCTACTGCAGGGAACGACAATTTCAACCAATCTGCCGGTTTCTCTTTCCACCAATCCTGTGGTTACATACTATGCAACGAGTAGCAGGGCTTCGTTTCGGACACCATGACAATTGCAGCGCCAAGGCACCGACTGCTCTGGTGAGATTGGGCGGAAGACCTTAGCCAGGATTAGGAGACTTACATGCAATTTCAACTCTATTGGGGAGACATCCACAACCACTGTGGGATCAGCTATGGGCACGGCAGCCTGGAGCGGGCGCTGACGCTCGCGCGGCAGCAGCTCGACTTCGCCTCCGTCACCGGTCACGCCTTCTGGCCGGACATCCCCACCGACCGCGAGACGTTCGGCGCGATCATCGACTACCACCAGGCCGGGTTCGCCAAGCTGCACGCGAACTGGGACACCGTCCAGGATACTTTCGAGTCCTTTCATGAGGAAAAGAAATTCATCCCATATCTCAGCTACGAGTGGCACTCGCGGGCTTACGGCGACCACCACGTACTATTTAAAGGCGTGCGCGGGCCGCTGCTAGGCGGTGAGACACTAGCGGACCTGCGGGAGAGTCTCATCCAAACCGGCCGGCCGTTCATTCTCGAGCCTCATCACATCGGGTATCCGTTGGGCGGGCGCGGCATCAACTGGGACGCCTACGACCCAACCCACTCGCCCCTGGTCGAAACCTACTCCATGCACGGCTGTTCCGAGAGCGACGAAGCGCCCTATCCCATGCTCAATACCATGGGTCCCCGCGACCACAACAGCACCATTCAGGCGGGGCTGGAGCGGGGACACCGCTTCGGCATCGTGGCCTCCACCGACCAGCACTCCGGCTACCCGGGATCATACGGCGACGGCCGGCTGGCGGTCTATGCTACCGATCTTTCACGCGACGCCATCTGGGACGCCCTGCAGAACCGACGTACCTATGCCGTCACCGGCGACAAGATGGCGATATCGTTCCACATTAATGAAGCAATGCTGGGCGGAGAGGCCCACGGTAGTCAGCGCCAGCTCAGTATCAGTGCGGAGGGCACCGACTTTTGGGACACGATCGAGGTAATTAAGAATAGTAAGGTCTGGCAGCGGTGGGCGCCGGTGCCAAGCTACAGCCTGCCGGATGAGAGCCGCCGTATCCGCGCGAAAGTGCATATCGAATGGGGCTGGTCGGCCGTGGACCAGGACGCAAACTGGGAGCTGGCGGTGCGCCTGCAGGACGGGGTAATCCTGGATTGCGAAACGTGCTTTCGCGGCGATCCGGTGTTGCGCCACGAGCAGGTCGAGGGCATAGCTGAAACGATACCCCACGAGGTCGTCGAGCAGACGGAGCAGCTAGTCGCTTGGCGTTCGGTAACGCGCGGTAACGTGACCACCCGCCACCCCACCACCCAGGGGCTTATCCTCCACCTGGAAATGCCGGTCGGAGCCACGCTCACCCTGACGGCCAATGGCTACACGGCGGAACATACACTGCACGACCTGCTCACCGGCACCCGCGCCCACCATACCGATGGCTTTCGCAGTCCCGCCGTGCGCATCCACCGCGCTGTGCCCGCAGCGGACTACACCTTTGCCGCCACGGTCGTGGATACCGAACCGGAGAGGCCCACCGACTACTATTACGTACGCCTCGCCGCCCGCAACGGCCAATACGCCTGGACGACACCGATCTGGGTTACCAGCTAGGCCGACAATTGCAGTGCAAAACGCCTAGCGACGGATTGTCTCATTCAAACGCTCGCCGTAGCGCTGAATGTGGCAGAAACACTGGCGCGCAGCTATTTACTTATGGGCTGTTGCAGTTGACAAAGCTAGCGTAGTGGTCTAAGAATAGTGTTAGCGTGGAAGCCTGTCCGTGTAGCGGCGACAGCATTCCGATTCGAACTGTATTTTTGCCGCTATTAGAGGAGGTGCAGAACACGGGGGTTTCGGGCCTACCCAAGCCACGTCGCGCTAAGTGCGCACTTGTGTACGTTGTACGAAGCGTATAGGTATTGGTAAGGAGACAGACAGAATGAAATCTCGAATTTCGAGACGGACGATCCTCGGCGGCATGGGCGTTGGTATCGCTGCCACGCTCGCGGCGGCCTGCGGCGCAGGCGCCGGCATGGCTCCGGACGGTGACACGCCTGCGGAGTCTGAAGGCGAGATGGAAGCCAAAGACACCATGATGGAAAAGCAGAAGGTGCTCTATTGGTCCCACACTACTCAGCCGTTCCATGAGGGCATCGGCGCCGAGATGGTCGCTGAGTTCAACGAGTCACAGGATGCTGTCGAGGTATTCGCCGTCGGTACCGCGTACGGCGATACCAAGAGCAAGCTCCCCACCGTGGTCGCGGCGGGCAGCGCCCCTGACATCTCGTTCCTCGACCGCTACATCACCAAGTCGCACGCCGCAGTGGGCGCGACTATGGATATCACGCCCTTCGTGAAAGCCTCCAGCGTTATGCAGCCGGACGACATTTGGGAGCGCATCCTGAATGACGTGACCTATAAGGGCCGCCACTTTGGCTGGCCGTGGGGCCCGGACACCCGCACGCTCTTCCTGAACCACGACATTCTGATCGAGGTCGGCCTCGATCCGGAAGAACCGATCGGGGACTGGGAAGCCTTTCACGCCGCGTCGAGCAAGATTCACACGCTAGAAGGCGAGAACATTACCCGCCTGGGCTTTGTGCCAAACTGGGGCAGCGCCGGTATCATTGCCGGTTGGATGATTCCTTATTGGCAGCAAGGCATGGATCTCACCAGCGCTGACGAGTCCAAGGCTACCATGGACAATGCGGAGATGGTTGCGGCGCTTGAGCACAGCACCCGCTTCTACGACGCGCAAGGCGGCTGGGACGCCGTGCAGGCCTTCCGCGGCGATTTGTCGCCAGCACTGGTGTTTACCGGCGGTGGCGTCGGCATGTTCTTTGATACATACAGCACGCCCAAAAATACGGCGTTCGCTGAGGAATACGCCAAGATCGACTACAGCGTGGTCTTCGAGCCGTATCCTGACGACGGCGAGCCCGCGACCTACGGCGGTGGCTGGTCCAACGTCATTCCCACCGGCGCGAAGTCCGCTGAGGGCGCATTCAAGTTCCTCGAGTTCCTCTTCTTGGAGCCGCAGGACCGGCGCTGGGCCGATCGCTGGGACCGCATTCCGGTGCGCAAGTCCGTTGGCCGGAGCGATGCGTACATCCAGGGTGACCCTGACCGCGCACACGCCATCGATGAGATGCCGGGCGCGCACTGGGTGGTCTCCGCGGCAGGCGGCCCCGACATTCTCGGCGCGCACATCCAGCTCAGCCGGGATGCCTGGCAGCACCTGAAGACCATCCCCGAGGCCATAAAAGAGGCCGAAGCAAAGACCCAGCAACTGATGGACGAGTGGGAAGCCAACTCCGTCGTACAGTAAGACTGGATCTCGATCAGACGGTAACAGGTCTGGGAATACAAAGAGGGTGGCGCCGAAATGGCGCCGCCCTCTTTCCTTGCTGACGAATCAAGAAGATTGCTGCTCGATCAATGAGTGCAGGCTACGATCTGGCTAAACACTATTTTGCCGATCCGCTAGTATCATTATTCTCTGGCTGCAATCCCATAGGCAGCCCACCGCGAGCCCTATGCCAGTAGGGTTCAGCGAGCACAACGTTCTCGATCGGGCCTGGTCCTAGAGCTGCCGCCAACGCTTTGTCCCAGTATAGAAACACATCGCATTCCCACCAGATAGCAGTTGCCAGATGGATTGCGTCCATTGGTGAAATACCATACTTCGCGCCTAATCGTTGTGCCTTTTCGCCGATCTCACGGTTAACCTCGATAACTTGAATGTATTCGTGGGCAAAGAGATTGCGCACTGCTTCAAGTTCATCCTCGTTCAACACTTCATTCTTTACCTTGATGCGTCGCACCTCTGCCAGTGTAACAGTGGAAGTGAATACCTTGTATAGTCCACTACGTGCGTCCGTCAGAATTCCGTGCGCCACCTCCCATCGCTTCAAGCCGTCAGGGCACTCAATTACCTCTTGCTTAACGTGCGCAAAAAACACGGATGAGTCGAGGTAAGGCCTTCTGAAGGAATCAGCCATCGCGCAGGCTCCGAATATACTCCTCAGTACTCTGGTGGCCTGTTAGGTTAGGCGCTATACCCAAGGAGTCCTCGAGTGCTGGCAGCTCATCTTCGTTCGGCAATGTGCGATATCGGTCTACGCTTACACTAAGCAGCCTTCCTTCAACGTTGTAAGATATCTGTCCGGACACGATTACGCGACGCTTGCGTTTCAAATCTTCAATGATCACTTCCTCACGTTCTTCGGGTAGCGAACACCGGACTGCTTTGTCCGTAACTGCGTGATAGACATTGAAGTAACGGCTTCCCGTGTGCAAAGAAACCAATTCAACTCTGCCCTCTACAGAGCCGATCGTCTTGTAATGAACCCCAGTGAGATTTTGGAGTGTTTCATCAGACCTCCAGGAAAGCACAGCATCTCTGTTGTGATCGGGCAGGCTTACACTAAGCCCGTCCACACCATTCCGCCCAAACGCGCGTGTCATCGCCTGCAAATCCCTGAGCATATCCAAATCATAGTCGGGTGGGGCCACTCCCTGAGTTTCAATGTGGTCTATCGCCTCAATGTACAAGGACCCCACTCGAACGCCAAAGTCCGCTTCCCCCCTAATAACGCGACTGCGCAGTTCAATTGTGCCGCTATTGCCTTCCTTGAGCCCCGCTACCATCCACTTCATTGTGCCAATCTCTTTGCCAGACACCGTGCGATCAAGGCGCCGCAGTATCGAGTCAGACTTTTCCAGCACCAGGGTAAGTGAATCAAAAGCAATGTTGCCGAGCTCACCTTTCACTGTGAGATGCAGTCTTGCCATTTCGACTCCTCCAAGAAGGCTAGATTCTGTCTTTGGACGGCAATTGACTAAAGAATACCCTAAGTCTGGGTACAGTTCTATTATTCCATTCTCTCACGCTCCGCAAATGAAATGCTGGTGTTTCAACAAAAGCGCGCGTCTGACACATCAAAGTGAGTCTATTGCGTACCCCCGGAAACTAATCGCCTTAGATGTGAGGCACGGCAAGCAGCGCATTAACGAGGTCTTCTATCTCCTGCGCGATGCCGCCGTGGTGGAGAGCGGTGCGGATGTGCTTGCGGGAGGTGACGAAGTGCATGCCCTCTTTGAGGGCAACGCCGGGGGCGACCTGCGCTGCGCGTTCGGCTGCCGCTGTGCGTTCCTGGTGTAGGGCTTCTTTGACGTTGAATAGGGAAATGGGTAACTAGAAGATGAGCTTGTCGAAGTCACGCGTGCCCCACTGGCTGCGGCTTTGCATATGCGCCGCCCGGCTACGTGCGGTCTCACTATTCAAGATCACCGTCACGAATTGCGCCTCGCGCTTGCCGGTTGCGGTCCCATACAATTTGTGGTCCAGTACAACATTTGAGTCTTCAACAATCGTAGAAGCCGGACGTTTGCCTGCTTTGGCATAGACGACACGCTCCTGCGGGACCGGAAACTGAGCGCTGAGCTCCCGATTGAAGTCCCACCGCTCAGTAAGAGTCATTTTCCCGGTGCCGTGTGTGTCCCAAAGATGCTCGGCCTCGCCAAACCATGCGGCGAGACAGGAGTAGCCGTGATACTGCGGGGCCGCGGCGTCGAGCAGGCGCTTGCTGTCCGATTCCCTGGGGACTACGCCGTTCACGACCTTTGCTGGACGATTTCGAGATCGAGGCTCGCGGTGACGTGGAGGCTGAAATCGCTCAGCCTGGAGAGGCGAGCCCGCAGCGTCCGGTTCTCCCTTCTGAGCCTGTCGGCTTCCTCCGTTGGCCGGTTCCGGTTACGGATAACATATTTCTGCGACATTTCATCGCTATCGTGAGTAGGTAGCACAGATACGTCACGAGATAGGTGAAAGGATGTTTTGCATGAAACTGATGACGAGAAAACTCCTGGTTGGGCCGGTCGTGGGGGCCATACTCTCCGCCGTAATAATTAGCGGCTGTGCGGTCGGCACCGGCCTCCGGGACGGACGAGATTCTGAGCATGCCACCGAAAGTCGAGGCATCTCCGAGCGGGAAGGCGGCGACTCCGGAGGTGAGCATAGCAGCAAACGCGAAAGCAACGAATCCAACGGAGAACACGGCTCCAGAGGTGAAAGCGCTAGTACGGGTTCTGACGGCGGTGGAGAGGCCGGCGAAGCCGCAATGTCGAGCCCGATCATCCCGCTCGCACAGTCGTGGAACGGTGTTCTCGGCGGATTAGCCGTTTCTATGCAGTATGATGCAGCAACCTGGTCTATCCACGGCACCGTACGAAACACGCTCGCAGAGAAACTTTGCTACGTACAGGCCGAGCCCCACCTGAAGTCTGGAACGAAGACAGTCGGAGAGCTTGGCCCCGATAAGCTGGGACACCTGAACCCCGGACAGGAAGCGACGACAAGCCTGTCGGTTGCCAGTGAACTGAAACTTGCGGGAGTATCTTTCAACGGCTACGTCGTGCACATGGAAGTATTCGACTGCAGCGGTCCCGGCCCTGTAGCACACACGGGAGGAGAGGGTACTGAAGGCAGCGGTGAACACGGCTCTGAGGGTGAAAGCGGCAGTGAATCCGGTGGAGCCGGTGGCGAAGAAGGTAGCGGTGCTACTACCTTAGCACTGGATGCGACCTATGATGCAGTTCGCAGCGGCGCCAGACTGATCTTGAGTTACGATGCTCCAAGCAACTCTTTCAAAGGCACTGTGGAGAACACTACCAACGGTGTACTGCACCGGGTCAGGATCGAAGTGCATCTTTCGAACGGAGTGGAACTCGGTCCGACGACTCCAACGGCCATGGCTCCAGGCGAGGTGGTAGCAATCAACCTACCTGCGACGCCGGCAGCGTTCACAGGATGGACAACACATGTGGAGGTTGGTACCGGAGATTAGGGTAGTGGGTCGGGCGAGGAGCATCGCGCTGGTGGTGAGCATGGCGGTGGCACAGTCGGGCCTCGTAGGGAGCAAACGAGCGGCAGGGAGTTTGGCGGCGAGCAGGGCAGTGGTGGCGAGCGTCGGAGTGACGGCTAGAGCATATCGAAGTCGATCGCGGGAACACGTCGATACTTCAAGTGAGATAATCTGACCGTGGGCTTATCCGGTACATAGACGCAATCCGTGAGGCATCGCGCCTGAGATGCCTCCTAAGAGGACTGGCGATGAGCGGCACCGTATTGATAATCGAAGACGATACGAGGATCGCAAACTGGGTCAAGGTGTACTTCGAGCGCGCCGGCTTCTCTGCACAGGTTACTCATGATGGTGAATCCGGTCTCGCTCTGGCCCGTAGTCTTACTCCAGACCTCATAGTTCTCGATCTGATGCTTCCTCGTCTCGATGGCGTGGAGCTGTGCAAAATCCTACGTCGAGAGTCAGACGTTCCCATAATTATGCTAACGGCCAGAGAGGCCCACGCCGAGCGCATCATTGGATTGGATAGTGGAGCGGACGATTACATCGTGAAGCCCTTCGATCCGGAGGAAGTCATTGCGCGCGCCGACGCCGTGCTTCGCCGCGTCAAAGGCAAAGTTCAGCAGGTTCTGACACGCGGCAACATCACATTGAACGGGATAACCCGCAGCGTGACTGTCAACAAAGAACCCATAAACTTGAGCCAGGCGCAAATTGCTCTGCTAGCAACGTTTATGCGTCATCCTAACCAGGTACTCACCCGCGATCAGCTCATCTCTCTGACCTTCAACCACGAGTTCCGCGGGTTTGACCGCGCCATCGACAGCCAGGTCGCTCGCCTGCGCAAGCAGATCAACCGAGACGGTAGCCAGCCAATTCAGACTGTCTACGGCGCCGGCTACAAGTTCGTAGTCGAGGAAGAATAATGTCGCTACGTTGGCGCATCATGGGTGCGACCGTCTTGGTCATCGTTCTCACCGTCTTGATCAGCGTTGGAGTGGGCTATTACACAACGCAGTCCCGCCTCGGTGTGTTCGTAAGCGAGATAGGCGATGATGAGGCGAGCCGATTAGCCCAGAATCTGAGTCGGGAGTACACCACTGCCGGTGGCTGGGAGACGGTAGACAGACCGCTGTCTGAGGCAGGATACATCTACGCTGACGCGCTGCAGAAGGAGCGATCTGAAGAAAGTGAGGGCGAATCCGCCGAGTTCTTCCACAAAGATCCAATACGAGTCGTCATCGTTGGCGTTGATGGACGTGTGGTGAAGGACAACCTATCCGAGCTGCCCTTTGGAACCATCGCGCCAGATCTGGACGGGCATCGCGAGACGGTGTTCGATTTGACTACGAACCGGCCTGTAGGACACGTCTATGTGGATGTAGACCATGCGTTCCTAGCGACTGAGTCGCATGGATTTCTAAACACGCTCCTGTACATCACCGCTGTTGGCGGATTCTTGACGGTGGGCATTGCGATGCTGCTGGCTGCATGGTTATCCAAAGTTATCACAGCGCCTGTGACCGCTTTGACGGAAGCCACCCAGGCAATTGCTCAGGGGGCTACGACCCAGCTTCCGGTCACATCCTCGGATGAGTTGGGACAGATGAGTGCGGCATTCAACCGGATGACCTCCACCTTGGAAACCCAGCGCGACCTCCGCAGGCAGTTGATAAACGATGTCTCCCATGAGCTGAATACGCCGCTGAGCGTAATACAGCTAGAGGCCAAAGGGCTGCGCGACGGTCTTCAGACGCCTGAGAGCGCGTCCGACCACATCATCCAGGAAGTAAATAGGCTACGCGGTCTCGTAACCGATCTGAACTGGCTTGCGGAGACCGACCATGGAGAATTGATGCTCACGCTGGAAGCAAGTTCGATTCACGCGCTACTAGCCGCGGAAGTAGGTCGCTGGCAGCCGCTATCTCAGACTCGACAGATAGAGTTGTCGCTGCAGGTATCCCCTGACCTCCCGAACGTGAACCTCGATCGGATGCGCATGAGCCAGGCATTGGGAAACATTCTGAGCAACGCCATTCATTGCACCGAGACCGGCGGGCATATCGTGCTGCAAACGGGGTTAGAATGCGACGAGGCGTTGGTAATCTCGATCAGCGATGACGGCATCGGTATCCACGCCGCAGAACTTCCTCACGTCTTCAGCCGCTTCTACCGCACCGGCCAGTCTCGTAGTCGTGGGATAGGCGGCACAGGTCTGGGATTGGCCATCACCCAAGCTATAGTCGAAGCGCACGGGGGCACAATTGCCGTAACCAGCGACGGGCTTGGCCAGGGTGTCACCGTGACTCTTCGCCTTCCCCTGAATAAGTGATGCCCATCCGCGCCGGCCATGAAAGAGGCCGAAGCGAAGGCCCAGCAAATGATGGACGAGTGGGAAGCCACCTCCGTCGTCCAGTAAGTCTGGATCGCACGCAGACGGTAATAGGTCTGGAGAACAACAGGTCTGGAACGGAATCGTTCCAGACCTGTTTCTATTTTAACTAAATTGGCTAGGAAGCGATGTGCGGCGGCGAATATCCATCCCCAACTTTGAGACGTGGTGCCAACTTTGACAGTAGATTATTCTTGAGATATACTACACCCATAGGGTGAATAGTGGAAGTTGAATTCAAAACAAATCAGTTGAAACTGTGTTACGAAGAGTCAGCCAAAGCGGTTCAAAAGTGGGGGCCGGTCGTTGGGCGTAAGTACGTCACCCGTATTAACGAACTCTTTGCGGTCAAGGACTTCCAAGAGGCCTACAACTTGCGTTCGATGCGCTTTCATCCCCTGAAAGGAGGAAGAAAGGGGGAATTTTCCATCTATTTGACGGGACGGTGGCGTCTCATCGTGACCAAGGGAAAAACCGAAGAACACGTGATAATTGAGGACGTGAGTAATCATTATGGAGACTAAATTCTCGCGTGCATTCTCCGATATGCCGATTCCTCCAGGCGAAGTGCTAGAGGAGGAGATTGAAGCTCGCAGCATGACCCAGAAGGAACTCGCGGCAAGGCTCGGCAAGCCGGCGCAAGCCATTAACGAGATCATCAAAGGGAAAAAGGCCATCACACCGGACACTGCAATTGGTCTAGGGAAAGTGCTTGGCATTAGCCCGCACTTCTGGAATACCCTCGAAGCCGACTATCGCATGACACTGGCGCGAAACCGAGAGCGAGAAGCAATTGCGGCGAACGTGCAATGGCTGGATGAATACCCAATTAGGGAGATGCTCAAGCGCAATTGGATAGAGGCCGGACGAGATAAGCCAAGCAGACTAGAAGCACTGCTAAGCTTTCTAGGAGTGGCCGACGCCGAGCCTAAGGTCTACCAGAACGCTGTCGGTTTTCGCATAACGGAAGCGGCGCAACAGAGAGTGTCTATGGGCGCTCTGGCGGCCTGGCTCCGCAAAGGGGAGCTTGAAGCGCAGCAAGTGCAAACGGCCGCTTACAACGAAGATGCTTTCCGCAGGGCATTAGTAGCCATTAGGGGGATGACAGAGGATCCGCGCGAGACGTTCGTGCCGGCAGTGAGGAAACTTTGCGCTGAGGCCGGAGTAGCCTTTTGCGTGGTGCAGGAACTTCCCAAGAGCGGAGCAAATGGCGCCACGCGGTGGCTGTCTCCACAAAAGGCTCTCCTCCAAATGAGCTTCAGAAGCAAGTATGCAGACATTTTTTGGTTCTCGTTCTTCCACGAAGCCTGTCATCTATTGAACCACGGCAGGCAGCGCCGAGTAGTAATCGACGGACTAGACGCAGACCCGGATATGGCAGCAATGGAAGCCGACGCAGACCGGTTCGCAAGAGACTTCCTCATTCCACCTAGAGAATGGAGCGAATTTCGAAATGGCGGGATTCTAACTCCAAGCTCTGTGAGGGCATTCGCGCGGTCGATCAACATTGCTCCATTCGTGGTGGTTGGAAGACTGCAGAAGGAAGAGTTGATTAGCTACAAGCAGCTCTCGTCGTTTAAGCGGCGCTACGAATGGGTGATCGATTCGCGTAGCTAACCCAAGTTGGTTTACACGACTAACCCAAGAAAGAGTCCGACCTAGTCCATGTCCAATCTCAGGCAAGCTTCAACGAGCGTTGCAGGTAATGAGAAGCAAAGGTAACTCCATGAGCAGTGAAATGCCCAATCCGAATGACTATTTCGAGGAGTTTACCGGTAAACTCCTCCGCAAACTAGGGTGTCGGATTGAAAAGGATCCCCCAGTCGGCAATGGACTTGCGGACTTTCGCGCTTCCACCCCCGACGATGAGGAATTCTATGTGGAGGCTACGGTTGCGGCGCATTCGCCGTTCACCAAGAAACATACTGAAGATGATGTATGCCACAAGCTACATGCCATGTGCAGTAATCCTTATCTTTATTGGTTCACTGCATGGGCAGTTGGAGAACTTCATCAGAATCTATCAAAGCACCAGTTGATTCTAATCAAGGAATGGGTTGAAGAACTGAGCACCGTCGAACTGAGACACACTAGTCAGAGGTTTGCTTTCCCCAGTGGGACACATCCGCAAGACGCGGAAAACGCCTCCATCGAATGGGTTTTGACGATTTCGGCAACACCTCGGTCTGAAGCACGCCGGGGCGAGCCCTCTCCACTTCTTGCAGACATTGGCCGTGTTGGATTTGTCGATTCCGCGTCACCTCTTGTTAGAGCGGCCCGCGCTAAAGTGAAGCAACACAAGTGTATAGCGGGTCCACTTCTATTGACCTTAAACGACATGGGAGACATTCCGAGTGGGCCTCTAGACGTGGCGCTTGCACTCTTTGGCTGGGAGCAAGAGGCGGGAAATGGACGCATCCGCATAACACGGGCATCCGGCAGAAAAATGCGCAGTCTTTGGGGCACAGGTGAGAATTCCACCATCAGTGCCATCCTGTTATTCCATGAATTGACACCGAGTACTCTGCCGTATTCAAAAGTATGTTTGTATGAGAATCCGCGGGCAAGGTATCCTATTACGTCTTGGCTTAGACAATTCTTCCCATATGCGGTTGTGGAAGAGGAGCAGGGAATTCAGTACTTGTGCTGGCATCCAGGGCCACGCCTGAGTTCTGCTTTGGGAATTCCAGCGCAACCTCGACCTAGCGCAGAACTTGAGCGGAGGTTAAATGAAGCAACTAAGGGCTTCTTGCGATAGACCTTTCTCACGCGCCAGGAAGAACGTCCCTGCGGCCATGTCTATGGCGCAGTAAGCAATCTTGTCACAAGATCCTCGATCTCTTGTGCAATTCCGTGGTCGTGGAGGGCGGTGCGGATGTGCTTGCGGGCGGTGACGAAGTACGTTCCCTCTTTGAGGGGTACTTTGGCGGCGACCTGGGCGGCGCGCGCGGCTGCCGCTGCGAGTTCTTGATGCAACGGGTCATTCGCATTGAATAACGGGATTAGCACTTCGAACATGAGCTTGTCGAAGTCCCGAGTACCCCACAGGCCGCGGCTTTGCATGTGAGCTATCCGTCTGCGTACGGCCTCGCTATTCAAGATCGCCATCAAGTATTGTGCCTCACGATGGCCAGTTGAGGCCCAATACAACTTATGATCCACAACGGCACTAGTGTCCTCAACAAATGTGGCAGCCGGAAGAGTGCCTGCTTTGGCATAGACCACCCGCACTGACGGAATAGGAAACTGCGCGCTGAGCTTCCCAAAGTAGTCTACTTGCTCGATAAACGTCATTCGGCCTGTTCCGTGGGTATCCCAGAGGTGCTCGGCCTTGGCAAGCCAGGAGGCGAGATAGGGGTAGCCAACCTGCTGCGCGGCCGCGGCGTCGAGGAGACGCTTACCGTCCGGATCCCAGGGAATAATGCCGGGTACGGGCTTGAGCAGCCGGTACGGGGCAACTGATTCACCCAGGTAAACCTGGCGGAGAAACTCTCTCTCCACCTGTTGCCGGAGGGCCGGCAGGCTCTTCCACGGCTCTTTCTCTTGGCGCGTGCGGCGGCTCTCCACCATGGGTGCATCCGACACACCGCCCAACATTCCCGATGTGGCTTCTTCTACTAAGCAGAGCATACGGGGCACGAGCGTCGCGCCTTGGCGAAACTTCTCCCGGTACGCGGAGCCGCCGGTAAGCTCACCGCCGGTAGGCCACGGCGCGGAGCGGTGGGTTAGGTAGCGTGCCGCCTCTGCCGACGTGGCGTCGCGCCGGGGCAGCACGCCCGCATACGCCGTTACCTTCTTCGGCAGTGTGCCTCCCTCGCCGACACGTCCTATGAGCACGCACGAGGGCACGGGAAAGAGCGGCTGCACGGACTCG
This sequence comes from Chloroflexota bacterium, assembly GCA_965221905.1. Classification (GTDB taxonomy): domain Bacteria; phylum Chloroflexota; class UBA11872; order VXOZ01; family VXOZ01; genus VXOZ01. The sequence goes on from OZ244922.1 coordinate 3,515,490, forward strand.
TCAAACGTCCAGGCCTTTCGAATCGCGGACCGTGCGTACACTATCTCGCCTTTCCCAAAAACTCCGCTGCGGAATCCTTCATACTGTTTGCGGTGGAGCGTGGCGTAGGGCAGGACGAAAGCGATCTTGCTGTGGCGATCGGGTTCCTGCACCGCGTAGAGTTCGGCGCAGCGGGCGTAGAAGTATGCCGAGAGGTCTTGGTGCGTCGCCACGCGGCCGCCGGCCCATAGATTGCGGCGCTGGCACTCCTCCCGGAAGCGCTTCTGGATAGCATCAGACATGTAGCGGTAAGCGAGCCAGGGCGGATTGCCAATGATGACGTCGGCGCGTTGTTCCTTTGAGGAAAGCCAGACCGGACGCGCCTGATTGCGCACCACGTAGCCCCAGATATGGTCGCGCCCCGCCGCCCGCAGGTCGCAGAGGTGTTGATATGTCGCCGCGAGCATTTCCCAGTCACGCTCATTCCCGATCCGTTCTCGTTCCAACCAGGCGCGCAGATCGTCAGCCGCAGCGCCGCGTTCGCTATAGTCAAGCATCCTCGGAACGACCTGTTCAAAGCTGGCGAGGTCTGCCACGATCGAGGCAGGGAAGCGCAACTGAGGGCCGTCCGGCACTCGAATGATTACGTCGCGTCCGGCGATAAAGCCTTCCGTATTCCACTGGAGCGAATCGCCAAGGTAGACCGGAATCGCGAGTTCATCCCGGTCTGCATTTAGACGTGCCGGGCCGAGCGCCAGCAGGTAAGTCACGCGGGCAATGAGCGCCGCCACCGGATGGATGTCCACGCCCAACACCTTGCGCGTGCACTCCGCAAGCGCGGCGGCGTTGTCACAACCGGCCCCGTCCGCCGCAGCCAGAAAATGGCGCACAGCATGGAAGAGGAACGTGCCTGACCCACAAGACGGATCGAGCACCCGTTGATTGAGCGGATCCGTGACCACCTCACGCACCATCAGATCGGCAAGCCAGTCCGGCGTATAGTACTCGCCGAGTTGGTGGCGCTGGGCCGGATCGATTAGCGACTCATAAAGCTCCTTTAGAACGTCATGCTCAATGTCCTCAAGGCGAAAACGGCTCGCCTGCCCAGCGATGCGATTCACCAAAGCAACACCGTCCGGTGCATCGATAATCCAATCGAAGAAGTCGGATTCCACGGCACCGGTGATGCCCGCGTCGCGAAAGGGTTGGCCGGAGAGCAAATTAGCAGGCTGCGGCAAGGGGATGCCCAGCGCCCGCGTCGCCATCGTCTTTGCCACAATGGTGAGATAGGTATGTTGGAAGAAGAGGTCGTCGCCTTTGACGAAGTCAGCCGAATCTACTGACTCGCCGTAGACCATTTGCAGCAAGTCCGCCCACAACGTGCGTTTGAGTTCTACATCGGGCGTTGACTTCACTTCCCGCCACAGTCGCGCAAGTTCGGTTTGGGCAACAAAGTAGGCGAGGCTCTCGCGCCCGAGCTCCTTGCGCACGGCGTCAGGTTCGGGCGAGATTTCCGGTTGGATGGCAACTGCGGTATCAAGCCAGGCAAGAAGCGTGCCGGGATCATCAAGTGTGGGCGTATACCGAGTAAGCTCGACTACCGTCTCGCCGCGCAACTCATACGCAATGAACACCGCGCCGTCCGTAGCAATGCCAATGTAGTGCTCGCCAGTGTCCTTTTGCTTTTGGCCGATGTAGCGCGCGAGTTGCGATTCCGCGTCCGCAGATTCGGCTCGCAGATCGCGCTTGAACTCGAAAAGTGTGCGGCCAAGCAATGCGTCTGCGCGACCCCGCACCTCAGGCAGCGGCTCCTCGAAGCGGACTTGATCGCTTCTTGCCCCTAGGCCTTCCACCAGAAGCCTATAGACAAGCGTCCGTACCTTCTCGTGCCCCGGTCGCTTGAGAAGTTCGTCGACGATATGTTGCTGGCGGTCCTTATCTAGCGGCATCAGCGCCTACGGCAGGGTCTCGTACTCGGCTTGTTCGTTGATGGGATATGGCGGGCGTTTGCCTTGGATGACGTCGATGAGGCACTCGAAGGCCATGACCACCATGGCGTGGACGGATTCCTGGGTTACGCCGGCCACGTGGGGGAAGGGCAGAATCTTCGGGTGGTTCAAGAAAGGGTGGTCCGGCGGCGGCGGTTCCACGGAGAATACGTCGGAGGCCGCCCCGGCCAGTTGCCCCGCATCGATGGCTGCCACCAGCGCCTCTTCATCGACCAGGCTGCCACGCGCGGTATTGACGATGAATGCAGAGGGCTTCATACGCTCCAGCAGCGCCGCATTGACGAACTTGTAGGTCTCCGGCGTGCTTGGCAGGTGGAGCGAGATGAAGTCCGCCTCCGCGAAGATCTCTTCGGGCTCCGCGTACGTGACACCGAGGTCCGCCGCCGCCTCTTCGTCCCACATCACGTCATACGCGAGCACCCGCATATCAAAGCCGCTCGCCCGACGCGCCACCGACTTGCCGATGCGGCCGAGACCCAAGATGCCCAGCGTCTTGTTGCACACGTCCACCCCTTGAATGCGGTGGAACCCGCCGTCGCGGGCGATTGCCGCATGTTCCACGACCTGGCGCGCCAGTGCTAGAATCATCGCCATCGCATAGTCGGCAACCGTATCGTTGTTCGCCCCGGGCGTGATGGTTATCCAGACGCCGTGCCTGGTGGCGGCTTCGATGTCGATCTGGTCGTAGCCCACGCCGACGCGCGCCACGATCTTAAGCTGCGGATGGGCGGCGAAGACGCGCTCGGTGAAATGGTCCGATCCGGCGACGAAGGCCTCGACGCCGTCTAGATTATCGATTAACTCTTGCTCGGTAAGCGGGCGAAACACGTCGAGCGGTGGAGCGAGCTCAACGCCGGCATTGCGTAGTGTGTCCCAATGCGGACCGGGAAGATCAAGAATAGAACGTGCGCCGATGAATACTTTTGCCACCGGGTTCCTACCTTTCTCGTTAGCAGCGTCTCAATGCAAAGCTTCTCTATTGTCGGCTATGGCGCAGCCCCACGCCTACAGGCGCGGCGAAACGCAAAGACAATTGTAAGCACTCGTTTGATTGCTTGGATTCCAAAGCAGTCATCGAGCGCGGAATCGAATCTTCGCCGCCGCGAAGGCTTGCCCCCGATTTAAAGTGCCCTCGCACTTCGCTCCATCGGGACAGCGCTCAGCCGGCAACGCACAGCACCCGCGAGTCCGGAGTGAGTTGACGTTTCGCAAAGCAACATAGTACGGTCATATTTGCGGCATGCATACGTACGGTTCTCCCCAATGATACACGCGCTCAGTGCGCAGCGTTTAGGATACATAGAATGAGCACACCGGAATCAGAAAATAAGCCAAGGCGCAAGAAGAAGCGAGAGGTGCGTTACGGAGAAGAAGCGATTGATTCCGTGGAAATTCGCTACTTCCCCAATCCTGAACCCAAGCGGGATTACTACGTGCAGATTCGTCTGCCGGAATTGACGTTTAAAGACCCGGTTTCCGGTTACCCTGATTTCGCGGTCGCTACAATGGTGTACGTGCCCGACGCGCGTATTGTGGACCTCAAGACGCTCAAGCTCTACTTCAATAGCTTTCGCGACAAGTACTATTCCCACGAACGTATCACGAACGAGCTCTTCGACGAGTTGATAGCAGGATTACAGCCGCGCGGCGCGCTGCTCATGATGGAGTTCAACCCGCGCGGCAACGTCTCGACGCGCGTCATCAGCACCACAGACGAAGTCTTTCTCGAGCGCGCGCAGCACGTTCTCGAGATGCCGGTGACGCGGCCGGCTTTCTAAATCGGCGCAGCTTCTATGCGGTCGTAGCTCTCCAGCCTGGCAGTCTTCCGAATCACATTGATTTGAGACCGTGCCGCAGCATTTGCACCGTGCCGACCGGAGGGATGGCCCGCCAAGCTTCACAACTCGGCATAGAACCGAATCGACTCAGCTACTTTGAGCGGTAGCTTGCGGTAGCCAGGCGGAAGAATACCTGGCTACCGCAATCGCTTCCGCCGACTCCCAAACAATAAGGAGCTTACCGACGCCCCACAGCAGCGGGAGGCCACACTTTAAGGGAAGGCCGTCTCGCCGCTGAAGCTTCGCGGCGGTTTCAGCCCGGTAGCTTTCGGAGCAGGATTTTAGAGGTCACCGCGAAATATCCCGGCCTCTTCGCGAGGACTCTGAGGGAATCAGAGAAACAGTCCCGCAGCAGCGACCTTAGTAACAGTGGCCTGTCAAGCTTCTTCGTCTACTCATTTCGCAGAATTAGTCTGTGTCAATAGGCTCAATTATGTCATTATGGGCTATTTCAGGGGTTGACAACTACATACCACAGGATACACTCAGTTTTCTAGCGGAATCTTGTCACTTTTACTGCTGAATTTGGGCTTTGTCCTTGACAGGTATTAATGCTTTCCCCATAATGGCAGCAGCACCACAACCGTGGGTATCAACAATCGTGGTGAGCAGTAAAGTATCTTTAGGTAGCGTTCGGTGAAGGGGCGTACCGAACCCGAACGGATCTTCAGGAGGAGGGATCAATGCGTATTACC